>NZ_JANKZL010000003.1 GCF_027568395.1 Aminobacter sp. HY435 | reverse complement strand
CGCAACACGCTCACGAAGATCAAGCGAATAGGAACGGGTCATCGCAAATCACCTCCAACCGAAGTGAATCACGAAATCCAGTTCTCAGGAATCCCATTCGATTCAATCAGAACGCTCGCCGCTCTAGCCCCGCGATCTCGTATCGCCGGGGCCCCAGATAGACAAAGAGCATCGGCAAGAAATAGTTTGCGCTGTGATACACTTGGTCGCCGGCTGCCCCCTGCTTTTCGGCGCTTTGGCATCCAGTGAACACTGCCATGTCGAAAAGCGGTTTGAGACGCGTCGCGTCGGGCTTATCCGTGAGAGCGCGCAAATCGCCTGACTTGAGCTTTGGCGGCCGCAGGCCATCCATGCTGAGGTCGGTCACCGCGAACCCATGCCCGCGCACGTTTCTCAGAAACTCGCCCAGGTTCGTCAGGTGTTTGCGGATCGTATTGGAATCGAGACCAATTTTCGGCGGTTCCTGGTTTCGAGTCTTTGCGATTTCGACCTGGCGCGCCGCGGTCTCGCGCAACTCCCTGGTGGAAAGGCGGCGCAACCGGGAGCTCTGGCCATATTTGGTTGGAATCTCGTCAAAATGTTCGCGCAGCCGTCCCATGTGAAACTGGGTGATCTCGGCGGAGGTCTTGACGCCATGCTCTTCGAGGATGCCAACAAACGTTCCGACAATGACGCGTACGTCCTGGGCTGTCTTGCGCTCCCAGTTCCTCTTGCCGTCGATCAATTTTTGGCAGCGCGTCATGAATTCGGTGACAGGGAGCGGTATGCCTTTCGGGGGTGGCGCCGAATGCGAACCGAGCGGTGCCGCGTACTCGGCCGCGACCTCGGATTGCTCGGGCTTCAGGTGCTGGCCTTGGACTCGGGTTCCAGAAACCGTGGGCGAGGGAGGCTGTTCGATGACTGCCGGCTGCGTGGCGAGGGGCTCTGCTGTGGTAGGAGCCCCCTTGTGAGCGGCAGCATCTTCGTCGGCCAACAGTTCGGCGTCGCTTGATCCTTCCACCTCCGGATACCGCGAGGGTGCCGCGAGCAGCATGTCGGCCTTGGCGCGCATCAGTTGTGCTGTCGCGCGTTCGCGGTTGATCAGCGTGTCGGCGATCCCATGCGCTGCCATGTCGGCGACGAGCGCCTTTTCGAAGTGGCTGTGCCGACAGCCAGCCTGCTCCTGCGTGAACGCAGTTGCGATCGTGGCAATGCTCGGTTCTGGAATGCTGGCGCGCTCGAGCGCTGACCGTCCTGGGCAACCCGGTTCGAAGGAGAGCTTGCGCATCGTGCCGAACAGCTCGATCAGGCGGTAGGCCCATCCGATCTCGATATCGGCTCGGGCCGAAAGCGCGGCGTCCGACCCCACGCGCCGGGCAGCGAACTGCAGATTGTCGAGATGCTCGCTCATGCGATCCGCTTCCGTGCGGAAGAGCGATTCGAGCTGGTCCTTCGTCGTCACCGCGGCTCCTGGCGTCAGCTTCAACTCATGCAACAGCGTGTTGAGGCGCCGCGCCATGTACTGGGCCTTCTTATTGTCAGACTGGTGGAGACTTAGTGAAAGGTGCCGTTCCGCAATTTCCGGGAACTGGCGCGGAATGCGTGGCCGCCAATGGAACATGTTGCCCCGGCGGACGAGATTCTGGATTTCGTGACGTCTTCCCATGCCGGACTGCCTTTCGCGTCTGAAGGGCATGGCAGTCCGAATGTGCGCAGCCCTGTGCCTCAGTTGTGTGCACAATCGCGGAAAGGCATCGAAAACGGATTCGCAGCGATCTGATCTTCGAACGATTTCAATGGCTTGGAAATTGAATGGCTGGGGAACCTGGATTCGAACCAGGACTAACGGAGTCAGAGTCCGTGGGTCTACCGTTAACCTATTCCCCAGCAAGGCCGATTTGGTTTCGGCCGCGACGCAGTCATCGACAACGCCGCCGGTGCGCGCCTTGTACCCGGAGCCGAAAAATAGTCAACCCCGTCCTGACAGGCAATTCTTGATTTTCATACATCCCCTTCGCGCTGCCGTCGGCCGAACTGCGAATGCTCGAAGCCGAGCACCGCGCCGATGCCGAGGATCAGCGGAATGATCAGGTAAAACAGCCGGAAGACGAGCAAAGCGGCAAGCACTGCCGCAGGGTCCATCTCCGACAGGCCGGTCAGGAACACCACCTCGAGCACGCCGAGCCCGCCCGGCGCGTGCGAGGCCTGCGCCACGGCGAACGAAAACAGGAAGATGCCGAGGACGATGACGTAACCCGGATTGTGCTCGGCCGGCAGGGCGAAATAGATGATCGCGGCGGCGGCAAGAATCTCCAGCGGCCCGACTGTCAGCTGGCGCGCCACGATCGGCAGGGCAGGGTAGTGCAGGCGGAACTTGCCGATGGCCAGCGGCTTCAGGTGCAGCCAACTGCCGAAGATGTAGGCGGCGACGAACAGCAGCATGGCGATGCCCAGGCCGATCCACCAGCCTTGATGGTTGCCTTCGGTGTAGCGGTCGAGGAGCCCCGGTTCGAGCAGAATCACCACCCCGCCGACGAACACGCTCGACAGCACGAAGGTGAACCAGCACACCGCCACCAGCACGCCGACGTCCTGGCCGGTCAATCCCTTGGTGCCATAGGCGCGGTAGCGTATGACGGCGCCCGAAAACACCGAGCCGCCGATGTTGTGCGACAGGGCATAGGTGGTGAACGAGCAGACGGTGACGAAGAGCCAGTTCACGCGCTTGCCGATGTGCAGCAGTGCGATGTGGTCGTAACCGGCGAGGGCGGCATAAGCGACGATCGAACTCAGCGCTGCCAGGATCCAGCCGTGCGGAGGAATAGCGGTGAGGCCGCTCCAGACGTCGTCGAGGGAAATTTCACGCCACTCGTGATAGAGCAGCCAGCCGGATACGGCGACGGCTCCGAGCCCGATGACGGGCCAAATGTAGTCCTTGATTCTCATGCGGCGGCGCTAACCTCTCCTTTCGGTCCGGTGTCATGGAGCCAGCGGCGGCCAAGGCTGCCACCCATCTGGTCGACCTGTGTTTCAGATGTGCCTTATCAAAGCCGGCTATTCAACCCGATGGCGGCTTTTCGCCGGTCAGGCCGACCGGGAGCCTGGCGTCGGCAAAATTACGCCCGGCCGGGCCTTGGTGATCCGGCCGCGCGCTGATAGTCTTGCGCCAACACAAGATGACAAGCGCGTGCAGCGTCCATAACAGGTTCGCGCGGCGCCAGAAGGAAGTTGCAAGGTGAAGGACCGCGAAGCCGGCGCCAGCGCGCCGGATGCGGGTGTCTCCGGGGATGATCCGTCGCCTCACGGCGGCGAGCGGCCCCGGCTGAGCCGCCAGGCTGCCGTGCTGTCTGGTCACGGCCATGGCAATGGAGACGCCACGCAACCCAAGGCAAAGACCAGGAAGAGACGCAAGCGTCGCCGCGGCCGAAAGGTCTATGCGCGTGACGGTGCGCAGCCCGTGGCCGGCGAAACCGTTGCCGCGCGGCAACCTGCGCCTGTCCAGAAAGCTGCGCCGCCGCTTCAGGCCGCCAAGGCAGTCGCGGGCGATGCGCCACGCGCTCCAGGGGTGTCGGATCTGCCTGTCTTTGCCGCGCTCGATCTCGGCACCAACAACTGCCGCCTGCTGGTGGCGGTGCCCGGGCGCCCGGGCCAGTTCCGCGTCATCGATGCGTTTTCGCGCATCGTGCGGCTCGGCGAAGGCCTGTCCGCTTCGGGGCGGCTGAGCCGGCCGGCGATGGACAGGGCGGTCGAGGCGCTCAAGGTCTGTTCCGACAAGCTGCGCAACCGCAAGATCAGGAAGGCACGGCTGATCGCCACGGAAGCCTGTCGCTCGGCCGCGAACGGCGCCGAGTTCATCGATCGCGTCGAGCGCGAAGCAGGGCTGAAGCTCGAGATCATCGACCGCCAGACCGAGGCACGGCTGGCCGTGTCCGGCTGCGGATCGCTGATCGAGCGCGACACCGACGGCGTCGTCCTGTTCGACATCGGCGGCGGTTCCTCCGAGATCGCCCTGATCGACGTGTCGCGCCATCGCTCGCCGCGCCTGGCCAACCACATCGTGTCGTGGACCTCGCTGCCGGTCGGCGTCGTGTCGCTTGCCGAACGTTTCGGCGGGCGCACGGTGACGCCGGAAATCTTCGCCGCGATGGTCGAGGACGTCGCTGCGCGATTGCGCTCGTTTGACGGCCGCGACCGGCTCAGCCATATCGTGTCGAGCCCGAAATTCCATCTTTTGGGCACCTCGGGCACGGTGACGACGCTTGCCGGCGTGCATCTCGAACTCGATCGTTACGACCGTCGCCGCGTCGATGGCCTGTGGATGGATGGCACAAGCGTCGACCGCATGGTCGAAAAGGTGCGCGGGTGGGATTTCGACCAACGCGTCGCCAATCCCTGCATTGGCGCCGACCGGGCCGACCTGGTGCTGGCCGGCTGCGCGATATTGGAGGCGATCCGGGCGGTCTGGCCGTCGGAACGGCTGCGGGTAGCCGATCGCGGCTTGCGCGAAGGCATTTTGAGCGAATTGATGGCCGATGACGGCGTGTGGCGCCGCAACTGGCGGAACGGACAGCGCGTATGACGAAGAAACCGACCAAGCCGGAAGTCGCGGCGGGCGCCACGCGCGTCCTGCGCACCAAGATCAAGAAGAAGCGCGGCCTCAAGGAATCGTCGCGCCGCTGGCTCGAGCGCCACATGAACGATCCCTACGTCCAGCGCTCGAAGGCTGACGGCTACAGGTCCCGCGCGGCCTACAAGCTGATCGAGATCGACGACAAGCACCACCTGCTGAAACCGGGCATGAAGATCATCGACCTGGGTGCTGCGCCCGGCGGCTGGTGCCAGGTGGCTGCGGCCCGCACCGGCTCGACTGCGGAAAACCCGCATGTCGTCGGCATCGATTATCTCGAGATGGACGCGGTTCCCGGCGCGCCGGTTCTGTTGCTGGATTTCCTCGACGATGATGCCCCGCAGCGGCTTTCGGAAACGCTGGGCGGCGCACCCGACGTGGTGCTGTCCGACATGGCGGCGCCGACCACCGGTCACCGCCGCACCGATCAAATCCGCACCATGCATCTGTGCGAGGTGGCGGCCGATTTCGCCATCTCGGTGCTGAAGCCGGGCGGCCACTTCCTGGCCAAGACCTTCCAGGGCGGAACCGAAGCCGATCTTCTCAAGCTGCTGAAGCAGAATTTCCGCACGGTCCATCACGTCAAGCCGCCGGCTTCGCGCGACGAATCGGCCGAGCTCTATCTGCTGGCCAAGGATTTCAAAGGCCGCAGCGATCCCGCCGCGTCATGATTGCTGTGGGGCGCCCGCGACGTCACGCGGTTGCCCCTTGCCCGAAATCTCTCCGCCGGCGTCATGCGCCATCCGGGCGAATATGAATGTCGGCAAGACGGTGATCACCGCGATCACCAAGAACGCGAAGGTGAAGCTGGCGCCGCCGACGGCCTCGCCGGTTGCCTGCGACCACAGCTCCAGCGCCAGGCCGCCGATGGTCACGCCCATCGCCAGCGAAATCTGCTGCGCCACCGCCGCGATGGCCGTCGCCTGGCCGTTCTGGGTTGCGTCTAGATCTGCGAACACCAGGGCGTTGGACGAGGTGAAGAACATCGAGCGCAGGAAGCCGGAGACAAACAGGATCGACAGCATCAGCGGGTAGGGCGTGTGGACGGTGAAGAAGCCGAAAGCCGCGATGGTCAACGCCGTGGTGACGGAGGCGGTGATCAGCACCACCTTGAAGCCAAGATGCCTGAGGATCTTCGGCGCGACGAACTTCATGGCCAGCGCGCCGGCCGCCGAGACGAAGGTGATCATGCCCGACTCGAACGGCGACAGGCCGAAGCCGAGTTGCAGCAGCAGTGGCAGCAGGAACGGCGTCGCGCCGATGCCGATGCGAAACAGCGATCCGCCGACGATCGCGGTCCGGAACGTCGGAATGGCGAACAAGTTGAGCTGAAGCAACGGATTTGGCTTGCTGCGCGCGTGCCGGACATAAAGCCAGCCGCTGATGAGGCCGACCGAGACTGCAATGGCCCCGATGAACGGCGGCAGCGCCGGCAGGCTGATCACGGACAGACCGAACACCACGCCGGACGCCGCGATGGCCGACAGGACGAAACCGACGCTGTCGATCTGTTGCGCCGGTGCCCGTTCGATGTCGGGCAGGTAGCGGCCCGACATCCAGATGCCGAGAAGGCCGATCGGCACGTTGACAAGGAATATCCAGTGCCAATGCAGGTACGTGGTGATGAAGCCGCCCACCGGCGGGCCGATGAGCGGCCCGACCAGCGCCGGGATGGTCAGCGTCGCCATCGCCGACACCAGTCCGCTCTTGGCGGTGGTGCGAACCAGCAGCAGGCGCGCCACCGGCGTCATCATCGAGCCGCCCATGCCCTGCAGGAAGCGGGCGCCGACGAACTCACCGAGCGAATTCGCAAGGGCGCAGCAGATCGATCCCAGGATGAACACGCCGATGGCGCAGCGAAACACCTGCTTGGCGCCGTAGCGGTCGGCCATCCACGCGCTGATCGGAATGAAGATGGCGAGCGAGACGAGATAGGCCGTCATGGCCAGCTTCAGCGCGATCGGGCTGGTGTTCATGTCGACCGCGATTGCCGGCAGCGACGTCGCAATGATCGTGGAATCCATGTTTTCCATGAACAGGGCAACAGCGAGCACAAGCGGAGTGACGCGGTTCTGGGACATTGGTGAAGCCTGTATCGCCGAAATGGCGTTTGCGCGGGTCAGGTAGCATCTAAGGCAAGCGCTGTCCGTTGCCAGTGCCGTCTGGCCCAGTCAGTTGCCGCTGTTGATCTCACCAGCATCGCGATCACGGTGATGCGACGGATCAGAATACGCCACGGATGGGGGTGGTAGCCAAAGGTCGCATCGGCAAGATGGGTGTTGCCGTAGAAATAACGTTGGCGTCCAACTTTCACCAACGCCGAATAGATGCACAGGTTAGGCATGGTCGAAGAGGAATCGGTGCTCCAGGTGCCGAAGTATTCGTACTGTGTCGGCAAAGGCGAATTGCTCGCGCTGGATGGCGTGACTTGGCGAAGCCTGCGGCTGCAGTTCCGACAAGTCAATCATCTTGCCTTGTCGTCTCCCGCAACTGCCGCCGTCAGCCGTACTTTACCCCACCCTGACGCGAACCCGAGCGGAGACAAGCAGGCACGCCACAGCCTTGCGGCATTGCACCGCTTTTCATCAGCGCAAAGACGTGTTACCAGCCACCGCCAATCCTGAAAGGGAAAAGACGAGTCGGCGCTGCATACCATTGGTTCCAGCGTTCCTTCATGCATTCCGAGGTTGGCCATGGCGAAAATCATAGAATCTTCCACCGGCGCTCTGGCGCTGACCTTTGACGACGTGCTGTTGCAGCCCGGTCATTCCGAAGTGATGCCCGGCGAGACCGACATCAGCACCCGCATCGCCGGCGACATCGACCTCAATATCCCGATCATCTCGGCCGCCATGGACACGGTAACCGAAGCGCGCCTGGCGATCGCCATGGCGCAAGCTGGCGGCATCGGCGTCATTCATCGCAATTTCACGCCCGCTGAACAGGCCGAGCAGGTTCGCCAGGTCAAGAAGTTCGAATCGGGCATGGTGGTGAACCCGGTCACGATCGGGCCGGACGCCACGCTGGCCGACGCGCTGACCCTGATGCGCACTCACGGCATCTCCGGCATCCCGGTCGTCGAGAATGGCGGCACCGGCGGCCAGAAGACCGGCCGTCTGGTCGGCATCCTCACCAACCGCGACGTTCGTTTCGCCTCTGATCCGGCTCAGAAGGTCTATGAGTTGATGACGCGCGAGAACCTGATCACCGTCAAGGAGACGGTTGAACAGGAGGAGGCCAAGCGCCTGCTGCACCAGCACCGCATCGAAAAGCTGCTCGTCGTCGACAAGAGCGGCAACTGCGTCGGCCTCATCACCGTCAAGGACATGGAGAAGTCGCAGCTCAATCCGAACGCCACCAAGGACGCGCAGGGGCGTCTGCGCGCCGCTGCTGCCACCAGCGTCGGCGACGACGGTTTCGAGCGGGCCGAGCGCCTGATCGACGCCGGCGTCGACCTGTTGGTCATTGACACCGCGCATGGCCATTCGCAGCGCGTTCTCGACGCCGTTACCCGCGCCAAGAAGATTTCCAACTCGGTGCGCATCATGGCCGGCAACGTCGCCACTGCTGAAGGCACCCAGGCGTTGATCGACGCGGGCGCCGATGTGGTCAAGGTCGGCATCGGGCCGGGCTCGATCTGCACCACCCGCATTGTTGCCGGCGTCGGCGTGCCGCAGCTGTCGGCGATCATGTCGGCAGTCGAGGCCGCCCAGAAGTCGGGCGTCACGGTGGTTGCCGACGGCGGCATCAAGTTTTCGGGCGACCTCGCCAAGGCGCTTGCCGCCGGAGCGGGTGTGGCGATGATCGGCTCGCTGCTCGCCGGCACCGAGGAAAGCCCCGGCGAGGTCTATTTGCACCAGGGCCGCTCGTTCAAGGCATACCGCGGCATGGGGTCGGTCGGCGCGATGGCACGCGGTTCGGCCGATCGCTATTTCCAGGCCGAAGTGCGCGACACCCTCAAGCTGGTGCCCGAGGGCATCGAGGGCCAGGTACCTTACAAGGGACCGGTCTCGGGCGTGCTGCACCAGCTCGCCGGCGGCCTCAAGGCGTCGATGGGCTATGTCGGCGCACGCACGCTGGCCGACTTCCGCGATCGCGCCACCTTCGTGCGCATCTCCAACGCCGGCCTGCGTGAGAGCCACGCCCACAACGTGACCATCACGCGCGAGAGCCCGAACTACCCCGGCGGGGTCTGATCCGCATGATCGCAAGGCTGCGGCGGCACGCGGCAGCGCTGGGCTTCGTCACGGCGGCGGTGTTCGCCGCCATGACGCTGCTCGAGTTATTCTACTTTCGCACATTGAGCGGCGATCAGCCGTCGCTCGACCTTCGCTTCTCGGGCTTTTCCGAAAGCGAAGGCTTCGACTGGATAGCCCGCCTTGGCCGTCCCGGCGCCGAGACAATCCTTGTCTGGCACTATCTGACTTTCGACCTGCTGTTTCCGGCGCTGCTGTCGCTGACACTGGTCAGCCTGATCCTGAAGTACGGTGAGCAGCTGCCACGCTTCGCAGCGCTTTCAGAACGTATGCGCTCGCTGGTGGCCGTTGGCCTGGTTGTGCCCTACACGATCGCCGACTATGCCCAAAACATCGTCGTTGCGCGCATGCTGGCCGACCCGCCATCAGCCGGCAGCAGGTCGATGGCTCTTGCCTCCGGGCTCATAGTCGCGAAGTTTGCCTTACTGGTCGTGCCAGTCGCGGTCATCACGGCCTTCGTCCTGGCCTCGCGGCGGAAAAGAGCCATTTCGGCCGACATCGATAGCCACGGCACTGGCTGAGAGGCTCAAAGCCATATCGAGAATTTTTGCTTCCTGTCGAAATCGGACGCGTCGATGAATTCCAGGTAATGGGCGAGCAGCCCTCGCAGGCTCTCGCCTTTTGCGCCTTCGCTGCGCTCTGCTGTCGCGGCGTCCTTGGCCATGTCGGACAGGTCCAGCTCTGCATCAGGCGCATCCTGGCCTGAAGTCGTCTCGAAAGACGACGTGATCGCGCTGGCGCCAGCCAAAGCCTGGATGACGGCAACCGCGGCCTGCGGATCGAAATCGTCAGACGCCGGCTTGCAAGCGGCGCGGCAGCCAGGCCGCGCCGTTCAGGCGTTGACTTCGAACACCGCGATCTTGCGTTTGTCGAAGCGGATGGCCAGTTCGCCGCGCACCAGCTTGAGCGCTGCTTCGCCGAAAACGGCCTTGCGCCAGCCCTGCAGGGCTGGGACATCCGCTGCCTCGCCTTCGGCGGCGATGCGGTCGATGTCGTCGCCCGAGGCAAGCACCTTGGGCGCCACGCCTTCCTTTTCCGACACGATGCGCAGCAGAACCTTGAGCAGCTCCGAAGCGGCGCTCGAGCCTTCTGGCGGTTGGAATGTCTTGGGCAGCTTGGGCATCTGGTCGCGCGGCATGTCGAGTGCCGCATTGACGACTGCAAGCAGGGCGGTGGCCGACGACGACCGCTCCCAGCCCTTCGGCGTGGTGCGCAGGCGCGACAGGGCGGCCATGTCGCGCGGCGCCTGCTGGGCGACCTCATAGATCGCGTCGTCCTTCAGGACACGGCCGCGCGGCACGTTGCGTTCGCGCGCCTCGCGTTCGCGCCAGGCGGCAACAGCCTGCACGATGGCAAGCTCCTGGGGTTTGCGCAGGCGCATCTTCAGGCGCTTCCAGGCATCTTCGGGATGCGGATCGTAGGTGGCGCGGGAGGTCAGGACCTCCATTTCCTCGTTCAGCCAGTGGGCGCGGTTTTCGCGCTCGAGCTCGGCCTTGAGATGCTCGTAGACGCCGATCAGGTGGGTCACGTCGGCAAGCGCATAGTCGAGCTGCTTGTCCGAAAGCGGGCGGTGGCGCCAGTCGGTGAAGCGCGACGACTTGTCGATGCGGCCGCCGGTGATCTTCTGAACGATCTGCTCGTAGGAGACGCTGTCGCCGAAACCGCAGACCATGGCCGCGACCTGGGTATCGAACACCGGGTGCGGGATCAGCCCGCCCAGGTGGAAGATGATCTCGATGTCCTGGCGTGCGGCATGGAAGACCTTGGTCACCGCCTCGTTGGCCATCAGCCGGAAGAAAGGCTGAAGGTCGATGCCTGGAGCCAGCGGATCGACCAATGCCGATACGCCGGGGGCGGCCATCTGGATCAGGCACAGCTCGGGCCAGAAAGTGGTTTCGCGAATGAACTCGGTGTCTACCGTCACGAAATTGGATTTTTCGAGCGCGGCAATGGCGGTTTCGAGTTCGTCCTGGGTCGTTATTACATGCATAATATTGCTTTGTTCAGAACGCGTTGTCTTTCCTTTTCAGTCGGGCGCTCATTCGTCAAGCGTCCATTCGCCGGGCACTGCAGCCGCGGTCGCGGGTGTCACGCAGCGTCAGTATCGTTGGAAGCCGCGTTTCGGCCGGCAAAACGCGCAAAAATCGGCGAGGTCCTGAGTAGCGCGAAGAAGCGGCCGCGGTGGCCGGCTGGAACTGGCGAACGCGCGCCCATGCGGTAGACGATGACCGCCACGAACAGCACATAGACGGCGGCGCTGAAGGCAAACAGCGAATGCGGGCCATAGCGCTCCATGAAAAGGGACGCGATCAGCGGGCCGGCGATGGCGCCGACGGAGTAGAACAGCATCAGCGCCGCGTTGACGAGCACGAACTCGTCCTTCTCCGCGCGGTCGTTGGCATGCGCCGCAGACAGCGAATAGAGGGGCATGGCGAACGAGCCGAAGATGAAGATCAGCACGAAGTTGGCGATCGGGGAATTGCCGGCGAAGAACACCAGCGCCAGCGCCGAAAGCAGCGCGCCGAGCGTGGTAACAAGCAGCACGAGGCGGCGGTCCCACAGGTCCGACAGGTAGCCGAGCGGATACTGTATCATCGCTCCGCCGATAATTCCGACACTGACGAAGGTCACGACATCGGTCACCGACATGCCGATCTGATCGGCATAGATCGGGCTCAAGGTGCGGAAGGCGCTGTTGGTGATGCCGACAAAGATGCAGCCGATGGCGCCGAGCGGCGAGATGCGCCAGGCGCGCCTGAGGTCGAGCTTGACCTCGCTGGGCGGCGTGGGGTTGGAGCGGTCGCCAAGCGACACCGGCACCAACGACAGGGTGATCATGATCGACATGATGGCGAAGATGGTGAAGCCGCCGGCGCCGAACACCGGAATCATGAACTGCGCCCCGGTCACCGAGCCGATGTCGATGATGCGGTAGATGGCGAGCAGGCGGGCGCGGTCGTGGTTCGAGGCGCCCGAGTTCAGCCAGCTTTCCATGACGGTGAACAGCCCGGCGAAGCAGAAGCCGGTGGCAAAGCGGATCGTCGCCCACATCAGCGGGTCGATGACCAGCACCAGCATCAAGGTGCCGGATGCGGCAATCGCGGCGAGGGCTGCAAAGGCGCGGACGTGTCCGACGGCCTTCATGATCCGGGTGATGAAGATGCAGCCAAGCAGGAAGCCGCCGAAGTAGGTGGTCCCGATCATGCCGATGGTCGCAGGCGAAAAGCCTTCCTGCGCCCCGCGCAACGCAATCAGCGTACTTTGCAGGCCGTTGCCGCCAAGCAGGATGCCGGCGGTGATGAGCAGTGGGATCAGTGGGCGTATGGAGGACATTCGACAAGCGCGAGAAAACTTGAGTTGGCTATAGATAGCTTGTCCGGTCAATGCCAGACCGCCACTGGTGCGACATATTCCGTCGGCTGCGCCAACGCGCTTGTCCGGCCCGAGGCTAGCCTGCGCCATCGGCCGACGCGCCGTCGCAGGAGGCAACCATGACGACATTTGCGGTCAGCACCGAAGTCGATGCCGAAACAGCGCGATTCATTGGCGAGGGCCTGAACGGCTACAACTATCAGGCTGGCGGACCGCACAACGATCAGGACCTTTGGGTCGTCGCGCGTGACGAAAGCGGGGCCGTTATCGGCGGGCTCAAGGGATCGTCGGAGTATTCCTGGCTGTTCGTCGAATGGCTTTGGGTCGATGCGGCGGCCCGCAAGCGCGGTCTCGGCATCCAACTGCTTGGCAAGGCCGAGGAGGTGGCAAGGCAGCGGGGCTGCATCGGCGTGCATCTCGATTCGTACACCTTTCAGGCCCCGGAGTTTTACAAGCGGCAGGGATACGAGGAGTTCGGGCGGATCGACGACTATCCGCCCGGACATTCCAGGGTGTGGCTGAAGAAGCGGCTCTAGCCGGGCCTTTTGCCCCCTCCTGGGCGCCCTCGGCGTGGCTTTACCTTGACAAAACCGGGCACCCATGCGCTTTTCGCGCCAATTTTTCGGCCCAGGCGCACAACGTGACCTGGCGCCGCCGAACAACAGCCCGAACCGGAAATTTGCCATGCACCGTTACCGCAGCCACACCTGCGCCCAGTTGAGGAAATCCGACGTCGGTTCCACCGTTCGTCTGTCTGGCTGGGTGCATCGCGTCCGAGATCATGGCGGCCTGCTCTTCATCGATCTGCGCGACCACTACGGCTTGACCCAGATCGTCGCCGATCCCGACTCGCCGGCCTTCAAGATCGCCGAGACGGTGCGCGGCGAGTGGGTCATCCGCGTCGACGGTGAGGTCAAGGCGCGCATGGCCGAAGCCGTCAACGGCAACCTGCCGACTGGCGAGATCGAGATATTCGCGCAGGAAATCGAGGTGCTTTCGGCTGCCAGGGAGCTGCCGCTGCCGGTGTTCGGCGAGCCTGAGTATCCCGAGGACATCCGCCTCAAGTACCGTTTCCTCGACCTGCGCCGCGACACGTTGCACAGGAACATCGTCGCGCGCACCAAGATCATCGCCGAAATGCGCAAGCGCATGGGCGAGGAGGGCTTCACCGAATATTCGACGCCGATCCTGACCGCGTCGTCGCCGGAAGGCGCGCGCGACTTCCTGGTGCCCAGCCGCATTCACCCCGGCAAGTTCTTCGCGCTGCCGCAGGCGCCGCAACAGTACAAGCAGCTGTTGATGGTCGCCGGTTTCGACCGCTACTTCCAGATCGCGCCTTGCTTCCGCGACGAAGACCCGCGCGCCGATCGCCTGCCGGGCGAATTCTACCAGCTCGACCTCGAGATGAGCTTCGTCACCCAGGAAGACGTCTGGGACACGATGGAGCCGGTGATGCGCGGCGTCTTCGAGCAGTTCGCTGACGGCAAGCCGGTGACGCAGAAGTTCCGCCGCATTCCCTACGACACCGCGCTGCGCACCTATGGCTCCGACAAGCCCGACCTGCGCAACCCGATCGAGATGCAGGCCGTCACCGAACATTTCGACGGCTCCGGCTTCAAGGTGTTCGCTGGCATGATCGCCTCCAACCCGAAGGTCGAGGTCTGGGCCATCCCGGCCAAGACCGGTGGCTCGCGCGCCTTCTGCGACCGCATGAATTCCTGGGCGCAGGGCGAGGGCCAGCCTGGCCTCGGCTACATCTTCTGGCGTAAGGAAGGCGACAAGCTCGAAGGCGCAGGCCCCATCGCCAAGAACATCGGCGAAGAGCGCACGGAAGCCATCCGCCAGCAACTCGGCCTCGCCGATGGCGATGCCGCCTTCTTCGTCGCGGGCGACCCCAGGAAGTTCGTGTCGTTCGCCGGTGCTGCCCGCACCCGCGCCGGCGAGGAACTCAACCTCGTCGATCGCGAGCGCTTCGAGCTGTGCTGGATCATCGACTTCCCGTTCTACGAATGGCTGGAAGAAGAAAAGAAGATCGACTTCGCCCACAATCCGTTCTCGATGCCGCAGGGCGGCATCGAGGCGCTGAACAACCAGGACCCGCTGACCATCAAGGCCTATCAGTACGACATGGTCTGCAACGGCTTCGAGATCGCGTCGGGTTCGATCCGCAACCAACTGCCTGAAACGATGGTCAAGGCCTTCGAGATCACCGGCAAGTCGCGCGAGGAGGTCGAGGAGCAGTTCGGCGGCCTCTACCGCGCCTTCCAGTATGGCGCGCCCCCGCACGGCGGCATGGCTGCCGGCGTCGACCGCGTCATCATGCTGCTCGTTGGCGCCAAGAACCTGCGTGAAGTGACGCTGTTCCCGATGAACCAGCAGGCGCAGGACCTGTTGATGAACGCGCCTTCGGACGCCACCCCGCAGCAGCTGCGCGAGCTGTCGCTGCGCGTCGCGGTTGCCAAGAAAGAAGCTTAACAAGCCCGCGCAAGCGACTCTTTCGATTCAACAAAAAGCCCGGCATCGCTGCCGGGCTTTTTCTTTGGCGCTGTGCGCGGGCGGTCAGTCCTGGTTGGCGGTGACCGTCAGGCCAAGCGTGTTCGGCAGCTCTTTCGGGTTGGCCATGCCATTGGCGGCGAGCAGTGCGAACGGCACCGGCGAACCGGGCTTGGCTGCGATCTCGAGCGACTTCGGGTCGTCCAGATAAGCCGTCACTGCAGCCGTAACCTGCTTGGTCAGTTCCGGGTTGTTGAGCTCCATCATCATGAACGGCACGATCGCCTTGGCCTGGTTGGCAATGTCCTTGCCGGTCATGCCCTGCTGCTTGCCGAGGTAGTCGAGCACCTTGTTGGTGATCGAATCGTCGTCGAAGCGGATGGTTGCGCCGTTGAAGGTCAGTTGCTGCATCAGGCCGAGCATGGCGAGGCCCTGGGCCGAGTTGTCGGCGCCTTCCGGCTGGGCGGCCATGGTCTTCTGCAGATCCTGCACCGACTTCAGGAAGGCCGGCGTATAGCCGCCGAGGTCGAAGGTCATGCCGAGCGTGCCGGCGTCGTCGACGGTGATGTCATACTCGGTCAGCGCCATGTTGCCGTCGGTCGGCTGCCAGGTGCCGGCGAGGTTGAAGCTGCCAGTGATCGTCTGGTAGCCGAGCGCGTCGATCACCGCCTTCGATTGCGCATCCTCGACGAGGCTGAGGTCGGCGGTGAACGTTTCGGCCGCACCGGTGAAGTCCATCGCCTTGCCATCGGTCGGCGGCGTCACCTGGGCTTCGAAGTTGCTCATCTGGAAGGCCTGCTTGTCGCCGACCTTGATGCTGACGTTTTCGACGCTGGCGGTCTCGTACAGCATGAACGAAGCCAAAGGATCGGTTGCCCCTTCCGCCGGCAGCGACACGTTGCCGAGCGTCAGCGGGCTGACGTCGACGGTCGCGCCATTCTCGGTGCGGTTGAACGGCTCGGTGCTGACGGTTTCGATCTTGTAGCCGCCGTTTTCCTCGGTGATGCCGCCCAGCGTGACCTTGCCGATTTCAAACGCCTTATCCTCGCCCGCCACCTTGAAGCTGGTGCCTTCAAGCACTGTCTCTGACGCATCACCGGAAACACCGGTCCAGGCGATCGTGACGTTCTGGGCGGCCAGGAGCGACTTGAGCCGCTCGGCGACCGCAGCCGCTTCCTGGGCGAGAGCTGTCTGAAGCGGAAGCGCTACCAGGAAGGTGGACAGTGCGAGCTTGCACAATGCAGAGCGGTGTTGCGTCATCATGGTTCCCTGAGACTGCGAGGATTCGTTCACGCCATTCCTGTCCGTCAGGAACTGGACTGGAACAAGGCATGCCGGCACAATGGCCGTAATTCGCGAGAAAAGGCAATTGCCGCAGTGCAACACACGCACAGATGGTGAAGGCCAAGTGTACTTGGGCCGCCTCGCCACGCCAGACAAAAATTGTTGACCAGCGACGCCAAGGCGCTCTTGCAATTGCCGATAACACTTGTCGCGAATCGCCCGTTCCGCTAGTCCAAGCCCATGGGAAAAGGGCTTTTGCCGCCTGGAAACGACGGCGGCGACAACATCGAACCGGTTGACCTCAAGAAGGCGCTCGAGGAGCGCTACCTTGCTTACGCGCTGTCGACCATCATGCATCGTGCGCTGCCCGATGTCCGCGACGGACTGAAGCCGGTCCATCGTCGCATCATGCACGCCATGCGGCTGCTGAGGCTCAATCCCGACCAGGGATTCGCCAAGTGCGCCCGCATCGTCGGCGAGGTGATGGGCAAGTTCCACCCGCACGGCGATCAGTCGATCTATGACGCGCTGGTGCGCCTGGCGCAGGATTTTTCCGTCCGCTATCCGCTGGTCGACGGGCAGGGCAACTTCGGCAACATCGACGGCGATAACGCCGCCGCCATGCGCTACACCGAAGCCCGCATGACCGAGGTGGCGGTTTCGCTGCTGGAAGGCATCACCGAAGACGCGGTCGATTATCGCCCGACCTACAACGAAGAAGATGAGGAACCGGTCGTTCTGCCGGGCGCGTTCCCCAATCTGCTCGCCAACGGCCAGTCCGGCATCGCGGTCGGCATGGCGACGTCGATCCCGCCGCACAACGCGGCTGAGCTGTGCAACGCCGCGCTTCACCTGATCGACCAGCCTGATGCCCAGGTGACGGACCTGATGACGTCGCCCGGCGAATGGGAGCGCATCAAGGATGATCCGCAGCTCCGGCTCGGCTGCAAGGTCCGTGGTCCCGATTTTCCCACCGGCGGCAGCGTGGTCGACGACTGGGCGTCCATCGTCAATTCTTATGAGACGGGCCGCGGCGGTTTCCGCGTCCGCGCCAACTGGCATCAGGAAGACCAGGGCAGGGGCACCTGGAGCATTGTCGTCAGCCAGATCCCCTACGGTGTGCAGAAGGCGCGGCTGATCGAAAAGATCGCCGAGCTGTTGATCGCGCGCAGGCTGCCGCTGCTTGAAGACATCCGCGACGAAAGCGCCGAGGACATCCGCGTCGTGCTGGTTCCAAAGAGCCGCACGGTCGATCCAGGGCTGCTGATGGAATCGCTGTTCAAGCTGACCGAGTTGGAGAGCCGCTTTTCGCTCAACATGAACGTTCTGTCGCGTGGCAAGGTGCCGAACGTGCTGTCGCTCAAGGGCGTGCTGCAGGAATGGCTGGAGCATCGCCGTGACGTGCTCGTTCGCCGTTCGAAGTTCCGCCTCGGCGAGATCGACAGGCGGCTGGAGATCCTTGGCGGCTACCTGATCGCCTACCTCAACATCGACGAGGTCATCCGTATCATCCGCGAGGAGGATGAGCCGAAGCGCGAGATGATGACGCGCTGGGACCTGACCGACACCCAGGCCGAGGCGATCCTCAACATGCGCCTGAGGGCGCTGCGCAAGCTCGAGGAATTCGAGATCCGCAAGGAACACGACGCGCTCAGCATCGAAAAGAAGCAGATCGAAGCGCTGCTCGCCTCGGATGCCAAGCAGTGGCAGACCATCAAGTGGGAAGTTACCCAGGTTCGCGATCACTATGGTTTCGAGACGGACCTTGGTCGCCGCCGTACCGTCTTCACCGACGCCCCCGATCACGACCTGACCGATATCCATCACGCGATGATCGAGAAGGAACCTGTGACGGTCGTTGTTTCCGAAAAGGGCTGGCTGCGCGCCATGAAGGGCCACCTGGCCGACTTCTCGCAGTTGGCCTTCAAGGAAGGCGACAGCCTCAAGATGGCCTTCCACGCTCAGACGACCGACAAGATCCTTGTCTTCACGACTGGAGGCAAGTTCTACACCATCGGCGCTGACCGCCTGCCGGGCGGGCGCGGCCATGGCGAGCCGATCCGCATCATCGTCGACATGGAGAACGATCAGGACATCGTCACCGCCTTCGTGCACGAGCCGAAGCGCAAGCTGCTGCTCGTCAGCCATGAGGGCAACGGTTTCGTGGTTCCCGAAGAAGAGGTCGTCGCCAACACCCGCAAGGGCAAGCAGGTGATGAACGTCAAGGCGCCCGACGAGGCCAAGCGCTGCGTGCCATTGACCGGCGATCACCTCGCCATCGTCGGCGAAAACCGCAAGATGCTGGTTTTCGCGCTCTCGGAAATTCCCGAGATGACGCGCGGCAAGGGCGTGCGCCTGCAGAAGTACAAGGATGGCGGCATCCTTGACGTCAAGGTTTTCGCCATGGATGCGGGCCTCACCTGGCTGGACTCGGCCGAGCGCACCTTCACCCGCACCCGCGAGGAGCTTGTCGAATGGATCGGCACCCGCGCGACCGCTGGGCGCATGGTGCCGAAGGGCTTCCCGCGCACCGGCCGATTTGGCGGATGATCCCGCTGGCGCGCCCCGATTTGGGCGCGCGGTCCGGCGATTATGACAGCACAAAGTTTTGGTGCGCCCCACCGCAATTGGCTCTATGATCCGGCTGTCGGCGGCTAGAGCATTCCGCCGGGCGTGCAACTTGGGTCCAGTACAGGGCCGAGGAGATCAAGGCCCTTGAAGGTTACCGATTCCCGCAAACCGGAGCGCGAGCCACGGCTGTTCGGCCCATCCGTCCCGATGCGCGCGCCGCTTGTGCCGCCGCTGACCGCCGCGCGGTGGCTGTTGGTGCTGATCGTTGCCGCTGGCATCTATTTCTTCCATGGCTTTCTCGTGCCGGTACTTGCGGCGCTGGTCATCGCCTTCGCCAGCTGGCCGATCTATCGGCGCCTTCTCGCTTCGGTCGAAGGCAACCGCACCATCGCCGCAACGCTGGCGCTGATCTTCATCGTCGCGTTCCTCGTCGTGCCGATTTCCTTTGCCGCCACCTATGCCGTCAACGAAATCCGTGAATGGTTCGGCTGGGCCGTCGAAACCAACCGTCACGGCGCCCCGACACCCGAATGGATCGGCAATCTGCCCGTGGTGGGCGAGTGGCTCAACGAACAATGGATACGCTACATCGGCCATCCCGGCGCGATTGGTGAATTGTTCCAGCTGGTCAGTGGCGCCAATATCGGCAGTATCTATCGCGCCGTGCTCGCCGCCGGCGGCAGCGCCTTCGGCATCCTGCTGACGCTTTTGTTCATGCTGATTGCGCTGTTTTTCGCCTATCGCGACGGTGAACTGTTTGTCGGCCAGCTCGACCGGCTCGGCGAACGCATTCTGCCGATGCGCTGGGAGCGCATTTCGCGCGTGGTGCCCAAGACCATCAGCGCCACCGTGATGGGCATGACCGTCATCGCCATCGGCGAGGGCGTTGTCCTTGGCGTCGCATACTGGATCGCCGGGGTGCCGTCGCCCGTGACTCTCGGCGTCATCACCGGCTTCATGGCGCTGATCCCTGGCGGCGCGCCGCTGTGCTTTACCCTGGTGTCGATTTACTTGGTCGCCAGCGGTTCGCATGTCGCGGGCGTCGCGCTGTTTGCCTGGGGCGCGATCG
This sequence comes from Aminobacter sp. HY435, assembly GCF_027568395.1. Classification (GTDB taxonomy): domain Bacteria; phylum Pseudomonadota; class Alphaproteobacteria; order Rhizobiales; family Rhizobiaceae; genus Aminobacter. Next base: position 298,837 of record NZ_JANKZL010000003.1, on the reverse strand, counting down.
AGCTCTTCATCGTCGACAAGACGCTGCGGCCGAAGCTGGTCGGCGGCCCGATCAAGTTGCCGTTCCTGCCGACGTTCTTCGGCCTGATCGGCGGCGTCAAGACGATGGGCCTGCTCGGCCTGTTCATCGGTCCGGTGCTGATGGCGTTGCTCGTCGCCATATGGCGCGAGTGGATCCGCGAGATCGACCTGATCGATGAGGCGGCGCTGATCGCCGCCAACGCGCCGCTGGAGGGCGAAGCGCCTCGCACGGTCGATGCCGTCAAGGGCGAGGTTCCGGCAAAGCGCACCCAGGCCAGCTGACGGTCGACGAAGGGGAGCTGGCTCAGGCTGCCTGGCCGGCCAGCACTGCCCGGCGCTTGCGGCTTTCGGACAGCTGCCACGCCGAATGGGCGATCAGCGTGACGATCAGGATTGCGCCGCCGATCAGGCTGTTGGTCGACGGCACCTCGGCGAAGATCATCCAGACCCAGATCGGGGCCAGAACGGTTTCCAGCAGGTAGAACATCGCGACCTCCGGGCCTGAAATGTATTTCGGCCCGTTGGCGAGGCAGAAGAACGAGATCGGCATGATCACCGCGCCGTTGAAGATGATCCACCACGGTACGTCGACCTGATAGCCGGTCTTCGTCACCATGAAGGCGGCGACCAGGCAAGGCAGAAGCACGCCGACAAGCGCGGTGAAGCCCATGTCCTTGCCGCTGTGGCGCGAGATGGTGATGGCGCTGGCGATGCAGAATGCCGAGCACAGCGCCATCAGGTCGCCGAACAGATGCCCCCTGCCGATGGAATCTCCGACGATGATCAGGACGCCGCCGACCATAGCCAGCATGGCGAGCATGGTGGCGGGGCGCGGCCGCTCGCGCAGGAAAAGCCATGACAGCAGCGCCGAAAACACCGTGTTGAAGGCCAGGATGAACACCAGGTTGGCGGTCGACGTGTTGTAGACGGCGGTGATGAAGGCAATCGAGCCGATGCCGTAGAGCGCAGCCACCAAAAGACCGGCGCGGCCGGGAATGAGCTGCGGTGCGTTGCGGCTGAACGAGCGCCAGATCATCCAGATGACGATGGCCGCAAGGAAGGTCACGCCGCTGCGCAGCATGAGGATCGACCAGTTGTTGCCGGCCGCGAGCTTGATGAGCGGAATGTCTACTGTCAGCGCCAGGCCGCCGATGCCGGTCAGGAGCAGGCCCCTGGTGTGATCCGAATGTGCGTTCGCCACGTTGTTCTCCGCCAGATGGGTCGACGGCAGCGTGGAAAACGGGCCGGACTGTCAGGGTTCTTCCGTGAAACGTTCCCAGCCCTTGGGTCCGAGATGTTCCTGCGGCTTGAAGCGTATCTTATAATTCATCTTGCGCGAACCGTTGACCCAGTAGCCAAGATAGACGTGGGGCAGGCCCATGGCGCGCGCCCGGGCGATATGGTCGAGGATCATGTAAGTGCCAAGCGAGCGCTCGTCCAATTCCGGATTGAAGTACGAGTAGACCATCGATAGCCCATCGGCCATCTTGTCGGTCAGCGCCACGGCCATCAGTTCGCCCTGGCCCTTGCCGGTGATGAAGCTGTCGGGGCCACGGCGCCGGTACTCGATCACCTTGGTATCGACATGCGTGTCCTCGACCATCATGGCATAGTCGAGAACCGTCATGTCCGACATGCCGCCGCGGCGGTGGCGCGCGTCGAGATAGGTCCGGAACAGCGAGTACTGCTCGGTCGAGGGCTCGGCGTTGTGCATGGCGCCGACGAGGTCGGCGTTGCGTTCGGTGACACGGCGCATGTTGCGCGTCGGCTGGAATTCCTGGGCAAGGATGCGGACCGACACGCAGGCCCGGCAGGTTTCGCAGGCTGGCCGGTAGGCGATGTTCTGCGACCGGCGGAAGCCGCCTTGCGTCAGAAGGTCGTTCATCTCCGGCGCCTTGTCGCCGACAAGATGCGTGAACACCTTTCGCTCGAACTGCCCCTCGAGATAGGGGCATGGTGAGGGCGCCGTCAGGAAGAATTGCGGAGAATGGGTAGGATGCTGCGTCATTGAGCGTCAGGAAGACTCCCCACGGATATTCCATAGCTTGGCTCTAGCGGCGAAAAATTCAATACGAATGTGAAGGCAATCTGACTCTTTGCCTTCACATTTTGGCGCAACTGCCGGTTTTGAACAGTCTTATGCCGGAATCAGCGGTCGGTGCGCGTGACCACGGTGCCAAGCAACAGGTCGTGAAGCGCTCGCTTGCGGTCCGCAAACAGCGTCACCAGAAGGATCAGCGGCGTCAGGATGACGTTGCCGGCCCAGAACAGCACGCCGTGCAGCACGGCCAGCAGGCCGTCAACCGGCAGTCCATCCAGACGGTCGAGGCGGATGTTCATCATCCGCATGCCCGTCGTCGCCTGGTTCGGCCCGCCAAGGGTGGACCAGACATAGGCAATGGCCACGATGGGAAACAGGATGCCGAACAGCGCCCAGCCAAGGCCCAGTGTCAGGATGCCCAGGAAGAAGATGACGATCGCAAACGGGATCATCAACAAGCCGACGATCAGGTAGTCGATGCAGAAAGCCAGCACCCGGCGCGTGCGAACGCCGTCATAGGCTCTGATGTCGTCGAGCCTGTTGGTGATGATTTCGCCGTCAAGAACGCGTGCGGTCATTTCTTCCTCAAATGGCGGGTGAGTTTGCCCACGGAGAGATCAAATGGTGGGCAGCGGCGCGGAATTCAAGATTCGCGCCTGGCAGCCGCTGCAGCCATTCGGGCAATTGCTTGCCTCAGCCCCGGCAGGTTGAGGGCATTAGCCCTTGAGCATTTCGGCCACCTCTGGCGCGAAGTACGTCAAGATGCCGTCGCAACCGGCGCGCTTGAAGGCGAGCAGGCTTTCCAGCATCGCCTTTTCGCCATCGATCCAGCCATTGGCCCCTGCGGCCTTGATCATCGCGTATTCGCCCGACACCTGGTAGGCGAAGGTCGGCACGCGGAACTCGTCCTTGAGCCGGCGGATGATGTCGAGATAGGGCAGGCCGGGCTTGACCATCAGCATGTCGGCGCCTTCGGCCAGGTCCTGTTCGGCCTCGCGCACCGCCTCGTCGGAGTTGGCGTGGTCGATGTAGTAGGTCTTCTTGTCGCCTTTGAGCAGGCCTTGCGTGCCGATCGCCTCGCGATAGGGGCCGTAGAAGGCCGAGGCGAACTTGGTTGCGTAGGACATGATGGCGACATCGTGGAAGCCGTTGTCGTCGAGCGCGTCGCGGATCGCGCCGATGCGCCCGTCCATCATGTCGGATGGTGCGATGATGTCGGCGCCGGCCGCCGCCTGCAGCACGGCGGCAGCAGCCACCTGGGCAACCGTCTCGTCGTTGACGATGATACCGTTGCGCAGGATGCCGTCATGGCCATGGCTGGTGAACGGATCGAGCGCCACGTCGGTGATCATCCCGATCTCCGGCACCGCGGCCTTGATGGCGCGCGTCGCGCGGTTGATCAGGTTGTCGGGCTCCAGGACCTGCGAGCCGGTTTCGTCGCGCAGGCCAATGTCGACATTGGGGAAGGTCGCCAGCGCCGGAATGCCGAGCCTGGCCGCGCGTTCCGCTTCCTTGACGGCAAGGTCCACCGACATGCGGAAGACGCCAGGCATGGCCGGAATGGCTTCCTTGCGGTTTTCTCCGTCGATGATGAAGATCGGCCAGATCAGGTCGTCGACCGTCAGCCTGTTTTCCTGCACGAGGCGGCGCGACCAGTCGGCCTTGCGCATGCGGCGCAGGCGGCGGCCGCCGGTGATCTCGTCGACGCTGCGTGCGCCAGCTGGCCTTGCGGGAGTGAATTTGTTCATCGGTGGTCTCCGGATTGTGCGGTTTTTAGCATGCCGGTTTGCTCAAGACCAAGCGTCAGGTTGAGGCCTGCGGCATTGACGCACCCATGTGCGGCACATTAGCTCTTCCAACCTGGCTTGTGATTTGCCTGTTTCAGAATTGAGGGAAACTCTTGGACATGGATTTTGGCGGCGGCGACGAAATCCGCTTCGAGCGCGTCGGTAAGGCCGGCATCGTCACGTTGACGCGGCCTCAGGCCCTGAACGCCCTGACCCACAAGATGGTGCTGGCGCTGTCGCGTGCGCTGACGGCCTGGCAGGCCGACCGCGAGGTCGCACTGGTCGTTGTCAGGGCCGAGGGCAGGGCGTTTTGCGCCGGTGGCGACATCATGCGGGTGTATGAGGCGCGCAGTTCCAACAATCCGCCTGTCGACTTCTTCGCCGACGAGTACCGGCTCAACGTCCAGATCGAAAGCTACCCCAAGCCCTATGTCTCGCTCATCGACGGCATCGTGATGGGCGGCGGCGTCGGCATTTCCTTCCATGGCTCGCATCGCGTCCTGACCGAGAACGCCCAGTTCGCCATGCCCGAGGTCGGCATCGGCTTCTTCCCCGATGTCGGCGGCAGTCATTTGCTGCCCGATCTCGGTGGCTATTTCGGCATGTATCTGGCGCTGACCGGCAACCGCATCCGCTTTGGCGATGCGCTGTGGTCAGGCCTTGCGACGCACACAATCTCGGCCGATGGCCAGGCCGGCCTGATCGAGCGGCTGTGCGAGGCCGGTGAGACAGAATCTGTGCTGCGGTCGTTCTTTGTCTCGGCCAAGCGCGAAACCGACCGGCCGACGCTCGAGGCGATCGCCGGCCATTTTGCCAAGCCGACGCTCGCCGAGGTGATCGAAAGCCTGGAAGGGGAGGCGGCATCGAGTGAGTTTGCCGCGAAAACGCTCGCCACCATCCTGACGCGCTCGCCGACCAGCCTTGCGGTGACATTCCGCCAGGTCCGTGCCGGTCTCACCATGTCGATGGCCGATTGCATGCGCATGGAGTTCCGAATTCTCAACCGGATGCTGGCAGGCCACGACTTCTACGAGGGCATCCGCGCCGTGCTTGTCGACAAGGGCTCGACGCCCGCCTGGCGCCCGGACCGCTTCAGGGATGTCGATCCGGCCGACATCGACCGGTATTTCGAAACGCTCGGCGCGCGGGAACTCGCCCTGTGAGCGACAGTGCCGGCCGCCTTCACGAATTGCACCCCTCTGCCGTGGAAACCGCCTTTGCGTGGTTCCTTCGCATTGTTGCGGCCTACTGCCTCCTGTTCGGCATGCTCTATTGGGTTCGCCTGATCGGCGTATATGACGGGCCGATGTGGCGCTACGACCTGATGCCTGTGCATTGGCAGATTGCATCGGTCATGCTCGCGGTGTTTTTTCCGTTCGCCGCCATCGGCCTGTGGATGCTCTCGTCCTGGGGGCCCGTGATCTGGTTCATTTGCGCGGTGACCGAGATCGTCATGTATGGCGTCCTTCCCGACCTGTTCGGCTCCCGCCCGCTGATCGTGGCGACCAATATCGCGGTGGCGTTGATTTATGCCGGCTTCCGCATCGTTTTGCACCTGCAGCGGCGGCGCGCTGCCCAATAGCAGCGCTTTCAGCGCGTTACGCGCCAACCTGTAAAATTCAAGGTTAATTATTCTTACTCGGAAGGGTTTTCGTTAACCCTCTTTCGAAACCTGTGGATGGTAAGCCCTTGTTAAGCCTGACGTTTAAGTCGAATTTTATGGGTATTCGATAAGTTCGCGATCAAGGTGAGACCAAACAAAAAATCACCAGGCGACAACAGAGAGGCAAAGACAATGATCAATTCGCGCCAGGTGGCTAAGCCCGCCATGCATTCCGAGGACCGTAACGAAGGCATCCGTTCGCTTTACATGGAATCCCTGCAGCTGGTCGAAAGACTTCATCGTCGTCTTCTTGACGTTATCAAGGATGAGTTTGATCGCAACGGCCGCAGCGACATCAATGCAATTCAGGCGCTGCTGCTCTTCAACATCGGCAACGCCGAGTTGACCGCCGGTGAATTGCGCTCGCGTGGCTACTACCTTGGCTCGAACGTCTCCTACAACCTCAAGAAGCTGGTCGAGCTTGGCTTCATCAACCACCAGCGTTCGCGCATTGACCGTCGTTCGGTCCGCGTCAGCCTGACGCCGAAGGGCCAGGAAGTCGCCGAAGTGGTGGCTGGTCTGTACGATCGCCATGTCGGCTCGATCGAGCAGGTCGGCGGCATCAACACCGATGAGTTCAAGCAGATGAACCGCGCCCTGCAGCGCCTCGACCGCTTCTGGAACGACACCATCGCCTACCGCATGTGAGATGGCGTTGGAGCCCCGGACGTTTCCCTAACGTCACCGGACGCTCCGAGCCGTCTTGAAAAGGATCGACCCTCCAGTCGCAAGGCCGGTTGCAGAAATGCACCGGCCTTTCCTTTTTTCGCGTTCGGGCCTGGCAAATGCGACGTCCAAGCCATGTTGCCGCCATATTCGGGTGACTACCGAAATAGCGTGATGTGCCAATGCCCCCCTGGGCCGTCAGCAATCCGTGTCTTGAGACGCGTTCACGCGTTGGCGATGCCGGGTTATGGTTGGCTAATTGTTAAGCATGGCCGTCATATCGTCGCGGGAAATTCTCCTGCCTGTAGAGTTACGCGAACATGTCTGGGACGACCATGAAAACAAGCCGCCGTTTCTTTCTTTCGGGTGCCGGTGCGATTGCTTTGGCAGCCTTGTCGGGTGCGGCACGTGCCCAGGACGTGATCGGCGAGGTGCTCGGGTCGTCGCGTCGCGGCAACTGGGACGACGAATTCGATGCGCGCGTCAGCCAGAGCGGCACCAAGGTCGCCAGCACGTTGCCTGTCTTTGCGCCCCAGACGATTGGCTACACCCAGCAGGCCATCGCCCAGTACCAGAACATCGTCGCGCAGGGCGGCTGGCCGGTGGTGCCGGCTACCAAGAAGCTGCGTCTTGGCGTTGAGGATCCGGATGTCGAGGTGCTGCGCAAGCGCCTGATGGTCTCGGGCGATCTTTCCCCGCGCGCCGGCATCTCGCAGTCCTTCGACACCTATGTCGACGCCGCGCTCAAGCGCTTCCAGGCGCGCCACGGCCTTCCGGCTGACGGTGTCATGGGCCAGTACACCTATGCGGCGATGAACATCAGCGCCCAGGTTCGCCTCGGCCAGCTCGAGACCAATCTGACCCGCATCCAGGCGCAGGCCGGCACGCTCGGCGCCCGTTATGTCAACGTCAACATTCCGGCGGCCCAGGTTGAAGCTGTCGAGAACGACCGCGTCGTCCTGCGCCACACCGCAATCGTCGGCAAGGTCGATCGCCAGTCGCCGATCGTCAATTCGAAGATCAACGAGATCGTCGTCAATCCTTATTGGAACGCACCGGTGTCGATCGTCCGCAAGGACATCATTCCGCTGATGCGCAAGAACCCCAACTACCTGACCGACAACAAGATCCGTCTGCTCGCGCCTGATGGCAGCGAGGTCGATCCGATGACCGTCGACTGGTCGACGGAAGAGGCGGCGAAGTACCGCTTCCGTCAGGATCCGGGCGCCATCAACGCCATGGCTTCGGTGAAGATCAACTTCCCGAGCCCTGATGGCGTCTACATGCATGACACGCCGCAGCAGAGCAGTTTCGGCAAGTTGATGCGCTTCGACTCCTCGGGCTGCGTCCGCGTCCAGAACGTGCGCGACCTTGTCACCTGGATCCTGCGCGACACCCCGGGCTGGAGCCGCCAGCATTTCGAGCAGACCATCAAGTCGGGCGAGAACACGCCGGTTCCGGTCACCAACCCGGTGCCGGTCTATTTCACCTACGTCTCGGCATGGTCCACCGGCGATGGCGTCGTGCAGTTCCGCGACGACATCTATGGCCTCGACGGCGTCGACGAGCTGCAGATCACCTCGGCGCTCTGATTTCGCCGAAGCGTTCGTTTTGGAAGGGCCGTCCCTCTGGGGCGGCCTTTTTCCTTGCGTGGCGACATCCTGGCGCAAAGCGGCCACCAAATTTCGCGCGGCAAACGTGGCGACCCAGGGTCAAGTGTGTTAATGGCCCGCCGAACTCTCCCCGATGCCCCTCCGGACAGCAAGGATCTTAGCCGATGGCCGCCTCGCAAAATCTCGAAACCTTCTTTGGAACTCCGCTTTCGGAGGCCGATCCGGAAATCTTCGGCTCGATCCGCAGCGAACTCGGTCGCCAGCGCCATGAGATCGAACTGATCGCCTCGGAAAACATCGTTTCCCGCGCCGTGCTCGAGGCGCAGGGCTCGATCATGACCAACAAGTATGCCGAGGGCTATCCGGGCAAGCGCTACTATGGCGGCTGCCAGTTCGTCGACATCGCCGAACAGCTCGCCATCGAGCGCGCCAAGAAGCTGTTTTCCTGCAACTTCGCCAACGTCCAGCCCAATTCCGGCAGCCAGATGAACCAGGCCGTGTTCCTGGCGCTGCTCCAGCCGGGCGACACCTTCATGGGTCTCGACCTGAATTCGGGCGGCCACCTGACCCACGGTTCGCCCGTCAACATGTCCGGCAAGTGGTTCAACGTCGTGTCCTACGGCGTGCGCAAGGATGACAACCTGCTCGACATGGACGAGGTTGCTCGCCTGGCCCGTGAGGCCAAGCCGAAGCTGATTCTCGCCGGCGGTACTGCCTATTCGCGCGTCTGGGACTGGAAGCGTTTCCGCGAGATCGCTGACGAAGTCGGCGCCTATCTGATGGTCGACATGGCTCACATCGCCGGCCTCGTCGCCGGTGGCGTGCATCCGTCGCCGCTGCCGCATGCGCATGTCGTCACCACCACCACGCACAAGTCGCTGCGCGGCCCGCGTGGCGGCATGATCCTCACCAATGACGAGGATATCGCCAAGAAGATGAATTCGGCCGTGTTCCCCGGCCTGCAGGGCGGCCCGCTGATGCACGTCATCGCCGCCAAGGCCGTTGCCTTCGGCGAGGCGCTGAAGCCGGAATTCAAGACCTATGCCGCGAATGTCGTTGCCAACGCCAAGGCGCTTGCCGCGAGCCTGAAGGATACCGGCCTGGACATCGTCTCCGGCGGCACCGACAACCACCTCATGCTGGTCGACCTGCGCCCCAAGAACGCCACCGGCAAACGCGCCGAGGCAGCCCTTGGCCGCGCCAACATCACCTGCAACAAGAACGGCATTCCATTCGACCCGGAAAAGCCTTTCGTGACCTCGGGCGTCCGCCTTGGCACGCCGGCGGGCACGACGCGTGGCTTCGGCGAAGCCGAGTTCCGCGAGATCGGCCAGCTGATCACCGAGGTTCTCGACGGTCTGAAGGTCGCCAACTCCGACGAAGGCAATGCCGCCGTCGAGGCCGCCGTCAAGCAGAAGGTCGTCGCGCTGACCGAACGCTTCCCGCTCTACCCGTATCTCGGCTGAGCGGCTGGCCCCTCGGGGCCTTGCAATTGACCATGAAGCCCCGTTCCGGCGTTGCCGGGACGGGGCTTTTGCTTTTGGGCTTGGCATCGGCGCCAAAAGCGGTTTCCACTTTCCGGGATCATGCTTTAAGCCTTTCGCGGACGAGGATTCGAAGACAAGGCCGAACAATGCGCTGTCCCTATTGCCAGTCTGAAGACACACAGGTGAAGGATTCGCGTCCTGCGGAGGATGGCGCCGCGATCCGCCGTCGACGCATCTGCCCGGTTTGCGGCGGCCGCTTCACCACCTTCGAGCGCGTGCAACTGCGCGATCTCGTCGTGCTCAAGAAGACCGGCCGCAAGGTGCCGTTCGACCGCGACAAGCTGGCCCGTTCGGTCGAGATCGCCGTGCGCAAGCGCAATGTCGATCCCGAGCGCATCGAGCGCGCGGTGACCGGCATAGTCCGCCAGCTCGAAAGCTCCGGCGAAACTGAGATTCCATCCGGCGAAATCGGCCGCCTTGTCATGGAGGCGCTGAAGACGCTCGACGACGTCGCCTATGTGCGCTTCGCCTCGGTCTATCGCAATTTCCGCGAGGCCAAGGATTTCCACGACGTGCTGGGCGAGCTCAAGGGCGACGAGGACGCCGGTTGAGCGATGCCTGACACCCTGACACCCGAACAGGACGCCATCGACCGACGCTATATGGCCGCCGCCATCCGGCTCTCGCGCAAGCATCTCGGGCTGACCTCGACCAATCCGGCGGTCGGCACCCTGATCGTCCGCAATGACGGCAGCGGTCCCGTCATCGTCGGTCGGGGCGTCACTGCCATTGGCGGACGCCCGCATGCCGAAGCCGAGGCGCTGGCGGAGGCCGGCGAGCTGGCGCGTGGCGCCACAGCCTATGTGACGCTGGAGCCCTGCGCGCATCACGGCCGCACGCCGCCTTGCGCGAATGCGCTGGTCAGTGCCGGTGTCGCCCGCGTCGTTGGTGCCGCAAGCGATCCGGATTCGCGTGTTTCGGGCAAGGGATATGCGATCCTGAGGGCGGCCGGCATCGAAGTCAGGGAAGGCGTGCTTGCCCGCGAGGCAGCCGATCACCTCGCCGGCTACCTGAATCGCTCCGTCAACAAGCGCCCGGAAGTGATTCTGAAGCTTGCACTTTCTGCCGACGGCATGATCGGCAGGCGGGGCCAGGGGCAAATCGAGATCACCGGGCAGGTCGCGCGCCGGCAGGTCCACGTCATCCGGGCCGAAACCGACGCGATCCTGATCGGCATCGGCACCGCGATCGCCGATGACCCCGAGCTGACCGTGCGTCTGCCCGGTTTGCGGACACGCTCGCCCGCACGGATCGTGCTGGATCGAATGGCCCGTCTGCCCGCGACGTCCAAGATGGCCCGCTCGGCCAACGACGTGCCGGTGCTGGTCGCCGCCTGCGCCGAGAGCGGCACGGCCAACAGGGCCGAGCTTGAACGCGCCGGCGTGAAGTTCCTCGCGACCGAGTCTTTCGATGGCCGGGTGGCCCTTCCGGAGTTGCTCGAGGACCTCGCCAACAAGAGCATGTCGCGGATCATCGTCGAGGGCGGCGCGGACACTGCGCAGGCCTTCCTGGAGGAGGGGCTCGTCGACCGCATCATGCTCTTCTACGGCCCCGAGGAGATCGGCGCCGACGGCATTGCGGCCCCGATCGGCCGCGACCATATACCGGCAGGGTTCACGCTCGTGCGCCAGGCGCGCTTTGGCGAAGACACCTATGCTGAATGGATAAGGGAAATCTGATGTTCACCGGAATCGTTACCGACGTAGGCACTGTTGCGTCCGCCGTTCCGCTCGACCAGGGCGTGCGCCTGCGCATCGACACCGTCTATGATCCGACGACGATCGATATCGGCGCCTCGATTTCCTGCTCCGGCGTCTGCCTGACGGTTGTCACCTTGCCCGAGGCGACGTCCAATGCGCGCTGGTTCGAGGTCGAGGCGTGGGAAGAGGCGTTGCGCCTGACCACGGCAAGCGGCTGGACAGGCGGCACGAGGATCAACCTGGAGCGTGCGCTCAAGATTGGCGACGAACTTGGCGGCCACATCGTGTCGGGCCATGTCGACGGCATGGCCGAGATCGTTTCGCGCGAGGACGAGGGCGAGGCAGTGCGTTTCCGGCTGGAGGCGCCGCGCGAACTGGCCAAGTTCATCGCGCCAAAGGGCTCGGTTGCGCTCGACGGCACATCGCTGACGGTCAACAAGGTCGAGGGCACGCGCTTCGACGTGCTGCTAATCCATCATTCGCTGCAGGTCACCACCTGGGGCGAGCGCAAGGTTGGCGACCGCGTCAACCTGGAAGTCGACACCATGGCCCGCTACGCCGCGCGCCTTGCCGACGCGGCGACGGAGGGGTTCTAGGCGTCTCCGTGCCATCTGGTCATGGACCAGAGGTTTCCTGCCCCGAAGCTTAACACTTCGCTTGCGAACTCCCCCGGTTCGGCCTAAGTCAGCCGCTCCCGCCGGAGATTTGACATGGCCAACGACAAGAAACTGAAGCTCCTCATCGTTGAGGCGCGCTTTTACGATGACCTCGCCGACGCGCTCCTCGATGGCGCCAAGGCCGCGCTGGACGCCGCCGGCGCGTCGTATGACGTCATCACCGTTCCCGGCGCACTTGAGATTCCTGCCGTGATTTCGTTCGCGCTCGACGCCGCCGACGACGAAGGCACCGAGTATGATGGTTATGTCGCGCTGGGCACCGTCATCCGCGGCGAGACCTACCATTTCGACATCGTCGCCAACGAATCCTGCCGCGCCCTGATGGACCTTTCGGTCGCTGAATCGATCGCCATCGGCAATGGCATCCTGACCGTCGAGAACGACGACCAGGCCTGGGCTCGCGCCCGTCGCAATGAAGGTGACAAGGGTGGCTTTGCGGCACGTGCGGCGCTTACTATGATCTCGGTTCGCGAGAAACTCGGAGCAGACCGGTCGTGACGTCCACCGAAGATAACGGCCAGCCGGCCATCCGCCACGCCAACAAGCGCGGAGCGGCCCGTCTCGCTGCCGTCCAGGCCCTGTACCAGATGGATGTGGCAGGCAGCGGCCTGCTTGAAATCACCGCCGAATACGAAGCATTCCGCCTCGGCAAGGAAGTCGACGGAGCGCTGTATCGCGAAGCCGACGCGCAGTGGTTCCGCGCTATCCTCGCCGGTGTCGTCGAGAACCAGAAGGTCGTCGATCCGGTCATCCGCCAGGCGCTGACCGAGGATTGGCCGCTTTCGCGTCTCGATTCCACCTTGCGCGCCATCCTGCGCGCCGGCGTGTTTGAGATCATGAAGCGCGCAGACGTGCCGGTTGCCGTCGTGGTGTCCGAATATGTCGACATCGCCAAGGCGTTTTACTCTGATGACGAGCCGAAGCTCGTCAATGCAGTGCTCGACCGCGTGTCGCGCAAGCTGCGCGGCGAAGGCAAGGGCAAGGACGCATTATGAGCGCAGGCGAACGCGAGGCACGGCGAACCGCTTATATCCTCGCTGCGTCGCAAGCCATCATTGGCTCTGCAGCGCCGATCGCGTTCTCTCTCGGTGGCCTTGCCGGCTTCTATCTACTCGGTCCGGACAAATCGCTGGCCACAGCACCCATCACCGGCTTCAGCGTCGGTCTGGCGCTGGGTGCGCTGCCCGCCGCGGCAATCATCCGCAGCCTGGGTCAGCGCAATGGCTTCATGTTTGGCACGGCGGTCACCGCGGTCGGCGGCGCTGTCGCAACGCTCGGACTGTTCCGCTCCGAATTCTGGCTGTTCGTCTTCGGTCTGCTGCTGCTTGGCGTCGGCAGTGCCTTCGTGCAGCAGTTTCGCTTCGCAGCAGCCGACAACGCCCCGCCGGAATTCAAGGCGAATGCCATTTCCTTCGTGCTGGCAGGCGGCATCATCACGGCGATCTTAGGCCCCCAGATCGTGATTTTCACGCGTGAACTCCTGGCGCCGGTGATGTTCGCCGGCTCGTTCGCCGCGATCATCGGCCTCGCCGCCATTGGCGCGGCCATCCTGTCGTTCCTCAGGGTCAAGGGCGGCGGCTCCGCTCATGGTGCGGTGTCCCAGGCTGATGCGCGTCCGTTGCTTGAGATCGTTTCGCAACCGCGCTTTGCCGCGGCCCTCGTCTGCGCGGTCGGCAGCTACGCCCTGATGACCTTCGTCATGACCGGCGCGCCGCTGGCCATGGTCGGCTGCGGTTTTTCGCCTGACGAAGCGACGCTGGGCATCTCATGGCATGTCATGGCGATGTTCGGCCCGAGTTTCTTCACCGGCCGGCTGATCCAGCGCTTCGGCGCCGAACGCATCGTCGCATTTGGCCTTTTCCTGTTGATCGGCTGCGCCATCGTCGCGCTCTCGGGCATTGCGCTTTGGCAGTTCTGGACCTCGCTCATCCTGCTCGGCCTTGGCTGGAATTTCGGTTTCATCGGCGCGACCGCCATTGTCTCGACGGCCTATCGCCCGTCCGAAAAGGGCAAGGTGCAGGGCTTCCACGACTTCGTCCTGTTCAGCACCGTCGCGCTTGCTTCGCTGATGTCGGGCGCCGTCTACAACGCCTATGGCTGGGACATGCTGGCCTGGGTCGTTTTCCCGATATGCGCGATCTGCCTGGCTGCACTCGCAGCACTGTCGATGATGCGGCAGCGTCAAACCACCTGACAGGACGCTGTCGGCAATAGGGCCGGCAGATTTCTTCGGACTACAAAAAATTATTGCGCAGCGCCTGCGCGATGTGAAACCGTGTGCCCCGACCACGCGTTTCGGCTGTGCTCATATGCGCCGACCGAATTCGGATTCTCAGGAAGGGGTTTCATCATGCGCACGATCATGTCCATTGCGGCTGCCGCGCTGGCGCTTGGCATCGCCACCGGAGCGGCCAGCGCCCAGGTGGTCGTCTCCTCCAAGATCGACACTGAAGGCGGCGTCCTCGGCAACATCATCAAGGCCGTCCTGGACGCAAACAACATTCCGACCACCGACCGCATCCAGCTCGGCGCGACGCCGGTCGTGCGCAAGGCGATCACCGCCGGGGAAATCGACATCTATCCCGAATACACCGGCAACGCCGGCTTCTTCTTCGAAAAGGCCGACGATCCGGTCTGGAAGGATGCCGCCAAGGGCTTCGAGACCGCCAAGCAGCTCGACTACGATGCCAACAAGATCGTCTGGCTGTCACCGTCGCCGGCCAACAACACCTGGGCGATCGCGCTGCGCAAGGACGTCGCCGAGGCCAACAAGCTGGCCACCCTCAGCGACTTCGGCAAATACGTCGCCGGTGGCGGCACGGTCGTGCTGGCGGCCTCGTCGGAGTTCGTCAATTCGGCGGCGGCGCTTCCAGCCTTCCAGACGACCTACGGCTTCACCCTGAAGCCCGAGCAGTTGATCACGCTGTCGGGTGGCGACACGGCGGCGACCATTGGTGCTGCCGCCAACCAGACCAACGGCGCCAATGCCGCGATGGTCTACGGCACCGACGGCGGCATTGCGCCTTCAGGCCTTGTCGTCCTGACCGACGACAAGGGCGTCCAGCCGGTCTACCAGCCCGCGCCAATCATCCGCGAAGCGGTGCTCAAGCAGCATCCCGAGATCGAGACCCTGCTGAAACCGGTGTTTGAAAAGCTCGATCTGGTCACGCTGCAGGAACTCAATGGCCGCGTTCAGGTCGGCGGCGAACCGGCCAAGGCCGTCGCCGAAGATTTCCTGAAGAAGAACGGCTTTCTGAAGTAAGTTCTGTGGCGCGCTTCCCGCTAGGGAGCGCGCCACAAGAGCCGGGGACGCATCGCAGTCGTGGATATCAGGTTCGACAAGCTGGGCGTGGTGATTGCCGCGATCGCCGCTTATGGCGCCTATGTGGCGCCATTCGCCATTTTTCGCGCCAATCGCATCGTGCCGGGCGAGCCGCGATCGATCCTCGAGGCGCTGCCGCAGCCTTTGGGCCCGCTCTTGCTCGTGGCCCTTGTGGCGGCAGGTCTTGTCGCGCTGCTCAAGACGCCGCTGCCGGTGCGGTTACTCGCCAGCATTGCAGCACTCGCGTCGCTTGTGCTGCTGATCGGCATTGCCGCAACCTATCTGACGCCGGAGGGCAACACGTTTGCGCGGGTGTCGCCGGCATCCGGCTTCTGGGTTTCGATTTTTGCCTTCACCCTGCTGCTGGCCGATGGCCTGACCCGGCTGCAACTGTCGCCGCTCGGACGCATTGTTGCGCTTGCGCTCGCCGCGGCGGCCATCAGCTGGCTGCTCGCCTCCGGCCGCTGGGACAGCCTGTCGATCCTGAAGGAATACTTCAACCGCTCCGACGTCTTCTGGAGCGAGGCGCAGCGGCACGTGACACTCGCATTGGGGTCGTTGGCCGGAGCCGTGATCGTCGGGTTGCCGCTCGGCATCCTGTGCCATCGCGTGGAGGCGTTGCGGGCAGGGGTGCTCAACGTCCTCAACATCATCCAGACCATCCCGTCGATTGCCCTGTTCGGCATTCTCATCGCGCCGCTCGGCTGGATCGCGGCCAACGTTCCGGGAGCCGCGGCGATCGGCATACGCGGCATAGGCGTGGCACCAGCTTTCGTCGCGCTGTTTCTCTATTCGCTGCTGCCTGTGGTTGCGAATACGGTGGTCGGCCTCGGCGGTGTGCCGCGCGCCGCCAACGATGCGGCCCGAGGCATGGGCATGACCGGCTGGCAGCGCCTCTGGCGCGTGGAGTTTCCGCTCGCCTTTCCGGTCATCCTGACTGGCATCCGCATCGTTCTGGTGCAGAACATTGGCCTTGCGACCATCGCCGCGCTGATCGGCGGCGGCGGCTTTGGTGTGTTCGTCTTCCAGGGTATCGGCCAGATGGCGATGGATCTGGTGCTGCTTGGCGCGGTTCCAACGGTGGCGATGGCTTTTGCCGCGGCCATCATTCTTGACGCTGTGGTCGAAATCGCTGCGACCCGCAGACCCGTGACGGTGACGGCATGATCGAAATCGAACACATCACCAAGCGTTACGGCGAGACGGCCGTGGTCGACGATGTCTCGATGGTCATCGAACCGCGTACCCTGACTGCCATTGTCGGCACGTCGGGATCGGGCAAGACGACACTCTTGCGCATGATCAACCGCCTGGTCGAGCCGAGCTCCGGCGCGATCAGGATCGACGGCGTCGACAACCGCTCTGTGCCGGGACCGCAGCTGCGCCGCAGCATCGGCTACGCCATCCAGGGCAATGGCCTGTTCCCGCACCGCACCGTGGCCCAGAATATCGGCACGGTGCCGGTCCTGCTGGGTTGGGACACCGCCCGCATCAAGGCGCGTGTCGACGAACTGCTGAGCCTGCTGCAGCTCGACCCCGCCGCATTCGGCCCGCGCTATCCGCATGAGCTTTCGGGTGGCCAGCAGCAGCGCGTCGGCGTTGCCCGCGCCCTCGCTGCCGGGCCCAATGTGCTCTTGATGGACGAACCCTTCGGTGCGCTCGATCCGATCATCCGCACCAAGGCGCAGGAAGACCTGCGCGCCATCCAGAAGCGTTTTGGCACCACCATCATTCTCGTCACGCACGATATGGAGGAAGCCGTACACCTCGGCGACCGCATCGCGGTCATGGACGCCGGCAAGCTCGTCCAGTACGCCACACCGGAGGAGATCCTGGCGAACCCGGCCAGCGACTTCGTCGAAACGCTGATCGGCGCAAGCGACCGTCCGTTCAGGCTGTTGTCGCTTGGCGAGGTTCGCGATGCCGTCGAGCCGGGCGGTGCCGAGGGTGCCGCCATCGATGTCGACGCCACCCAGCGCGATGCGTTGGCCGAACTCCTGTGGTCCGGACGCGGGGCGATGCCGGTAACTTCTGGCGATGGCAAGGTCATTGGCCGCGTCACCGTCGAAGGACTGGTCAAGCGGGCGGCAAGACCGACATGAGGGCCTGGATTCCGACCATTCTCAGGCTGCTGCTGCTCGCGGTTCTGGTCGCGTTCCTGGCCAATCCTTATTGGTTCGAACCGCTGTTCAGGCCGCTGACGCAAAATGGCGCACCGGCGATCTACAACCAGGGCAGCCTGCTGTCGCTGACGCTCCAGCATCTCAAGATCGTCGCGATTGCCACCGCAGCTGCGATCGTCGTCGCCATCTCCCTCGCCATTCTCGTCACTCGACCGGCCGGCGCGGAGTTCCTGCCGCTGTCGCGCAGCCTGGTGAACATCGGCCAGACGTTTCCGCCGGTGGCTGTCCTGGCGCTCGCCGTTCCCGCTGTCGGTTTCGGCGAAAAGCCGACGCTGATCGCCCTGTTCCTCTACGGCCTGTTGCCCATCTTCGAGAATACGCTGACCGGGCTGACGACGACGCCAGCCAATGTCGTGGAAGCCGCTCGCGGCGCCGGCATGACCGGGCGCCAACGGCTTGTCGGTATCGAGCTGCCGCTCAGCGTGCCGGTCATCCTGGCCGGCATCAGGTTGTCGGTCGTAATCAGCCTTGCCACGGCGACCATTGGCTCTACGGTTGCGGCCAAGACGCTGGGCGAAGTCATAATTGCCGGACTTTTGTCCAATAACCTCGCCTTTGTCTTGCAGGGCGGATTGCTCGTCGCAGCCCTTGCAGTTCTGATTTACGACGCACTGTCGGCGCTGGAGCGCATGGCCGCAAGGCGCATGGGACAAGTCGCCCGAAACGACTGACCTCGCTAGCGGCCGCGCACCGGGTAGTCGAGCGTGATTTCCAGTCGGCTTGCGTCGGTCTCTACGATCCAGCGGCGACGGGCCACTGAAAAGTCGTGGCTTGCGCCGCTGGCCGACAGGGAAATCACGTCACCCGTTTGGCATTCCGCAGAAAGGCTGAGCGTCTGGAGCGCGCCATCAAGCCCTGCCTTGCCGGCATGGATCCTGGCCGAACCTGTCAGCACGACATCGATTTTCTGGCCTGTTGCGCCGCCGCTGCGACTCGGCGATTGATTTGGCCGATGCCCCGGTCCGTCATTTGAAGGAGTATTTGCCATGGTATGGCGTCTTTCCAAGATCGTGATGTGTCTCTGTCTTGCAGCTTTCGCCTTTCTTGTGGCGTTCGGCAATATCACCGACTACGGCTCGAACTTCGCCTTCGTCCAGCATGTCTTGAGCATGGACACCACATTCCCCGGCAACGCCATCATGTATCGTGCGATCACCAACCCGACGCTGTGGAGCATCGGCTACTGGCTGATCATATTTGGCGAGGCGTTGACCTGTCTGCTCTTCCTCATGGCTTCGTTGAAGCTCTGGCAGGCGCGCAACGGCTCCGCCGAACAGTTCAATGACGCCAAGAGCTTCGTTCCGCTGGCTGTTACGATGGGCTTTCTTGTCTGGTTTTTCGGATTCATGGTCGTCGGCGGCGAATGGTTCGGCATGTGGCAGTCGAGCACCTGGAACGGCCAGGAGGCTGCATTCAAGTTCTACATGACGATGCTGGCGGTGCTGATCTACGTCAATCAGCCCGACCGCCAACTGGCCTGAAGTTGTTTTGAGTTGCGTTTGATCGTTCGGGACAGAGCGGCGAAAGCCGGGACAAAAGCTTAGCGATATCTTGACGTTCGCTGCCCTGTTTCGGATGGTTGGCGGGAGCGGGAAGCCGCACCAAGGCTTGCCTGCCTCATTCACTCGCCCGGGGAGGGGAATTCCGGGCACAATCAGGGAAGAGAATTGGCAATGACAATGCTTTACGTCGTCATCGCCTGCGGCCTGCTATCTGTCCTTTACGCCATTTGGGCGACACGGTCGGTGCTTGCATCCGACCAGGGCAATGCGCGCATGCAGGAAATTTCAGCCGCCATCCGGGAAGGTGCGCAGGCATATCTGGCGCGCCAATACACCACCATCGCCATTGTCGGCGTGGTCGTGTTCCTGCTCGCCTGGTGGCTGCTTTCCAGCTCCGCGGCGATCGGCTTTTTGATTGGTGCAGTTCTTTCAGGCGCAGCCGGTTTCATCGGCATGCATGTTTCCGTCCGGGCCAATGTGCGCACCGCGCAGGCCGCATCCAACAGCCTGGCCGCGGGGCTCGATATCGCCTTCAAGTCCGGCGCCATCACCGGCATGCTGGTTGCCGGCCTCGCGCTGCTTGGCGTGTCGGTCTATTATTTGATCCTGACCGGTCCGATGGGCTACGCGCCCGCCGACCGCGTTGTCATCGATTCGCTCGTCGCGCTCGGGTTCGGGGCGTCCCTGATTTCGATTTTTGCCCGCCTCGGCGGCGGCATCTTCACCAAGGGCGCTGACGTCGGCGGGGATCTCGTCGGCAAGGTCGAGGCCGGAATTCCGGAGGACGACCCGCGCAACCCGGCCACGATCGCCGATAACGTCGGTGACAATGTCGGCGACTGCGCCGGCATGGCGGCCGACCTGTTCGAAACCTATGCCGTGACCGTCGTCGCGACGATGGTGCTCGGCGCCATCTTCTTCGGTGGTTCCGAGGTGCTGTCGAGCGTCATGCTCTATCCGCTCGCCATCTGCGGCGCGTGCATCATCACCTCGATCATCGGTACCTTCTTCGTCAAGCTCGGCGCCAATGGCTCGATCATGGGCGCGCTCTACAAGGGGCTCATCGTCACCGGCCTGCTGTCTATCGTCGGCCTTGGGGCGGCGACTTCGCTCACCATCGGCTGGGGGGAAATCGGAACCGGCGGCGGCGTGCTGATTACCGGCCAGAACCTGTTCATCTGCGGCCTGATCGGCTTGGTGGTGACGGGCCTGATCGTGGTCATCACCGAGTACTACACCGGCACCAACAAGCGTCCGGTCAACTCGATCGCCCAGGCGTCGGTCACCGGTCACGGCACCAACGTCATCCAGGGGCTGGCTGTGTCGCTTGAGTCGACTGCCCTTCCTGCGATCGTCATCGTCGGCGGCATCATCGCCACCTTCCAGCTGGCCGGCCTGTTCGGCACGGCCATCGCAGTCACCACCATGCTCGGCCTCGCTGGCATGATCGTGGCCCTCGATGCCTTCGGTCCGGTCACCGACAATGCCGGCGGCATCGCCGAGATGGCGGGACTGCCCAAGGAAGTGCGTCAATCGACCGACGCGCTGGATGCCGTCGGCAACACCACCAAGGCGGTGACCAAGGGCTATGCCATTGGCTCGGCCGGTCTCGGCGCCTTGGTCCTGTTTGCAGCCTACAGCTACGATCTGCAATATTTCGCGGCCAACAGCGCGCAGTACCCGTACTTCGCCGACATCGGCACGGTCTCCTTTGACCTGTCCAACCCCTATGTCGTCGCCGGCCTGATCTTCGGCGGTCTCATTCCCTACCTGTTCGGCGGCATCGCCATGACAGCGGTCGGGCGTGCGGCGGGGTCCATCGTCGAGGAAGTGCGCAAGCAGTTCCGCGAGGATCCGGGCATCATGAAGGGCACCTCGAAGCCCAACTATGCCCGCGCCGTCGACCTCCTCACCAAGGCGGCGATCAAGGAAATGATCATCCCGTCGCTGCTGCCGGTTCTGGCCCCGCTCGTCGTCTATTTCGGCGTGCTGCTGCTCTCGGGCTCCAAGGCCTCGGCCTTCGCCGCCCTCGGCGCATCGCTGCTCGGCGTCATCGTCAACGGCTTGTTCGTGGCCATTTCGATGACCTCGGGCGGCGGTGCCTGGGACAACGCCAAGAAGTCGTTCGAGGACGGCTTCACCGACAAGGACGGCGTCAAGCATATGAAGGGCTCCGAGGCGCACAAGGCTTCGGTGACTGGCGATACCGTCGGCGATCCCTACAAGGACACCGCCGGTCCGGCGGTGAACCCGGCGATCAAGATCACCAACATCGTCGCTTTGCTGCTGCTCGCGGTCCTGGCCCACAGCGCAGGCTGATCGAGCGGGCAGGGTAGCCTGCCCGAACCGTCTTAAGCCCCGTCCGCGCAAGCGGGCGGGGTTTTTCTTTTGCGGCTGGGCGTGGCTTGGGGCGCTTCTGCAAAAAGAAAACCCGCGGGATTGCTCCCGCGGGTCCTGTTGCCTGAGATTCTGAAAAGTCTTGTGGAGGCCTAGCTGCCGCCGAGAATGCTGCTCGCCGCGCTCGAGCCCATCTTGCCGGCGCCTGCCAGCAACTGGCCCAGGAAGTTCTGGTCCTTGCCGCCCGTCGGCGTCGTGCGCGAGATGAAGTCGAACACCTTGCCGTCCTGCATGCCGTAATTGGCAATATTGGTGACGCGGCCGTCCTGTCCGAAATAGACCGCAAGAACGCGCTGTTCCACCAGCTTGGGCTTGGCGAAGGCGACCGCGCGCTTGCGGGTCTGCGAGATGTAATAGAACACCTCGTTGTCGAAAGTGGCGGTGGTCGACGGTGTGCCCAACGCCAGCAGGACCTGCTCGCGGCTGGAGCCAACCGGCACCGAGTCGATCGACTGCTGGTCGATGACATAGCCCTGGGTCAGCGTTTCGCTGGGCGTCAGGTCGCCGAAGGTCTTCGAAGTGTTGCAAGCCGAAAGCGCGGCTGCAGCGACGATCAATGACACGGCGCCTGCCGGACGCAACGAAATCGGCATCTTGAATTTCAGCGAGTGCAACAACAACTCCATCCTGTCGTGCCAGAGCCCAGCTTGCGCGAAGCCGCAAAACCGGTAAACCAGCTTGCGCGCCGATGCAACAAGGCCACTTAGCGAAACGGGTCCCCGGGAGACCGCCCTCTATGTTCCAGCGTCTGTTTGGCCGCAAAAGCCGAGCCAACCGCGCCATCGTCGATGCGCTCTATACACGAATCGTGGCGGCCGCGCGGCAGGAGCCATTTTATTCGGCATGGAACGTTCCCGATACGCCGCTTGGCCGTTTCGAAATGCTGTCGCTGCATATGTTCTTGTTTCAGCACCGCCTGCGCGGCGAACCCGGAACCTCGGCGGAGATTGCCCAGCAGTTGATCGACGAGTTCTTCCTTGACGTCGATCATTCGCTCCGCGAGTTGGGCATCAGCGATGTCGGCGTGCCCAAGCGCATGAAGAAGCTCGCAAAAATGTTCTACGGCCGCACCGAGTCCTACAAGGCAGCGCTGGAGCAGGACGATCGCGCGGCTCTTGCTGCGGCTTTGCTGCGCAATGTACGGCCGGGCGTGGAGGCCTGGCCGGAAGCCACCGATCTCGCCGCCTATGTTTTCGAGGCGAATCGTGAGCTGGCCGGGCAGCCGTCCGAAGATATTTGCGCCGGCAAGCTCGATTACCCGGCCCCAAAGGCAGCCTGAAGGAGGCCACCGATGAAGAATGTCCAGACCGACAGCCCGGTTGGTTATCCCGTCAATGTCGCCCGATTGCCGCAAAAGGGCATGCCCGTGCTGATCGATGCGGACGCGGCGCAGCGCGCGGCCCTGGCCGGGGCGCACGGGCTCTTGTCCGTCGAACGCTACCGTGCCGACCTGCTTGTCACCAAGTGGAAGCGCAACGGCATCAAGGTCAGCGGTCGCGTCGAAGCCGAGATCACGCAAGCCTGCATCGTCACCCTTGAGCCGGTCACGGCGAGCATCGACGAGGATGTAGAGGGCGTTTTCCTGCCCGAGGAGTCCAAGCTCGGCCGCCAGGGCTTCAATGCCGCCGGTGAGATCCTGCTCGATGCCGAAGGCCCCGACGGACCCGAGACCTTCACTGGCGACACGATCGACGTCGGAGCGCTCGCCGAGGAATTTTTCGGTTTGGGGATCGATCCATATCCGCGCAAAACCGGCGCGGCCGCGCCCAGTGCGGCCGACGCGGAAGCGGAGCCGATCGAAAGCGAATTCCAGAAAAAGCTTCGTTTGATATCCAAGAAGCTTTGAAAACGCCTGCCTTTTCGCGTAATCCCGGTTGTACGGTTGCCAGGAACCGCTATTTTCGCCGGACTTTTGCGTGCCCCTACGCCAAAACAGTGAGATGACCGACTAGTGATCAAGATTTCCATTGATGCCATGGGCGGCGACCACGGGCCTTCCGTGATCATTCCAGCCTTGGCCAAGGTTGCTACCCGGCGCAGCGATATCCGCTTCATCATCTATGGCCGCGAGGAAGTGGTGCGCCCGGAACTGGCGAAGCAGCCGAGACTGGCCGCCGTCAGCGAGTTCGTCCATTGCGAGGTCTCCGTTCGCATGGACGACAAGCCCAGCCAGGCGTTGCGCCAGGGCCGCTGGAAGTCGTCGATGTGGAAGGCGATCGAGGCGGTGAAGGGCGGCACGGCCGATGCCTGCGTTTCCGCCGGCAATACCGGCGCGCTGATGGCGATGTCCAAGTTCTGCCTGCGCACCATGGCGACCATCGATCGCCCGGCGATCGCCGCCCTTTGGCCGACGACACGCGGCGAAAGCGTCGTGCTCGACGTCGGCGCGACAATCGGAGCCGATGCGCACCAGCTGATCGATTTTGCCATTCTCGGCACCGGCATGGCGCGCGCGCTGTTTGGCATCGAGCAGCCGACGGTCGGCCTTCTCAATGTCGGCGTCGAAGAGATCAAGGGCCAGGAAGAGGTCAAGGAAGCCGGGCGCATGCTGCGCGAGGCGAACATGTCCTCGATGAACTACCGCGGCTTCGTCGAGGGCGACGACATCGGCAAGGGCGTCACCGATGTGGTGGTGACCGAAGGCTTTTCGGGCAACATCGCGCTGAAGACCGCCGAGGGAACCGCGCGCCAGATCGCGGGCTATCTGCGCGAGGCGATGAGCCGCACGCTGATGGCCAAGATCGGCTACATCTTCGCCAAGGGCGCATTCGATCGCCTGCGCGAGAAGATGGATGTGCGCCGCGCCAATGGCGGCGTGTTCCTCGGCCTCAACGGTATCGTGGTCAAGAGCCATGGCGGCGCTGACGCCGATGGTTTCGCTGCCGCAATCGAAATGGCCTATGATATGGTCAGGAACCGGCTGCTCGACCGCATCGAAGCCGATCTCGACCTGTTTCACGCACGCAATCCGCATGCTGCGATGGGCCGTCCCACCGCTGCGGTCGATGACCAGGAATAGGAATTCGTTGAAGTGATCAGATCAGTTGTGCGCGGCATCGGTTCGGCGCTGCCCCGTCGTATCATGAAGAACGCCGATTTCGAGGGCATGGTCGAGACCTCGGACGAGTGGATTGCTCAGCGCACCGGCATTCGCCAGCGCCATATCGCCGCTGATGACGAAACCACGGCCTCGCTCGGCGAAGCAGCGGCCCGCGCGGCACTCGACAATGCCGGCCTGACGCCAGACGACATCGATCTTATCGTGCTGGCGACATCGACGCCGAACAACACATTCCCGGCCACCGCGGTCGAGATCCAGAACCGCCTCGGCATGCGCCACGGCTTCGCCTTCGACATGCAGGCAGTGTGCAGCGGCTTCGTCTACGCCGTCACCACGGCCGACCTCTACATCAAGGGCGGCATGGCCAAGCGGGTGCTGGTCATCGGTTCGGAAACCTTCTCGCGCATTCTTGACTGGAACGACCGTTCGACCTGCGTGCTGTTCGGCGATGGCGCCGGCGCGCTGGTGCTCGAAGCGCAGGAAGGCGAGGGCACCATCGCCGATCAGGGCGTTCTGGCCGCCAGCCTCCGTTCCGACGGCATCCACAAGGACAAGCTCTATGTCGATGGGGGGCCTTCGACCACGGGCACCGTCGGCCACCTCAAGATGGAAGGCCGCGAGGTCTTCAAGCATGCGGTGGGCATGATCGCCGACGTCATCGAGGACGTTTTCGCCCAGACCGGGATCACCGCCGACGATCTCGACTGGTTCGTGCCGCACCAGGCCAACAAGCGCATCATCGACGCTTCGGCCAAGAAGCTTGGCATTGCCGAGGAAAAGGCTGTCGTCACCGTCCATCTGCACGGCAACACCTCGGCGGCATCCGTCCCGCTGGCGCTTTCCGCGGCGGTCGCCGACGGTCGCATCAAGAAGGGCGACCTCGTGATGTTGGAAGCGATGGGCGGCGGATTTACCTGGGGCGCGGTGCTCGTCAGGTGGTGAGCGGGGTGTCGTTGCGGCACCTTGAATGACTTGCAGTAAGGTCATGGCATCGGTCCTTGACCTTGACGGATCAATTACTTAACCTCCGGCGCGTTGCTCATTTTTGTTGCTTTTTGAGGATTGGACCGTCGCATGGGGGGCAAGACACTTACACGTGCAGACCTCGCTGAATCCGTCTACCGGAAAGTCGGCCTTTCGCGCACGGAATCGGCGCAACTGGTCGAAACCGTGCTGGACGAGATTTGCGAAGCGATCGTGCGCGGCGAGACCGTCAAACTGTCCTCTTTCGCGACGTTCCATGTCCGCGACAAGAATGAGCGCGTTGGCCGCAATCCGAAGACCGGCGAGGAAGTTCCGATCCTGCCGCGCCGGGTGATGACCTTCAAGGCATCCAACGTGCTCAAGAGCCGTATCCTGCGGGCCCACCAGAACGGCAAGTCCAGGGCCGCCAAGTAACTGATTCCACCGACTAATCGGTTGATAGCCTGGCGCGGATTCGCGCCGGGCTTGAATGTTGTCGCGCAAACCGCTGAAATGAATCACGAATCGTTTGCGAAAGTGGCGACCATGGACAAGAGCCCCGACGCCTTCCGCACCATCAGCGAAGTGGCCGAAGATCTAGACCTGCCGCAGCACGTGCTGCGCTTCTGGGAAACCCGTTTTACCCAGATCAAGCCGATGAAGCGTGGCGGCGGCCGCCGCTATTACCGCCCGCAGGATGTGGAGCTCATCAAGGGCATCCGCCACATGCTCTACGAACAGGGCTACACCATCAAGGGCGTGCAGAAACTGCTGCGCGACAATGGCAACCAGTTCCTGGTCGCCATCGGCAGTGGCGACCTCAAGGCAGTCGAGGCCATCGCCCAGCGCAAGCAGGCGGAAGCACCCCTGACGCCCGCCGCCCAGCCACGCGTCGACGAGGAGATGCTGGTCGGCGAGTCGCGCGCCAAGCCGAGCCGGCGCTTCTTCGGTTTGGGCAAGGGCGATGACGAAGGCCCCGTCTCTGCCGATTCCGGCAAGCTGTCCCGCGACAACCGCGCGCTTCTCCAGGAAGCGCTGTTCGACCTTCTTGAGTGCAAGCGACTGCTCGATCAGGTGCGGTGAGGGCGCCTCACGGACTGCCGCGAAGCCCGGTCTCAGGTAATTTTCGACAATGAACAAGATTGGCGGAAAAGCCGTCGAAGTGGGTTGACCGAAGCAGCAATATGAAGGTACACCGCGACCGGTCCGGAGTGTAGCGCAGCCCGGTAGCGCACTTGACTGGGGGTCAAGGGGTCGTCGGTTCGAATCCGGCCACTCCGACCAAAATTTCCCCACCGATACAACAGCTTATGAGAAGTTCAGCCAACGTTGAACAACTCATGGCTGGATTCGGGCAAGCAACGGGTAGCAGGGGGTAAACTTTGGCCCCCGCTTGGTGCACCAGTTCGGCCAATTCAGTTCGCCGTCAACGCAGAGCGGATTTTCGGGGATCGGCCGGCAGTTGTTGTCGTTGACGGCTGCTGTTGTGCGTTTGCCACACCGCGTAAAGCGCTTCGCTGGCCCAGTCCTTCCTCATGTACTTGTAACGCAAATGGTCTAAGCTTCGTATCGGGGGCGATACGAGGAACATCTTATGATGCGGACTCTTCTCGCGACTACTGTGCTGCTTGGGCTTGCCGGTACTGCCGGTGCCGCAGATGCCGTTGTTTACGATCAAGCCGTTTCAAGCGCCTACAACTGGTCAGGCATCTATGTCGGCGCGGCAATCGGATACGCATGGGGCGATTCTCCTTTTGAGAACCGGACCGGCGACTACGTGCAACGTACCGACTACGATCCAGACGGCGTCCTCGGCGGCGTCTATGTAGGCTACAACCACCAGTTTGCGAACAATGTCGTTCTCGGCATCGACGCGGATATCAACGCTGCCCACCTCACGGGTGGCGGTGGCGAGTACTCGGATAATGACGGCCCGTTGGTGGGACTGGACACCTCATCAAAGATGAATTGGAACGGCGCAGTCAGGGCTCGTGCCGGGTATGCCATGGACCGTTTCTTGCCATATGTCGCGGGTGGTCTCTCGTTTGGCGGATATGAGTTCGAACTTCTCGGTGACAACGTGCTCATGTTTTCCGAGAAGGAAACCATGGTCGGCTGGAACATCGGTGCGGGCATAGAATATGCGGCAACCGACAATCTGATCCTGCGAGCCGAGTACCGCTACTCCGACTTCGGCAGCAAGGACTATGCAGAGTTGCGGGGTGAGGAAGCTGGTAAGATCAAGCTTCGCACCCACGACATCAGGCTTGGGCTTGCCTACAAGTTCTGAGCGGCTGCTCAGATACCCCCCATGGGGCGGCAACACAAACGCCACGAGCATGGCTATTGCCCGTGGCGTCCGGCCTAAGCGGCTACATCATCGAGTGGCTGGCAAAGACGTTCTCGACCTTGTCGCGTTCATCGTCGAGCTGGATCGACACGCGACTGCCGACCTGGATCGCTGGCAGCGCGACATCGCGTGGGACCGTAAAGCTCTTGCCGTTGTCAAGGGTGATGACGCGGGCATGACTGTTGAAGCGGACGACAGTGCCGTTCACTTCTGTGGCGAGGGCGGCGCCTGACATCAGGGCGAGCGAAGCCGCCGCGAGAATGAGCTTTCTCATCGTGTTCTCCTGTCGGTGGTAGTTGGAGGCATCTTTGGCTGAATGCCGGTGCCGATGCCTCGATGCCAATAGTTACGGATGGCCCGGGAGCAGGTTGCAGCGCTGCCGGTAAACTCGAAACACGAAGTGGTCACGTCATCGTTTGGGCTGCGCTGCAACTTGCGAGCTTGCTTGCCCGTTCACGTGCGCGCTTTGCTCCGGCCCCGTGACTTGGGCAAAAGAAAAAGCCACGGGTGGGAGGGCCCGTGGCTTTCTCGATGGCGATGGCAGGACATCGCCGGAGGCGTTTGCCCGATTAGCGCATCGGCCCGAAAATCGGTGCCGATTTTCGGAAAGCACGATGCGCCAACTCAGTAAGTTAGAGCGTCCTTTGTGCGTCCATTCGGACGCACGGCGCTCTAGCGCAGGACGGCGGTTACGCGGTCGCCTTCATCGTTGAGGATGATCGAGACCTGTTCGCCAGCCTGGATCGTGGGCAGAGCAACGTCGCGAGGGACGGTGAAGCTCTTTCCACTTTCAAGCGTGATAACACGAGTATTGTCGTTGAATGTGCTAACAACGCCGTTCGACGATGCTGCCATGGCGGCGCCGCTCATGATCACGAGTGCGGATGCAGCAAGAATGAGCTTATTCATGGGGGTATTCCTTTCAAAAAGTTGGCTGCGAAAACGTTTTTTTATTTGGTCGTTTCGCTTACCACCCTCAGATAGGCTCGCTCAATTGGGAATGCCATAGCGCGACCGGTCACTCTGATTCACAAAGCAGTCACACCGAAGTGAGCCGGCGAAAGGGTGCCGGACCGTTCACAAATCGCGCCGATTGTGTGCAAAGCCGGCGCCGCCGGCGAGTCAGTTCACGTGGCGAACATGCGTCATCTGATGACGCGCCTCGAGGCCGATCGCGCCCCAGATCATGCCGAGGAGCAAGTAGAAGTGGCGCCAATGGTCGGTATCGATGACCGTGCCCAGCGCGAGATGGCCGATGAAGACGACGTAGGATGTGAGCAGGTACGGCTGCCATGGACGGTCGCGCAACAGGATGCGGAAGCCGGCCGCGACAGTCCATACGATCAGCAGAAGATACGAGGCGAAGCCGAGCCAGCCATAGTCCATCAGGGCTTTCAGCCAGATGTTGTGCGTGTCCTCGCCGTAGATCTGGCCGAACACGAGGGGGCCGATGCCGAACGGCTTTTCGGTCGCAAGCAAGAAGCCGATCCCATAGCGGGCGAAACGACCGAGACGGGCGCCGTCATAGTCCTGCACCAACTGTGCGCGGGTGGTGAACAGTTCGGCGATGCTGGGGATCTGCAACGCCACCAGAAGCGCCACCGTCAGCAGCGCGAGCGCGGCGATGCTCATGACGACGATGCGAAGCCGGAACATGCCGCTGTTGCTCTGGATGAACAGGAAGCCGGTGAGCAGGATCGCCGACGCGCCGAAAAGGCCCCATGCGCCGCGCGAGAATGACAGGAAGATGCCGCCGGTAACGATCAGCAGCGGCACGGCATAGACCGCCATCCTTGCCGGGCTGCCGGTCAGCAGGCGGTAGAGCAGATAGATGCCCGGCAGGGTGAGGAAGGGACCGAACACATTGGGGTCCTGAAAGGCGCCCGCCGCGCGTCCGAACTTGGTGAACATCTCCGCGCCCGGCACCGCCCCGAAATAGCCGAGTATGCCCAGGAGCGAGGTGACCACCGCCGATGTCACCCAGGCAAGGAAGATCACGCGGTAGAGCTTGGGATCTGCCTCGGTGACGGCGGCGAAGAAGATCGCGGTGAAGGCCAGGAACAGCGACACCGCAAGATAGAGCGGCGTGCTCATCAGATTCGACATCTGCGTCATCGAGATCATGCCGCCGATGTTGAAGGTCACCAACAGGACGACCATCGGCGTGATGGCGCGGGAAATGCGCAGCCCAAACAGCGACCACACCGCGATCAGGCCGGCCATGTAGAGCTCGTAGGGCGCCGGTTCGCGAATGACGAAGCCCGACAGCAGCACGCCCAGCGCAATGGCGCCGGTCGAGATCAGGCTGGCCAGCTTGGCGTTGATCGCGGCCGGCGGCAGCTCATGGGCGATCGCGCTCAATAGGCGTTTTCCGTATCAAGCAGCCGGATCGGCGTCAGGAACAGGATCTTGATGTCGAACCAGAGGGACCAGTTCTCGATGTAGTAGAGGTCGAACTCGGTGCGCTTGCGGATCTTTTCGTCCGTGTCCATTTCACCGCGCCAGCCGTTGATCTGGGCCCAGCCGGTGACGCCGGGCTTGACCTTGTGGCGGGCGAAGTAGCCGTCGACCACTTCATTGTAGAGGAGGTTGTGCGACTGCGCGGCCACCGCATGCGGCCGCGGGCCGACAAGCGACAGGCTGCCGAACAGCGAATTGAAGAACTGCGGCAGCTCGTCGATCGAGGTCTTGCGGATGATGCGGCCGACGCGGGTGACGCGCGGATCGTTCTTGGTCACCGACTTGCGGGCGGACGGGTCGGACTGGTCCGCATACATGGAGCGGAACTTGTAGACCTCGATCACCTCGTTGTTGAAGCCGTGGCGCTTCTGCTTGAACAGCACCGGTCCCTTGCTGTCGAGCTTGATGGCGATTGCGGTGGCAATCATCACCGGCGCGAAGACGAGGATGCCGAGCAGGCTGAAGACGATGTCGAAGGCCCGCTTGGCGACCGAATCCCAGTCGTTGATCGGCTTGTCGAAGATGTCGAGCATCGGCACCGCGCCGATATAGGAATACGAGCGCGGCCTGAACTGCAGCTGGTTGGAATGCGCCGACAGGCGGATGTCGACAGGCAGCACCCAAAGCTTTTTGAGCAACTGCAGCACGCGCGTCTCGGCGGAGACGGGCAGCGACACGATCAGCATGTCGATGCGGGCGATGCGGGCGAAGGCCAGCAGTTCCGAAACCGTGCCGAGCTTGGGATATCCGGCCACGATCGGCGGCGAGCGCCGGTCGTCGCGGTCGTCGAAGATTCCGCAGATGCGGATGTCATTGTAGGGCTGCTGTTCGATGGAACGGATCAGGGATTCGGCCGCCTTGCCGCCGCCGACGATGACCGCCCGGCGCTCCATGCGGCCGTTGCGGGTCCAGCGCCGGATCAGTTTCGCCGCGACAAGGCGCTCGAAGGCGAGAACAGCGAGGCCGATCACGAACCAGCTCCCGAACAGCAGGCGCGAATAGTCGGCGGACACCTTCATGAAGAAGGCTGTCACCGCCATCAGCGCGAAGGTCATGGCCCAGCACAGCGTCATCCGGCCAATCGCGCCGCCAGGACGCAGCAACGATTGCAGCTGATAGCAGTCCATCACTTCAAAGAAGATGACCGCCACCAGCGAGGCCGCGGCGATGACCAGCGGATACAGCCAGCCCAAATGGTCGAGAAAGCCGACGTGGTAGGCGTAGATGACGAGACCCGACACCGCCAGCATCGCGAATTCGACAAGCCGCAGGACACCGCTGACCATGACGGGAGACATGCTGTCCTGCCGGTACTGCGCGGCAACTTCCTGTGCGACATTGCTCAGCTTGGTGCTGGCTTTGCGGCCGTCGCCGCTCGCTGCCCTGACCGCTTCTGCGGTAAAGCGCTGTGCTGGATCATTGTCGGTCATGGGCATCGATCTGAGAAGCTGGCAATACTATCGCCAGATCGACTATCAGCTTTGGCCTAAGAAACCCTTGAACGGTCCGTTGGCATTGTCCGCTTTGCGTTAAGGGGCAACGGCGAAAGGGCTGAGCGATAGGCTCGTTCGATATTTTCGGCCATTACTGCCACGCTGAAGCGGCTCTTGAGCTCTTGCGTATCGGGCATGGCACGTGCGTATTGGGCCGGAGCCTCAAGAAAGGCGCTCATCTTGCCGGCAAGTTCGCCAGCGTCCGGCCGCACCAGCGCAGGCGACGCCGATCCGAGTATCTCCGGAATACCGCCGACGGCAGTGGCGACGATCGGCTTCTGCGCGGCCAGGGTTTCGAGCACGATGTAGGGCATGGCCTCTGCCCGTGAAGGCACCACCACGCAATCGGCCAGGGCGAATGCGGCGCGCGCCGGCATCGCCGGCCGGAACTGCACTTGAGCGGCGAGACCGAGCCTGTCGACCTGCGCCCTGTAGCGGGGAAGGTCCTGCCCGTCGCCGACCATGATGGCAATGACGCCCGGCTTGGCCTGGCGCCTGATCGCCGAAATTGCCTCGATGAACAGATCCGGCCCCTTCAGGTCGCGCATCATGCCGATGTAGAGGAAGTCGGCGGCGCCGACCTGCGAAGGCACCGGTTCGAATTCAGCTTCCTGGAGGCCGTTGTAGACGAGACTGTTGGCCGCCCGCGGCTCACCGATCTTGCGCACGAACGTTCTGCGCTCGTAGTCGGAGACGAACAGCAGATGGTCGGTAAACCGCTCCATCAACCGTTCCAGCGCAAAGAAGGCCTTTCCCGACGTTGTCTTCTCGTCATAGTGCAGGCTGCCGCCATGCGGCGAGTAGATGCGGGCCACGCGAGACCTTGAAACCCGCAACAGTGAGCCGAATGCGCGCGAATAGGCGCCGCCCTTGGCGCCATGGCCGTGCAGGACGTTCGGCTGCAATTCCTTGATTATCTTGTAGCTCCGCCATGCGGCGGTCAGGTCGCCGAGTCCGACATGGCGCTGCATCGGCGTGCGGTGGACGCCAAGTGCAAGCATCGGCCTGACGGCGTCGAACAGGCGCTCCTCATGGTCGCCCCCTGTGGTCGAGTCGCAGACGATGCCGACCGAGTGCCCGGCGGCCACCTGGGCTTCCGTCAGATCGCGCACATGCCTGAAGATGCCGCCAACCGGCGACCTGAAGCAATGGACGATCCGGAGCTTGGCGGAAACGGGCTGGTGCATCGGGGGCTAGAAGAGCCGCTCGCGGACATAGATGGTGTCGCCGGGCAGCAGTGGGTCGGACGTCACGACGCGGCCGGTCATGACCTTGCCGTTGATGTCCCTGGTGATGTCGACATTGCCCTGGTTGGCACGGGCGCTATAGCCGCCGGCCATCGCCACGGCTTTTTGCACGGTCAGGCCGGGGACATAGGAATATTGCCCGGCAGCGCCGACCTCGCCCATCACGAAGATCGGGCGGTAGCGGTCGACCTCCACGGAAACGTCGGGGTCGCGCAGATAGCCCTGGCGCAGCTTGGCCGCGAGTGCGGCCTCGACCTGCTGGGTGGTGTTGCCGCGCGCCGGGACCGCTCCGACCAGCGGGAACGAGATGTAGCCGGACTGATCGACGCTGTAGGTGTTGGTCAGGCCTTCCTGTTCGAACACCGTGACGCGGATCTGGTCTCCGGCGCCGAGCCTGTACGGCTGGTCGAGCGCCTCATGGAAGGCGGCAGGCGCCGGGCGATAGCTGGAACAGCCGGACGCGACGAGCATGACGGCGACAAGCGCCTGACAAAGGGGAAGGGTGCTTTTCATGACGGGCGACGCGCCTTCGACTGCTTGCCGCCATGCGAGGCGACTGGTTCGGCACCGTTATCGACTTGTTAGGGTTAATGCCCGGTAAAGGAAAGTTGCGCTGCCTGGCTTGGTCCAACGCCAAGCACCCGGCGTCGTTAACGCATGGGTTACCATGTTTGTTTACCGTGCGCCTGCTTAGCCTCGGAGTAGGAATGCATGTCAGGCGTCCAATCCAACACCGGTGATGTCGATGTCGATCTTCGCCAGCTCTTCGCCAGCCTCATCAGCAACTGGCGTCGGCTGGCAATTGTCGTGTTCGCGGTGACCGGACTGGCCTTTGTCTTCGCCTCGCTGGCAACCCCGCACTATCGGGCCGAGACCAAGATCCTCATCGAGACCCGCGAATCCGTTTTCACACGGCCCGACGGCAGTGGCGAAAGCGACCGGCCGATGCTCGACGAGGAGGGGGTGACCAGCCAGGTCGAGATCATCGGTTCGACCGACATCCTCAAGCAGGTCGCCAAGAAGCTCGATCTGGCTTCGCTGCCCGAGTTCGACGCCTCCGCGGACATGTCGGCGCTGTCGCGCCTGCTGGTGATCGCCGGTTTGAAGGGCGATCCGAACGAGTTGCCGCCGGAAGAGCGCGTGCTCAAGGCAATGCGCGAACGCCTGGTCGTCTACAGGGTCGAGAAGTCGCGCGTCATCGGCATCCAGTTCTCGTCGCAGGACCCCAAGCTTGCCGCCGCCGTACCCAATGCCATCGCGGATGCGTATCTCGAATTCCAGCGTGGCTCCAAGCTTGAATCCAGCACCGAGGCCATCGATTGGCTCAAGCCCGAGATCGCCGATCTCAGCAACCGGGTGAAGGACGCCGAAGCCAAGGTTGCGGCCTTCCGCGCGCAGTCCGACCTTCTGGTCGGTCAGAACAATTCCGTGCTGGCGACGCAGCAGCTTTCCGAGCTGTCGAGCGAACTGTCACGCGTTCGCGCCAACCGTTCCGCCGCGCAGGCAACGGCGCAGACAGTCCGCCAGGCCCTCAAGGACGGCGGATCGCTCGACGCTATTCCGGAAGTCTTGTCGTCGGGGCTGATTCAGCGGCTGCGCGAGCGGCAGGTGCAATTGCGCAACGACATTGCCGACCTTTCGACGACCCTGCTTCCCAATCATCCCCGCATCAAGGCGCTGAATTCACAGCTGGCCGACCTCAACGCGCAGATCCGGAACCAGGCCGAGAAGGTGCTGGGCGGGCTGGTCAACGAGGCTGCGGCCGCGACCCAGCGCGAACAGCAGCTTCTGGCAGACCTGAACACGCTGAAGGTCGAATCCTCTCGGGCCTCCGAGGAAGAAGTCGAACTGCGTGCGCTGGAGCGCGAGGCTGCCGCCCAGCGGGCCTTGCTCGAATCCTACCTGACCCGCTACCGCGAGGCCGCCTCGCGCCAGGACCGCAACTATTTGCCGGTCGATGCCCGCATCTTTTCGCGCGCCATCGTTCCTTCCGAGCCGTATTTCCCCAAGGTCGTGCCGATCGTCGGCGCCGCCTTTGTCGGGTCGCTGTTGCTGATGGCGATCCTGACGCTGCTGCAGGAACTGTTTTCGGGCCGCGCAATGCGCCCGGCCGCCGGTTCGCGGGTCGCACCTGTTGCGCAGGTCGCGATGCCCGCAAGACGCGCGGCGGAGCTGCCGGATGATACTTCGCAGACTTCATGGGATGTTGCCAACGAGCCGGTCCTGCATGACGAGCCCGAGGAACTGGTGCTGCGCGACGCTCTCCCGGCGCGCCGCGACGGTGTTGCCGACAATGATGTTTCGTCCGGGCAGACCTATCCCGGCATCAGCATCGAACGCGCCGCAGAGCGGCTGATCACCAGCGGTGCGGCGCGCGCGATCTTCGTCTCGCCGGAAGGCGACGAGGCCGCCGCCACAGCCGTTCTGGTGGCGCGCGAGGTCGCCGATGTCGGACTGCGCGTCCTGCTGCTCGACCTTACCGCAACCGGTGCTGCCTCGCAGCCGATGCTTGATGGCGGCCGCTATCCCGGCATCACCAATTTGCTCGCTTCGGAAGCGCAGTTCACTGACGTCATTCGCGCCGACCACTATTCCGAGTGCGACGTCATGCCTGTTGGTACGGTCGATCCGGCGCGCGCCATGCGGGCAGCTGACCGCCTCCCGATCATCATCGAATCTCTCACCACCGCCTATGATCTGGTGGTCATCGAATGCGGTCCGGCCGATGCCAATGAAATCAGGCGTCTTGTCGGCGACGGCACGGAGGTACTCGTCAGCTTCCTGAAGCATGGCGAGGAGATCGTCGATGTCGCCGACGGACTTCGCGCTGGCGGTTATGACGACGTCATGTTGGTGACGCCGATCGGCCACGATCTGCCGACGTCGCCTCAGCCGACCCGCTCGGCGGCCTGAGCTTTCAGTCTTCTTCCGCGGGCGTCGGGGCCTTGCCGCGCACGCCCGTCCTCAGCCGCTTCATCACTGCCCATAGCCCGGCATTGTTCTTGATGGCCCTCTTGATCAGGGAGGCCATCCGCAGGGCAAGCGCATAGGCGCTGCCCTTGGCCGTCAGCGGCGCCAATACATCGGCATGGCGGATTTCGATGTCGCACCATTGGCGCTTGTAGGGCTCGTCGCCGACGCTGAAATCGTAGACCGCAAAGCCTTGCTTGCATGCCTCTTCGATATTGTCGAAGAACAGGAACTCACCGGGGCTGGCATAGGCCAGTTCGTCATCGGCGATGGCGCCGAACTCGCACACCAGGCGACTGCCGACCCGGCTCGAACCGGTCACCGCGCGATATTTCCCGCCCACCTCAAGCCCGTGCAGCACGAAAGCTGGCTCAGGCTGCTTCAGCGCCGTCGAAAACAGGGTGCGGAAGAACCTGCGAACTTGCGGCTCGCCGAAGACGTCGGTAATGCCCATGGCGCCGAAACGCTGTTTTTTCATCGCGAAGAAGGCGTCGAACATCGCGTCGATGTCGGCATCGTTTGTTGCCAGAACCCGCTTGTGGCCGCCCACAGCCTCGTATTTGCGCTGCTGGCTGCGATGGCGCTTTCGCTTCTTCTTGCCGCTGGTTCGGCCGAGCACCGCTTCGAATCCGCCGTTGAGATTGACCGCCAGCGCGACGTTGGGGCTCGGCGAAGACGGCAGC
This sequence comes from Aminobacter sp. HY435, assembly GCF_027568395.1. Lineage (GTDB taxonomy): Bacteria > Pseudomonadota > Alphaproteobacteria > Rhizobiales > Rhizobiaceae > Aminobacter. The sequence goes on along the minus strand of NZ_JANKZL010000003.1, from coordinate 262,492 downwards.
TTCAGCAGCGGATTGGGCAACCCATCAAGATCGGACAGCAGCCGCTCGAAGGCGACGAGATCGATATCCGGCCGCGCCCTTTTGATCGAGGCGAGCAGCGCCTGCACATCGGCATGGCTTGCCGTTTCCAGCCAGCGCGCATCGCTTGCGGGAAAGTTGCCGTTGGCGTGGCTGCCGCCGATGAAGCGGGCGACGGTGAAAGGCCCCTTGCGGCAAACTTCCAGCGCCAGCGCCAGCACCGGCCGGCCTTCTGCGCTGAGCGTGGCAATGATCGCGTCGGCGCCGGCGACATCGGCCCAGGTCGACACCCAGTCGCCGCTTTGCGAGGGGCCGTGAACGGAATGCGCACCAAACTGGCGATAGGCGGCAATGGCAGCTGCGTCAGCTCGCACCGTCGCTGCAGGCATGAACGATGCAGTTGCTTCGGCTGTCCGGGGCAATCTGCTGCCATCGCTCGCGGCAGTAGCGTCAACCATACTTAAATCCTTGGCGTCTAAGCATCAGCATGGGCACAGGCGTGCCGATACGGTCGAGCCTAGATGCCAAAGGTGAAGGAATGATCGACGCAGCCGACAGGGCGCGGAAACTGGCCTTTCGGTTGATCGGCAGCGCCGGCCTTGGAGCATTGGCCCGCCCGCTTGTCGGAGGCATCGGCGCTATCTTGATGCTGCATCGCGTCACGGCGTCCTCTGACCGGCCCGACGGTCCCAACCGGCACCTCGGCATCACACCGGCATTTCTCGACGTCCTGATCGGCGAGATGAAGCGTCTCGGCTATGTTTTTGTTTCCATGGACGAAGCGGTGGCGCGGATCCGTGCGGGCGGCAAGGCAGGGCAGTTCGCCGCGATTACCGCCGACGATGCCTATCGCGACAATCTCACCGAGGCGCTGCCGGTGCTGGAAAGCCATGCCGCGCCGATAGCCATCTATGTCGCGCCGGGTCTCATCTCCGGCGCAGTCGACCTTTGGTGGGAGGTCGTCGACGCCATTGTCGAGGCGGGCAAGCCGGTGGCGCTGAAGCGCGCGAACGGCGAGGTGCATCTGGATTGCGCGACACCGGAGGCGCGCAGGCGTGCGTTCCAGTGCCTGTCCACGCATTTGACCGAGCATGTTCAGGAGCAGGACCAGCGCGCTTTGCTGAGCGAGTGGGCGTTGTCAGCCGGCGTGGACGCATCGGAGCCAGGCCGCAAGCTGTTGATGAACTGGGACGAAATCAGGCGGGTCGCCGATCATCCGTTGGCCACCATCGGCGCGCACACGGTTCACCACTACAATCTCAAGCGGCTGACACCCGAAGCAGCGATGCGCGAAATGTATCGATCGCGCAGCCTGATTGAAGGCGAACTGGGCCAGGCGCCACGCCACTTTGCCTATCCCTACGGCTATGCCGCGGCCGTAGGCCTGCGCGAAACGCATCTGGCACGGGAGGCGGGGTTCCTTTCAGCCGTCACCACAAGGCACGGCATAGTGAGGCCCGAACACGCCAGCCATCTGCACGCACTGCCGCGCCTGTCGGTCAACGGTCGCCATCAGAACCTGGGCGCCATGCGGGCGATGCTGTCGGGGGCCACCACCGTCATGGCGAGCCGCGGCCGCCGCGTCGTGACGGTGTAGGGCCTAGCGGCGGGACGCCTTCGGCGGCGTGACCATCCATTTGATGATCCACATCGCCGGCAGGATCCACAGCAAGCCGCTGAGGAAGAAGAAGATCAGATGCACGACGGCGCTGGATTCGGCCAGCTGCGCCACCGCAACCATCGTCGCAACGAGAGCGTAGACGATCACCAAGAGCACCAGAAGCACGGTGCCGATCAGCTTCTTGAGGCGAACGGGCATATTTTCATCCTTTGTCCGCGAAGGGCATAGTCGCTCCCGCCTGCCGGCGCAACTGGTCTGGGCTGCCGGCGCGACTGCGTGTCGCGTGGTCCGAACTTGCCAGCGAAGCTGCTATGGTCCACCTGTCCGCCAGGTTTCGAACGAGCCGGGAAAGACGCCGATGTCTGCGACGACCAACACTGCCGCCCCGATTGCGCTGCGCGACAAGGAACGGCGCGACCGCACCGCCGTTCGTATCTGGCTGTACGCCGTGCTGGTCGTGCTGTTTGCGCTCGTCATGGTCGGCGGCGCCACCCGCATGACCGGTTCCGGACTCTCCATCACCGAATGGAAGCCCATTCACGGCGTCATCCCGCCACTCAACCAGGCCGAATGGCAGGAGGAGTTCGAAAAATACCAGCAGATCCCGCAATACGAGCAGATCAACAAGGGTATGACCGTTGACGAGTTCAAGGGCATCTTCTGGTGGGAATGGGCGCATCGCCTGCTTGCCCGCGGCGTCGGCTTCCTCGTCGCCATCCCGCTCGCCTTCTTTTGGGTGACTGGCCGGCTCGAACGCCGCCTCAAGCCGCGACTGGCAGGCCTTCTGGCGTTGGGCGGCCTGCAGGGCTTCATCGGCTGGTGGATGGTCGCGTCCGGCCTGTCGGAGCGTGTCTCCGTCAGCCAGTATCGGCTGGCGATCCACCTGACCTTCGCCTGCATCATCGTTATGGCCGTTGCCTATATCGCGCGCGGGCTGGCTACCTATTCCGAGCCGCCCGCCGACCGGAGGGTCCAGCGTTTCGCCGGCGTCATGGCGCTGCTGGTGCTGTTCCAGATCTATCTCGGCGCGCTGGTCGCCGGCCTGCATGCGGGTCTCAGCTACAACACCTGGCCGCTGATGGACGGCGCCATCGTGCCGGGCGACCTGCTGCTGATCGAGCCGGTCTGGCGCAACTTCTTCGAAAGCCCCAAGACGGTGCAGTTCGTCCACCGCATGTTCGCCTGTGCGGTGCTTGTCGCGGCGCTCTGGCATGCCGTTTCGACCACCCGCATTGCGCCGCGCACCACCCATGCGCGCCGCGCCTGGCTGCTGCTGGGGCTCATCCTCTGCCAGGCGGCCATTGGCGTCGGCACCTTGCTGGCGCAGGCGCACATGCATTGGGCGCTGCTGCATCAGGGTTTTGCGCTGATCGTGCTGATCTTCGCCACGGCACACTGGCGCGGCGCCAAGGGCGCATACCCGCTTGAAACGACGGTTGAGGTCAGAACCTAGCGCGAACGCCGCGGACCGCCGCGACGACGGCCAGTTCGCTGGTCTCGTCGCGGTCGTTGCCGTCTTCGGCATGCCATGAGGCCGACAGGCAGCCCCAGGCGATGGCATGATCGAGGATCGTGTCGGGGCGCTGCCCCAGTGTCCCGGCGAACAGCTCGGCCATGACGGCGATGCGTTCGGGCCGGATACAGAGATCGGCCTGGCGATCGAGCGGGTTGTAGAAGAAGTTCGCCGCGTCGAAACCCGGATCGCCGATCAGGCCCTTGGGATCGATCGCCAGCCAGCCGCGATCGCCATGCAGTACGTTCTCGTGATGCAGGTCGCCGTGCAGTACGCGCAGGTCATGCGGATTTGACAGCAGGCGCTCCGCAATGACCGCGCCGTCCCGATAGGGACTTTCCAGCTCAGCGCTGCGATCCTGCCCAGCCTTCTTGAACAGGCTGGAAAAGCGCTCTTTCAGCGGCTGCAAATCCCCTGGAGGGGGGGCATCGGACGGCGAAAAGAGCCTGGCCATCACCTCGTTTGCGATGTCGGTGGCGTGGCGGTCGCCATGTTCGTTCAAGTCATCGACAAGCAGCCGGTCGCCGGCAAATTCGAGCAGCATGTTGTGCCCCTCGAAACCGAGCAGCCGCACGGCGCCGACGCCGTCGCGCCAGCTGAGATAGTGCGCGCCGCGCAATTCGTCGGCAACGTCGTCGAATGGCTTGAGCGCCTTGACCACGGCCGGGCTGCCGTCGGCCAGCCGCACCTTCCAGATGCGGCTGGAAAACGTCTCGGCAATGAGCTGGGGGTCGCTGACTTCCCAGAGATCCGGAAAGACAGCCTGATCCATCTTTAGTGCTTGAGCCCGAGCATCAGGTCCATGTTCTGCACGGCGGCACCCGAGGCACCCTTGCCGAGGTTGTCGAGCAGCGCGACGAGATTGACCTGGCCCTGGCCTTCGGTGCCGAAGACATAGAGCTTCATGCGGTCGGTATCAGCGAGCTCGGTCGGGTCAAGCCGGTCGAGCTTGGCGCTGAGCGCCAGCGGCACGACCTCGACGATGTCCTGTCCGGCATAATGCGCGGCAAGCGTGGCGTGGATGTCGCCGATCGACGCTGAACCATTGAGGTCGGCGAGATGCAGCGGCACCTGGACGATCATGCCCTGCGCAAACCGGCCGACCGATGGTGCGAAGATCGGGCGCCGGTCGAGCAGGCCGTGCTGCTTCATCTCGGCAACGTGCTTGTGCATCAACGGCAGGCCATAGAGGAAATGCGGTGCGGCGATGTGGTCGGGACGCGACGCGTCCTCCATCTGGCCGATCATCTGCTTGCCGCCGCCGGTATAGCCGGAAACGGCGTTGACGCTGACCGGATAGTCGGCGGGCAGGGTGCCGGCCGCGACCAGCGGACGGATCAGCGAGATCGCGCCTGTCGGATAGCAACCAGGGTTGGCGACCAGCCGCGCGTCGGCGATGCGCTGGCGCTGGGCGGCGTCCATTTCGGCAAAGCCGTAGGCCCAGTCGGGGTGGACGCGATGAGCGGTCGAGGTGTCGATGACGCGGGTCGAGTTGTTGCCCTCGAGAATACGCACCGCTTCCTTGGACGCGTCGTCAGGCAGGCAAAGGATGGCGACGTCCGCCTCGTGCAGGCGCTCGGCCCTGAGGTCGACGTTGCGGCGTTCGGCTTCCGGGATCGACAGCACGGCAAGGTCGTCGCGGGCAGCGAGTCGCGTGCGGATTTGGAGGCCCGTCGTACCGTGTTCGCCGTCGATGAAGATTTTCGGTTTCATTGTCTGCCGTCCGTCGAAAAAATCATTATTTCAGGTGGTTATGGCCAAATTCGGACTCATGTCCGCAGCCTCTTGATTCAGTGCCTCAGGCTTTGTCGCGAGCCTTCCGCTCGGCCAGCAGGCCAAGATAGTGCATCGCCACCGTCGAGCCGGCGATTGCCGTAATATCGGCATGGTCGTAGGCCGGTGCAACCTCGACGATGTCGGCGCCGACAATGTCGATCTGGGTCATCTGGCGCAGCACCGACAGGATCTTGGCCGACGAGGGGCCGCCGGCCACGGGCGTTCCCGTTCCAGGCGCGAATGCCGGATCCAGGCAATCGATGTCGAAAGTCACATAGGTCTTCTTGCCGCCGGTGCGCTCGGCGATCGCGTAGGCGATATCGGCCGCCCGCATCTCCTCGACCTCGTGGCCGTAGAGGATCTTGATGCCGAAATCATCGGGCGCATGCGTGCGGATGCCGATCTGGATCGAACGGTCGGGATCGATGATGCCGTCCTTGACCGCACGGCCGACGAACGAACCGTGGTCGATGCGCTTGCCGTCGTCGGGCCATGTGTCCTGGTGAGCGTCGAACTGCACCAGCGCCATCGGGCCATGGATAGCCGCATGGGCCTTGAGCACCGGCCAGGTGACGAAGTGATCGCCACCGAGCGTCAGCAGGAATGCGCCAGATTTCAGGATCTTGGCTGCTTCGCGCTCGATCGTGCCCGGCGTCTTCTGATGGTTGCCGCTGTCGAGCAGGCAGTCGCCATAGTCTATGACCGCCAGATCCTCGAACAGATCGCGCTGGAACGGATATTGCGGGTCACAGTCGAAGATCGCGGAGGCGCGGCGGATCGCCTGCGGACCGAAGCGGGCGCCCGGACGGTTGGTGACGGCCGCGTCGAACGGAATGCCCCAGACGACCGCGTCGGCACCGGCAACGTTCTTCGAAAATCTGCGGCGCATGAAGGACAAGGCCCCTGCATAGGTCGGATCACCCGAGCGGCCGGTGTTGGTCCGCGCGGTGAAGGCGTGATCGATCGACGAAGAGGGCATGGGCAATCTCCTTTTTCAGTCTTTCGCAAGGCAAGGGCGCCAGAACTACAGAAGCTCGGCCGAACATGCCAGTCCCATGGCGAAATGCGTGTGACAAGGCCGTGTTCCCAAGCTTCATCGCTCTGTCATGGGCCTTTCATGCCCCTGTCATCGCCGCCGCCTAGGTCCTTCAGGCATCAGTTGGCCATGGAGCGATTCCCATGCGGGCAGTTCTGGCAGGTGTAGCCACTTTCGTCTTTGGGCTTGGCGCAATATCGGTTGCGCATTCCGGCTCCCGGGCCGAACAAATCCTCGAGCGTTTCGAGAACGCCAACCAGTGCCGTGACCACGTCATGGTCGTGGCGCACAGGGCAGGCGGACTGCAGGATGGCAAGGCGCGATTTGCCGAGAACTCGATGGCATCCCTGCGCAACGCCATCGCACTCGGTGCGGAAATGGTCGAGATCGACGTCAGGCGTTCAGGCGACGGCCAGTTGATCGTCATGCACGACAGCTGGCTCGACCGCACCACGGACTGCGAGGGCGAAGTCGCCGCCCGTGCCATGGACGAACTGAGAAAGTGCCGCCTCGTGGTTGAAGGCACCGGCGCCGTCACCGCCGAACCGGTGCCGACGCTGCAGGAATTTCTGGCCGTCGCCAAGGGCCGGATTTTGGTCAATCTCGACAACAAGCTCGAGACCGCTGACCTCGTCGACATGGTGGCGCTGGCGCGCGCTATGGGCATGGTAGAACAGGTCGTGGTCAAGGCGAACCTGTGGAGCCCGGAGCGTGTTGCCTCGGTCAAGGCGACCATGGCCGGGGTCGGGCAGGGGTTTCAGTTCATGCCGATCATGGCGGACGATGCGGTGCGCGACCCGGTCTTCGTTGAGGCTGCCGGCAAGGCGTTTGCCGCCAATGCCGTCGAGATGATTACCTGGCGCGGTGATGCGGACAAGATGACCGTATCAGGCGGCCCACTGTTCTCGGCGAAGGTGAAGGCTGCATCCGTTCGCGGCAACTGGCACATCTGGGTCGACACCCACGCCATCGTCAACAAGCCCGGCGGGTTCCTTTCCGGCGGTCGCGGCGATGAACTTGCAGTGGCAGCAGGATTTCCCAATGAGGTGTTCGGCTTCTGGGTCGAGCGCGGCGCCACCATGATCCAGACCGACGAACCGCGTGCGGCGATCGAATGGCTGGCCGAAAACGGCTACCGCGTGCCCTATGCCGACGCTCCTGAATCTGTGGCCTCGGCAATCAGCGAAGCGGACGTTCCTGCGCCGACCAACTGACAGATGCGATGCCGGCGGCGGATGCCGCTAGTAGTCGTTGGCTCCCCGAAGCGCCTTGCGCCGGTCCTTGAGCGAGTATTTCGAGCCGCCCTCCTTCAGCATCTTCTTGCCCAGCTTCCTGCACCGGTTGTCGGCCTTCTTGGCAGCACCCCTCGAATCGGCGCCTTTCTCCCTTGCCCGATCATGCGCCCGCATCCAGCAGGTGTCGAACTCCGTCTTGCTCTTGAGGAACTTGTTCGTGGCTGCATCCGCCGTCGTGGCGGGCGCGGCAAATGCCAGTGCTGCTGCCAGTGCGAGCATGCGGAGCATGACCGTCTCCCACGGATGAGGCTTGGGCCTATCGCAAGAGATTAGGCCAGTCCGGGCAGGACGGCATCCAAAAAAAGAAAAGGCCGCCCGAAGGCGGCCTTTTCGAAATTTCTGGGTTCGGGAAGCTTAGCGCTTCGAGAACTGGAAGCTACGACGGGCCTTGGCCTTACCGTACTTCTTGCGCTCGACCGTACGGCTGTCGCGGGTCAGGAAGCCGCCCTTCTTGAGCACGCCGCGCAGCGTCGGCTCGTAGTAGGTCAGGGCCTTGGAGATGCCGTGACGAACGGCACCGGCCTGGCCGGACAGGCCGCCGCCAACGACGGTGGCGATGATGTCGTACTGGCCGACGCGGTTGGAAGCGACGATCGGCTGGTTCAGGATCATCTGCAACACCGGACGCGCGAAATAGGCCGCGAATTCCTTGCCGTTGACGACGATCTTGCCGGAGCCGGGCTTCACCCAGACACGGGCGATGGCGTCCTTGCGCTTGCCGGTGGCATAGGCGCGGCCGCTCTTGTCGAGCTTCTGGACGTGGACCGGAGCTGCCGGCTGTGCGGCGACAGCGACGGTGCCGAGTTCTGCGAGCGAGCTGAGATCAGCCATAATTACGAGGCCTTCTTGTTCTTGGCGTTCAAAGCGCCGACGTCGAGCGTCACCGGCTGCTGAGCGACATGCGGATGGTCGGCGCCTGCATAGACGCGGAGGTTCTTCATCTGGCGACGGCCGAGCGGGCCGCGCGGGATCATGCGCTCAACGGCCTTCTCCAGGACGCGCTCCGGGAAGCGGCCTTCGAGCAGCTGGCGCGCGGTGCGCTCCTTGATGCCGCCGGGGTGGCCGGTGTGCCAGTAGTAGACCTTGTCGGTGAATTTCTTGCCGGTGAACGCGACCTTGTCTGCGTTGATGATGATGACATGGTCACCGTCGTCGACGTGAGGCGTGAAGGTCGGCTTGTTCTTGCCGCGGAGGATGTTGGCGACGATGGTGGCGAGACGGCCGACGACGAGACCTTCGGCGTCGATCAGCACCCACTTCTTCACCACGTCCGCAGGCTTCTGCGAAAAGGTTGTCATGGTTGTAGCTTTCGTTTCGGACCTTCCGGAGAAGGCGTTTCTTGTTGCTTTTATTGGCCGATGACCACAGCCATCCGCCAATAACAAAACGGCGACCCAATTCGGGCCGCTGCTTTGGCTGGGCTTATAGGTGAGCGGCGGGAGCCCGTCAAGGACTGCGCGCCGTACGTTGGTCAAGATAGTGTAATAATATCAGTAAGATAGGGTTGTGGTATTATTTTACCGCATCCAAATTGCGCTTTGGTGGGATGGAATATGTGCCGGTTGCGTGCGCCACGGTCTGCTTGTCCGGGCCTGCAACGATGTCGATGTCGAACACCATCAGGCTCTTGCCCAGCTTCAGGATGCGGCAATGGCCGTCGATCGGGCCCGCTTCTGCCTTGCGCATGAAATTGATGTTGAGGTTGGTCGTGACCGAGAGAGCGTCGGGGCCGGCATGGCTGAGCACGCAGACATAGCCGCCGATGTCGGCCAGCGTAAACAGCGACGGGCCGGAGACCGTGCCACCCGGACGCAAATGGCGTTCGTCGGCGTTGAGCCGCACGGTGCAACCGCCGGCGAAGACGTCCATGACCTGATAGAAGTCGTATTCCTCGTTCAGCTGCGGATAGACCTCGCCGAGGAGGCTGTTGACGTCGGCCGCCGTCATCAGCGGCTGCAATCCCTTTTGTTCTGGCATGTCGGTTCCATCCCTCGCCGGAATCTGTTCCGATCTTTTGTGAGCGCTGCCACCAAGACATAATTGGGAACAAAGGTTCAAGGCCAAGCGTATAGGCATATGGTTTGATGCAGCGATTCTTTCGCCGGTCGAATGCAGGGAGAGGAAGTGATGGCCGAAATCGTCGCCATGAAGCGCACCGCATCCGATGTGAAGGTGCAATCCAGCCTGGACAATGGCGTCTTGCGCCTGGTGCTGGCCAATCCGCCGGCAAACGCCCTGTCCATCGAGGTCATGGCCGCGCTGCACTCCCATCTCGACAGTGCCCGCAACGACGCCGAAGTCCGGGTCATTGTGCTCGCCGCTTCCGGCAAGGTGTTCTGCGCCGGTCATGATCTCAAGGAGATGACCGCGCACAGAAGCGATGCCGATCGGGGGAGGGCCTTTTTCGAACTGACGATGACCCGCTGTGCGGCGCTGATGCAGGCGATCGTGCGCCACCCAAAGCCCGTCATCGCCGAGGTCGACGGCCTTGCCACGGCCGCCGGCTTGCAACTGGTTGCCAGTTGCGACCTTGCCATAGCCTCGGATCAAGCGACCTTCTGTACGCCTGGAGTCAACATCGGCCTGTTCTGCTCGACGCCGATGGTCGCGCTGTCACGCAACGTCTCTCGCAAGCAGGCGATGGAAATGCTGCTCACCGGCGAGACCATCGATGCGACAAGCGCCCGCGACTTCGGCCTGGTCAACCGCGTCGTGCCGCGCGAATACCTGAATCACATTGTCGGCAAATACACTCAAACCATTGTTTCGAAATCGCCTTTGACGCTGAAGACCGGCAAGGAAGCCTTCTATGCCCAAGCCGGGATGGGGCTGGAAGAGGCGTATGACTACACCGCCCGCGTGATGGTGGAGAACATGATGGCCAGCGATGCCGAGGAAGGCATCGGTGCTTTCATCGAAAAGCGCGAACCACACTGGAAGGGAGAATAGATTGGAACCGCGTATCTCGCTTGTGACACTCGGAGTAGACGACCTCGACCGCGCCGTTCGCTTCTACGAGGCGATGGGGCTCAAGCGAAACACGGTCATCACCGAAGGCGTCGCATTCTTCCAGATGGGCGGTGTCGTGCTTGGCCTTTGGTCACGCGAACAACTTGCGGCGGATGCGGGCGTCGCCAACGGCAAGGGCGCTTTCTCGGGCATGTCCCTTGCATACAACACCCGTTCCGAGGCCGAAGTGGATGACGTTCTGGCCAAGGCAGAGCGTGCCGGCGGGCGCATCGTCAAGCCGGCGCAGCGCGCGTTCTGGGGCGGTTGGTACGGTTATTTCTCCGATACCGAGGGCCACCTCTGGGAAGTCGCGCACAATCCCGATTTTCCGATCGCCGAAGACGGCTCAATCTCTCTCCCTTGAGAGGCTTGGCGCCGGCGTCCTTCAACAAGCACGAGCGAGGCATATGAACCACGACGCTTATGACGACGCCTACATCGCCGGCATCCTGAACGGCGTCCGGACGATCGCCATCGTCGGCGCGTCCGCCAATGAGGTCCGTCCCAGCTACTTCGTCACCAAATACCTGATCGACAAGGGATATGAGGTTTTTCCGGTGAACCCCGGCCATGCCGGCAAGGAATTGCTGGGCCGCATGACCTATTCCAGCCTCGCCGGCATTCCCGTCGCCATCGACATGGTCGACGTGTTCCGCGCGTCCGCCGCCGTGCCGCAAATCGTCGACGAGATTCTTGCACTCGATCCCCTGCCGAAAGTCCTGTGGACGCAACTCACCGTTCGCAATGACGAGGCGGCGGCGCGCGCCGAGGCCGCAGGCATCAAGGTGGTCATGAACCGCTGCCCGAAGATCGAATATGCAAGGCTTGCCGGCGAGATCGGCTGGACCGGGGTCAATTCCGGTGTTTTGTCATCCAGGCGCCCGCTCATGCGCCCGGGCTTCCAGAGTTTCGGCATTCGCGCCAAGTAGTCCGCCGCCGGCGCGCGATTGCGCCTTCCTGCGCAAATTATCTCTGTCGGCGACGGCGGTTGTGGAATATTCGTCTTTGCTTTCCGATGCCGCCTTCGCCAAAGATGTCAGCCGATTTCACGGACCTATTCTTTGGAGGTAAAAAGATGTCCCAGCGCACCCCCGGGTTCAACACGCTCGCCGTCCACGCCGGCGCAAAGCCCGATCCGGCGACCGGCGCCCGCGCCACGCCCATCTACCAGACGACGTCCTACGTCTTCGACGATGCTGACCACGCCGCTTCGCTGTTCGGGCTGAAGGCGTTCGGCAACATCTACACCCGCATCATGAATCCGACCCAGGCGGTTCTCGAGGAGCGCGTCGCCGCGCTCGAGGGTGGAACCGCGGCCCTTGCCACCGCCTCGGGCCATGCCGCCCAGGTGCTGGTCTTCCACAACCTGATGCGCCCGGGCGAGAACTTTATCGCCGCGCAGCGCCTCTATGGCGGTTCGATCAACCAGTTTGGCCACGCCTTCAAGAATTTCGGCTGGGAGGCCCGCTGGGCCGACACCAACGACATCTCAAGCTTCGAAAAGCAGATCGACGCCAAGACCAAGGCGATCTTCATCGAAAGCCTTGCCAATCCCGGCGGCACCTTCGTCGACATCGAGAAGATCTCCGATGTCGCCCGCAAGCATGGCCTGCCGCTGATCGTCGACAACACGCTGGCGAGCCCGTACCTGATCCGTCCGATCGAGCACGGCGCCGACATCGTCGTGCACTCGCTGACCAAGTTCATCGGCGGCCACGGCAATTCGATCGGCGGCATGATCGTCGACGGCGGCACCTTCGACTGGTCGAAGTCAGGCAAGTACCCGATGCTGTCGGAGCCGCGTCCCGAATATGGCGGCGTCGTCCTGCACGAGACTTTTGGCAATTTCGCCTTTGCGATTGCCGCTCGCGTGCTTGGCCTGCGCGATCTCGGGCCGGCGATTTCGCCGTTCAACGCGTTCCTTATCCTGACCGGTCTCGAAACGCTGCCGCTGCGCATGCAGCGCCATTGCGACAACGCGCTGACGGTTGCCGGCTGGCTCTCCGACCACCCCAAGGTGGCATGGGTCGCCTATCCCGGACTCAAGAGCGACAAGAACCACGCCCTGATGAAGAAGTATTCGCCGCAAGGGGCGGGCGCCGTCTTCACCTTCGGCTTGAAGGGTGGCTACGAAGCCGGCGTCAAGTTCGTCGAAGGCCTTGAGCTGTTTTCACACCTCGCCAACATCGGCGACACCAAGTCGCTGGTCATCCACCCGGCCTCCACCACCCACCGCCAGCTTTCCGACGAGCAGAAGGTTGCGGCCGGTGCCGGCCCCGACGTCGTCCGCCTGTCGGTCGGCATCGAGGATGTCAGCGACATTGTCGCCGATCTCGAACAGGCGCTGGCAAAGGTCTGAAAAGCAGTGCAAGAAAAGGCCCCGGCAGCGCATCGCAGCCGGGGCCTTTGGCACCTGGGGGGTGGCGTGACGAGATTTCTGAAGATCGATACCGACGGCACGGAGCCCGAAGCGGGCGCTCCGGCCGAAGGCCGCCTGATTTCCGGCAACCCGCAGTTTCGCACCTGGAACGCCGAGGAAGCCGACGGCGGCCTCTACGCCGGCATCTGGGAAGCAACCCCAGGCAAATGGCGCATCGAATATGACGAATGGGAGTTCTGCCACATCCTGTCGGGTGTTTCGGTCATCGCGGAGGAGGGCGGCGAAGCCCGCACGGTGCGCGCCGGCGACAGCTTCGTCCTCAGGCCCGGCTTCAAGGGAAGCTGGGAAGTGCTTGAAACGACTCGCAAGGAATATGTGATCCGACTCTGAGGGTCAGCTTATTCCCGCGTTGAATTTCTCCGACGCCAAGGCCAGCGCCTCGATCTCGTTCGCGCATAGCAGCGGCTTCAGCGCCTCGAACTTATCCGCGGACCATTCGTAGACCCTGAGCGCCAGCAGTTTGTCGACAACGGCTTGCGGAAAGCGCGTCTTGATCGGCACGGCAGGATTTCCCGCAACGACAGTGTAGGGCGCCACGTCCCTGGTCACGATCGCGCCTGAGGCGATGACGGCGCCTTCGCCGATGGTGACGCCGGGCATGACCATGGCGCGCATGCCAATCCAGGCGCCGTCGCCGATGATCGTGTCGCCCTTGCCGGCATAGGCGTCGAGAATGACCTCGGCGAACGGATAGAGGCTGAACCAGTCAGTCCTGTGCGTGTGGTTGCCGCCAAGAAGGATCGCCGCTTCGGCCCCGATGCAGACATAGTCGCCGATATGGAGCTGGTCGATCGGCCAGGCCGGCTCCCATGCCTTGCGGCTGTATTCGTCGCCGTGGAGGTAGCGGACCACGCTTTGTTCGAACGAGCCTGACCAAGCGTCGCTGTAGTAGCTGTGCGTGCCGCGAACATGGATGTTCGGGTTGGTGACGGTCTCGTGCAGGTGTTCAACCTTGGACCAGTGTTTGGCGGTGTTTGGCGTTGTCATGACAAGCTCCTTGGTCGTTCGTCTTGGAAATGCGTGCGGTGCCTGTCCATCCTTAAGCCCGGCGGGCAGCAGGCGTTTGTGCCCGAAGCTGCCAATAGCGTGGCTGGTGGCTGAAAGGCCAGTGCTTGGGGCAGGGCAGGCATCAAGCTTAATGAAGCCGGGCGCGTTGGCGCATCTTGCGCAACGCCAAGCCGGCATCCTATTTACAGGAACAAAGCCTCTGAACCGATTCTGCCCGTCCGGCGCCGGAATCCCATCTCGATAAAGGGATAGTCGATGAAGAACCCCGTCGAAACATACATGAACCTCGTTCCGATGGTGGTCGAGCAGACCAACCGGGGCGAGCGCGCCTATGACATCTTCTCGCGCCTCCTCAAGGAGCGCATCATCTTCATCACCGGTCCGGTCGAAGACGGCATGGCGACGCTTGTCTGCGCCCAGCTTCTGTTCCTCGAAGCCGAGAACCCGAAGAAGGAAATCAACCTCTACATCAACTCGCCCGGCGGCGTGGTGACCTCCGGCATGGCGATCTATGACACCATGCAGTTCATCAAGCCTGCGGTTTCGACGCTCTGCATCGGCCAGGCCGCCTCGATGGGCTCGCTGCTGCTCTGCGCCGGCCACAAGGACATGCGCTTCGCCACTCCGAACGCCCGCATCATGGTGCATCAGCCTTCGGGCGGCTTCCAGGGCCAGGCGTCGGACATCGAGCGCCATGCCCAGGACATCATCAAGCTGAAGCGTCGTCTCAACGAGGTCTATGTCAAGCACACCGGCAAGGACTACGAGACCATTGAAAAGACGCTCGACCGCGACCATTTCATGACAGCCGACGAAGCTCGCGACTTCGGCCTGATCGACAAGGTCATCGAAAGCCGCGAAGTCGCCGAGGGCGCGTCCGCTCAGTGAATCGGCGCGCCGGCCAGACGATTCGGACACATTTCGCATTTTTGAAATGCCCTGCGGCATTTCGGACACAATTTGCTGTTCCATCGGCGCCCATGGCAGCCTACGTTAAGGCTGCGTTGAGTTTCGGCGGCTTAGCGTTGTGCAGGAATGCCGCGAATCGTTGCAGCGACTTCTGGAATGTGTGTTGTACGGAGCTCGTTGCGGCGGCCAGGGATGGCGGTGGCGGCGTCCGTCGTTAGATTGCATATACGCTCACTGGCCAGATCACCGGCGGAGCGGCAGTGAAAGGACTTGGACAAGATGAGCAAGGTCAGCAACGGCGGCGGCGACTCCAAGAACACGCTCTATTGCTCGTTCTGCGGCAAGAGCCAGCATGAGGTACGCAAACTCATCGCCGGTCCGACCGTCTTCATCTGCGACGAGTGCGTCGAGCTGTGCATGGACATCATCCGCGAGGAGAACAAGACCTCGATGGTGAAGTCGCGCGAAGGCGTGCCCACACCGCAGGAAATTCTCAAGGTTCTGGACGACTACGTCATCGGGCAGCCCCACGCCAAGCGCGTGCTGTCGGTTGCCGTCCACAACCACTACAAGCGCCTGGCTCATGCCGGCAAGAACAACGACGTCGAGTTGGCCAAGTCGAACATCCTGCTGATCGGCCCGACCGGTTGCGGCAAGACGCTGCTTGCGCAGACGCTGGCCCGCATCATCGACGTGCCGTTCACCATGGCTGACGCGACGACGCTGACCGAAGCCGGCTATGTCGGCGAGGATGTCGAAAACATCATCCTCAAGCTGCTCCAGGCTGCCGACTACAACGTCGAGCGTGCCCAGCGCGGCATCGTCTACATCGACGAGATCGACAAGATCAGCCGCAAGTCGGACAATCCTTCGATAACCCGCGACGTCAGCGGCGAGGGCGTCCAGCAGGCGTTGCTCAAGATCATGGAAGGCACCGTCGCTTCCGTGCCGCCGCAGGGTGGTCGCAAGCATCCGCAGCAGGAGTTCCTGCAGGTCGACACCGCCAACATCCTGTTCATCTGCGGCGGCGCGTTCGCCGGTCTCGACAAGATCATCTCGGATCGCGGCCGCAAGACCTCGATCGGCTTTGCGGCGGTCGTCGCTTCGCCGGAAGATCGTCGCACCGGCGACCTCTTCCGCCAGGTTGAACCGGAGGATTTGCTCAAGTTCGGTCTGATCCCCGAGTTCGTCGGCCGTCTGCCGGTTCTGGCGACGCTCGAGGACCTCGACGAGCCAGCCCTGATCCAGATCCTGACAGAGCCGAAGAACGCGCTCGTCAAGCAGTACCAGCGCCTGTTCGAGATGGAGAATGTCGATCTGACGTTCCACGAGAACGCACTGTCGGCGATCGCCAAGCGCGCCATCGAGCGCAAGACCGGCGCCCGCGGCCTGCGTTCGATCATGGAAGCCATCCTGCTCGACACGATGTTCGAGCTTCCGGCGCTGGAAGGCGTGCAGGAAGTCGTCATTTCGGAGGAAGTGGTGACCGGCAGCGCCCGGCCGCTCTACATTTACTCCGAACAGCAGGAAAAGAAGGGCAACGTCAGCGCCTGACAACCGGCGAGGCTGACTTTGAACCGCTCCAGCGAACGGCGCCCCAGCGGCGCCGTTCGGCATTTGGAGTTCCTGCCGACAAGGTCGCTCGCACAGTCACGTGTTGGGCCTTGATGTTTTCCCGGCGAAGCTCCAACTAACTGACAAGAGGCGATGGGTCAGGTTTCGTGCTGTAATGCCGCGCGGTAATCGGCGGTAGGCGGAACCGTCCATGGTCGTTAATATGAGATTCGCGGTTGGCCATTGTGCGGCCGCGATATGAAAGGTTGGACAATGGCCAAAATATCCCGCTCTTCCGGCGAAGGTACCTTCGCAGTCCTGCCGTTGCGCGACATCGTCGTGTTCCCGCACATGATCGTCCCGCTGTTTGTGGGCCGTGAAAAGTCGATCAAGGCCTTGGAAGAGGTGATGGGGCAGGAAAAGCAGATCCTGCTCGCAACCCAGATGAATGCCGCCGACGACGATCCCGAGCCGGGCGCCATCTATGACATCGGCACGCTCGCCAATGTGCTGCAGCTGCTGAAGTTGCCCGACGGCACCGTCAAGGTGCTGGTCGAGGGCACCACGCGCGCCAAGATCGCGTCCTTCACCGACAAGTCCGACTTCCATGAGGCTCATGCCGTCATTCTCGGCGAGCCGGAGGAAGAGGCTGTCGAGGTCGAGGCGCTGGCCCGTTCTGTGGTCTCGGACTTTGAGAACTACGTCAAGCTGAACAAGAAGATTTCGCCCGAAGTGGTTGGCGCCGCCAGCCAGATCGAGGACTATTCCAAGCTCGCCGATACGGTTGCCTCGCATCTCGCGATCAAGATCACCGAGAAGCAGGAAATGCTCGGCACGCTGTCCGTCAAGGAGCGTCTCGAGAAGGCGATGGGCTTCATGGAAGCCGAAATCTCCGTCCTGCAGGTGGAAAAGCGCATCCGCAGCCGCGTCAAGCGGCAGATGGAGAAGACCCAGCGCGAGTACTACCTCAACGAGCAGATGAAGGCGATCCAGAAGGAGCTCGGCGAGGGCGAGGACGGCCGCGACGAGGCCGCCGAGATCGAGGCGCGCATCAAGAAGACGAAGCTGACCAAGGAGGCCCGCGAAAAGGCGGAAGCCGAACTGAAGAAGCTGCGCTCGATGTCGCCGATGTCGGCCGAGGCCACCGTCGTGCGCAACTATCTCGACTGGATCCTGTCGATCCCGTGGGGCAAGAACTCCAAGGTCAAGCAGGACCTGAACTACGCCCAGGAGGTGCTCGACACCGATCACTACGGTCTCGACAAGGTCAAGGACCGCATCGTCGAGTATCTGGCCGTGCAGAGCCGCCAGAAGAAGCTGAAAGGCCCGATCCTGTGCCTTGTCGGCCCTCCCGGCGTCGGCAAGACCTCGCTCGGCAAGTCGATCGCCAAGGCGACCGGCCGCGAGTTCGTGCGCATGGCGCTCGGCGGCGTGCGTGACGAGGCCGAGATCCGCGGTCACCGCCGCACCTATATCGGCTCGATGCCCGGCAAGGTCATCCAGTCGATGAAGAAGGCGAAGAAGTCGAACCCGCTCTTCCTGCTCGACGAGATCGACAAGATGGGCCAGGACTTCCGCGGCGATCCGTCGTCGGCCTTGCTTGAGGTGCTCGATCCGGAACAGAACGCAACGTTCATGGACCACTATCTTGAGGTCGAATACGATCTCTCGAGCGTGATGTTCGTGACAACGGCGAACACGCTGAACATCCCTGCGCCCCTGATGGACCGCATGGAGCTCATCCGCATCGCCGGCTACACCGAGGACGAGAAGGTCGAGATCGCCAAGCGGCACCTGATGCCGAAGGTGGTTCGCGACCACGCGCTCCTGCCCAAGGAGTTCTCGGTTTCGGAAGATGCGATCCGCGCCGTGATCCAGCTCTACACCCGTGAAGCGGGCGTCCGCAGCCTTGAGCGTGAGCTGATGAAGCTCGGGCGCAAGGCGGTTACCGAGATCATCAAGACCAAGAAGAAGTCGGTGAAGGTCACTGCCGCCAATCTGGACGAGTATCTCGGCGTGCCACGCTATCGCTACGGCCAGGTCGAAGGCGAGGATCAGGTCGGCGTCGTTACCGGCCTTGCCTGGACCGAGGTCGGCGGTGAGTTGCTGACGATCGAAGGCGTGATGATGCCCGGCAAGGGCAAGATGACCGTCACCGGCAACCTGCGCGACGTCATGAAGGAATCGATCTCCGCGGCGGCATCTTATGTCCGCAGCAGGGCGCTTGATTTTGGCGTCGAGCCGCCGCTGTTCGACAAGCGCGACATCCACGTGCATCTGCCGGAGGGCGCCACGCCGAAGGACGGTCCGTCCGCGGGGGCCGCCATGGCCACCGCCATCGTTTCGATCCTGACCGGCATTCCGGTCCGGGCCGATGTGGCGATGACCGGCGAGATTACGCTTCGCGGCCGCATCTTGCCGATCGGTGGCCTCAAGGAAAAGCTGCTTGCAGCGCTTCGCGGCGGCATCAAGAAGGTGCTGATCCCGGAAGATAACGCCAAGGATTTGGCGGATATTCCGGAAAACGTGAAGAGCGGCATGGAGATCATCCCGGTCTCCAGGGTTGGCGAAGTGTTGCGTCACGCCTTGGTGCGCATGCCTGAGCCGATCGAATGGACCGAACCGGTCGATGTTCCGGCGGCCCAGACCGACAGCTCCGAAGATGCCGGCAAGGGCTTTGCTCACTAAGCTGCATCTAAAGTTGCACGACCAAATTGGAAAGCCGGGCTCGCGCCCGGCTTTTTCATGTGAAAAACCCCGGAATTCCGGGCTTTTTCTACGTTTTCGTAGCCTTTTTGACTTGGTTGTGCCGGAAGCTTTTTCTAAAGTCCGTCTCCTACCGGCTGAGTCTAATGTCCCGGTTTTCTCATGGAAGGGAATTTGAATGAACAAGAACGAACTAGTGTCCGCTGTCGCCGAAGCTTCCAAGCTTTCCAAGGGCGATGCGCAGTCCGCAGTTGATGCGGTGTTCTCCGTCATCACCGGCGAACTGAAGAACGGCGGCGATGTCCGGCTTGTCGGTTTCGGAAATTTCACCGTGTCAAAACGCGCAGAGTCCACCGGCCGCAACCCGCAGACCGGCGCGGAAGTGAAGATTCCGGCTCGTACGGTACCGAAGTTCTCGGCCGGCAAGGGCCTCAAGGACGCGGTCAACTGATCGCTTTCCAGCCGATGCAGTGATTGAGAAGCCGGGCTTGCCCGGCTTTTCTTTTTTTGAGCGGTCGAGTTTTGCAGCACCAAAACAAAAGGGGCCGCAGCCAAGCCACGACCCCTTGAGAATTGTCGCTGGGACAAAAGGTTTGGCGGGCGGGGCCGCAGGGCCGCCCGCCCATCGTGGTTCAGGCCTTCACGCGGAACGCCTCGCGCGGCAGGTCGGACAGCACCTCGGCGCGGTTGCCGCGGAGAATGACGATCTCCTCGAGACGCAGGCCGAAGCGGCCCTGCAGGTAGATGCCTGGCTCGATCGAGAAAACGTTGCCTTCGCGCAGGATCGTTTCCGATGTTCCGGTGATGTAGGGTGGCTCGTGGATGTCGATGCCGAGACCATGGCCGGTGCGGTGCAGGAAGTACTCGCCATAACCGGCCGCGACGATCACGTCACGGGCGGCCTTGTCGACCTCCTTGGCGGCGACGCCGGGCTTGGCGGCGGCGAGGGCCGCCTGCACGGCGCGCTCGAGCACGTCGTGGACCTCGTCAAAGCCCTCGGGCTTGTCGCCGAACACGCCGACGCGCGTCATGTCGGACGGATAGCCGTCCTTGCGGCCGCCGATGTCGATCAGTACGGCCTCATTGGCCTTGAGCTTGCGATTGCCGGTGTGGTGATGCGGGTAGGCGCCGTTCTCGCCGAAGCAGATGCTGACGAATTCCGCCTTGGCGCCGTTGGCTGCGTAGAAGTCGCGGATCGCCTGGCCGACCTCGAGTTCGGTTACGCCTTCCTTGAGGGCCGCGAAACCGGCCTTCATCGCGCCGTCGTTAAGCACGGCGTTCATCTTGAGCAGGCCGTACTCGGCCTCGTCCTTCTCGCCGCGCAGGACGCTGACGGTCTCGGTGAGGAAGCCGCGAGCGGCGCCGGGCAGGGCGTCGATCACCAGGAGCGCGAAATCGGCGCGCATCGTCTCGTCGAGCGCGATCTTCAGGTCGCTGCGGTCTGCGCCGGAATCCTTGAGCAGCTTGGCGAGCGCGGCGTTCGGGCCGTCGGCGTCGGTCCATGGGTAGAACGGCAGCTTGGTGTAGGGACGCTGGCTGTCGACGTTGAGCGCCGGCATCAGGAAACCGGCATGGTCCCTGGATACGATCAGCAACACCGGCCGCTCGTCGCCATGGGGCGACATGCCGGCCAGCCAGGCAAGATGCGAGGAGGGGCCGACGACGACAAGGTCGGTTCCGGTTTCAGCCATGCGGTCACGCAGGCGCGCCATGCGCTCTTCGTACATTTTTCTTAGCCTTTGACGTTTTTTGTGGGGGGTAGGAAAAAGGCCGCCCGTGACGGGCGGCCTTCGGAACGACGCCTGGTCAGTTCTTCTTGACGAGGCGGTAGTAGACGAAATCGGAGGTTGCGCCGTTGACGTAGCCCTCGACGTTCTTGGCACGCGCCACCTGGGTCGCGGCCTGGAACATGATGACGATCGGCGATTTCGCCTGCACCTGCTTCTGCAGGTCCAGATACATCGCGCTGCGCTTGACCGGGTCAGCCTCGGCGAGTGCCGCCTTGGTTGCCTTGTTCAGCTCTTCCGGCACGGCCCAGCCGTTGCGCCACGTCGTGGTCGACTGGTAATGGTCGTCGGAGTTGTCTTCGTTGTAGGCGAAAGCCTTGGCGTTGGAGTGCGGGTCCATGAAATCGGGCCCCCAGTACAGCAGCATCGCCTCATGCGTGCGGGCGCGGTACTTGGTGATCACCTGCGAGCCGGTGCCCGGGATGATGTCGAAGGTGATGCCGGCTTCGGCGAAACTTGCCTGCAGCGACTGCGCCATGTCGGTGAACGGCGTCGAGTTGATGACGTCGAGCGTAACCTTGATCGGCGTCTTGATGCCGGCATCGGCCAGGATCTGCTTGGCCTTGGCCGGATCGTAGGTGTACGGGGTCTCGTCGAGCGAACCCGGGAAGCCCGATGGCCAGAAAGCCTGGTGCGTCTGCATCTGGCCCTTCAGGAAGGTGTCGGTCATGCCCTTGTAGTTGACCAGGTAGCGGGCGGCGTCCCACACGGCGGGCGGCGTCAGCGTTTCGGTCTTCTGGTTGAACGACAGGAAGTGCACGGCTGCCTGCGGATATGTCTCGGTCGTCAGCTTGTCGTTGCCGGCGAGGCCGGCGATCTGGTCCGAGGTCAGGTTCTTGGCCATGTCGACGTCGCCAGACTGCAGCAGCAGCTGCTGGGTTGCGGCTTCGGCTACGTGGCGGATGATGACGCCCTTGATCTCGGGCGCGCCGTTGAAATAGTCGGGATTGGCGGCCAGGTTGATCAGTTCGCCCGGACGGAACGCCTTGAGCACGAACGCGCCGGTGCCCGCCGAGTTCGACTTCAGCCAGCCATTGCCCATGTCGCCATTGGCTTCGTTCGCCTGCAGCGTCACCGCGTCAACCACCGAAGCGGGACGGGCGGCCAGGACGTTGAGCACGAATGCGGAAGCGAAGTCACCTTCGTATTTGACCACGACCTTGTTGCCGTCGGCCTTGACCATCTGGTCGAAGTTCTCCGGCGTCCAGCCGAGTTGGGTCAGGATGAAGGCGGGCGCCTTGTTGAGCGTGACGACGCGCTTCCACGAATAGACCACGTCTTCGGCGCGCAGCGGGTTGCCCGAGGTGAACTTGACGCCGTCGCGCAGCGTGAACGTGATGGTCTTGTTGGCGTCGTCGGCGGTCCACTCCGTGGCGAGGCCGGGAGCCAGCACCTTGGTATCGGCGGCGTCATACTGGACCAGGCGATCATAGGTCTGGGCGACGTATTCGCCCGACGAGAACTCGTAGGCCTCGGCCGGGTCGATGCTGACGATGTCGTCGATGTTTTGCGCCACCACCAGGACATTGGCCGGCGTTGCAGCCATGCTGATTGCAGGCGCCATCGGCATCGCCAGCGCCGCTGCCAACAGCGCTGCCTTGAACAGTTTCATCATTTTCTCTCCTTTTTGGTTCCCATGGTCTTTTCCTCGGCCCTTGAACCGCGCAGGGCCGGATGCTCCGTGCGCGACCTGAACATCGGCAAGGTGCCGGTCCAGAGCATGCGCGCGAACTTTTGGGTGTCGTTCGACCAGGAATGTGGGCGATTGCCGCGGAAATGCAGGCTGTCGCCGGCCGAAAGCACCATTTCGTCACTATCGAGGCGCTGGGTGATCGAGCCTTCGAGAATGAACAGTATCTCTTCGCCCTCATGGCTGACAGTCTCTGACTTGTAGCCGGGCGGAACGTTGAGGATGAACGAGGACAGAACGTTGCCGGTGAAGTCGGCGGCGATGCGCTCGTAAACGATCGACGATCCGTCGACCGAGAATCGATTGCGCTCGCTGGAACGGGTCCGCCCGTCCTCCATGGAGGGTGTCGAAATGAAGTAATCCACACCCACGTCGAGGCTGCGCGCCAGCTGCGCCAGGGTTCCCAGCGACGGGGTGGCGTGGTCACGCTCCACCTGGCTGAGATAACCCACGGAAATGCCTGCGGCGTCACACAATTCCTGCAACGTCAGCGACAGCTGGCGTCGCCTTGCGCGGATCAGTGCGCCGATCTTGGGCTGGCCCGATGCCGCCTCCTTGCTGGCCTCAGAAATCACCAGGAATTTTGCTCCCATCAAAATTTTTTTGATCTAAGCAAAATTATTTGTATAGTCCAAGCGGAATTTTGCTCGACAGAAAACATCCGCGCCCCAGTGGCGCCAGAGGTGGTGGGAACAAAAACCGCGTGACATTACAGACAGACACCGCCGCTACGGCGCAACCTCCGGGGCCGGGCGGTCCCTCGCGCAGCAATCGGGCCGCCATGTGGCGGTCGGTCAAAAGCGTGGCGGGCTTCATTGTCGCAATCTCGCTGACATTCCTTGGTCTTCTCGCCATCACCTTCTTCATCGGCCGCGTCGTGCCGATCGATCCTGTGCTCGCCGTGGTCGGCGACCGTGCCCCGCGCGCCGTCTATGAAGCCGCGCGCGTCGAGATGGGGCTCGACAAGCCGCTGATCGTGCAGTTCTTCCACTATGTCGGCAACGTGCTGACGGGTGACCTCGGCATGTCGGTCTCGACCGGCCGTCCGGTCGTCGAGGATCTGGCGCGCGTCTTCCCCGCAACGCTTGAAATGGCGACGCTCGGCATCATCATCGGCGTCGTGCTCGGTGTGCCGATGGGCGTCTATGCCGCGAGCCGCCAGGGCAGCCTCGTCGATCAGGTCATCCGCGTCGTCGGCCTGCTCGGCTATTCGGTGCCGGCCTTCTGGCTCGGCCTCGTCGGTCTGGCGCTGTTTTACGCCAAGCTGCAATGGGTCGGCGGCCCGGGCCGCATCGACATCTTCTACGACGGCATGGTCGAGCCGGTCACCGGGTTGCTGTTGATCGACAGCCTGCTGGCTGGTGAAACCGAGATATTCGTCAACGCGCTGACGCATCTTGCGCTTCCCGCCGCGGTGCTCGGCTTCTTCAGCCTTGCCTACATCGCCCGCATGACGCGCTCGTTCATGCTCGACCAACTGGCGCAGGAATATGTGACCACGGCGCGCGTGAAGGGCGTTCCGGAGCGCCTGGTGCTGTGGCGCCACGCCTTCCGGCCGATCCTGGTGCCACTGATCACCGTCATCGGCCTGTCCTATGCCGGGCTGCTGGAGGGCTCGGTGATGATCGAGACCGTCTTTTCATGGCCCGGCATCGGCAACTACCTGACGACCGCGCTGCTCAATGCCGACATGAACGCCGTGCTCGGCTCGACGCTGGTCATCGGCGCCGTGTTCATCGGTATCAACAAGATTTCGGACGTGCTCTACCGCGTCCTCGACCCGAGGGCACGCTGATGGCGACGACACGCGACTGGCTTCTCGACGATTCGCCGTCCTCGCGGCTGCAGGCCCGCCTTGGCCGCAGCTACCGGCTGACCCGCGCCCTGATGCGCAATCCCCTGGCCGTCGTCGGCGCGATCATCGTGCTGACGCTGATCCTGGTGGCGTTGTTCGCGCCATGGATCGCCACCCACTCGGCGGTCGGCCAGGACCTTGCCAACCGGCTGATGCCGCCGAGCGCGGAGCACTGGATGGGTACCGACGAACTCGGACGCGACATCTGGAGCCGCGTCGTCTACGGCGCGCGCATCACATTGATGATCGTGGCGCTGGTGGCGGTGCTTGCTGCCCCCGTCGGTCTCGTCATCGGCGCTGTCGCCGGCTATTTCGGCGGCTGGGTCGACCGTATCCTGATGGGCATCACCGACATCTTCCTGTCGATGCCCAAGCTGATCCTGGCGCTGGCCTTTGTCGCAGCGCTCGGGCCCGGCATCCAGAACGCCATCATCGCCATCGCGATCGCCACCTGGCCCGGCTATGCCCGCATCGCCCGCGCCGAAACGCTGACCATCCGCAACTCCGAGTTCGTCTCGGCCGTCGAGCTGCAGGGCGCCTCGTCGTTCCGCGTCATCGTCAACCACATCCTGCCGCTGTGCACGTCGTCGATGATCATCCGCGTCACGCTCGACATGGCCGGCATCATCCTGACCGCCGCCGGCCTCGGCTTCATCGGCCTCGGCGCGCAGCCGCCGCTGCCCGAATGGGGCGCGATGATCTCGCGCGGCCGCTCCTTCATCCTCGACCAGTGGTGGGTGGCGACCATGCCCGGCTTTGCCATCGTCATCGTCAGCCTCGGTTTCTGTTTCCTTGGCGATGGGCTGCGCGACGTCCTTGATCCCAAGCATGGAGACCGCCAATGAGCGCCTTGCTTGAAATCAAAAACCTGCGTGTCACCTTCCCGACGGCGCGTGGTCCGGTCGACGTGGTCAAGGGCCTGTCGCTGACTCTCGGCCGCGAGCGCCTAGGCATCGTCGGTGAAAGTGGTTCGGGCAAGTCGATGACCGGCCGCTCGATCCTTCGCCTCATCCGTGCGCCCGGCAAGGTCACTGCGGATCGGCTGGCCTTCGATGGCGTCGACCTGCTCAAGCAGTCGGAAAAGCAGATGCGTGCCATCAGGGGGGCCCGCATCTCGATGGTCATGCAGGACCCGAAATTCTCGCTCAATCCGGTCATGACCATCGGCGACCAGATCGCCGAGGCGCTGCTGACGCACCAGAAGCTTGGCCGCGCCGACATCCGGGGCCGCACGCTGGCCATGCTGGAAGCCGTGCGCATCAACGATCCCGAGCGCGTGCTCGGCCTCTACCCGCACGAAGTCTCGGGCGGCATGGGCCAGCGCGTCATGATTGCCATGATGCTGATTCCTGAGCCCGACCTTTTAATCGCCGACGAGCCGACCTCGGCGCTCGACGTCTCGGTCCAGGCCCAGGTGCTCGAGATCATCGACGACCTCGTCAAGCGCAAGGGCATGGGGCTGATCCTGATCAGCCACGACCTCGATCTGGTCTCGGCCTATTGCGACCGTATCCTGGTGATGCGCAGCGGCGAGGTGGTCGAGGAATGCGCCGCCGGAGAACTCCGCAACGCCAAGCATCCCTATACGCGCGGTCTGCTCGCTTCGATCCCCCGTCTCGACGAGGATCGTGACGAATTGCCGGTCCTGCAACGCGACGAGGCTTCGACATGAGCGCGCTTGAGATCGAAAACCTCGACATCTCCTACGGCGATTCGAAGGTCACGCACGGCATCACCCTTTCGGTGGCCGAAGGCGAGAGTTTCGCGCTCGTAGGCGAGAGCGGCTCGGGCAAGACCACCGTGCTCAAGGCGATCGCCGGCATGGCGAAAAGCTGGACCGGGTCGATCTCGGTGTTCGGCCAGCCGCGCACGCATGGCATCGACCGCAACTTCGCTCGGCAGTGCCAGATGGTGTTCCAGGATCCATACGGCTCGCTGCATCCGCGCAAGACGGTCGATGCGACGCTGAGCGAGCCATTGGCCATCCATGGCATCGGCGATAGCGGCGCGCGCGTCGATGAGGTGATGCAGTCGGTCGGTCTCGATCGCCGCTTCCGCTTTCGTTTTCCCCACCAGCTATCAGGCGGACAGCGTCAGCGCGTGGCCATCGCCCGGGCGCTGATCCTCAAGCCGAAGATGCTGCTGCTCGACGAGCCGACCTCGGCGCTCGACGTTTCGGTGCAGGCCGAAATCCTCAACCTGCTCAAGCGCCTGCGCCGCGAACAGGGCCTGACCTATCTGATGGTCACGCACAACCTGCCCGTCGTTTCGTTCCTGTGCGACCGCCTGGCCGTCATGCGCCATGGTCGCGTCGTCGAGGTCGCCAGCGTCGACCAGCTCAAGCGCGCAGCGCTTGTCGATCCTTACTCGCGCGAGCTCACGGAGTTCAGCGCGGCCCATTCCCAGACTTGAAACAGAGGTAGACCATGACCGAGACCACTATCGCCGGGGCGCTCGTCGCCTTCGATGCCGCCATTGCGACCACGACCGAGGTCGAGGGCGTATGGGCCGCCCTGCAGGCGCTGGCCGACGTCGTCGTCGGCGCCAAGCTTTTCACCGTCATGAAGCTCGATTGGGCCAATGAACGCTCGGGCCGCACCTACACCAGCCATCCCGATGCCTATCCGGTGTCGGGTACCAAACCGATCAACCGCACCCACTGGTTCGACAAGATCTATATCGAGCGCCAGCCGTTCGTCGCCAACACCATCAAGGACATTGCCGACGTCTTTCCCGATCACGAGGTCATCTGGTCGCTCGGCTGCGGTTCGGTGCTGAACTGGCCGGTGTTCGTCGCCGACAAGCTGGTCGGCACGGTCAACATGCTGCACGAAGAGCATTTCTACACACCCAAGCGCGTTGCGGCGGCCAATCAGCTGTCGCTGGCTGCCAAGCTTGCGTTCCTGGCGGTGGAGCACATCGAGCGCCGTTAGGCCCCGTCGTGGTCGCTCACATCGCTGCCGGCGCCGCCTGCGCGCCGGCGGACCTCTCCGCACTCTAGCCGCTCCGGCTGTTTGATCGCGCCAGGCTGTCGTGTCCATATGCCGTTGCCGCATTGGAATACAGGGCAGGCGATGGGCAGCGAAACGATCAGGCTCCTCACTCCCGGCGATCTTGCCGTTTTTCGCGACATGCGGCTGCAGGCATGGCGGTCTACCTTGGCTGGCGAATGCGTGCTATCTACCGTCAGGGGTTGTGCTGAGGGCTTTCCTGCAAAATGCGCATCGATTTCGCGAAGCTCGATCAAGCTCTTGATCGGACGCTGGAGGCGGCGATTGATACATCCCTTTGGCCAGATATCCTCGACCGCGTCGCCGAAGCCACGGGAGCATTCGGCGTCAACATCGTACCGATACTTGGGCGCTTCCCCGGGGGGCTGATTTCAACTGACAGCCTGAAGCCTGCCATGGAAGGTTATTTCGACGGGGGCTGGGACAAGAACGAATGGCGCAACCGAGGCTTCCCCATTCTTGCCAGGCGCGGCACCGTTTTGGAGCAGCACTATACGACCAGAGAGGATTTCAAGACCCAAGATTATTATCGTGCTCAATCTCGCTTCGGCCTGGGCAGGACATGCATTGTAGGTTTCGGCCAAGAAGAGGACATTCTTTGCTTTGTTCTTCATCGAAAACTCAACGACGATCCCTACGAGGGCGAACACGAGCGAATTTTTAGCATGATGCGGGACAGATTGATGATGTCGGCCACGATGATGAAACATCTGTCCGCACGCACGATCGATGGCATGGTCGAAGCGTTCGACATGGCAAGCATCGGCGCCATCTTCTTCGACAGGGTAGGGAAGGTTACCGCTGTCAACGCAAGGGCCAACGAATGTCTCGGTCCCCACCTGCAGGTGACCGGGGGTGAGTTGGTCCTGAGAACGAGCTTGGAAACGGCGCAAGTCCGCAAACGCATGAGGGCCGTCCTCACAGAACAATGGTTGGAACCAAAGCGGGCCGATCCGCTCGTGGTCGAACGTCCAGGCATGAAGCCACTGGTGTTGAAGATACAGCGGCTCGGCGGCGCACTGCCGGATATTTTCTCTCATTCGGTTGGCGTGTGCCTGATCGAGGACCTGAACCCGCAATCGCCGCCAGCCAATGTCATTTCCAAATCCCTCGGATTGACGCCGATGGAGGCCACTCTGGCGATGCTATTGGCAGAAGGGGCATCTCTGCGGGACGCCGCGGCCTCGAAGGCAATCAGCTACGAAACCGCGCGCACCCATCTAAGATCGATTTTCAGCAAGCTTGAGGTGAGCAGGCAGTCTGAGCTTGTTGCGCTTGTCAGCCGCTTGAGAGCGTCGCAGCACTAGGTAAGGTTGTTTTGCGGGGCATGTCCTCAGAATCCCTCGGCCACGAGCGGGCACAGAACAGTTCGACTACCTCCAGCCTAGAATTGCGCGAGCGATGGGCAGGACGTGATCCCGGTAGCTGATGGGAGTGGCATAACGGCCAGTCGCAACACGTTCTTTTGCAAATTTCTCCCAATGCGGCTGGAAGCCTTCCGGCCAGTCGAAGTCCTGTCGGATCAACGCCTCACGCGCGAAGGAGTCCGGCGCCTCCTCGAAGATACGCCGCGCTTCTTCCGCGAGAGGCACATAGGCGCGAACTGCAGCCATCTTGCGTACGCGCGCTTCAGCGTCGAGGCAAACCTCAGTGACCTCGCTGCCGACAACTCCGGGGATCGCGGCGGAGGCGAGGCGGGTAACGACTGAGCCCGATGCCGCAAGCCTCGCCGCCACGGCCTCCCCAATCGCTGAGCTCAGATCATGTATGGGATTGTAGCCATCGACAGCGTCAGCGACGACAGTCACGACCGCTGCGCCCTCGACGATTTCGAACGCTTCATTGGCAGCTTTGAGAAACGGCGCAGCATTTCCGGTCAGGATTGCCTCGTACCAATCCCTGTCAGGCACCTGGCCAAAGACTGGCCCGGGCTCGGCTCCCACGGCGTCCAGGGTTTCCCTGGAATATGCCGTCCTTGAGGACTGATTTCCGCCCGAGCCGTCGGTCAGGATACACACGACCGGCCGGGTCGTTTCCATCCAGTGAAAGATCCGCAACTCATGCCCTGGATGAGCTAGGATCAGAATCGTTTTCATCGTTGTCATCCAGTTTGGCAGGGTGGCGGTATATACCGGGGTACTAGAGTGCGCGTGCTCATAACCAACTTGTTCGTCAAGAATTATTCAGGCTCAGAGAACGTGGCCGAACTCTTGGCGGAAGGTTTGAGGAGAGCTGGCCACCAGCCTGTTCTCTTTGCACCCCAGCTTGGCCAGCAGGCGCAGAGCATGCGTCAGCGCGGATTCCGCGTCGTCGACCGGGTGTCTCAACTGACAGAACCGCCGGACGTGATCCACGCGCAGCACCTGACCCCGTGCTTGATTGCCATGGCACGATTTCCAGACGTCCCAGTGGTCTATTCCTGCCACAGTTCGGTTTACGACGTTGAGGCACCACTGCCGCATCCGCAGATCCGCGCAGTCATTGCGGTCGACGAGACCTGCGCTGCCAAGTGCCGTGAGGTTGGCGTGCCGTCTGAACGGCTTTCGGTCATCTTGAACGCCGTCGATCTTGAACGCTTCAAACGACGCACCCCGTTGCCAGCCAAGCCCAAGCGCGCATTGTTGCTGACGAAAAACCGGGGCCACCAGGATAGCGTGCGCGCGGCCTGTGCTGATGCGGGCATCGATGTCGACGAGCTGGGACGCGGGACAAGCCGGTTCGTGCCGGATATCGAGACAGTTCTGGGCGACTACGATCTCGTATTTGCCACCGCTCGAATGGCAATCGAAGCCGCGGCCACCGGTTGTGCCGTCATCGTTTGTGACGAGCGTGGCTTTGCTGGCCTGCTGACAAATGACAACCTTCCGCTATGGCGACGGCGAAACCTGGGAATTGGAATTTTGTCACAGGCAGTGACGGTCGAGAATCTGGCCGATGCCATTTCCCAGTACGACGCCGCCGATGCGTGTCTTGTTACCGAGACGCTGCGCAGATCAGTGGGAGCCGACATTTTCGTGGAGCAACACGTGGAAGTCTACCACCGTGCAATCGCCAGCCAAAAACCACAGAGCGATGAAATAGCGCTTGCAACGGCATATTGGACTGAAGAGCTTTCAGTAACGACGACCGAGCGGAAATGGCAATCTATTGTCAAGGAGCTTGGGATTTTTGGCTAACACAACAGTTCAGAATTGACGGCAAAGGCGTCGAACACAAAAATAGCCGAATAAAGCAGGCTCTTATTCCAAATAGAATTACGAAAACGAATGCTGTGATCTCTGCAAGCAGCGGCAAGTTCAGGTTTCGAACACAGGAAATGGATTTCGTAGATTGCCTGTAGGCAGGAATTCGAATGGGTCCGCCTGAGCGTGCCGACGGGCGCCAGTTAGATTCGGCAGCAAGAATCGCGGCAATGTTGTTGCTGAACTGTTGCCAGCCCTCGAATGGAGCACATTCAGCACGCTGGTGTGAACCGAATAATGCAGCGATTTCAAAAGGTAGCATGGTGGGCGATGACGGGCTCGAACCGCCGACATCTTCGGTGTAAACGAAGCGCTCTACCAACTGAGCTAATCGCCCCAACCGGGCGGAGCTTTAAGCGGTTCGCCGACGATCTGCAAGGTCAAATACGGTCGGTTGTCGGAGGTCGACGCAAGTTGACGCGCGTATCCAACCTGTGGAAAACCAGACGACAAAGAATGTCGATTATCTCTCCGATGTCGCTTGACACTCCCCATCGAACCCCGTAATTCACGCCCCAACGACGCGGCGCCCAGCGCTAACGTCCAGAGCGCGGGTGTAGCTCAGTCGGTTAGAGTGCCGGCCTGTCACGCCGGAGGTCGCGGGTTCGAGCCCCGTCACTCGCGCCATTCTTATCTTATTGAAGGGAAAGTGTTTTCTGGTCTCTTCAACCGACACCGCCAAGAGAAGTTTCAACTTTTCCGCGGGTGGAGTTTCAACTTTTTGAACATGTTCTGTTCAGATGCCAGCCGACGGCGACCGACCTTACGGGATTCGTCCGCAGCGCGAACACGTGCAACGCTGACGCCGAGATAGGTTTGCTGAAGGAACGCGCTTTCATCGATGTTGTTGCCCATCTTGGCAGCTACATCCTCAATCTTAGCCCCGCCAGCGTCGACCTCCCTCGCACCCGATCGTCGAGTATCCATCAGCAATCGCTTTTCACCTTCACCGAACACTGCTCGTCGTACGGTAGCGAAATCCTTATTCAAGGAGTTGGTCCTGTAGGGAACCGGCGGGTGCGGCCGGCCTCCACGGTCTCCAGGCTGAGAGCCGCGGGTGTAGAAGAGGTGTGCGTTTGGAGTGAGCTCGAATGGCAACGCGTTCAGATATGCTTCAACCAGTCTCTTTGTCCGCTTGCATAAGATACCCAATGCTCGTTTCTTCGTCTTGCCCCTGGTAATCGGAAAGGCCCATTCATCACCGCTTGCGTGTATGTGGCTCAAAGTGAGGCCTCGGGTGTCTCCTGGCTGAAAGATGGTGTCCCAGGTGACGGCCATTATGCATGCCAGCCCATGATAGTTCATCCTGATAGCGGCTTTCACCAATCTCACCCATTCTCCCTCTGACCACACTTCTGTTCGGGGCGACGGATTGTGTTTTGTGAGAGCCAAAGATGGATCGGGGTCGTCGGCAAGTTTGAACCCAACGAGTTTCGGGTAAAGAGCACGCCAAGTCTTGAGTCCCCGACCAGCTTTGTCGTCCCCGTAACGCTTTCTGAGCCTTCCATACCAACTGTCGAGTTCTTCGAGCCCTATGAATTTCGGATTGAGATCCCCGAAATAGGGTTCGATCAGCTTCCAACCGCGTTCCCAGTCTTCTTTGGTGCGAGGCGGCTTGTCGATCCATTCATTTGTACGCCTGAAACGATCGAATGCGTCCCCCAGGGTATTCTTTGGGTATTGTTTTCTTGGCCCGCTATCCCCCAATCCCCGGCGCGCCGCCTGCCATCGCTTCTCCCACTCATCTGCGATTTCCCGTGCTTGGGGCCCATCCTTGCCACAGCGGATATTGTGAAAGCCCATAGCCTTCATCTTGGGTGTGACAAGCCAATACCCGCGGCCCTTGCGAACAACGTAGTGTTGGTATCGAATCTTGCTCACAACGTCCCCTTGCGCCTGAAACATACCGAAGTGAGCTAGGTCAGCGACGCCAGCCTTGCCTTGACCAGACGTGAAGCTTCTGCCTGTGTTTGGCTGCGGTCATCAGCGACGAGACCTGCATGTTGATCTAGCCAGTAGTCGATCGCCTTCAGATCGAAGTGACCCGTCACAAGGCAGGCCTCAGGAAACCCATGCGCGACCAAGGCAGGCAGGATCTCCAAAAACGAAGCCCGTGTCAGATGTAGCCGACGCGCCGCCTTCTCCAGCGGCACTAATCTGGGATCGACGCGAAAGCGAATGTCGTTGCAGACAGGGTGGTTGTCATTGGCTGCGCGCATCGGAAGGTCCCCCAGAGTAATTGTCATTCATGGCGACCTTGGCTGAGTCGACGTGCCCGGCTGAGCCGCCCTGGAGGACTACGACGTGGACTCGAATTGGCCCAGCTGGAGAAGGTGCTGTTAACCTAGACCGAACACTTCCGTGTTTAGCGTGGTGGGTTGAAGTGCAAGCCCGTCGTCTCTTCGCTGAGTGACGGTGGATTTCTGACGATTTGCTCTTCCCGTAATCCCGCGTAACCATTGCTTACTCCTCCTACTAACAACCCACGTTTCCTCGTTTCCAGGCGGCCCTCTGCCGCTTCGGCCGACATGCATGCGCCCAGCTGCTCGTCTAGGAGCTAACGGCGGAGAACACCGCTCTTTCGGCCGCGGCATAGCGTTCCAAATCGATTAGTTCATGCCGAACTCCGCGATGCCGTGTCCTTGGTCCCGCGGGATCGCTCGTCCAAGTCGGTGAACTAGTTGCGCGGGCGTAAGCCCTCCTCTGCCATCCGGTGGCCCAGCCATGCATCGAAGCGACGTGAGGGAGTATTTTTCATACAACCCGCCGCCCCGCCTGAACCATGCTGTCAAACCATTGCGGGAGAAAGCGCGCCCAGACAGATCAGGAAACACCAAGTTTATCTGGCTACCCGGCGCAACAGCCTTCCACTCCTGCAGCGCCCGATTCAGCATGGGGGTATACGGAAGACGCGATGGCCCTCGCCGCGCATTCTGAATCCAACGCGGATTGTATCGGCATCAAAACCTACATCGTCCCAAGTGAGCGTGCAGTGTTCCGCTGCCCCTAGACCCGCGAAGGCGATCGTCCTTGCCAGCACCGGACCCATGCTCGTGTTCGGTTGCGCCATCTGCGCCACCTCCGGGTGGGTGGGGGACGCGGCGGTAGGTGTCTCGGGTGGTTCTCTGCCTTGCGGGCATCTGATCTACCTCCTCAAGCGTGACCCGTCGTGCGAGGTCGCATTCAGGCACACGATCGGTTCTGAGTCAACTTTAACATCATACAGCAAGATATTGATGTTAAAACGAATCCTTGCCACCTATTGTTCGGAATCCTTCCGTCTCGATGAGTCGAATCCTGATGGCGGATTTCCGGCCATGAACACTCCCGAAGGACTGACTGGCGAACGCGAAAGGACTTAACCGTGAACATGCCAGCCGGCGACGCGTCTGAGGCCGTGAGCCGCACGAAGCCTTTACAAGCCACTGTTGAAGCGCGTCGCGGTACCTTTCCGGGCAAGTCGCCGGGGCAGGACACAGCGACGGTCGGGACACAACCGCGGTACCCCTCATTGCCCTTCCGACCGCTGCATAGGCCCGTATTAGACATAGGTCGAACAACGTCATCCGACCCTCCAACAGCGTTCGAAATTGGGGATCATGTCAGCGGTTCCACGTTCATTGTCCGCCTTCTCACCTCTCTCAGGACGGCAACTAGGTGCAGCCCTTCCAGCATATCATGTTCCATTAGCGCCTCCGCGAGGAGCCGGATTGCGTCACTGTTTCGACGGATGAGCTCACGGGCGCGGCCATAAGCGTCTTCGAGCCGTGCGCTCACACGCTCGGCCAATACCGGGTTGTAGGCGAGCAACGAGGACCTGTCCTCGACGGGGCGGAAGAGCAGCGGCGATGCCTCGGCAAAACCGAGCGCGGTTTCCATCGCCACGGCGAGTTCGGTCGCCTGGCCCAGATCGCTGTCCGGCGATCCGCCGGCGCCGGCGCTGACAGAACCGAGCATTTCTTCCTCGGCGGCGCGGCCCGCGAGCCGGATGACAAGCAGCCCAACGAAGAAACCTTCCGTCTCCGCTTCCATGATCGGCGTCTCGCCTTCGGTGTAGCCTCCCGTCGGGCCGTCGATGCTGATCGCGGTGACGCGCCCAAGGTCGAGAACGAGCCTGGCGACAGCGTGACCGGCCTCGTGGATCGCCATGCGCCAGCGAAGCGACTGTGGCCGCTCCGGCCGGTCGGAGGCCAGGATGTCGTAGATATCGGCGAAGGCGATCGGTCTTTTGCTGCGCCGTGCCTTCTGGCGCGCTTCGCGCACCAATCGCTCGATATCGGCACCAGTCATGCCTCTCGCCTTCAGCGCGAGCCGATGGAGTACGTCGCTGGTTGCCTCGTCGGCATCGTTCTGATTGATCATGGAGGGCCTCATGCGTCGCGTCCGGGATTGTCGGCTGGGCGGCCAAGGCGGTACCAGCGCGACAGGGTCCGCGCCCAAGTCCCGTCTGCCGACATCGCCCACAGGTCCGAGGTCGCGATCGCGCGGTTCTCGCCCGGGAGCTTCGGGTGCCCCGTCGACAGCCCCGCGAGGCATGGGGCCAGCCGACGGCCAATCACCCAGTGATCGAGGATCGGAGCCTGTTCGGCGAGATGCTCGGGCTGCATGCCAGTGCGGATCTTTCTCATATCCGCCACCAGGGCGGAAAGACGCTCCAGTTCCAGGTCGAACGCAGCATCCTGAACGGCTTTGTACGTGTCGAACATCACCATGGTGAATTGTCCTTTGTGTCTTCGGTAGGAGGTTGGCGCGATGTGGACTCGGATGGTTCGCCGGAAGCGGTGACGCCAGCGTTGGTCACCGCGGCATGCTCGGTTCCTGCAACATCCGCCGGATATGCTGGCCGTGTCGGAGCGCTCGCCACGGCGGAGGCGAGATCGTCCTTCAGGTGATGGCGAATGATGCCGATCAGCGCCGTGGTGTCGGGCCGTGGAATGGGGATGTGCGTCTCAAGCCGTCCGGAACGCAGCAAAGCACGATCAATCGCATCCAGATTGTTGGTGGCGGCGACGACGATGACGCCAGATGTTTTCGCAGCCCCGTTCAGCAGCTCGAGCGCCTTGTTGACCACCGAGTCCCAATACGAATTCCATTCGCCCGAGCTGCCACGTTTGCCGATGCCGTCGATCTCGTCGATGAACAGGATCGAGGGCGCTGTCGCCTCCGCCTCGGCGAAGGAGGCGGACATGCGTTTCAGGACATCGCCCAAATAGCTCGGCTCGAGCCAGGTCGCGACGGAAGTTGCAATCAGCGGAACCTGCAAACTGTTGCAGAGCGCCTTGGCAAATTCGGTCTTCCCGGTGCCGGGCGGACCGCTGAGCAGCAATTTCACGCTCATGTCCTCCCAGGCCAGTTTTCCTGCCCGCCATTCCTCGATATCCTGCTTCAGACCCAAGGCCCAATCCCTGGCCTTGCCGTAGCCGGCCAAGGTTTCGATACGGGGAAGGAATCTGTCCTGGTCGGTCCCTGTCAGCACCGCCGGTTCGATGCGCTCGCTGCCCGATCCGGGGTTGCCACGCTCGGATTTCGAGGTCGTCGTGCTGCGGAATTCCTTTCTACCGGAATCCTTGGATGCAACGCCGCTTCCATTCTCATTTTCGGCTGCCATCGCCAGCCGCATCCGGGCAAGATCATCCAGAAGATCAAGGACCCGTCCCAGCGACGTTCCCGGCCGGATGGCGAGCGCCAAGTCGGCGAGCGTCAGCGCCGAAGCATGCTCGTGGGTGATGCCGCCTTCCGATACCTCACCCAATACCGCGCGCATGGTTTCGCGAATGATGACGTTGTCGATCGGGCCACAGGTGAGATTGACGCGGGCAGCCTGCCGCAGAAGTTCTGGTAACCGATCCTCGCTCTCGGCGACGCCTAGAATGGGATAGGTACTTCGCGCGGCGACAAAGACCTGCCTTGCGGTCCTCTCCCGGTCCTCGGCGTCGTTTTCGCTTCCCTGGAAGGCGATCACGTGCCAGCGGGTTTCGGAATCATGGGAGAAGCGCAAGCCATAACCATCCCGCGAAAGAACCGTGCCCTTGCACGTCGCGACCTTGCCGGGAAGGATAACGCCGCTTCCGAGCAGGTCGAGGAATGTTTCCTCGAAACCTGCAACCCGCCCTGTGATGGTGATGATGGGACTGGGAACACGCAGCGCCTCCAGGATTTTGCCAAAGGGCATCGCGCTCATGGTGATCGACTGGGCGACGAGCAGCATGGTGGTGACGTCGACCGCGCGCAGTGGGGCGGCGGACCGGCGCACGGCACGGAGCAGGCTTGCCGTGTCCGGAAGAGCGAAGGATTGTGATGCAGTACGGCCCTTCCGGAGTCCCTTGCCGTCGCGGCGGGAAAACCCTGCAGGGCTTCCAATGCAATGACGTATTCGTCGTCTTCTGCCGCGCGACGCGATCTTGAACCCGCACTGGCGCCACCCTGAAGCAGGCGCGCGATCTTGGCCTCGGATTTTCCGGCGACTGCCGGCCCCGGCACGAAGGTCCTCACCTTGCGGCCTTCAACGCTCCGGGGTTCTTCGACAAGGATTCCACGCTCCACGGCGTGGTCGATGGCGTCAGTCTCGGCGCGGTGGCGCAGACGCCAAAGGAGATGGTTTGCGAGACGGGTATCCATCAACCGGACCTCCGCTTCGAGCGAGGCAAAGATTTCAGCTGGAGGAGCCCGCAGGTTTCCAGCCATTCCGCGACCATCACGCAGGCGGGATCGCCTTCCTCCACCCGCCGTGCCAGCAGCTCGATTATGACGGGCGGGAGAGGAACCCGCTGGGCGAGGCTCATCCGCGCGAAGTGGATGGCAAGCCCCACCGTCACGGCAGGATCTTCCATCGGTTTGACCCTGCAGTCGCAGGCGGCAATGTGGCCCGCGCGCCTGAGCCCAGCGCAGGTTTCGCTGTGTCCGAGCAGGGTCAGAAGCGGGAGCGAGGCCGTGGCCTTCCTCAGACTGACTGTCGGCGCCGGTTTGCGAGTCGCCGAAGCAGCCGACCTGCAAGGTTTCGACTTCGGGGCTTCCGCAGGAACGCCGATGCCAACATCTGCGGGATTCGCCAGTTTCTGTTTCCTAGTTCTCGGCGCTTCGACGGTTAGCCGCACAGGCTCCGTCCAGGGGACTGGTTTTCTCATTTGAACAAATTCCTCCCGTTCCACAGCACGCTGCGGTTGGTGATTTCGACATTGGTGGGATTGGATCGCCCGTTGGTGTCAGTGCAGGCCGGGTCTTCGGGCGTATCCGAAGCGGGGCTGTTGCATCACTGGCGCCTGCAACGGAACGACGGAGGCCAACTCGTACGGCGTTGGCACCGGGTCATTGGCTGAAGGATTCGCGTCGGGCAGTTTGCAGGTTTCGACAGGGTCGCCTGCCAGCGTCCGACACCGGCGCGCCAGCTCATCCTGGACCCGCCGTGAAAACGCCTCCCGGACCTGCCGGATGAATTCGGCAGCGCCCTCGGCTTCGAGGAGGTGGTCGATCTCGGAAATCCTGAAGACGCCGCGCTCATGGTCGGACATCTCGTCCGCACCATCGACGATCGCGGTCTCGATCCTCACCAGGAGAGGCCCCTGGTGTTCCGCCACCCACTCCGGAGCAATCGCCGCTACCGCCAGCATCCGAAACCGAAGCCGGTCTACTTGCTGAGGGCCGTAGGAGCCAAGGCTCCGCTTGATGTCCAGAATCAGTCCGCTATGGGTCGTCCTGTTGGTGATGAAGAGATCGGGCTTGTAGGATTCCGTCGCATGTACCCGTGACGGAAAACGGACCCCTTTGATCTCGTCGGAAGGTGTCCGCTTCAACATCTCCTGCGCGGCCGGCACGATTGGCATCGGCTTCGTCGGCAGGAGCTTCAAATTCGGATTTTTCTGCACGACCTGCTCAATGGCTGTTTCCAGCAGTCGGCCTTCCTGCATCACTGCTGAGCGGAAGAAGCCGAACAGCGACGCGTATTCGGCGAAGGTGATGTCGTCGCGGCCCTCTCCGGCGAGCGACGCCTTAAAGGCTTCTTCTACCAGCTTATCGATGTCGTTGTCGGAAGCTCCCGACGGCATAAATACGTTCGGCTGTACAAATTGGCGTCGATAACCTGCCAGTCTCGCGGTCGAAATCCGCCGGTTCCCTTCCGGACGGCGGAAATACCCTCTATCAATTCTCATAGCCCAAGACCTCTACTCAGGTTGCGGGTCAGGCCTCCGTCGGTGCTTCCAACACCAGCGGGGGCCGATTGCGTTCATGCCTCTGCGTGAACAGCCGCAACCGATCGGGATCCGGATCGGATCTCAAATGAAAGAAGCCGGCATGGTTAATTTCCGGGCGACGTCCGTCCCCCGTCTTCGAACGGGAGACATGCGCCGTTAGGTAACAATCGTAACCAACTTGCCCACTGGGAGTGTCGTCGACTATTCTGCCTAAATCCCTTTGCGGGCTTTCTACGGGTTCGTCGAGTGTGAGCCACCACCTTATGTTTTGGTGTCTCTGATCATAACGTCGCAGCTCATTGTAAGCTGTCGCGCATAAGATTTCGACGCGTCCAAAACGCTTCCCTTGTTCACCGCAAAAATGAAGTACAAC
Source organism: Aminobacter sp. HY435 (assembly GCF_027568395.1). Taxonomy (GTDB): domain Bacteria; phylum Pseudomonadota; class Alphaproteobacteria; order Rhizobiales; family Rhizobiaceae; genus Aminobacter. The sequence goes on along the minus strand of NZ_JANKZL010000003.1, from coordinate 223,460 downwards.
GCGTGTAGAAACGCGAAGCCACCCTGAATGAATATCTGGCCCTGGCTGAGCCTCGCGAAGGCAGGCTGGTAACGATACAGCCAACAAGCGGCCAGAACCGCTAGCAAGTTGATGGCGATGCCGTAGTGCTTTAACCCGTAGAGGTTCCTTCTGAAGCCGTAGCTGATGTTTTCATTGAGAAGGACGCGGAAGCGCTCGGTGTCGTAGGTGTTGTTCCGCAGGAAGTTGTAGCATTCCCCATAAAACTGCGAGGCGCCGACCGGGTCAGCGACTTCTGACTCGCGCGTCGGCGCGGCCTTGCCGATCTGTGTCGCGAGAAAGTTGCGGAACCGGTCCTTGGTGCCGGAATCCAAGCTCGTGTCGAGATAGCTCAATTCGGTGTTCGCCGGGAAGCCACCGGATCCCTTGAAAAGTTTTCGCTGCACACGCCGGCCGGCGCGACGGGCGAGGTCTGCCATCGCATAGAACAAGACTCCTATGCCCAAGGCCGTCATGACCTCTGGCAACCCCGGGTCTTTCCATGACCCCGCAAGAAGGAAAAGAACAAATGCGGGCAGAACGGCGATCAAGGCTGGGAATAGTCGGGCCTTTATTGAATATGTGTCCAAAAAATCCATGGTTCACCTCGAGTGATCGTGGACAATGCTGCAATATCCGCTAGGTGTCGCGATAAGTAGAACGGCAGGCGGAGATCGCTCGGCAGCGAGTTCCTTTGCTGTGCGCCAGTCTGTTGCCGACGGCCCCTGTTCGGCGAGATGGCTGTGCCACGTCCCGACGTCCAGCAGCCGCTTGCCGCTCCTGAGGTGACGTTCCATTATCGCGTCCTTGAGGCCCTGCTCGCCAAGGACGAACAGCGACCTGGTGCGCTGGCTGTCTGGCGGTGCCGGTAACAGGTCGACGACTGTGATCGTCTTGGTGCGGGCGCTGCACGCGCCAACCATCAAACCGCCGGTCTCAACGTCGGGATAGGCGGCAATTTCTTCCCTGATACGTCTGTCGACATCGGCGGAGATCTTGAGGGTCCAGTCGGCGCCGTCGACGGGAACCGCCATCATCGTAGGCACGATGATCGACCGCCACGTCGTCGTCGGCGCGTTGGCGGCCTGAGTGCCGACAGCGATCACGCCGCCGGCGGCGCCTTGTGTGATGAAATTGGTGAGCAGCTCGGTGGCGGCCGCCGACATCGCCGAGAGGCGTGCGTCGGTCATGGGCATCGTCAGCGACCCGCAGCCATCGCCTATCTGGATCTCGGTCAGCCCAAACTTTTCGTCAAACAGCAACACGCTTTCAACCTCGGTGGCCTTGGCGCTGAGTTCGACTTCCAGGTCGGCCAGCGTGGGATTTCTGTCCGGTCCCTCGTGCAGCACGAAAGCGCCTTTTCCCCTCCCAAACAGCGCGATCTCGGTTACCCGGGCGGGAAAATCGGCGGGTGCGACGACGGATAGGGCATCCCGCACAAGGAGCGACGCTGTCGTGTTCACAACTGAGTTCGTGCCCACGGGAGCGATTTTTGCGCAATTTGCCGCCTGCGCTAGCCCCCGTGCGGCATCGTCAAGGTAGACTTGCGGCTTTTGCCCGAGCTTCGACAGCTCGGACGCCAGTTCCGTTGCCTTGGCAAGCGGCAGGACATCCCTGACCAGCGCATGCCGCGCCATATTGTGCGGCTGCAAAATGCCCTTGTCGGCGAGTCCAGTAATCGTTGCACCGGAGCGCGCGAGATGCAGACCCACCTTCGAGCCTACACTGCCGCATCCAATCAAGGCGATCTTGCCGAGGTCCGCCGATGCCGACACTGTCCGCAGTAGCGTGGCCGACACCTTGTCTACCTGGCGCACGGCGACCGCGCGGCGGCCGCTTGGCCCGTCGTAGAGGGTCTTCCTTTTTTTCCGTGGTGACACGTCAAAGATGTAGGGCAGCAATTCGATGCTCGAATCCCGGCCAATCAGTTTGAACGGCCGCCGCGCACAAAAGATGACCCCGATCGGCAGGGATCCTTGGCTAGTCCATGTGGCGGATTCCCAGCGCTCTTCCAGTCGGCGCAAGAATGCGTCAAAAGCCGGGCCGAAACCGAAATCCTTAGCCCTAGCGGCGAGGTCCTCCAGCGTCTCGATGGTCTCCGGGAAGATCGTCTTGGCAATGACGTTTTCGGCGGCCCAGAACACCGCGGTTATCGTCGTCCCGTAGGGATGCCCGGCAGCCGATACGTTGATGTCGAAGGGGAAGATGCTAAGCCTGCCGACGGAGGCCGCCAATTCCTCATTGACGGTTAGATAAACCTCGTCGCCGCTGAGGCGACCCTGACCTGAACGATATCGGAAAAAATCCGATTTCAGCCAAACCGTGCCGGCGTCCCGCCCGACGCGGCCGCGGACGGCCGCAGGGTCGACCACCACCACGTCGTCAAGGTCGTGCCGCATGACCGGTTCCCAGCCGTGCTCGGGATCCATCAGCCCGTTGACGGCGGCTTTGGCCAGCCAGATCGCCATCTGCGAAAGTAGCTGAAGGATTCCAACCTCGACCAGCCCGAAGCTGCTGAAATACTCGTCGATCGAGCCGTCGACGAGGCAGGGCCGCGGCAGCGACTTTCCGCCACCAGCCGACAGGTGCGGCAGGTCACGGGGAAAATCCTCCCGGAGAAAGAACGAGGGACTCTTCCAAGGGTAGTCCGCACCGATGCGGATTTCGACACGTTCCTGCAACTGCACGCCGTTCGGGCTCAAACCCTTGGACGCATACGGCAGGGGCATCTCGACGCTCAGCACGACATAAACGCGGGCGTGATCCTCGCGCATGCCGATAATGCCCGCCTCCACGCACTGCCGATGATCGGAGGCGACACGCACAAACTGTTGTGCGTGCCGCTCGAATTGCTGGATGCTCATTTGTGGCCGTGGGCCCTTGCCGCCGTCGCGATGCCGCTGATACCGACCACCGCCGCCGTCTTCTTGGCGGTCATAGCGAGCTTTTTGGCCGTTCCAGCGTGGTAAATCTTGAATTCCAGCGCGCGGTCTTCGTCGGCCGAGTATTCGGTGGTGCAGATGAACCGGTCGCTTTCACCCACGACCATGGCGATATATTCCCTTTTTGCCCGCTCGTGCGGGGGGGTGGAATCGTCCTTCTTGATCGGCTTGCAACTGGCGACGATCACGGCGCCGTCGCGGATCTGCGAAAGCGCGCTGCGGGCCTCCTCGCAGACCTTGACCTTCTCGCCGAGCTCCGACCAGCGGTCGTAGCTGAGGGTGCGCCACGAACAGTGGTGCGGCGTCTCCATGACGTCATAGCTGAGCCAGTCGGTGTTGCCATCTTCGTCAAGGATGTTCCAGAGCCGCTCCCAAATTGCTACGCCGGCGTCGCCGCCAGTTAGGAACCGGCACATGTCCTTGTAGCCATCGCCGGCGATGGAAAAGCGGATGATGACCGAAGAGTTGTTCTTCTCAAACAGGTCGATCAGTTCCTCGTCATCGTCCTCGACCACCATCGGTGCCAGAAGTCGCCCCTCGAACTGGCCCTCTTCGCCCTGATTTGCGCGGGTGATGAGTTCGTATTGCTCGACGACGATGTCCATAATATCGTCAGTCTTGCCGTCCTTATCCTTGCCCATCAGTAGGATGCGATCGCCGTCGCCGACGCTGTCGCCGATCTCGCGGAAGAGCTTGACCCGGCGACGGGCCTCCTTCTTCCAAGCCTTCGCTTCCTCGCCGAGCTTGTGGTTGGCGCTGGCGCGCCGGAACACGATCGGGGACGACCACATCTCCCGGATGAGGATCAGATCGTCCTCATTGTCTTCGGGAAAGTCCTCCGGCGGGCCGAGATAAAAGTGCTTGCTGAGACCCGTGATGTGGTCACCATCCGGATGGGACAGCAGGAACGTGTCAACATAGAGCCTATCTTGGTCGTCACGCGGCAGCCGTTCCTTGAGGTCGGCAGCGACATCGTAGGTATCGTCGTCGGGGTTATCCGCGGCGCCGCGGATGTTGATGTCGATTAGGATATGCTGGCCGTTGTCGAGCTTGATCAGCGCCATATCCCCGTTGTCGACCGGGAAGAAAGTGAGCGAAGCAGTCATGAGAGCACTCCTGGCGTACAGTCGACCACTTGAATGGCGGCCGACGCGAAATTGCGGTTGACGACTCAGTTTCTGCGCTCTAGGTACACGAATAGTTATTAGATGGGAATAGTTTCAATGCCTAAAATTGTGGACACTCTGCGCTGGGGTGTCGAACAGCGGCTGGAATTCATAGAATTCCGGCTGTTCTGGGAGGGTGGTGTCAACCGCTCGGACATCATCGATACGTTCGGAGTGTCCGTCCCGCAGGCGTCGAAGGATCTGACTCTTTATCAGGAGCGTGCGCCAGGAAATGTGGTCTATGATAAGAGCGCAAAGCGCTACATCCCGGCTGCCGGCTTCAAACCAAAGTTCCTCAATCCCGATCCAGATGCATTTCTGTCCCGACTGCAGTCCGCCGTTGAAGATGCTGACTGGCAACGCGACTCATGGATATCAACGGCGCCGGATGCAGATGTCGCCCTGACACCAAAGCGCGATGTGGACAGTGTCGTGCTGAGGGCGGTTTTGAACGCCATCCGAAATCAGCGTTCAATCGAGGTCCTGTATCAATCGATGAACCCCAAGCGACCCGATCCCAAATGGCGGCGCATAACTCCACACGCCTTCGGCTATGACGGATTTCGGTGGCATGTCCGTGCCTTCTGTCATCTAGAGGAGGTGTTCAAGGACTTCCTCCTGCCGCGGATCCTGAAATCACGTTGCGAGGATGAACCCGGTGCGCCAGGTGAGGCCGACCACTTCTGGCACGAATACTATCCATTGGAGATCGCGCCCCATCCAGCGCTTACGAGCTCGCAGCAGGAAGTCGTGGCCAAGGATTACGGCATGAGAGGACGCAAATGTGTTCTTCGCGTCCGCATGGCGATGCTCTTTTACGTTATGAAAAGACTCGGGCTCTTGTATGACGCTGTCAACGAAGACCCAAGAAGGCAGCACATCGTCCTGTTGAACGAGGCCGATGCAAAGCGGGTTTTAGAGATCGCAGATTCTGGCCGTGTCGTTTCGGATGCGGTCACAGGACGAGGGGTGACGGGATGAGGCTTGAAGAGGCTCGCAGTGGCGCGCTTGTGCGCGGTATCGCGCCAAGTCGCGCCGTGCAGATCGTATCCGTGGACTGGATTGGCGATCAGGCCATCAATGTGGTGTTTCGCGATCCGGAGGGAACTGTCGCGGAGACCACACTCTACCGCGACGACGAGCACCGGCTGTCACTCGAGCAGCGAGGGAGAGCCTGGTCATTCGACGCTGACGGCGGCCTTTTGCGTCTGGCAACTGAGGCAAACCGCATAAAATTGGCCTACTGTTTCGATCCCTATCTCGCCATCCACACCAGCCTCGTCGATCCGCTCCCACACCAGATTTCGGCTGTCTATGGCGAGATGCTGCCGCGGCAGCCGCTGCGATTCCTGCTCGCCGACGATCCCGGTGCTGGCAAGACCATCATGGCCGGGCTGCTGATCAAGGAATTGATCGCCCGCAGCGACCTGGAGCGCTGCCTGGTCGTGGCTCCGGGCAGCCTTGTTGAGCAGTGGCAGGATGAACTCGGCGAGAAGTTCAATCTCGAGTTCGACATCCTGACCAGGGACATGATCGAGAATTCCCGCTCCGGGAATCCTTTCGAGGACCGCAGCCGGCTAATCGTCCGCCTCGACGTGCTCGCCCGGAACGAAGAGCTGCAGGACAAACTGGCGAAGTCGATGGAGTGGGATCTCATCATCTGTGATGAAGCCCATCGCATGTCGGCGACCTATTTCGGCGGGGAAGTCAAATACACGAAGCGGTACCAGATCGGGCAGAGGCTCGGAGAACTCTGCCGCCACCTTCTTCTGATGTCGGCGACGCCGCACAACGGCAAGGAGGAAGATTTCCAGCTGTTCATGGCACTGCTCGATGGCGATCGCTTCGAAGGCCGTTTCCGGGACGGTGTCCACTATGCCGACACAGGCGATATGATGCGACGGCTGACGAAAGAGGAACTCCTTCGGTTTGACGGTCGTCCGCTGTTTCCGGAACGGCGCGCTCGGACCGTCAAATATGAGCTGTCGGAAAGCGAGGCCGCTCTCTACTCCGCCGTGACGGAATACGTCCGGACGGAAATGAACCGGGTGCAGCGTTTTGCCGAGGGTGATGGTCGCAAGCGCAACAATGTCGGTTTCGCCCTGCAGATTCTCCAGCGTCGGCTCGCCTCATCGCCCGCGGCGATCTACCAGTCCCTGAAGCGCCGACGCGAGCGCCTGGAGAACGAACTCGCCGAAGCTCGTCTAAGTTCGAAAGGGCGTGCTGCAGGATTCGGTTCTATCGATGGCAATGGGGAAACCCTGCGCAGCCTGGAGGAATTGAGCCAGGAGGAGATCGACGAGTTTGAGGATCTGATATCGACTGGCGCGACCACTGCGGAAACCGTCGAGCAATTGGCCATAGAGGTCGATACGCTCCGGAGGCTGGAACAGATGGCTCTGTCCGTTGTCCAGTCCGGTGTCGATACCAAGTGGACCCAGCTCAATCGAATTCTTGACGACGACCTGATGACAGACGCCGCGGGCAACCGCCGCAAACTGATCATCTTCACCGAGCCCAAGGACACGCTCCACTATCTGGCCGACAAGGTTCGTGGGCGTCTGGGCAATCCTGACGCGGTCGAGGTCATCCATGGCGGTGTGACGCGCGAGGAGCGGCGGAAGGTCATCGAGCGCTTCATGCAGGACCGGGACCTGCTGGTCCTCGTTGCCAACGATGCCGCCGGCGAGGGCGTGAACCTCCAGCGCGGCCACCTCATGGTCAACTACGACCTGCCGTGGAACCCGAACAAGATCGAGCAGCGCTTCGGGCGCATCCATCGTATCGGCCAGACGGAGGTCTGCCACCTCTGGAACCTTGTCGCAGCGGACACCCGCGAGGGTGAGGTCTACGCGCGTCTTCTGGAGAAACTCGAGGCGGCGCGCGAGGCGCTTGGCGGCAGGGTTTACGACGTGCTGGGCGAGCTGTTCGAAGGCGTGGCGCTGAAGGACCTCCTGTTCGAGGCAATCCAGTATGGCGAGAAAGAAGAGGTGAAGGCCAAGCTTCTCCGCCAGGTGGACGGAGCGGTCGACCAGGCCCACCTACTCGACCTCCTGCAGCGTCGGGCGCTGACCAACGACACGATGCCGGAGGCTGCCGTCGAGGAGCTTCGGCTGGAGATGGAGCGCGCGGCCGCCCAGCGGCTGCAGCCGCACCATATCCAGAGCTTCTTCATCGAAGCCTTCCAGCGGCTCGGCGGGCAAATCAGGAAGCGCGAGGAAGGGCGTTTTGAGATCACCCATGTTCCGCTCAAGGTTCGGGAGCGCGATCGCCAGATCGGCATAGGTGCGCCCATCCAGAAGAAGTACGAGCGCATCTGTTTCGAGAAGAGCCGGATCAACCAGCAGCCAGTGGCGAGCTTCGTGTGCCCCGGTCATCCATTGCTGGAGGCGGTGATTTCGCTCATCCGTGAAGAATACGACCACGTCCTGAAACAGGGTGCGGTCCTCGTGGATGATACCGATGACGGTCAGGACCTCGCGGCGGTGTTCCTGCTTGAGCACAGTGTCCAGGATGGTCGCCAGACCAGCCTCGGCAAGCCGCATATCGTCTCGCAGAAGCTCCAGTTCACGGCCGTCCGCAAGAATGGTGAGGCGCATGACGCTGGCATCGCACCGCATTTGAACCTGCGCCCGGCCACACCGGAAGAACTCGAGCTGGTGAAGGTCGAGCTCCAACAGGACTGGCTGAACTCCGATCTCGAGAGGACCGCGCTGCGCTTCGCGACCGTGGACATGGCTCAGCGCCACGTCGCCGAGGTAAAGGCGCGCCGCTTGCCAGAGATCGCTAAGGTCGAGCAGGAGGTAAAGGCGCGGCTGACGAAGGAGATCAACTACTGGGACAACCGCGCGGCGGAACTGCGCGAGGAGGAACGCGCGGGCAAGAAGACGCGGCTCAATTGGCAGAACGCCCAGCGCCGCGCCGAGGACCTTGCCGAACGCCGCAAGCGGCGGGAAATGCTGATCGAGCAGGAGAGGTTCATCTCCTCGCAGCCGCCAAGGATCCGCGGCGGCATAGTGGTGGTCCCGCGCGGTTTCTTGGCGTCGCTACAGCCACAGATAGGGGCGGGCAGCGGTTTCTCGGAAGATCCGGCCGCCCGCCGCGAGATCGAGATCGCGGCGATGAATGCCGTCATGGCCGCCGAACGTGCGCTCGGCAACGCGCCGGAAGACGTGTCGGCGCAGAAGCTCGGCTACGACATTGCCTCACGCGGCGGCGAGCACATGCGCTTCCTCGAAGTGAAGGGCAGGATCGACGGCGCCGACAGCGTGATGGTGACGCGGCAGGAGGTGATCACCTCCCTGCATGAGCCGGAGAAATTCATCCTGGCCGTCGTGCAGGTCGAAGCAGGGTTCGCGCGCGAGCCGATCTACGTCCGCAGACCATTCAGCCAGGAGCCTGAATTCGGCGTCACCGCCATTCAGGTCGACCTGAGGAAATTGCTTGAGAAGGGGCGAAGACCATCGTGAATATCACAAAAGGGCTGATCATCGATGATCCGTGGATCGGCTACATCCTGGACGGCAGCAAGACGTGGGAGATGCGGTCGACGGGGGCGTCGCATCGCGGCTGGTTCGCATTGATCCGGAAGGGCACAGGCGCTGTCTGGGGCGTGGCCCGACTCGTGGATTCGGGCGCGCCACTGTCTCCACATGATATGATCGCCGCGTTCGAAAAACACCGTATTCCTGCCGAGATGATCTGCAGCGGACAGGTCGCGAAGTGGAACACGCCGTGGAAGCTGGCGGATGTCCGCAAGCTCTCCTCGCCTGTTGCCTATCGCCACAAGTCCGGGGCCGTGACGTGGGTTGAACTCGACGAGAGGGCATCGTCGGAAATCGTCCGCCAGCTCGGTTCGATCTCGTTAGAGGACAAGTCCGAGACGACAACGCCCGCGCCCGCGACGGGATTTCTTCAGAAGGTAAGGGATGTGTTTGCATCGAAGCCGACTGTTCCTTCGCCAGGCGCGCCGTCCGCGGCGCCCGCCGTCCAGGCAAAACCCGTCGCATCAAACGGCCATGGCCGCCTGATCGGCGAGGTGCCTGTCACGCGGGGCAACATAGACAACAATCACATCTATCTCCGTTCGATCTTCGACAAGTTCCCGGCCGATGCGAAGGGAGGCTCCAACAAGGCTTCGGCGGCGAAGAAGGAGATCATCGTCGACTGGGGCGATCCGGACACGGTACGGACCGACCTCGACGGCGAGAAGAAGTTCTTTCGGGCGCGGGGCTGGATCGGTCGCTTCTACAAGCTCAACCGGGCCAAAGCTGGTGACAAGGTGCGGATCGAGGAGATTGCGCCCTATCGATATCGAGTCAGCCTCGTAAGGTAGGCGTGGAAGGGGCGGCAGGTGATCGTAGCACCATTCTTCGAAGGCGACGATTCGATGGACGTGGCATGGCGACAGCACGATGTGTACGGCGACGCGCTACGCGTCATCGTCCGCACGTGCCACGGTTACGGCATGTTCGCCCGCCGGCTTCTCAATGACGAGCTTCACGAGGCGTGGGGCCAGATTCGCCGAGTCGATGATCATCGTACGCTTCAATGGACGCATGATCTACTTGCCGCGGTGTGGCGACACGACAACTTTCCGCAGCAAGCGAGTTTCGCCTTCGCAGCAAAAGCCGAAACTGGCGACCTCGAAGCCAAATGGCTTGCCTGGTTGAAGGCTGAAGTCGAAAGCTGGATCGATTATCCATGGCTGATCCGGTTGGTCATGACCATCCTGTCCAATCAGAACGTGTCGGCCGGCTACGTCGCGGAAAGCGAAATCGGCTTGGCGCTTCTGCGTCGGTTTGCGCGCGTTCCGTGGCGAAAAGACATAGGCGAAGCATTCAAGGCCGGCCTCGAGCGCGAAAGCGCGAAGGCATTGTCGAGGGATTCCGACCCTATCGAGATCGACGAAATCGAAGAGTTCCCGGAAGGTGGCCTTTGCGAATGCGCCAGCGTAGGCCGCGCTCCCTGCAGCCAGATTCCCTGCAAGACAACATGCGAGCGCGCGGCCCGAGAGGGCTGGGGTCCGCTTGAATAGAAAGAACTGCCGAATGACCTACAAGAAGAAACTCATCGAAGTCGCGATCCCGCTGGAGAAGATCAACGAGGCGTCGGCGCGGGAGAAGTCGATCCGGCACGGCCATCCATCGACGCTGCATCTGTGGTGGGCCAGGCGTCCGCTTGCGGCGTGCCGCGCGGTGTTGTTCGCCCAGCTCGTCGACGATCCATCGAGCCATCCGGAAACCTTCAAGACACCGGAGGCGGTGGAGGCCGAGCGCAAGCGCCTGTTCGATATCATCGAGGAGCTGGTGATCTGGGAGAATTCCACTAACGAGGAAGTGCTGGAGCGCGCGCGGGCGGAAATTCGCAGGAGTTGCGGCGGCGAACTGCCGCCTGTCTACGACCCGTTCTCTGGCGGCGGGTCGATCCCGCTTGAGGCGCAGCGGCTCGGACTCCCAGCCTATGGCAGCGACTTGAATCCTGTCGCCGTGATGATCGGCAAGGCGATGATCGAGATCCCGCCCAGGTTCAAGGACATGCCTCCGGTTCATCAAGGCGGCGGGGAGCGCAACCATTACCGCAATGCTGAGGGGCTGGCGGAAGATGTGCGCTATTACGGCGAATGGATGCGCGAGAGGGCATTCGAACGTATCGGCCACCTCTACCCGCAGGTCGACCTGCCGAAGGAGTATGGGAGCGGCAAGGCGACGATAATCGCCTGGATCTGGTCCCGGACGGTGCCGAGCCCGGACCCGGCGTTTTCAGATGTTCAGGTGCCGATTGCGGCGAGCTTCCTGCTCTCCAGCAAGAAGGGCAAGGAAGCCTGGATCGAGCCGATCGTAGATAAAGCAAAGAAGACGATCACTTACCGCATTCGCAGGGGCGGCACAAAGACCGAACTGGAAAAGGCGGCGACGGGCGCTAAGGCCGGGCGCGGCGCCAATTTCGTCTGCCTGCTGTCCGGCACGGCGGTCACACCAGATCACGTGAAAGCGAGTGGAAAGTCCGGCAGGATGGGCCAGACACTCATCGCAATTGTCGCGGAAGGGAGAGGCGGCCGCATTTATCTAGAGCCGGCACCGGAGCAGGAACCCTTAGCGAAGTCAGCAAAGCCAAATTGGGAACCAGAGACCTCCCTCCCTGACGACCCACGCAATTTTTGGACTGTAGACTACGGCCTCACAACCTTTGGCGATCTCTTCACCGATCGCCAACTCTTGGCGCTGAATAAGTTCAGCGAATTGGTACACGAGGCGCGGGAGAAGATCGAGAAGGAGGCGTTGGCGGCCTACCTCGCCAGTGACGATTTGCCTCTTCGTGACGGAGGCAAAGGAGCGAAGGCCTATGCGGAGGCGGTGAGCGTATATCTGGCATTTGCGATCTCGAAACTGACGAATCTCGGCTCTACGATCACTAGCTGGATGAGCGACAGGGGCGCATTGCGCGAAACATTCGCACGCCAAGCAATACCGATGGTGTGGGACTTCGCCGAAGTGAATTTCTTCTCCAACTCGGCAGGAAATTTCTCGACACCGATCGATAAGATAAGCCGATCAATCGAAGATTCTAGAGGACTGGCAGAGGGAGCTATAACGCAGCGGGAGGCATCTGAAGCACCGTATACTGCGAACATGGTGATTTCGACCGACCCTCCATATTACGATAACATAGGATATGCGGACCTTTCGGACTTCTTCTTCTGCTGGCTGAAGCCAGCGTTACGCCCGGTATATCCTGATCTGTTTAGCGTGCTGGCTACCCCCAAAGCCGAAGAGCTCGTTGCCACTCCGTATCGCCATGGAAGCAAAGACGCCGCCGAATTGTTCTTCTTGAACGGCATGCGAACGGCGCTTCGCAAGATGGCTTCCGAAACTTCGCCGGAATTTCCGGCGGCAATCTATTATGCGTTCAAGCAGAGCGAGGTCCGAGATGAAGGCATAGCATCGACGGGTTGGGCGACCTTCCTACAAGCTGTGATCGAGGCCGGGTACGCCGTCGTTGGCACATGGCCAGTCAGAACAGAAAGCCCAGGGCGCATCATTGCTCTGGGCACTAATGCCCTTGCCAATTCGGTGGTTCTGGTCTCCCGAAAGAGACCTTCCGATGCAGGTGTCATCTACAAGGACGAATTCATTCGAGCGCTGAGGCGCGAGCTACCGAAAGCGCTAGACGATCTGCTCGCCGCCAATATCGCGCCATCGGACATTCCGCAGGCATCGATCGGTCCCGGGATCGCGATCTACAGCCGCTATTCCGAGGTTCGCGAAGGCGCCGATGAGAAGATGAGTGTGAAGTCGGCCCTCCAACTCATCAACCGCGAGGTCGACGAATATTTGAACAACGTGGTCGGCGAGTTTGATGCCGATACGCGTCTTGCTATTACTTGGTTCGAGCAGTTCGGCATGGGTGCCGGTCCCTACGGCACAGCCGATAACATCGCCCGCGGTCGCGGAATTTCAGTGGAAAGCGCGAAACACGCAGAAATTATCGAAAGCTCGGCCGGGAAAGTTCGAATCTTACGCCGAGATGAACTTCCCGAAAAATGGGACCCCGCCGAGGACAGGCATCTCACCGTCTGGGAATGCTGTCAGCAGGTGGTGCGCGCGCTGGAAACAGGCGGCGAGTTCGAGGCCGCTGTACTGATCCGCGCGATCGGCCCGGCCATGGCGGAGAACGTCAAGGATCTCGCCTATTGCCTCTACAACATTTGCGAAAAGCGCAAGGACGCCAAGGAGGCGACTTCCTACAACGCGCTGATTGCCGTGTGGTCGGACCTGACACGGCTCGCCGCCAGTTCCGAAACCGCAAGCCGCGGCGGCCAGTTTTCACTGGCCGTCTGATTCCTCGGCAGGACTGGGCGGTCCTGCCGTAGCTTCGAAACGATGATCCCGAGGGGGCAAGAACGATGGCGAAAAGCGCAAGACAGCATGTTTTCGAGGGAATGGAGCTTCTTCCCGAAGCCCTGACCCCGTTCGTGGAGAAGCGGCTCGAATCCTCGCTGACGGGGCACTGGCCCGTCCAGGTGGTGGAGCGCATCAGCGGCCTGCGGGTCGTCCAGGGCGCCGTGGCCTGGGACCAGGCCGGCCTGCTCAAGACAATGATGGCCTACTGGAAGGAAGCCTTCGCGAACGTGCTCGGACACGCTGAGCGCTCGTTCGTCTCGGAACTGCTCGAAGTGCGCAACCGCTTTTCGCATAATGAGACCTTCACTTATGACGATGCGGAGCGGGCGCTGGACTCCATGCGCCGCCTGATGACCTCGATCAGCGCCGGTGAGACGGCCGAGAAGATCGGGGGCATGCGCGACACGATCCTGCGCATCAAATTTACCGAACTGCAGCGCAACGAGGAACGCCGCAAGACACAGCGCTCCGACATCTCGGTGGAGACGGTCGCAGGTCTGCTGCCGTGGCGGGAGGTGGTGGAGCCGCACCAGGATGTCGCCACCGGGGAGTTCACCCAGGCCGAGTTCGCCGCCGACCTCGGCAAGGTGCACAATGGCTCGGCGCCGTCGGAATATTCCAACCCGAAGGAATTCTTCGCCCGCACCTACCTGACCGACGGACTTTCCACGCTTCTGGTCGGCGCGGCCAAGCGGCTTTCCGGCACGGGCGGCGACCCGGTCGTCGAGTTGCAGACCAATTTCGGCGGTGGCAAGACGCACTCCATGCTGGCGCTCTACCATATGGCGGGCGGCACTCCGGCGCGTGATCTACCGGGCCTCGACCAACTCCTCCAGAAGGAAGGTCTGGGCGTTCCAGAGAAGATCAATCGCGCGGTGTTGGTCGGCACCTCGCGCGGACCACAGGATATCCTCAAGACAAAGGAGGGACTGGAGATTCGCACGACGTGGGGCGAGCTCGCTTATCAGCTTGGTCTCGCAGAAGGTTTCGCCATGGTGGCGGAGAACGACGCCAAGGGAATCGCGCCCGGCTCGAACTTGCTCGAATCCCTGTTCAAGACATTCGCGCCGTGCCTGATTTTGATCGACGAATGGGTCGCGTATCTGCGCCAGATCTACAAGGTCGAGGGGCTGCCGTCCGGCTCGTTCGACGCAAACCTGTCCTTCGTCCAGTCCCTGACGGAGGCGGTGAAGACCAGTCCCGGCACACTCCTCGTCGCCTCGCTTCCGGCGAGCCAGATCGAGGTCGGTGGCGAAGGCGGGCAGGAAGCGCTCGCGCGCCTGAAGCAGACCTTTTCGCGCGTCGAATCCTCGTGGCGGCCAGCCAGCCAGGAGGAGAGCTACGAGATCGTCCGGCGGCGCCTATTCAAGGAAATCCCCGGCGACCGCTTCCATCACCGCGGCAACACGCTGAAACAGTTCGCCAAGCTCTACCGCGAGAACGCGAACGACTTTCCGCAGGGGGTCGCCGATGAGGACTACCGCCGCAAGCTGGAGAAGGCCTATCCGATCCATCCCGAACTTTTCGACCAGCTCTATGTGAGTTGGGGCTCCTTGGAGAAATTTCAGCGTACGCGCGGCGTTCTGAGGCTAATGGCACAGGCGATCCACGAGCTATGGATGAACAATGATCCGTCCGTGATGATCATGCCGGGCAGCGTGGCGATCAGCTCGGCGCGCGTCGAGCCGGAGCTGCTTCACTATTTGGAACCTTCCTGGCAGGCGATCATCGCGGGCGATGTCGATGGCACCATGTCCACACCTTACAAGATCGACCAGTCCGCACCGAACCTGAACCGCTATTCGGCGACACGCCGTGTGGCGCGCACGATCTTCATGGGCTCCGCGCCCATGCATGGTCAGCAGAATAAGGGGCTCGACGACCGCCAGATCAATCTCGGCGTCGTGCAGCCCGGCGAGCGCCCTGCGATCTTCGGCGATGCACTGCGGCGGCTGACCAACCAGGCCAAGTTTATGCATTCCGACCTTGGCAAGCACTGGTACTCGATGTCGGCGAGCCTCAACCGCATAGCCGCCGACCGCGCCGGGCAGATTGAAGAAGCGTTGGTCCTGGTCACGATCGACAAGGAACTGACGAAGTACATCAACAGCATCGGCGATCGCGGCCATTTTGATGCGGTACAGGTACCCCCTCCATCAAATTCGGGCGAGGTTCCGGACGAAGCCGGCGGCGTGCGTTGTGTGGTGCTCGGCGTTGCCCACCCATATTCCGGACGCGACGGGTCTGAGGCGATGGTCGAGGCCAAGGACATCCTTATGCAGCGCGGCACCGCGCCGCGCGTCTATCGCAACACGCTGGTGTTCCTGGCCGCTGAAACGAAGCAGATCGACGGCTTGAAAGAATCCATGCGTTCGGCGCTCGCTTGGGGTGAGATCGTTCGCGACACCGATCGGCTAAATCTCACGCAGAGCGACGAAGCGCTCGCCAAGGCCAAGCTCGCTGAGGCGCAGGAGACCATGAAAACGCGCCTGCGCGAGACCTGGTGTTACCTCATCTACCCTATCCAGGAAGATGCGACGAAGGACATCGAATGGATGACCGGACGCATTCCTGCGCAGGACGGAGTCCTTTCCCGGGCGAGCAAGAAGCTTGTGAACGAGGAAGGACTGATGCCGGAGCTTGGACCCGGCCGGCTCGACCGCGACCTCCAGAAATACATCTGGAACGGTAAGCCGCATCTCTCGCTGAAGGACCTGTGGGAGTACCTGAACAGATACACCTACCTGCCGCGGGTAAAGAACCGGACGGTCCTGACCAATGCCGTGAGATCGGCGATCTCGAACATGTTGCCCGGGCCATTCGCTTATGCGGAACGGTATGACGAGGCGACGCAGTCGTACGTTGGGCTGGCAATCGAAAGTTCGTCGAGTGCGGCCGTGGTGATCGACAGCGACAGCGTCATCATCAAGCCGGACATCGCCGAAGCGAAGCGACCGAAGGCGAAGACCGAGATTGATACCACGACGGACGGTGCAACCAACGCGGGCGGAATGCAGGAGGCCGCTGGCACGATGGGGGCGGGTTCTGCATCGTCGACGACTAGCGAGGAGCGCAAGCCAACGCGTTTCGTTGGAACGGTGATGATCGCGTCCGGGCGCCCGGCCCACGAGTTCCGCCAGGTCGTCGAGGGCATTGTCGAGCAACTGACGACGCTGTCCGGAAGCGATGTCTCGCTGAAGCTCGAGATCGATGCCGAGGTTCCGTCTGGTCTCGATCGCGGCAAAATCCGGACGCTGCTGGAGAACGCCACAACGCTTGGATTCATCGACAAGAAGGTGGAGTGAGCCGATGAAACCATTGGCTGCCGCAGGCGATCCGGCTTGGGATTCCGAGCAGGCGGGAATCAAGGTTCGCTTGCGTGACAATCCAGGCCGTCAAGGACTCACGACAGGCCGGACAAGAACAGCAGGCACCTTCCTGATGGTCGAAGTGGACTTCGGCCCCAACGAAAAGCAGTTCAAGCGGTATCTGCAACTGGAACCGGTCATCGAGGATGTCGAACTGATCGACCTGCTGAGCACCGGCAGGTTCGGCTCCCCGGGTGATTTGAGGCGCGTGCTTACCTTCGAAAAAATAAAGGGCGATCTCACGAACGTCTTCTATTCGATGGAGGCAAGTAACACGGATTTCTATCCGCATCAGTTCAAGCCGGTGATGAGATTCATCGAGTCACCCGTTGGCCGGATGCTGATCGCCGATGAAGTCGGTTTGGGCAAGACCATCGAAGCCACTTACATCTGGAAGGAAATCCAGGCTCGGCATTCAGCTCGACGGCTGCTGATCGTCTGTCCGGCAATGTTGCGAGAAAAATGGCGCGGCGATCTCAGAAAGCGGTTCAACATTTCGGCGGAGATTGTCTCGGCAAAGGGCTTGCTGGACAAGGTCGAGGATATCGCCATCAGGCGCACGTCGGATGCCTTTGTCTGCATAACCAGTCTTGAGGGGTTGCGACCACCCTCGCGGTTCTTGGAAGAAAGCCAGCAAGGCGTGCGCGCCCGCTTCGCCAGGCTGCTGGACCAGAATACCGCCAGCGAGGATTTCGCTGTATTCGACCACGTCATTATTGACGAAGCCCATTACCTTCGCAATCCGTCGACCGCCAACAATCGCCTCGGCCGTTTGCTTCGTGAGGCATCGCGACATTTTTTGCTGCTCACTGCCACGCCGATCCAGATCGGCAGCGACAATCTCTACCAGTTGCTTCGCCTCGTCGACGAGGACGAGTTCTACGATTCAACTTTGTTCCAGGAGATGCTGTCCGCCAATTCCCACATCGTAAGAGCACAAAGGGCGTTGTGGCAGCAGCCGATCGACGTGAAGGGGGCGCGTTCGGCGATCGTGGATGCAGAACAATCCGATTACTTCAGAAAGGATGCCGTACTTCGCCGCGTCAAAACGGAAATCGATCATGCGGCCATCGATCCTGAAAAACGCATCGAACTGCTGAGCCTGCTCGAATCCCGATCCTTGCTTTCGCAATACATGACACGCAGCCGAAAGAGGGAGGTCCTACCTAATCGCGTCATCCGCGCTCCCCAAGTCCTGAATGTAACTTTCAGCCCGCAGGAGATGGCAATCTACGAGCACGTCACGAAGCGGCTGCGGGATCAGTCGGTGGGGAAGTCGGGCGTGTCGCTGTTCTCTTTGGTCGCCCGTCAGCGCCAGATGGCCAGTTCCATTGTCGGCGCTCTGGAGAGCTGGAAAGAGAAGCAACTCGTGGATGAGTTGCTGTGGGAAGACTTCGGGCTTACGCGTGGGTTGGTTCAGGATGGAGGAGGCCTCGGTGACGATCGAGATGACGATGAAGCCGACGACGCTGGTGTGGGGCCGATCGCTTACGGATACAGCTTCGACATAACGGAACTGGAGCGAAGCGACGTCAAGTACCGGGCCCTGAGCAGCTTCCTGGTCAGCGAACTGGCGAAGAATCCGAACGAGAAATTCGTCGTCTTTGCGTTTTATCGTGGGACGCTGAAATACCTGGCCAGGCGCCTGCGAAAGGACGGCATCCGGGCCGCAGTCATCATGGGCGCCATGGGCGAGGCAAAGGATGCCGCGATAGAGGAATTTGCCCGGCCCGAAGGCCCGTCGGTACTGCTTTCTTCCGAAGTCGGTAGTGAGGGCATCGACCTCCAGTTCTGCAGATTCGTCATCAACTATGATCTGCCCTGGAATCCGATGCGCGTTGAGCAGCGCATCGGGCGCCTCGACCGCCTTGGCCAGAAGGCAGAGCGGATCTCGATCATCAACCTTGCTGTTACCAACACGATTGAAGATCGCATTCTGATGCGCCTGTACGAACGGATAAACGTATTCCGAGAAAGCATCGGAGATATGGAAGAGATACTCGGGGATGTTACGGAAAAGCTCATCCTTGATCTTCTCAATCCAGGCCTTTCGGACGACGAGCGGGACAGAAATGCAAAGGTTGCCGAACTGGCGCTGCACAACACGCAGAAGCAGCAGGTGGAGTTGGAGCAGCAGGCTGTCAACCTGATCGGGTTTTCCGACTACGTCCTCGAGCACATTTCCGACAGCAGAAGCAAAGGGAGATGGTTGAGCGCGCTTGAGCTGCAGCTGCTCGTGGAGGATTTCTTCGGCAGGAAATATCCCGGGACGAAAATCGAGCCCCATGCATCCATCGCTGACTCTGCACGTATTGCGCTTTCGGAGGAGGCGCGCCGGGATCTGGGATACTTTATTGCGGACACCCGGCCTGCAACGCGAACGAAGCTGCATCAGACAAACAGGTCGGTTCTTTGTGTATTCGACCCACGTGAGACGGAAGCCGTCGGCTCCGACATCGAATTCGTCGAACCTAGCCATCCCTTGATCCAGTGGATTCGAAGCGCTTACGAGAACGATCAGACACAACTTCATCGTATCGCCGCCATGAAACTTGCCGGGCGCGGGGCCGGCTTCCCGCCTGGTGACTACGTCTTCTGCGCACACCGATGGTCGTTTGCAGGCGTCAGAACCAATGAAACGTTGGCTTTCAGTGCGATCCGTCTTGGTGACGCAGAACCACTCGGCGGCTCGAGTTCCGAGGAACTCATCGCTTTTGCTACCCGATCCGCAGTGCCGCTGCCCAACGCTCAGAATGTAGTCGGCGATCTGCAGCTAGTCTCGGAGGCCGCGCAAACCTGCGACCAATCCTTGGCTGACGCCTTTGCTGAACGTCTTGCGACCTTCGAAGCCGAGAACATGGTGCGCTGCGAGCAGCAGGAGACCAGCGCCAATAAATTCGCTCAACGCAGGGTGGATGAACTTCGGGGTCGCGTTCAGCGCTTCCGGCAAGCGGACAATCTCAGGCTGATTCCCATGACGGAAGGACTGATCCGCAAGGAGGAAGAGCAGCTCAAGACAAAGCTGGAAAGGATAGCCAGGCGGCGCCACGTCGAGGAGACGATGGTTCCTTTAGCGATGGGGATAATCAGGGTGGAATGATGGCCAGTGAATGGGGAAAGGGGATACGCGCTTTCTGGGGGCGGCTGTTCGGTACAAACAACGGACAGAAAGAGGCAAGTCGAACATCGGTAGAAGACAGTCGAAAAACACGATCTGCAATCGCGGAGGTGGCGGCGCGTACGCCGCCATCAGTTCTTCCTGATATCGCACCAGATCCCGAGAAAGGTGATGAGCCGACTCGCAGACACCGGCATGAAGCTTCGGCAGATCAAATCGCTGACAGCAACATTCGAACGCCGGAGAAGAATATTCATGCACAGTCGAGCCCAGCGCGGGCAACGAAGAAGGCCGTTGCTCCTGACGTAACACCAGCTGCTCAGCTACGCGCCAAGCGCGGTGCTGCGGAACGTCCACAAGCATCTCTGTCGGCCGTACGTCCGGGCCGTCGTCAGGCCGACAACAGAGATCGTGCGAACGCGCGTCCCATTCAGCTCGAGCAGGTGTTCATAAACCTCGGCGTGGATTTCGGGACGAGCTTTACCAAGGTCTGTTTCCGCGACACCGGAACTGAAAATTCGTTCGTGGTGACATTCGACGCGGAAACGTCGGACGATGCATTGCAACCGTCAGTAGTAGCGATTGACAAGAAGGGGAGACTGTATGCCGCTGATGAAGCTCCGCGCGGAGCAGCGCTGATACCTTACCTCAAGATGAGGCTGGCAGGAGTTCCGATAGGTGACTCCCTCCCCATTGTCGGTGGGGTCGATCTTGGGAGCGACGGAGCCACGCGAGCGTTGGCCAGCTGGTTCTTGGCCAAGGTTCTGGTGAGAAGCCGGGAGTGGATCACCTTTAACGCATCCGACCGACTAAAGAACAGAACTGTTGTCTGGTCAGCCAATGTCGGCGTTCCCGTAGAGCATTTCGATTCTCCTGTGATCGAGACGTTCCGGCAGGTGCTGGGTGTCTCTTGGCTCTGGGTTACAGACCGGAGCTTGCCCACCAACATCATGGATGCAGTGAGCGCATATGAGCAATGCGTTGTTCGACTGGAGCAAGAGATTGCAGATTTTCACGCAATTCCTGAAATCGCCGCTGCGGTCCAATCCTTCGTGATGTCCCGCCAAGCAGTTCCCGGAATCTATGTCTACTTTGACATCGGTGGCGGAACAGTCGACGGCGTTGCATTCAAGTTCCTGAACCAAAAGGGCGAGCGTCGGGTCAACTTCTATTCCGGAAAAGTATCGCCGCTCGGAATTTCGGCTTTGGCTTCAACGCTTGGATCGAGCTCACCGCGCACCATAGATGAGAAGGCGCTGAAACGGTTGATCAGCTATGGAAATGTTGAAGTTCTTGCAAAGTTCGAACATCGCGTGAGGCAGCTGGTTGGGGAAGTAGTCGTGACAGCCAAACGAAAGGACGGCCGAAACTGGCAAGAAGACGCCATCCAAGCGGATGACACACGAAAAACTATCCGACACCTGAGTGGTCTCGATAGAACAAAAATGAGACCACTCGTCGTTTTCCTGGGCGGCGGAGGCGCTCCCTCTACGTGGTATCAGACCGCGATCAGTTCGACCTATGACAAGTTCCAGCATTTCGCGAACCAAATCCCGCCGTATCAACTGCTGGAAGTCGCCGTTCCCGCAGATCTCGACATGAATGGGTTGGCGCCCAACGACTTCCGAAGATTTGCAATCAGTTACGGCTTGTCGATTCCATTTGGCGAGGGACCCGAGATCGGTCTCCCGAGCCAGTTCGCAGAAGCGGAGGCGCTGCAGACTCGTCCGCTGCGAGTTGCCAGCTACCTAGACAGCAAAGACGCATATGATTGAGATGGATGGTCATACTCGGCTCGCAGTCGTCTAACGGAAATGACACTTGGCCCCGCGTTGGGGCGGAGCTGGGGGAGAAGGGGGGAGTCGATGATCCATGGCGCGCGTAAGCTGCCGACCATGCATGTCTCCGTGCGGGTTCCATGGCATGATTCAGCATGGTCCGGCAGGGTCTGTCGGAGTCCTATTGGAAACACATCCTGTCTCGCGCTGGCGCGAATTTGCGATACACGCGACGACGCGTGGGAGACGGTTCAAGCCGATAAGGCATTCGACGGCGAAGGTGGGCGCCTGCCGCCTTGTGCGGACGAGCGTGGAGCGTTCATGGCTGATTCAGGCTATAGCCGTCGCGTCAGCCACCCCTACAGTCACAACGAGCTGTACGCACATTTCCGGCCAACCACTTTCCAGCACAGTCCCTGGTCGGCTGCCGCCGTGCCATTCGCCTGGATGATGAAAGAGGGCGAGACACCGCCCGAACCCGCTGCCCGATACGGAATCGAGTTCCGGCCCGATTGGGAGCCGGCACTGGGATTTAATACGATCTGGGTCCAGGAGCGGCGTAACCAACTGGCCATGCTCGACACCTTCTTCGGTGCCATCACTCCGGACGAGTCCCTGGTTTTCTTCTACGCTAAGCGTACGCCCCTGACGGACGATCCCCGCCGAGTGATCGTGGGCATCGGCCGCGTCAAGAGTGTCGCCAAGCCGGTCGAATATGCTTACGAGCCCGGTACCCCCGAAAGCGCATTGCGCTGCATGCTGTGGGAGCGAACACTCCACCATAGTATTCGCCCCGAGATCGGCGATGGATTTCTTCTACCCTATCACCGACTGATCGAGCTGGCCGATGCCGGTTCGGACTTCGACCCGTCGCCTTACGTTCTGCATGCGCCGGAAGAGCACTGGAGCGCCTTTTCCATGGGTGCGGAGCATGTCAGTCACGATCAGGCGATCTCTGCCCTGTTGTCGGCCACCGCGGTTTTGACAAGATATGCTGAGGTTGTGCCTGGCGATTGGGAGGCGGCTCGCCGCTGGGTGGACGAGCAGCTGAACCGGCTCTGGCGGTTTCGCGGAGCCTTTCCTGGCTTGGGTTCGGCCCTGTCCGCCCTAGGCGTCGAAAGCGGAACCCTGATCGCGCATGCCGTCGAGGCGCTACTGCATGTCGATGGATCGGCGGATGTGCGCGATCCCTGGCCACTGATCGATGACGTGTTCAAGAATCCTGCGCGCTTGCCGCCGGAACTCGCACGAGGAGTCGGCCCGACCGTAGCTCGTCTTTGGGTGGGGCTGCCGGATGAGAGACGCGCTTTGCTGAAGCTTCTTGCCCGTTTCGAGCTGACAGCGGACCAGGCAAGGCGATGGTTTGTCCTTGAGGAGCGGCGCGCGGCAGGCATCGATGTTCCCGACAAGGCCATTCTGCAAAACCCTTACGTCTTGTTCGAAGGCGACCGCGGGCGACTCGATTCGATCTCCCTGAAAGTGATCGACCGGGGCATCTTCCCCGATGCGCAGATCGCGGCAGCCGTTCCCATGCCTGCGCCATCGAACTGTCCCGAAGCTATCGACCCGCGCAGGGGCCGGGCGTTTCTTGTTCAGGCGCTCGAGCGCGCCAGCGGCGAAGGGCATACCTTGCTGCCCCAGGATTGGCTCATTCAGCGCGTGCGCGCGGAGGACGTATCGCCGCCCTGCGCCATCGGCGGCGACTGGATCGACGCTTTCAAGACTGATTTCCCGCCCGAACTCGAAGCGGTGACCATGGCCGACGGGTCGCCGGCCTGGCAGCTCTTCCGCCACCAAACCACCAAAGCTGTCATCTCCACCCGTGTGCTTCGGCGCCTGTCCGGAGCGAGGCACCTCGCCCAGCACGATTGGCGCGCGCGAATCGATGAAAAACTGCCCAGCTTCGAAAGCGTGCCGGATGCCGAGGTCGAAGAGCTTGCTCGCCAGGAGAAGGCGCTCGCTCTCGAAGAGTTGTTTTCGTCCCGCGTCTCGGTTCTGATCGGGCCCGCGGGTACCGGCAAGACTAGTCTTCTTGAAGCTCTCATTTCGTTTGATGAGATCAAGCGCGACGGCATCCTGCTGCTTGCCCCCACAGGCAAGGCCCGCGTGCAGATGCAGAGGCGCGCCGCCACTGCTCAGGCTTACACCCTTGCCCAATTCCTGCTTGCAAGCGGGCGTTACGACGGTTCGACCGGGGCCTATTTGGTGACGAATGAAGCTGACCGCGAAAACGGCTTTGGGACCGTGATCATCGACGAAGCGTCGATGCTCACCGAGGATCAGCTCGCCGCGACCATCGACGCCCTCGACCCCGGCAGCGTGAAGCGGTTGATCCTCGTCGGCGATCCTCGCCAGCTACCTCCGATCGGCGCAGGCAGGCCCTTCGTGGACATCATCCGCTTGCTTCGCGAGCGGGGTGGCGATGGAAACGTCCAGGGATACGCTGAACTCAAGATCGTTCGCCGGCAGGCCCAGGGCGCAGGCAGTGATTTGATACGACGCGACGACCTGCTCCTGTCTCGTTGGTTCGGCGGTGATTCGCCCGATCCGGGAGCGGACGAGATCTGGCAACGCCTATCGGACGGGACCGCCCAGGGCATCCGCGTCGTCCGCTGGGAAAATGATCGCGACCTCTCGACCGCCCTGCTCAGGGAGATTCAGTCCCATGTCTTGGCTTTGCCGGATGCGCAGGGCCTGTCGCTGGAACAGGCCTTCGAAGTCAGTTTGGGCGGGCGTCCATATGGCGGGCACATCTACTTCAACCCAACGAGGGATCCGGTGACGGGAAGCGATGGGGCCGGCAAGCACGCTGAAGACTGGCAGATTCTGTCGCCTGTCCGAGGCGGGGAAACAGGCATCGACGGACTGAACCGGCGGATTCAACGGATTTTCCGAACCAGCGTCCGGAGCTTGGCCGAGCCGGAGCAGCCGCGCTATCGCAAGGTACCAAAGCCGATGGGAAGCCAGGGCATCTTGTATGGTGACAAGGTGATCAATCTGGCGAACGGGCGACGAAAAGACGTCTATCCGGAGTTGAACCGGGCCTATCTAGCTAATGGCGAAATCGGCGTTGTCGTTGGCCAGTTCAAGGGCAAGAAGGCCACGTACAAGGGTTTGCCGTGGAAGCTCGAAGTCGAATTTTCGACCCAGCCAGGATTCAAATTCGGTTTCTCGGGGCGGGACTTCGGGCAGGACGGCGATGAACGGCTTGAGCTGGCCTACGCGCTGACCATACACAAGTCACAGGGCAGCGAGTTCGGTGTCACGTTCGTTGTCGTTCCCAATCCCTGCCGGCCCCTGTCACGCGAGCTGCTCTACACGGCGCTCACACGACAGCGTCACAGCGTCGTCTTGTTCCATCAGGGTGATCTGCGTGACCTGATTAAATATTCCCAAACCGAGAAATCTGACACAGCACGACGCCTGACCAATCTGTTTAGCCAACCCGATCTGATCGAGCATGCAGCGGTTTTCATGGAGAAGGGCCTGATCCACCGCACCGCCCGAGGCGAACTGGTGAGGTCGAAATCCGAGGTGATCGTTGCGGATCTCCTGCACGGTCTGGGGTTGCCGTACTCCTACGAGCAGCCATTTGTCGGCGGCGACGGCTCGGTTAGATACCCGGACTTCACGGTTGACGACGCAGAAACCGGACGTTTGGTCCTGGTGGAGCATCTGGGGATGCTCGACGCCCCGGCATACCTTCGCCGATGGCACAACAAGCTGGAATGGTATCGGAAAGAAGACGTGCTGCCATTCGAGATCGGTGGCGGGAAACGCGGTGTGTTGGTGACGACCACCGAGGAACGAGGCATAGACGCGGCGGCAATTAAGACAAAGCTGAATAGTGTTTTTGGGATATAGCCGGATGTCCCGGGCAGAGGGATCGAGGCAAAGAATCGAGACGGACAGCGGGTGGTTACCTCAGGGGCTGAGAGCAATTGATGGGAAGTTCGCCTTCAAGGAACAAGCCTGACAATCCTGGGTGGTTGCTACCGAACGGCGGCGAAGCGACGCTTTGGGTGGCAGAAACACCTCCACCGTGCACGATCACAAAACGAGAATCGGAGAAGCTGAGGAGTGCGTCGGAAATACGGGAACGAGATGCTTGTCGAAACCGTCTGCAACAACTTGAATGGTCATCTCTACCACATGACAGACGAGGCGCATCTGGCATCGATCGAGGAGCACGGCTTGCTTTCCGCCCGTGGCGCACGGAATCTCGGTATCGTGAAGGCTTATCCCGTTCGCTCAGGTACCACTACATATTGCGGTTAGTGCTTCTCCCTTTTACTCATGTTCTCCCCACAGGTGGTAGCTCTTCGTTGTTACAGCCGCGCTCATGCCGAGTGCCAGGCTTGGCGATTGACAATTTTTGCCAATCCCCTATCTTTGAACCGTTGGAGGTCTGTGATGGCGACAATGAACGTAAGCTTACCCAACCCGATGGTGGAATTCGTGGAGGAGATGGTTGCGAGCGGGGGCTACAGTTCCTCTAGCGAGGTGGTGCGCGAGGCTCTTCGTCTCCTGCGTGACGAGCGCGCCGTAGAGCATGAGAAGGCCGTGATTCTGCGGCGCGAGGTCGGCATCGGTCTCGAACAGGCACGCGCGGAGCGCTTCTCCAATCGAACGGTCGCGGAAATCGCGGAGAGCGTGATGCGGAAGGCGGCTGGGCATTGAGCTTTCGGCTAACCGAAGCAGCCGACCATGACATTGAGCGCATTCTCCAGGATACCTTGGAGCTTTTCGGGCCGCACCAGTTGCAGGCCTATTCGGACCTGATCGACCAAGCTCTCCAACGAGTCGGCACCGATCCTCAAGGACTGGGTACATCGAAGCGGGAGGACATCGGACCCGGCGTTCGCGCGCTTCGACTAGACACTGTCGCACGGCGCAGAGGTTCGGCATCTCACAGCATCTACTACCTTCCGCCGGAGGACGGACGAGGGTCCGTTATCATAGTTCTGCGCGTGCTACATGACCGGATGGAACCAAAACACCGGGTGGCTTCGGAACTTCTCGATGACGTTGATACCGAGGTTGATGTCTCGTCCGGCCCAAAGAGATAGTGCGGTGCATCAGTGTGTGTCAAAGACGAGCGCCGTCTGCCGCTTCGCTAGCACAGGCCGCCGCGGCTTGCGCTAGATGTAGACTTCAGGTTCGGGCGGATAGTCCGGGTCGAGGAGACGCTTGGCATAGACATGGTCGACCCCGGCATCCCGGGCCTCCTCGTAGGCCCACTGGCGATCCTCCGGCCCCTTGTCGCGGACGAACCTCTTCAACTCCCGGAACACGGGCCTTTTCCCGGTTATGTCCCAGTAGCTCCTGATGCCAACCGCCGCCGCCACTATCGGTCGGCCTTTGATCGCCTCCTCGGCATTGGCATGCAGATCGGCCTAGCACGACAGGGGAGGCGGCGCGATTCAAACCACTAGATATGGTTAGACCGGAGCGAACGGGACCTTGTATCGTGCCGGTATTTCCCGGAGGAAGCGGACTTACGCAGCAGCTTGATGCTGACCGCGGGCTCGATGACATGGTTTTTCTGAGCTTTTTCAACCTAGGGGTAATGCCCAAGCACAACGATGCATGGCGCCGTCGACCTGTTCTTCTGAAGATTGATGCACGCGTCCTCTTTCTACGAGGCGTGCAGGTGGCTCTTGGACGGGCCAACCGCCGAAGCACAAGGATCTACTCCGCGGCGATGGCCTATTACGAAATGGATTGGAATGTTATCTTTGGCAAAGTGGATGAAACGGACATTCACGAGCGCTGGCGCTTTTTCGAGGTTTGCGACTACGAGGCGCTCGTCCCCAATCGGGTGCCGCTAGACTAGAATATATCATTGGCATTGCTTGAGCGGACTCGGAACCTGATTGTGTCGCAAACCAGTTTGGTGGGGTGTTGCCGGATGGCGGGGAAATTCCAGCCTGGTCGCATGGCGTGCTGTGGTGTATCATGGTGATCGCTGACGTTGCCCGCGCAGTTTCAACTTCAAGGATTCCTGGAGCACGTTCAGAGGATTCAAAAGTTGAAACTTTCCTTGTAAAGGCAGAATGATCCACTGGCCTGTCACGCCGGAGGTCGCGGGTTCGAGCCCCGTCACTCGCGCCATTCTTTCAAAGGCTTGAGCCTTTGTCTTAATTTTCTTTACAAGCGACTGAGATCAAGGTTTTGGCCCCGAGGCATCTCGCGGGCTTGGGAATCCTGGCAGTCTATCACTCGTCCGTGCCGCAAGATCAGAAGCATTCGAGCTGGCGTGCCCAGCTTCGCCGCAAGCCCGGCAAACAGCCCGGCATTCGATTCTGGCAGGAATTTCCCGGGCCGGACGATCGGCGAAATGGCCGCGATTTTCTGGCAATCGCAAAGAGCAGTTGGGAGGCGGAATCGCCATTTGACACTCGCCTCAGAACCTCGTAATGCAGCCCCAACGACGCGGCGCCCAGCGCCAACGTCCAGAGCGCGGGTGTAGCTCAGTCGGTTAGAGTGCCGGCCTGTCACGCCGGAGGTCGCGGGTTCGAGCCCCGTCACTCGCGCCATTCTTTCAAGGGCTTGCGCCTAATTCTCCGAATCAACGACTGATGGACATAGCGGTTCCCCGCAGGGGAAGCCGCAGTCGAACGATGGCGTCAGGTGGGGTGCTTGGCGCGGCGGATCGCCTCTTCATGCGGAGCCAAGCTCAGGGACTGCATCTGGGCTGGCGGCTTTGACGAAGCATCGTCGATTCGCCTGCGGCAAGGATCAGGAGTTGGCGATCAGAGATACTGGCCGAGTTTTTTCCCGGCCTTGATGAAGCGCAGGGGATCCACTGCGTCGCCTTTGCGCCGCACCTCGTAGTGCAGGTGTGGGCCGGTCGAACGTCCGCTGCTGCCGACCTCGCCGATGGCGTCGCCGGCGGCGATCTTCTGGTCGGGCGCGACCAGTATCTTGCTGAGATGCGCGTACCGGGTGGCGAAGCCCCCGCCGTGGTCTATTTCGACCATCCGGCCATAGCCGCCGTTCCAGCCTGCCTTGGTCACCACTCCGGCAGCGGTCGCACGCGCTGTCGATCCGTAGGGCGCACGAAAGTCCATTCCCGAATGCAGGGCGGGGGTGCCGATCAGGGGGTCCTTGCGCACGCCGAAGTTGCTGGAGATGGCGCGGCCCGCGGCAGGATTTGCCAGCGGCAGCTTGCGCGCCTGATTCTTGAGCTTGTCCAACGCCTCCAGCGCCTGGTCGAGTTCCTTGACCTTGCTGTCGAACATCGTCGCCCTGTCGAGCGCGACAAGCGGCCCGCCGACGTCGGACTTGCCATAGTCCTCGGCGAGAGGAAGGCCAGCGCTCTCGAGCGTGTCGCTGATCGCATCCGCTGTCTGATAGGCGTTGTCGGTCAGCGCGCCGATATGCTCGACCTGTTCATCCTCGATGCTGCGCAGAGACTTGTTGATCGCGACGAACAGCTTGTCTGCCCGATCGGCGCGGCTGTCCTTGTCTTCGGTGCTTGATCGGGTCGACCAGAATGAGAATGGACGGCTCGCCGCGGCCGAGGCAAAGGCCAGAGGCTGCGGTGCCTCGGAAGGCGTGATCGTGATCTGCGCCCGCTCGTCTGCCGGTTTTGGCTCGGGCGAGGGCGCGGCAACACGCTGTGCCTCATCCAGGACAGGGCCGAGCCTGCCGTTACGCTCGCTCAACTGGGATTGCCGGGCCAGCAACTCGCTGACCTTGGTCTCCATCAGTTGCTGGTCGAGCAACTGGCGGCTGGTGATACGGTCGACCTGGGCGCGAAGTGCCGAGATGCGGTCCTCGTAAGCGTGCTGGATGCGGGCCTGGCGCGCCGTCGCAGCGCCGATCAGGTCGTCGCGCAGCACGAGATAGGATGTGGCAAGCAGGTAGCCAACGGCGACTGCGGCAGCCACGGTACCGGCTGTCGCGGCGAGCCATGGGCGCACGGTGAAATGCCGGATCTCGTTGCCGCGTGCGATGATGACGGTATGGGGTTCTTTGCGCTTGCCGAAAACGGCCGTCTGACCTGTTGCGTTCACCGGACCAAACTCTCACCCGCGAGCTAACCACCATGTGATTACACATTATTAGGGTTAACAAAGCTTTGCGGATGTTCCAGGCAGCAGGCGGCGACGGGATACGAAAACCCCGCCGCACATCATGCTGCGGCGAGGTTTTTTGTTTTTATCCTGCCGGAGTCCAAGAAATGCAGAAATGCATTCTTGAATGAAACGGCATGTTATTTCAGTTCAGCGAAAAAAAGGCCAAAGCTAGAGCGCCTGCACCGCTTCCAGCACTTCCTGCGCGTGCCCGGGTACCTTCACCTTTCGCCAGATTCGCACGATCTTGCCGTCGCCGCCGATCAGGAACGTGGTGCGTTCCACGCCCATATATTTGCGGCCATACATCGATTTTTCCGCCCATACGCCATAGGCCTGCAGCGTCTTGAGTTCCTCATCGGCGGCAAGCGCGATGCCAATATTGTGCTTGGCCTTGAATTTGTCGTGTTTCTTGGTGCTGTCGGGCGAAACGCCGATGACCGTAGCCCCGGCCTTTTCGAACTGTGGCTTGAGCTGGGTGAAGTCGATCGCTTCGGCGGTGCAGCCGGACGTGTCGTCCTTGGGATAGAAATAGAGGACTACCGGTTTGCCGGCGAAGTCGGAAAGCGTCAGAATATCGCCGCCGTCGCGCGGCAGCTCGAATTGCGGGGCGGGTTGGCCAGTCTCGAGATCAGACACATCGAAGCCCTTGTTGGAAGTTACGGGTGAGCTCGCAAGGATATCAGGTTAGATAATGCCGGACTTGGATTCGTCCACGACCGAAACGAGTACGGGACCCAACGTGGATCAGGAAGTGCCTCGGCACGAAAAAATCCGGTTCAGGCGCGACGAGATCACCAATCTCGGGGCGATGCCTTCTGCTGCCGGCCTGGAGCTGAACCGGCCGCGTACTTCCATGCGGCGCAAGCTCGGTCATTGCATTTTGGCGGCGGTGGCGATCGCAGGCTCGCTGCTGCTGCTCCTCGTCATA
Source organism: Aminobacter sp. HY435 (assembly GCF_027568395.1). Taxonomy (GTDB): domain Bacteria; phylum Pseudomonadota; class Alphaproteobacteria; order Rhizobiales; family Rhizobiaceae; genus Aminobacter. Next base: position 193,155 of record NZ_JANKZL010000003.1, on the reverse strand, counting down.
GCCATCGAGGCGCTCAGCTATTCTGGCATTGGCCAGGACAGGATGCGCCACGAGGCGGAGCGCGCCATGGAGGAGCTCGCAGGCGTCGATGTCGACGTGTCGATGGGGCAAGCGCGGCTGGCGCTCGATGGTGTCAGGCTGATCGCCGTCGAGGTGCCCGACGTCAGGCTGACTCGCGCCGATGGCACGGCGATGGCCGAAGTCGGCATGATGCGGTTCGGCATCCGGATGCTGCCGCTGCTGACCGGCGAGGTGAAGCTCGGCAACGCCAGGATTTCCGACGCCCGCATTGTCGTCGACGCCATGCCGGAAAGCGGCAGCAACGACTGGAGCGCGGCCCTGCGCAACGACATTGGCCTGGTCGAGCCGCAAAAGCTGCTGAACGAAACGTTCCGGGGCATCCACCGCGGATTTGACGCGGTCCGCTATGATGGCATGCGTGAAATCGCGCTGTCCAATGTCGAGTTCGTGCTGCCCTCGGGTGGTGAGGTCAAGGTGGTCGGCGTGGTCGGGGCATCGCTTGCCAAGGCCCGTTCGGGCGAGTTGCACATCGCAGCTACCTTCGATGTCGACGGCCGCGAAGTCGACCTGTCGGCGACGGCCGTTCGGGATCCCTCCGTCAACCGTATTGCGGCACTCGATGCCGCGGTATCGATGACCGATCCGTTTGCCGGCCAAACAGATGTTGCTGCGGCCAAGGCGAGCCGCATCGGTTCGGCCGACCTGGTGATCACCGGCAGCGAAGGCCTCGGTGGCAATGGCTCCGAGCTGGTCGCCAAGGGCTCCATCGGCAAGTCGACGCTCGACCTTGGGCTGCGCGGACAACTTGTCGGCGACATCGCCGTCGATCTGCGCCTCGCCGACGGGCTCGACAAGATCGATGTGCGCCAGCTGCTCGTCAGCACGGGGCGCTCGACGTTCGACTTCAATGGCGCGGCCGGGCCGCGGCCGGCGACCGGCCTTGCCACAGACAATCCTGCCTACCGCTTCGCGTTGGTCAGTCGCGAGTCGCGACTTTCGCCCGGCGAGTCGCCGGAGCCGGCGCTGGCTTTCCTCGCCCGTGTGGCCGGAGCCTATGACACTGTCACCAGGACACTCTCCGCCGACGAGATCGGGGTCAAGTCCGGTCCGGGCGGCGAAGCGCTCGGCAAGGCGGCGGTCCAGTTCGTCGAGGGCAAGGCGCCCGGCATCTTCCTGGCGTTCAACGTCCACGACATGTCGGTCGCCCATGTGAAGCAGCTGTGGCCTTGGTTCTCGGCAAGGAATGCGCGGATCTGGGTGCTGCAAAACCTGTTTGGCGGCCGCGTCGTCGACGGCAACGTCCAGTTCGACGTCAGGCCGGATCGTCTCGGTAATGGCGTGCCGCTGACCTCGCAGGAAGTGTTCGGCCGTTTCGAACTGGACGGCTCGCGCTTCGACACGGCCGGGCTCATCCCGCCGATCCGCGATGCCAAGGGCGTCGTCGAGTTTTATGGCAACAATGTCGATGTGTCGCTGTCTTCAGGCACAGTGTTCATGCCGAGCGGACGCACCGTGGCTGCGAGCAACGGCACGCTGAAAGTCGCCAAGGCCAACATTCTGCCGGTCATTGGCGCACTCGATATCGACGTCGCGGGCAGCGCGGACGCCGTGGCCGAGCTCGCCTCCTACGAGCCGATCAATGCGATGCGCCATGTCGGCATCCTGCCTGAAGAGCTTACCGGCGATGTCACCGGCAACGTCAGGGCCGACATTCCTCTGACCAAGGGCATCGACACCTCGAAGCTCGATTGGACCGTGGCGCTCGACTATGAGGGGCTGTCGGTCGCCAGGTCTTTCGACGGCCAGAAGCTTTCCGACGCCAAGGGCACCATCACGGTGACGCCCGAAAAGGCGGTCATCGCGGCCGACGGCAAGCTCAATGGCGTTCCCGCCGAACTCGATCTTGTCGAGCCGTTGCGCGCAGGCAGCCTTGCCAAGGAGCGCAATGTCCGGTTCGTGCTCGACGACAAGGCACGCAACGCACTGGTGCCCGGCCTTTCGGACATGCTGTCCGGCACCATCAAGGTCGATGTCGAGCAACTCGACGAAGGCAAGCGCAACATCATTGCGGATCTTACCTCGGCAAAGCTCGATTTCCCCTGGATCGGCTGGAGCAAGGGACCCGGTATCGCCGCCAAGGCGTCCTTCACCATGACGACCGACGGCGAACGCTCGATGCTTTCCGACTTCCGTCTCGACGGTAAGACCTTCAGCCTCAGGGGCGACGTCAATGTCGCCAACGGCAGCCTGTCGTCGGCGCGGTTCGATAAGGTCCAGCTCAATCGCGGCGACGACGTGTCGGTGAACATCAAGCGGGCCGGCAAGGGCTTCGCCGTGCAGGTGAGGGGCAATGCGCTCGACGCGCGCGCCATGATCAAGCAGGTGATGGCGGATGTTGACGGCGCCGCCGCCAAGACCGGCTCGAATTCGGTTTCGGTCGATCTGGCGGTCAAAAGCCTGATCGGTTTCGGCGACGAGAAGCTGTCTGGCGTGACGTTGCAATATTCGGGCTCCGGATCGAAGGTCGGCGGGCTCAGCGTCAAGGCGACGTCCAGCTCGGGTGGGCAGATCACCGTCAGCAATGTCGCCAAGGGCGGGGGTCGCCGCCTCGACGTGCGCTCGGCCGACGCCGGCGCGATCTTGCGCTTCCTCGACGTCTATGGCCGCATGCAGGGCGGCTCGCTGGCGCTGGCGCTGGAATCTGTTGGCGACGGCCCGCTCAAGGGCCAGGTCGACGTGCGCGAGTTCTGGGTCGTCAACGAGCCGCGCCTTGCCTCCATCGTCGCCAGCAAGCCGGCGGGCGACGATCGCAGCCTCAATCAGGCGGTGCGCAAGGATATCGACGTGTCGCGCGTCAAGTTCGAACGCGGGTTCGCCCAGATCGACAAGCGGGAGAAATACCTCGCACTGGAAAACGGCGTCCTGCGCGGCCCGCTGATCGGCACCACCTTCCAGGGAACGCTGTACGACCAACAGGGCCAGATGAACATGACCGGCACCTTCATGCCGGCCTATGGCCTCAATCGCATCTTCGGTGAATTGCCGCTTGTCGGCGTCATCCTGGGCAATGGCCGCGACCGCGGGTTGATCGGCGTCACCTACAAGCTGTCGGGTGACGCCAATGCGCCCAAGCTGCACGTCAATCCGCTGTCGGTCATCGCTCCCGGCATCTTCCGGGCGATTTTCGAATACTGAGACGCGGTCAGCGATACCCTCCCCCTTGTGGGGAGGGTCGGCGCGCAGCGCCGGGGTGGGGGTGAAGAACCTTGAACTGTACCCCCACCCCGTCACGCTCGCATTGCTGCGCAAAGCTCGTTCGCCGACCCTCCCCACAAGGGGAGGGTAAGCCAGCCCCCTCAGGCCGGGCGCACCAGGATGTGCTTCTTCTTGCCGAGCGACAGCTTGACCACGCCTTCCGGCGTGAGATCCGCTGACGTCACGGCGCGGCGTTCGTCATTGACCGACTGGTCGTTGATGCGTACCGCACCGCCCTGGACATGACGGCGTGCTTCGCCGTTGGACGCCGCAAGGCCGGCGCGAACGACCAGCGAGAGCAGGCCGATGCCGGCGCTCAGTTCATCGCCGGCGACTTCCACCGTCGGCAGCGACTCGGCAAGCGCACCTTCCTCGAAGGTCTTGCGCGCGGTTTCAGCCGATTGCTCGGCGGCAGCGCGGCCGTGCAGCATTGCGGTCACCTCGGTCGCCAGCACCTTCTTGGCATCGTTGATCTCGGAGCCGCCTAGGGCCGCCAGGCGCGCGATCTCGTCGAGCGGCATCGCCGTGTAGAGCTTGAGGAAGCGCTCGACGTCGGCGTCCTCCGTGTTGCGCCAGTACTGCCAGAAATCATAGGGCGACAGCATGTCGGCGTTGAGCCAGACAGCCCCGTTCATCGACTTGCCCATCTTGGCGCCCGACGACGTGGTCAAAAGCGGCGAGGTCAAGGCGTAGAGCTGTGGCGTGCCGAGGCGATGGCCGAGGTCGATGCCGTTGACGATGTTGCCCCACTGGTCGGAGCCGCCCATCTGCAGGCGCAGGCCGTAGCGCTTGTTGAGCTCGACGAAGTCGTAGGCCTGCAGGATCATGTAGTTGAATTCGAGGAACGACAGCGACTGCTCACGGTCGAGGCGCTGCTTGACGGAATCGAAGCTCAGCATGCGGTTGACCGAGAAATGCTGGCCAACGTCGCGCAGGAATTCGAGATAGTTGAGCGGCAGGAGCCACTCGGCATTGTTGACCATCATCGCGTCCTGGGGGCCGTCGCCGAAGGTCAGGTAGTTGGAAAACACCTGCTTGATGCCATCGATGTTCGACTGGATGATCTCGGGCGTCATCAGCTTGCGCGCCTCGTCCTTGAAGGACGGGTCGCCGACCATGCCCGTGCCTCCGCCCATCAGCGGGACGGGGCGATGGCCGGTCTTCTGCATCCAGTACAGCATCATGATCTGGATCAGGCCGCCGGCATGCAGGCTCGAAGCCGTTGGGTCGAAGCCGATATAGGCCGACACGGTTTCCTTGCAGAACAGGTTGTCGAGGCCGGCATCATCCGAAGTCTGGTGGATGAAGCCGCGCTCGGAAAGGGTGCGCAGGAAATCGGATTTGAAGCCGGACATGGTTCTTTCTCTTGGCGGACGAGTTGTTCGGTCGATCCGGCATTGGATCGGCGAAGCTGGGGCTTTAGCATCTGAAGGCTTGGAATCACAAGGACGGCGGACTTCATGGCGCTTCTGACAGCCATTGGATTGATGAGTGGTACCTCGATGGACGGCATCGATCTTGCCATTCTACGCAGCGACGGCGCCAATAGCCTCGAATTCGGCCCGTCCATGGCGGTTGCCTACGATGCCGCATTTCGCCGCCGCATCGAAGCTTCGCTGGAAACAGCCAAGGCGATCGTGCGCCGCGAGGAGCGGCCTGGCGATCTTGCCGGTCTCGAACGTGAAATCACGCTGCGCCATGCTGCCGCCGTCCGGGATTTCGTCGAAGGCCTGCCGGCGGAATGGCAAAACCCCGCTCTGATCGGCTTCCACGGCCAGACCGTGCTGCACCGGCCACATCTCGGCGTGACGGTTCAGCTTGGCGACGGCGCGCTGCTGGCGCGCGAGACCGGCATTCCGGTCGTCTACGACATGCGTGCCAACGACATGGCGCATGGCGGGCAGGGTGCGCCGCTGGTGCCGGCCTATCATGCCGCGCTCGCCCGTTCGCTCCCCCAACCCTTTGCGGCGATGAAGCCCGCCGTCTTCGTCAACATCGGCGGCATCTCCAACATCACCTATGTGGCTGCTGCCGGCGATCCGGTCGCCTTCGACACCGGCCCCGGCAATACGCTGATCGACCAGTGGGTCAGCCGCGAGGGCGGCGTGCCCTACGATGCCGGCGGCGCCATCGCCAGCGAAGGCTCCGTGGTGACGGATGTCGTCGTCCGCTATCTCGACAATCCGTTCTTCGAAAAGACCGGACCGAAATCGCTCGATCGCAACGATTTCACGCTCGCGCTTGCCGAGGGACTCGAACTGTCTGATGGCGCACGCACACTCGCCAGCGTTTCCGCCGAGGCGATCCTGAAATCCGTCGAGCACCTGCCTGAGCCGCCAAAACTCTGGATCGTCTGCGGCGGCGGCCGCAAGAACCCGCATATCGTCGGCGATCTCAAGGCGGGGGCGGAAAGGGCTGGAGCGCAGGTGATCGTGGCGGAGGACGCCGGGCTGAACGGCGATGCCACCGAGGCCGAGGCCTGGGCCTATCTTGCAGTGCGTTCGGCGCTTGGCTTGCCGCTGACATTCCCGACCACGACAGGTTGCCACGAACCTGCAACCGGCGGCTTGCGCATCGAACCTTGATGGATCGGGGGACTTCATCAAAGTTTCATCGAGGTGTCACCCGCCCGACATGGCGTGGACCTAGCTGGAGGGCGTTCCTTCAACCAATCGGGGTCCATCATGCGACGCTCTCTCTACCTGGCTGCGGCCGTTCTCGCGCTGTCCACTGCTTCCGCCTTCGCCGACGAGGCGGAATTCAAGGCAACGCTCGCCGGTCACGCCATCCTGCCGGCAAATACCATCATTCCAGCGCCGGAGAACGCGCCCGAGCACCTGCGCACGTCGGGCAAGTTCACGACCCTGGATCGTATGCGCGCCGAAGGCCTTGGCACCGTTCCGGGCAAGGACGGCGTCCGCCTGACCGGACTGTCCCTGCCTTTCGACGGCCAGCCCGTGCAGGGTTTCTCCGGCATCAAGGCTGTCGGCGACGGCACCTTCTGGTCGCTGTCGGACAACGGCTTCGGCAACAAGCTGAATTCGACCGACGCGGCGCTGATGCTGCATCACGTCTCGTTCGACTGGGACAAGGGCACGATGAACCGCATCAAGACGCTGTTCCTGACCGATCCCGACCGCAAGGCGCCGTTCCCGATCGTGCTCGAAGGTTCCGACACGCGCTTCCTCACCGGCGGTGATTTCGACGTCGAATCGATCCAGCCGGTCGCCGACGGCTTCTGGGTTGGCGAGGAGTTTGGCCCGTACCTGCTCAAGTTCGATCTCGACGGCAAGCTGAGCGAGGTCGTCGGAACCGTGGTCGATGGCAAGCCGGTCAAATCGCCCGACCATCCGACGCTGACGCTGCAGGCCAATCCATCGCTGCCGATGCCGGCGTTCAACCTCAAGCGTTCCGGCGGTTACGAGGGGCTCGCCCAGTCGAAGGACGGCTCAAAGCTCTACGGGCTGCTCGAAGGCGCGCTGTTCAAGGAAGACGGCACGATGGAGCAGGCGGAAGGCAACCGCGCCTTTCGCGTCATCGAGTTCGACGCCGCCAGGAAGGAGTGGACCGGCCGCTCCTGGCTCTACCCGCTGTCAGCCGGCGGCGACGCCATCGGCGATTTCAACATGATCGACGACGAAACCGCGCTCGTCATCGAGCGCGACCAGGGTGTCGGCGTTGCCGCCAAGGCTTGCGCTGATGCCAAGAACCCAAAGCCGGACTGCTTCGCCAACCCGGCTCTGTTCAAGCGCATCTACAAGATCGAGATGAACGACGCCAATGCCGGCGGCGCAGTGCGCAAGATCGGCTACATCGACCTGATGAACATCGCCGATCCTGACAACAAGAAGCGCCAGGGCGGCGGCGAGGGCTTCTACGACATGCCCTTCAACACCATCGAAAACGTCGATGTGGTCGACGCCAGCCACATCATTGTCGGCGACGACAACAATCTGCCGTTCTCGGCCGGCCGTTCGCTCGACAAGGCCGACGACAACGAGTTCGTATTGCTCGAAGTCGGCGAATTCCTGAAGGCCAGGTAAAAGGCCTGTTGCGATGTTATCCGGGCCGCGCCAGCGGCCCGGAGTCGTTCAGGCTACTTGTGGGGGCGGGCGTCGAAATCAGCTCGAGGTCGCCATCTGCGCCATGTGCAGCAGCGGGAACGCCTTGCCCGTGCCGTCAAGTTCCGAGCGGCCAACCTGGCTGAAGCCACATTTGAGGTAGAAGGCGAGCCCGCCGGAATTCTGCTCGTTCACATCGACCGAAAGCGGTCCCTTCAGGCGAGCGACATGATCGATCAGTTGCCTGCCCATTCCCTTGCCGTGCCGGACAGGGTCGACAAACAGCATTTCGATTTTTTCGCCATCGAGGCCGATGAAGCCGCGCTGTGTGCCGTGATCGTCTTCGGCAACCAGCACTTCGAGCGCTGGCAGGTATTCACCCACCAGCGGACGGAAGAACAAGATGTCCGCTTCCGTGAGGAAATGGTGGGTGGCGCGCACGGCGCGTTCCCAGATGTCCACAAGGACGGCATCGTCCTCCGTGCGTCGCGGCCGGATGTTCATGACCAATTCCCGTGTCGGATAGGGACTACTCGCTCAGGCCGCCATACTGCCGAACCAGATGCGCCATCTCGGCCGCGCCGGCTGGCGCGTGGTCGACTTCCAGTCCCTCGGCCACGCCCAAGCGGTCAGCGACGGGGCGGTTCTGGCTGACCTTCCATTTGCCGTCGATGGCGCTGATGTCGATTTCGATGCCGACGATGCCCTTGATCTGCGACGCGATGTAGCTGTCGGGAGCGTCGCTCACCTGCCATGGTTGCGGCCGCTTGCCTTCGTGGGCGGCGGTCAGTTCGGCGATCTGGCCTGCCAGCCAGTCCATGTCGTCGATGACCCTGACCCTGCCGCGCACCTGCACGATGGCGTAGTTCCAGGTCGGCACGACCTTGCCGGTTTCGCGCTTGGTCTCGTACCAAGACGGCGTCACATAGCTGTCGGCGCCCTGGAACACGACGAGCGCGTTTGCGTCGGGCTTTTCGGCGAGGCTGCGCCACTGCGGATTTGCCTTGGCGAGATGGGCGCGAAGCCTGCCGTGAGGCAAAGGCTCCGCATCCATCAGGAACGGCAAGGCGTTGGCGATCGGGCCATTAGGCCCGTTCGAGATCAGTAGCCCGAGCGGATGCGCCCGGATCAGGCCGTGCAGGATGTCCAGCCGCGTTTCAACGAAGTGAGGTGGCTGGTACATCGCTACTCCGTATCGGTGCTTACTTCAGCCGCTTCGGCCGTGCATCGGAAAGCTCGCCGGCGAGACGCCGGTCGAGATAGTCTGCGCATTCCTCGATCACCAACTCCGGATCGTTGCCGAAGAAATGGTTGGCGCCGGGCAGGGTCTTCTGGGTGATGGTGATGCCCTTTTGCGTGTGCAGCTTGTCGACCAGGCCCTGGACGTCCTTGGGCGGGGCCACCTTGTCGGCGTCGCCATGGATGATCAGGCCGGATGACGGGCAGGGCGCCAGGAACGAGAAGTCGTAGGTGTTGGGCTGCGGCGCAACGGAGATGAAGCCCTCGATCTCCGGGCGGCGCATCAGGAGCTGCATGCCGATCCACGAACCGAAGGAATAGCCGGCGACCCAGCAGCTCTTCGAATCCGGATGCAGCGACTGCACCCAGTCAAGCGCCGCCGCCGCATCGGACAGCTCGCCCGTGCCGTGGTCGAACTCGCCCTGGCTGCGGCCGATACCGCGGAAATTGAAGCGCAGCGTGGTGAAGTTCCGCTTCTGGAACATGTAGAAGAGGTCGTACACGATCTTGTTGTTCATCGTGCCGCCGAACTGCGGGTGCGGGTGCAGGATGATGGCGATGGGCGCGTTCTTTTCCTTGGATGGCTGATAGCGACCTTCCAGGCGACCGGCCGGACCCGCAAAAATGACCTCTGGCATAAATTACTCCACTTGACGCAAGCGCCGATAAACAATCCTGTGCCCAGCCTTGACGCAAGGGGCGCGTCTTCTTAGAAGCTAGTTTAGAACTGTTCAAAACTGGGCGGCGAGACCGCCGGTTTGGCAAAGCGGGTAGATAGGACGGCTCGCCTTGGAATTTCAAGGAAATTGCGCGTCGCGACACCCAAACGTGATTTGACAGGGCAATCTGAACGGAAATGGCCACTTCTCGCGCCTATCTCGACCACAATGCCAGTGCGCCGCTGCTGCCTGCAGCGCGTGCGGCGGTGGTCGCTGCGCTCGATATCGCTGCCAATCCGTCGTCGGTGCACAATGAGGGGCGGGCCGCCCGCAGGCTGATCGAGGACGCCAGGCGCGATGTCGCAGCCCTTGTCGGCGCGAAAGCCGAGCACGTCGTGTTCACCTCAGGCGCGACCGAAGCGGCCACGACGCTGCTTTCCCCCGACTGGCGCATGGGCCGCGGCGCGATCCGCATGTCCAGGCTCTATGTCACCGAGGCCGATCATCCTTGCGTGCTCAACGGTGGGCGCTTCCCCGTCGACCGGGTCACGCGGCTCGGCGTCGACAGCAATGGCATCGTCGATCTGGCTGCGCTTGAGGCCGCGCTTGCTGGCCATGACAAGTCCGAGGGCTTGCCTCTGGTGGCGATGCATGCCGCCAACAACGAGACAGGCGTCATCCAGCCCTTCCGTGCAATCTCCGAGCTGGTGAAGGCCGCGGGCGGTGTTCTGGTGCTCGATGCGGTTCAGGCTGCCGGGCGCATTCCTCTCGACATGTCAGAGGGTTATGCCGATTATTTGATTCTCTCTTCGCACAAGATCGGCGGCCCCAAGGGGGCGGGTGCAATCGTCGCCACCGCCGATCTGATGATGCCGGCGCCGCTGGTATCAGGTGGCGGCCAGGAAAAGGGCCATCGCGGCGGCACCGAGAACCTTCCGGCTATTGCCGGCTTCGGCGCTGCCGCGCGGGCCGCTTTGGCCGGGCTGGCCGAGATCAATGAAGTCCGCGCCATGCGCGATCGCCTCGAGGAGACGGTTCTGCGGCTTGTTTCCGATGCGGAAATCTTCGGAAAGGGCGCGGAGCGCCTTGCCAACACGACATTCTTCGCTATTCCGGGCGTCAAGGCCGAGACTGCGCAGATCGCCTTCGATCTCGCGGGGGTCGCGCTCTCAGCCGGTTCCGCGTGCTCGTCGGGCAAGGTAGGCCCCAGCCATGTGCTGAAGGCGATGGGCTACGCCAATCTTGGCGCGCTGCGCGTCTCGATCGGACGGCAGACGACGGACAACGAAATTGCGCAGTTTGAGGAGGCGCTGGCCAAGATGCTGGCGCGCCGCAACGGTGCAACTCAGGCTGCTTGAGCAGCCGAATTTGGCCCAAGGGCCGTTGAATGGGTGTGTCAGGGTCGCCGAACGGCGGCTTCCGGGTGAATTCCCGGATCAGATGCACTATATGGAACTTACGCCGCTCCTGCGGTGCCATAGTTTGAAAACTGTCGGGCCTTGACCCCGGCGTGGATGGAGAACGCTTATGCCTGCTGTGCAGGAAACGATCGAGCAGGTCCGCAAGATCGATGTCGACCAGTATAAGTACGGATTCGAGACGGTCATCGAGATGGACAAGGCCCCCAAGGGCCTGAGCGAAGACACGATTCGCTTTATCTCGGCCAAGAAGGGTGAGCCTGAGTGGATGCTCGAATGGCGGCTCGGCGCCTATCGCCGCTGGCTGACGCTTGAAGAGCCGAACTGGGCGCGCGTCGACTATCCCAAGATCGACTTCCAGGACATCTATTATTACGCCGCTCCCAAGAGCACGCCCGGACCGACGTCGCTCGACGAAGTCGATCCCGAGATCCTGAAGGTCTACGAGAAGCTCGGTATTCCGCTGCGCGAGCAGGAAATCCTCGCCGGCGTCGAAAAGACCGTCGACCCGGACCTCGAAGAGGTCGGCGACAACGTCTACAAGTCGGGTCGCGTCGCCGTCGACGCCGTGTTCGATTCGGTGTCCGTCGTCACCACCTTCAAGGAAGAGCTGGCCAAGGCCGGCGTCATCTTCTGCTCGATCTCGGAAGCCATCCGTGAGCATCCGGAACTGGTGAAGCAGTATCTCGGTTCGGTCGTGCCGACCTCCGACAACTACTATGCGACGTTGAATTCGGCCGTCTTCACCGACGGTTCGTTCGTCTTCGTGCCAAAGGGCGTCCGTTGCCCGATGGAGCTGTCGACCTATTTCCGCATCAATGAGAAGAACACCGGCCAGTTCGAGCGCACGCTGATCATCTGCGAGGAAAAGGCCTACGTCTCCTACCTTGAGGGCTGCACCGCTCCCCAGCGCGACGAGAACCAGCTTCATGCCGCGGTCGTCGAACTGGTCGCGCTCGAAGATGCCGAGATCAAGTATTCGACCGTCCAGAACTGGTACCCGGGCGACGCCCAGGGCAAGGGCGGCATCTACAACTTCGTCACCAAGCGCGGCGACTGCCGTGGCGACCGTTCGAAGATCTCGTGGACGCAGGTCGAAACCGGCTCGGCCATCACCTGGAAGTACCCGTCCTGCATCCTGCGCGGCGACGATTCTCGCGGCGAGTTCTATTCGATCGCCGTTTCCAACGGCTACCAGCAGGTCGACTCCGGCACCAAGATGATCCACCTCGGCAAGAACACGTCGAGCCGCATCATCTCCAAGGGCATCGCCGCAGGCTTCTCGCAGAACACCTATCGCGGCCAGGTCTCGGCCCACCGCAAGGCGACCAATGCGCGCAACTTCACCCAGTGCGACTCCTTGCTGATCGGCAACCAGTGCGGGGCGCATACCGTGCCCTACATCGAGGCCAAGAACGCAACGGCCCAGTTCGAGCACGAGGCGACGACGTCGAAGATTTCCGACGACCAGAAGTTCTACGTCATGCAGCGCGGCATTCCCGAGGAGGAAGCGATCGCGCTCATCGTCAACGGCTTCGTCAAGGAAGTCATCCAGGAACTGCCGATGGAATTCGCCGTCGAGGCGCAGAAGCTCATCGGCATCAGCCTCGAAGGCTCGGTCGGCTGACAATTATCAACGGTTCGCCAAGGGGTTGGGCCAAAATGAACAAGAGTGAGGAGAAGGCCGGCAAACACATCTACCTGCGCGATAGAATGGAGAAATGGAATGACAGGCTCTGGGCCTTCGTTGATTTGTCCTACCTCGCCACGGCAGGTGCCGGATTTCTCTTCGCCAAGCTGGCGCTGCTCGCAAAGCTGCTGCCAGCCACGAAACTGAAGGACGACAGGAAGAACGATGCTTGAGATCAAGAACCTGCATGCCCGTATCGCCGAAAGCGGCACCGAGATCATCCGTGGCCTGAACCTGACGGTGAAGGCCGGCGAAGTCGCAGCCATCATGGGCCCGAACGGCTCGGGCAAGTCGACGCTGTCCTATATCCTCGCCGGCCGCGAGGACTACGAGGTCACCGAGGGCGACATCCTCTACAACGGCGAGTCGATCCTCGAGATGGATCCCGCCGAACGCGCCGCCAAGGGCATCTTCCTGGCGTTCCAGTATCCGATGGAGATACCTGGCGTCGCCACCATGGAGTTCCTCAAGGTCGCGATGAACTCGCAGCGCAAGGCGCGTGGCGAAGAGCCGCTCAAGATCCCGGATTTCCTCAAGCGCGTGAAGGAAGCGGCCGCATCGCTCGACATGGATATCGCCATGCTCAAGCGCCCGGTCAATGTCGGCTTCTCCGGCGGTGAGAAGAAGCGTGCCGAGATCCTGCAGATGAAGCTGCTCGAGCCCAAGCTCTGCGTGCTCGACGAAACCGATTCCGGCCTCGACATCGATGCGCTCAAGATCGTCTCGGACGGCGTCAACGCGTTGCGTTCGCCCGACCGCGCGGTCGTCGTCATCACCCACTACCAGCGCCTGCTCGACCACATCGTGCCTGATACCGTCCACGTCCTCTATAAGGGCCAGGTCATCAAGTCGGGCGACAAGTCGCTGGCGCTCGAGCTCGAAGAGAACGGCTACGCCGGGATCATCGAAGAGGCAGCGTGAGGTGTCGACCATGAACATGCGTGCTGAAATACAGCGAACCCCGGCGGAGGCGGCGCTTGTCGATGCCTTCGGCGAGCGGCTGTCGCTGCTGCCGGGCGACGGCGCCGTCATGGTCAAGCGTGACGATGCCATCGAACAGGTCAAGGCCGGCCTGCCGACGCGCCGCGTCGAGACCTGGCACTACACCGACCTGCGCCGCCTGCTTGCCGCCGTTCCCGATTTCGACGCCAGCGCCAAGGCCAAGCCGGTTGCGCCGCTGCTCGAAGGCTCAAGCGTGCTGTCGCTCGCCAATGGCGTCTCTTCTGCGTCCGCCGACATCGGGGGCGTGACCTTTCAGCGCCTCTCCGACAAGCTCACCGATGGCAGCTATGCGCCGGCGCTTGTCACCTACGGCAAGGATGATGCCATCGGCGCCATCAACACCGCTTTCGTCGCCGACGGCTACTTCGTCGACATCGAGGCCGGCGCCCAGTTGGACAAGCCGATCGAACTGCAGAACATCCAGGCCGGCGGCCAGTCCCATGTCCGCCTGCCGGTGCGTGTCGGTGCTGGCGCCAAGGCAACCATCGTCGAACGCCAGACCGGCGAGGGTGCGGGCCTTGTCAGTTCCGTCAGCCAGCTTCTGCTCGGTGACGACGCAGAAGTGCTGTGGCTGATCGTCCAGGATCAGCCTGAGACAGCAACCCACCTCGCCCAGTTCAAGGCCGAGCTCGGCAAGAACGCCAGGCTGACGCTGTTTGTGATGAATGCCGGCGGCAAGCTCGTCCGCCAGGAGATCATCGTCAAGGCTTCAGGCGAAGGCGCCGACTTCAAGCTGCGCGGTGTCAACCTGCTGGCCGGCGACAGCCATGTCGACGTTACCATGGTGCTCGATCACACGGTGCCGCATACCTCTTCGACCGAGGTTGTGCGCAACGTCGTCACCGGCCGCGCCAAGGGCGTGTTCCAGGGCCGTATCAACGTGCACCAGATCGCCCAGAAGACCGACGCCCGCATGGCCTGCAACACGCTGCTTCTGTCGGATGACGGCGAGTTCTCGACCAAGCCGGAGCTGGAAATCTTCGCCGACGACGTGGCTTGCGGCCATGGCGCGACCGTCACCGAGATCGACCACAACCATCTGTTCTACCTGATGGCGCGTGGCATCGACGAGAAGTCGGCCCGTGGCCTCCTGATCCGCGCCTTCCTGGCCGAGGTCATCGAGGAACTTGAGGACGAGACGGTCGTCGATCCGCTGGAAGAGCTGCTGAGCAACTGGTTTGCGACGCATGGGTAAGTAACGGCGATTGGCCCCCTCATCCGGCCGCTTGCGCGGCCACCTTCTCCCCGGTGGGGAGAAGAGGGTGCCAGGACCTCGGAAGTGCCGCCTTTGACTGGCGCGAACGTCTCCAATCTCCTCTCCCCTCGGGGAGAGGTCGGCCAAGCGAAGCGGAGGCCGGGTGAGGGGGCGTCGAAACGAGAAGACGCGATGGACAAGAAAGTCGAATCCAGCACCTACGACGTCGAGGCGATCCGCAGCGATTTCCCGATCCTGTCGCGCGAGGTCTATGGCAAGCCGCTCGTCTATCTCGACAATGGCGCCTCGGCCCAGAAGCCGCAGGTGGTGATCGACACCATCGCCAACGCCTATTCCAACGAATACGCCAACGTTCATCGCGGCCTGCATTTCTTGTCCAATGCCGCGACCGACGCCTATGAGAAGGCGCGCGAAAGCGTGCGCCGCTTCCTCAATGCGCCTGATGTCAACCAGATCGTCTTCACCTCCAACGCCACTTCGGCGATCAACACCGTCGCCTATGGCTATGGCATGCCCAACATCGGCGAGGGTGACGAGATCGTGCTCTCGATCATGGAGCATCACTCCAACATCGTGCCGTGGCATTTCATCAGGGAGCGCCAGGGCGCAAAGCTGGTGTGGGTGCCGGTCGACGATCTTGGCGCCTTCCACATCGAGGACTTCGAAAAGCGCCTGACCGACCGCACAAAGCTGGTCGCGATCACCCATATGTCGAACGCGCTCGGCACCGTCACGCCGATCAAGGAGATCTGCCGCATTGCGCATGCGCGCGGCATCCCGGTGCTGGTCGATGGAAGCCAGAGTGCTGTCCACATGCCCATCGACGTGCAGGACCTCGACTGCGACTTCTTCGTCATGACCGGTCACAAGCTCTACGGCCCGTCCGGCATCGGCGTGCTCTATGGCAAGCGCGAGTTGCTCGAGCGCATGCGCCCGTTCCACGGCGGCGGCGAGATGATCGTCGAGGTGACCGAGGACATCGTCACCTACAACGAGCCGCCGCACCGCTTCGAGGCCGGCACGCCGCCGATCGTCCAGGCGATCGGACTTGGCGCGGCACTCGACTACATGGACAGCATCGGCCGCGAGCGCATCGCAGCCCATGAGGCAATGTTGCGCGACTACGCCCATGAGCGCCTGCGCGCCGTCAATTCGCTGCGCATCTTCGGCGACGCGCCCGGCAAGGGCGCCATCGTCTCGTTCGAGCTGCAGGGCATCCACGCCCACGACGTGTCGATGGTCATCGACCGCCAGGGTGTCGCCGTGCGCGCCGGCACCCACTGCGCCCAGCCGCTGTTGAAACGCTTCGGCGTCACCTCCACATGCAGGGCATCGTTTGGCATGTACAACACGAAGGCCGAGATCGACGTTTTGGCCGAGGCGCTTGAAAAAGCACGGAAATTCTTCGGATGAGCACCATGGAAGACGTTATCGCAGCGACCACCGACGAGACCGCTCCCGAAACCGGCGGCAACGGCGTCATGTCGGCCTCGGCCATCCCGGCGGACGAACTGGCGCGCCTGACCGACGACATCGTCTCGGCGCTGAAGACGGTCTACGACCCGGAAATCCCGGCCGATATCTACGAGCTCGGCCTCGTCTACAAGATCGACATCGAAGACGACCGCACCGTCAAGATCGACATGACGCTGACAGCACCTGGCTGCCCTGTCGCGGGCGAAATGCCGGGCTGGGTGCAGAACGCCGTCGGCGCCGTCGAAGGCGTATCGGGCGTCGAGGTCGCCATGACCTTCGACCCGCCATGGACGCCTGACCGCATGTCGGAAGAAGCGCAGGTCGCGGTGGGCTGGTATTGAGCCATCGACGGTGGCGCTTGCATGGACATGCAATCTTCACCATCTTAGTTTGGAATGAGTCATTCCGCGGGCCTTGAACCCGGCGACGAATGGAGACTGGAATGGGACGCTTCGCCGTCATTTCAATGACCGACAGGGCCGCCGATCGCGTGCGCGAGATCATGGCCACCCGCGACAATGCCCTGGGTATCCGCCTCGGCATCAAGAAGGGCGGTTGTGCCGGCATGGAATACACGGTCGATCTGGTGACCGAGCCGAACCCCAAGGACGACCACATCGAGCGCGACGGCGCCCATGTCTATGTCGCCCCGGAGGCGGCTTTGTTCCTGTTCGGCACCGAGATGGATTTCGAGACCACGACGCTGCGCACCGGCTTCACCTTCTCCAACCCGAACCAGAGCTCGGCCTGCGGCTGCGGCGAGTCGGTCGAACTCCAGCCCGCTGACCTCAAGGCGCTCGCCGAAGCGCGCGCGCAGGCCTGATCCCAGAGCGACAGATGAGCGACGACGCCATCCGCGAAGTCTTCGCCGGGCTTGGCGAAGTGACGATCCGGAAAATGTTCGGCGGCAAGGGCATCTACCGCGACGGCCAGATTGTCGGCGTCGAGGTGCGCGGCGAGATCCTGCTCAAGGCCGATGCGGTGAGTGCCCCCGATTTCGAGGCGGCGGGTGCCAAGCGCTGGACCGATGCCGGCGGCAGGCCGGTGAACATGCCCTACTGGACCATTCCCGAAAGCGCCGTCGACGACCCGGACGAACTCGCCTTGTGGACACGCAAGGCTTATGAGGCGGCACTGCGCAGCAGGAAGTAGTGCTACATGGCGTCCGGCGGCACAAAGAAGCAGTGTGGAAACTCCTCGGTCGGATGCAGGCAGATGTGATAGTCGCTGTCGCCCGAGGGTATTTCCGAGCCGTAGGGTACGAAATAGCGGTTGCGGTGCGTTATGTTGCGGTGATCGCCGGGTTCCAGCACGATCACCCAGCCGCCACCATGCTCCTTCACCGCGCTTCCGGGGATGGCCTGGCAATCGCCGCTTTCCCCATCGCCCTGGCAGCATGCAGGCGGATATTTCCAGCTGGAAACGGGCTGGTGCGCCAGCCCGGGGGACGACGCCAAAGCCGCAAAGGCAAGACATGCGACGCCACGACAGCACAGCGACGGTCGCGCCAATTTAGCGTATCGGCGAGTCTCTCCAGCGCCGGGCATCGTATCCGCTCCGATGCAGCCGCCGGGGGTCAACCCGGGCGGCAGGCCAGCCGCATTGCAGGCTCAGCCTGTGGCTGGAGATATATTATGACTGCCTAATATGAATGTGCCAACAGGGCCGGCTTCAGGCCTCTGCCGGTGACGCCAACAGCCCGAGCCGCTCGCCGGTTGGGCGGGCGGCCAAGGATGCGTCAGGCAGCCTCAGAGCGCAGCGGCGATCTTCGCCGCCAGCCGTGCGTTGTTTTCGACCAGCGCGATGTTGGTCTTGAGGCTTGCGCCGCTGGTGAGTTCGAGGATTTTCGCCAGGAGGAACGGCGTGACCGCCTTGCCGGAGATGTTTTGGGCCTCGGCTGCCTTCTGCGCCGCCGCGATGTATGCGGCCATTGTTTCTGTCGGGATCTCGTCGCTCTCGGGAACCGGATTGGCGACCAGAAGACCACCGTCGAGGCCGAGCGCTGCGCGCGTGGCATGGAGGCGGGCGATCTTTTCGGCCGTGTCGAGGCGCAACGGCGCCGCATAAGGCGACTTGCGCGACCAGAAGGCCGGCACGATGTCGGAGCCGTAGGCGACGACCGGCACGCCACGCGTTTCCAGTACTTCCAGCGTCTTTTCGATGTCGAGGATCGCCTTGGCGCCGGCCGACACCACGATGACGGGCGTGCGTGCCAGTTCGTCGAGGTCTGCCGAGATGTCAAAGCTCTTTTCGGCGCCCTTGTGCACGCCGCCGATGCCGCCGGTGGCAAAAACCTTGATGCCGGCGAGGTGGGCGGCGATCATGGTCGCGGCGACCGTCGTGCCGCCGGTGCGGCCTTCGGCGACCGCATAGGCGATGTCGGCGCGCGACAGCTTCATGGCGCCGCCGGTCATTGCCAGCGACTCGCGCTCTCCGTCCGAAAGGCCGATCTTGATGCGGCCGTTGATGACGGCGATGGTTGCGGGCACCGCACCTTCATCCGAAATGATCTTTTCGACATTGGCCGCCATGGCGGAGTTGTCGGGATAGGGCATGCCATGCGTGATGATGGTGCTTTCGAGCGCCACGACCGGCTTGCCGGCGGCGAGGGCCGCGGCGACGGGCGCATGGACGTCGATGAAGGGGCGGGCGGTTTCTGGCGTCATTTTGATCTCCATGAGCGGCGTCATGCCATTTCCTGGGCTGGCGGCACAAGGGCCAGCATGTCGGCGAAGGCCGGTTGGTCGAGTTCGGCGACGGCGGATGCCGTCTCGATGGTGAGGACTGCGGCGGCGATGCCCTCCCGCAGCGCCGCCTGCAGCGACAGGCCGCGCATCAGTGCTGCGGTCGTGGCGCCGGCCAGCGCATCGCCCGCGCCGGTGACGTCGGCGATCTGGCGTGGCGGCGGCGGCGTGACGACGATGATGCCATTGCTGTCATAGGCGAACACCGCGTTGCCGCCGGCGGTGACGACGCCGCGGCGCAATCCGGCTGCCCGCAGGCCGTGAACGATGGTTTCAAGGCCGGTCTCCGCCGATACCCCGGCCAGCACCGCCGCCTCGCGGCGGTTCATGAAGACGCAATAGAGCTGGTTCAGGATGGGCGCCAGCCGCACAGCCTTGGCCGGAGATATGGCGATGGCGAAGACCGGCTTGTCGGCCATGTCGACAAGCTTGGCCAGCGCCGCCTCGGGCAGGTTTGCGTCGCACAGCACCGCTTCCGCCGCTGCCATCGCCTCCCTGACCTTGGAGCGCCTGAGTTGCTTGGCAAAGGCGAGTTCGTAGAGCCCCATGTCGGCCAGCGCTGCCACCACGTCGCCGGCGCTGTCGAGCAGCGCGGTGTAGCTCGGCGTGGCACGGTCGAGGAAGACGGCCGACAGGTCCTCGATGCCGTTGGCGGCGATCGCCGTGGCCACCGCGTCTCCGGCGGAATCTCCACCGCGCACCGAAATCAGCACACCTTGCGCGCCACGCCGCACCGCGCCGCGCAGGGCGTTGAACACGCCGCCGCCGACCTCTTCGCTCATCGAGCCGGGGATCGAGGCGCCCGGAACGAAGGGCGCCGTCATCCGACCGCGGCGGTCGACATGGGCGCCACCGATGGCGAGAATTCTGGGTGAGGTCATGCGGTCAATGTCCATAAGCATAAGGGCAGGAACTTAGTGTTCCCGGCGACAGGCGGCAACCCGCGGCGAATCGCAGCTTTGGCCGAAACCGCGGCGTGGCTTGGAGGCCCGCCTGCGGCATGGCATCGCGCGCTGTAGGAAACGAAACTGGAACATGGCAAGAGTTATCTCGAAATATCAATATGATGGCTGCCCTTGCCAAATGAGAACAAAACAGATACAAATTTGCATCGACAGTTAATCGAGCGGCCTTCTTTGATGACCCGGGGGTGATGTATCATGGCTCAGAATTCGTTGCGGCTTGTAGAGGACAATTCGGTGGATAAATCAAAGGCTCTGGACGCGGCGCTGTCGCAGATCGAACGCGCCTTCGGCAAGGGCTCGATCATGCGGCTCGGCGCGAACGAGCAGGTCGTCGAGATCGGTACGGTCTCCACCGGTTCGTTGGGGCTCGACATCGCGCTTGGCGTCGGTGGCCTGCCGCGCGGCCGCATCATCGAGATCTACGGGCCCGAAAGCTCGGGCAAGACGACGCTTGCGCTGCACACCATCGCCGAAGCGCAGAAGAAGGGTGGCATCTGTGCCTTCGTCGACGCCGAACACGCGCTCGACCCGGTCTATGCCCGCAAGCTCGGCGTCGATCTGGAAAACCTGCTGATCTCGCAGCCCGACACAGGCGAGCAGGCGCTGGAAATCTGCGACACGCTGGTGCGTTCCGGCGCCATCGACGTTCTGGTCGTCGACTCGGTCGCAGCGCTCACGCCGCGCGCCGAAATCGAAGGCGAGATGGGCGAGTCGCTGCCCGGCCTGCAGGCCCGCCTGATGAGCCAGGCGCTGCGCAAGCTGACGGCCTCGATTTCGCGCTCCAACACCATGGTCATCTTCATCAACCAGATCCGCATGAAGATCGGCGTCATGTATGGCTCGCCCGAGACCACGACGGGCGGCAACGCGCTCAAGTTCTACGCCTCGGTGCGTCTCGACATCCGCCGCATCGGCTCGGTCAAGGACCGCGACGAGGTCGTCGGCAACCAGACCCGCGTCAAGGTGGTCAAGAACAAGCTGGCCCCGCCCTTCAAGCAGGTCGAATTCGACATCATGTATGGCGAGGGCGTGTCCAAGACCGGCGAGCTCGTCGATCTCGGCGTCAAGGCCGGCGTGGTCGAGAAGTCCGGCGCCTGGTTCTCCTACAATTCGCAGCGTCTGGGGCAGGGGCGCGAGAACGCCAAGCTGTTCTTGCGCAACAATCCGGAGGCGGCGCGTGAAATCGAGACGGTGCTCAGGCAGAACGCCGGCCTGATCGCCGAAAAGTTCCTGGAAAACGGCTCTCGCGAGGAAGACGACGGCGACGAAGCCAGCGCGATGTAAGCCGCATCGCGGTCGCCCGGCCAAGGGCGGCATCCGTCATCAAAGACAACTTGCAGCCGCCGGCCCTCGTGCCGGCGGTTTGCGTTTTGGAAGCGCTGCCTGAAAGGCTGAATTCCGGGCTTTTGCCGCTCCGGTGTTTCTGGACAGGGTCAAGGTGGACCGCTAAAAGGCCAGTTCCAATTTCCGCCTGGCAAGGGTGGAGTGCATCTGTTCAGGGCGGCGATCAAAGGCGGCAATATGAGTGGCGTGAACGAGATCCGGTCGACATTTCTCGACTACTTCAAGAAGAACGGCCACGAGGTCGTGGCCTCCAGTCCGCTGGTGCCGCGCAACGATCCGACCTTGATGTTTACCAACGCCGGCATGGTGCAGTTCAAGAACGTCTTCACCGGCCTCGAGTCTCGTTCCTATTCGCGCGCCACGACCGCGCAGAAGAGCGTGCGCGCCGGCGGCAAGCATAACGATCTCGACAATGTCGGCTACACCGCCCGCCATCTCACTTTCTTCGAGATGCTCGGCAACTTCTCTTTCGGCGACTATTTCAAGGAACAGGCCATCGAGCTGGCCTGGAACCTGATCACCAGGGAATACGGACTGAAGAAGGACAAGCTGCTCGTCACCGTCTACCACACCGACGATGAGGCGGCTGACTACTGGAAGAAGATCGCCGGCTTCAGCGATGACCGCATCATCCGCATCCCGACTTCGGATAATTTCTGGGCGATGGGCGACACGGGGCCTTGCGGTCCATGCTCGGAGATCTTCATCGATCGCGGCGATCACATCTGGGGTGGCCCTCCCGGTAGTGCGGAGGAGGACGGCGACCGCTTCCTTGAATTCTGGAACCTCGTCTTCATGCAGTATGAGCAGGTGACGAAGGAGGAGCGGATCGACCTGCCGCGTCCGTCCATCGACACCGGCATGGGCCTCGAGCGCATGGCCTCGATCCTGCAGGGCGTCGAGACCGTTTTCGAGACCGATCTGTTCCGCCATCTCATCGATGCGGCGTCGTCGGCGATCGGCCGTGGTCCGGACGCAAGCAATGTCGGGTCCTATCGCGTCATCGCCGACCATCTGCGGTCGTCCTGCTTCCTGGTGGCCGACGGCGTGTTGCCGTCGAACGAAGGCCGTGGCTATGTGCTGCGCCGCATCATGCGCCGCGCCATGCGTCACGCGCAGTTGTTGGGCGCCGGCGAGCCGCTGATGTGGAAGCTGGTTCCGGCGCTGGTGCGCGAGATGGGACAGGCCTATCCCGAGCTCGGCCGCGGCGAGGCGCTGATCACCGAGACGCTGAAGCTCGAAGAGACCCGTTTCCGCAAGACGCTGGCGCGCGGCCTCGGCCTGTTGGCCGACGCCACCGAGACGCTCGGCGCCGGCGACATGCTCGACGGCGAGACCGCCTTCAAGCTCTACGACACCTTCGGCTTCCCGCTCGACCTGACGCAGGACGCGCTGCGCCAGCGCAACATTTCCGTCGATCTCGCCGGTTTCACCGACGCGATGGAACGGCAGAAGGCCGAGGCGCGCGCCAACTGGGCCGGGTCCGGCGAGGCGGCCACCGAGGCCGTCTGGTTTGCGGTCCGCGAGAAGGCGGGTGCGACGGAATTCCTCGGTTATGAGACCGAGCAGGCCGAGGGAGTGGTCCTGACGCTGATCAAGGACGGCGCGGTCGTCGACGCCGCAAGCGAAGGTGAGGACGTCGCCATCGTCGTCAACCAGACCCCGTTCTACGGCGAGTCGGGCGGTCAGATGGGGGACACGGGCACGATCTCAGGCGAAGGTTTCACCATCGAGGTCGCCGACACCCAAAAGAAGGCCGACGGTCTGTTCGTCCACTTCGGCAAGGTGACCAAGGGCAAGCTCAAGACCGGCGCCGCAGTCGAGCTCAAGGTCGATCACGCGCGCCGCACGCGCCTGCGCTCCAACCACTCCGCCACCCACCTCATCCACGAGGCGCTGCGCGAGGTGCTCGGCACCCATGTCGCGCAGAAGGGTTCGCTGGTCGCGCCCGAGCGCCTGCGTTTCGACATCTCGCACAACAAGCCGATCTCGGCCGAGGAGCTCGAGGAAGTCGAGCGCATGTCGAACGAGATCGTGGTCCAGAACAGCCCCGTCACCACGCGCCTGATGAGCGTCGACGACGCCATCGCCGAGGGCGCCATGGCGCTGTTTGGCGAGAAGTACGGCGATGAGGTTCGCGTTGTCTCCATGGGCACCGGCCTGCATGGCGCCAAGGCCAACCGTCCCTATTCGGTCGAGCTCTGCGGTGGCACCCATGTGCGTTCCACCGGCGACATCGGCCTTGTGCGCATCGTTTCCGACAGCGCTGTCGCTGCCGGCGTTCGCCGTATCGAGGCGCTGACCGGCGAGGCGGCTCGCCGTCACCTCGACGAGCAGGACCGCCGCCTGAAGACGATAGCGGCCGCCCTCAAGGTTGCCCCGGGCGACGTTCTGGCGCGTGTCGAGGCGCTGGTCGACGAACGCAAGAAGCTGGAACGCGAACTTTCCGATGCCCGCAAGAAACTCGCCATGGGTGGCGGGCACGGCGGCGCGGCCGATCCGGCGCGTGAGATCGCGGGTGTGAAGTATCTCGGCAAGGTGGTTTCGGGCGTCGACCCCAAGGACCTCAAGGGGCTGGCCGACGAAGCCAAGTCTGGCTTGGGTTCGGGCGTTGTCGCGCTGATCGGCGTGTCCGATGACGGCAAGGCCAGCGCGGTCGTCGCCGTCACTGCGGATCTGGTCGGCCGGTTCAGCGCTGTCGATCTGGTACGCGTCGCGTCCGCAGCTCTGGGCGGCAAGGGCGGCGGCGGCCGTCCCGACATGGCCCAGGCCGGCGGCCCCGACGCCACCAAGGCTGACGAAGCCGTCGAGGCGGTAGCGCAGGCGATGGCCGGCTGACCCTGACCGCCTGCAGCAATTGAAGGGCGGGTGCTTCGGCACCCGCCCTTTTCTTTTCCGCGGTGCCGGGTCGTCCTGCTTCGCGCAACAGCCGATCCGGCGCTTTGAATTGACGTCCCGTGAAGTCAGCAGGATTTGTCAAACCGGGCTATGGTTGTGTCCGGCCGATCGATTTGCATGAGGCTTGGCATGAATGGCGAAACGGCATGGGCGGTCTATGAAGCCCGCCTGAGAAGGGTTTCGGCCCATATTCATGAGCACCTCGACGAGGAGCTGGATATGGATCGCCTGGCCGACATCGCCTGCCTGTCGAGCTATCACTGGCACAGGATCTACCGCGCCATCTACGGCGAGACGCTTGCCGCCACTGTCAAGCGTCTCAGGCTGCACCGCGCCGCCGGAGACATCGTGGGCACGGATCTGGGCATCGGTGAGATTGCGAAACGGTCTGGCTATCCCAATGTCCAGTCGTTCAACCGCATCTTCAAGGCTGTCTACGGCATGCCGCCGGCGCGTTACCGGAGGGAGGGAAGCCACAAGCTGTTTGAAACCCACAGAGGAAAGGCTTCCCACATGTTCGACGTTCAGATCCGAAACATCCCCGACACCAGCCTCGTCGGCGTTGCCCATCAAGGCTCCTACATGCAGATCGGCAAGGCTTTCGAACAACTGTTCGGCACGCTCTATGCTCGCGGCCAGGCGCGGCCCGACATGCGCATGATCGGCGTCTATCTCGACGATCCCGATCTCGTATCCGAAGAAAAGCTGCGCTCCGTTGCCTGCGTCAGCGCCGATGCGACCACGCCCGCCGCAGCGCCGCTCGAAAGGCGCGAAATCCCGGGCGGAGAGTACGCCGTTCTTCGCCACAAGGGTCCCTATGCCGAAATGCACATGGCCTATAAGTGGCTCTATGCGGAATGGCTGCCGAAATCGGGCCGCCAGCTGCGTGATGCTCTGATGTTCGAGGAATACCTCAACAATCCGCGCGACGTGGCCCCGGCGGAACTCCTGACCGACATCCATATGCCACTGGTCTAGACAGCAACTCCAGGCGCGACTGATCGTGGGGGGCAACTGTGCCCGACGGTTGGTCGCCGTCGGGCGCTTGAC
This sequence comes from Aminobacter sp. HY435, assembly GCF_027568395.1. Lineage (GTDB taxonomy): Bacteria > Pseudomonadota > Alphaproteobacteria > Rhizobiales > Rhizobiaceae > Aminobacter. The sequence continues at coordinate 168,117 of NZ_JANKZL010000003.1, read as the reverse complement.
AGCAGCCCGCCCCGGCCATAGGGCTCGCTGGCCGAAAAGAATGAGCCGGTTGGTTATTCCGGTGCCCGACAAGTCGGGACGACGTCGCGACTGCGAACCCACGGCAGCAAACCTCATCAGGGGTGGTGCTGCGATGGGCGTTCGCTTTTCCATCCTTCTCCGCCCCGACACCGGAGAACCACATGCACAGTCCCAAGACGCTCCTGATCGCCCAGGCGATCATCTCCTTTTCCATGGCCCTGATGATGACGGGCTTTTTCGCGCTCCTTGAACTGGGCGTCACCACAGAATGGCTGCACGCCTGGGCGCGTCACTTCGTCGTCGCCTGGCCGCTGGCGTTCTGCCTGTCGCTGGTCGTGGGCAAGATGGCGTTTTCGCTGGCCGTCGGCCTGACCGCCAGGAGATAGAGCTGAAAAACAAAAAAAGCCCCGGAGCAATGATCCGGGGCTTTTGCGTTTGGTCGGCGCGAGGCTTATGCCATCGCCTTCTGCAGGTTCTCGTCGATCTTGTCGAGGAAGCCGGTGGTCGACAGCCAGGGCTGGTCCGGACCGATCAGCAGCGACAGGTCCTTGGTCATGTAGCCGGACTCGACGGTCTGGATGCAGACGCGTTCGAGCGTGTCGGCGAAGCGCTTCAGCTCGGCATTGTCGTCGAGCTTGGCGCGGTGCGCGAGACCGCGGGTCCAGGCGAAGATCGAGGCGATCGAGTTGGTCGAGGTTTCCTCGCCCTTCTGGTGCTGGCGGTAGTGGCGCGTCACGGTGCCATGCGCAGCTTCCGCTTCCACCGTCTTGCCATCAGGCGTCATCAGCACCGAGGTCATCAGGCCGAGCGAGCCGAAGCCCTGGGCAACCGTGTCGGACTGGACGTCGCCGTCATAGTTCTTGCAGGCCCAGACATAACCGCCCGACCATTTCAGGCTCGAGGCCACCATGTCGTCGATCAGGCGGTGTTCGTACCAGAGCTTGCGCGCCTTGAACTCTGCCTCGAATTCCTTCTCGTAGACTTCCTGGAAGAGGTCCTTGAAGCGTCCGTCATAGGCCTTGAGGATTGTGTTCTTGGTCGACAGGTAGACCGGGTAGTTGCGCAGCAGGCCGTAGTTCAGCGAAGCGCGGGCGAATTCGCGGATCGACTCGTCGAGATTGTACATGGCCATCGCCACGCCGGCGCCCGGCGCGTCGAACACGTCGTGCTCGATCACCTGGCCGTCCTCGCCGACAAACTTGATCGTCAGCTTGCCCTTGCCGGGGAAGCGGAAGTCGGTGGCCTTGTACTGGTCGCCGAAGGCGTGACGGCCGACGATGATCGGCTTGGTCCAGCCTGGAACGAGGCGCGGCACGTTCTTCATGATGATCGGTTCACGGAAGATAGTGCCGCCCAGGATGTTGCGGATGGTGCCGTTGGGCGACTTCCACATCTTCTTGAGCTTGAATTCCTCGACGCGCTGCTCGTCAGGGGTGATGGTGGCGCACTTCACGCCTACGCCGAATTCCTTGATCGCGTTGGCCGAATCGATGGTCACCTGGTCGTCGGTGGCATCGCGGTTTTCGACGCTGAGGTCGTAGTAGCGCAGGTCGATGTCGAGATAAGGGTGGATCAGCTTGTCTTTGATGAACTGCCAGATGATGCGGGTCATCTCATCGCCGTCGAGCTCGACGACGGGGTTGGCCACCTTGATCTTCGCCATGGAAAGTGCCTCTTTCTGCTTGAAACCCGTGGGGTTTCGGAGGGTTCGTAATAGGGAGTGCGGCCCCTATATCAAAGCCCGTCGGGCCGCGCAAACGATTGCCGCTGCCATCCTCGGCGCGGCTGCTGACGATGTATGAAGCGCCTGCGGGCGGGGCCTCGCGGTTGTCAGATCTGCGAGGTTGCCGGCATGGCTGTTCGTTACCGGAACTTCATTTTCCGCGCCGAATATGTCAGGGACGCGCAAAAGTCGCAATTTGTGGTTCAATCGCCTCCATGACCGAAACGTCCCAGCCCTCCGCAATGCCTGTCATCATCCTCGTCGAGCCGCAGCTTGGCGAAAACATCGGCATGGTGGCGCGCGCCATGGCCAATTTCGGCCTCGCCGAACTCAGGCTGGTCAATCCGCGCGACGGCTGGCCGAACGAGAAGGCGCGTGCGGCCGCAAGCCGCGCCGACCATGTCATCGATGCCGTGGCGGTCTTCCCCGATCTTGCTTCGGCTCTCGCCGACCTCAACTTTGTCTTCGCCACCACGGCAAGGGAACGCGACGGCTTCAAGGAAGTCCGCGGCCCGGTCGAAGCGGGCAGGGCGCTCAGGGCGCGCAGCCGCGGTGGCCAGCGTACCGGCATCATGTTCGGGCGCGAGCGCTTCGGGCTTTACAATGAGGAAGTCGGCCTCGCCGACGAGATTGTCACCTTCCCGGTCGATCCCGGCTTTTCTTCGCTCAACATCGCCCAGGCCGTGCTGCTCATGTCTTACGAGTGGATGAAGTCGGGCCTGGAAAGCGAGACCCAGACCAATTTTTCGGGTCCGGAAATGGTTCCGGCGACCAAGGAGCAGTTGCAGGGGCTGTTCGATCACCTCGAATCGGCGCTCGACGCACGCGGCTATTTCCGCCCGGCGCCCAAGAAGCCGAAGATGATCGACAATCTTCGCGCGGTGCTGACGCGCGCCGGGTTCTTCGAGCCGGAACTCAAGGTGCTGCGCGGCGTGGTCGCCTCGCTCGACTATTTTTCGCCCAAGGAACCGCGCGGCAAGGGCTATCCCGATCGCAAGGCCAAGGTCGACCAGGCCGCCCATTCGGGCAGCGCAGGCGTAGACGACGGCGAGGAGCCGCCGGTTGGCGGCAAGGGGCTCGACAATGACTGACCGGCCGATCCTGATGTTCGATTCGGGCATCGGGGGCTTGACGGTGCTGCGCGAGGCGCGCGTGCTGATGCCCGACCGGCGCTTCGTCTATGTCGCCGACGATGCCGCCTTTCCCTATGGCAATTGGGAGGAGCCGGCGCTGAAGGAGCGCATCCTCGGCCTGTTCGACGAGTTGCTCGAGCGCTTCAAGCCGGAGCTGTCTGTCATTCCATGCAACACCGCCTCTACGCTGGTCATCGAGGCAATCCGCGAGCGTTTCCCCGGCCATCCGTTCGTCGGCACGGTGCCGGCGATCAAGCCGGCGGCGGAGCGCACGCGCTCGGGCCTTGTCTCGGTGCTGGCAACGCCCGGCACGGTCAAGCGCCAGTATACGCGCGACCTGATCACCCAATGGGGGTCGAAGTGTCACGTTCGCCTCGTCGGCAGCCACCGGCTGGCAGCTCTGGCCGAAACCTACATGCGGGAAGGCTTCGTCGACGAAGATGTGGTGGCCGAGGAAATCGCGCCATGTTTTGTCGAGCAGGACGGGCGCCGCACGGACATTGTCGTGCTCGCCTGCACGCACTATCCGTTCCTGGTCAACCGCATGCGCAAGACTGCCCCTTGGCCCGTCGACTGGATCGATCCCGCCGAGGCCATTGCCCGCCGCGCCCTGTCGCTGCTCAAGCCACGCGATGGTTCGTCGCGCAACGAGGCCCCGGCCTTTGGCCGCGACCTCGCCATCTTCACCTCGGGCAAGCCGCATTTCGCCACGGCCCGGCTGATGCAAGGCTTCGGGCTCAGCTTGGCCTGACCGCGCCGACAAGAGCGATTTTCATGGTGGTTTCTCCATTTCGCCCGCTTTGCCTTGGGCTGCCTGACCGCGCAGGAATCGGAATGCGCCACAGCCTGTGCGCGCCTAGTCTCCGTGGTGGTCGAGGCAAGGAGCGCATCGGATGGAAGCAGAGTTGATTTCGGAGAGTATCGATTGGCAGCGCGTGTTCGCCGAACTCGACGAGTTCGGGGTGGCTCCAACCGGGCCGCTGCTCGACCGCGAAACCTGTCGCCGCCTGCGCTCGCTCTACGCCGCCGACGAACATTTCCGCAGCCGCATCGTCATGCGGCGCCATGGCTTCGGCTCGGGCGAATACAAATACTTCGCCGATCCGCTGCCCGACACGATTTCTGCGCTGCGCCGCAGTTTTTATGGCCGACTCGCGTCCTTCGCTACCAGTTGGAACGAGCGCATGGGCATCGACAGGTGCTATCCGCCCGATCTCGACTCCTTCCTGGCCGAGTGCCATGCAGACGGCCAGACGCGGCCGACGCCGCTGCTGCTCAAATATGGCGCCGGCGACTACAATTGCCTGCACCAGGACGTCTATGGCGCGCATCTCTTCCCCGTGCAGCTGGTGATTCTGCTGAGCGAGCCGGGCGAGGAGTTCGACGGAGGCGAGTTCGTCATGACCGAGCAGCGGCCGCGCATGCAGTCACGCGCCGAGGTCGTGCCGCTGCGCATGGGCTGTGGCGCGCTGTTTGCCGTCAACGACCGGCCCAAGGCTGGAAGCCGCGGCGATTACAGGGTCAAGATGCGCCATGGCGTCAGCCGTATCCGCTCCGGCGAGCGCTTCACCCTCGGCATCATCTTCCACGACGCGAAGTGAGCCGGCTGCGGGCGCGAAGCGTTGACATTCCGGCCCGTTTCCCCTAGTTAGCCGCCAACGCCGGGCCGAAACGCCCGGTGTTTCATTTGACGTGTCCCGTGGACCTTTTCCGCAAAGCGTGCGTGGAAGGTCCTGTCAGGCTCCGAAAACGGGGGCCAGAGGAGGGCGCGTTTTCCTCGCCTGGAACGTGAAGTTCCGGGTGCAACTTTTTGAAGGGAAATGCGATGAGCAAGCGCGAATCCGCTAAGTACAAAATCGATCGCCGTCTTGGCGAAAACATCTGGGGCCGTCCGAAGTCCCCGGTCAACAAGCGTGAATACGGCCCCGGCCAGCACGGCCAGCGCCGCAAGGGCAAGCTGTCCGACTTCGGTCTGCAGCTGCGCGCCAAGCAGAAGCTGAAGGGTCACTACGGCGACGTTTCGGAAAAGCAGTTCCGCAAGACCTACGAAGAGGCCAACCGCCGCAAGGGCGACACCTCCGAGAACTTGATCGGCCTGCTCGAGTCGCGCCTGGACGCCGTCGTCTATCGCGCCAAGTTCGTGCCGACCATCTTCGCGGCCCGTCAGTTCGTCAACCACGGCCACATCAACGTCAACGGCAAGCGCACCAACATCGGTTCGTACCGTTGCAAGGCCGGCGACGTCATTGAAGTTCGCGAGAAGTCGAAGCAGCTGGTGATCGTCCTCGAGTCGGTCGCTCTCGCCGAGCGCGACGTTCCGGACTACATCGAAGTCGATCACAACAAGATGGTCGCAACCTTCGCTCGCGTTCCCGGCCTGTCGGACGTTCCGTACGCAGTGCAGATGGAACCGAACCTCGTCGTCGAATTCTATTCGCGCTAATCCATTCGGATACAGCATCGAATTCCAGAGAGCGGCCGGAAACGGCCGCTCTTTTCGTTTGCGGGCGCAGCCCGGCGCTTACGCCGCCTTGCACCCTGCGCGATAATGCGAAATATGCCGTTCGGGCTGGATGGCGGGCACAGGTCCGCAATCGCCGGCTGGTAAGGAAGGCCTTCATGGGTATTCACGAAGCAGATGCGCTGGCCGAGCCCGCCGAAGGCGCGTTCCCGCTTTACCGCGACGCGCCGTCCTCGGTGGAGTTCAACAAACTGCGCAAGCGCCTGCTCAGGCAGACGCGCCAGGCCATCGAGGACTACGCCATGGCCAGGCCGGGCGAGCGCTGGCTGGTGGCGCTGTCGGGTGGCAAGGACTCCTACGGTCTGCTCGCCGTGCTGCTCGACCTCAAATGGCGCGGCCTGCTGCCGGTCGATCTGCTCGCCTGCAATCTCGACCAGGGCCAGCCGAATTTCCCCAAGAACGTGCTGCCCGACTACCTTGACGCCAATGGCATCGCCCACCGCATCGAATACCGCGACACCTACTCGGTGGTCACCGACAAGATCGCCGAGGGCAACACCTATTGTTCGCTGTGCTCGCGCTTGCGTCGTGGCCACCTCTACCGCATCGCCCGCGAGGAGGGCTGCTCGTCGCTGGTTCTCGGCCACCACCGCGAGGACATCCTCGAAACCTTCTTCATGAACCTGTTTCATGGTGGCCGTCTCGCCGCCATGCCGCCCAAGCTGCTCAACGACGAGGGCGACGTCATGGTGCTGCGGCCGCTGGCCTTCTGCGCCGAGGCCGACATGGCCAAGTTCGCCGACGCCATGAAGTTCCCGATCATCCCCTGCGACCTCTGCGGCAGCCAGGAAGGGCTGCAGCGCAATGCCATGAAGGCAATGCTGGACGACATCGAAAAGCGCATGCCGGGCCGCAAGGACACGATGCTGCGCGCCCTTTCCAACAGTCGTCCGTCGCACCTGCTCGACCGCAAGCTGTTCGATTTCGCCGCGCTGTCGCTGGGTTCCTGATCGGCGAGCGATCGGCGCGAAGCGTTGGTTCTCGGCCCAATGAAAAACCCCATCCCGATGTCTTCGGAATGGGGCTTTTTTGTCTGAAGCGCTGAGGCTTCAGTGTGGTTTCGCCGGAGCGCCCGGAGCGCCGAACAGCTTGCCGCGTTCGGCGATCAGCACCATCACCAGTCCCAGAAGGGCCACGCTGACATAGCCGGCCGCCAGCGGCATCACCGTCCCGTCGAACGACTGGCCGATGAATGCGCCGATCAGGCCGCCGCCAACCGTCTGCATGAAGGCCTGCACGGACGAAGCCGTGCCGGCGATGTGGCCCAGCGGTTCCATCGCGATGGCGTTGAAGTTCGAGCCGATCCAGCCGAACTGGAACATCGCCGCCGCAAACAGCGCCACAAACACCGGGAAGGGCACCCAGCCGGTCAGCGACCATGCGAACCAGATGGCGCTTACGGCGGTGAAGCCAATTAGCGCCCCGTGCGACAGACGCCGCATGCCGAGCTTGACGACCAGCCGCGAGTTCAGGAACGACGACACCGACATCATCGCCGCGATTGCTGCGAAGACGAGCGGGAACCACACGCCGAGCCCGTAGATGCCGACATAGACCTGCTGGGCGGAGTTGATGAAGCCGAACAGCGAGCCGAAGATGATCATCGAGGCGAGCGTGTAGAAGAGCGACACGCGCGTGGTCAGCACGATGCGGAAGCCCCGTGCGATGGACATCAGGTTGAGCGGTCGCCGGTCCCGCGGATGCATCGTCTCGGGTAGCCGCAGCGCCGTCCAGATCGTGATCGCCAGTGCGGACACCGCCATGACCACGAAGATCATGTGCCACTCGGAAAACAGCATCACGAGCTGACCTATGCCCGGCGCCAGCACCGGGATGATCATGAACACCATGAACACCAGCGACATGATCTCGGCCATCTGCCGGCCGCCGTAGCGATCGCGCACGACCGACACAGCAATCACTCGCGTCGATGCCGCGCCGATGCCTTGAATGAAGCGCAAGGCAAGCAGCGTCTCGAAGGTTGGTGCGAAGGCGGCCGCGAAGGCTGCGAGGATGTAGATGGTGAGACCGAACAGCAGCGGCACGCGCCGGCCGAATCTGTCGGACGCCGGGCCGTAGAACAGCAGCGCCAGGCCCATGCCGGCGACATAGGCGGTAATGACGAACTGCCTGTGGTTTTCGCTCTCGACGCCGAGGCTTGCGCCGATCTGCTGCAGGGCCGGCAGCATGATGTCGATGGCAAGCGCGTTGACCGCCATCAGCGCGGCGCAGATGGCGATGAATTCCCAGCGCGGAAGAGGGAACAACGCCTCTATGGCGTCGTCGGGAGTTTTCTGTTCCATTCGATTTTCGGTCCAAACGAAAATGCGCCGGACGGCCGGCGCATCTCAAATGCTGTGAGCCCCGAATGGACCGGAGCCGGTGGTCTTGTCAGGTGTCAGGCGGCGCCCTTGACGCTCACGCCCTTCTCCTGAAGGAACGACTGCAGCTCGCCGGCCTGGAACATCTCGCGGATGATGTCGCAGCCGCCGACAAACTCGCCCTTGACGTAGAGCTGCGGGATGGTCGGCCAGTTGGAGTAGTCCTTGATGCCCTGGCGCAACTCGTTCGAGGTGAGCACGTTGACGCCCTTGTAGTCGACCCCGAGGTAATCGAGGATCTGGACGACCTGACCGGAAAAACCGCACTGCGGGAAGCCGGGGGTGCCCTTCATGAAAAGCACGACGTCCTGGCTCTTCACTTCGCTGCCGATGTATTCGTTGATTCCGCTCATGGCGTCATAAACCTCAATCTGGCCGGAGTGACGCTCCGGCAATATCCGCTAGTCTGCTAGCATTTGCCACTATGTGGTTGCAACTGTCGAGCATTCCAAGCCTCGCGTCGACCCGAAACCGGGAAAAGTGATCTGCGGCGGTCTCGTCGGGGCCTGAGGCCGCGCATCAGGCGCGGCGACGTACCTTCGAGCGCGATCGAACGGTGCGCTTGCGGCTCGTCTGCTTCCTGGCTGGCCTCAAAAGCTTCTCGATCTGGCGCAGCGTGGCCGAGCTCGACGAGGTCGCCGCGCGCTTGCGCCGCCGCGTGCGCTTCGACGTGCCCGTGGTCTTGCGAAGAATGTCCTTCAGGGCGCCGTCGACGACACCTTGCACCAGATCGGAGATCAGCGACACGTTACAGTCACTCCGGTATGCTGGTCTGCAGGGCGAGCGCATGCAGCACGCCGCCCATGTTGCCCTTCAACGCGTCGTAGACCATCTGGTGCTGCTGCACGCGGCTCTTGCCGCGGAAGCTCTCCGACACGACCTCGGCGGCATAGTGGTCGCCGTCGCCGGCGAGATCGCGGATCGTCACCTTGGCGTCCGGAATCCCGTCCTTGATCAGTTTTTCGATGTCGTGGGCGTCCATTGCCATGTCGGTATTCCTGCTCAGTTATCCATGAACCGAGGGAACCAGGATTCGTGAGCCGAGGTCAACTCGTCGACGCTCACGGCCCGTGCCTCGCCCAGCTTCAGTTCCTTGCCGCCGGTCGTCCCGATCCACGGGGCGTGGATGCCGAGCGCCTTGGCTTCGTTCCACAATTCCTGCATCTCGGCGGACTGCGGGTCAAGCTTGACGGTGACCAGGTAGCGTCCCTGGTCCTCGCCGAAGAACACCGGGATCGGGTTGGTGCCGCTGAGGCCCGGAACTGTGGCACCAATTCCGGAGGCCATCGCCATCTCGGCCAGCGCGGTCGCCAGGCCACCATCCGACAGGTCGTGCACGGCGGTGGCCGTGCCGTTGCGGATCAGCTTGCGGACGAAGTCGCCGACCTTCTTTTCGTGCTCGAGATCGACCGCCGGCGGCGGGCCGTCGGTGCGGCCATGCACGTCGCGCATGTAGATGGACTGGGCGAGGTGACTGCCCCACTGGGCGGGGCCGCCAACCAGCAGGATCACTTCGCCTTCCTTGGCGAAGCAGGCCTTGGCCATCTTCGACCAGTCGTCGATCAGGCCGACGCCGCCGATGGTCGGCGTGGGCAGGATGCCCTGGCCGTTGGTCTCGTTGTAGAGCGAGACGTTGCCCGACACGATCGGGAAGCCGAGCGCGCGGCAGGCATCGCCGATGCCGGTCACGGCTTTTACAAACTGGCCCATGATCTCGGGGCGTTCGGGGTTGCCGAAATTGAGGTTGTCGGTCGCCGCCAGCGGCAGGGCGCCGGTTGCGGTCAGGTTGCGCCAGCATTCGGCCACGGCCTGCTTGCCGCCCTCGTAAGGATCGGCCTCGCAATAACGCGGCGTCACGTCGGACGAAAACGCCAGCGCCTTGGTGGCATGGCCCTCGACGCGAACCACGCCGGCGTCGCCGCCGGGGCGCTGCAGCGAGTTGCCCTGGATCATCGTGTCGTACTGCTCGTAGACCCAGCGGCGCGACGACAGGTCCGGTCCGCCGAGCATCTTCAGCAGCGCGTCGGCGACATCGGACTGGGGAACGTCGTCGGCGGCCAGCGGCGCGCGCTTGGCCGGCTCGACCCACGGACGATCATATTCGGGCGCCTCGTCGCCGAGTTCCTTGATCGGCAGGTTGGCGACTTCGACGCCTTGGTGCAGCACGCGGAAGCGCAGGTCGTCGGTGGTCTTGCCGACGATGGCGAAGTCGAGGCCCCACTTGACGAAGATCGCCTCGGCTTCTTCTTCCTTTTCAGGACGCAGCACCATGAGCATGCGCTCCTGGCTCTCCGACAGCATCATCTCGTAGGCGCTCATGCGCTCTTCGCGCACCGGCACCTTGTCGAGGTCGAGCTCGATGCCGAGGTCGCCCTTGGCGCCCATCTCGACGGCCGAGCAGGTCAGGCCGGCGGCACCCATGTCCTGGATTGCGATGACCGCACCCGAGGCCATCAGCTCGAGGCAGGCTTCGAGCAGGCACTTTTCGGTGAACGGATCGCCGACCTGCACGGTCGGACGCTTCTCGTCGATCTTGTCGTCGAATTCGGCAGAGGCCATGGTCGCGCCGCCGACGCCGTCGCGGCCGGTCTTGGCGCCGAGATAGACCACCGGCAAGCCGACGCCCTTGGCCTGCGACAGGAAGATGCCATCGGTCTTGGCGAGACCGGCGGCAAAGGCGTTGACCAGGATGTTGCCGTTGTAGCGGGCGTCGAAATTGACTTCGCCGCCGACTGTTGGCACGCCGAAGGCATTGCCATAGCCGCCGACGCCGGCGACCACGCCCGACACCAGGTGACGGGTCTTGGGATGGTCGGGCGCGCCGAAGCGCAGCGCGTTCATCGAGGCGACGGGCCGCGCGCCCATGGTGAAGACGTCGCGCAGGATGCCGCCGACGCCGGTCGCGGCCCCCTGGTAGGGCTCGATGTAGGAGGGGTGGTTGTGGCTCTCCATCTTGAAGACCACGCAGTCGCCGTCGCCAATGTCGACCACGCCGGCGTTCTCGCCGGGGCCCTGGATGACGACGTCGCCCTTGGTCGGCAGCGTGCGCAGCCACTTCTTCGATGACTTGTAGGAGCAGTGCTCGTTCCACATCGCCGAGAAGATGCCGAGCTCGGTGAAGCTCGGTTCGCGGCCGACGAGATCGAGTATGCGCTGATATTCGTCTGGCTTGAGCCCATGCGCGGCGATGAGTTCGCCGGTGATCTTCACATCGTTCTGAATGGTCATCGGTTTTCCCGTCAGTTCGGCCTTGCGGCCTTCCTAAAGCCTGAAATGCCGTGGTCTGCAACAGCGCTGCTGTCGCACGGCATGGTACTGGATGCTGCTATGCGAGGCGGTGGCGTCCGGCGCCACACCTCAGGCTGCGGCGGCGCAGGACGAGTCGCCCGAACGCCAGCGCGTGATATCCGAGCCGATACGTGCGCCCAGCGGCTCGCTCATCAGCGGGCCGAACACGTCGACCTGGCTGGAAGCGCCCTGCGCCTGCACCACCAGCAGCGGCCGCGCGCCATACTGCTTGGCGGGTACCAGCAGGAAGCGCGGCGTGCCACCGAAATTGTTCAGCTCATTGGCCATCTGATACTTCTTGAAGGCCGGATCCTTGCTGGCGAACCAGCATTTGTGCGCCGCAATCGCCACCTGCTCCATGGCGCGCAGCGAAGCACTCTTGCCCGAAGTAGCCGGCGACGGCGTCTTCGGCCCCGAATTGCAGGCGGCGAGGCCGATGACAGCGGCAGTTGCCGCCAGAATCCGCAGTGACTTCATTCGCCGATGCCCGCCTTTCGCAATGGATGACCTGATGGAGTTCGGAAGTGTCGCTCGTTCAGGCCGCCTTGGGCAGCCCGAGCGCGCTTTCGAACAGGGCACGGCCGTCGCTGCCGCCATGCGCCGCCTCGATCAGGTTTTCCGGATGCGGCATCAGGCCGAGCACGTTGCCCCTGTCATTGATGATGCCGGCGATGTCGTTGATCGAGCCGTTCGGATTGGTGCCCTCGGCATAGCGGAACACCACCTGGCCTTCGCCTTCGACGCGCTTCAGCGTCTCGGGATCGGCGAAATAGTTGCCATCGTGATGCGCGACGGGGCAGCGAATGACCTGGCCGGCCGCATAGTTGCGGGTGAAGGCCGTGTTGGCGTTGGCGACCTCGAGCTTCACTTCGCGGCAAACGAACTTCAGCGAGGTGTTGCGCATCAACGCGCCCGGCAGGAGGCCCGCTTCGACCAGGATCTGGAAGCCGTTGCAGACACCAACGACCTGCACGCCCTTGGCGGCCTTTTCGGCCACGGCGCGCAGCACCGGCATGCGGGCGGCGATGGCGCCGCAACGCAGGTAGTCGCCGAAGGAGAAGCCGCCGGGAATGGCGATCAGGTCGACATCGGGGATTTCGGTGTCGGTCTGCCAGACGGTGACCGGTGCGGTGCCCGAAATCTTGGTCAGCGCCGCGATCATGTCGCGGTCGCGGTTCAGGCCGGGGAGGAGGACGACTGCTGATTTCATTTCGGTTCGTAAGGCCTCTGAGGTTCGGCGAGTTCACGCAGTTCCCAACGACGCTCGATGCGCTCGAGCCGTTCGTCGTGGCGGTCTAGTCGGCGGTTCACGCCAGCCAGCGCTTCTTCCGCACCGGTCATTCTTAGCTTGATCTCCTGGAGGTCGAACTTCATCTCCGAGAGATCGCCGTGCACGCGTTTGAGCAATTCGTACATCAGGTCGTTTGTGACTTGTGCCATTCGGAACCTGCTTGCTCAGGCGCTAAGCGCCTGGACCGCCGCTTTCGTTCTTCAATCCTTGTTCGCCCTTCGGCGAGCTCGATGTTTGTAGTCCGGAGAAGTCTCGATGTCTCCGAAAACGCCAGCTGCAGATCGTCGAGACGAGACTGAAGCCGTTGCAGTTCCTGGAAGAGCATCTCCTTGGTGACTTCCGTCACTGCATCCTCCGATGCAACCTCAGATAAGCGTCACACTATAATTCTCAATCACGGTGTTCGCCAGAAGCTTCTCGCACATGGCGTTGAGGTCGGCTTCGGCCTTGGCCTTGTCGGCGCCTTCGATTTCGACGTCGAAGACCTTGCCCTGGCGCACCGAGCCGACGCCGCCGAAGCCGAGGCCGTCGAGCGCATGTTCGATTGCCTTGCCTTGCGGGTCGAGCACGCCGTTCTTGAGGGTGACGGTGACGCGGGCCTTGATCACGGGCATTTCACTCCGGAGCAGAATTGGAAAACAGTCGGGCGCGAAATTACTCGCGCCCGTGCTTGGATTTGTCAGTGCTTGACGAGAACCGGTCCGGTCGGACGGGGCGTCTCGTTCTCGTTCATGATGCCGAGGCGGCGCGCCACTTCCTGGTAGGCCTCGACCAGCCCGCCCATGTCGCGGCGGAAGCGGTCCTTGTCGAGCTTGTCCTGGGTGGCGACGTCCCACAGGCGGCAGCTGTCCGGCGAAATCTCATCGGCAACCACGATGCGCATCATGTCGCCCTCGAACAGGCGGCCGCACTCGATCTTGAAGTCGACGAGCTGGATGCCGACGCCCATGAACAGGCCGGAGAGGAAGTCGTTGACGCGGATGGCGAGCGCCATGATGTCGTCGATTTCCTGCGGGCTTGCCCAGCCGAATGCCGTGATGTGCTCTTCCGAGACCATCGGATCGTCGAGCGCATCGGCCTTATAGTAGAACTCGATGATCGAGCGCGGCAGGACGGTGCCTTCCTCGATGCCGAGGCGCTTGGCCAGCGAGCCGGCGGCGACGTTGCGGACAACGATCTCGAGCGGGATGATCTCGACTTCCTTGATCAGCTGCTCACGCATGTTGAGCCGGCGGATGAAGTGGGTCGGGATGCCCATCCGGTTGAGATGGTTGAAGATGTGCTCGGAAATGCGGTTGTTGAGCACGCCCTTGCCGTCGACAACCTCGTGCTTCTTCTTGTTGAAGGCGGTGGCGTCGTCCTTGAAAAACTGGATGAGGGTACCCGGCTCAGGTCCTTCATAAAGGATCTTGGCCTTGCCTTCGTAAATGCGTCGGCGTGACTTCATTTGATTGTTTCTCTGGTTGGAAGGGTAGACGGCAACCTACCGGTTCCCTTTCTCACGCCGCAAAGCCGCGGCGGCTGTGGGTTTCAAGGCCGGTCTCTACCTCAATCGGGGCCATTGCTCAATCGCCAATTCCCTGCAATCAACGCCTTTTGGTACGGAAATGCCGCACTGCAACAGCCAAATTGTGCGAAAGAGAGATATTGACCGGGGCACGGGCTTTTGGTTTGAGGAGCCCAACAATAGATACATCGCGTATCGAATCGATTTCCAGCTCGGAGGATTGCCATGAGCAGCATGAAGGACCGCGAAGAAGGCTTCGAGCGCAAGTTCGTCTTCGACGAAGAACTGCGTTTCAAGGCAAATGCGCGGCGCAACAAGGCGTTCGGCCTTTGGGCCGCCGAAAAGCTTGGCAAGTCGGGCGCCGATGCCGACGCCTACGCCAAGGAAGTCGTGGTTTCCGACATCGAGGAAGCCGGCGACCATGACGTGTTCCGCAAGGTTCGCGCTGATTTCGATGCCGCCGGCGTCGACCAGTCGGATCACCAGATCCGCCGCACCATGGACGAGCTGATGGCGCAGGCGATCGAGCAGATCAAGAACACCTGATCCTTCCTGCAGGACAGGGTCCAGTTTCTGGACCAATCAGCCGCCCGGATTCCGGGCGGTTTTTGTTTGCGCAGATGCCTGCTTCCGGTTGAAATGGGCGTCGATTGAAGGAGATCAGCAATGTCGCTTGCTCAGAGACTGCACGCCAACGAGACGATCATCACCGCGTGGTCGGGGGTGCCGGATGCGTTGACCGTCGAAATTCTCGCAGGGCAGGGCTTCGATGCCGTCACCTTGGACATGCAGCATGGCGGGCACAATGAAGACAGCGTTCTGCGTTCATTGTCGACTGTGATGCGCGCCGGCAAGCACGCGCTGGTCCGCGTCCCCGTCGGGCGCTTCGACATGAGCAGCCGCGCGCTCGACTTCGGCGCCGAGGCGGTCATCGCGCCGATGGTCAATTCGGTCGAGGACGCCCAGCGCTTTGCCGCATCGATGAAATATCCGCCGCTCGGCGAGCGCTCCTGGGGCCCGACCTTCGCCGCCCCGCGCCACGGCAGCAAGGATCCGGTCAAATGGCTGCGCGAGAGCAATGCCCGTACCGTGTCCTTCGCCATGGTCGAGACGCATCAGGCGGTGGCCGTCCTCGACGGCATCCTGGCCACGCCTGGCATCGACGGCATCTTCGTCGGGCCGGGCGACTTCTCGATTGCCTGGACCAAGGGCGAGACGGTCAACGCCACGCTGGAAGCGATGATGGAAACGGTGGCCGACATTGCCCGGCGCACGCGCGCCGCGGGCAAGCACGCCGGCATCTATGTCACCGACCCGGCCGTCGCCGGTCGCTTCGTCAGGATGGGTTTTCAGCTGCTGGCCACCGGCTCCGAGCACCAGCTGATCGCCGCGGGCGCGTCCAGCCTGCTCGCCGATCTGAAGAAGTCGATCAGTTAGCCTTCGAGCCGCGACAGGAACTGCGCGAACACCATCGACCCTTCCGGCCACGGTCCATGGCCGGAATCGGCGTTGATGTGGCCTGAATCCCCCGCATTGATGAACAGCGAACCCCAGGCGGCGGCGATGTCTTCGGCAACGTCGAGCGCGCAGTAGGGGTCGTTGCTGCTGGCGACGACGACCGAGGGAAACGGCAGCGGATCGCGCGGGTAGGGGCCGAAGGTCATCAGGTGCTTCGGCTTGATCGCTGCGTTCGACACATCGGGCGGGGCGACGAAAAAGCCGCCCACGACACGCTTCTTGAACCCTGGGATGGCGTGGATGGCGGTCGGGATGCCGAGCGAGTGGGCCACCAGCACCACCGGCTTTTCGGCTGAATTGACGGCGTCGATGACGCGCGCGGTCCAGTCCTCGCGGACGGGCTTCGACCACGCGTCCTGCTCGACGCGGCGCGCGGTCGACAGCTTCTCTTCCCAGCGGCTCTGCCAGTGGGCTGGACCCGAATTGGTGTACCCGGGAACGATGATGATATCGGCGTCTCTTACCTTCATGCCGCGCATGTAGCGTTCCGGTCGGGCCGGTGCAACTCCTCGCTCGATTGTCATGGATTGTCGAACGACCTGTTCGATCATTGCCGGCTTGTGTCAACGATTGCCATCGCCGATCTAGGGAGGGACAAACGCAACAGCCGTGTTGGCCGGAGTGGATTTTGGAACTGACACGACGCAAATTGATTGGCGGCGCTGCATTGCTCGCATTGGGTGCGAATGCCGGCGTCGGCCACACGGAGCCAAGGATGAGCAGGATTCCCTTTGCCGCAACGACCCCGACCAGCGTGTCCCGCGTCGGCCTCAAGGCGCGCGATGCAAATGTGCTGGCAGGCTTTTACCGCGACGTCGTCGGCCTGCAGGAACTCAGGCGCGACGGCGAGACGATCACGCTCGGCGCCGGCAGCCGTGCTTTGCTCGACATCGAATCCGACAAGGCCGCCAAACCGGATGATCCCCGCAGCGCCGGCCTGTTCCACACCGCGTTCCTGCTGCCCGGCCGTGCCGATCTCGGGCGCTGGATCAAGCACGCCATCGACAGGCGTATTCCTGTCGACGGCGCGTCCGACCATCTGGTCAGCGAGGCGCTCTATCTCACCGATCCCGAGGGCAACGGCGTCGAGATCTACCACGACCGTCCGCGCGACAGCTGGAAATGGAACGGCACCCAGGTCGACATGGCCACCAACCAGCTGGACATCGGCTCGATAGTCGCCGAGGTGCCCGAGGGGGACGCCGGTTGGCAGGGCGCGCCCGACAACAGCATCGTCGGCCACGTCCATCTGCGCGTCGGCGATCCGGCTGTCGCAGCGGAGTGGTGGAACAAGGAGTTCGGCTTCGACACGGTGGCCAAGTATGGTCCCAGCGCCGTGTTCCTGTCGTCGGGCGGCTATCACCATCACATCGGCGCCAATTCCTGGCAAAGCCCGCGCGCCGGCCGCCGCGACCCGTCGCTGACCGGCCTTGCCTGGGTCGAGATGCGCTCGGCGGATGCCAAGTCGGTTTCGTCCTATGAAGACCCCTGGGGCACCGTCATTCGCGCGGTTCCTGGCCAGCCGGGCTAAGCTAGTTCGAGGGTCGCGAGATAACCAAAAACAGGGGCCACCGGTGATCCGGTGCTTCAGCCTCATTGGCAATGGAAAAAGACTTGTTAGCGTACGTTTTGTTCGGGAATCTGACAGTAAGAATTTCTGCAGTGACTTTGTCGCAAAAATTCATGATCTGACTGGCGCAGTCCTGGCACCATTTGTCAAAATTTTCAGGCTTTACTTCTGGGGCTATATTGCGCAACGTTGGTAGCGTAAATATCTGTTCGCCTATTTCGCTGATGCTGTTTCCCTGTTGAGGGTGAGCGAAATGCCTGTGCTCGGCGTGGTCATCGAAGTTCGAAAGATCGAAATCTAAGCCGCCTTTCGCGAAGTGGTGGGCGGACATGTTGCGGTATGCCTTCGCGACCAAGAAGCATCTACTGGAGCGGAGGCTTCTTTGGATCACGGGCCCCTCTGCACGGGCCAGCATGACCTTGCCAGATAGGTGGTCGAGCGTGTCAATTGCTTCATACAGCACGCTTGCTAGTTTTCTCGTACTCCATAGCCAGCGTACATATTGCATGGCGGCCAGATCGCGGTTGGCATCACCTGCGTCGACAGGCGCCCTGGCCATGAGCGACCAATAGAAACGAATGTCATTCGTGATGAACGATGACGCTAGAATAAAGTCTCGCTCATTCGAATCCAATGACAGCAGTTCTTCGGTGGTGAGAGACACCACGCCGAAATGCGTGACGTAGCGTCTCTCTTCTTTGGTCACCCAAACACCCGGCTGAAAATCGTGTCGACATGCTTGGTGTGATAGCCGAGGTCGAACTTTTCGCGGATTTCGCTCTCGGGCAGGGCGGCGGTCACTTCCTTGTCGGCCAGCAATTCCTCAAGGAAATCCTTGCCTTCTTCCCACACCTTCATGGCGTTGCGCTGGACCAGCCGGTAGGCGTCCTCGCGGGAAACACCGGCCTGCGTCAGTGCCAGCAGCACGCGCTGCGAATGCACCAGGCCGCGGAACTTGTTCATGTTCTTCAGCATGTTGTCGGGATAGACGACGAGCTTGTCGATGACGTTGGTCAGCCGTGCCAGCGCGAAGTCGAGCGTGACGGTGGCGTCCGGGCCGATCATACGCTCGACCGAGGAGTGCGAGATGTCGCGCTCGTGCCACAGCGCCACGTTTTCCATCGCTGGCGCCGCATAGGAGCGGACCATGCGGGCGAGGCCTGTCAGGTTCTCGGTCAAGACAGGGTTGCGCTTGTGCGGCATCGCCGACGAGCCCTTCTGGCCCGGCGAGAAGTATTCTTCGGCCTCCAGCACTTCGGTGCGCTGCAGATGGCGGATTTCGGTGGCGACGCGTTCGATCGACGAGGCGATGACGCCGAGCGTGGCGAAGAACATGGCGTGGCGGTCGCGCGGGATAACCTGCGTCGATACAGGCTCCGGCTTCAGGCCGAGCTTGGTTGCGACATGCTCTTCGACGCGCGGGTCGATGTTGGCGAAGGTGCCGACCGCGCCCGAGATCGCGCAGGTGGCGATGTCCTCGCGCGCATGCACCAGCCGCTCGCGGCAGCGCGAGAATTCGGCATAGGCCAGCGCCAGCTTGACGCCGAAGGTCGTCGGCTCGGCATGGATGCCGTGGCTGCGGCCGATGGTGACGGTGTCCTTGTGCTCGAATGCGCGGCGCTTCAGCGCCTCCAGCAGCGCGTCGATGTCGGCAAGCAGGATGTCGGAGGCACGCACCAGCTGCACCGACAGGCAGGTGTCGAGCACGTCCGACGAAGTCATGCCCTGGTGGATGAAGCGCGAATCCGGGCCGACGAATTCGGCGAGGTGCGTCAGGAAGGCGATGACGTCATGCTTGGTGACGCGCTCGATCTCGTCGATGCGCTCGACGTCGAACCTTGCAGCACCACCCTTTTCCCAGATCGTCTTCGCCGCTTCCTTGGGGATCACGCCGATCTCGGCCAGGGCGTCGCAGGCATGGGCCTCGATCTCGAACCAGATGCGGAAGCGCGTCTCGGGAGACCAGATTGCGACCATCTCGGGTCGCGAATAGCGAGGGATCATGGCGGGGCTCTTCCAGCTGGGGTTTCGTCGCCGCTCCCCTAACAGAGGTGGGCGCAATGCTCAACGCGAACGGCCGGCAAACCACAGTGCTGCGGCGATTAGGGCTATGAATCCGAGCGGAAAGTACATCCTCACGCCCAAGACGGCGAACTGATAGGCGGCCACCAAGCCGGTGAACACGAATTGGAACGCCCAGGTGAGGGTGAAGGCCGGCGCGTGCCATTCGGCATAATAGCTGCGGTATTGGAGTGCGTAGAGCAAGGCGGTCAGGCCGACGGTCATGGCGGCCAGCGCCACGAAGCACGCTGCAAAGGCAGTCTCGGGCCTGCGCCGGCGCGTCAGCAGCCCGGCCAGCGTCCAGGCGAACGGGAACGCCAATGCTCCGCCGAGGAAAAACAGCAGCGCCACCGTGCGGATCCTGTCCGCCGTTTCCCATTGGTCGAGCATCAGCGATGCGATGGCGCTCGCTCCCATGGCAAGGCCCCATGCCGCTGATCCCGCCACGGCAATGCGCAGCGACGGCGCAGCGGTGCGTAGCCGCCTTGCCAGCCCCGGCGATGCCGGCTCATCGAAGCGGCGCGCGGCGGCGCTCATGGCGGGCGTGCGGCTCACGACCTGCCGGTCACTGCGATCCAGCGATGATCAGGACCTTCGAAGCCATGTCGGATGACCGTGACGAGGACGGCGTAAGACATCTTTCCGTCCGGCGCGAAGAAGGTCTGAACCCCGCCGATGCGGTAGCCGGTCGGACAGGCCCGGCTCTGGGGCACATCCTTGTCTTCCTGCAGGACTTCGCTCTTGCCGTCGACGGTCCTGGTCAGCCTGAAACCCTTCACCGGGCCAATTCCCGGGCAGCGCTCGATTTCGCCCAGATCGATTTCTTCGAGGTTGAACTCCAGTTGCGGATCGATCGGCGGGAAGACCGGACGCGGGTTGACCACCATCTTGTGCGGGTCGGCGCTGTTTTCAGTGACGGCGTTGAAGCCGGCGAGATGGCCGCGGCTTGCAGCGAGGTCGGCATCCCTGGCGATCTTTTCGCCGCGTAGGCGCGCCTCGTCCCGCGCTGCCTGCGCAGACTTGCCCTCGTCTTCCAGCATGACGCGGATCGGCGTGTCGGGTAGGAATTCGTCGGTCGTGGTGTCGATGTAGAAGCGGTTGGCGTAGGGGAAGCCCGAACCATCCTGCACGCCGAACTCTTCGAACGCGAAAGTCTTGCCGTCGGCGCCGAAGCCGAGCACGTTGAGTTCCGCGGCGTCGCCCGCCTGCGCGGTCTGCGCGGCGAGCAGCGACACGCCGGCGAGGCAAAGAAGCTTGATCGATTTCACGGCAATCCCTCTCGTTCCCGGTTGAATCTGTTTTTCAGGTCAAAGCTCTAACATACCGTCAATGAAGGGTTTTGCGTCATCGCCGCGCCTTCCAAACCGGCATGATGTCGCCGGCAGCGGCGGTCGCGGCATGGACGCCGCGCGCGATTGCCCTGGCCATCGTCGAAGTCGCCGCCGCATAAAAGTCGACGATCTCGGCCTGGCCGACGCTGATGCCGCTGGCGCCCGTCGCGAGGCCGAACACCAAATCGCCGTCGAACGGCGTGTGGACTGGCCAGATGGCGCGGGTAAAGCCGTCATGCGCCGAAATCGCCAGCCGCTTGGCGGCGGCCTTCGACAACACCGCGTCGGTGGCGATCACCGCGATGGTCGTATTGGCGACGGCGCTGTTTTCTTCCTCGTATTTCTTGAATACCCGGGCTGCATCCGCGGGCATCGGCGAGGGATAGCCGAGGCCGCCGAATTCGCGGTTCAGCTCGAAAGGCGCCGCCCAGAAATTCCTGGAGCGCCCGACGGTGACCGAGCCTGTCGGGTTGACGGCGACGAGCGCGCCGACGGTCACGCCATTCGGCAGCACGGTCGAGGCCGAGCCGAGGCCGCCCTTCAGGCCGGCGATAAGCGCGCCGGTTCCTGCGCCTGCGCTGCCTATGGCGAACGTGTGGCCGGCGGCCTGCACGGCGTCGAAGCCCAGTTCGCGATAGGGCGGATAGCGCCCCCAGTCCTTGTCGCCGCCGTTCAGCAGGTCGAACAGGATCGCCGCCGGCACGATCGGGATGATCTGGTCGCGCATGGCAAAGCCAACGCCGCGTTCGCGCAGCGCCGCCTGCACGCCTGATGCCGCGTCGAGGCCGAAGGCCGAACCGCCCGACAGCACGACAGCGTTGACCGTCTCGACCGTATTGTGCGCCTCGAGCAGGTCGGTCTCGCGCGTTCCCGGCGCCCCGCCCAGTACCTGCACCGCCGCAGTTGCCGGTGTGTCGCACAACACCACCGTCACGCCGGATTTGACGCGTTCGTCGGCAGCGTTGCCGACGCGCAGCCCGGCGACATCGGTGATCAGGTTCAGCGGTCCAGGCTTCAGTGTCATGGCTTAGTCTACCGGTACGAAATTGGTCCCGTCGAAGCGAAACAGGCGATAAAGGTTCTGGGTGAGGTCGCCCTTGGCGTCGAAGCGGAAACGGCCGATCGCCGTCTGGAACGCGTTGCCGGATAGCACCTCGGTGAGCGGCTTTCCGCCTGTTGCCGCCAGCGCCGATGCCGCGCTGGCGATTTCCACGGCCGCGTAGGCCGGCAAGACGTAGCCTTCGGCCACGATCTTCTCGGCTTCAAGGCGCTGCAGGACCTCGGCTGAGGCGAGGCTGGCCCATTGCGGTGGCGCGATCATCAGCGTCCCGCTGGCAGGCAGCACGGCCAGATCGGCGGTGTTGAGCGTGTCGCCGCCGGCAAATACCATCGCCAGGCCCTGGGCTGCGGCATCGCGGCCCATCACCGCGATGTCTTCGCCGTCGCCGCCGACGAAAACATGCGTCGCGCCCGCCTTGCGCAGGCGGCCGATCAGCGCGACCTGGTTGTCGAGCTGCGGCCTGAACGTGTCGACGAACACCGGTTTCAGCCCGGCCTGCTCGGCCGCGGCCCGCAAGCTCTCCGCAAGCTCGCGGCCATAGATCGTGCCGTCGTCGATGATGGCGAACAGCTCGTTTTGCCACAGCCGCGTCAGGATGGCGGCGGCCGCGTCGCGTTCGCTGTCGCCGCGCGGTCCCAGCCGGAACACTTGCCAGCCGGTCTTGCTGCGGCTGTCGGTCACGCTGTTGGTGCGCACACCTGTGGTGATGACCGGGATGTTGGCGTCCTTGAGGTGCGGCAGTGCCGCTTCCAGCGCTTCGGTACACAGGAAGCCGGTGGCGACGGCCACGCCTGCGGCGATGAATTCTTCGGCGGCGTTGGTCCCGCCTTCGGCCGAGCAGCTGTCGTCGCTGACTGTCAGTACAGCTCCGGTTGCTGCGGCGGCTTGTTCTGCGCCGGCCCTGATCTGTTGTCCGAGGATCGCCTGCGGGCCGGAAAGCGGCGCGGCGACGCCTATCTTGGACGCTTCGGCTTGGGCCGCCAACGCAACAAGCGATGCGCCAAGTGCAGTGATGATACCGGTTGCGGCTCGCATTCGATCCAACAAAAATCCTCTGCGCAGGCAAGCTTACGCGAACTATTTGACCTACTGCGCCGCCCGGCCAAGCGCAATGTGCTTGTGGCTCATTTGCTTGTGGCTTGAACTATGCGGCCATATATAGCGGTCAGGGTTCATTGCAGGAAAAGTTGAGTGCTCAAGAAGTTTGAAGTCGGGCCGCAGGCCTACCGCGATGCGATGAGCCATTTTGCTGGCGCAGTCCACCTGGTCACCACCGATGGCGTGGCTGGCAGACGTGGCGCCACCGTCATCGCGGCCTGCTCGGTGTCCGACACCCCGCCCATGGTGCTTGTCTGCGTCAATCGCGAAAACCCCAAGAACGACGCCTTCGTCGCCAACGGCAATTTCGCGCTCAATACGCTGGCCGCGCGCCACGAACCGCTGGCCGTCGCCTTCTCGGGCGTCACCGGCTTGCCGCCGGAGGAGCGTTTCGCGCTTGCCGAGTGGGAAATGCTGGCATCCGGCGCCCCGACGCTGGGCGACGCGGTCGCGGTATTCGACTGCGAGCTGGTCGACACCAAGGAACTGGCGACGCATCGCGTGATGTTTGGCAAGGTGACAGGGTTGCGCATCGGCGATAACCTCCGCCCGTTGATCTATCACGGCCGCAGCTACCACGTGCTCTAGGCCATCTCCGGAAGCGCCATGACCGATCTTATGTCTCGTCCCATCCCCAGTTCGATCGACGAGACCCTCGCCATGCTCGCCGGCGCCGACTATGTCGCCGACCGGGCGTTGGCGACGGTGCTGTTCCTGAGCCTGCGCATGAATCGGCCGCTGTTCCTCGAGGGTGAGGCCGGCGTCGGCAAGACCGAAATCGCCAAGGTCCTGGCCAGCGCGCTCGGCCGCCGGCTGATCCGTCTCCAGTGCTACGAAGGCCTCGACGTCTCGTCCGCCGTCTACGAGTGGAACTACGCGGCGCAGATGATCGAAATTCGCATGGAGGAAGCGGTCGGCAACGTCGATCGCTCCGACATGGAAAAGAACGTCTTCTCCGAAAAGTATCTGATCCGCCGCCCCGTGCTCGATGCCCTGACCGGCAAGGCCGGTGCTGCCCCGGTGTTCCTGATCGACGAACTCGACCGCACCGACGAGGCGTTCGAAGCCTTCCTGCTGGAGATCCTGTCCGACTATCAGGTGACGGTGCCCGAGCTCGGCACAATCAAGGCGGAGGAGCCGCCGATCGTCATCATCACCACCAACCGCACCCGCGAGATTCACGATGCGCTCAAGCGGCGCTGCCTCTACCATTGGGTCGATTATCCCAATGCGGAGCGCGAGCTGGAAATTGTCCGTCGCAAGGTGCCGCAGGCCAACAAGCGTCTGTCGGCCGAGGTCGTTCGCTTCATCCAGCGCCTGCGCGAAATCGAGCTGTTCAAGGTGCCGGGCGTGGCCGAAACCATCGACTGGGCCGGCGCGCTGACCGAACTCGACAAGGTGGCGCTCGATCCCGAGACGATTTCCGACACGATCGGGGTCCTGCTCAAATACCAGGACGACATTGCACGTATCGAACAGGGCGAGGGCCGCCGGATCCTCAACGAGGTGAAGGCGGAGCTTTCGGCAGCGGAGTAGGTGATGGACGCGCTACGCTCCGCAGCACCCGACGGCCGCATCGCCGACAACATCGTCTATTTCGCCCGCGCCCTGCGCAAGGCCGGCATGCGGGTCGGCCCGGCCTCGGTCATGGATGCCATCGAAGCTGTGCTGGCCTCGGGCATCGGCTCGCGCGACGATTTCTACTGGACGCTGCATGCCGTGCTGGTCAGCCGGCACGAGGATCACGCCATATTCGACGAGGCGTTCCGGCTATTTTGGAAATCGCGCGAGCTGATCGAAAAGATGCTGGCGATGTTTTCTCCGGTTGCGCCCGACCGCCGCGAGAAGCAGAAGCCGCGCACCGCTGAAAACCGCGTCAGCGAGGCGATGTTCGAGGGCCACCAGAAGGCCCAGCCGCCGCGCGAAATCCCCGAGATCGAGGTCGACGCGCGCTTCACGGTGTCTGGCAACGAAATGCTGCGCGGCAAGGATTTCGCCCAGATGACGGCGTCCGAGATTGCGCAGGCCAGGCGCGAGATCGCGGCGCTGCGGCTGCCGTTCGACACTGTCCGCACCCGTCGCTTCAAGCCCGACGCGCATGGCGGCAGGGCCGATCCGCGCGCCATGATGCGGGCGGCGGCGCGCACCGGCGGGCAACTGATCCTGCCGAAGTTCCGCTCGCCCCGTGAGATCCACCCACCGCTCGTCGTGCTCGCCGACATCTCCGGCTCGATGAGCCAGTACACGCGCATCTTCCTGCATTTCCTGCACGCCCTGACGGAAAAGCGCAGGCGCGTGCACACATTCGTCTTCGGCACGCGACTGACCAACCTGACGCGGCAGATGCGCCACAGCGACCCCGACGCGGCACTTGCCGAATGCTCGGCTGCGGTCAAGGACTGGTCCGGCGGAACCCGCATCGGCGACACCATTGGCGAGTTCAACCGGCTTTGGTCGCGTCGCGTCCTTGGCCAGGGCGCGGTGGTGCTGCTCATCACCGATGGGCTGGAGCGCGACGACGTTGCCGGTCTCGGCGAGGAAATGGAGCGCCTGAACAAGTCGTGCCGCCGGCTGATCTGGCTCAACCCGCTGTTGCGCTTCGACGGTTTCGAGGCGCGGGCTCGCGGCGTTCGCGCCATGCTGCCGCATGTCGACGAATTCCGTCCGGTCCACAATCTCAATGCGCTCGGCGATCTCTGCGCGTCGCTCGGCGCTCCCGCTTCGCGCAGGTCCGATCCGCGCCTGTGGCTTGACGGCCTCGGCCGGGCAACCTGAGCCCAAAGGAGGTACCAATGCCCAGCAGTTTCCTGGACGAGGCGCGCGACCCGCTGACCATCGCCGAAAACTGGATGAAGGACGGCAAGGATGTCGCCATCGCCACGGTTGTCGAGACCTGGGGCTCGGCGCCGCGGCCCGTCGGCAGCCATCTCGTCATCGATGCCGACGGAACGTTCCACGGGTCGGTTTCCGGCGGCTGCGTCGAAGGTGCGGTAATTTCGGAAGCCATTGAGGTCATCGGCAGCGGCAAGCCGAAGATGCTGGAGTTCGGCGTCGCCGACGAGACCGCCTGGCAGGTCGGGCTCTCCTGCGGCGGCCGCATCCGGGTTTATGTCGAGCGGCTGGGGTAGGGCGATGGATCCGTTTGCACTGAAGACCCTCAACGCCGAGCGCCGCTCCCGCCGCGCCGCCATCCTCGTCACCGACATGGGCGACGGCCGCGACCGCGTCGTCAAGGAAGGCGATCTCGTTGCCGGCGATCTGGGGCAGGCCATCGCCAAGGCATTCCGCACCGGCCTTTCCGGCAGTGTCGAGGCCGAGGGCCGCCAGTTCTTCCTCAACGTGCACCTGCCGCAACCCCGCCTGGTGGTCATCGGCGCGGTGCACATCAGCCAGGCGCTTGCGCCGATGGCGCGGATCGCCGGGTTCCCAATCGAGATCATCGATCCGCGTACGGCGTTTGCCAGCGCCGAGCGCTTTCTCGAGGGCAGCCTGAACGCTGAATGGCCAGAGGACGTGCTCACCCGTCGCCCGCTGGATCGTTACGCCGCGCTGGCCGCCGTGACGCATGACCCGAAGATCGACGACTACGCGCTCAAGGCCGCGCTCGATGCCGAGTGCTTCTACGTTGGCGCTCTCGGGAGCCGCAAAACGCACGCCAAGCGTGTCGAGCGCCTGCTCGCCATGGGCGCCACGCCGCAACAGATCGAGCGCATCAATGCGCCGATCGGGCTCGACATCGGCGCGGCAAGTCCGGCCGAGATTGCGGTGGCCGTGCTGGCGCAGGTGATATCGGCGTTCCGCTCGCGCGGGCTGGCAGGCAAGGCGAAAGGCGAGGCAGCGTGAAATTCGGCAGGGTTCCTCTCGGCGAGGCCGAGGGCGCTGTTCTGGCGCATGCGACGACGGCCGGCGAGCATCGCTATCGCAAGGCGCACGTCCTTTCAGCCCAGGACATCGACAAGCTCATGGCGGCGGGACTGAGCGAGATCGTCGTTGCGGTACTCGAGCCGGGCGATCTCGGCGAGGACAGCGCCGCCGGGACGATTGCCGCGAGCATGCGCCACCGACATGTCGAGGTCAGGCCGGCCTCGACCGGGCGGGTCAACCTTCATGCCTCCAAGGCCGGTGTCTTCACCGTCGACGCAAGCCTGGTCGACGCCATCAACGCCATCGACCCGGCAATCACCGTGGCGACGCTGGCCCGCCACGATACGGTCGAACAGGGGCAGATGGTCGCCACGGTGAAGATCATTCCCTTCGCCGTGGCTGGACGCCTCGTCGACAAGGCAGTCGAACTGTGCGCCACGCGCGAGATATTCGCCGTGAGCCCTTTTACCGCCAAGCGGGTCGCCGTCATCCAGACGGTGCTGCCCAGCGTCAAGCCAAGCGTTCTCGACAAGACGCTGCGCGTGACCGAGCAGCGCCTGGCCCGCTCCGGCAGCCGGTTGATCGCCGAGCGGCGCACGCCGCACGACGCAGACGTCGTTGCCGATGCGGCGCGCGCGCTTGCCCGTGAGCACGACTTGCTGCTGATCTTCGGCGCGTCGGCGCTCAGCGATTTCGACGACGTCATCCCAGCCGCCATTCGTGCGGCAGGTGGCACGGTCACGCGATCCGGCATGCCTGTCGATCCGGGCAACCTGCTCGTCCTGGGGCACATCGGCGAGACGGCGGTGATCGGCGCGCCTGGCTGCGCCCGCAGTCCCAAGGAGAACGGCTTTGACTGGGTGCTCGACCGGCTGATTTCAGGGCTGGAGGTGACCGCCGCCGA
Organism: Aminobacter sp. HY435; assembly: GCF_027568395.1. Taxonomy (GTDB): domain Bacteria; phylum Pseudomonadota; class Alphaproteobacteria; order Rhizobiales; family Rhizobiaceae; genus Aminobacter. The sequence continues at coordinate 140,846 of NZ_JANKZL010000003.1, read as the reverse complement.
CATTGGCGCCATGGGGGTGGGCGGCCTGCTGATGGAGATACCGACGCGACCGCAGCCGCGCGATCTCCCGGCCATTCCCGCCATGCCCAAGGTCCATGCCGTGCTTTTGGCCGCCGGCCGCTCAAGCCGCATGGCAGGCCCCAACAAGCTGATGGCGCTGTTCCAGGGCAAGCCGCTGGTGCGCCGCACCGCCGAGCGCGTGCTTGCGTCGAAGGCGGGGGGAGCCGTCGCTGTCACCGGGCACCAGGTCGCGCGGATCGCCGTGGCGCTTGCCGGACTCGACATTCCGCTCGTGCACAATGCCGATTTCGCCGCCGGCCTTTCCGGTTCGCTGAAGACCGGCGTGGCGGCGCTGCCTGATGACGCCGCCGGCGCGTTGATCGTTCTCGGCGACATGCCGGAGGTGCTGTCTGCCGATCTCGATCGGCTGATCGAAGCCTTCGAGCGTGCCGACGGCCGCGCCGTCGTCCGCGCCACGCACGACGGCAAGCGCGGCAACCCGGTCATCCTGCCGCGGACGCTGTTCGCCGCCGTTGCCCATCTCGAGGGCGACACCGGCGCGCGTCATCTCGTCGAGGCGGAAGGCATCGATGTCATCGACGTCGAGATTGGGGCAGGGGCTGCCGTCGATGTCGACACGCCCGAGGCGCTCGAAACGGCCGGTGGAATGCTGCAGGATTGACAAACAGGCTATTGGCTAGCCAACCCTTGACCATGATCGATTCAACATCGCATTCCTTCACGCCGGCCACTGGCCTGCCGGCCATCTCCGCCACAAGGGGAGCAACCTCGAACGCTTGGTTGCAGGTCAGCTTGCGCCGCTTGGTTCTGCCGCTTGTCCTTGCCACATTTGTTGCTGCTCCCGTCCAGGCCCAAAGCCTCGCGCCCTACAAGGACGATCTCTTCGCCTATCCTGCGATCCTGTCGTCGGAGGGGGAGACATACCGCGTCGTCGACTACCGGGAGATGCGCGACATCAATGAGCGCGACCAGGTGCCGGAGCGCCGGGTCCAGGGCAAATATGTCTCCACTGGCGTCCGCAAGGCGCAAAAGGATCTGGTGCTGAAGACCGACGCCGGCGACATCCGCCACGTGGCTGTCGGCAAGTCGGAGGGCGCGTCGGTCATCGTGCTCTATCTCCACGGACAGGGCGGCAGCCGCAAGCAGGGCGTCGACGATTTCACTTTCGGCGGCAACTTCAACCGCATCAAGAACCTGATGGTTGCCAATGGCGGGCTCTACCTGTCGCCCGACTTTTCCGACTTCGGCGACAGGGGCGTCGCCGAGGTGGCGGCCCTGATCGACCACTATGCGGCGCTGTCGCCTGGCGCCAAGATCGTTGTTGCCTGTGGCTCGATGGGCGGTCAGCTGTGCTGGGGACTGGCGCGCGACGCCAAGGCGGCAAGGCAACTGGGCGGCCTGATGCTGCTCGGCTCGCTGTGGGACGACGGCTTCCTCAAGTCTCCGGCCTATGCCGCCAAGGTGCCTGTTTTCTTCGGGCAGGGCAGCAAGGACCCGGTTTTCCCCGCGGACAAGCAGGAAGCCTTTTTCCGGTCGATCCTCGCCAAGAACAAAAGCTACCCGGCGCGCTTCGTCCGCTTCGAGACGGGCACGCACGGCACCCCGATCCGCATGACCGACTGGCGCCAGACGCTCAACTGGATGCTGGCGGCGAAGTAGCTCACGGCCCGGTGTGGTAGTCGAGCACGGTCTCGGGGTTGATTTCGCCGTCATAGGACGCATCGACGTCGTACTTGATGAGCGAGAACGCGCCGTCGCGGAAGATCCACAGCCCATCGGATGACGCGTCGCCGACGCCGCGCCACTTGGCATGCGAGGCGACCGACATCGTCTTGTCGTCAAAGCCCGAGTTGACCAGCTCTGCTTCGGAGCGATAGCCGATGATGCTCAGGCTCTCGACCTTGCCTTCGGAGTTGTCGTTCTCGTAGCGGATGTCGAGTTCGGGCGTGGCGAAGTGCTGCTGCCTGAGTCCGTCGCTTTCGGTCCACAGATAGTAGACGTGGCTCTCGTTGTAGGCGGCCATGTTGCAGAAGAAGCGGAACAGCCGCGCCTCGCTCGCCGGCGTGTCGGCGGCGTCGGATTTGTTGTGATAGGCGATGGAGTAGGCGAGTGCCGCGTCCTCGCGCTCGTCGCTGGTGTCGCACTGCCCTTGATAATCGAGCGCGAACAATTGCTTGGCGTGGGCCGCGACAGCATCGGTCTCGACCGGCGGCGTGTCGCCGCATTGCTTGGGCAGCGCATCGGCAAGCGTGCCTTCGGCCGGTTGCAACGTGCCCTTTTCCAGCTGGATCGGCGTGAAGGGCGGCTCCTGAATGGCTGCGTTGACCTGGCGCGCGGTATAGCAGCCGGCAAAGACCCTTTCCGCGCCGTCGGTGCCGACGGCGCGGATGGCGACGGGAACATTGTAGAAGATGCTGCCGGCGGCGCCATCGGAGCTGACAGGGCCGGTCTCCAAGTCAACTCGCGCCGTCGTCTCGTAGCCCTTGGCGAAGTCCTGGAAAGTCTTGGCAGGCTTGGTCTCGCCGAAATAGTCCCAGGCGCGGGCATATTCCTGGCGGTTGATCGCATTGTAGAGCGAGCGGACGACGTCGGCCGCATCGGAGCGGTTATCGAAATATGCAGGTTCTGCGGCCACTGCCTCGATCGCGCACAGCCCCGAAAGGACCAGGGCTATGGCTGCGGTGGTCGAATACGTCTTCATCGCGAATCTCCTGCCTGCCGCAATCATGCATCATCGATTGCGGCAGCGCAGTGACGCGTCGGCCATCACGCCTGACGCGTCGACATTTCGCGCGCTATGCGGGGGAAATCGGCCGGCTTGATGCCGATGTCGGACCGGTCGGCGTTGCTCATGGCGTTGAGCAATGCCAGTGCGGCGCGATAGCGCGCCTGTTCCTTCGGGCGCGGGCGGGCGAACAGTTCTGTGTAGAACCCCATAATCCAGGCTCCTGTTGTCCTCCCAGGCTTCGATATAGGTGATTCCACGCTCATTGTGCAGTGCAGCATAAGCATGCCTGCCATGCGCTTGCGGTTTTCGTGCGAGACTTCGCTGATTTGGCCGAGGAAACCGTAAGATGTGGCCAGTTTCGCGAAGCGATTCTTAACCGCCCCTGGCTATGTTCTGGCAGTTTTTGCCGTATCATACGCTTCGTTCGGAGTAGCTTGCGTGGGCCCAGGAACCAATCGCGACTTTGCTTCGCTGCTCGATGATCTGATCGTCGCGTCGGAGCTTGGCGATATTGCGCCGGCTCCCACCATCCCGTTCGACTACCTCGCCGTAGCCGAGGAGCTGCATTCGGGCCGCATCCGCGTCGCCGGCGAAACTGTTGCCGCCGAATATCGCGAGGCCGGGGCCGATCTGGAAGACGAGTTCGTGTCGCTGCTCGATATGGTCAAGGCGCAGCCCGAAACCGTAGCCGCCGAGGAGCCGGCGGCGCCGTCCATCGATCCAGCGGAGATTGCAGCCGAACTCGGCATTGCCGAGGCGCATCCTGGCGACCTCGCCAGGATGCGGCGCAGTTTCGCTTTGGCCAACCATCCGGACCGTGTCGCGCCGCATCTGCGCCAGCGCGCCATGGTGCGCATGCAACTCGCCAACATGATGATCGACGACGCCAAGCGTCGGGCGGCGAAAAAGAAGCCTTGATGCGGCCGCTGCCGTATCAGCCCATTGGCCGCATAAGCAAAACGCCTTATCTACGGCATGCTGTACTTCCACAGCCGGAAGCCATCATGCTCAGGATCCAGAAGATACCGCTCAAGGACATTTACGTTCCAGCGGCCCGCAAGAAGACCCTGCATCCGGAAACCGTCCGGCATCTTGCCGAGGACATCCTCGAAAACGGCATGAAGATGCCGATCCAGGTTCGTCACGACGGCAAGAGATATGTGCTGATCGAGGGGCTTCATCGCCTCGAAGCCGCCAGATGGCTGGGCGAGGCCGAGATCGACGCCTATCTCGTTCATGCCCGCCGCCATTGATTTCGAAGTTTTTTCACGTCGCAGTGTCGGGTGCGGCACATGCCGCTCGTCCTAGGTCCGGAAACTGATCTTTTGGGAGACCACGAATGACCACGATTGTTGAAGCCGCCCCCTTGAGCGAACGCGAACTGGTGCTTGCCCGTATCATCGACGCTCCGCGCGAGAAGGTCTATCGCGCCTGGACCGACGCCCAGTTGCTGCCCAGGTGGTTTGCACCGCTGCCCTGGACGACGTCCAGCGCCAGGCTCGACGTTCGCCCAGGTGGAAGCAGCATGGTCGTCATGCGCAGCCCCGAAGGCATCGACTACCCCAATGCCGGCATCTATCTCGAGGTGGTGCCGAACGAGAAACTGGTCTTCACCGACGCCTTCACCGAAGCGTGGAAGCCGTCCGAGAAACCGTTCATGGCTGTCGAACTGACCTTCGAGGACGCTGGCGGCGGCAAGACCAGATACACGGCGCGCGCCAGGCATTGGACGCTCGAAGACAAGCAAGCGCACGAAAAGATGGGCTTTCACGAGGGCTGGGGCCAATGCACCGAACAGCTCGAAGCCCTTGCCAGGACGATCTGATCGATCACGCGTTCCCGCCGCCGCGGCCAAATGCGTGGCGCGTGCTTTTGCCGTGCCGCCACGCTTGTTGGCCTGCTGCGCGCCCGGCATGATGATCGCCGCCTGTCCCAATTCGGGTCAGGCGGCGGCATCTTTTGTTGCTGGCGGGCACCGGAAAGTGTATCTTCCAACGGCTCTCGAAATGTGCCCGTTCGGGGCTTCGATGCAGCGAACAGCCGGAGACCGGCACGAGGTGTTCGTGGTGCGGCAGTCAGTCCTGGAACTGTCCGCCATGCGTCGCTTCCATTATCGCCAGGCCCGGCCGCATATGCACCTGACGCATCCCGCGGGAGGAAGACGGTCATGGCTATCGCGTTGACAATGCAGGAATATCTCGAAGACAACCACATCCGCTACGATGCCGCAAAGCATGCGCGCACCGGGTGCTCGATGATGACGGCGGAGGCGAGCCACGTACCCGGCAACGCGCTGGCCAAGGGCGTGGTGCTCAAATGGGACGATGGCTATGTGCTGGTGGTCCTGCCGGCATCGCGCCATGTCGACCTGGCTCGCATGCGCGAGATCATCGGCGACAAGGTCCAGCTCGCAAGTGAGGAAGAGGCAAGTTCGCTATTTCCCGATTGCGATGAGGGCGCCGTGCCGATCCTTGGCGTTCCGTATCGCGTCGCCTGCGTGATCGACGAGCAGTTGCGGCGCGGCAGCGATATCTACTTCGAAGGCGGCGACCACCGCACACTGGTGCATGTCACCGGCGACGAGTTTTCGCGGCTTATGTATGGCATGCCGCAGGCTCGCATCAGCTGGTAAGCGCAGCCTCCTGCGGGAAAGCGCGTCCGGGCGGATAGTTGGCCGGACGAGATATTGCCTGTTTGGTGTCATCCAAATGCCATCAGCCGGTCATGCTCGGCAGCTATGGTGCCGCCAGTCGAAAAGGTCATGAAAGGAGGCGACAATGGTCGATCAGCCAGAACTGACGCTTGAAGAATTGCTGCGCGAACCGATGATCCTCACGCTGATGGAGCGTGACGGCTACACAGCGGACGACATCCGTCTTCTGGCGCGACAGGTAACGACGGCGGCCAGCGCCCGCCCGGGGGTGATGCGCAGCCGCATCCCCTATCGTGCAGCGCCAAGCTGGTGCGGCCCTTCCGCTTGCGCTTGACAGAAATTGCCCGGCGCGCCGCTGGAGTTGCGGCCGTGCCGGGCCTGTTGGCCATCGGCCATTCGAATCCCCTCGACAACGCTTCTTGGCCTCCCTATGCCCGGTTTCGCAACCAGGCGAGGGAAACATGTCGATGCAGTACGAAGGTGGATGCATGTGCGGGGCCGTCCGCTACGTGGCTGTCGGTGCGCCCGTCAACGAGCGCATCTGCCACTGCCATAGCTGCCAGAAGGCGATAGGCGCTGCCTTCAACGCCCGGCTGATGTTTCGCGCCGAGGCTGTTTCGCTGAGCGGCCCTTTCAAGACTGCGAACTCTTCGCCCAACGTCCAGCGCGGCTTCTGCCCGGAATGTGGCACGACCGTCTTTTCAGGGCGCGAAAGCGCGGGCGTGCTGGCCGTGACGTCTGGATCGCTCGACGATCCCGAGCAATTCCGGCCGACCATGCACATCTGGATCTCGTCGCGTCAGCCGTGGCTCAAGCTGGATGACGGTCTGCCGCGGTTTTCCGAAGCAGCGCCAGCCTGAGCCCAGGCTTCAGGCCGCGCGGGCGATCGCCGAGCCGTTGGTATCGAACAGCGTCGAACGGGTCGTGTCGATCCTGATGCCGACAGTCTCGCCGATGCTGGCAGGCGTGTCGGCTGGCGCGTTCACGTTGATCAATCCCAGTCTGTCGTTACGCACGAACACGCTTGTGGTGCCGCCGAGATATTCGGCGGCTTCCACGGTGCCGCGGCAATGGCCGTCGGCGGGCGCGACCAGGGTGAGATGCTCCGGACGCGCTCCAAGCTGGGTCGGCGCCGTTCCGTTCGCGAGACGCAGGTCGACGGTGCCTTCGCCCGACAGGTCGAGCGTGGCGTCGCCGCTGCGGCTGCACGGCAGGACGTTCATCTTGGGGCTGCCGATGAACTGCGCGACGAACAGGTTGGCGGGACGCTCATAGAGTTCGTGCGGGCTGCCGTGCTGCATGACGCGCCCTTCTTTGAGCACGACGATGCGGTCGGCGAGCGTCATCGCCTCGACCTGGTCGTGGGTGACATAGATCATCGTCGCATCGAGCGCGCGGTGCAGCTTGGCGATCTCGAGCCGCATGTCGACGCGCAGCGCTGCGTCGAGGTTCGACAGCGGCTCGTCGAACAGGAAGGCGACCGGCTGGCGCACGATGGCGCGGCCGATGGCGACGCGTTGGCGCTGGCCGCCCGAGAGTTGCCTGGGGTAGCGGTCGAGCAATGGCGTGAGCTTCAGCGTCTCGGCGGCGGCGTCCACCTTGGCCTTGATTTGCGCGGCAGGCAGTTTCGCCAGCTTCAGGCCGAAGCCCATGTTCTGGCGCACGGTCATATGCGGGTAGAGCGCATAGGACTGGAAGACCATCGCCAGCTGGCGGTCGACCGGGGCGGCTCTGGTCACGTCCTTGCCGTCGATGATGATCTGGCCCGAGGTCGTCTCCTCGAGGCCGGCGATCATCCGCAGCAAGGTGGATTTGCCACACCCTGATGGGCCGACGATGACGACGAACTCGCCACGGGCGATTTCGAGGTCGAGATCCTTGATGATCTCCGTGCCGCCATAACGTTTGCCGGCCTTGGTGAGTGAAATCGTACCCATGGAACCTCCAGAAGCTCTTTGTTGTGCACAGCGTGCCGCCGAAGGTCCTGAGACCCTTCGGGCCGTTCTGCGTTCAGCCCTTGACCGCGCCGGCAGTCATCGAGCCGCTGATCTGTCGATACATGACGAGGCCGAGCAGCATCGGCGGCAGCGCGCCGACGATCATCACGGCGGAAGCCACGCCCCACTGCACGCCGCCGCCGCTGGCGGCGAAGAAGAACGAGGCGCCGACGGTGATCGGCACGGCCTTCGACGTCGTCAGCATCAGGCCGAACAGGAATTCGTTCCATGCAGTTATGAAACCGAAGATCAGGCTGGTGACGATCGCCGGCCGGCAGACGGGGGCAATGACGCGCAACAGGATTTGCCTGCGCGACGCACCGTCCATCAATGCTGCCTCGTCGAGCTCACCAGGCAAGTCGCGAATGGCGTTGACGAGGATGATCAGGGCGAGCGGCAGGTTGACGATGGTCAGGATCAGCCCAAGCCCAAGGCGGGTGTCGAGCAGCGCCAGCCACTGGAACATCATGTAGAGCGGGATTGCAAAGATGATCAGCGGCACGGCGCGCAGATTGACGATGAACGGCAAAAGCGTGCTTTCGCCGACCTTGCCGCGCGCGATCGCATAGGCGGCCGGCAGCGCCAGCGCCACGGCCAAGCCCGTGCCGAGAGAGGCGACCGCCAGGCTGTTGAGCAGATAGAGGAAGATGTTGAGCCGGTCGGAAACCTGGAAGACGGCGAAGTAGTTCTCCAGCGTTGGCGACTGCACCCACAGCCCGGGATTGGTCGACAGCTCGCGTGCGCTCTTGAACGAGGTCGAGAGCGTCACCAGGATCGGAAAGTTCATCGCGATGGCCGCGACGGCGAAGACAAGCCAGCGAAGCGCCGTAATCATCAGCGGGCTCCCTTACGACGATTGGCGATGTAGTTGAGGCCGTAGAGCACGCTGAACGATAAGACGAACAGGATCACCGAAGCCGCTACTGCCTTGCCGATGGCGCCCTGCTTGAAGAACGCTTCGTAAATGTAGATCGACAGCGAGGCGGTCGAGCCACCGGGGCCACTGCCGGTCAGCACGTAGACGTTGTCGAAGACACGGAAGCCGTCGATGAAGCGGATGAGCAGGGCGACCACGATGGTCGGCGCCATCAGCGGCAGCTCGATGTACCACAGGCGGTGGCGGCGGCGGGCGCCGTCCATGGCGGAGGCCTCGACGATCTCCTTGGGGATCGCCTGGTAGGCCATGTAGAACAGCAGCAGCGCAAATGGTGTCCACTGCAGGGTCTCGACGACGATGAGTGTCCAGAACGCGGAGGCCGGGCCGAGGAACGAGAAGCTCGCGCCGAAATACTCCCAGAGATAATAGGGCACCGGTCCGACGAATTCGTGCAGGACGAGACGATACATCAGGCCGACCAGCGCCGGCGCCACCATCAGCGGCAGCATCAGGATCGCCAGCAGCCAGCTGCGCTTTTCGATCAGCGGCGACAGGAAAATGGCGAGGAACAGGCCGAGCGCGCATTCGAGCAAGGCCGTCAGCACGCCGAAGCGCAGCGAAAACCAGCTGGCCTGCCAGAACGCGCTGTCGTTCCAGACGGCGGCGAAATTGGCAAAACCGGTTATCTGCGGGCTGCGCAGGTTTTCGAAGCTGACTTGCGAGACCGAATAGACGAGGTTGACGATGGCCGGGAAGCCAAGGAACATCAGTAGGAAAACCACCAGCGGCGTCGCCAGCAGCTTGAATTCGGACGAGGGGGCGCGTTGCGAAATCGTTGTCATCAATCGATCTACAGCTGGCTCCACAAGGAAGCATGGGTGGCTGGCCGGAACCCGGCAGCGACGTCGTCGGACAATGCGACAGGGCAGGATCCGCAGCCTCTGACCCGCATGAGGCGATCAATGTGCCCCCGCTGCTCCAGCGAAAGGGAAATGCGGGGAGGCGCCGAATCCTGAACCTGTGGGAACGGCCGATGGCAGCAAGAGCCGCCACCGGCCAGTCCGTTACTTGAGCAGTTCCGTCATGCCAGCTTCGGTGTTCTTCAGCGCATCGTCGAGCGACTGCGCGCCCGACCAGTAGCCGGTGAACTCCTTGGCCTGGAGCTCGTAGACCGAGAGCGCCTTGGCCGAGGTGCCGCCATTCATGACGTAGCCGTATTTGGAGGCGAACTCGCCGAGCTTGACCAGGTCCGGCCGCTCGGTGGCAACCTCCTTGACGACGTCGGGCGTCAGCGCCGGCGCGCCGCTGTTCCTGGCGTAGATCAGCGCTGCGTCCTTCGACGACAGCCACTTGATGAAGGCCTTGGCGCCTTCCTTGTTCTCGGCGTTCTTGTTGAGGCCGAAGCCGAGGCCGTGGATGTGGGTGAAACGACCCTCGGGTCCGGTGGGCGGGGCGACGGTCTCGGTGACCTCGGCGACAGCCGGCGACTTGTCCTTCGAGGTCAGGTCAGAGGCAGCAGCGTTCCACTGCATCATCGCTGCGACCTGGCCGGAGGCGAAAGCCGCGTTGGCTTCGGCGAACTCGTAAGACAGCGAGTCGCGTGGGGTGGCGCCGGCGTCATAGAGCAGCTTGTAGGTCTCGAGGCCCTTGCGGTAGGCGTCGGAATTGACGGTGATCTTGCCGCTGTCGTCCATCCAGTTGGCGCCATAGGCCCGCGGTAGCGACTGGAACACCATCATGTTGAACAGCAGGTTCTTGAGCTGCAGGACGGTGCCGTAGCGGGTCGGGCTGTCGGGGTTGACGGCCTGGGTGAAGTACAGCGCGGTCGCCGCGTAGTCGTCCCAGGTCCACTCGTCCGGGGTTTTCGGCTCGAGCTTCTTGCCGAGGTGCTTTTCGGAAATTTCCGCGAATTTGGCCTTGGCCGCGTCGTCCTTGAGCAGGGCGTCGATCAGGTCGTTGCGGTAGTACATGAAGTGCGCCGAAAGGTCGGTCGGCACGCCGTACTGCTTGCCTTCGTACTGCATGGTCTTCAGCACGGAGTCGCCATAGACGGCCTTGGCTTCGTCCGACAGTTCGACCGGCTCCATGAATGGCGCATAGCGGCCAATGGAGTAGGTCGCCAGCAGGTTGGCGTCGAAGGCCGTGGTGCCGGCGGCGAGATCCGCCTGGACCTTGTCCCAGAAGCCGTCGCGGTTGAAGAACAACAGCTCGACCTTGTCGTTCTCGGCGACATCGGGCTTGGCGTTATAGGCGTCGGCCGCGGCGCGCAGCGCGGTTTCCTCGGGACCGCCGGGCCAGCCCAGCACGGTCACCTTGGCGAATGCGGGGCTTGCCAGCAGGCTGGCAACGGCGAGCGCCAGCAGGCCGCCTTTCCTCATGTTCGCGAATGTCATTTTTCGTTCTCCCTCCAAGTTAACTCTGACGTTTTGCGAGATCCGCAATTCCCACGACGCCAGCGCTCTCGGTGAGGGCTGCGGCGTGAAGCTGCGGGGTGAGCCGTGGCGGCAGGCTTCCCAGAGCCTTTCGCACGGATTCGAGATAGCCCGGCGCCAGACCGATGCCGCCGCCGATGACGATGCGGGCAGGGTCGAGCATGAGCTTGATGTTTCGGCACAACAGCGCCGTCTGGCGCGCCGATGCCTGGATGATGTCCGCGGCCCAGCCTTGGCCTGCGGCGGATGCCGCAAAAACTTCGCGCGCGCTGGCTCCCGCCTGATGCGGCGCGGCCTGCGCTGCGATCCAGTTGCCGGAGACGTGGTCCTCGAGCACGCCTGCATCTTCGTCGAGGCTGCGGAGCAGGCCGAAATGGCCGCCGAGCCCGCCGAGCAGGCTGCCGTTGACGACGATGCCGCCGCCGATGCCGGTCGAGATCGTCAGGAACACCAAGTTTTCCTGCGCGCCGGCGCCGAAGCAGTATTCGCCCCAGGCTGCCGCCTGCGCATCGTTGGCCGCAAACACCGCGTTGCTGCCGGAAAGCCGCTTGACGGTTGCGACAAGAGGAAAGCGCTCGGGAATGTCGAGGGTCTTGCGGTTCAGCGGCGACCAGCAGCCATCGTCGATGATGCCGGTGACAGCCACGCCGACCGTGTCGTAGCGGCCCTTCCAGCCTGAAATCGCGTCGAACAGTGCGGTCAGCCACTGCTCGGGGTCGCCTCCGCGTGGCGTCGGCATCTTGAACGTCTCGACCACGGCGTCGCCACGCACCAGGGCGGCGAGCATCTTGGTGCCGCCGATGTCGAGTGCCAGAACGGTGTCGGGACGCGTCATGGCGATCAGGCTCCCGCCTTGGCCATGGTTTCGTCGAGCGCCGAGCGGAACCAGGCCGTCACATATTCGGGCCGGGTGATCGCGGAGCCGACGACGACCATCGACGCACCCGAGGCCAACGCCTGCTGCGCCAGGACAGGCGTGCGCACATTGCCTTCGGCGACAACATTCTCCGTCAATTGGCGCATCGCGGCGATCAGGTTGAAATCCGGTTTTGTCGGCTCGAGCGGCCCGGTGTAGCCGGCGAGGGTCGAACCAACGATTTCGGCGCCTTCGGCCAAAGCCTGCACGGCGTCGGAGATGATTGAGCAGTCGGCCATCGCGGTGCGGCCATGCGCATGGATGCGTTCGACGAGAGTTTTGGTGTCGATGGGGCGGGTACGTTGCGTCGCGTCGTAGGCGATGATGTCGGCGCCGGCATTGGCGAGCGCGTCGACGTCTTCGAGCCAGGGGGTGATGCGCACCGGACTGTCGTCCAGGTCGCGCTTGATGAGGCCGATGACCGGCTTGTCGGTCGCCTGGCGGACGGCTGCGACATATTCGGCCGACTCGATGCGCAGGCCCGCGGCGCCGCCGTCGATCGCGGCGAGGGCGAAGCCGACGACCATCGCCGCATTGTCCATCGCGCCGCCCTTTACCGGCTGGCACGAAACGATCAAACCATTGTTGAGGGCTTGGATATCAAGCGGCACGCCATGCATCTCCTGTGATGCCTCGACGGTAGCAGCATAAGACCAGATTGCAACAGGCGTTAAACTGGTATTATCGTATCAGTTCGATGACGAAGTCGTAGATATCGCCGCGATATTTGGTCTGGGTGAACTCGACGATCTGGTCGTCGGCGAGGAAGCAGCGGCGCTCCATGATGAGCAGGCTGGCATCGTCGGGCGTGCCCAGCAACCGTCGTTCCTCTTCGCTCGCGGGCTTGGCCTGCATGCGCTGCAGCGAACGGACGGGCAGGGCGCCGGTGGCCTCGAGATATTCGTAGAGCGAGGCCTGTATGGCCTGCGGGTCGGGCACGAAACGGGCAGGCAATGTTGCGGTTTCGATGGCGATCGGGGTGTTGTCAGCCGTACGCAAGCGGCGAAGGCGCACGATCTTTTCGCTGCTGGATATGCCCAGGGCCATCATTTCCGCCGGTGACGGCCGCGAAATCTCGCGTGAAATCCACACGCAGCCAGGTTCCAGCCCACGCGATCGCATGTCTTCGGAAAAGCTGGTCATCGTCGCCAGCGATTTTTCCAGGCGCGAGGAGACCACGGTCTTGGCGCCCTGGCGGCGGTCGAGCAGGCCATCCGAGACCAGCCCGTCGATCGATTTGCGCACTGTCACCCGCGAGATCCCAATTGCCTCGCAAAGCGCGCGTTCGCTGGGGATCACGGCCGCCCGCTTGAGCTGGCCCGAAGCGATCGCTTGCTTGATTGCGTCCTCCAGGCGGCGGTACAGCGGTTCGCCGCTTTCGCCTGAAAGCGCCTTCGCCAGGAAGTCGAGGATTGCCTGATCGCCCATGGAGCCACCTTCCAAAAGATGGCTCTTTATGCTGAATTTTTTTCAGGTGTTAAACTGGTATTGTTCTTGTCGGGTCATTTTCGTTGCAATTCACGCATCCGGGCCGGCCAGGGAGGGGATTTTCGGGCGCCTTGGTGTGCGCCGGGCAGGTCTTCACGTGTCGTCATCGACGCCCCGCCGTCTTTTTCCTCAGTGAGCTAAACGGCAGTGGCAGGCCGTTGAAAGGCCCAATGGCACGAGGTCTGCTGTCAGCCTGGGGCTGCTTCCGTCGCGCGGACGAAACACAAGGCGCGTATTGCACTGTGTAAGGCAAATTGCGGTTTACGTTTCGTTCACCATCGCCTACACCGCGACCCTCTTTGTATCCGCCTCCTGATTTGCGTTCCCCATGCAGAACAAATCCATCCGCTTCCGCGCCCGTTCGTTTGTCGCCTTCGCGCTTGTGCCCGAGGCACCGCTTGAGCAATGGCTGCAGGATCTAGACCGCTGGATCGAGAATTCTCCGGGGTTTTTCAACGGTCGGCCGGTGGTGCTCGACCTGAATACGCTGCGGCCCGAGGTCGGCGAAATCGGCGCGCTGGTGGCGCAGATCGCGGCGCGCGGGATCAGGACTTATGCCATCGAGGCCGGTTATGTCGATTCGCTCGGGCCGGACCTGCCGCCGGTGCTTGCCGGCGCCAAGAAGACGCTTGTCGAGGAGGCGCAGCACGAAGCCGAGCCGGTGGAAAAGGTCGAGCAGCCGCTGGAGGCGCCTAAGCGGGCGTCGAACACGCTGATCGTCGACCAGCCCGTGCGCTCCGGCCAGTCGATCGTCAATCCGCATGGCGACGTGATCGTGATGGGGTCGGCGAGCTTCGGCTCCGAGATACTCGCCGCCGGCTCCATCCACGTCTACGGCACGCTGCGCGGCCGCGCCTTCGCCGGCGCCTGGGGCGACCGCAGCGCCCGCATCTTCTGCCGCCGCAACGAGGCCGAGCTCTTGGCCGTCGACGGCTGGTACCGCACCGCCGAGGACATGGAGCCTGCGATGCATGGCAAGGCGATCCAGGTTCACTTGGACGACAACGCCATTCAGGTCGCGACCCTCAATTGACAAACGGAGACAACAAAATGGGCAAGGTAGTGGTCGTCACATCTGGCAAGGGCGGCGTCGGCAAGACGACCTCGACGGCCGCCCTCGGTGCCGTGCTGGCCCAGTCCGGCAAGAAGGTGGTGCTGATCGACTTCGACGTCGGCCTGCGCAACCTTGACCTGGTGATGGGCGCCGAGCGCCGCGTCGTCTTCGACCTCGTCAACGTCACCCAGGGCCAGGCCAAGCTGGCGCAGGCGCTGATCCGCGACAAGCGCGTCGAATCGCTGTTCCTGCTGCCGGCCTCGCAAACCCGCGACAAGGACGCGCTGACCGAAGAGGGCGTCGCCGGCGTCATCGCCACGCTGCGCGAAAAGTTCGATTACGTGCTGTGCGACAGCCCGGCCGGCATCGAGCGCGGCGCCCAGCTTGCGATGCGCTTCGCCGACGAGGCGGTGATCGTCACCAATCCGGAAGTGAGCTCGGTGCGCGATTCCGACCGCATCATCGGCCTGCTCGATTCGAAGACGCTGAAGGCTGAGCAGGGCGAAAACGTCACCAAGCACGTGCTTGTCACCCGCTACGACGCCGGACGCGCCGCGCGCGGCGAAATGCTGAGCATCGAGGATGTGCTGGAGATCCTGTCGGTACCGCTGCTCGGCATCATCCCCGAGAGCCAGGGCGTGCTGCGTGCCTCCAATGTCGGTTCGCCCGTGACGCTGAACGAGCCGGCCAACGCCGCCGCCCGCGCCTATGCGGATGCTGCCAAGCGGCTGCAGGGCGAGGACGTGCCGATGGTCACGCCGGTCGAGAAGAAAGGTCTCCTTAACCGTCTTCTGGGAAGGAGGGTGGCATGAAACTGCTCGACTTCTTCAAGCGTGGCGGCAGTGCACCGGTGGCGCGCGAGCGGCTGCAGGTGCTGCTCGCCTACGAACGCAACAACCGCAACCAGCCCGATCTCGTCGCGGTGCTGCGCGAGGAGATCATCGCGGTGATCGCCAAGCACGTCCAGATCAGCCAGGACGACGTCAAGATCACCATGGATCGCGGCTCGACCACCTCGACGTTGGAAATCGACATCCACATCCCGAATGCCGGGATCAAGGCAGCGGCGGCGATCTGAGCCACGCGAGATGCGCAGCGCTGCAAGGCGCTGCGCCATCGAGGCCGCGTTGCGGCTTGCCACTTCAGCACCGGCAGCGGAGTTGCGTGCGGTCGCACCTTTTGATGGTCCTTTTGATCCCGCCATGCAGTTGGAGATGGTCGCTCACCTCTGCGAATAGCGTTCTTACCTCTGCGCTGGGTTCTGCCACTGTCCCGCTGCCTGGCCCTGCGTTGCATCCACGCCGCTCCCTGGTGTGCTAAAAACAGTCTCCTGGACTTTGGAACGAACCGGCAAGTGCGGCCGTTATTTTGCAAAGGAGATCTGCCATGTCCGACCATGCTGCGGCGCCAATCCGCTCGGGAAGCTGTCTCTGCCGCGGCGTGACGTTCCGCGTGAGCGGTCAGCCGCTTCGCGTCGGCCTTTGCCACTGCGCCGACTGCAGGAAGAGCAGCGGCGCCCCTTATGCCGCCTATGCCGTTTGGCCGATCGAGGCCTATGACCAGGAAAGCGGCTACACCAGCACCTATGCCAACCGCAGCTTCTGCACGACCTGCGGCGGCCGGGTCGCATGGCTGAGCGAAGGCGAGGCCGAGGTTCCGATTGGCAGCCTGGATGAGGTTCCGACCGGCCTTGCCCCTGAGTACGAGCTCTGGACGACGAGACGCGAACATTGGCTGGGTCCTTTGCCTGAAGCCGGCCAGTTCGTCCAGGACCGGCCCGAGGCGGAGCCGACCGCCGACGCGCAGGCCAGCAACGGCCCCGGATCCGTCCATCTCTAGCTGGCGGGCCGCATCGCTCGTACCGATTGCAGCAAAGCTTCAGGCGCGCCGATGCGCTGCCTTGTTCCTTGCGCGCCCCAGCGCGTGTTCCTCTCAGGCATGGTTGATTTCCGTCGCGTCCAAGACTGTAGCGCCGCGCAGGCATAGAGGTGCCTTGCGGCGGGGAAGCCTGCCATGCGTCGGCAGTGCCGGCTCGCGAGGGAGGTTGGCCAATGGCCGGCAAGGCAAGGTATCCAGCAAAGGCAAGATCGGTGGCGCAGGCCGTTGCTTTGTCGTTGGCGTTGGCCGCCTGCTCGACGACGCAGGAATCGAATTTCGCCGGCCCCGACTATTCCGACGACACGCGCAAGCTTGAAAAACAGATGATGGCGGAGGCGACGGCGCTCGGCACCGCGCAAGGCGTGGCGGGCGCTGCGGCCTCGATGATCCCGATGGGCGCGGGCAGTCTCGTCACCACGACGGCGGGCAGGGCCGCGCGCGACGCGATGATGATCCGCCACGACAAGCTGATGCGCGAGCAGATCGAGCGCGACAACGCCGCCTTCTACAAGCGCTACGGCATCACGGACGCGGACGCCGGCCCGGCGGTGGCGGACCAGAGCGCGGGCGGCCCAAAACGCTGCGCGCGGCGTGGCGGGGTGAGGCGCTGCTGAGGGCGTGCCGGATCCCGGGGGCTTGGCGAGGTCGCGGCGCTCCTGCTCCGCGCCAGGATGACGGGAACTGCGCGCTCAAACCATCAGCCAGGATGAGGTTGAGCGCTCGCAAGAACGGCCCGCTTGGACTCAGCCAAGTAGGGCCGTCTGCATTGCGCGGTGGGCGTTGGGGTGGGGCAGCCGACGCAATACTCACACCTGGGATTTGCGGGATCGCGCCGGCGCACTACCCCACCTTCCCAAGTTCGAATCTACTTTGCGCTAGGAGTGACCCAGACAATTGGCTCATTGGATGGGTGGCTGTAGCTTGTTCGTCTGATGGAGCCTTGGAGGTGAGCTCGATCCGGGCATGGCACAGGATGGCGACACCGATGCCATGGCCGGTCTTCGCCTTGGGGGCGGGTCCATGCCTTATGATCTCTGCGTTCGCAACGTTGGGTCGCCGCGACGTCGCTGCGCTCCGGCTCCTAGGATGATGAATGGGGCGCGCTGATCGGAGAGGGTGCAAGGAGCGCCGTCGGCAGTTGCGGATGGTTCCGCTTCCGCCAATCGCTACCTTCGAATTTTAGCTGCCGCCGTCCCGGCGTTCGTCATCCCAGAGGCTTGACCCGAGGATCTATGCCGTGAGTGTGAGGAATGCGAGGCGGGGAAGATGGGCGCGTTCTGGACCGCTTGAGCATTGCCGGAATGTCACGGCAATGAATCCCAAGGGTTTAGGGAAGGGACGTCAGCAGGTTCGGTAGAGCTTGCGTGCAACTTTGCCGCGACTAGTCTCTCGTCATGACCGGATATGTCTACATGACCGCCAGCCAGAAGGGCGGTACAATCTACATCGGGGTGACGAACGATCTCGCGCGTCGTTTGCCCGAACACAAGTCTGGCGCGGGCACTGGATTCACCGCGCGCTACGGCGTTCATCGCCTCGTCTGGTACGAGGAGCATTTCGACATCCGCGACGCCATCCAGCGCGAGAAGTCGCTGAAGTGATGGCCACGCAATTGGAAGATCGAGTTGATCGAGAAGACCAATCCCGAGTGGCACGAGCTGTTTCGCGGACTTGGGTGGTGAGCCCGGTTGCCGAGGCCTCTCCGCATCGTCATCCTCGGGCTTGACCCGAGGATGAATGCCGTGAGGGTGAGGAATGCGCGGCAGGGAAGGTGGGCGCGTTCTGGACCGCTTGAGCATTGCCTGTCACGGCATGGATTCTAGGGTCTTCGCGACGTCGCTGCGCTCCTGCTCCGCCCTAGGATGACGAAGGGGTGGGGAGCCGCCCCCGATCTTCAATTCTGGCGACTCTCCGCAAATCGCTAAACGTCGAGATTAGCTGCCGCCGTCCCAGCGTTCGTCATCCTCGGGCTTGACCCGAGGATCCATGCCGTGAGGGTGAGGAATGCGAGGCGGGGAAGATGGGCGCGTTCTGGACCGCTTGAGCATTGCCGCAATGTCACGGCATGGATCCTAGGGGCTCCGCGATGTCGCTGCGCTCCTGCTCCGCCCTAGGATGACGAAGGGGTGGGGAGCTGCCCCCGATCTTCAATTCTGGCGACTCGCCGCAAATCGCTAAACGTCGAGATTAGCCGTCCCAGCGTTCGTCATCCTCGGGCTTGACCCGAGGATCCATGCCGTGAGGGTGAGGAATGCGAGGCGGGGAAGATGGGCGCGTTCTGGACCGCTTGAGCATTGCCGCAATGTCACGGCATGGATCCTAGGGGCTCCGCGATGTCGCTGCGCTCCTGCTCCGCCCTAGGATGACGAAGGGGTGGGGAGCTGCCCCCGATCTTCAATTCTGGCGACTCGCCGCAAATCGCTAAACGTCGAGATTAGCCGTCCCAGCGTTCGTCATCCTCGGGCTTGACCCGAGGATCCATGCCGTGAGGGTGAGGAATGCGAGGCGGGGAAGATGGGCGCGTTCTGGACCGCTTGAGCATTGCCGCAATGTCACGGCATGGATACTAGGGTCTTCGCGATGTCGCTGCGTTCCTGCTCCGCCCTAGTATGACGAGGCGTGAGGCGTTCGCCTCGTCATAATCAAGCTTCATAAGAAAATAGGCCGCCGTGAGGCGGCCTATTGTTCATTGTTATTGCCCAGACGGGCTACCCTCAACTACACCCGCTCGTCGCGCCACAGGTGTCGCACTTCTCGCAGGTGCCGTTGCGGACCATGGTGAAGTTCTGGCACTCCGAGCAGGAATTGCCGGTGTAGCCCTGCAGCATCGACTTGGCGCGGCGGTCGGCGGCCAGCTTCTTGGCCTCGGCCGCCTCGTTGGCGGCGGCGTCGGTGAACAGCGATGTCGTGACCGTTTCCTCCGTCGTCTCCTCGATGGTGATCTCCTCGGCCAGTTCCTTGGCGCGTTCCTCGTAGTCGCGCTTGTAGGCGGTCGACGCCTCGGCCGAGGCGGTGGCCTTTGGCGCGAGCGACAGCACATTGGAGCCGGAGAAGGCGGTCACCGGGGTGCTGCGCGCCGGGCTTGCAGCTGCCGAGCCCTTGGGATCGTTGCCGGCGACGCCGGAGACGACCTTGAGCGGGGAGGCGCCGCGGGTCAGGCCCTTGGAGAAGGGCAGGGCCTTGCCTTCGGTGATGCCCTTGCCGAGAGCCGTCTTGTCGAAATCCGACTGGTCGACATGGGCGAGGTCGTGGCGGCCGAGATAGCTGACGGCGAGCTCGCGGAAGACGTAGTCGAGGATCGAGGTGGCGTTCTTGATGGCATCGTTGCCGATGACCATGCCGGCCGGCTCGAACTTGGTGAAGGTGAAGGCCTCGACATATTCGTCGAGCGGCACGCCGTACTGCAGGCCGAGCGAGATCGAGATGGCGAAATTGTTCATCATCGCGCGGAAGGCGGCGCCTTCCTTGTGCATGTCGATGAAGATCTCGCCCAGGCGGCCGTCGTCGAACTCGCCGGTGCGGAGATAGACCTTGTGGCCGCCGACGACGGCCTTCTGGGTGTAGCCCTTGCGGCGGTTCGGCAGCTTCTCGCGCTCGCGGTAGAGCCGTTCGATGACACGCTCGACGATCTTTTCGGTGACCTGCACAGCCTTGGCGGCGGCAGGGGCGGCGATCAAGGCCTCGACGGCCTCGTCTTCGTCCTCGTCCTCATCCGATATCAGCGAGGCGTTGAGCGGCTGCGACAGCTTGGAGCCGTCGCGGTAGAGCGCGTTGGCCTTGAGGGCCAGCTTCCACGACAGCATGTAGGCGCTCTTGCAATCCTCGACCGTCGCCTCGTTGGGCATGTTGATGGTCTTGGAGATGGCGCCGGAGATGAACGGCTGGGCGGCGGCCATCATCAGGATGTGGCTGTCGACCGAGAGATAGCGCTTGCCGATCTTGCCGCACGGATTGGCGCAATCGAAGACGGGCAGGTGCTCGTCCTTCAGGAACGGTGCTCCCTCGAGGGTCATCGCACCGCAGACGTGGATGTTGGCCGCCTCGATGTCTTTCTTGGAGAAGCTCAGCGCCGGCAGCATCTCGAACGCGAAGTCGTCGAGCTGCGCGTCGGTGAAGCCGAGCACGTCCTTGCAGAAGTCTTCGCCCAGCGTCCACTTGTTGAACACGAACTTGATGTCGAAGGCGCTCTTCAGCGCAGCGTTCAGCGTCTCGATCTTCTCGTCGGTGAAGCCCTTGGCCTTCAGCGTCGACGGGTTGATGCCCGACGCCTGGTTGAGGTTGCCGTGGCCGACGGCATAGGCTTCGATCTCGGCGATCTGCGCCTCGGTGTAGCCCAGCGTGCGCAAGGCTTCCGGCACGGCGCGGTTGATGATCTTGAAGTAGCCGCCGCCGGCGAGCTTCTTGAACTTGACCAGCGCGAAGTCGGGCTCGATGCCTGTCGTGTCGCAATCCATGACCAGGCCGATCGTGCCGGTTGGCGCGATCACGGTTGCCTGGGCGTTGCGGTAGCCGTGCTTCTCGCCAAGCTCGATGGCCAGATCCCAGGCGGCGCGGGCGTGGCTCACCAGGTCCAGCTGCTTGAGGTCGGAGGCGACCAGCGGCACCGGATTGACCGAAAGCTGCTCGTAGCCGGCCGCCTCGCCATAGGCGGCGCGGCGGTGGTTGCGCATGACGCGCAGCATGTTTGCGGCATTGCGCTCGTAGTCGGGGAAAGCGCCCAGTTCGGAGGCCATCTCGGCGGACGTTGCGTATGCCACACCCGTCATGATCGCGGTCAGGGCGCCGCAGATGGCGCGGCCCTCTTCGGAGTCGTAGGGAATGCCCGAGGTCATCAGCAGGCCGCCGATATTGGCATAGCCGAGGCCGAGCGTGCGGTACTCGTAGGACAGCTTGGCGATTTCCTTGGACGGGAACTGCGCCATCATCACCGAGATTTCGAGCACCATCGTCCACAGGCGAACGGTGTGCTCATAGGCCGCGATGTCGATGTCGCCTGACACCATGCGGTAGGGCAAAAGGTTGATCGAGGCGAGGTTGCAGGCCGTGTCGTCGAGGAACATGTACTCCGAGCACGGGTTCGACGCGCGGATGGCGCCCGCCGAAGCGCAGGTGTGCCAGTCGTTCATCGTGGTGTTGAAGTGCAGGCCGGGATCTGCCGAGGCCCAGGCGGCGTAGCCGATCTTCTCCCAGAGGTCGCGCGCCTTCAGCGTCTTCAGCACCTTGCCGTCCTTGCGGGCTGTCAGGTGCCATTCGCCGTCGGTCTCGACAGCGCGCAGGAAGTCGTCCTTGAGCGAGACCGAGTTGTTGGAGTTCTGGCCCGAAACGGTGAGATAGGCTTCCGAATCCCAGTCGGTGTCGTAGGTCTTGAACTCGATCGAGGTGTAGCCCTGCTTGGCGAACTGGATGACGCGGTAGATGTAGTTCTCCGGCACCGCGTTCTTCTTGGCGGCCTTGATCTCGCGCTTCAGCGCCGTGTTGATCGCCGGGTCGAAGCAGTCGTCATCCTGGCCTTCGCAGTTGACGCAGGCCGCCATGATCTTGCTGAGGTGCTGGCGCACGATCTTGGAGCCGGTGACGAGAGCCGCCACCTTCTGCTCTTCCTTCACCTTCCAGTCGATATAGGCCTCGATATCGGGGTGGTCGGCGTCAACCACCACCATCTTGGCGGCACGGCGGGTGGTGCCGCCCGACTTGATGGCGCCGGCTGCGCGGTCGCCGATCTTGAGGAAGCTCATCAGGCCGGACGAACGGCCGCCGCCCGACAGCTTTTCACCTTCGCCGCGCAGATGCGAGAAGTTCGAGCCGGTGCCAGAACCGTATTTGAACAGGCGCGCCTCGCGCACCCACAGGTCCATGATGCCGCCCTCGTTGACGAGGTCGTCGGCGACCGACTGGATGAAGCAGGCGTGCGGCTGCGGGTGTTCGTAGGATGACTTCGACTTGGTCAGCTTGCCAGTGAACGGATCGACGTAATAGTGGCCCTGGCCGGGGCCATCGATGCCATAGGCCCAGTGCAGGCCGGTGTTGAACCACTGCGGCGAGTTCGGCGCCACGCGCTGGGTTGCGAGCATGAACGACAGTTCGTCCTTGAAGGCGCGGGCGTCGCCCTCGGACTTGAAGTAGCCGCCCTTCCAGCCCCAGTAGGTCCAGGTGCCGGCAAGACGATCGAAGACCTGACGGGCGTCGGTCTCGGAGCCATAACGCTCGGCCTCGGGCAGACTTTCAAGCTCGACTTCGTCGGGAACCGAGCGCCACAGGAAGGAGGGAACGTCGTTCTCCTCGACCTTCTTCAGGCGGGCGGGCACGCCGGCCTTGCGGAAATACTTCTGCGCCAGAATGTCGGCCGCGACCTGGGAGAATTGCGCGGGGACGTCGATGTTGTCGAGGCGGAAGACCACCGAACCGTCGGGGTTCTTGATTTCGGATAGGGCCTTGCGGAACTCGATCTCCGCATAGGCCGATTGTCCATCCTTGGTGAAACGCCGCTCGATGCGCATCGGTCGATTTCCTTTTGTCTATATATAGCGTCTTTCGCGGGGGATTTCCCCATGCTCGTGCGAAAGCCGCAAGCCCGCTGATACCGGCCGCCCGAACGGCCGATTGCCACTTCCCGCATAGCCCGCCGCCAGACCGGAATTGCCCCGTGCGGAGCGCTGTCCCGTCAGCTTGCGGACCAACTCGGGTCCCTCGAACTGAAACTTTGGTTGCGATTCCCTCACGGAGGGACAACTCACACTATCTAGCGTCCAGGCTGCCTGCAAACACTAAATATAGCGTTAACAGAAGATTTCTGCCAGTCCCGATTTTTTACCCGCCGACCCCTTGGCACCCGCAAGGCGCACGCCTCCGCAACCCGCCTGAGCGGGTGGAAATGCGAGCGATAACTCACGAAGCTGGGAAAAAGGACCGGCCTCTGAACTTTCCGGTCACACGCTCAACAAGCGCGCATGAGTCATAAAAAGCGACTCGGGCGTTAACGTCAAGAAGTCGTTTGTGCAGATTTTGTGACCCCAATATCTTGTGTAGGACAAGTGTGGATAACGGGGAGAAAGCCATGCCCGACGAGACTGTCGCAGGCATGGGCAGAGCCCGAAAAATGTCGGCCGGTGCGGATTCAGGCGGCGACTTTTGCCTGTGCCGCGCCGAAGGCGATGATGAGACGGCAAAGGTCGGGCTCGTTGACCATGCGCGCCGCCTCGGAGGGCGTTACCCATCTGCGGGTGCGCTGTCGCCGCTCTTTCCACTTTTCGGCGACCTTGCGCACCTCGAGAGGATAGACGAGCACCTCGCAGGTCACCTGTTGGCCGTTGCTCAGATCCTTGGTGTAGTAATAGTGCCCGGCGTCGTGCGTCTCGACCGAGCCGCTGAGCCCGGCTTCCTCGCTGGCTTCGCGCGCCGCGGTTTCGCACAGCCGTTCGGCCTCTTCGGGCCACCCCTTGGGCAACACCCAGCGGCCGGTGTCGCGGCTGGTGATCAGCATGATCTCGATGCCTGGGGCGGCACGGCGCCAGGGCAGGGCCGCCACCTGAAGCCTGCACGCCGAGGCTCCGAACAGCCGGCGCAGGCGCTCGACGAGATGGTTGTGATAGACCGGGTTCATCAGCATCGGCAGTCCCACCCAGAAGCAGACTCAGTTGCCGCAATCGCAAATTGTAGGGTTAATCCTCCGTAACAAAAGTAAATAGATTGCTAAACAAAACGCCCGGCGCGTGGCCGGGCGTCGATGCGATCTGGAAACTGGCTGAAAGGGGCTGGTCTCAGCCCTTGTGGTCGTCGGCGATCGGCTTCTGATAGGTGAAGCCCATGTCCCAGGGGAAGTAGATCCAGGTGTCCTGCGACACTTCGGTGACGAAGGTGTCGACCAGCGGACGGCCCTTCGGCTTGGCGTAGACGGTGGCGAAATGCGCCTTGGGCATCATCGCCCGCACGATGGCAGCGGTCTTGCCGGTGTCGGTCAGGTCGTCGACGATCAGGATGCCCTCGCCATCGCCCTCGAGCAGGGAAGGCGTGATCTCCTTCAGCACATGGAGCTGACCCTGCGCGGTGTAGTCGTGGTAGGAGGCGACGCACACGCTCTCGATGACGCGGATGCCGAGTTCGCGCGAAATGATCGCCGCCGGCACAAGGCCGCCCCGGGTGATGCAGACGATCGCCTTCCACTGGCCGTTGACGCCGGCGAGGCGCCAGGCGAGGGCGCGCGCATCGCGATGGAACTGATCCCAGGAGACGGGAAAGGCTTTTTCGGGAAGGGACATCGATACGCACTCCGGCTGGCGCGGCGGACGCGCGCGAAAACTATGGAATGCAGCCGGAATTAGCCGGAAAGCCCCGCTCTTGGCAAGGGCGGGGTGTGGCGGATTCGCCGAGATTCGGCCGATGTTGCGCGCCGAGGCACTGACTTTGGGTCAGCGCGACAAGACGATCGCCACGTCGCCGGCCTGCAGCACGCTCCGAGTGACGCCGCCGAACAGGAATTCGCGCAGCCACGAATGGCTGTAGGCGCCCATCACCAGAAGGTCCGCGCCGGTCTCGACGATCTTGCGGTGAATGACGGCATCGACCGAGCTGCCGCGCGAATCCTGCACGCTGACGCTCACCTTGGCACCGTGGCGGGCGAAGGCTGCCGCGATTTCGGCACCGGCGGTATTCGGGCTCTGGGCGGCGGTATCCAACGGGTCGACGACCAGGATTTCGGTCTGTTCGGCCTCGATGATGAAGGGCAGGGCGTCGAATGCGGCGCGGGTCGCCTCGCGGGAACCGTTCCAGGCGACGAGAACGCGCCGGAAGGTCGAGATCAAGGGCGCCGAATGCGGCACGACCAGCACCGGACGACCGGCCTCATAGATCAGCGAGTCTATGTCGGCCGGAACCGAGTCCTTGGCATCCGAGCCGCCCTGGCCGACGATCACCAGGTCGGCGCAGCGGGCACTATCCACCCCAGACAAGGCGCTGTCGCCGGAAAAGCTTTCGAAGCTGCGCCATTCGAACGATACGCCAGCGTTTTCGATCCGGGCGATGAACGCCTTTTGGATGCGTTCCGCCCGCTCCTTGCAGAACTCGGAATTTGCCTGGATGAACTCGGTATCGGGAAAGCCGACGGCGGTCGTGTAGGGCATGGCCAGCGCTTCGGCGTGCACGCCGATCAAATGGCTCTCGTGTCGGTCGGCGAAAGGAATGGCCACATCGAGCACGCGGACGACGTCGCTCTCGCTCTGGATGATGGCAACGATGGTCTTGACCGGCATGACGACCTCCTTGGCGCGAACACAACTGTTCGATCAGCTAAGAAACAATATCACGCCTTGTCTGGTTCCAATGTGAGCTGGATCAAGTGTTCGGCATCAAGTGCCTGCGTTCATGCCGTTTTTGCGATCTCGGCAAGCATCGCCTCGATCTCGACCCTGGCTGCGTCCATCGCTTCCTGCGAGCGCGAACGCACCACCAGTTCCGTCCAGAACTTGCCGTCGAGATACTTCGGATACGAGCCGATGATCGTGTCGGGATGGGCTTTCTGGATTTCGCCGAGCGGGCCGCCGATGGTGCCTTCGCCATAGGGGCATTGCACGGTGACCGACAAAAGCTTCGTCCCTGTCCTGAGCGTCGGCATGACGGCATCCAGCATGGCCTGGAAGATCGATGGCACGCCAGCCATGACATGGACATTGCCGACGCGGAAGCCGGGCGCGACTGAAACCGGGTTCTCGATCAGTGCAGCGCCGCGGGGCATCCGCGCCATGCGCTTGCGAGCCTCGGAAAACTCCATGCCGCGCGAGGCATAATTGGCTTCCAGCATGGCATAGGCCCGCGGCTCGTATTCGCAGGGCACGCCGAACGCCTTGGAGATCGAGTCGGCGGTGATGTCGTCATGGGTCGGGCCGATGCCGCCGGTGGTGAACACGTAGTCGTAACGGGCGCGCACCGCGTTGACGGCGGCGACGATGTCGTCTTCGTCGTCGGCGACGATGCGGACCTCTCTCAGGTCGATGCCCGACGCCGTCATCATCTCGGCGAGGTGTCCGATGTTCTTGTCCTTGGTGCGGCCCGACAGTATCTCGTCGCCAATGACGACCATTGCTGCGGTGACGATGTCGGCCATGTCGAATGCTCCGTTGCGGCATCGTCAGATACCGCCGCCGGGGCGAACCGGCAATAGTCGCCGTTCTGTGAACGATGCGTCACGTATTGGCATCCTTTTATTGAACGCCGTTTGCTCTACATCTCTCCCAGACGCCGGACCCAAGACGGCGTCACGAGATTTTCCGAGATGGAGCGATGAAATGGCTAAGATTCTTGTTCTCTACTATTCGAGCTGGGGCCACATGGAGCAGATGGCCAAGGCCGCTGCCGAAGGTGCTCGCGCGGCTGGCGCTGATGTGACCATCAAGCGCGTTCCCGAACTGGTTCCCGAGGCTGTCGCCAAGGCCGCCTACTACAAGCTCGACCAGGAAGCCCCGATCGCCGATCCGCTCGAACTGGCCGATTATGACGGCATCATCATCGGCACCGCCACCCGTTACGGCACCATGGCCTCGCAGATGAAGAACTTCCTCGACCAGACCGGACCGCTCTGGGCCAAGGGCGCCTTGCTCGACAAGGTCGGTTCGGTGATGGTTTCGACCGCGACCCAGCATGGCGGCGCGGAACTGGCGCTGATCAACGCCCAGATTCACTTGCAGCACCATGGCATGGTCATCGTGCCGCTGTCTTATGCCTACCAGGGCCAGATGGGCAATGACGTGGTTCGCGGCGGCGCGCCTTACGGCATGACCACCACCTCCGACGGCGACGGCTCGCGCCAGCCCTCGGCGCAGGAGCTGGAAGGCGCCCACTTCCAGGGCAAGCGCGTGGCCGAGATCGCCATCCGCCTGCACGGCAAGGGCGAGAACGCCGTCAAGGAAGTCGCATAACCTGTTTAGATTGCATCGAGTTTGACGAACAGGCGGCCATCTGGCCGCCTGTTTTGCGTTTGGCGGGGCTTTGCCGAAGTTGCCGCCATGGCTAAGCTTGTGGACGAACCCCAGCGGAGTGCCCGACTGTGATTGTGTCGATTCTCGTCTGGCTTGGCACCCTCGTATTTGGCGCGGCCTTCGTGCTCGGCTACTTCTTGCTGGTGACCCGGCGCATCGCAGCCGAGGCTGAGCGTGCGGTTCCGCCATCAGGCAAGTTCCTGGCGTTGGGCAACCATCGCATTCATTATGTCGAGCAGGGCGAGGGCAGGCCGATTCTGTTCATCCACGGTCTCGGCGGCCAGTTGCATCATTTTCGCGGCACGCTTTTTTCGCAGATGGGCGAGGGCTTTCGTCTGATCGCGCTGGATCGTCCGGGATCAGGTTATTCGACCCGGCCGGCGGGCTTTGCCGGCACCCTCACCGAACAGGCCGAACTTGTACGCCAGTTCATCGAGGCAATGGGGCTGGAGAAGCCGCTTGTCGTCGGCCATTCGCTCGGCGGAGCGGTGGCGCTGACGCTGGCGCTCGAGCATCCCGAGATCATCTCGGGCCTGGTGCTGCTGTCGCCGCTGACGCATCTCGAGACCGAAGTGCGACCGGAGTTCCGCTCGCTTTACGTTCGCTCCGGCTGGCAGCGCCGCCTTCTGGCAAACACCGTTTGGGTGCCGACGTCGCTCAAATACGCGCCCCGGACACTTGCCTTCGTGTTCGGGCCGCGGCAGCCGACCAAGGACTATGCCACTGTGGGCGGCGGCCTTTCGGGGCTGCGCCCGAGCCACATCTCCGCGACATCGGCCGATCTGGTGGCCATCGAGCGCGATCTCGGCGCAATCGAGGCGCGCTATGAAGAAATCAGGATGCCGGCAGGCGTGATCGTCGGAACCGCCGACCGCGTCATCGACTACCGGCTGAACGGCCAGTCGCTCGTCGGCCGCGTCGGCGGCATCGAGCTCGAACTGGTCGAGGGGCTGGGCCACATGCCGCAATTTTCCGAGCCGCGGCGCGTGGCCGAACTTGTCAGGCGGATCGCCGGCAGGGCGTTTCCCGCATCTCTGCCGGCCGGGGAGCGCCCGTCCGACGGCCCTTCGGTCGAAATCTGATCTTGCCGGCTAGTCGGAGACTTCCGTCTCCGGGCGGTCGTCGCCCCTGACGACCTCCTCGTGCCAGCGCCCCTCGCTGTCTTCGTATTGAATGCCGTCGGTGCTGCCGGAAACGCGCTGTTCGGCTGCCGCGGTCTCTGCCGCGCGCAACGCATCCTCGTGGCTGGGGAAGGTCTCGGAAAATGTCGCTCCGACTTTGTAGGCCCAGCCGCCGTCATGCGGCACGATCTCATAGATGAGCTTTGCCATCAGTCTTCCTCGCTCGATGTCGATGAATTGTCCTGCCTGACGATCAGCACCTCGGACTCCTTGGCCGCCTCGACAAAGGCGCGGCGCGCGTCCTCGCTCGATCCGCGTCCGTCGAGCACCTCAAGACAGGTGGCTATCGCGTGCTTGTGCCGAAGGCCGCGCTCCAGCGGCCAGACGGTCGCCAGGCATTCGGCGGCGTCGCCGGCCGTTGCGATCCTGCGCGGCGTCGCCGATCGGCCGAATTGCACCACCACCGGGCGCGCGAATGGTTTCGAGGCGGTCATGACCGCTCAAACGTCGCGACGCGCAAATGGTTGCACGCCGGCGGCTAGCTAAATCCGGCGCGCATTGCTCGATGCTGAAGTCTGTTTCTGTGCGTCCGCTATCAGAGCGGCACAACGGCCAGAAGGATCACCCAGGCGCCGCACAGGGCGGCGGCAAGGCCATAGCAGGCGCTACGGTGTTTTTCCCAGAAGTACGGCGCACGTTCCCAATTGTACTGCATACGCAACTCCCCTCTTACTCCCCCACCCTGAAGTTGTATTTCTCCCTGTAACAGTCTGCAATTTTCAGCTGCATGTTTGCCCTGCGAAAAGCGCGCCAAAGTGGCATATTTGCAACGAATCAGCGCCCGGAGCGCCGATGCGGCGGCTTTCGAAAGTTTTTCTGGCGGTTGTCGAGGTCTCTGGGCTGGTGCGGACGGCGGGGATCGAACCCGCATAGCCGAGGCTGAGGGATTTTAAGTCCCTTGCGTCTACCAGTTCCGCCACGTCCGCCTGACCTTCCTTTCAACGACCCAGGCGGTCTCGTCAACTGGAGTTGTGCGCGTCCCGTGAACCCGTGTGCAAAAGTCGGCCGTCTTGCCTCGTCGCCGGCGCATCGGCGTTGGCGCCCGCTGGCAGGCCCCATTTCCGGGATTGATCAGGATCAAGGCCCTCGTCACTGGCAGCGATACCCTGGATAGTATGGGTGCAAGCCCCATCCGGGGCGGGCTATCAGAGGCCTCCAGAGGGAGTGCGGCAATGATAATCAAGGAAATGTCGCGGCAGGAATGCCTCGAATTGCTGGCCGCCGGGCGGCTCGGCCATCTCGCCTGCAGCCACGACGGCCAGCCTTACGTCGTGCCGGTCTATTACGCCTTCGCCAACAACAATCTCTACAGCTTCTCCGTGCCTGGGCAGAAGATCGACTGGATGCGAAGAAATCCGCGCGTCTGCCTGCAGGTGCAGGTGCGCGACGACAACCGGGGCTGGCGCAGCGTCGTCGTCGACGGCTTGTTTGAGGAACTGCCGGACCGCATCGGCTCCAAGATCGAGCGCGACCATGCCTGGTCGCTTCTGGAAAAGCATGCCAACTGGTGGGAGCCGGGCAGCCTGAAGCCGATCAACGAGGCGTTGCCGGGAGGCTCTGTCTTCTATCGCATCCGCATCGAAAACCTGACCGGCCGGCAGTCCGTCAACGAACAGGCCTGACATGGCTGCGACGGGCACAAGGTGCGGAGATCGCGGCGACCCGTAATCTTCTGTGATTTCATGGCGATGCGGCGACTTGTTGACTCGGTGTCGGAGCCCGCTGCGGTAGAACGCGCCGTACGTCGCCTCGCAGGGACAACCGGCACGCAGCAGTAGACTAGGACTTCGCGGGTTCGTCCGGCTTGGCCGCCGACGAAGTGCCGTCCAGCGGCAGCAACGGTGCGTCCGCGGATTTGACTGGCTTCGCCGCCTTGCGGGTGGTTTTGCGAGCCGGCTTCTTTGCCGTTTCCTTGGCGTCCGTCTCCGAAGCCTCCACGGGTGTCTTCGGCGCTGCCTTGGCAGGCGCGGTCGGGGCGGCGCCGGGCGCCTTTGTGGTGAAACGAATTGCCATGGGGTCCGCCGTGCAAGTGATCCGCGAGTCGCGGCTTTGGACCTTCCATACACCATTTGGTCGCCGGACAGCTGGCAAGTGCGTGTTTCAGCTTTGCCTTGTCGCGCAAATGTCAACGGGCGGAAAATCCGCCCGTTGCATGCAGTCCGACTTTGTTCGACGCTCTCAGTCTTCCTCGACGAAGACCTCGTCGCGCTTCTTGCGCACCGACGGCAGCAGCACGACGATCAGCACGCACGCAGCAAGCCCCAGCAGCAGGGCGCTGATCGGCCGCGTCACGAAGGTCGTGGGATCGCCGCGCGACAGGATCATCGCCCGGCGCAGGTTTTCCTCAAGCAGCGGGCCGAGCACGAAGCCGAGCAGCAAGGGCGCAGGCTCGCAGCGCAGCTTGAGCAGCAGGTAGCCGACGAAGCCGAAGAAGGCGACGGCGTAGAGGTCGAAGACGTTGGAGTTGACGCTGTAAACGCCGATCGAGCAGAAAGCCATGATGATCGGGAACAGCACGTAGTAGGGCACCGTCAGCAGCTTCACCCACAGCCCGATGAGCGGCAGGTTGAGGATGATCAGCATCAGGTTGCCGATCCACATCGAGGCGATGATGCCCCAGAACAGCGCCGGCTGTTCGGTCGCGACGTTCGGGCCCGGCACGATGCCCTGGATGATCATCGCGCCGATCATCAGCGCCATGACCGGGTTGGCCGGAATGCCGAGCGTCAGCATTGGGATGAACGAAGTCTGCGCACCGGCGTTGTTGGCCGATTCCGGTCCGGCGACGCCGGCAACTGCACCCCTGCCGAATTCCTCAGGGTTCTTGGAAACGCGCTTTTCGACCGTATAGGAGGCAAAGGCGGCGAGGATCGCGCCGCCACCGGGCAGGATGCCGAGCGCCGAGCCGATTGCCGTGCCACGCAGGATGGGCGCCGCCATCTGCTTGAAGTCTTCGCGCGAGGGCAGCAGGCCGGTGACCTTGGCCATCAGCACCTCGCGGGTCTTTTCGCTTTCCAGGTTGCGCAGGATTTCGGCGATGCCGAACACGCCGACCGCCACCGCCACGAAGTTCAGCCCGTCGGCATATTCGCGGATGCCGAGCGTGAAGCGTGGCGTGCCGGTGTAGATGTCGGTGCCGACAAGGCCGAGCAGCAGGCCCAGCACGACCATCGCCAGAGCCTTGACCACCGAGCCGTGGGCAAGCGCGATGGACGAGACCAGGCCGACGACCATCAGCGAAAAATACTCGGCCGCGCCGAATTGCAGCGCGATCGCCGTCAGCGGCGGGGCGAAGATCGCGACCAGGAAGGTCGAGACCGTGCCGGCGAAGAACGAGCCGATGGCGGCAATTGCAAGCGCCGAGCCGGCCCGGCCTCTGCGCGCCATCTGGTAGCCGTCGATGGCTGTCACCGCCGATGAGGATTCGCCGGGCATGTTGATCAGGATGGCGGTGGTCGAGCCGCCATATTGCGCGCCGTAATAAATGCCGGCGAGCATGATCAGCGACGACACGGGATCGCCGATCTGGAAAGTGATCGGCAGCAGCATGGCGATGGTTGCGGTGGCGCCAATGCCGGGCAGCACGCCGATCAGCGTGCCGAGCAGGACGCCGATCAGACAGAAGCCGAGATTGGCGATGGTTGTTGCGGTCGAGAAGCCGAGCGCGAGATTGCTGAACAATTCCATCTCATCCCCCTCAGAACGGCAGCCAGGGGCCGAAACGCTGGAACGGCAGGCCAAGCGCGTAGCTGAACACGATGACCGAAAACAGTGTGACGCCGGCGGAGAGGATGACCGCCGCCAGCGGTTTCATGCGCGTGCTGGCAAAGGCTGCGATCAGGCAGGTGAAGAAAAGCGATGGCACGAAGCCGAGCCCGCGCACGGTCAGCCCGAAGAAGACCGGTGCCGGCAGGATGAAGGCCATGCCGCGCCATGCGATCGGGCCGATGGGCTCGCCCTCGACGCGCGTCGCCTGGACGATGATGACCAGGCCGAGCAGCACCAGCACCAGCGAGAGCGCCAGTGGAAAGTAGCCTGGCCCCATGCGGAAGGCGGTGCCGAGCTCGAGGCCAAGCGACTGCACGGCGAAGAAGCCGCCGGTCGCCGCCAGCAGCGCGCCGCAGGCTCCGTTGGTGGGGTCTATGGATAGCTTGTTCATGTTGCCCTCTCTGGGGATCCATCAGGATGCGCCTCTCGTCCGACCACTGCGCCGCGGCCGTTTCCCGTGGGGCAGAGAGGAAGGCGCCTGCGCCGGCAGTGCTCTTCTGGGAAAGGTCGACCGAGCAAAGCGGAGGGTCGGGTGAAGGGGCCGGGTCGAAACCCGGCCCCCCATGACCGTTCAGCCCTCAGTCGGCGTATTGGCCGGCTGCTTCGATGATCGGCTTCCAGCGGCCGATCTCGCTTTCCAGCTTGGCCTTCAGCGCAGCCGGCGTGGCGTCGGCTTCCGACGACGGGATGGTGCCGAGTTCGGCGAAGCGGGCAACGACGTTGGGGTCCTTGAGCGCGACCTGCAGGGACTTCGACAGGCGCTCGGTCACCTCGGCTGGCGTGCCCTTTGGTGCGTAGAGGCCGTGCCAGATGCCGACTTCCATGCCGTCGAGACCGCCTTCCTTGGTGGTCGGAACGTCAGGCAGGACGTCGAGGCGTGCGGGCGAGGTGACCGCATAGGCCTTGATGGTGCCGCCCTTGATCTGCTTGGTGGTGTTGGTGGTCTGGTCGCACATGATGTCGACCTGGCCGCCGAGCAGGTCGGTCATCGCCGGGCCGGTGCCCTTGTAGGGAACGGTGACCAGCGGGGTGCCGATGGCGCTCATGAACAGCATGCCGCACAGGTGCGATGCCGCGCCGATGCCGGCATTGGCGACGGTGACGGTGTCCTTGTTGGCCTTGGCGTATTCGACGAGGCCCTTGAGGTCGCTCGGCGCCAAGTCCTTCTTGGCGACGATGGTCATCGGCACTTCGGTGACCAGGCCGACATATTCGAAGGCGTTCAGCGTGTCATAGGCGAGCTTGCGGTACAGCGTGGCGCTGGTGGCCATGCCGATGTGATGCAGCAGCAGCGTGTAGCCATCCGGATCGGCAGCCGCGACGCGCCCGGCGCCCAGCGTGCCGCCGGCGCCGCCGACGTTTTCGACGATGACCTGCTGGCCGAGGTCCTTCGACATCGATTCGGCGACGAGACGGGTGACGGTATCAGTCGGGCCGCCTGCGGCGAACGGAACGACAACGGTGATGGTGCGCTCGGGAAAGGCCTGCGCATTGGCGGCGAGCGGGAACAGCGCAAGCGTTGCGGCAGCCGTCAGCGTGGCGAACAGTGTCTTCATGAATTCCTCCCAGGGTCTGTGACTTTGACCATTATCCGCGCCAGACCTGTTCAGGGCGGCGCGGATGATGATGCGGACAATAGGAGGCAGCCGATTGGGCGACCGCAACGCCGTTGCCGGCCCAACGAAGCGGCAATTCGCTTTGCTGCGCTGCAAAACGGGTGGAAATCGTAACATTGCGGTTGCTGCGTGTGTGTGTTTCCACACACGGCCCGCGCCGGTCAGCCCCCGGTGCCTTCGAGATCGCCAAGCCTGTGCTTGTCGAGGCCGTAGCGCTGCATCTTCTCGTAGAGCGTCTTGCGCGAGATTCCGAGCGTTTCGTAGACCGGTTTCAGGCTGCCGCCATGGGCCAGAAGCGCCGCCGAGATCGTCTTCCTCTCAAAGTCGGCGACGCGTTCGGCAAGCTTCTCGCCGGTGCCGTTTGCGGCCTCTTGTTCCGTGTCCAGTTGCAGGCCGATGCCGAGCACGAAGCGGTCGGCTGCGTTGCGCAATTCGCGCACGTTCCCCGGCCAGTCGCGGCGGGCAATGTCCGAGACGATCTGCGGCGGCACGGTGACGTCGTCGCGCCGGTAGCGGGCGGCGGCCTCGCGCACCAGCTGGAGGAACAGCAACGGCACATCCTCGCGCCGCGCGGCGAGCGAAGGCATGCGCAGCGTCACCACGTTGAGCCGGTAGAGCAGGTCGGCGCGGAATCGCCCCGAGGCGGCCTCGGCGTCGAGATCGACCTTGCTCGTCGCGATAAAGCGGATGTCGAGTTCGATTGCTTCATTGGAACCGAGCCGGGTAATCACCCGCTCCTGGATCACCCGCAGCAGCTTGGCCTGAAGGTCTGCCGGCATCGAGCCGATTTCATCGAGCAGGACCGTTCCGCCGCGCGCATGCTCGAACTTGCCGTAGCGGGCGCGCAGCGCGCCGGGAAAAGCGCCGGCCTCGTGGCCGAACAGCTCGCTTTCGATAAGCGTGCCGGGCAGGGCGGCGCAGTTGATCGCGACGAAGGGCTTCGAGCCGCGTCCGCTGATGTCGTGCAGCGCGCGCGACGCCACTTCCTTGCCGGTGCCGGTGTCGCCGATGACCAATACGTCGGCGTCGGTTGCTGCGACCGCCCGCAGCTTGTAGCGCAGGTCGACCATCGATTGGCTACGGCCGGGCAGGCGGGCCTCGATGTCGTCGCGCTTGCCGGCAACGGCACGCAGCTCGCGATTTTCCAGCACGAGCTTGCGGCGGTCGATGGCGCGCGCCGCCATTTCGGCAAGGTGCTGGCCGACGAACGGCTTTTCGACGAAGTCGTAGGCGCCTTCGCGCATCGCCCGCACCGCGAGCTGGACGTCGCCATGCCCGGTGACCAGGATGACCGGGATGTCGGAGTCGATGTCGCGGATACGGCCCATCAGCGTCATGCCGTCGATGCCGGGCATGCGGATGTCGGAGATGACGACGCCATTGAAGCCCTGAGTGATGAAGTCGAGCGCGCGTTCGCCCGAAGCGCAGGCTTCGACCTTGAAACCGGCCAGATCGAGCGACTGGGCGCTCGATCTGCGCAGCTCGTCATCGTCTTCGACAAGCAGCACGATCGGCGGCTTCATTCCGCCGCCTCGCGCACCGTCATGCGGGCCAAATCGAGTTCGATGGTGAACAAGGCGCCGCCTTCCGGATGATTCACTACCCCAAGACTCCCACCGAAGTCCTTGACGATGTTGTATGAAATGGACAGACCCAAGCCAAGCCCCTTGCCCACGCCCTTGGTCGAGAAGAACGGATCGAAGATGCGGTCGGCGACAGCCGCCGGTACGCCAGGGCCATGGTCCCGCACGGTGATCGAGACCTTGCCGCCGCTGCGGCGGGCGATGAGTTCAATGCGGCGGTCGGGCAGCGTTTCGACCGCGTCCGCGGCATTTGTGATGATGTTGACCAGCACCTGCTGCAGCCGCACGGAGCCGGCCTTGACCGCGAGTGGCGTCGGGCCGAGGTCGATGATCAGCATCGCATCCGCCGCCTTGAGCCGCCAGGCGACGATTTCCTCGGTATCGCGTACCACTTCGTCGAGCGCCACCGAGCCGAGCTTCTGGTTGGGCTTGCGGGCGAAATTCCTGAGATGGCGGCTGATCGCGGCCATCCGGTCGGCCAGGCTTGAAATGCGGCTGACATTGTCGCGCGCCTCCTCGATGCGGTTCCGCTCGATCAGCAGGGCGGCATTGTCGGCGTAGGTCTTCACGGCGGCCAGCGGCTGATTGAACTCGTGCGAAAGGGCGGCCGACATCTGGCCCAGCGCCGCCAGCTTGCCCGCCTGGATCAGGTCGGCCTGGGTCTGGCGCAATTGCTGCTCGGCCGTGCGCCGTTCGATGACCTCGGTTTCGAGCCTGGTGTTGACCAGGGCAAGGTCCGCCGTGCGTTCCTCGACGCGCCGCTCGAGTTCCTGTTGGGCCGTACGCTGCATCAGCAGGCGCTCGGCAAGGCGCCCGCGCCGCTGCAGCACGATCGCGCCGCCAAGTGCAGCCAGTCCAAGCGCCAGAAGAGCGGAAACGACCGCCGTCAGCGCCTGCGCATGGGCCGACGCGGTGTCGGCCAGAACGCGCACCGTCCAACCCTCCGCGGGCATGGCCTCGGCGAGTTCGATGAACTCGCGCGAGTTGCCCTGGTCGGCAATGCGCATCAGCACGCGACCGTCTTCGCTGGTCCTTGTGGCCGACAAGGTGTGCAGCAGCGCGTTGGCGTAGCGGCGTGACGCTTCGGTCTTGTCGATGTTGGCATCGGTCAGCGGCCGAAGGCTGGCATACAGCCATTCCGGGCGTCCGCTCATGAAGATGATGCCTTCCGGGTCGGTGACGATGATTTCGTCCTCGCCGCCCTTCCAAGACGCCTCGATCGCGTCGATGTCGACCTTGAACACGACGACGCCACGGATCTCCATGCCGATGCGGATGGGGGAAGAGAAATAGTAGCCGCGCTTGAGCGAGGTCGTGCCCAGCGCAAAGAAACGTCCGAGGTCACCCCGGATCGCGTTCTGGTAGTAGGGCCGGTAGGCAAAGTTCTCGCCCACGAAGCTGATCGGCAGGTCATGGTTGGAGGCGGCGATGGTGTCGCCCCCCGGGATCATCACGTAGATGTCCGAAGACTTCAGCAGTGCGTTGATTTCCTTGAGGTAATCGTTGGCGCGGGCGCGCAGGGCAGGGTTGTCCGGGTCACTGACCAGGTCCTTGATGTCGTCGTGATCGGCGACCAGCTGCGGCAAGGGCTCGAAGCGGCTCATGTGTCCCGACAGCGCCGCGACCGCAAGGCGCAACGTCGTCTGGCCTCGCGCCGCCGCCTCGTCGAGATAGATGCGCGAAGCCAGCCGTCCGCCGAACACGGCGATCGCCAGCGCCAATGCCGCCAGGACAAGGCCCGGCAGCATCCAGCGGCGACCTCTGAGAAACTTCGACATCGATGTGGACCGGCCTCGAATTGCATGACGAGTATAGCGCTCGGACAAACTCAAACAACCAAGGCGCTGTTTTCCGGCGCGGCTTTCGCTAAAGTCGGGCAAACCACACAGGAATCTGAGAATGCCCGCCAAGTCCGTCTTCGCCAAACCCCGTCCCTGGACCGAAACCGCGCCGCAGCTGGTCGACGTCGCCATGGGCCGTCGTCCGGCCGATCTCGTCATCCGCAACGGCCGCTGGGTGAATGTGCATTCGGGCGAGATCATTCCGGGCACCGACGTCGCTGTCGTCGCCGGCCGCTTCGCCTTTTGCGGCCCGAACGCCAGTCACGCCATCGGCGAGGGCACCAAGGTTGTCGACGCCGGCGGCCGCTATCTCGTGCCCGGCCTGTGCGACGCGCACATGCATGTCGAAAGCGGCATGGTCACCGTCACCGAGTTCTCGCGCGCCGTCATTCCGCACGGCACCACCTCGATGTTCATCGATCCACACGAGATCGCCAACGTTCTGGGCTTGCCGGGCGTGCGACTGATGCACGACGAGGCCCTGGCCATGCCGATCAACGTTCATGTCCAGATGCCGTCCTGCGTGCCCTCGGCGCCAGGGCTGGAGAATGCGGGTGCTGTGCTGACCGTCGAGGATGTTGCCGAGGCAATGACCTGGGAGAACATCATCGGCCTGGGCGAGGTGATGAATTTTCCCGGCGTCGCGGCCAACAACCCCGTCATGTCGGGCGAGATCGCCGAGACGGTGAAGGCCGGAAAGACCGTCGGCGGCCACTACGCCTCACCCGACCTCGGACTGCCGTTCCACGGCTATGTCGCCGGCGGACCGGAGGACGACCATGAGGGTACCCGCGCCGAAGACGCCATTGCGCGCGTCCGCCAGGGGATGAAGGCGATGCTGCGGCTGGGCTCGGCCTGGTACGATGTCGCCAGCCAGATCAAGGCGGTGACCGAAATGGGCATCGACCCGCGCAACTTCATTCTGTGCACCGACGACAGCCACTCCGGCACGCTTGTCCATGACGGCCACATGGACCGCGTCGTCCGCCACGCAATCCAGCAGGGCCTGAAGCCGGTGACGGCGATCCAGATGGCGACGATCAACACCGCCCAGCATTTCCGTCTCGAGCGCGAGATCGGCTCGATCGCGCCCGGCAGGCTGGCCGACGTGCTGATCGTCTCGGATCTTGCCGGGATGAAGATCGACGAGGTCTATGCCCGCGGCGTGCGCGTCGCCAAGGCCGGCAAGCTCGACATCGACATTCCTGCCTATGCCTACCCCGCAGAGGCGAAAAGCACCGTCAAGCTCGGCAAGCAACTGGCCTCCGCCGACTTCGACATCAAGGCGCCGGAAGGCGCAAACGAGGTCCGGGTTCGCGTCATCGGCGTAATCGAGAACCAGGCGCCGACACGCGCTCTGGAAGCCGATCTCGGCGTGGAGGACGGGCTCGTCGCCATGGATCGCCGCAACGATGTCTGCCAGATCGCGCTTGTCGAGCGGCATCGCGCGACCGGGCAAGTGACCAATGCCTTCGTTTCCGGCTTTGGCTACATGAAGGACTGCGCGCTCGCCTCGACGGTGGCGCACGACAGCCACCACATGATCGTCGTAGGCACCAACAAGACCGACATGGCGCTGGCCGCGAACCGGCTGGGCGAGGTCGGCGGCGGTGTCGTGCTGTTTTCCGGAGGCAAGGAACTGGCGCTGGTCGAGATGCCGATCGCCGGCCTGATGTCGGATGAGCGCGCCGAGATCGTCGCCGCAAAGGCCGACAAGCTCGTCCAGGCAATGCGCGACATGGGCTGCAGCCTCAACAACGCCTACATGCAGCACTCGCTGCTGGCGCTGGTGGTGATTCCCGAACTGCGTATCTCGGATGTCGGGCTGGTCGACGTCAGGACCTTCGAGAAGGTCGACCTGTTCATCTGAGCGGCATTGCCGCCGAAAATGAAAGGGGCGCCGCGGGCGCCCCTTTCTTGTCCGATTGCCGGCTGGCTTACATAAGTCCGCCGCCGAGCATCTTGATGCGGTCGGTGACGTCGCGGTCGCTGGCGAAGCCGTCGTCGGCGCGCAGGCGCTGGCCCAGCAGCTTCACCATCTCCGGGTTGTCGGCGAACTTGGTGTGGTTGAAGGCGTCGCCGCTCTTGGCGTTCGACAGGTCGACGACGATGACGCCATATTCGGCGAGATCGGCGGCGTTCTTGTAGTCGCCGAGGCGCGGCTTCGAGCCCGCGATGATGCCCGAAAGCTTCAGCGCGCGGTCGTCGCCCGACATCATCAGGAAGAACGGCTTGGTCGGCTTGCCGTAGCGGCGCATCTGCGCCTTGAACACGTCGACGTCGATATCCGGCGAGGCGAGCACGACGTCGCCGAGCTTGCCGCCGAGGTCGCGGTCGCCGGTCAGCGCCAGCTGCCGCAGCGCCTCCATGGTCACCCAGGTGCCCATCGAATGGGCGACGATGTCGATGCGGCGCGCACCCGACTGGGCGAGCATGCGCAGCGTCACTTCGAGCTGGTCGCGGGCGGCAGCCGCACTTTCCTTGTCGTAGACATAGTCTGTGGTGCTGCCGCCGGAGGCCCAGGAAAACAGCACCGGCGTGCCGGTGTAGCCGCTGTCATGGGCGATCTGGGTGGCGCGGTACACTCCTGCGTCGAACGACGTGTTGTAGCCGTGCACGAACAGCATGGCGCGGCCACCGCGCGCCGCGATGTCGGCGCTCAGCGCCTTTGAGAACTCAGGCTGCGTCTGGTACCCGACAGCGTCGGTGGCGGTGAAATACTTGGTCGGGTCGGCATCCTTGCGGCTCTTGCGCAGTTCGATCTGGCCGGTCTGGTGGACCTTCGGCACCGTCACGTTGACGCGCGCAAAGTTGAGCGTGGCCGAGCGGCCGCGATCGAAGACCTGCTTTTCATCGGAGGCGTGTTCGCGTGTCGAGGCGATGAAGATGGCGTGGTTGCCCGCGATCTCCGACACCGGAACGTTCACGACCGCGCCGGTCAGCAACTCGCCGGAAGGCTGGTTGATGCAACCGGAAAGCAGGAGGGCGGCAATGGCTATGCAGTATTTCGACGGGGACACTTTGATATCTTCCTGACGGTCTAGGCGTGCAGCGTGCCTATCTCGGGACCGTCTGATAGTGGCGGAAGTAAGTCGGGTCCAGCCGAAAAGGCGATCTCCCTGGTCAGTCCACGTCCGACTGTTGCCCGAATACCAAAATCGTGGCGGAAACAGGCACTTCGCCATTCCTGTTCACGAAGTTAGCGACCCCAGAAAGTTGGCGTGAAGATCACCAGCACGGCGAGGATTTCCAGACGCCCCAGAAGCATCGCAGCCGAGCAAATCCACTTCGCGGTGTCGGGCAGCGAGGAGAAGTTGCCGACAGGCCCGATCACCGGGCCTAATCCGGGGCCGACATTGGTCAGCGAGGTCAAGGATCCGGTGACGGCGGTGATGAAGTCGAGCCCGGTGGCGCTGAGCAGCACGATGGTGATGGCCCAGAGCACCAGGAAGGAGGCGATGAACAACACCACAGCGCTTTGCATTTCCAGGCCGACGGTGCGGTCGCCGTAGCGGACCGGCGCCACGGTGTTGGGATAGATCAGGCGGCGCAGGCCGTTCGATAGCAGCTCGAACAGGATCAGGAAGCGATAAGCCTTGATGCCGCCGGTCGTCGAGCCCGAACAGCCGCCCAGGAAGGTGGCGACGAAGACGCAGCCGACGGCGAACGGCCCCCACAGGCTGTAGTCGTCGCTGGCAAAGCCGGCAGTGGTGATGATCGACAGCAGGTTGAATGTCGAATGCGTCAGCGCCTTGAAGAACGGCATGTCGAGGTGGACGCGGAGGTAGATGGCAACGGCGATCGAAAAGACGATGCAGTAGCCGGCATAGACCCGGATCTGCGGATCGCGCAGGGCATCGAGCCTGCCGCGTACGGCAAACAGGATCATGATCGAGAACGGCAATCCGCCGATGAACATGAAGATGATGCCGGTCCACAGGATGGCGGGATTGTCGGCGTAGCGCAGGAACGACGTATCGTGTGTCGAGAAGCCGCCGGTCGCAACCGTCGACATGGCATGGTTGATGGCGTGAAAGCCTTCCATGCCGGACGCCGTGTAGGCGATGGCGCAGGCCACGACCAGGATGCTGTAGATGCCGATCAGGCTCATTGTGAAGGTCTGGAAGCGCTCGAACGGGCGGTCTTCGATGTCGGACGATTCGATCTTGAAGTAGGTCACGCCGCCGATATTGAGGAAGGGCAGCAAGAACAGGCCGAGCGCGATGACGCCCAGGCCGCCCATGAAGCTCAGCAGCGAGCGCCACAGGATGATGCCGGGCGGCGCCGCGTCGAGGCCATTGATGACGGTGGAGCCCGTGGTCGTGACGCCCGACATCGATTCGAAAAAGGCGTCCGTCACGCTGAGATGCAGCGATGAAGTCATGAATGGCACAGCGCCCGCGATCGCCAGCGTGATCCAGAGGAAGTTGACCAGAAGGAAGGCAAATCGCGTGTTCGCTGGTGGCGTCCGCCCTTGGGTGGCGAGGGCGATGGCAAGAGCCAGCCCGCCCATGAACAGCGCAGTGAACGCGAACGAACGCCAGTCGTCGTTGCCGTAATACAGGTCGACGGCTGCCGGAATGAGCATTGCTACAGACAGGTAGATGGCAAAAACCGCGGCGACATGGATCGCTGCGCGGACGGCAATTCTGTTCACCGTGACGTATCCCCAAATGTATCGCGGCGAGCTGGCGCGGAAAGCCAGACAGTGGCTTCCCGGCACTGAATATGCAATAGCGGCCAGAAGCGGCAAGCAGCGGCGCCAGCCGCGCTGCGCAGAGCCGACGCGCGCCAACACACTGATTCCTGACACATCCTTGCGCCGGCATCGTTTAACATTGGCTGACTTGCACCAGTTTGGCATGAGCAGACCCAGGAGTAGCATCGCCATGACAGGTTTTGCCGAAAAGGTTGCGCGGGCGGCCGAAGCAGTGCGGCAGCTGTTTCCCGAAACGCCGCTGCAGGAGAACGACTACCTGTCGCGCAAGACGGGTGCCCGGGTTTTCCTCAAGCGCGAGGACCTGACGCCGGTTCGCTCCTACAAGATCCGCGGCGCCTTCAATTTCTTCCGCAAGGCGCTTTCCGCCGGCAACCAGGCCGAGCTGTTCGTTTGTGCTTCCGCCGGCAACCATGCCCAGGGTTTCGCCTTCGTCTGCCGTCATTTCGGGAAGAAGGGCGTCATTTTCATGCCGGTGACGACCCCGCAGCAGAAGATCGACAAGACCAGGCTGTTCGGCGGCGAGTTTGTCGAGGTGAAACTTGTCGGCGACTTCTTCGACGAGTGCTATCGCGCCGCGATCGAGTTTTGCGAAAGCTCGGGTGGCCACATGGTGCCGCCCTTCGACCACAAGGACATCATCGAGGGCCAGGCGACGGTCGCCCTGGAGATTGCCGCGCAGCTTCCGGCGGGGCGCGCGCCTGACATGGTGCTGCTGCCGGTCGGTGGCGGCGGCCTGGCGGCGGGGGTGACGCGCTACTTCGCCGAAACCGGCATGACATCGCGCTTCGTCTTCTGCGAGCCGGCCGGCGCGCCCAGCCTGCGCGACAGCCTGGCATCGGGCAAGTGGGTGAAACTGGCCAAGGTCGACAATTTCGTCGACGGCGCCGCCGTCGCCGAGATCGGCCGCGAGCCGTTGCGGCTGCTCAAGGAATTTCCCGCCGATGCCGTGCGGCTCGTGCCCGAAAACCGGCTCTGCGCGACGATGATCGAAATGCTCAATGTCGAGGGCGTGGTGCTGGAGCCCGCCGGCGCGCTGGCCATCGACGCGCTCAAGGATTTCTCCAGGAAGGAGCTCAAGGGCAAGACCGTCATCGCGGTGGTTTCCGGCGGCAATTTCGACTTCGAGCGCCTGCCTGATGTCAAGGAGCGCGCACTGCGCTTCGAGGGGCTGAAGAAATACTTCGTCATTCGCTTCCCGCAGCGCCCTGGCGCGCTGCGCGATTTCCTCGAGCTGCTCGGCCCCGACGACGACATCAGCCGTTTCGAATATCTCAAGAAGTCGGCGCGCAATTTCGGGTCTGTGCTGCTCGGCATCGAGTCCAAGGACAAGCGCAACTTCGATCTGCTCAAGGCGCGTTTCGATATCGAGGGCGTGCAGTACCACGATATCACCGACAACGAGACGCTCGGCGGCTTCATCATATGACGGTCTTCGTCGCGCTGTTTTCGGGCATCAATGTCGGCGGTAACCGCATCGTGAAGATGGCCGAGCTGAAGACCTTCTTCGAAAAGCTCGGCTTCACCGATGTCGCCACCTACATCCAGAGCGGCAATGTCGTGTTCAGGGGTGAAGGCGATGCGGCAGGGGTGACGGCGAGGCTGGAGCAGGCCTTCGAGCAGCACTGGGGATTTCGTTCGCGCATCATGGTGCGTGATGCCGAATGGTTCGAACGGCTGGTGGCGGAAAACCCGTACCCCGAGGTCGCAGGCGACCACACCAAGCTGCACGCCTATGCGCTGGAGCGTGTGCCGACGGCCGAAGAAGTGGCGCCGCTGACTGCGCGCGGCACCGGACCGGAGCGCTTCACGGTCAGGGGCGACGTGCTCTATCTGCACGCGCCCGACGGTCTCGGGAAGTCGAAACTAGCGGAAGTGCTGCCGCGAGTGCTCAAGGTCCCCGGCACGGCGCGCAACTGGCGCACCGTGCTGACCTTGCTTGAGATGGCCGCGAAGCTCTGAAGCCTTTCAGCGGCGCACCCTCCATTCCGCGACCGTCCGGTCGCGGACACTGGCTTACCAGCTGCCGGTGTTGGGCATCGACAGCCAGGGCTCGGCAGGGGCCTTGCGCTCGCCCTTCTGCAGAAGCTCGATCGAGATGCCGTCCGGCGACTTGATGAACGCCATGTTGCCGTCGCGCGGCGGACGGTTGATGGTGACGCCCTTGTTCATCAGGTCCTGGCACGCCGCATAGATGTCGTCGACCTCGTAGGCGAGGTGGCCGAAATTGCGCCCGCCCTTGTAGTCTTCCGGATCCCAGTTGTAGGTCAGCTCCAGCAGCGGTGCCTGCGCGGCGGTGCCGCTGGCGACATCTTCGGAGGCGGCGAGGAAGATCAGCGTGTAGCGACCCTTCTCGTTGGTGCTGCGACGAACTTCCTTCATGCCGAACTTGTTGCAGTAGAAGTCCAGCGATGCGTCGACGTCGGCGACGCGGACCATTGTGTGCAGATAGCGCATCTCGGTTCCTCGAAACGGTTTTGGGGTTCGCGCCGATACATAGGGCGTGCGGTACGGGCTCGGCAACCACCCCGGCCGCTTTTGGCCGTAACTGGTGCGAAGCTTGTGCCTATCTCCGGGCGAAGTTGAAAAATGGCCGGGCGGCCCTTGCGCAAGTCCAAAGTCGAAGTGTTAATCTTACGTCAAGAATCAGTAATGGCGTTTGCAAGGAAAGGGGGCGTTCCATGGGAGAAAAAGCCTCTCTCTTGGTGCAGGACAGCACCGGGCACGAAGCCTTCGAACAGGATGACGGCGTTGGCCTGGTCGAACTTGCCGGTGCCATCAAATGGTTCGATGTAGCCAAGGGCTACGGTTTCATTCTTCCCGATGGCGGCAAGACCAGCGACGTGCTTCTGCATGTCACCTGCCTGCGCCGCGACGGTTTCCAGACAGCACTCGAAGGCGCCCGCATCGTGTGCCTGGTCAAGCAGGGCGAGCGCGGCCTGCAGGCGTTCCGTGTGCTTTCCATCGACAATTCGACCGCAGTGCATCCCGCTGAAATGCAGGAGCAGCGCACCCATGTCGCCGTGACCGCCGAAAGCGGGCTCGAGCGCGCATTGGTCAAGTGGTTCAACCGAACCAAGGGCTTCGGCTTCCTGACGCGCGGCGACGGCACCGAAGACATTTTCGTGCATATGGAAACCCTGCGCCGCTACGGCGTCACCGAGCTGCGGCCCGGGCAGGTTGTCCTCGTGCGTTTCGGCAAGGGCGACAAAGGCCTTATGG
Organism: Aminobacter sp. HY435; assembly: GCF_027568395.1. Lineage (GTDB taxonomy): Bacteria > Pseudomonadota > Alphaproteobacteria > Rhizobiales > Rhizobiaceae > Aminobacter. Next base: position 95,907 of record NZ_JANKZL010000003.1, on the reverse strand, counting down.
CTGCCGAAATTCACCCCGATCTAGGAACCTTGCCGGTCTCGCACTAGGTCGAGGCCCAAGCAGGGGAATTCATGACCAGATATCGATCATTGTTGGCCGGGCTGACCGGCGTCGCGTTGCTTGCGGCGGCGGCGTTTGCCTTTGCACCGTCAGGCATCGCACCTGCCGCCGCGCAGGAAAAGGCGATGATGCTGCCGGCCGATCCCGAGCCGCTGATTGCGGTCACGGCGAAAGGCGAGGTGCCGTTTCGCATCGAGATAGCCGACGATCCCGGCGAACGCGCCATGGGGCTGATGTTCCGCAAGGACCTCGCGGCCGACCACGGCATGCTGTTCGTCTTCGAGGAAACCCGGCCGCTCGGCTTCTGGATGAAGAATACGCCCTTGCCGCTGGACCTCGTCTTTGTCGGCCGTGACGGCAGGGTGCTCGACGTCCAGCCCGGCACGCCGTTTTCGGAGGCGGTGATCGCCGCCGACGAACCGGCGCGCTTCGTGCTAGAACTCAACGCCGGCACCGCAGCAAGGTCGGGCATCGTCGACGGCGTCGTGCTCAAGCACCGCGCGATCGCAGCCGTTGCCGGCGAACCGGGCTAAGACGCGCCGCTGGCCTCAGACACATTCGGAGCGACGATGGCTATCGACCATTTCACCCATGACGGTTTCGATTTCGCTTTCCTCGACCAGCCGCCTGCCGCCGCCGGTTCCGGCGACCCGGTGCTGATGATCCACGGCTTCGCCTCCAGCCATTTCGTCAACTGGGTGTCGCCGGGCTGGTTCAAGACGCTGACCGAGGCCGGCTATCGCGCAATCGCGTTCGACAACCGCGGCCATGGCGGTACCTCCAAGAGCTATGAAGAAGCGGACTACACGCCATCCAAGATGGCCGGCGACGCGATCGCGTTGCTCGACCATCTCGGCATCGAGCGCGCCCATGTCATGGGCTACTCGATGGGCGCCCGGGTGTCGGCCTTTCTGGCGCTCGAAGCACCCCAACGTGTGGCGACCCTGGTTTTTGGCGGATTGGGCATCGGCATGGTCGATGGCGTCGGTGACTGGGATCCGATCGCCGATGCGCTCCTGGCCGAAGACCCCGAAACCATCACGCATCGCCGCGGCAAGTCGTTCCGCGCCTTTGCCGACCAGACGCGCAGCGACAAGAAGGCGCTCGCCGCCTGCATCGCCACCTCGCGCGAACTGCTGACCGAAGCCGACATGTCCCGCATCACCCAGCCAACTCTGGTGGCGGTGGGCACGACCGACGATATCGGCGGCTCGGCTTCGGAACTTGCCGCGCTTATGCCCAAGGCGGTGAGCTTCGACATCGAGAAGCGCGATCACATGCTCGCAGTCGGCGACCGCACCTTCAAGAAGCGCGTCCTGGAGTTTTATGCCGAGCATCCGCTCTGAGCATCAGCTTCCCAGCGTTTGCAGCGACCGCTCCATGTTCGCCCGCGCCTGTGCCTCGAAAAGTGCGGCGAAGGTATCGCTGAAATAGATGCGTGGCCGCGCCAGGAAGGTTTTCAGGACGGCAGTGCGGCCGGCGCGCCAGTCGGCTTCGCTGACCCAGCCATATTCGCGCCTGACAGCCGCCTCGTAGGCCTCGAAAGCGCCGGCTGGTGCGCCGAGGATGGAAAGGTCCATATCGAGGAACAGCGCCGCATCCTGCTCTGCCGCCCCGTCCGGCAGGCCGGGCAGATGGTGCGTGGCCGTCGCCTCGATCATCGCCGTGATGCGGGCGAGGCGAGTGGGATCGACCTTGCCGCCTAGCCTGTCGGCGGCGAGCGCGGCACTTTGCGCCTCGTTGTCCTTGGCGCGACTGTCGTAGATCGCGTCATGGAACCAGATGGCGGCCTCGACCGCCTCGGGATCGGCGAATTGGGCGCGGTATTCCGCAAGCAGGCTCAACGACGCCTCGATGTGACGGATGCCATGGTAATGACGGTCGCCGGCCCGGTAGAGGCCGCTCAGCTCCGCTTTCATTGCTGCATCAAGGAGAGACATCGCTACCGTCCCTTGAACACGGGCGTACGCCTGTTGGAAAAGGCCGCGCGGCCCTCCGCGTAGTCTTCGCTCAGGAATGTGGCGTCGCCGAATTGCTGCGCAAGCGCGACTTCGCCGGCTTCGTGGCTCAAGGCGGAGCGGATCGCAGCCTTGGACGCCCGCACCGACAGCGGCGCGTTGCGGGCGATGGTGCCGGCGATGTCGGCGATCCGGGCATCAAAACGCTCGGCCTCGACGATTTCGAGCAGGAAGCCGGCCGACAGGGCTGCCTGCGCGTCGATCCGGCCGGCCGTGTAGGCGAGATAACGCGCCGTCTGTTCGCCTGCCGCCCAGACGATGTCGGCCATGGCATCTTGCGGATAGGCCAGGCCCAGCCGGGCGACGGGCACGGCAAACTGCGCGTCGTCGGTGGCGATCCTGAGGTCGCAGGCGGCGGCAATTCCGAAGCCGCCGCCGAAGCAGATACCGCGGATCGCGGCGACGACAGGGACGAGGCAGTTGCGCAGGGCGGCGAAGGCAGCCGAATTGGTGGCTTCGTAGGCGCGGGCGCTTTCGGCCGTGCCGCGCAGGCTGTCGAATTCGGAAATGTCGGCGCCGGCGGAAAAATCCGCACCCGCGCCACGCAATACGATGACGCGCGTGCCATCGTCAGCGCCGAGTTCGTTCACGCGCTGGGCCAGGTCGACCCACATTGCCTGGGTGATGGCGTTTTTTCGTGCCGGGCGGCTGATGACGATTGTCGCGACGCCATCGGCCGTTGAGACCAGCAAGGGTTCAGTTTCCATGGCGCCTTGAATATCCGCGAACCAAATCCACTTGATCGAGCACTAAGGAAAATTGAGTTCAATCGTGCTAACATCTGGCTTATATGTCCCGCGCGGGATTGCACAAGCCGGCAGTGAACGGAGACCGTCGATGAATACCATATCCGCAGCGCGCCCGAGCTCGGTGAAGCCGGTCGATCCGATCTGGCGATCGGTGCGCGACGAAGCGACGGACGCGGTGGCGGGCGACCCGCTGCTGGCGGCGTTTCTCTACGCCACGATCCTGAACCAGGACACGCTGGAGGAGGCGGTGATCCATCGCCTCGCCGAGCGGCTGGCGCATCAGGATCTCGGCGCCGATCTCATTCGCCAGACTTTCTACGCGATGCTCGAGGACCGGCCGGACTGGAGCGACACCGTGCGCACCGACATCCAGGCCTATTTCGACCGCGACCCGGCCTGCGACCGCTATCTGATGCCGGTGCTGTACTTCAAAGGCTTCCATGCCATCCAGACCCATCGTCTGGCGCACTGGCTGTGGAACCGAGGCCGCAAGGACTTTGCGCTCTACCTGCAGAGCCGCTCGTCCTCGGTCTTCCAGACGGATATCAATCCAGCCGCGCGGATGGGCAAGGGTATCTTCATCGACCATGCCACCGGCCTCGTCGTCGGCGAGACCGCGGTCATCGAAGACGATGTCTCGATTCTGCATGGCGTCACCCTTGGCGGCACCGGCAAGGCTGGTGGCGACCGCCATCCCAAGATCCGCTACGGCGTGCTGATCGGCGCCGGCGCCAAGATCCTCGGCAACATCGAGGTCGGCCATTGTTCCAAGATCGCGGCCGGTTCGGTGGTCCTGTCGCCCGTGCCGCACAACAAGACGGTCGCCGGAGTGCCGGCGCGGGTCGTCGGCGAAACGGGCTGCGATCGCCCGTCGAGCCAGATGGACCAGCTGTTGCCGTCGCAGAGCATGGATCATGTCGTCAGCTTCGACATCTGACGCCGGAATTTCGCCGCCTTGCCCCTGACAGGGCCGCCGCCTCGCGCGAATTGCGCGGGGTAAGTATGCCTCGCCTTTACATCGCCCTGTTTGCCGTGTCAGAAGCGCGCCTCTAACTTGAAGCCGGAGAAGCCAGTTGAAGCCGGAAGAAATCCGAAAACTCGACGCTTATTTCAAGCGCCAGTTCCAAAACCCCAAGATCCAGGTCAAGGCGCGTCCGCGTAAGGACGACTCGGCCGAAGTCTACGTCGGCGACGAATTCCTCGGCATCGTGTTCAGGGATGAAGACGACGGCGACTACAACTTCTCGATGGCGATTCTCGACATCGATCTGGGCTGATTTCAGCCTGCGGCACTTTGGTGTCTGGATGCCGTGCCTGGCGCGGCATCATCACATGTGCAGCAGTGCGGTCGCCTTGGCCACTACGGCCTTGTCAAGCGACCGCCAATCCGCCAGCAATTCGCGTGGAAACCTGTAGGTCAGGCTCAGGTCCTTGCCCACGAACACGTCGCGCTCGCACGGCGCGAGCGATTCTTCCGCCGGTTCGCCGGACAGGCAGCGCGCGACAAACGGTGGTTCACCTGCCCGCGCCCCCACTGCCAGCACCTCGTTGAGATAGCCCGATGTTTCGGTGAAGCCGAACAGCGTCACCCCCTCGGGGCCCGGAACGCCCGGCTTGATCGTCAGCGCGTTGTAGATCGGGTCGAGACGATCGCTCATGTCGCGTGTCATGACGCGCGGTTCGAAGCTCAGGAAGACGATGCGCTTGTCGCCGTCGCTGTTGTTGAAGGCCGTCCGCCCCGCCTCGCTGTAGCCGTCCTGTTCGGGCCAGCGCATGTAGAGGTCGAGCCGGCTGGCCACGCCATTGCGCCGCGCCTTTTCGAACCGGATCATGTTGGCTGGCGCGGAAATGACGTCATTGTCGATGACGATTTCCTTGAGCGTGGTGTCGTCGGTGTAGCCGGCCATGGCAATGGTGTGACCGAACCAACGGCCGCCAAGGCTGATCGAGGCGGACAGCAGGGCGAGCGCCGCGAAGGCGCAAAACACCTTCATCATCATCGCGGAATTGACGATCTCGAAGTCGGGGCTTTCGCTCGCCTGTCGTGGCATGTCATTTCCCCTGGATCTCGGGCAGCACAACCTGCCCAAAAGGCACCGCGCCAACGCGCAAAAGGCCGCCAATGGTCGGCGCTGTGTGCATGTAGTCGCCCGACATTGCGCGAGCATGGTTAATGGTGCGTTAAGCCGGCGGGCGCTTGCCTTGGCGTCGTCGTCTCCATAGTTTGCGGCCGACCACACCGGAGGAGACCGACATGCCCCTATACGCACTCAACGGCGTCCAGCCGCAGTTCGAGGACCGCGACAGCGCCTGGGTGGCGCCCGATGCAGCCGTCATCGGTGATGTCAGGATCGGTCGCGATGTCGGCATCTGGTTCGGTTCGGCCATTCGCGGCGATCGCGAGACCATCACCATCGGCGCGCGCTCGAACGTGCAGGAGCACACGGTGATGCACACCGATCCGGGCTATCCGCTTGTTATCGGCGAAGGCTGCACGATCGGCCACCGTGCCATCCTGCATGGCTGCACGGTGGGCGACAATTCGTTGATCGGAATGGGGGCCATCGTCCTTAACGGCGCGAAGATCGGCAGGAATTGCCTTGTCGGGGCAGGTGCGCTGGTCACCGAAGGCAAGGAATTTCCGGACAATTCGCTGATTGTCGGCTCTCCGGCCAAGGTGATCCGCACGCTCGACGATGCCGCGGCCGACAGGCTGCGCAAGTCGGCTGCCGATTATGTCGCCAACCAGAAGCGGTTCAGCGGCGGGCTGGTGAAGGTGCCGGAGCAGGCGAGGTAGCCTGCCGCGAAAGGCAGCGCGAGCAGCAACGCCGTCCGCGCTTCTCGACGCGGCCGATCTTCGAGCCGCAACTCGTCAAGCGAGCTCTGTCGTCCCTTTTGCCCGACAATCGTGTTTTCCGCAAAACTGTCTCCGCCAGAAAGGCGGAGCCGGCCCGGGGACTTGGGCCGGCTCCTAGACCCGGTCGTTGGGGACGGGGAGGGTGGGGACGCGACCGGGTTTTTGGGTGGCGCACGACCCGGAGAAAGGGTGCGGACCGTGCGCCGGTTCGAAGCGCTGTGCGCGCCGGGAGGGCGCTGCGCTGCTAGCGGACCGAGGCGACTGCGTCGGCGCGGCCGTCGTTGATGGCGATCCATACGCCCGAATTCCGCTCGGACTGGCGCTTCAGGTAGGTGTACTCGGTCTCGTTCCAGGCGAGCACGCGCGTCTCCAGATTGTCTAGGATGAATTCGCCGAGGTTGGTGCGCATGGTCAGCACTGCGTGGCCTTCGCCATTGGCCTGGCGCACCACGGTCAAAAGCAGGTCGCCGGCCGGCACGCCGAGTTCCATCAGGCGGCGACGTTTTTCAAGCGCATAGTCCTCGCAGTCGCCCGCGCTGTTGGTCGGATACGACCAGTATTCTTCCTTGCCCCACATCTCCATGTCGGTCAGCGGGGTGACGGAGGTGTTGACGTCGTTGTTGATGGCGACGACCTTCTGCCACAGCGAGCGCGTCAGCTCGACGGGTGCGCGGCTGGACGTCTTCTGGGCGCATTCGACCGGCGAACGCTTGCACAGCTCATAGTGTCCGACGGGCTGCGTCGTGCGGCCGTTGGTCTGCATCACTGCCGGCGCAGCCACGGCGCTGGACAGCGCTGCAACCTGAACCGTCGCCGCCAGAACCAGCAGCCATCCCCGACGCTTGGACATGTTCTTGTCTCCCCGTTTGAGGTGACAATGACAGGTCCAAATTTATATCACGCAAAATGACGAAGTAGATGTTGAGTAAAAACCGAAGTGCATTTGGCAAAATCAAGAGTAAAACAAGAATAAAAGTTGAGGAAAATTCGACTACAATTTTATCGAAATGGTACAATGCCAGTTTGCGGCATGTGCCGTTCTGGCGCAGGGGCTTGCGAGGGTGTGCGAAAGTGGGCCAGCGGAAATCGGGACCGAATGGCCCTGTCGAACTTGTTGCGACGCGATGGCGCGCAAAAAGGAGCTGACTGGCGGAGGTGAGGCGGCAAAAAGAAAAAAACCGCATCGCCGGCGCGACACGAGGCTGTCTTCGGGATCGCCGAGGCTAGCGCATCGGCCCGAAAATCGGACCCGATTCTCGGAAAGCACGATGCGCCAACTCAATAAGTTAGAGCGCCGTGCGTCCATTCGGACGCACGGCGCTCTAGGTGCGCGGGCGGTTGAACTCGTTGTCGAGCGTTTCCGGGCGCTGCACGACGGCGAATTCGATGGCGACGCCGTCTTCGAAGTGGCGCACGATCTGGCCGCGCATGGTGCCGAGCGTTACCTGGACGCCGATTGCCGGCTTGACCTCGATCTCGATCGCCGCGCCCGAAAGCGACAGGTCGATGATGCGGCAAGGATACTGGCGGCCATCGGTAAGCTGCAGGGCGCTGATCGGGTTGCGCGGCGCGACGCGTTCGTGGCGGCGGTCTTCCGGCAGATCGAGTTCGTGCTTGTTGGCGAGCCAGGTCAGCTGCGCCGCGAGCTTGTCCTTCTTGCGCTCGGAGGCGATTACCGTCATGGCGAAGCCGTCGGGCAGGGTGCGGGTAACCACGCCCTCGACGCGGCCGATGTGGTCGATATACGCGATGACCTTTTCGCCGGGGGTGCCGGAGCGGTCGGCGCGGAAGGCGACGTTGCCGGGGGACATGTCGACCACCTGGCCGGCATGTTCGCTGCGGTCCTCAAGCATGAAGCGACCATAGATCTTCACGCGGACGCGCTGGAAATTGCGCCTCTCCGCCCGTGACGGCGCGTATTCGATCGCCGCTGGCCTCATGCTACCCTCATAAATTGACGGCTTCCTCGAACCGCACCGGGAAGCGATTGGAGAAAAATACCGCCAAACAGGTTAACAAAACGCGTAGTGGTTGCCGGAACGGCAGGCGAGGACAACTATTCCTCTCGCCCGCCTTCCAGGACAAACAGGTGGCGTATCCGGCGCGCGCCGTCGAGCGGGTTGGGCTCGCCATGCAGCGCGGAATCGCTGGGCGCGAGCGATGGTACGGTGACCTCGGGCCGGTTTGCCAGGAACACCGGTTCAAGGTCGGGATCGATCACCCGGACGCTGTCGATCGAGGCGTCGGTCAGCGGGTCGGATCCGAGCCAGAACGGGCGGTCGGCGCTGGACAAGACGCCCAGGCTGCGCGGGTTTTCGATACCGCCGTCGAGCGGCAGCAGCAGCATTTCGAACCTCGTCGACCGCAGGCTTGCGGTAAAGCCTTCGAAGGCGATGACGACGACCGACTTCTGCTGAAACACGCCGTAGGCGAGGCGGGCGATCAGTCGCTGGTCCTTCTGCCGCCACAAGGAGGGATACGAAAAACCCTTCAGTTCGCGGCCGAAGGTGGCGCACAGGCGCGTGCCGGCGAGGCGAAACACCGCTTCGCCGCGGCTGTCGCGTTCGAGGATGAAGGTGTCGGCGAGCAGGCCCTTGATGTCGGCGGGCTCTACCTCCGTGCGCTTGGGCGCGGGCCGACCGTTGCGTAGGCGGTTCCAGTACTGGAACAGTGCCAACGATCCTTTCTGTTTCATATTGCTCCGCTCCGAGCGGTTCTGCGCCTGATGTGCCATCGCTGGACAGAATCGCTTCAATCTTGAGGACTACATGAGGCGCGGAGCAGGATGCGTGCCAGCGACGGTAACAGTTGTTAACGGGTGGGGTCAGTTAAGGTTAACAAAGGGTTTACGTTGCCGCCCGGCGCGAACCGTGGCAATTTCACGCTACTTCTTGAAGTGGCCGCCGAGCGGTGGCCTGCAGCACTTCAGTCAAGGTTTTCGGGAGGGCATGGGGGCTCGACCAGCCGTTCAGGGGCGACCCTGGACGGCTTTCTTTTTTGCGCTTTGTGCGGCGCTGCTCTAGATGGGGCATGGGCTGGCTGTGCCGGTCGCAATCCGGATCAGAGGCGCAATGACCGAACCAGCAGGGCAGTACGACGAAGACAACCTGATGCCGGACGCCGAGCCCGAGCGGCGCGAGCCCGTCTTCAACCTGCCGGCAATCGTCATAGCCGCCATCGGTGCCTGCGTGGCAATCCACGTCGTGCGCGCCTATCTGTTGACGCCGGATCAGGATGTCTGGCTGCTCATTCGCGCAGCCTTCATTCCGATCCGTTATTCCGGGCAGTTCGATCTCGACGTCTACGCCTTCACCAGCCCTGTTACCTATGCCTTTCTGCATGGCGATTTCATCCATCTGGCAATCAACATGGTGTGGCTGGCGGCATTCGGTTCGCCGCTCGCCAATCGTCTCGGCGCGCTGCGCTTTTCGATCTTCTTTGCCGTCACCTCGATTGCCGCTGCCGCTCTGTTTTATGCTCTGCATCCGCTCGGCCAGGCGCCGCTGGTCGGGGCGTCTGGCGCAATCTCGGGCATGATGGGAGCTGCCGCACGCTTCAGCTTCCAGATCGACCGCTCGCACGGCAAGCCTGCCTTCGCCGGTCCGCCGCTGCCGATCGTCGATGTTTTCCGTTCGCGCACGGCGATTACCTTTCTCGGCGTCTGGATGATCGTCAACATCGTCACCGGGGTCGTCGGGTTCGTCCCGGGGATGGACAGCCAGATCGCCTGGGAAGCGCATATCGGCGGTTTCCTGGCCGGCTTCCTGGGCATCCGTCTGTTCGATCGCATGCCAGTCTACAGATGAGGTCTGCGCACTTGAAATGCGGCCTGATGCAGCGCACCATGCCCCGGACCGGAAGGAACTGCGCAGACCGATAGCAGAAGGAGCACCCCATGACTGTGAAGGCTATTCTGGACAAGAAGGGCCACGACGTTTTCACCATCGGGCCGAACATCAAGCTCTCGGAAGCTGCGCAAATCTTGGCTGAAAATCGCATCGGCGCACTGGTCGTCACCAATGGCGACCGCAAGATCGTCGGCATTCTTTCCGAGCGCGACGTCGTGCGGGTCGTTGGCAAGGAAGGCGCTGCGGCGCTCGACAAGGCTGTCCGCGAAGTCATGACCCCCAAGGTCAAGATCTGCAATGAAAACCATACCGTTAACGAAGTCATGCAGATCATGACCAACGGCCGCTTCCGCCATTTGCCGGTCGAGCGCGACGGCTATCTCTTCGGCATCGTCTCGATTGGCGACGTGGTCAAGCGGCGCATCGAGGATGCGGAGCGCGAGGCGGAAGAGATCAAGGCCTACATCGCCACGGCCTGAACTGAGACCGGCGCGCCGGAGACGCCAAAGGCGTATCCGGCGCGTGTCGACATCACCTGTTGTCGAGTTCGGAGCGGACCAGCATCAAGCCGCGTCTGGTGATCCGGTAGGGGCCTCCCTGCGATGACGATACGGCCTTTTTCCGCTTCAGTTTCCTGAACAGTTCGAGATCGAAGCCCGGGTAGCGCCAGCCGTCGCGGGTGAGGCAGACCACTGTCTCGATCTTCTTGTTGTCGTCTTTTTCGATTTCGATGCGCCCGCCTTGGGCCAGCAGATGCAGGATGCGCTGCTCTATGCGCGAGATGTCCATTTTTGGATGAGTCCCAGAAAACCTGGCCAGCCGCAAAAGCAGTTGGCCAAAACAAAAAGCCGCCGCCACGAATGCTCGCGGCACGGGGTTTCAGGTTTTCATGCCCCGCCTTCACAAGAAGGTCGGGGCTTTAGCGGGACTCACACGAGTGGAACATCCAAACTCCATAGGGATGACGCCGATATAGGATAGTCTGTTGGAAAGTGCCAGCGGTCGCAACTCGGGCGCGGAATTCCAACGGGAAGGTTGCAACGCGGCAACGATTGATCTAGCGAAACCATACGGTTTGTCGGCCGACATGGCTGACGAGACAGACAAACGATTCCGGATCACCATGACTCTCATCGATACCCGCACGCCCGACGCAAAGCGTCTCATCCCCGGCGCCACCGGCGACTGGGAAGTCATCATCGGCCTTGAGGTTCATGCCCAGGTCACCTCGGAGGCCAAGCTGTTCTCCGGCGCGTCGACGGCGTTTGGCGCAGAGCCCAATGCCAATGTCAGCCTCGTCGACGCGGCGATGCCCGGCATGCTTCCCGTCATCAACGAGCAATGCGTGCGCCAGGCCATCCGCACCGGCCTTGGCCTCAAGGCTCAGATCAACCTGAAGTCGGTCTTCGACCGCAAGAACTACTTCTATCCAGATTTGCCCCAGGGCTATCAGATCTCGCAGTTCAAGCAGCCGATCGTCGGCGAGGGCACCATCACCATCTCGGTCGGACCCGACCGCAAGGGCGAGTTCGAGGACATCGAAATCGGCATCGAGCGCCTGCATCTCGAGCAGGACGCCGGCAAGTCGATCCACGACCAGCACCCGACCATGTCGTATGTCGACCTCAACCGTTCGGGCGTGGCGCTGATGGAGATCGTCTCCAAGCCGGACATGCGCTCGTCGGATGAGGCCAAGGCCTATGTCACCAAGCTGCGTACGATCGTGCGCTACCTCGGCACTTGTGACGGCAACATGGACGAAGGCTCGATGCGCGCCGATGTCAACGTGTCGGTGCGTCGTCCCGGCGGCGAGTTCGGCACCCGCTGCGAGATCAAGAACGTCAACTCGATCCGTTTCGTCGGCCAGGCCATCGAATACGAGGCGCGCCGCCAGATCGCGATCCTCGAGGATGGCGGCAAGATCGACCAGGAAACGCGCCTGTTCGACCCCAACAAAGGCGAGACGCGCTCGATGCGCTCGAAGGAAGAAGCGCACGACTACCGCTACTTCCCCGATCCCGACCTCTTGCCGCTGGAGTTCGACCAGGCCTATGTCGACGAACTCGCCAAGGATCTCGTCGAACTGCCCGACGACAAGAAGGCGCGGCTGGTGTCGACGCTCGGTCTCTCCGTCTACGACGCCTCGATCCTCGTCTCGGAAAAGTCGATCGCCGACTATTTCGAGAAGGTCGCCGAAGGCCGCGACGGCAAGGCAGCCGCCAACTGGGTCATCAACGACCTGCTCGGTGCACTCAACAAGGCCGGCAAGGACATCGAGAGCGCGCCGGTTTCGCCTGAGCAACTCGGCGCCATCATCGACCTGATCAAGGAAGGCACGATTTCCGGAAAGATCGCCAAGGACCTGTTCGAGATCGTCTGGAACGAGGGCGGTGACCCCAAGGAACTGGTCGAGAGCCGTGGCATGAAGCAGGTGACCGATACGGGCGCCATCGAAAAGGCTGTCGACGAGGTCATCGCCGCCAATCCCGACAAGGCCGATCAGGCCCGCGCCAAGCCGACCATGGCGGGCTGGTTCGTCGGTCAGGTGATGAAGGCGACGGGCGGCAAGGCCAACCCCCAGGCGGTCAACGACCTGGTCAAGGCCAAGCTCGGCATCGAGGAATAGGCGATGTTTGTCCGCACGGCGAGCGAGCGCGATCTTGAGACGATCAAGGCGCTGCTCGCCGAGACATGGCACGCGACCTACGATACGATTTACGGCGTCGAACGAGTCAACGAGACAACGGCCGAGTGGCATTCGGTCGCCTCGCTCAAGGCGCGGCTGACGCGGCCGAACTCCGAATTCCTGGTTGCCGACGACGGCAAGCTGATCGCCGGCATGGCCTTTGCCGCAGCGACCAGCGACCCCAAGGTCGTGATGCTGCACCAGCTTTATGTGCGACCGGGCAAGCAGGGGGGCGGCATTGGCCGCATGCTGATCCAGGAAGTCGAGCAATGCTTCCCTGAGGCGCGCAGGTTGCGCCTCGAAGTCGAGGCGGCGAACGATCAGGCGATCCGCTTCTACCTTGCAAACGGCTTTGTCCGTGTCGGCGAGACGGCCAATTGCGGTGCCGAACAGTCCGGCATACCGGCGCTGATCTTCGAGAAGAAGCTGGGCTAGGCCCGGCCAGGCCGGCTTCTGCGGAACTGCCCCCTCATCCGGCCGCTTCGCGGCCACCTTCTCCCCGCTGGGGAGAAGAGCCAAGCGCCAGCGCCTCAGACCTCCTCTCTCCTCGGGGAGAGGTCGACCGAGCGAAGCGGAGGTCGGGTGAGGGGGTGTTAACGCGCCGCCACCTCGACATTGTCGATGAGCCGCGTCTTGCCGAGACGGGCCGCAACGAGCACGCGGCCTTCGCGGTCCTTCTGCCATGGCGCCAGCGTTAGGCTTTCGCGCGCCTCGACATAGTCGACGACATCGAAGCCGGCGTCGAGAACAGCCTGTCGTGCCGCAGCCATCGTCGACGCCTCGTCGGCGCCGCCTTCGAGGGCGGACGCTGCCTTGCGCAGGATCTTGTTCAGCTGGCGCGCGATGTCGAGTTCGTGGGCGCTGAGATAGGCGTTGCGCGACGACATTGCGAGGCCTTCGGCGTCTCGGATCGTCGGCGAACCGAGTATCTCGACTGGCAGGTTGAGGTCCCGGCACAGCTTCTTGACGACGCAAAGCTGCTGATAGTCCTTCTCGCCGAACACCGCGAGACCCGGTTCGGTCTGGATGAACAGCTTTGCCACCACGGTGGCGACGCCATCGAAGAAGGCGGGACGAAAATCGGTTTCAAGGCCGGCCGACGGCCCGCCGACCGAAATGGATGTGGCGAAGCCCTCGGGATAGACCTCCTGGACATCAGGCGTGAAGGCGAGGTGCACGCCGGCTCGCTCCAGCTTTTCGAGGTCGAGCGCCAGTTGGCGCGGGTATTTGTCGAGGTCCTCGGTCGGTGCGAACTGGCGCGGATTGACGAAGATCGAGACGACGCAGCGGTCGGCGCGGTTCAGGGCTGCCCGCATCAGCGAGACGTGGCCTTCATGCAGGGCGCCCATGGTCGGCACCAGCGCGACCTTCAGGCCTTCGGCGCGCCAGGCCCGCACCTGTGCGCGCAGTGCGGCGATGGTTTCGACGACAGCGGTCATGCCTTGTCCTTGGGGATGAAGAGGTGTTCGGGGGCGGGAAAGGCGCGGTTGCGCACGTCTGCCGCGTAGGCTGCCGCGGCCTCGGCGACGATGTCGCGCAAGTGCGCATATTCCTTGACGAATTTAGGCACACGGTCGACAGTCAGGCCGACTGCGTCATCTATGACCAGTACCTGGCCGTCGCATCTGGAGCTTGCGCCGATGCCGATTGTCGGAATGGCCAGCATGCGCGATATCTCGGCGGCGACCGGCTCCATTGTGCCTTCGATCACGACCGAGAAGGCGCCGGCGGCCTCGACGGCGCGCGCATCGGCAAGCAGGGCCGCGATGTTCTCGTCGGAACGGCCCTTGATCTTGTAGCCGCCTTCCTTTTCGACCCACTGCGGCAAAAGTCCGATATGGCCCATGACGGGGATGCCGGCGGCGACGATCGCTGCGATCTGGGCGGCGACGGCGGTCCCGCCTTCGAGCTTGACCGCATGGCAACCGGTCTCGTCGAAGATGCGCTGCGCCGAAGCGACGGCGTTTGCGACGGTATCCTCGTAGCTGCCGGCCGGCATGTCGACGACGACGCAGGCGCGAGCAGAGCCGCGCATCACCGCCTGGCCGTGGGCGACCATCATGTCCATCGTCGCACCCAGCGTGTTTGCATGGCCGTGCAGCACCATGGCCACGCTGTCGCCGACCAGGATCAGGTCGACATGCGGATCGAGCAGCCGGGCGATCGGGTATGTATAGGCTGTAAGGCACACGATAGGGACACCGCCCTTGCGGGCCAGAAGCTCGGCGGGCGTGATGCGGCGTGCGGCCACAGGCGCGTCGGAAGCCATGCTGTCTCCTCCCTCGGCACAACTGGCTTAGGCCAGTGCGCGTGCCCCGTAAGGCCAGTGTCCTTTACGGAGCGGCAATCCGTTTTGCAAGTGCGAGATCAAGGCGTGAGCAGCTGCAACATGGCATCGTCCATCAGGACGATTGGCGCCCTGCTTCCTCGTCCGCCAGGCGGCGGATATAGACCGCGAATGCGGGGTCTTCGCCGGGCAGAAGCTTGGGCAGGGCAGCCCGGAAGTCCGCGCGACGGCACCATTCGCGCATGAAGTCCTCCCACGAGGCCCAGCGCCGCCGCCTGCGCTCGGGCATGTCCGGCTCGTAGGCGACGAGATAGGCGCGTTCGAACAGCGAGATCAGGATCGAAAACATCGCCAGCAGCCTGTCGCGCTGGTCGCCGTCGAGATTTGTGGTGGCGTCTTCCGATTGGAGGCGCAGGTCGGGATGGTCGAGCGACAGCGTCAGGAAGTTGGTGTAGCCGTCGGCGAGCATCTGGTAGATTTCCTCCTCCTCGTTGATGCGCTCCTTGCGTTGTTCGAAGACGAAAAAGAAGATGGCCAGCGGCAGGCCGAAGATGGTCACCAGATAGCTCAGCATCTCGAGAATCTGCATCAATGGCATGGCCGTCGTCCCTGCGGGTGCACATCGAGACACTAGGTTGTGATTGGGCACCTGCCAATCGTCGCAGATGGCGCGTTGGGGCGTCTAGACCCTTGCCATTGGAGAAGGGCAGCGCCATAAGCAGGTAACATTCGACGCGCCTGTCGCGAGGACCCGATGAAGACTTTTTTTGTCCAGTTTTTCACCTGGTGGAACGGCCAGACCCTTGGAACGCGCTTCCACACCTGGCGCAAGGGCACCAAGGTCGGCCAGGACGAATTCGGCAACACCTACTATGAGGGCGGCAAGGATTCCGAAGGCCGCACCCGCCGCTGGGTGATCTACAACGGCTATGCCGAGGCCTCGATGATTCCTTCGGGCTGGCACGGCTGGATGCATCACCGTGTCGACGTGGCACCGCCGCAGGACAACTATATCCCGCGCGACTGGCAGAAGCCGCATCAGCCAAATCTCACCGGCTCCCCGGCGGCCTATCGCCCCAAGGGTTCGGTTCTCGGCAACAGCCACCGTCCGCAGGTTACCGGCGACTACGACGCCTGGACGCCCGGCAACTGAGACGTCCGTCGCGCTCGACGGACTTTTCTCGCCACAATTGGCGGCTAACTGCTTGCCCATCGGCGTCAGGAAACTAGCCTTGTCGCAAGGGGAATCACCGGGTGAAGGACGCTTCGGGCGCAATGGCGGTAACGACTGTATGACAACTCCAGGCCGTGTTCCGTCGAACCGACGTTTGAAGGCAAAGGCGCTGCTGACCGCCGTGGCGCTGTGCGCCGGGCTCGCGCAGGCCAGCGCCCAGGACAGCATCGAACGTCTGCCGCTCGACCAGCAGGTGGAGCAGGGCGACGATCTTCCCGCACTCGACGTTCAGCCGTTGCCGGGAGAGGCTGCACCGGCGCCTGAGCAGGCCCAGGCCGCGCCCAAGGTTGCAGCGCCGCCGCAGCGCATCAAGAACCCGATCGCCGAGTTCGCCGGCATCGACAAGATCACCGGCCGCATCATCACCTTCGACGTCTATGTCGACGAAACGGTCCAGTTCGGCGCGCTGCAGGTGACGCCGCGTGTCTGCTACTCGCGTCCGGAGAACGAGGAGCCGAAGACGGATTCTTTCGTCGAGGTCGACGAGATCACGCTCGACCGCAAGATCCGCCGCATCTTTACAGGCTGGATGTTCGCTGAAAGCCCGGGCCTCAATGCCGTCGAGCACGCGGTCTATGACGTCTGGCTGAAGGGCTGCAAGCAGAAGTCCGAAGTTCCCTCGCCGGAAGCCACCAAGACAAACTGAGCGTTTTTGCCGGAACGGTATCGGCCGCCTCACGTTGACCCATGGACAACGTGACGGAGGATGTTGCAGTGAGCGTCAATCGTGATGAACTGCTCGAACTCGAGCGTGAATTCTGGTCCGGCGATGAGGCATTTTTCGCCGAGAATGCCGACCGGGAGTGCCTGGTGGCGTTTCCCGACATGGCCGGGGTGATGAGCAACGCCGATCTCGCCGCCACCGCAAGGAAGCCCAACCGCTGGAAAAACCTCGAGATGAAGCTGAAAGGCATCGTCGAGCCCGCCAGCGACTTCGTCGTGCTGACATACGAGGCAAGGGGCGTGCGAGCCAATGGCGACCCCTATGCCGCGCTTGTCAGTACCGGCTACGTCCACCGCCTCCAGGGCTGGAAGATGATGTTCCATGCGCATGCGCCAATGCCGCCAGCCATCGGCAAGGGCTGAGCTTTCAGGCGAAGGCAGCATTGCCTTTGATCGCGGCGGCCAGCATCTTTTCATACTTGTCACGCGGCACGTCGAGGGCGCCGAAGCGCTTGAGATGGTCGGTGGTGAACTGGGTGTCGAGCAGGACGAACCCGCGCACGCGCAGCCGTTCGACCAGATGCACCAGGCAGACCTTTGAGGCGTCGGTCTCGCGCGAAAACATGCTTTCGCCAAAGAAGGCCCGGCCGAGCGACACGCCATAGAGCCCTCCGACCAGCTGTCCGTCGCGCCAGGCTTCGACCGAATGCGCATGACCGATCCTGTGCAGGCGCGTGTAGGCTTCGCGGATTGGACCGTTGATCCAGGTCGACATGCGGCCCGAGCGCCTTTCGGCGCAAGCGTCGATGACGCCGGCGAAATCGCTGTCGATACGGAGTTCGAAGCGGCCCTGTCGGATCACCTTGGCCAGGCTGTGCGGGACATGGAACGCGTCCAGTGGAATGACCCCGCGCGTTTCGGGTCTGACCCAGAAGACTTCCGGGTCAGAGGCGCTTTCGGCCATCGGAAACACGCCCGACGCATAGGCCTTCAGCAGAAGGTCCGTAGGTATGCTGTAGCCGGGCGCATAGGGACGGGTCACGTGACCGCCAGTCTACTCGCCTTTCGCGAGGTATTTTTCCAGCCAGTGAATGTCGTAGTCGCCATTGGCGACGTCGGGATTGCCGACGAGATCGCGGAACAGCGGCAACGTGGTCTTCACACCGTCTACCACGAATTCGTCGAGCGCGCGCCTGAGCCGCATCATGCATTCGACGCGGTTACGGCCGTGCACGATCAGCTTGCCGATCAGGCTGTCGTAGTAGGGCGGGATCTTGTAGCCGGAATACACGCCCGAATCGACGCGGATGCCGAGCCCGCCGGGCGTGTGGAAGTGCGTGATCGTGCCGGGCGAGGGCGCGAAGGTGCGCGGGTCCTCGGCGTTGATGCGGCACTCGATGGCGTGGCCGTGGAAGCGGATGTCGTCCTGTGTGACCGACAGCCCGCCGCCCGAGGCGACGCGAATCTGCTCATGCACCAGGTCGATGCCGGTGATCGCCTCGGTGATCGTGTGCTCGACCTGCAGGCGGGTGTTCATTTCGATGAAATAGAACTCGCCGTTTTCGTACAGGAACTCGATCGTTCCGGCGCCCGAATAGCCGAGATCGGCAATCGCCTTGGCGCAGATGTTGCCGATGCGGGTGCGCTCCTCGGCGTTCAGGGCCGGCGAATTGGCCTCTTCCCAGACCTTCTGGTGGCGGCGCTGTAGCGAGCAGTCGCGTTCGCCCAGATGCACGCCCTTGCCGGCGCCGTCGCCGAACACCTGCACTTCGATGTGGCGCGGCTTCTGCAGGTATTTTTCGATATAGACCGCGTCGTCGCCAAAGGCTGCGGCTGCTTCCGAGCGCGCAGTGGCCAGTGCCACGTCGATGTCCGCTTCGGTGAGGGCGACCTTCATGCCACGGCCGCCGCCGCCGGACGATGCCTTGATGATGACCGGGTAGCCGATCTCGGCGGCGATGCGCTTGGCTTCCTTCTCGTCGGTGACGCCGCCGTCGGAGCCGGGGACGACCGGGATGCCCAGGCGCTTTGCGGTGCGCTTGGCCTCGATCTTGTCGCCCATGATGCGGATGTGGTCACCCGACGGGCCGATGAAGGTGATGTTGTGCGCGGCCAGGATGTCGGCGAACTTGGCGTTTTCCGCGAGGAAGCCGTAGCCGGGATGGACAGCGTCAGCGCCGGTGATTTCGCAGGCCGCGACGATCTGGTGAATGTTGAGATAGCTGTCGCGCGACGGCGGCGGTCCGATGCAGACGCTTTCGTCCGCAAGCCGCACATGCATGGCGTCGGCGTCGGCCGTGGAGTGCACGGCAACCGTCTGGATGCCGAGTTCCTTGGCCGCGCGCAGAATTCTCAATGCGATTTCGCCGCGATTGGCGATCAGGATTTTTTGAAACATTGCGCCAGCCTTCCGGCTTATTCGATGACGACGAGCGGCATGCCGAACTCGACCGGCTGCGCGTCTTCGACCAGGATCGCGGTGACCGTGCCGCTGCGGGGTGCGGGAATCTGGTTCATCGTCTTCATCGCTTCGATGATCAGCAGGGTCTGGCCCTCCTTGACCGACGCGCCGACCTCGATGAACTGCTTGGCGTCGGGCGACGGCGCCAGATAGGCCGTGCCGACCATGGGCGAGGGCACCGCGTTCTTGGAGACGTCCACGACGGCAGGGGCGGCCGCAGCCACAGGCGCAGCGCTCGCTGCCACTGGCGCAGCCATCTGCATCGGCGCTGCCACGGCATGTACGGCCTGCGTCTGGCGCGACACGCGCACCTTCAGATCGCCGAGTTCGACTTCGATCTCGGTCAGGTTGGTGTCGTTCAGAATTCCTGCGAGGTCGCGGACGATCTGCTGGTCAAAACCATCGTTCTTCTTCGTCGCCATGTTCAAACCTTTTCTGTCTGTTGCCGGTCAGAGCCGGGCAGCCAGCGCTTGCAGCGCCAGCGTGTATCCGAGTGGGCCGAAGCCGCAGATCATGCCCACCGCCACCGGCGCCACCAATGACTTGTGGCGGAACGGTTCGCGGGCGTGGATGTTGGAAAGATGCACCTCGGCGACCGGCAAGGGCGAGACCGCGCGAATGGCGTCCTGCAAAGCGATCGAGGTGTGGGTATAGGCGCCTGCATTGAGCACGATGCCGGCCGCTTTTTCGCCAGCCTCGTGGATCCAGTCGACCAGATCGCCCTCATGGTTGGATTGGCGAAAATCGATCGCAAGCCCGAGCGATGCGCCGGCTGCCTTGCAGTCGGCGTCGATGTCGGCCAGCGTCTTGCCGCCATAAATGCCGGGCTCGCGTTTGCCCAGCATGTTAAGGTTCGGACCGTTGAGGACGAAAATCGTTTTCAATCTACAGACCTTTCCACCCGCCAGATCCTTTCTGGCGCGGCGGACCCTCTATAATCGGCATAAGCCGCCGCGAAAAGAGCGCAAGCAACTTCTTGCGCTGTCCACAGCGGTCGCGGCCGAACCATCCTGTTTAGCAGCTGGAATCGGCCAGGCAGGCTTTGGCGGCGGCGATCTTCTCGGACAGCACATCCTTGCCGAGCGCGCCGAAGACAACCTCGTTGCCCACGACGTAAGACGGTGTGCCGCTGATCTGCAGGCTGTTGGCCAGTTCGTAGGTGCGGTTGAACACCTCGACGATCTCCGGGGCCTTCATCGCTTCGCGCAGCTTGGCTTCGTCGGCGCCGAGTTCGAGCGCCAGCTTGATGGCGCTGTCTTCGCCGGCCCGGCCTTCGCCCGCCATCAGCTTGTCGTGGAACGAGCCGTATTTTTCGGGCATCAGGCTGCGGAAAGCCATCGAGACGACGTGGGCCTTCTGCGAATCCGGTCCGAGGATCGGAAATTCCTTGAGCACGAAGCGCAGGTCGGGGTTTTCCTGCGTCAGCGCATGCATGTCGGCCTGCGCGCGTTTGCAGTAGCCGCAATTGTAGTCGTAGAACTCGACGATGGTCACCTTGCCGTCGGGGTTGCCGACGATACCGTCGTACTTCGAGTTGAAGATCTCGTCCTTGTTCTGCTTGATCACCTCGAGGTGGGCGACGCGCTGCTCTTCCTTCTGCTTGGCTTCGAGCGCGCCCTGCATTTCAAGCAGCACCTCGGGGTTGTCGAGCAGGTATTCGCGAACGATCGTCTCGACCTGCTTGCGGTCGAGCGGCGCTGCGCCTTCGGCATGGGCGGTCACCGGAGCGGCGGCGAGATAGCCGAACGCAACCATGGCCATGGCCGCGGCAATCCCGCTGGTGCCAAGAAGAAGTGCTTTTTTCATTGTCTGGTCTCCGGCTTTCGGCTTGTGCGTGGCGCGAGAAGTTCGATCTTCCCGGACGTGCGCAAAATCTCAAGTTTCGTGGCGCTTTGCGCCTGCATCTAGGTGTTTGGGTCTGGCTTGGCCTTGAGCCGGGCGAAGCGTCACTTCTTCTTGCCCGGCTTCTTGTAGTTGATGATGTCCTGGGCGCGCACCCAGCCCGGCGAGCCGGGCTTGAGCTTCTGCTGCGCGCGCATCGCGAAGATCTTCGCATCCTGATAGGCGCCGCTGTAGTAGTGGCCATCGGCGGTGGCAAGGTCGGCGTCGGCGACATCGCCCTGCATGCCATAGGCCTGCGCCAGATAGCGGTAGCCGGCGGCGTTCTCACGGTCGCGGTCGAGGCCCTTGCGGATCTCGGCAACCGCCTTCTTGAGGGCGTCTGGCGTTCCCATGGCGAGATAGGCCTGGCCGAGCTGGATCGGCAGGATGCCTGACTTCGCCGGGTCGAGCCGAACCGCCGAAGCATACGCTTCCGCCGCCGCCGCAGGCTTGTTCGACTTCATCAGGATATCGCCGCGCAATTCGTGGAAATAGGGGTTCTTCGGCTGCGCCTTGACCAATGCATCGGTCTTGCCCAGTGCCGAGCGCAGGTCGCCGAACAGATAGGTCGCCTGGGCGTCGCCGTAGCGCGCAGCAGGGCTGCCCGGATTCTTACGCATCAGCCGCGACGCTTCGGCCTGGCCTTGCGTGTAGACGGCAATCTTGACCCGCATCATGTCGTGGCGCTGCTGCAGCGCTTCCGGATCGGCTTTGTTGAAGTACGGGCTTTCGTGGGCCAGCGTTTCGAGATTGGCGATGCGCTCGCGCGGCATCGGGTGGCTGACCTGGTAGGGATCGACCTTCGCGCCCGAAAGCGACAGGGCGCTCTGGAAGCGCTGGAAGGTCTTGATCATGCCCTGCGCCGACTGGCCGGTTGCATTGAGATAGGTCAGCGCCGAACGGTCCGCGGTGGTTTCTTCCGAGCGCTGGTAGCCGAGCAGGCCGCGCCGCGCCATTTCGGAGCCGCCGGCGACGATGCCGGCGCCAGCCGCACCAAGGCCGCGCGTATCGGTGGCAGCGCCTGCCACCATCGCGCCGGCGCCCAGCAGTCCGGCGACGATCGCCATGGTCTGCGCCCGCGCCAGCTGGTCGCGCAAGCGCTCCTGATGGCCTCCGGCGATGTGGCCGGCCTCGTGCGCCAGGACGCCGATGATCTCGTTTGGCGTTTCCGCCGTCATCAGCGCGCCGGTGTTGATGAAAATGCGCCGTCCCGCAACGAAGGCGTTGAACGCCGGATCATTCACGAGCACGATGTTGATGCCGGAGTTGCCAAGCCCGGCGGCCTTCAGGATCGGGCGGGCATAGTCGCGCACCAGCGCTTCGATCTCGGCGTCGCGGACGATCGGCACGCTTTGCGCATGCGCGTTGCCTGCCGCGCCGATGGTCAAACCGGCGGACAAGGCGGCTGCCGTGACGGCGCGCGCCGATCTTGCGATGAAACGCGAAAGACTATTTTGGCTCTGCATGGCAGGAAACACTCGTAAACGAGCCGTCGGGTTGTGAAAAGGCCGGTCCTTTGAACTCATAAACTTGTGATCCCCATATCAATCGGGCATTTGTGCGGCGCATCGGCGGGCGGACGACAAGGGAAGGTGACTGATATGGCTGTTGCGATTTCACGGCGGGGCGAGGTCGAGCCGTTCCATGCGATGGATGTTCTGGCGGAGGCCAACAGGCTCAAGGCCTTGGGAACGCCGGTCATTTCGATGGCGGTGGGCCAACCGTCGGACCCCGTGCCGCAGCGTGTGCGCGACGCAGCCGCAGCCGCGCTGAAGCTCGGCCGGATCGGCTACACCGACGCACTTGGTCTGGCCGACCTGCGCAAGGCGATTTCGGCGCATTATGCCGAACACTACCGGATCAAAGTGCCTGTTTCGCGAATCGCCGTGACCACCGGCTCTTCGGCTGCTTTCAATCTTGCCTTCCTTGCCATGTTCGATGCCGGTGACAGGGTGGCGATCGCCGCACCCGGCTATCCCGCCTATCGCAACATCATGGCGGCGCTTGGCCTCGACGTCGTCGAGATCGAGCTGGAGGGGGCAGCCTACCTTCATGCCGAACATCTGCGCGCCGCGCACAAGCAGAAGCCGCTGAAGGGCGTGCTGTTTGCGAGCCCGGCCAACCCGACCGGCGCGGTCGTGCCCGCCGGCGAGCTTAAGGCGTTGATCGACGCGGCGAAGGAACTTGGCGTCGCCGTCATTTCCGACGAGATCTATCACCGCTTGGCCTATGGCGCGCCCGATGTCACGGCGCTCGCCTTCGACGAGGACGTCACCGTCATCAACTCGTTTTCGAAATACTACTGCATGACCGGCTGGCGCATCGGCTGGATGGTGCTGCCGGAGCGCCTGGTGCGTCCGGTCGAGCGCATCGCACAGTCGCTGTACATTTCAGCTCCCGAGCTTTCGCAGGTGGCTGCCATCGAGGCCTTCAACGTCACGGACGAGCTCGAGGCGATCAAGGCGCGCTACGCCTGGAATCGCGAACTGCTGGCCAAGCGCTTGCCGGAACTCGGCTTCAGCTTTGCTGCCCCGATGGATGGCGCCTTCTATGCCTTCTGCGATGTGTCGCGGCTGACCAACGACAGCATGGCGTTTGCGGGGCGAATGCTGGCCGAAGCGCATGTCGCGGCGACGCCCGGCAGGGATTTCGATCCGCTCGCTGGACATCGCTACATGCGGTTTTCCTATGCGGGCAGCCATGACGAGATGATCGAGGCAATGGACCGTATCGAGCGCTGGCTGCGCTGACATTCACACGCCCGGTCCCAGGGCGCGACAAACCATCCGCCCCGCCGGCATGCCGACGGGGCGGGCAAGGGCAAGGGGAGGATGGCTTGCCCTTGACAGTCGAGACACGCGCCCCCCGGCCCGCATCCCGACGCTGCAACCAATGACTACGGTCCAAGCACTGCCGCGACGGCCTTGCCCGCGTCGAGCAGGCCGGCGCCGAAGAAATACGCCTTGCCTTTGGCGGGTTCGTCGTCGGCGTTCATCGGATCGGGCGTCAGCGGCGTCGTTCCCGGTTTGACGGCCGCGTCGTCGTCACAGGCGCCGACGAGAATCGCCTTGGCCGCCAGTCCGTCAAGCTTGGCTGACGGCCCGAGCTTGGCCTTGTTGGCGCGCGCCATAAGCGCCGCAACCCCGGCCACCTGTGCCGCCGCACCGGAGGTCCCGCCGAAGGCCGTGTAGTAGCCGCCGCCGATGCCGGGATTGTCGTAGGGCGGCAGGATCGTCGAGTAGGGGTCCGAACCTCCGGCATATCCGAACGTTCCGGGCAAGTCGGTGGTCAGCAGCGAGTAGTGACTGTGCGGAACGACCTTTCCCGACCCCGGCTGATAGCAATGCTGTTCGACCAGCGGATCGGTGCGATCGATGCGGGTCTGGTGGCGCGTATGGATTTCGAAGTCGTCAGAGGGTGCAACCAGCGTCAGCTTGACGCCGTAGTTGCTGTAGCCGGAGCGATAGCCGTTCGGCGTCACGGCGCCGACCGCGATGACGCCGTTGTTGGCAGCGGCAAGATTGGCCGGATAGATCAGTTGGCTTTCGCCATCGTTGCCCGCGGCGCAGACAACCGGAACCTTGCGGCTGATGGCGACGATCAGCTTGGCCAGCACATTCCACCCGATTTCGCGATTGGCGGTCTTGCCCACCGCATGCGGGCGCAGTTCGCTGGTCGGTGGCGTGGCTTCTTCCAGCCGTGCGAACAGGTCGGCCCGCTCCCAATTGGTGCGGTCATCCAGATCCTGTGACAGCTCCGCCTTCGGACCCAGCGCGCCCCTGACCGGATCCGGGATGCCGCGCGGCAAAAGGATGACATCGGCGCCGTTCGACCATGCATAGAGGAAGGCGGTGATGAACTGATTGGCGCATTGCTCGAACCCTGTCCGGATCGAAATCAGCTTCGACAAGGGGTCCACGCCGAAATAGGGAATGGTGTTGCGGTTGCGATTTGGAACCGCATCGCTGTCGTTGCCCAGCAAAGTCTCCGGCGGTGCTGCGGTCGGGTCGCCAGGTGGGGACGCCGCCGGCTCGCCAACCGCGAGGCCCGCGACGGCGGTGCCGTGGCTGCCAAATGTCTCGTCGCCCTCGATCAAGGTGCGCAGCACGCCTTCGGAGGGCACCAGTTCGGCGACAAGGCTGTTGAGGTAGTTCGCCTCGGCGGCGCTGAGGTTCATGACGCCGAGCCCATTGGTCGTCAGCCCGCCAAAAAAGGAAGCCTTCACTTCCGGGTCGAAGGGGCTGGCGGCCGGCGCAGCAACTGTCTTTGCCCCGTAAGGGTGGCTGACCAGGTCTATCGACTTGATGACGTCGAGCCTGCTCTTCAGGTTGGGATGGCTGCGGCTGACGCCGACGTCGATGAGGGCGACTGTCGCCGGCGTGTCGGCAGCTGGAAATTTGGCCGCGATTGCGTCCCAGACAGTTCCGGTGATCGTCGGCGAAGAAACGTCCGTGTCGCCGCCTGTCGCCAGCGGTCCGAATGTCGCGTCGATGACGCCAAGGGCCGCGAGATGCCACAGGTAATAATAGGACTGCGGCGGCTGGAATGAAAAAGGCTGGGTTCCGTTCGGCATCGCTGGTGTCCTCAAAGCCATTCGCGCTGGGCGGCCAGATAGTCGGCCATGAAGGCGTCGCGCAGGTAGGGCTGGAAGCGTTGCGCCAGGGCGCGGCCTCCGTTGGTGTCGCTTGGGTAGTGCAGGCCGGCCCATTCGCGATTTTCCGCGACCTTGCGGGCAATGCGGGTCAACTCCTCGGTGGCGGAATGTTCCGGCAGGATCGAGTTGAAGGCATAGGCGATCGAGTGGCATTGGAATGAATGGTTGCTTGGATAGGCCTGGTGCGCCGGGTTTGGCAGCATCAGGCGCAGCCTGGGCTCGATCTGGTTGGGGCGCGTCCGGTTGAATTTCGCCTTGTAGATCAGGCCGACATATTCGCAGGCGGTCAGGATGGCCAGGAACAGGCCCTCTGTCTGTTCGAATCCGGAAATACCGTCGATGCCCAGCGACTTGGTGAAGTCCGACACGTCGAGGCTCGCCTCGCGTTCGATGTCTTCCTTGCGTCGCGAGCGCTCGCGGTCGCGCGCCTGCAGCGAAAGCATGACGGTGGTTTCGAGACGCGTGACGTCGGGGCCGGGCGGCAACGGTATGTCGAGCTGCTCCCAGGTGAACTTCTTCGCCGCCGTGAAGGCGTGCAGCGACGGAAGCGTATGCAGCCGTCGCAATTCGAAGGCGGGTATCAGGCTGCTCTGCGTGCCGCCTCCGGAACCCGACTGAAGCGCGCTGCCCTTGTTCTTGTTTTTGTTCTTATTTTTGTTTTTGTTCTTGTTTTTGTTGAGCGACGCTTTGTTCTGGACGCCGGCATTCAGCACCATCGCCACACGCGCCATCATCACGGTTGCCGTCGCGCCCGAAGCGTCCTTCGTCTCGATTACGACTTGCGGACGGTCGCCCTGCGCGCAAGGTACCACGTCATCGCCGGCAATCTTGAACCGGTATTCATCGAGGAAACGGGACAAACCGCCTTCGCATTGCCCCAAACTGTCGTTGTCGGCCACGGCACACCTCTATTGATGTCGTCGAGATAGCGACGCCCGGTCGGCGATGCGTCGCTGGCTATTTCTTGACGCCGGCCTTGATGAGACCGGCGATCAGATTTGCGCCACCCTCGGTTCGCATGATCGGGTAGCGGGCATCGATCAGCGAACTGATCGTGAAATTGGGTTCAACCGCATTCAATCGCCCGAGCAATGAACGGGCGGCGCGTAGATCGCCGAGCTGCGCGTGGCTTGCCACGAGATAGCGCAGCAGCGAATTGAAGTCGGGTCGCTCGCGCAGCGCCGCCTCGCCAGCCTCAATGGCGACGCGGTGGTCGCCGGCAAGTGTCGCGTTGATCAGCCGCGACGTGTCGAAATAGTAGCGGTACGGGCTGTAGGCTCCGAGATGGCGCGCCCAGTTCGCCAGGCTCAGGCCCTTTTTGGGCTGGCCGGCATAAGCGTGCAGCATCGAATAGAGGTCCCACCCGAGGACCTGCGTCGGATTGGTGCGGATTGCGCGTTCGAACAGGCCCGAAGCGTAGTCGTACTCGCCGAAAAGGAACGAATGGACGTGGCCGACCAGCGCCAGCGTCACCGAATTGCCGGCGTCCAGCTCCAGCGCCTTGCGGGCATAGGTCTGTGCCTGCTCGATCGTCGAGGCATCGTCCGAGAACCGCTGGCCGACCTTGAAGGTCATCAGGAAGGCAAGCCAGGCGTAGGCTTGTGACGTCGGCCGCTGCGCAAGCATGCGCTTGAGCGAAGCCTCCGCGAGCACCAGGTCGTTGCGTGACAGGTGGAACATGGCGTTGACGGCGCCATACAGGCTTTCGGTCTCTGTCGCGTTGCCGCCCTCGGGCTGCTCGGTGCGCGCGATGAAATACTTGCGCAACTCGTCCATGGCCTCGTTGATCAGCTGGTGTGCGGCGGAAGTGTCGCCCATTTCAGTCGCCCGGCGCTCCAGCGTGGTCCCGCCCATCCACAACAGACCGCGATCTGCGGTGCGGTGGATGCTCACCCCGACATAGACCTGATGCGCCGAAAACTGGTAGCGCGCCTGGATGGCCAGTGCCACAGGGTCGAACCCCGCGTCGTCCTGGGGCAGCGAGGCAAGCTCGGGCCGCGACAGGTCGCAGATCGACAGCTCTCCGCCTTCGAGCAACGAGCGTACGAGGGATTCGGTGAACAGGTCGGGCAGCGATGCCGCTCCGAAAACATCTCCGGAAATGGATGGCGGCAGCAGCGCCACCGCCCAGCCGCTGCTGTTGCTGCGACCGGGCGCCGCCTTGCGGTTGCCGTCGTCGGGCGAGCCTGCGCCGGAAGGATGTTTGGACGCGCCGACATAGCCGTTGGCGCGGCGATCCTTCGGGCTGACGTCGCGCTGGCCGAGCGTGTTTTCGATGCGTCCGTGCCAGACCTGCCGTTCGAGCGTCAGCCATTCCTCGAATTCGGGGTCGCCGATATCGAGGCCTTCAAGCAGTTCCGGCCATGTTTCGGCACTGGCGTCGCGCAGCGCACTTTCATGCGCCGGATCGAGCAGCTGCAGCGCATCCACGGCAACGCGGTTGAGATCGAGCGAGATCGTGTGGTTGTCGGAAATGATGATGCGATCGGCGATCGGCCCAAGCGACTTGCGCACGTCGACCAGGGCCTGCCTCAGGCTTGCTGCTGCCTGTTCCTCGCCGCGGTCGCTCCACAGCTTGTCGCGCAACCAGATGCGTGAGCGCGAACCGCGGGGGGCGAGCGCCAGCATCGCCATCAAGGCGCGGGACTTCTGCGCCTTCGGCGTGCACGAAACCCCTTCTGTGTCGGTGACCGCAAGGGCGCCGAACAGATAGATATTGCATAGAGTGCTGGTGTCACCCGGCATTCCATCGACCTTCGCAAAGGGCATTTCGCCCCCGAAGCGAGAGTAGCACAAGTCGAATCGCTTGGGGTCTTGATACCGTAAGTTGGAATCACCCAATCGCAAGGCTACGGATGCGTGTATCGGCACACATTCGAAGCTTGGCGTTTGCTGCAGCATCTGCATTTCCCCAGCGGCGTCGGCGACCGGAAACTCCATCCCGGTCTTGCTTGTGCCAATTGATAGACCCGCGCAGTGATCGCGCCGTGAGCGAAACGTCAAAGCGCGAGAAAAAGCATCGTCGGGGGGAGGGCAGCCTTCAAAATGGCTGTGGGGGCGCCTGGAGGCAAATGATGCCCGAATGTCTTCGGGCATCGGTCAGGAAGGCGAGTACGCTGTTAGGATGGCCGCGTCAGGCGGAGCGTCCCGAAATGCTGCGGCGATGGGGCAAGGCGATCTCGTGTCCGAGTGCCAGAGCCTGTTCGAGATTGTTGGTGTAGCGGGCAGTGTCTTCAAGCCCGCCGAAATGATTGAGGCGGATGGTCTCGCCGCGTTTGCTGACGACCACGCCCATGGTCCTGAGAGTTTCACGCACCTCTGAAAATCGCATGACGGTTTCTCCGGTGTTATCCAAGCTAAATTAGCGGCCGCTTGTAACAGCCCCGTGTTGCCCGCATCGTGATTGATACGTGAAAAGTAGCGAAACAAGTTTCATGCTTCCGCCGCTTTGCAGGCGAAGGCGCAGCACAAAATGCGGTAGGGGTGGATCCCGGCGCATCAGGATGGATGCGCCGGGAGAGGCCGCTACTTCTTTTCGAGTACCGGGAACTTGATGCCCAACTGGTCGAGATAGCTCGGGTATTTCGACGGGTCGTAGTAGAACTTCTCCATCTGCGGCCGGAAGGTCGCCATGATCTCCACATTCTTCTGGATCTGCGGCTTGTCGTCGGCGCCCAGCATGGGGACGTATTTCTGGCCCTTCTGCTGTTCGTTCTGGAAGTACTCGTTTGCCTTGGCCAAAAGCTCCGGATTGGTCAAAAGGTCGATCGAGGTCATGGCTACCACCTTGGAGCCGGCGACCACGCCCTTGTGGGCGATCGGCGTTGCCATGGCCATGGCGCTCGACCAGTGGTGGCCGGGCAGTCCGGGGACGTTGGACGGGTAGTTCAATGTGATTGTCGGCACCACCCATGAGATATCGCCGATGTCGTCGGAGCCACCGCTCTCGGGCTTCTCCGGCGGGGGCATGAGTTCCTTCAGCTTGACTGCGAGGCCATCCTCCTTGGCGCTCACGGTCTTTTGCACCGCCTTGGCGAAGGCCTGATCGTCATCAGTCCATGTCGGCAAGCCGACGTCCTTGATGTTGGCGTAGGCGGCCTCCGCCATCGGCTTGTTGTAGTGGCGAGGGGCCGCCGTCCCGATGATCTGCCGCGACACGGTGGTGTTCGACATCTTGGCCGCCGCCTCGGCGATGGTGTTGGCGGTCTCGAAATTCTTCGAGATGTTGTCGAAATCCTGCTCGCGGATGAAGTACCAGACCGTTGCGGCAGATGGCACGACGTTGGGCTGGTCGCCGCCGTCGGGAATGACATAGTGCGAACGCTGCTCGGGGCGAAGGTGCTCGCGCTTCATGTTCCAGCCGATGTTCATCAACTCGACGCCGTCGAGTGCACTGCGGCCGCGCCATGGCGCGCCGGCGGAATGGGCGGATTCGCCCTTGAAGGTGTATTCGACCGAGACCATGCCGGTACCGTTGGCCTGGCCCCAGGAGGTCTGAAGATTGTTGCCGACATGGGTGAACAGCACGGCATCGACATCCTTGAAGACGCCGTCGCGCACCAGGTAGGCCTTGCCGGCAAGCAGTTCCTCGGCGACGCCCGGCCACAGCATGATGGTGCCGGCAATCTTGTCCTTCTCCATGATGTCCTTGAGCGCCAGCGCTGCGACGACATTCACCGCCTGGCCCGAATTGTGGCCTTCGCCATGCCCCGGCGCGCCTTCGATCATTGGATCATGATAGGCCACGCCCGGCTTCTGCGAGGCCTTGGGTATGCCGTCGATGTCGCTGCCGAGTGCAATGACCGGTTCGCCCGAGCCCCATTTCGCCACCCAGCCGGTGGGCAGTCCCGCAACCCCGCGCTCGACGGTGAAGCCAGCCTCCTCGAGAATGTCGGTGATGTATTTGGAAGTTTCGACCTCCTGGAAGGCCAGTTCGCCGAAGCTGAAGATCGAATCGGTCATTTCCTGCGCGAGCTTGGCCCGGGCTTCGACGCCTTCGACGGCGCGCTTCTTGAGGTCCGCGACCTGCTCGGCGCTCATCGCCTTCTGCTCGTTGGCCAGTGCATACGTGGAGGTGGAAGCCGCAAGCAACGCGGCGAAGGCCAGTCGTGAAAATGAGACGCGCTTCATGAAAAATCTCCCATTGATCGACATCGCCGCTGCCAGGCCCGTGTTCCCAGGGGTGCTTGACGTTACGGCAGCTGCGATGATGTGCGCTGCTGGAATGCTCGGCAAGAATATTTTCTACTTCTCGGGAATTTAGGAAAATATGTGCGCAGAATGGCTCGGGATTGCTGTCAGTAGTAAGCAAAATTGCTGCTGTATGCACATACCGGTTACTGAGGTGAATTTGCGTTCAACTCAAGGTAAGCAACTGGACCACTCGCGGCCACGGTCTGGATCACCTCCAGCTTTGAGTTAATTTGGGCGGCAAGGTCGAGTGCGCCCCTGAATTGCCAGGCAAGCCATAGGCGTGGCGTGGCCTGCTTCGCCTCGGCTAGAACAGGGGACGGGCGATTGTCGAATCGGCCGCGAGACAGCGGGGAAAGCGATGCCGGGCTTGCAGGACGTCCTTGACGAGATCGTTGCGGAAATGGCGACACGCCAGGGCCGCGGCGAGGTCGCCACCTATATTCCTCAGCTTGGCAAGATCGACCCGGCGAAATTCGGCATCGCGGTCGCTCTCAACGATGGCGAGGTGATGACGTCGGGCGATGCCGAGGAGCCGTTCTCTATCCAGAGCATCTCCAAGGTATTCACCTTGGCGCTGGCGCTCGGCCGGGTTGGCGACGTGCTGTGGCAGCGTGTCGGACGCGAACCGTCGGGGACGCCCTTCAACTCGATCGTCCAGCTTGAGATCGAGCACGGCATTCCGCGCAACCCGTTCATCAATGCCGGGGCGATCGTCGTTTCCGACATCCTGCTTGCCGGGCATCAGCCGCGCGAGGCGATCGGCGAGATATTGAGCTTCGTCCGTTCCGTTGCCGACGACGATTCGATCGTGATCGACCGCGATGTCGCCGCATCGGAGCGCGCCACCGGCTACCGCAATGTCGCGCTGGCCAGCTATCTCAAGGGATTCGGCAACCTCAACCACGAGCCGGATCTGACGCTTGGCGTCTATTTCCATCACTGCGCGATTGCGATGAGCTGTCGGCAGCTGGCGAGTGCCGGGCGATTCCTGGCCAATTCGGGCCGCAGCGAATCATCGGGCCATACGGTCGTGTCGAGCGAGCGCGCCCGCCGCATCAACGCGCTGATGCTGACCTGCGGTCACTATGACGGTTCGGGCGAATTCGCCTTTCGTGTCGGCATTCCGGGCAAGAGCGGCGTCGGTGGGGGAATCATGGCCGTGGTGCCGGGCGTCGCCTCCATCGCCGTCTGGTCGCCGGGATTGAACAAGAACGGCAATTCGATGCTGGGCTCGCTTGCCCTCGAGCAACTGACCAGAAGGATGAACTGGTCGATCTTTTCGTCCTGAGCGATGCGGATCGCGCTGAACGCCCAGGCCTTGCCGCCGAATTGCCGTGTGGCACGACGATTCTTGCGCGCCGCTACCGGGCAGCCTGCGGTTGGATTTTTGAGAAACGTTCTTGAGCAGAAAAGTGGCTCCCCGGGCCGGATTCGAACCAGCGACCAACCGGTTAACAGCCGGTTGCTCTACCACTGAGCTACCGGGGAACAGCGCTCTGTTGTGAACGAGGCGGCGTATAGCAACGGTAATTCGATTTGCAAAGCGCTAATCGAAATTTTTCCGAAGTTTTTCACCGGAGCATTTCTGGTAATCGTCGGAAAGCGCGCTCATATGTCGGCTTTGCAAGGATTTGCGCGCGGTCGGCGCGTCGTTCGGGCGCAGACAACGAACCGGGCATGCCAGGAAAATGAAGTCATACAAACCTCAACAGCAGCCGAGGCGGAAGATTTCCATCCTTGGCCGCGAGTTCGCCATGCCGCAATCGCGCGGCGTCCGCATAGGTCTCGGCATAGCCCTTTGCGTTCTGGGCTTGCTCGGTTTCCTGCCGGTGCTCGGCTTCTGGATGATTCCGCTCGGCCTGCTGGTCCTGTCGCATGAGTTCCACGTCGTGCGTCGCTCCCGCCGCAGGCTGATCGTCTGGTGGGAGCGGCGGAAGCGTCCGTTGTCCTGACGCTCGGCCGGGCAGGGGCATGATTGCGCGAACCGGATGTCCCGGCGTGTTGTCCAACCAAAACCATGGAGAAAAATTCTTCCCCGCTTGACGGAGGAATCCTGGCAACCTATTGGAGCCGTGTAGACGCCTGAAGCGGCGAGGCCTCGTGGCGGAGTGGTTACGCAGAGGACTGCAAATCCTTGCACCCCGGTTCGATTCCGGGCGAGGCCTCCAGCTTCCTCGACAACCGCCGTCGAGGACCGGATCAGGCGCACTACGGCGCCGCGTGCCAGGTCTGGTCACGCAATGACGCCGTAGCTTGTGGAGTTTGTGCATGGCCTGTATCATGCACTGGCAGCTGCGCATCTCGCGCCGAAGCCGGGCCGGTCAGGACATGAGCGCGGATTTTTCCGACCGTCGCGCAAAAAGGGCGGCCAG
Organism: Aminobacter sp. HY435; assembly: GCF_027568395.1. Lineage (GTDB taxonomy): Bacteria > Pseudomonadota > Alphaproteobacteria > Rhizobiales > Rhizobiaceae > Aminobacter. The sequence goes on along the minus strand of NZ_JANKZL010000003.1, from coordinate 62,944 downwards.
GTCGCAACGAACCTATGGCCGGGATGAGAGCCCGTCTAGTTTTGGCGTTGCCGCCATTTTCGGGACTTGTAACGCCATACCCAAGCTCTGACGGTTCGCTCAATCACCTTCGGGAACGTCGCAATGCGGCCAATCGCGGGTCTTTGGATGACCCACAGGAGCACAGCTACCCGACCCGCCTGACTGGCGAGCATTGTATCTTCGACGACGTTGGCGACATGATCTATGTTGATGAAATAGCTGTCTGAAAATCGCTTGTTTGTCGCTGTGTCTGAAAGCGACCCACGTGTTTGCTTGTGTTCGCGAAATTCTGCCAAAGATCTTAGCATGTAGTGGTTGTGCCACAGTTGCCCGTCCACCGGGGTGTCGACGCAACCTGGGTGTGGGCCTGTTGCCGTTCGCGCGGTTCCATCGGTCATGAGCACCATGCCGTCGCATTCCACCGAGTGTGAGGAGGTCCACTCCTTGATCCGCTCTGGCCTTGCGATAATCTTGGTCCAGTGGCTCATTGTCTCTTGCTTGGCACGTCGAGTGAAGCGCGAGATCACGAGTCCTTCAGTGTGCTCCTCATGTCCGTTGGAGCCAAAGACACGCTGGCAAGAAGCTACTGCCGCAGCGTCGCCGAATTGCTTCAGTGCCTTGGGCAATGACTGGAAGTCTTTTGCGATGAGAAATTCGTCCGGATCAATAAATGCGACAAATCTCGCTCGGCCGGAAAGGCATTTCGTCCCGTCTCGAAATCCGCACAGCTGAGTTCCGTCGCTGCCTGCTGGAGGCCAGGTGCCGATTTCAATGGGGATCGATTTGCCAATCCGTGACAGCAACTCCAGCGTGCCATCCGTGCTGCCCGTGTCGTAGATCCGAAACAGCGTGACCCCTTGTAGCCAGTGGTAAGAAATCCACTCTGCCAGGTAGGTCCCTTCATTCTTGACAACAGTACAAATTGCCAGTCGATGCATCGCTAGGTTGCATAGCGACTGGTTGCGCTACCGTCAACGCCGCCGGCGCCTGAATCTGTAACGCCAATCCGGTCAACCAGCTTCGTCAATTCTCTTTGCCTGATGTCAATCGCCGAAACGTCGCGTCCGGGCAAAGCGATCATGGGGGATAGCAATGCGCCGCGACGGCTGAGGCCAAGCGTGGTTTTTGTTCCGGCAGGGTGTGGGGTGGGGCGTCCAAGTCTTCGATTGACTGTGTTATGGATTTTTGCCAAACGGCCCATTAAGCAGGTGCTTGAATTCACTTTTGACGGCTCCGGGCGAGGCCTCCAGTTTCCTCGGCCTCCGCCGTCGAGGGCCGGAGTCAGGCGGATTGCGGCGCCGCGTGCCAGGTCTGGTCACGCAATGACGCCGTAGCTTATGGAGTTTGTGCATGGCCTGGATCATGCACTGGCAGCTGCGCATCTCGCGCTGAAGGCGGATCGGTCAGGACATGAACGCAGATTTTTCCGAACGTCGCGTCAAGATGGTGGACGGACAGGTCCGCACCACCGATGTGACCAACGCCGCCATTCTCTCGGCCATGCTCTCGGTGCCGCGCGAGGAATTCGTCGACAGCGCCCATCGCGAGCTTGCCTATATCGATGAGGACCTGCGCTACGCGGCGACCGCCGATGCCGAGCCGCGCTACCTGATGGAGCCGTCGCCCTTTGCCAAGCTCGCGCAGCTGGCGGAGATTCAGTCGAGCGACTTCGTTTTGGATGTCGGTTGCGGCACGGGCTATTCCGCGGCCGTGCTGTCGCGCATTGCAAGCTCGGTGATCGCGCTCGAAAGCGACGCCATCCTTTCCGAACGCGCGGCCTCGACCTTGTCGGCTTTGGGCTATGACAACGCTGTCGTTGTGTCGGGGGCGCTGGCTGCCGGCTATGCCGCCGAAGCGCCCTATGATGTGATTTTTGTCGGCGGTGCGGTCGAGCAGGTGCCCGAGGCGCTGCTCTCCCAGCTCAAGCAAGGCGGCCGCCTGGTTGCCGTCGAAGGGTATGGAAATGCCGGCGTGGCGGCCGTTTATCTCAAGAATGGCGCTACCGTGACGCCTCGCAAGGCCTTTAATGCGGCAGTTAAGCCACTACCCGGCTTCAATCGCGCACGCGAGTTTCAGTTCTGATCGCCTTTTTCTTGCGGTGCGCCACGCGTCGTGATGATCTAAGGACCGGACGTATGCGACTGATTCTGGACCGCAATAGTCTTGAATTGGCGTAATTGGCTGGGCTGGGCGAGGGGCATATTTGCTGTCTCCGGACAGTGCGCCGCAGAACGAATGAGGGACGCGTAGTGTCGTTTTTCCAAAAAAGCCTGTTTGCCGTAGCGCTGGTCTCTGCCACGGCGCTCTCGCCAATGACCGCATCGGCAGAAACGATCCTCGGCGCACTCGCCAAGGCCTACCAGAACAACTCGCAGCTCAATTCGGCCCGCGCCGGCGTGCGGGTCACCGACGAGAGCGTCGCCATTGCCAAATCCGGCTGGCGTCCGACCATCAACGGCTCGGCCAGCATTGACTATTCGACGACGCGTCGAAACTCATCGACCAGCCATCTGACGACGGGCTCGTTCGGCGTCGAAATTCGCCAGTCGGTGTTCGACGGCTTCCAGACCAAGAACAACGTCTCGGCCGCCGAAGCCCGCGTCCGCGCCTCCAATGAGAGCTTGCGCAACACCGAGCAGAACATCCTGTTCAACGCCGCCAGCGCCTACATGGATGTCATTCGTGATCGCCAGGTTGCCGCGCTGACCGAGCGCAACCTCCAGTTCCTTACCGAGCAGGTTCGTGCGGCCCGGTCGCGCTTCGATGTCGGCGAGGGCACCCGCACCGACGTGGCGCAGGCCGACGCGTCGCGCTCCGCGGCAATCGCCCAGCTTGCGGCCGCCCGCGCCCAGGCGCTCTCCAGCGAGGCCATCTATCGCCAGATCGTCGGCGACGCTCCCAAGAACCTGAAGGCCGCTTCGCCGCTCGGCAAGCTGCTGCCCAAGAGCCTCGACGGCGCCGCCGCCACTGCCGCCGAACAGCACCCGGCCATCCTGGCGACCGAACATCTGGTCGATGCGGCCGGGTTCTCGGTCAAGTCGGCCGAAGGCGCCCTGCTGCCGCAGCTGTCGGCATCGGCTGGCGTGTCGCAGATCAATCGCAACAACTCACCTTCCAACGCTCAATCGCCCGATGGCTGGTCGACGTCGGCAAGCATCGGTGCCACCTTGACCGTGCCGATCTACCAGGGTGGCCGCGTCTCGGCGCAGGTTCGCCAATCCAAGGAATCGCTTGGCCAGGCACGCATCGAAGTCGATGTCAGCCGCGACAGCGTGCGCGCCGCCGTGACGTCTGCCTGGACGCAGTACACTGCGGCACGAGAAAGCGTTGCCGCCAACCGCGCGCTTGTCGCGGCCCAGCAGCTTGCTCTCAACGGCGTCATCGAAGAACGCAATGTGGGTCAGCGTACGACGCTCGACGTGCTGAATGCGCAGGCTGACGTCATCACCGCCCAGATCAATTTGGCAACCTCGGAGCGCGATGTCGTTGTCGCGAGCTACGCCATTCTCTCGGCGGTCGGCAATCTGTCGGTCGAGCGTCTCGGTCTCCAGGTGGCCAAGTACAATCCGAAAGAGCACTACGACGCCGTCAAGGACAAGTGGATTGGCCTGCGCACGCCGGATGGCCGCTGAGCGCAGCTGAACTGACCAATCGCATTGCGGGCGCTCATCTGCATACGATGGGCGCCCGTTTTCGTTTGCCGCCCTGGTGACACGCTGCCGCGCCGAGGGCGCCAGATTTCGGGCTGCGACAGCCACGCGCAAGCCAGTCGCCTCTAATCTGTTGAAATCGACAGCGCTGCCGGATTGGGGATTCTCGCAAGGGAATCCGTAGGCTACGCTAAGAGTCTGATTCGAAGCCCGTTTTCTGCGGGCGGGTAGTGTGACTGTCACAAAGGCGGCGGATGTGACGATGGCCCAAGCTAGCAGCGTTCAGCGCGAACCTTCGATGGAGGAGATACTCGCCTCCATCCGCAGGATCATCGAGGACAACGACACCGGGCGGCGTCCGGCGGTCGATTTCGGTCAGATGCGGCCCGAGCCGGAAGAAGACCGCGCCGAGCGCAATGTCATCGAGGTCGAGGCGTTCAGGGCCGAACTGCAGGCCGGCAAGAATGCCGTACCAGCCGCTGAAACGCGCGCCGACGTTACTGCCAGGTCCGAGCCCGTCGAAGAGAAAGACGACAACGCGGCCACGCCGTGGCCGACGATCGAACCGAAGCGGCCGCTGGCGCCGGAAACCCGTGGGGCCGAGGCGCCGGTCGCTTCGCGCGTCGCCCAGAGCTGGGCGCCGACGTCGACTGCCGCAGTCGAGCAGATGGAGCGCCTTGCCGGCCCGGTTCGCGATCCGTCGCCAGAAGCCCTTGCCGCGCCTCAGCCGGTGGTCGCCACCCCGCCGGCTGCGAGCCCTGTCGAAGCCGCGCCTGCCATTGAAGCCGCAGGCAAGGCTGCGATCATCTCCGAACAGCCGGCCCGCCAGGTTACGGCGGCATTCGGCGAGCTCAACGATGCCTATGCGGCGCGCAGCCGCAAGTCGTTTGACGAGATCGCTGCCGACATGCTGCGTCCGATGCTCCAGGACTGGCTCGACAACAATCTGCCGACGCTGGTCGAAAGGCTGGTGCGCGAGGAGATTGAGCGCGTGGCGCGCGGCGCGCAATAAAATCGTCTGCTTGCGAATGGAACGCGCCGCCTTCGGGCGGCGTTGTCGTTTCTGGCTGCGTCAGGCCGTGCTGTTGACTCACTCCCACCCATCCGATTTACACCGGACCAGACAATCCGGACCAAACGGAACCCATTCCAATGCTTGAGAAGACCTACGACGCAAAGACCGTCGAACCGAAGATCGCCAAGACCTGGGAAGAAGCGGACGCCTTCAGGGCGGGTGCTGGATCCGTAGAGGGCGCCGAACCCTTTACCATTGTCATTCCGCCGCCGAACGTCACCGGCTCGTTGCATATGGGCCATGCGCTCAACAACACTCTGCAGGACATCCTGGTGCGTTTCGAGCGCATGCGCGGCAAGAACGTGCTGTGGCAGCCGGGCATGGACCATGCCGGCATCGCGACCCAGATGGTGGTCGAGCGGCAGCTGCGCGAGCGCCAGCAGCCGGGCCGCCGCGATATGGGTCGCGAGAAGTTCGTCGAACGCGTCTGGGAATGGAAGGACGAATCCGGCGGCATCATCTTCAACCAGCTGAAGCGGCTGGGGGCCTCGTGCGACTGGTCGCGCGAGCGCTTCACCATGGACGAAGGCCTGTCCAAGGCAGTTGTCGAAGTTTTCGTCACGCTGCACAAGCAGGGCCTGATCTACAAGGACAAGCGCCTTGTGAACTGGGATCCCAAGCTTCTGACCGCGATTTCCGACCTCGAGGTCGAACAGCACGAGGTCAATGGCAATCTCTGGCACTTCCGCTATCCGGTGGAAGGCAAGGTCTACGATCCAGAGGATTCGAGCACCTACATCACCGTCGCCACCACCCGGCCGGAAACGATGCTGGGTGACACCGCGGTTGCCGTTCATCCCGACGACGAGCGCTACGCGGCGCTCGTCGGCAAGAACGTCGTGCTGCCGATCGTCGGCCGCAAGATCCCTGTCGTCGCCGACGAGTATTCCGACCCCGAGAAGGGCACCGGTGCGGTCAAGATCACGCCTGCGCACGACTTCAACGACTTCGAGGTCGGCAAGCGCCACAACCTGCCGCAGATCAATGTCCTGACGGTCGAGGCCAACATCAACATCGTCGACAATGACGAGTTCCTCGAAGGCGTCGAACGCAACGAATTGCGTGAAGCGCTTTGGGCGCAACTGCATGGCCTCGATCGCTTCGAGGCGCGCAAACGCATCGTCAGGATCATGGAAGAGGGCGGTTTTCTCGACAAGATCGAGCCGCACAAGCACATGGTTCCGCATGGCGACCGTGGCGGCGTGCCGATCGAGCCCTTCCTGACCGACCAGTGGTACGTCAATGCCGCCGAGATGGCCAAGCCGGCGATCAAGAGCGTGCGCGAGGGCCGTACCAACTTCGTGCCCAAGAACTGGGAGAAGACTTATTTCGACTGGATGGAGAACATCCAGCCATGGTGCGTCTCGCGCCAGCTGTGGTGGGGTCACCAGATCCCGGCCTGGTATGGCCCCGACGGCCAGGTCTTTGTCGAACGCACCGAGGAAGAAGCGCTCGATGCGGCAGTCCAGCACTACCTCGCGCTCGAAGGGCCGTGGAAGGCATGGGTCGAGGAGCAGCTCGAGAACTTCGAGCCGGGCAAGATCCTGACCCGCGACGAGGACGTGCTCGACACCTGGTTCTCGTCGGCGCTTTGGCCGTTCTCGACGCTCGGCTGGCCCGACAAGACGCCGGAACTCGACACCTATTACCAGACCGATGTGCTGGTGACGGGCTTCGACATCATCTTCTTCTGGGTCGCCCGCATGATGATGATGGGCCTGCACTTCATGGAGGAAGAGCCGTTCCACACGGTCTACGTCCATGCGCTGGTTCGCGACAAGAACGGCCAGAAGATGTCGAAGTCGAAGGGCAACGTCATCGATCCGCTCGAGCTCATCGACGAATATGGTGCTGATGCGCTGCGCTTCACGCTCGCCATCATGGCGGCGCAAGGGCGCGACGTGAAGCTCGACCCGGCCCGCATTGCCGGCTACCGCAATTTCGGCACCAAACTGTGGAACGCAACGCGCTTTGCCGAGATGAACGGGGTTGCCCGCAATGACGAGTTCTGGCTCAACGACGCCAAGCTGACGGTCAATCGCTGGATCCTGACCGAGCTCAGCCGCGCGACGCAGGAAGTGACGACCGCGATCACCACCTACCGCTTCAACGAGGCGGCGGGTGCGGCCTACCGCTTCGTCTGGAACACCTTCTGCGACTGGTATCTCGAGCTGCTGAAGCCGATCTTCATGGGGGACGACGAGGTCGCCAAGGCCGAAAGCCATGCCGTCGCGGCCTTCGTGCTCGACGAGATCTACAAGCTGCTCCACCCGATGATGCCGTTCATGACCGAGGAGTTGTGGGCGCACACCGCCGGCGAGGGCAAGGAGCGTCCGTCGCTGCTGTGCCACGCGGCATGGCCGAAGCCGGACTTCGAGGACGCTGCTGCCGCCGCGGAGATCAACTGGCTGGTCGATCTCGTTTCGGGCATCCGCTCGGTGCGCTCGGAAATGAACGTGCCTCCGGCGGCAATCGCGCCGCTGGTCTTCGTCGGCGCCAACGAGGTAACGCTGGAGCGCCTCAAGCGCCATCAACAGGCGATCGCCCGGTTGGCGCGTGTCGGCGAGATCACACATGCCGACGCAGGCCCCAGGGGCTCGGCCCAGATCGTTGCCGGCGAGGCCACTGCCTGCCTGCCGCTGGGCAGCCTGATCGACCTGTCGGCCGAGGCCGCGCGTCTTCAAAAGGAACTGGCCAAGACGACCGAGGAAATCGCTCGCCTGCACAAGAAGCTGTCGAACGAGAAGTTCGTGGCGTCCGCGCCGGAAGAGATCGTCGCAGCCGAGCGCGAGAAGCTTGAGGAATATCGCCTCACGCAACAAAAGCTCGACACCGCGCTGATGCGCGTGCGCGAAGCCGGCTGACAAGTGCAAGTCGAAATGCCTGCCGCGGCATCACGTTGCGGCAGGCGCTCCGGCTGCCTCGCGGCCAGGTATGCCGTAGCGCAAGATGTGGCCGATGTAACCATTTTGCGCCTGATTGTTGCCAGAATGTAACAAGGGCCGAAATAGCCCCGAAATCACGTATTTTCCGCCATCTTCGACGAATTTCTCCGCGAAATTTCGTCGGCTCTCGATGAAAATCTTGAAAATTGACGTTTGCGTAAGGGGAAGAGTTTCCGGCCCCGGCGCATCCCCCGAAGCGTCGATGGCGTTTGCAAAAAATCAATGTTGCGTGAGTACGATGATTTCGTTCAATTCGACTCACGAGCATTTCGGGGAGAAGACTCAATGAACATTTCGCGTTTCAAGGCGCTGCTGGGGGCAACGGCGCTGACGATCGTAGCGGCCAGCGCCGCGCAGGCCGGCGGTTTTTCGCGTGGTACAGCTGACACGGATATCCTTTACGAAGAGGGCAATTTTAATCTTCGAACTGGCGTGACTGTTGTGAATCCGACCAGGAAGTTTACGGCAAATTCTCAGGCCGCACTCGTCGGTGTTGATTATGCCGACACTTATGCCGTTCCCTCTGCTGCGGTTAAGTTCAAGATCCTCGAGGATATGAGCTGTGCCGGGACGTTTACTCAGTCCTTTGGCGGCGATGCTACTTGGCCAGTTCCGAGTGGTCCGATCGGCAAGCTGAATGAAGATTTTGCCGTCAACGAGTTTGGGGCGACTTGCGGCTACAAGGTTGACTTGGGCAAAGGGCGCCTTTGGCTCCTTGGCGGGGTATTCATGGAAACGGTCAAGTATGACTTGGTCGCTCTCGCTGGAGCTCTCGATGGAACCCTTCGGGACACCAACGTCGGTTGGCGAGCGGGCATTGGCTACGACATACCTGAGATAGCCCTGCGAGCTCAATTGATGTATCGCTCAGGATTCTCCGTGGATGCGAATGGCAATGCCCTTCTTTTCGGTGGCAATCAAATTGCTACCGGTACGGCCGACCTACCCCAAAGCGTCGAAGTCAAGTTGCAGAGTGGCATAGCTCCCGGGTGGTTGGCATACGGTAGTGTTAAGTGGACCGATTGGTCGGTGACGAAAGAGTTGATCCTTCGTCTTCCCAATGCGGGGCTCCAGAGCAAGAATGACTACTTCTGGCGTGATGGATGGACTGTGACTGGCGGCGTTGGTCGTGCATTTACAGACCGCATTTCCGGAACTGCATTCGTATCTTGGGATCGTGGTGTTGGGACTGGTTGGGATTTGACGGCTGAGACCTATACGTTGGGTGTAGGCGCTTCGATGAAGGACAAGTGGGGCGAGTTGCGCCTCGGTGCGGCTGCGATCCACATGGGTGAAGTTTCCGAAACCCAACCGGGTAGCTTGATGCGTACAGTTGGGGCTGATTGGGGTTTTGCCTTTTCTGCTGGCTATGGGGTCAAGTGGTAATCCCACTTCCCTGACATCTCGAAAGCCGGGCCTTGTGCCCGGCTTTTTTGTGCTGCCCGCGCGCGTTTGCAAATGGGAAACCATGTGTGGCCGTGCGGCCACGGATTGTGACGATTCAGCAACAGTTTTCCGCCAAGCTTTCGGCTAGGGAGCACTGAGGCGGAGTTGCCAATTTCCCGCCATAAACACGGCGCACCCCGGATAGGTCTTTCGACGGCGCCCGGAGTGCGGGCGTGGAACCACCAGACGGCCGCGCCGCGGCAGGAACAGGAATGAACGTAGACGCGCCCAACGATGCCCAACTGCCGAACCGTCTTTCGACGGCGAACGGCGTTGGCGCGTCCCAGGCGCGGCAGCCTCTGGATCGCACCCCGCACCATGACGCGGCTGCAACGGCGAAGCGCGTTGCTTGGCGGCCGAAGACTTTGGCCGGTCACGTTTGCCTGTTCGAAGAAATTGCCGCTTCTGCTGGCCGTACTTTAGCCGAAAATACGTTGCACGTTCTCGCCAACAACGCCTCGAACAGCGCGCGCCAGCAAAGGTTGGCAATGTTCGCAGGCAATCTCGCGGAGAGGGCGAAGAACAGGAACATGCGTCGGGCCGCCGTGCGGCCGGGCGCAAACAGTGTTTATGCCCATGCCTTCAGGGTGCTCCGCAATGGTGCGGCGTCCGTTGGCGGGGCGAAAGAAATGAACTGCCATGCGGGTTTCTGAGTTGGTTAGGATATCTGCGCATTCGGCGCTTCTGGCGGTCGCCCTGCTTGGCGCGACGGGCAGCGCATTGGCGTTCGACGACAAGGTATTCGACGACAAGACCGGGGTGAAGCCGCAGTCCAGCCCGTGGGCGGTGTTTCAGTTCGGTTTCTCGGCCTACAAGAGCGGCCACAAGGACCAGGCTGTCGAAGCCTACCGCTACGCCGCCGAGAACGGCCAGATCGGCGCCACCTGGAAGCTCGCCCGCATGTATGCGGAAGGCGACGGCGTCACCCAGAACGACTACGAGGCCTTCAAGTTCTTCTCCGAGATCGCCGAGCAGGACGTCGAGCCTGGTTCGCCCGAGGAAAGCTATGTCTCGGATGCCTTGGTTGCCCTGGGCGGCTACATGAAGGAAGGCATTCCCGGCACTCCGGTCGCCGCCAACCAGGTTGCGGCGCAGGAATATTACATGCGCGCCGCCGCGAACTACCGCAATCCGAACGCCCAGTTCGAGATGGGCAAGATGTTCCTGAAGGGTGAGGGCGGGGTCAAGGCCAACGTCAAGCAGGCCGGCCGCTGGCTGCAGCTTGCCGCCGAGAAGGGCCATGCCGGCGCTCAGGCAACTCTAGGAAATCTGCTGTTCCAAAGCGGCAGGGTCGTACGCGGCCTCGCCATGATGACCGCGGCGCTCGAACGCGCCACCCCGCATGACCAGCCGTGGATCCGTGGTATGCAGGAAGAGGCCTTTGCGCTCGCCGCCGAGTCCGATCGCCGCACGGCGATATCGCTTGCCGAGGACATCCTTACCAAGGGCAACGAGTAACTCTTGCGCGCCTGTCACGGCGCGGGCGGTCTTACGCCCGGCCCGTGTCGGGATTGGCCATCCAAAGGGTTGTTTGGCAGTCAGTAGGCGTCCAGCGCCTGCTGGGGCTACGCCGCTGCCAGGTCCATCCGGATCGCTACCGGCACATGGTCCGATGGCTTTTCCCAGGCCCGCACATGCTTTTCGATCGACGCCGATGCGAAGCGGTTTGCGGCCTCCGGCGATAGCAGCAGGTGGTCGATGCGGATGCCGTTGTTCTTCTGCCACGCGCCGGCTTGGTAGTCCCAGAACGTGTAGACGTCGGGCCTGTCAGTGACGGCGCGAACGGCTTCGGTAAAGCCGAGATTCTTCAGCCTGCGGAAGGCGCGGCGCGTTTCCGGCTGATACAGCGCATCGCCCAGCCACAGCTCGATGTTGCGGGCGTCGATCGCCTCGGGAATGACGTTGTAGTCGCCGGCCAGCACCAAAGCCTCCTCGAGTGCAAGCCGCTCGGCAGCCCATCGCTCCAGCCTGTCCATCCACCCGAGCTTGTAGGGGAACTTCTCGGTGCCGACAGGATTGCCGTTGGGCAGATACAGCGACACGACACGCAACGCGCCCTTGTCGGTCGAGAACACGCCCTCGATGAAGCGCGCCTGTACGTCGGAATCGTCGCCGGGCAGGCCGCGATTGACTTCGTCAAACGGCAGCTTCGAAAGTATGGCGACGCCGTTGAAACCCTTCTGGCCGTGTGTCTCGACGTTGTAGCCGAGCGCCTCGATCTCGAAACGCGGAAACCCTTCATCGACCGTCTTGATTTCCTGAAGACAGACGATGTCCGGATCGCTTTCCTTGAGCCAGTGCACCAGGTTTTCGATGCGGGCGCGGACGCCATTGATGTTCCAGGTCACGATCTTCATGAAAATCACACTACAATTTCAAACAAATCTAGATAGTCGACGCGACTGTTCCGGACGATCCTGCACCATCCCTCGGGAGAAGGGAACCGGTCCTCTTTGGCATTCTTCGGACCGGCTGGCAAAAGGGGAACAAATGCCATGTCCAACAGTACTCATCCTGTGGACGAGGTGCTTCCAGCGCCTCGCCTAGCCGCGCTCGGCATCCAGCATGTGCTGGTCATGTATGCCGGCGCCATCGCCGTACCTCTCATCATCGGGCGCGCGCTCAAGCTCGATCCCGAGCAGGTCGCATTCCTGATTTCGGCCGACCTGTTCGTCTGCGGCGTCGTCACCATCATCCAGGCGTTCGGCGCCACCCAGTGGTTCGGCATCAAGCTGCCGGTCATGATGGGCGTCACCTTCGCCGCCGTCGGCCCGATGGTCGCCATGGCCAACGCCAACCAGGGGCCGGACGGGGCCCGCATGATCTTCGGCGCCATCATCGGTGCAGGTATAGTATCGCTGCTGATCGCGCCGCTGGTCAGCCGCATGCTGCGTTTCTTTCCGCCTGTCGTCACCGGCACCATCATCGTGGTCATCGGTGCGTCGCTGATGCGCATCGGCATCAACTGGATCTTCGGCAATCCCGTCGGCCCGACGGCACCCAGGCTGGTGTCGCCGGAACATGCCGCATGGCTGAAGTCTGTGTCTGAAATGGCCGCCGCCACCGGCTCGACCATTCCACCAATCCCGGACAAGCTGGCGCTCGCCGCAACCGTCCAGAACGTTGCCTATGCGCCGCTGACCAATGTCGGCATCTCGGCAATCGTTCTGCTTTCGATCCTGTTGATCGCCAGGTTCGGCAAGGGTTTCATGGCCAACATCGCCGTGCTGCTCGGTATCATCATCGGCGGCATCGTCACCGCTTCGATGGGCATGATGCACTTCGAGAAGGTCGCCACCGCCGGCTGGTTCGAACTGATCACGCCGTTGCGTTTCGGCATGCCGATCTTCGACCCGATCCTCATCGTCACCATGGTACTGGTCATGATCGTCGTGATGATCGAATCGACAGGCATGTTCCTTGCGCTCGGCGACATGACCGGCAAGAAGGTGACCCAGCCGATGCTGTCGGCCGGCCTGCGCACCGATGGTCTCGGCACCATCATCGGCGGCCTGTTCAACACCTTCCCCTATACTAGCTTCTCGCAGAATGTCGGCCTGGTCGGCGTCACCGGCGTCAAGAGCCGCTTCGTCTGCGTTGCTGGCGGCGTCATCCTGATCATTCTTGGCGTGGTGCCCAAGATGGGGGCGCTGGTCGAAGCGCTGCCGACGGTTGTGCTCGGCGGCGCGGGGCTGGTGATGTTCGGCATGGTTGCCGCAACGGGCATCCGGATCCTGTCGAATGTCGATTTCAAGACCAGCCGCAACAACCTGTTCGTGGTCGCCGTGTCGGTCGGCTTCGGCATGGTCCCGCTCGTCGCGCCCGACTTCAAGATGTGGATGCCGCACGCCATCCACCCGCTGATCGAGTCCGGCATCCTGCTGGCGTCGGTGTCGGCCGTTGTCCTCAACGCCTTCTTCAACGGCACCAGGGTCAACGAATCCGAGATCCGCGAAGCGGCGATGGCTGCGGAAGCCTGACGAACTGTACCCTGAGGCAGGCGAGGGCCCCGCAAGGGGCCCTTTGCCGACGCCATGCTCGCGGCCCCAATCCGCCTATTTGCGTTCGACCAGGGCGATCATGTTGCCGGCGGGGTCTTTCAGGAAGGCCATCCATTCGCTCTCGCCGGCCGGGCCGAATTCGCCCTCGGTATCGCGATGCACCAGCGTCGGCGTCGTGGTGAAGGCAATTCCCCGGTCGACGGCCTGCTCGTGGAATGCGTCGAGATCGTCGATGTCGAGATAGACCGTGCCCTGCGGCACACCGCCGGTGAAGAACAGCCTGATGCCGCCGACGACGATGAAGGCGATGCCGGGCGGATCGTAGCGCGCATGCACGGGCAGGCCGAACACGTCTTGCCAGAAGGCAAGCGTGGCGTCGATGTCCCGGCCTGCCGAGAGCGCAACCTGACGGAGCGCTCTGGGGCGGCGCATCTCAGATGGAGAAGCTGGTGCCGCAGCCGCAGCCGGCGACCGCGTTTGGGTTCTTGATCTGGAACGACTGTCCCATCAGGTCGTCGACGAAATCGACGACCGAGCCGCCCATGTAGACGAGCGAGAGGTCGTCGATCAGGAGCGTCGCGCCATCCTTTTCGATGGCGATGTCGTCCTCATTCGAGCCTTCCACGAGGTCGAACTTGTAGGAAAAGCCGGAACAGCCGCCGCCCTCGACCGAGATACGCAGCGCGGTCTTGCCCGGATCGCCGGCAACGATCTTGGCGATGCGCTTGGCAGCGGCATCGGTCATTTCGATTTTCATGGCGGTCTTGGCGTCAGCGCCCATCGGCGTCACCTTGCTTTCGGTTTCTTATGATAGGTATGAAGCGACCTCGGCTAAGTCAACGGGTGCAGTGCATGGACGGCGAGCGGGACCTTGGCGACATCGGCTTCGGCTACAGGCCGCGGGCGGCCTATGCCTGCGACCCGACCCGTTCGCGTGGCCGCCTGGTCGACGAGGTCGAAAGCCCGACGCGCACGCCATTCCAGCGTGACCGCGACCGTATCATCCATTCGACCGCCTTCCGCCGTCTCAAGCACAAGACCCAGGTCTTCGTTGCACATGAGGGTGACCATTTCCGCACCCGCCTGACCCATACGATCGAAGTCGCCCAGATCGCCCGCGCCCTGGCGCGTGCGCTGCGCTGCGACGAGGACCTCGCCGAGGCGATCGCGCTCGTCCACGATTTCGGCCACACGCCGTTCGGTCACACCGGCGAAGACGCGCTGAACGAGAAGATGGAACCCTGGGGTGGGTTCGATCACAACGCCCAGTCGCTCAGGGTGGTGACCAAGCTCGAACGCCGCTATGCCGAGTTCGACGGTCTCAACCTGACCTGGGAGACGCTGGAGGGCCTGGTCAAGCACAACGGGCCGCTGACCGATGCCGCCGGCAATTGCCTCAAGGGGCAGCTGCCGCAGGCGATCCGCGATTATTCCGAGCTGCACGACCTTGAACTCGACCGCTTCGCCAGTCTCGAGGCGCAGTGCGCGGCGATTGCCGACGACGTCGCCTACAACACCCATGACATCGACGACGGTCTGCGCGCCGGCCTGCTGACGCTCGACATGCTGGAACAGGTCTCGCTGCCGGCTGGCATCCTGCGCGGTGTGCGCGAGCGCTACCCGGCGCTCGACCCGGTGCGCGCCGGGCATGAGCTGATGCGCCGGCAGATCACCCTCTTTGTCGAGGATGTGATTGCGACCGCCACCGCCCGGCTTGCTTTGGTGAAGCCAGGCAGCGCCGACGAGGTGAGGGCGGCGGGCGAGGCGATGGTGACGTTTTCGACGGCGATGGCCGTCCAGGAAAAGGAGCTGAAGGCGTTCCTCTACCGCAATATGTACCGGCATCCGGAGGTCATGCGGGTGCGCGCCAATGCCGACACCATCGTGCGCGACCTCTTCGACGTCTATCTGGCCGATCCCAAGGCGATGCCGGAAGGCTGGCGCGAGGGCCTCGACAAGGCGAGCGACCGCGTCAAGGCGCGCCACGTCGCCGACTTCCTGGCCGGCATGACCGACACCTATGCGCTCAAGGAGCACCGTCGCTTGTTTGACCATACGCCCGATTTGGTTTAGGCCGGGCGCACATTTCCGGCTTCTATGCCGGTTGCCACGCAATGCCACCCAGAGCCGAGCAGATGAATATTTTCGCCGATTTCAACGAGCGGATCACCAAAGCCGTCGAAGCGCTTGAATTGACTCCGAAAGATGGCGGTGTGCTCGACCTGACGCGCCTCGCCGTGGAGCCGCCGCGCGACGCGACCCACGGCGATCTGGCGACAAACGCGGCGATGGTTCTTGCCAAGCCGACGGGCCAGAACCCGCGCGCATTGGCCGAGCGGCTGGTGGTGGAGCTTGCCAGGGATGCCGACGTCGCCAAGGCCGAGGTTGCCGGTCCCGGCTTCGTCAATCTCAGGCTCAAGGACGAATTCTGGCACAAGCATCTCGCCGGCATGCTCGAGAACGCTGCCGATTACGGCCGCTCGGGATACGGCAAGAACAAGCGCGTCAACGTCGAATACGTCTCGGCCAATCCGACAGGTCCGATGCATGTCGGCCATTGCCGCGGCGCCGTGGTTGGTGACGCGCTCGCCAACATCCTCGGATTCGCCGGCTACGACGTGACCAAGGAGTACTACATCAACGACGCCGGCGCCCAGATCGACGTGCTGGGCCGTTCGGTGATGATGCGCTATCGCGAGGCGCTCGGCGACGCGGTCGGCGAAATCCCTGCGGGGCTTTACCCGGGTGATTATCTTGTGCCGGTCGGGCAGGCCCTGGCAGAGGAATTCGGCCGTGGCCTGCTTGAGATGCTCGAGGATGAGGCGCTGGCGATTGTCAAGGATCACACCATCGATGCCATGATGGCGATGATCCGCGAGGACCTGGCGTTGCTCAACGTGCGTCACGAGGTGTTCTTCTCCGAGCGCGCGCTGCATGCCGACAACGCCAAGGCGATCCGCTCGGCGATCAACGACCTGACGCTGAAGGGCCACATCTACAAGGGCACGCTGCCGCCGCCCAAGGGCGAAAAGCCGGACGACTGGGAGGACCGCGAACAGACGCTGTTCCGCTCGACCGAGGTCGGCGACGACATGGATCGCGCTCTGGTCAAGTCGGACGGCGCCTTCACCTACTTCGCCGCCGACGTTGCCTATCTCAAGGACAAGGTCGATCGCGGCTTTGAGGAACTGGTGTTCGTGCTCGGCGCCGACCATGGCGGCTATGTCAAGCGCATGGAGGCGCTGGCGCGCGCGGTCACCGATGGTTCGGTAAAGCTCGACGTGCTGCTCTGCCAACTGGTGAAGCTGTTCCGCGACGGCGAGCCTGTGCGCATGTCCAAGCGGGCAGGGGAGTTCATCACCCTGCGCGACGTGGTCGAGGAAGTCGGGCGCGACGCCATCCGCTTCATGATGCTTTACCGCAAGAGCGACGCGCCGCTCGATTTCGACTTCGCCAAGGTCACCGAACAGTCCAAGGACAATCCGGTGTTCTACGTGCAATACGCTTCGGCGCGCTGCCATTCGGTGTTCCGCCAGGCCAAGGAGCAGCTCGGCGACATCGGTTTTGATCGCGTGCAGCTGATTGCTGGCGTCGAGCGTTTGACCGATGAAGGTGAAATCGGACTGATCAAGAAACTGGCCGAGTATCCGCGCCTGATCGAGTCCGCGGCACAGTCCATGGAGCCGCACCGGCTGGCCTTTTATCTCTATGATCTGGCAAGTGCGTTCCATGGACATTGGAATCGCGGCACGGACAACCCCGACTTACGGTTTGTTAAGGTTAACGATCCAGAATTGACCCATGCCAGACTCGGGCTGGTGCAGGCTGTTTCGGACGTCTTGACGTCGGGCTTGGCGTTGATCGGCGCGGATGCGCCGACTGAAATGCGCTAGGTTTTCCGGGACTTCATGTCACCTTTTGCCCACATTGCGCTGGTAAGGGCCAACCTTACGCGACGTTCATTGCGTCCGAAAAAAGTGCGAGAGTTCGGGAAAAAGAATGGCAGACGGAACCCAGCTGAAGATCGCAGACAAGAATAATTTCGCCGAAGAAGACCCGTTCGCGGAACTGACGAGGATCATGGGCTTCGATCCGCGCCAGCCTGTGGTGCGCCAGGATGTTGGCGCGTCCGCTGGTCGCGTCGAGCCGGCGATGGATGACGATTTCGGCATCGATCTGGAAAAGGAACTGCTGGGCGAATTGGCTGGCGACGAACAGGTTGCCGCCTCCGCGCAGCCGGCTTCCTATGTCCAGGCCGAACCGGTTCATCAGCCGGAGTTTGAGGTCGATGCCTCGTTCGACGATGCCTTTGCCGCATCGTTCGAGCAGGGGCTTTCGCTCGAAAACGAACTGATCCCGGCAGCGTCCCATGCCTATGCCGAGCCTGTTGCCTACGCGCAGCCCAACGATCACGCCCACGTGACGGTCGATGCGCCTGCCTACGCGCAGACCCATCAGCCGGATTTCGAGGTCGGCGCCTCCTTCGACGACGCCGTCGCAGCGAGCTTCGAGCAGGGCATGTCGCTGGAAAACGAGCTGGTTGCCGAGATGCCGGCCTATGCCGCTGCTCCGCGGATGGCGTTCGAGCCTGAAGCCGATTTTGGTTCGGTGGAGCGCTACGCTACCGATGGGGACCATGCCGACGAACCGACCTTCGAAGCCGAAGCGCCATCGGTCGCCGACGAGGACGTCCACTACGCCGCTCCGGTGCGCAGCGAGGCTGAACTCGACGCCGAGTTCGATGCCGCCATGGCCGACGTCGACATGGATTTCGCAGCTTCCGACGAAACCGACATCACGGCCGGTGGCGAGATGACGCTGGGCGGCTATGAGCCTGCCGAAGCCGAATTGGCGTTCTCGCATCATGACCTGTCGGTCGAAGCTGAGGTCGAAGCGCCTGCGGCGGTGTCGCATGACTATGACGAGTTCGAGCGCAGCCTGCAGAGCGCGCTGAGCGACGAAGATCAGGCTGGCGAAGACGTGCAGGCCTTTGAGGTTCCTGTCGCTGCCTTCGAACCTGTGGCTGAGCCGGTTGCTGCGGTGCCGGCCGCTGCCGAAGTCGACAGCCTTGAGGATGAACTGAATGCGCTGCTCGGCACGATGAGCAGCCAGGCCAAGGCTTTGTCGGAACCCGTCGTTGTGCCGTTGCGCCCGGAGCCCGCGGCTGTCGCGTTGGAACCCGTTCACTCGCTGTGGGCGGCCGAGCAGCCGGTCGACGATGCGCAGGAAACTTATGTCGAAGAGACCGCTGCCTATGAGCCCGAGACCTACGAGTCCCAGGTTCATGAGGTCGAGGACTATGCCGACGAGCTGGCGCCGGTCGAGGCTGGTGCAAGCCCTTATGCCGAGCCGACCTACGACCACCAGGCCGACGACGATGTGAGCTTCGACGACGACGCGTTCGACATGGCGCTTGAGCGCAGCGCCGAAGTTGCGGCACCGGCTGCGGCAACGGCAGCAGCAGCCATACAGCCTGCCGCCGAGCGTCCGCTTGCAGCGTCGCGCTATGAGCAGGCCCGGAGCTGGGGCCTTGGCACCCCGGTCGCGCCGCGTGCCGCACCGGTGGTCACTGCCGCGCCTGTCGCGGCTGCCGCCTCGAGCTACGCGCCCGCTCCATCCTATGAGCCAGAGCTGTCCTACGCGCCCGAGCCGACCTACGAGCCTGCTGCGTCCTACATTGCAGAGCCGGAGTATTCGGCCGATCCAGCCTATGCGCAGCACGAGCCCGAGCCCTTTGCGGACGAGGCCGACAACGCGGCGGACATGCACGACGATCTCGAAGCCGAACTGTTCGCAGCCGTTTCGTCGTTCGACGACGCGCCTGAGATCGAAACGGTCGACGTGCCTGAGAAGGCTGTCGCCCTGGCCGACGATCTGGATATCCCGGAACTGGCCTTCGAAGACGATACGCCGCCCGCGCAGGCGTTCGATGATCTCGACGGCGAATTCTCGAACCTGATGAACGAGATGAATGCCGGCGACAGCAAGCAGCCTGCGTCGAGCTACGCTTCGAACCCATATGCTGCGGGCTTCGATCGCAAGGAACTGCGCGAGGGCGATGCCCCAGCACAGCGGATCGAATTCCCGGCAGCAGCCGCCGCAGCAGTGACGGCCGGGGCTGGTGCGATGTATGCCGGCCGCCAGTCGGCTGCGCAGGGGGGCGATGATCGTCTTTCCGGCTTTGATCTCGGCATGACCGCGCATCCGGCCGGCAGGCACGCCCAGGATGCGGCTGACGATTTCGCCTACGATCCCGAATTCGACGAAGCCATGGCCTCTTCCGGCCTGGCTGGTTCGCCTGCGCGTCCGGCGCGTCGCGGCATGACCATCGCTGCGGTTGTCGCCGCGGTGGCTGTTGTCGGCGGCATAGGGGCGTGGGCGCTGTCGTTTGGCGGCTCCGACAACGCTGGCCCGCCGGTTCTGGTCAAGGCCGACGACAGCCCGATCAAGGTTCGCCCGGAAAACCCCGGCGGCATCACCGTTCCCAACCAGGACAGCAAGGTCTACGACCGTGTTGCCGGTGGCGGCAACGGCGCTCCTGCCCAGGAGAAGCTTGTCACCAACGTTGAAGAGCCGATCGACGTCGCCGCCAAGGAAGCCGAGGCGCTCGCCAACGACAGCCTGCCCGTCGATGCGGAAGACACAGCGGACGGTATGGCGCCGAAGTCGGAAGAACGCGTCGCCCAGGTCGATCAGCCCGACGCCAGCGCCGAAACGGCTGCCGTCGCGCCGCGCAAGGTGCGCACGATGGTTGTCCGTCCCGACGGCACGCTGGTGCCGCGCGAAGAGCCGGCGCCCGCGGCGGTAGCCGCTGCCGAGCCGACCGACCCGGCGCCGCAGCGCGTCGCTGAGCCGGCATCCGAGGCGACCGGCACTGTCCCGGCCAAGCCCGCCTTGGCGCCCGTCGCCGAGGCCAAGCCGGCAGCGAACCAGTCGGCAAGCACGCCGGCCAGCGCCCCGATCGCGCCGCAGCGTCCGTCCGAGCAGCCGGTAAACGTCGTCGGCGAGGTCAAGCCTGACCAGGTCGTGGCGGTTGCCCCGGCTGCCCCGACCGCTGCCGCATCCGGTGCCTGGGCGATGCAGATCGCCTCGCAGCCGAGCGAAGCAGCCGCCAAGTCTACCTATGACGATCTGCGCCGCCGCTACGGCAGCGTCCTCAATGGCCGCGAAGTCAGCATCGTCAAGGCCGAGATCGCCGGCAAGGGCACGTTCTGGCGCGTTCGCGTCCCGGCTGGCACCCGCAACGATGCGGTCAGCCTGTGCGAAAGCTACAAGGCCGCAGGCGGCAACTGCTTCGTGTCGAAGTAAGTTCCCGGCAAAAAAGATCGAGGACGGCGCGGCTTGGCTGCGCCGTTTTCGTTTCTGGCCCGGTTTCGCAAGCCACGGCCGATTCTATCCCTTTGAAAAAGGCGCTAAGCTCCCGTCATGACCGAATCAAAGTCCATCATCCTTGGCTGCGCTGGCCTGTCGCTCACCCCCGAAGAAGTGGCCTTCTATCGCCGTGAGCGGCCATGGGGCTTCATTCTCTTCGCCCGCAACGTCAAGGAGCCGGAGCAGATCCGCGATCTGGTCGCCTCCATGCGCGACAGCGTCGGCCGGCCCGAAGCGCCTGTGTTCATCGACCAGGAAGGCGGAAGGGTTCAGCGCCTGCGTCCGCCGCTGGCGCCGAACTACCCTGCCGGCGGCGCGCTCGGCGCGCTCTATCGCAGCGACCGCGAAGCCGGACTGCGCGCCACATGGCTGCATGCCAGTCTGCATGCCTTCGATCTGGCGCGTTATGGCATTACCGCCGACTGCCTGCCCGTTCTCGACGTGCCGGTGGAAGGGGCGAGCGAGGTGATCGGCGCACGCGCCTATGGCCAGGACCCAACAACTGTTGCAGCGCTCGGGCGCGCGGCCGCCGAAGGTCTTTTGTCGGGTGGCATCCTGCCCGTCATGAAACACATTCCCGGCCATGGCCGCGCCTTCGCCGACACGCATTTCGAGTTGCCGACGGTCGATACGCCGCTCGATGAATTGCGCGCGCACGATTTCGCGCCGTTCAAGTCGCTCAACCATCTGCCGATCGCCATGACCGCGCATGTCATCTTCAGCGCCGTAGATCCGCACAACCCTGCAACCACCTCGCGCAAGGTGGTAGAGGAGATCGTGCGCGGCGAGATCGGCTTTGACGGGCTTCTGGTCAGCGACGACACTTCGATGAAGGCGCTTTCTGGGGATTTCCCGTCAAAATCGGCGGCAATCCTTGCGGCGGGGGTCGATCTTGTCCTTCACTGCAATGGCGTGATGGAGGAGATGGAGGGCATCGCCTCGCGGGCCACCGCGCTGACCGGCAAGCCACTTGAACGCGCCGAAAAGGCGCTGGCCGCGGTGAAGGCGGGCGATGGTCACGACGAAGTGTCGCTGCGGGCGGAATTCGGACAATTTTTCGAGGCAGTTGCTTAGCCTCTCAACGAGAAGGCACCATTTTGGCGGACGCATTGGAAAGCAAGGCTGCTAAGCCCGCACCGATGGACCGCCTGTGGGCGGAGAACGTCGAGGATCGAACCACCGACGATCCGTCGCTGGTCGTCGACGTCGCCGGCTTCGAAGGCCCGCTTGATCTGTTGCTGCACCTCGCGCGCAGCCAGAGGGTGGACCTCTCGCGCATTTCCATCCTCGCATTGGTCGAGCAATATCTCGCGTTTGTATCGCAAGCCAGGGCGCTGCGGCTCGAACTGGCCGCCGACTACCTGGTCATGGCGGCATGGCTCGCCTTCCTCAAGTCGAAGCTGCTGATTCCCAAGATGCCGGGCGATGAAGGCGAAAGCGGCGAGGAACTGGCAGCGGTCCTGCAATTCCGCCTCAAGCGGCTCGAAGCGATGCGCGATGCGGCAGCCCGTCTCGTCAACCGCAATCGGCTCGGGCGCGACGTGTTCCAGCGTGGCGCGCCGGAAATGGTCATCATCGACAAGCGCAACGAGTATTCCGCGTCGCTCTACGACCTTTTGAGCGCCTATGCCGGACAGCGCCAGCGCCAGGCCATCACCAACGTCCAGATCGCCAAGCGCGGCGTGTGGTCGCTCAAGCAGGCGCGCGACATCCTCATGCGCATGGTTGGCGAGCTGAAGGACTGGGCCGCGCTCGACCATTTCCTGATCCGCTACATGACCGGACCGGAGGAGCGCCGGACGGCGATCGCCAGTTCCTTTGCCGCCAGCCTCGAAATGGTCCGCGACGGCAGCGTCGAAATCCGCCAGCACGAAGCGTTTGCGCCGATATACCTGCGCGAGCGCCAGCCTGCCGGTGTGCAGACCGAAGGTGCTTCATGAACGAAGGATCAAACGTGGTCCCGTTTTCGCTCGAAGGCGATGACGGCGAGACCGTCAACCAGAATCCTGCCGCCCGGCTCCATCTGGCCGAAGCCGTGCGGATGGCCGAGGCGATCGTCTTCGCCAGCGCGAGCCCCGTCAGCGAGCGGCAACTGACCGCGCGGCTGCCCGAAGGCGTCGATGTGCGCGAAGCGATGGTCGAGCTGCAGCGCATCTACGAACGTCGCGGGGTCAATCTCGTCAGGATTGCCGATGCCTGGGCGTTCCGCACCGCCGGCGACCTGGCGTTCCTGATGAGCCGCGACACGGTGCAGCAGAAGAAGCTGTCGCGCGCCGCCCTCGAGGTGCTGTCGGTGATCGCCTACCATCAGCCGGTGACCCGCGCCGAGATAGAGGACATCAGGGGCGTCGAGACTTCCAAGGGTACGCTCGATACGCTGATGGAAACCGAATGGGTGCGCATGCGCGGACGGCGCAAGACCCCCGGCCGTCCGGTAACCTATGGCACGACCGAGGGCTTCCTCGACCATTTCGGCCTGGAGGAAATCCGCGACCTGCCGGGTATCGAAGAGCTGAAGGGGGCAGGGCTGTTGTCCACCCGCATGCCGCCCGGGTTCTCGGTGCCGCTACCGCCATCCGATACGGATGTGCTTACCGAGGACGAAGATCCGTTGACGGACATCGATCTCGAAGAGCTTGGCCTGTTGACACCCCGCGTCACAGATGATTGACCCGCGCCGGTGTGGAACCGGCCCCCGGAGGTCCATCCTGTGACGACCAATCAAGCCCAGACGGCATCCCGCGTGACGGCGGGGGTTACTTTTGCCGCGCGCCTGGCGTTCGAGAACATTCGCCATTCCTTCGCCAACGGCGCCGAAACGCTGCGTGACGTCAGCCTTGCGGCCGAGCCGGGCGAGGTGCTGTGCCTGCTCGGGCCATCGGGCTCGGGCAAGACCACGCTGCTCAGGATCGCGGCGGGCATCGAGGCGCAGAACTCCGGCAGCGTGCGGCTCAATGGCAGGGAAATCGCCGGACCGTCCGTGTTCTTGCCGCCGGAACAGCGCTCGATCGGCTTGGTTTTCCAGGATTTCGCGTTGTTTCCGCATCTGACCATTCTCGACAATGTTCGCTTCGGCTTGACCGCCTTGTCGCGCGAGGAAAGCCGCAAGGAAGCGCTGATCGCGTTGGCCCGCGTCGGACTCGAGCACTACGCCGACAACTACCCGCATGCCCTGTCTGGCGGCGAGCAGCAGCGCGTTGCGCTGGCGCGGGCGCTCGCTCCGCGCCCGGCGGTCCTGCTCATGGACGAGCCGTTTTCCGGCCTCGATTCGCGGCTCAAGGACTCGGTCCGGGCCGAAACGTTGGCGATCCTGCGCGAAAGCCGCGCTACCGCCATAGTCGTGACCCACGATGCTGAAGAGGCGATGCGCATGGGCGATCGCATCGCATTGCTGAAAGACGGCAGGCTCGTACAGGCAGGCAAGGCCGAAGATCTCTACCTTCGGCCCGAAAATCTCTTCGTTGCCGGCTTCTTTTCAGAGCTGAACGTGTTCTCGGCGAAGGTCGCTGGTGGATACGCCGATACGCCGGTCGGCGAGGTTTCGACCGAAATCGCCAATGGCACCGATGTATCGGTGGCCGTGCGTCTTACCGGCATCGATGTCGACGAAACGGCCGGCGAAACACAGGCGCGCATCGTCTCCCGGCGCTATCTCGGCGTCGTCGAGTTGCTGGAGCTTGCCGTGCCTGGAGCCGAGAAGCCGGTGAGGGCACGCGTACGCTGCGGCGCTTTGTCCGCAAAAGCTCGTGATATATGGCTGTCGCTTCGGAAAGCCGATGTTCTAGTGTTTGAATCCGGAAGCGAAAGAGCCTAGATCAATCGCAGGGTAACAGTTCGAAACAGTTCGAAAGAGAGTTCAATGGGATCCTTTTCTATCTGGCACTGGCTGATCGTGCTGGTCGTCGTGCTGCTGCTGTTTGGCCGCGGCAAGATTCCCGAGCTGATGGGCGACATGGCCAAGGGCATCAAGAGCTTCAAGAAGGGTATGTCGGACGACGAAGCCGATGACTCCAAGACGGTTGAGCACCGCAACGACGAGACCGTGAACTCGACCAAGGAAAAGGCCAGCAAGAGCTGACCGTCATCTCTTGCTAGCCGGATCGCACCGACATGTTTGAAATCGGCTGGACCGAAATGCTGGTGATCGCGGTCGTGATGATCGTGGTCGTCGGCCCCAAGGATTTGCCCAAGATGCTCCGCACCATCGGGCGGATGACGGCGAAAGCGCGTTCGATGGCTGGCGATTTCCAGCGCCAGTTCAACGACGCGCTGAAGGAGGCGGAGCTCGACGACGTCAAGAAGACGGTCGATGATCTGCGCAGCCTGAACCCGGCTCAGCAGATCCGGAAGCAGCTCAACCCGTTCGAGCAGGCGGCAGCCGACGTGCGCGCCGGCTTCGATTCGGCGATGAAGCCGTCGCAGCCCGCGGCATCCGCGGATACTGCGGCAGCCGACGTGCATCCGGCCGAGCCATTGAAGAATGGCGCGACGGCAATGCCCGACCTTGCCGGGCCGCAGGCCATGCCCGAGCCGCCGGTGTTCCCGGCAGGCGAGGTCAGGTCGACGCCCGTGCCCCAGCCTGCTGTGGCCGCTGCCGCCAAGACGGAAGCTTCTGTCAAGCCGAAGGCGCCGGCCAAGCCCAAGCCGGCGGCTGTGGCCAAACCGGCGGCCAAAGCCAAGTCGAGCGCTGCGCCGGCAAAGGCTGCGGCACCCGGGACGGTTGACGCCAAATCAGTGGCCGCCAAGCCCGGCGCGCCCAAGAAGACCGTCGCAAAGACGACGACCAAAGCAGGGAAGTCCTCGTGAGCGGTGAAGACGACGAGATCGAAAAGTCATCGGCCCCGCTGATCGAGCATCTCATCGAGCTGCGCACCAGGCTGATGTGGTCCATCGGTGGCTTTTTTGTCGCCTTCCTGGTCTGCTTCTTCTTTGCCAAGCAGCTGTTCAACCTGCTGGTCATCCCGTTCAAATGGGCGACAAGCTGGGCCGGACTCGACCCGCACAAGGTCGAGCTGATCTACACCGCGCCGCAGGAATTCTTCTTCACCCAGATCAAGCTGGCCATGTTCGGCGGCCTGGTGATCGCATTCCCGCTGATTGCCACGCAGATCTACAAGTTCATCGCACCCGGCCTGTACAAGAACGAGCGCTCTGCCTTCCTGCCGTTCCTGATCGCATCTCCGATCCTGTTTTTGATGGGCGCGGCGCTGGTCTATTTCTTCTTCACGCCGATGGTGATGTGGTTCTTCCTCGCCATGCAGCAGACGGGCGGCGAAAACGAGGTCCAGATTTCGCTGCTGCCCAAGGTGTCGGAGTATCTCAGCCTCATCATGACGCTGATCTTTTCCTTCGGCCTGGTGTTCCAGCTTCCGGTCGTCACCACGCTGATGGCGCGGGTAGGCATGGTCAGCTCGCAGGGGCTCGCCGACAAGCGCAAATGGGCGATCGTCATTGCGTTTGTGGTGGCAGCGGTTCTGACCCCGCCGGACCCGGTCAGCCAGATCGGCCTTGCCCTTCCCACGATCCTTCTTTACGAGATTTCCATCTGGACCGCCCGGATGATCGAGAAGAAGCGCGAGCAGGAGCGCGTGGCGAGCGAGACGCAGAACGCGGGTGACACCCCGGCCGATCAGCAGACGCAAGCAGCACCAGCCCCGCTCGAAGGCACAGGCAGCGGCACCAACGCCGGCTGACAGCTTGATCCGCCGTCGCGGTCGTTTCGACAACCGCCGCGACCGGAAACTTTTTAAATGCTTGATATCAAATGGATTCGCGAGAACCCTGAGGCTCTGATCGAAGCGCTGGTGAAGCGCAATCAGTCGGCGGAGGCTGCTCGGTCGACGGTAGAGGACCTGGTCGCCAAGGACGAGGCGCGCCGTGCCCACGTTTCCCAGCTGCAGGAGGCGCAGGAGCGCCGCAATGCCGCATCCAAGGAAATCGGCAACGCCATGCGCAATGGTGATTCCGCGCTGGCCGAGAAGCTGAAAGCCGAAGTCGCTGAGATCAAGGGTTTCATCCAGAGCGGCGAAGGCCGCGAACGCGAGCTCGACAAGGCGCTTGATGATGCGCTGGCGGTCATCCCCAACGTGCCGCTGGAGGGCGTTCCGCTCGGCAAGGACGAAAACGACAATGTCGAGCTGCGCAAGGTCGGCGCCGTCCAGACACGCCCCAACTGGGTGAAGGAGCATTTCGAGATCGGCGAGGCGCTCGGCCTGATGGATTTCGAGCGCGCCGCAAGGTTGTCCGGCTCGCGCTTCACCGTGCTGAAGGGGCAGCTTGCCCGTCTTGAACGCGCGCTCGGCCAGTTCATGCTCGACCTGCACACGACCGAGCACGGCTACATGGAGGTGCAGCCCCCGCTTCTGGTGCGCGACGAGGTGCTGTTCGGCACCAACCAGCTGCCCAAGTTCGAGGAAGACCTGTTCTTTGTGCCGCATGGTGACAGCCGCCTTGGCCTGATCCCGACCGCCGAGGTGCCGCTGACCAATCTGGTGCGCGAGGAAATCCTTTCCAGCGAGCAGTTGCCACTACGCATGACGGCCCTGACGCCGTGCTTCCGCTCGGAAGCCGGATCGTCGGGCCGCGACACGCGCGGCATGCTGCGCCAGCACCAGTTCTACAAGGTCGAGCTGGTTTCCATCGTCGATCCCGAAAGCGCGCTTGCAGAGCACGACCGCATGACCGAGTGCGCCGAGGAGGTGCTGAAGCGCCTCGGCCTGCCGTTCCGCACCGTCGTGCTGTGCACCGGCGACATGGGCTTCGGCGCGCGCAAGACCCATGACATCGAAGTCTGGCTGCCCGGCCAGAACACCTATCGCGAAATCTCGTCCTGCTCGGTCTGCGGCGATTTCCAGGCGCGCCGCATGGATGCGCGCTACCGGCCCAGGGAAGAGAAGGGCACGCGCTTCGTTCACACATTGAACGGTTCGGGCGTCGCCGTCGGCCGTGCGCTGATCGCCGTGATGGAAAACTACCAGAACGAAGACGGCAGCGTAACGATTCCTGAAGTGCTGCGCCCTTACATGGGTGGCCTGGCCAAGATCGAAATGAACTGACATGCGCATTTTGCTGACCAACGATGACGGCATCCACGCCGAGGGCCTAGCCGTCCTGGAGCGGATCGCCAACCAGCTGTCCGATGATGTCTGGGTGGTGGCGCCCGAGACCGACCAGTCGGGCTACGCGCATTCGCTGTCGATCTCAGAGCCGCTGCGGCTGCGCAAGATCAGCGACAAGCACTACGCGGTGAACGGCACGCCGACCGATTGCGTCATCATGGGCGCGCGCAAGATCCTGCCGGAGCCGCCGGACCTGATCCTGTCTGGCATCAATTCGGGCCTCAACGTCGCCGACGACGTGACCTATTCGGGCACGGTTGCCGGCGCCATGGAAGGCGCGCTGATCGGCATCCGCTCGATCGCGCTGAGCCAGGCCTATGTCTACGAAAACGACGAGCGCATCGTGCCCTATGAAACGGCCGAGGCGCTGGCGCCCGACCTGCTGCGCAAGCTGATCGCCACGGAACTGCCGATCGGCGTGCTGCTCAACGTCAACTTCCCCAACTGCCCGCCACAAGAGGTGACTGGTCCCGTTGTCGCCAGCCAGGGCAAGCTGTCCTACGGCATCTGGGTCGAGGAGCGCCGCGATGGCCGCAGCCTGCCATACTATTGGCTGCGCTTTGGCCGCGAGGAGCCGGACCTCAAGCCGGGCACAGATCTCCACGCCGTGCGCAACAGGCAGATTTCCGTCACGCCGCTGAAGCTCGACATGACGGCCCATGAACTGCGCGATCAATTGGCCAAGGCTATCGCATGAACATGATGTCGGACGACCGTGAAGGCTTCGCTGCCTTTCTCCTTCGCTTGCGTGGGCGCGGCATCGTTCCGAAAAACCTCATCGCAGCCTTCGAGGCGACGCCGCGGCGCGAGTTCATTTCAGGGCAGTTCCATTCGCTGGCCTGGTCCGACCGCATGCTGCCCATCGAGTGCGGTGAGGCCATCGAAGGTGCGGACGTTCAGGCGGCGATCATCGCCGCCCTGAACATCGAACCCGGCAACCGTGTGCTCGAGGTCGGCACCGGCACCGGTTACAGTGCGGCTGTCATGGCGCGGCTTGCCGCGCGCGTCGTTACCGTAGACCGCTTCAAGACTCTCACCGAGCAGGCGCGCCAACGTTTCGAGATGCTCGGCATCTCCAATGCGATGGTGCGTCAGGCCGACGGCTCGAATGGTCTGCCGGGCGAGGGCCCCTTCGACCGCATCGTCGTCTGGGCGGCGTTCGACAGCTATCCGCGCACCTTCGTCGAGCAGCTTTCGAGCGGCGGCACGATGATTGCGCCGATCGGCCCCGAAGAGGGCGAGCAGGTGCTTTGCAAGCTGACCAAGATCGGCAGCCGATTCGAGCGCGAGGACATCGGCGTCGTTCGCCTGCAGCCTCTGGCGCGTAGCGTCGCCGCCATTCTCTGAATTTTCCACGGTCGGAGCGCTGCTTCCGGTGCTGTTTCGCCAGGTCCGGGAGAGAGGCGCGCGTGCCTTTCTCCGTGCGCGAAAATGACGACGATTTATTTGCACCCCTTAACTGACCAGTAACATTAACGCGCTTTAATCATACCCAGTTGGTATCGGGTAAAAGCGCGGGTCAGTGCTATGCGTTTCAGTATTTTGAAGGCTAATGGACGCTCTTTGGCGCGCGGTGGCGCTGTTCTTTTGGTTGCCGGCATGGCGGCCGGATGCAGCTCCAGTGTCTCGCGATTCGGCGGTGGCGGTGTCGACGACATTTTCACCAGCGCGACACCCAATCAGCGCGAGATCATCAATCAGCAGCAGCCTCAGCCTTATCCAGGCACGCAGGCGGCGCCTCTGGCGGCGTCGAGCGCCGGCACGGTGAGCCGCGGCAGCCTTGACCCGGTTTCCTCGCAGCCGCTGCCGGCTCCTGCCGCGCCAGCCCCGGTCTACGCAGCGCAAGCGCCGGCATTGGCTCCGGCCGTCGACCGCAGCGCAACCGTGGCTACAGCCCAGCCGAAGGCAGCACAGGCGCAAGACAATGTGCTGAAGGTGCCCGGCGCCGCCGGCAAGAAGCCCCTGCCGGCCCAGTTGCCCGCGACAGGTGACAAGGTCGCCGTCCTGCCCAGCACGCCGAAGGCGAGGGAGGGTGCCGCGTCGGCACAGCTCGACGCCACCGCTGCCAATGCCAAATCCGCCGGATCGGGTGGAGGCTACAAGGTTGTTGAAGGCGACACGCTCAATCGCATCGCCGGCAAACTGGGGGTCACCACGGCCGCGCTGAAGCAGGCCAACGGTCTGCAGGATGGTCGCATACGAATCGGCCAGACGCTGAAGGTTCCTTCAGCCGGTGCGGCGACCGTCGCCAAGGCAGCGCCAGCGGTCGATCCCGTGACGACCGCCACGCCGGCGCCGGCCAAGCCCGCAGTGGCTGCCGCCAAGCCGGCCGATGCGCCTGCCGTAGCCTCCTACACGCCGCCCAAGAAGGACAATCTTGCGGCACAGGCCGAGGCTTCGACCGAAGCCGCGCCCAATTCGACCGGCATCGACCGCATGCGTTGGCCGGTTCGCGGCCGCGTGGTGTCGACCTACGGCAAGGGTGGCGGCAAGTCCAACGACGGTATCGACATCTCCGTGCCGGAAGGTACGCCGGTCAAGGCCGCTGAAAATGGTGTCGTCATCTATGCCGGCGACGGACTGAAGGAGTTCGGCAACACCGTCCTGGTGCGGCACGAGAATGGCCTTGTGACCGTCTATGGTCACGCCAGCCAGCTCAAGGTCGAGCGTGGCCAGAAGGTCAAACGTGGCGACGAGATTGCGCTTTCGGGCATGAGCGGCACGACCGACGCACCGAAGCTGCATTTCGAGGTCCGCAAGAATTCCTCGCCCGTGGATCCGAGCGGCTACCTCGAATAGCTGCCTTGAACTTAGGCGTCCGGTTGCGAAAATCGTTCCCTTTCGAACCGACGCTCTTGCGGGCTCCCTGACCTCCAATTCGTCCGCCAGCTCCGCCCGTCCCGTAAAGGGGCGGGCGTTTTCGTTTGTGGCGGCGCGTCCTGGCAAGCTCTGGCTAGGCGCCGGTCAGTCCTTGAGCGGCTTGCCGAGGCGTCCGGCGAGGTCCTGGATGAACTGCCAGGCGACGCGACCCGAGCGGCTGCCGCGCGTTGTCGCCCACTCCAGAGCCTCGGCGCGCAGGACCTCAGCGTCGCCGTCGAAGCCGTGATAGCTGGCGTAGCCGCTGACCATCTCCAGATACTCGTCCTGCGAGCACTTGTGGAAGCCGAGCCACAGGCCGAAGCGGTCGGACAGCGACACCTTCTCCTCGACGGCTTCGGATGGGTTGATGGCGGTCGAGCGCTCATTGTCGATCATGTCGCGCGGCAACAGGTGCCTGCGGTTCGACGTCGCATAGAAGATGACATTGCCCGGACGACCTTCGACGCCGCCTTCAAGCGCCGCCTTGAGCGACTTGTAGGAGGTGTCGTCGTGGTCGAACGACAGGTCGTCGCAAAACAGGATGAAACGATAGGGGGCAGCCTTCAGCAGGTTCATCAGCTTGGGCAGGGTGTCGATGTCTTCGCGATGAATTTCGATCAGCTTCAGCGGCGTGACGTACTTGCCGGAGGCGTTGATGGTGGCGTGCGCCGCCTTGACCAGCGACGACTTGCCCATGCCGCGCGCACCCCACAGCAGCACGTTGTTGGCCGGCAGCCCCGCGGCAAATCGCTCGGTGTTGTCGACCAGGATGTCACGGACGCGGTCGACTCCCTTGATGAGCCCTATGTCGACACGGTTGACGCGCTGAATCGGTTCAAGGAAGCCGGGATCGGCCGCCCAGACGAAGCAATCCGCTCCGCCGATATCGGTTTCGGGCACCACGGGCGGGGCGAGGCGGGCAATCGCGGCGATCAGAAGATCGAGCTTTTGGTTCAGCGCTTCGCTGGTTTTGTCCATGTCTGTCCGTCCATTGCTGCATTTCGATGTGCGTAGCCGCTGTAACATGCTCGAATTGCGCGGAAAAGCGCCGCCGCTTGGGCCACGCGGAGTTGCAATGATGGCTTTAGCGACTATATTCCGCGCACCTTTCAGGGGGACCGATGTGCGGTATCCCGATACGTTTTCAGGAGACATTCATGTTCGTGACGCCGGCATACGCACAGGCCACCGGGGCAACGCCAGACGTTCTCGTCAGCATTCTGCCGTTTGTGCTGATCTTCGTGATCATGTATTTTCTTATCATTCGTCCGCAGCGCACCCAGCTCAAGAAGCGTGGCGAGATGCTCTCGGCGATCCGTCGCGGCGACACCGTCGTCACCGGCGGCGGCTTCGTCGGCAAGGTGACCAAGGTCATCGACGACAATGAGCTCGAAGTCGATCTGGGCAATGGCGTCAAGGTGACGGCGCTGCGTGCGACGATTTCCGACGTTCGGGTCAAGGGCGAGCCGATCGCCAACCAGAACGCCAAGAAATAACCGTATCCAAGGCGGAACGCACCGCTTTCACGCCTTAACGGACGAGGCCCAATGCTTTATTTTTCGCGCTGGAAGACGATCTCGATCTGGGCCGTAGTGCTCCTCGGGGTGCTCTTCACCGTTCCGAACATGCTGAGCCAGTCTCAGATCGACTCCCTGCCGGGATGGTTTCCAAAGCGCACGCTGACGCTGGGCCTCGATCTTCAGGGGGGGTCTCACATCCTCCTGGCGATTGACCGGCAGGACCTCGTCGATGAGCGCCTTCAGGCGACACGCGACGACATCCGCACCATGCTGCGCGATGCCAAGATCGGCTACACGGGCCTCACCGGCACCGGGACGACCATCCAGGTCAGGATCACCGATCCGGCCGAGGTCGAGGCCGCAAAGACCGCACTTGCCTCGCTGATCGCGCCGGTCGCTTCCGGCGTCTTCGGCGGTGGCGGCGTGCAGGAACTCTCGTTGACTGAACCCGAGCCCGGCCTGCTGCGCTACACCCTGACCGAGGCCGGCATTGACTATCGCGTGGCCAACGCTGTCACCCAGTCGATCGAAGTCGTCGGTCGTCGCGTCAACGAACTGGGCACCACCGAGCCGATCATCCAGCGCGCTGGCGCCGATCGCATACTCGTCCAGGTCCCGGGCCTGCAGGATCCTACGCGCCTCAAGGAAATCCTCGGCAAGACCGCCAAGCTGACCTTCCAGATGGTCGATCAGTCGATGTCGGCCCAGGAAGCCTTGCAGGGCCGTCCGCCCGCCGGCTCGACCGTCATGTATTCGCAGGACGATCCGCCCGTTCCCTACCTCATCGAGAACCGCGTCATCGTTTCGGGTGAAAACCTCGTCGATGCGCAGGCGACGTTCGATCAGCGCAACAGCGATGCCGTGGTTTCGTTCCGCTTCGACGGCAAGGGTGCATCGCGCTTTGGCCAGGCGACGCAGCAGAACGTCGGTCGCCTGTTTGCCATCATCCTCGACAACCAGGTGATTTCGGCGCCGCGCATCAATGAGCCGATCCTCGGCGGATCAGGCCAGATCTCCGGCAACTTCACCGCCCAGAGCGCCAACGACCTTGCCGTTCTGCTGCGCGCCGGCGCACTGCCCGCCGATTTGACGATCGTCGAGGAACGCACCGTCGGTCCGAGCCTAGGCGCCGACTCCATCGCCGCCGGCAAGATCGCCTCGATCATCGCTGGCACGCTCGTCGTCGGCTTCATGCTCGTCGCTTATGGCACGCTCGGCATCATCGCGAACCTCGCCCTTGCCGCGAACGTGGCGCTGATTATCGCCATCCTGTCGCTGCTTGGTGCAACACTGACGATGCCTGGCATCGCCGGTATCGTGCTGACCGTCGGCATGGCCGTCGACTCCAACGTCATCATCTACGAGCGCGTGCGCGAAGAGCGACAACTAGGGCGATCGCTCGTCCAATCGCTGGACCAGGGCTTCGCAAGAGCGCTGGCGACAATCGTCGACGCCAACTTCACGACCTTCATTGCCGCTCTCATTCTGTTCTATCTCGGTTCGGGCCCGGTACGCGGCTTTGCCGTCACGCTCGCCATCGGTATCGTGACCACCGTCTTCACCGCCTTTACGCTGACTCGCTGGCTCGTGGCATTCTGGCTGCGTCGCGCCAAGCCGAAGGAACTGCCCAAGGGCCTCGTGCGCTTCGTGCCGGACAACACCAACTATCCGTTCATGTCGTGGCGGCGTTACGCCTTCACGCTGTCGGCTGCGGCCTCCATTGCTGCGACGGTGTTGTTCTTCTCGGTGGAAATGAACTACGGCATCGACTTCCGTGGCGGCACCTCCATCGAGGTGCAGGCCAAGTCAGGCGACGCGAGTTCGTCGGAGGTGCGCGCCCGTTTGAGCGAGCTCAACATCGGCGACGTCCAGGTTCAGGAGTTCGGCGCGCCGAACACGCTGTTGATCCGCGTCGAAGGCCAGAAGGCCGGCGATAACGCCGAGCAGAGCGTCGTCGAGAAGGTGCGTGGCGAACTGGCCAGCGACTACGACTTCCGTCGTGTCGAATCGGTCGGTCCGACGGTATCGAGCGAACTGGCATGGTCGGGCACCATCGGCGTTCTTGCCGCGATGATGGCGATGCTTGTCTACATCTGGTTCCGCTTCGAGTGGCAATTCGCGCTCGGCGCGATCATCGCCACCGTCCACGATGTGACGATGATGGTCGGCCTTTATGTCGTCACCGGCATCGAGTTCAACCTGACCAGTATCGCGGCTATTTTGACGATCGTCGGTTACTCGATCAACGATACGGTGGTCGTCTATGACCGCGTCCGCGAAAATCTGCGCAAGTACAAGAAGATGCCGATCGAGCAGTTGCTCGACCTGTCGATGAACCAGACGCTGTCGCGTACGGTGCTGACCGGCGTGACCACGCTTCTGGCCCTGATTTCGCTCTACCTGTTCGGTGGCGAGGTCATCCAGTCGTTCACGCTGTCGATGATCTTCGGCATCCTGGTTGGTACCTACTCGTCGATCTTCGTCGCCGGTCCGCTGCTGATCCTCTTCCGGTTGCGTCCGGAAGGTGTCGAAGCAGACGGCAAGGACAAGCCGCCAGTGCCGGCCGGCGCGCAGCCGACCAAGTCGTAACGGGCCATGGTTGGACTGGTCATTCGCGAGGCGCACTATCCCGGGCGGGCGCCTGTCGACGCTTATGGCGACGGCGGCTTCCGTTTCGCGGACATGTCGCATCGCGGGTCGATCCTGTGCCTGCCGTCCGGCATCTATGGCTGGGACCCGGCCGATCCGCAGGCGCTGCAGCCTGCGGACTTTGCCAGGCTGCTGGCCGAGGCCGGCGATGTCGAAATCCTGCTTGTCGGCATGGGCAAGGAATTGCGGCCGTTGCCGGCCGAGCTTCGTTCTGTCCTGAAAGAGGCCAGGATTTCCGCCGACCCGATGTCGACGGGCGCCGCAGTGCGCACCTACAATGTGTTGCTGGCCGAAGACCGCGCCGTGGCAGCCGCGTTCATTGCCGTCGACTGAGGTGGGCGACACAGGCCAGAGCGTCATGGAGCAGGTTCGCGGTGCCGACCGCGACCGCTATCTGACAGCACTCTACGCGCCCGAAGACAAGCGCCAGGCCTTGCTTGCGCTGTATGCCTTCAATGCCGAAATCGCCGGCGTCCGCGACCGCATCCGCGAGCCGATGCCAGGCGAGATCAGGTTGCAATGGTGGCGCGATGTCATCAAGGCCGCAGATCCCGAGGCAGGGGCCGGGCATCCGGTGGCCGAAGCCCTGGTTGCAGCGATTGCCGCCCACAAGCTGCCCGCCGCCGCGTTCGACAATTATCTCGAAGCGCGCATTTTCGATCTCTACGACGATCCGATGCCCTCGCGCACCGACCTTGAGGGGTATTGCGGCGAGACCGCTTCGGCGGTCATCCAACTCGCGGCACTGGTGCTCGACCCGGAGGAGGCGCCGGGATGCTCCGAACTGTCCGGCCACGCCGGCTGCGCGCAGGCGATCACCGGCCTGCTCAGGCTGCTGCCGATCCATCGCAGCCGCAGCCAGTGTTTTGCACCGCAAGACATGCTGGCTTCGGTCGGCATCGGCGCACAGGAGTTGATCGCGGGCGAGGGGCAGGGGGCAACACTTGCCGTTCGGGCCATGGCCGCTCTGGCGCGCGAGCACCTTGCTGCCTTCGAGAAGGACGCTGTGCACCTGCCCGAGAGCCTGCGGGCGGCCTATTTGCCGCTGGCGCTGACCAGTTCCTACCTCGACCGCATCGAGGCCGATCCCGCTGCTGCGCTGCGCCGCACGGCAAATATCGGCGGCCTGCGCAGCCAATGGCTGGTCTTCCGCAAGGCGACGCGCGGTTGGCGCTAATTTGCTGTTGGCGCTAAAGGACGTTGGCTTTCGTGTCGGCAGTATCGGGCCGCATCGCGGCTTGGCGCTGCCGGGATAGGCAAGCGAGCACAAAGAACGCGTTGGACCCGTGCGCGGAGGAAGCGCCACTACGGACGGATCAGGCGGCTGCGACTGATTGACGTGAGAGCATACGAAACATATATGGTGCGTATCAAAAAACATGTATGAGCAACGTTCATGGGCATCGTAAAAATCGACGAAGACCTGCATGAGGAAGCCCGTCGCGCCAGCGCGGTGATGTGCCGTTCGATCAATGCGCAGGCCGAGTTCTGGATGAAGGTCGGCATGCTGGCGGAAGCCAATCCGACCCTGTCGTTCAACGACATCGTCAAGATGCAGTTTGCGGCGGCACAGGTGCATGTCCGGGATCTGGCGGTCGCCTGACATGGTCAAGACCTCGGACGAACTGGCGCTGATGCGCGTGGCCGGCAGGATGCTCGCGTCGGTCTTCGAGATGCTCGACGAGCAGGACCTCGTGGGCATGTCGACCTTGCAGGTCAACGATCTGGTCGACCGTTTCATAACGGTGGACCTCGCGGCGCGGCCGGCGAGCAAGGGACAATACGGTTTCAGATATGTCCTGAACTGCTCGATCAATCATGTCGTCTGTCATGGCGTGCCCGATGCTGACGAAATCATCCGCGACGGCGACATCATCAACCTCGACATCACGCTCGAAAAGGGCGGCTATATCGCCGATTCGAGCAAGACCTATCTGGTTGGCGATGCGTCGCCGGCCGCGCGAAGGCTGGTGCGGGTAGCGCAGGAGGCGATGTGGAAAGGCATCGGGCAGGTCCGGCCCGGCGCGCATCTCGGCGACATCGGGTTCGCCATCGAGCGGCACGCGAAAAAGAACGGCTATTCGGTGGTGCGCGAATATTGCGGCCACGGTATCGGTCGCGAGATGCATGAGGAACCGCAGGTGCTCAACTTCGGAAAGCCGGGAACCGGCATGAAGCTGCGTGAAGGCATGGTCTTCACCATCGAGCCGATGGTCAACCAGGGCACGCGCAGGGTCTCGACCGGGAGCGACGGATGGACGGTCGTGACCAATGACCGGAAACTCTCGGCCCAGTTCGAGCATACGGTCGCCGTCACCGCGAGCGGCGTCGAGGTCTTGACGCTGCGACGCGACGAGGCACCGGTTCTGGACAGCAGGCCGTAACAGCCGCTTGCGCCAGCCCTGGACGCCGCTGGGCTCCAGAAATCGTAGGGGCCAGGCCGGAGTGCTCAAGAATCCGGCGCGCGCTGGTCCCGCCTGGTAAAGAAGAAAAAGCGGTCGAGCCCCCGCGCATTGACGTAGCGGCGCACGTCGCCGTGCAGCCGCCGCGCGACACTTGCCGAAGCGACATTGTCCGGTGCCACGATCGAGCCGATCTCGGGCTCTTCTGTTGTGGCAAAGCCGTAGGCCATGGCCGCACGCGCGGCCTCGAGCGCCAGGCCGCGCCCACGCCAGGCCGGTGCCACATGATAGCCGATTTCCAGAACGCGTTGTCCGCCGGCGTCCTGCCAGGTCGGGCCACAGTCGCCGATCAGTGCGCCGCTTGCCCGGTCGATCATCGCCCATAGGCCGAAACCGGCCTGCCGATAGCGCTTGAGATTGCGCTCGACCCATTCGGCCGCCGCCGCCTCACTGGTCATTTCGGGATAGAAGCGTTGCGCATATGGGTCCGAAAACACCGCCAGCAGGTCGGCGGTGTCGCTCATGCGCAATTCTCGCAGGATCAGGCGCGCCGTTTCGGGGGGAGCCATGATCCGCAGAGCCTATTCGGCGGCCTGCGCCACTGGGCCGAGGCCGAGCCAGGCGCGGCAGTCGGCCAGCGCGCGTCCGGTCATCGCCTTCTTCTTGGCGATGGTCTTTTCCTTGCCGCGCAGGCGCTTGCCTTCGACCCTGGGCGCCTCGATCTCGGGGAACAGGCCGAAATTGACGTTCATCGGCTGGAATGAGCGCTTGCCGGGCTCGTCATGGGAAACCAGGTGCCCGCCGGTGATGTGGTTGAGCAGCGCGCCGAAGGCCGTGGTGGCAGGCGGCGGCGTCATCGTCCGGCCAAGGCGCTCGGCCGCGGCGAAGCGTCCGGCCAACAGGCCGATGGCGGCGCTCTCTACATAGCCCTCGCAGCCGGTGATCTGGCCGGCGAAGCGCAGGCCGGGGCGCGACCTCAACTGCAGCGACGGGTCGAGCAGCGTCGGCGAATTGAGATAGGTGTTGCGGTGCAGGCCGCCGAGGCGCGCGAACTCGGCATTCTCCATGCCGGGGATCATGCGGAAGATGCGTACCTGTTCGCCATGCTTCAGCTTGGTCTGGAAGCCGACCATGTTGTAGAGCGTGCCGAGCGCATTGTCCTGACGGAGCTGAACCACCGCATAGGCCTTGACCTCGGGGTTGTGCTCGTTGGTCAGGCCCATCGGCTTCATCGGGCCGTGGCGCAGCGTTTCCGGACCGCGTTCCGCCATCACCTCGATCGGCAGGCAGCCGTCGAAATAGGGTGTGCCTTCCCATTCCTTGAATTCGGTCTTCTGGCCGTCCATCAGTGCCTGCACGAAGGCCTCGTATTGCGCCTTGTCCATCGGGCAGTTGATGTAGTCCTTGCCGGTTCCGCCGGGCCCGACCTTGTCGTAGCGCGACTGGAACCAGCAGGTGGTCATATCGATGCTGTCGAAATGCACGATCGGCGCGATCGCGTCGAAGAAGGCGAGCGCATCCGACGAGGTTCCGGCGGCGATGGCCTCGGCCAGGGAAGGCGCCGTCAGCGGGCCCGTGGCGATAATCGTCTGGTCCCAGTCGGCTGGCGGCAGGCCGGTGATTTCCTCGCGCACGATGGTGATCAGCGGGTGCGCCTCGAGCCGCGCGGTCACGGCATCGGAAAAGCCGTCGCGGTCGACGGCCAATGCGCCGCCGGCCGGAACCTGGTTGGCGTCGCCCGACGACATGATCAGCGAGTTGGCAAGCCGCATTTCGGCGTGCAGCAGCCCCACCGCGTTGGTTTCTGCGTCATCTGAGCGGAACGAATTGGAGCAGACCAGTTCGGCAAGGCCATCGGTCTTGTGGGCGTCGGTGCCGCGCGCGCCACGCATTTCATGCAGGATGACGGGTACACCAGCCTCCGCCGCCTGCCATGCTGCTTCCGAACCGGCGAGGCCGCCGCCGACGATGTGAATAGGTTTTGTGCTCATGGGGCCGGAATAATCCCTTGGTGTTGGGAATGCAACGATTGCGCTTCGCTCGGAGGTCCACAGCCTTGCGGATGATGCGCCGCGCCTCCTATGATGCGCCCATGACGATGATCGCAATTCCTCATCTGTCGCTTGTTGCCGCACTTGCAATGTCCGTCGCCGGCAGCTTTTTCCAACCAGCCAATGCGGCGTCCGGCGCAGCCCGCCTGACTATTTGCCACGGTTATGGCTGCGCCTTTCGCGCCAGGCTCGACCTTGGGCCGGCCGACGCCAGGCGCCTTGCCGCGATCCTTTCTGCCGGCAGGGCCTCGCCCGCCGCCGAACGCGCGGCGATTGCCAAAGCGGTGAGCTATTTCGAAAAGCGCGCGCAGCAGGTGACGGGCGTGCGTGACCAGCCGAAATCCGAGTTCGGGGCGTCCAAGATCAAGGGCCAGATGGATTGCGTCGACGAGTCGACCAACACCGATGCATTGCTGCGCTATCTCCAGGGGCGCGGGCTACTCAAGCATCACAAGGTCCAGTCGCGCACCTCGCGCGGATTTCTGCTCGATGGAAGATACCCCCAC
The DNA here is from genome assembly GCF_027568395.1 of Aminobacter sp. HY435. Classification (GTDB taxonomy): domain Bacteria; phylum Pseudomonadota; class Alphaproteobacteria; order Rhizobiales; family Rhizobiaceae; genus Aminobacter. The sequence continues at coordinate 23,330 of NZ_JANKZL010000003.1, read as the reverse complement.
TGGACGGCGGTGGTCAGTTCGCCCGACGGCGTCAAATGGGCAGTCGATTCTTGGTATGCGCCGATGGGTGGCGCGCCGGACATCCTTCCACTCAATGAGTGGAAGCAGCGCGGCGTTCTCGAAAGCGGCGCGCTGGACTGACGATCGTGGACTTACCAGACCACCAGACACGACAACGCCCGCCGGAGGGAGGAGAGCCGGCGGGCGTCGTTATGGTGGTCAGCCTCAGGGAGGAGGAAGAAGCTGACCTATTCGCCTTTGCCGGGGAGGAGGTCGGCGCAGGCAAAATTCTTTTCGCCAGATGAAAGAGGACGAAGCTCTTTTGGAGAACAACGCCCGCCGGAGGGAGGAGAGCCGGCGGGCGTCGTTATGGTGGTCAGCCTCAGGGAGGAGGAGGAAGCTGACCTATTCGCCTTTGCCGGGGAGGAGGTCGGCGCAGGCAAAATTCTTTTCGCCAGATGAAAGAGGGCGAAACTCTTGTCGGAAACGACACCCGCCGGGGGAGGAGATCCGGCGGGTGTGTTAGGGTGGTCAGCTCGTTGGGAGGAGGAGTAAGCTGACCGATCCGGAAGGGTCGGGGAGGAGGTCGACCCTGGCGGAAACCTTGAATTAGATGGCGCGACGAGCGATCGCCGAGATTTCACCGCGGTTGATGCCGAGGTCGGCAAGCTGGCGGTTGGACAGACGGCCCAGCTCGTTTACCGTCTCGCGATAAGCGCGCCAGTTACGGTAGGTGCGGAGCAAGTTCATTTTCGTTCTCTTTTCGGTTCGTACGGTTGGTTCGGTGTAGGGCTATCAGACGGCCTTGCGCGCGACGAAATGAATGTCGCTGCGGGTGATGCCCAGGTCGGTCAATTCACGGTTCGACAGGCGGCTCAGCTCGGAGACGGTTTCACGGTAGCGGCGCCAGTTGCGGTAGTTGCGGATCAGGTTCATCTTCGTATCCCGTTCGTCTTTTTTCGCTCTTCTGTGTACGGGGCGTAGATAGGATGGCCTTGCACAAAAATGAAGCGCTATGCTCGCATGGCAGCAATGCGTTTTGTGCAATGCAACATTAATGGACATTTACGGTTTGGTCATAATTGTGACCGAGGCGAGATTCCGCCATAATAGCCAACGGCTTGGACCGATACCGCAGTGCATGATGGGGGACAGTGACGCATGGCAAGCTATGCCACCAAGGTGAAGAAGGACATTGCTCGCTGGGTCGAAAGCGGGCTTGTCGATGGCGCAACCGCCGATACGCTGGTCCGCGACGTCGAAACCAGGGAACGCAGCGGCCTCGATTTCGGTTCGATCCTGGCGATCATGGCTGCGCTGTTGTTCGGCGCGGCGATACTCATTCTTGTCGCCGCGAACTGGGAAGCCATCCCGCGCGCGGTGCGCGTGGCCGCGCTGTTTGCGGTCATCCTTGCCGGTTATGTCGGCGGCGCGGCAATCAAGCTGCGTGGCAACCTTGGCTTTGGCGAAGCGCTGTGGCTGGTTGCTGCGGCTGCCTTTGGCGGCTCGATCGCGTTGATCGGCCAGATGTATCACTTCTCCGGCGACGAAGCCTCGGCAGTCCTGACCTGGGGCATAGGCACGGCAATCGCCGCTGCGGCATTGCGCTCGCATGCCCTGACGGTCGCCGCGGTCGGCATCGCCGATGCATGGCTGGTGCTGAAGGGTTTCGAGTTCTTCCGCCGAGAGGCATTCCCGCACCTGTTTCCGGTTCTGATGGCGGTGCTGTGGGGGTTGTCGCTGTGGACGCGTAGCATGGCTGCCCGCCACCTGATCGTGCTGTCTCTCATCTTTTACGCGCTCCTGCTGGCGCTGCACTACGATACGTTCGAGATCGCGACCGTCCTTGCCGTCGTATCGGCGGCCGTGCTGGCCGTTGCCGCGCTGGCGCCGGTCCAGGTCGAGCACATCTTGCAACTGGGAGGCCGGCTGCCGCTGCATGGGCTGATCGGCTTCCTCACCGGCATCGGCATCTTGCAGGTCGACCTGGCCGACGACGGCGGTTTTGTAGTTGCTTCGGCTATTGCGCTTGCGGTGATCGCGGCGGTCATTGTCTTCCTGGGGCGCGAAAGCCGTGCGCTGCGCTGGATCGCCTATCTCGGCTTCGCGTTCCAGTTGGCGATCGTCTACGGCGTGACCGTCGGCTCCATGCTGGGCACTGCGGGCTTCTTCTTCGCGGCTGCAGTCATCCTGGCCGGGCTCGCCTATGCGATCATCCGGATCGAACGCCGCATGAGGCCTCAACTCGCTGGAGGAAACGCATGATGTCCCGCTACAGGCTTGTTGTTGCCGCCATCGCACTGGCGCTTGTGCAGATCGGTTTTCTCGGCTGGATGATCGCTGGGCGGGCTGCCGTTCTTCGGGATGGTGCGGAAGTGCTGCTCAAGGTCGAGCCCGTCGATCCGCGCGACCTGCTGCGCGGCGACTATGTCCGGCTCGGCTATGACATCTCGCGCATTCCGGTCGAAAAGGTGGAAAATCTGCCTCAGGGCGAACTCGCCTCGGCCGAAGGCCCGATTGTCGTCAGGCTCAAGAAGGGTGCCGATGGTTATTGGAGCGCCAGCACGGCCTGGCTCGGCATCGATTCAACCGTTGCTGGCGCCGACGAAGTCGACATCCGCGGCACTGTCTCCAGTGGCTGGAGCCTGTCGCCCGGCTCGACCATCGCAGTCGACTACGGCATCGAACGCTATTATGTGCCGGAAGGCGAAGGTTTGGCGATCGAGGAAGAAATGCGTCGGCGCAATGCCGGGGCGGAGCCCGAATTGCGCAGCTTCGGCGTCAAGGTCGCGGTGGACAGAGATGGCAGTGCCCAGATCAAGGCGCTGATGGACGGCGATACGATGCTCTTCGAGGAGCCGCTCTACTAAGGCGGCTGGCTCACCAGGGAACATGCAGGACCTCGACCTGCGGCAGGCCGAGCGGCACGATGCCGAGGTCGTTGGCGATAGCTGCGAGTCCCTCGGTTTCAATCAGGAACTTGTAGGGGATTTCCGGGAAACGCAGACCGCCGCGATGTAGTGCTGCGTCGACGAGAAGCATGGCCCCGCCGACGCCGTCGAGATTGACGCTGGATACTTCGCGAAGGTCGCTCAGGTAGAGCCGGCTATTTTCCTTGGCCGGAGGTTGATAAAGCCCGTTGCGGATTGCCCGGTAATATCGATAGTCCTTCCGCCTATGAACGGCGACAAAACTGTTCAGGTCGAAGCTGGCGCCCCCGGGGGTCACCGTGCAATTTGGCACGACGATCCGGCCGCCTGAATTCACAAGACTCGTTATGACGTCGGTTGGATAGCGCCAGACATCAACATCGATCCACAGCGCCCAATCGTCGTCGGCATCGATGCCATGGTCGATAAGGTGGTTTCGCACCGAAGCAAGCGCGGCGCGGCGTTTTCGCTGCAGCTTGGGTTTCCAGCGCTTCGCACGGTCCATCTTGTTGCCGAGGTCTTTCCTCAACAGAACGATATCGCGATAGATGGTTTTCAGTGGCGCTGTCGCCTCGACCAGCCGTTCCCAGCTGTCATCGACGCTGTCGCCTTCGCAAAACACCAGCTTGATGCGTTCCTTGGGATGCTCGATCCGGGCCAGGGCGGCAAAGAACGGCGCGATATGTTCGCTCGCGTCGCGCAGCGGCACCAGTATCGCAATGTTCTTTCCTGAGGGCGCCGGTCGGGTGATGGCGGCTTGATCCACAGCCGATTGGGCCGCGGCTACATCAAGTTGCTCACCCTTGGTCAACTCATGTCGAGCTTGGTAATAGAGGCGTCGCAGGTGCGCCAAAGCCGAGGCAGGCTTGGGGCGAATCCACCAGGTGCCGGCCCAGTGATGCACGGAAAGGGTCGAAGGATCGGGTGGTCCCGGCGTTCCCCCCTCGCGGTCGGCCGGGGCAAACAGCGAACTGGGATGGATCGCGAATGCCGCCTGGTCTGCGTAGCTGAGTTGGGATGCCGTCAAAAGGCATGGGCCTGTCGCGTCCAGCACGTCCTTGGCATCCTTGACCAGGGGAAGGTAGGTCAGCAGGTGGCGCCAGAAAGGGTGGCCCGCGGGGCTGGCCATCGTGCCGTTGAACAGCAGGTAGGGCAGGTTTCGCACCTTGGTCTGATCTTTTGCGTGAACGTCAGGCTCTCTACAGACGACGATGCGGTTTTCCTGGGTAATGAGCTCGAACGAACCAACGCATTCGCAGTCCAGGTCAGCGTAGACCCCGCCGAAATGGTGCAGCAGCATGTAACGCGCGGCATCGGCGCGCTGTACGCCGTTCCAATAGCTGCAATAGATCGCCAGATATTCCGGATAGTGCTCGGCAACGAAGTCGAGCAACATCCGGTCGCTCCACAGTATCCGTTGCCATCCTGGGTTATGCTTGTCCCAACTCTCTGACCAAGCTAGGAATTTTTCAGGAATTCTGTCCGTCTTCCAAGTTTGATGAAGAATGCGTGGAATTGTCATGCAATACCAGTCAAATCCAAGGGAGCGGATATTCCATTGGCTTCATCGCATCTTTAGCTGGACCTAATCAAGGTGCGAAATAACAGGTCTCAGCCCAGGCTCTTTTTCACCGCGGCATCAATCGCGTCTGGGCCGAAGCGCTGGACTGCAGTCTTTCGGGCGTGGGTTCGACGTCGCTGCCACAACTCCTCGTCACGGCAGAGCGCCGCCGCATTTGCCGCCAGTTCGTCTTCGGTGACGGCGAAGTCGATATCGGCTCCATCGACCAGACCAAGGCCTTCGGCGGCAAGCCGTGTTGCGACCACCGGCAATCCCCAAGCCATGGCTTCAAGGATCTTGAGCCTTGTACCGCCACCGCTGTCCAGAGGCACGATGGTGACGTGCGCCTGCCTGTAGAGCGGAGCCAGGTCCTGTTGGTCGGGGATCAGCACGACGTCGGGCAGTCCGGCGAGGTCGAGAACTCGCTGATTGGGGTCGCGGCCTGCTATGATCAGCCGCGCGTCGCCCAGTCGCGCCCGCAAGCGTGGCATGACTTGTGTCGCCAGCCTTGTCGCTGCGTCGATATTGGGCGGATAGTTGAGATGGCCGACGAACAGCACCACCGCTTGCCCGTTGGTCATCACGGGCCTGTCAATGAGCCTGTGCGGGATCTGGTCGAAGCGCGGTATGCCGTTGGGCACGACATCGGCCGACACGCTGCCGCCGCAAAGCCTGGCGAGACGTTCGCGGTCCTGGACCGAGCAAACCCATACCTTGTCGACCATGCGCAAGGACCGCAATTCCATGTCACGCATGCGCCTGACACGGCGGCCTGGCTTGGAAAAGCGTGTCGAAAGCCACCCCATCTTCGGCAGCATCTGCCGCGCCAGATCCGACTCTATGTTGTGCATGTCGAGCACGATGGTCGGGGCGAGCGCCCGCACGTGCGCAAGCAGCGGAAACAGCGGAATCCCTTCGACGACTATGGTGTCCGGCTGGAAGTCTCGCGCGACAGCATTCAGTCTGGCCAGCGAAATCTCGGAGACGCGTGTGTCGATACCTGTCCGTCGTCTGGCCAGCCGCGGCGAGCTTGCGTTTTCGGCTGCCGTGGCGAGGGGCATCAGGCGTATGCGCGGATCCGCAAGCGTCGCAGGAGTTGTTGGCTCATAAACGGATACGGCCACGACGTCGCCCAACGCTGCAAGCGCCTTGATATTCTGCCAGTTTCGAAGGTCTCCTCCCGAAATCGGCGGCCATGCGGCGTCGGACGAGATGTGCAGGGTTCTCGACGCCTGCCCGGAAGGCTGGTTCGCGCGCGCGGCTAATATGGCTAACTGGCTTGGTTCTTCCACGGCAACAACGCTCTTGGCACGAGGTCTGTTTTTACCGCTGGGCAGAGCGACTATGGTGCGGATGATAGGAGTCGAACCTACACGCCTCTCGGCACTGGAACCTAAATCCAGGGCGTCTACCAGTTCCGCCACATCCGCATGCGAACGCCAATCTCACGCTGCCATCATTCTGTCAATGTCGCAGCCAATTGAGCGGAGCCGGGAGAAACCGCGAAGATGGTTGAAAATTCGGCCCGCCTGTGACAAAAGGCCAGTCGAATATGATGGGACGCAAGAATCCGTCTTTGTTTGATGTGATAAGAAGTAGGAATAACAACAACTTATCTGCATCTACGGAGAACGGCGGCACAATCGGACCGCAAGTGGCGGAGCCCGGACACCGAATTGCGAACTTGAAGCCACCCCGGCAAACGATTTCCGGCAGGCGTAGCGGCGGTAGAGCCGTTATGTCGCGCCATACCTGAAAACAAAGGTTTGATGATGCAGGTCACCGAAACGCTCAACTCCGGTCTCAAGCGCGAGATCAAGGTCACGGTTCCCGCCGGCGACATGGAAGCCCGTCTTGCCAAGCGCCTTTCGGATGCCAAGGACAAGGTCCGCATCAACGGCTTCCGTCCCGGCAAGGTGCCGATGCAGCACATCCGCAAGATGTACGGCAAGTCGTTCATGGCCGAAGTCGTCAACGAGATCCTGACCGACTCGACCCGCACGATCATTGCTGACCGCGGCGAAAAGGCTGCGATGCAGCCCGACGTCGTGATGACCGAAGACGAGAAGGAAGCCGAGAAGATCCTCGCCGGCGGCGCCGACTTCGAATTCTCGCTGAGCTACGAAGTGATCCCGGCGATCGAGATCAAGGACTTCTCCGACATCAAGGTCACGCGCCCGGTCTACGACGTTCCGGAAAGCGAGATCGACGAGCAGGTCAACCGCGTCGCCGAGTCGGCGCGTTCGTACGAGACGAAGGAAGGCAAGGCCGCTGAAGGCGACCGCGTCACCATCGACTACGTCGGCAAGATCGACGGCGTCGCCTTCGACGGCGGCACCGGTGGCGACCAGCCGCTGGTCCTCGGCTCGAAGGAATTCATCCCGGGCTTCGAAGATCAGCTGATCGGCGCCAAGGCTGGCGACGAGAAGCTCGTCACCGTGACCTTCCCCGAGAACTACCAGGCCTCGCACCTGGCCGGCAAGGAAGCGACCTTCGACGTCACCGTCAAGGAAGTCGCGGCTCCCGGCAAGCTCGAAGTCAACGACGAGACCGCCAAGAACCTCGGCCTCGAGTCGCTCGAAAAGCTGCGTGAAATCGTGCGCGGCCAGATCGAGAACCAGTTCGGCGCCATGACGCGCCAGAAGGTCAAGCGCCAGCTGCTCGACCAGCTCGACGCCAACTACAAGTTCGAGGCTCCCTCGAAGCTCGTCGAAGCTGAGTTCAACAACATCTGGACCCAGGTCAGCCGCGATCTCGAAATCGCCGGCCGCACCTTCGCCGACGAAGAGACGACGGAAGAAGAGGCCCGCGCCGAGTACCAGCGCCTGGCCGAGCGCCGCGTGCGCTTGGGCCTGGTCCTCGCCGAAATGGGCGAGAAGGCCGGCGTAACCGTCACTGACGAAGAACTGCAGCGCGGCCTGTTCGACACGATCCGCCGCTATCCGGCCAGCCAGCAGCAGGAAGTGTTCGACTTCTACCGCAACAACCCGTCGGCGATGGTCAACCTGCGCGCGCCGCTGTTCGAAGAGAAGGTCGTCGATCACCTGCTGTCGCAGATCTCCGTCACCGACAAGAAGGTGAGCAAGGAAGAACTGCTCGCCGACGACGAAGAAGAAGGTTCGGAAAAGCCGGCCAAGAAGGCTTCGGCCAAGAAGGCCGACAAGGCTGAGGGCGAAGAGCCCAAGAAGAAGGCCGCTCCGAAGAAGAAGGCCAAGGAAGGCGACGCCGAATAAGGCGACGCGACCGATCGGAACGCCAAGGGCCGCCGGGGAAATCCGGCGGCCCTTTGGTTTTCGCGTGTAGCAGCGCGCCGGCGGCTAGAGCGCCGTGCGTCCGAATGGACGCACAAAGGACGCTCTAACTTACTGGGTTGGCGCATCGTGCTTTCCGAAAATCGGGTCCGATTTTCGGGCCGATGCGCTAGATCAGCAGCAGGCCCTTCATGCTGGCAAAACCTTTCTTGCCGATGATGATGTGGTCGTGCACGGCGATGCCCAGAGGCTTGGCCGTCTCGATGATGGTCTTGGTCATATCGATGTCGGCGCGCGATGGCGTCGGATCGCCGGAGGGGTGGTTGTGCACGAGCACGATTGCCGTTGCCGACAGTTCCAGCGCCCGCTTGATCACTTCGCGGGGATAGACCGGGGTGTGGTCGACAGTACCCTGCTGCTGGACCTCGTCGGCGATCAGCACGTTCTTCTTGTCAAGAAACAGGATGCGGAACTGTTCTCGCTCCTCGAACGCCATCGCGGCGCGGCAATAATCGAGCACCAGGTTCCACGATGACAGGATCTCGCGGCCGCTGATTTCGCCGCGCGCCATGCGCCTGGCGGACGCCGCGATGATCTTCAGGTCGAGCGCGACCGCCGGGCCGATGCCCTTTGTCTCCTGCAGCAGGCTGGCCGGCGCGCCAAGAACCTCGGCCAGCGTGCCGAAGCGGCCGAGCAGGGCCTTGGCCACCGGCTTGGTGTCGGCGCGTGGGATCAGCCTGAACAGGAGGAGTTCCAGCAACTCGTAGTCGGCAAGCGCGTCTCCGGATGCGGAAAAGCGTTCGCGCAGCCTGTCGCGATGCCCGAGATAGTGGGGTTTTTCCGGTGCGGGGTCGCGCTTGATTGGTGCAGCGGCTTGCTCGCCGAAAAAACCGCGCTCGTCATGATCGCTGTTCGCCATTCGCCGGTGCCACCCCCACCGGCGCCAGGCCTGTCTGCGCAGGATGAGCGCCAAACGGCTGGCCGATCACCGGCCAGGCGATATTATGCGGGCAAGCCCGGGCGGTCGAGCCCCTTGGGCGACAGCGTGAAGATCTCGCAGCCGGTGGCCGTGACGCCCACGGTATGCTCGTATTGCGCCGACAGCGAGCGATCCCGCGTCACCGCGGTCCAGCCGTCGGAAAGCACCTTCACATGCGGGCGGCCGAGATTGATCATCGGTTCGATGGTGAAGATCATGCCTTCGCGCATCTCCACGCCTTCATTGACCGTGCCGTAATGCAGGATGTTTGGCGCGTCATGGAAGAGGGCGCCAACGCCATGGCCGCAGAAGTCTCGGACGACCGAGCAGCGCTCGGCTTCGGCATAGGTCTGGATCGCCGCGCCGATGGCGCCGGTGCGTGCGCCTGGGCGCACCGCGGCAATGCCGCGCATCAGGCACTCGTGGGTGACTTCGAGCAGGCGCTCGGCGGCGCGCTTGATGTTGCCGACCGGGTACATGCGGCTTGAATCGCCGTGCCAGCCGTCAAGGATATAGGTCACGTCGATGTTGACGATATCGCCGTCCTTGAGTGGCTTGTTGTCGGGAATGCCGTGGCAGACAACGTGGTTGATCGAGGTGCAGCTCGACCTGGTGTAGCCACGGTAGTTGAGCGTGGCCGGCATCGCGCCATTGTCCATGCCGAATTCGAACACGAAGCGGTCGATGGATTCGGTCGTAACGCCGGGAGCGACGCGATCGGCGACCTCGTCGAGGCACAGCGCTGTGAGCTGGCAGGCCTTGCGCATGCCTTCGAACGCTTCCGTGCCATAGAGACGGATCTGGCCCGTATTCCTGAGGGGCGCCGTGGCGGCGTCGAGATAGCTGACCATGAACTTCTGCCGGTGTTTCTTTGTCGCAAGGACTTGCGAACTGTTGCCGCAGATTTGGCACCGGACGCTTTAGGATTCAACCCGCAATGCCAAATCCATGGTCAAATGCGCCGATTTGCGCCGCAAAAGCCGGGGCCTAGCCCGGATTGGCTGGCCTGGCCGGGGCCGCCAGCGCTTCCTTGGGGCGAGGCGCCGCCGGATCGGCGGGCTTCAACACGTCGTCGTGCAGCCAGCCCTTGCGCCCGGACGCCGAAACCAGGGTCCAGTTTCCGTCGCGGGCAAACACGCGAACGCTTTCGCCCTGCTTGAGCTTGTGCAGTACCGGCGATGCAGTCTCAGGGCGCTTGCGCAGATAGGCTGTCGTGCTGGTGTACAGAACGTTCAGGCTCGTGGCCGGCGACGGTTTGGCGGTGGTTTTCGCCGTTTCCGGGCGAGGCGCGGGCTTAGGTTCCTTCGAAATCGAGGCAGTCTTGAGCTCGGATTGCGGACGTGTTGCGCGCCGGGCTTTCTGCTGGGACGAAACTGCGGATTTGGGCCGCTCCACGCCCGCTGTCTGGCGCACAGGTTCGCTCTTTGGGCGTTGCGCAGTCGCCGTCTTTTGTGGAGCAACCTTTGTGGGACGCGGTTCGACATCCGCCTTTGGGCGAACGACGGCAGTGTCAGTCCGTGGCGCCACGTTGAGCTTGGGGCGAGGGGCGGTCGCCTCCTTGCGGGGAGCCGGGTCGTTACGTGTCCGGCTTGCGGTTCGCGTCGGGCCGTCGTTCAGAGGAGCCTTGCTCGGGACCTCCTGGGTCATGGCCCAGCCGCCCGCCGCAAGCGCGCCGAGCAGCAGCCATCTCAACCTTGGAAGCGCGAATCCAGACATGCGTCGAGTCTGGACCCGAGAGCTTAAAGTCGCGTTGACGAAGGCGGCTCAGGCCTTTTTCAGAAACTCGGTTTTCAGCACCAGGCCCTTGACCTGCTTGGTATTGCATTCGATCTCGCCGGGGTTGCCGTTGAGGCGGATGTTCTTGACCATCGTGCCGCGCTTGATCGTCTCGGAAGTGCCCTTGACCTTCAGGTCCTTGATCAGCGTGACCGAGTCACCCTCGCTCAGTTGGGTGCCGTTGCTGTCTCGAACAATGATCTCGTCTGACATGGTCTGATCCTCAGGCTGCAAGATTGCTGTCGGGCCGAACTAGGATGCCAGCGCCATGGCGTAAACCCCCATGGGCAAAACAGCCGCATTTGTCGCTGGCGTCCCGCGGCTGAGCACCTCCGTCACGGCTTGCCCGGCTCGGCGTCGCTGTGGTCGCATGGGGCGTGTCCCTTGAAGTCCCGTGCCAGGCAGCCGTACTTGTCGAAGGTCTGACCGCCGACCCGCGCGGCCTTGGCCATGCCACATGCGGACAAGGCAAGGCAGGCGAGGATGATGATTGCGATTCTCATGATGCAAGGCGCCCCGGCAAGGTTCTCTGCGCCACAGCGGTACGTGACCGCCAAGGCTTCGTGCCAACATACGGCACGGAGCCGGGGTAACTCCAGCATGCATATGCCGACGCCACGGCCGAGGAGCCGTGGCGTCGGTCTTCGAGGTCTTCGGCTCGCCTACTGCTGGGGGGCGGCGTCCGGCTCTGTCTTCGGAGCGGCATCGCCGGCCGGCGCAACCGGGCGGCGGCCGCCGCGATCGTCGGCGTTCAGCTTGCCGTCGCCGTTGCGGTCGAGGCGCTCGACCAGGCCGTTGAAACGCTTGTTGAACTCGTCGAGCGTCACCTGGCCGTTACCGTCATTGTCGTGCTCCTGGAAGGCGTCGACCATGCGCTCGCGCATTTGGTCCATCCACAGCGCCTGGTATTCGTCGAGCGACAACGTGCCGTCCTTGTTGGCGTCAAACTTGTCAATCTGCGCCTTGCGGAACTGGTCGACCTCGTCCTGCGTGACCGTACCGTCCTTGTTCAGGTCGAAGGTTTGGATCTGGCGCATCATCTTGCCGCCGCGGCCTTCGCCGCGATCGTCGCCACGCTTGCCGCCGCGGCCGTGGCCATCCCTGTCACCGCCGTGGCCGCCGAACCAGTTCGCCAACTGGGCGACGGGCTTTGCGGTGGAGGCGTCGGATGCGTTCTGCGCCATTCCGGCGCTGGCGCCGATGGCTGCGATGGCGACGGCCAGTGCGGAGATCGTTGCTGTCTTTTTCATCGTGTCTCTCTTTTGTCGAGTTGCGATGAACATGAGATAGGCGGCGCAAGTCGCAGAAGTATCCCAGCAACGCCGCCAAAGTGTAATGCATTGGTGCAAGCCGGCCCGTTGCGACAAACTGATACAAATTTCCAAGCCCGGGCCGCACCTGGCCCCTAGGCGCGCGCGCAAGCTGCGATAGAAATCAGGTCATGGATGCAACGCCTCACATACTCGTCGTCGACGATCAGCGCGACATTCGCGAACCGCTTGGCCGATACCTCGAAAAGCAGGGTCTGCGCATCTCGCTTGCAGCCGGTGCGGCCGAAGCGCGCGAACTCCTGCGGTGCAGCGCCGTCGATCTCGTCATCCTTGACGTCATGATGCCGGGGGAGGATGGGCTGTCGCTGTGCCGGCATCTGCGCGAGAGCCTCAATATCCCGATCATCATGCTGACCGCGATGGCCGACGACGCCGACCGCATCGTCGGGCTGGAGATCGGCGCCGACGATTATGTCGTCAAGCCGTTCAATCCGAGGGAGTTGCTGGCGCGGATCAAGGCGGTGCTGCGGCGGGCGACGACGCTGCCCCGCGCCAGGGAGGCCGCGCCTGAGAAGAAGATTGTCTTCGACCGCTGGGTGTTCGATCTGGCGCGGCGGGAGGTGGTGAGCGGGGACGGTGTCGCCGTCCCCTTGTCCACCGCCGAGTTCCGGCTGCTTTCCGCGCTGGTGCAACGGCCGCGCATGGTGCTGACGCGCGATCAACTCATGGACCTGACCAGCGGGCGCGACGCGCAGCCCTTCGACCGGTCGATCGACAATCAGGTCAGCCGCCTGAGGAAAAAGCTCGAGACCGATCCGAAGAACCCGAACATCATTAAGACGGTGTGGGGCGGGGGCTACGTGTTCAGCGCCGACGTGAGGGACGCGTCGTGAGGCTGCTGCTGCCCAAGAGCCTTGGCGGCCAACTCGCCGCACTCCTGGTCGCGGGGCTGGTGACGGCCTATGTCGCAAGCTTCCTGGCGTTTTCGGGGGAGCGAAACCGCGCAGTCGCGGCGGCCGTCCAGTTCGGTCTGCTCGAACGGATCGCCACCTTTGTTGAAGTGATCGACCAGGCCACACCGGAAATGGCGAGCCGCCTGGCCGATGCCCTCAGCTCGCGGCGCGTTCGTCTGGTCATCGCTGACCAGAGCACGCTGCCGGCAAATGGCATGACCACGGCCGAGGCGCGCTTTGCCGGAGAATTGAGCGAAGAGCTGTCCCTGCATGGAGGAATGCCCCGGGTGCGCTTTGCCAAGTCGCCTACCGACGAAGGTGGCAAGCGCAGCGCCCAGCAACGCCGGCGCAGCCACCTGCCTGGCGTGTCGATCTCGATCCCGCTCGAGGACGGCAAATGGCTCAATGCGTCGTCGGAGCTCAGGACACCGACAATTGGCTGGTCGTGGCCATGGCTGATGTCGCTGGGGAGCACCGCGATCATCACCTTGATAGCCGTGGCGTTGCTGGTTCGGCGCATCACCGGGCCGATGCGCGCGCTGGCAGCTTCAGCCGATAGGCTCGGGCGCGGCGAGGTGGTCGCGCCGATCCCCGTAGCCGGACCGGCGGAGATACGCACCACCGTCGAAGCCTTCAATGCCATGCAGGAGCGGCTGTCGCGCTTCATCCGCGACCGGACGCGCATGGTGGCGGCGATCAGCCACGATTTGCGCACGCCGATCACCTCGCTTCGGTTGCGCGCCGAGTTCATCGAGGAGGATCAGCTGAAAGCAGATGTCGTGCGCACCCTCGACGAGATGCAGGCGATGACCGATTCGACGCTCGCCTTCGCGCGCGAGGACAGCAAGGGCGAGGAGACACGCAGCGTCGATCTGGCGGCAATGATCGAAGGCCTTGTCGAGGATCAGGTCGCGCTCGGCCACAAGATTGTCTATTCCGGTCCCGAGCGCTTGGTCTGGCGTTGCCGTCCGGTCGGCCTGAAGCGCGCCATCTCCAACCTTGTCGAAAACGCCATTCGCTATGCCGGTTCTGTCCGGGTCGAACTCGCCCAAGAAGACGGCCAAGCCACTGTCAGGGTCGAAGACGACGGGCCGGGTATCCCGGAGCAAAGCCTGGAAGACGTGTTCGAACCGTTCATTCGATTGGAAAGCTCACGCAACCGCGAAACTGGCGGGGTAGGCCTCGGGCTGTCCATTGCCAGGTCGATCGTGCATGCTCATGGCGGTGAACTTGCACTGGCCAACAAGGGCGAAGGCGGATTGGTCGCGACCGTCAAGCTGCCGTGAAGGAGGGCAAACGGCGCAGATTTTGCGCCGACTAGACGATCCCGAAGAAGCGTACTGCTGCCCACAGTGCGACCACTGCGGTGAAGATACCCATCCAGACCGATTCCTGCCGGGCAAAGGAAACGATCGCGAGAGCGACAAGCGCCATCACGGCGATTGCGTCGATTGCAGCAAAAATAGTCGGCAATGAAGTTCATTGGGACCTCTGCTTTGGAATAGGGGCACGTGCCGGTGCTCCTGGCATCTGACTGCGAATGATTGGTCACGGACTGGCTGTCGCCTCGGACCACCTGTTCCGGGAACTAGCGCACTGGCACTTGAGATCAACTTCGGCAGCTTTCCGTCCTGTGCCGAAATGATTGGAACCGGGAACGGGTGGAGAACTGCGCGGTAGAGCGGAATCCCAGGCAAGATCTGGGTGCGCCATGAATAGACGATCGCCGCTTGCTACCCGTCGTCCGTATCTTCTTAGCGCTTGAAAAGCCTGGTACGCCCAAGGGGAATCGAACCCCTGTTACCGCCGTGAAAGGGCGGTGTCCTAACCGCTAGACGATGGGCGCGCTCAGGTGAGGTGGTGTATAGTTGGCTTGTTGGCGACAGGCAACCCGGAAACTCTACGGATTGCAGCCAGTTTCACCACAAAGTTTGTTGAGCGCCAGTGTGCCATAGGTGAAGACGCCGGCGATTCACCAGACAGGGAAATACTGCCGAAGCATCAATGAAAAAGGAAAAAACCTGGTACGCCCAAGGGGAATCGAACCCCTGTTACCGCCGTGAAAGGGCGGTGTCCTAACCGCTAGACGATGGGCGCGCTCAGGTGAAGCGGTCTATAATTGGGTTGTTTGCGGCAGGCAACCCGTCTTTTGCTGCGCCGCGCAATTTTTTCGCATTATCCACTGCGGCGGCCGCAGCGCCAGTTCCAGTCGCGCTCCGGACCGACGTCCACATGCACGGAATTGGTGTGGCAATAGGTGCCGACGCCGCCGCGGCCCGGCATGGAGCGCAGGAAGGTCGCCAGTTCCCACTTGCTGACGCCGGGCACCTGGATGTCGGCTGCCGCGCAGTACATGTGCTGCGAGTTCTTGGCGCCCCGCGCCCGGCGATTGCGCTCGGGATTGCGGTAGCCGGAAGTGACGATCATCTTCTTGCCGAATCGCTGCTCGACCGTCTTGAGGACGCGCACCAGCGACGGCTTGAGGCAGGCGACATCGACGCCCTCGGTCTGCTTGAGCAGGCCGTTTGGCGCCAGCCGCGCCATGCCTGCAGCCGAGGCGAGCTGCAGGCCCGGATCCTCGTCTTCGTGCAGGTCGACGTCGCTGTCGTCGTTGATTCCGGACTTGCGCTTGATCTCGAACAGGTCGGTGGTGCGAACGCCCGGCAGCGCCCAGTCCGAATCGCCGCCCGATCCGCCGCCGAGCGATGCCAGTTCGAGCGGCTTGGAATCGGCCTTGGCGGACGCGAGCGTGATGAGTGGCTTGGCCTTCTCCGGGGCCGGTTTCGCTTTCTCTGCGGTTTCGGCAGCGGGCGCCGAGGTCGCAATCAGCGGCTTGGCCTTCTCGGGCGTGGCTGCCTTGGCTGGAGCCGAGCCGAACAGGGATGCGAACAATCCCTTCTTCTTCGGCGCCTCCGGTTCGGCTGCGGGGCCATTGGTGAGATAGAACCCGGTGTCTTGCTGCGCTGGAAGCTTGCCCGGCTTCGCCTCGGCGGTCTTTGGTGCGTCCGCTTCGGTCTTGGCCTGCTCCGCGGCGGCTGCCTGTGCCGGCTGCGCCACCTGCTCTGCAGTCTCGATCGCCACTTCCGCTGGGCTTTCCGAGCCCGGCTTGGCAATCGGCACGTAACCGACCTGGTCGGGCAGCGCCGTCGAGCCTTCGATATTCGTCGCCACCGTGGCGTCGGCAGGAACGGCTTGCCCGGTCGCAGTCTCGGCGGTCGTTGCCTGGCCTTGGGTCGTCGCTGTCAGGGCCGGGTTGGCCATGTTGAGGTCGGGTTCGCCGGTCGCAGTGCATGATGCGGCGAACAGCGAAACCAATACGGTTAGCGCAACGCCGCATCGCCGGTCTGCGAATCGCAGTCGTCCTGACGTCAAGCCGGTCCCCTCTCACGCACTGCAGGCCAAAAACTACGCTTGGCGAATGAATTCGAACTTCAACGCAAACGACGTTTCCGCGAAAGAAACGGCGCCCGATCACGTGGCTGTGATCCCCCAATTGTTGGGCTAGGCCTCGATTGAGGCAAGATCATGTTTGGGCGCCACCTTTTCGCCCTCTTTGCCAAGAGGGTCAACTCACCCTGGATTACAGGTGGTTACACGCGGACCTTTACATAGCTGCCGGGTGCATCCTCTAGCACGCGGCCCCTTACGCCAGGCTTGCGCGCCGCCACGCGCTCGCCGTCCTTGGCCTCGATCCAGCTCTGCCAGTGCGGCCACCATGATCCCGGCGTCTCGTTGGCTCCGGCAAGCCATGTGTCGTAGTCGCCTGAAGGCTTGCCGCTGAACCAGAACTGATACTTGCCGGCGGAGGGCGGATTGACCACGCCCGCGATATGGCCGGAACCCGAAACCACGTAGTCGACGTCGCCGCCAAAATACCGGCAGCCCAGGAAGACCGAGCGGGCAGGGGCGATGTGATCCTCGCGCGCCGCAAGGTTGTAGACAGGTATGGTTATGTCGGCGAGCGACACGGTGCGCCCAGCGAGTTCCATCCGCCCCTGCGAGAGATTGTTCTCGAGGTAGCAGTTGCGCAGATAGAAGGAGTGGTTGGCCGCGGCCATGCGTGTCGAATCGGCATTCCAGTAGAGCAGGTCGAACGGCGTCGGTTCCTTGCCGCGCATGTAGTTGTTGATGACATACGGCCAGATCAGATCGCCCGAGCGCAGCATGTTGAACGCCGTCGCCATCTTGGTGCCGTCGAGATAGCCCTTGTCGCGCATCGCGCCTTCAAGCGCCCTGATCTGGTCTTCGTCGACAAACACCTTGAGGTCGCCGGCATGGGTGAAGTCGACCTGTGTGGTGAAGAAGGTCACCGAGCGGATGCGATGGTCGCCTTCCTGGGCGAGGAGCGCCAACGCCGCCGCGAGCAGCGTCCCGCCAACGCAATAGCCGATGGCGTTGACCTCGCGCTCGCCGGTCGCCTGTTCCACCGTGTCAAGGCCATATTGCAGCCCCTCGCGGATATAGGCTTCCCAGTCCTTGAGGCCGTGGCGCTGGTCCGGGTTGATCCATGAGATGACGAAGACCGTATGGCCCTGCTCGACGGCCCAGCGGATGAACGATTTCTGCGGGTTCAGGTCGAGGATGTAGAACTTGTTGATCCATGGCGGGCAGATCAGCAGCGGTCGCTTGAGCACCTTATCGGTGGTCGGCGCATACTGGATGATTTCAGCGACGTCGCTGCGGCCCACCACCTTGCCCGGCGTGGTCGCGATGTTCTTGCCGATTTCGAATGGCGTGTAGTCGGCCTGGCGAAGCTTGAGATCGCCTTTTCCGGCGGCGATGTCTTCGGCCAGCATCTTCATGCCGCGCACAAGATTTTCGCCGTTCGACGCCACTGTTTCGCGAAACAGCTCCGGATTCGTCAGGATGAAGTTGGATGGCGCCAGCGCATTGGTGACCTGCTTGACGTAGAAACCGGCCTTGTGGCGCGTATGTTCGTCCAGCCCGTCGGCATGCTCGACCAGGTCGCCGGCCCAGCGCGCGGTGACCAGGTAGGCTTGCTTGAGAAAGTCGAAGAAGGCGTTGCGGCCCCACTCGGGGTCGAGGAACCGCTTGTCGCCGCGTTCCGGCTTGATCGCGTCCTCGATCGGTTCGCCGCCCATGCGCTGGATCGAGTTGCCCCACACCTCCATATAGCCGGCAAACAGCCTTGTTTGGGCTTCGAGCGCGCGTTGCGGATCAGACAGCCAATATTCGGTGAGCTTGGAGAACGTCTTGACCACGTCGGTCATCGGCTCGGCGACGGTGTCGCGCATCTCGCCTTTTTCGCGCGGTTCGGCCCAGGCGGAGGCCGCCTTGCCTGCCTGTTCGATCATCCGTGCGAGATTGAGCGCGAAGCGCTCGGGGTCCTTCACCAGATACTGCTCGACTGAGGAGGGGGAATCGCCGCTCGGCTTGTCCGAATCGTCTGCCTTCGCCATGGTCCTCGCAGGTCCTCCCAAAGGGCCTTTTATTGACATAATGTCTCGCGTGGCGGCTTCCTTTTGAGCATTTCCGCTAGGTTGCGCATTTTCCTTGACATTTGGCCCCCGAACTGTCGTACAAGGCTGTCATACATCATCACCACAGATGAGGCGACCCTTGAAGCGTTCCGGCACTGCCAATCACCAGTTTGTCCAGCGCATTCCTACCGACGTTGCCACCAAGGCCATCGGCCAAAAACTCTATATCCCAGTTGATGGCGAGACCGTGACACTAACGGTATCACCCAAGATGCGGGCTGTGCAAATCTCATTGCGCACCACCGTGGCGCGTGAGGCCAAGACACGACAAGCCCAGGTGGCCGCATATCTGGCGACCGTATGGCACGCCCTCAGATCGCAGCACCTCCTCCCAATCTCGCCCAAGGAAGCGCACGGCATGGCCAAGCGTTTCTATACGGCATGGCGTGAAGATCACGCAAAGGAGCGCACCACGGCGCTGGACTACGACCGAGCAACGGGTGGGTGGGTGCCCGCAAGCCTAGACCCCGAGTTGCCCGAGCTGGCGGCCGAGGGCTGGGAGGCGGCAAGCGAGGGGCTCATAGCTGCGGCCGAAAAGGACCTTGATGCCGCCTTCGGGCCGCACCTGGACCGCTTGTTGATGGCGGAGGGGTATGCAGGAACGGACAGGGCCTCCCGCTATCTGGCGCTTAATGCCTTCCTCCAGGCAATGAAGGATGGTCTTGCCAATCGCCAGCGCCAAGCGGCTGGGGACTTCACGCCCGACCCTAATGCTAACCGCTTCCCGGAGTGGACACCACCCGCCAAGCCAGAGGCTTTGAGCACGGGGTCTGCCACCTCCCTGATGGACCTCCTTGATGGCTGGTGGAAGGAGGCGGAGCCCCTCGGCCACTCACCCAACACCTATCGCACTCGCAAGAACACGGTGCTGCGCTTTAAGGAGGTCCTAGGGCATGACGATGCGCAGCGGATCACGAAGGACGACGTGATTGCCTTCCGTGATGCCCGCCTCGCTGAGGGCAAATCGTGGAACACCGTGTACATGGGCGATATGGCCACCTTGCGGGCCCTCTTTGCGTGGGCACTGGCGCACCCACGGCTTGGCATCACGGCCAACCCAGCGGAGGGCATCAAGGCTCCCGTGAAGTCGAGGCCCAAGGTCACCCGCTCAAAGGGCTTTACGCCCGAGGAGGCAAGTGCCCTGCTGGCGCATGCGGATGGCGTCAAGGCGGGCAACAAGGATACCGCATGGACAGTGCGGGCCAAGCGCTGGGTGCCGTGGCTCTGCGCCTACACTGGGGCCCGCGTTAGCGAGGTGGTCCAGATGCGCAAGCAGGACCTCCGCAAGGAGGGAGACAACTGGGTGCTCACCATCACCCCGGACGCAGGCTCCGTGAAGACCGGGCAGTACCGTGAGGTTGTGCTTCATGCCGACTTGGTGGAGCAGGGTTTCCCCGGCATGGTGGAGGGCCTCAAGTCCGACGCCGTGTTTACCAAGGGCGGGACACCGCTTGAGGTTTCCAACATGAACACCGTGCTTGTGGCGTTTGCCCGCAAGGTTGTCACTGACCCAGCCGTGCGGCCAAACCACGGGTGGCGGCACCTGTTCAAGACGGTGGGTCGTGAGGTTGGCATATCGGACAGCATCCTTGATGCCATCTGTGGGCATGCCGCAAAGTCTGTTGGGCAGGGTTACGGTTCGGTTACCATAAGGGCACAGGCGGAGGCATTAGGGAAGTTCCCGAAGTTCCGCCTGGCTGCTGTCGAAAAAGCTTGACATTTCGTTAAGTTTCGGCCTATGGCTTGCGACGTGGGGGGAGGACCCCCGCTTTGCAAAGTGATGAAAACCCTGAAAGGTTATATGACCATATGAAGAAACTGTTTCATGCCAACCTTGCGCTGTTCGCAGCGGTCGCCCTCGCTCCTGAAGGCCTTTCTTCGGTTGCCGGTGCGTCGGAAGCGGTGGCCCTCGGGCTGACCGGAAAGGTTGCGTTCGTCCACAAGAAGGACGCAGAAGGCATGCTTCAGATTGACGCCTTTACCGGGCAGGTTGTCCCGGGACAGCACGACCGGCCCGAGTGGGCTGATGGACTGGTTCTTGCACAGTTGGCGGCACGGCACATTTTCTACGCCTCCCGCCTTGGCGAGAAATACGCCGATGCGCACAAGTCGCCCGAAGTCTTCGCCTATGAAGACCTCGACTGGCTCGGCCTCGACATGGAGACCGGCGACGAAATCACCCTTGAGGCGGACAGCGAGTTCCGCATGGAGGTGATGTCCACCGTGCTCGACATCGACCGCGAAACCGGCGACATCAAGGGCGTCCTTGCTGAGACCGAAATCGCGAGCGACCACACCCGCACCGCTGCCGAACTGGCGGCGCTCGAAGAGGCCCAGGCGGCCCGCTTCGCAGCAACGGGCACGGGCGAGTAACCCTCCCTCCTCACCACGAGGATTGAGCATTGGGGGTCGGCCTTAGGGTCGGCCCCTTTGTTTTCCACATAGGGTAGGGGGATCATTCATGTCCGAGACACTCCAGGAAGCCTTGAAGCGAACCTATCGCCAGCGCTGGGCCACAGCCCGCGATAACGGCAAGACGCTCCTGTCCCAGGCTGAGCGTGCCCTTGTAGACATCGCGGTACTCATTACGCACGACGAGCACGATGATGACGCCGAGCTTCTATCCGAGGTTCGGGTCGCAGCGGTCACCCCAGAGAAGATCGAACAGGCCACCTCGCACTGGTATGGCGAGGGGCTGGCACCGGCCACCATCACCAAGCGCCTCAACTGCCTGTCCGCCATGGGCATCCAGGTCAACGGCATGCGGCCCAAGAAGCAACGCAAGCTTCAGTGGTGGTTGCGACCCGAAGACGCCGAGCGCCTTAGGGTGTGGCTTGATGAACTGTACAACGGCGGCCAAGGGAACCACCAAGCTCGGCAGGTTGCGCACTTCATCTTTTGGACGATGCGGACAGGCTTCCGCGTTGAAGAGACGCTCCGCCTTTGTCGCTCGCATTTCGTGGGGCTTGATGGACTGCCCGAGGACATGGCCGTTACCGTGCCCGGCACCAAGACGGCAAGCGCAGGCAACATAACGCTCCCCCTCTCGGAGGAGGCCGCAGAGCTGGCCATCGCGCAGTTCGAAGACGCCCCCGAGCAGCCCGGGGCTACGATGTTCACCCTAACCTATGAGCAGCTCGTATGGTGGTGGGGTCAATGCCGAGCACACATCGGCGCGGCGGACACACATGGGGCAACCCTCAAGGCCCTCCGCCGCTCGGCTGCACGCTACCTGCACGTGGACTGCAACATGCCCTTGGACATGGTGAGGCAGTACCTCCGCCATGAAGACATTGCGACCACCATGGGTTACCTTAGGTTGACTGGTGGCTATGGCACCGAGGAAATGCGGAGGTTCTTGAAATGATACGCCGGGCATTCTGGAAGGTTTTGGACACCATCTTTGAAGGAATGCCCTTGCTTGCACCCTTCCTCATCCTGTTGGCTTTGGGGGCTGTTTACCAGAGCCATACGAAGATGATTGAGGACAGAACACGACAGGAGGTCATGTGGGATACCCCGCGCGGCAAGTGGTAGACACCTTCGCCACCCTCCCCTTGATTGGCACCTACACCGACTTGGATTTGGCGGAGGGGTGTCTCTACAGATACGAGGTCAGAAGAGACCCGGCCACCGGGCTGACCTTGAGGAAGAAGTTTCGGACAACAGACACGGAGACGACAAGCAAATGAACGCCAAAGCCGCCGAAAAGCGCTCCTTCAATTTCGAGGCCAGCTTCAGCACGCCCATCCCGGAAACGCTGGGCCGCGCTCCACGCTCCAATGAGCTGCCGTTCCGGGGCCTGTTCGACCGCTACGAGGCCGACGCCAACGAAGGCAAGCAGCCCCACGTGTTCATCCCGCACGCCTACTGGGTCATGGAGCGGGACGTTGCGGCCGACAAGGTGACGGACAGCTACGTCAAGACCAAAATCCGTGACCAGTTCAACGCCTGGAAGAAGCTCGCCAAGGGTCGTGAGGCCATCACTCTGGTGACGCTCGGCCGCACCGGCAAGGAGGGCATCAAGGAAGCCCCCGAGGCCGGCGTGTCGTTCTGGCTGACCAAGGCAAAGTAGGACCCATCAGGGGACACCGCCTCCCGGCATAAGGGAGGCATGAAGGCTGCGCCACGCGACTACGGCGCGGCCTTTCCTTTGTGTGCTTCACATTGACTGCCTAATGGAGAACTCCATGAACATCCATGCCAACCTCTCCCTGCTTCATAAAGAGTGGACCCCCGGGGACGCCCCCGAGAGCCACCCGATGTGGGAGACCCAGGTTGAGCTTGAGCGCGGTATGATGCGGGCTGGTGCCGACAAGATGCGGGACCGCGTAATCATTGCCGAGAGCCGGGGCCAGATGACGCGCGTTAATGCCGTCAGGGGCCTCATGACCGAATGGTTGCCTGAGGTGGCCGCCGCAATCAAATCGTGGGTCAAGGACGTGGAGCGGACCCGTGGCGTGAAGCCCATTGCGCTCCCCTACGTGAAGGAGCTTGACGCCAACGTGGCCGCATTGGTCACGCTGCGGGCTGTTCTTGATGGTATCGCCAAGGAGCGCCAAAAGCTGGTGACGCTGGCGATGGAGATTGGGCGCACCTGCGAGTATGAGCAGCGGGTCCGCCATTGGGAGGCCACAGAGCCCGGCCTGTTCTACCATTACCAGGACGAAATGGACCGCAACAAGTCCACAGCAACGCATCGCCGTCGCGTGAACATCAATAGGTTCAACCACCTGCTCAAAGAGAAGGACAATAGCCTCACGTGGGATACATGGACCGAGGAAGTGAAGTTCCGCGTAGGGGTTGCTTTGCTTGATTGCTTGATCCGAAAGACGGGTTGGTTTGAACTTCAGCCAGACCCCGAACACACGTATTCATCTAGGGGCAAGTTCAAGGGTCCGCAACTGGTTGTTGCCCCTAAGGAAGGTTTGCTTGCGTGGGTCGGCCAGGCCTTGGAAGAGGCCGAGCTTAACTCCCCGGACATGAAGCCAACCGTCATGCCACCCAAGCGGTGGCGTGGCCACACTACCACCCACGGGGGGGGGGGGGGGGGGGGGGGGGTGTTGGCCCCCCAAAGGACGGACCCAAAAAACATGTAGAATCGGGGG
>NZ_JANKZL010000002.1 GCF_027568395.1 Aminobacter sp. HY435 | reverse complement strand
CCCCCCCCCCCCCCCCCCCCCCCCCCCCCCCCCCCCCCCCCCCCCCCCCCCCCCGCCGCCCGGGGGGGGGGGTATTGGACGCCCTACGTTCGGACCCCTCAACTAGTTCGCTTCAGGGCTAGTCAGGAGACCCAGCGTGATCGGGCGGCCGATGAGTATGATGCTCTCGACATGCCCAATGTCTTCAACGCCATCCACCTCCTTCAGGAGACGGCATGGCAAGTCAACACCCGCGTCCTTGACGTTGCGGTAGCCGTATGGGCCAAGGCCGGTGACGCCAGCGTTGCGGGCCTCCCCCAGATAGACGAGAAGCAGCTCCCCGCCCGTACACCCCGGATGGCAGAGCACGCAGAGGCCAGCCGCAGGGCACGTGAGCAGGGCCTCCCCAAGCCAGCACGCGATGAGCAGACCGATAAGGAAATCCTTGCGTGGAAGCGTAAGGCCGCCCCGGTGTACCGCTTCAACGCCAAGCGCCTGTCCAAGATGCGGGCCACCTCCACCACGATCCTCATTGCCCAAGAATACGCCCGCTTCCCGTCCATCTACTTCCCCCACATGCTGGACTTCCGGGGGCGCATCTATCCCATAGCCAACTTCTTGCAGCCCCAAGGCTCCGACCTTGCGCGGGGTCTACTGACCTTTGCGGAAGGCCTGCCGATTACGGAGGAGAACGGGGGTGCGGGCTGGTTGGCCATCCAACTGGCGAGCGCTTGCGGCGTGGACAAGGTGGCCATGGGTGACCGCATTGAGTGGGTGGAGGCGCACGAGGAGCAGTGGCGGCGTATCGCTGCGGACCCCTACACCAACACCGAGTGGCAGAAGGCCGACAAGCCCTTCCAGGCACTCGCCGCCATCTTCGAGTGGGTCGAGTTCCTTGGTGAGGGCTACGGCTATATCTCCCACCTCCCGGTCATGGTGGACGGCACCTGCAATGGTATCCAGCACCTTAGCGCCATCCTCAGGGACGAGGTGGCCGGGCGCTATGTCAACCTCGTGCCCGCCGACAAGCCGCAGGACATCTACAAGGTGGTGGCGACAGGTGCCCCCGCTGTGCCTGAGGAGACGGAGACTGACAGGATTGCGCAGGAAGCCGTGCTCGGCCTCCAGCACACCCTTGAGCGCATCGAACGGGCGGGCGGCGCAGAGGGCGAGAAGGCCACCTATTGGCTGGAGCTGTGCGAGCGCAATCTCCCCCGCACCCTCACCAAGCGGCAAGTCATGGTGCTTCCTTATGGCGGCACCAAGGACAGCTTCTTCACCTACACGAGGAAGTGGCTGGACGAATACGCACCGGCCCCCGAACCGACCGACGATGAGTTCCCCTCGGCCGCCCAGGTCGCGGAGTTTGAGGCCAACGGCGTTACGCTCATCGACGGCGAGGAGAAGCCAAGGAAGCTTGACGACCTCCTAGGGGACCTCCGCACCAAGCGTGTGGTCTTCCTCGCCGCCCACCTCTGGGACACCGTCAATGAGGTGGTCAAGAGTGGCATGAAGGTCATGAAGTGGCTTCAGGACTGCTCAAAGGCGGTCGCTGTGGCCAACCAGCCGATTTACTGGACGGTGCCTTCGGGCTTCGTGGTGCGCCACTTCTATGGTCTGGACCGCTCCATAGTCCACAAGATCATGCTGGACGGTGAACGAGTGGAGGTGACGCGGAATGAGAAGACCGCCCAGCTCTCCACCAGGGAACAGACACAGGGCATAGCGCCCAACTTCATCCACTCGCTTGATGCGTCGTGCTTGGTGGAGTGCATCAAGCGTTGCCGTGAGGCGGGCATTGAGGAGTTCGTGTCAGTCCATGATGCCTACGGCACGCATGCGGCCAACATGGGGGCGCTCTCGGTGTTCCTGCGTGAGGCCTTCGTGGCGACCCATGAGGTGGACGTGCTGGCGAACTTTAGGGCTGACTGCCAAAGGGTGCTGGTGGATTGGCTGGTGGTTGAGGAAGGTTTGGACCCGCTTGCGGCCAGCGAGAAGGCGGACGGGATGCTGCCCGAACCGCTGGCAAAGGGGTCGCTGGACCTAAGGCTGGTGCTGGAGAGTGACTACTTCTTCGCCTAGCCGCTCCAATGAGACGGACCTTTGAGAACAGAAGCTCGCCCTCATCGGCGGGCTTTTGTGTTTCTGGAGCAGAGGAGGGTGCCATGTAACCGCCAGCCCCCACGACAAGCCACACCCCAGACCCCAAGGCAACATCATCAGGGAAGACACCATGTCACGCAACCGCCTTGCCCGCCGCAACGTATCCACCACCATCCGCATGACCTCTGCGGCATTCGATATGTCAACCATCGACAACGATACCGGCGAAGTCATTCATATTCCCCTCGCCAACACCAGCCCGGCCGGGCGCGAGCACCTCGCCAAGACCCTCTGTGAACTCCACGGCATCGGCTCCCGCAAGCAGTGGTCGAAGTATCACGAGCAGAAGAAGGCCGAGGCCGCCGAGCGCAAGGCCAGGTGGAGAGAACGCAGGGCGCTCCAGCAGGCATCCGGCAAGAAGCCCATCGTCATAACCGAGGGCATTGCGGACAGCTTGGCGGCGAACGCCATGGGCTACGACACGCAACTGACTATGGCGCACCGGGAAGCTACCGTTGAGCGCCGCCCCGTCCATACGGCGATGGGGGCATAGTATGCGGGTCCGTAAGCACGACCATGGGCTCAACCTCCCCCCCCACCTATTGGGCCATCGGCCCCTCGACCGCGACAAGCTGAGCATGGTGCCGCGTGATGCCGCCGCAAGGGCTGCGCATCTGGCTCTCTTCCAGCTCCAGGACATCATGGTCCCCGAGGAGCAGGTGCTCGGGGTCGGCGTCCTGTTCGCGGCCATGTGCCTGCGCTGCGGGTTGGAACCCTCCGCCCTGTTCGGCATGGGTAGGAAGGTCCTCCTTGCGCCCGAGGATGGGGACAGACCCACGGACGACAGCTTGCAGAGCCTCAGGGATTTCCTTGGGGCCCGCGTCATGGCCAAGGAGGTGACCATAGGGTGAGCGATATCCCCAAGCCTTTCGAATGGACGCTACCGCGCCTCTGGCGGGGCGTGAAGGCTGTCGTTAAGCTCCTCGGGCAGGACCCAATGGATGGTGACGACCACGCCATGTTTTTTGTCATCTTCATCCTCGCCTGCCTGGTCGCGACGATTATTGTGGTCCTCACCCTCATCACCAAAGGCTGGCTGCTCACCATTGCGCTGGCCGTGGTGCTTGCCTTCGACATCCTCCGCCTCATCGGCCGGGGGATGGCATGACCGTCTACACCTATAAGGTCTGCGCTCGGCCGTGGGACGACCTCTACCCGCTTTCCCTCTACCGACAGGTGGGCACATCGCTGAGCGGCTGGCTGTGGGCGCGATACGAAGAGCCGCTTTGGAAGCGTGTCTGCAAGCTCGAAGACCTCCACGAGGTTCCCGCAGCTATTGAGGACAGCCTCAAGATGCTCATTGCAGACGAGCGCCAGCGGCACCTCGCAGACAACAAGCGAGCCGCCCTGCCTGAGGGCGGCCTCACGTTCACCGCCACGGTGGTCCTCGGGGACAACCCCAAGACGGACACCTACACAGTCACCGCCAACTAGGAGAACTCTTTGGCCAAACACACGTACTACGACAGCGCCTTCGGCATCGCGGTCTACCCGCACCTCAACAGGCCCGACAACAAGTTCAATGCCGAGAACCCCCTCTTCAAGACCGGCCTCCGCCTCGAAGGTGAAGCGGCCCAGCGCCAGAAGGAGAAGGTGGACGTTGCCGCACAGGCGGCATTTGACGACTACTTCGAGAACGGCGACGGCAAGAGCCTCACGCCCGGCGAGCGCAAGAAGTTCGCCGTCTACTACCCCTACGAGGTGGAGGAGGACAGCGACGGCAACCCCACGGGTGCCATCGTGTTCGACTTCAAGCAGAACGCCCGCATCCGCCTCAAGGACGGCACGGTCAAGGATGTCGTTATCGGCCTCTACGATGCGGCCGGCAAGGAAATGCACAAGCTGGTCCGGGGCGGCTCGGAAATCCGCATCAACTACTGCATGCGGCCCATCCCGATGAAGTCCCTCAAGCAGATCGGCGTGCGCCTCGACTTCTCCCGCGTCCAGGTCCGCAAGCTGTCTGAAGGTAACGGTGGCGGCTTCGGTGCTGTCGAGGGTTACCAGGACGATGGCCAGCAGGGCGACGGCTTCGGGTCCGCAGACGAGACCCCCTCCAACCCCGGCGCGGACTACTAGCCATGCGCCAAGTCGCCGTACAGGCGAACGTGGGGGCGGTCTCGGTGGTGGCCTCGTCGGCTACCCTCGTGACCCTCCTTGCGGCCAACCGTAACCGGCTCGGCGCGGTCATCACCAACGACAGCACCGCAGTGTTGACCATCAAGCTGGGTGTCGGGGCCTCGCAGTCAGACTACACCGTGAAGCTTGCGCCCTCGGCGACAGGCGTCCCCGCGTCCTACGAGCTGCCCTTTGGCTATGTCGGCGTGGTCACGGGCTTGTGGGCTTCCGCCAACGGGGACGCCAAGGTCACTGAGCTGAGCTGATGGGCCGCGTGATCCCCGATTGGGTCCGCAAGGCCAAGCAGGGGACGACAGGCAAGAAGGCAGGCTTCAAGCACGGCTTCAGGTCGGGTGATGAGGTGAGGGTGGGGGAGCAGATCGCCGCCCACTCCATGCCTGTGGTCTACGAGACCTTCAAGCTCCCCTACATGGTGCCTGAGAAACGGCACTTCTACACGCCCGACTTCCTGTTGCCCAATGGCATCCTCGTGGAAGTCAAAGGCATCTTCGACAGCACCGACCGGGCCAAGCACCTGTTCGTCAAGGCGCAGTTCCCCGGGCTGGACATCCGCTTCGTCTTCACGCGGTCCAAGGCCCCCATCAACCCCGGCTCCAAGACCACGCTGGCCGATTGGTGCATCCGATACGGCTACCAGTTTGCAGACAAGCTCATCCCTGAGAGCTGGTTCCACGAGCAGGGCCCCGAGCAGGACCCAAGGGACCTCATCAAGGAGGGGCCCTATGGCTACGCCCATAAGGGTTGAGCGCTTCGCCACTTTGCTGTGGCCCCGAGACGAGCACGGCATCAGCGACTACGCCAACCCCACCGTCATCCCGCTGGAGACCCCTCGTGTGGAGGAGGTCTTCCCGCCCATCGACAAGCGGACCCACCGCCCTGTCAAGGAGTAACCTCCATCACCCTTGCCCTACCGGCCGCCTCGATGCGGCTGCTCAAGGGGGTCCACCCGGACCTCGTCAAGGTGGTCCTCAAGGCCGCCGAACTCTCGGACATTCCGTTCAAGGTCATTGAAGGCCTTCGCTCAGTGGAGCGCCAGCGTGAGCTTGTCCGTATCGGCGCGTCCACGACCATGAACTCCCGCCATCTGACTGGCCACGCGGTGGACATTGTGCCGCTCGTTGACCTCAATCGCGACGGGAAGATTAGCTCGGCCGAAATGTTCGCATGGCCGCTCTATCGGAAGCTCGCAGCCGCCATGAAGGAGGCCGCCCGGCAAGTCGGTGTGGCTCTCGAATGGGGCGGTGACTGGCGCAAGTTCAAGGACGGGCCGCACTGGCAGTTGCCTTTTGCCGTCTACCCCAAGGGTGCGAACAGCGTAGCCGCCCTCGGCGCTTTCTCCGAGGAGGTCATGAGCGATCACCCGACCGACTATGAGACCGACCAGTCCGCCGCCTACAAGGCAGTCGCCAGTGCGGGCGGCTCGGTCACCCTTGGTGGCTCCCTTGCGGCTGACCCCTTGGCCAACCTCGTGGATGGCATTGCGGCCCAGCAATACGAGCTGACTAGCGGGGAGGGCGTCCGCATTGCCATCGCCGTGGTCATCATCGGGGTGGGCCTGTGGTTCGCCTACAAGAAGGCAAAAGGGGGAGGGGCGTAATGGACCTCCTGTTCCTCTCCATCGACCTCATCGTCATGTTGCTCGCTGTCAGCTTCATCATCTGGTTGCTCTTCCAGCCGTGACCGTTCTCCGCCCTTACGTCTACTTGGCGCTCTCCATCCTGGCACTTGCCGGGGTGGCTGGGCTCTATGCCAAGGGCAGGCTTGATGCCACCCACGCCGCCCAACGAGCCAAGCTTGAAGAGCGCATCAGGGGGCTTGAGGCTGACATGGCGGCGGAGCACAACGCTCGCGTGCTGGATGCCATGCAGGCCAAGACAGACAGGGAGGACGAGGTGGCAGTGGCCGCCAAAACCAAGGAGTTGAAGAGTGCGCTTAAGGACCGTGATGCTGTTGTGTTTGACAGCATGGATGCTGACCGGCTGCGGGATACTTTCTGGCATCAGGACTAGGCACCTCCCGGAGGCACCGGCCGACCTCCAACACTGCTTTGCTTGGTTGACCCCCATCCCCGGCGAGCGTGGCCAGCCCCTGACAAAGGCTCAGGTGCAGGACCTCATCATTGACCTTCGGACATCCGAGGTTGCCAAGTCGCGATGCGGCAAGCGGCTCCTCGCCTTCTACAAGAACCTGGAGACACCCGATGCTCGACGCCCCTAAGCAGGCTACCCGCATATCCCCCTTCGACACCCTTGAGCGCCGCGTGGATGACCTCGTGGATACCATGGCGGATGTCTATATGCTGGCTCGCCGTCTCGTAGGCTACGCCACCGACGACCCTGCTTCGTCACCCTCGAACCCCGGCCCATCCCCTTTCGCCACCGTTGCGGCAGACCCCATCGTGGACAAGGTGGCCATCCAAGCGGACCGCCTAGCGCTGCTTACCAAGTCACTGCGTGATGAACTCGACAGGGTCAACGCGCGGCTCTAGTCGTGCTGACCTTTAGGCCCCGCGAAGCCACCACCAAGGTTGTCCTTCACGACAGCCAGACGCCCCCCTCCCAGACCAACCTCAAGCACTTCCTCGCCGTCAAGGGCAGGGCCCAGGGCTTGTTGGCTGTCGGCTACCACTACCTCATCCTCCGTGATGGGCGCTTGTTGGAGTGCCGACCGCACAACGCATGGGGTGCCCATATGCGCCACCGCAACGCGGACAGCATCGCGGTCTGTCTTGGTGGTGGCGTCGATGAGGCGGGGGAACCCGAAGGCAACTTCACGCCCGAGCAGGGCGAGACCTTGAGGGGGCTTATGGCCTACCTCGCAGACTTCTATGGGCCGCTGCCTCTGGTTGGCCACTCGG
Source organism: Aminobacter sp. HY435 (assembly GCF_027568395.1). Taxonomy (GTDB): domain Bacteria; phylum Pseudomonadota; class Alphaproteobacteria; order Rhizobiales; family Rhizobiaceae; genus Aminobacter. Next base: position 157,165 of record NZ_JANKZL010000002.1, on the reverse strand, counting down.
AAGCGTACCCCCGGCACTCACGCCAGTGCCCAGCGATCAACATGGAGAAGGCAAGAGCATGGGTGACGAACCCAAACTGACCAAGCAGCAGGAAATCGTGCTGGACTACCTGAAGCACGGCCGCACTCTGACCAACCTTGTGGCCATCACCGCGCTCGGCGTGGGGTCGCTCTCCAGCCGCATCGCTGAGCTTCGCCGCATGGGCCACAACATTGTGGACCGGCGCGAAACCGATGGCTTCGGCCGTGAGTTCAAGAAGTACGACCTCGCCCCGTGACTTGCGCTGACTGCGACAACTGCGAGGTTGCGGGGGCGGGGCCCGACAAGGCCCACCTCGTGCAGCTCCATGTTACCGTGGAGCCAAAGCCGGGTAGCGAAGAGGCATTCTCCGAGCTGTGCCGGGAACTCGGTGCCAAGCCTGTGTTCCTCAAGAACCGGACTTTGGGCGGTGTGCTGGTCACCGAGTGGCTGACCTCTTCCACCGCTAGCCTGCATGGCTCGCCGGGGGCATTGCTCCACCACACTGCTTTCGTGTTTGCGGTCAGCGGCTTCACGGTCACCCGGATGAAGATCGAAGCGACCCCGTGGCACCCCGAGGCTCCCACTAAGCGGAACGGGTTGGCTATCCTCGCGGGCCGCTACTTCGAAGCCCACGTCAAGGTCCTCGGCAAGCTGTCCACCGACCGTTACGCCGAGCTGGTCCGCGTGGCGAACGTCCATGGGGCAGGGGTCTCCTCCCGCGAAGATGGCACGCGCCATTACGTTACCCTCAGGGTGACCGAGGGCGTGCTTGAGGATTTCCAATGGGCAGCCATGCAGTTGGCGGAGAGGCTCCATAAGGACCACTTCGACATCAACCCCTCAGTGTCCACGGAGTTCTGCATCTTCGACAGCAACGTTGGACATGATCGGGAGTGGCTCGGATGAAGATGCCTGCCACCGTTCGCGTGGGCGGCCTCGACTACACCATCAAGCCGTGGAACCGCATGGCCGCCGACAACACGGGGGCCTACGGAATGTGCGACCGGAGCACTCTGGTCATTCTCATACAGGAGGGCTTGACGCCCCAGTGGGAGGCCCACGTGCTGGTGCATGAGGTCCTCCATGCGGCCTACGCTGCGGCTGGCATGACGGCTATCCACGAGCACGTCTCAGAGGAGCGCCTTGTGGGCGCACTCTCCTACCAGCTCATCCAGGTCTGGCGCGATAACCCGGACCTTGTCGCCTACATCGAGGCCGTCTTCAGGCCCGCAAAAGGGAAGCTCAAAGCTTGAACCACAAGACCACCTTCAACGGCGGGGGCATCTTCCTCCCGCTGCTCGCCATCCTGTTCATTGCCCTGAAGCTCACCGGCTACATCGCGTGGCCTTGGTGGTGGGTGCTGGCCCCGCTGTGGGCACCCATCGGCATCCTGCTCCTCATCTTGGGCATCGTGCTGGCGCTGTCTGTCATCATCTGGTGTGTCGAACTCTTCACCGGTAGGTGACCCCAGAGGCCATCTGGCGGTGGCAGTGCGAAATGTTCCTTTATGCCTCGGTGCTCTACTACGAGTGGGACCTCGCGGTCCTTACCGACGAGGACTTTGACGACCACTGCCACAAGCTCCTCAAGTGGTGGCCGCACCTGCCCGAGTGGTTCAAGGCTCGTGTCACCCGCGAAGACCTAAACGCCGGCACCGGCTTTGCCGTTACCATCGCCAACGATGAACGCCTCGCGGCGGTCGAATGGTTCGAACGAGTAAGAGGGCCAATCTCAACGAATGAGTGACGACCAAGAGCGCCCCGAGGGCCACGACGTTGTGGTGTCTAAGGGGCCTTGTCCAAAGTGTAGCCGGGAGAAGTCGTGCGTAACCTACTTGGATGGGCACCGCCACTGCTATGGCGCGGGGTGCGATTACTATGTGCCCGCTGGTGGCGAGACAGCCTCGGCTCCGAGAGAGACCTTCAAGCAGGACTATGGCGAACTTCTAGACCCGTCGCAGCAGGCCAACCCCTATGCGCCGCTGAACAAGAGGGGTCTCACCTCCGACACTATGAAGCGCTACGGCGTCTTCCACGGAGGCTACAGCGGTAAGCCGGTCCAAGCTTATCCCTACTACGACCAGGGCGGGGAGCTGGTAGCCCAGAAGCTACGGACCCCCACCAAGGACTTCCCCTTGCTGAAAGCGGAGGGCTACAAGTCCCTCTCCGAATGCCAGCTCTTCGGCCACCACGTGTTTGGCGACAGGTTTGACCGACAGGTGATCGTCACCGAGGGTGAGCTTGATGCCCTCTCCGTGGCCCAGGCTACCAACTTCAAGGTTGCGGTGGTCTCCGTAGGCACCGGCTCACAGTCGGCCGCCAAGCACATGAAGGCCAACTACCTCTGGCTGGACCGCTTCACGGAAATCATTCTGTGGTTCGACAATGACGATGCGGGCAAGCTGGCTGTGGCCGACTGTGCCCCGCTCTTCAAGGTCGGCAAGGTGCGCATCGCCACGGCCTCGGGCTTCAAGCTCGACGGCAAGGAGAAGTGCAAGGACGCCTCCGACATGCTTCAGGCCAACCGGCCCGGGGACATAACGGCGGCTGTCTATGCGGCCCAGGCATGGCGGCCCAAGGGCATCGTCAACGCCAAGGAAAGCACGTCGGCCATCCTAGCGCCGCGCGAGAGAGTTCACGCCTACAGCTACCCACCAGCGATGGCGAAGCTTCAAGAGATGACTGGCGGGATGTATCCGGGCGAGGTGGTCTTCCACGTGGCAGGCACGGGTGTTGGCAAGACGGCCGGTATGCGGGAGATACAGAACCACCTCCTTGAGCAGAATGTCAAAATCGCGGTTTTCTCATTTGAGGATACCAAGCGTGACGCCATGATGGGCCTCATGTCCGTGCGAGCAGGCGAGCGCCTACAGCTCCGCCCCGTGCCAGACATAGCGGACACCAAGGCGCTCGAAGCCTATGATAGGGACATGCTCCGTTGGCACGCCGAAGTCTTTGGCTCTGGCCTGTGTGAGGTGTTCGACCCCGAGACAGCCGAGTGGTCACTAGACGCGCTTCTCACCTACACACGATATTGCACCGTTGCGCTAGGCTGTATGGTCCAGGTTATCGACCCCTTTAGCTTCATGGCGGCGGGCATTGACCTCGCAGCAGATGAGCGGCGGGTACTCGACAAGGTGGCCGCCGAGCTTTCCAAGCAGGCGAAGGAGACAGGTTGTCACTTTCAGGTTGCCCACCACCTCCGACGCACCCAAGGCATCCCCCACGAGGAGGGCGCACCAACCTCCCTTAACGAGGTCCGTTCCTCCGGGGGGCTCTCCAACTTCGCCTCTTACGTCGTGGGTTGGGAGCGGAACAACCAAGCTGCGGGTGAAGCATGGCGGGTCACTCAGTCCCGCATCATCAAGCCCTCAAGGCGGACCGGCAAGTCTGGCTTGGCAGACGTGCTGTATTATGGGGAGGATGGCCGCTTGGTCAAATCCCCGCTTCCCTTCCCACCAATCGGCAAGCCCGATGGGGAGGCCAAGAGCCAGCCCGGTGGCTTCTCCCCAGTGAGCAGCACCGACTACTAGGCCCGGCGACAGACGACCGGGTGACCTCGAATAAAAAGGATACCCACAGGCGATGCGCCTGAAGGATGAGGTTGATTTCGTCAAGGAGGATAGGCAGGACCTTGTGGCCCGCCTCATGGGTGCTCAGGCAATGGGGCACTTCCTCTTGAATGCGTACTCCGCCCTGAGGTCTTACGGGGTGGATTTCATGAAGCTCCCCGAATGGCAGGACCAGAAGGAGCTTGAGGATGCCGCCAAGCTGAAGCCGCACGCGGCACAGTGGAAGGTCCTCAACTACACCACCCGGCTTGAGAATGCCCTGAAGGCGGCCATACGGCGCAAGCAGTTCAAGGTGCATGACTTCAAGCCCGACCCCGACAAACCCGAATAGCCTCCCAAGGCGACCTGAGGACCCTCTCCGCATGAACCAATGCGCGACCCCGAATGACATCGTGGCCTACAACGAAAGGCTACGCCACTCCATGGTGGACAAGCTGTTCTTTGTGGAGAGGGTCCCGGGTGAGGTCACCGTCTTTGCCGACTTCGGTTGTGCAGACGGCTACCTCCTTAGGCAGCTCCACATGGAGCGCCGTGAGTGGCCCGGTGGGTGGGATTGCCACTTCATCGGCTACGACCACAACCCCGACATGATCCGCGAGGCCAAGGCCCGACGCACCATAGGGGTCTACGAGTTCACCAGCGACTTCGCTATGTTCGCCGCCCGCCTGGACAGGCACCATAGGCTCGGCCGCAAGTCCTGCCTCGTGCTGTCCTCGGTGGTGCATGAGGTCCTCTCTCAGGACCCCCTCCAGTTCGAGGCCTTCTGGCACAACATCCGGCTCCTCGGCTGTGACTACATCGCGGTGCGGGACATGGCTGTGGAGGAGAGGGCGCACCATGTGTCCCCGGAACCGGCCGAGTATGCAGCCACGTGGGACAACGATCGCATCCGAACGGTTGTCTACAACGAGCGTCCAACCCGAGCTGGTTGGCTTCAGGCTCTCCTCAAGGCCGACTACGCGGACAACTTCGAGAACGAGTTGCGGGAGAACTACTTCCCGCTGACCGCCGAGCAGTGGCTCAACTTCACCACCATCGGGACCGGCTACAAGCTCCGGCATTTCGAACACGCCCCTCTCGCCTTCCTCCAACGGAAGTGGCGGGAGCAGTACGGCATCTACGTGCCCGACCCGACGCACATCAAACTCTTGCTCCAGAAGGAAGCCTAAATGGACACCATCTTGCCCCTCGCTGTCTCCTGCATCGTTGGCTTTGCCGTTGGCTACTTCGTCATTGGCCCGGTCCTTATTGCGCTCTTCCTCCGGTAGGGAATGAGCCAACCCGGCAAGCGCCTCTACTTCGACACGGAGGGCAACGACCTTCTCCCCGGTCTCCATAGCATGTGGTGCCTCGGCATCATCGACTTGGACACCCTTGAGGAGTTCTACTACGGCCCCCCTGTCCCGAGAGACGCTAAGCACCCCGTCACGGGAGAGGACCTCTGGACCCCCATCCTCGGCAACCCAGCCGGGACCGTTGAGGACGGCATCAGGGCTCTTGAGCAGGCTGAGCTTTCGGTCGCCCACAACGGCATCGACTACGACTACATTGCCATCGAGAAGCTCTACCCGTGGTTCCAACGCTGTCCGAAAGCATGGGACAGCTTGGTGGCCGCCAAGGTGGTCTGGCCCTACGACACCCTGCTGGGCCCCGACCTGAAGCGCGTCAAGGCCGGCATCATGCCCATGTCCATGGCGAAGCGCCACAGCCTCAAGGCGTGGGGCTACCGTCTGGGCGACTACAAGGATGAGTACACGGGAGGCTTCGAGGCCTGGAACCCGTGGATGGCGTCCTACATGATGCAGGACTGTCGGCCGGGCGTGAAGCTCTGGAAGATGATTGAGGACCGGGTGGGCTGGGCCGAGGGCAGTAAGGCTGCTCTCGTGTGGCCCGAGCTGGTCTTTGAGGTTGAGCACGAAGTTGCTCGCATCATCAAGCAGCAGGAAATGCACGGGGTCCACTTCGACCGCGCGGAGGCCGAACGGCTCTCTGCCGAGCTGGCCAACGAGCAGGCCCGTACCGGCGCTCTCCTCGTGGAGGCATTCGGCTCATGGTGGGCACCCGGGAAGGCCACCACCCCCGCCCGCGACAGGACCTTCAAGCGGGACGACCTACCTAGTGTCACCCGCAGGCGCTTCGGCAAGACAGGCAAGGAGCTGGCCCCCTACGTAGGCCCGCCCGTTGAACGCTACGCACCTGATGCCCCCTATACGCCTGTTGTGTGGACGACCTTCCAGCCGTCCTCCCGCGACCACCTCGGCCAGCGGCTCCAGGCTGTCTACGGGTGGAAGCCCAAGAAGTTCGGCAGCAATGGCAAGCCCACGGTGGACGAGACGACGCTTGAGGAAATCCCTGAGGCCGTCATGCCGAAGGCCACCCGACAGCTCATCCTCGATTACTTCGTGGTCTCCAAGACGCTGGGCACTTTGGCCAACGGCAAGAAGTCGTGGCTCGGCCTCTGCACCCCGGACACCAATCGCATCCACGGCCGCATGGACCCCTCGGGGGCGGTCACCGGGCGAGGGACCCACAAGGACCCGAACCTCTCGGGCACCCCCTCCGTCAAGAAGGAGAAGGTGGTGCTTGCGGATGGCACCAAGACCGAGGTTGTGGTCAAGGGCCTGAAGGGCCGCTATGGCTGGGAATGCCGTGCCCTCTTCATCGCAGATGAGGGGTGGGAGCAGACGGGTGTTGACGCTTCCAGCTTGGAGCTTATCGACCTTGGGCATTACCTGTTGCCTCTGGACGAAGGTGCCTTCAGCGCCCGCGTGTGTGACCCGTCTAGGGACCCGCACCAAGAGCACGCTGATATTGCCGACATGACCCGAGCGGATGCCAAGACGGCCATCTACCTGTTCGTCTACGGCGGCGGTGCCTACAAGCTGTCCTTGGACCTGAGCGTGGAACCCCACGAGGAGCTGGAGTATCTCGGCTACAAGGGCCTCCCCATGCTCCTCAAGAACCTCGCCAAGCGGTTCGACCAAGACTTTGTGGACAAGCTGGACGACAACCAGAAGGCCCGCATAGCCAAGGCCCGCACCATCATCCTGAAGTTCGAAAAGAACATTGAGGGCCTCCGTGACCTTATCGACAGGGTGAGCGAGACGGCAGCTCGGGGTTGGCTCAAGGGTCTGGATGGCCGACGCCTCCATGTCCGTAAGGCCTACTCCGCGCTCAACACCCTGCTCCAGTCAGCGGGTGCCCAGACGTGTAAGTTGTGGATGATGCTGGTGCATCGCCGCCTAGCTGAGAAGGGGCTGAAGATCGGGGTGGACTACAAGCAAACCTTGTGGGTCCACGATGAACTCCAGTTCACCCACCGGCCCGGCCTCGGGCCAATCATTTCAGAAGTCGCCAAGGACTGCATCAAGGAAGCCGGGGAAATCCTCGGGCTCCGTGGGCAGTACCGTGGGGACGCCAAGACGGGAAAGAACTGGGCCGAATGCCACTAGCCGTTGTGTATGGGCAGTATGTGTTATTGGCCATCATCTTCGTGGGATGCGCAGCCGTACTCGGGCTTGGTGCTCTCCTGTTCTGGAAGGCACTCATTCGGGAAATACGCGGCGACTAGCTCTTGTACAAAGGCATCATCCTCTCCCTCTGTGAAATGAGCGGAGCGTGGAGTAGGCCGTACATCGCCCAAGGCTACCTGGTCATCCGGGTGGACCCCAAATTCGGGGAGTGGCGAGAACACTACAACGACAGGGGAATGACTGACCGCATCGTCGGCAACGGCACAATGGTGCCCATGGCGGATGGCGGCTTCGGTCTCTCCTACAGCGTCCACGCGCTGCTCAACGTACTCCACGCGCAACCCGACTTCTTCAAGCTACCCGTGGTGGGGGTCCTCATGGCTCCCCCATGCACGGACTTTACGGTGGCTTGTAGTCGGCTGTGGAAAGTCAAGGATGCGGACGGCCGCACGGCTGTCTCCGTGTCAATCGCCAAGCACTGCCTCTGGATCAAGGACTTTGTGAAGCCTGATTGGTGGGTCTTAGAGAACCCCCGAGGTCGGCTCTCCTCCCTCGTCCCCGAGGTCGGACCATTGCGCCTCACTTTCGACCCCTGCTTCTATGCAGGCTGGGCGGACGATCCAAGCGCTGAGGCATACACCAAGTTCACCTGCCTCTACGGGGAGTTCAACACCGACCTGGAGCGCAAGCCGGTGGAGCCCATCGTCTACAAGGACAAGAGCGGCAAGACGCAATCCTTCATCAGCCAGAAGTTTGGCGGGAAGTCGGAGCGTACAAAGGAGCTGCGGTCCATGACGCCCACCGGTTTCTCCCGAGCGTTCGCAGCGGCCAATCCTTGAACCTAGTCCCCGAGCGCTACCGGGGTGAATACCCTGATGGCCTCTGGCCGGTCCTCCTCCAAGCGTGGGAGCACGGCATCGCCATACAAGGGGACTTCGCCCGAGCCTGTGCCCCCGAGGTCGCCCTTGCGGCGTCTTGTGGGTGGATAAGCAACGTGGACCCCGATGGGTCCGCCTATAGCAACCGATGGCGCATTACGGCCGCTGGCCTCTACGCCCTCCAGCACAAGGACCTCATGACGCGATGAGAATGTACGAGTTTGCCGTAAGCGCTGGCGAAGGGACGCTCATTGAGCATGGCCTTACGCCCGACATCGGGACCCTCACGGACATCTGGTCAAGCCCCGAGTTCACCATCATCTTCCGCCTCGTGGAGGATGCCTCGGAGTGCGAGACCGGGAAGTGACCGAAGTCACCCTCCTCATCGACGGCGACGTGGTAGCCTTTACGGCCGCCTCCGCTGTCCAGAAGATACACGAGGATGAGTTCGGCTTCGTCACCCCCTTCGCCAATCGGAGGGAGGGGGAGGCTGTGGTGGATAACATCATCATCGGCCTTGAGCAGCTCTTCTCGGCCACCCACTACCGCATCGTCCTGACCGACCCGGTGGAGAACTGGCGGCGGGGTCTTTACGCGGCCTACAAGTCCAACCGCAAGGACACCGCCCGGCCGCTCCTTCTGGACAAGCTCAAGGACTACATGCGGGAGAAGTACGCCGCCTTCCACTGGCCCAGCCTGGAGGCGGACGACGTGCTTGGCATCCTGAATACGGAGCCACAGGACTTCCCCGGCAAGCGCATCCTCGTGGGCAAGGACAAGGACTACCGCACGTTGCCGGGCTCCTACCACGTCCTCAAGGAGCTGGACCCCCGGGGCAAGCCTGTCGTCTGGGAGACCACCGCATGGGAGGCCCAGCGCTTCCACCTCTTCCAGACACTCACGGGTGACGCGGTGGATGGCTATCCGGGGTGCCCTGGCATCGGCAAGACGCGGGCCGAGGAGCTGCTCAACAATCCCGTAAGGCTGACCCCTCAGGAGGGCGTCATCACTCGCGGGGTCAACAAGGGCAACTCCACGACCAAGTGGGTCTCTGAGCCCACGCGGGACCTCTGGGCGATGGTGGTCAGCCACTACCGCAAGGGCGGGCAAGGCGAAGCCGAAGCGCTGGTTACCGCTCGGCTCGCCCACATCCTCCAGCATGAGGACTACGACAGGGAAACCCAGAGCATCACGCTATGGACACCAGACCAAATCAGGCAGTCCTAGAGTTAGCCTTATCTGCATTTCGGCTAGAGGGTGAAGAGGTTGTCCGTGTCTCCAACGGTAGGGCCGTCACGCCAACCTGTGGGTCTCACTACCACAGTGTATGGCTAGGCCGAGCCCTTGGGCGCGAATGGCGGCTAGACTACCACCGGCTGAAGTACGCGCTAATCCATACGACCCTCCCAGCCAAGGTAGACCACGCAGATAGGGACCCCGCGAACAACGCTGGGGCCAACCTAAGGGCCGCCACCCACCAGCAGAACATGCAGAACTCTAGGCGCTCCCGGAGAGTCTTGCCCCGTTGCGTATACCAGGAAACCCCGGGACGCTTCTATGCTGCCGTGACACACAACGGGCATACACACCGCCTCGGGACTTACGACACGGTGGCCGAGGCATCGGCAATTGCGGAGAGCTTCCGCCGTCAAAACCATGGAGAGTTCTATGCTCAACCTTAAGGTTGTGAACCTTTATGCTGGCCCCGGTGCGGGCAAGTCCACCCTTGCGGCTGGCCTGTTCAACCTGCTCAAGAACCTCGGATACAGGGTGGAGTTGGTCACCGAGTTCGCGAAGGACACGACATATGAGCGCAACTTTGGGCTCCTCCAAAACCAGCTTGCCATCCTTGCTGAGCAGGACCGCCGCCTTCGTCGGTTGGAGGGCCAGGTGGATTGGGTCATCACCGACAGCCCCCTCCCGCTCGGCATCGTCTACATGACGCCAGAATACGAGGAGTGGCTGGTGCCCGCCGTATGGGGTGCCTTCAGGCGCTACCAGAACTTCCACGTGCTCATCAGCCGTGGGGACCGCGCCTATCAAACCTATGGCCGCAGCCAGACCCTTGCGGAGGCCATGACGTTGGACACCCAGATTGGCCACCTGTTCGACCAAGCCAGAGACGGCGAGGAAGACTTTGCGATGGAAGTCTTGTCGGACCACGAGGCCCCTTACCGGGTCTTTGAAGAACTCATTGATGGAGAAGACGAGGACGATGGAGCCTCTTGACTGGGAGAAGGCAGGTATGCCCGACCCCGCCCGCAAGCGCTCTCTGACCCGACTGGAGTGGCCACTGGATGCCGGTGTGCCCTCCGATGCTGGGCTAGACGAAGCCATGACCAAGCACGAGGAAGCCGTTGCACTCAATGTCATGACGGCCAAGTCCCGTGGCGTCGATATGGTCAACCTGCCGCCGCACTATGCCCGCTTCAAGATCGAACCCATCCGGTTCATCGGGGAGAACAAGCTGGACTGGTTCCAAGGCAACATCGTCAAGTACGTCTGTCGGCACGACGCCAAGAACGGCCTTGAGGATATCGCCAAGGTCATCCGCTACGCCAATATGTACGACCGCTACCTGAGGGATGATCCTGACTGGTGGCGTGCGGGCAAGCCTGAGGACTTCCGTATTGGGTAAGGTTATCCCCGACCGCAAACCAAAGCCGGTGGATGCCCGGGTGGTCGTGGGGCTGCACAATGGTCTCACCTTTGATGACACTGTGGGCTTGGCAGAGGCACCGGCCTTCGCTGACAAGGTACTCCGCAACGGCTATAGCGAAACCCGCCCTGATCGCCTGCGTGTCTGGCCAGCCTCCGCCATCGCCTTCGTGGACATCTTCCCATGACGGCCAAAGGCTGGATTGGGGTGGACCTTGATGGGACCCTTGCGCACTACGATGGGTGGCGGGGTCTAGCCCACATCGGGGAGCCTATCGTGCCCATGGTGGAGCGCATCAAGGGTTGGCTGGCCGAGGGCTACGAGGTCCGCATCTTCACCGCTCGCATGTCGGCCGGGATGGATGAGTACGGCGACACAGCGGCAGACTTTGCAGATGTGCTTGCCCACTGGCTTCTGGGGGCTGGTCTTCCCGAACTCAAGGCCACCAACGTCAAGGACTTCCATATGGTCGAACTCTACGACGACCGAGCGGTCCAGGTGGAGGCCAATACGGGCCAACTCGTGGGCTACTCCACGCGCGAAAGGGGGCTCGCCTAATGCAGGCCAAACCGCAGAACCATGTGACCCGCGCCATGGAGGCCGCCTTCTCGGGCCACGATGTGCTCCCCGAATTGCCGGTCCTTGAGCGCCAGCAGATCGAACGCTTGGAACGCCTCTACCCCCCGCGCTGCCTTGGCCGGGCGGACACCGTTGAGGAACACCTCCGGTACGCCGGTATGGTGGAGTTCGTGGCCAACCTTCGCGCCCGCTTCGAGCAGGTGCGGACGGACCCCGAAGAGGGCGACCCCATCTTGGATGGCGAGCCCGCACGTTAGAAGGAACAACAACAAGAATGTGCTTTGGACAGAAGCCGCCAGCGGTCGCGAAGGAAATGTCGCAGCCCGAGAAGGTGGCGGAACCCGACGAGATTGGGGCAAGCCGTGCTGCCGAGGATGAAGCCCTCTTCGGCGGCGTGCCAGACCTCCGCGTTGACCGCTCCCTTACGGACGGCGGCGCTGGTGCCTCGGGCACTGGCTTAAACCTGGAGTAGCCCGCCAAGGTGGCGGACGACACGGACGGCATCACCAAGTATAGCCTCGGGACAGACGTAAAGGCCGAAGACGTTTACAACCGTCTGACCACCAAGCGCCAAGCTGTGGTGGACATGGGCAGGCTTATGGCCGAGCTTACGGTCCCCTCTGTCTTCCCCCCCGATGGCTACCAGACCGGCGACGATATCCCCGGCAACAACCAGTCGATTGGGGCCCAGTGCCTCAACACGCTGGCCTCCGCCCTGATGTTCATGGCGTTCCCCTCCAACCAACCCATCATGCGGCTCAAGGCTCTTGAGTACATGGTGCAGGAGGAGGTGGACAAGGACCCTGAGCTATGGACCCGGCTTAACACCGCTCTCTCCCGCCTGGAGCTGAGCCACCGCGAACGCCTCCAGACCACACCCATTGAGACCGCCTATGTGGAGTACCTCAAGATACTCCTCGTGGGTGGCAATGGTCTATGGAAACACCTGAAGCTCTCCTCACCCACCGCCCACCGCCCCCCCTCCTATGTGGTCAAGCGGGACAAGGCCGGTGAGCAGCTTCTGGTGATCCACAAGGAAACGGTCAACCTTCAGGGCATGGACCAAGACCATGTGGACCTCATCATGGCCCACGCACCAAGCGACCTGTTCAAGGACAAGGCTGAGTGGGAGCGTGAGGTGGACATCTACTCCGTCCAGAAGCTCTCCCTTGCCGAAGATGGTGAGAAGGTCTGGCTCTACTGGGAAGAGTGGGAGGGCCATGTGCTCCCGGACACCCACGTGGAGACGGACTACGAGACCCCACCCATGCACGCCGGGTGGCTCATCCCCGTCTGGGGGCAGGATTGGGGTCAAGGCTATTGCGAGCAGTACCGGGGTGACCTCTATCAGGTTGAAGCCTTGGCCTCCGCAGGCAACGACGGTGCGGCCCTTGCGGCACTCGCCCTGATCTTCAACAAGCCTGGCTCCCAGACGAGCATCAAGCAGGTCCGTGAGGCCAAGAACCTGTCCATCCTCTCCGGGCAGGCTGAGGACCTCTCTGTCTTCCGCTCCGACAAGACGGCGGACCTGAGCTTCGTGGGCACCCGTGAGGAGGCGGCGGCAAGGCGGCTTAGTGCAGCCTTCCTGCTCCAGTCCTCGGTCCAGCGCAGTGGCGAACGCGTCACGGCGGAGGAGGTGCGTCGGCTCGGGCAGGAGCTGGATAAGGCCCTCGGCGGCCTCTACACGCAGATCGCCCAAGGCAACCAGCGGGTCATCATCATGCGGGCCGTAAGGCTCAATGAGGAAGAGAACCCGAGGCTTCCCCAACTGCCGAAGGGCGTTGTGGAGGTCCAGGTCATCACCGGCAAGGACGCGCTGGGCGACAGCACCGAGGCGGACAACCTCGTGGAAGTGGTCGGGACCACCGTCAAGTTCTTCCCGCAGGCCGCCCAAGTGCAGCTTAGCGCGGGCGACTTCGCAAGGCGGCTCTCGGCCCTGCGTGGGGTCAAGCCTGATGGCCTCATCAAGTCAGACCAACAGGTGGCCGAAGACATCCAGCAGCAGAAGCAGGAGGCCCTTGGGGGCCAGCTTATCGACAAGGCCACGGGCCCGGCCGTGAAGGGTTTCGCTGATGCGATGGCCCAGCAGCCAGCCCAAACGCTCCAGTAGAAAGGGAGACACACATGGCAGACACAGACGGAACCAAACCAAGCGTGGACCCCTCCCGCCTTGAGCTGAGCGTGGGCGGCGGCGGGGCAGACAGCCTTGATGCCGTCCGTGGCGGAGGCAACAAGGTCAAGTCCACGGAAGACGGCGGGCAGGGCATCGACTTCGAAACGGATGGCTCAATCACCGCCACCGGTCTGGACAAGGTGAAGCCCAAGGAGGAGAACTCCGAGGAGACCACCGAGGAAGACAACGAGGGCGGCGACAAGCCAAGCGAGACGGAAGCCACAGAGGGCGACAACTCGGACCTTGGTGAGTGGGACCCGGAGAACACGGAGGTTGGCGCTAAGTTTGACGAGCGCTACTTCAAGGAGGGCTCCGAGCTTAACATGGATGCCTTCACCACCGAGGTCGCAGCCAATGCGGCCAAGGAGGGCGGCACCCCGGTGCTCAACGAGGCGACCTACGGTTGGCTCAAGGATCGCATGGGCGTCTCGAAGACCTATGCCGACAGCATCATCAAGGGCCAGCTCGCGCTACGCCAGCAGAACGAGGATGCTTTCTACACCCGCGTCGGCGGCAAGGAGGTCTACACCCAGAAACAGGTGTGGGCCAAGGAGAACTACACGCCTGAGCAGAAGGCCCGCTTTAACGCGGCCATCAAGGCAGGCGGTTCGGAGGCTGAAGAAGCCCTTGAACTCCTCAATACCCGTTGGGAGAAGGCCGGCAACAAGGCACCCGAGGCCAAGCGTGAAGAGGTCCGCAAGGGTCTCCCCACCAAGCGCCCGGCAAGCCCCGCCAAGACCACCCAGGCGGCACAAAATCCCGGAGGCACCGGCAACGTCAAGCCGTTCGCCAATGGGGACGAACACCGGGCGGCCCTAAAGGAAGCCCAGCGGGCAGCTCCCGGTGATCGCGTTGCCCAGCTTGATCTTGTGCGCAAGCGGCTGGCAGCTTCGACCTTCTGGAAGTGACTGAAGAGTTCGCGCTTAACGTCGCATGGGCTTGCGGGCTCTTTGACGGCGAGGGCTGCACCTCAAACTTCCGTAGCCACTGGCTGACAGGCAACCGGGCACGCATCTACGCCCGCTGCAGCTTGGGCCAGAAGGACCCCCGTGTCCTGCGAAAGTTCCACGCCATCGTCAAGGTTGGGAACATCAAGGTGCGCACCGCGAACGGTGGGCCCTTCTACGAGTGGACGGCAGGCGCTCTTGCGGATGTCCTCACCGTCGAAAACCTTCTCCGCCATCACCTCGGGGAAGTCAAACAGCAACAGATGCGCCGCGCCATAGAGGCAACCACAACGGTAAGCGGCAACTTCAAGGAGAAACCACACGCATGAGTGAGTACACAGATGCCGCATCGCGCTTTGGCCAAAAGGCCGGAACTGGCGATGATCGCGCACTCTTCCTGACCGAATTTGGCGGCCTCGTCATCAACACCTATGATGAGACCATGGACTACATGGACCTGCGTTGGGTCAAGAACATCACGCAGGGCAAGAGCGACACCTTCCCGATTATCGGCCGCAAGCGTGATGCCTCCGAGCATGAAGCCGGCGAGCTGATCCTTGGCGGCAAGATCGAGAGCAATGAGATTGAAATCTCGCTGGACAAGATGGTCTATGACGCCGTCTTCATCCCCGAGATTGACGAACTCATTGCGCACTTCTCGGTGCGCGAGCCCTACGCCAAGCAGCTCGGCCAGTCCCTCGGCTCGCTCCAGGCCCGCCGTGTGGCCATCATGCACATCCTGGCATCGCGCAAATACTATGTCGGCAACACCCCCACCGATGTCCCGCAGGGCCAGCCTGCACCGGGCTATGCCTTCCATGCGAACATGAAGACCTCGGCGGCGGAACTCGAAGGCGGCCTCTGGGCGGCCAAGGAATACCTGCTCGTCAACGAGATTTCCGGCGAGCAGCCTGTGTGCATGCTTCCGCACCAGCAGGTGCTCATGCTGGCCCGCAACTTCGGCTTCGCCGCTGACGGCACTGCGGCCAACCCGCAGGCTGGCTCGGGCAACCGCGTTGAGGGTGAGCTGGGCAAGGTTGTCGGCTTCGCGGTCAAGGGCACGAACCATCTCCCCAAGACCAACATCACCACGGGCCTCGCCAAGTATCAGGGCAATTTCACCACCTCGGTCGGCCACGTGTCCACCAAGATGGCGGTTGGCTCCCTGGAGCGCAAGGCCATGCGTATCGTGATGAAGGACCAGGAAGAACGCCTCGGCACCATCATCATTGCCTCGCAGTTCAACGGCCACGACGTGCTTCGCCCTGAAGCATCCTTCGAACTGGCCACGGCAGTTCGCGCCTAACCGTCCTCCTCCCGGTTAGTCGCTAAGCGGGCCCCCGGTGTTAGTCCTCCCTCTCGCACCGGGGGTCTCTTTAGGTGGGTGGTGACCCAAAGGGGAAAGCCCAATCCCGCACGGCTTATGCCTTAGGCTCTATAATAGCCCGGACGCCAGCAGCCACACAGGAACACCCCGTAGTCACCACCCTCCCAAGGAGACCCTATGCCCATCGACACGACCCCCACCACGCCGTCCACATTGTTGGATGCCGTGAACACCCTGCTTAATGCCATCCGCGTGGCTTCCGTTACGTCCCTCGCTACGGTGGACCTCAACGAGGACGCGGCGGCGGCGAAGAAGGCCATTGATGATGTCTCCCGCGAAGTCCAGATGGAGGGCTGGGAGTTCAACACAGAGCGTGAGGTGACGCTGGACCCCGAGCCCACGGGTGAGGTCAGCCTCCCGAGCAACACGCTCCAGGTCACCTCCTACAGGTACTCCAGCAAGAACCGCTTGGTGCCGCGTGAGGGCCGCCTCTACGATCCCAAGAAGCGCACCTACAACATCGGGGAGGCCGTCAAGGTCAACCTCGTGTTGGCTCTTGAGTTCGCAGAGCTGACGCCTGCGGGGCGCTTCTACGTCACCGCCATGGCAGCACGCCGCTTCTGTCTCCCACGCCTGCCTGTCGGGTCTAGCTTCAAGTACACCGAGGAGTTGGTGTTGGGGGCAAGGTCCCTGCTGGAGCAGGAAGACACTGCGCTTGGGGATACGGACCTCAAACAGACAAGCCCGCACTTCGCCCGCATGGGCAGACGCTAAGGAGCCCATATGGCCACACAGCCCGTCCCCAATCTTATCCAAGGTGTCAGCCAGCAGGCTGCTCAACAGCGCCGTGATACCCAGTGCGAGGACCAGCTCGACTGCTTCAACTCGGTGGCTGATGGGGCGGGTGCTCGGCCCTGCGCGGAGGTGGTCAAGGTGTGGCCATCAAGGGTCCTCACGGGTGCCTTCTTCACGGAGATAATTCGAGGGGAAGAGAACTACGCGATTGGGGTCTACAATGCGGCACCGTTCGGCATCAACCTGGACACGGGCGTTGACGCGGCCATAACGGGAAGCAACGCGGACGGCTACTTGGATGCCTCTGCGCTGTCCCCCCGTGACCAGTTCCGGGCGCAGGTGGTCGAGGACACAACCTTCATCATCAACCGCGATGTGGCCCCCATCATGGACCCCGCGATTGTATCCCCCGCAGTGCAGCCAGCAGCCTTGGTGTTCTGCCGTTCGGGAGCCTATGACACCTTCTACCAAGTGAAGCTCTCTGGCCCGGCCGCGCTGACCGCCTCATATACGACGCCCTCGGGCAGTTCGGATGCGTGGGAGCAGGCTAACTCCTTGGCCATCGCCAATGATCTGCGTGCGGACATCAACGGCAATAGCGGCTACCTGGCCGTCCAATCCGGGTCATCCTTCAAGGTCAGCCGAGGCGACAACGCGGACTTTGACATTGAGACTGTTGACGGCAACGGCGACGAATACCTCTATGGCTTCAAGGACCGCGTGACGGCCTACTCCAAGCTGCCGGCACGTGGCTTTGATGGTTTCACCATTGCGGTGCAGGGCGAGAGCCGGACGGCAGTCGATGACTTCTATGTGCGCTTTACAGGCCCGTCCGCCACGGGGACCTGGATGGAAATCGTCCAGCCGGGCATCAAGACCACCCTCAAGAAAACCACGATGCCGCACACCTTCACGCTCACCGGCCCCAATGCCTTTACGTATGGGAGCCGCGACTGGAGCACCCGCATTGCTGGTGATGAGAAGAGCGCCAAGGACCCCAGCTTCGTCGGCAAGAAGATACGGGACGTGTTCTACCACCAGAACCGGCTCGGGCTGCTCTACAGCGGTGGTGCCGTGTGGTCCAAGTCCCGGTTCCCCTTCACCTACTTCCCGGACACCGTGCAGACCGTCCTAGCGACGGCCCCGGTGGACATCGCGCTTGTGGCCGCAGGGACCTCCCGAGGTGCCGCCGAAATGGACTTTGCTGTCCAGATCGATGAGAGCCTCTTCCTGTGGGCCACCCGTGCGCAGTTCCGGGTGTCGTCGGGGCAAGACCCCTTTAAGCAGGACACGGTGGAGGCCCCACCCAGCACGGCCTACGAATACTCCACGGGCTGCAACCCGCTGGCCTTGGGGTCCTACCTCTACTTCCCCACGGATGTCGGACCTTATGCAACCATGCGGTCGGTTCGCTTCCAGACGGGTAAGCCCGGAGGCGACATCCTCGTCACCGCCCACGTCTCCAAATACATCCCTTCCGGGGTGCGGTGGCTGGCGGGGTCGGATACCCATGGCTGCGTGTTCGTGGTGAGCGATGGAGAGCCCGATGCCATCTTCCTGTACAACCTCTTGGTCCAGCAGGATGAGTTCCTCCAGAGCGCATGGAACAAGTGGCGTATCCCCGGTGGGCCCATCCTGTGGGCAAGCCTGCGGAACAACGAGCTGCGTATCCTCCAGCAGCGCCCGGAGGGTGTGGCTCTCCTCAAGTTCAACCTGACGCCAAAGGTTGTGGACCCCGTAGCTGGCGCAAAGTACGCCACAAGGTTGGACATGCGGGTCTCTGAGGCGCAGGTGACGGGGCTGGCCTACATGGCTGGAACCAACACCACCGCCTTCGTGCTACCCTACAAGCCAACTGGCCCCGACCTCCGCGTGATCGTGCGTGAGGACAAGCCAGGCGGCTACTCGCGGGGCCGGGAGTTCAAGGTCACCGACGTGACCAACTACACGGTGACCGTAGAGGGCAACCTGACCGGCTACAAGTTTTATGCGGGCCAACGTATCTCGGCTCGTCGCCTGGATAGCCGTTTCTACGTGCGCAACGAGAAGGGCATCTTGGACGCCGACCGGCTCACCGTGAACACCTATACGGTCGAGTTCGCGGATACCGGCTACACGCGCATTGAGGTGGCCACCCCCAACAAGCCCACGCGCTCCTATGGGTGGGAAGGCCGCACAGCGGGTCTCCCGGGGTCTGACCTTGGGCCCCCCGTGATCGGCACCGACAAGCTCACCGCCTCGGTGTCTGAGCTGGCGGAGAACGCGGAGATTACCCTCGTGAACGACAGCTTCCTCCCATCCCACTGGCAGAGTGCCAGCTACGACTACACGGCCATCGGGAAGGCGGGCCAGAAGTGATGCGTGTGGAGGACATGACCTCGGAGCATATCCAGGAGTTCCTGTCCAAGCCAATACGTGAGGCTGATGCCCAAGAGTGGCAAGACGGGCTCGGGGGTCACCCCCGTGACCTCCTCCCGGTCGTCCTCAGGCCGGGCCACTATGCCCGGGCCCTGTCGATTGCGGGGGTGGGGTGTGTGCTTCTGTGGGGCTGTAACGTGGACGGCGACATGGGGACCCTGTGGCTTGTTGCGTCTGACTATGACCTCAGCCTTGCCCCCCTCATTCACCGGGAGTTTTCCGCCAACGAGTGGGCTCCCATAGCGGCGCTTGCCCCTGTTCTACAGGCCTACCCCTCCTCAAAGAACACAGTGCATCACCGCTGGCTTGAGCACTTCGGTTTCAAGAAGGTTCGCACCGTTACCTTTCCGGGGTCTCGGGTGCCCTTCCTGCGCTACGTAAGGAGACGCAATGTGCTTTGACCCCGTGACCATGGGTGTCATGTCGGCCGCTATTGGCGTTGCACAGTCGGTTGCCCAGTTTGCAGCCCAGCAGCAGCAAGCCAAGGCGGTCGAAAAGAATGCCATACAGGCCTTCGAGAATGACCAGAACCAAGCGTCCCTCCGCCAGATACAGGAGGCCGACGCACTTGCACAGAAGCAGAAGCTCCAGAACCTTGAGGAAGCCGAGAAGGTGGCCGAGGTGGAGGTGTCTGCATCCACTGCCAACGTCACCGGCATCAGCGTGGGCAACCTTGTGGCGGGCATCAGGCGGCGGGCATCTACCAATCGCCAGACCCAGTTCGAGAACACCAAGATGACCGTAGCCCAGCTCCAGATGGAGAAGAAGGCTTCGCGGTCCAACGCCCAGAGCCGCATCAACTCCGCACCCCGGCCCAGTGCCCTTAGCCTTGTGGCGGGCATCGGGGGAGCCATGCTGGATGGCTATAACACCTACGACAAGATGGTAGCCTAAAGGAGGCCCATATGGCTCGCGCCCCGGTTGACATGCGAATGAGCACCGAGCTTCTACAGCCGCAGGCTCGCCAAGTTGACACCTACGTGCAACCCGCACGTCCTGCCCTCGCAGACTTTGCCGATGCTCTCGCCAAGATTGATCGGCCCTTGCGCCAGTTCATGGACAGGCGGGCCGAGAAGCAGGCGGAGGAGGATCGTATCCGGGGCGAGGCGGCCTTTTACGATGACAACTCCGGGGACATCGCTGAGGCAGTTCGCTCGGGTAAACTTCCGGCTCACTACAGCCCGGCCTTTGTGAAGGGCTTCAAGAACTCACAGGGCAACGTGGCGGGCAACAAGCTCCGCTCCACGTTCAACGCTGCGTTCGACGCTTGGGATGGGAAGAACTCGGATGACCCCGAGGCCTACGACAGGTTCGTGGCTGACTTCCTCGCCTCCAACATCAATAGCGAAGACCCCGAGGTCCTTAGGGGCCTGATGCCCCACATCAAGGAAATTGACGCGAATGGCCAAGCTCGCTATACCGAGTACCGCCACCAGCAAACCTATCAGGGGTCCCTTGATGCAGCCGTGGCGGGAGCCAACCAGGACATTGAGGAGCTAAACCGGGAGGGCCTCTCCACAGAGGAGGGGACCAACTACCCGGTGGTCTTCAAGAAGATCGAGGAGAAGCGGGCGGCCTTCGTGGCGTCTGGTGGCAAGCCTGAAGACTTCGACAAGACCATGGTTGACGCGATGTCCGCCAAGGTGCTTGCCACCCGCGACCCGGGCCTCCTCGCTTGGTTTGACCAGAAGGTCCCCGGCAAGGACTACACCTATGGGGAAAGCCCCTACGGTGCCAAGGTCAAGCTGGAGACCGAGGCCAGCCTTGAGGTCATCGCTCGGCGCAACTTCACCGAAGATGCCGCAAAGCAGAAGGCGTTGGAGGAGAAGCGCAAGGACGATGCCCACCGGCAGGCCATTGAGCTACTCTCCGAAAACCCGGGTGCCCCAATTCCTGATGGCGTCCTCAAGCTGGGTGAGGTGGACCCGACCTTCAAGGTTCGCATTGAGGAGTGGCGCAGTGCTCTCGGGCGCGGCTTCTCCGACCCCGCCAAGATACGCGATGTCTACGCGGACATCCTCTCGGGCAAGGGAGCGAAGGCTGTTCAAGAGGCCTTCTCGGCTGGCGTCTTTGGGCGCATTGAGGATGTCCGTGAGGCCTACGCCTTCGCGAAGAGCTACGAGGACAACAAGGACCGCATCACCGCCGCCCTGACCAACCCCGCCGCTGAGAACATCCTGAAGATGCTCGACGTTCGCACCAAGGGTATCTCGGATATGAGCGGCGAGCCCATCAGCGGCATGTCCAACGAGGGCTTTGAGGCCACCTACGATTTCCGCCGCATGGTCCAGGATTGGGTCATCAAGAACCCCGATGCCTCCGCACAGGAGCTTGAGGACGCCGTGTCGAAGATCGGCAAGGATCTTATGGACCGCATTGAGCTTCCGAACGCAATGGAGTTCAACTCGGGGACCTACAGCCGACCCGAGGACCTCGGCTTTGACAACCCCTTCACGGACGGCACCGGGGTCCCCGAGGTGGAGGAGCCCAGCGCCGAACCTGAAGCCGACCCCATGGGCGACAAGCAGGGCGAGGCGCAGGACCTCTTGGATGGGCTCCAGGCTCCCCAGCGCCAAGCCATGGAGGAACGGGCCAAGGCGATGGGCCTGACGCCTGAGCAGTTCGTTGACCAGTTCGTCCTCCAAGACCCCGCTAGCGCCAGCCCCATCAACTACACCCCGGGCGGCGGTGCGGAGGCGCAGAATGCAGCCCTCACGGCCGCACCGGGCAGGGGCCTTGCGGCCCTTGTGTCCTCCGATAAGCGCGGCTACTCGCCCGATCTGGAGAACCTCCGCCCGGAGATAGTCTCGGGGGTCGAGGACCTTCAGACTGCGTGGGGCCGCTCACTGCCCATCGTCTCGGGCTTCCGGGGTGCTGCCCGCAACAAGAAGGCGGGCGGGGCCAAGAAGTCGCAGCACAAACACGGCAACGCGGTGGACATTGACGTGTCCGATCTGAGCAAGGCCGAGCGTGTCAACCTCATCCGCATGGCCTCCGAGAAGGGCTTCACGGGCATCGGCGTGTACGCCACAAGCCTGCACCTGGACAAAGGCGGTCGGCGGGCATGGGGCCCGAGCTACGGCAAGGAGAGCCTGCCCGGCTGGGCCAAGGCTGCCATCGGGGAACACATGGGGCGGCAGGATGTTGCACGCGCCAAAGATGGGCCTCGGGGCTTTGACAGCAAGACCGCGTTGGCCTTCCTTGACGATGCGCTTGAGGGCAACCCGCTTGATACCGAGTATGAGGGCAGCGCCCAGCTTCCCGATGGTGACCAGCAGGCAGCCCGCATCCTCAATTTCATTGGGGGGCATGAGGCGGCCGGGAACTACAACGCCATTGCCGGGAACGCGGGGAACGCTCGCGACCTGTCGAAGCTCACCCTCAACCAGATACTCGCCACCCAGGTTGTCGCAAGGCGGCGTGGGGTGGAGAGCACGGCGGTTGGCAAATACCAGATCGTGTATGAGACCCTGAGCGGCTTGAAGCGGGAACTCAAGCTGAGTGGCAACGAGCCGTTCAACAGAAAGCTTCAGGACCGCCTTGGGTTGGCCCTCCTTAATCGCCGGGGCTACCAGCTCTACAAAGCCGGCCGCCTATCCAAGCGCCAATTCGCTCTGCGGCTGAGCCAAGAGTGGGCAGCGCTGCCCAACCCACGTACCGGCAGAAGTTATTATGCGGGGGTAGGGCGTAACCGATCCTCCGCCCGCGCAGCCGAAGTATACGCGGCGCTGGGGGTCTAACCAGAAAGGAACCTGATGGACCAGCAAGAGTTTGAGGCTCTGATGAAGCGTGCGGATGAGCGTATCCGCCAGAGCCAGCAGCAAGCCCCAGCCCAAGCGCCGGTCCAGCAGGAGCAGGCACCCCAGCAGGAGCCCGTGAGCACGTCCTTCGCGGACAACCCGGGCGTACAGGCTGGGGTGCGGGCCCTCTCGGAGGCAACCCGCAAGGACCCCTTCGCCCAGCAGGAAGGCTCCCTAGCACCTGCGGGCACCCCGGCTGTCATGGAGGCGGGCATGACGGGAGCCCTCAAGTCCGTCTTCGAGACGAAGGACTTCCTCTTCGGTGAACCCGTAGAGGGCGAGAAGTCCAACTTCAGGTCCGCCATTGAGGCCCGCGATAAGCAGCTTGACGAGAGCAGCATGCTTAGCGGCTTCTCCTCGGGTGTCGGTCAGTTTGCCTTGGCGATGGTGGGTTTAGGCAAGGCCACCAAGGTCGCCCAGTCCCTGCCTTGGTTTGGCAAGGGGCTCACCGCTGCCCGTGAGGCTTTCCCCGTGGCGGCCGGTACGGCTAAGGCTGCGCTGGCTGGGGCTATCGCCTTCGATCCCCACGAGGAGCGCCTCAGCAATCTCATCCAGAACACGCCCATGGCCAACCCGGTCAATGCCTGGCTTGCAGCCGACCCCAGTGACAGCGCCGCAGAGGGCCGCATTAAGGCCGCCCTTGAGAGCATTGGGCTTGATGCCGCCATTCTGGGCACCTTCGTGTCCTCCACCAAGGCGTGGAAGTGGCTACGCATGGGGGATGCCGAGAAGGCCGGGCAGGAGATTACCCAGTTTGAGGCGGAGAAGGCTGCGGCCATGGAGCGACAGGCCCTAGAGGATGCCGAAGAGCTTGCCCCACAGCCGGGCACAGAGGCTCCTACAGGGCCAATGGTGGTGGATGAGTCGGTGGCACTAGCGGAGGCACAAAGCCTCTCTACGGGCTCCCCTGAGTCAGCGGGCGGCATCCCCGATGGCCCATCCCGAGTTGAGCACGATGCCGCCATGGCGGAGGCCGTGGGTGGGCCGCAGATTGTCGCCTCCACCACGGACGCCAAAGCCGCCGATGCAGTCGTAACGGGTCCCGCCCAGCCGCGCATCAGGCTCTCCGACGAAAACACCGAGGAGGTCCTCAAGGGTCTCGAAGCCGACGCCGATGCCATCAGCCAGCACGGCGGTTGGTATGAGGCGATTGAGGGGGGGCACGTCTTCGGGAGAGGTGAGGGGGTCCCCTACGCCAAGCTCAACATGCCCAGCGACGTGGACGACTTCATGGCCCGCGTCGTGGATGTCGCAGAGGAGCGCCTGGATAGGCTCAAGGGCGGCGCTGTGGTGACCGATGAGAAGCTCTCCAAGGTCGCCCACCAGATGGCCCAGCTCTACAATGCCGACCCCGCCCAGGTCATCGGGATGGTCCAGCAGGCGGGCAAGGAGGCCAGCTCCATGGTCGCCAAGATGGAGGCCGGTTATCTGGTCTCCAATCGCATGTTTCAGGACACCTATGCCTTGGCCGCTCGGATCAAGCTGGGCGACTATTCGGCGTTCGGCAGTCGCGAGGCCGCCCAGATGGAACTCAAGAAGCGTATGTCCCTTGCTGCCTCTGTCTATGGGGCTTCAAGGAGCATGACGGCGGCTTCTGGTCGGTCGATGAGGCGCATGCGGATGGAGTTCAAGGTGGACCCCAAGGCCGTCGAGGGGCTCAACTCCATGAACGCCGACCAGCTTACGGATGTCCTATTGGCAACCGGGGGCAACCCCAAGAACATGGCCAAGGTGGTCAATCCGGGGTGGTGGTCGAAGAGCGTGGACTTCGCCATGTTCCTCCGCATCAACGGCCTCGTCTCCGGGTGGACTACGCAGGTGGTCAACCTCGTGACCAACTCCTACATGGTGGGCGCTCGCCCCCTTGAGAGGATGCTGGGCTCGGCAGGCGGCGCTATGCGGGGCGATGTGGTTGCCCAACGCATCATGCGTGAGAGCACCAAACAATACACCTACCTCGGGGCCGCCTTCGTGGACGGCTTCAAGTTCGCCCGCCAAGCCTTCCTCCAGAACGACAGCGTGATTGCGCCCCACCGGACGGAGCTTTACGCGGGCAATCAGGCCTTGGGGGCGGCGACTGGCGGGTGGAAGCCGTGGACCAATCCGGGGAACATCCTCAACAATGCCTTGAAGGTGGCCATGCTGCCCGTTGGGCTCCCGACACGGGTGCTCGGCACGACCGACGAAATGGTCAAGCAGGTGGTCTACCGCTCGAAGGTCATGGCCAACGCTCACGTCCAGGCTATGGATGAGGCCGCTGAGGCAGGCCTCTCGGGCAAGGCCCTCAAGGACTATGTGCGGGCGGCCGTAAAGTCCAAGCTTGATGTTGCCTTTGATGACATGGGCAGGGGCACCGACGCGGTTGCACTGCGGGAGGCGCACATCGCGACCTTCCAGCAGGAGCTTAACCCCAACACCCTCGGCAAATGGATACAGACAGGGGTCAACGCCCACCCGGGCCTTCGCCTCATGCTCCCCTTCGTGAAGACCCCTACGAACGTCATCCGGTACGGCTGGAAGATGACCCCCATCCTCAACGTTGCGCAGACCGAATATCGGGACATGCTGCGCGGGGCTATGGGGGCTGAAGCCAAGGCCCAGGCCACCGGCCAGATGATGATGGGTGGGCTCTTCATGGGGTCCGCTGCCTTCATGGTATCTCAGGGCACCATCACGGGGGGCGGTCCGCGTGACTACAAGGCCAAGCAAGCGCTCCTCGCAACGGGGTGGCGTGAGTATTCCGTGGTGTCGGTCAACGAGGACGGCTCCAAGACTTACCTCCCATGGGGTCGATACGATCCCGTGGCAGTCCCCATGGGCATCATCGCGGACCTTATGGACGCCTACGAGGCACTCAACGGCGAGGAAACGCCAGAGTTCTCGGCGGCTGTCGGGGGCCTCCTCATCGCCATGTCCAAGCAGTTCACCTCCAAGACCTACCTGCTCGGGGTGAGCCAGATGATGGATGCGATGATGGACCCCGAGAGCAAGGCGACGGGCTACGCGGGCGGCACGGCTGCAAGCTTCATCCCGTACTCTTCCTTGCTCCGCCAGTCCAACCCCGACCCGTATCTCCGGGAAGCTCGGGACATTACGGACAAGCTCTTGGCCACCGTGCCGGGGCTCTCCGAGACAGTGCCCGCAAGGCACGATGCTTGGGGTGATCCGATACGGGCCCGCAAAGGTCTGTGGTCCAGCGATGAGGACCAGATTGTGGACCGGGAAATGCAGCGCCTCCTTGTGGAGACGGGCACAGCCATCAGCGCCCCCCAGCCCAACCATGACGGTGTGGACCTCAGGGAAATCACGCTGTCAGACGGGGCCAACGCCTACGAGCAATACCAGAAGTGGGCGGGTCATCCTCCCAAGGGGCCAGCCCTCAAGACGCTCATTGCCAAGCGCATGGCGTCCGAGACTTACCAGTTGGCTCCCGATGGGGCGATGGACGTAAAGGGCACCAAGCTTTGGCTGCTCCACCCCATCGTCAACTCCTACCGCACCCGCGCGATGAAGCTCCTGAAGCGTGACCCTGTGATACGGGATGCGTTCCGTGCGGCCGACCTCAAGGCGAGAGCCCAGTGGAAGGCCAACAGGCAGGCGGCGGGGGCAGACACCCCAATGAAGAAACTGGGCACCAGCTTCGGCGTGGACCTTAACAGCCTGTAGGTAGGCGACAACCTCTAGCGGAAGGAGCACACTTGGTCTCCAGTATCGCACGGAGCACGGCATCGGGAAGCACTGCAAACTTCTCGGTGCCGTTTCCGTATCTCGACAAGACGCACACCAAGGTCAGCGTGGCCGGTGTCCTCCTTGCGGCCAATCAATACACATGGCTGTCGGACGGCGAAGTCCAGCTTGTAGCGGGGGCCCCGAGTGTGGGCACTGTGGTGGAGCGCAGGCGGCAAACGCCAGACGGGCCACTCACCAACTTCCAGCCCGGCAACCTGGACAGTGCAGACCTCAACGTTGGCGTCCTCCAGCCGCTCTACAAGGCGCAGGAGGCGACAGACCAGGCGGCCGACATATTGGCCCGTGGCTGGTTCACCAAGAACTTCCAAGCTGGGGGCACCATTGAGGTCGGCGCAGCCGGGGACACCCTCGTGTGGGACGCGGAGGGTAACGTTACGTTCGGCCCCAACGTCAACACCCTTGAGGGATACATGGATGCGGCCTTGGCGGCGGCGGCCACAGCAACCGCTCAGGCTGGCATTGCGACCACAGGGGCGACCACAGCGACAACCCAAGCCGGGATCGCCACGACGCAGGGCGGCATTGCGACCACGCAGGCCAACAGCGCAACGGCGTCGGCTGCGCTTGCCCAAGAGTTTGCCACCAAGGCTGAAGATCAACCGATCACGGGCTTTCCGGCTCTCCGCTCGGCGCTGCATTATGCGGCCAAGGCGGCAAGCTATATAGCCACGAACATCGGGGCTGCGATCAACGCTTTCGGCAGCAAGGCCACGCTTGTAGATGCCGACAAGTTCGTGGTCGCGGACAGCGCCGCTGCGTGGCTGGGCAAGAACATTACGCTTGCTCAGATGAAGACCAACCTTGAGTTGGGCTTTAACCAGCGCCTTGGCAAGCAGCAGGCAGGCGGCACATATGATTGGGATACCCTCTTAGATAGCGGTTGGTATTTTGCCGTAGACGGCTCAGCTAACGCACCGGCTGCGGGCAGTTTCTATGCAATGGTGATCCAGCAGGCAATTGCAGGCCCCACAAACCTTGCGAACATCCAGTTTGCTTTCGAGGCCAATGGTCCCCGCGTATACAGGCGGCATCGCTGGTACACGGGGTCTACCTGGCAGTCGTGGGTCGAAATCACCGCGAGCGGCCTTGGGGCACTCCCGTTCGTCCAGGGTGATATCCCGTACTACTCGGGCACGAAGATTCCCGCACGTCTCCCTAAGGGTACGGCTGGAGCTGTTCTGACCCAGAACGATGCCGTCACCGCCCCCGGGTGGGCGCAGCCGGACATGAAGTTCCTCGGAACCTTCAGCGCGACTAACGCTGCTAGTCTCAGCATCTCGTTGGCGGCGTTCATTGCAGATGGCTACGAAGTGTTTGATATGGTGGTCTCACGCGCCCATCCAGCAACAACTGGCAGCGCGTTGCATATGACTGTCAGTTTGAACAATGGCTCGTCCTACATAGCGACCGGTTACAACTACGCAGGTGTTGCGGCGAACAGTTCCGGCAGCAATGCGCTTAGCTCCCAATCGGCGGCAAATGCGGTCGCCTTCGCCCTGACGAACGACTCCGAGAATACTTCCACTGGGGCCGTTCGCGGAAACATTCGGTTCGTGTGCAACGGCACCATGTTCCAGTTTGACGAAAGTGTTGGCTGGTTCTCAGGGTCGTTCGTCTGCAACCTTGCTGCCAACGGCTACATCGTGACAGCGAGCGCGGTAAACAACATCAGATTAGCTGCATCAGCGGGGAACATTACCGCTGACATTAATCTTTACGGGCGCAAGAGGCAGTAGCATGACCGTGTACTTTGCCAAGCTGGATGACCAGGGGACCATTCTCTATCTGGAGGAACTCTCGGAGTTCGGGGAAGAGATAGGTTACAGGCCGGAAGTACCCTTTGCCATAGCGCAACCCGAGTGGGAAGCGGGGGGCACGGTAGTTGGTGGGGTCTACACTCCACCCCCGACGAGCCTTGAGGACCTCCGCGCGGCCAAGCTTGTCGCGCTTGCTGCCAAGCGTTGGGCGGTCGAAACGGGCGGTATCGTGGTCGGTGGCTTCCCGATCTACACCGATGACCGCTCCAAGCTGATGGTCACCGGGGCCCGCATCAAGGCGGACGCAGACCCAGCCTTTACGACCAAGTGGGTGGCGGCCGATGGAACCCGCACCGCTGTAGACGCCACGACCATCATTGCAATCTCTGACGCGATGCTTGGCCATGTGGATGCCTGCTTTGACCGCTTCGACGTTCTGGCCAGCGCCATCGCCTCGGCCCTCGACAAGACGGCCCTTGCGGCTATCGACATCAACGCCGGCTGGCCGCCGAACAGTTAGGCCGGCTAGTTGGCAGTAGTCCCCGAGGACGCCTCCGAGACCTCCCGTGAAGACCGGCGTAATGCCATCCTCACGTACCGGGAAGTCAACTCCATCTTCTCCACCCTTACGCGGCTGGACACCAAGATGGACACCGTGGCCGACGACATAGCGGCCATGACGAAAACCCATGATGACCATGAGGTCCGCATAAGGGCCCTTGAGCTGAGCCACGCCCGCATTGGGGCCAGCTCGGGGATGGCATCAAGTCTTTGGCATGCTGTTTGGCCAGCAGCAGCCGTTGTCATTTCTCTGTTGGCCTATCTCGCAAAATAGGAAAGGAACTTCATGTCCCTGAAAACTGGCTTCCGGCTCCCGGTCGCCTTCTTCATCCCGCAGGCAATCCTTATTGCCAACACCTCCGTTGAAGTCGTGGCCCCGGCCGATGGCTATATCAACGAAATGGACACCATCGTCCAGGCCGCAATCACCACGGGTGGCACCCTTACGGTCCTGACTGGCCCGGCCGGTGCTGTCACCGTTACGGGTCTCTCCGTGGCAGTCGCCAACAGTGCGACCAAGGGCACCCGCAACAACGATGCGGCAACCGGGGGCTCGGCCACCCGCTTCGTCAAGAAGGGCGACCGCATCCAGGTCAAGCCTGCCAGCTTCGCCACGGGCGGCGCTGTGGACGGCTTCCTGTACATCGACACGTCCGACACTTCCCCGGCTCTGCCCGCTGCCTAAAGCCGGCATAGGGCACAACGGAGGCTCGCCTTTGGACGAGGAAGACCCTAACGCCCCGGACGTGGAGGCGGGGGAGTTCGACCGGCTCATGGGGATGTCCGTCGAGGACATTCTCCGCGAAGGCCAGAAGGCTCTTTTCGCCAACCTCGTGGGCAAGGTCAGGTCGGGCAAAGCCAATCATCAGGAGAAGGCCATCCTTCGCAACATCCTGAAGGATAACGGGCTTACCCTCGGCATTCCCCCGGATGCCCCGCGTGAGGAAGTCGCTCCGCTGGACCTCCCGGACTTCGAGACGCCGAACTACGGCTAACCCCCTAGGCCCCTCCCTAGTGGAGGGGTCTTTCGTTTCTGGAGAATGCATTGAAGGATAAGCTCGGGAAGCCCCTGAAGCTCGGGGACCGTGTGGCCTACGCCACGCTCTCCTACAAGCGGGCACATCTGCGCTTCGGCATCATCGTCCCCCACAAGGTCCCGGAGCTGGACAAGTGGGGAGACCTCTACATTCGCGTCAAGGGTGAGGACGGCTCCAATGGGGGCCTGAAGCAGCCCGAGAGCGTCTTGCTGGTGGACCCGGCATGTACGACTTGAACCGGGGAACGCACGAGGGGGCCGAGTTGGAGGCCCTTAAACGTCAGGTGCGCGACTTCTTTGCGGCAGCGAGGGCACAGGGCCTTTGGGTGGGGGCGGGCCGTGATGGCACCAAGCCCTTCACCGATGAGCGCCAATATGGTCCGCTTGCCAAGGCCCTGCTTACAGCGGTGTCCAAATGACGGCGGTTGCGCCTGTGACCGACAAGAACGGCCGCTTCCTCACGCCCGGCATCAAGGTCCGCTACGGCAAGCACGAAGGCACCATCACGGTGTTCGGCCACGGCTGGGCGCGGGTGCGCAGGGCGGACGGCAAGGTCTACACGAAGAAGCCTACAAGGATCGAGGTGGCGGCATGAGCAGCATGCGTAACGTTGGCCACCTGCTTGAGTCGGAGGCGGTCGAGGAGTTCGACCAGAACCAAGCCGCGCTTGTGTCCATCGCCATCAGCCTGAAGCGCATCGCGGACAAGATGGAGGGCCCCACGGAGCGGCGCACCCGTATCCGCATGTCCAACTTCCAGTGGCCGGATGGGTGCTTCGGCAAGTCGGGCGAGGCGTATCTCCGCGAGGCCAAGGAGCACGACGACAAGCGTGGTTAAACTCGTTGACCCGCTCCTAGTCGGAGGCGAGCCCCTAGACCCACGCGCGGCGGCTCGCAGGGCCCTCAAGGAGGACCGTAAGGCCGCCAAGGCTCCGTCATCGGCGGATGTCGTTACCCACCTTCCTGTACCCCTCCCAGAGCCAGACACGCAGCCTATAAAGCAGGTTGCCCTAAGCTCCACCGCGCACACCCCAGCGGTGAGCCTGGAGGCCCGCATCAAGGCAGACTTCCGGGTCTTCCTTACGCTCATCTGGCGGCACCTCCTCGGGAATGACCCGAACCCCATCCAGCTCGACATGGCGTACTGGCTCCAGCATGGGCCCAGCCGCGCCATCATCATGGCCTTCCGTGGCTTCTCCAAGTCGTGGATCACCGGGGCCTATGCCCTGTGGCGTCTGTACTGTGACCCAGACGAGAAGGTGATGGTGGTCTCGGGCTCGCTGAAGCGTGCTGTGGCTACCTCCAACTGGTGCCTCGGGCTAGTCATGACGATGCCCTTGCTGGCACACATGCGGCCCAAGACGGACTACCGACAGTCCAGCCAGATGTGGGATGTGGGCAACTGCATCCCCGGCCAGTCGGCCTCCTTCACGGCCTTCGGTATTGGTGGCCAGCTCGTCGGCTTCCGTGGTTCCTGCATCATCCCTGATGACGTGGAGACCCAGACGAACTCCCTGACTGTGGTCATGCGGGAGAAGATCGAAGAGGCCGTCAAGGAGTTTGAGTCCGTCCTCACGCCCGGTGGCGTCATCAAGTACCTTGGCACCCCGCACGACGTGGACAGCCTGTATCTCAAGCTGCTCCGCCTCAAGGATGTCCACGGCAAGCCTGTCTACGATGCCCGCATCTGGCCCGCCCTGTTCCCGTCCGAGGATGAGATTAAGGCCTACGGGAAGTGGCTGGCACCGTACATCACGGCTGAGCTGCGCAAGCAGGGGCCGAGCATTGTGGGCCACTCCACGATGCCCTTCCGCTTTACCGACGAGGACCTTGAGGGCCGCAGGGCCGCAATGGGCAACTCGGAGTTCCGGCTCCAGTTCATGTTGGACCTTTCGGGCTCCTTCATGGACAAGTTCCCGCTCCGCCTCAAAGACCTCACCGTCATGGACCTGGACGACCGCATGGGCCCTGATGAGGTCATATGGGGGTCCACGAACCTCCAGCGCGACCTCCCGGTGATGGGCCACGATGGCGACTTCTACTATGGCCCTGTGCCAGTGGAGAGGGCGGTCTACGAGAAGTACACCGAGGTCATCGGCTACGTGGACGGCTCGGGGCGCGGGGCGGATGAAACCTCCCTGAGCATCGTGGCGGAACTCTACGGCCGCCTCTACTGGCTCCACCTCTGGGCCAACACCGATGGCTACGGCATAGAGACGCTCACGGCTATCGCCAAGGCCTGCGTAAGGTTCCGCGTCACCACTCTCTACGTGGAGAGCAACTACGGTGACGGCATGCTTGTGGCCCTCCTGAAGCCTGTTCTCTTCAAGGAGTGGGAGAAGGCGAACAAGGGTGCCCGAGCGGATGACCACGGCGGCACCGTCATCGAAGAGGTGAAGTCCGGCAGGGTGGAGAAGGAGAAGCGCATCCTCAGTGTGCTTGAGCCGATCACCCAGCAGCACCGGCTTGTTGTCTCCCGGGCGGTCATCGAGTGGGACCATGCGTCCCTCCAGAAGATCGAGGGCGAGGACAGCCGCCACCGCTATGCGTGGGGCTACCAGTACACCCACCTTACGCGAGAGCGTGACTGTCTGGGCCATGATGACCGCTTGGAGAGCCTCTCGGGTGCCTGCGGTATCTTTGCGCCCCGGCTTGGTGTTGACCCACTGGGGATGGCTGTACGGGCCCGTGAGGACCGCTACGAGGATGAGCTTGAGCGGCTGCTTCACGAGACGGAAGAAGCGGTCGGCCGTGGGGGCTCCAAAAGGCCTGATGGTCGGCCTGCATCCACTCGGCCCACCAACAGATGAAAGAGAGCGCGTAGGTGTCCATAGCGGCATCTATGCGCTTTTGCTCAGAAGCCAATAGGACGGACTATAGCCAGGGGAGCCCTCCGTGCCTCTATAGAGAGATATAGACCACCCCTGCTCTCCCCATCATCCCTTGGAGGGCTCCCTTGATGCCAAACTTCATGCCCCTACTTTATGCCCTCCCTTGGGTGCCCACTATGCTTGCAGTGTGGAGGCAGCGTCTCTCTTCGCTTTGCTCTTGTGCTCAAAGTGACCTACTTACTGCCTACCCATAAGGAGACAGTGGGGAGGGAGGGGATACCGGCCCCACTTCACTTAGACCCTTGATGCCCACCCAATGAAACTAGGGGTCACCCACGTGAGACGTACTCTCGTGTGGGCTGCGGCGAGCATTCCCCCCGTGCCCCTCCTGCCGCACCAAAGGCCCGCACTACGCCACCTGGACGCCGGCACTGGGCCGCCATGGGGCCAACCTAGTGCCTAAGTGCTTGATATCGCACCGCTCCCATGTCCTTACCGGAGGACATTGGGCCGCTACCTGGTCGCCAACATGGAGTGTTGCCCATTAGGTTGGCCATGTGGTCGCCCTTATGATCTCATCCATGGTTAGCAACTAGGTCACTTTGAGCGCATGGGGTCTACCGGCCCTTGTGCCACCCGCATGCTTTTCTTCATGCCGCCCACTTGACAACCGCAATGCACTCAGTCTTACAGTTGGGCTTGTGGTTCGGCATGTGGTTGGCCACAAGGTTCAACACAGATAGAGAGGGACTAAGGACATGCTTGCAGAACGCGCTAAGGCTTTCATCGTGGCCAATGGCTTCCAGGTGTACGACACGCCGGAAGGCTTGGTTGGCCTTATGCCCTGCATGGCGGCAACAGGCGGCGACCATAGTGATGACAGGTACTTTGAGGAGGCCACTGTGTTCCCTGTGTATTTTGAGCAAGACCCGATTGACGGCTTTGCGGTTGCCCATGTGGCTGGGCGTGATGTCCGCCAGTGGCTTGGCTATTGAGGAGGCCGCGACGATGTATCCTATCGACTTCACGACATGCACAGCCCGCGACGTTATCTTGCGGTCTCTTGCGTGTCATCCGTCGCTATTTGCCGACGCGCTGGCCAACCTTGCTGAAACGCACAGGGTCTACGCTCGCGACCATGCAAACAGCCCAGGCGCGGCAGGCGCTAGGGCCGCACACAGGGCCGCAATGGACGCCATCGCCCTACTCAACAGGGGCACAGACGACAGCGTTGCGGACGCCCTGGTAAGGGACACGGGCCCAAAGGTTCAAGCCTACACAGTCGCGGCCAGCCTTAATCTGGTTCCGCACTCCCTCCGTGCCGACATCATGGGGAGGGCATGACCATGGCCGCCCCTGAAGAATTCTTCGATGCCTACGTGGGGGCCGCCCTATGGTCCTCAACAGGCGACGACGCCAGGCCGCTGGACGAAAACCACGACGCCAGCGACATCGCGCCTGATACGCTCACCAAGATGCGGGCCGATTGTGACGCCTTCTATGCAGCCACAGAGGACACGCTGGCCGACTGTGAGGACTTCGCACAAGCGGGCCACGATTTTTGGCTCACGCGGTGCGGCCATGGCGCTGGTTTCTGGGACGGCGATTGGCCTGACAAGCAAGGCGCAAAGCTCACCAAGGCCGCCAAGCGCTTCGGCAACGTGGACCTCTACATAGGCGATGATGGCCTAATCCACGCCTAACCCAACAACACCGCCTCAGTCGCTTTGAGGAGGGCCCAGCGCGGCCCTCTACATGGCCACTGTGCGCCACTGCCTGGCAATCAAGCGGGGCAGCATGTTGAGGAGACTTCAAGCCATGCCCGTTGCAATCAAGACCGCCTATCTAGGCTATACGAACACACGTAGCAGTCGCGTTAAGGCCAGCGTGATGGACAGTGGCCGTCCAGGTGAACAGCGCACGCTAACGCTTAACTGGGATCATCTGTTAGACAGCGTAGGCAACCATGAGGCCGCCGCAAAGGCCTTGGCGGAGCGCCTGGGTTGGGCCGGCGACTGGCATATGGCGGATGGCGGCGACTTCTATGTCTGGGTTCGCGCTGGGGTCTACTCGCACCACTTCACGATTGCCGACAAGCGGGCGGAGGCCGCCACCAATGAGCGCTGAGCCCCGCAACGTGTCGCGCCTCATGCGTGCCAAGGAATGGGCCTGGGATTTTCTCTTTACCTTCCTAGAGCTAATCGGTATGCTCATGATTGCGGTATCCTTCAGTGAAGCGCTCGGCAACGTGGCGGCGGCGCATCGCATCCTAGGCGAGCGTGCTACTATGGGTGCGCGGGCCAAACCTACCGTGGCCGAGTTGAACGAGGTTATGCGCCTGTTGGCAAATGCCCAGGTGGAGCTTAGGGCCGCTCAAACGCCTGTCTAACGGGACTGTCATACACGGGGCTGTTGCGACCCTATTTAATGCAACAAAATCAACGTTACGCCGCCACGCCGGGATATTGACATACTATCATGTGACGTCTTACCGGGTCCAACGCGCTCTACCGCGCCTGTCGGGGAAACTTTATGACATATAGTGTTGGTCGGCATGTTTTTTTCTGCGCGCGCATGATGTTGACCGCGACAGTTGCCGTGTTGCCGCTCGCGGTCGCCGGCTGCTCGAGCACGAGCACCGTCGACACGGCTCCCCTCGCGTCCGGCACGCGTGGCGCGCAGGACACGGGTACCTATCCGAATTTGAACATCGCGCCGAAGGTCGCGGCGCCGCAGTTCACCGAAGACCAGAAGGCTGCGAAGCTGGCGGCGCTCCAGGGCGCCAGGCAGCGCCAGGGCGGCCGCGCCGGTGCTGCGGCATCCGACCCGGGTGCCATGACGACGCTGGCGAGGAAGCACGGCGAAGACACGCTGAAGGCAATCGAAGGCAAGTGCGACCCTATCGACCCCGCCTGCAATTGAGTATATACCGCGCACGCAAAAGCGCCCCCCGTTTTACCTGGATTTGACATGGAAGAATTTCACAAGGTCCGTCGCCTTCCGCCCTATGTCTTCGAGCAGGTCAACCGGCTGAAGGCCTCGGCCCGTTCGCGCGGAGCCGATATCATCGATCTCGGCATGGGCAATCCCGACTTGCCGACGCCGCAGGCGATCGTCGACAAGCTGTGTGAAGTCGTGCGCGATCCGCGCACGCATCGCTATTCGTCGTCGCGCGGCATTCCCGGCCTGCGCCGCGCTCAGGCCAATTATTATGCCCGCCGTTTCGGCGTGAAGCTCAACCCCGATACCCAGGTCGTGGCGACGCTCGGCTCCAAGGAAGGCTTTGCCAACATGGCGCAGGCGATCACCGCGCCTGGCGATGTGGTGCTGTGCCCCGATCCGACCTATCCGATCCACGCTTTCGGCTTCATCATGTCGGGCGGCGTCATCCGCTCGCTGCAGGCGAAGCCCGACGACGGCTTCATCCCGGCGCTCGAGCGTGGCGTCCGTCACTCGATCCCCAAGCCTCTGGCCCTGATCCTCAACTATCCGTCGAACCCGACGGCGCAAGTCGCGACGCTCGATTTCTACAAGGACGTCGTCGCCTTCGCCAAGAAGAACGACATCATCATCCTGTCGGATCTCGCCTATTCGGAAATTTACTTCGACGGCAATCCGCCGCCTTCGGTACTCCAGGTGCCGGGCGCCATCGACGTCACCGTCGAGTTCACCTCGATGTCGAAGACCTTCTCGATGCCGGGCTGGCGCATGGGCTTTGCCGTTGGCAACGAGCGCCTGATCGCCGCCCTGACGCGCGTGAAGTCGTATCTCGACTACGGTGCGTTCACGCCGATCCAGGTGGCGGCGACAGCGGCCCTCAACGGCGATGGTGCCGACATTGCGGAAGTGCGCGAGGTCTATCACAAGCGCCGCGACATCATGGTCGATTCCTTTGCCCGCGCCGGCTGGGATATCCCGGCCCCGGCGGCGACGATGTTCGCCTGGGCTCCGATCCCCGAGCAGTTCAAGCATCTCGGTTCGCTCGAGTTCTCGAAGCTCCTGATCGAGCACGCCGATGTGGCCGTGGCGCCTGGCGTCGGCTTTGGCGAACATGGCGATGACTATGTCCGTCTCGCTCTCGTCGAAAACGAGCACCGGATCCGCCAGGCGGCGCGCAACATCAAGCGCTTCCTGACGTCCACGTCCAAACATCCCAACAACGTGGTTCCGCTCGCAGCCCATCGCTGAGCGCACCGCGAAATCCTGAAATACCGAAGTAAAGAGGCGCCGACGACCATGGCTGAAGCATTGCGTATTGGAATTGCCGGTCTTGGCACGGTCGGTGCTTCGGTGGCGCGTGTGCTGCGCGACAAGGCAGCCGAACTGACGCGTCAGTGCGGCCGCGAAATCGTCGTCACCGCGGTTTCGGCGCGCGATCGTTCGCGCGACCGTGGCGTCGACTTCGGTGGCGCCAAGTGGTTCGACGATCCGGTTGAAATGGCGGAAAAAGCCGACATCGACGTGTTCGTCGAATTGATCGGCGGCGACGAAGGCGCGGCTCGTGCCTGCGTGCGCGCGGCCCTCGACGCCGGTCGCCATGTCGTGACCGCCAACAAGGCGCTGCTTGCCAAGCATGGCGTGACCCTTGCCGAGGTCGCGGAAAAGAAGGGCGTGCTGCTCAACTACGAGGCGGCGGTAGCCGGAGGCATCCCGGTCATCAAGACGATGCGCGAAGCGATGGCCGGCAACAGCGTCAATCGCGTGTTCGGCATCCTCAACGGCACCTGCAACTACATTCTGACGCGCATGGAAGCCGAAGGCCTGACCTTCGAAGCCTGCCTGGCAGACGCGCAGCGTCTGGGTTACGCGGAGGCCGACCCGACCTTCGACATCGAAGGCAACGATACGGCCCACAAGCTGGCGATCCTGACCAGCCTGGCGTTCGGCACCAAGATCGCCGCCGATGCGATCTATCTCGAAGGTATCTCGAACATCACCCAGGCCGACATCCGCGCCGCGGGTGAACTCGGCTACCGTATCAAGCTGCTCGGCGTCGCCCAGCGCACCGAAAGCGGCATCGAGCAGCGCGTGCATCCGACCATGGTGCCGACGGCCTCCGTCATCGCGCAGGTGCATGGCGTGACCAACGCCGTTGCAATTGAAACCGACATTCTCGGCGAACTGCTGCTGTCAGGCCCGGGCGCCGGCGGCAACGCCACCGCATCCGCCGTGGTTGGAGACATCGCCGACATCGCCAAGAGCCGTCCGGGCTTCCAGCATGGTCCGGTGTTCGGCTATCCGGCGAAGGAACTGAAGCCCTACAAGAAGGCGCAGATGCGCAGCCACGCCGGCGGCTATTTCATCCGCCTGACCGTGCATGACCGCATCGGCGTGTTTGCGGCGATCGCCAAGCGCATGGCCGACAACGACATTTCGCTGGAATCGATCGTCCAGCATGCCAACGGCACCGAAGGTGGCGTTGCCCAGAAGACCGTGATCCTGGTGACTCACGAAACCACCGAAGCTGCGGTCCGCAAGGCCGTCGACGGCGTGACCAAGGACGGTCACCTGACCGACAAGCCGCAGGTCATCCGCATCGAACGCGCCGGCTGATTGGCTGTCCAAGCCTAGGGAGCGGTAACGCTCCCCGACAGCGCGAAATCATACGTTTCCCTTTCAATCGATTGATATTGTTTCGCTTTCGATAAAGCTGGCCATGGGTCTTGCCGTTGTCATAAGTGTTTGACAATAAGAGCCCCAGCCCGGTTCGGGCGACCCGAACTCATCGATTTCAGGACCCTGATATGGCGAAAAGCGTTGTTGCCGGCCTCGACCGGATTCTCACCATGGAACTCGTGCGCGTCACCGAGCGCGCCGCTGTGGCTGCCGCGAGGCTGCGCGGACGCGGTGACGAAAAGGCCGCCGATCAGGTGGCCGTGGACGCCATGCGCCAGGAACTGAACAACCTCGCCATCAAGGGAACGGTCGTTATCGGCGAAGGCGAGCGCGACGAGGCGCCGATGCTCTACATCGGCGAGGAAGTCGGCGCCGGCGGCCCCGAGGTCGACATCGCGCTCGATCCGCTCGAAGGTACCACCATCTGCGCCAAGAACCTGCCCAACGCGCTGGCGGTCATCGCCATTGCCGAAAAGGGCAGCCTGCTGTTCGCACCCGACGTCTACATGGACAAGATTGCCGTCGGCCCGGGCTATCCCGAGGGCGTGATCGACCTCGACGCATCGCCGGCCGAAAACATCGCCAGTGTCGCCAAGGCCAAGGGCGTTCCGGTGAACGAAGTCACTGCCTGCATTCTTGACCGTCCGCGTCATGCCAAGCTGATCGAAGCCGTGCGCGCGACCGGCGCCGCCATCCGCCTCATCGGCGACGGCGACGTGGCCGGTGTCATCCACACCACCAATCCGGAAGAGACCGGCATCGACATCTATCTCGGCACCGGCGGCGCCCCTGAAGGCGTGCTGGCGGCAGCGGCGCTGCGCTGCACCGGTGGCCAGATCCTCGGCCGCCTGCTGCTGGATTCGCCTGACAAGGTCGCCCGCGCCGCCACCATGGGCATCACCGATCCGAAGAAGGTCTATCGCACCGACGAAATGGCGCGTGGCGACGTGCTGTTTGCCGCCACCGGCGTCACCGACGGCAACATGCTGGCCGGCGTCAAGTTCGGCCGCGACTCGATCACCACCCACACCATCGTGCTGCGCTCGTCGTCCAAGACGGTGCGCGAGATCAAGGCGCGCCATCAGGATCTGGAAAAATTCTGATTACGCGCCTGTTCCGGTCGCCTATGGTCGACCCGAAGCGGGTGGACCATTTCTGAATGGCGATTGAAAAGCGTAATTTCCTGGGTGTGCGGCGTTCGGCCACCGGTGTCTCGTGGGAGCACCGGCTGACCGAGCGTCAGGACATGCTGGCCCTTGCCATCGCGCAGGGGCACGGCGTGCCCGATATCGTCGCCCGCGTGCTGGCCGGGCGCGGCGTGATGCCGGAGGATGCCGAACGGTTCCTCGATCCGACCATCCGCGATCTTTTGCCCGATCCTGCTTCGCTGACGGACATGGAACCGGCCGCCGCCCGCATCGCCGATGCGGTGTTCCGCGGCGAAAAGGTGGCGATCTTTGGCGACTACGACGTCGATGGCGCATCGTCGTCGGCGTTGATGAAGCGCTTCCTCGGGCATTTTGGCATAGAGTCCGAGATCTACATTCCCGACCGCATTTTCGAAGGCTACGGGCCGAACCCCGATGCGATGCGCGAACTGATCGGCCGCGGCGCAACTCTGATCGTCACGGTCGACTGCGGCACCAATTCGGCCGCGTCCATCGATGCCGCCAACGAAGCCGGCGCCGACGTCGTCGTTCTCGACCATCACCAGGTCGGCGGACCGCTGCCCAATGCGGTCGCGGTCGTCAATCCCAATCGCGATGACGATCTTTCAGGGCAGGGCCATCTGTGCGCGGCGGGCGTAACCTTCCTGACGCTGGTGCAGACGGCCAAGGTGCTGCGCGAAAGGCAGCCCGACGCGCCGCGCCCCGACCTGCTCAAGATGCTCGACCTCGTCGCGCTGGGTACGGTCTGCGATGTCGTGCCGCTGATCGGCGTCAACCGGGCCTTCGTCGTCAAGGGCCTGCAGGCGATGCGCCAGCAGCACAATGATGGCCTGACCGCCCTGGCCCGGGTGGCGCGCATCGGCGAACCGCTCAACAACTTCCATCTCGCCTTCCTGCTCGGCCCGCGCATCAATGCCGGCGGCCGTATCGGCGACGCCGCCCTCGGCAGCAGGCTGCTTGCCACCGACGATCCGGTCGAAGCCGGAACGATTGCCGAAACGCTCGACCGCCTGAACCAGGAGCGCCAGGCGATGGAAACCGAAATGCTGGCGGAGGCGCGCGCCGAAGCCGACGCGGAGATCGGTGCGGGGCCGGGGCCTGCCGTCCTTGTAACCGCAAACACAGGCTGGCACCCGGGTATCGTCGGGCTGATCGCCTCACGGCTCAA
Organism: Aminobacter sp. HY435; assembly: GCF_027568395.1. GTDB lineage: Bacteria > Pseudomonadota > Alphaproteobacteria > Rhizobiales > Rhizobiaceae > Aminobacter. The sequence goes on along the minus strand of NZ_JANKZL010000002.1, from coordinate 116,637 downwards.
GGACCATGCCCGCCGCCCGGCCTTCGCGATCGCCTTCAATCCCAATGGCATCGGCACAGGATCGGGACGTTCGGTTTCCGGTTTCGATCTCGGCCGCCTGGTGCGCGAGGCGGTCGAGGCGGGGTTGCTTATCAAGGGGGGCGGCCATGCCATGGCTGCCGGCATCACCGTCGAGCGCGCCAAGCTCGGCGAGCTTCGCGCCTTCTTCGAGGCGCGCGCCGCAGCAGACGTGTTTCGCCTGCAGGATGAAGAAAGCCTGTTGATCGACGGGGCGCTGGCAGCGGAGGGAGCGACGCTTGCACTGATCGAGGCGCTCGAAAAGGCTGGCCCGTTCGGGGCCGGGCACGTTGCGCCGGTATTCGTGCTGCCGCGTCATAAGCTTGCCGATGTCCGTATTATCGGCACCGGCCATATTCGTGTCGACCTGCGTTCCGAAAGCGGCGGTCGCATCCAGGGCATATCGTTCCGCGCCGCCGAAACGCCACTCGGCGATTTCCTGTTCCGCAACGCCGGACGCACGCTCCATGTCGCCGGTTCGCTGTCGGTCAACCACTGGAACGGCAACCGCACGGTGCAGGTGCGGGTCATGGATGCATCGCTGGCCGGGCCGTGATCGCCGCGGCCAGGCGCGACTTCAGCCCAGAACTGCCTGGAGCCTGACGATTTCTTCCATCTGGGCTTTGGTCGCCTCATAGCCGAGGCGGATCGCCTCGTCGGCCCGATAGAACTCCGACAGGCCGATGTGGCCGAGCCTTGGCTGCAGCGACAGGTCAGGCGGATCGCCGGCGAGGCGCGCCCGCGAGATTCGGTCCTGGATGATGTTGAAGGCCTCGACCATCACGCCGGTGATGCCGAGCCGCGATTCGCGCGCGCTGCGATTGGCGTCATGCTGCTCAGCCGGCTTGGCGTCGCGTTCGACCATCAGTTCGCCTGCGCTGTGCTTGATCACGGCGGCGCGGCCGAACAGGTCGTAGTGCAGGTTGACGGCGACCACCAGCGGCTGCTCGTTGGCGCGGCAGACCGATACCGGCACCGGATTGACCAGCGCGCCGTCGACCAGCACGCGGCCATTGCACGTCACCGGTTCGAACACGCCGGGCAGGGCATAGGAGGCCCGCATCGCCTTGATCAGCGAACCGCTCGATAGCCAGATCTCATGGCCGGTGCGGATCTCGGCAGCAACGCAGACGAACGGCTTGGGCAGATCCTCGAAGGTGACGCCGGCCATGTGCTGCTGCATGCGCGAATCGAGCTTCATGCCGCCGAACAGCCCGTTGCCGACGATCTGCAAGTCGAACAGCCCGAAGATGCGGCGCTTGGTCAGGCTGCGCGCGAATTCCTCCAACTCGTCGAGCTTGTTGGCGAGATAGCAGCCGCCGACCAGCGCACCGATCGAGGTGCCGGCGATCATGTCGATGCGGATGCCTGCTTCATCCAGCGCCCGCAGCACGCCGATATGGGCCCAGCCACGCGCTCCGCCACCGCCTAGCGCGAGGGATATTCCGGTCTGCTTGGCTTTTTCGGAGTTGTCGGAGCCGGTGCCGGAAGAAAAGCCGTTGGCTTCCCGGACGTTCTGGCGCGCATGGAAAGATGCCCATTCGAGCATCGCGATCTCCCTTGTCCCAGGAACAGACTACACCCGACCCGTATTAAAATCGTGAATCTTTGTGTGGTAGGAAAGGTAGTCGGTTCACGGCTTTTTGCGGTAGATCGCGTCTGCGTCGAAGAGCGGTGCACTGCCGTCCGTGCCGAGGGTCGCCACGCCGTCTTTTTGCCCCACCGTCCGATAGAAGCAGGAACGTCTGCCGGTGTGGCAGGTTGCATCGTGGCCGGAAACTTTTACGCGCAGCCACACCGCGTCCTGGTCGCAGTCGGTGCGCATCTCCACGACATGCTGGAAATTGCCTGACGTCTCGCCCTTCTTCCACAGCGAGCCGCGCGAACGCGACCAGTAGTGGGCGATGCCTGTCTCGATCGTCAGCGCCAGCGCCTCGGCATTCATGTGCGCGACCATCAGCAGCATGCCGTCGGCAGCATCGGTGACGACGGCGGTGACCAGGCCATTGGCATCGAAGCGCGGCGTGAAGGCCTCGCCTTCCTCGAGCGCGCGCTTGTCCTTGGACGCTTCAGTGAATTTCACGGTCATCGCCGGGTCCTGTATTCGGGCGCCGGCGAAGCGGGATCAGATCCCGTGGCCGCCGGCCCGCACCATTGTCACGAACCGGACCTGCTCTTCGGGGGTATCCCGGAAAACGCCGGTAAAGGTGGAGGTCAGGGTCGTGGAACCCTGCTTGCGGATGCCGCGCATGGCCATGCACATATGCTCGGCCTCGATCATCACGGCGACGCCGCGCGGATTTAGCACGTCCTGGATGACACCGGCAATCTGCGCCGTCATCGCTTCCTGCGTCTGCAGGCGGTGGGCGAAGATGTCGACCACGCGGGCGATCTTGGACAGGCCAACGACCTTGCCGTCCGGCAGGTAGCCGACATGCGCCTTGCCGATGATCGGCACCATGTGGTGCTCGCAATGCGAATGGAACTTGATGTCGCGGACGATGACCAGGTCGTCATAGCCGGCCACTTCCTCGAACGTGCGGCCGAGTTCTTCGGCCGGGCACATGTCGTAGCCGTTGAACATTTCGCGAAATGCCTTGGTCACGCGCTTCGGCGTGTCGATCAGCCCCTCGCGCTCCGGGTTGTCGCCGGTCCAGCGCAATAGCACCCTCACCGCCGCTTCGACCTCGGCCTCGCTCGGCCGGTCGGTGGCAGGCTTTTCCATATAGGCTGATTGGGGCATCAGCTTCTTGATCACGGCATCCATATCAGGCGTCTCCAGTAGTCCCTGTCGACGCAGGGACGAGTTGAACGGACACAGCCACTTCAGGGACCACCGTAATAGTGCCGTACCCAAAGCTGCGTATTCTGTCCGCTCCCGAAGCTTCCTCTGTGCCTTGTCGGGACGCGAACCTCACCATTATATATGGGTGAAGACGATGATTGAAAGATGTGACATCGACATGAGATGGTCGAAATGCGCACTCAGAGTGAAAAAAGTTGATCGACGATATCTATAACTCGAAAATCCTTGCCTTTGCGGGGAACATCGGGCGCCTTGGGCGGCTCGAAAATCCCGATGCGACGGCGACGGCCCATTCCAAGCTCTGCGGCTCGACGGTCACGATCGATTTGCAGATGAAGGACGGCGTGGTCACCGACTTCGCCCACGTCGTCAAGGCATGCGCGCTCGGCCAGGCGTCATCGTCGATCATGGCCCAGCATGTGGTTGGTGCCACCGCCGCGGAATTGCGCGCCGTGCGCGAAACCATGCTGCGCATGCTCAAGGAAAATGGCACGCCGCCGCAAGGCCGGTTCGAAGACCTGAAGTATCTCGAGCCCGTGCGTGACTACAAGGCGCGGCACAATTCGACGATGCTGACCTTCGATGCCGTGGTCGACGCCATCGGCCAGATCGAGCGCAAGGAAGCTACCGCCTAGCAATTGTCGAGATAGCGGCGGCTTTCGGCGAACTCTGCCCGCAGCCAGTCGGCAAACGCGTGCGCGCCGTCGCTAAGTGTGTGCAAGTCCCGGGCGACAAGCCAGTAGGCGCCGCTGACGACGCTTGTCGCAAACGGCCTGACCAGGGCTCCGGAGGCGAGTTCGTCGCGCACCAGCAACAGGTCGCCAAGCGCCACGCCATGCCCCAGCATCGCTGCCTGCTTGGCCAGCGAAGCGTCGGCAAGGAGCGGGCCTCTGGTGGGCAGGGCATGATTTGCCGCCCCCGCCGCCTCGAACCAACGCGCCCAGCCCTTGCGGTTCTCTTCGTGCAGCAACGTGTAGCCGTGCAGATCGGCAGGGCCGGAGAGTTCTGGGCCGGAAGCCAGGAGAGCGGGAGCCATCACCGGCGTGTCGATCACAGGTGCAAGCTGTTCGGCGTCCGATCTCGGCCACGACGTGTTGTGCGCGCTGAAGCGCAGCGCGAGTTCGGGTTGGCCACGGCGGAACTCGACCAGTCTGGGGTCGACTTCGAGCGAGATGTCGATATCCGGTCGCAAGCCACGGAATTTATTGAGACGTGGCACCAGCCATGAAGCGGCCAGTGACGGCTCGACGCTGACGGTCACGACGGCTTGCGCCGGATGCGCGGTCAGGACGGTCAGTTGCTGATCGATGTCGTCGAAGCTGCTGGTCAGCTGTTGCAGCAGCTTGTGGCCCGTTTCTGTCAGCTCGACACGGCGGTGCAGCCTGAGGAATAGCGGCTGGCCCAGCAACTGTTCAAGCTCGCGGACCTGCCGGCTGATTGCGGCCTGCGTGACGAACAGTTCCTCAGCCGCGCGGCTGAAGCTGAGATGCCGCCCCGCCGCTTCGAAGCTCCTCAGGGCTGTCAAAGGCAGGCGCCCGCGCTTCATTCGCATAATCTCAAGTTATCCGATGCGGACGTTATACTCGTTTGAGGCGAACGGCCAGCGGCGCTCTAATCCTTGCGCAGAGGAGACGAGACCATGTCCACCATCTTTGACGTCTACGCAGGCATGTTGCGCATAGCGACGTTCCAGACCGACAGCGGTGTGATGCGGGCCAAGCGCTGCGATGCCGGCCCCCGGCAGCTTGAGGCGCCGCAGCGGCCGTGCCCTCACGGTCGCGCGAAACCTGGCTGGTTTGCGTGACACGGCGCCGCAGCAATACGGCATCCACGCCCTTGATATTGCGTCGGCATGGCGGAATTGACATCTATGTCGGGTGTTGCCCCGATGGCGGAGCCAATGAGCCACAGTCACGACCATTCGCATGACAAGCCGATTGCGCGCGGCCGCAACTGGCCGGGGCCATGGCGCAAGACGCCGGGCCGCGTGCTTGGAACGTCGCTGGTGCGGCTGTACCAGCTGACATTGTCCGGCTTCATCGGCAATTCCTGCCGCCACATGCCGACCTGTTCGGAATACGCACATGAGGCGATCGCGCGCCACGGCCTGTGGGCCGGCGGGTGGATGGGGCTGTTTCGCGTGCTGCGCTGTGGGCCCTGGGGAACACACGGCATCGACCGGGTGCCGGAGGCGCTCGGCCAGCGCTACGTCTGGTTCACGCCCTGGCGCTATTGGCGCATCGGCGGCAAGACCACCGAGGCATAACGCTTCGTCTGCACCTGCCTTAACTTTCTGTCAGGCATATTCCGACTTTGCTTAGGGTAACGGCGGCTTTCCGAATTCAGTCATATTCGAGCCAACTGCGCTCGATAGTCCTCGGCGGCCACTCGGAGAATGCAATGCTGCTCGCTCGCAAGTTCGTTCTGTCCATCGTCACCCTCGCAACGTTGACAGGTGCAGCTCCGGCCTTGGCCGGGGCCGCCGCCACCAAGCCTTTCCTGCAATGCACGTTGGTCGTCGATGCGGCGAGCGGCGCGACGCTTGCGCGCCAGGGCGTCTGCGACAGGCAGGTCAGCCCGGCCTCGACCTTCAAGGTGCCGCTGGCGCTGATGGGCTTCGATGCCGGCATCCTGGTCGATGAGCATACGCCGCGCTGGGACTACAAACCCGAGTTCAAGGCGGTGAAGCGCGACCACAAGCCGGTCGATCCGACGATCTGGGAGAAGGACTCGGTCGTCTGGTTCTCGCAGCAGATCACCCGCAAGCTCGGCCAGGAGCGCTTTGCCGCCTACATCACCAGCCTCGGCTACGGCAACCGGGACATCTCCGGCAATCGCGGCAAGAAGGACGGGCTGGCGCACTCCTGGCTGAGTTCGTCGCTCAAGATCTCGCCGGAACAGCAAGTCGCCCTGATGCGCGGCATCGCCGACCGCTCGCTGCCGCTGTCGGCCAAGGCTTTCGAGATGACGGAAGCTGTGCTGCCCGATTTCCAGGCCGGCACGTGGCGCGTGACGGGCAAGACCGGCACCGGCTGGCTGCCCGGCAAGGACGGTACGCCCGATCGCAGCAGGCCGCTTGGCTGGTTTGTCGGCTGGGCCGAAAAGGGCGGCCGCAAGATCGTCTTCGCCAACCTGTTCGTCAACGAAGGCAAGAGCCCGGTTCTGCTCGGGCCGCAGGTGCGCGCGAACTTTCTCGCCGGGTTGCCCGCCATGACGTTCAAGTCCAACTGACGACCAAGTGCCGGGGCGACGATGTCGCATCTCGGCCAACGTCTTTACGGCGCTGAAATCTCGCCCTAAAAGACCGCTCGTCGCCGGACGCATCCGGCTTTTTCACCACCCGCGCTCGTTTGCGGGACTGGATAGGAGAACAATCTTGCTGAATTCCGTTTCCCTGACATTTCCCGATGGTTCCGTTCGCGAATACGACGCGGCGATGACCGGTTCCGGCCTGGCCGAGTCGATCTCGAAGTCGCTTGCCAAGAAGGCCGTCGCCTACGCGATCGACGGTGTGCTGCGCGACCTCTCCGACCCGCTGGGCAAGTCCGGCAAGGTCGAGATCGTCACCCGCGACGATCCGCGCGCGCTCGAGCTGATCCGCCACGACACCGCCCACGTGCTGGCGGAAGCCGTGCAGGAGCTGTGGCCGGGAACCCAGGTCACCATCGGACCGGTCATCGACAACGGCTTCTATTACGATTTTGCACGCAACGAGCCCTTTACGCCCGAAGACTTCCCCGCCATCGAAAAGAAGATGCGCGAGATCATCGGCCGCAACAAGCCGTTCACCAAGGAGGTCTGGTCGCGCGACAAGGCCAAGCAGGTGTTCCGCGACAAGGGCGAGGCCTACAAGCTCGAACTGATCGACGCGATCCCCGAGGACCAGAACCTCAACATCTATGCCCAGGGCGAGTGGTTCGACCTCTGCCGCGGCCCGCACATGGCGTCCACCGGCCAGATCGGCAACGCCTTCAAGCTGATGAAGGTCGCCGGCGCCTATTGGCGCGGCGATGCCAACAACCCGATGCTGACGCGCATCTACGGCACCGCCTGGGCCGACCAGGCCCAGCTCGACCAGTATCTGCACATGCTGGAGGAAGCTGAGAAGCGCGACCATCGCAAGCTTGGCCGCGAGATGGACCTGTTCCACTTCCAGGAAGAAGGCCCGGGCGTCGTCTTCTGGCACGCCAAGGGCTGGAAGATGTTCCAGAACCTTGTCAGCTACATGCGCCGCCGTCTGGACACGCAGGGCTACCAGGAGGTCAACGCTCCGCAAGTGCTCGACAAGAGCCTGTGGGAGACGTCGGGCCACTGGGGCTGGTATCGCGATGCGATGTTCAAGGTGACGGTCGCCGGCGACGACACTGACGACGATCGCGTCTTTGCACTCAAGCCGATGAACTGTCCGGGCCACGTCCAGATCTTCAAGCACGGCCTGAAGTCGTATCGCGACCTGCCGGTCAAGCTTGCCGAATTCGGCAACGTCCACCGCTACGAGCCGTCGGGCGCGCTGCACGGGCTGATGCGCGTGCGCGGCTTCACGCAGGACGATGCGCACATCTTCTGCACCGAGGAGCAGCTCGCCGCCGAGTGCCTGCGCATCAACGACCTGATCCTGACGACCTATGCCGATTTCGGCTTCGACGAAATCTCGGTCAAGCTGTCGACCCGCCCCGACAAGCGCGTTGGCTCTGACGAGGCCTGGGACCACGCCGAAGAGATCATGTCGAACGTGCTGGAGACGATCCGGGCGCGCTCGGGCAACCGCATCAAGACATCGATCAATCCGGGCGAGGGTGCCTTCTACGGGCCCAAGTTCGAATATGTGCTGAAGGATGCCATCGGCCGCGAATGGCAGTGCGGTACGACCCAGGTCGACTTCAACCTGCCGGAGCGATTCGGCGCCTTCTACATCGGCTCGGACTCGGAGAAGAAGCAGCCGGTCATGATCCATCGCGCCATCTGCGGCTCGATGGAGCGTTTCCTCGGCATCCTGATCGAGAACTATTCGGGCCATTTCCCGCTATGGTTCGCACCGCAGCAGGTGGTGGTGGCGACGATCACTTCCGACGCCGACGACTATGCGCGCGAGGTGGTGGCGAAGCTGAAGGCGGCCGGTCTCTCGGCCGAGGCGGATTTGCGCAACGAGAAGATCAACTACAAGGTCCGCGAACACTCGCTGGCCAAGGTTCCGGTCATTCTCGTCTGCGGCAAGCGCGAGGCGGAAGAAGCTTCCGTCAACGTCCGCCGTCTCGGCTCGCGCGACCAGCAGTCGATGAGCCTCGACGAGGCGATTGCCTCGCTGGTCGACGAGGCGATGACGCCGGATCGGCGCCGCGCCATCCAGGCGGCCTGATAACCAGCAAAGGGCGGCAGTGATGCCGCCCTTTTCCTATGCCGTTTCTGCTCGAAGGCGTTGCCGAGAAGGCATGACACCTGAAATCAGTCAGCGCCCTCGTTGGGGTCGATTGCCGCATCCTCGGCGGCAATCACGTCGACATCCTGGTTGCGCCCAGCGACGACCGTGAGGTCGCGCTGGTAGATGCGGTCGCGGTTCTTGGCGACGATCGTGTAGTCGCCCTCGGAAAGCACCATGGAGGCGAAGGCGCCGACGGCTTCGCGCAGCGGATCGCCGGATTCCGTCAGGATCGACCAGGAGGTGTCGGCGATGGCCTCGCCGCCGGCCTCGCGAACGAGCTTGAAGGTGACGTCGGCGGCCCTGTGTTCGACGGTGGCTTCGGTCAGCTTGCCGGCCTCGACGCGAATGTCGGAGCGGATCACCGCATTGACCGAACCATAAGTCGAAACAATATGATAGGTGCCGGAGTTCAGGCGAACCACGGTGTTCGGCTCGACGTCCGGAATAACCAGCGCGCGTTCGCCGTCGCTGCCGGCGTCGGCCTCGAAGATCGAGAATTTGAGCTTTGCCGGTGGAATACGGACGCCGCCGGAAAGGACAGCGTCGAGCTTCAGGCCACCGGCGTCGAGAACCAGGTTCTCGCGCTTGGCCTGCTTGCCGACGGTGATGCGCTTGGTCGCGCCGGCGCGGCCGTAGGAGGCGTGCACGAGATAGCTGCCGGGCGGCAGCTGGAACATGCTGGTGCCGCCCTGTGCCGAGGCGACGAGCGGCAGCTTGCCGTCAGGCCCGGCTTCCGGGCGGAAGACACGCCATACCAGCCCGCGGTTGATGTCCTGGCCCTTGTCTGTCAGCTGGGCCGTCAGGGTGACGTCGCCGAGCGCGCTGGTGGCCAGGGGCTCGTCGCTGCGCGGCGGCGCGAAACCGGAGATGCCGGGAAGGCTGAGCCCGTCGATAGCGGCTGCTCCGTCCTGTGCGAAAGTCGAGCTTGCCAGCACCAGTGACAGTGCGGCACCCAGAATCGGCGCGAAAAAGCGGAAGCGTCCCCTAGACATCCCTTGTTTGAAGCCCAAGGCGGTGGCAATTTCAAGGCTATTCCGGCGTGATGGAATCCTCCAATAAAGCGCCGAGCCAGAGCGGCAGCCTTTCGGGCGTCGCTTCAGCCCGAAAAACCTGGGAGCACCCGCGCTGTGACATCGCCGATCATCGATCTTTTGTTGACCCGCAATTCCGCACCGATCCCTGAATTGCGCGACCCGGCGCCTTCCGACGCGGACATAGAGACAATGCTGCGCGCTGCAAGCCGGGTGCCCGACCATGGCCGCCTTGAGCCTTGGCGCTTCATCCTTTATCGCGGCGACGCCCGCATCGAGATCGGCAACAAGCTGGCCGTGCTTGCCGAACGCCGCGAAGGACCGCTGACGGAAGGCCGCCGCAACCAGGAGCTCAGCCGTTTCTCGCGCGCGCCACTGGTCATCGGTGTGATCTCCAGTCCCAAGCAGCACCCCAAGATCCCAGAATGGGAGATGTTCCTGTCGGGTGGCATGGCGGCGATGAACCTGATCCTCGCGGCCAATGCGCTCGGATATGGCGCCAACCTGATCACCAACTGGTATTCCGACTGCGAGGAAGGTCGCGCCTTGCTTGGTCTTGCGCCGCAGGAACGCGTCGTCGGCTTCGTCCACATTGGCTCTTACGAAGGCGCCGGGCAGGAACGGCCGCGCCCCGATGTCGCCAAGCTCTACGCCGACTATTCCGGCCCCTGGGCGGGCTGACACGATGTTCTACGAACCGTCGAAGGGCCACGGCCTGCCGCATGATCCGTTCAAGGCACTGGTGTCGCCGCGGCCGATCGGCTGGATTTCGACTGTCAGCAAGGACGGGGCGCTCAATCTCGCGCCCTATTCCTTCTTCAACGCACTGTCGGGCAAGCCGCCGCTGGTATGGTTCTCCTCCGAGAGCGAGAAGGACAGTGCCACCTTCGCCGGCGAGACTCGCGAATTCGTCGCCAACATCGTCGGCCGCGATCTTGCCGGGAAGATGAACCGCAGCTCGGTCAATGCGCCGCGCGGCACCAGCGAGTTCGATTATGCCGGGCTGACGTCAGCGCCATCGCTGCTGGTGGCACCGCCACGTGTCGCCGAGGCGCCGGCGGCGCTGGAATGCAAGGTCACCGAAATATTCCGGCCCAAGGGCCTGAACGGACAGGAGACCGGCGCGGTCGTCGTCATAGGCGAGGTGGTCGGCGTCCACATCGACGAGGCTTTCCTCACCGGAGGCCTGTTCGATGCGGTCAAGGCCGGCAACGTCGCCCGCCTCGGCTACATGGATTATTCGTCGATCGACGCCACCTTCTCGATGCGCCGGCCACGCTGGGAGGATTAAGTCGACTCCGGCGAAGCAAGCGTTTCCCAGAACCCTGTATTGAAGATTAGTTGGCCGTCTTCTCCGAGGTCCTCAACATCAATGAAACCAGCGCGCTGGAAAATCTTCCATATCTGACGGTTTGCGCGGGAGAGCCAAATTTGTATCGCCACTAGGCGCCTAGTGACGTGCCGGCAGTCTTCTGCGTACAAATCTCCCGGCCAGGAACCATCATGAAATTGACGATGAACGAAATGGTCGCGCTTGCGCTTAATCCACTTGAGATATGCTACGTCCTGCTTAGAGATGTCATGGCGGTCAAGAATGGCGATGAGGCTTCCAAGTGTGGAGTCTTGAAGTGTGTTCTGCTTGGCTAGTAGCCGTTCCCAGGCAGCCATGTCTTCGCGCAGAGCTTTTCCAACGCTGATCTTATCGCACATTAGCATTGCCGAAGTCAGCGTATGCTCCAGTTGGTGTATCGCCATAAATGTTGAGCTCATATGCTGACAATACAAGAATCGAGCGAAGTCCTCCTCGCTCATGTCCCGAATTTCTTTTTCCAGCGCCTGCTGAGTGATGTTTAGCGGAAACAAATTCGAACTCCGTAAGCCGGCTTCTAAGCTGACAGAAATTCTTATAGTTCACTATCCGGCGGCGCGCGCCCGGGCCAGCAGGCGCTGGGCGAGCCTGAGATGCGGCCGGTCATACATCTTGCCGTCGATGCCGACGACGCCGGGATTGCCGGCCTGTTCGAACGCCGCGACCACCGATGCCGCGCGCGCTACCGCTTCGACGGTCGGCGTGAAGGCTTCGTTGATCACTGCCACCTGGTCCGGATGGATAGCCATCTTGGCGGTGAATCCATCGCGCTCGGCCTCGATGCACTCGGCCATCAGCGCCTCTGGATCGCGAAAGTTGACGAAGACCGTGTCGACGGCTGCGGTGTCGGCTGCGGCCGCGCCCAGAATTGTCATCGATCGTGCCAGCCTGAAGACGTCGGTGTAGCGGCCGCTCTCGTCGCGGGCAGCGCGTGCACCGATCGCGGCGGACAGGTCCTCCGCCCCCCAGGTCAGGCCGGCAAGGCGGGCGCTTGCGCCGGCGTAGGTGCCGGTGGCGAGCACGCCGGCTGCCGTTTCGGTGATGATGGCTATGATCCGCGTCGCCCCATCGGCCAGATCGTTCTCTGCCTCGATCACGCGCAGCTTGGTCGACAGATGCTGGACGTCGACGCCGGCGTTCGACTTGGGCAACATGATGCCGTGGGGTGCCGTGGGCATGATGGCGCGCAAATCGTCGTCGGTCATCCCGGTGGCGAGATCGTTGACGCGGACATAGACCAGGGGCGAGGTCGCGTCGCGATGGGCCGCGATGAACTGAGCGGCGACGGCGCGGGCATGCGCCTTGTTTTGCGGTGCCACCGAATCCTCGAGATCGACGATGACGACGTCGGCGCCGGAGGCGAAGCCACGCTCGAGCTTCTTCTCGGAATCTCCCGGAACGAACAGCAGCGAACGCATCAGGCAGCCTTCTTCAACATCATCGCCTGCCGCCTGCACTTGGCGACCAGCGCACCGTCTTGATTGTAGGCGCGATGCTCGAATTCGGCGATGCCGCGATCGGGCTTCGACTTCGATTCGCGCACTGACAGGACCTCGGTCTCGACACGGATGGTGTCGCCGTGGAAGACCGGGTGAGGGAAGGTGGTTTCTGTCATGCCGAGATTGCCGACAGTCGTGCCGAGCGTGGTGTCGTGCACCGAGATGCCGATCATCAGGCCGAGCGTGAACAGCGAATTGACCAGCGGCTTGCCCCACTCGCTCCTGGCGGCGAAGTCGAAGTCGATATGCAGCGGCTGCGGGTTGAGCGTCATGGTCGAGAAGAACATATTGTCGCTCTCGGTCACGGTCTTGGTGAGCTGGTGGCGGATCACCTGGCCGACAACGAACTCGTCAAGATACAAACCGGCCATGCGCAATTCCTCCTGTTGCACCGTTTGATAGGCGCTGCCACGCCATGCGGCAAGCGGGTTAACGGATATGGTGAACCGTTCGTAAACCTTTTGTTCCTAGGGTCGATTCCGGGTTTGGGCACGTGTTGCCGGGGGCGAAGAAAAGCGAATGGTGGTCTCGCATTTCCTGAGATGGATAGACACCGCCAAGGTTGGCGAGCGGGCAGCAGCAGCTACGGCTCTGGCCGGCGCATATGTCGGGCGCGAGCTGCCGTTCGAGGACCGCTGTGCCGCCGAAGCCGCACTCACGCTGCTGCTCGACGACCCGTCCCCCAAGGTGCGCCTCGCGCTGGCCGAAGCGCTGTCGTTGAGCGCCAATGCGCCGCTGCAGATCATCGCTGCACTCGCTGCCGATCAGCCGGATGTCGCCGGCGTGGTCCTGGCGCGCTCGCCATTACTCACCGATGCCGATCTGATCGACCGCGTCGCTTCAGGTCCGGTTGTCATCCAGAAGCTCATTGCCGATCGTCCTGCGGTCTCGATGTCGCTGGCGGCGGCGATCGCCGAAGTCGCCGAGCCGGAGGCCTGCGTTGCCCTGATCGGCAACTACGGCGCCAGGATCGCCTCGCTCAGCTTCATGCGAATGGCCGAGCGTTTCGGCCATGACGCCGGGGTGCGCGAGGCGCTGATAGCCGATCCGCGCCTGCCGTCCGACTGCCGGCATCTTCTGCTGGTCAAGCTCGGCGAGGCGCTCAAGACCGCCCCGTTGGTGCTTGCGTTGATGGGGGCGGCCAGGGCCGAGCGAGTCACCCGCGACGCCTGCGTCAAGGCCTCGCTGACGCTGATCGAAGGCACGCATGCCGTCGAGCACGCGGCACTCGTCGAACATCTGCGCCTGCGCGGCGATCTGACGGCCAGCTTCATCATTCGCGTGCTTGCGCACGGCAAGATCGATTTCTTCGGTGCGGCGCTGGTGGTGCTTACTGGCCGAGACGAGCCGCGGGTGAGGGCGTTGCTTGCTGGCGGCCAGGATGTCGCCTTGCGGGCGCTGTTGCGCTCCGCGGGTCTTGCCGAGGCGACCCATGCCATCATACTGCGCGCGCTGAAGGTCTGGCGCGAGGTCGCCAACGGCCGCCGTGTCGCCGGCGCCCAGGAAGTCAGCTGGCTGATGCTAAGGGAATTGGGCGGCCAGGCCACCGAGGGCGAACTGGCCGGTCTGGTCAAGTCGATCCATCTCGACGCGCTGCGCGAGAATGCCCGCGGCCATGCGCTGGCGATAGCGGCGGCCTGATCACCGCACTCCGATCAAATATCGAGCGCTTCGGATTCGGCGAATTCGGCGCGGTCCTGGATGAAGCGGAAGCGCAGCTCCGGCTTGGTACCCATCAGCGCATCGACGGCGTTCTTGGTCTCTTCGGCATCGTCGAGGACTTCGACGCGCAGCAGCGTGCGCTTCTTCGGGTCCATCGTCGTTTCCTTGAGCTGCGCCGCCATCATTTCGCCGAGGCCCTTGAAGCGCCCAATCTCGATCTTGCCGCGGCCGGTGAACACCGTCCGCATCAGCTCATCCTTGTGGGCGTCGTCGCGGGCATAGGCGACCTTGCCGCCCTGCCTGATCGAGTAGAGCGGCGGCACGGCCATATACAGATGGCCCCCACGGATCAGCTGCGGCATCTCCTGGTAGAAGAAGGTGATGAGCAGCGAGGCGATGTGGGCGCCATCGACATCGGCGTCGGTCATGATGATGACGCGGTCGTAGCGAAGGTCTTCTTCACGGTACTTGGAGCGCGTGCCGCAGCCGAGCGCCTGGATCAGGTCGCCGATCAGCTGGTTTGAAGCCAGCTTGTCGTTGCCGGCGCTGGCGACGTTGAGGATCTTGCCGCGCAGCGGCAGGATCGCCTGCATCTTCCGGTCGCGCGCCTGCTTGGCCGAGCCACCTGCCGAGTCACCCTCGACGATGAACAGTTCAGCACCTGCGGCGGCATTCTGCGTGCAATCTGCCAGCTTGCCGGGCAGGCGCAGCTTGCGCACCGCGCTCTTGCGCGACACTTCCTTTTCCTGGCGGCGGCGCACGCGCTCGTCGGCGCGCGCTATCACCCAGTCGAGAAGCTTCGACGCTTCCTGCGGATTGTCGGCGAGCCAGTGGTCGAACGGGTCGCGGATCGCCGTCTCGACGATGCGCATGGCCTCGACGGTGGCGAGCTTGTCCTTGGTCTGGCCGACGAATTCCGGTTCGCGGATAAACACCGACAGCATGCCGGCCGCGGAAATCATCACGTCTTCGCTGGTGACAATCGAGGCACGCTTGTTGCCGACCAGATCGGCATAGGCGCGCAGGCCGCGCGTCAGCACGTTGCGGAAGCCCATTTCGTGGGTGCCGCCGTCGCCTGTCGGGATGGTGTTGCAGTAGGAGTTGACGAAGCCGTCGCCGCCGAACCAGGTGACGGCCCATTCGACCGAGCCGTGGCCGCTCTGCTTCTCGCTCTTGCCCGAGAAGATTTCGCGGGTGACCTGCATCTCGTCGCCGAGATAGGCCTTGAGATAGTCGCCGAGGCCACCGGGGAAATGGAACACGGCCTTGGCCGGCGTCTCGTCCTTTTCCTTGATGAGCGCCGGATCGCAGTTCCAGCGGATTTCGACGCCGCCGAACAGATAGGCTTTCGAGCGAGCCATCTTGTAGATGCGGGCCGGCTCGAAATGCGCGCCCTTGCCGAAGATGTCGGGGTCGGGATGGAAGCGCACCTTGGTGCCGCGCCTGTTATGCACGTCGCCCAGGCTTTCGAGCCCGCCCTGCGGGACGCCGCGCGAAAAGCGCTGGCGGAACAGCTGTCGGCCGCGCGCTACCTCGACTTCGAGCTGGTCGGACAGCGCGTTGACGACGGAGACGCCGACGCCGTGCAGGCCGCCCGAGGTCTCATAGACCTTGGAGTCGAACTTGCCGCCGGCATGCAGCGTGGTCATGATGACCTCAAGCGCCGACTTGTTCTTGAACTTCGGGTGGGGATCGACCGGGATGCCGCGACCGTTGTCGGTGACGGTCAGGAAACCCTCGGCATCGAGTTCGACTTCGATGAAGGTCGCATGGCCGGCCACGGCCTCGTCCATGGAGTTGTCGATGACTTCAGCGAAGAGGTGGTGCAGCGCCTTTTCGTCGGTGCCGCCGATATACATGCCCGGACGGCGTCGCACCGGCTCGAGGCCTTCGAGCACCTCGATGTCGGCAGCGCTGTAGCTGTCGCTGGCGTCCTTGACCGGCGCCGCGCGCTTGGCTGCAGCAGCCGCCGCGACCAATGGATCCGCAGGGCGTGAAACCGGGCGCGCGGGCTGCTTGTCGAGATTGCCGAAGAGGTCGTTGCTGTCGTCCATGCTCACTACGGTTTTTCCGTGTTGCGAATCATTTGTCGAGTTTGCCAGTTTTGCCGCTCCGGCAACAGTTCCTGATCTGTTCGTACACGGCCCGTTCGATATGCCCAAATTGGCCAGGGCAGCGCAACCTTTCGTAAACGCTAACCGAAATCGCTGCGACCAGACGGCGATTGAAGCGGGTCTGTAAGGTTGCGGCTAACCTGAATGCCCAATAACTGCTGCCCGAACATTCGGACATCAGGAAGGCCGCGCCCCCGTGCTTGACTTTGGTTCCCTCCTGCTCGCCACAGCCCTGTCGGGTGCATGCCTGAGCGGAACGCTCGTCGCGATCTGGCTGACGGCGCGTCAGTCCCGTTTCGTTCTCACGATGGCCGTGGGGATACTACTTCTCGTCTCCCATGTCATCGCCTTTTGGCTTTACGGACGCGATGCCTCACCGTGGCTCGCGCAGGCGATGCTGGCGCTTCTTGTCGCCGGCTTCTTCGTCGTTTTCACCTCTTCCGACCAGTACATCGAACGTGGCTGGGCGAAGCCTGCGGCCCTGCCGGTGGCCGCCGTCATCGTCTTGACGGTGGTGGTGACCGCAGCGGGTTTCGACGGCGTCGGTTTCGTCATCGCTTATCTGGCGGTGACCGGCATTCTTGTCATGACGGCGGCAGCCTTCTGGACCAGCACTGAGGTCGATCGCCGCGTGCTGGCCCCAGTCTCGCTGCTCACCGGCAGCAGCGCCATATCGTTCGCGCTGTGCGCCTTCGTCATCGTCCAGCAGAAGCAGTGGGTGCTTGGCAGCGTGCCCAGGAACTGGGCCGAAGACTTGAACACGGTCGTCGTCGTCGCCTGTATGACCGCGCTCGGCGCGCTGACCATCTCCTTCCACCACCTGCGCACCCAGAACCGGCTGACCGAGGAAACGCTTACCGATCCGCTGACAGGGCTGATGAACCGACGCGCCCTGAATTCGCTGCATGGCGACACCGGGTTCGGCCGGCAAATGGCGCTGGCCATGGTCGATCTCGATCATTTCAAGCGAACCAACGACGTTTTCGGCCATGCGGTCGGCGACCGGGTGTTGCAGCGGTTCGCCGACGTCGTCAGGCGCTATGCCGGTGACGGCATTGAGGTGTTCCGGCTCGGCGGCGAAGAATTCGCCATCGTCATTTCCGGCGTGAGCGCGCTGGACGCCTACGAGATCCTGCGCAAGATCGGTGCGTCCTTCGGCGCCGAAGTCGTCGCCACCAAGCTCGGTCTCCTCAGGAGCACCGTCAGCATCGGGGTATGCCTGGGTGACGACGATATCAGGAGACTCGAGCAAATGCTGCTCGGCGCCGACGCCGCGCTCTACGCCGCCAAGCGAGCCGGCAGGAACCGCGTCGCCACCGCCGAGACGCCAGGCAGCGACACATACAGGGAGCCGGAGCTGCTGATTGCCTGACTGCGCCGGCGAACCGCCCGAGTGCGGCCTGGAAGCATTTGAACAAGGGTAGGAGTCAAATCGGCGGCGCCCGTGAGGTACGCCGCCGATGAGGGTGTTGGCCGCGCGGATTACTCGGCGGCGCCGAGATACGCCGTCAGCGGCGGGCACGAGCAGACCAGGTTGCGGTCGCCGGCGACATTGTCGATGCGCGACACCGGCGACCAGTACTTGGCCACAGTGTCTGGATCGCCACCCGGATAGGCGGCCTCGAGGCGCGAGTAGGGGTGCTTCCACTCGCTGGCCAGCGTCTCGGTTGCCGTGTGCGGGGCGTTGACCAGCGGATTGTCATCCTTCGGCCATTCGCCCTTCTCGACCTTGGCAGCCTCGGCCGCGATAGCCGCCATCGCCTCGATGAAGCGGTCGATCTCGCGCTTCGGCTCGGATTCGGTCGGCTCGACCATCAGCGTTCCAGCGACCGGCCAGGACATGGTCGGCGCATGGAAGCCGTAGTCGATCAGGCGCTTGGCGATGTCCTCGACCGTGATGCCGGCGCGGTCCTTCAGAACGCGGGTGTCGAGGATGCACTCATGCGCCACGCGGCCGTTGCGGCCCTTGAACAGCACCGGATAGTGCGCCTCGAGCTTGGTGGCGATGTAGTTGGCGTTGAGGATCGCCTGTTCGGTCGCCTGCTTCAGGCCCGAAGCGCCCATCATCCGGATGTACATCCAGGTGATCGGCAGGATCGAGGCGCTGCCGAAGGGCGCAGCCGAGACGGCATGCGCGCTGCCGGCTTCGACATGGCCCGGCACGAAGGGCGCGAGATGCGCCTTCACACCGATCGGGCCGACGCCGGGGCCGCCGCCGCCATGCGGAATGCAGAACGTCTTGTGCAGGTTCATGTGGCAGACGTCGGCGCCGATGTCGGCAGGCCGCGAAAGTGCGACCATCGC
This sequence comes from Aminobacter sp. HY435, assembly GCF_027568395.1. Taxonomy (GTDB): domain Bacteria; phylum Pseudomonadota; class Alphaproteobacteria; order Rhizobiales; family Rhizobiaceae; genus Aminobacter. Next base: position 98,376 of record NZ_JANKZL010000002.1, on the reverse strand, counting down.
GTTCAGGTTGGCGCCGTCGAAATAGACCTGGCCACCGTGGGAATGGACGATCTCGCAGATGTCGCGGGCGCCTTCCTCGAACACGCCGTGCGTCGACGGATAGGTGAACATCAATGCCGCGAGCTTGTCGGCGTGCTGTTCGGCCTTCACCTTGAGGTCGGTGACGTCGATGTCGCCATCTTCGAGGCAATGCACGACCACCACGTCCATGCCGGCCATGGCCGCGCTTGCCGGGTTGGTGCCATGCGCCGAGGACGGGATCAGGCAGATGTTGCGCTGGGTCTCGCCACGCGCGTGGTGATAGCGGCGGATCGCCAGAAGGCCGGCATATTCACCCTGGCTGCCGGCGTTCGGCTGCAGGCTGACGGCATCGAATCCGGTGATTTCGCACAGCCAGGCTTCGAGGTCGTCGGTCATCGCGCGATAGCCGAGCGAGTGGCTGGTCGGCGCGAAGGGGTGCAGGTTGGCGACCGTCGGCCAGCTGACCGGCATCATCTCGGCTGCAGCGTTGAGCTTCATGGTGCAGGAGCCGAGCGGGATCATGGCGCGGTCGAGCGCCAGGTCCTTGTCGGCGAGCCGGCGCAAGAAGCGCATCATTTCCGTTTCCGAGCGGTTTTCGTGGAACACCGGCTGGGTCAGGAAATCCTTGCCGCGCGGCTTGCCGGGCAGTGCGCGCTTGGCTTCCTTGGGCGCCTTTGCGCCGAACAGCGCGGCAATCGCGTCGAGGTCGGCCTCTACAGAGGCCTCGTCGAAGGCGACCGAGACATGATCGGCGTCGATAACGCGCAGCAGGCGGCCGATCTTTTCGGCCCCTGTCGCGATCGCTTCAGCCTTGCCCTTGGCTTCGACAGTCACGGTGTCGAATCGCTCGGTGCCGGACACGGTCACGCCTGATGCCTTCAGGCCTTCGGCCAGGCGGCTAGCCAGACCATGCACGCGTTCGGCGATCGCCTGCAGGCCGGCCGGGCCGTGCCAGATGGCAAACGATGCCGCCATGTTGGCGAGCAGCGCCTGCGCCGTGCAGATATTCGACGTCGCCTTGTCGCGGCGGATGTGCTGTTCGCGCGTCTGGAGCGCCAGGCGATAGCCGGGACGGCCCTTGCTGTCGACCGACTGGCCGACGAGGCGGCCCGGCATCAGGCGGGTCAGCTTGTCGGAGACGGCGCAATAGGCGGCGTGCGGGCCGCCGAAGCCCATCGGCACGCCGAAGCGCTGCATCGAGCCGACGGCGATGTCGGCTCCGAGGCTGGCGGGCGCGTCGGTGACGGTCAGGCTGAGCGGGTCGGACACGAAGATGACGATGGCGCCGACCGCCTTGGCCTTCTCGATCGCCGCCTTGTGGTCGCCATAGACGCCATTGGTGTCGGGCCAGGAGACGATCAGGGCAGCGGTGTTGTCGTCGATGGTCTCGCCGTCGATGTCGGTACCCAGCGGTTCGGCGCGGGTGCGCACGACATCGAGCGTCTGCGGATGCGGGGTGCCGGCGAGGGCGACGCGGCTGCGCTTGTCGCGGTGATGGCGTAGCGCGATGCCGACGGCCTCGGCAACGGCAGTTGCTTCGTCGAGCAGCGATGCTGACGCCACCGGCAGGCCGGTGAGTTCGGCGACCAGCGTCTGGAAGTGGAACAGCAGCTCAAGGCGGCCCTGGCTGATTTCGGCCTGGTAGGGCGTGTAGGCGGTGTACCAGGCCGGGTTCTCGAACAGGTTGCGCTGGATGACCGGCGGCACATTGACGCCGTGATAGCCGGCGCCGATGAAGCTCTTCAGCACCTTGTTGCGGCCCATCTTCTCGCCGAGCTCGGCAAGCGCTTCATGCTCGGTCGCCGGCGCAGGCAGGTTCAGCGCGCGGTCGAGCCGGATCGACTTCGGCACGGCTTGCGAAATCAGCGTTTCCACCGAAGGCACGCCGATGGCGGCGAGCATCGCGCGGGTATCGGCCGCGCCGGGCCCGATGTGGCGGGCCGAAAAGGGGTAGGGTGCAGTGGTCATCTCAGGCGATCCTGTCAACCGATATGGGCTTTGTAGCCCGCTTCATCCATCAGGCCGTCGAGCTGGCCCGCATTGGCGATCTTCATCTTCCACAGCCAGCCGTCGCCGGTGGCCGCCGAGTTGACGAGGGCCGGGTCAGACGAGAGGGTTGCGTTGGCTTCGGTGATGTCGCCGTCGATCGGCGCATAGACGTCCGAAGCGGCCTTGACCGACTCGACGACCACGGCGACGTCGCCCTTGGCGAGCTTGCGGCCGGTTTCCGGCAGGTCGACGAAGACCAGGTCGCCAAGCTGTTCCTGGGCGTAGTCGGTGATGCCGACAGTGGCGATGTCGCCTTCAACGCGGATCCACTCGTGGTCTTCGGTGAAATAGGTCTTGGTCATGGAAATTATCCTTTGCGGTAGCGATGCTGCGTGAAGGGAAGGGAATGGACGTCGACAGGCACCTTCGTGCCGCGGACGTCGGCGAAGACGCGGGTGCCGGCCTTGGCCAGCGACGCGGAGACGTAACCCATGGCGACGGGGAAACCTGCCGACGGACCGAAACCGCCCGAGGTAACGCGGCCGATCAGCTGGCCGTCGGCGTCGAACAGTTCAGCACCAGAGCGAACCGGCTGGCGACCCTCGGGCTTCAGGCCGACGCGCTTTTCCTTGGCGCCGTCGGCGAGGATCGTCGCAAGGGCGGCGCGGCCGATGAAGTTGCCGTCGGCGCGCAGGTCCTTGGGGATCGCCCACATCAGGCCGGCGCTTGCCGGGTCGTTGTCGGGGGTGATGTCGTTGCCATGCAGGCAGAGCCCTGCTTCGAGGCGCAGGCTGTCGCGGGCGGCAAGGCCGACCCACATGGTGCGCTCGTCGGAAAGCAGCTTGCCGAGCAGTTGGCGCGCATCGGCTTCCGGCAGGCCGATCTCGAAACCGTCCTCGCCGGTGTAGCCGGAGCGGCTCATGAACCAGTTGGCGCGAGGCTCGAAGCCCTGCATGAAGAACAACTCATTGGTGGTTATGCCGGCCTTTTCGAGCACGTCTGCCGATTCAGGGCCCTGGATCGCAATGAAGACGCGGTCGAGCGGCTCGATGGTGGCGTCGAAGTCCTTGGCGAGTGCGCGCAGATGCGCCTCGTCGGTTGCGGCATTGCCGGCATTTGCCACCACCATGAAGCGCTCGTCGCCGAGGCGGGTGATGATCAGGTCGTCGATGATGCCGGCAGCGTCGGTCAGGAAGAATGTGTACTTCGACTGACGCAGCTCAAGAGCACGCGCATCGAGCGGGCAGGCGCGGTTGAGCAGGTCGGCGGCGCCGCGTCCGCTGACCACGAACAGCTTCATGTGCGAAATGTCGAACAGGCCGACATGCTCGCGGGTATGAAGGTGCTCCTTCATCACGCCGGCGGGATAGGTCAGTGGCATGTTCCAGCCGGCAAAGGCGCCAAAGCGCGCACCGGCAGCGGAATGCAGGTCTGCAAGGGGTAGTTGATTGGTATTGTCGCCCGTCATGTCTTCTCCAGAGTCGCACGTGTCCAGCCGCTGCGGCGGCCATTCCGTGCCCCTCTGTCTGAAGCCTGAGAGACTCGCGCCCCGGATCTCTGTCGGCAGCGCTTACACCTTCGGCGCGGGATCAAAGTCCCGACTTTCCAGAGTGTCTTTCCCGTCTACGGTTCTTTTGCCTGAGAGATTTCGGGCGATTTCCCCTTCGGCGACAGCTTTCGCTGTTCTCTCCCGCAAACAGGTAGAGCCGGTAAAGGCCCTCGACGAGTCGTCAATATCCCAAGCACAAGCCTTTGTCACCTGTAAGCATAGCGCTTATTCGCTGGTTGGAAGGCTGATCCCCACACTATTGGGTAGTCGATTGCCTACCCGTGGTCATGCTAGATACCACCGTACCAGTCATAGCCCCGATCTTCCCAATAACCGCCCTTGCCCAGCCCCATGGCGCCGAAACTATCAACCAGCTCGATCTTGTGGATGTATTTCGGCATCTTGTAGCCGAGCTGGCGCTCGACCCGCACCCTGAGCGGTGCGCCGTTCTCGACCGGCAGCGGCTTGCCGTTCAGGCCGTAGGCGAGGATCGTCTGCGGATGGCGGGCGTCGATCAGGTCGATCGAGCCATAATATTTGACGTCGCCGGAGAGGCTGCGCTCGATCGTGTCGAGGCAGTGGAAGACGACATAGCGGGCATTCGGCTTGACCACGGCGGCGTCGAGCAGCAGGGCCATTGGCACGCCGGTCCATTTGGCGATGCAACTCCAGCCCTCGACGCAGTCGTGACGCGTGATCTGGGTGCGCGACGGCATGTTGATGAGCAGATCGCGGGACAGCGACAGCGGCCTTTCGACCAGCCCGCTCACTTCCAGGCGCCAGTCCGCGAAGTCGTTGGACAGCAGCGACTTGTAGGTGGAATCGTCGGGCGCGGTGATGCCATTCGGCCTTTGCGGCTGGCGGATATCCGCCTCTGTGTATTCCTGTGCCAGGCTGTTGCGCCCGGCGATCAACCGCTGGGCGCGATAGGTGAGGTCGTTGGCGCTTTCCAGCACGCTGCGGGCCGCGCTGTCGCGATCCTGGAGAAAGTCGAACGCATCGCATCCCGACAGCACGGCACCTGAGAGGCCAAGCGACGTCGCTGTCAGGAAGCGCCGGCGTGTGAGTTGGAAGCCGGCCATGTCAGTTGCCTCCCCTGGCCTGGTCGTCGCGATCTTCGGCGGGATCGATGCGGTACCAGCCGGTTATGATCGAGCGCAGTTCGTTGATCGGGCCTGCGGCCAGGATCATCAGCATGTGGATGACGAAGAAGCCGACCAGCAGCAGCATGATGGCAAAATGGATCGTGCGCGCCGTCTGCCGCCCGCCGAGCATGTCGGTCAGGAACGGTACCGCCGCGTTCATGCTCGGTGACATGGCCAGTCCCGTGACGATCATCAGCGGCAGCAGCACGAACAGCACGCCGCCATAGGCGAGCTTCTGCAGCGTGTTGTAGTCGCGGCTGTGGTGAAGTCGCAGCCTGGCGTGGTCGGCGATATCAGCCGGTAGCCGGCGCAGGTCTTCGACGGTTGGCGCAAGGTCGCGGCGCAGATGGCCGCTCCAGAGGCTCGCAGCGAGCCAGACGAGCAGCGTGCCTGACAGGACCCAGGCAAAGAAGAAGTGCACGACGCGGCCGGTGGCGAGATCCTGGCCGGACGGGATCGTTGCCCATGCCGGGAAGGCGCGGGCGCGTGGATTGGCGGTCGATCCCGACAGGCCGAGCACGCCCGACGTGTTGAATCGATACCCGAATATCTCGGTGTAACCGATTGTTCCTGTTTCCTCATCCGCAGCGCCGATGACGAGCACACTGTTGTCGAACTGGAAACCGGATTGCTTGCCGATGTAGAGCGATGGGTGCGCGTTGAAGATCTGCAGGCCGCTGAGCAGCAGGAAGAACAGGCAAGTGGCCCACAGCCAGTGGGTCAGCCGCGTCCAGCGCGTCTGGCGGTAGACGAGCGTGTCAGACGATGCGTCCGCCGGCGTACTGGCGTCGTCGCGCACGTTGAGTGCCTGCATCGTCATCGTCGCTGACCTCCAGGCTGGGCTGCGGCTCGTTTGGCCGCAATGCGCCTGCCTTGGTCAAATTACGTGCAGCATGCCGAATCGGTTTCGCGGTGGCAGATGATAATCTCGTGAATGAGGACACGGCTTGCCGCGGGAACGGCACGTCGAAACAACCGCCTAGTTCGGAAGCGATACGATCAGGTTGACGGCGGCGGCCACGATGGCGGTGTTGAAGAAGAACGACAGGATCGAGTGGGCAAGAACGGCCTTGCGCATCGCAGTGCTGGAAATGTTCGTATCGGCGGTCTGCGCGGTCATGCCGATCACCACCGCGAAGTAGAGAAAGTCCCAGCCAATGGGGCGATCGGTCAACGGAAACAGCAGCCCGCCGACGGGCTTGTGGGCGCGGGTCGAGGCAGCGTCCTTGGCGTCGCCGCGCCAGAACAGGTGCGCGTAGTGCAGTGCTGCCATCGCATGGATGGTGAACCAGCCGAGCGGCAGCGAGATCATCGAAAACACCAGCGCCGTCGGGCTGGCCACTTCCTTGGCGTTGATCAGCATGAACAGCGAGCCGACGGCCACCGCCACGATGACCAGCGTGATCGCGTAGATCAGCGCCAGCGGCTCGTCCGCTTCCTGCGCGCGCCGGCTCAGATAGTTGGCGTCGAGCAGCGGAATCTGATGCAGCATCAGCGCCGCATAGGTGATGAAGAACACGTTCGGGCCGATGGCGTAGACCAGCGGCTGCTTGAGCAGCAAGGCAATGACGAGGGCGGAAAAGCCGACTGCTGCGCTGATCAGGAATATGACGTGACGCTTGAACGGCTTCATGCGGCTGGCGCCGTCTTGAGCGCGCGCCGCGCCATCAGGTCGAGCGCCCCGAGAAAGCGCGAGCGGTCCTGCGCCGAAAAGCTGGCGTTGTAGCCCTTGCTCTCGCCTGTCTCGCGCAGATGCTGCTTGAGGTCGCGCATGGCGACGGCCATGCCGATGTTTTCAGGGGTGAACGGCTTGCCGGTCGGGCCGAGCACATGGGCGCCGAGCTGGACCGCACGGCTTGCCAGCGGAATGTCGGCGGTGATGACGATGTCGTTGGCCTTGGCGTTTTCGACGATCCAGTCGTCTGCTGCATCGGCCCCCTTCGACACAACGACGTTGCGGATCATCGGGTCGCGTGACGGTCTCAGGCCGCCATTGGACACAAAGGTGACGACGAGTTCCAGCCGCTCGGCCACCTTCACCACCTCGTTTTTCACCGGGCAGGCGTCGGCGTCGACGTAGATGACAGGATGCGTAGGGCTCATTCAGTCACTGTCCCTGAGGCGTTGGCCAAGGTCGGTCCCGTCCAACGAGAGCGGGGTCAAGCATGGCACATGCCATCAACCGCGGTAAATGGGAGGAGAAGGTCGATGCCAGGCATGGTGAACTCCGGGGTGGCACCTATGGCGCTGACGTCTCGGCGGTCTCCTTCACCCTACGCGCCGCTACCTGGTGCCAGCCTGAGCATGTCGATATGCGGGATGTCGTCCTCGAGATATTCTTCCGACACCGTGTCGAAGCCGAAGGCGCCATAGAACTTTTCGAGATGGCTCTGCGCCGACAACGCGATCGGACGAGCCGGAAACAGCCGCTCGCAGGCGGCGATGGATTCGGCCATCAGCCTGTCGCCGAGCCGCTTGCCGCGATGATCGGGAGAGACCACGACCCGGCCGATATAGGCCGGATCGTCTGTGCCTGACGGGGCGATGATGCGCGTGCTTGCCAGCAGTTCGCTGCCGGCAAGCAGCCTGAGGTGCAGCGCCTCGGGATCCTTGCCGTCCAGTTCGGGAAACGCGCATTTCTGTTCGACGACAAAGACTTCGATGCGCATCTTCAACATCGCATAGAGGTCGCGTGGAGACAGTTCGTCCAGGCGCCTGACGTCGACCTCGTATGCGATATCACGCATCAGTAGACCACCACGCTCCGGATGCTCTCGCCGGCATGCATCAGGTCGAAACCCTTGTTGATGTCTTCGAGCTTGAGCGTATGCGTGATCATCGGGTCGATCTGGATCTTGCCCTCCATGTACCAGTCGACGATCTTCGGCACGTCGGTGCGGCCGCGCGCGCCGCCGAAGGCGGTGCCCTTCCAGGTCCGGCCGGTGACCAGCTGGAACGGCCGCGTCGAGATCTCCTGGCCGGCACCGGCGACACCGATGACGATCGACTCGCCCCAGCCGCGATGGCTGGCTTCGAGCGCCTGGCGCATCACCTTGACGTTGCCGGTGCAGTCGAAGGTGTAGTCGGCGCCGCCGATCTGGTCGGCACCCCGCTTGGTCATGTTGACGAGATAGGGAACGATGTCGCCGTCGACCTCCTTCGGGTTGACGAAATGGGTCATGCCGAAGCGCTCGCCCCACGCCTTCTTGTCGTTGTTGAGATCGACGCCGATGATCATGTCGGCACCCGCGAGCCTGAGCCCCTGGATGACGTTCAAGCCGATGCCGCCGAGACCGAAGACGATCGCGGTTGCGCCGATCTCGACCTTGGCCGTGTTGATGACGGCGCCAATGCCGGTCGTCACCCCGCAGCCGATGTAGCAGATCTTGTCGAAGGGCGCGTCCGGGTTGACCTTGGCGAGCGCGATCTCCGGCAGCACGGTGAAGTTCGAGAAGGTCGAGCAGCCCATGTAGTGGAAAATCTTGTCCTTGCCGATCGAGAAGCGGCTGGAGCCATCCGGCATCAGGCCTTGCCCTTGCGTCGAGCGGATCGCGGTGCACAGGTTGGTCTTGCGCGACAGGCAGGACGGGCAGGAGCGGCATTCGGGCGTGTAGAGCGGGATGACGTGGTCGCCCTTCTTGAGCGAGGTTACGCCCTTGCCGACGTCGACGACCACGCCAGCGCCCTCATGACCGAGGATCGCCGGAAAGATGCCTTCGGGATCGGCGCCCGACAGCGTGAACTCGTCGGTGTGGCAGATGCCGGTCGCCTTGATCTCGACCAGCACCTCGCCCTCGCGCGGCCCTTCAAGGTCGACCTCCATGATCTCGAGCGGCTTTCCGGCTCCGACGGCGACAGCGGCGCGGGTTTTCATGATGAACGTCCTTCACTAGATTTCAGGGGGGCAAAACTCCGCCGGCAAGGTTTCAGGTTTTGCGCCGGCGATCAACCGCCAAGGCGACGCTGCGGTGTCGCCATGCGGCGGACGCCATGGTACTCCACAAGCCGTTGCCGGCGCGACCCCTTGCGGGATGGACATGCCGGTGGGCGTGGCCGAACATGGCACCGAAATACCCCTTACCGAGGCGAACGATTCGATGGCGAGTGACAGGCTCCCGCGCGATCCACTCAAGCGCGAAGCGTTAAAAGCAGCTGAAAAGCCAGAGGCTTCCGAGCGAACGTTCATTCATCTGCGCGTTCACTCCGCTTATTCGCTGCTGGAAGGCGCGCTGCCGCTCGGCAAGGTCGTCGGCCATGCCGTCAAGGACGAAGCGCCAGCGATTGCGGTCACCGACAGCAACAACCTGTTCGGGGCGCTGGAGTTCGCCCAGAAGGCGACCAAGGATGGCGTGCAGCCGCTGATCGGCTGCCAGGTCGACATCGACTTCGCCGAAGCTGCCGACCCCGCGCAGCGTGGGCCGGTATTCAAGGCGGCGCTTGAGCTTTTGCCCGTTGCACTGATCGCCGCGACGGAGGTGGGCTACGCCAATCTGGTCCGGCTGGTCAGTCGGCTCTATCTCGAAACGCCGCCGGGCGACCCCGTGCATGCGACCCTCGACTGGCTTGGGGCATCGGCGGAGGGCATCATCTGCCTGACGGGCGGCCCGCGTGGGCCGATCGGCTCGGCCATCAAGAGCGATCATGCGGCCGTTGCCGAGAGCCGCCTGCTCAGCCTGCAGGAGATCTTTGGTGACCGGCTTTATGTCGAGATCGAACGGCTGGCCGGTTATGATCGAGGCATCGAGGCTGCGACCCTCGAACTGGCCTACCGCCACCGCCTGCCGCTGGTGGCGACAAACGAGGCGTTCTTCCCGTCGCGCGGCGACTATGAGGCACATGACGCGCTCATCGCCATTGCCGAGGGCTCGGTCGTGGCCGAAGACAACAGGCGCAGGTTGACGCCGGACAATTTCCTCAAGTCGCAAAAGGAGATGTCGGAGCTTTTTGCCGATCTGCCCGAAGCGATCGACAATACGGTCGAGATCGCCCGGCGTTGCTCCTACTACCCCAGGAACCGCAACCCTATCCTGCCGCGCTTCACCGGCGGCGACATCGCCGACGCCGATGCAGCGGTGGCGGCCGAAGCCGCCGAGTTGACCCGGCAAGCCCATGACGGTCTCGCCATGCGCCTGGCGACGCGCGGCCTGGCCGAAGGCTATACGCCGGAGCAATACAGGGAACGGCTGGAATACGAGCTCGGCATCATCGAGCGCATGAAATTTCCGGGCTATTTCCTGATCGTTGCCGACTTCATCAAATGGGGCAAGCAGCAGGGCATTCCCGTCGGGCCGGGCCGCGGCTCGGGCGCGGGCTCGCTGGTCGCCTATGCGCTGACCATCACCGACGTCGACCCGCTGCGCTTTTCGCTGCTGTTCGAGCGCTTCCTCAACCCTGATCGCGTTTCGATGCCCGACTTCGACATCGACTTCTGCCAGGACCGGCGCGAAGAGGTTATCCGCTACGTCCAGGGCAAGTATGGCCGCGAACAGGTCGGCCAGATCATTACCTTTGGAACGCTGCAGGCGCGCGCCGTGCTGCGCGACGTCGGCCGCGTCTTGCAGATGCCCTACGGCCAGGTCGACAAGCTCACCAAGATGGTGCCGCAGAACCCGGCCAATCCGGTGACGCTGGCCCAGGCGATCGAAGGCGAGCCGCGTTTCGCTGAGGAGGCCGAGCGCGAGCCGATCGTCCAGACTCTGCTCGAAATGGCGCAGAAGCTGGAAGGGCTCTATCGCCACGCCTCGACCCACGCCGCCGGCATCGTCATCGGCGACCGGCCGCTGTCGGAACTGGTGCCGATGTACCGCGACCCGCGCTCGGACATGCCGGTCACCCAGTTCAACATGAAATATGTCGAGCAGGCCGGCCTGGTGAAGTTCGACTTCCTCGGCCTGAAGACGCTGACGGTGCTGCAAAAGGCGCTGTATTTCATCAGCCGACGCGGCGTCGACATCGACCTGGCGCTGATCCCGCTCGACGACCCCTTGACCTACGCCATGCTGTCGCGCGGTGAGACCGTCGGCATCTTCCAGGTTGAAAGTGCCGGCATGCGCAAGGCGCTGATCGGTATGAAGCCCGACCGCGTCGAGGACATCATCGCGCTGGTGGCGCTCTACCGCCCGGGCCCGATGGAGAACATTCCGACCTACAACAACCGTAAGCACGGCGAGGAGGAAATCGCCTCGATCCATCCGATGATCGACCATCTGGTGAAGGAGACCCAAGGGGTCATCGTCTACCAGGAGCAGGTCATGCAGATCGCGCAGGAGCTGTCGGGCTATTCGCTTGGCGAAGCCGACCTTCTTCGCCGCGCCATGGGCAAGAAGATCCGCGCCGAGATGGACAAGCAGCGCGAGCGCTTCGTCACCGGTGCGATCGAAAAGGGCGTCTCCAAGCCCCAGTCCAACGCCATTTTCGATCTGCTGGCCAAGTTCGCCGACTACGGCTTCAACAAGTCGCACGCCGCCGCCTACGCCATCGTCTCCTACCAGACCGCCTATCTGAAGGCGCATTACCCGGTCGAGTTCCTCGCGGCCTCGATGACCTACGATATGGCGAACACCGACAAGCTCAACGACTTCCGCCTGGACGCCATGCGCCTTGGCATCGAAGTCGTACCGCCGTCGGTGATGACAAGCTTCCGCGACTTCGAGGTCGGCGAGAAGAAGATCTTCTATTCGCTTGCCGCCATCAAGGGTGTCGGCGAGGCAGCAGTCCAGCACATCGTTGCCAAACGCACCGAGAAGCCCTTTGCCAGCCTTGCCGATTTCTGCGAGCGCATCGATCCGAAGATCGTCGGCAAGCGCGTCTTCGAAAGCCTGATCATGGCGGGCGCATTCGATTGCTTCGGTTACGAGCGGGCATCGCTGATGGCCGGCATCGAGCGCATGATGGGTCTGGCGTCGCTGGCGCATGAGAACGCCACGCTCGGCCAGTCCGACATCTTCGGCAGCGCCTTCTCCGGCCAGGCCCCTGTGCTGCATTTGCCCCAGGCCGATGCGTGGCTGCCGGCCGATCGCCTGCACCGTGAGTTCCAGGTGGTGGGCTTCTATCTCTCGGCCCACCCGCTCGACGAGTACAAGGCAGCGCTGGAGAAGATGCGCGTCCAGAACTGGACCGATTTCGAGGCCGCCGTGAAGCGCGGCGCTACGGCCGGGCGTCTGGCCGGAACGGTTTCCACCAAGCAGGAGCGCAAGACCAAGACCGGCAACAAGATGGGCGTCATCCAGTTCTCGGATGTTTCCGGACAGTACGAGTCCGTGCTGTTTTCGGAGGCTCTGGCGCAATACCGCGACCTGCTCGAGCCGGGCAAATCGGTGGTCATCACGGTGCAAGCAGAAAACCGTCCCGAAGGCGTCAACCTGCGCATCCAGACGGTGCAATCCCTGGAGGAGGAGGCCAGCCGGGTGCAAAAGACGCTGCGCATCTTCGTCCGCGACGCTGCCCCGCTCGGCACCTTGTCGAACCATCTGACGACCCGCGGCGAAGGCGAAGTCAGTTTCATCGTGCTCAAGGGCGAGGGCCAGGGCGAGATCGAAATCGAGTTGCCCAACCGCTACCGCATCACCCCCTCGATCGCTTCGGCCATGCGCGCCGTGCCGGGGGTCGTCGAGGTCGAGTTGGTCTAGTCGGATCGGAAAAGTCTTACTGTACAATACGTTGAGCCGAAATACGGATTCGAAGCGCGAACTTTCTATCGGCTGAAAGGGACGCGTTTTGCGGCCAATTGCGTATTTCCAGTCTCCCATGAGTTCGCCGCCGGCAATCGCCACCGAACAGCCTGTCTTGCTCTGGGACCGCCGGAGAGGAGCAAGACAGGCAGGCCAACGGGAGTTTTCTGAACGCGAATACGGCGCGTTGCTGCCAAAAGAAGATGCTGGTATTTTCGAGCGCGCTTATCTTGGCATTCGGGGACGTCGTCATGGACGAGGAGACCGCAGCCGCAGAACTCATGCAGATGATCAACGGGTATCAGGTGTCGCAGGCGATCTGCGTCGCTGCGACGCTCGGCATCGCCGACTGTCTGGGCGAGGGCGCCCGAACGAGCGACGAGTTGGCCGCAATGACGGCCGCGCATCCGCAATCGCTCTACCGTCTGCTGCGTGCGTTGGCGTCTGTCGGCGTGTTTCATGAAGGCGAAGGGCGCAGCTTTACGCTGGCGCCGTTGGGCCGTGCCCTGCGCTCCGACGCACCGCATTCGGTCGCGCCATGGGCGCGGATGGTCGAGCGGCCCTACTATCGCCAGGCGTGGAGCGATCTGCTGCACAGCGTCCGAACCGGAGAAAATGCCTTTCATCACGCCTATGGCATGGGCGTCTGGGATTATCGCGCCAGGCAGCCGGAGGAATCGGCGATCTTCGACAGCGCCATGTCGTCATTTGCGCCCCCGGTCGCGGCCGCGGTGCTGGAAGCCTATGATTTCAGTGGGTTCAAGACGCTGATGGATGTCGGCGGCGGGCAAGGCGTGTTGCTGGCCGCCATCCTCGCTGTCAATCCGCATCTCAACGGCGTTTTGTTCGATCAGCCGCAGGTGGTGGCAGGTGCCGCTGCAACGATCGGGGCTGTCGCCGATCGTTGCCAGGTGGTAGCCGGCGACTTCTTTGCCTCGGTGCCCGAAGGTGCGGACGGGCATCTGATGAAATGGATATTGCACGATTGGGATGACGAACGTTCCCTTGCGGTGCTGAAAAGCAGTCGGCGCTCGATTGAGCCGGACGGCAAGCTGCTCGTGCTGGAAAGCATACTGGCTCCGCGTAACGAGGGCGCCCGGGCCAAATTTGCCGATCTCAACATGCTGGCCGTTCCCGGCGGGCAGGAGCGCACCACCGAAGAATATGGCCGGCTCTACGAAGCTTCCGGGTTCGCGCTGGCGCGAGTATTCGATACAGGCCCACGCATCAGCATAATGGAATGTCGGCCTGTCTAGCTTGAGTCCGGTAACGCCGGCCAGGCCATCTGGCGAGAAGCTCGCTTGACACAACCGCTTTATGCAGAAATCCTGCCTGCAGCGGAAACGAGACTGGCGGTCAACATGAAGGCCCTATTGCAAGGTGTCTGCGTTACGGCTGTGCTTGCGGGAGGTATCCTCCACGCACATTCGGCCGATCTGGTCGTCGCCATGCCAAGCTGGCCGTCGGGCCAGGCGTCCGCCAATATCATGAAGGTCGCGCTCGAGGATGCGCTGAAAATCAGGGTCGATGTCCAGGAGATGGGCACGCTGATCGCCTTCACCGGCATGGATAGCGGCGCAGTCGACGTCTATCCCGAGGTCTGGCGGCCGAACTTCGATCCGCTGGTCCAGAAATACGCCACCGATCGCGGCACGATCCATCTCGCGCCTCACAATGTGGCGGCGACGCAGGGGCTTTGCGTCACCAAGAAGGCCTATGATCTCGGCGTGCGCGACGTCGCCGACCTGACCGACCCGGCCAAGGCCAAGCTGTTCGACACCGATGGCGACGGCAAGGGCGAGATGTGGATCGGCGCGCGCGGCTGGCTGTCGACCGACGTCGAGCAGATCCGCGCCAAGAGCTACGGCTACGCCAACACCATGACGCTGCTCGAGATGCCCGAGGAAGTCGGCATGTCCGGCGTCGATGCCGCGGTTGCCACCGACAGGCCGATCGTCTTCTATTGCTACAGCCCGCACCACGTATTCCAGCTGCACGAAATCAAGCGGCTGACCGAGCCGGCTTTCGACCCGGCCAAATGGAATGTCGTGCTCCAGGCCGACGATCCGATGTGGCTGTCCAAATCCAGTGCGCCGGTGGCGTGGAAACCATCGAGCTTCAGCGTTGCCTATGCGAGTTCGCTGGCCAGCCGCCTGCCGCAGGTGGCGAAGTTCCTCGACAAGGTCGACTTTGCGCCCGACGAGATCACGGCGATGAGCTACGCCATCGAGGTCGACGGCAAGTCGCCATCGGACTACGCGCGCGAATGGGTCGCTGCGCACCCGGATCGCGTCAAGGGATGGATGCAGTGACGCCCGCAAGGGCCTGAGAGGGGTACGCGCATGGCAGGGACGCTGCGTCGGAACGCGAGGCTGGGCTGGGCCGCGGCATTGTTCACGGCGGTCGGGCTCGGAGTGGCATTGGCGCAGGTCGGACCGACCACGCAGATTTTCGATCCCAAGACGCACAAATGGATCAACTACGACCGCAAGAAGGCGCGCCAGTATTATGCCGCCCATGGCCAGGTCCCCGATGCGTTCCGCCGCCAGATCGTTCCGTTCCGTACGGCCGAGAAGCCGGGCACCATCATCATCGACGGCAACCAGCATTTTCTCTATCTCGTATTGCCCGGCCTGAAGGCCGTGCGCTACGGCATCGGCGTCGGCCGCGAGGGATTTGGCTGGGCTGGCATCGTCCGCGTCGGGCGGACCGCGGAATGGCCAACCTGGACGCCGCCGGCCGAGATGGTGGCGCGCGATCCGAATGCCGCGAAGTTCGCCGGCGGCATGCCGGGCGGCCCTGACAATCCGCTCGGCGCGCGCGCGCTCTATCTCTACCAGGGCGATCAGGACACCATCTACCGCATCCATGGCACGCCCGAGCCCTGGACGATCGGTCTCGATGTCTCGTCGGGCTGCATTCGCATGAACAACGACGACATTGTCGACTTGCACGCCCAGGTGCAGGTCGGCGCCAAGGTTGTCGTGCTGATGCAGGGGGCCGCGCTCTACAAGGGAGTGTGACCGCGGAGGTTCCGAAAATCCGGCGCAACGATCGAGGGGACGACATGCGAGCGATTTTTCTTTCTGTGACTTTTCTGGTGGCAGGCGCAGCACTTGTCGGGTGCAGTTCGACCGCGCCAGAGCCGCAGGACATGGCGCGGACCACCGTTCAGACAGCACCGGCCGACCTGCAGCTGACCTGCGCCAGCGCGGCAGCCACCTCGGCCGGTGTCGACGCCAACAAGGTGCTGCCCGTCGGATCCCAGCAACTTGACGCCACACGCTACCAGGTCGAGCTCAATGCGTCCGGCCAGCGCTACGTCTGCATCGTCGACAACATGGGCGCCGTGTCTTCCGTCCAGAAGGCCGCGTAGCGCGTCCCGGCGCAGCTATTCGTCCAGCGGTTCGGGCGGATGGGCGTTGCGGCCCTTGCCGAAGGTGTAGCCGGTCTCGACCGCCTTGCGGCCGAACTTGTCACGCAGGGCATCCATAGCCCCTTCCGCCAAGGCGCGTTTGCGCGACTGGAGGTCGACGAGGTCAGGCGGGTCGGCGCGGTCGTCGTCCGACAGGTCGCTCACGCCGATGCCGAGCAGGCGGTACTTGGTGCCGTCGGTTTCTTTCGACAGCAGTTGCATGCCGGTCTGGAAAATGCGGTCGGCGAGCCGCGTCGGATCAGCCAGCTGGCGGTTGCGGGTGCGAAGCTTGAAGTCCTGGGTTTTCAGTTTCAACACCACTGTGCGGCCAGCGATGCCTGCTTTCTTGAGGCGCGCCGAGACTTTTTCCGACAGGGCCCTGAGCACCGGAACCAGGTCCTCCGAGGTCGCCAGGTCCGTGTCGAAGGTCGTTTCGGCCGAGACGCTTTTCGCCTCCTGGTCCGGCGACACCCGGCGTTCGTCCTGTCCGCGCGCCAAATGGTAGAGTCGGCTGCCCATCGTGCCGTATCGCCGCATCAGGTCGCCCAGGTCCATGCGCTGCAACTGGCCGATGCTGCGAATGCCGTCGCGCTCCAGCGTCGCGGCAAAAGCCTTGCCGACGCCCCAGATCATCGTCACCGGCTGCGGCGCGAGAAAGCTCGCGGCTTCGGCCTCGCCGATGACGGCGAAACCGCGCGGCTTGCGCAGGTCGGAGGCGACTTTCGCCAGAAATTTGCAGTAGGACAGCCCGGCGGAAACGGAGATGCCGATTTCCTTCTCCACCGCCACCGAGAAGCGGGCGAGCACCAGCGCCGGCGGCAGCCCGTGCAATTGCTCGGTGCCGGAGAGGTCAAGGAACGCCTCGTCGATCGATAGCGGCTCGACCAGCGGCGTCAGCGCCTGCATCATCGCGCGCACCTCGCGGCCGACGCGCACGTATTTCTCCATATCAGGCTTAACCACGACCGCTTCGGGGCAGGCTTCGAGCGCCTTGAACATCGGCATCGCCGAGCGCACGCCATGGATGCGCGCGATGTAGCAGGCCGTCGAGACCACGCCGCGCTTGCCGCCGCCGATGATGACAGGCTTGTCCTTCAGTTCAGGATTGTCGCGTTTCTCGACGGCGGCGTAGAAAGCGTCGCAATCGATATGGGCGAGGTGCAGCCTGTACAGTTCGGCGTGGCGCAGCAGGCGCGGACTGCCGCAGGCATGGCAACGCGGGCCCGCGCCGCGTTGAAGGGCAAGGCAGTCGCGGCAGAAACCGTGGCTGGGATCGTTGACAGGCATCGCCTTCGCTGCGAACATAAAGAGAACAATCGTGATTTTATGCCAGCCTGCCCGCCGGGACAAGGCGGCGTTGGGGAGCTGTCCCGTGTCTGATGACATCTTGCCGGTGACACCTGAACTCTGGCCGCATTTCGAGGATCTGTTTGGCAAGCAGGGTGCTTGCTACGGTTGCTGGTGCACCTATTTTCGCCTGCCGCCGGCAGCGCGCCGGCAAAGCAGCCGCGAGCGCAACAAGGACCACATCAAGTCTCGGATAGAGGCCGGTCCGCCACCGGGTCTGCTGGCGTTCCAGGATGGCCAGGCGGTCGGCTGGATGCAGATAGGCCCACGCGCCGACGTGCCTGAATTCAACAATGCGGGCAGGGGATCGGCGCCGCTCGACCCCATGGATGCCGGCGACCCGGAAGTCTGGGCGATCTCGTGCTTCTTCGTGCGCTCCAAGGCGCGCGGCGCGGGCCTCACCCACAGGCTCGTTGGCGCCGGCATGGAGTTTGCCCGCCGATCAGGCGCGCGCTTGCTGGAAGCCTGCCCCATGGATCAATCCAAGGATTCGCGCTCGGTCGGGCTTTTCGTCGGTTCGACCCGCGTGTTCGAGCAAGCCGGCTTCGTGCGCGCGGCCGAGCGCAAGCCCGGCCGGCCGCTGATGCGGATCGAGCTTTAGCGGATCGGCCCGAAAATCGGACCCGATTTTCGGAAAGCACGATGCGCCAACTCAGTAAGTTAGAGCGTCCTTTGTGCGTCCATTCGGACGCACGGCGCTCTAGACAGAATCAGCCGGAAAAGCCGCCGCTTTCCAGGAACGCCAGTTCCTGCTCGGTCGAGTCGCGCCCCAGGATGAAGTTTCGGTGCGGGAAGCGGCCGAACCGGGCGACGATATCGCGGTGCCCGATGGCATGCTTCATGAAATCGCCACCCAGGGCTGTCGAGCGCTCCAGCGGAATGTCATGGTCCGCCAGCGTCTCGGAATGCGAGAACGGCAGGTAGAAGAAGACGCGGATGGGGCCTTCGGTGGCGAGATCATGGCCGTCGGCCACCGCCTTGCGGGCGAAATGCCGGGCCAGCGGGTCGGTCGCGTACATGTGGCCCGAACCTCGGAAGCAATTGCGCGGAAACTGGTCGAGCAGGATCATCAGCGCCAGCGCGCCTTCGGCGTCGTCCGCCCAGGCATCGCATTGGCGCTTGGCCGCGGCCATATGCAGGTCGCCAAAGGTCTCGCGAAAGTGGTCGTCGAACATCGCGTCCTTGTAGAACCACTTCTCGACACCGGCTTCGCGCCAGTAGGTGACCACTTCGGTCGCCCGCTTCCTGTCCACTTGGGTCATCGTCACTTCCTTTCAGCCTGTTCGATCGCCTTCTTGCTGAGCGCGTCTGCCGCCTCTTCGTTGAGCGCCTTGGCGCTGCGGCGCGGCGGGGTGAGCGGTGCCGGCACGGGGGCGGGGATGTTGCCCTGCAGGTAGTCGCGGCCCGACCGAATGTCGCCGGCTATCTGCGTATCGAGGCGCGCGGCGTCGCGGGCACGCACGTCTTCGATCACTTCGGCAACCGTGCTTGGGTCTTCGCCGAGCTGTTCTAGGGTCGTGCCGCCGAACAGCAGCGCCGATTCGAATGTCTCGCGCAACTGGTAGGCTACGCCCGCCCGGATCAACTGGATCGCGGTGCCGCGATCGAATGCGCGCGCCAGCACCGGCACCAGCGGAAATTCCGCCTTCATGTGCTCGGCAATGCGCACCGCGACTTCTTCCTTGTCGACGCAGATCAGGACCGCGCGTGCCCGGCCCGCACCGGCCGCATGCAGGATGTCGAGGCGGGTACCGTCGCCATAATAGACCTTGAAGCCGAAGTCGGCCGCCGCTTGGATCATCTCGACGTCGTTGTCGATGATCGAGACATCGATGCCGCGCAGCAATAGCGGCTGGCTGGCGATCTGGCCGAAGCGGCCAAAGCCGATGACCAGCACGCTTCCGCTCAGTTCTTGCGCCACATCGACGCCTTCCAGCGATTGCTCGTCGCGTGGCGTGAAACGGCGCAGCACCGTGATGGCGAGCGGGGTGAGCACCATCGAGATAATGATGATGGCAGTCAGGACGGCGTTGGCTTCACCGTCGATGATGCCGACCGCGAGCGCTGACGAGTAGAGCACGAAGGCGAATTCGCCGCCCTGGGCCATGACCACGGCGCGTTCCAGGGCCTCGCGGTGCCCGGCGTGCAGGATGCGAGCGACGACGTAGATGCCGGCGCCCTTCATCATCATGTAGACGACGACGTAGAATGCGATCATCCGCCAGTTGGCGGCGACAACCTGCAGATCAAGCGACATGCCCACCGCGATGAAGAACATGCCGAGCAGGATGCCGCGGAAGGGCTCGATGTCCGCCTCCAGTTGGTGCCTGAAGGTCGATTCGGACAGCAGAACGCCCGCGAGGAACGCGCCCATCGCCATCGAAAGTCCGCTCATCTGCATCGCCAACGCCGATCCCAGCACAACGAGCAGTGCTGCCGCCGTCATGACTTCGCGGGCTCGCGAATTGGCCAGGACGCGAAACAGAGGGTTGAGCAGGTAGCGGCCGGCGAAGATCAGCCCGACGATGGCGCCGACGCCAATGCCGATGTCATGCAACCGTTCGGTCCAGCCCGTGCCATGGTCGGTGGGCGAGACCGGCGCCAGGAATGCGACCGCCGCCAAAAGCGGCACGATGGCGAGGTCTTCGAGCAAGAGGATGGAAACCATGCGCTGGCCCCTGGGCGTGCCGAGTTCGCCGCGCTCCTCGAGCAACTGCATGACGATGGCCGTCGAGGTCAAGACGAAGCCCGCGCCGGCGACGAAGGACTGGGAGGCAGGGAAGCCGGTGACAAAGCCCACACCGGTCAGCAGCAGGGCGCACAGGCCGACTTGAAAGGCGCCGAGTCCGAAGATTTCACGGCGAAGGCCCCACAATCGCGACGGCTGCATTTCGAGACCGATGATGAACAGGAACATCACCACGCCGAGTTCGGCGACGTGCAGGATCGTTTCCGCTTCCGAAAAAAAACCGAGCCCGAACGGTCCGATGACGATGCCTGCCGACAGGTAGCCCAGGATCGAGCCGAGGCCGAGCCTCTTGAATATGGGAACCGACACCACTCCGGCGGCAAGCAGCGCCACAACCTGAATCAGTTCGCTGCCCGATGCCTCAGCCGCCATGTGTGCTCCCGTGTCTTGTGGTTGCGCGGCCAACGCCGTCTGGGAAGTTCAAGATAGGTGCTTCGGTGGCTGGCGAACAGCCCACCGTCAACATCGAATCGTTGCCATGACGCTACGTTGCTCATCGTGGATGTGGCTGCGGCATCCGTGGCTCTACAACCCGTCATTGCGTGCGACAGGGAGTGAGGCTAAGGCGGGCACGGTTTCGCCCAGCGAGGGGCTGAACTGCCGCCGACATTGCGTTGGCCACGAGGAGAGGATTGACATGAACAAGATCGTATTCGCGCTGCTGGGCGTTGCAGCACTTGGCCTTTCGGCCTGCTCAAAGGCGCCGGAATGCACCGCTGATGTCATGGCCAAGAAGGGCCAGGAAGTGGTGGCTGCGCTTCAGGACGCGGTGACGAAGGATCCGGCCAAGGCGGGCGAACTGACCGCCAAGGTCGCGGAAGTCACCAGCAAGTATCAGGGTTCGACCACGTCGGACGACGCCTGCAAGGCCTATGATGAGCTGCTCGCGGCCATCAAGGGCTGAGGCGACAGATAGACAAAGGGCGGCGTCCTGGAGGCGCCGCCCTTTTTGCTGTCGGAAGAAGAGATCAGTTCTTGGCGATGGCGCCAACGGCGGAACCATCGACGCGGGTCAGCTTCATGCCAATGACCGGCACCAGCTGCTTTTCGACGCGCACCGAGACGGTGACATGCATCGAATTCTCGTCGGGCACACGCGCCTGCATCACGCCGTTGAGCTGGTTGCGGTTGAGTGACAGCACCACCTTGCGGCCGTCGACGACACTGCCCGAGATGATGTCCATGCCCTTGCCGGCCGAGCCGTCGAGGAAAGTGCCCTTGTAGCCGCTGCGGCCCTTCTGCTCGATCTGGGCCGACATTTTCTGGGTGAACATGCCGACGCGGCAGCCGCCGTCCAGCGCCATGCCGAGCTTGCCGTCAGGCGTCGAGCCGGTGAAGGTGCAGGTAAACTTGGTGCCCTTGTATTTGCCGGCGACGATCTCGCCCGGGCCAACCCATTCGCCTTCGACCGCCTTGAAGAATTTCTGGTCGCGCTCCGGTGCCTTCGCCGAGCCGGCGACCGCGGCGCCCGGCAGGGCGATGGCCGCGACGACTGGCAGCACGGCGGACTTCAACAAGCGCTTCATGGAGACACCCGACAACAGGAAACTGGGAACGATTTGCTGTCTGGACCATGGCGAAAAATGGTTAACGCTTTGTCTATTTCGGTGTCTGCGGAGCCTTGTCCTTGCTCGCAAAAGTCGTGAGCGCGGCGAGAAAGTCGCCCATGCCTGGGCGTTTCAGGGCAGCAAAGGGTAGGGGGCGAGCGGCCTCCATGGCGGCGAGCCCGATGCGTGCCGTCATCATGCCGTTGACGACTCCCTCGCCGAGCTTTGCCGACAGCTTGGCGGCCAGCCCCTGGCCGACGATCTGCTGGACAAAGCTGTCGCCGACCGCCATCGAGCCGGTGATGGCAAGATGCGCCAGCACGCTGCGCGCCAGGCGGAAGAAGCCGAGCGTGCCCGGCCTGCCGCCGTAGAGCTCGGACAGCCGTCGGATCAGCCTGCCGGCCTCGAACACGACATAGGCGATGTCGACGAGGGCGCGCGGGCTGACCGCGGTCACCAGCGAGACGCGCTTTGCCGCGTCCAGGATCAGGATCTTGGCCTGGGCGTCGAGCGGGGCGAGTATCTCGGTTTCCGCCAGGCGCACGAGGTCGCCGCCGTCGATCACTTCGCCGCGCAGTTCCTCGAGCGCGCGGCGGCCCGCGGCGGTCTCGGCCTTGGACCTGACAAAGCGTGACAGCTCGTCGGTCACGGCGCGCGCCGCCCTTGGATCGTCGCGCTCGATGGCGTCGGCGGCGCGTTCCCTGAGGCGTTCTACCGAGGTCAGCCTTGTTAGCGCCAGTAGCTCCCGGGCGAGCATGACGAGCAATGCGGCGGCCGCGACGCCGGTCGCGCCCACTGCCAGCCAGCCCAGCCAGTCCGAGCGGGCAAAAAGATCGCGGATCAGGCTGTCGGTCCACAAGCCGATGCCAAGGGAAACCAGGACGCCGGCGGCGCCGAGAAAGAGCGCGCCGATACGCGACCGGCGTTTCGGCGGCGTTGCCGGCGCGGGCAGGGCGGCGGCGATGTCGCCAGCGTCAAAGACGTCGATCTCGGCTGGGGTAACGATTGCCGTTTCGACAGCCAGCGCGCGCGGCTTGCGCTGTTCTTGTTCGCGCAATGGCGGCTTGCCCGCGGGGTGGAGCGACGGCCCGCTTTCGATGTGAAACGCAGCGGGCTTGCGGGGAGCGCTCATGCGAGATGGTCTCCAATCAGGAACTGCAACGCGCGGTCGAGCCGGATGTGCGGCAGCGACAGCGTCACGCCCTCGGCGGTGCGTTCCAGCCTCGGCGGACGAAAGCGCACGAAACGGATGGTCGGATCGTTGGCGTCCTGGCGGTGGTTGATACCGAAATCCTGGAAGACGACTTCCGCCTTGTCCGGCAAGTCACCGGGAAATATCGCAGTTTCGGTGTTTCCGTCGAAGCATTCCTTGCCGATCCGCTCGCCCTTGATCGGCGTTCCGATGATGACAGGCAGCGTATCCCGGCCTTGCTTGACGGTGCCTTCCCGGGTCGCCCGCACGGCTGCGAGTGCAAGAACGTCGACTTCCGCCCCTGACAGATTGGCGCGGGAGACGGCGCGCTCGGTCAGCCGCCGCACGATTGCCTGCAGCCGGTCGTGGCTTTCGTGGTGGAGGTGGTCGGCCTTGGTCGCTGCGACCAGAATGCGGTCGATGCGGCGCGAGAACAGGTCGGTGAGTACGCTACCGCGTCCCTGCCTGAAGCAGGCGAGGATTTCCGTGACAGCGCGTTCGAGGTCGGCGATGGCACCGGGCCCGGCGTTCAGCGCCTGCATGGCGTCGATCAGCACGATCTGCCGGTCAAGCCGCGCGATGTGCTCGCGAAAGAACGGCTTCACGACATGCGTCTTGTAGGCCTCGTAGCGGCGCTCCATCATCGCATGCAGCGAGCCGGGCTTGGCCCGGGCGTCGCCCAGCGCGGCAAGCGGCGCAAAGGTCAGCGCCGGCGAGCCCTCAAGGTCGCCCGGCATCAGGAAGCGGCCGGGGGGCAGCGTGGACAGCGCGCGCTCGTCGTCCTTGCAGGCCTTGAGATAGGTGGCAAATGCCTCCGCCAAACGCCGCGCCGTCATTTCGTCGGCATCGGCGTCTGGTTTGATCGTGGCCGAGAGGGCGCGCCACGCCTCGGACAAATCCGCCCGCACGGGCAGTCCGGCGAGCTCGAAAGCCTCGTGGGAAAAGTCGCGGTAGCTCTTGCCGAGCAGCGGCAGGTCGAGCAGCCATTCGCCCGGATAGTCAACGATGTCGACAGACAGTTTTCCTGCTGAAAACATGCGGTTCCAGCCGGAAGCGGATTCAAATTCTATGGTCAGGCGCAGTTCGGAGATGGCGCGCGTCGAGTCGGGCCAGACGCCCTCGTCGACCAGCGCTGCGACGTGATCCTCGTACTGGAAGCGCGGCACTGCGTCGTCGGGCTGCTCCTCGAGGAAGGCGCGCGCGATTCGACCGGATTTCTGTGCCTCGAACATCGGCAGCCGGCCGCCGTGGATCAGGTTGTGCACGAATGAGGTGATGAACACCGTCTTGCCGGCGCGCGACAGTCCGGTCACGCCGAGCCTGAGCGAGGGGGAGAACAACCCGGTCGCGCGCCCGGAAAACGTGTCGAGGGCGATGCGCGCCTCGTCGGTGAAAGTGGTCAGTGACGCCAATCGTCCGATCCCCTTGGGGCCTGATGCGGTCCGGCCCCGATATAGGAACCGTCGCGCCGAATTGAAATGGCGAGCGATTTCAAAGGTCGGGAGGCGTGAGGAATGCTTCGAGGAAGCCCTGGCCGAGTTGTGCCTCGGAAAGGCTACCCTCAAAGCGAATGACGGCCAACCCGGATGTCGGAAAACCGGTGTGCAGCGTGTGCAGCGCGTTTTCCTCGCCGTTTCCGGCAACCGCGATCGCCAGGTCTTCCATCATTGGGTTGTGGCCGATAACGAGCACCGTGCCGTGGCGCCCATGCTCGCGGATGCTGTCGAGGTAACCGGCGGCGTCGGCACTGTAGAGCGCATCCGTGAAGATCACGCGTCCGGTGTCGGAATGGCCGGCGATCCCCTCGAGCGTTTCGCGGGCGCGGCGGGCATTGGAGCAGAGCGTCAGTTCGGGGACGTAGCCGTTGGCCCGCATCGCCGTTCCGGTCGATTCGGCGTCGGCTATTCCGGTTGCGTCCAACGGGCGGTCGAAATCCCTCATGCCCGGAAGCGCCCAGCCTGCCTTTGCGTGCCTGAGAAGAAAGAGCTTGCTCAAATATTGCTCCCCAAGGGCAGGCGTCCCGGCGAGCCCGCACAAACTGTCATTCCAGCATGTATCCAAGCCCTCGTCGCCTTGCAACCGGGCGATGCGGCTGTGCGTTGCATGGATATGGAGTTGCACGCATGCCACGCCGAATCACAAGCGTTCGGGCCAGTCGTAAACTTTTCGATGAATACGCTTGTGTGAGGGTTGGCCCGCGAATATATAGGCGCCAAAACGGGGTTGTTGGGTGAGTCGAATGAACGATACCGTTACACTTGGCTACGTTCCCTCCGAGGAGGAGCCGTTCATGAATGAACGGCAGAAGTCGTACTTCAAGGCTAAGCTGATTGCCTGGAAGAACGACATCCTTCGCGAGGCGCGCGAGACCCTCGAAATACTTCAGCAGGAAAACGCCAATCATCCGGACCTTGCCGATCGTGCTTCGTCCGAGACGGATCGCGCCATCGAGTTGAGGGCGCGGGATCGTCAACGCAAGTTGATCTCCAAGATCGACTCGGCGCTGCAGAGGATTGACGAGGGTACCTACGGTTATTGCGAAGAGACCGGTGAACCGATCTCGCTGAAGCGGCTGGACGCGCGTCCGATCGCCACGCTGTCGATCGAAGCACAGGAACGTCACGAGCGCCGTGAAAAGGTCTACCGCGACGACTGATCGCTGTTACCAGGACAACAAAAAAGGCGGCTTCGGCCGCCTTTTTTTGCATCGTTTCTCCAGTCGAAAGCCAAATCTTGCAGGACGCTGGCCTGCAGATGACTCATTCAGCGCTTGTGGCTCGACAACTCGCCAAGCAGCTTCGCCATTTCGTCGTCGAGCGAAGTATCCGGCGCAGAAGCCTTTTTCGGCTGTGGTTCGTCGAGCGACACCTCCAACTCCTTCATCAGGGTCTCGTCGATCTCCTCGCGCCGTACGGGTGCCGGTGCGGGCCGGACTGCCGCCCCATAGGTGGCGGAAACCGTCGGCCTGGGTGGCGGAGGCGAGAGCGGGATTGTCGCGACGGGCAGTTTCGGCGGTGCCGGTCGTGCTGCCGGTGCCGCTGGCTGCGGCTGGGGCCTTGGCTGGGCCGGTGGGGCAGGGCGAGGGGTGGCCTGCTGGGGAGCCGGCTCAAGGCGCTGCGCCTGCGGGCGGAGCGCGTGCTGGGCTTCGTGTGCGGCATCCGCTGATGGGGCTGGGCGGCGCGAAGCCGAAAGCCTGATGTCGCGCTCGACAACCACATCGGTCGGGCCACCGATCAGCAGAAGATGTTCGATATCGTCGCGCCGCACCAGCACCAGACGTCTCTGGCTGTCGACGGCGGTCGCGTCCATCACGGCAAGGCGCGTCTTGCGGTTTCTGCCGCCGGCCACGAAAGTTCCGAAGGTCAGGCTGCGGATCAGCTTGACGATGACCAGAACGATGACGAGCAGCACAAGTGCGGCAAACGTCCACAGTATCGCCGCCGTGTATCCGGGTCCCGCCACGTTATCCAGCCATTCGAACATTTGCTTCCCCCGTCGTCACGCCGCGCGCGACACTAACGCCACGCGCGGCCACACGGCAAGTTGCCATTCGTGCGTTGCTGGCGGGATTGAGGCTAAGAGCATGATCTTGCCCCGAACTTACGCGGCTTTTTATGTCGGGGCCTTTTCCCGGTAAGGAGAATGTGATTCAACCGCTTCGGTACGAGGGAGCCGGAGAGACTCGCAGGGGCATGGCCAAGCAATCGCGCAACGACTTTTATCCGGTTCCGATCGTGGATCAGGCAGCGCGCCCCGATGCCATCACCCGGCTGATCATCTTCATCGTCGTGCTGACCGGCGCAGCCATCGTCTTCGGCATTTTTCGCGAGCGTCTCGGCGACCCGTTCCTGCTGGGCATGCTCGGCGTCCTCGCCATGATCGGCGTCGGCTATCTGTTCGCAACCGCAATCGGCTTCATCCAGATCGCGCCGCGATCGCCCGCTGACGGCCTTTCCAAGGCGTTTGTCGATTCGATGACGCAAGGCCTCATCGTCACCGACGCGAAGGGACGCGTCGTCTACGCCAACCGCGCTTATGCCGACATGACCGGCGCCACCACGGCCGCCGATGTGAAGACCGTCGAGGGCCTGCTTTCGGACGTGCCTGAGGCGTCCGCGACCATTTCCGAACTCGCATCGGGCCTGCGCGACGGTCAGGTCGGCGACGGCGAGTTTCGTCTCGCCCAGTCGATCCGCCCCGGTGCCGCGCCCGGTGCGCGCTGGTATCGCGTCAGGGCGCGAGCCTTTTCAGTGCCGGACCAGCGCCAGCCGCTGAACGCCTGGCAACTTGCCGACATTTCTCCCGAACGGGCCGAGCAGGAGCGTTTCTTCCTCGATCTGCAGCAGGCCATCGATCATCTCGACCATGCCCCGGCCGGTTTCTTTTCCGCCGATCAGGACGGTCGCATCACCTATGTCAACGCCACGCTGGCGAACTGGCTGGGCATCGATCTGGCGAGCTTTACGCCCGGCGCCATCAGTCTCGACGAGGTTGTGGCCGGCGACGGCATGGCGCTCGTTCGTTCGGTCAAGGCCGATGCCGGCACCACGCGCAACGCGGTCATCGATCTCGATCTCGCCACCGTCAACGGCGAGGCCCTGCCGGTGCGTTTCATGCACCGCGTGTCGGCGAGCCGCGAAGGCATCAACGGGCCGACGCGCACGATCGTGCTGAACCGCACGCAGGGCGAGGATTCGTCCGCCCAGCTGCGCGCCTCCGAGGTGCGCTTCACGCGCTTCTTCAATTCGACGCCGATGGCGATTGCCGGCGTCGACCTCAATGGCCGCATCCTGCGCACCAATGCCCCGTTCCTGTCGCTGTTTTCGACCGTCGTCGACCGCGACGCCGTCGATCGCCGCGTCAGGCTCGACACTGTCATTCACGAACGCGACCGGGCCGCCTTCGCTGCAGCGCTTGAGCGGGCGCGCCAGCGTCAGGCTGACATCGCGCCGATCGACACCGTGCTGCCGGACAACGAGGAGCGCCACATGCGCTTCTACGTCAACGCCGTGGCCGACGGCTCTGATGCCGAGGGCGCGGAAGAGGCGGCCATCGTCTACGCCGTCGAGACGACCGAGCAGAAGGCGCTCGAAAGCCAGATGGCGCAGAGCCAGAAGATGCAGGCAGTTGGCCAGCTTGCCGGCGGCATCGCGCACGATTTCAACAACGTCCTGACGGCCATCATCATGGCCTCGGACCTGCTTCTGACCAACCACCGCCCGTCGGATCCGTCCTTCCCCGACATCATGAACATCAAGCAGAACGCCAACCGCGCCGCATCGCTGGTGCGGCAGCTGCTGGCATTCTCGCGCAAGCAGACGCTGCGCCCCGAAGTGTTGAGCCTGACCGACGTTCTGGCCGACCTGCGTACGCTTCTGGCACGCCTTGTCGGCAACAGCATCAAGCTCAAGATCGATCACGGGCGCGACCTTTGGCCTATCCGCGCCGATATCGGCCAGTTCGAGCAGGTCGTGGTCAACCTCGCCGTCAATGCCCGTGATGCCATGCCCGATGGCGGCGACCTGCTGGTGCGGACCAAGAACGTGCCGGCCGAAGAGGTCAAGGCCTACGGCTACCGTGAGCTGGTGCCGGCCGACTATGTCGTGCTCGAGGTCGAGGACTCAGGTACGGGCATTCCCCCGGAGGTGCTCAAGAAGATATTCGAGCCGTTCTTCACCACCAAGGAAGTGGGCAAGGGCACGGGCCTCGGCCTGTCGATGGTCTACGGCATCATCAAGCAGACCGGCGGCTTCATCTATTGCGACTCCGAGGTCGGCAAGGGCACGGTGTTCCGCATTTTCCTGCCGCGCCACATCGCCAAGCCGCAGCCTGTGCTTGAAGGCGACGCAAGGACGGTCGCCGAAGGTACGGCGCCGGCGCCCGCCAAGGGGCCCGAGGCTCCGAGCCCGGCCCGCGACCTGTCCGGGTCCGCGACGGTGCTGCTGGTCGAGGACGAGGATGCCGTTCGCATGGGCGGCGTGAGGGCTTTGACCTCGCGCGGCTACACGGTGCACGAGGCGTCGTCGGGCGTAGAGGCGCTCGAGGTGTTCGAGGAACTGGAAGGCAAGGTCGACATCGTGGTGTCCGACGTGGTCATGCCGGAAATGGACGGTCCGACGCTGCTCGGCGAATTGCGCAAGCGTCAGCCCGACATCAAGTTCATCTTCGTATCGGGCTACGCCGAGGACGCTTTCGCCAAGAACCTGCCCGCCGACGCGCAGTTCGGTTTCCTGCCCAAGCCGTTCTCGCTCAAGCAACTGGCGACAGTCGTCAAGGAAGTGCTGGAAGGATAGTCGTCCGTAGCGCTTTGCGATCGGCCGGTGCGGTGGCATGATACGGATCATCGCATCGCGGGATTGATCCAATGACACCGCACAACGAGGCGCAACGAGGCGACTATGCCGGAGTGGCATTGCTACCTGGCGATCCTCAGCGCGCCGAGTGGATTGCCGAGACTTTTCTCGATGATGTCAGATGCGTGAACCGCCTGCGCGGCGCGCTCGGTTTTACCGGGCGCTTTCGCGGTGTGCCGGTCAGCGTCCAGACGTCTGGCATTGGCGCGCCGTCGCTGGCCATCTATGCGCATGAGCTGATGGAGTTCTATGGGGTTCGCACCTTGATCCGTGTCGGCACCTGCGGCGGGCTGGCCGAACATGTCGGACTGCGCAGCCTGGTCATTTCGCAGTCGTCGAGCAGCGACAGCGCCATCAACCGCCAGCTGTTCGGTGTCTATGATTATGCGCCGAGCGCCGATTTCGGCCTGCTGCAATGTGCGGTGCGCCGGGCTGCCGAGCTGGGCATCGAGCATCACCTCGGCCAGACCGCGTCGAGCGATGTCTTCTACCATCCCGACGTCCTCGGCCGCTTCGCCGGACTCCGTGCCCATGGCGCCGTGGCCGTCGATATGGAAACCAATGCGCTGTATACGGTCGCGGCCCGGTTCGGGGCGAGGGCGCTGTCGATATGCACCGTCGTCGACAATCTCGTCACGGGCGAGGACACCGCTCCCGGTGAACGGCAGAAGCTGTTCACCGACATGACCAGGCTTGCCCTGGATGTTGTTTGCGAGATGTCGGCCGAAGCCCGCACCGACCGCGCGTAGCGCCCATATGGGCTTGTGCTAAAATAACTGTGGCCTCGGTGAGTCGGCTGCTTTTCCCGCGTTGCATTGGTTGCCTGACGAAAGCCTTCCGCAGGCAAGTTTCGCGCAAGCGACGCTCCATAGTTTCGGTCAGGTGGTGTTTGCGGTCCGTGTTCCTTGCGTTGGACAACAGGACATAGGGACAGCCCGATGGAACAGTTTGTCGAGGAAAGCATGAAGCGGCGTCTGACGGAGCGGGTGGATATCCTGACCGCCGTTGGTATCCTGAAATCCTACGGCTATTGGGACGATGAGCTGATCGTCGCGATAACCAGGATTTTCTACGTCGATCTCGACGCCCTGAACGAGGTGGTTCGGGACGCCGCCTGAGCCATTTCAGGATGATTGGATGAAGGCTCATGCTGCATCGCAGCACGTGCTGCTTGCTATTTGCGGCCAAATCATCCATATGCAGCCCCATAGGCGCTTGAGCCGGGCTAACGGCTTTCTCTACAGAGAGACTGGTTGCGTCTGTTTTCACCCTCCCGGCAACGGTGTGTGGCGAAATAGACCCGCGGGCATGAGGCTTGCGGGCACGACAGCGCAGCCGAGCGGACGTCCGTCCGCCGCCTTGTCGTTTCACGAGAGATTCAGGCCGGCAGGTTGCGCCCTGCCGCCATTTGTTGTTTGCGGCGAATATTCGTCGCACGAAAGAAGAAGATATTGACGAACGAAAACAATGCGGAGCTGAACGGCTTCGCCAAACTCGGTATTACTGGCGCTCTGCTCAAGGCCACCCTCG
Source organism: Aminobacter sp. HY435 (assembly GCF_027568395.1). Lineage (GTDB taxonomy): Bacteria > Pseudomonadota > Alphaproteobacteria > Rhizobiales > Rhizobiaceae > Aminobacter. Next base: position 67,869 of record NZ_JANKZL010000002.1, on the reverse strand, counting down.
CGGCTGGCTACACCGAGCCCAAGCCGATTCAGGTCGAATCGATCCCCGCGCAGCTTGAAGGCCGGGACATTCTCGGTATCGCCCAGACGGGCTCGGGCAAGACCGCTGCCTTCGCGCTTCCCATCCTGTCCAAGATCATCACGCTCGGCACCAAGCGCCGGCCCAAGACGGCCCGTGCGCTGATCCTTGCGCCGACGCGCGAACTTGCCGTGCAGATCGAAGACACCATCAAGATCCTCGCCAAGGGAGCACACATCTCGACGGCGCTCGTGCTGGGCGGCGTGTCGCGCTTCTCGCAGGTCAAGAAGATCAGCCCCGGCGTCGACGTGCTGATCGCCACGCCCGGCCGTCTGACCGATCTGGTCCGCGAAGGCGACCTGGTGCTTGCCGACACGCAGTGGCTCGTCCTCGACGAAGCCGACCGCATGCTCGACATGGGTTTCATCAACGACGTCAAGCGTATTGCCAAGGCGACGTCGAAGGCTCGCCAGACCGCGCTTTTCTCGGCAACGATGCCGGCTGAAATCGCTGAGCTGGCCAAGGGCCTGCTGCGCGATCCGCTGCGCGTCGAAGTTGCCCCTCAGGGCACCACCGCCGCCGAGATCCGTCAGAGCATCGTTCTCGCCCGCACCAAGCAGAAGCGCAAGATCCTGTCGGACATGCTGGCCGACGAGGCGATGCGTTCGGTGATCGTGTTCGCCCGCACCAAGCACGGCGCTGACCGCGTCACCCGCGATCTCGAGCGCGATGGCTTCGAAGCAGCGGTCATCCATGGCAACAAGTCGCAGAATGCCCGCCAGAAGGCGCTCAACGGCTTCCGTGACGGTTCCGTGCGCATCCTGGTTGCAACCGACATTGCCGCTCGCGGCATCGACGTGCCCGGCATCAGCCATGTCGTGAACTTCGACCTGCCCGACGAAGCCGAAAGCTACGTCCACCGCATCGGCCGCACCGGCCGCAACGGCGCCGACGGCATCGCCGTCACGCTGGTCGACCCGAGCGAGAACGCCAAGCTCAAGCAGGTCGAGCGGATCATCCGCATGAAGTTGCCGGTCGACGCCGACCATCTGGCTCTGCCCGATCCGCAGCGTCCGGCAGGCGAGCCGCGCTATGAGCCGGCCAACGACCGGGGCGACCGCGACGAGCGCCGCCCGCAGGGCCAGAAGCCGCGCGGCAACAATGGTGGCAAGTCCAAGGGGCATTTCGCCGGCGGCGATCGTGCGCCCGGCGGCGCGCCCAAGGGCGACCGTCCGTTCCGTGGCAAGCGTCGCGGCTTCGGCGGCCGCAAGCAGACGACGCGCGCAGCGTAGTCCGTGCAGCATATCGGCCGGTCTGGTCCATATGCTGCGACAGGTTGAATAGGCCAGGGCGGTCGAGGCGGTGCTTCGGCCGCCCTTAGTTTTGAGGGACCCCATGGCCGGGATCGCTGCGCCCGCAAGTGCCTATGTGCTGTCGCAGCTCTATCGCTCGTTCATGGCGGTGCTGACGCCTGCGCTCACGCTCGGTGTCACCAAGGCGCAGCTGTTGTTGCCTCGGGCGCGTTCTTCATCGCCTTCGCGCTCGCCCGGTTTGCAATAGGTGTGTCGCTCGACCGCCATGGGCCGCGGCAAATCAGGTCATTCGAAGGTAGATCGCCGGGCGTAGACCAGCGGCTCGGCCTTCCACCGGGTCGAAAGCCGCAAGGCCTTCTCGCGCAACGGACGCGGCAAAAGGAACAGCAGTTTCATCACCCATGTCAGCCGCCTAGGAAAGGTAACCTCGAAGCCTCCCTTGCGGATGGCGAGGCAAATCCGTTCGGCAGCTTTTTCCACCGGCATCATCGCCGGCATGGAAAAGGAGCTTTTTTCCGTCAGCGGCGTGTCGATGAAGCCGGGGTTCATCACCTGGCTTCTGATGTTCATCTTGTCGAAGTCGAATTTGAGCGCTTCGGCAATGATGTTGACGGCTGCCTTGGTGGCGCCGTAGGCGGCGGTCGTCGGCCAGCCGAAATAGGCGCTGATCGAGCCCATGAACACGATATGGCCGCGTCCTCGGTTGCGCATGCGCGTTGTGACCGGAACCAGCCCGTTCATGACGCCGAAGACGTTGACGTCGAAGCTCTGTCGAAACGCCTCCATGCGCAGATTGTCGCCGGTCACCGGCAGGTAGGCACCGGCATTGAAGATGGCGAGCACGATCGGCCCGGCTTCGGCTTCGATCGCCGCCACCGCTGCGGCCATGCCGGCTTGGTCGGTGACATCGGACGGGAAGGCGAGTACCTTGCCGACCATGCCCTCTGTCTCCGCGATCAACGTGTCCAGGGGATCGTTGGGGCGAACCGTCACCGCAACGGTATAGCCCTGCTTGGCGAGCAGCCGCGCCACCGAGCGCCCTATGCCGGTGCTGCCGCCCGTAATCCACGCGACTCCGTCCTTCGGGTCGGCCCGGTATGTGCTCACTCCAAAACCCCTGGGCAGTCATTGTCGCAATAGCTCTAGCGAGGCAGGCTTCATCTGGAAAGGCTGTTTTAGAAACAGCCTTTCCAGATGAAGCAAATGGTGGGCCGAAGGCTGGTCCAGAGAATTTCATCCCTTGAATCAGGAGGCTCACATTTCTAGGGTTCTTCGGCGAATTAGGAAGGAATCTTCATGCGCTCGGTGATCGATGCCATCGGCAATACGCCTCTCATCCGCTTGCGGCGGGCTTCGGAGGAAACAGGTTGCGAAATCCTCGGCAAGGCCGAATTCATGAATCCCGGCCAGTCGGTCAAGGACCGCGCCGGCCTTTTCATCATTCGCGACGCTGAAAAGCGCGGCCTGCTGCGCCCGGGCGGCGTTATCGTGGAGGGCACTGCCGGCAACACCGGCATTGGCCTGACCGTCGTCGCCAAGGCGCTTGGCTATCGCACCGTGATCGTCATTCCCGATACTCAGAGCCAGGAAAAGAAGGATGCGCTTCGCCTGCTCGGCGCCGAGCTGATCGAGGTTCCCGCTGTGCCCTACAAGAACCCGAACAACTATGTGAAGGTCTCGGGCCGGCTCGCCGAACAGTTGGCCAGGACCGAGCCGAACGGCGCGATCTGGGCCAACCAGTTCGACAACGTCGCCAATCGCGATGGTCATATCCACACCACAGCCGAGGAGATCTGGCGTCAGACCGACGGCAAGGTCGACGGCTTCGTTTCCGCCGTTGGCACCGGCGGCACGCTGGCCGGCGTCGCCGTCGGCCTCAAGGGCAAGAGCAAGGACGTCAAGATCGCGCTCGCCGATCCGCTTGGTGCCGCGCTCTACAGCTACTACACGACCGGGGAACTCAAGGCCGAAGGCAGCTCGATCACCGAGGGCATCGGCCAGGGCCGCATCACCGCCAATCTCGAGGGTCTGTCGCCTGATTTCTCCTATCAGGTTCCGGATGAGGAGGCGCTGCCCCTGGTGTTCGACCTGATCCAGGAAGAAGGCATCTGCGTCGGCGGCTCGTCGGGCATCAATATCGCTGGCGCAATTCGGCTGGCGCGCGACCTCGGCCCGGGCCACACCATCGTCACCATCCTGGCGGACTACGGCACGCGCTATCAGTCGAAGCTGTTCAATCCGGAGTTCCTCCGCGAAAAGAATCTGCCAGTTCCGGGCTGGATGGAACTCGCGCCCGAGATTTCGGTTCCGTTTGAGCAGGTGCCGTGATGGCCTTTGTCACCGAGGCGGTGTTTCGCGACGATTCCTATCTGCGCGAAACCGAGGCGAAGGTGGTGGCGGTCAATGACCGCGGCGGCATCATCCTCGACCGGACGATCTTTTATGCGACTTCAGGCGGTCAGCCCGGCGATACGGGATCTCTGGTTCGAAGCGACGGCGGCCGCATCGCCGTTGCCGCCACCGTCACGGGCGAGACCAAGGACGAGATCATTCACGTGCCGGCGCTCGAGCAGCCTGTGCCGTCGGTCGGCGAGACGATTCAGCTCGCAATCGATTGGCCGCGTCGGCATCTGCTGATGCGCATGCATGCCGCCTGCCATCTGCTGACCGTCGTCTGCCCCTATCCGATCACCGGCGCTTCGGTCAGCGAAGACGATTCGCGCGTCGATTTCGACATCCCCGACGCCGGTTTCACCAAGGAAGAGGTAACCGCCCGCCTGATGGAACTGGTGCGCGCCGACTACCCCATCTACACGCGCTGGATCTCCGACGACGAGCTCGGCGCCAATCCCACGCTGGTGAAGTCGAAAAACGTCCGGCCGCCTTCCGGCACCGGCAAGATCAGGCTCGTCTGCATCGGCGACAATGCCTCGGTGGACAGCCAGCCCTGCGGCGGCACCCACGTTGCGAGCACAGCCGAGATCGGTGACATCCATATCGGCAAGATCGAAAAGAAGGGGCGGGAAAACCGTCGCTTTCGTATTCGTTTCGGCGCAATGCCGGCCAACTGAACGGGAGAGCCAATCATGGGCGACAAAAGCGCCTTCGTCATCGACGCCGACTGGCTGGAGCAGCGGCTGGGCACGCCGGGGCTGTCGATTGTCGACGCCTCCTGGCACATGCCGGCGCAAAAGCGCGATGCCCGCGCCGAATATGACGCGGCGCACATACCGGGCGCCGTGTTCTTCGATCAGGACCTCGTCGTCGATCCGGAGTCGACGCTGCCGCATGCCTTGCCGTCGCCGCAGCTATTCGCTCGCTTTGCCGGCTCGATGGGCATTTCCGCCGACGATACGATCGTCATCTACGACGGTCCGGGGTTCATGGCCGCACCGCGCGTCTGGTGGATGTTCCGCATCATGGGCGTTTTCCAGGTCTACATCCTCGATGGTGGCTTCGAGCGCTGGAAGGCCGCCGGCCGGCCGGTGACGGCCGAGCCGACCAAGACGGCGCCGAACGTCTTCCATGTCGACTACGACGCCTCAAAGGTTGCCTCGCTGGCCGAGATGCGAAGAATCGTCGATTCGGGCAGCGCCCAGATCGCTGATGCGCGTTCTGCCGGTCGTTTCGAAGGCACTGATCCCGAGCCGCGGCCGGGTTTGCGGTCGGGCCACATGCCGGGCGCGCGCAGCGTTCCGTCGACTTCGTTGTCGGAGAACGGCGAACTCCTGTCCCTTGACCGGCTGAAGGCGGTGCTGGAGGGCGCGGGCCTTGACCTCGCGAAGCCGGTGGTTACCTCCTGCGGTTCGGGCGTCACTGCCGCCGTCATCACCCTTGCGCTGCAGTCCCTCGGCCACGGTGAGAACAAGCTTTATGACGGCTCCTGGACGGAATGGGGCGCAATGTCGGACACGCCCGTGGCAACCGGGAAAGCATGAACATGGCGGCTGATCGCAGCGAGACCATTCCCGTCACCGTAACGTTTCTGGAAATGCACGTGCCGCCGGCCTACCAGCCGCCGCTGCCGGTCAACCGGCAGATCGCGCTGCTCAGGACCCGCAACATCCCGCTGCACTTTTATCGCTATCTGACGGACCGCGTCGGCCGGAAATGGCATTGGGTCAATGTTCTGCGTCTCGACGACGAGGAACTCGCCGCTGGTCTGCATCGCGAGGACCGCGACATCAGGGTGCTTTATCTCGATGGCGCACCGGCAGGTTTCTTCGACCTCAAGCCGCACCTGCCCGACGAGGTCGAATTGGCCTATTTCGGCATGATGGACCATGCCATGGGGCAGGGCATCGGACGCTGGTTCCTGGGAGCCGCGATCTCGGCTGCCTGGTCATACAAGCCGAACAAGGTGACCGTGCAGACATGCACGCTCGACCATCCGGCAGCGCTGCCGCTTTATCAGAAGATGGGTTTTTCGCCCGTCGCTCAAAAAGGTGAGAACGTCAGGACCATGACTTTTGCCGAGCGTTCGGCAAGCGTGATGCGGCCCTGACGAACAACAACCCGGCCTGAACCTGTTGTTCATCGCATCTTCAGCTTGGTTCCGGTATTTTCCGCAGCATCAAATCTGGCCGAACGGCCGTAACGTCTGGAGAATGCCAATGCTGAACATGCGTAGCCTTGCTGTCGCGTTGATTGCCTTGATTGCCGTGCCGAGTTTTGCTGCCGCCCAGGCGACGACGCCCTCGTCAGCGCAGATCGAGCGCCAGCTGCAGGCTGCACCGACGGTCAAGCTGAAGCCCAACCAGCGCGTGACGGTGCGGGAGTTCAAGCGCCGCCCGGACCTGCGCCGCATGGCACCGTCGATCGACATCCAGTCGATCAACTTTGCCTTCGGCTCGGCGGAAATCCCGAACTCTCAATACGGCAAGGTCGAAAACATTGCCGACGCTCTCGAACGTATCCTGCGTCGCGATCCCAACGCGCGGGTGCTGATCGAAGGTCATACCGATGCCGTCGGTTCGTTTGCCGCAAACCAGGCGCTGTCTGAGCGCCGTGCGGCCTCGCTCAAGCAGACGCTTGTGCGTGAGTTCGGCATCCCGCGCTATGCCCTGGAGACTGTCGGCTACGGCGAGGAGTTCCTGCTCGTCCCCACCCAGAACGAGAACTGGCGCAACCGCCGCGTTACATTGCGCCGTTACGACGCCTTCATTCGCTGACGCCTGTCAGCTTGGCCACAACTATGGAGCCCGGCTCGCAAGAGTCGGGCTTTATTCGCATCCGGCTGCGTGGTATACAGTATACTAAACGCGGAGGATCGATAGTTATGACGAGGGTGGTAATGGCCGGAGCTACCGGCTGGGTCGGAAAGGCGCTTGTTCCAGCGATTTTGGCGCAGGGCGATATGCAACTCGTGGGCGCCGTTGCGCGCAGGGCAGCGGGCCACGACGTTGGGGTTGCAACCGGTTCACAGCCTATCGGCCTGGCGATTAGCGGCTCTGTGGCCGACGCCCTGAACACGCCCTCCGATGTGTTGGTCGACTACACCAAGCCTGTGGCAGTCAGGGACCACGTGATGCTGGCGATCGCGCGCGGTCGTCATGTCGTCATCGGAACTTCGGGATTGCGCGCTGCCGACTACCGCGAGATCAATGCAGCCGCGCGGGCCAATGGCGTCGGCGTCGTTGCCGCCGGCAACTATTCCATTACGGCCACTCTGATGAAGAAGTTCGCGCTGATGGCCGCGCAGTATGTGCCCGACGTCGAGATCATCGACTATGCCAGTGCGAGAAAGCCCGACGCACCGTCAGGAACCGCGCTCGAGTTGGCGGAAACGCTGTCCGAGGTGCGCGGCGCGCCGACTGCCTTGCCAACCTCCGAAGTCTACGGCCATCCCGAAGCACGCGGAGCGATGCTGGGCGAGGGCACGGCGGTGCAGGTGCATTCGCTGCGCCTGCCGTCCTATCAGCTGTCCTGCGAGGCGGTGTTCGGCTTGCCCGAGGAACGCCTGGTTATCCGTCATGATGCCGGAACCTCCGCTGTGCCCTACGTGGCGGGCACCTTGCTTGCCATCCGCCGGGTGCGGGAGTTCACCGGCCTGGTGAGGGTCCTTGACGCGCTGATGGACGAGACGCTGTCTGTGTAGCAAATCGGGTGGGCGCGCCGAACGCAGCGTCATAGCTTGCGGCAATCGACCAACGAGGATTGCCGCTATGACCATTCGTTTCCAGGCGCTGCCGACTGACCAGGTGAGGGCATTGCAATATGGCGCACCCGACGCCTACGGAATGACGCCTGAGCGGAAGATATCGGATGGTGACGGCGTGCCATGCCGCCATTGCCTGACCAATGTGGGCGAGGGCGAGCCCTATCTGATCCTCGCCTACCGGCCGTTTCCCGAATTGCAGCCCTACGCCGAAACCGGCCCGATCTTCCTGCATGCCGAGGAATGTCCGCGCGCCGTGGAAGCTGCGGAGTTGCCTGAGCTTTTCGGCAAGACCCGTGACTACATCCTGCGCGGCTACAGCGCCGACGACCGCATTGTCTATGGCACGGGTGCCGTGACGCCTACGCCGGAAATCGTCGCAAGGGCCGGCGCGTTGTTGCAGCGCCCTGACGTCGCCTATGTGCACATGCGCTCAGCCAGGAACAACTGCTACCAGTGCCGGATCGTCAGCGATGGGCAACCGGAAGTCGCAGGCACAGGCATGTGAAAGCCAAAGAAAAGGCCCGCCGCATCGCTGCGGCGGGCCTGATCTTGGACACTGAGGCAGTTCTTAGTTGAACTTGTACTTGGTGCCGATGCGAACGGTATGGAAAGCGGGGATCGTTTCCGAACCGATGTCCTCGTAGACGTGCCCGTCAAACTGCGAGAAGCGGTATTCGAGGTTGACCGACAGGTTGTTCGTCACAGCTGTTTCCAGGCCGCCACCGATCGAGTAGCCGTCGACATTCCAATCCCTGGTCTCGCTATAGCCAGGCACGGACATCTCTTCCTCGACATGCTGCCAGCTATAGCCGCCGAGCACGTAAGCGAGGGTGGTTGGGTTGAGCTTTGCACCGACGCGGGCGATCACGTCGAAACCGTAGTCGGCCTTGCCTTCGTACTTGGGGCCGCCAAATGCGGAGTAATCCATCAACTGCGTGGTCATGCCGGAGTATCGGCCGCCGAGCTGGATGCCGGCCACCCATATGTCGTTGAACTCGTGATCATAGCCGACGCTCAATTCGCCGAATACGCCTTCGCCGCCGATACCGTTGATACTGGCGATTCCGCTAGTGTCACGAATCTCGTCGACGATAGCACCAGCGCCGATCGCGCCGCCGACGTAAAAGCCTGTCCAGCTGTAGGCCGGTGCCGCAAAGGAAGCGCCACCACCATTCTGGGCGCCGAAACGATAGTTTGCGCCGACATGGAACGTATGCGTGGTCGGCTCGAACATCAATGCGCCGACACCGACATCCTCAATCGCGACATTGTTGCCGTAGTTGGCGTAGCGGTATTCCGATTTCACGGTCCAGTTGCTGCTGACGGCCGTTTCCATGCCGACGCCGAGCACGTAGCCGCTGCGATCCTTCTCGGTATCAAACGGGACAGGAACGGGGACCTCGAGTGCAATATGCTGCCAGCTATAGCCGCCGAGCACATAGCCGAGCGTGGAGGGCGTCAGCAGGTAGCCTGCGCGCGCAGCCACGTCGAAGCCGTACTTGTTCTTGAGCGACAGCTCTCCGGGCCCGAAAGCGTTTTCGACCGCAAAGGCGATATTGCCAGCATGTGCGTCAATAAAGCCGCCGAGCAAAACGCGCTCCGAAACCAAATAATCGTAACCAGCCGTCACTTCGGCAAAAACGCCCTGTCCACCCAGGTCCATCACGCCAACGCTGACGCCACCGGAAGCCATCTCGGTGCCGCGTTCAACAGCACCGACGCCGCCGCCGAAGCCGACATAGACGCCGCTCCAGTTGAAGCCTGCCGGCGCCTGTTCTGCTTGAGCATCTGCGGCATGGGAGGCCGAGGCGAGGGCCGCAGCCGAAGTGGCTCCGAGCAAAAGCGCGGCAAAAGTCTTTCCAAAAGTCATGATTACTATCCTGCTACCAATCCCACCTGAATGGCATGGCGTCGGGATGTTTGATGTAGCCAATTTGCATCACTTGCAGCAATTTGCTTAGCACTTGCGCATATGCAAGCAAATGCTTGAGAACATAAGCAATGTGCCGCGCAGGCGGGCGGCTTCAACGGAGCGAAAAGGCCCGCCGCATCGCTGCGGCGGGCTGTGTTGGACCGAATCGCGCCCGCTCAGTCGGCCATCGAATTGAGCCCTGCTCAGGCTGCGAGCGCGGCCTTGGCCTCGGTCATCTCATAGCCGAGCGCTTCGGCGACAGCACGGTTTGTGATGCGGCCGTGGTGGACGTTGAGGCCGTTGCGCAAATGCGGCTCGTCTGCCAGTGCCTTGAGGCCGCGATCCGCCAAGGCCAGGCCATAGTGCAGGGTGGCGTTGTTGAGCGCGTGCGCCGAGGTAACCGGCACCGCGCCCGGCATGTTGGCGACGCAATAGTGGATAATGCCGTCGACCTCGTAGGTCGGGTCGGCATGGGTCGTCGCATGCGATGTCTCGAAGCAGCCGCCCTGGTCGATGGCGACGTCGACAAGGACCGCGCCTTTCTTCATGCCCGACAGCATTTCGCGGCTGACCAGCTTGGGCGCAGCTGCACCGGGGATGAGCACCGCGCCGATGACGAGGTCGGCCGAAAAGCACTCTTCCTCGAGCGCCTCGACCGTCGAATAGCGGGTATGGACGCGGCCGGCGAACAGGTCGTCGAGTTGGCGCAGGCGCGGGATCGAACGGTCGATGATGGACACGTCGGCACCGAGGCCCGCCGCCATGCGGGCCGCATGCAGGCCCACCACGCCGCCGCCGATGACGGCAACCTTGCCCGGCAACACGCCCGGCACGCCGCCGAGCAGCACGCCGCGGCCGCCATGGGCCTTCTGCAACGCGGTTGCACCCGCCTGGATCGACAGACGACCCGCGACCTCCGACATCGGCGCAAGCAGCGGCAGGCCGCCGCGGTCGTCGGTCACTGTCTCATAGGCAACGGCGGTAACGCCAGAGGCGAGCAGGCCCCTGGTCTGGTCAGGGTCCGGTGCAAGGTGCAGATAGGTATAAAGGATCTGGCCTTCGCGCAGCTGCGCCCATTCGTTGGGCTGCGGTTCCTTGACCTTCACGATCATGTCCGAACGCGTGAAGACTTCCTCGGCGGTCCGCGCAATCTGCGCACCGGCGGCGCGATAGGCGTTGTCGTCGGCGCCGATGCCGGCGCCCGCGCCGGTCTCGACCAGCACTTCGTGGCCATGGGCGACGTATTCGCGTACCGAGCCGGGCGTCAGGCCGACGCGGTATTCATGATTCTTGATTTCTTTCGGGCAACCTACGCGCATCTTTTCTACTCCTCCGCAGCCGTTGTGGCTTGTCTCCCTAATGATGAAGTCAATCACGAATCGTTCCGAATATGTTTGCGAAGACGGTTGCGCGCCAGGGTTGAGCTCGATTATTGTTGCGCAGTACGGCATAATAATCGAAGGAAATTCGAAGAATGCCATTGGATAGGATCGATATCGCCATCCTCGACACGCTTCAGAAGGATGGCCGCATACCCAACGCCGCGCTGGCGGAGAAGGTCGGCCTCTCACAGTCGGCCTGTTCGCGCCGCCTCGACAATCTCGAGAAATCCGGCGTCGTCAGCGGCTATCACGCGCGTCTGTCGAATGCAGCACTTGGCCATCAGATGACTGTCATCGTCCACATTTCGTTGTCGGGTCAGTTCGAAAAGTCGCTGACCGAATTCGAAATCGCGGTCAAACGCTGCCCGAATGTGCTGTCATGCCATTTGATGTCGGGCGAATACGACTACATCCTGCGCATCGCGGCCAAGGATCTGCCCGACTATGAGCGCATCCACAAGGAATGGCTTTCGGCCATGCCGCATGTGACGAAGATCAACTCGTCCTTTGCGCTGCGCGAAGTCGTCGACCGCACGACGATGGGGATCCGTCCCGAACTCGCCTGATCCGTCCGGTCAGCGGATGACACCGGCTTCGGTTACGATCCTGTCCATGGCGATGTCGTGCGCTTGCGGATAGATCGTCGGCAACTGCGAAATCTCGTAGCCGATGCCGATCACCAGCGCCTTGCGCGGCAAGGCTGCGAGCGTGCGGTCGAAGAAGCCGCCGCCATAGCCGAGCCGATAGCCTGCGGCGTCGAATCCGACCAGGGGCGCGATGACCACATCGGGGATCACCTCGGGTCCGGCTGCGGGTATCGGAATGTTCCAGACGCCGCGTTCGAGCTTGTCGCCTGGTGCGTAGGCGCGGAAAATCAACGGCTTGCCCAGTTCGATGGCGATCGGCAGCGCCGTATTGCCGCCGCGCGCATGGACAGTCGCCAGCCACGGCCGGAGGTCGGGCTCGCCGCGAAATGGCCAGTAGAGGCTGACCAGCTTGCCCGACATGTCGCCGATGACCTGATCGAGACCCTGCGCGATCAACCCGGCCATGGCGTTGCGAGCATCGGCTGAGATGGCCAGCCGTTGTTCGATCAGCCTCTCGCGTTCCGCCTTGCGCCATCGCCTGACATCGGCCCACTCCGGCGTCGCAACAGTGCGGAACGCAGGGTCGAGCTCATGCATGAAGCAGGGGGGCGAGGCGTATTGTGCCGGTTCGTCGTCGTCGAAATTGCCCATGGCGCACCTATTGAGGCTTCGAGCACTGATACGCCTAGTCCTGCATGCTCCCGAGGTACGGTCAACCAGCGACATCATGCTGGCCGAACAGGTCGCAACCATACTGGACCAACGCATTACCCACAGATTGTCGCGACACCGTCATGCGACTCGGCTGGACTCACGCGAATTTTGGCGCAAGATTTGATCTTTCGGACGCCGGCTAAATACTGTCAGTTCATTTCCTGGAGAATGAAAATGTCCAACATGCTTCATCCTATATCGCGACGTTCCTTCCTGGCCGGCTCGGCTGCGGCAAGCGCGCTCGTCATGCTGCATCCGTTTTCGGCCCGCGCGCAGGCCAATCAGGCGCATCTGCGCATCATGGAGACGACCGACCTGCATGTTCACGTCTTCCCCTACGATTACTATGGCGACAAGCCGAACGACACGATGGGCCTGGCGCGCACCGCCTCGATCGTCGACGGCATCCGTGCCGAGGCGACAAATTCGATCCTTATCGACAATGGCGACTTCCTGCAGGGCAACCCGATGGGCGACTATATGGCCTATCAGCGCGGCATGAAGGACGGCGACGTCCATCCGATCATCAAGGCGATGAATACGCTCGGCTACGATTGCTCGACGCTCGGCAATCATGAGTTCAACTACGGCCTCGACTACATGTTCAAGGTGCTGAACGGCGCCAACTTCCCGTTCATCTGCGCCAACCTCACCAAGGGCCAGCTCGCCGCCGATGCCACCAAGGACGAGTTGTTCCTCAAACCCTATGTCATTCTCGACAAGAAGGTGAAGGATGGTTCGGGCGCGGAACATCCGGTCCGCATCGGCCTGATCGGCTTCGTACCGCCGCAGGTCATGACCTGGGATTCCCGTCACCTCAACGGCAAGGCGATGACTCGCGACATCGTCAAGACCGCTCAGGCCTGGGTGCCGCAGATGAAGGAAGAGGGTGCCGAGATCATCGTGGCGATGTCGCACTCCGGCATGGGCACGCTGCAGCCGGGCGAAAACCTCGAAAACGCCTCGATCCTGCTGGCCGGCGTCGACGGCATCGACGCGGTCGTTACTGGTCACAGCCACCTCGATTTCCCCGGTGCGAAATTCGATGGCATCGAAGGCCTCGACAATGCCAAGGGCACGATCAACGGCAAGCCCGGTGTCATGGGCGGCTTCTGGGGCTCGCATCTCGGCCTCATCGATCTGCTCCTGGAGCGCGACGGCAATGCCTGGAAGGTGGTGAGCTCGACCAGCGAGGCGCGGCCGATCTCCAAGCGCGTCGACAAGAAGGTCGTGCCGAACGTCGAGAGCAAGGCGGAGGTCGAGGCTGCCGCCAAGCAGGAGCACGAGGCGACGCTCGCCTATGTCCGCACGCCGGTCGGCAAGACGTCGGCTCCGCTCTATTCCTATTTCGCGCTGGTGGCCGACGATCCTTCGGTGCAAATCGTCAGTCAGGCGCAGATCTGGTACATCAAGGACATGCTGAAGGAGACCGAGCACAAGGATCTGCCCGTGCTTTCGGCAGCGGCGCCGTTCAAGGCGGGTGGACGCGGCGGTTCGGAGTACTACACTGACGTCCCGGCCGGCGACATCGCCATCAAGAACGTCGCCGATCTCTATCTCTATCCCAACACCGTGCAGGCGGTCGCCATTACCGGTGCCCAGGTCAAGGAATGGCTGGAGATGTCGGCCGGCATCTTCAACAAGGTCGAGCCGGGCAAGGCCGACCAGGTGCTGATCAATGCAGAGTTCCCATCCTACAACTATGATGTCATCGACGGCGTCACCTACAAGATCGACCTGTCGCAGCCGCCGAAATACGACGCCAAGGGCGCGGTGCTGAATGCCGGATCCAACCGCATCGTCGACCTGATGTTCGACGGCAAGCCGATCGATCCGGCCGCCAGCTTCGTCGTCGCCACCAACAACTACCGCGCCGGCGGCGGCGGGAATTTCCCCGAGATCAATGCCTCCAAGCTGGTCTTCGAAGCGCCGGACACCAACCGCGACGTGATTGTGCGCTACATCGTCGACCAGGGTACGATCAATCCCTCTGCCGACGCCAACTGGTCGTTTGCCCCGGTGGAAGGTGCGTCTGTCATCTTCGAGACCGGACCCAAGGCCAAGGACCATATTTCAGAGGTCAAGGCGGTGAAGATCGAACCGGCCGGCGACGGCGCCGAAGGTTTTGCCAAGTATCGCATCACGCTTTAGCGGACAGGCGCAGGCGGCCGGACATTTCGGCCGCCTGCGCCTGTCTCGGCCACATCGCGCGATTGGCGACCACCGGGGCGATGATGTCGATCTGGTCCGTCGATATCTCGACACCATGGCCTGCCGGCGCTCCGAGATTCGACCCGGAGCTATACTTTGATGGCCATCCGGTACTTTCGCGACGGAAAGATGTCGATTGATGGACCAGCCAACGCGAGGCTATTGCGGAGCCTGCGGTCAGAGACAATGGGCCTCAAGCTTTGTAGACGACTTGCCTGACGTCGATATATTCCGCGCGAAATCCTGCCTCGCAGTAGTGGAGGTAGAACTCCCAGAGTTTCTTGAAACGATCGTCGAACCCGAGCGGCACGATACGTTCCCACGAGGCCCAAAAGCGCAAGCGCCACTCCGCGAGGGTGCGTGCGTAGTCCTGCGGGAACACACGTTCGGCCAGATAGTCGAGCCCGTGTTCAGCGCCGAGCGACTTCAGTCGTGAAGGCGTCGGCAGCATGCCGCCTGGAAAGACGTATCGCTGGATGAAGTCGGGGCGCTTGCGATAGAGCGGGTAGGCGGCTTCATTGATGGTGATGATCTGCAGCCCAGCCGTTCCGCCGGGGCGCAAGCTGTCCTTCATCTTGGAAAAGAAGGTCGGCCAATGCTTCTCGCCGACCGCCTCGAACATCTCGATGGACGCGATGCGATCGTACTTGCCGGTTTCGTCCCGGTAGTCCTGAAGCTTGAATTCAACCTTGTCGGCAAGCCCGCCGTCCCGGATGCGCTTCTGCGCGAATTCATATTGCTCGCGGCTGATGGTCAGGCCCGTCACCTTGCAGCCGATCTCGCGCGCCGCAAACTCCGCGAAGCCGCCCCAGCCGCAGCCGATCTCGAGCACGTGATCGTTCGGGCCTATTCCGGTGTCGCGCGCCAGGGCGCGATACTTCTCCGCTTGCGCGCCAGCCAGGTCGTTCGCGCCCGTTGCATAAAGCCCCGACGAATAGGTCATGCTCGGATCGAGCCATTGGCTGTAGAAGGTGTTGCCGAGGTCGTAATGCGCCGAAATGTTGCGTTTGGAGCCCGTGCGCGTGTTGTCGTTGAGCCAGTGGCGAACGCGTTGGAGCGTCGTCAGCAGCCAGTTGGCGCCGCCGGCGACCTTTTCGCCGGTTTCCGTGTTGACCACGAACAATTCGAGGAAGCTGGTGACGTCGGGGCTCTCCCAGTCGCCGTCCATGTAGGATTCGGCGAGCCCGATTGTGCCGCCGCTCAGCGCGCGGCCTGGCAGGTTCCAGTTGTGCAGAACGATTTCGGCGTCAGGGCCGGGCGCCTTGCCGCCGACCAGCACCTTGCGGCCATCGGGCATTCTGACGGTGAGCGAACCGCGCGGCAGATGCAGCGCCGCCGAAAGGGCCATGCGCACCCGCGCAGGCAGGCCGCGGGCAAAGTCGGCGAGATTGCCTTCGTGCAGCCTCGTCACGTCCCGTTGTTCAACCGTACCATCCAACTGGGCCATCTTGCCGTCCCAAGCTCTGTCGCCCGGCGCAGCATTGCCAGGCCATTGATCAAAGCGAGTTCACCGGCTTGATGGTGAACGAGCGCATGCAAGCCGCAGGCAATGCTAGACTTGCAGGACTTCCACCCGTCGCGGTGAAATGCTGTCACAATCTTCGCCGGCAAATTCAGGAACTTCAAGTGACATGTGGCAAGTGGCGATATGCCAGGCGGATATCAGCGTTTCGCCCAATACAAAGTGCCGTCACCTTTCATGAAGTTTAGGAGACGCTAATGATTTTGGCCGATTCTCGGCGCAAGCAGATCTGATTCAACGGCTTGTCGAGTCGGTCAGAGAAACGAGGCAAGCGATGAGATACGTCATCGTCATCATGAGCATCACCTTCTTCCTGATTTGGGACGGAATGTACAATGGCGGCAAGGTGCTCAGTTCGAGCGTGCGCGAGGCGCATCGGGTCGTCCGCATGGTCACGGGCTGATCTTGCGCCAAATGAGTCGCGGCGCTTTCCTTTTGTCGGATTGACGCGGGGGCAAAGCCGACCGAAAAGGCTGCCGTTAGCCATCCAAAGGAGTCGCGGCTTGATCCGGCACATCGTCTTTTTCAGTGCGCGCCGCCACGAGGACGTCGAACTGATCCGCGACGAGCTATCAGCTCTCGGCGGCATTCCGCATTCGACCCATTTCGAAGTGACGATCAACACCAAGGTGGACCCTCTCTCCGACGAGATCGACATCGTTGTCTATGGGGAGTTTGCCGATCAGGCGGCGCTTGCCGCCTACAAGGCCCATCCGCTTTACAATCAGACGACATTGCGTGTCCGTCCGATGCGGGAGCTGCGCTTTTCGGCCGACGTGGTGGCGGCCAGGTAGGTATCGCGCTCCGGCGAACCGGAGCGCTGCTAATGATCGGTTCAGGCTTTCCTCGCGCGGCCGCGCGTCTTGACCGGCTCGGCGGCAGCCTTGCGGCCGAGCCCCAGGGTCTTTGCCAGTTCCGAACGAGCAGCAGCATAGTTGGGCGCCACCATCGGATAGTCCGCCGGCAGGCCCCACTTGGCGCGATATTCCTCGGGCGTCAGGTCGAAGTGAACCGCAAGGTGACGCTTCAGCGACTTGAACTTCTTCCCGTCCTCCAGGCAGATGATGTAGTCGGGATGGACCGAGCGCTTGGGGTTGACCGCCGGCTGCTGCACTTCGACCGGCTCGGCGACCTGTTGGCCAAGCGACGTGATCGAATTGTTGATGCTCGCGATCAGTTCAGGAAGGCCGTTTGCGGGAACCTTGTTGTTCTCCACATATGCGCTGACGATGTGCGCGGTCAGTCCCAATACGTCTATCTTGCTGTCGGTCGTCATCGGCCATTTCTCCGGGCAGTATACAGAAAATATGAGTCTAGTCGTTCACCGCGCCGTATATCGATGCAAACGAGGCCTTACGGCAAGCAAAATAATATCAAGAACCAGTGACCCCGGTCCGCATACTGCCGACCGGGGTCTTTTATATTAGCTTATTAGAAGAAACCTTTGCGCTGCCACCAGCCGCCCTTTTTGGGCTTGGCTTCGGCGGCTTCTTCGGAATCCGCCTCGACAACGGAGGTCACCACCGGCTCGGCCGGCGCAGCCGGCGCGGCGGGAACTGGCGGCGCAACAGGCGCAGGCTCGCCGGCGGGGACATTTTCGACGGCGACTGTCTCGACCGCCGCCGCATCCTCGACCGCTGCGGCAGCCGCCTTGCGGCGCGGGGCGCGCGGCTTGGCGGCCTTCTTTTCCGGCTTGGCCTTTGGTTCGGCTGCAGGAGCGGCGGCCTCTTCGACAGCTTCGCTGGCAGCCTCTTCCGCCGGCTGCTCGGCCGCCTTCTTGGCCTTGGTCGACCGGCGAGGCTTCTTGGCCTTGGTTTCCGCAGCCGGCTCGGCTTCGGCAGGCGCTTCCACGACTGCTTCGGCCACGACCGCTTCGACAATCACCTCTTCGGCTATTGCCTCGCCAGCGGCGCTGTCGTCCGCGGCGGTTGCGACCTCATCGCCCTCGGCCTGATCGCCATCTTCCTTGCGGTTGCGCTTGCCGCCACGCTTGCCGCGCCGGCGCTTCTTGGCAGCGGCGTCTTCGGATGCAGCGACTTCGGGGACAGTTGCTTCGGCGACTGCGTCGACGTCGCTGTCTTCAACTGTGCCTTCGGTTGCCTGGCTGCCTGAGTCGGCGTCGGAAGCATTGGCGCTGACGGTTTCAGCTGCGCCCGATGCCGCCTGATCGCGGTCACGGCCGCCACGGCGGCGGCGGCGCTTGCGGCGCTTGCGGTCGTGCTGATCGCCTTCAGGGGAAGCCTGTTGCGGCTGCTGCTGCTGCGGCCGTGCCGGCTGTTCGACGACCTCGGCTTCTTCGATCTCCTCTTCGACGATCTCGTCGTCGATGTCTTCGGGCTCTTCATAGGCCGGTGCCGGCGCGGGAAGGGCGAAGTTCGCCGGCTTTTCGGCAATCGCACCACGGAAGATCGCGTAGTTCTGCGAGCCGACGCTTTCGTCCGCTTCGAGCGTGATCGTCACGCCGAAACGGGTTTCGAGCTCGACCAGCGTCGTACGCTTGTGGTTGAGCACGTACAGCGCGGTCGCCATCGGCGTCTTGACGGTGATGTGGCTGCGCGAGTCCTTGAGCAGGAACTCTTCGATGGCGCGGACCACCTGCAGGCCGATGGACGAATCCGACCGGACATGGCCGGTGCCGCCGCAATGCTGGCAGGGCTTCATCGTCGATTCGAGCACGCTGGCGCGAATGCGCTGACGCGACATCTCCATGAGGCCGAAATGCGAGATACGGCCGACCTGGATGCGGGCGCGGTCGTTCTTCAGGCAATCCTTGAGCTTCTTTTCGACCGCACGGTTGTTGCGGTTCTCCTCCATGTCGATGAAGTCGATGACGATCAGGCCGGCAAGGTCGCGCAGCCTGAGCTGGCGCGCCACTTCCTCGGCTGCCTCGAGATTGGTGTGGAGCGCCGTCTCCTCGATCGAATGCTCCTTGGTGGAGCGGCCGGAGTTGACGTCGATCGAAACCAGCGCTTCGGTCTGGTTGATGATGATGTAGCCGCCCGACTTCAGCGTCACTTGCGGCTGCAGCATGCGGTCGAGCTGCGCCTCGATGCCGTTGCGGGCAAAGATCGGCGAGCTGTCGCGATAGGGCTGCACGGACTTTGCATGGCTCGGCATGAGCATGCGCATGAAGTCCTTGGCTTCGCGGTAGCCGTCTTCGCCAGCGACAAGGATTTCGTCGATCTCCTTGTTGTAGAGATCGCGCACCGAACGCTTGATCAGGCTGCCTTCCTCGTAGACGAGGGCGGGTGCGGTCGACTGCAAGGTCAACGAGCGAACGTTCTCCCACAGGCGCATCAGGTATTCGTAGTCGCGCTTGATTTCGGCTTTGGTGCGGCTCTCGCCTGCGGTGCGCAGGATGACGCCCATGCCCTTCGGCACCTCGAGATCGGCAACCACTTCCTTCAGGCGCTTGCGGTCCTGGGCGTTGGTGATCTTGCGCGAGATGCCGCCGCCACGGGCGGTGTTTGGCATCAGCACCGAATAGCGGCCGGCGAGCGACAGGTAGGTCGTCAGGGCAGCGCCCTTGTTGCCGCGCTCTTCCTTGACCACCTGCACCAGCAGAATCTGGCGGCGCTTGATGACTTCCTGGATCTTGTAGTGACGGCGGACCGGCTTGCGGCGGTCGCGCGCTTCCTCGAGCGCGTCTTCGGCGCCGACGGACTCGATCTCGTGGTCGTCGTTCTGGTTGGAATGAACTTCTTCGATCACCCCACCATTCTCATTTTCGGTGACGGTTGGCTCGGGGGCCTTCTCCGAAACGACGTCGGCCTCGATCGAAGCTGCCATCGTGGTCGGCTCGGCGTTCGCGTCGCTGGCGTCGTCGGCGCTGTTGTGGTCGCCGGCCTGTTCGTCGCTGCTCGCTTCGGTTGTGTCGTCGGACGAGGCTGATTCGGTCTCGTCGCCGGAACCGGACGCGTTTTCATCGTCGCTGGCGCCTTCGGACTTGCCTTCTTCGCCATTTCGTCCACGGCTTTTTCCGCCGCGACGGCGACGCCGGCCGCGATTGCGATCCTGTCGCTCCTCGCCGCCGTCCTCGTCCTCGTCCTCGTCTTCGGCCTCTTCGGCCTCGGCGCGCAGCAGCGCCTGCCGGTCGGCAACCGGGATCTGGTAGTAGTCGGGATGAATTTCGCTGAATGCAAGGAAGCCGTGACGGTTCCCGCCATACTCGACGAAGGCAGCCTGAAGGGAAGGTTCAACCCGCGTTACGCGGGCGAGATAGATGTTACCTTTGAGCTGCTTTTTGTCCTGGGATTCAAAATCAAATTCTTCAATGCGGTTACCGCGAACTACGACAACCCGTGTTTCCTCCGGGTGGGAGGCGTCTATTAGCATCTTGTTGGGCATTATTTGGTGTCCTCTCGGACCCCGTCAGCCGCGGCCTGCGGAGACTTGTCCGCCGCCGTGTGTCTGCTGATGTTGGGGGGCCGGATGATATTGCGTCCGCCGGTCGCTGCCCAAGCGACATGGCGGAGCCGCCCGCTGCCATTTTGGCGCGGTTCGTTGCGGACCTGTCCATGAATTCGCCTGAAGCCAATGCGTGACCTCGCAGAACGTTGTTAAAGACCTAAGCCCGGAGAACCGGACCAGCTACTTTGCTCTTACAGAGCCGGCGCGGATTGGAATGTCCGGCCGTTTTCTAGACGCAGTCGCGGCCCCGCCACGAGCCGGCGCCTGCGAAATTCGACGCGATCACTGAGATCTTCTCTCTTTGCGAGTCGGGCCATCGCTCGTCGCGTGGTTCCCTAGCGGAAAGGCGCTGGGGGCGCGGGCCCTGGATTGCAGTGATCCAACGTCGCTTTTATGATTTGGCGGGGGTGATGGCAACCCCGATTTCCGACGCCGGCAAAAGCCGGTCTGCAACCTGCGGGGGATGTCAGGGCAAAGACTTGGTTAACCTTCTCTGGTTACCAGTCGTTAATCGATAAGGGCCCGAATACGCGGGTCGCAATTTGACCGCAGACGCGTGGTGTCACGCGCCACTTTTTTGGAGCGACAAGACAGAGATGGTGCTCGCGGCGTTCACTGACAAGTGCTTCCCGACAGGGGGCAGTCAGCGCAAAGGCCTGGCATTCCGGGCAGTTGTCGTCTTGTTGGCAGCCATTGCCGTGTTCGCCGGTATCGGGCGCGGTTCGGCCGCGACTGCGGGCACGGTCAAGGCGCTCGATTACAAGATGGCCGGCGATGCCACGCATATGCGAATCGTCCTGAATTTCGATCGCGAGCCGGAGCCGAAGTGGTTCCTGCTGCGCGCGCCGCATCGGCTCGTCATCGACCTGCCGGATACTGCGCTGATGTTTGACGCCAGGGACCTCAAGCCGCGCGGCCTGATCGCGAACGTCAGGTACGGCGCTTCGGGCGAGGGCGGGTCGCGGCTGATGGTTACCTCCAAGGGGCCGTTCAACGTAGACAAGGTCGACATTCTCGAGAATAGCGACGGCAAGGGCTACCGCGCCGTCGTCGACATTTCGGCAGCGTCGGAACGCGAATTCGATGCGGCCCTTGCCGAGCAGGCGGCAACAACCGCCTCGACGGTGTCGACCCCGAAGAGCGACCGGATCGGCAAAACCGCGCAGCGCGGCGACCACCCCTTCACGATCGTCATCGATCCGGGGCATGGCGGCGTCGATGGAGGCGCTGAAGGTTTGAACGGCACGGTGGAGAAGTCGGTCACGCTCGCTTTCGCCAAGGAACTCAAGTCAAAGCTCGACGATGGCGGCGCCTACAAGGTGGTGCTGACCCGCGAAGGCGACGACTTCCTCCGGCTCGACGACCGGGTCCGCATCGCCCGGCAGAATGCCGCCGATTTGTTCATTTCCATCCATGCCGACACCATCAGGCTGAAAGGGATTCGCGGCGCCACGGTCTATACCGTGTCCGACAAGGCATCCGATGCCGACGCGCAGGCACTCGCTGACCGTGAAAACCTTTCCGACCAACTGGCCGGCGTCGATGTCGCCGAAGAAAATCATGAGGTTTCTGACATCCTGGTCGATCTGATCCGGCGTGAAACGCACGGCTTCTCGACCCGCTTTGCCCGTTCGCTGGTCAGCGAACTGTCGCCGACGGTCGGCATGATCAACAATCCGCATCGTTCGGCTGGCTTCCGGGTACTCAAGGCGCCGGATGTGCCTTCGGTGCTCGTCGAACTGGGCTATCTGTCCAACGCCAAGGACGAGGAGCAACTGCGCAGTGCCGAGTGGCGCGAGAAGGCTGCCTCCAGCATCGCCAAGGCGATCGGTGCGTTTGTCGCCCAGCGCGGTGGCACAGGCGGCTGATGGAACCTGAGGGACGTCGGCGTTGCCGTCACGCCACGCTCCAGGCAATTGTGGTTGTTCTGGCCAAAATCTTTGGCGCATCTGGCCTGTTGCCGTATTTTGCCCACAACCGCACGACATGGGTGGCCGATTGCGGATCGGGACGGTTCCTGCGGCTTGCGAAGGTGGCGGGTTTGTTTAGGGAATCCCCGAACCTACGACTGGAGCGGGCATGATTCGTCTTATCGGCTATTTCTTCGGCATCGGCACGACCCTTGCGCTGATTGTGGCGGCGGGCGTGGCGATCTATGTCGGCCAGCTGACCAAGGAGCTTCCCGACTACGAGGTGCTCGCCAAATACGAGCCCCCGGTCACCACCCGCATTCATGCTTCCGATGGCGCGCTGATGGGCGAGTTCGCCCGCGAGCGCCGGCTTTATCTGCCGATCCAGGCCGTTCCCGACCGGGTCAAGGCGGCCTTCCTTTCGGCCGAAGACAAGAATTTCTACAACCATCCCGGCATCGATGTGACCGGTCTCGGTCGCGCCGTTCTGACCAATTTCCAGAACGCCGGCTCGGGCCGCCGCCAGGTTGGCGCCTCGACGATCACCCAGCAGGTGGCGAAGAACTTCCTGTTGACCGCCGACCAGACCTACGAGCGCAAGATCAAGGAAATGATCCTGGCCTTCCGCATCGAGCAGGCCTATTCGAAGGATCGTATCCTCGAGCTCTATCTCAATGAGATTTTCTTCGGTCTCGGCGCCTACGGCATCGCCGGCGCGGCCCTGACCTATTATGACAAGTCGGTCAACGAACTGACCGTTGCGGAAGCCGCCTATCTCGCTTCGCTGCCCAAGGGTCCGTCCAACTACCATCCGTTCCGCTATGCCGATCGCGCGATCGAGCGCCGCAACTGGGTCATCGACCAGATGGTGGTGAACGGCTACGTGTCGCGCGAGGAAGGCGACAAGGCCAAGGCTTCGCCGCTCGGCGTCACCCCGCGCCGCACCGGCAACTATGTCTTCGCCGGCGAATACTTCACCGAAGAAGTTCGTCGCGAACTGATCGCGCGCTATGGCCAGAACGCGCTCTACGAGGGCGGCCTGTCGGTGCGTACCACGCTCGATCCCAAGATGCAGGCGATGGCGCGCAAGTCGATGCAGTCGGGCCTGCTGAAATACGACCGCCTGCGCGGCTATCGTGGCCCGGTCAAGAGCATCGACGTTTCCGGCGACTGGGGCGTCCAGTTGGGCGAGGTCAAGGGGCTGGACGACGTGCCCGAGTGGCAGCTCGCGGTTGTTCTCGACAGCTCCAAGACCGGTCTGCGCATCGGCCTGCAGCCCAGGCGTGAGGTTTCCGGCGCGCTGTCCAAGGATCGCGACGAAGCCTCCGTTTCCAAGGATGACATGAGTTTCGCCATGCGCCATGTCGTCGACGGCAAGCGCGTCAAGGCCAACTCGCCTTCCGAAGTACTGAAGCCCGGCGACGTTGTCTTCGTCGAAAAGAATGCAGAGGGCGGCGGTTATGCGCTCCGCCAGGTGCCCGAGGTTTCCGGTGGCATGATCGCCATGGATCCGCACACCGGCCGCGTGCTCGCCATGGTCGGCGGCTTCTCCTTCTCGCAGTCGGAGTTCAACCGCGCGACCCAGGCGATGCGCCAGCCCGGCTCGGCGTTCAAGCCGTTCGTCTACGCGGCTGCTCTCGACAATGGCTACACTCCGGCTTCTGTCATCATGGACGGCCCGATCACCATCCAGTCGGGCAACACCACATGGTCGCCCAAGAACTATGACGGCAAGGCAGCCGGTCCCTCGACGCTGCGCGCCGGCATCGAGCGCTCGCGCAACCTGATGACAGTGCGCCTCGCCAACGACATGGGCATGAAGACGGTTGCCGAATATGCCGAGCGCTTTGGCGTCTACGACAAGCTGGCGCCCTATCTGCCGATGGCGCTGGGCGCGGGCGAAACCACCGTCATGCGCATGGTCTCGGCCTATTCCGTGATGGCCAATGGCGGCCGGCAGATCAAGCCGTCGCTGATCGATCGTATCCAGGACCGCTACGGCAAGACCGTGTTCAAGCATGACGAGCGCGGCTGTGAAGGTTGCGTCGCCACCGAATGGGCCAATCAGCCCGAACCGGAACTGGTCGACAATTCCGAGCAGGTGCTCGATCCCATGACTGCCTATCAGATCACTTCGATGCTGGAAGGGGTTGTCTTGCGCGGCACCGCCACGACGTTGCAGGAGCTTGGCCGCCCGGTTGCCGGCAAGACCGGCACGACCAACGACGAAAAGGACGCCTGGTTCGTCGGCTACACGCCGAACCTCGTCGTCGGCCTCTATCTCGGCTACGACAAGCCGCAAGGCCTGGGCAAGGGCACGACCGGTGGCGGTCTCGCGGCTCCGGTGTTCAAGGACTTCATGACGATTGCCATGCAGGGCGTACCGAAGGCCGATTTCGTCGTGCCGGAGGGCATGAAGCTGATCTCCATCGACCGCAAGACCGGCATGCAGGCCGGGGAAGGTGCGCCCGGCACGATCCTCGAGGCCTTCAAGCCCGGCACCGGCCCGGCTGACAGCTACTGGGTCATCGGCATGGGCGAGGACGGCAGCAACGGTTATGGCGAAGCGCTGTCGCCGCAGGCCAGCAAGGCCATCAGCGAAGGCGGCGGCGGCCTCTACTAGGCCAAGCCGAAATCCCCGTAAACTGTCGGATGCGCGCGGCCTGGCCGCGCGCATTTTCGTTGCAACCGGGTTCCGCCGTAGCGCAGCCTTTGCCGGAGCTTGCCTTGTATATAGCCAATAAGTTATATAGAGTATCTGTTATGGAAATTGCTTCATAGTTGTCCGGCGTGTCGGGATTGCCGTTCGCCGTACGTCCTTGCAGCAGTGCCGGCACGTTCGCGTCGGCGAAACCGGCAAAAGGGGAGAGACAGATGCAGAAGATCAGCCCGTTCCTGTGGTTCGACAGCCAGGCCGAGGAGGCCGTCAATTTCTACGCATCGGTGTTCAAGAACTCCAAGGTCAGGCGCATGACGCCGGGGCCGGGCGGCAAGGTCATGGTCGCCGAGTTCGAGCTTGAGGGGCTGCACTTCATCGCTCTCAATGGTGGACCGCATTTCAAATTCACCGAGGCGATCTCGATGTCAGTCGACTGCAAGGACCAGGCCGAGGTCGACTACTACTGGGAGAGGTTGACCAGCGGCGGCGGCCAGCCCGGGCAGTGCGGCTGGCTGAAGGACAAGTTCGGGCTGTCCTGGCAGATCGTGCCGGAAGCTCTGCCTCGCCTGCTGAACGACCCCGATGCCGCCAAGGCCAGCAGGGTCATGCAGGCGATGATGCAGATGACGAAGATAGAGGTCGACAGGCTCGAACAGGCCTGCGCCGGCTAACCGTGCGGCGACACGGCGGAATGTGATGGGCGGGTGCTGCGGCGCCTGCCCATTTTGCTTTACAGGGGCCGGCCCCATCCCTATGTTCCGCCCGGATTCAACAAGCCGCCTTCGGGCGCGAAACAAGCAAAAAGAAGCAATCTCCATGCGCGCGGAAACGCAGAACATCGTCGACGAAATCAGGCAGGCCATAAGCCTGCTGAGGAGGCATCTTTGACTGGGATCAAGCGGTAAAACGACTTGATTACCTGAACATGCGGGCTGAGGATCCAACCCTTTGGAACGACCCGCAGGAAGCCCAGAAATTGATGCGCGAGCGCCAGTCGCTCGATGACAGCATCAAGGCCATCAAGGGCCTGAGCCAGGCGCTCGACGACAACATCGGCCTGATCGAGATGGGCGAGGAAGAAGGCGACGCTGACATCATCAGCGAAGCGGAAACCGCCATTCGCTCGCTTTCGGGCGAGATCCGCGCGCGCCAGATCGAGTCGCTGCTGTCGGGCGAAGCCGACCAGAATGACACCTATCTCGAAGTGCACGCCGGCGCCGGTGGCACCGAGAGCCAGGACTGGGCGAACATGCTGCTGCGCATGTACACGCGCTGGGCCGAACGCCGCCGCTTCAAGGTCGAGGTGCTGGAGGTCCATGACGGCGAAGAAGCTGGCATCAAGTCGGCGACGCTGCTGATCAAGGGCCACAACGCCTATGGCTGGCTGAAGACGGAATCGGGCGTGCATCGCCTCGTACGAATCTCGCCTTACGACAGCAATGCGCGCCGCCACACCTCGTTCTCGAGCATCTGGGTCTACCCCGTGGTCGACGATTCGATCGAGATCGACGTCTCGGAATCGGATGTCCGCATCGATACCTATCGCTCGTCGGGAGCCGGTGGACAGCACGTCAATACCACCGACTCGGCGGTTCGCATCACCCACATCGCAACCGGCATTGCCGTTGCCTGCCAGGCTGAACGCTCGCAGCACAAGAACAAGGCCAAGGCCTGGGAAATGCTGCGCTCGCGCCTCTACGAGGAAGAGCTGAAGAAGCGCGAAGCCGTCGCCAACGCAACGGAATCGGCCAAGACCGACATCGGTTGGGGCCACCAGATCCGGTCCTACGTTCTCCAGCCCTATCAGCTGGTCAAGGATCTGCGCACCGGCGTCGAAAGCACGAGCCCGTCCGACGTTCTCGACGGCGATCTCGATGACTTCATGGAAGCATCGCTGTCGCAGCGCATCGATGGCGGGGCAGGGCAGGCCGTCGCCGATCTCGACTGATCCAGCCGCCAAGCATGCCCCCGGTCTTCAGCCGATTTCGGCTGGCGACCGGGCGGGCGCCGGCAGGCTGCATTGTTCCGTTTTTCGCCGTATTTCGTGCTACAAGGCGGGCTCGGGATTTGGGCGAAGCATTGTTGCGCTTCGCGGCTACGGAGAGGGAATATCCTATGAAGAAGACTGTAATCGGCGTGCTGGCCGCCAGCATGTTTGTCGGCGCCTGCACGACCGATCCGTTTACCGGCCAGCAGAAGGTTTCGAATACTGCAGCCGGCGCGGGTATCGGCGCTCTTGCCGGTGCGGGCCTTGGCCTGCTCGCCGGCGGCAACGATCGCCGCAACGCGTTGATTGGCGCCGGTGTCGGCGCGCTCGCCGGCGGCCTGGCTGGCGGCTACATGGACAGGCAGGAATCGGAACTGCGCGCGCAGCTCCAGGGTACAGGCGTCAGCGTTACCCGCGCCGGCGACCAGATCATCCTGAACATGCCGTCCAACATCACCTTTGCCACCGACCAGGACGCGGTGAAGTCGGCCTTCTACCAGACTCTCAATTCGGTCGCCCTGGTTCTGCAGAAGTACAAGCAGACCACCGTCGACGTGTTCGGCCACACCGATTCGACCGGCTCGGCGCAGCACAATTTCGACCTGTCGCAGCGCCGTGCGCTGTCGGTCGCCAATTATCTCGAAGGTCAGGGCGTGGATGCGCGCCGCTTTGCAGTGACCGGCTTTGGTGCAGACCGCCCGATCGCATCGAACGCGACGCCTGAAGGGCGCGCCCAGAACCGCCGCGTCGAAATCCAGCTGTCGCCGCTGACCTGATCGCAAGCTTGCCGGCACAAAAGAAAACGGCCCCGCAAGGGGCCGTTTTTCGTTTAAGGGACAGCAGATCGCCTAGACGTTGGTGGCGATCAGCATGAAGGCAGGCATGTCGTCGCCAAAGCCAACCGTGCGGTCGTTGTCTTCGTCGCGGTCACGATTGTTGCGGCGGTTGCCACGATCGTCGCGACGCGGCTTGTCGTCGTGCTCGGTACGCGGCTTGCGATCCGCGTTGCCGCTCCTGATCGCTTCCTTGCGCACACGGCGCTCGTCGATGTCGGCTACGACATTGTCGACAGGAGCAGGGGTTTCGGCAGCCGCCTGCGCTTCAGCCACCGGAGCAGTGTCTTCACGCGGCTTGCGGTCGCGATCCCTGCCGTGACGTTCCTTGCCGCCGCGGCGCGAATTGCCACGGCCATGACGCGGCGCCTCGTCGTCGCCTTCGCTGGCAACGACCGTGGAAAGATCGCCGTCATGCCATTCGATCTTCTGGCCGATCAGTTTCTCGATCGCGTCGACATATTTGGTGTCGGAGCGCGTCGCGATGGTGAACGACTTGCCCGAGCGGCCGGCGCGACCGGTGCGGCCGATGCGGTGGACATAGTCTTCCGAGTGGATCGGCACGTCGTAGTTGAATACGTGGCTGACATCGGGGATGTCGAGGCCGCGCGCGGCGACGTCGGAGGCCACCAGCAACTGCAGCTTGCCGTCGCGGAAGTTGGACAGCATGGTCATGCGCGCGCGCTGGTCCATGTCGCCATGCAGGGCACCCGCATTGAAGTCGTGCTTGACCAGGGAGCGGAACAGCTCCGAGACGTCGACCTTGCGGTTGCAGAAGATGATCGCGTTCTTGATCTCGTCGCCCTCGGCGCGGATCAGGCGTCGCAGCGTCTCACGCTTGTCCCAGGGCTTGGGGCCTGACTTGGCCAGCCGCTGGGTGATGTTGGTGGCGGTGGAAGCGGCCTTGGCGACCTCGACGCGAACCGGTGCGTGCAGGAACTGCTCTGTCAGCTTGGTGATCTCGGGCGGCATGGTCGCCGAGAAGAACAGCGTCTGCCGGGTGAACGGGATCAGCTTGCAGATACGCTCGATGTCGGGAATGAAGCCCATGTCGAGCATGCGGTCCGCTTCGTCGATGACAAGGATCTCGACGGCCGAAAGCAGGAGCTTGCCACGTTCGAAATGATCGAGCAGGCGTCCGGGCGTCGCGATCAGCACATCGGCGCCGCGTTCCAGCTTTTTTTCCTGTTCGTCGAACGATACGCCGCCGATCAGCAGTGCAATGTTGAGGCGATGGTTCTTGCCGTACTTGACGAAGTTCTCTTCGACCTGTGCGGCGAGTTCGCGCGTCGGCTCAAGGATCAGCGTACGCGGCATGCGTGCCCGGGCGCGGCCCTTTTCGAGTCGCGTCAGCATCGGCAGAACGAATGAGGCCGTCTTGCCGGTGCCGGTTTGGGCGATGCCTAGCACATCCTTGCCCTGCAAGGCGTGCGGAATGGCGCCAGCCTGGATCGGCGTGGGCTGGGTGTAGCCCGCGTCGGTGACTGCGGAAAGGACCTTCGGCGACAGGCCGAGGTCTGCGAAGGTCAACGCTTCTGGAGCGGTCTGAATGTCTTCGGACAAGTGTGTTGGCTGTCTTTGCTCGTTCATGGGCGCGGCGATCTAGCCACGACAGGCGCAAACCGCCTGCAATATGCCGCAACGCGATAGGCGTAAGTCTGCGATTTGTCAACTCAAACTGGCACTCATCGGGACATTGCGGCCGATTACTTGCGCCCGTGGCGCGATGGTCAGTACTTGAATTGCTCGGCCAGGATGCGTTCGCTCCACGAATGGCCCGCGTCGAACAGCAGCGTGGCGGTGTGCGAGGCCGATTCCTTGACCACCACCGACACCACCGACTTGACCTCGGTGTGGTCTGCAACGGCGTTGACCGGTCGCTTGGGCTCCTCCAGCACGTCGAAGCGCACCACCGCGGTCTTGGGCAGCAAGGCACCGCGCCAGCGGCGGGGGCGGAAGGGACTGACCGGGGTCAGTGCCAGCAGGGGAGCATCGAGCGGCAGGATCGGGCCATGCGCCGACAGGTTGTAGGCTGTCGATCCGGCGGGGGTCGCCACCATGACGCCGTCGCAGATCAGCTCGTCGAGGCGCACTTTGTCGTCGATGGTGATGCGCAGGCGCGCCGCCTGGTAGGATTGGCGCAGCAGCGAGACCTCGTTGATGGCCAATGCCTGGGTGGTTTCGCCGGCATTGTCCGTGGTTTCCATCTCGAGCGGGCGGATCGTTTCGGCCATCGCAGCCGCCAGCCTCTCGGGCAGGGCGTCTTCACGGTACTCGTTCATCAGGAAGCCGACCGTGCCGCGGTTCATGCCGTAGACGCGCTTGCCTGTGCTCATCGTTTCGCGCAGCGTCTGCAAAAGAAAGCCGTCGCCGCCGAGGGCAACCACGACATCGGCCTGGCCGGCCGGCATCTGGCCATAACGTTTGGTCAGACGCTTGGCTGCGGCATCTGCTTCCGCGGTGCCGGAGGAGACGAATGAAAATGTCAGCGACTTGGCGTCCATGTATTCCCTGCCAGCGATCCGAACGCCGATGTCGGCCGTCGGCAACGGGTTAGCATGATGGTCCTGCGAAGC
This sequence comes from Aminobacter sp. HY435, assembly GCF_027568395.1. Classification (GTDB taxonomy): domain Bacteria; phylum Pseudomonadota; class Alphaproteobacteria; order Rhizobiales; family Rhizobiaceae; genus Aminobacter. The sequence continues at coordinate 37,675 of NZ_JANKZL010000002.1, read as the reverse complement.
AAAGAACCAGCCTCAGCCGAAGCCCGTGGCGTAACGCAAATAAAAAGCGAGCGCGATGAAGCCGATGATCGCTGCAATGCCGGTCCAGTCGAGCCGCGGTTGCTTCACCTGGCGGTACAGCTTGAGCATCACAAGCCAGCCCACCAGGACCACCACCGCCAAGATGACAAACCTGATCATCCATCGTCCTCCCCAAGCCTGATCGGCTCTCGTCAATGATGTAGTGAGCGCAACAGCGAGTTTTAGGCCTTTCGCACGCCAGAGGTGGGGAATGCGCAAGAAACAGGTCCGAAATTGTCTTTACTGCGCCCGAAAATATGCTAACCGGAGCGCATTGCCCTTGTAGCTCAGCTGGTAGAGCAGCGGTTTTGTAAACCGAAGGTCGCGGGTTCGATTCCTGCCGGGGGCACCACTTCCCAAAGTCTTATGCATGGATAATAAAGTAGTACCTTAACTCTGCGCTTCACGGGTAGCGCTGGGGTAACGCGCGTGGCGCAAAGCAAAAGCCCCGCTTCGTGGCGAAGCAGGGCCATTTGCGGTATCAGTGGGGGAGAAAAACTGCCTGCTAGGTGGCGAGTGTCAGGCAGAAAAGCATTCTCAGCCGGCTATTTTCCCAAGCTACAAGCTCGCTCAAACGCCACATCGGCTTGGGGTGCTTTTCGGTTCCGAAATTGAGTGGTTTGGGAAAATTGCGTGCTGGCGGATGCTCATTGCCAGCTTTATCGGTGTAGCCAAACCGCATGCGATGCAGGGACATAGTATGGGAAGTATCGGCCATTGCCGTAACTCCTGTGAAGAGCACCGCACCATGCGGTGCTATCCCAAATCAGGTGGTTACGCTGGGGAAGCTCTGCAGGATGCGGCGCTCGGCCTCACCCGCGATCCCCGACGATTACGACAGTGGCCGCAGCCGAAGCCGTGACCACGCGGAGGAAGAGCGTGTTTTCGGGGATCGCGCGGCAGTTGTCGTCGTTGACGGCAGAAATGGCCGTGGCGAGCGCGCCCCATGTAGCCCCATCAAGCGAGCCCTCGACCGTAAAGGTGCCCGACCCGGAAACTCGCTGGACGGTCTTCTTGCTGTTCGCGCCGAACATGACGCCCGGTCCGTTTCCGGCTCCGGCGTCCCCGACCCATCGGGCGATCTGGGTTCCGTTGTTGCTGATGCTGGTTGAGACTGTCACAGCCATTTGTCTGGTTCCTTCTCGTCTTCGGCTTCTTGGAGCCAACGACGCTCCGCAGCCGACAGGTAGCGTTCCAGCCCGGCCGATAGCATCCGGCGCGCACTGGCGAGTTGTTGGGAGCGGGTGACGCCCCGGCACGAGGTCGAGGAGGGCCACGCCGAGGGTTCGAGCAAATTGGGGCGCGCAACTGCCTTCTTGCGCGCAACCCTGAAGGACGGCCCGGTGCCGGCTAGGGAGATCGAGCAGATGGCAGAAGACGAAGGTATCAGCTCGCGGACCCTCAAGCGCGCCAAGGAGCAACTGGGCGTCCAGCCCAAAAAGGAGACCAAGACCATGGCTGGGCATTGGTCGTGGGAACTGCCGGACAGCGGACCGACAGTCCATTGATCCGCTAGCGGAAGCGGGCCACCCCCCCCCCGAAGGAGACCCCCTCACACTATTTTTTGGCACTCTTTTGACTTTTTGGGGTTTCTCTTGGCCTTCTTCGAAGAAGACCGGGCCCCTTCAGGATATCTGGAAGAGTGCCAAGGGGGCCAAGCTCCAAGAGACCGGCTATGCTTGGCTTCCTTCCCAAAAACAAACTGGTCGTCAGGGCAAGGCCCGATGGATCGGGAATGCCGTTGACGCTAAGCTGCCCGCCATCAACGGGAGGAACGATTGATGGCGTCCCCAGCAGCAGTTTTCCAAGATGACCGGAACATAGAGACGATGGTTTGCGTTAGCGAGATTGACAACATGTCTACGACCCTCAAGGTCGATGTCTACTCACGGAACCACATTAACGCGAAGCGGGCGCTGGAGGCCCTAAGAGCAGCCATCGATGATTTGATTGATGGTTGGAACGACGGGAAATACCGCAAGCTGCCAATGCTCTCCAGCGATAGCAGCGCGGAACAACCGAACTACGACCATCGTCATGTGGAATGGACCCTGAACATTGATCGGCCCGGTGGCCGCTCGCCCGCCCCCCAGTAACCACTCTACCCACTACGCTCTGATATAAAGGGGTCCTCTTACACGAGAGCGTAAGGGGTCCGAGTTGGGTGGTGGTGGGACAGGCGGCTGCGGATTAGTAGGGAGCAGGAGCCGGGCGTAGTGTGTGCTATGCTGCCGGGTGACTATGCTGTCATTGCACTGATGAAATGGCTGCCCTCAGGGGCATTCTTGTTCGAACTCGGGCCTCCTGCGTTAGGCGGCTGGACGAACAGCATCACGCCATCATTGCCGTAGCTGCTTTGCTCTGGATGGCAGTTGGGGTGATTTGCGGCGACAGCTAGCTTGGGAGCGAAATCCACGGCGACGCTGGAGGGACCGGCCGTAGCCTTAGGCGGGGTGATGGCATGAATTTTCGGCGCGGTTTCTGGCGGCTATGGATCGTGGTCTCGCTGTTTTGGGTGGGGTTGCTGGTTATGGAGCAGCAGAAGGGACCAACTGCTCTTTGGTTTGAAATGGCGGATGGCTGGGAGGCCCGCCGCGAGATAGCTTCTGGCGGGGGCGTCCAGCCCTACGATCCGAAAAATCCCGACGCCTATTACAAAGGCCTTGAGGAAGCAGATCGCTTAGTCAAACGCATATGGCGAGGCAATGACGCACGAAACGCACTAACAGCCATGGTCATGTTGCCGACTATCTTGTTGGTGGTTGGCGTCATCGTAGGCTGGGTCGCGAAAGGGTTCCGTCGTGTCTAGCCGGCAATAGGACGTGTTCTTGTTTCATTCTGATGACGATGATGCCGTTCGGGGATGGCCACTGACACGCCTTCTGACGCACCCGACACCTCCGAAACGATCCCGCTGCGGCTTTGTTGGCGACAGACGTGACCGGACCGCGAGAGAACGAGTTCGCGGCCGAGGTCACGTCCTACAAAGGCTCTGTTGGACGCATCTATCGGCACGACCACGGCCCCACTGCCGGCAAATGGTTCTGGGCCTTCCAAGCCTTCGGCGATGACAATCGACATCGGGGCGGTGTCCGGGTATGCGGATAGTGCGCAGCTAGCCTAGGCGGCGATCAAAGGCAGCAGGTACGACCAGCCAGAGCCGCAGGGTATTTCGAGACTGCCGTCAAAACGGTGCGTTAACCCTATCCGGGCACCCTCGCGGCCATAAGGCGGCGGCACAGTTGCAGGAAAGTGACGGTGCGCCCAAATTGCAACTTTAGCGATATTTAGAAACTTCACCGCACAGGGCGAACGGGTTACCGTCTGTACGTCTTTGACTAGGGGATGGTCATGAAATCACTTCTGCTCGCATCCACCATACTCGTAGCGGCCACAGGCGCGGCATTCGCGGCCGATGTGATCGTGACGGAATCTGCTCCCGAAATTGCTCCCGCTGGCTTCAACTGGACCGGCGGCTATATCGGCCTTCAAGGCGGCTGGCAGTGGGGCCGCGACCACACGGCCGAGAGCACCGGCGGTGTGCCGACCGGCTTCGATGAAGACCTTGACAGCGATGGCTTCATCGGCGGCGTTCACGTTGGCTACAACTGGCAGAACGGCCAATTCGTCTACGGCGCGGAAGCCGATCTTGAGTTCTCGACAGTTGACGGGAGTTATCGGGTCGCTGGACCTGACGGCACCGATTTCGACTTGAACTGGCAGGGGTCCATCAGGGGTCGCCTCGGCTATGTTCCGACCGAGCGTCTGCTTATCTATGGCACCGCCGGTGTGGCATTCGGCGATCTCGAATACACCTACGTGCAGGCTGAAACGATCTTCGAAAGCTTTAGTTCGACGGAAGTCGGTTGGACGGTTGGTGCCGGTGCCGAATACGCGTTCACCGACAACCTGACGGCCCGGCTGGAGTATCGCTACACGGACTTCGGGGATGTCTCCAATCTCTCGGCCGTGGCATTCCCCGGCTTCACCTACGATCACGACCCCAAGTTCCACGCCGTGCGGGTGGGCGTGAGTTACAAGTTCTAATCGGCGCGTATCCGATACGAACTATAGACCCCGGCCTCGCGCCGGGGTTTTTCGTTTCTTGCGAAGAGAGAAGGCGATGTCCCTTAGTACACAGGCGTTTAGCTAGCTTTTGCGATCTCCAAGCCCGTTTGTCTCTCCTTCGAGTGCCCCGGCGCGAAAGCTACTTTTGCGGCTGCCACAATGCGGCGATCTTGGCCTCGGGCGCAAGCTGTCCGGTCAAGGCGAAGTATTTGGCAAGCACCAGAAGCGAAAGTTGCCGCTCGCGCGTCTCGTCGGCGAATTGCGCGACATGGGCATTGGCTTGTTGAACGATGGCCCTGGCTTCGTCCTGATGAGCTTCATAGTAGAGGATCTTTTCCTCCAGGTCGGCGCAATCCGGCCTGAGCCGGACATAGTGGCTGCCAGGCTCGAGCGCCCCTTCCATGAACCATGTTTCGAAGACCGGTTCGGGCATCATGCACAGCGAATTGCTTGCCATCACCCATTTGAGATTGGTTGCAACGTCGATGCCTTCGATCGAAATGATGTAGCGATAGCGCATCTGGTCGACAGGCGAGAGGAACGGCCTGCTCCTTCTATCTGATGCGTCGCTGCCGTTCAGGCCGACATCGCAGAGGGGGTGACCCTGGTACCGCTCTATCAAGGCCGTGCGTTTGGGGTTGTTGTCGCTTCCGCGCCATACGGCCTTGGGAAGTTTGTCGCCAAACGCAATGTCATCTCGATACAGTCGAAAATGTCGAAACTTGTCGAGTTTCATCAGCACCGAGTTTTCGTTGGCATCGCCAATCGGCCGGCTCTTGACGATCGCGGGCACGTCGGGAACCAGGGTGATGTCGCCGAACAGATGGTTCAGGCGAAAATCCCGCGGAAAGTATCGGGCGTGCTCCTTGAGATCATAGTAGTAGCGGCTGCTGCGCATCGGGATGCCGGCGACGGTAGAAGCGAGGCCATCGGGCAGCCGGACATGCGTCAGCTTGTTGTAGTAGTTGAGCCGACGCGACAGCGCCGGCGCCTCCGCCGCGGAAAAATCGGCGAGGAGGCGTTCGAGCCGGCTCCGAAAATAGGCCTGGGGTGCGCCATCGCGGGCGATGTTGCGGAAATAGTAGTGAAGGCGTCGAGCGGCACGCTCGATATCGGACATGTACATCAACGGTCCTCGAGGGCAGGCGAGGGCTGACTGTTATTCCGCTGCTTGCGAGCCGGGCTGGCTGTCCTGGCAGACGTCGCACCATTCGGCAGCAACGAGCGCCGCCATCCGGCCGACGCCGATCCTGACCGCGGCGTTTGTCGCGCCCGCCGCCGGAACCACTTCGTCATAGGCGCGCAGCGATGCGTCGCAGTAGATCGGCAGCGGCGCCGGCAGGCCGAAGGGGCAGACCCCGCCGATCGGATGGCTGGTCAGTTCGACCACCTGTTCGGCCTCGAGCATGCGGGCCTTGCCGCCGAATGCCTCGCGGAACTTGCGGTTGTCGATGCGGGCGTCACCGCCGGCGACGATCAGAATCACCCGGTCGCCGGCGCGCAGGCAGATCGTCTTGGCGATCTGGCCGGTCTCGACGCCATGGGCTTCGGCGGCCAGCGCCACCGTTGCCGAGCTGGTCGCGGTCTCGATCACCACGATGTCTGGGGCGTGTTCAGCGAAGAATGCTTTGACGGACTGCAGGCTCATGTTCGCGTGCTCGATCGTGTCGTTCCAATGGAACTGACTTCGGATTTTGCGCGGCGCGAGTCAAGCCAAGCGCCGCGGCGCGCCTCATGGCGCTGCGCCATGAGCTTTCTTCGCCACGGCGTGAACCATTTGGCCAGCGGCCGCGACTGACGGTCAAGAGGCGGATGGATCGCCTCCCTTGTCAATCGAAGGAGAGCACCATGTCGTTCAAGAGCAAGATGATATCAGGACTGATTGCCGCCGCCGTGGTCGCGACCGGCCTCGTTGCCACCGTCCAGCAGTCGTCGGCAGGCAGCCTGACCAAGGCCGAGGCCGCAGCACTCGCCGGGGCCGGCGGGTTCATCGCCGGTGCCATCATTGCCGGCGGCGCGCGACCGGCGCCTGCGCCCTACTATGACGTCTACTACGAAGCCGACCCGTACGACGCGAATGTCCAGCGCTGCTTCGCGCGCTACCGCAGCTACGATCCGCGTACCGACACCTATGTCGGCTATGATGGCCGTCTGCGCTACTGCCGCCTGTAGTCGAGACCGAAATACACTGAGGGAGAGGGGGCAACCCTTCTCCCACAAGCCGTTTCAGAGGCCAGGCACAGTGCCTTCGGGCGAGCCACCGATCATTCGGGTCAACTCCGCCGCCGCGTCGCGGACGATCGGGCCGATTTCGCCGAGGCGTTCCGATGTCACGCGCACCGTCGGTCCGGAAACCGAAACGCCACCAATGGGTTCGCCGAATTCGTTGAACACTGCGGCGGCGATGCAGCGCATGCCGGGATAGCGCTCTTCGTCGTCGACCGACCAGCCACGGGTGCGGATCTGATCGAGGTCGCGGGCAAGCAGCGCCGGTTCCGACAGCGTCCTTTCCGTATACGCATCGAGCCCGGCCTTGCGGACGATGGCGTTGACGCGCTCGCGGTCGAGATGGGCAAGCACCGCCTTGCCGATGCCCGAGGCATGGAAGGGGCTGCGCGTGCCCGGCCGGAAGAAGGCGCGGATCGCCTGATGCGTCTCGACCTGGCTGACGAAGACCACGCAATCGTCCTCGGCGACGCCGAGATTGGCGGTCTCGCCTGTTCTTTCCATCAGCTCCTGCATCACCGTGCGGGCGCGGTCGACGAGCTTGCGCCGGCGCAGGAAGGCCGCCCCCATGCGATAGGTCTCGACCCCGATCGACCAGAGCTGGCCGTCGCCGTCGAACTCGACCATTCCGTGGTTCTGCAAGGTCGTCAGCATGCGATAGGCCGTTGCCGCGGCGAGGTCGGAGGCCGCTGAAATCTCGCTCAGCGACAGGCCGTCGCCATGCGCGACGATCGCCAGGATGCGCAGCGCCCGGTCGAGCGACTGCACCGATCCGGCGTCCGGGCTGGGCTGGAATGCGCGAGGCCGCCCGCGTTGTCGCTTTTCCATCGTTGCCATGACGTTTGCTCCGCGATTTCTTCAAAAAACTTTTTCATACAAGCTGGCTGGCTTTGCAACGAAAAATGGAAACCAAAGCAAAATCAGATAGTAATCACCTGTATTTGCGAATGAAAAAATATTTTGAAAAAATTGCAAAATACCGCCTCCGATGACACCATCAGCCAACATCAGTTTCCAGTTGGAGGTACGACCATGGCCAGGATGCGCGCTGTCGATGCAGCGGTTCTCGTTCTCGAGAAGGAAGGCATCTCGTGCGCCTTCGGTGTGCCGGGAGCGGCCATCAACCCGTTGTATTCGGCGCTGAAGGCGCGCGGTACCGTTCGCCACGTTCTGGCCCGTCACGTCGAGGCCGCCTCGCACATGGCCGAGGGCTATACTCGCGCCAAGGCCGGCAACATCGGCCTGTGCATCGGCACCTCGGGTCCGGCCGGCACCGACATGATCACCGGTCTTTATTCGGCGTCCGCAGACTCGATCCCGATTCTGTGCATCACCGGCCAGGCGCCGCGTGCCCGGCTGAACAAGGAGGATTTCCAGGCGGTCGACATCGCAGCGATCGCCGCCCCCGTCACCAAGTGGGCCGTCACCGTCATGGAGCCATACCTGGTTCCGATGACGCTGCAGAAGGCATTCCACCTGATGCGCTCGGGGCGGCCCGGTCCGGTGCTTGTCGATTTGCCCGTCGACGTCCAGTTGGCGGAAATCGAATTCGACATCGACGCCTATGAGCCGCTCGCGGTCCACAAGCCGGCGATGACGCGCGCCCAGGCCGAAAAGGCGCTGTCGATGCTCAACGAGGCGGAAAGGCCGCTGATCGTCGCTGGTGGTGGCGTCATCAATGCCGACGCGTCGGACCTGCTCATCGAATTTGCCGAGATCACCGGCGTTCCGGTCGTTCCCACCCTGATGGGCTGGGGCGCTATCCCCGATGACCATCGCCTGATGGCCGGCATGTGCGGCCTGCAGACCTCGCACCGCTATGGCAATGCGACGATGCTGGCCTCGGACTTCGTCCTTGGCGTCGGCAACCGCTGGGCCAACCGCCACACCGGCTCGGTCGACAAGTATACCGCCGGCCGCAAGTTCATCCATATCGACATCGAGCCGACCCAGATCGGCCGCGTCTTTGCGCCTGATCTCGGCGTGACCTCGGATGCCGGTGCGGCGTTGAAGATGCTGCTCGACGTCGCCACCGAGTGGAAGACCGCGGGCAAGCTGCGCGACTGGTCCGGTTGGGCCAAGGAATGCCAGGGCCGCAAGAAGACGATGAAGCGCAAGACCCATTTCGAGCAGGTGCCGCTCAAGCCGCAGCGCGTCTACGAAGAGATGAACAAGGCGTTCGGCCGCGACACCACCTATGTCACCACCATCGGCCTGTCGCAGATCGCCGGCGCGCAGTTCCTGCACGTCTACAAGCCGCGCAACTGGATCAACTGCGGCCAGGCCGGCCCGCTCGGCTGGACGCTGCCGGCAGCGCTCGGTGTTCGTGCCGCCGATCCGGACCGTGACATCGTCGCTCTGTCCGGCGACTACGACTTCCAGTTCATGATCGAGGAACTGGCGGTCGGCGCCCAGCACAAGCTGCCCTACATCCACGTCGTCGTGAACAACGCCTATCTCGGCCTGATCCGCCAGGCGCAGCGCGGCTTCGCGATGGATTTCGAAGTCAGCCTGTCGTTCGAAAACATCAATCGTTCAGGCGACCTCGAAGCGGGGTATGGTGTCGACCACGTCGCGGTTGCCGAGGCCATGGGCTGCAAGGCGGTCCGCGTGCGCAAGCCGGAGGAGTTCGCCGCCGCCTTCAAGCAGGCCAGGCAACTGATGAAGGAGCACCAGGTGCCCGTCGTCCTCGAGTTCATCCTCGAACGCGTCACCAACATCTCCATGGGCGTCGAGATCGACAATGTCGTCGAGTTCGAAGAGCTTGCCGAGAGCAACGAAGACGCACCGACCGCAATCATGCTGCTCGATTGAGTTTCCAGGGAACAGACCAATGCCAAAGTTTTCAGCCAATCTGTCGATGCTTTTCGGCGAGCATGATTTCCTCGACCGTTTCGATGCCGCAGCGCGTGCCGGCTTCAAGGGCGTCGAGTACATCGCACCTTACGATCACGCGCCCGACGTCGTTGCCGCGCGCCTCAAGAAGAACGGCCTGACCCAGGCGCTGTTCAACCTGCCGCCCGGCGATTGGGCGGCAGGCGAGCGCGGCATCGCCGTGCTGCCCGACCGCATCCACGAGTTCCGCCAGGGCGTCGCCAAGGCGATCACCTTTGCCCATGCGCTGGGCTGCGAACAGGTGAATTGCCTGGCTGGCATTGCGCCTGCCGGCACGGCTCCCGAGGCGCTCGAGGCAGTGTTTGTCGAAAATCTCGCCTTCGCGGCAGAAAAGCTCAAGGCAGCAGGCATTCGCTTGCTGATCGAGCCGATCAACACGCGCGATATTCCGGGCTTCTTCCTGACCAACACCAGCCAGGCGCTTGGTATCATCGACAAGGTCGGTTCGGACAACCTGTTCCTGCAATACGACATCTACCACATGCAGGTCATGGAGGGCGATCTGGCCCGCACCATCGAGGCCAATCTCGCCCGCATCGCCCATGTGCAACTCGCCGACAATCCCGGCCGCCACGAGCCGGGCACCGGCGAGATCAACTACCCGTTCCTCTACGAGCACCTCGACCGCATCGGCTACGCCGGCTGGGTCGGGGCCGAATACAAGCCGAAGGCCGGTACGGTCGAGGGGCTAGGCTGGTTCGCGGGCTTTGCCGACAAGGGCAGCGCCGCCGCCTGAACGAAATTTGAAGGACTGAGAAAATGGAAAAGATCGGATTTGTCGGGCTCGGTATCATGGGCGCGCCAATGGCTGGCCATCTGCTTGACGCCGGCTACGAAGTTATTGCCAGCGACCATCGCGGCGCGCTGCCAAAAGAGCTGGTTGGCAAAGGGCTGAAGGCTGTCACCGGACACCAGGCGCTGGCCAAGGCTTCTGACATCGTCATCCTGATGGTGCCGGATACGCCGCAGGTAGCCGACGTACTGTTCGGCGAAAACAGTGTTGCGTCAGGCCTTTCCAAGGGTAAGCTCGTGATTGACATGAGCTCGATCTCGCCGATCGAGACCAAGGAGTTCGCCAGGAAGATCAATGCGCTCGGCTGCGATTATCTCGACGCGCCGGTGTCGGGTGGCGAGGTCGGCGCCAAGGCCGCGTCGCTGACCATCATGGTCGGTGGCGAGGACAAGCCGTTCGAGCGCGCCCGCCCAGTGTTCGAGAAGATGGGCAAGAACATCACGCTCGTCGGACCCAATGGCGTCGGCCAGACGACCAAGGTCGCCAACCAGATCGTTGTTGCGCTGACCATCGAGGCTGTCGCCGAGGCCCTCGTCTTCGCCGCCAAGGCGGGTGCGGATCCGGCCAAGGTTCGCCAGGCGCTGATGGGTGGCCTGGCCGCTTCGCGCATTCTCGAGGTGCATGGTGAGCGCATGGTCAAGCGCACCTTTGCGCCGGGCTTCCGCATCGAATTGCACCAGAAAGACCTCAACCTGGCGCTTCAGGGCGCCAAGGCGCTCGGCGTGTCCTTGCCCAACACCTCGATGACGCAGGAGCTGTTCAACTCCTGCGCCGCCAATGGCGGGGCGAAGGAGGATCACTCGGCGCTGGTGCGTGCGCTCGAGCGAATGGCGAATTTCGAGGTCGGCTCGGAAACCGCTGACACCAAAGGCAAGGCGGCATAGGTGGGGAAGCCACGGCGCAACGTTCCCACGCCGTGATCGTCCCAGCACTGTCGAGGACCGGGCTCCAGCGGCGACGCTGGTGCTCGTTCCGCGTTTCGGCAGGGCGATTTCACTTGCTGCCGAGAACCGACCATGTCGCTCCGGCATCGCTCGAAACGACGATGGCGCTGGTGCCGGTGACCGCGACCATGCGGTTGGGCGCCTGCGCGTCCAGGGCCAGGTGCAGGATGTAGCCGGCTGGATCGGGACCTTCGCCCACCGTCTTGAAGTCAGGCGCCGCCTCGGTAGCGCGCAACAGGCCGCGCCCCGGCACGAAAGCATAGATCGTGCCGTCCGAGGCCAATTCAACTGTGGTGACCGGCTCGCCGGCCAAGATCGGCTGTTGCCAGCCTTTGGCGCCATCCCGACTCACCATCAACCCGTTTTCGGTTGCCGCGTAGACGATGTCAGGATCTGCCGGCGAAACCGCAAGATCGATCAGCTTGGCCGGACCGTCGCCGGCGATCGCCCAGCTCTTGCCGCCGTCACGACTGGTCTGGATCGCGCCGTAGGAGCCGTAGAGCACGTCGGGGCTTGTCGGGCTGACCGCCAGCTGGTGGAAATCGACCGGCCCGTCGATGCCGGGCGCGATCTGTTGCCAGCTCTTTCCCGAATCGGTCGACTTGATGAAGCCGAGATTGCCGCCGGACTGGGGGTGCCCGCTGGCGAACAGGATCGCAGCATCGCTGGGATGCGGCACAAATCCCATGAAATCGTCGCGGCTGTCGGACACAGGTGAAACCGTGCCGTCGGCCGCCGCCTTCATCAGCCCGTGATGGGTGGCGACCAGCACGCTGGTTGGGTCGGCGCGATCGAAGGCCAACCCATGGATATGCGTCTTGCCGGCGAGATCGGCGACGCTCATTCCCTGTGCCGGGACGGGCAGGGCCGAGCCGAGCGCCATAAGGGCCGACAGGAAGGCGAAAAGTCCGGGGCGGCAGGCCATGGCGTAACTCCGTTGCGCCATGGAAACTAAGGCTTCCGCCAGGTGGAAGGTCAAGCCGGCTGGAGGTGAAAAAAAGCTTCGGCTATCGCAGCCACAGCCGCGCGGCGTAGAGCGACACGGCAGCGGCGTTCGAGACGTTCAGCGAACGGATCGCGCCCGGCATGTCGAGGCGTGCAAGCGAGGTCACGGTCTCACGCGTCTTCTGGCGCAGGCCCTTGCCTTCGGCACCCAGCACCAGCGCCACCTTCTTCTCGGAAAAAGTCTTTTCCAGCTCTGCCGGTCCGTCCGAATCGAGGCCGATCGTCTGGAATCCCGCCTCGTGCAACTGTTCCAGCGCGTCGGCGAGGTTGCGCACCTCGATCAGGTCGATGTGTTCGAGCGCGCCGGAGGCTGACTTGGCGAGCACGCCGGTCTCGTGCGGGCTGTGGCGCGACGTCGTGATCAGCGCGCCGGCGCCGAAAGCCACGGCCGAACGCATGATTGCGCCGACATTGTGCGGGTCGGTCACCTGGTCGAGCACGAGAATCAGCGGCGAATCGCCGAGCGCCGAAAGCACCTTGGGCTTCAGCGGCTCTGCTTCGATCAGCACGCCCTGGTGCACGGCGTCGGTGCCGGTTATCTTGTCGATGTCCCTGGGCTCGACCAGTTCGGTGGCAAAGGGCAGGGCGTTGATGTCGGCAATCTCCAGCCGCTCGGCGGCGTTGCGCGTCACCAGCATGCGCTTGACCTTGCGCAGTGGATTGTCGAGTGCGGCGCGCACCGTGTGCAGGCCATAAAGCCGCACCAGCCCGTCAGGGGCGCTGTCGCCGGGCGGCAGTGGCCGCTTCGGCCTGAACGCGGGCGCGCCACCGCTTTTCTGATCGCGAAATGTGCGGCGCAGCTTGGCGTAGTGGCTGTCCTTGGGGGTTCCGGGCTTCTTTGTATCGTTCATGCGCCTGCTATAGCGGCCGCATCGGGCTTTGGATACCGCTCGCTGGTCGGCGCCCTGAATAATCCGCATGAAATCGCATCTTGTCCGGTTGACAGGCCAAATCCTTGTCGCCATAAGCCCATCCAGATTTCGGGGCAGGGCGCTTCGCCACGCACCGGGATCGCAAGAAATGCCTCGTTGCATGGCTCCGGCATAGCAGTTGGAGGAGTGCCCGAGTGGTTAAAGGGGACGGACTGTAAATCCGTTAGCTCAGCTTACGTTGGTTCGAATCCAACCTCCTCCACCACTGCCGGCCGGGAAGCCATGATAGAAGACGCGGGTATAGCTCAATGGTAGAGCAGCAGCCTTCCAAGCTGAATACGCGGGTTCGATTCCCGCTACCCGCTCCAGGGCTCCCGCCCGCCGCGGGAAGCCTTTTATTTGCATCTGGTTGCCCCCATATGTGCGTCCTGTACTGAAAGAGAATCGCTGCTTTTGGTCCAAGCTCAGCGTTTGGCCAAAAGATGCTTGTCTTTTTCGCCCTTTATCGGTAATCGCCCCGCATCCGACCGGAACCAAGGTCCCGATGCTCAAGGAAAGAGACAATGGCAAAAGGTAAATTCGAGCGTAACAAGCCCCACGTGAACATCGGCACGATTGGTCACGTCGACCACGGCAAGACGTCGCTGACGGCGGCGATCACGAAGTATTTCGGCGAGTTCAAGGCCTACGACCAGATCGACGCAGCGCCGGAAGAGAAGGCCCGCGGCATCACGATTTCGACGGCGCACGTCGAATACGAGACGCCTGCGCGCCACTACGCTCACGTCGACTGCCCCGGCCACGCCGACTATGTGAAGAACATGATCACCGGCGCTGCCCAGATGGACGGCGCGATCCTGGTGGTTTCGGCTGCCGACGGCCCGATGCCGCAGACCCGCGAGCACATCCTGCTCGCCCGTCAGGTCGGCGTTCCGGCCCTGGTGGTGTTCCTCAACAAGGTCGACCTGGTCGACGACGAAGAGCTGCTCGAGCTGGTTGAGCTTGAGGTTCGCGAACTTCTGTCGAAGTACGAGTTCCCCGGCGACGACATCCCGATGATCAAGGGTTCGGCTGTCGCTGCGCTCAATGATTCGGATAAGAAGATCGGCGAAGACGCGATCCGCGCGCTGATGGAAGCCGTCGATTCCTACATCCCGACGCCTGAGCGTCCGATCGACAAGCCGTTCCTGATGCCGATCGAGGACGTGTTCTCGATCTCGGGCCGCGGCACGGTCGTCACCGGCCGCGTCGAGCGCGGCGTGGTCAAGGTCGGCGAAGAACTCGAGATCGTCGGCATCCGCCCGACCTCGAAGACGACCTGCACCGGCGTTGAAATGTTCCGCAAGCTGCTCGACCAGGGCCAGGCCGGCGACAACATCGGCGCGCTGATCCGTGGCGTTGGCCGTGAAGACGTCGAGCGCGGCCAGGTTCTGGCCAAGCCGGGCACCGTCAAGCCGCACAAGAAGTTCGTTGCCGAAGCCTACATCCTGACCAAGGAAGAAGGTGGCCGTCACACGCCGTTCTTCACCAACTACCGTCCGCAGTTCTACTTCCGTACGACTGACGTGACCGGCATCGTCACGCTGCCGGAAGGCACCGAGATGGTCATGCCCGGCGACAACATCACCGTCGACGTCGAGCTGATCGTGCCGATCGCCATGGAAGAGAAGCTGCGCTTCGCTATCCGTGAAGGCGGCCGCACCGTCGGCGCCGGCATCGTCGCTTCGATCAAAGAATAATCGACGTCCCATCGTCGAATGCATCAAGGGCGGCCCTCGGGCCGCCCTTTTTGTTTGTGCTTGCGCATTGCGTGCCGCCGATCCCGCATTACTATCTGGCCAAAGCGGGCGGTTGGGGGATCTGCCATGGGTGAGGGCGTCTGCGCGGTGTGGCGGGGAGTCGTCCTCGCATTTGCCATTGTCGCCGTGGCCGTCCTGTCGTTGCCCGTTGCGTCGGAAGCGGCCAAGAGCAAGCCGCCCGAGAATGATGGGCCGCCGATGCGCTTCGTCGTCGTGCGCAGCGCCTCGCCGGGATGCGAGCCGTTTTGCCCGGAGTGGATATCCGCTGAAGGCGCGATCACCCTGGCCACGCCTGCGGCGTTCAAGAAATTCCTCAAGAAGCTGGGCAACAAGCGCTTGCCTGTCATCGTGACGTCGCCCGGTGGTCGGGTCGAGTCCGCTCTGGAGTTGGGACGCATCTTGCGCGCCCGCAAGCTGGACATCGGCGTCGGGCTGACTCGGTTCGTCGAGTGCGCGCCCGAGCAGAAGGGATGCAAGCTCGATCCGGCCAGGAAGGGTGTCTACCAAGGGGCGTTGTATTCGGCCGGCGCCAGTTGCGCCTCCGCCTGTTCGATGATGTTCGCCGGCGGCGTTCGCCGGCATGTCGGGCAATGGGCCTACATGGGCGTGCATCAGGTGACGTCCTATGTCACGCAGCAAAAGATTACCTACCGCGAGACCTATCGTGTCGTGAAAGGCAAGAAGAAGACCGTTGGGCGCAAGGTCGTCGGCCGCAAGACCGTTGGCAGCTACACCACCACCAAGATGGGCAAAGCCTTCAAGGCCAAGATGCTGGCCTACTACAAGGACATGGGCGTCAAGGAGGCGATGTACGAAGCCAGCCAGAGCACGCCGGCGACTAGCATGCGCCAATTGGCGCCGGTCGAGATGCTCAATATGAACCTGATCACCAGTCTGGACGCCGCGGACGTGCTGGTGAGCATCGAGAACTGCAAGACAGCGGCGCCGGCGCAGAACTGCATTCTGGCGCCGGGGGCGAAAATGCCGCGTTCGCCGTATCCGAAGCCGTTGGTGCCTGTCGGTGAAGCCATGTGGCTTGCCGTAGTGAGATCCACGGAGGCAGGTTGCGAGCCCAAATGCCCTGAATGGATATCGGCGGAAGGGGTGATCGACGCCAAAGCTGCGGAGCGCCTGGCTTCGATTGTGGATGCACTAGGCGATCGCAAGCTGCCACTGGTCTTGTCGACGACTGGCGGCGACCTCCCGGCAGCGATGAAGATGGGACGGATCGTCCGCGAAAACGGATTGGATGTCGCCATAGGGAGTACAATCTTCGTTGGCTGCAAACCTCGTGAAGCCTGCCCGGACAAAAGGGCGGGTGGCATGCCCTACCTTGGCAATGCCGTTTCGGCCGGCGCTGAATGTGCAGGCAACTGTGTGTTGGTTCTCGCGGCGGGGCGCCTCAGGCTTGCGGGCGGCGGCGCCTTGTTTGGCTGGGATGCCTTGCCAACGGGCGAGGCTCTGCCCGACTATGCGCGCCAGGTTGCTGTGGATATGGAGTTTGCGCAGGCACGACCGAATGCCCTGCTGGATGCCAAGGGCCAAGTGCTCCTGATCCAGTCCAGGCTGCTCAGCCAGGGTGGTTCCGTGGCGTTCGTAGTTGATGGCGATATCTGCAAGTTTGATTGGGTCCCCAGGAACTGCCGGGTTGCAGGTGGCGAGTGGGCGCAGTGACGGCTCGATGTAGCCTGACGGCGCCGCGCTAGGCGGCATCCTTGAGTCGAGTCCCTTTGCTGTCTGGTCGCGAAAGGCCCAACTCTCGCCTTCCTTCTGCCAGTCTCGCAGAGAAGAGTAGGTTGCGTGGAGGAGGGGACCATGCTGATCGCTCACCTGCCTGCCGGCTACATCATCGGCTCCGTGGCCCGAAAAGCCGTTCCCGTGGCGCCCGGCGTGATGTTCGCTGCCCTTGCGGGCAGCGTTGCCCCCGATTTTGACATTGCCTGGTTCTGGCTGGCCGACAATGGCGCCGTCCATCACAGCACCTATCCGACGCATTGGCCGCTGTTCTGGGCCGTTGTGGCGATCGTCGCAATGCCGCTTGTCGCGGCGACGGCGAGGCGCTGGAGCGCAGCGAGCGCGGTCTTCTTCCTCGCTGTGTTCTCGCACATGGTCCTCGATTCGGTCACCGCGCCTATGTTCTGGCTGATGCCTTTCGATGGCAGGGCGGTCGAACTCGTTCCCATCCCGCCGGCCCATTCGCATTGGGTGCTGAGCTTTGTGCTGCATTGGTCCTTTGCCCTGGAGATCGGCGTCTGCGCGGTCGCCATATGGATGGCAGTGAAGAATGCCGCGCGGCGTGAATTATTGAAGGGCGCGCCTTGAAGGCACAGGATGACGGCACCCGGCTAACGAGCCGTCGGTGCGCACTCAAGCGCCGATACACAATGCGTTCGCGGCTTGCGGCACCGTTCGTTCGATTGTTCACAACATCGCGCAATCCGCTCTTTACAGACGGCGCCGAAGCCCTTAGGAAGCCGGTGCTGCGGACGTGACGCGGCACACGTGTACGGGCATAGCTCAGTTGGTAGAGCGGCGGTCTCCAAAACCGCAGGTCGTAGGTTCGAGCCCTGCTGCCCGTGCCAGTCTTGCCAGAAGGCGCTAATTCAGGCATACAGACTTCTATAGCCGGAACGGAACGACTGGATGGTTCCGATACGGCGTTTAAGCATGAAGCGGGTTTCAGCCACTTGCGTGGAAAGAGAATCGGTTTTATGTAAGCGAAACAGACACGCGGCGCGTGGAGCTGGGTAGCCGGCTTTACGCGTCCGAATTGCATGGGCGAAATGTTGCGCTGATTCGGCGCGGATTTGAGATCATGCAGCGGCATCTCCCGGTCACGGGATCATCCAGAAGTCCGGTCAACGGACGTTGAAAGCAGAGCGGCACATGGCGAAAACCACGAACCCCTTCACCTTTCTGCAGCAGGTAAGGTCGGAAACGGCGAAGGTTACGTGGCCGTCGCGGCGCGAGACGATGATTTCCACCGTCATGGTTCTCGCTTTTGCTGTTGTTGCGATGATCTTCTTCTTCGCCGCCGACCAGCTCATGGCATTCGCCGTCGAGCAGATCCTGGGCATGGGCCGTTAAGGCTGCGACTACGGAGACGACCTGAGATGACTTCGCGCTGGTACATCGTCCACGCCTATTCGAACTTCGAAAAGAAGGTTGCCGAGGATATCGAGCACAAGGCCAAGCAGAAGGGCCTGAGCGACCAGATCGAGCAGATCGTGGTTCCGACCGAGAAGGTTGTTGAGATTCGTCGCGGCCGCAAGGTCGATGCCGAGCGCAAGTTCTTCCCGGGCTACGTGCTGATGAAGGCTAATCTCACCGACGCCGTGTTCTCGCTGGTCAAGAACACCCCGAAAGTCACTGGTTTCCTTGGTGATTCGAAGCCGGTGCCGATTACCGAATCCGAGGCGCAGCGCATCCTGAATCAGGTTCAGGAGGGCGTTGAGCGGCCAAAGCCGTCGGTTACCTTCGAGATCGGCGAGGCGGTTCGCGTCTCCGACGGTCCCTTTGCGTCCTTCAATGGTTTCGTCCAGGAAGTCGACGAGGAGCGGGCGCGTCTCAAGGTGGAAGTTTCGATCTTCGGGCGCGCTGTGCCTGTCGATCTGGAATTCGGTCAGGTCGAAAAGGGCTGATCGAAGGGTCCGTCGCCCTGTTTCGGGCGATGGCGGCGCCGGGCGCATGCCTGGCGCAAGCATGGTGGGAGAGGAAGCGGCTTAGCCGGTCGCCGATATCGCACCACCGAACTGCAACCGCCGGAATATATCGGCACAACAAAGGCAGGTAAGAGATGGCTAAGAAAGTAGCGGGCCAGCTCAAGCTCCAGGTTTCCGCGGGTTCGGCGACGCCGTCGCCCCCGATCGGTCCTGCGCTTGGTCAGCGTGGCATCAACATCATGGAATTCTGCAAGGCGTTCAACGCGCAGACCCAGGAACTCGAGAAGGGGTCGCCGATCCCGGTCGTGATCACCTACTATCAGGACAAGTCGTTCACCTTCGTCATGAAGACGCCGCCGGTGTCCTACTTCCTGAAGAAGGCTGCCAACCTGAAGTCGGGCTCGAAGGAGCCGGGCAAGGTCAAGGCCGGTGAAATCAGCGCCGCCAAGGTGCGTGAAATTGCCCAGGCCAAGATGAAGGACCTGAACGCCAACGACGTCGAGGCAGCCATCAAGATGGTTGAGGGCTCCGCCCGTTCGATGGGTCTGGAAGTGGTGGGCTGAGATCATGGCTAAGATTGCAAAGCGTGTTGCCAAGTCCCGCGAGGGCATCGATGCGAACAAGGCCTACGGTCTGTCGGAAGCTCTCGAGCTGCTGAAGTCCCGTTCGTCGGTCAAGTTCGACGAGACCATCGAAGTCGCCATGAACCTCGGCGTCGACCCGCGTCACGCAGACCAGATGGTCCGCGGTGTGGTCAACCTGCCGAACGGCACGGGCCGTACCGTCCGCGTCGCCGTGTTCGCCAAGGATGCGAAGGCTGACGAAGCCCGCGCGGCCGGCGCCGACATCGTTGGTGCGGAAGACCTCGTCGACATCGTCCAGAAGGGCCAGATCGACTTTGACCGCTGCATCGCGACTCCCGACATGATGCCGCTGGTCGGCCGTCTCGGTAAGGTTCTCGGTCCGCGCGGCATGATGCCGAACCCGAAGGTCGGCACCGTCACCACCGACATCGCCGGAGCCGTCAAGGCTTCCAAGGGCGGCGCCGTTGAGTTCCGCGTCGAGAAGGCCGGCATCATCCATGCCGGCGTCGGCAAGGTCTCCTTCGACGTCAAGGCGCTGGAAGAGAACGTCCGCGCCTTCACCGATGCGGTGAACAAGGCCAAGCCGGCTGGCGCCAAGGGCGTCTATGTCCGCAAGGTCTCGGTTTCCTCGACGATGGGCCCGGGCCTCAAGCTCGATCTGTCGACGGTCGCTGCGTCGTAAGTTGAATTCGGATCGGCCGGCAACGGCCTGATCCGGGAAGAATTCCGGGCCTCCGGGCCCGGAACTCGGAAGTTGGAAGCAGCTTCCGAAATCCTGTCCGAGATTGCAGGCGGTCCAAGCGACCCTTGGTCCTTAATTCTTATGGGCCTGCATGAGACGGGTGAAGACCAGACAAAGGAGCCTGGGCTCCAATGAAAGGTTCGAACCGTGTTTGCCTTTTGTCTGCGCACCGCGCCGGATCGCAAGTCCGTCAGGTGTGGCGAAAGGGGGCAGGATCCTCGAGCGCCGTTCGGGTGATCTGGAACTTCTGGATTGGCCGCCCGGCAAAAGGCAACCCGACCGCTCACCCCGCAAATGGGAGGCGGTCAACTGGAGATAGGCAGTGGACAGAGCGGAAAAACGCGAACTCGTCACCGGCCTGAATGACGCGTTCTCGAACGCAGGTTCAGTCGTAGTGGCCCACTATGCCGGTATCACCGTCGCGCAGATGAACGATCTTCGTGTGAAGATGCGTCAGGCCGGCGGCACCGTCAAAGTCGCGAAGAACCGTCTCGCCAAAATCGCTCTTCAGGGCACGGAATCCGAAAACATCATCGATCTGTTCAAGGGACAGACGCTGGTTGCTTATTCGGAAGATCCGATTGCAGCGCCGAAGGTCGCGTCCGAATTCGCCAAGACCAATGACAAGCTTGTCATCCTTGGTGGTTCGATGGGCACGACCTTGCTCAACGCCGACGGTGTGAAGGCTCTCGCCTCGCTCCCGTCGCTCGACGAGCTGCGTGCAAAGCTGGTTGGCATGATCGCCACCCCGGCTACCCGGATCGCCCAGATCGTCAATGCGCCGGCGGCTTCGGTCGCGCGCGTCATTGGCGCTTATGCCCGGAAGGACGAGGCGGCATGAGGCCGTTCCTCGCTATCATCAACACACGTTCGAACTGATTGAAGGAATAGAAAAATGGCTGATCTCGCAAAGATCGTTGACGACCTGTCGGCCCTGACCGTCCTCGAGGCGGCTGAGCTGTCGAAGCTCCTCGAAGAGAAGTGGGGCGTTTCGGCTGCTGCTCCGGTTGCAGTTGCTGCTGCTGCTGGCGCTGCCGCTGCTCCGGCTGAAGAGAAGACCGAATTCGACGTCATCCTGGCTTCGGCCGGCGACAAGAAGATCGAAGTCATCAAGGAAGTCCGCGCCATCACCGGCCTGGGCCTCAAGGAAGCCAAGGACCTCGTCGAAGGCGCTCCGAAGCCGATCAAGGAAGGCGTCTCGAAGGCTGACGCCGAGAAGCTCAAGGCTCAGCTGGAAGCAGCTGGCGCTAAGGTCGAGCTTAAGTAAGCTCACGGTTTCGGTGGGCGGCGCTAGCGTCGCCCACCGGCTCCCGTGATCGGGGGATAGAGGGAACCTATTTCCTGAGTGCCGCCAGGCGGCTTTCAGGAAACGGGTTTTCGCCCGTTTTGGATAGGCCGCCGAGGCGGCTCGTATGCAAGGTGAGCAGTAGCGAAGCTCATCCCAAGAAGGCAGCAAGGAGCGACGATGGCCCAGACCCAGACTTTCAATGGCCGCAGACGCGTACGCAAGTTCTTCGGAAAGATCCCCGAAGTTGCGGAGATGCCGAACCTCATCGAGGTTCAAAAGGCATCCTATGACCAGTTTCTGATGGTCGACGAGCCGAAGGGCGGTCGTCCGGACGAAGGACTGCAGGCCGTTTTCAAGTCGGTCTTCCCGATCTCGGACTTCTCTGGCGCGTCGATGCTGGAGTTCGTCAAGTACGAGTTCGAAGCACCGAAGTTCGACGTTGACGAGTGCCGTCAGCGCGACCTGACTTTTGCCGCGCCGCTCAAGGTGACGCTGCGCCTCATCGTGTTCGATATCGACGAGGATACCGGCGCGAAGTCGATCAAGGACATCAAGGAGCAGGACGTCTACATGGGCGACATGCCGCTCATGACGTCCAACGGCACCTTCATCGTCAACGGCACCGAGCGCGTCATCGTTTCGCAGATGCACCGGTCGCCGGGCGTCTTTTTCGATCACGACAAGGGCAAGTCGCACTCGTCGGGCAAGCTGCTGTTTGCTGCCCGCGTCATTCCCTATCGCGGTTCCTGGCTCGACATCGAGTTCGACTCCAAGGACATCGTCCACGCCCGTATCGACCGTCGCCGCAAGATTCCGGTGACGTCGCTGCTGATGGCGCTGGGCATGGACGGCGAAGAGATCCTGTCGACGTTCTACAACAAGATCACCTACAAGAAGTCGGGCGATCACTGGCGCATTCCGTTCTCGGTCGACCGTTTCCGCGGCCTGAAGGCTGTCGGCGACCTGGTTGACGCCGACACCGGCGAGATCGTTGTCGAAGCTGGCAAGAAGATCACCGCGCGCCAGGCCAAGCAGTTGGCCGAAAAGGGCCTCAAGGCGATCAAGGCGACCGAGGACGATCTCTACGGTTCCTATCTCGCCGAAGACGTCGTCAACTACGCTACCGGCGAGATTTATCTCGAAGCCGGCGACGAGATCGACGAAAAGACGCTCAAGACGCTGCTGGCGGCTGGCGAGGAAGAAATCAACATCCTCGACATCGACCACATCAACGTCGGTGGCTACATCCGCAACACGCTGGCCGTGGACAAGAACGAGAGCCGTCAGGACGCCCTGTTCGACATCTACCGCGTCATGCGCCCGGGTGAGCCGCCCACCATCGACACCGCCGATGCGATGTTCAATTCGCTGTTCTTCGACGCGGAGCGCTACGACCTTTCGGCCGTCGGCCGCGTCAAGATGAACATGCGTCTCGAGCTCGACGCTGCCGATACGGTTCGCGTGCTGCGCAAGGAAGACATCCTTGCCGTGGTCCGCACGCTGGTCGAACTGCGTGACGGCAAGGGCGAAATCGACGACATCGACAACCTCGGCAACCGCCGTGTCCGTTCGGTCGGCGAATTGATGGAGAACCAGTACCGCGTCGGTCTGCTCCGCATGGAGCGCGCGATCAAGGAACGTATGTCCTCGATCGAGATCGACACGGTCATGCCGCAGGATCTGATCAACGCCAAGCCGGCGGCTGCCGCCGTTCGCGAGTTCTTCGGTTCCTCGCAGCTGTCGCAGTTCATGGACCAGACCAACCCGCTGTCGGAAATCACCCACAAGCGTCGTCTTTCGGCGCTTGGACCCGGTGGTCTGACCCGCGAGCGCGCCGGCTTCGAAGTCCGCGACGTGCATCCGACCCATTACGGCCGTATCTGCCCGATTGAAACGCCGGAAGGCCCGAACATCGGCCTGATCAATTCGCTGGCGACGTTTGCCCGCGTCAACAAGTACGGCTTCATCGAGAGCCCGTACCGCAAGATCGTTGACGGCAAGCTGACCAACGAAGTGGTCTATCTGTCGGCTATGGAAGAGGCCAAGCACTTCGTTGCTCAGGCCAACGCCGAGCTCGACGCCAACGGCCATTTCGTCGACGAATTCGTCATTTGCCGTAACGCTGGCGAAGTGATGATGGCGCCGCGCGAAAACGTCGACCTTATGGACGTTTCGCCCAAGCAGATGGTGTCGGTCGCCGCAGCGCTGATCCCGTTCCTTGAAAACGACGACGCCAACCGCGCTCTGATGGGCTCGAACATGCAGCGTCAGGCCGTGCCTCTGGTGCGCGCCGAGGCTCCGTTCGTCGGTACCGGCATGGAGCCGATCGTTGCTCGTGACTCGGGCGCTGCCATCGGCGCTCGCCGCGGCGGTATCGTGGACCAGGTCGACGCGACCCGTATCGTTATCCGTGCGACCGAAGATCTCGATCCGGGCAAGTCCGGCGTCGACATCTACCGCCTGATGAAGTTCCAGCGTTCGAACCAGAACACCTGCATCAACCAGCGTCCGCTGGTGCGTATGGGCGACCGGGTCAACAAGGGCGACATCATTGCCGACGGTCCGTCCACGGAACTCGGTGATCTGGCGCTCGGCCGCAACGTGCTCGTCGCGTTCATGCCGTGGAACGGCTACAACTACGAGGACTCGATCCTGCTCTCCGAGCGTATCGTGGCCGACGACGTCTTCACCTCGATCCACATCGAGGAGTTCGAGGTCATGGCCCGCGACACCAAGCTCGGGCCGGAGGAAATCACCCGCGACATTCCGAACGTTTCGGAAGAAGCGCTGAAGAACCTCGACGAAGCAGGCATCGTCTACATCGGCGCCGAAGTTCAGCCGGGAGACATCCTGGTCGGCAAGATCACGCCGAAGGGCGAAAGCCCGATGACGCCGGAAGAGAAGCTTCTGCGCGCGATCTTCGGTGAAAAGGCGTCGGACGTCCGTGACACCTCCATGCGCATGCCGCCCGGAACCTACGGCACCATCGTCGAAGTTCGCGTCTTCAACCGCCACGGCGTGGAGAAGGACGAACGCGCCATGGCGATCGAGCGCGAGGAAATCGAGCGTCTCGCCAAGGACCGCGACGACGAGCAGGCGATCCTCGACCGCAACGTCTACAGCCGCCTGAGCGACATGCTCATCGGCAAGGACGCGATTGCCGGGCCTAAGGGCTTCAAGAAGGGCTCGAACATCGCCAAGGAGACGCTGGACGACTATCCGCGTTCGCAGTGGTGGCAGTTCGCTGTCGAAGACGAGAAGATGCAGGGCGAACTCGAAGCTCTGCGCGGCCAGTACGACGATTCCAAGAAGCAGCTCGAGCAGCGCTTCATGGACAAGGTCGAAAAGGTACAGCGCGGCGACGAGATGCCCCCCGGCGTGATGAAGATGGTCAAGGTCTTCGTCGCGGTGAAGCGCAAGATGCAGCCCGGCGACAAGATGGCCGGCCGTCACGGCAACAAGGGTGTCGTGTCGCGCATCGTTCCGGTCGAGGACATGCCGTTCCTCGAAGACGGTACGCATGCTGACATCGTGCTGAACCCGCTGGGCGTGCCTTCGCGCATGAACGTCGGACAGATTCTCGAAACCCATCTCGGCTGGGCTTGCGCCGGCATGGGCCGGAAGATCGGCGAGATGATCGATGCCTACAAGGCAGCGGGCGATATCAAGCCGCTGCGTGAGACCATCGAGAGCATCATTCCGGCGAACGACCGCAACGAGCCGGTCCGCAACTATGACGACGAAAGCGTTGTTCGCCTCGGCGAACAGATGCGCCGCGGCGTCTCGATTGCGACCCCGGTGTTCGACGGTGCGCATGAGGCCGACATCAACGAGATGCTGTCGCAGGCTGGCCTGCACACATCCGGCCAGTCGCAGCTCTATGACGGACGTACGGGTGAGCCGTTCGATCGCAAGGTGACCATGGGCTATATCTATATGCTCAAGCTTCACCACCTGGTCGACGATAAGATCCACGCCCGTTCGATCGGCCCGTACTCGCTTGTCACCCAGCAGCCGTTGGGCGGTAAGGCGCAGTTCGGCGGTCAGCGCTTCGGCGAAATGGAGGTCTGGGCACTCGAAGCCTATGGTGCCGCCTACACGCTGCAGGAAATGCTGACCGTGAAGTCGGACGACGTGGCTGGCCGTACCAAGGTCTACGAGGCCATCGTGCGCGGCGACGACACGTTCGAAGCGGGCATCCCCGAGAGCTTCAACGTTCTCGTCAAGGAAATGCGCTCTCTGGGCCTCAACGTCGAATTGGAAAACACCAAGGTCGACGAGCACCAGCAGCGGCTGCCCGACGCGGCCGAGTAAGTACCGATGGCGCGCCGCGGGATCGAACCTGCGGCGCGCCACAAGGCCTGATCCCGATGCGCACCCCGGTGCGTTTTGGTGCTGATCAAGCCAAGCGATGAAATTCCGCCGGTTACTGGCCGGCACAGCTGGCGGGCGCTCTGGCCCGCACAAGATGCAAAGGGGCTTTCGAGGGCCCCGAAAAGGAGAACGGCATGAACCAAGAGGTCATGAATCTCTTCAACCCCCAGGCGCCTGCGCAGGTGTTCGATTCCATCCGGATTTCGCTCGCCAGCCCTGAGAAGATTCTGTCCTGGTCGTTCGGCGAAATCAAAAAGCCGGAGACGATCAACTATCGTACCTTCAAGCCGGAGCGCGACGGGCTGTTCTGCGCCCGCATCTTCGGCCCGATCAAGGACTACGAATGCTTGTGCGGCAAGTACAAGCGCATGAAGTACAAGGGCGTCATCTGCGAAAAGTGCGGCGTTGAAGTCACGCTGTCGCGCGTTCGCCGCGAGCGCATGGGCCACATCGAGCTGGCAGCGCCCGTCGCCCACATCTGGTTCCTGAAGTCGCTGCCGAGCCGCATCGGCACGCTGCTCGACATGACGCTCAAGGATATCGAGCGCGTCCTGTACTTCGAGAACTACATCGTCACCGAGCCGGGCCTGACCGCGCTCAAGGAGCACCAGCTCCTGAGCGAGGAAGAGTACATGCTCGCCGTCGACGAGTATGGCGAAGACAGCTTCACCGCCATGATCGGTGCGGAGGCGATCCACGATCTGCTCGCCAGCATGGACCTGGAGAAGATCGCGGGCGACCTGCGTTCGGAACTGGCCACCACGACGTCCGAGCTCAAGCAGAAGAAGTATCTCAAGCGCCTCAAGGTGGTTGAGAACTTCATGGAATCGGGCAACCGTCCCGAGTGGATGATCATGAAGGTCGTGCCGGTGATCCCGCCCGACCTGCGTCCGCTCGTCCCGCTCGACGGCGGCCGCTTCGCGACCTCCGACCTGAACGATCTCTACCGTCGCGTCATCAACCGCAACAACCGCTTGAAGCGCCTGATCGAACTCCGCGCGCCCGGCATCATCATCCGCAACGAAAAGCGCATGCTGCAGGAGGCCGTCGACGCTCTGTTCGACAACGGCCGCCGTGGCCGCGTCATCACCGGCGCCAACAAGCGTCCGCTGAAGTCGCTGTCCGATATGCTCAAGGGCAAGCAGGGTCGGTTCCGTCAGAACCTGCTCGGCAAGCGCGTCGACTACTCCGGCCGTTCGGTCATCGTGACCGGTCCGGAGCTGAAGCTGCACCAGTGCGGTCTGCCCAAGAAGATGGCGCTTGAGCTGTTCAAGCCGTTCATCTACGCCCGCCTCGACGCCAAGGGGTATTCCTCGACCGTCAAGCAGGCCAAGAAGCTGGTCGAGAAGGAAAAGCCGGAAGTCTGGGATATCCTCGACGAGGTCATCCGCGAGCATCCGGTTCTGCTCAACCGCGCACCGACGCTGCACCGCCTGGGCATCCAGGCCTTCGAACCCACCCTGATCGAAGGCAAGGCAATCCAGCTGCACCCGCTCGTCTGCACGGCCTTCAACGCCGACTTCGACGGCGACCAGATGGCTGTCCACGTTCCGCTGTCGCTCGAGGCTCAGCTCGAAGCGCGCGTGCTGATGATGTCGACCAACAACATCCTGCACCCGGCTTCCGGCGCGCCGATCATCGTGCCGTCGCAGGACATGGTTCTCGGTCTCTACTATCTCTCGATCGTCAACCAGAACGAGCCGGGCGAGGGCATGGTGTTTGCCGACATGGGCGAACTCCAGCATGCGCTTGAGACCAAGGCCGTCACGCTGCACGCCAAGATCAAGGGCCGCTTCAAGACGGTCGACGCCGAAGGCAACGAAGTGTCGAAGATCTACGACACGACGCCTGGCCGCATGATCCTCGGCGAACTGCTGCCGAAGAACGTCAATGTGCCGTTCGAGACCGCAAACCAGGAGATGACCAAGAAGAACATCTCCAAGATGATCGACACCGTCTACCGCCACTGCGGTCAGAAAGAGACGGTCATCTTCTGCGATCGCATCATGGCTCTCGGCTTCGCTCACGCCTGCCGCGCCGGCATTTCGTTCGGCAAGGACGACATGCTGATCCCGGACACCAAGCACGGCCTGGTCGAGCAGACCGAAGCGCTCGCCAAGGAATACGAGCAGCAGTACAATGACGGCCTGATCACCCAGGGCGAGAAGTACAACAAGGTCGTCGACGCCTGGGCCAAGTGCTCGGAAAAGGTCGCCGACGAAATGATGGCCCGCATCAAGGCGGTGGAGTTCGAAGACAACGGCCGTCAGAAGCCGATGAATTCGATCTACATGATGTCGCACTCCGGTGCGCGAGGTTCGCCCACCCAGATGCGTCAGCTCGCCGGCATGCGCGGCCTGATGGCCAAGCCGTCGGGCGAAATCATCGAGACGCCGATCATCTCGAACTTCAAGGAAGGTCTGACCGTTCTTGAGTACTTCAACTCGACCCACGGCGCCCGCAAGGGTCTCGCGGATACGGCTCTGAAGACGGCAAACTCCGGCTACCTGACCCGTCGTCTCGTCGACGTGGCGCAGGATTGCATCGTCAACTCGGTTGATTGCGGCACCGACAAGGGCCTCACCATGCAGCCGATCGTCGATGCCGGCCAGGTGGTTGCCTCGCTCGGCCAGCGTATCCTCGGCCGTACCGCGCTCGACGACATCAACCACCCGGTCACCGGCGACCTGCTGGTCAAGGGCGGCACGCTGATGGACGAGCGCGACATCGAGGTGATCGAGAAGGCTGGCGTTCAGTCGGTCCGCATCCGTTCAGCGCTGACCTGCGAAGTCAAGGTCGGCGTCTGCGCGGTCTGCTACGGTCGCGACCTGGCGCGCGGTACTCCCGTCAACCAGGGCGAGGCTGTCGGCGTCATCGCCGCGCAGTCGATCGGCGAGCCGGGCACGCAGCTTACCATGCGTACGTTCCACATGGGTGGTACCGCGCAGGTGGTCGACAGCTCGTTCCTCGAAGCCTCCTATGAGGGCAAGGTCGAGATCCGCAACCGCAACGTGGTTCGCAACTCCGACGGCAACCTCGTGGTCATGGGCCGCAACATGGCGATCCTGATCCTCGATGAAGCCGGCAAGGAACGGGCCACGCACCGCGTCACCTATGGTTCGCGTATCTTCGTGGACGATGGCGACAAGGTGAAGCGCGGCCAGCGTATCGCCGAGTGGGACCCGTACACCCGTCCGATCCTCACCGAAATCGAAGGCCGCGTGGTCTTCGAAGATCTGGTCGATGGCATATCCGTTCAGGAAACTGCCGACGAGTCGACCGGTATCACCAAGCGTGAGGTCATCGACTGGCGTTCGACGCCGCGCGGCAACGATCTCAAGCCGGCGCTGGCGGTCCACGATGCCAAGGGCAAGGTTGGCAAGCTCGCCAAGGGCGGCGACGCACGCTTCCTGCTCTCGGTCGAGGCGATCTTGTCGGTGGAACCGGGTGCCACGGTCCGTCCTGGCGACGTGCTGGCGCGTATCCCGATGGAAAGCGCGAAGACCAAGGACATCACCGGCGGTCTGCCGCGTGTTGCCGAGCTCTTCGAAGCCCGCCGCCCGAAGGATCACGCCATCATCGCCGAGATCGACGGTACGGTTCGCTTCGGTCGCGACTACAAGAACAAGCGTCGCATCATCATCGAGCCGCATGACTCGACGCTTGAGCCGGTCGAATACCTGATCCCGAAGGGCAAGCCGTTCCACCTCCAGGACGGCGACGCGATCGAGAAGGGCGACTACATCCTCGACGGCAATCCTGCGCCGCACGACATCCTGGCGATCAAGGGCGTGGAAGCGCTTGCTTCCTACCTCGTCAACGAAATCCAGGAAGTCTACCGACTGCAGGGCGTGTCGATCAACGACAAGCACATCGAGGTCATCGTTCGCCAGATGCTGCAGAAGATCGAAATCACCGCTCAGGGTGACTCGGTCTACATCCCGGGCGACCACGTCGACGTCATCGAGTTCGACGAGATCAACGATCGTCTGATCGAGGAAGGCAAGAAGCCTGCCGAAGGTCAGCCGGTTCTGCTCGGCATCACCAAGGCATCGCTGCAGACGCCTTCCTTCATCTCGGCCGCCTCCTTCCAGGAGACGACCCGCGTGCTCACCGAAGCAGCAGTTGCCGGCAAGACCGACATGCTGCAGGGCCTGAAGGAAAACGTCATCGTCGGTCGCCTGATCCCGGCCGGCACGGGCGGCATGATGAGCCAGATCCGGCGCATCGCCACCTCGCGCGACGAACTGATCCTCGACGAGCGCCGCAAGCTCTCGGGCGCGGAAGTGGCAGAGCCGATCCTGACCGACATGGTCAACGCCGCTCAGTAAGGGCGTCGTCGGAAAGAACTGGGAAAGGGGGCTTCGGCCCCCTTTTTTCATTTGGGTGCCACCTAAGTTTCATGGCGCCGTCACATGCGGCCGGTAGCAATTGGGGTCCAACGTGCATCACAGGTGACCGCATCATGAAGTTTGTTCTCTCCCCAATCGCTGCCGTGCTGGCATCGTCAGTGATCTGCGCGCATGCGCAGGATGCCGCGCCGTTCAAGGCAACGTTGTTCGGCCAGGTCGTTCTGCCGACCGGACTGAAAATTGCGGGAACTGAGTTCGGCGGCATTTCCGGCCTCGACCACGATGCGGCGAGCGGGCTGTTCTACGCCATTTCGGACGACCGCTCGGAGCGAGCGCCAGCGCGGCTTTACACGCTCAAGCTTGCGATCGACGGCAAAGGCGTCCACGGCATCGATATCGTGTCGAGTTCTGAGTTGCGTAACGCTGAAGGGGCTGCCTTTGCCAAGAAGGACGTCGACCCTGAGGCGATCCGCTTCGATGCTTCGGCAAGCCGGGTCTTCTGGTCGAGTGAGGGCGATGCAGATAGCCGGCCGGCGATTTACGAAGCCAAGCCCGATGGCAGCCACATCAGGAGCTTCGCCATTCCCGAAGCCTATCTTCCCAATGCCGACAAGACGCGCGGCGTGCGCGGCAACCTTTCGTTTGAAAGCCTCGCCATTTCACCTGACGGCAAGACCCTTTGGGCGGGGACCGAAAACGCGCTGACGCAAGACGGCGAAAAGGCGACGTTGGAGGCTGGCAGCCCATCGCGCATCGTCGGCTTCGATATCGCCAGCGGCACTGTCTCGGCGGAATACGTCTATGACAACGGTCCGATCTTCACCAAGGCGACCAAGGACCCGTATTACAACGACAACGGCCTCTCCGAATTCCTGTTTTTGGGACCTGACGAGCTTCTGACGATCGAACGTTCCTTCGCGCTTGGTATCGGCAGCGAGATCAATTTCTACCTGGCGAGCTTCGCCGGTGCGACAGACGTCAAGGGAACTGCCTCGCTCAAGGACATTGCGGCAAAGGCGATGTCCAAGCGCAAGGTACTTAAGATCGGCGAGGGCGACTTCGGTCTCGACATCGACAACATCGAGTCGATGACATGGGGACCCGAAGTAGACGGCCAGCGCACGTTGGTCATTGCCTCCGACAACAACTTCAGCCCGGAGCAGTTCACGCAGTTCGTTGTGCTGAAGCTGGACCCTGCCACGAATTGATCTGGCCGTGGCCCTGTTGGCTGCAAACGTGTCGATCCTTTACAGAATGCCGCCGGAGTGATCCGGCGGCTTCTTTTCAATCCCGCCGGTCTTGAGCCGATTGGCGGGTTGTTCCGCCTTCCGCAACATAAGGCTAGCTAATGTATCGGGACGTTTGACATCGTGAACGTACGAAAATAGCCTTCTCCTTGAAGCTCATCAGCCCTGAGAGGAGTGCCCGATGACCGACGTCCCCTCCGATGTGAAAGGACAGGCGGTATCGGTCGAGCCCAGCCTCCATCGTGTCATGGGCCCGTGGCTGCTGTTGCTCTTCATCGTCGGCGATATCCTCGGAACGGGCATCTACGCCCTGACCGGCCAGGTCGCCAGGCAGGTCGGCGGCGTGGTCTGGCTGCCGTTTCTTGTCGCCTTCATCGTCGCGGTCATCACGGCCTTCAGCTATCTCGAGCTGGTCACCAAATACCCGAAGGCGGCGGGAGCCGCGCTTTATGCCCACAAGGCGTTCGGCATCCACTTCGTCACATTCATCGTGGCCTTTGCGGTCATGTGCTCGGGTATTACCTCGGCGTCGACCGCATCTCGTGCTTTTGCCGCCAACCTTTCCAGCGCCTTCGACCTCGGGCTTTCCGGAACCTATGGCATCACTCTGATCGGCCTTGCTTTCATGGCGTTGGTGGCGGCCGTTAACTTCCGCGGTGTCGGCGAGAGCCTGAAAGCCAATGTCGTGCTGACATGCGTCGAGTTTACCGGCCTGATGATCATCATCGTCATCGGGTTGTGGGCGATCGGCGCGGGCGAGGGCGATGTATCCCGCATCACCCAGTTCCATTCGTCGCCCGACCGCACCGCCTTCTGGTCGGTGATCGCGGCGACGACGCTCGCCTTCTTCGCCATGGTCGGCTTCGAGGACTCGGTCAACATGGCCGAGGAGTGCAAGGACCCGACGCGCATCTTTCCCAAGGTGTTGCTGGCGGGGTTGCTGATAACCGGCATTATCTACGTACTGGTGTCGATCTCGGCGATCACGCTGGTGCCGCCGGATCAACTGGGCGAGGGCGAGACGCCGCTGCTCAAGGTGGTCCAGGCTGGCGCGCCGAACTTTCCCGTCTGGATATTCGGTTTCATCACCATGTTTGCGGTCGCCAACAGCGCGCTCATCAACATGCTGATGGCCAGCCGGCTGGTCTATGGCATGAGCCGCGAGCATGTGTTGCCGAACGTCCTCGGCAAGGTCCATGCGACCCGTCGCACGCCCTATGTCGCAATCGGCTTCACCACCTTGCTGGCCTTTGCCCTGATCACCTTTGTCGGTGAAGTGCCGGCGCTCGGCGGCACGACGGCGCTGCTGCTGCTGTGCGTCTTTACCGTCGTCAACATCGCCGTGCTGGCGCTGCGCAAGGACAGGGTAGGGCACGATCACTTTCGCACGCCGACGGTGCTGCCGATCGTGGGAGGACTGGCCTGCGCGTTCTTCGCCGGACCGTGGACGGGCCGCGACCTTGTCCAATACAAGATCGCCGGCATCTTGATCGCGATTGGCGTGGTGTTGTGGTTCGTGACCGTGCTGGTCAACCGGGCCACCGGCCAGAAGCCGGCCGAACCCACCATGGCCGACATCGGCGGGATGGGGCCGGTCAACTAGAGCGCCGTGCGTCCGAATGGACGCACAAAGGACGCTCTAACTTATTGAGTTGGCGCATCGTGCTTTCCGAAAATCGGGTCCGAATTTCGGGCCGGTGCGCTAGGCAGCGCCTGGACTATTTGGGTTCGTCGAAGGTAACGATCGAGACTTCACCTTCGAGCGCGCCTTGATAGGCGGAGACATGCGGTTCCTCGTCCGGCTCGCCCTGCAGGTCGCCGATCTGGTCGAGCTCGGCTTCGGCGTAACCTTCCTTGGCCAGGGCCTCGAGCGCCTGGCGGACCGCCGAGTCGTCGTCGGGGGCTACAAGCATGATGTGGACGCCCTCGGAAACACCGCCCTTGCGTCTCCAGACTCGCCCCGTGATGATTGTCACCGGGCGTTCGTCATTGTCGTTCATCAGTGATTCCTTGCGCTAGATTCGCAAGACACGGAGATTCGTGCCTGTTTCCCCGACTTTCGCACGAAGGAGGGGGCCACGACAGCGTAAACACTGTTATAAATCCCCCGTTAACCTCTGTTGCAGCGCAATAAAATTGCGCTGCGCCCGTCCAGGCGGGCAGAGCCCCTGTTTCGTTAAGGTTTTTGGACGGACGGGCTTGACGGTTCCAGGGCTTGCGAGTAGATACCGCCTCGTCTGAGCCGATGTGAGGTTGGCTTTTTCAGAGCGACACGCTCTGGAGTTCACCTCAAACAGGGTTCGTTTTACGAGCGAAATGACATTTCTGTCGTGCATGAAGCGGAAACGCTTCCTCTGCGGTTTGTTCGGGCAAGACCGCTTACGCGGTTCGTGGCCCGAATTTGCGTATGGAAATCGCGCTTTAAGCCGCCCCGAACGGGCTTGAGACACGGAATTTGAGAGACAAGAGGGTTTAATGCCTACCGTCAACCAGCTGATCCGCAAGCCGCGCATTGCGCCGGTGAAGCGCAACAAGGTTCCGGCCATGCAGGCCAACCCGCAGAAGCGGGGCGTTTGCACGCGCGTCTACACGACGACGCCGAAGAAGCCGAACTCGGCTCTGCGTAAGGTCGCGAAGATTCGCCTGACCAATGGCTTCGAAGTGATTGGCTACATCCCCGGCGAAGGTCACAACCTTCAGGAGCACTCCGTGGTTATGATCCGCGGCGGTCGCGTGAAGGATCTTCCGGGCGTGCGCTATCACATCATCCGCGGCGTGCTCGACACGCAGGGTGTGAAGAACCGCAAGCAGCGCCGTTCGAAGTACGGTGCGAAGCGTCCGAAGTAATTCGGGTTCTGCAATTTAGGCACTGCGCGAGGTTCTCCGCGTAATAGAGTGCCGGTCAAAGTTTGAGAGACAAGAACCATGTCCCGTCGTCACAGTGCAGACAAGCGCGAAATCAACCCGGATCCCAAGTTTGGCGATCTGGTCGTCACCAAGTTCATGAATGCCGTCATGTATGACGGAAAGAAGTCGATCGCTGAAACGATCGTCTACGGTGCTCTCGACCAGGTCCAGGCTAAGACCAAGCAGGAGCCGGTCTCTGTCTTCCATCAGGCGCTCGACAATGTCGCGCCGCACGTGGAAGTCCGTTCGCGTCGCGTCGGCGGTGCGACCTACCAGGTTCCGGTCGATGTGCGCCCCGAGCGCCGTCAGGCTCTGGCCATTCGCTGGCTGATCACTGCAGCCCGCAACCGCAATGAGACCACCATGGTCGATCGCCTCTCCGGTGAGCTGATGGACGCGGCCAACAACCGCGGCACCGCCGTGAAGAAACGTGAAGACACCCACAAGATGGCGGAAGCCAACCGCGCCTTCGCGCATTACCGCTGGTAACAGCGCGAACGAACGACTGAGAGGCACCTTCCATGGCCCGCGAATACAAAATCGAAGACTACCGCAATTTCGGTATCATGGCGCATATCGACGCCGGCAAGACGACGACGACCGAGCGCATCCTGTACTACACGGGCAAGTCGCATAAGATCGGCGAAGTCCACGATGGCGCGGCCACCATGGACTGGATGGAGCAGGAGCAGGAGCGTGGCATCACGATCACCTCCGCTGCCACCACGACCTTCTGGAAGGGCCGTGACGGCAAGCAGCGCCGCTTCAACATCATCGACACCCCCGGCCACGTCGACTTCACCATCGAAGTCGAGCGTTCGCTGCGCGTTCTCGACGGCGCCATCGCGCTGCTCGACGCCAACGCCGGTGTTGAGCCGCAGACCGAGACCGTGTGGCGCCAGGCGGACAAGTACCACGTCCCGCGCATGATCTTCTGCAACAAGATGGACAAGATCGGCGCTGACTTCTATCGCTCGTATGAGATGATCAAGTCGCGCCTCGGTGCCACCGCCGTTGCCGTCCAGCTGCCGATCGGCGCCGAGTCCGAGTTCAAGGGCGTTGTCGACCTGATCGAAATGAACGCGCTGGTCTGGCGCGACGAAAGCCTGGGTGCTGCCTGGGACGTCGTCGAGATCCCGGATGACCTGAAGGAAAAGGCCGCCGAATTCCGCGACAAGATGATCGAGTCCGCCGTCGAAATGGACGAGCAGGCCCTCGAGAACTACCTCGAAGGCAAGATGCCGTCGAACGACGAACTGCGCGCGCTGATCCGCAAGGGCACCATCGCCGTCAAGTTCTTCCCGATGTTCTGCGGCTCGGCCTTCAAGAACAAGGGCGTTCAGCCGCTGCTCGACGGCGTCGTTGAATTCCTGCCGTCGCCGATCGACGTTCCGGCCATCAAGGGCATCGACGCCAAGACCGAAGCCGAGATCGAGCGTCACGCTGACGACAACGAGCCGCTGTCGATGCTTGCGTTCAAGATCATGAACGATCCGTTCGTCGGCTCGCTCACCTTCTGCCGCATCTATTCGGGCAAGGTGGTCAAGGGCGCTTCGCTCGAAAACACCGTCAAGGGCAAGAAAGAGCGTCTCGGCCGCATGCTGCAGATGCACTCGAATTCCCGTGCCGACATCGAAGAGGCATATGCTGGCGACATCGTCGCTCTGGCTGGCCTCAAGGAAACGACCACCGGCGACACGCTCTGCGATCCGCTGCACCCGGTCATCCTCGAGCGCATGGAGTTCCCCGAGCCGGTGATCCAGATCGCGATCGAACCGAAGACCAAGGGCGACCAGGAAAAGATGGGCCTCGCGCTCAACCGCCTGGCTGCCGAAGATCCTTCCTTCCGCGTCAAGTCGGACGAAGAATCGGGTCAGACGATCATCGCCGGCATGGGCGAGCTGCATCTCGACATCATCGTCGACCGCATGCGTCGCGAGTTCAAGGTTGAGGCCAACGTCGGCGCGCCGCAGGTTGCGTATCGCGAGACGATCACCCGCACCCACGAGCAGGACTACACCCACAAGAAGCAGTCGGGTGGTACGGGCCAGTTCGCTCGCGTCAAGATCGTGTTCGAGCCGAACCCCGAGGGCGAAGATTTCGTGTTCGAGTCGAAGATCGTCGGTGGTGCTGTTCCGAAGGAATACATCCCGGGCGTCGACAAGGGGCTGCGCAGCGTTCTTTCTTCGGGTCCGTTCGCCGGCTTCCCGATGATCGGTGTCAAGGCGACCCTGATCGACGGTGCATACCACGACGTCGACTCGTCGGTTCTGGCCTTCGAAATCGCCGGCCGCGCCTGCCTTCGCGAAGCAGCTCCGAAGCTGGGTGTCCAGCTGCTCGAGCCGATCATGAAGGTCGAGGTCGTTACGCCGGAAGACTACGTCGGCAACGTCATCGGCGATCTGAACAGCCGTCGTGGCCAGATCCAGGGCCAGGAAAGCCGCGGTATCGCCGTCGTCGTCAACGCGATGGTTCCGCTGGCCAACATGTTCAAGTACGTGGACAGCCTGCGCTCGATGTCGCAGGGCCGCGCCCAGTACACGATGCAGTTCGACCACTACGAGCCGGTCCCGACCGCCGTGGCCCAGGAAGTTCAGAAGAAATACGCGTAATTCCAAGGAATTGCAGCGTTTTATTAATTCAACGCCCTTATTGGGCTAGCAGGAATGGAGACGTCACATGGCAAAAGGTAAATTCGAGCGTAATAAGCCTCATGTGAACATTGGCACGATTGGTCACGTCGACCACGGCAAGACGTCGCTGACGGCGGCGATCACGAAGTATTTCGGCGAGTTCAAGGCCTACGACCAGATCGACGCAGCGCCGGAAGAAAAGGCCCGCGGCATCACGATTTCGACGGCGCACGTCGAATACGAGACGCCTGCGCGCCACTACGCTCACGTCGACTGCCCCGGCCACGCCGACTATGTGAAGAACATGATCACCGGCGCTGCCCAGATGGACGGCGCGATCCTGGTGGTTTCGGCTGCCGACGGCCCGATGCCGCAGACCCGCGAGCACATCCTGCTCGCCCGTCAGGTCGGCGTTCCGGCCCTGGTGGTGTTCCTCAACAAGGTCGACCTGGTCGACGACGAAGAGCTGCTCGAGCTGGTTGAGCTTGAGGTTCGCGAACTTCTGTCGAAGTACGAGTTCCCCGGCGACGACATCCCGATGATCAAGGGTTCGGCTGTCGCTGCGCTCAATGATTCGGATAAGAAGATCGGCGAAGACGCGATCCGCGCGCTGATGGAAGCCGTCGATTCCTACATCCCGACGCCTGAGCGTCCGATCGACAAGCCGTTCCTGATGCCGATCGAGGACGTGTTCTCGATCTCGGGCCGCGGCACGGTCGTCACCGGCCGCGTCGAGCGCGGCGTGGTCAAGGTCGGCGAAGAACTCGAGATCGTCGGCATCCGCCCGACCTCGAAGACGACCTGCACCGGCGTTGAAATGTTCCGCAAGCTGCTCGACCAGGGCCAGGCCGGCGACAACATCGGCGCGCTGATCCGTGGCGTTGGCCGTGAAGACGTCGAGCGCGGCCAGGTTCTGGCCAAGCCGGGCACCGTCAAGCCGCACAAGAAGTTCGTTGCCGAAGCCTACATCCTGACCAAGGAAGAAGGTGGCCGT
This sequence comes from Aminobacter sp. HY435, assembly GCF_027568395.1. Taxonomy (GTDB): domain Bacteria; phylum Pseudomonadota; class Alphaproteobacteria; order Rhizobiales; family Rhizobiaceae; genus Aminobacter. Next base: position 230 of record NZ_JANKZL010000002.1, on the reverse strand, counting down.
CACACGCCGTTCTTCACCAACTACCGTCCGCAGTTCTACTTCCGTACGACTGACGTGACCGGCATCGTCACGCTGCCGGAAGGCACCGAGATGGTCATGCCCGGCGACAACATCACCGTCGACGTCGAGCTGATCGTGCCGATCGCCATGGAAGAGAAGCTGCGCTTCGCTATCCGTGAAGGCGGCCGCACCGTCGGCGCCGGCATCGTCGCTTCGATCAAAGAATAATC
>NZ_JANKZL010000029.1 GCF_027568395.1 Aminobacter sp. HY435 | reverse complement strand
CGCTTCAGCGCGAACGCCACGTTGGCCTGGATGAAGCCTTCCTTGGAGCCGCAGTCGAACATGCGGCCGTTGAACGGCCGGGCGAAGAACGCCTGGCTGGCCGCCAGCCTGACCATCGCATCGGTCAGCTGGATCTCGCCGCCGGCGCCGCGCGCCTGCGTGCCGAGCAGCCCAAACACCTCCGGCTGCAGGATGTAGCGGCCGTTGATGTAGTAGTTCGACGGCGCCTCGGCCGGTTTCGGCTTTTCGACCATCGCCGTCACCTCGAAGCCCGAGCCGGCCGCCGGGCCCTTGCCGACGATGCCGTATTTGTGGGTCTCCTGCGGCGCGCACTGCTCAACCGCAATGACGTTGCCGCCGGTCGCGCCATAGAGCTCCATGATCTCGGCCAGGCAGCCACGCTTGCCGAACGACACCATGTCGGGCAGCAAAAGCGCGAACGGCTCGTCGCCGATGATGTCGCGGGCGCACCAGACCGCGTGGCCGAGCCCGTGCGGCGCCTGCTGGCGGGTGAAGCTGGTGGCGCCGGGCACCGGCAGCAGGCTCTCCAGCGACTTGATCTCGGCGACCTTGCCGGCCTGCTCGAGCGTGCCGATCAGTTCGGGATGCAGGTCGAAATAGTCCTCGATGACCGCCTTGTTGCGGCCGGTGACGAAAACGATGTGCTCGATGCCGGCCTCGAGCGCCTCGTCGACGGCGTATTGCACCACCGGACGGTCGACCACCGGCAGCATCTCCTTCGGCATCGACTTCGTCGCCGGCAGAAACCGCGTGCCCAGACCAGCCACCGGAATGACGGCCTTGCGGACTTTCCT
>NZ_JANKZL010000028.1 GCF_027568395.1 Aminobacter sp. HY435 | reverse complement strand
CTAGGTCGTGTGGACAATTACCGGATCCATAGGACAATTGCAGCTATTGTGACGACGGCGAGGTAGTGTCTCGCGGTTTTCTCGAAACGTGTAGCGACCCTTCGGAACTGTTTGAGCTTGGAAAAGCAGCATTCGATCAGGTGCCGCTGGGCATAGAGGTGCTTGTCCAGCGGATATTTTTGCGCGCGGGAAGGGTTGTTGGGGATCACCGCCACGGCACCTTTTTCGGCGATGGCGTTGCGCAGGCGATCGCTGTCATAGGCGGTGTCGCCCATGACGATGTCGGCGGCCAGTTCCTCGATCAAGGCCTCAGCTTGCGGCGCATCGCCCTTCTGGCCGGCGGTGAGGATGAAGCGGACGGGGCAGCCAAGACCGCGCACGGCCATGTGGATCTTGGTGCTCAGGCCGCCGCGAGAACGGCCAAGAGCTTGATCTTCAGCCCCTTTTTTGCGCCGGCGGCGTGCTGATGGGCGCGGATGATGGTGGAATCGACGATCAGGTATTCGAAATCGGGATCGTCCGACATCGCCGAAAAGATGCGCCACCAAATGCCCTTATGACTCCAACGGCTGAACCGGCGGAAGACACTGTTCCACGGGCCGAACACCTGCGGCAGGTCACGCCAAGGCGAACCGGTCCGCACGATCCACAGCACCGCTTCCACAAACATGCGGTTGTCGTGGCCCGACGATCCGCGCGTCCGCTCGTCGCCAATGATGTACCGCGAAATCCGCTCCCACTGCTCATCCCGAAGGATCAGACGGTCCAATGCTCCCATGACTGCCTCCAAAAGACAGTCTTGAATCTGATTTGCTCAGCCTTGGGAATCCCAAGAGTCCACACGACCTAG
>NZ_JANKZL010000027.1 GCF_027568395.1 Aminobacter sp. HY435 | reverse complement strand
TGTGGAGCCTCAACAGGTTGTCCTCGGTCACGCCGAGGCGGCTGATGGGTGTTTTGGACCTTAGGCTGCCATGCGGGCGATGCCAATTGTATCTGTGAAGCCAGACCGGCAACTCAGCGGCACGATGATCTGAGGTCGGATAGGCGGTGGCGTAGGCCCACTCCCTGAGCGCGGTCTGGATGAAACGTTCGGCCTTGCCGTTGGTCTTGGGCGTGTAGGGTTTGGTCCTGACATGCTTGAGGCCGAGCTCGCGGCAGGTTCTGGCGAAGGCCTTTGATCTGTAGCAGGAGCCGTTGTCGGTCATGACGCGACTGACGGTGACGCCGAGGCTGGCGTAATAGGCCAGCGCCGCCTTGAGGAAGGCGACGGCGCTTTCCCTGCGCTCGTCAGGCAGGATTTGCGTGAACGCGACGCGGGAGGCGTCGTCGATGCAGACATGGACGAACTCCCAGCCGGCGCCGCGTGACTTGCCCTGCTGGGGATCGCCGGTGATGCGGTGGCCGACACGGTCGAAACGGCCGAGTTTCTTGATGTCGATGTGGATCATCTCGCCGGGATGCTCACGTTCATAGCGCCGCACCGGTTCCGCCGGCTCGATGTCCTTCAGCCGCGACAATCCGGCGCGCCGCAGCACCCGGCTGACGGTGGACGGCGAAACGCCGACTTCCTTGGCGATGTGCTTGCCGGTGAACCGTTGCCGGCGCAGCGCGGCAATGCACTCGGACACCGCCTGGCTGGTAAGGCCCGGCATGACGCTGGGCCGCGACGAGCGGTCGGTCATGCCCACACGGCCTTCAGCCCTGTAGCGCTCGACCCAACGCGCCACGATTTTCACCGACACGCCATATGTCCGCGCCGCATGGGCTTTGGAAAGACCGCCTTCTGTCACCGCCCGAGCCATTTCCTCTCGACGCAGCGGCGTGAGGCGGGCATTCTTGTGGATGTTCATTCGGACCCTCCGGAGAGTGCTGTAGCTTGGTAACTCCAGTCTCCTCGGTCCGGTCCGAATGGACAACCTCCTGAAAGCTCACA
>NZ_JANKZL010000026.1 GCF_027568395.1 Aminobacter sp. HY435 | reverse complement strand
ATATTCATACCTAAAGAGATTGATTTGACCGAGGGTCGGGTAGGCGCTTCGCCGGATACGGTGAAACGCCTGGTCGCGCTTGGTTTCGAGGTTGTGATCGAGGCGGGGGCGGGGACGCTGTCGCGGATACCGGATGCCGACTACGTGGCGGTGGGAGCTGTCATCGGCAAGGCGTCGGATGCGGGTCGCGCCGACGTTGTGCTGAAGGTGCGCCGGCCCTTGGAGGCCGAGGTCAAGGGCTACAAGGCGGGCGCTGCGGTGCTTGCCATCATGGATCCCTACGGCAACGATGCAGCGATCGCGGCGATGGCCAAGGCCGGTGTCACGGCATTCGCCATGGAGTTCATGCCGCGCATCACGCGTGCCCAGGTGATGGACGTGTTGTCCTCGCAGGCCAACCTCGCCGGCTACCAGTCGGTGCTCGACGGCGCCTATGAGTACGACCGCGCGCTGCCGATGATGATGACGGCGGCGGGCACGGTTCCGGCGGCGAAAGTGTTCGTCATGGGCGTCGGCGTCGCCGGCCTGCAGGCGATCGCCACCGCGCGCCGCATGGGCGCCATCGTCACCGCAACGGACGTGCGTCCGGCGGTCAAGGAACAGGTCGCCTCGCTCGGCGCCAAGTTCATCGCCGTCGAGGACGAGGAGTTCAAGCAGGCGGAAACCGCCGGCGGCTACGCCAAGGAGATGTCCAGGGAGTACCAGGCCAAGCAGGCGGCGCTGACCGCCGAGCACATCGCCAAGCAGGACATCGTCATCACCACGGCACTGATCCCGGGCCGTCCGGCGCCGAAGCTGGTGTCGGCCCAGATGGTCGCCTCGATGAAGCCGGGGTCGGTGCTTGTCGATCTGGCTGTCGAGCGCGGCGGCAATGTCGAGGGCGCCCAGGCCGGCAAGATCGTGACGACCGCCAACGGCGTCAAGATCGTCGGCCATCTCAACGTGCCGGGCCGGATCGCGGCGTCCGCCTCGCTGCTCTATGCCAGGAACCTGTTCGCCTTCCTCGAGACCATGGTCGACAAGGCCGCAAAGCAGATCGCCATCAACCGCGACGACGAACTGGTCAAGGCGACGATGCTGACCGATGCCGGCAAGATCGTCCATCCGAACTTCGCCAATGC
>NZ_JANKZL010000025.1 GCF_027568395.1 Aminobacter sp. HY435 | reverse complement strand
TCGGGGCCAAGATCGGCATTCCGACCGAGCATCTTTTGCCCTACGGCCACGACAAGGCGAAGGTCTCGGCCGAGTTCATCGCCAATGCGCGCAAGAACAAGGACGGCAAGCTGATCCTGGTCACCGCGATCAACCCGACGCCGGCAGGCGAAGGCAAGACCACGACCACCGTCGGCTTGGGCGACGGCTTGAACCGCATCGGCAAGAAGGCGATCGTGTGCATCCGCGAAGCCTCGCTCGGGCCGAACTTCGGCGTCAAGGGCGGTGCCGCCGGCGGCGGTTATGCCCAGGTCGTGCCGATGGAGGACATGAACCTCCACTTCACCGGCGACTTCCACGCCATCACCACCGCGCACAATTTGCTGTCGGCGCTGATCGACAACCACATCTACTGGGGCAACGAGCTCGGCATCGACACCCGCCGCGTCGTCTGGCGCCGGGTGATGGACATGAACGACCGCGCCCTGCGCGAGATCAACTGCTCGCTCGGCGGCGTCGCCAACGGCTTTCCGCGCGAGGCCGGCTTCGACATCACCGTGGCCTCCGAAGTCATGGCGATCCTGTGCCTGGCGACCGATTTGAAGGACCTCGAAAAGCGCCTCGGCGACATCATCGTCGCCTACCGCCGCGACAAGACCGCCGTCTATGCCCGCGACCTCAAGGCCGACGGCGCCATGGCGGTGCTGCTCAAGGACGCCGTCCAGCCGAACCTGGTACAGACGCTGGAAAACAACCCGGCCTTCGTCCATGGCGGCCCGTTCGCCAACATCGCCCATGGCTGCAACTCGGTGGTCGCCACCACCACAGCCCTCAAGCTCGCCGACTATGTCGTCACCGAAGCCGGCTTCGGCGCTGATCTGGGGGCGGAAAAGTTCTTCGACATCAAGTGCCGCAAGGCGGGCCTCAAGCCGGCCGCCGCCGTCATCGTCGCCACCGTGCGCGCCATGAAGATGAATGGCGGCGTCAAGAAGGAGGACCTCGGCAAGGAGGACGTCGAGGCGGTGAAGAAGGGCTGCGCCAACCTTGGCCGCCACATCGAAAACGTCAAGCAGTTCGGCGTGCCGGCGGTGGTGGCGATCAACCACTTCTATTCCGACACCGACGCCGAGATTGCGGCGATGAAGGACTATGTCGCCAAGATGGGCGAGGAAGCCATCGTCTGCCGCCACTGGGCCAATG
>NZ_JANKZL010000024.1 GCF_027568395.1 Aminobacter sp. HY435 | reverse complement strand
CAAGCGAATAGGAACGGGTCATCGCAAATCACCTCCAACCGAAGTGAATCACGAAATCCAGTTCTCAGGAATCCCATTCGATTCAATCAGAACGCTCGCCGCTCTAGTTCTCGGCTGCTGCCGCTGTTCCAGCCCAGTTTCCGCGCTGCCCCAAGAAGCAAGAAGCCCGGCGTGTTTGCCGGGCTTTTGGTCGTTGTTTGATGTCGGATGGCCGAGCCTGGCTCAGTGATCAAACGCCTTGACGATTTCTTCGGTCATCTTCTTGGCGTCGCCGAGCAGCATCATGGTGCCGTCCTTGTAAAACAGCGTGTTGTCGATGCCGGCATAGCCGGAGCCGAGCGAACGCTTGACGAACAGGCAGGTGCGGGCCTTGTCGACGTCGAGGATCGGCATGCCGTAGATCGGTGAGCTTTTGTCATCGCGCGCCGACGGGTTGGTCACGTCGTTGGCGCCGATGACGTAGGCGACGTCGGCCTGGGCGAACTCCGAGTTGATGTCTTCGAGCTCGAAGACCTCGTCATAGGGCACGTTGGCCTCGGCGAGCAGCACGTTCATGTGGCCGGGCATGCGGCCGGCGACGGGGTGGATCGCATACTTCACCTCGACGCCGTTGGCCTTGAGCTTGTCGGCCATTTCACGCAGTGCGTGCTGGGCCTGCGCCACCGCCATGCCGTAGCCCGGCACGATGATGACCTTCTGGGCGTTCATCATCAGGTAGGCGGCGTCGTCGGCGGCACCGGTCTTGACCGTGCGCTGGATGCCGTCGTCGACAGCCGCGGCCGTCTCGCCGCCGAAGCCGCCGAGAATGACCGAGATGAACGAGCGGTTCATGCCCTTGCACATGATGTAGGAGAGGATCGCACCCGACGAGCCGACCAGCGCACCGGTGATGATCAGTGCCAGGTTGCCGAGCGTGAAGCCGAGTGCCGCTGCCGCCCAGCCCGAATAGGAATTGAGCATCGAGACCACGACGGGCATGTCGGCGCCGCCGATCGGAACGATGAGCAGCACGCCGAGCACCAGCGACAGCACAACGATCAGCCAGAAGATGGTCGTCGACTGGGTGGTGACGAGCAGCACGATCAGCACAACCAGGCCAATGCCAAGCGCGGCATTGATGAGGTGACGGCCCGGCAGCATGATCGGCTTGCCCGACATGCGGCCGTCGAGCTTGAGGAAGGCGATGACCGAGCCGGTGAAGGTGATGGCGCCGATGGCGACGCCGAGGCTCATCTCGACCAGGGCCTGGCCGTGGATCGCGCCGACGGCGCCGATGCCGAAGCTTTCAGGTGCATAGATCGCGGCGGCCGCCACCATCACGGCGGCCATGCCGACGAGGCTGTGGAAGGCGGCGACCAGCTGCGGCATCGAGGTCATGGCGATGCGGCGCGCGGTGACAGCTCCAACGCCGCCGCCGATGGCAAGGCCAAGCACGATCAGGCCGAGGCCGGTTGCCGAGGGCTTGGCCAGCGCCAGCGTGGTCAGAATGGCGATGCCCATGCCGACCATGCCGTAGGTGTTGCCCTGGCGGGAGGTGGTCGGATGCGACAGGCCGCGCAGCGCCAGGATGAACAGGATGCCACAGACGAGATAGAGGAACGAAGCGATGTTAAGGGTCACGTCACTTGTCCTTCTTCTTGTACATGGCCAGCATGCGCTGGGTGACGAGGAAGCCGCCGAAGATGTTGACCGCAGCCAGCATCAGGGCGACGAAGCCGAAGCCGGTGGCAAGGCCGGAGGCGGCAATGCCGACGGCAAGCAGCGCACCGACCACGATGACCGAGGAAATCGCGTTGGTGACGGCCATCAGCGGCGTATGCAGCGCCGGCGTCACCGACCAGACGACGTAGTAGCCGACGAAGATGGCGAGCACGAAGATCGCGAAGCGGAACACGAACGGATCGACCGCCCCGCCTGATACGGCATGGGCCACGCCGCCGGCGGCATCGGCCGCACCTTGCGCAGTGGCCAGGTCCTGGACCCCGAGCCGGACCGCTTCAACCGCCTGGTCGAGCTGGTCGAGAGCTTTCTGAAGACCTTCCATCATGCGTCTCCCTGCTTGGACGACTTCTTGGCAGCGGATTTCTTGGCAGCGGCCGGTTTTTCCGACTTGGCAGCGGCTTTCTTGAGCTCAGCCTTCGAGGCCGCACCGTCAGCCGCCGGGTCGTCGCCGCGGTTCTGGCCGGCAACGATCGGCTTGGGTTTGTCCGCAGCCGCGGCAGCGGCGGCATTGGCGAAGTTCGGATGGACGATCTTGCCGGCATCGGTCAGCATCGTCGCCTTGACCAGTTCGTCGTCGCGGTTGATGGCGATCTGCTTTGCGGCCTTGTCGACCATGGTCTCGAGGAAGGCGA
>NZ_JANKZL010000023.1 GCF_027568395.1 Aminobacter sp. HY435 | reverse complement strand
GCGGAGCCGATCGTCTCGGCATCCTGCGTCACAAGCGTGATGTCGGCATCCGCGACAGCCCCCACCGTCAGGCTCGGAACGTCGTCGTCAAACGAGATGTTGCCGCCGAGGTCGACCGACACCGTCGTCGTCGCCGTGTCGTTGTCGCCGTCCGTCACCGTCGCCGTCGCCGACAGCGTCACCTTGCCCGCCGCAAGCGCGATGTTGGCATTGTCGTTGGTCGCATCGGCAGTTTCAGGCAGATGGTCGATCTCCGCCGACTGCTTCAGCGTCACCGTGCCATTGGCATCGACGCTGATGCGGAAGATCTCGCCGCCGCCCACCGTCGAGCCGACGACTGCGCCGTTAACCAGGGTGAGCGTGATCGCCTCGCCGTTGCTGGTCAGCCCCGACGCCGCATCGGCAACCGAAAGCGCATAACCGCTGATCGCCGTCGTGCCGGCCCCGTCAGCACCGTAAGACGGCGTCACGGCGGCCAGGAACGCTGCCGCAAACGAAGCCGTCGCCGTGTCGGAAGCGGAGCCGATCGTCTCGGCATCCTGCGTCACAAGCGTGATGTCGGCATCCGCGACAGCCCCCACCGCAACCGTCGGACTATCATCCTCGATCGTAACCGACATGTTGGCGGTCACGGTCCCGCCTTTTCCGTCGCTCACCGTCACAGGGACCGCCAGCGTAAGATCGTCTTCGTTGCCGGCACGTGAGTCGTTGGGATGATCGATTGGGCCAGAAATTGTTACCGAGTAGCTGCTCCCGTTGGCGACGATCGTGATGATCGGCTTGTCCCCGACCACCCCGACCAACGTGCCAGTTCCAGCGCCAAGCCACAGAATCGGCAAACCGCCCGAGGTCAGTTGGAGCATACCTTGTGGCAGCGTCGGCGTCCCAAACACATACGACAGCTGATCGCCATCAGCGTCGGTCGCCGGAAACGAGCCGGTCACAGTTGGCTGATCGGTCGTATCATTGGAACCGAGATAGTCCTCAATGCCGCCCTTGAGGCCCTCCTCGGATACAGCCACCTCGAAGTCGCGCATCTCCGGTCCACGATTGCGCCGCAAGCCGGGGAACAGCTCCCTGTTTTCATATTGCGGAAATTGCAGCGCCGTAGGAGGCAGCAGGGCCGAGAGATCGAACCCGTCACCAATGCCGCCGGCAGGAACGTCGAAATTGCCGCCCGAGCTGCTCGGCGAGCCCGGACCTGCCGATATGGAGCCGTCAGCACCGAAGGCCACATTTATTCCGCCGGCCTCAAGCGCAGCGATCAGGGCCACGCGCGGAACTTCGACATCTCCAAGCAGGAACGTCGGTACATTGGCCGCAGCATCCTTGATGACGACCAGGCTACCGTCGGCCTGTTCAAGGATCAGATCCTCGCCGGCGACCCGAATGTTGTCGATAGCCACACTGGCCGGAAGATGAACCACGTTGGAGACATCGGCCACGTAGGTGCTGTCGGCGGATGCGGGCGCGACCGCCGCCGGCTGCGCCTGAACTGGCTGGCCGGAGCCTGCATCGACAGGTACGGGATCCGCCTCAGCCACAGGCTGCTGTGCCTGGGCCAGCAGTTGCGTTTCCGATGCTGCCTCTACGGCCTGGCCTTCATCGCCATTCACCGCAGCCGACAGAGTATTCAGATCAATAGAGGTCGCCATAGCCCATCCCCGTCATATTTGTTGGTTGAGCAAAGCAACGCGATCAGCGAAATTGCAACTAGGGATTACCTGGCACTACATAACCTACTATGCCGCCTGGCTGTTAATCCCCGCAATTGGTTAACCTGGAGGACAATTCACAGCCTCGCAGTTGACCGATCTTGGCAGGGAAATCGCGACTGGGACTTGAGGCACACCCGACAAATCGTGGCTGGCCGGACGTTAGCGGGCGGCCAATCAACGTGTAGCAATGCCCGTTGCGCGCCCTCGGGAATTCGCCTTTCTTGCTCATTCGGCAGCAAGCGCCGTTTTGTCATGATGCGGCACACCTGCGGACGGGTTTGTTTTGCTGGTGCCGCGCTCTTGAGCGCAGGCAATCATCTCCGTCACGCGTCGCGACGCCCGGCAAGTCCCATCCGCCAGTCTATGAGCCGTCCCGCTGCGACGTTGATGGAGATCTCGCGTCGGAGCTCCGACGCCCTCGACACCAAGGGCGGGTTCGACGATGCCGTTCCCGTCCAGGTATGTAGGCATGGCGTCGCCCTGCTCGTTCTGCATGCTGGCGCATCGGCCCGAAAATCGGACCCGATTTTCGAAAAGCACGGTGCGCCAACTCAGTAAGTTAGAGCGTCCTTTGTGCGTCCATTCGGACGCACGGCGCCCTAACGCAATCGCCGGCGGGAACGAAAGCGCTGTCAGAAGCGCCAGCCGCCTCGATGATCCTGATTCCGTTTGCTGATGGCAGTCCCACCGACGAGCGGTCGGCATGCCGGCGCCGATCCTGGTCGACGCGAAGCCGAGCGCAGGCTGGTCGCTGGACTTCGTGCATGATCTGTTCGCCTGCGGCCGCCGCTTCCGCGTGCTCAACATCGTCAAAGCGGCCACGCCGGATCCTTCAACGGCCGGGTCCGCGACGAGTTGTTGAACGAGAGCCTTTTGGCCTCGACCACGCCCGCAGCGCCATCGCCGAATGGAGGCGGCACTTCACCACGGCGAGGCCACATTCCTCGCTCGGCTACCAGCCCCCGGCGGCCTTCGCCGGAACCCTCACCGCAACCGGCTGCGACGCTGCGCAGATCGACGGCCTTCGTCTCCGCCGGTTGCTGAGGCCGCGGCCAGCAGCGTAACAAAAGACGTCGAGGCTCCAATCGCGGCTGGATGACCATTCAGTGGCAGGTCGAAGCGTTGCGATCTGGAGACGCAAAAACGCCCGCGCGAGGCGGGCGTTTGTTTGTTTTGTTTGGCTGGTTTGGCTTTGCGGCCGGCGGCCTGCCGGTTTTGGCCTTATGGTCGGGGGAGGCTGCGCTGCGTGTCGGGCATCGGC
>NZ_JANKZL010000022.1:2500-6507 GCF_027568395.1 Aminobacter sp. HY435 | reverse complement strand
GACGCAAAAACGCCCGCGCGAGGCGGGCGTTTGTTTGTTTTGTTTGGCTGGTTTGGCTTTGCGGCCGGCGGCCTGCCGGTTTTGGCCTTATGGTCGGGGGAGGCTGCGCTGCGTGTCGGGCATCGGCGCCGCGGATGGTCCGGCCGGTGCGCTTGTATTTGTGATTTTGAGGACTGTTGGTTGCGGGGGTTGGATTTGAACCAACGACCTTCAGGTTATGAGCCTGACGAGCTACCGGGCTGCTCCACCCCGCGCCATTTCGAGCTGTCCTGGCGTTTCGGACTTGTCGTGCCGGATGCGGGGGACTGGTCCCGACCTGGCGGGGCTGCTCGGCCCCTTGTTGAACTCTTGCGCCGGGTTTTTTCCGGCTTTTTTCCGCAGGCTGCGGCTGTTTTTTTGCGATCTGCCGGGGTTGTCGGCAACACAAAGGGCCGCTTGCGCGGCCCGCCGGTCCCGTTTTCGGGCCGTATCGTACAGAGAAGATCTAAACATGCGCTTGGCAGACCTGGCAGCGACTTACTCTCCCGCGTCTTGAGACGAAGTACCATCAGCGCTGGAGCGTTTCACGGCCGAGTTCGGAATGGGATCGGGTGCAGCCGCTCCGCCATAACCACCAGGTCGGCAAAGCGCATGTTTAATCGAGAAGCTGTTTTTTGTGCCTTGGCGACGTTTGCGATCGGCTTTCGGGCAAGGCCCGCAAGCGCGACTGCGCGTCGCCAGTCGTCCGGCGCCCTCGCGGAGCATAGGGCCGTAAGGCCCGCTCATGCGTGAGCGCTGGTAAGCGATGATCCCCTTGGGATCACACGGTGAACATTAGGAATGAGAACGATCAAGCCTATCGAACTATTAGTACCGGTAAGCTTCATGCGTTGCCGCACTTCCACACCCGGCCTATCAACGTGGTCGTCTTCCACGGTTCTCAGGGAATACTCGTTTTAAGGTGGGTTTCCCGCTTAGATGCCTTCAGCGGTTATCCCGTCCGGATATAGCTACCCTGCTATGCGGCTGGCGCCACAACAGGTCCACCAGAGATCCGTCCATCCCGGTCCTCTCGTACTAGGGACAGATCCTTTCAATATTCCTACACCCACGGCAGATAGGGACCGAACTGTCTCACGACGTTCTGAACCCAACTCACGTACCGCTTTAAATGGCGAACAGCCATACCCTTGGGACCTGCTCCAGCCCCAGGATGCGATGAGTCGACATCGAGGTGCCAAACAACCCCGTCGATATGGACTCTTGGGGGTCATCAGCCTGTTATCCCCGGCGTACCTTTTATCCGTTGAGCGATGGCCCTTCCACACGGGACCACCGGATCACTATGACCGACTTTCGTCTCTGCTCGACTTGTCAGTCTCGCAGTCAGGCAGGCTTATGCCATTGCACTCAGCGAACGATTTCCGACCGTTCTGAGCCCACCATCGCGCGCCTCCGTTACTCTTTAGGAGGCGACCGCCCCAGTCAAACTACCCACCATACATTGTCCCGGACCCGGATAACGGGCCGCGGTTAGACATCCATAGAGATAAGGGTGGTATTTCAAGGGTGGCTCCACCAAGGCTGGCGCCCTGGCTTCAAAGCCTACCACCTATCCTACACATGCCACTACGAATGCCAATGTAAAGCTATAGTAAAGGTGCACGGGGTCTTTCCGTCTAACCGCAGGAACCCCGCATCTTCACGGGGAATTCAATTTCACTGAGTCTATGCTGGAGACAGCGGGGAAGTCGTTACGCCATTCGTGCAGGTCGGAACTTACCCGACAAGGAATTTCGCTACCTTAGGACCGTTATAGTTACGGCCGCCGTTTACTGGGGCTTCGATTCAAAGCTTGCACCTCTCCTCTTAACCTTCCAGCACCGGGCAGGCGTCAGACCCTATACGTCGTCTTGCGACTTCGCAGAGCCCTGTGTTTTTGATAAACAGTCGCTACCCCCTGGTCTGTGCCACCCTCACCCTGCTTGCGCAGGAAAGGGTCACGCTTCTTCCGAAGTTACGCGTGCAATTTGCCGAGTTCCTTCAGCATAGTTCTCTCAAGCGCCTTGGTATACTCTACCAGTCCACCAGTGTCGGTTTCGGGTACGGTCTATAATGGAGGAGCTATTTCCTGGAACCACTCCGCTGCGGGGATCAATCCAATAAGACCCCACAACATACGTGATCCGTCACTTCCTCCAGGCCCACGAATATTAACGTGGTTCCCATCGTCTACGCATTTCTGCCTCGACTTAGGGGCCGGCTAACCCTGCTCAGATTAGCTTTAAGCAGGAACCCTTGGACTTTCGGCGGGGGTGTCTCTCACACCCCTTACGTTACTCATGTCAGCATTCGCACTTCTGATACCTCCACGGCCCCTCACAGGTACCGCTTCGTCAGCTTACAGAACGCTCCGCTACCGCTTGCAGCAAGCTGCAAACCCTAAGCTTCGGTGCATGGCTTTAGCCCCGTTACATTTTCGGCGCAAAGACCCTTATTTAGACCAGTGAGCTGTTACGCTTTCTTTAAATGATGGCTGCTTCTAAGCCAACATCCTGGTTGTTTTGGGATCCTCACATCCTTTCCCACTTAGCCATGACTTGGGGACCTTAGCTGTAGGTCAGGGTTGTTTCCCTTTTCACGACGGACGTTAGCACCCGCCGTGTGTCTGCCGACTAGTACTCCTGGGTATTCGGAGTTTGGTTAGGTTTGGTAAATCGGTGAGATCCCCTAGCCCATCCAGTGCTCTACCCCCCAGGGTATTCGGTCGACGCTCTACCTAAATAGATTTCGCGGAGAACCAGCTATTTCCGAGTTTGATTGGCCTTTCACCCCTAGCCACAAGTCATCCCGAACTATTGCAACAGTTATGGGTTCGGACCTCCAGTAAGTGTTACCTTACCTTCATCCTGCTCATGGCTAGATCACTCGGTTTCGGGTCTAATGCGACGAACTGAACGCCCTGTTCAGACTCGCTTTCGCTGCGCCTACACCTACCGGCTTAAGCTTGCTCGTCACACTAAGTCGCTGACCCATTATACAAAAGGTACGATGTCACCATTTCAGGCTCCATCTGTTTGTAGGCAACCGGTTTCAGGTACTCTTTCACTCCCCTTGTCGGGGTGCTTTTCACCTTTCCCTCACGGTACTAGTTCGCTATCGGTCATGCACGAGTACTTAGGCTTGGAGAGTGGTCTCCCCATGTTCAGACAGGATTTCACGTGTCCCGCCTTACTCAAGGACGATTGATCGCATTACGCGTACGGGGCTGTCACCCACTATGGCCCTACTTTCCAGAAGGTTCCGCTTGTCTCTCAATCGCCACTGGCCTGGTCCGCGTTCGCTCGCCACTACTTGCGGAGTCTCGGTTGATGTCCTTTCCTACGGGTACTTAGATGTTTCAGTTCCCCGCGTTCGCCACTTTACCCCTATTTTATTCAGGGTAAGTTACCTATTAACGATACTTGTAAACCACAACAGCCACCAAGCATAAGCTTGCCGACTGCTCTGATTTTACAAGTACCTTAGGTGGGTTTCCCCATTCGGAAATCGTCGGATCAAAGGGTATTCGCACCTCCCCGACGCTTATCGCAGCGTATCACGTCCTTCATCGCCTGTGCATGCCAAGGCATCCACCAATTGCCCTTAAGACACTTGATCGTTCTCATTGCCAATGCTCACCGCGCAAACCCGCAGGGTTTGTCGCGCCACAGCGCAATCTCGAAGAGATTGTCGCCACAACACGACCCCGAATGGGTTGCTTGATGCCATCGGCACAAAAAGACCAGCTTCTCGAGATCGGTCCGGGGGCAGCGGTTAGGCAAGCCCATCATATGCGGGAGATTGAGCGTCTCACCGCGACAAACCATCTTCATCACCGCATGGGCTCTTTCAACAAGGCATGGCAGCCTCATCTTCCAAGCTCACACTCCGAGGATGGAGTCCGAACAAATCTTCTCTTTACAATGTCAAACAGAACAAGCGGCAGCTCCAGGGAGCGAACCACAAATCTTGGTTTTGAATGATCT
>NZ_JANKZL010000021.1 GCF_027568395.1 Aminobacter sp. HY435 | reverse complement strand
CGGATGAAGCTTACGGTATTTGGGATTGGCTATGTCGGCCTTGTGCAGGCGGCGGTGCTGGCGGAGGTCGGGCATGACGTTGTCTGCGTCGATGTCGACGCGGCCAAGGTGGAGCGGCTGAACCAGGGCTTCATCCCGATCTTCGAGCCGGGGCTGGAGGCCTTGGTGCGCGACAACCACGGCGCCGGCCGCATCGTCTTCACGACGGACGCCTCGCTGGCCGTGGCGCATGGCGAGATCCAGATGATCGCCGTCGGCACGCCGCAGGGCGAGGACGGCTCGGCCGACCTCAAATATGTGCTGTCGGTGGCCTCGGCCATCGGCCGCGAGATGGCCGGGCCGAAGATCGTCGTCACCAAGTCGACCGTGCCGGTCGGCACCGCCGACAAGGTCAAGGCGGCGATAGCGGCCGAGCTGGCGCGGAGGGAGCGCGAGGACCTTGCCTTCGACGTCGTCTCCAATCCGGAGTTTTTGAAGGAAGGCTCGGCGGTCGCCGACTGCATGAAGCCCGACCGCATCATCGTCGGCACCGCAAGCGAGACCGCCGAGGCGGTGATGCGCGAGCTCTACGCGCCGTTCAACCGCAACCATGAGAAGATCATCGTCATGGACGTGCGCTCGGCCGAGTTCACCAAATATGCCGCCAACTGCATGCTGGCGACCAAGATCAGCTTCATGAACGAGATGGCCAACCTCGCCGAGCTGCTCGGCGCCGACATCGAGGAGGTGCGCAAGGGCATCGGCTCGGACCCGCGCATCGGCTACCACTTCATCTATCCCGGCCTCGGCTATGGCGGCTCGTGCTTTCCAAAGGACGTGCGGGCGCTGATCCGCACGGCGCAGGACGTCGGCTTCGCGCCGGTGCTGCTGCAGTCGGTCGAGGACCGCAACAATGCGCAGAAGGCGGTGCTGTTCGACAAACTCCAGGCGCACTTCAATGGCGATCTCGGCGGCAGGACGTTTGCGCTGTGGGGGCTGTCGTTCAAGCCCAACACCGACGACATGCGCGAGGCGCCGAGCCGCGTCCTGATGGAAGCGTTGTGGGCCGCCGGCGCCAGGGTCCAGGCCTACGACCCCGAGGCGATGAACGAGGCGCAGCAGATCTTTGGCCAGCGCGACGACCTGATGCTGTGCGGCACCAAGGAGGCGGCGCTGCGCGGGGCGGACGCGCTGCTGATCGCCACCGAGTGGAAGAACTTCCGCGCGCCATCCTTCGAGCTGATCGGGCAAGCATTGACCACACCGGTCATTTTCGACGGCCGCAACCTCTACGACCCGTCAGTCGTCGCCCGCCACGGCATTCAGTACGTCTCCATCGGCCGAACGGCCGCGTGAGCAACCGACAAGGAGAAGGGACATGAAAGTTCTGTTTGCCGGCGGCAACGGCTACACCCCAGAGTTCAGCGGCGGCGTTCAATCGAGCACGCACCACCTGGTCGAGCAGCTGCGCGCCCATGGCCACGACGCCTCGGTGCTGGCGGCACTGTTCGGCGACGGCATGTTCGGCTTCAAGGCGCGGGCCAAGATGAAGCTGACGCGCCAGCGCGCCGTGATCGACACCGTTCCCGGCTATCCTGTCGTGCGGGCGTGGTTTCCGTGGGAGGCGGCGGATTTTGCCGTGCGCAAGCTCACTCCCGACGTGGCGGTGGTGCAGTGCCACAAATCGGTGCCAATCGGAAAGGCGCTGGAAGCGCAGGGCGTGCCGCTGGTCGTCTATCTCAGGAACGTCGAGTTCCATGAGCTGGGCGGCGATCTCAGCGAACTCGGCTCTGCCCGCTACATCGCCAATTCGGACTTTACGGCCAGGACCTACCACCAGAGGTTCGGCATCACCTCGACCGTCATTCCGCCGACGGTCAATCCGGCGTTGTACGCCACCCGATCCACGGGCGACTTCGTCACGCTGATCAACCCCTATGACGAGAAGGGATTCGAGCTGGCCGTCCGCATCGCCGGACGTTGTCCCGATATCCCGTTCCTGTTCGTCGAAAGCTGGAAGCTGGCCGACGATCATCGCGCCAACATCGAGAACACGATTGCGCCGCTCGGCAATGTCCGGCTCGAAAGCCGTACCAACGACATGAAGACGGTCTATGGCCGCACCAAAATCCTCTTGGCGCCGAGCAAATGGGAGGAAGCCTGGGGGCGGGTGGCGTCCGAAGCGCATTGCAGCGGCATTCCCGTCGTCGGCTCGCGCCGCGGCGGCCTGCCGGAAGCGATCGGTTCCGGCGGCGTGGTGCTCGACTACGATGCGCCGCTCGATGTCTGGGTCGGGGCTGTGCGTTGCCTGTGGGACGACCAGCTCGAGCACGGCCGTCTTTCGGAGGCGGCGCGGGCGTTTTCGCAGCGGCCCCAGCTCAACCCGGATGCGCAGTTCGCCGCGTTCATGGGCGTTCTCGAAGCCGCTGCGGCGCAACGGCTCGAGCGTGCCGCCTAGATGCGTCTTGCGCAGAAAGCGAAGCCGATGAAGGTCTGTTTCGTCGTCGACAAGTTTCCCTCGTTGTCCGAGACCTTCGTTCTCGACCAGATCGCAGGCTGCCTCGACCGCGGGATGGAGGTCGGCGTCGTCTGCAACGAGACGACGTTCGGCAAGGAGCTGAATGTCGACGACGCCCGCTGGCGCAACCTGCCGGAAGGCGTTGCGCGCTGGTGGGGCGGGCTTGCGCCGCTGCGCCCGGCAATGCGCAACTGGACGGGGCCGCTGTGGGACAAGGCATCGACCGCTTTCGACATCGCCTTTGCCGGCAAGCTGGAAAAGTATGACGTCATCGTCGCGCATTTCGGCAACAACGGCCTGCGCGTTGCCCGGGCGAAAAAGCGGCGGCGCATTGCGGCGCCGCTGGTCACCATCTTCCATGGCCACGATGTCGGCGCGCCGATGCATGACGGCACGCTGTCGCGCTATGGCGTGGTGTTCGAGGAGGGCGCGCTGCAGCTGCCGGTCAACGGTTTCTTCCGCGAGGCGCTGATCGAGGCCGGTGCTGCCGCCGAACGCGTCGCCGTGCACCATATGGGCGTCAACACCGACGAGATCGGCTTCCTGCCGGCAGAGCGTGGGGCCGGCGTGCTGTCGCTGATCTCGGTCTGCCGACTGACTGAAAAGAAGGGCATCGGCTACGCCCTGCAGGCGCTCGCCGAACTGCGGACGCAACGGCCTGATATCGACTGGTCGTACACGGTCATCGGCGGTGGGGAGACGGCCGAACAGACCCGCGACCTGGCGCGAAAGCTGAACCTGCTCGACCGGGTCGCATTTCTCGGGCCGCTCCCGCACAGGGAGGTCAAGCAGCGGCTGGCAGGCGCTCACGCCTTCGTCCTGCCGAGCGTCATGGCGCGCGACGGCGACCTTGAGGGCATCCCGGTTGCGCTGATGGAGGCGATGGCTGCAGGCCTGACGGTGGTCAGCACCTACCATTCGGGCATCCCCGAACTCATCGAGGACGGCCGCACCGGCCTGCTGGCGCCTGAGCGCGACGTCCATGCCTTGGCCGACAGGCTGGTCTGGATCGCCGAGAACCCCGAGGCATGCGCGGACATCGCCAGGGCTGCGCGGCGCAAGGTCGAGGACGATTTCGATTCGACCAGGCTCAACGACGCCTTCGCCGACACGCTGTTCCGTCTCGTTGCGGCAAGGGCGGCAGCGTGACGGCACAAGCCCAACAGCCACTCGGCCGCATAGCCTTGCGCGGCGGCGCCCTGACCGCCGCAGCGCAAGTCGTGCGGATGGGCATCCAGTTTGTCTCGGTCGTCGTCCTGGCGCGCATGCTGGCGCCCGAAGATTTCGGCCTGGTCGCGTCGGTCGGGCCGATCGTCGCCTTTGTCGGGCTGTTCCAGAATCTCGGCCTGCAGCAGGCCGTTATCCAACGGCCCGATATCGGCCAGGGGCAACTCAACCAGGTTTTCTGGATCAGCGCGCTCGCCGGGCTTGTCTGCACCGCTGTCGTGGCGGCGCTGTCGCCTGCGGTTGCCGCATTCTACGGCGATCCCCGCATGACGGGAATCGCACTGGCCGCAGCCGCGCCTTTGTTGTTTGGCAGCCTGGCGGCGCTGCCGCTGGCGCTGATGAACCGTCACCTGCGGTTCGGCCAGCTGGCGGTCAACGACGTCCTCACCGGGCTCGCCGGTCTGGCGGCAGCGATCGCCGCCGCCTATGCCGGTCTCGGCTACTGGTCGCTCGTCATCGGTCCGGCGGCCGGGGCCGTGGTGACGCTTCTCGCCGCCTGGATCGCCACGCGGTGGATGCCCGGCAGGCCGGATATCAGGGTCGATCGCGACATCCTGACGTTCGGGGCCAACCTGACCGGTTTCAACCTGGTCAATTTCTTCTCGCGCAACCTCGACAACATCCTGATCGGCAAGTTCTCGGGCGCGATCGAGCTCGGCTATTACGACCGCGCCTACAAGCTGCTGCTGTTCCCGCTGCAGAACATCAACCAGCCGCTGTCGCGGCTGATGGTGCCGCTGCTCAGCCGTATCCAGGACGACAAGGCCCGCTTCCGCGCTCTCTATCTCAGGACCAACTGGCTGCTCGCTCTGGTGACCGTTCCCGGCATCGCCGCGCTTTCGATGGCGGCGGAGCCGGTGGTGTCGCTGCTGTTCGGCGAGCGCTGGGTGGCGGTTGCGCCGATCTTTGCGTGGCTCGGCATCGCCGGGCTGATGCAGCCCGTGTCGAGCACGACCGGCTGGGTGTTCATCTGCCAGGGAAAGACCGGCACGATGTTCCGCTGGGGCATCTATTCGGCCCTGACGACGGTCTTGTCCTTCGTCGTTGGCCTCAAATGGGGCGCGGTCGGCGTCGCCGCGGCTTATGCCATCAGCGGCTACGTGCTGCGGCTGCCGGTCCTGGCGGTTCTGATGCAGCGCGTCGGGCCGGTCTCCGCCGGGGATTTCCTGATGGTCCAGGGCTTGCTGATCGCCGCCGCCGCCGTGGCGTGGCTGGGCTACGGTCAGTTGCCCGTGGCCATGACCGGCCAGTCGCATGTCGTGGCGGCGGCCACCGCCGGCGTGTTGAGCTACGCGGTGGCGCTGTGCTTCATGCTGGCTGTGCCGCAGTCACGCCGCGCCCTTTTCGAGGCGGTGCGCACCATTACCCGCAACACCGGCTGAATTGTTGTCCGCGAGCAGGGGCCTGATCAGCGCCGCTGCCGACATGGCCGAGACATGCTCCTTGAGGACCGCCGCCAGCGTGGTGCGGCGGAACTGCCGCAGGTGGGAGACGAAGGCCGCAAGCTTGCCGGTTGCCTCGTCCGGCATCACCGTGTCGATGTCGAGCAGCAGGTCGCCCAGGCCGACGCGCTTGGCAAGTTCCCTGGTCTTGAATTCGTAGGCGATGGGCAAGACAGGCGTGCCGACGCACAGCGACATGATCATCATGTGCATCCGGGTGGCGATGACGAAGTCGAAGCCCTTGACCAGGGCCATCAGCTGTTCCGGCGTGTGGAACGATGCATCGACGCTGACACGGCTGGCGATCTCCGGCGGCAGTTCGGCGACGATGGCGCGCGCCGTCCTGGCGTCGTCGTGGGCGTATTCGGGCACGCCCTGGCAGGTCGACACGAAGGTCACCTGCTTGCCGAGGTCGCGCACCAGCGTCGTCGCCATCGCTGCGATCGATTCGCGATAGCGCTGCATGCCTTCGGCACCGTCGCCGACATAGTTCCAGTGCCGGACCGAGATGCCGACGCGGCCGGTCGGTTGCGGCGGTTGGGCCGCGGACA
Source organism: Aminobacter sp. HY435 (assembly GCF_027568395.1). GTDB lineage: Bacteria > Pseudomonadota > Alphaproteobacteria > Rhizobiales > Rhizobiaceae > Aminobacter. Next base: position 5,090 of record NZ_JANKZL010000021.1, on the reverse strand, counting down.
ACGCACCCTCGATGCGGGCGACGTCGGCGAGGGCAAACACGGAATCGGCGACGACATGACATTTGGCTTCGTCGTCCACCAGTCCGGCGAGCTGCCTGCGGGAGCGCTCGTCGCGCAGCAGGATCAGCGGACTGCGGTCGAAGGCCGGCTTCAGCTCGCGCCTGTTGTAGTCATTGTCGAAAGGCCCGAGCGACTGGGTGAAGAAGATGGTGTTCTTGCCGAGCGCCTCGTCGATGCGGAACTGATTGAGGCGCTTTTCGAGATTGTAGTTCTCGACGAGGTAGGTGCCGCCTGTCGTGATGACCAGGTCGGCCTGCCTGTAGATGTCGAGGCTGCGGCGGTCCTCGCTGCTGAACATGGTTTCGTCGAGCGCGCGGCTGGTGCCGTAGTGGCGGAGCGCGCTGAGCGCCAGGCGATTGTAGATCGGCTTGGCAAGGTTCTTCAGCCGGTTGGCGTCATAGGGGTATTTGAAGATCGACTCGGCGAGCAGCTTGCGGATCTCGATATCGGGATGGTCGTGCCTCGGGTAAAGCCGGGACGCGACTTCGGGCTGGCTGTCGAAGACCTGAAACTGCAGCGCACCGTCATAGGCCGATTTGAGAATGTGGCGGATGGCCAGCAGGATCGCCGCGTCGCCCGTGTTCAGGCAGACGGTGTTTTCGACGACAACTTTCTTCATAAGACCGCATCTCCGTAGGTGTGGCCCGCCCCCCGGGATGTCTACAGATCAAACAGGCTATTTTGCGACGCAACAAAAGTTGAGCCGATCGGGGACAGTAATTGTTGCGATGCAGCAAATGCTTCCCTAGCATTCCCGATCGGTGGGCCAAACTGCGAGCGTGATTCATGCTGCATGTTCTGTACCTCGTGCATGACGTTTCCGATCCAGCTGTTCGCCGTCGGGTCATCATGCTCAAGGCCGGTGGCGCACGTCTGACGTTAGCCGGTTTCCGCAGGACTTCTGTACCTGTTGCCGATATCGAAGGCATCGTGCCGATCGACCTCGGATATACGCGCGATGGCCGCTTTGCGCAGCGGCTCGGCGCCGTGGCGAAGGCTGTCGCAAGCATCGCGAGGTCGTTGAAGCGGGTTGCTGCGCCGGATCTGATCTTGGCGCGCAATCTCGAGATGCTGGCTCTGGCCAAGCGCGCGCGCAGCGCGTTCGGATCGTCGGCGCCGGTCGTCTACGAATGCCTCGACATCCATCGCCTCGTCCTGCGCGACGACATGGTCGGCCGTGCGCTGCGCGGCGCCGAGCGCAGGCTCGGGCGTGACGTCAGGCTGCTTTTGACGAGTTCGCCGGCCTTCGTCAGGCAATATTTCGAGAGGTTCGGCCAGATCGACGCGCCGGTCGAGGTTATCGAGAACAAGCTGCTCGAACTTGGACCGGAGGCGCCGACGGCGCCGTCGATCGAAGGGCCCGAGGCCTCGCCGCCATGGCGCATCGGCTGGTTCGGCGCGTTGCGCTGCCGCAAGTCGCTGGAATTGCTCGGCCGTTTTACCGGAGAGACTTCCGGGCATGTCGAGGTTGTCATGCGCGGCCGGCCGGCGCTCAGCGAGTTCGACAACTTCTTCGGCACGGTCGGCGCTGCACCGTATCTGTCCTTCGGCGGCGCCTACCGGAATCCGGAAGACATGGCCGCGATCTATGGCGGCGTGCATTTCTCATGGGCCATCGACTTCTTCGAGGAAGGCCAGAACTCGACATGGCTTCTGCCCAACAGGCTTTATGAAGGTTGCCGTTTCGGCACCGTGCCGATCGCCATGGCCGGGACCGAGACGGCGGCTTTTCTGGAACGCCAGGGCATCGGGATCGTGTTGCGCGAGGCTTCGGTTGCGGCACTCGACGAAGCGTTCGGCGCGATGACGCCGGAGCATTACCGCGCCTTGCGCGGCCAAGTCACGGCCCGCGAGCCGTCGACATGGAGCTGCAACAGCTCCGACTGCCGCGTGCTCGTGGCCAAGCTGGCGACCATCGCCGGGCTCGCCAAAGGCGACTTCGCCACAGCCGCCTGAAATCAAACCAGAAAACAAGCTGAGCAATGCCCATTTCCTGCATCATCGTGATTCCGTGCCTCAACGAAGAGCGCCATATCGGCCGCTTGCTCGAGCAACTGCGGCCGGCGGCCCGAAGGCTGGGCGCCCGCATCGTCGTCGCCGACGGCGGCAGCGACGACGCTACCTGCGCCATCGTCGGCCGCATCGCCGATGAAGACGACAGCGTCGTCCTGATCGACAATCCCAGGCGTATCCAGAGCGCTGCGGTGAACCTCGCCGTGCGGCAGTTCGGCAACGGCTGCAGGTACCTGATCCGCATCGATGCGCATGGCGGCTATCCCGACGACTATTGCGACCGGCTGATCGACGAGGCGCTCGAGACGGATGCCGATTCGATCGTCGTGTCGATGCTGACCAAAGGCACCGGGCCGGTCCAGAGGGCGGCTGCCGCCGCGCAGAATTCGCGTCTGGGAACCGGCGGTTCCAGGCACCGGCATCGCTCGAACGGCGAATGGGTCGATCACGGCCATCACGCGCTGATGCGCATCGACGTGTTCCGCCGGGTCGGCGGCTATGACGAGAGCTTCACCCACAATGAGGACGCCGAACTCGACCACCGGCTTCGCCAGGGCGGCTACAGCATCTGGATGAGCGGCCGGACGCGGATGACCTATTTCCCGCGCAACTCGCTGAAGGGCCTTTACCGCCAGTATCTCGGCTACGGCCGGGGGCGCGCGCGCAACGTGCTCAAGCATCGCGTTATGCCGAAACTGCGCCAGCTGGCGCCGCTGATGGTCGCGCCGGCCGCCTTGCTTGCGATCCTGACGCCGCTGCACTGGCTGTTTGCCCCGCCGCTCGGGCTTTGGGCCGCGATATGTCTTGCCTACGGCGGACGGCTCGCCTGGCGGGCCGGAGACCCGAAGCTCGCACTGGCGGGCGTCTCCGCCATGATCATGCATTTCGCATGGTCGCTGGGCTTCTGGCAGCAGCTGGCCGGCGTCGGGATGCGGGGGCGCGACGCATGAGCACGACCCTCCAGAGCATCGATATCTGCATCTGCACGTTCCGGCGGCCCGAACTTGACGCGACATTGCGCTCGCTGGCGGCGATGGAGCTGCCGGAAGGCTATCGCATCGGCATCATCGTCGCCGACAACGATGAAACGCAGAGCGCCGCCGAGCTGGTGGCCGGGCATGCCGCAAGCCTGGAGCTGCCGATCCGCTACGTCCATTGCCCGGCGCGCAACATTTCGATCGCGCGCAACGCCTGCCTCGATGCAAGTCGTGCGGACTGCGTCGCCTTCATCGACGACGACGAGAAGGCGACAAGCCGCTGGCTGTCGCGGCTGGTGGACATGGCCACCATCTCCGGCGCCGACGTCGTGCTCGGACCGGTCAGGGCGCGCTATTCGACCACAGCTCCCGGCTGGATGCGCATGGGCGATTTCCATTCGACCTATCCGGTGTTCGTCGGCGGCGAGATACGCAGCGGCTACACCTGCAACGTGCTTTTGAGGATGGCAGCGCCAGGGATCGCCGGGCGGCGCTTCAATCTGGCGCGCGGACGCACCGGGGGAGAGGACACCGAATTCTTCGATCAGGTGCATAGCGCCGGCGGACGTTTCGCCTATGCCGCCGACGCCTGGGTGGAAGAGCCTGTCCCTCCAGGTCGAGCCACGTTCGGCTGGCTGGCCAGGCGCCGGTATCGCGTCGGCCAGACGCATGGCACGCTAGTGGGCTCGAAGCGGTCCTTGCCGGGAATGGTTCCCGCCATAGGCCTTGCCGTCGCCAAGGCGAGCTACTGCTTCGCCGCGGCCGGCTTCGCCGCGCTCCATCCGGTTCGCCGCAATCGTTCGGTGCTGCGCGGTGTCATGCATATCGGCGTCGCGAGCGGCCTGCTCGGGCTGCGCGAACTGCGCCTCTATGGCGCACAGGAGGTCGGCAATGCAGCCTGACGTCAGCTTCGTCATCGCCGCGCACAATGCCGAGGCTACGCTTGGCCGCGCCATCGGCAGCGCCTTGCAGCAACGTGGCGTGACTGTCGAGGCTATCGTCGTGGACGATTGCTCGACCGACGGCACGCTTGCCTTGGCGCATGCTTATGCCGACGAGCGGGTGAGGGTGCTGGCACTTGACGCAAATCGCGGGCCGGGAGGGGCGCGAAATGCCGGCCTCGACGCCGCGGGGGGGCGCTGGGTGGCGATCCTCGATTCAGACGACAGCGTGCATCCGGACCGGCTGACACGAATGATCGTGCGGGCAGAGCAGCAACATGCAGCCATCGCAGTCGACAACATCGAGGTGATTCGAGAAGACGAGAGCTCTCCTGAGGCGATGTTCTCGCAGGAATTCCTTGGACAGTTTGCGGAAATCTCGCTCGCCGACTTCATCAACGCCAATCTCGTCTTCGAATCCGCGTTCAATTTTGGTTACATGAAGCCGATATTCCTGCGTGGATATCTTGAGCGCCACGCCCTGCGCTACGATGAAAGCCTGCGCATCGGCGAGGACTACATCCTGCTTGCCAGCGCTCTCGCCAAGGGCGGCAGATGTGTCGTCGAACCGGCTGCAGGCTATGCGTACCATGTGCGCAGCGGTTCCATCTCGCGGGTGCTGAAGCTCCATCATGTCGAGGCCATGCAGCGCGCCGACGCACAGTTCGCGCAAGTCAACCGGCTTGATGCGGAGGCGCAGGAAGCGTTCACGCGGCGCGCCCGAAGCCTGAAGCAGGCCGCCACATTCCTGTCATTGGTGCAGCACATCAAGTCGCGCTCGCCGCTAAAGGCGATGAGGACCGCATTGGGGAATCCTGCTGCGGTTCGCCACCTGCGCATGCCGATAGCGGTGCGGCTGCGGCGGGTAGCCGGTCAGTTCGCCTACCGGTCGGGCCGGTGAGACGACAGTCCCATCGCAAGGCCGGATTACGAAAACGAGGAGTGCATATGAACAAGAGGTTGGGAACGATGAGGAAAGTCCGCAAGGCCGTCATTCCGGTGGCTGGTCTGGGCACGCGGTTTCTGCCGGCGACGAAGTCGATGCCGAAGGAGATGCTGCCGGTGGTCGACCGTCCGGTGGTGCAATACGCCGTCGACG
>NZ_JANKZL010000001.1 GCF_027568395.1 Aminobacter sp. HY435 | reverse complement strand
ATGGTCGAAAAGCCGAAACCGGCCGAGGCGCCGTCGAACTACTACATCAACGGCCGCTACATCCTGCAGCCGGAGGTGTTTGGGCTGCTCGGCACGCAGGCGCGCGGTGCCGGCGGCGAGATCCAACTGACCGATGCGATGGTCAGGCTGGCGGCCAGCCAGGCGTTCTTCGCCCGGCCGTTCAACGGCCGCATGTTCGACTGCGGCTCCAAGGAAGGCTTCATCCAGGCCAACGTGGCGTTCGCGCTGAAGCGCAGCGACCTCAGGGGCTCGGTGCTGGCTGCGATCAGGGAACTGCTCGCCGAGCACGACCAGGCGGCGGTCGCCTGAGGCCATTGCCGGGGGCGTCACTGCCCCCGGCACCGTTTCGGCGCGGCCGAAACCAGAGGCGAAAGCAAGCGCCCAAGCAAGAACTGGAATGCAGATGAACTATGCCAGCTTCCCCTTCAGCCATCGCGGCCCGGTGCCAAAGGAAGATGCGCGCGAAGGCAGCGATTTCATCGACCTGGAGCGGCTCGTGTCGATGGCCAAGCGCCAGGCCAAGGTGGTGGGTATCGGCGCGGCCATAGGGCTTCTGCTCGGGCTGGTCTATCTGCAGACGACGCCGCCGACCTTCACGGCGACAACGCGCGTCCTGATCGACGAGGGCATGAACAAGATCGTCGACGAGGTTTCGGCGACGCCGGTCAACATGCAGACCGACGCGGCGATCCTCAGCCAGATCGAGATCATCAAATCGGCGCGGCTGGCGTCCGTCATCGTGGACAAGCAGAAGCTCGACCAAAACCCCGCCTTCATGGATCCGCCGCAGTCGCTGCTGTCGGAGATCGCCGGCCATGGCCGGGCCATCCTGCAGATTTTCCGCTCACGGCCGGAAACAGCCTCCGGCGGAACCGAGACGAGCGAGGCGCAGCGCAAGGCTGCCACCGCCGCTTTCCGCAGGGAACAGGCGGTGGCCATGCTTCAGGCGAACGTCATGGCCGATCGCGTGGGCCGCAGCTATGTCATCTCCATCGGCTATCGTTCGACCGACCCGCAACTGGCCGCCTCGATCACCAAGGCATATGCCGACGCCTTCGTCGCCGACCAGTTGGACGCCAGTTTCGACGCCACGGAAAAGGCTGCCGTGTGGCTGCAGGGCAGGCTCGAAGAGTTGCGGACGAGTTCGCAGGCCGCGGCGCTGGAGGTCGAGAAGTTTCGCTCCGAGAACGGGCTGGCCGCCGCGCGCGGCGAAACAATCGCCGAACAGCAGCTGGCTGATCTCAATGCCCAGATGATCCTGGCCCAGGCCGACTCGGCGAAAGCCAAGGCCCGCTACGACCAGTATCGCGCCATCGTCGACAGCGGCCCGGAGGCCGCGGTCAGCAATTCGACCCTGTCGGCAGAGGTGGCCGGAAATCCCGTCATTTCGGAGCTCAAGAAGCGCTATTCGACCGTTTCGAAGCGCGAGCAGGAGATATCCTCAGGCTTCGGGCCGAACCATCCGCAGGCGGTGGCGCTGCGCAAGGAGCAAGCCGATCTTGCCAACCAGATTTTCGGCGAGCTGTCGCAGCTGGCGGAAACCTATCGCAACGAATTCGAGGTGGCGCAGTCGCGCGAAACAGCCTTGCGCGACAGCGTGTCTGAGGCGACCGGCCAAAACTCGAGCGCCAACCAGGCGCAGGTGCGCCTGCGCGAGTTGCAGCAGCAGGCGACGGCGCTGAGCACGCTCTACCAGACGTTCCTGTCACGCTACGAGGAAGCCTCGCAGCAGCGCTCTTTCCCGATTGCCAAGGTGCGCGTGATTTCCGAAGCGACGTTGCCGCGCAGCGCCACCAGCCCACGCACCTCCCTGGTGCTCGGCTTGTCGCTCGTTCTCGGGCTGATGATGGGGGCTGGGTTCGGGGCGCTCAACGAATTCAACGAGCGCTTCTTCAGAACCGCAGAAGACGTGCGCGAGCGCCTCGGCCTGAAGTTCCTCGGATACCTGCCGCTGCTGGGCGGAGGCGATGACCGGAAGACGGCTCGGCCCGACGGCCAGGTGGCCGGCCAGCAACCGGTGTCGCCGGCGGCCGAGCGGCGCGCGCGGATGCGCGTCGCTGTCGAGAGCCCCGCATCGATGTTCGCCGAAACGCTGCGCAGCGCCAAGATCGCCAGCGACGTGGTCTTGCAGGATGTGCCGGCCAAGGTCATCGGCGTTGTCTCGATGCTGCCGGGAGAGGGCAAGTCGACTGTCGCGGCCAATTTTGCCGGACTGCTTGCCAGCAACGGCATCAAGACGCTGCTGATCGACGGCGACCTGCGCAATCCGGGGCTCAGCCGCTCGCTTGGCATCGACGCCGAGCGCGGACTGGTCGAGGCCGTGGTCGGCGACCTGGGCTGGCAGGCGGTGGCGAAAGTCGACCGCCAGAGCAAGCTGGCGATCGTTCCGGCGGTGGTTCGGGGCCGCTTCTCGCATACCAGCGAATTGCTTTCGTCGGCGGCGATGCGCCGATTCATCGACGATGCGAAGGCGACTTTCGAATACATCGTCGTCGATCTGCCGCCGCTCGGGCCGGTGGTCGACGCCAAGGCATTTTCGCCGCTCGCCGACGGCTTCGTATTGATCGCCGAATGGGGGGCGACGCCAAGGCCGCTGGTGCGCTCGATCCTGGCGGCCGAACCGCAGATCGCCAGCAAGGTGCTCGGCCTTGTGCTCAACAAGGTCGATCTCAAGCGTCTGCCCCGGTACGGCGCCTATGGCGGCTCCGAACAGTTCCTCGACAAATATTCGAGCTACTACATCGACAAAAGCGGCGTCTCGCGCCCTGCCGCGGGCAAGGTGCACGTCGCCGCGCATGGGCTCGTGCAGCGGATCAGGGACAGGGTCGCAGCGATGACACGTCGCCAGCGCACGGACGCCTGAGCGTTTTGCCGCAATTTCGAACGGAAAACCGCTTCACGCTTTTCCTGGAAGGCGAGGGCGCCTACGACTGCAGGAACTTGCCGCCCTTGCCGGCGATGCGAACCGCGCTGAGCCTGCCGGTCTTGTAGGCGCCGGTGTCGATGGCGAGGCGGCGTCCCTGCATCAGCGGGCTTTCGACCGGCGTGTGGCCGTGCACGACCCACCGGTCGAGACGGCCGGCGCCCTCGAAAAACGGCTCGCGGATGTAGAGCAGGTCGAGGTCGTCCTGCTCAAGCAGGGGCACGCCGGGCCTGATCCCGGCATGGACGAATGCGAAGCGCCGGGAAAAGGCCATGATCGGCAGCCCGCGCATGAAGGCGACATGTTCAGGCGGAATGGCCGAGCGGATATGCGCGTCCAGCCTGTCGCCGTCGCCATACAGTCTCCTGAGGTATTCGATGTCGACACCATAGGAAAACAGCGTGGTGCGGGCGCCTGCGCCGAGCCAGTTGTCGCGCGGCGAGTTGCCGTCAAGATAGTCGAGCAACTGCACCTCGTGGTTGCCGCAGAGACAGATGCGATAGAAGCCCTCCGGCGGCGGGGCGAGCAGGTGATCGAGCACGCGGGCGCTGTCGGGACCGCGATTGATGTAGTCGCCCAGCATGACGATCAGCTTTTGTCCCGGCCGTGCGGCCGCATCGGCGACAATCTTGCGTTCCAGCGACACCAGTTCGCTGTGGCAGCCATGCACGTCGCCTATCGCGTAGACGACGACATCCGTCAGGTCGAGCTCAAGACGATTGCGATTCTGGGGCTGGTTTCGAGCGCCAAAGCGTGGGAAATTCACCAGGTCAGTTGCCTTTCATGTTTCAAACAGCTTCTCGAAATTGGTCAATGCCATGGCAATGGCAGCCCCTTACGGGAAATTTGTGATCGGCCAGATGGTGAACGGTCAATTCCAGCAGGTGGTAAGCCTTGGTCCGGATTGCCGGACCAAGTTCCATATTGAAAATCGCTTTGGACAGTATGTTGCCAGAGGCGGCGTGTTCGATTGGCAAGGCACGCCCAGCTTGGCACTGATCGAGTATTTCAAGCGCGATTTCACTGGTGTGTTCGAACTTCCCGATCTTGTCGTCGTCGACGGATTTGTTCGCAATGCCCTGTTGGGCACGTCGCACAAGCATGCGTTTCCGCCCGGCATGACCGAGGAACTTCTCGCAGTCCATTACCCAGTTGCGAAGCAGCGGCACGATTTTTCCTGCAAGGTAACCCAAAAGGCGCTGCAAAGCGGCCGTTCCACGCTGTTCTTGTTGGGCAAATCCGTCCCCTCCGAGCATCTCAAGGAGATCGAGGCGCTCATTCGCCGTGCGCACAAGGGGCGTCGGTTCGAGATTGTCCCTGCCCCTGATGGGGATCACGACGACGTATGGTCCGGAGACCATGCGATATGGGCGACGCATCTGTCTCGCTTCGAGTTTCAACCGCCTCTCAGAGTCGTGGCCAGGGTGCAATTCCGCAATCTTCGGCGGGCTCTGCGGAGCGTGACGCAGCAATTGGGCTGATGGCTAGGCTTCAATCGGATTCACCCAGCCATTCCCCGGCTTGCGTCTCGTTCTCGGCTGGATCGATGCGCCGAAGGGCGGGCGGGGCCTCCATTGAACTCACCTGCTCTCCTCACGCGCTGCTTGCCGGCCAAGCCGACTGGCCTCATTTCGGTGCGCCAATGACGGCGCGCTCACTCCTGGAACACATAAAAGGGCTCTCTGTTCCGGCAAGAGCCGTGATAGGTGCATTGCTACAGAGATTTGCCGTGAGTTTCCGATGCCCGCCAAGCTGTCCGTGAACGTCAATGCAATTGCCATGCTGCGCAACCGCCGCGATCTGCCATGGCCGAGCGTCACCGGGCTCGGCCGGATTGCACTTGCCGCCGGCGCCCACGGGCTGACGATTCATCCGCGCCCCGACCAGCGGCATATCCGTTTTTCCGATGTTCCGGAGATACGGGCGCTGATCGACGACGAATTCCCTAAGGCCGAGTTCAACATCGAGGGCTATCCCAGCGAGGATTTTCTTGAGTTGGTCGAAAAGCACCAGCCCGAGCAGGTCACGCTGGTTCCGGACGATCCGTCGCAGGCAACGTCCGACCATGGCTGGGATTTCGCCGCCCAGATGAGCCTGCTCAAGCCGGTGGTCGCGCGGCTCAAGAAGGGCGGGTTCCGGGTCTCCCTGTTCGCTGACGCCGATCCGAGCAGCATGAGTGCCGCCCGCGATACCGGGGCTGACCGTATCGAGCTGTTCACCGGTCCCTATGGGGCCTGTCACGACAATCCGGACAAGGCAGCCAAAGAACTGGAATTGCTGGCTAAAACCGCCGACGCCGCATTGGCGCTGGGGCTTGCGGCAAATGCCGGGCATGACCTCGTCGTCGACAACCTGCCGCAATTGATGCGCGCCGTACCGCAACTGGCCGAAGTGTCGATCGGGCATGGCCTGACGGCTGATGCGCTGGAATACGGCATGCCCGTTACAATCAAGCGCTATCTGAAGGCCTGCGGGTGGTGACGGCGACTATCGATTTCGCATAGGTTGCGCTTCAGCTATCCCGATACGGCTGTTGCTTTTGCCTTGCAGCAGGGGTAGAGCCCCGCGGCTTCATGGAGAGTCGTAAATGGCCGATGCCGGCGCTGGTAAAGCTGGGACGAGCGGGCAGGCGGTCCAAACGGACGGCCATTCGCACGATATCAGGATTCTCGTCATCGGCGCCCTCGGTGTCGTCTTCGGCGACATCGGCACCAGCCCGATCTATGCCTTTCGCGAAGCGCTTGTCGCGGCGTCGTCCGGCGGAGAGGTGGCATCGCGCGAAGACATCCTCGGCGTGCTGTCGCTCATCATCTGGGCGCTGACGATCATCGTGACCATCAAGTACGTGATGTTCGTGCTTCGGGCGCATAATCGCGGCGAGGGCGGCACGCTGTCGCTGATGGCGCTGGCTCGGCGCAGCCTGCCCAAGCGCTCGGGCATCATTCTGGCGCTTGGCATGGTTGGCGCATCTCTGTTCTACGGCGACGCGGTCATCACGCCCGCGATTTCGGTGCTTTCTGCTGTCGAAGGCATGAAAGTGGTGACGCCGGCCTTCGAACCCTACGTCGTGCCGTTGACGCTGGTGATCCTGGCAGCACTGTTTTCGGTGCAGCGCTTCGGCAGCGGAGGCGTGGCGATCGTCTTCGGGCCGGTGACCCTGGTCTGGTTCCTGGCGATTGGCTATTCCGGCATCATGCACATTGCCGATGATCCGGAAATTCTGTTGGCGGTGAACCCGATCTACATCGTGGAGTTCCTGACCAATCAGCCGGAGGTGTCGTTCGTCACCATCGGCGCCATCTTCCTCGCGGTCACCGGTGCTGAAGCGCTCTACGCCGATCTTGGCCATTTCGGCCGCCGGCCGATCGTTCTTGCCTGGCTGTGCATCGTCTTTCCTTGCCTGCTGCTCAACTATGTCGGCCAAGGCGCGTTCGTGCTTGCCCACGGCGGTGTCGTCGGCCACCCGTTCTTCGAGATGAACGAAGGCTGGATGCTGGTGCCGATGGTGGTGCTGGCGACCGCCGCGACCGTCATTGCCAGCCAGGCGGTGATTACCGGCGCCTATTCCCTGACGCGCCAGGCTGTGCAGCTCAACATGCTGCCGCGGCTGGTGATCCAGCATACCTCGGAGACGACGCTGGGCCAGATCTACATGCCGCGTGTCAACATGCTGCTCGCGCTGGTGGTCATGCTGCTGGTCGTCGGCTTTGGCGAATCGAGCAGGCTGGCTGCGGCCTACGGCATCTCGGTGACCGGCAATATGCTGGTCACGACGCTGCTGCTGTCAGTGGTGATGCTGCGCATCTGGCGCTGGCGGGTTGTCGCCGTCGTGGTGGCAACCTTGATTTTCGGCCTGATCGACGTCGGCTTCTTCGCCTCCAACATCGTCAAGGTGTTCGAGGGCGGCTGGGCGTCGCTGGCGGTGGCCTTCTTCATAGTCACGATCATGTGGACCTGGGTTCGCGGCAGCCGCTATCTGTTCGACAAGACGCGCAAGAACGAGATTCCGCTGAATTTCCTGGCTGAGAATCTCAGCAAGAAAAAGCCCACTCTGGTGCCGGGAACAGCGGTGTTCCTGACCAGCGACCCCGACAGCGCGCCGACGGCGCTGATGCACAGCCTCAAGCACTACAAGGTGCTGCATGAACAGAACGTCATCCTGTCCGTGGTGACGGCGCAGCAGCCGATCGTTCCCGACAGCGAGCGGGTGAAGATGGAGCAGGTCAACGAGCTGTTCATGCGGGTGAAGCTGAAATTCGGCTACATGGAGCAGCCGAACATTCCCAAGGCGCTGGCCATCTGCCGCAAGCAGGGCTGGAAGTTCGACATCATGACGACGTCGTTCTTCCTGTCGCGGCGCTCGCTGAAGGCATCGCCCAATTCGGGCATGCCGGTGTGGCAGGACAGGCTGTTCATCGGCCTCGCACGCACCGCGGCTGATGCGACAGAATATTTCCAGATCCCGACGGGGCGCGTGGTCGAGGTCGGCACGCAGGTTTCGATCTAGACGGCCCTGGCGCGCCTGTGACGTCGCGGCGTAGTTGCGGAAATCCCCCACGATTTTCCGCAGACATGCCTAGGGCGAATTGAAGCATTGCCAATGTCCACCCCATTCGCGAACCTTGTCGCGAATGGGGTGGACATGACCGGTAGACGTCTTCACATAGCAATCGCCGGCGCGGGACCTGCCGGGCTTGCTGCTGCGCTCTATCTCAAGCGCGATGGCCACCGGGTCACCGTCTACGAACGCTTCGAGGTGCCAAAACCGCTTGGGTCGGGCCTGATCCTGCAGCCGACAGGGCTTACGGTACTCGACAACCTCGGACTTCTTGGCGACATCCGCGAACTCGGCAGCCGGATCGACCGGCTCTACGGCGCCGATGCGCGAAGCGGGCGCACGGTGCTCGACGTTCGCTACGATGCGCGGCCGGGAGGCCGCTTCGGTGTTGCCGTCCATCGGGCTGCCCTGTTCGGCGTTCTTTATCGAGCAGCCTTGCGCGAGGGCATCGAGATCGTCACCGGCGCCGAACTCGAGATGGCGGATATCGGCGAGCACGTGATGCTGGCCGACGCCAGCGGGCGTTCCATGGGGCCATTCGACCTGGTCATCGACGCAAGCGGCGCGCGTTCCAGGCTTCGCCAGAATGCCGGGTTGGGCGGCAGGCCGATGCCACTTGCCTATGGCGCGTTCTGGGCCTCGCTCGACTGGCGTGGTGCCGGGTTCGACGAGCATGCGCTCACGCAGCGCTACAGCCGCGCCAGCGTCATGGTCGGCGTGCTGCCGATCGGGCGGGCCGAAACGAACGGGCGAAACATGGCGGCATTCTTCTGGAGCCTCAAGCCCGCGCATGTGGCCCAGGTTCAGGCAGCAGGCCTGGACGCCTGGAAGGCGCGCGTGGCGGAACTTTGGCCCGCATGCCGCGCCTATCTCGACCAGATCGCGGATTTCGACCAGCTGACGCTCGCGCGCTACGGCCACCAGACGCTGGCGAAGCCGGCGGCGCGGCGGCTCGCCATCATCGGCGACGCAGCGCATTCGACCAGCCCGCAACTGGGGCAGGGCGCCAACATGGCGCTGCTCGATGCGGCCGCGCTTGCATATGCCCTGCGGCGGGGCAGCGACGTTGAAGACGCGCTCGATGCCTATGTTCGCGCCCGGCGCTGGCATGTCAGGCTGTTCCAGATGCTTTCCTCCGCCTTCACGCCGTTCTATCAGTCGGATTCCCTGGCTTTTCCCTTTCTGCGCGACGGACTTGTGGCGAGCGTGGCGAAGATTCCGCCTGCTCCGCAGCTTCTCGCTTCGATCGTCGCGGGTACGCTGATCGACCCGTTCGGACCGGCGGGGCTCAGGGAAACAGACTGGTCGAAGCTGGAAGCGGAGATCGGCGCCAATGTCCTCGCTTGAGCACGCGTCGGGCGCTTGTCGGCGTGAAGATCGGGAAGCGTCCGGGCTGCCGAGCCGGCGGCATGATCGCAACCGTCCAGCTCGCGTCGATGCGCGCTGCAAATAAACCCAGGCAAGTGCTTGCGGAGCGCCCAGGATTGCGGCATAAGCCGAACCGTAACGTACGGTACGGCGATTTCGGTGTTGGAACCTGCCGGATGCGCGAGCAAGGAACCATGCTGCAGGCAGTCACCGAGATGATGGAAGGCGTGGGGCCGACAGCGCGTCAGCAAGACGTGCTCGACGCCGTGCTGCGCCTGCTCGTCGAGGAAGGCGACCGCCTGACCATGACGGCGGTTGCACGGCGCGCCAGCTGCTCCAAGGAAACGCTCTACAAGTGGTTCGGCGACCGCGATGGCCTGCTGACGGCAACCGTGCAATGGCAGGCGTCGAAGGTTCGCGTCCAGCCGGTCGACCGCAAGGGCCTGGATCTCGTTTCGCTTACCTCGAGCCTCGAACGCTTTGCCTCGGACTGGCTGCGGGTGATCTCGAGCGACACCTCGATCGCGCTCAACAGGGTCGCCGTGGTGCATGCCGGTTCCGACAAGCGCGACCTCGGCGCGATCGTGCTTGAGCGCGGACGTTTCGCGCTGGGCCGGCGCCTGAAGCCGGTGCTGGACGCCGGCCGCGAAGCCGGGTTGCTCGAATTCGACGACGCCGAAACGGCGTTCCGGACATTTTTCGGGCTTGTCGCCAGGGATGTGCAGATCCGTCTGCTGCTCGGCGACCGGCTGGAATTGACTGAGGCGGGGATCGACGGCGACGCCGTGCGCGCAACGCAGCAGTTTCTTGCTCTGCACGGAGCGAAAACCGGGCCGAAGGCCCCCTGAACTACAACCGGGAAGGAACCCACCAATGCGTGTCTATTACGATCGCGATGCCGATCTCAACCTGATCAAGGGCAAGAAGGTCGCCATCATCGGCTACGGCAGCCAGGGCCGCGCGCATGCGCTGAACCTCAAGGATTCGGGCGCCAAGGAACTGGTGATCGGCCTGAAGGCCGGCTCGGCGACCGCCAAGAAGGTCGAGGCCGACGGCCTCAAGGTGATGACGGTCGCGGAAGCCGCCAAGTGGGCCGACCTGATGATGATGGCGACGCCTGACGAACTGCAGGCAGACATCTACCGCGACGAGATCGCTCCGCACATCCGCGACGGCGCTGCGATCGCTTTCGCCCACGGCCTCAACGTGCATTTCGGCCTGATCGAGCCGAAGAAGACCGTCGACGTGCTGATGGTTGCGCCGAAGGGCCCGGGCCACACCGTGCGCGGCGAATACCAGAAGGGCGGCGGCGTGCCGTGCCTGGTCGCCGTTCACCAGGACGCTTCGGGCAATGCGCTCGACCTCGGCCTGTCCTATGCCTGCGGCGTCGGCGGCGGCCGTTCGGGCATCATCGAGACCAACTTCAAGGAAGAGTGCGAAACCGATCTGTTCGGTGAGCAGGTCGTTCTCTGCGGCGGTCTTGTCGAGCTCATCCGCGCCGGCTTCGAGACGCTGGTCGAAGGTGGCTATGCCCCTGAGATGGCCTATTTCGAGTGCCTGCACGAAGTGAAGCTGATCGTCGATCTGATCTATGAAGGCGGCATCGCCAACATGAACTACTCGATCTCGAACACCGCCGAGTGGGGCGAGTACGTGACCGGTCCGCGCATCATCACCGAAGAGACCAAGGCCGAGATGAAGCGCGTCCTGAAGGACATCCAGACCGGCAAGTTCACCTCCGACTGGATGCAGGAGTACCGTTCGGGCGCCGCCCGCTTCAAGGGTATCCGCCGCATGAACGACAGCCACCAGATCGAGGAAGTCGGCGCCAAGCTGCGCGCGATGATGCCGTGGATCGCCAAGAACCAGCTCGTCGACAAGACGAAGAACTAAGACGATCCACGTCTCTTTCCTTGCGCGTCCTCGGGCTACGCCCTGTGGATGCGCGGGGATCGCCAAGAGCCAGCTCGTCGACAAGACGAAGAACTAAGACGATCCACGTCTCTTTCCTTGCGCGTCCTCGGGCTACGCCCTGTGGATGCGCGGGGATCGCCAAGAACCCGCTCGTCGACAAGACGAAGAACTAAGAAGCCCGCGGCTGACGTCGCGAAGAAAAGAGGCCGGTGGAGCGATCCGCCGGCCTTTTCTTTGGCTCGTTGTCTCGTCAGCCGTAGTGCCAGGCAGGCTTGGGTTCAGTGCCCTCGAACTGCACGCCGACGCGGTCGGCCTTGCGCCATCGTACGACCGCGCGATAGCCGATGCTGTCGACCGGCACATAGAGCAGGAAACGTTCGGGGATGCGGGCCTCGGCGCTGACTCGCAATTCGGCGCCGCCGCTGTGCATGTTGCGGATCGTGACGGCAATTTCCGAATTCTTGACGCCGGTCAGTATCGAGGCGCCCTTGAGCACCCGATTGCGGTGTTCTCGCTGTACGATGGCGGCTGCGTCGTCGGTCATGTTCTTTCACTGTCGCGGCTGGCGAGCGAACGCATACAAGCGACTTGTAAATATCATGTTATGCCATGCCGCCGGGGAGGCGGCATGGCAGTTGTGCGTCAGCCGTAGGGCGACCAGCACTGGCGTCTTGGGCCGTTGTAGGGCTGGAAGGTATTGTCCCAGGCCCGATAGGAGCGGTAGCGGTCGTAGCACCATTGAACATGCGCCGATGAGAGCCTACCCGGTCGATAGACCCGGCGCGGCTGATAGTAGCGCGGCTGGTAGTAGCGCGGTTCATAATAGCGATATGCCGGAATGCTGAAATTCAGGTAGATGCCGGTGCCGCTCCAATGATTGCGGCGGTAGGGCCGATGGCGCCAGCGCCGATCGTCGCGCCAGCGGTCGCCGCGCCAATTGCCATGGCGCCAGCCGTCACGGTAGTTGCGGCAGCCGGGCACAAATTCGCAGCGCCTGTTGTCGACCTGGATCGGCGCCTCGACCGATGCAGGCAAAGCGGCTGGCGTCCGGATGATGCCGGCGGGCGATGCGGCCGCTACCAAAGGGAGGCCGATCACCATGCTGACGGCGACAAGCCCCGAACGAACAAGGACTGACAGTTCGCGTCTCATTGTAAGTCTCCTGCAGTATGAATCCCAAAGGCCCACGCCCCACGGTTTCGAAGGAGACGAACATTTTCCTCCTTGCAGCCTGAACGCGCAATGAACGGGTGGTGCACTTGGCGGGGCTTGTGTTTGGCGCGGTATGAAGGCAATGCTCGCAGCCATGTCGCTTCGCCTTGCCACCTTCAATGTCGAGAACCTGATGAACAGGTTCGACTATTCCGGTTACCGTAACCAGCTGAACGAGGACAGGACACTTGCCCTGTTCGAGATCGCCAGCGAGGCCGAATACCAGCTGCTCGAGCGGGCGCGGGCCATTGCGCACGCCGACGACATGCGCCAGCTGACCGCGCTCGCCATCGCCGATACCCGTGCCGACATCATCTGCATGCAGGAAGTCGACAATATCGAGGCGCTGAAGGCGTTCGAATACGGCTATCTGTTCAAGATGGTGGGGCAGGGCTACCAGCAGAAATACACCACCTCGGGCAATGACAGCCGCGGCATCGACGTGGCGGTGATGATGCGTTCGGAAACCGCCGATGGCGAACCGATCGAGTTCGTGCGCATGACCAGCCACGCGCATGTGACCTTCGAACAATTCGGGCTGCACACGCCCGAGCTCGCGGCGCTTGGGCAGGAGCCGTTCGAGCGCATCTTCAGGCGCGACTGCCTGGAGATCGACGTCAAGGTCGGCGGCAAGCCGCTGACCATCTATTCGGTGCACTTGAAGTCGATGGGGTCGCCGCGCAACGGCCTCAACGGCCGCGATGCAACGATGCCGATCCGCGTTGCCGAGGCGAAGGCCATCAGGCACATCATCGAGGAGCGGTTCGGCAAGGATCATGCCGCCGACAAGCGCTGGGTGATCTGCGGCGACCTCAATGACTATCGCCAGCGCATCGTGATCGGCGGCGACGCCTACAAGGGCTACAGCTTCACCCCCGTCGACGAGAGCGTTTCGTGTCTCGATGTGCTGCTGGACGACGGCTTTGCCGTAAACGTCGTCGAACGACGCCCCGAGATGGAGCGCTGGACGCTCTATCACACGCGCGGCCCGCTGGAGCGGCATCTGTGCCAGCTCGACTATATCCTTCTGTCGCCGGCGCTGGCGCGCGGCAACGCTGCCGCCGTGCCAGACATCGTCAGGCGCGGCCAGCCGTGGCGGACGATTTTTCCGCCGGGGCAGGAGGTCGACCGTTATCCGCGCGCCGGCTGGGATCGTCCGAAGGCCTCGGACCATTGTCCCGTCGCCGTCTCCCTCGACATCTGAGAGTGTTGCATTGGCCTTCGATCTTCCGCGCAACGTGATCTTGCCGGTCGACGTGGTGGACGTGCGGCTCGATCCCGCCCCGCATCCGTTCGAACGAGACAACGCCGACGCGATCGCCGCCAACTGGGCGGCGGAGAAGACGGCGCGCCCGGCGCTGTTCGACGGAACGGTGGTGCTGCTGTCCGAACTCGCCTACGCCGACAACAGGCTCGTCGGCCGCTGCCACGCCATCCGGTTTTCGACCTTCATGCTGTGGCGCAAGCTCAAGCCGGTGACCAGCGCCGAACATGCCTTCGCGCACGCGATGCTGATTTCCAGCGACAACGCGCTGGTGGCGATCCGAATGGGCGCGCATACGGCGAATGCCGGCAAGGTCTATTTCGCGGCAGGTTCGTTCGAGCCCGAGGACTTTCGCGACGGGCAGGTCGACCTCGACTACAACATGCGGCGCGAGGTGCGCGAGGAGACCGGGCTCGACCTCGGCCAAGCGCAGCGCGAGCAGCGCTGCCATGCGCTGTCGGTCGAAAGCGGGACGGTCATCGTGCGCTGTTTCAGGGCGGCGGAAACGGCGGATCAGCTTGCCGAGCGCATCCGCGCCTTCGTTGCCACGGATCCCGATCCAGAGATCGAGGGGCCGGTCGTCATCCGCGGCATGCACGACCTGCCCGAGGGGCTGATGCCGCACATGCGTTCGCTTGTGGAGTGGCATTTCTCCAGGCGCTGAACCAACTTTGCAACCACCTTGATCGCGCCGACGCGAAGCGTCACTCTGCCTGAAAACAGGGAGGGATGCGGTGGCTACGAGAACAAGGTCCATGGCGTCGGCTTTGGCCGTCGCGCTGCCACTGACTGCCAACGCAGCATGGGCGCTCGACAGCCAGCCTGCCGCCAAGGTCGTCGTCACGCCGCTGGCGTCGGCGACCGAGACGGCGAGCGGACAGCCAATCATCTTGCCGCAGAAGAATGTGCAGGTTCTGGTGTCGTCCTTCGAGATTCCGCCCGGTGCCAGGCTGCCTGTTCACATGCACCCTTCCGCCCGCTATGCCTATGTGCTCGAAGGGCAGCTCGAGGTAACCAATGTCGCTACCGGCAAGAGCACCAGCTACAAGAAGGGCGACTTCATCGTCGAGATGATCGGGCCGTGGCACCAGGGCGCCAATGTCGGCGCCGAACCTGTCAAGCTGCTGGTCATCGACCAGATCGTGCAGGGCGCGTCGAACACCGTGCTCAAGCAATAGCTATTCGTGGCGCAGCGCTTCGATCGGGTCGAGCCTGGCGCCGCGAAGCGCCGGGAAGAAGCCGAACACCATGCCGATCAGCGCCGAGAACCCGACCGCCAGCAAGACGACCGGCAGGCTCGGGGCGAACGGAATCGCCAGGGTAAAGGAGGCAAGGCCAGCAAGCGCAAGGCCTATGGCGATGCCGATCAGGCCGCCGAGCAGCGAAAGCGCCGTCGCCTCGACCAGGAACTGGATCAGGATGTGCTTCTCATGCGCGCCAATGGCGAGGCGTATGCCGATCTCGCGCGTGCGCTCGGTGACCGACACCAGCATGATGTTCATGATGCCGATGCCGCCGACCAGAAGGCTGACGCCGGCGACGGCGCCAAGCATGCCGGTCATGGTGGCGGTGGCGCTTGCCATGGCGTCGGCGATCTGGGTCATGTCGCGCACCGAAAAATCATCCTCGCGGTCGGCGGTGACGCGCCTGGCGTCGCGCATGATGTCTTCGATGCGCGTCTGCACGACCGTGGTCGGGGTGGCGTCGTCGGCGGCGACATAGATCGTCTCGATGTCGCGGTTGCCGGCGATGCGGCGCTGGAACGCCTGCAGCGGCATCAGCACCACGTTGTCCTGGTCCTGGCCGAATCCTGAGTAACCCTTGGGCTCAAGCAGGCCGACGATCTTGCAGCTCATGCGGCCGACACGAATGCTTGCGCCGTCCGGGTCGCCGGCGCCGAAGAATTGCTGGCGCACGGTCTCGCCGATCAGGCAGACATTGACGCCGCCGCGGATCTCGGACTCGCTGAACGGCCGGCCCGATGCGACCTTCCAGTCCCGGGCATCAAGATAGGCATTGTCGGTGCCGGTTATCGACGACGTCAGGCTTTCGGTGCCGTAGACGACGCGCACCTGCTTCTGCGACGCCGGCGAGACCGCGCGGACGCCTTCGAGGTGGGTGGTGAGCGCCGCGACCTCTTTTTCGCCGAGCTGGCGGATCGTCTGCTGCGGCCCGGAGCCCGGCGCGGGCGGGCGTCCGGCGCGAACGACCAGAAGGTTGCTGCCGAGCCGGGAGATGTCGGACTTGACCTTCTGGGTGGTGCCGCTGCCGATGGTCAGCATGGCGATGACGGCGGCGACGCCGATGACGATGCCGAGCAAGGTCAGGAACGAGCGCAGGGCGTTGCGGCGGACCGAGCGAAGGGCGAGACGTACGGTTTCCCAGATCATGCGGCCTCGCGCTTCAAGGTGTCGGAGGCGACGCGGCCGTCGCGGAAGGCGATGGTGCGGCCGGCATAGGCGGCAATGTCGGCTTCGTGGGTGACCATGACGATGGTCAGGCCCTGGTCCTGATTGAGGCGGGTGAGCAGTTCCATGATCTCGTGGCTGCGGGCCGTGTCGAGATTGCCCGTCGGCTCGTCGGCGACAAGCAGGGTCGGGCGGGTGACGATGGCGCGGGCAATCGCCACGCGCTGCTGCTGGCCGCCGGAAAGCTCAGCCGGGGTGTGGTGCTCGCGCTCTTCGAGGCCAACTTCGGCCAGGGCTGCCATGGCGAGCGCGCGCCGTTCGTGCGCGGGCACACCGCGATAGATCAGCGGCAGCTCGACATTCTCGGCGGCCGTCGTGCGCGGCAGCAGGTTGTAGCCCTGGAAAACGAAGCCGATGTAAAGATTGCGCAGCATCGCGCGCCGGGTCCGGTCAAGCCGGCCGGCATCCGTTCCCATGAAGGCGTAGCGGCCCGATGTCGGGGTGTCGAGGCAGCCGACGATGTTCATCGCCGTCGATTTTCCCGAGCCGGACGGCCCCATGATGGCGACGAACTCGCCTTGCCGGATGGCGAGGTCGATGCCGGCCAGGGCGTTGACCCTGGCTTCGCCGTCGCCGTAGCTCTTCCAGACGTTGTCGAAGGCGATGAGGGGCGACTGGCTCATGCCGTCCTCAATTGGCCTTGCCGGCGGTGGCGGAGATGATGACCTGGTCGCCGGCCGACAGCCCCGAAACGATCTCTGTGCGGTCGCCGTCGGTGGCTCCGGTCTTGACCCTGACAGCCTCGGGCACCCCATCCTTCAGGACGTAGAGCGTGCGCGAGCCGTCGGTTGGCGTGGTGGCCGGGCGGCTGCGGTCGGTCGGGGGTCGCTGCATGCGGCCGGTGAACATGCTTTGCAGGCTGAAGCCGCCACTTCTGGCTGTCGGCGTAGCCGGCCGATAGCGGAAGGCCGTGGTCGGAACGGTCAGCACGTCCTTCGCTTCCTTGGTGACGATCGAAACCGTGGCCGTCATGCCTGGCCGCAGCAGCAGTTCGTCATTTTCGACATCGAGCCAGGCGTTGTAGGTTACAACGCCGTCTGTCGTGACCGAGGCGTAGGCGATGTCGCGAATGGTGGCGTCGAAGCGCCGGTCGGGAAAGGCGTCGACGGCGAAGCGGGCGTTCTGGCCCTTGGCGACAGAGCCGATGTCGGCCTCGTCGACTGCCGCCTTGAGCTCCATCTGGGAAAGATCCGCGGCGAGAACGAAAAGCACCGGTGCCTGCATCGAGGAGGCGACCGTCTGGCCCGGGTTGACCGAACGCGTCAGCACCACGCCGTCGATGGGCGCGTAGATGGTGCTCTTGGCCAGATCCGCCTGCTGCAGCTTGAGGTCGGCCTGGGCTATGGAGAGGTTGGCGTCGGCCATGTCGAGCGCGCTCCTGGCGCGGTCGCGCTCGGCTGTGGCCGATTCGAGCGACTGGCTGGTGGTCTGGCCGCGACGGAAGAGCTCCTGGGCGCGGGTCAGCGCCTGCCCGTTCTGGGACAGTGTGGTGCGTGCGTCCTCGACCTTGGCTTCGGCTGCCTTGGCCGATGCCTGGGCGCGCTCGATCTGCGCGTTCAGACGCGTGGTGTCGAGCGCAGCCAGCACGTCGCCCTCCTTGACCTGCTGGTTTTCGACAACGGCGACGGAACGGACGACGCCGGAAAGCTCACTCGAAATGTCGACCTGGGTCAGCGGCTGAAGATTGCCGGTGGCCGAGACCTCGACCGTCAGGTCGCCGTTCCCGGCGGGCTGGGTGGTGTAGACGACGCGCTCGGAGGGCGTGGCGAGGGTGGAGTAGGCGACGTAACCCGCGACAGCCAGAACAACGGCAAGCACCAGCCACAGCCAGCCCTTGCGGCGCGCCTTGGCGCGGCCCTTGCCGTCCAGCCCGAGCGCTGCCTCGATCGGCAGCGTGGATGCCTGTTCCTGACGATTTACCTGCTGGTCCAAGCCAGTTCCCTTCGCGTGTCGCAGAAATCCTGCGCAGATCACCATCCTGCCCGCAAACGCAGGCGCGGCACTGGCCCGATTGTCGGGCATGAGCTTTTTTGAAAACCCGTTCCCTGTTTTCGGGTTCATGCTCTAGGATCACAGATCGGCCGTGTGGCTCAGGAATTCAAATTAAATTTCGCTCATGTTGCCGGCAGCAGAGAGACAAAACATGAGAGCCGAACGAAAGTATTTTATCTACGACGTATTTACCGAGGATCGGCTGGCGGGCAACCCGCTAGCGGTGGTGACGGACTCGAAAGGCCTCAATACGGCGGCCATGCAGGCGATCGCCCGCGAATTCAACCTGTCGGAAACCGCTTTCGTGATGGCGCCTGCGAACCCGACCCATCGCGCGCGGGTCCGCATCTTCACGCCCGACTACGAAATGCCGTTCGCCGGACACCCGACCGTCGGCACCGCGATCGCGCTTGTCGAGGCGGCCGGCGACGGCCTGGCCGGCATTTTCGTGCTTGAGGAAAACATCGGCCTGGTGCGCTGCGCGGTGACCAGGCTGGGCAAATCCCTGTTTGCCGAGTTCGACCTGCCGAAGCTTCCGGAACAGCTGCCGTTGTCGGCCGATGTCGATGCTGTTGCAGCAGCCCTTGGGCTCATGCCGCATGAGGTCGGCTTTGAAAATCACAAGGTGTCGGTGTGGTCGGCCGGCGTCCCTTACGTCGCCGTGCCGGTGGCCGACACCAAGGTGGCCGCTCGAATCCGTTTCGACAATGCAGCCTGGATGGCCTTTTCGCCACGCAAGAGCGAATCGGCGGTCGCTAGCGCCTACGTCTACTGCCGCGAGACGCTGGGGCACGACAATGCGTTCCACGCGCGCATGATCGTTCCCGGCAGCCCTTCCTACGAGGATCCGGCCACCGGCTCGGCCGCGGCGGCGTTTGCCGGCCAGGTCATGCACTTCGACAAGCCGACGGACGGCGCATCACGCTACTGGATCGAGCAGGGCATCGAAATGGGCCGGCCGTCGAGGATCCGGCTGGAGCTGGAGGTTGCCGGCGGCAACCTTGCCTCGGCGCGTATCGGCGGACACGCGGTGAAGGTGGCCGAAGGCGTGTTGCTGGCCTGAAGCCAACTATTTTTGCCGACTTGAAGAAAAAGCGGCCGGTGGGGTGGACAGGGCAAAATGCCTTGGCTATATGCCGGCCACGGTCGGTTCGCCGGTCGCAGTGGGTGCGTAGCTCAGTTGGTAGAGCAGCTGACTCTTAATCAGCGGGTCACAGGTTCGATCCCTGTCGCACCCACCACTAATTCCTCATATTGTTTGAATTTGTGCCGCTGATCGTCTGGATGCGCAGCAATTGCTGTACGCTCCGCCTGGCGCCTTGTGTCAGCCGGTTCGTTTTCGACTTCCGCCCGGCCATGAGGGAAGCCGCGCCGAACCCGGCCGACCCGACAGACGGGGTGGGCCGAATGCCATTCGAGTGCGGCTTCGCCGATTAGTTTTTCCTGCGCACATCTTTCTTCCCTCTGGTGGGTGGACAGCGCGAAAAGCTATGGCTATATGCCGGCCACGGTCGGTTCGCCGGTCGCAGTGGGTGCGTAGCTCAGTTGGTAGAGCAGCTGACTCTTAATCAGCGGGTCACAGGTTCGATCCCTGTCGCACCCACCACTTTCTTCCCATTTTTCAATGTATTCACGCCTTGTCGCGACAAGCCGCAACCCATGCGGTGCGAAGTCGTTTTGACGACTGGGAGGATACGTCATGAAAACGAGCCGCCGCATCACGACGCGCCGGCGGATCGGGCAAGGCCCAGCCTCGAGGCCTGGGATTGCGGTTGGCCGGCATGGCAGGTCGATCGGACTTTCGTTCGCATAACGCCTCGAGCCTCCGGTAGAAATGCCGCTGCAGTGCCGAGGCCCGCATGCATGCTGCTCCGCGTGCCGCCACGGGCCTCCAGCTTCGTCAGATACTGTTGCGGCCCGGAGATGCCGCATCACCGGCGGCGCAGCGCGATGGATCGTTTTTCGCCTCCGTGCATTGTAGGGCGGTGGGGACTGCAAACATTTTCGGAGTGACGGTAATGAAGAACCTGGTTTTGTGTCTTGCGCTATTGGTGCCGCTGGCGGCCTGCACGGCGACCGAGCAGGGGACCGCGATCGGTGGTCTCAGCGGCGCGGCCATTGGCAGCGCTGTCGCAGCGCCTGGAAATCGTGCTGAAGGCGCGCTTGTCGGTGGCGCCGTTGGTGCCGTTGCCGGTGCGCTGATCGGCAGGGCAAGCGAGCCTAATCAGTGCCGTTTCCGCGATCGCTACGGTCGCACGTATATCGCGGCTTGCCCGCGCGGATATTACTGATTCCACCGATGCGGCGGCGTCCCGATCTGGGCCGTCGCCAGTTGCCTTCGTGGTATTGTTGTTTTTTCAATGGGTTGCGGGCCAGATGTCTTGCCCTGCATTCGCTTGCGTCAGAGCGTTCGCTACCCGCGATGGCGTCCATGGACGCCATTGCGCGACGGCTTGCGCAGCGAGAATTTGCTCACATCGTCCGTTGGCCGGCAAAGCTGTTCCACAATTTTGCCAAAATTAGCAATCGACAAAGTCTATTATTTTTATAGACTAACGGCATGATGGAGATTGCGATGGCACAGACCCAGTATCTCTCGAACAGCCGTAGCGCTGGAGCCGCGGCTATTGGCAAGCCGGCGAGCCTTGCCAAACTGGCTTCCTACCTGTTCTTCACGGTTTCGTTCGGCTTCACCGCAGCGCTCGTGCTCGGCCTGATCCACTAGGGTCAGTACTCAATCAGCTGTATGATGTTGCGCTGGGTGGGCGGCAATCGAACCATTGCTGCCACAACATCAGCCAGGTGCTCGTTGGGCCGGATGGTCATTCCCACGGTGCGAAAGGCGCTGCGCCGCCATGAGCCGACGGCGCCACATCGGCGCGGCCAGCCGGCGGTGTTACGCCAGGTCGTTTGAGACGCCCGGAAGCGAGCGGTTCAGGCGTGATGCAGCGTTTCGGCCAGGATGTCGTCATTGGCGGCATCCCGCACCTGGGCGAGGCTGCGGTTGTCGAGCACGCCGGCAATGGCTTGCCGCACCTCGAGCATCATGTGCCTGATCTGGCAGGTTGCCTCGTCGCAGTCGTCGCAGGGCTGGTACTGGGTTCGACTGGCGCAGGGGATGGGCGCCAGCGGCCCGTCGAGCACGCGCACGACATGGCCGATCTTGATCTCCGCGGCAGGCTTGGCGAGGCGGTAGCCGCCGTCCTTGCCCTTGCGGCTCTGGACGAAACCGGCATTGCGCAGTTCGCCCAGTATGGCGTCGAGGAACTTTTTCGGAATCTTGTTGGCGGTCGCGATGTCGCCGACGAAGGCGAGCTGGCCGGCTGGCAGTTGGGATAGGTGGACGAGGGCCTTGAGGCCGTATTTGCCTTTTTTAGTCAGCATGGTGAACGCGTGTCATCGGCTTCGGCTGCGCTGCAGCGTGAGGTTGCTGGCCGAGGATAACGATTCGTCCCCATCGCATTCCGGCTTCACCAGAGATAAATTCCACAGACTTGATATACAAGCCGAAACACGTTGATTTTCCGTAAGTTTTGCGGCCTTCGATGCGAATCAGCGCGTCGCGTAGACCTTTGCGCGCTCGATGGTGATGATGCCCTGTTCGCGGGCGCTGACCTGGGTCTCGGGGGCCACATCGAGCTCCACCGCTTCGCCGGCTGCGGTCAGCGCCAGGATGCGCCGTCCGGCTGGCCGGTCGATGACGCGGGCGACGGTCGCGGCGATGCCATTGCCGTCGCCGTCGCTGCTCCAGCCAAGATCGCTCGGACGCAGGAAGATTTCGACCGGGCCGTCGGCGAAACCGGGGGCAGGGATCTGGGCTTCGCCAAGGCGCGCGACGCCGCCGGAGACCGCGGCGGAGAAGCGGTTGGTGTCGCCCAAGAAGTTCATCACAAACGCCGAAGCGGGGTTGCGGCAGACCTCTTCGGGCGTGCCCTGCTGGACGATCTGGCCCTTGTCGAGGATGACGACACGATCGGCGAGGTCGAGCGCCTCTTCCTGGTCGTGGGTGACGAACAACGTGGTGATGCCGAGCTCCTGATGGATTTCGCGCAGCCAGCGGCGCAGGTCGCGGCGCACATTGGCGTCGAGTGCGCCGAAGGGTTCGTCCAGCAGCAACACCTTGGGATCGACGGCAAGCGCCCGGGCAAGGGCGACGCGCTGGCGCTGGCCACCCGAGATCTGGCCGGGAAAGCGCTCGCCGAGGCCGTCAAGCTGGACCAGGCGCAGAAGGTCAACAACGCGGGCGTCAATGGCCGACTTGTCGCGGCGCACCTTCGACACCTTCATGCCGAAAGCGATGTTTTCGGCCACCGTCATGTGCGGGAACAGCGCGTAATGCTGGAAGACGAAGCCGACGCCACGGTCGCGCACCGGAATGTCCGTGGCATCTTCCGCGCCGAAATAGATGTGGCCGGCATCGGCATATTCGAGGCCGGCGACCATGCGCAGGATGGTGGTCTTGCCCGAGCCGGACGGCCCGAGCAGGGCTACCAGTTCGCCACTTTCAATCTCCAGAGACACTCCATGGACGGCACGGAAGGTCTCGAAGGTCTTCACGACATTGTCGAGGCGGATTTTCATGACGAGACCTCAGCGGAAGCGGTTTGGGGAGCGGCGGCGGGTGCGGCAAGTGACGGGCGGCGGCGGGCGCGTCCCGCGCCCTGGCGTTCGAGCAGCACCTTGGCGACGAGCGTGACGACGGCGAGCAGGGCGAGGATCGAGGCGGCGGCGAAGGCGCCCGCTGTCTGGTAGTCGTGGTAGAGCAGTTCGATGTGCAGCGGCAGCGTGTTGGTCTGGCCACGGATATTGCCGGAGACGACGGAGACAGCGCCGAATTCGCCCATGACGCGCGCGTTGCACAGCACCACGCCGTAAAGCAGCGCCCAGCGGATGTTGGGCAACGTGACCGAGAAGAAGGTGCGCCAGCCGGACGCGCCGAGCGAGGTGGCGGCTTCTTCCAGATCGCGCCCCTGCGCTTGCATCAGCGGAATCAGCTCACGAGCGACGAAGGGAGCGGTGACGAACATCGAGGCGAGCACGATGCCGGGCAGGGCGAACAGGATCTTGATGTCGGCCGATTCGAGCGCCGGGCCGAACAGGCCCTGCAGGCCATAGACGAAGAGATAGGCGACGCCGGCGACGATGGGCGAGATCGAGAACGGAATCTCGATGACCACGAGCAGGAGGCGGCGGCCCCGGAAGTCGAACTTGGTGATCGCCCAGGCAGCGGCGACACCGAAGGCGGTGTTGATGGGGACGGCGATCAGTGCGGTGACCACCGTCAGCCCGATGGCGTGCAGGGTGTCGGGGTTGGCGATTGCCGCCGCATAGACGGCAAGGCCTTGTGAAAAGGCCTGGTAGCCGATGACGGCGAGCGGGGCGATGATGACGATGGCGACCAGCGCCAGCACGATGCCAATCAGGGCGCGGCGGAAGACAGGCGCGTCGCCGACGCGGGGCGGGCGGCCGTTGACGGGTGCGCTCATCTCAGCCTCTTGCCGTGTAGCGCAGGGCGCGCGCCTGCAGGATGTTGGTGACGGCGAGCATCAGGAAGGCGGCGATGAGCAGCACCGAGGCGATGGCCGCGGCCGCCTGGTAGTCGTATTCCTCGAGCCGGATGAAGGCGAGCAGGGCGGTGATTTCGGTCGACATCGGCTGGTTGCCGGCGATGAAGATGATGGCGCCGAATTCGCCGAGACTGCGGGCGAAGGACAAGGACAGGCCGGCGAGCAGCGCGGGCGTGAGCAGAGGCAGGATGACCCGCACGAAGATGGCGCGATCGCTGCCGCCGAGCGTCTGGGCGGCTTCTTCGAGCGCGGGGTCGAGGTCCTCAAGCACCGGCTGCACGGTGCGCACAATGAAGGGCAGGCTGGTGAAGGCCATGGCGACCATGATGCCAAGCGGCGTGTAGGCGACCTTGATGCCGGCCTGGGCGAGCACCGAGCCGAACCAGCCGTTTTCGGCAAACAGCGTGGTCAGTGCGATGCCGGCGACAGCCGTCGGCAGGGCAAAAGGAAGATCGACGAGCGCGTCGAAAAAGCGGCGCCCGGGGAAGCGGTAGCGCACCAGCACCCAGGCCAGCGCCATGCCGAAGACAAGGTTGAAGGCAGTCGCGCCCAGCGCGGAGAGGGCGGTGACGCGATAGCTGGCGACAGCGCGCGGCGATGAGACGATGCGCCAATAGTCCTCGAAGCCGAGACTGGCCGCCTTGAAGGCAAGCGCGCCGAGCGGCAGCACGACGATGATCGAGACGTAGACGAGGGTGATCCCCAGCGCCAGGGGAAAGCCCGGCAAGATGCGGCGCGCCACTGATATGCCTTCCTTCGAAACTTCAACGAGGAAAGCCGGCGTAGACCGGCTTTCCAATTTTCAACAGCAGGGGGAGGTTACGGTCAACGCTCGCCGTAGATCTCTTCAAGCAGGCCGCCCGAACCGAAATGTTCCTTCTGGACCTTGTCCCAGCCGCCGAACACGTCTTCGACGGTGACGAGGCGAACCTCGGGAAACTGGTCCTTGAATTCGGCGGTGACCGCCGCGTCGTGGACGCGGTTGCCGTGCTGGGCGGCGATGCGCTGGCCTTCGGCGGCGTAGAGGAAGTCGAGGTAGGACTTGGCCAGATCGCGCGAGCCGCGCTTGTCGACGACCTTGTCGACGATAGCGACCGGGAACTCGGCGAGCAGGCTGACCGAGGGGATGACGCTCTCGACCTTGTCGGAACCGTATTCCTTGGCGATCGAGCGGGTCTCGGCCTCGAAGGTGATCAGCACGTCGCCGATGTTGCGCTCGACGAAGGTGGTGGTGGCGGCGCGGCCACCGGTGTCGAACACCGGCACGTTGTCGAACAGCTTGGCCACGAACTCCTTGACCTTGGCGTCGTCGCCTTTGAACGCCTCCTTGGCGTAGGCGGTGGCCGCGAGATAGGTGTAGCGCGCATTGCCCGAGGTCTTGGGGTTGGGGAAGATCACCTTGACGTCGTCGCGGACGAGATCGGACCAGTCCTTGATGCCCTTGGGGTTGCCGGCGCGGACGAGGAAGGACGGCAGCGAATAAAAGGGCGAAGCCTGATTGGCGAAATCCTGCTTCCAGTCGTCCGATACAAAGCCGTTCTTGACCAGGAATTCGATGTCGGTGACCTGGTTGAAGGTGACGACGTCGGCTTCAAGCCCCTCGACGATGGCGCGCGCCTGCTTGGAGGTGCCGGCATGCGACTGGTCGACGGTGATGGCGGCATTCTTTGCGATGAAGGCGGCGTTTTCAGCGGCAAACAGCTCGCGGGCGACGTCATAGGATGCGTTGAGCAGCTTGTCTGCGGCATTGGCCTGCAGTGGGCCGGCGAGGATCGCAGCGACAGCAGCGCCGACGAGTAGGTAGCGTTTCATGGGGGCATTCTCCTGAGACAAGCGGCAAATGGCTAAACTTTGCCGCAAGATAATCGGGAGCCCGTGTCAGGTAGAGGCAGAGGCCAGTTGCCTCTGCTGCATAAGAGGAAATTTTCTTCTCTTGGTTTGCGCGGTGGAAGAAATCATTTTCCACCGCTTCGGTCGTGGCGCAGCCCGGCCAGAAATTCCAGACTATTTGTCGGAGACGCCGGCTTCGGCGAAGCTCGCCATTCTCGCGTGGCATTCGAGCGCCGAACGAACGAGGTTGACCGCCAGGCAGGCGCCCGATCCCTCGCCGAGGCGCATGCCCATGTCGAGCAGCGGTGCAAGCTGAAGGGCTTCAAGCAACTGGCGGTGGCCGGCCTCGGCCGAGACGTGCGCGGACAGCGTGTGCGCGAGGCCTTCGGGGTGGAGCTTGGCCAGCGGCGCAGCTGCTGCGGTGACGACGAAGCCGTCGAGCAGGACGGGCACATTGCGGTGGCGCGCGGCGAGCGTGGCGCCAAGGATGGCGGCGAGCTCACGGCCGCCGAGATTGGCGGCCACCGCCAGTGGATCGGCAAGGGTTGCGGCGTGACGGGCGAGGCCGGCGTCGATGGCGGCGAACTTGCGCGAGAGGCCGGTGTCATCGACGCCGGTGCCACGTCCGGCCCAGTCGCGGCCGGTGCCGCCGAACAGCCCTGCAGCGATGGCCGCTGCCGGGGTGGTGTTGCCGATGCCCATCTCGCCGAAGCAGACGAGGTCGAGATCCGGCGTCACAGCGTCGTAGCCGGTCGAGACAGCAGTGAGGAAGTCGGCTTCGTCCATCGCCGACGCCTGGGTGAGATCTCCGGTCGGACGGTCGAGTTCGAGCGGGATGACCGCGAGCTCGGCACCGGCGAGGCGTGCAAGCTGGTTGATGGCAGCACCCCCGCCGGCGAAATTGGCGACCATCTGGACAGTGACTTCGGACGGGAAGGCCGACACGCCTTGCGCCGTGACGCCATGATTGCCGGCAAAGACGATGACCTTGACCTTGTCGAGCCTGGGCATGTCGCGACCCTGCCAGCGGCCGAGCCAGGCGGCGATGGATTCGAGCTTGCCGAGGCTGCCGCGCGGCTTGGTCAGCGTGTCCTGGCGGCGGGCGACGGCGTCTGCGGCAGCATCGCTGCCGGCCGGCAGGTAGAGGCAGGCTTTGCGCAATTCATCGAGCGATTTGAAGGCCATGGCAGCGAATACTCCAAAACAGAATCAAGCAAGGATGGCAGATGCGACAAACAGCAGGGCGATTTCGGCCAGTTGCTGCAGGGCGCCGATGGTGTCGCCGCTCTGGCCGCCGATCTGGGCGAGGCTGAGCTTTCTGAAGGCGAAGAAGAGGATGGCGAGACAGAGCGCCGCGACGACCGCGCCCTTGAGGCCGAGGAAGAGCAGGCCGACCGCGCCGATGGCGAGGGCTGCGATCACGACCCCGTCGGTAACCGCGCCGACGCCGGCTGCAAGACCGTCGACGCGCGCCTGCGGCAGGTGACGCATGAAGGCAGGGATTAGCGCGCGCGAGCCGACATGGGCGGCGACGAGGGCGGCGAAGACCGGTGCCGGATCTTCGATTTCGACGATCGCGCTCCAGCGCGCCAGGATGGCAAGCACCAGTGCTGCCGCGCCATAGCTGCCGATGCGGCTGTCACGCATGATCTCGAGCTTGCGCTCGCGCGTGCGTCCGCCGCCGAAGCCGTCGGCAGTGTCCGACAGACCGTCCTCATGCAGGCACCCGGTGACCAGCATCGTGGCGGCGATTGCCAACGCTGCGGACGGTCCCTCGGCGAGGCCGAGGGCATTGCCGGCAGCGAAGACGAGCCAGGCCAGGAGAGCCACAGCGAAGCCGACCAAGGGTGCGGTCCAGATGGCGTCGGCGAACGAGCGGTCCTTGACCTCGAAATGCGGCAGCGGCAGCCGCGTGAAGAACACGAGGCCGATGCGGATGTCGTCGAAGATCGTCCCCGGGGTGCTCATCTCAGCTCTTGGCGATCGCGTGGAAGAATGTGCCGGTGACGTGGCCGCGCCGACCGCCGAAGCTGCCGAGCGGATTGCCCTGGCCATCGGCCAGTTCGCCCAGAGGCGTGTCGTCGCCACGCTCGACCGTCTGGGCATAGTGGAATTCGTGGCCACGGATGACGCTGCCTGTGCCTCCGAGCGGGCAGGGTGCCGAAAGCCTCGCCTGGCGGTAGCCGAGGTTCATCTTGCGCTTGGCGAAGCTGGTGGCGTGGCCGAGCAGGCCGAGCATGGGGTGCGTCAACCCCTCTGCGTCCTCGATGCTCTCGCCCAGCACCATGAAGCCGCCGCACTCGCCGTGAACCGGGTTGGTTTCGGCGAAACGGCGTGTGCCAGTGAGAAAATTGCTGGCGGCGGCGAGGCGAGCGGGATGCAGCTCGGGATAGCCGCCCGGAAGCCAGCAGACGTCGCAGGAGGAATCTGGCGCCTGGTCGGCGAGCGGCGAGAACGGCACAAGCTCTGCCCCCATGGCGCGCCAGTGGGCTGCGATATGCGGATAAAGGAAGGTGAAGGCGGCATCTTGGGCCAGCGCTATGCGCTGGCCGGGGGGCGGCAGGGCGTAGGATTGATCGCCTGATAGCGGTTCGAGCGGGGTTGCCAACTCGATGATCGCGTCGAGGTCGAGCGAGCGCTCGACCATGTCGGCGAGCTTGTCGATGTGGGCGATCAGATCGGCGTGTTCCTCGGCCTGGACGAGGCCGAGATGGCGTTCGGGGATCGACAAGGTCGGGTCGCGCAGGATGGCGCCGACGACGGGCAGGCCGAGCGCTTCGATGGCGTCGCCGGCAAGCTTGCGGTGGCGGTCACTGCCGAGCCTGTTCAGCACGACACCCGCGATGCGGACATCGGGGTCATAGGTGGCAAAACCCTTGGCGATGGCGGCCGATGTCTGCGACTGGCCGGAGACGTCGAGCACCAGCAGCACCGGCAGGCCGTAGAGGCGGGCGAGGTCGGCTGCCGCACCCGAGCGGCCTTTCTCCGAGGGAATGCCGTCGAACAGGCCCATGGCGCTTTCGAGGATCACCATCTCGGCTTCGGACGATGCATCGGTGGCAAGCGCGTTGAGCAGCGACGGCGCCATGGCCCAGCTGTCGAGATTGACGCCGGGCAGGCCGGTGGCGGCAGCGTGGAAACCGGGATCGATGTAGTCCGGCCCCGATTTCGCGCCGCGCACCTTGATGCCGCGCCGCGCGAGCGCGCGCAGCAGGCCGATGGTGACGCTGGTCTTGCCGGAGCCCGAGCGCGGCGCGCCGATGATCAGCCCACGCGCCGTCATTTTTGCCCCATCAGCTCGGCGCGCAGCGCAACGATGCCGCCGACCACGATGAGGGCCGGCGAGACGACCTGTTCGCGCTCGGCGGTGGCGACCAGGGTGCCGAGCGTGGCGGTGACCGTGCGCTCCTCCGGCGTCGAGGCGTTCTCGACGAAGGCGGCTGGTGTGTCGACCGACAGGCCACCGCGCATCAGATCGGCCACCGTCTCGGCCATGTGGGTCAGGCCCATATAGATGACGATGGGCTGGCCGGTGCGGGCAAGGGCCGCCCAGTCGGGCCGGTCGTCGCTGACCGCCGCAAAGCCGGTGGCGAGGATGATCGCGCCGTTGACGCCGCGCATGGTGGCGGGGATGCCTGCGGAGGAGAGACCGCCGAAGGCCGAGGTGATGCCAGAGAGCACGCGCCAGGGAATGTTCTCTCGGGTCAGCACCAGCGCTTCCTCGGCGCCGCGGCCGAAGACGAAGGGGTGGCCGCCCTTGAGCCGCACGACCTTGCGGCCTTCGCGCGCCAGTTTCACCAGAAGCGCATTGATGTCACCCTGCGGGATCGACAGCCGGCCGCCGCGTTTGCCGACGAAGAACTTTTCCGCCTGCTCGGCAACCGCGACGATTTCGGGCGACACCAGCGCGTCATGCACCAGCGCATCGGCCTGGGCGAGCGCCGACAGCACGTCGAGCGTCAGCAGGCCAGGATCGCCGGGACCGGCGCCTGCAAGCCAGACGTGGCCCGGTTCCAGCACGTGTTGCTTGTAGTTCAAACGCGCGATAGCGCTTTCGAGTGTCATGCGTGTCGCTTTCGCCGATGACGCACAGGCTGTGCCAGCCTATAGATCGCGTCATGAATGAAGAAGATCGTCCGCTCAAGCGCGGCTGGACCACCGGAGCCTGCGCCACTGCTGCCACAAAGGCGGCGTGTCTGGCATTGAAGACGGGGCAGTTTCCCGACCCGGTGGAGATCGTGCTGCCGGGCGGCCAGAACGTGTCCTTCGCGCTGGCGAAGAGCGAGCGCGGCGACGGCTGGGCGATGGCCGGCATCGTCAAGGACGCCGGGGATGACCCTGATGTCACCCATGGCGCGCTGGTCATGAGCACGGTGCGACCTGGCGCTGCCGGCAGCGGCCTTGTGTTCAAGGCGGGCAAGGGCGTCGGCACGGTGACGCGGCCGGGCCTGCCGATCCCGCCGGGCGAAGCCTCGATCAACCCGGTGCCGCGCAAGATGATCGCTGGTGTCGTGGCCGAGGTGCTGGGCGAGGGCGCCGACGTCGAGGTGGAGATTTCCGTCGCCGGCGGCGAGGAGATGGCGCTCAGGACGCTCAACCCGCGCCTCGGCATTCTCGGCGGAATTTCGATCCTTGGGACGACGGGTATCGTCATTCCCTATTCCTGCTCGGCCTGGATTCACTCCATCCATCGCGGCGTCGACGTGGCGCGCGCCATGGGCTTCGACCATGTCGCCGGCTCGACCGGCAACGCTTCCGAGATGGCCGTCCAAAAATTCCATGGTCTGCATGAGGTGCAGCTGATCGACATGGGCGATTTCGTCGGCGGCATGCTGAAATACGTCCGCGCCCATCCGGTGCCCAAGGTGACGATCGCCGGCGGCGTTGCCAAGATGACCAAGCTGGCGCAGGGCCTGCTCGACCTGCATTCGAGCCGCGGTTCGGCCGATCTCGACGGCTTGGCGGCAATCGCGGTCGAGGCTGGCGCTGACTCCGAACTCGAAGCCCGCATCAAGGGCGCCAACACGGTGGCCGAGGCCTTCATCGAGGCGAACAAGGCCGGCATCGCCATCGGCGACGCTGTCGCCGCTGCGGCCTGGCGCACGGCGGCAAGCGTGTTCGACAATTCCGAGATCGCGATCGAGATCCTGGTCTTCAACCGCGAGGGGGAGCTGATGGGGCATGCGCCCTTCGCCGCCTCTCATAGCCCGTCGCGACCCCTGAAGCGGCGCTGATAATAGG
Organism: Aminobacter sp. HY435; assembly: GCF_027568395.1. Lineage (GTDB taxonomy): Bacteria > Pseudomonadota > Alphaproteobacteria > Rhizobiales > Rhizobiaceae > Aminobacter. The sequence continues at coordinate 494,117 of NZ_JANKZL010000001.1, read as the reverse complement.
CGTCGTAGAGCGAGCTTTCGCGGAAATCCTCTGCCGCCAGCGACTGGCCGACGAAGATGATGGCGGTGCGCTCGATCGGATCCTTGGCCAGTTCAGCCGCAATCGTCGACAGCGTGCCCCTGACGATGCGCTCGTCCGGCCAGGAGGCGCGGAAGACGACAGCCACGGGGCAATCCGGGCCGTAATGCGGGGTCAGCTCCGCCACGACCTGGTCGATGGCGTGGATCGACAGGTGGACGGCAAGCGTGGCACCGGTGCGGCCGAATCCGGCGAGCGTTTCGCCCGGAGGCATCTTCGAGGCGCGGCCGGAGGTGCGGGTCAGCACCAGGCTCTGGGCGACCTCGGGAATCGTCAGCTCGCGCTTCAGCGCGGCAGCAGCCGCGGCGAAGGAGGGGACGCCTGGGGTCAGCGTGTAGGGAATCCCGTGCTTCTCCAGCCGGCGGATCTGCTCGGCAACCGCGCTCCACACCGAGAGATCGCCCGAATGCAGGCGGGCAACGTCGTGGCCCGCCTTGTGGGCGGCGATATACTCGGCCTCGATCTCGTCGAGCGACATCGGTGCCGTGTCGACCAGCCGGGCATCGGTGGGGCAGTAGGTCAGAAGCTCCGGCGAAACGATGGAACCGGCATAGAGGCAGACCGGGCAGGAGCCGAGCAGGCGGCTGCCGCGCACGGTGATGAGGTCTGCCGCGCCCGGGCCGGCGCCGATGAAATGAACGGTCAAGCTGTGGCTCCAGAAGTGGCGATGGCGCAGGTGGCTGGGCCGACTGATATGCGCGGGCCGAGCAGGGTGGCGTCCGCACCGGCGGCGGCGAGCGCCGACGCTTCCGAGACCGATGGCGTGCCCGCCGCTTCCTGCGAGGCTTGCGAATGGCTGAGCGTGCGGGGCGCGGCGCCGGCCAGCGACGCGTTGTCGACGACGAGCAAGGGCAGGTCGAGGCGGCGCGCGGCGGCGAGGATGCCGGGTTCGTCGCGTTTGAGCGTTGCGGTTGCTAGTGCCGAAAGTGCCGTGACCGCAAGGCCATGCGCTTCAAGCGCGGTCTCGATTGCCGAAAGAATGTCCTCGTGCGCCGCGCCCTTGCGGCAGCCAATGCCTGCGACCATCATGGCTTCACCCAGCTCCATTGCGTGACCGGCATAGCCGGCCGCCAGCCGGTCATCGAGCCAACAGGGGCGGCGCGGGAGACTTGAAGGCGCAGAAGCTCACCGCCAATCGCGGCATGGCGCGACAGCAGCAGCGTTTCCATTTCGAGCGTGACGGCGTTGGCGACAAGGCGGCCGCCGGATCGAAGCGCTGCGATTGCCGCATCGAAGACGCCCGCGTCCGAGCCGCCGCCGCCGATGAAGACGACGTCGGGCGTGGGCAGGCCGCCGAGCGCGTCAGGTGCAGCACCTCGGACGACCTTCAAGCCGGGCACGCCAAAGGCGACTGCGTTGCGCGCGATGCGGTCGGCGCGGTCGGTGTTGTGTTCGATGGCGATGGCGCGCAGCGAGGGGTGGCTAAGCAGCCATTCGATGGAAATCGAGCCCGAGCCGCCGCCGATGTCCCACAGCAACTCCCCACGGCGCGGGGCGAGGGTGGACAGGGTCACCGCGCGGATCTCGCGCTTGGTGATCTGGCCGTCGTGTTCGAACAACTCGTCAGCGAGACCCGAAGCCAGCGGCAGGATTCGCGCTTGCGGTTCCGATTCAAGCTCGAGCGCCAGAACGTTGAGCGGATTGATGTTTTCGACATCGAAAGACGCCGCGACAGTGGTGCGGATGCACTCATTTTCACCGCCGAGCGCTTCAAGCACCGTCAGCCGCGACAAGCCAAATCCGCTGTCAGCGAGCAACGCTGCGATCTGGGCCGGTGCGTTGCCGTCGGAGGTGAGCGCGATGATGCGCGCGCCCTGGTGCAGGCGCGGGCGGAGCAGGTCGATGGCGTGGCCGTGCAGCGATATCGTTTCGACATCCTGCAGTGCCCAGCCCAGCCGCGATGCGGCGAGCGAGAAGGCGGACGGGGCAGGCAGGACACGCATTTCGGCCGGCGGGACTACGCGGGCTAACGTGACGCCGACGCCGTGCAGAAACGGGTCGCCGGAGGCGAGCACGCAGACGTTTTCGCCACGCAGGGCGACGACGTCGCGCATTTCGCTGTCGAAGGGCGTTGGCCAGGGTCGCGCTTCGCCCTTTATCAGTTCTCCTGCGAGCGCCAGGTGGCGCTTGCCGCCGAAGACGTGGCTTGCTGCTGAGATCGCTCGCTTGGCCTCGTCGCCGAGACCCGCTACACCGTCCTCGCCGATGCCGACCACTGTCAGCCATTTTTGCTCTGGGTTGCGTGGTGTTGTCATGTCGCGCTGCCCTTCATCCGCCTGCCGGCACCTTTTCCCGGCAGGCGGGGAGAAGGGAGAAGCGGGGGCGCCGCCGCCTTCTTGACAGACAAAATGGACAATCGGCTGCGTTGAAGAACCCCTCTCCCCGTCCTTACGGGGAGAGGGTAAGGGTGAGGGGCAGTTTCCCTCGAACACGGACGATCATGAAGACGGTATTGATCCTGGGCGGAACCACCGAAGCGCGACAGCTTGCTGCCAGGCTCGCGGCTCGTGGCGATCTCGACATCACGCTTTCGCTGGCGGGCCGGACCGAAAACCCGGTTGCCCAGCCGGTGCCGGTTCGAACAGGCGGTTTCGGCGGTGCGCAAGGGCTGGCCGATTGGCTGGCCGGGCACAAGACCGATCTCCTGATCGACGCCACGCATCCTTATGCGGCGCGCATCTCGGCCAATGCGGCGGAGGCGTCGCGCATTGCCGGCGTGCCGATCCTTGCCCTGCGTCGCCCGGGTTGGGAGCCGGTCGACGGCGACCGCTGGACGCTGGTGGACGATGCCGAAGCGGCTGTCGATGCACTGGGCGAAGAACCGCGCCGCGTGTTCCTGGCACTCGGCCGGCAGGAGGTGGCGGCCTTCGAGCGCGCTCACCAGCATGGCTATGTCATCCGCAGCGTCGATCCGATCGAACCGCCGCTCGGCGTGCCCGATGCGACCTACATCCTGGCGCGCGGGCCGTTTCGCGAAGCGGATGAAAGGGCGCTGCTCGAAGCGCAAAAGATCGACGTCATCGTCGCCAAGAACAGTGGTGGGCAGGCGACCTACGGCAAGATCGCGGCGGCGCGGCAGCTCGGCATCGAGGTGATCCTGTTCCGCCGGCCGCAGCTTCCCGAGGTACTGTCCGCACCTGATGTCACCGCGATGGCCGAAATGGTCGATCATTTTGTCGCCCCGGCGGAAAAGCGCGGCGTGTAGACCAGCGGGCGCTTGCCGTCGCGTTCGATCAGGCGCGTTTCAGGCGAGCCGATGACGACGCAGGTCGCCATGTCGGCCTTGGCCGCGTCGGCTTTGGCAAGCGAAAAAACCTCGATGCGTTCGTCGGGCCGGCCGGCGGCGCGGCCGAAGATGACGGGCGTTGCGGCAGGCAGGTGGTTGCGCAGTGTTTCCAGCGCGCTGCCGAGTTGCCAGGGGCGTGCCTTGCTGATCGGGTTGTAGAGCGAGATGACGAAACCCGCCTCAGCGACCGCGATCAGGCGGCGCTCGATCAGGTCCCAAGGTTTCAGATTGTCCGACAGGTTAATGGCGCAGAAATCGTGGCCGAGCGGCGCGCCGACGCGGGCTGCGACGGCCAGCATGGCGGTGACGCCGGGAACGACCGATAGTTCGATGTCGCGCCATTCCCTGGGGCCGGCCTCGATCGCCTCGCAGACGGCTGCGGCCATGGCGAAGACGCCGGGATCGCCACCCGAGACGACGGCAACCTTGTGGCCGCTTGCCGCCATTTCGAGGGCGGCGTTGGAGCGCGAAATTTCCTCGCGGTTGTCGGAGGCGACGCGCGTCTGGTCGGGTCGCAGGTCGAGCCGGTCGAGATAGGGCTTGTAGCCATAGAAGAAGCTGGCCTCAGCAACCGCCTGGCTGGCTTCCGGCGTGACCTGATCCGGATTGCCGGGGCCGAGGCCGATGACGACGAGGCGGCCGCTCAATTGTCTGCTCCCGGCTTGCCTGCCCATCCAGGCACCAAGACGATGGCGAAATAGGGCGCCTTGTCGTCCGTCTTGTCGACCAGCTTCATGTGCTGGGTGTTCGGCATGGTGCCGCGCTCGACATAAAGCGCGCGGCCGAGCTTGCCGGTCGCTTCCAGCGCCTTTCGGATCTTGGGCAGGTTGCGGCCGACCTTCATGATGACGGCGGCGTCGGTGTCGGCGAGGCGGCGGGTGAGCTCGAATTCGCTCATCGTGCCCGGCAGCACCGACAGCACGTCGTCGCCCTGGACGATCGGCACGCCTGTTTGAGACCAGCAGCCGGACATGGCCGTGACGCCGGGGATGACCTCGGTCGGGTAGAGATGCGACAGGCGCACATGCAGGTGCATGTACGAGCCGTAAAACAGCGGGTCGCCCTCGGACAGGATCGCTACCGTACGGCCCCGGTCGAGATGGGCGGCCACTGATTGCGCCGATTCCTCATAGAAGCCGGTGATCGCGGCCCGGTAGTCGTCGTGGTCCTTGTCTATCTCGGTGGTGACTGGATAGACGAGCGGCAGCTCGATCACGTCGTCGCGGAAATGCGCCTCGGTGATGGTGCGGGCGTTGCCGTTGGCGCCGCGCTTGGCGAAATGCGCGATAACGTCGGCCTCGGCCAACGCGCGCACGGCCTTGACCGTCAGCAATTCCGGATCGCCGGGTCCGGTGCCGACGCCGATCAGGCGGCCCTTTGCAGCGTGGGCGCTCATACGCCGGGCCTCGCCAGCGAGTTGAGGGCTGCCGCGGTCATGGCGCTGCCGCCGAGGCGGCCGCGGACGATGGCATAGGGCACGCCATAGGAGTTTTCGGCCAGCGCGTCCTTGGATTCGGCCGCACCGACGAAGCCGACCGGCATGCCGACGATGGCGGCAGGCTTGGGCGCGCCGTCGCGCAGCTTTTCGAGCAGGTAGAAGAGTGCTGTCGGCGCATTGCCGATGGCGACGACCGAGCCGGCGAGCTTGTCGGCCCAGAGGTCGATCGCGGCGGCGGAGCGGGTGTTGCCGATCTCCTTTGCGATTTCGGCCGTGCGCGGGTCGCGCAGAGTGCAGATCACCTCGTTGTCGGCGGGCAGGCGGGCGCGGGTGACGCCACGCGCCACCATCTCGGCGTCGCAGAAGATCGGCGCGCCGGCCTGGAGGGCGCCACGCGCGGCGGAGACGAAATTTTCGGAGAAGACGAAATGTTCGGCCGCTTCAACCAGGCCGCAGGCGTGGATCATGCGCACGGCGACGTCGGCCTCATCCTCGGAGAAGCGCTTGAGGTCGGCCTCAGAGCGGATGATGGCGAAGGAGCGTTCGTAGATGGCCGTGCCATCATGGATATAGTCGTAGGCGGCCATGTTCATTCCTGTGCCAGAGCTTGCGCGAGGCGCTTTGCGCCCAGCCTTGCGAGGCAGGCGGCGGCATTTTCGTCCGGCTTGCGCTCTTGGGCGAGCAATTTCGTGAGGCGGCCCATGCCGCGCGCGGCTTCATAGCCTGCGGTGTAGGCCGCCGGAAGGCCCTTCGCCGTTCCGCCGACGACAAATACAGCACCCTTTTCGTCACCGACGATGGTGAGCGTGGCAGGGCCGGGATGGGCGCAGCCCTTGGCGCAGCCGGAGACATGCAGCGAAAGCGTCGGGTCGAGGCTTTCGCCGAGGTCTGCTGCGATCTCGGCGGCGACGTCGCGCGCGGCGATCATGCCCGAGGCGCAGGCTGGCGCGCCAGGGCAGGCGGCGATGCGGATGCGCGGGTCGGAGGGCGAGGTGACGAAGCCGAGGGTTTTGGCCGTGGCGATCAGGGTGTCTGCGGCGGGGGGGGCGAGGCCCATGACCAGCAGGCTGCGACCGGGGGCCGCGCGGATGCCGGCGGCGTCGGCGTCCGTAGCTGCCCGGCAGAAAGCGATCAGCGTCGTGGCGTCGATGCTGCCGAAGGGAAGGGCGATGCCGAGGGCGATTCGGGAATCGGCGAGGGGGAGGATTCCGATGGGGGATGAACTGGTTGCGCGGGACTGCTCAAATCTTGATTCATCCGCCCCCGCTCCAACGCGGAGATCGCGCGCGCGGCCTTGCCGGCCGAGTTCTGAGATGGATCGCAGGATGCCGAGCGTGGCCACGCGGGCTGCATCCGAGCCGAATTCGCCGACCAAACGCGCCGAGGCCGCATCGCCTCCCACAGACAGGCGCCAGCGTTCTGCATTCAAGGCGACAAGCCTGACATCGCCCATGATGGCGCCGAGCTTGATCTGACCGCAGCCATCGACGATGACAGACACCTTCGGGCCGAGCCGCGTGGCAAGGCCTGCCTCGGCAATGGCCAACCGGATGGCTGCGGCCAGCGGAGCGGGATTGGCGATCTCCTCGGGATCGATGCTGGCGAGCGGGCTCGTATCGATAGGCACGCCGGTGCGCACCGGGATGCCGAGCACATCGACCTCCGCGGCCAGCAGGCAGGCGCTTTCCGCCGTCAAGCCCCTGATCTGGATGCTGCCGCGCGCGGTGACTTCGACGATGCCGTTGCCATGACGCTGGGCGGATTCGCAGAGTCCGATCAATGCCTTGGGCGCGATTTCATCAGCAAGCGGGTTGAGGCGCACCAAGTGGCCATCGCCAGTCTGCATCGGCGCTGATAGGGCCGGACAAGCGCCGCGGCGTGAGAAGCTGGTCATGCCGCGACCTCCTTCGCCGATGCTTCGGCGATCAAAGCCGCGAGATCGTCGTCGACGGAATTGCGCAGTGGGTGCCAGAGCCCGCGCCGGCGTGCGGTGGCAAAACGCTCGGCGATGAATTTTGCTGCGGCGGGATTTTCGCGCAGAATGAAGTCGCGCACGTCGTCATTGCCGACATAGGCGTCGTGGACGGCCTCGATCAGCGCGCCCGGAATGGCGTTGGTGGTTTCGGCGAAGCCGATCAGCCGGTCGACCGTCTCGGCGAACTCGGAGGCGCCGCGCGGGCCATGGCGCATCTGGCCGGCGATGAAGCGGGCGTTGGTGGCGCGCGCCCTGACGACGCGGCCGACGGCCTCGGTGACCGAGCGCGGCCGGGGCCTCTGCGGGTCCGAGGTGTCGAGAACGATGACGTCGGCATTCCTGCCGAGCGTTGCCAATGCTGCCGTGAAGCCGCCGATGAAGGCGACATCGGCGGAGCCTTCGAGGATATCGCGGCCGGGGTCGTCGCCGGTATGCACAAGCAAGTCGGCCTCGGCGATGCGGCCGGCAAAGGCGCCGGGCGCGGAAATGCCTTCGCCGTCGGTGCCGCCATAGGCGTGGGAGGCGGCGTCGAGATAGGCGCGGCCGAGTTCGTCGCGCGTGGCCCAGTTACCCGACGACAAAAGGTCTTCGAGGCCGGCGCCATAGGTGCCCGGCGATGAGCCGAAGATGCGCGGCTCGACCTTGCCCGAAGCGCGGGTGCTCGCAGCCAACGGGTTTTCGCTATCGTCCTCGTCGCGGATTGCGACGGCGCGGGCAGCGGCGTCGACCAGCGCGATCTGGGTCGGGAACATGTCGCGGAACAGGCCGGAGATGCGCCAGGTGACGTCGACGCGCGGCCGGCCGAGCGCTGCCGGCGGCAGCACTTCGATGCCGGTGACGCGGCCGGTGGCAGCGTCCCATTGCGGCCGGCAGCCCATCAGCGCCAGGCCTTGCGCGATCTCCTCGCCACCGGTGCGCAGCGACGCGCTGCCCCACAGGTCGATGACCAGCGCGCGCGGCCAGTCGCCATGGCTTTGCAGGTAGCTGCGCATGACCTCGTCGCTGGCTGCCTTGCCGAGGTCGAAGGCCGTCGGTGTCGGCATTGTGCGCGGGTCTGATGTGAACAGGTTGCGCCCTGTGGGCAAAACGTCGGTGCGGCCACGCGCCGGCGCGCCCGAAGGGCCGGCCTTGACGTGGCGGCCGTCGAGAGCGGCAATCAGATTGTTGCGCTCGGCTTCTGCGCTGGCGCGGCGGGCTGCGTCAGGCTCATCGGCTTCGGCGCGGCCATAGATGTGCAGGCCGTCCTTGATTGCGAAATCCTTGAGGTCGCAAAGCCAGGCGTCGATGCGGCGCAGGGCTTCGTCGGGCGCGTCGGTCCCGGCGACGCCGGCCTCGGCGGCAAGGCCGGTCTGCGACGCCGTCTCGACGATGAGCTTGGCCAGCCGGTCGCGGCGGCGGCGGTCGAGGCCGTCGGCCTGGGCGTATTCGTCGACCAGGCGCTCGAGTTTCTGCTGGTGTTCGTCGAGGCCAGCAGCGGCGAGCGGCGGCGGCAAATGGCCGAGGGTCACGGCTGCAATACGGCGCTTGGCCTGGGCTGCCTCGCCGGGATTGGAGACGATGAACGGATAGACCACCGGCAGCGAGCCGGTGACGATCTCGGGAAAACAGTTTTGGCTCAGCGCTACTGCCTTGCCCGGCAGCCATTCGAGCGTGCCGTGGGCGCCGACATGGACGATGGCGTGGATGCCGAGCGATTTCCGCAGCCAGAGGCCGAAGGCGAGCAGCGCGTGGCGCGGCGGCAGCGTCGGGTCGTGATAGTCGGCGCGGCGGTCGGCCGAGCGGCCGCGGTCGGGGGCGAGGGCAACGGTGATGTTGCCGAAGGTGACGGCACGGAAGGGGAAGGCGAGTTGCCCCTCGCTGCGGTCGAACTGCCCCTCACCCTTACCCTCTCCCCGTAAGGACGGGGAGAGGGGGGCGTCGGCGTGGCGGACCTGATCGGATACGAGGGAGCGCGCGTCGATGGCATCGGCGTTGCGGCCAGCTTCTTTCTCCCCGTCCTTGCGGGGAGAAAGTCCGGCAGGGGATGAGGGGCGGCGCGACGGCGCGGGTGTGGCTTCCTGCGCAGCTTCCCCCCAGGCCGCTTCAACGGCGTTCCTTGCCTCATCGGGCAGATTGGCGGAAAGCGAGACATAGTCATTGAGCGCCAGCCCATGCCCGCCAGACTCGATCAAATCGAGCAATGCGCGCGGCGATTCCGGAATCGATTCAACGGTGTATCCAGCCTGCTTGAAGTCGTGCAGCATGGCGAGCACGCTTGATGGTACGTCGAGGCCGACGGCATAGCCGGTACGGCCAGGGGCGCTGGGGTAGTCGGGGACGAGGATCGCCAGCTTGCGCTTCTCGGGCGGCGTTTCGCGCAGCCTGAGGTGTGCGGCGATGCGTCGGGCGACCTGCTCGACGCGGTCCGGCTCGGGCCGGTTGGCGAAGGCGCGGAAGCCGAGCGCCGGGTCGACCTCGCTCTCGGCCTTGAACGAAATGGCGCCGGCAAGGATGCGGCCGTCGAGCTCGGGCATCACCACATGCATGGCGAGGTCGGCGGGTGCCAGACCGCGCGGGCTGCCTTCCCAGGCTTCGCGGCGGGTGGTGGCGACGATGACCTGGAATACCGGCACCCCGGCCCGGTCGAACAGCGTTTCCGAGCCTGGTTCGGCACCCGCGGCGAAGGCCGTGGCGGTGACGATGGCTGCGGGGTTGAGCTGCGCCAGCGCCGTTTCGACGAAGGCGAGGGAGGCTTTGTCCTTCAGGCTGGAGACGAAGATCGGGACGGGGCGGAGGCCTTGTGTTCTCAGCGCCTCGACCAGCGCGTCGATGGGGGCGACGTCGGCTGCCAGCAGCATCGAGCGGTAGAAGAGGATGGGGATGATTGGAATGTTACCCTCCCCCTTGTGGGGAGGGTCGATCCGCGCAGCGGAGCGGGGTGGGGGTGAAAGCGTTTCGTCAGATACCCCCACCGTCGGGCCACCCTCCCCACTAGGGGGAGGGTAAAGGGCTGGCGTCTCAATCACGCCCCGCTCAGGATCGTAGAAACCAGCCTTCGGTACGGCGACCGGTGCGGCGACGACGCCTTTGCCACCCGCCAGTCCGGCCAGCCGCGCCACCAGCGCCTTCATGTTCTCCGGTCCGCCCTCGCGGAAATAGCCGAGCAGGGCGTCGAGTTCGGCGCGCGGTAGTGTCGAGGCTTCGATCAGCCTGAAATCCTCGTCATGGCTTTCGCCGGGCAGCAGCGCCAGTGCGATACCCTTTTCGCGCGCCAATGCCGCGAGTTGGTCGCAGCCGTAGCGCCACCAGTCATGGCCGCCGAGGATGCGGACGAGGATGACCTTGGCGTGGCTCGCGACACTGTCAATCCAGAGGTCGACCGACATCGGGTGGCGGAGGTCGCGCAGGCTGGCGAGCCGCATCGACGGCAGATTTTCCGCATCGGCCTTCCAGGCGCTCGCCAGGCCGGCCAAATCGCTGTCGGTGAAGGACAACGCCACTACATCCGCAGGCTTCTGCCTGAGGTCGACCGGTTCGATGAGGTCGTCGAGCGAGGCGGATGTGGTGGTGAGGATGTGCATCAGCGCGCCTCGCCGGAGGTCGCGCGAAATGTCCCCCTCATCCGGCCCTTCGGGCCACCTTCTCCCCGGTGGGGAGAAGAGGCAGGTCCAAACGTCGGTGATCTGCTCTCCTCGAGGGGGAGAGGTCGACCGAGCGTAGCGGAGGTCGGGTGAGGGGGCATTGGTTCAGCCTACCAGGATGCGCTCGATGGCCGGGCGGTCGAGGCCCTTGAGGCCGATCACCACCAGGCGCGAGCGACGGTCGTCCAGGGGCGTCCAGGCGCGGTCGTAATAGTGGTTGACGCGCGGGCCGACGGCCTGGACGAGCAGGCGCATCGGCTTGCCGCCGACATCGACGAAACCTTTCACGCGCAGCACATTCTCTTCCTCGGCGGCCGTTGCGACGCGCCTGGCCAGTTCGTCGGGGTTGGCAATCGACGGGATTTCGATGACGAAGGTGTCAAAATCGTCGTGCTCGTGGTCGAAGGCGCCGTCATGATGGGTCTTGCGGTTTTCGATGTCGTCCTCGACGGCGAGGCCGAGCCCAAGCAGCACCGACGGGTCGACCCTGCCATGCGCCGACGGCACGATCTTGACGGCGCGGGCGAGATGCTCGCCGACGATGGCGCTGGCGCGAGCGTGGCCGGCCTCGTCGAGCAGGTCGCTCTTGGACAGGATGATGAGGTCGGCGCAGGCGACCTGATCCTCGAACACTTCCTCGACCGGGTCGTCGTGGTCGAGCGAATCATCAGCGCTGCGCTGGGCCGCAAGCGCTTCCATGTCGGATGCGACCTTGCCTTGGGCAAGTGCTGGGCCGTCGACCACGGCGATGACGCCATCGACCGTCACACGGCTCTTCACGCTCGGCCACTGGAAGGCCTGGACCAGCGGCTTGGGCAGCGCCAGGCCCGAGGTCTCGATCAGGATGTGGTCAACCTTGGGCGTAAGCGACAGGATCTGGTCGAGGGCGGGCACGAAGTCGTCGGCGACGGTGCAGCAGATGCAGCCATTGGCCAACTCGACAATGTTTTCCTCCGGGCAGGCGTCGACGCCGCAGCCCTTGAGGATCTCGCCGTCGATGCCGACATCGCCGAACTCGTTGACGATGATGGCCAGGCGCTTGCCCTTGGAATTCTCTAGGATGTTGCGCAGCAGCGTGGTCTTGCCGGCGCCGAGAAAGCCGGTGACGACGGTGCAGGGAACGCGTTCGACGGAGGCGGTCATTTGTCTTCCTTGATGAAAGCGAGGGGAGGAATGCGCGCGATGAGGCCGCGCTTGAGACTGTCCGGACGGCCGCGCCAGGGGATGAGGCCGTCGGTCGAGGTGGCGAAAAGCTTCGCGCCGGCGACGAGGTCTTCGCCCGAGGATGGGTTGAGATCGCCGAAGACGTAGCTCCACGCGCCGTCGCGGATGAGGGCGGCGCTAAGGCGGCGCTTGCAGTTGCCCAGGCACTCGACGCCGCGCACGGCGATATTTTTGCCGTTGGCCGCGAGCCGGGCATCTTCGGCCAGTCTTGCGCCGGCGCGGGGATGGGCGTCCGAGCCGGTTTCGTCGCGGCAGGAGGAACAGACGAGGATGGTCACGTCGCAAGTGCGCGCGTCGGCTGCATCGCAGGATGCGTCGGATGATGCGACCGGGAGGTTGTCGTCGAAGTCCAAATCCAGGCTCCTTGCCCGGGACACCCGCCAGGCGATCGGATCAATGTTGCAGACGGCAGGTCTCCTGGCTCGCGAGTCTTAGCCTTCGCGCCGCCTTCCCGGGAGGATTTCCCAGTGGTAACCGGACTTGGCTCGTCGCTTACAGTTGCGGGGACAGCCGCGGATTTGGCGTCGAAGCGCCGCACCGCATTCCCTCTTAGCCTCCGCCGTTGCGGGCGAAGGACCGTCTGTGGGCGATTTAGGCTTTCGTGAGGGGAGGAGTCAACGCGGACGAGCGACCAACGATGTCGCTCAGTGCCGGCCCGAGGTCACCGGCGGGCGTCACCTCGATGCGTTCGAGGCCGAGCCAGTCGCGCATCTGCTTGAGCTCTTCGTAAAGTTCAGCCGCGGTGTCCGGCGGCGCGCAGGGCTCCGAATAGGCGGCATGGACGCGCAGGATCCCGGCAGGACGGTCGGCCTTGAGGTCGATGCGGGCGACGATGCGTTCGCCGAGCAGGAAGGGCAGCACGTAGTAGCCGTACTGGCGCTTTTCCGCAGGGGTGTAGATCTCGATGCGGTAGCGGAAATCGAACAGCTGTTCGGCGCGCGTGCGCTCGAAAACGAGCGGATCGAAGGGCGCGAGCAGGGCGCGGGCATGAACCTTGCGCGGAATGCGGGCATCGGCGTGAAGATAGGCCTGCCGGTCCCAGCCTTCGACGCGTACGGGAATCAGTTCGCCCATCTCGACCAGTTCCTCGAGCCGGCCCTTCATGTCGGCAGGCGACAGGCGGAAATAGTCGCGCAGGCAGATGCCAGTCGCCACGCCATGGGCGCGAGCCGAGATGCGTAGCAGTTCGCGGTGCGCGTCGGCGGCTGCCGGAACCGGACTGTTGTAGATGGCGGCCGGCAGGACCCGTTCCGGCAGGTCGTAGAGGCGCTCGAAGCCGCGGCGGGAATGGGTGGTGATGCGACCGGCCCAGAACAGCCATTCGAAGGCGTGCTTCTCGCGGCTCCAGCCCCACCAGCCGCCGGCGCCCTTGGAGCCTTCGATGTCGGAAGCAGCGATCGGACCGCGGTCGACCACCTGGCCAAATATCTCTTCTATGTAAGGCCTGTTTGCACGGCCGAACTTGGCAAGCCCGCCATACATGCCGTCCTCGGCCCGCGCCATGCGCCAGCGCAGCAGCGGAAAGGTCTCCAGCGGCAGCAGCGACGCCTCATGCGCCCAGTACTCGAACAGCAGGCGCTTGCGGGTCTGCATGGCGTCATCGAGCAGCGCCATGGGGTAGGGGCCGAGTCGTGCATAGAGCGGCATGTAATGGGCCCGCACCACCGCACTGACCGAGTCGATCTGAAACAGGCCGATACGGTCGAGCACGCGCTGCAGGTGACGCCGCGTGATCGCGCCGGTGGGGCGCGGGTCGGCGAAACCCTGTGCTGCCAAAGCTATACGGCGGGCGCTCGAAAGCGATAATTTTTCTCTCATTGCGGCAAGCTATCGCAGTCCGTGTTGGTGTGACGCAAGGGCATCGGAATCAGTATTCCGCTGCAAGGCTAGCAGCAGCGCGGTTCCAGGCTTGTCAGGAGATAAAAGTGGAGTAAAAAGAGAAGGAAATCAAACAGGAGCAACACACACTGGATTTTGGTCCAGCGGTGGGCTTTGCCTCCTTTTGGACAAGGTTGGGCTTGCTTCGCCCGACCGCCTGCGCTAACCGTCGCCGCATTGCAGCACGACCGTTTCGTCTGGCCGGCGAGATCCGTCGCGCTTCCGGAAACGGATCCCGTGCTGTAAATCTGGTGGATAGGCCACCAACGGAATTCGCAGCATGAGCGCTCTCCTGAGTTCGTATCTGCCCATCGTCATCTTTATCGGTGTGGCACTACTGGTCGGCATCGCCCTTATCGTGGCGCCCTTTCTTGTCGCCTACCGCAGTCCGGACCCGGAAAAGCTGTCGGCATACGAGTGCGGTTTCAACTCGTTCGACGACGCCCGCATGAAGTTCGACATCCGCTTTTATCTGGTCTCCATCCTGTTCATCATCTTCGATCTCGAAGTGGCGTTCCTGTTCCCGTGGGCGGTGGCGTTCCGCGAGATCGGCATGCTCGGCTTCTGGTCGATGATGGTCTTCCTGGGCGTGCTGACCATCGGCTTTATCTATGAGTGGAAAAAGGGAGCGCTGGAATGGGATTGAACGACGCCTCCGGCACCCTGATCGCACCGAAGCCGAAAGGCATCATCGATCCGAACACCGGCAAGCCCATCGGCTCCGACGACGCCTTCTTCGGCGATCTGAACAGCGAGCTGTCCGACAAGGGCTTCCTCGTCACCTCGTCCGAGGCGCTGATCACCTGGGCGCGCACCGGCTCGCTGATGTGGATGACCTTCGGCCTGGCCTGCTGCGCCGTCGAGATGATGCACATCTCAATGCCGCGCTATGACGCCGAACGCTTCGGCATCGCGCCGCGCGCTTCACCGCGCCAGTCGGACGTGATGATCGTCGCCGGCACGCTGACCAACAAGATGGCGCCGGCGCTGCGCAAGGTCTACGACCAGATGCCGGAGCCGCGCTACGTCATCTCGATGGGCTCGTGCGCCAATGGCGGCGGCTACTATCACTATTCCTATTCGGTGGTGCGCGGCTGCGATCGCGTCGTGCCTGTCGACATCTACGTTCCCGGCTGTCCTCCGACCGCCGAAGCGCTGCTCTACGGCATCCTTCTTCTGCAGAAGAAGATTCGCCGCACCGGCACGATCGAGCGGTGAGCCCAGATGAGTGAAGCCCTGAACGACCTTGCCGCCTATGTCGCGGAAAAGCTCGATGTCGAGATCGTGGAAAGCGTCGTCGCCTATGGCGAGCTGACGCTGACGGTGAACGCTGCCGACATCGTCGATACCCTGACCTTCCTGCGCAGCGACGTGCAGTGCCAGTTCGTATCGTTCATCGATGCCGCAGGCGTCGACTATCCGCAGCGCCGCAACCGTTTCGACGTCGTTTATCACCTGCTGTCGCCGCGCCAGAACCTGCGCATCCGCGTCAAGGTCAGCACGGACGAGGACACGCCGGTTCCGTCGATCACCTCGGTCTATCCCGGCGCCGACTGGTTCGAGCGTGAAGCCTACGACATGTACGGCATCCTGTTTTCGGGCCATCCCGACCTGCGTCGTCTTCTGACTGACTACGGCTTCGAGGGGCATCCCCTGCGCAAGGACTTCCCGCTCACCGGCTTCGTCGAGGTTCGCTACGACGACGAGCAGAAGCGCGTTGTCTACGAGCCGGTCGAGCTCAAGCAGGAATTCCGCAATTTCGACTTTTTGTCTCCCTGGGAAGGCACCGAATACGTGCTGCCGGGTGACGAAAAAGCCAAGACGAATTGAGGCGGCGACATGGCTGAAACCTCCGTCCGCAACTTCAACATCAACTTCGGCCCGCAGCATCCGGCGGCGCACGGCGTTCTGCGCCTGGTGCTCGAACTCGATGGCGAAGTCGTCGACCGCGTCGATCCGCATATCGGCCTGCTGCACCGCGGCACCGAAAAGCTGATCGAGCAGAAGACCTATCTGCAGGCCGTGCCCTATTTCGATCGTCTCGACTACGTCGCGCCGATGAACCAGGAACATGCCTTTGCGCTGGCGGTCGAGCGCCTGCTCGGCCTCGAAGTGCCGAAGCGCGGCCAGATCATCCGCGTGCTCTACTCCGAGATCGGCCGCATCCTGTCGCATCTGCTCAACGTCACGACGCAGGCGATGGACGTCGGCGCGCTGACCCCGCCGCTGTGGGGCTTTGAAGAGCGCGAAAAGCTGATGGTGTTTTATGAACGCGCCTGCGGCGCGCGCATGCACGCAGCCTATTTCCGGCCCGGCGGCGTCCATCAGGATTTGCCGCAGAAGCTGGTCGAGGACATCGGCAAGTGGATCGATCCGTTCCTGCAAACGGTGAAAAACCTCGACGACCTGCTGACCCCGAACCGCATCTTCAAGCAGCGCAACGTCGACATCGGCGTGGTCTCGCTCGAAGACGCATGGGCCTGGGGTTTCTCGGGCGTGATGGTGCGCGGTTCGGGCGCTGCCTGGGACCTGCGCAAGAGCCAGCCTTACGAATGCTACTCGGAGATGGATTTCGACATTCCGATCGGCAAGAACGGCGACTGCTACGACCGCTACCTGATCCGCATGGAAGAGATGCGCCAGTCGGCGAAGATCATGCGCCAGTGCGTCGATCTTTTGCTCGGCAAGGAAAGCGTCGGCCCGGTCTCGAACATGGACGGCAAGGTCGTTCCGCCGAAGCGCCAGGCAATGAAGCGCTCGATGGAATCTCTGATCCATCACTTCAAGCTCTACACCGAAGGCTACCGCGTGCCGGCTGGCGAGGTTTATGCGGCCGTCGAGGCGCCGAAGGGCGAGTTCGGCGTCTTCCTCGTCTCCGACGGCACCAACAAGCCATACCGCTGCAAGCTGCGCGCGCCAGGCTTCGCCCATCTCCAGGCGATGGATTTCCTGTGCCGCGGCCACATGCTGGCGGATATCTCAGCCGTTCTCGGCTCCCTCGACATCGTGTTTGGTGAGGTCGACCGCTAAATGTCAGTCCGCCGTCTCGCAGAAGCCAGCGTCCAGCCCGCGTCCTTCGCCTTCAACAAGGCGTTCACCGCGCAGGCCAAGACCTGGATCAAGAAGTACCCCAAGGGCCGCGAACAGTCGGCCGTCATCCCGCTGCTGATGCTGGCGCAGGAACAGGACGGCTGGGTGACCAAGGCTGCCATCGAGCATGTCGCCGACATGCTTGATATGCCTTACATCCGCGCGCTGGAAGTGGCGACCTTCTACACCCAGTTCCAGCTCAAGCCGGTCGGTACGCGCGCCCACATCCAGGTTTGCGGCACCACGCCGTGCATGCTGCGCGGCTCGGAAGAGCTGATGGATGTCTGCCGCTCGAAGATCCATCACGACCAGTTCCACACCAATGAGGCGGGCACGCTGTCGTGGGAAGAGGTCGAGTGTCTCGGCGCTTGCGTCAACGCACCGATGGTCATGATCTTCAAGGACACCTACGAGGACCTGACGCCGGAGCGCCTGGCCGAGATCATCGACCTGTTCGAGGCCGGCAAGGGCGAGCAGGTCAAGACCGGTCCACAGACCGGGCGCGAGTTTTCCTCGCCGTTGACCGGTTTTACTGCGCTCAAGGACGAGAAGTCGGTTCTCAAGACCACCCGCGACAAGGAAGCCAAGGCTGCTTCGAAGGCTGCAAGGGCCGCCGCAACGGAAGCAACCGTGCCGCCGTCCAATGCGGCTGCACCAAAGACCGACGCGATCGAGACCAGCCCGGCCGTCAAGTCGCCGTCGAAGGTCAAGGCGGCTCCCGCTGCCGAGAAGGCCGCAAGCGTCGCCGCACCGAAGGCTGCGGCCAAGCCGTCGCTCGAGGACAAGAACCGGCCGGCTGGCATCGCCCGTCCGACCGCTGTCGACGACCTCAAGCTGATCTCGGGCGTCGGCCCGAAGATCGAAGGCACGCTGCACGAACTCGGCATCTTCACCTTTGCCCAGGTGGCGGCATGGAAGAAGGCCGAGCGCGAGTGGGTCGACGGCTACCTGAATTTCAAGGGCCGCATCGAGCGTGACGACTGGGTCAAGCAGGCCAAGGCTCTCGCCAAGGGCGGCGTGGCCGAATACATCCGCGTCTTCGGCAAGAAGCCGGTCTGAGGAGCGCAACCATGCTTGAAGACAAAGACCGCATTTTCACGAACATCTACGGCCGCTTCGACAAGTCGCTGGCCGGGGCGATGTCGCGCGGCGCCTGGGATGGCACCGCCGGCATCATCGAGAAGGGCCGTGAGTGGATCATCAACGAGATGAAGGCTTCGGGACTGCGCGGCCGTGGCGGCGCCGGCTTCCCGACCGGTCTCAAATGGTCGTTCATGCCCAAGAGCAATCCCGACGGGCGTCCGTCCTACCTGGTCGTCAACGCCGACGAATCCGAGCCCGGCACCTGCAAGGACCGCGACATCCTGCGCCATGACCCGCATACGCTGGTCGAGGGTTGCCTGCTCGCCGGTTTCGCCATGGGTGCGGTTGCCGCCTACATCTACGTGCGCGGCGAGTTCATCCGCGAACGCGAGGCGCTGCAGCGTGCCATCGACGAGGCCTATGAGGCCAAGCTGATCGGCAAGAACAACAAGAACGGCTACGACTTCGAGATCTACGTCCACCACGGCGCCGGCGCCTATATCTGCGGCGAAGAAACCGCGCTGCTGGAAAGCCTCGAGGGCAAGAAGGGCCAGCCGCGCCTGAAGCCGCCGTTCCCGGCCAATGTCGGCCTCTACGGCTGCCCGACGACGGTCAACAACGTCGAGTCGATCGCCGTCGCGCCGACCATCCTGCGCCGTGGCGCTGCCTGGTTCTCGGGCATCGGCCGTCCCAACAACGTCGGCACCAAGCTGTTCATGCTGGTCGGCCATGTGAATACGCCCTGCACGGTCGAAGAGGCCATGGGCATCACCTTCCGCGAGCTGGTCGAAAAGCATGGCGGCGGCATTCGCGGCGGCTGGGACAACCTGCTGGCCGTGATCCCCGGCGGCGCGTCGTGCCCGGTGGTCAAGGCTGAAGACATCATCGATTGCCCGATGGATTTCGACGGCCTGCGCGAGAAGAAGTCGTCCTTCGGCACGGCCGCCGTGATCGTCATGGACAAGTCGACCGACATCGTGAAGGCGATCGCGCGTCTTTCCTACTTCTTCAAGCACGAGAGCTGCGGCCAGTGCACGCCGTGCCGCGAGGGCACCGGCTGGATGTGGCGCGTCATGGAGCGTCTGGTGCGCGGTGAAGCGCACAAGCGCGAAATCGACATGCTGCTCGACGTCACCAAGCAGGTGGAAGGCCATACGATCTGCGCGCTGGGCGATGCGGCCGCATGGCCGATCCAGGGCCTGATCCGCAACTTCCGCCCGGAGATCGAGCGGCGCATCGATGAGTTCTCGCGCAACGCGCACCGCAGCGAGCCGGTGCTGGTGGCGGCAGAATGACCAAAACGAGCCGACTCTTTGCTGTTGCGCACGTGGCATTTTGGCTTGCCATGGCTGCTGCTGCATATGCAAAGGCTGGTTCGTATACGTTCGCGAGCTGTTGGGGATTGCTCCTTCTTTTGCCAATGCCCGTGGTGCTGGGCTGCGGAGCTATTGCGTTGGCTGTGCTGGCAAATGGGATGTTCAGGCCAAAGGCGCGCGAGGCAAAAGGCTATCTGGCGGCGTTGAATGTGGTGATCTTGGTTGGCGGGCTCGCTGGAGCTTTGTTCGCAGGCAGGGAAGGCGGGCCGTACAACTGTCTTTGAGTTTGTGCGGTTTGTGAGAATCAGAAAGTGCGGGCCAAAGGCCCGATACAGGAAACGGACAAGGCAGAGGCGAACGGCGAAGGCGACAAGGAGCTACCAATGTCGACATTTCCCATTCCCGAAAGTGCAGTGCCTGAGATGGAACGTTTGGAGCAGATGAACAGGGACTTCGTGGCGATGTTGCCAAAGGACTTTGCCGGTACGGCAAATCTGATGGTACACCCCGCCGCCGGAATCGCTGCTGCTTCGGCACTGGGTGTCGGCCTCGCCAGTCACGCCATGGGCGTCTGGATCGGGGCCGTAACTGGTGCATCGGAGGCTGCGCAGCGGCTGTTTTCGCCTGATTTCGGCGATTTCGGCGGCCAAGCGCAGTCGACGCCCGTGCAAATGGCATCGAAGCGGGCCGAAGCGACGACGGCTTCACTGATCGCCGAGGTGAAAACCCTGGCGCGGAAGCTGGAGAAGGCCGAGGCGAAGCCGGTGGTTGCCGCCGTCGAGCCCGTGGACATCGAGGTTGCAGCTGCCGAAGAGGTGGCGGCGGGGCTCCAGCCTGAGGATTTCAGGCAGCCCGCAGCGATCGAAAGGCCGCAAACGCCTGACGATCTCAAGGCGATTTCGGGCATCGGCCCGAAGCTGGAGCAGGTGCTGAACGGCCTTGGCATCTGGACGTTCGGCCAGATCGCCGGCTGGACGCCGCAGGAAGTGGCCTGGGCCGACGACTATCTCGGCTTCAAGGGCCGGATCGGTCGCGACGACTGGATAGGGCAGGCGGCGACGCTTGCAGGCGGCAGGACCGCTTGAATTGTGGATTTCGGGGCGCGGCGCCAGCCGCGCTCCCAGCAGGACGGAATGCGGATCATCCGCGGGATTTGAGGCGCTATGGCAAAGCTTAAGGTCGACGGGAAAGAGATTTCGGTACCCGACCACTATACGCTGCTGCAGGCGGCGGAAGAGGCGGGCGCGGAAGTGCCGCGCTTCTGCTTCCATGAGCGGCTCTCGATCGCCGGCAATTGCCGCATGTGCCTTGTCGAGGTGAAGGGCGGGCCGCCCAAGCCGGCGGCGTCCTGCGCCATGGGCGTGCGCGACCTGCGCCCCGGCCCGAACGGCGAAGCGCCTGAGATCTTCACCAACACGCCGATGGTCAAGAAGGCCCGCGAAGGCGTGATGGAGTTCCTGCTCATCAACCACCCGCTCGACTGCCCGATCTGCGACCAGGGCGGCGAATGCGACTTGCAGGACCAGGCGATGGCCTTCGGGCTCGACGGTTCGCGCTACAACGAAAACAAGCGCGCCGTCGAAGACAAGTATATCGGCCCGCTGGTCAAGACGATCATGACGCGCTGTATCCACTGCACGCGCTGCGTCCGCTTCACCACTGAAGTCGCCGGCATTTCCGAGCTCGGCCTGATCGGCCGCGGCGAGGACGCCGAGATCACCACCTATCTCGAACAGGCGATGACCTCCGAACTGCAGGGCAACGTCATCGACCTGTGCCCGGTCGGCGCGCTTACCTCGAAGCCCTACGCCTTCCAGGCGCGTCCGTGGGAACTGAGCAAGACCGAATCCATCGACGTGATGGACGCTGTCGGTTCGGCGATCCGCGTCGACACGCGTGGCCGCGAAGTGATGCGCATCATGCCGCGCATCAACGAGCAGGTGAACGAGGAGTGGATCTCCGACAAGACCCGTTTCATCTGGGACGGCCTGCGCACGCAGCGCCTCGACCGTCCGTATGTGCGCAAGGACGGCAAGCTTCTGCCCGCGACCTGGGCCGAAGCCTTCGCCGCCATCAAGGGCACCGTCGCCAAGACTTCGGCCGAGCGCATCGGCGCCATATCAGGCGACCTCGCGACCGTTGAGGAAATGTACGCGCTGAAGCAGCTGATGACCTCGCTCGGCTCGAAGAACATCGACTGCCGCCAGGATGGCGCAGCGCTCGACCCTTCGCTCGGCCGCGCCAGCTACATCTTCAACCCGACCATCGAGGGCATCGAGCAGGCCGACGCGATCCTGATCATCGGCGCCAACCCGCGCTTCGAGGCTTCGGTGCTCAATGCCCGCATCCGCAAGCACTGGCGGGCCGCCAACGTGCCGGTCGCCGTCATCGGCGAGATCGGCGACACGCGCTACCAGTACGAGCAGCTCGGTTCCGGCCCGGACACGCTCAAGGATCTGGCCGAAGGCAACGGCAAGTTCTTCTCGGTTCTCAAGAAGGCATCGAACCCGCTGATCATCGTCGGACAGGGCGCGATCGCACGTGCCGATGGCGCAGCGGTTCTCGGCCAGGCGGCCAAGCTAGCCACCGCGGTCAAGGCCAGCCGTGCTGACTGGAACGGCTTTGCCGTCCTGCACACTGCTGCCGCGCGCGTCGGCGGTCTCGACGTCGGCTTCGTGCCGGGCGAGGGCGGCAAGAACGTGGCTGCGATGCTCGGCGATGCCGATGTTCTGTTCCTGCTCGGCGCCGACGAGATCGACATGTCCAAGGCCGGCGGCGCCTTCGTGGTCTATGTCGGCACGCATGGCGACAATGGCGCCCACCGCGCCGACGTCATCCTGCCGGCTGCCGCCTATACCGAGAAGTCCGGCACCTATGTCAACACCGAGGGCCGCGTGCAGCAGACGACCCGCGCCGGTTTCGCGCCGGGCGAGGCGAAGGAAGACTGGGCGATCCTCAGGGCGCTGTCCGACGTGCTCGGCCACAAGCTGCCCTTCGACTCGCTGCCGCAACTGCGCGCCAGGCTCTATGCGGAGTACCCGCATCTCGCCCGCATCGACGCAGTCGAGGCAGGCAACAGCGATGATATCGCCAAGGTCGCCAAGCTCGGCGGCCGGCTGAACAAGGGCGTCTTCACCTCCGTGGTGAAGGACTTCTATCTCACCAACCCGATCGCACGCGCGTCGGCGGTGATGGCCGAATGTTCGGCACTGGCCAAGAACGGCTTCAAGCAGGCGGCGGAGTAAGGGCTGTCATGGATACCTTTTTCTCCTTCTACGTCCTGCCGGCGCTGATCATCCTCTTGAAGTCGGTCGTCCTGATCGTCGTCCTGCTGATCTTCGTCGCCTACATCCTCTATGCCGACCGCAAGATCTGGGCTGCCGTGCAGCTGCGCCGCGGTCCGAACGTCGTCGGTCCCTGGGGCCTGCTGCAGGCTTTCGCCGACCTTTTGAAGTTCGTCTTCAAGGAGCCGGTGATCCCGTCAGGCGCCAACAAGGGCGTATTCCTGCTTGCGCCTGTCGTCTCGGCGGTTCTGGCGATCTCGGCATGGGCGGTGATCCCGGTCAGCGAGGGCTGGGCCATCGCCAACGTCAATGTCGGCATCCTCTATGTCTTCGCCATCTCCTCGCTCGAGGTCTATGGCGTGATCATGGGCGGCTGGGCCTCGAACTCGAAATATCCGTTCCTCGGCGCGCTGCGCTCGGCGGCACAGATGGTGTCGTATGAAGTCTCGATCGGCTTCGTCATCGTCTGCGTGCTCTTGACCGCCGGCTCGCTCAACCTGACGGACATCGTGCTGTCGCAGGGCGACGGCATCGGCACCAGCCTCGGCCTGCCGAACTCGTTCCTCGACTGGAACTGGCTCGTGCTGTTTCCGATGTTCGTGATCTTCTTCATCTCGGCGCTGGCCGAGACGAACCGCCCGCCCTTCGACCTGGTCGAAGCCGAGTCGGAACTCGTAGCCGGTCACATGATCGAGTATTCGTCGACGCCGTTCCTGCTGTTCTTCCTCGGCGAATACGTGGCCATCGTCTTGATGTGCGCGCTGACGACGATCCTGTTCCTCGGCGGATGGCTGCCGCCGTTCGACTTCGCACCTTTCACCTGGGTTCCCGGCGTGATCTGGTTCGTGCTCAAGGTCTGCATGGTGTTCTTCATGTTCGCCATGGTGAAGGCCTTCGTGCCGCGCTACCGCTACGACCAGCTGATGCGCCTGGGCTGGAAGGTGTTCCTGCCGATCTCGCTGGCGATGGTCGTCATCACCGCCGCCGTCCTCAAGCTTTCGGGAGCAGCATGATGTCCGCGCTAGCCCAAGCCGCCAAATCGCTGCTGCTGAAAGAGTTCGTCGGCGCGTTCTTCCTGTCGATGCGCCAGTTCTTCGCGCCGAAGCCGACGCTGAACTATCCGCACGAAAAGGGTCCGGTCAGCCCGCGCTTCCGCGGCGAACACGCGCTGCGCCGCTATCCCAACGGCGAGGAACGCTGCATCGCCTGCAAGCTGTGCGAGGCGATCTGCCCGGCGCAGGCCATCACCATCGAGGCCGGCCCGCGCCGCAACGACGGCACACGCCGCACGGTGCGCTACGATATCGACATGGTGAAGTGCATCTATTGCGGCTTCTGCCAGGAGGCCTGCCCGGTGGACGCCATCGTCGAGGGGCCGAACTTCGAATTCGCGACGGAGACGCGCGAGGAGCTGTACTACGACAAGGACAAGCTGCTCGCCAACGGCGACCGGTGGGAGCGCGAGATCGCGCGCAACATCGCAATCGACTCGCCGTACCGCTAAGGCTTGAAAGTGGACGGGCCGGTACGGCTCGTCTAAGGAACGCGCGGCCAGCTCCGGAGGCGGAGCGAGGACGTGAACAGGGCAGGGCGCACAGGCGCGCTGACCGAAAGGAAACCCGGGGGAACCCATGCTCAACGGACTTGAAGCGGTATTTTTCTACCTCTTCGCCTTCATCGCGGTGGCGTCGGCCTTCATGGTCATTTCGGCGCGCAACCCGGTTCACTCGGTGCTCTACCTGATCCTGACGTTCTTCAACGCGGCGGGCCTGTTCCTTTTGACCGGCGCCGAGTTCCTGGCGATGATCCTGCTCGTCGTCTATGTCGGCGCGGTGGCGGTGTTGTTCCTGTTCGTCGTCATGATGCTCGACGTCGACTTCGCCGAACTCAAGTCGGGCGCGCTGCAATATGCGCCGATCGGCGCACTGGTCGGCCTCATCCTCGCCGCCGAACTGATCGTGGTGACCGGCGGCTACGCATTCGCGCCGAAGCTGGCGACTGCTGTCGCACAGCCGACGCCAGATATCGCCACGCGCCACAATACGGCAGCACTCGGCGACATCCTGTACACAGACTACATCTACTTCTTCCAGATCGCCGGCCTCGTGCTTCTGGTCGCCATGATCGGCGCCATCGTGCTGACGCTGCGCCACAAGCCGAACGTCAAGCGCCAGAGCATTCCGGCTCAGGTCGCCCGCACGCCGGCTACCGCGATCGAGGTCAAGAAGGTCGAGACGGGCAAGGGAATCTGACCATGGTTGTCGGCATCGCGCACTATCTCACGCTATCGGCTGTCATGTTCACGCTTGGCGTGTTCGGCATCTTCCTGAACCGCAAGAACGTCATCGTCATCCTGATGTCGATCGAACTCATCCTGCTTGCGGTCAATATCAACTTCGTGGCGTTCTCGGCCCAGCTCGGCGATCTCGTCGGACAGGTGTTTGCGCTGTTCGTGCTGACGGTTGCTGCTGCCGAAGCGGCAATCGGGCTTGCCATTCTGGTCGTATTCTTCCGCAACCGCGGCTCCATCGCGGTCGAAGACGTGAACATGATGAAGGGCTGACGGGACTAACATGTACCAGCTAATCGTCTTCCTTCCGCTCGCAGGTTTCCTGATCGCAGGCCTGTTCGGCCGCGCCATCGGAGCCAAGGCTTCCGAATATGTCACCTCCGGTTTCCTGGTGGTGTCGGCGGTGCTGTCCTGGGTGGCCTTCATCAATGTCGGTATCGGCCACGCCGAGGCGTTCACCGTGCCGGTGCTGCGCTTCCTCGACGTCGCCGGCCTGCAGGCCGACTGGGCGTTGCGCATCGACACGCTGACCGTGGTCATGCTGGTCGTGGTCAACACGGTGTCGTCGCTCGTGCATATCTACTCGATCGGCTACATGCACCACGATCCGCATCGGCCGCGCTTCTTCGCCTATCTGTCGCTGTTCACCTTCGCGATGCTGATGCTGGTGACCTCGGACAACCTCGTCCAGATGTTCTTCGGCTGGGAAGGGGTGGGCCTCGCGTCCTACCTGCTGATCGGTTTCTGGTACAAGAAGCCGTCCGCAAACGCCGCGGCCATCAAGGCTTTCGTCGTCAACCGTATCGGCGACTTCGGCTTCCTGCTCGGCATTTTCGGCATTTTCGTTCTGTTCGGCTCGGTCAATCTGAGCACGATCTTCGCCAATGCTGCCGGCTACCTGCCGGCCGAGGGCGCCGATCACGGCGATACCGTGCTCGTCTTCCTGGGTTACGCACTCGACAAGCATGTCGCGGTCACCGTGGTCTGCCTGCTGCTGTTCATGGGCGCCATGGGCAAGTCCGCCCAGGTGCCGCTGCACACCTGGCTGCCGGACGCCATGGAAGGCCCGACGCCCGTGTCGGCGCTGATCCACGCGGCGACGATGGTCACCGCCGGCGTGTTCATGCTGGCGCGCCTGTCGCCGGTGTTCGAACTGTCGCACTCGGCGCTGACGGTCGTGACCTTCATCGGCGCGTTCACCGCATTCTTCGCGGCAACCGTCGGCCTGGTGCAGAACGACATCAAGCGCGTCATCGCCTATTCGACCTGCTCGCAGCTCGGCTACATGTTCGTGGCGCTCGGCCTCGGCTTCTACTCGGCTGCGATCTTCCACCTGTTCACGCACGCCTTCTTCAAGGCGCTGCTGTTCCTGGGATCCGGCTCGGTCATCCACGCCGTTTCCGACGAGCAGGACATGCGCAAGATGGGCGGCCTGCGCAGGCTGATCCCGTCCACCTACTGGATGATGGTCATCGGCACGCTTGCCCTGACCGGCGTCGGCATCCCGGCGACGATCATCGGCACCGCCGGCTTCTTCTCCAAGGATGCGATCATTGAAGGTGCGTTCGTCGGCCACAACGCGGTTGCGATCTTCGCCTTCATCGCCCTGGTCATCTCCGCCTGCTTCACCAGCTTCTATTCGTGGCGGCTGATTTTCATGACCTTCCACGGCAAGCCGCGCGCCACCGCCGACGTCATGCACCATGTGCATGAATCGCCGCCGGTGATGCTGGTGCCGCTGTTCATCCTGGCTGTCGGTGCGCTGTTTGCAGGCGTCGTGTTCCACGATTACTTCATCGGCGAAGCCTATGCCGAATTCTGGAAGGGCGCGCTGTTCACGCTCGACACCAACCACATCCTGCACGACTTCCACAGCGTGCCGATGTGGGTGAAGCTTGCGCCATTCGTTGCGATGCTGTCGGGATTTGTCGTCGCCTACATCTTCTACATCCGCTCGCCGGAGGCTCCGAAGGTGTTGGCTCAGCGCCACCGCGGCCTGTATGCCTTCCTGCTCAACAAGTGGTACTTCGACGAACTCTATGACTTCCTGTTCGTTCGTCCGGCCAAGTGGCTCGGCCGCTTCCTGTGGAAGCAGGGCGACGGCTGGCTGATCGACGGCTTCGGCGCAGACGGTATCTCGGCGCGCGTCGTCGATGTAACCAACCGTGTCGTCAAGCTGCAGACCGGCTACCTCTACCACTATGCCTTCGCCATGCTGATCGGCGTGGCGGCCCTAGTTACCTGGATGATGCTTGGGAGCTCCTTCTGATGTCCGGCGTTCCCATTCTCTCGCTGATCACCTTCCTGCCGCTGGTCGGTGCGTTCCTGATCCTTCTGATCAGGGACGACGGTGATGCGGCGCGCCGCAACATCCGCAATGTCGCGCTGCTGACCACGGTGTTCACCTTCGTGGTGTCGCTGCTGATCTGGTTCTATTTCGACGACGCCGAGACCGGCTTCCAGTTCGTCGAAAAGATGGCCTGGCTCGACTCCGGCATTTCCTACCACATGGGCGTGGACGGCATTTCGATGCTGTTCGTGATCCTGACCACCTTCCTGATGCCGCTGTGCATCCTGGCAAGCTGGGAGTCGGTGGAAAAGCGCGTCAAGGAATACATGATCGCGTTCCTGATCCTGGAAACGCTGATGATCGGCGTTTTCTGCGCGCTGGATATCGTGCTGTTCTACGTGTTCTTCGAAGCCGGCCTGATCCCGATGTTCATCATCATCGGCGTCTGGGGTGGCAAGCGCCGCGTCTATGCCAGCTTCAAGTTCTTCCTCTACACGCTGCTCGGCTCGGTGCTGATGCTTCTGGCCATCATGGCGATGTTCTGGCAGGCGGGCACGACCGACATCCCGACGCTGATGGCGCATGACTTCCCGGCCAGCATGCAGACATGGCTATGGCTGGCCTTCTTCGCCTCGTTTGCGGTGAAGATGCCGATGTGGCCGGTTCATACCTGGTTGCCCGACGCGCACGTCGAGGCGCCGACAGCCGGTTCGGTCATCCTGGCGGGCATCCTGCTGAAGATGGGCGGCTACGGCTTCCTGCGCTTCTCGCTGCCGATGTTCCCGCTGGCCTCGGACTTCTTCGCGCCGTTCGTGTTCACGCTTTCGGTCATCGCCATCATCTACACCTCGCTGGTGGCGCTGATGCAGGAAGACATGAAGAAGCTGATCGCCTACTCGTCGGTCGCCCACATGGGCTACGTCACCATGGGCATCTTCGCGATGAACGAGGCGGGCGTGCAGGGCGCGATCTTCCAGATGCTCAGCCACGGTTTGGTTTCGGGCGCGCTGTTCCTCTGCGTCGGCGTCGTCTACGACCGCATGCACACCCGCGAGATCGCGGCCTATGGCGGCCTGGTCAACAACATGCCGAAATACGCTGTCGCCTTCCTGATCTTCACCATGGCCAATGTCGGTCTGCCCGGCACTTCCGGCTTTGTCGGCGAGTTCCTGACGCTGTTCGGCATCTTCCAGGTCAACACCTGGGTGGCGCTGTTCGCGGCCACCGGCGTCATCCTGTCGGCTGCCTATGCATTGTGGCTCTACCGCCGCGTGATCTTCGGCGCGCTGACCAAGGAAAGCCTCAAGGGTCTGTTCGACCTGTCGGTCCGCGAGAAGGTCGTCCTTTATCCGCTGGTGATCCTGGTGATCTTCTACGGCGTCTATCCGACGCCCGTCTTCGATGTCACGACGGCATCGGTGAAGGCGTTGATCAACAACGTAACCGTATCGATCGATGCCGCGCAGACCGCGGCGGCGAACTAAGGGGTTTTGCGAACCATGACGCCCGAACTCCTTTCGAGCCTCTCTCTCTCCGCTCCGGAGCTGATCATCGCCGTCGGCGCGCTGGCGCTGCTGATGGTCGGCGTGTTCTCCGGCGAGCGGGCCAACACCACGGTGACCGGCCTTGCCGTTGCGCTGCTGATTGCCGCCGGCGCCTGGATGCTGGTGTTCGGCCATGACGGCGCGGCATTCGGCACGGCCTTCATTTCCGATCCGTTCGCCCGTTTCATGAAGCTTCTGACGCTGCTTGGCGCGGTCGTGACGCTGATCATGTCGGTTGGCTTCGCCAAGGCCGAGAAGTTCGACAAGTTCGAGTTCCCGGTACTGGTCATGCTGGCGACGCTGGGCATGCTGCTGATGATCTCGGCCAACGACATGCTGGCACTGTATCTCGGCCTCGAGCTGCAGTCCCTGGCGCTCTATGTCATTGCCGCGATCAACCGCGACAATGTGCGGTCGACCGAAGCCGGCCTGAAGTATTTCGTGCTGGGCGCGCTGTCCTCGGGCATGCTGCTCTACGGCATCAGCCTGGTTTACGGCTACACCGGTCACACCTCGTTCGAGGCGATCGCTGCTGCTCTCACCGGCGGCGAGCGTCAGCTCGGCCTGGTGTTCGGCCTGGTGTTCGTGCTGGCCGGCCTGTGTTTCAAGATCTCGGCGGTTCCGTTCCACATGTGGACGCCCGACGTCTATGAGGGGGCGCCGACGCCGGTGACGGCATTCTTCGCCGCTGCCCCCAAGATGGCGGCAATGGCACTGATTGTTCGCGTCACCATGGGCGCCTTCGAGCCGATCGGTTCGGACTGGCAGCAGATCATCGTGTTCATTTCGATCGCCTCGATGGTGCTCGGCTCGTTCGCGGCGATCGGCCAGAGGAACATCAAGCGCCTGATGGCTTATTCGTCGATCGGTCACATGGGTTACGCGCTGGTCGGCCTTGCCGCCAACAGCGAAGCCGGCGTGCGCGGCGTGGTCATCTACATGCTGATCTACCTCGTGATGACGCTTGGCACCTTCGCCTTCATCCTGGCGATGCGGCGCAAGGACGGCAATGTCGAACAGATCTCCGATCTCGCCGGCCTGTCCTCGACCAATCCGATGATGGCGACGATCCTGACCATCCTGATGTTCTCGCTGGCCGGCATTCCGCCGCTCGCCGGGTTCTGGGGGAAATGGTACGTGTTCCTTGCGGCAATCGACGCCAATCTCTACGCACTTGCGATCATTGGTGTCCTGGCTTCGGTGGTCGGCGCATTCTACTACCTGCGCATCATCAAGGTCATGTGGTTCGATGAGCCGGTTGGCGGCTTCCAGCCGATGGCCGGCGAGCTTCGCCTGGTGCTCGGCCTGTCCGGCGCGTTCGTCCTGTTCTACGTGCTGATCGGCGGTCCGATCGGCCAGATGGCGAGCGCTGCTGCCAAGACCTTCTTCTGACGGCATGCGGTTCCAGCTCGCACCGACAGCCGTCGCCGACGGTTTCCGCCTGGAAGCCCACGAGACGGTCGGGTCGACCAACGCGCTGGCCATAGAACGCGCGCTGGCCGGCGATCCGGGCAAGCTCTGGATCGTCTCGAAGAAGCAGGAGAGCGGACGCGGCCGGCGTGGTCGCGTCTGGGCGACGCCCGAGGGTAACCTCGCCGCGACGCTGCTCAAGGTTCTCGACCACGACCTGCAACATGCGGCGACCCTCGGATTTGTCGCCGGTCTTGCCCTTGCCGATGCGCTCGACGCCGTTGCCCCCAACGCTCGCTTTTCGGTCGGCGTCGATGGCGGCACGGGCCAGGGCATCAAGCGTTTCGAGCTGAAGTGGCCGAACGACGTCC
This sequence comes from Aminobacter sp. HY435, assembly GCF_027568395.1. Taxonomy (GTDB): domain Bacteria; phylum Pseudomonadota; class Alphaproteobacteria; order Rhizobiales; family Rhizobiaceae; genus Aminobacter. The sequence goes on along the minus strand of NZ_JANKZL010000001.1, from coordinate 463,940 downwards.
TGGCTTCAGGCGCCAAGATGGCGGGCATTCTTCTTGAGTCCACGCTGCTGTCGCAGGGGCGCCTGGCCATCGGCATCGGCATCGGCGTCAATGTCGTCGCCCATCCGAGCGACGTGCCGTACCCGGCGACGTCTCTTGTAACCCTGGGCTCGACCGTCGACGCCGAGACGCTGTTTCTGGCGTTGTCGGATGCGTGGAGCGACAATGAACGCATCTGGGCCGAAGGCCGGGGGCTGGCAGCCATTCGCAAGCGCTGGCTTGCTCGGGCGGCTGGACTGGGCAGTGAAGTGGCCGTGCGCGTCGATGGAAATGTGGTACGCGGCGTCTTCGAAACCATAGACGAGGATTGCCGCTTCGTCATCCGTGACGCTAAAGGTGAAACGGTAAAGATCGCCGCGGGCGACGTGCATTTCGGCGCGGTTGCATCTGCCGGCGCGGCCTGAAAGGCCTGAAAGGATTTCTGGTATGGCGAAAGCGGAAAACGCCGAGCTCGTATTCGTGCCGCTCGGTGGCGTCGGCGAGATCGGCATGAACTTCGCCCTTTATGGGTTTGGCCCCGCGAACGCTCGCGAATGGATCATCATCGACGTCGGCGTGACATTCCCCGACGCGACGCTGCCCGGCGTCGACCTGGTGCTGCCCGACACGCGTTTCATCGAGGACGATCTGAAGAACCTGCGCGGCATCGTCATCACCCATGCCCATGAAGACCATTATGGCGCGCTGCTCGACACCTGGCCCAAGCTCAAGGCTCAAGTGTGGATGACGCCGTTCGCGGCGGGCCTGCTCGAAGCCAAGCGCCAGTCCGAGCAGGGTGCGCCGAAGATCCCGGTCACCGTCTACCGCGCCGGCGAGAAGTTTTCGATCGGCCCGTTCGAGATCGAGGCGATCGCGGTCAGTCACTCGATTCCCGAGCCGGTGTCGCTTGCGATCACCACGCCCGCCGGAACGGTGATCCACACCGGCGACTGGAAGATCGATCCGGCGCCGGAAATCGGCCCGATGACCGACGAGGCGCGGTTCCGCGCCTACGGCGACAAGGGCGTGCTGGCGCTGGTCTGCGATTCCACCAATGCGCTGCGCGAAGGCGACTCCCCGTCCGAGCAGCAGGTCGGGCAGGGCATCCGCAAGGTGATCGAAGAGGCCAAGGGCCGGGTCGCGGTCACCACCTTCTCGTCGAATGTTGGCCGCATCCGCTCGATCGCGGAAGCCGCGCGCGACGCCGGCCGCCAGGTTCTGGTCATGGGCCGTTCGCTCAAACGCGTCATCGATGTGTCGAGCGAGCTCGGCTACATGGATGGCTTGCCGGAGTTCGTCTCCGAAGAGGATTACGGCTACATCCCGCGCGAAAACCTCGTCGTCATCTGCACCGGCAGCCAGGGCGAGCCGCGCGCAGCCCTTGCCAAGCTTGCCCGCGACGAGATGAAGACGGTGGCGCTGTCGCCCGGCGACACGGTGGTGTTTTCGTCGCGTACCATTCCCGGCAACGAAAAGGCCATCCTCGAGATCAAGAACCTGCTCATCGACCAGGGCATGAAGATCATCGAGGACGGCGACGCGCTGGTGCACGTCTCCGGCCACCCGCGCCGCAGCGAGCTCAAGCGAATGTACGAATGGGTTCGTCCGCGCATCGGCGTGCCGGTGCATGGCGAGGCAGCCCATCTGGTCGGCCAGGGGTCGCTGATGGCGATGTGCGGCATTCCCGAAGTGGCGCAGATCCGCGACGGCGACATGCTGAGGCTGTGGCCGGGCGCCGCCGAGATCATCGACCAGGTGCCTTTCGGTCGCGTCTTCAAGGACGGCAAGCTGATCGGCTCGGACGAGGAAATGGGCATCCGCGACCGGCGCAAGCTGTCATTTGCCGGCCATGTTGCGGTCAATGTCGTGCTCGATGACAAGTACGAGTTGTCTGGAGACCCCGATCTGGTTGCCATCGGCGTGGCCGAAGCGGACGCCGGCGGCGACGCTCTCGAAGAGTTGATGCTCGATGCGGCAATAGGCGCCGTGGACTCGATACCCCGCGCGCGCCGAAAAGACCTCGACCTGGTCCAGGAAGCTGTTCGTCGCGCGGTGCGAGGTGCTGCCAACGAAGCCTGGGGCAAGAAACCGCTGGTGACTGTGTTCGTCACAAGGTGAGCGAATGGGCGTAGCGCATGGCGAATAGAGCGATCCGCGATCGTCTCTTCCAATTGCCTGCTCACCATTCGCCATTCGCTGGGATTTGGATCAATGCTTGGACGCCTCAATCACGTTGCCATCGCCGTGCCTGACCTCGCTGCGGCGAGCGCGGTCTATCGCGACACCCTCGGCGCCAAGGTCACCGAGCCTCAGGCATTGCCCGAGCATGGCGTGACCGTGGTGTTCATCGACGTCGGCAACACCAAGATCGAGCTGCTCGAGCCGCTGGGCGAGAACTCGCCGATCGCGGCGTTCCTGGCCAAGAGCCCATCCGGCGGCATGCATCACGTCTGCTACGAGGTCGACGATATCCTCGCGGCGCGCGACCATCTCAAGGCCTCGGGCGCCCGCGTGCTTGGCGACGGCAATCCCAAGACCGGCGCGCATGGCAAGCCGGTGCTGTTCCTTCACCCGAAGGACTTCCAGGGCACTCTGGTCGAATTGGAGCAGGCATGACCTGGATTTCAATCGCCGCGATGTATTTCGTCTTCTGGTGGCTGACGCTGTTTGCCATCCTGCCTTTCGGGCTGAAGACGCAGGACGACGACAAGGATGTGACGTTGGGGACCGAGGCGAGTGCTCCGCGCGGCCCGCACATGCTCCGCGCCATGCTTTGGACGACAATTGTCACGGCGGTGCTGATGGGCGGCTTCTACGGCGTCACCAAGGGACTCGGCTACAACTTCGACGACATCCCCAACCTGTTGCCACGCTCCAACTAGTCTAGCGCATCGGCCCGAAAATCGGACCCGATTTTCGCAAAGCACGATGCGCCAACTCAGTAAGTTTGAGCGCCGGCGTTGCGCCATGGTGCTTGAGCATCGCGTTGCAAGTAGATGTAAATGCAAAAAAAAAGCAAGGCACGAAGCCTTGCAATTTAAACGCGTCCGATCCGCTTTCCGTTATCCGGCGGCTGCGAGTTACCGCGCCTAGATCGCATCCTCCCAAGACTTTGACCGCGTAGGAGAGCGGATTTATGCTCCGCCCTCTCGGTTATCAGGGCACATTAGACCAAGCCGAAATGAATTGTCACGCGGAAATTTGCTTCTGAAGGGGCATTCCTGTGCTGCATTGCACAAGTGGTGTGCAGGCGCTGCCTTGCAATCAATCAGGGCAATCTGACGCTGCTTTGAAACGAGGCGCGGGTTTCCATCCGGCCATGAAATGGCTATGAAGCGCGTTCAAGCAAGCCTCATCAATTTGCCGATTCCGGCATCTGCGTTTTCATGGAACATTCGATGCGTCTGTCGCGCTATTTCCTGCCTATCCTGAAAGAGAATCCCCGCGAGGCGGACATCGTCTCGCATCGCCTGATGCTCCGCGCCGGCATGATCAGGCAGCAGGGGGCGGGCAGCTTCTCGTGGCTGCCGCTGGGCAAGCGCGTGCTCGACAAGGTGTGCCGCATCGTGCGCGAGGAGCAGGACCGGGCAGGGGCGCTCGAAATCCTGATGCCGACCATCCAGTCGGCCGACCTTTGGCGCGAAAGTGGCCGCTACGACGACTACGGCAAGGAAATGCTGCGCATCAAGGACCGGCATGAGCGCGACATGCTGTTCGGCCCGACCAACGAAGAGATGGTGACGGAAATCTTCCGCTCCTACGTCAAGTCCTACAAGGACCTGCCGCTCAACCTCTACCACATCCAGTGGAAGTTCCGCGACGAGGTGCGTCCGCGCTTCGGCGTCATGCGCAGCCGCGAATTCCTGATGAAGGACGCCTATTCGTTCGACCTCGACTACGAGGGCGCGAAGGCCGCCTACAACCGCATGTTCGTGTCGTATCTGCGCACCTTCACGCGGATGGGCCTGCAGGCGATCCCGATGCGTGCAGACACCGGCCCGATCGGCGGCGACCTCAGCCACGAATTCATCATCCTGGCCGACACCGGCGAAAGCCAGGTGTTCTGCCATCGCGACTACCTGTCGCTGCCGGTTCCCGGCGCCGATGTCGACTTTGCCAATGACGGCGAAATCGGCGGAATCGTACAGCGGTGGACGACGCCTTACGCCGCGACCGAAGAGATGCACGACGAGGCTGCATGGGATGCGGTGCCCGAGGCAGACAAGGTTTCGGCGCGCGGCATCGAAGTCGGCCACATCTTCCATTTCGGCGAGAAGTATTCGAAGCCGATGGGGGCCAAGGTGACCGGCCCCGACGGCAAGGAGCACTTCGTTTCGATGGGCTCCTACGGCATCGGTCCGAGCCGCCTGATCGCCGCCATCATCGAGGCGAGCCATGACGAGAACGGCATCATCTGGCCGGAATCGATCGCGCCGTTCGACATCGGCCTGATCAACATGAAGGTTGGCGACGCCGAGTGCGACCGCATCTGCGCCGAACTGTATGCGGCGTTCGAGGCTGCCGGCAAGGACGTGCTCTACGACGACACCGACCAGCGCGCCGGCGGCAAGTTTGCCACCGCCGACCTGATCGGCCTGCCGTGGCAGGTGATCGTCGGGCCGCGCGGTGCGGCTGCAGGCGAAGTCGAGCTCAAGAACCGCAAGAGCGGCGAGCGCGTGACGCTGCCGGTCGCCGAGGCGCTTGGCAAGCTGGGCGTTGCCGCATGAGCCAACAAGCGGCGGCGAAACCGGCGGGCGCTGGACCGTTTTCGGTGTTCGAGCGCATGGTGGCCTGGCGCTACCTTCGTTCGAAGCGCAAGGAAACGGTCATCTCGGTGATCGCATCGATCTCCTTCCTCGGCATCATGCTTGGGGTCGCCACGCTGATCGTGGTGATGGCGGTGATGAACGGTTTTCGTGCCGAGCTCTTGACGCGCATCCTCGGCGTCAACGGCCATCTCATCGTCACGCCGATCGACACGCCGCTCGAGGACTATGCCGCAGTGGCTGGCCGCATCAACGGCGTTGCAGGGGTCAAGTACGCCATTCCGCTCGTCGAAGGCCAGGTGCTGGCCCAGGGTAACGTCAGCAGCGGTTCCGGCGCTCTGGTGCGCGGCATCCGCGGCGAGGACCTCGGCAAGGTGACGCTGGTCGCCAACAACATCAAGCAGGGCTCGATTGTCGGCTTCGACGGCAGCGACGGCGTGGTGGTTGGCCGGCGCATGGCCGAAAACATGGGGCTGGTGCTGGGCGACAGCATCACGCTGGTTTCGCCTGACGGCGACGTCACCCCGATGGGGACGACGCCGCGCGTCAAGGCCTATCCGATCGTCGGCATCTTCGAAGTGGGCATGTCGGAGTATGACAGCTCGATCGTCTTCATGCCGCTCAACGAGGCGCAGCTCTATTTCAATTCGGAAGGCAAGGTGGGCTCGATCGAGATCTATCTCGACGATCCCGACAATGTCGATGCGATCAAGCCCAAGGTCGAGGAGGCGGCGCAACGGCCGATCTTCCTGACCGACTGGCGCCAGCGCAACCAGACCTTCTTCTCGGCGCTGCAGGTCGAGCGCAACGTCATGTTCATGATCCTGACGCTGATCGTGCTGGTGGCTGCGCTCAACATCATTTCGGGCCTGATCATGCTGGTCAAGGACAAGGGCCGCGACATCGCGATCCTGCGCACCATGGGCGCGACACGCGGTGCGGTGATGCGCATCTTCCTGATGACAGGTGCTGCCATCGGCATGACCGGTACGATCGCCGGCGTGCTGCTCGGCGTCGTCATCTGCCTCAATGTCGAGCGCATCCGGCAGTTCTTTTCGTGGCTTTCGGGCACGGTGCTGTTCAATCCCGAGCTCTACTTCCTGAGCCAGTTGCCCGCCAAGATGGACGTGAGCGAGACGATTTCGGTGGTGCTGATGGCGCTGGTGCTGTCGTTCCTGGCGACGCTGTTCCCGGCTTGGCGCGCAGCCAAGCTCGATCCTGTCGAAGCCCTGAGGTACGAATGATGGGCATCGAATCCGTTATCGAGCTCAAGGGCGTCGAACGCCACTATGAGCAGGGGTCTCGCAAGCTGACGATCCTCAACAACGCCAACTTTTCGCTGAAGCCCGGCGAAATGGTGGCGCTGGTGGCGCCTTCCGGCGCCGGCAAGTCGACGCTGCTGCACACGGCCGGGCTGCTCGAGCGGCCCGACGCTGGCGATGTCATCCTCAACGGACGCGCCTGCGGGCGGCTGTCGGATGACGAACGCACCGCGATCCGCCGCAACGACGTCGGCTTCGTCTACCAGTTCCATCACCTGCTGCCGGAATTCTCGGCGCTGGAAAACGTGATGATGCCGCAGCTGGTAAAAGGTCTGTCGCGCAAGGAAGCGAGCGAGCGGGCAGGCATGCTGCTCGAATACATGAAGATCGGCAAGCGGGCGCAGCATCGGCCGTCCGAATTGTCGGGCGGCGAACAGCAGCGCGTGGCGATCGCCCGTGCGGTCGCCAATGCGCCCCTGGTCCTGCTGGCCGACGAGCCGACCGGCAATCTCGATCCGGTGACCGCCGGCTATGTGTTCGACGCGCTTTCGGCGCTGGTCAGGCAGTCGGGGCTGGCGGCGATGATCGCGACCCACAATCACGAACTCGCCGCGCGCATGGACCGTCGGGTGACGCTGGCCGACGGCAAGGTCGTGGCGCTGCGCTAGCGCCTGGCGCGGCGTGCCGGACGCTGACGGTGCCGGCGCGCGCGGGCTGTGCGCCTATCCGCTGCTGTCGTCCACGACTGCCCCTGGATACCAGGTCTCCGCTCAATTTGCTTCAGATCGCGCGCTGAGCCGCTTTCCTTAACGGAGGACGGCTGGCGCTCGCGCGCATAAATCCTTTGTTTACTGTCGATTCTCTTGCCGTGGCTGCCTGCCGCCGCAACGCAATGGCTCGCGTTGACATTTGAACAAAAATAGAACAAATTACGAACATATTAAAAACAGGAGCGAGTTATGACCGATCTGATCCAGGATGTCGTCTCGATGGTGTGCATGAGCGCCTTTCTTGTCACGATGGCCATGTGGATCGGCGCGCTCTGACGAGCGCCCGCTGGGGACCTGTTCCCTGTATTTGGACAAGGGGTGCGGGCTTGCCCGCAGCTCGTCGCCCGCGGGCTCCACCGACGGCGGCTACGGGGCAATGCCCCTGTGCGTGCGGCTCCAGCCCGCGTTCCGTCATCCGGGCCCCGGATCACCAAGAGTGGTCTCAGGCAGTCTCGCTGAGCGCTGCGAGGGGAACTTCCGCCGGACCGAAGATATTCTCGAATGCAACCTTCAGGGCGACATCGAGGTTGTCCATCGTCACCGGCAGGCCAAGGTCGACCAGGCTTGTCACGCCATGGTCGCTGACGCCGCAAGGCACAATGCCGGAGAAGTGGCCGAGTTCCGGTTCGACATTGATCGCTATGCCGTGGAAGGAAACCCAGCGGCGCAACCTGATGCCGATGGCGGCGATCTTGTCTTCGGCCGGCGACCCGCCGGGCAGGGCCGGGCGATCGGGCCTGACCACCCAAACGCCGACACGATCTTCGCGGCGCTCGCCCTTCACATTGAACGACGCAAGTGCCTCGATGATCCATGCCTCCAGTGCTGCAACGAAGGCGCGGACGTCTTCGCGTCGGCGCTTGAGATCGAGCATGACATAGGCCACGCGCTGTCCCGGCCCGTGATAGGTGTATTCGCCGCCACGTCCGGTCTTGAACACCGGAAAGCGGTCGGGATCGACGAGATCCGATTCCTGCGCGCTGGTGCCCGCGGTGTAGATCGGGGGATGCTCGACAAGCCAGACAAGCTCGCCTGACGTGCCCTGGCGAATCTGGTCGGCGCGCGATTCCATGAAGGCCAGCGCCCGATCGTAAGGGGTGAGGCCGGGCTCGATTCGCCATTCGACAGGCGAGGAGCCGGAAATGGGCAAAAACGACGTGGCGATCAGGCTGCGTTCGGTCATTGTCTGGGTCCGTTCTTGTGCCTGATATGGCTTCTCAGGCCCGAAACGTCCAGTGCCAGGGCTGCCATGGCCGCCATTGTGGACAAATGTCGCTGCTTTCCGTTGGGGTATGCAGATTGATTGGAGAATATCGTCGAGGGCGCTTGTCTCCCCGGAAACGATTTGCTACATGCCGCGAGCCGGTTCGGACCGGCCCTCTGTGACAGTGCGGTCGTGGCGGAATTGGTAGACGCGCAGCGTTGAGGTCGCTGTGGGGCAACCCGTGGAAGTTCGAGTCTTCTCGACCGCACCATCACTTTTCAGGTGATCACCAAGTCACTTGATCGGCTGATCGGCCCCAGCGCCGGCAGCTTGCGGCGATCCGGGACCAGCTGGACTTTCCTGAAACAATTCAAGATTTTGCGCAGATTTTCTGTAGCGTTACACGCGCACCCCCTTCGAGCGCTCCAATTCAGCTGGGGCAGACTGGTTGTCGAAGGACAAAAGTTCAGCGTCATTACGTGAACGCAGGTCATGCGCGCGACACCGCAACCTCCCATTGTCCGTGCCTGGCTATGCTTGACCCTGGCGGCGTGATGATCCTCGACGATCGCGTAGGGCGCGCGACTTGCCCAGCAACCTGCGCCCGCGTGGGGCTGTCGACGGTTCATGGTATCGTCTGGTGATGTGAGGGTCGTCCACAAATCTCATCAAGTCATCGTCGAGACGCTATTCGGTCGACCGAGGGCAATGGGAGCCTTTCCTTGGACGGCGGGCAATGCGTTGCGGTTTTTGGGCAGCGCGGCGCAACTGCATCATCAGGGAGAACGTCGGTCATATGTCGACCCCTGCCGCCATTGGCCTCAACACTGGCAACAAGGGCATCGGGGCGCCAATCGCCGGCCCGTCGCAGTTTGAGTATTTCATTATCGACGCTAACCCGACCTCTGCCAGCGGCACCCTCAAGGCGACGGTGTTCAAATTCTGATAAGGCTCGCCCTGCCAGGTTTCGCGACAACGAGAACGTCGTGATTGTTGGCCCACGCCCGTTCGGTAAAGGAGAGAACACGCGTTTCCGGGATTGATGTAGCAATGTCGATGAGCTTGGACGGCCTTACAAGGGAAACGCCATAGTCGCCCATGTCGTGTTCCGTATATGCAGCGTAACCGTAGCCTCCCTGCTCGAACTGGCGCATGATCTCTGCCCACCCGGTGGGGTTGATCATGGGCCGGAGCGAATGCTCGATGATCGAGTAGAGACCGTGGAACGTGGCAACCAGAACGCCCATCGGGGAAAGCCGAGAGCTCAGGTGCTCAAGCCAGAGTTTCGTGCGCGCCTCGTCGACGTGGGTGAACAGCGAGCCTACCCAAATCAGGTCGAGGTCGCCGGGCAGATCTACCGCAGTCAGGTCCGGTTCGGAATAGATGCCATGGCCGCCCAGTGTCTCGGCACAAAAGTCAACGCCGCTTCGGTCGATGTCGCAATAAAACATCGAAGCGTCGGGAAAGCCTGCTCGTAAATATCGTGCTACCCGGCCATGGCCGCAAGGAATATCCAGAATCCGACGAACTTGGCCAAGACCGGATCGAGAGATGGCATTCAGGCACACCCGCAGACCGCTTGCCCCGACCGGGAAGTACCAAGCTTGACCAGAGTTGAACATGCTGTCGTCTGGAGCGACGATCTGTGATACTTCAATCGTCCCGCAACGCGGGTAGGCCGACAAGAGTTCTTCATGTAAGCTTGACATTCGGTCCCCCTGTTCCTCAGGCGCACGACGCTAGCTTCGCCCGTTGCCATTTGCAACGAGCGCGATGTTTGCCTTCCCAAAGCATAGCGAGGAAATACCATGGATAGAACCGTGCCCGCCGGCGCGGTAATCGGCACGTTCCCAAAACGAGAGCGGTGCTTGGCATCGCCAGCGGCACCCTCAAGGCGACAGTGGTCAAATCGTTATCGGGGGCCTGGCTTTCGTTGCATTCACGAAGGCGCGACGAAGCATGAAACTCGCCCGTTTCTCTATGAACTCGTAAGAGAGCGATGACAGCGGCAGAACTATTGCAAATGTTAGTGCCGCACTCGCGAAGAACGGGGCAGCAACGCCGGGCAGGGAAGCATATAGCCACTTGTAAGCGCCAGCCATGTTCAGGGAGCCGATAACGAGAGGATGCCATAGGTAGATGCTGAAGCTGGCTTCCCCCAGCTTGGCGGTCCATGCAAGCGACTTGAGCCGGAAGCGGTCAAATCCGAAGCCTGCAACCAGCAAGGCCAAAGCCGCGGCCCAGGTTGCGGCGAACGCAGTCGCCCAAAAGGCGCCAAAGACCTTGCTATAGTAGTGCATGATACTTGGAGCAAAGGTTGCTAGAAGACCAATGCAGAACAGCGCCGCGGCGATCACGAGCCGATGAGGAACCATGGAGTTCCACTTCTTCCAAGCCCAAAAAGCAACGACCCCTGCCGCAAAGTAATGAAGTTGATTGAAAATTGAGGAGGTGGCGAAGCTTGCCAGAACCTTGTCATCATTACCAATGATGAAGAAGTAGCGCCAGGCCGCGTTGATGCACACAGCGGTTGCAAAGAGTGCAACCGACCTCCCCAAAGAAAAAGCGAGCCAGGAGACGAGCGGAAATATTGCATAAAAGAGCATCTCGACGCCGATGGACCATGATGCCCAGACAACCCCTTCTGCGTATCCCGGAACGAGATTAAACAGAAACGTTGCTGAAATAAACATTTTGTCCAGTGGTATAACATAGCCGTTAAATACCACCAAGTGCCACGCGAAGAAAATCGCCATCATGAAGTAGTAGAATGGAGCAATCCGGAAAAACCGCCTCACATAAAAATCAATAACTTGCGAGCGGGTGTTCAAATTCCCGAAGTAGCCATAGCAAAGCACGAAGGCACTTAGGATGTAGAATAAGGGGACGCCATACCCGCCGAATTCGTAGATGTAACGAACCGAACTAGGGAATTCCAGCGAAGGCATCCTGATCAGGTGGAAGAGAAGGATGGTCGATGCAGCAAGCAGGCGCGTCGCATTGGCCCCGTCCAAAGTCGATCTTTGCATTCTGCTGCACCCTACGATCCGTGAGCATGGCCGTTCCGATCAGGCGTACCCGGCGTGTATGCCGATGTGCTCGTATTCTTCAGGGCTGTGTCTAGGCCGAATCCGAATATTTTGGCAAGAAAATCAAGGATGTCTTGGAATAAAAAGGCAGTCTGGCCATGATTTCATTCCTGCCTGTGCGGCCTCTGCGCAAGCAGCCCTGAGGCTCCCTGGCATCGCTGTGCTTCCCGACGAAGTCTGGGTTCGTCGGCCTGGTTCATCGCCATCATCATGTCGAGGAACGCGACCGCCTTGTGCAGATCGTCGATCGCTCTGGCGATGTGTCGGCGCAACATGGGCCGTTGCCCGCAAGACCAATCGCCGAAACTACGGCGGCTTGATGATCCTCGACGATTGCGTTTGGGCGCGCGGCTTGCCCAGCGACCTGCGCCCGCAAAGGGCTGTCGACGGTTCATGTATCGTCTGGGGATGTGGGTCGTTCACAAATCTCATCAAGTCATCGTCGAGACGCTATTCGGTCGACCGATGTCGAGCCCTTTCCTCGGACGGCGGGCAATGCGCTCCGGTTTTGGGACTGCTGGGCCGCTCATGCCCAAATATCCGAAGCAGGTGCGCCGCCTCACAACTGCTATCCGAAAACGGCAAGCAAAGGTTGTGGTAATTAGGTATCAGGCATATTGCAGATTGTGCATGTATCACTTAAAGGCACTTCCCTTGGTGGCCTTTGAGAGTGTTCGGCTTGGAGATGCATTGCGTGCTTGCCCGACAGAGTGAACTCGCGACGATCGTACTTTGCTACAGGGCGTCGACGGACGTTGTGGATGCTGTTCGATCATTGCTGGACCAGGATCTCCCTACGGAGATCGTCGTGGTCAACTCTGGCGGGGGTGACGTTCGCAGCGTGCTCAATAGGGCAGGCATCGATGTGCCATGCATCGAATACAAGGAGCGCCTGTATGTCGGAGCGGCCCGCAATCGTGGCATAGACGAAACACAAGCGCCGTTTGTTGCTTTTCTGGCGAGTGACTGTCGGGCGCGGGCTGGGTGGGTAGAAAAGCGTCTGTCTCGCCATCATCGCGGAGCGCGAGCGGTGTCCAGCGCCATCGTGAACAGCCATCCCCGCAACTTGGTCGCGTGCGCTGGCTACATCGGTATGTTCATGCGTCGGCTGCCCGGCTTGCCAGAACATCTTGCAATCCGCTTCGGCGCTTCGTTCGATCGAAAACTCTTCGAAGAGTTCGGTCAGTTCAACGAGAGCATCCAAACTTGCGAAGACACCGAGTTCTTGAAGAGGCTTCCGCACGACTTGCAGCCGGTCTGGGAACCCGAGGTTCAGACTGTTCATCTCAATGAAACGCGACTTACGCGGCTGATTGCGGATCAGTTTCAACGTGGCGTCCGCTATGGCCAAGACATGCATCGGATATTGGGAAAGACGCATTTGAAGATTGCCCGGGATGTGCTGCGCCAATCGCGTCCGGCACGGGCCCTGGCGCGCTCTGGCCTGAGGGGGCGCGATCTATTCTTCGTGATGATGTCGATGCCGATATTCTGGATCACGTTGGGTGCCAAAGCAGGCGGCGTGCTGTTTTCCCGATGGACGGCCAAATAGCTGAATCATGTTGAATGATTAGAATTTCAAAAGGTGCCGTGTGATTAGTAGCAATATCAAGCCAAGCATGTCGCGATGGAAATCCATATTCAAGCGCAGGCAAAAGGTAATTGCGGTCTTCAGCTTCCGCTTTGATGCGCACTTGGTTCCAGACTTGCTCGCAAACATCGATCCGATTGTCGATGGCTGGATAGCGTATGACGATCGCTTGTCGACGGGGGTGTTCAGCAATGAAGTCGAGCGACGACGCGCCTTGATCGGGGCTGCGCGGAACGCGGGTGCCGATTGGATATTGGCGGTAGATCCAGACGAACGCTTTGAAGGTTCGGTATCATCGCAAATCTCGGAACTGACCAGCAGGAAGGGGCGCATCGCGTGGGGGTTCAATTTTCGCGAACTGTACGCGCCGGACAGTTACCGCATCGATGGCATATGGGGAGCAAAGATCCGCTATTGCCTGTTTCGAGCATTCAACCCTTCAGAACGAACTGACACTGGATTGCATGACCTTTGGTATCCGCGGAATGCGGGCTTCAAGGAAATGCGCTGCGGGCTAAATCTCTATCATCTGAAAATGATCGATCCAGGTCGGCGAGCGGCGCGGCGCGATCTGTACAGTTTTCTCGACCCTGATCGCCGTGACCAGCCCATCGGCTATGACTATCTGGCGGATGAAACCGGTGTGCGGCTCGAGCCTATTCCGCAGGACCGTCAATATCATCCCCCTCACATGGACGACGGGGGGCTGTGGATGTTTGATCTCGGCGCTGGTGCTCAGGCTAGTGAAGGCAGGCCGGGGCAGTCCTAAGTCGCCGCCAACCTGGGATGCCCGGCCGACGGATGACCGCAGCCAAGAAGCGCGAAATTGCCCGTAGCGTACCTGCCGTTCGAGGTCTCGACATGTCCAGGGGCTTCTCACCCTGGCCATGTCGGTAGCAGACGACGCAGTCTATTGCTGCGCCGTATTGAGCGCGTTTCCCGCATAAAGGGGCCGGCGGATTGCTCTGCGAAGCAGAGTTATGCCTTCCGAACCAGCGACAGCCGGTCAAGATCGGGGACCAGTCCCCACTGCAGCGGTATCGTCTCCACGATCGCCAATCCAGCGTCCTTCGTGAGTTGTTGAAACAGCTCGAGCGTCATGTGGTTTCGGGCGTGGGGATTTTGCCCATAATGATTTTCCGGCGGTGCCGGGTAGTTTGAATGGTGAAGCAGTGCCATCCCACCTTGGCGCAACACTCGGGTGGCGTCCGCCAGGTAAGATGCGACGATATCCGGGCTGAAGTGAACCATCGCGTCGTAGCAGAATATTGCAGTCAGAGAATTGTCGGCTATCGGCTGAAAATCATAGCCATTATTTGCATAGAAATTGACGTTTGGGTGGCCAGCCAGGCGTTTCCGACAAATGTCGATGTTGTTGTCATGCAGGTCCATCAGGCTTAGTTGCCGAGCAAAGGGGGCCATTTTTTCCGCGTGCCGCCCGTGCCCACAGGCCAATTCCACGACGTCTGACAGATCAAGTTGATTGAACAACCGTCGAAAATGGGTTTGGTCGCCCCAGAATATATGTGTCCATTGTTCGGCATCGGCATAGTATGGGCTGTCGCGCCAATGCTCCCCAACCGTGGACACAGATTGTTCCAAACTACTATCGGCTTCGGCCATACGTTCCTCAGGCAGTGAGTGCAGATTCAAGTGAATTCCATAGCGAAGCTATAGGGCGATTTGCTGCGCGCAACAGGCGCAACCCTTGCCCGCCCGCCAGGGCGCGCAAGGTCGCAGCAAATGTGCATGATCCCTACTGGAAATCGAGTCTGTTTTTCCAGTCATGGACACTAAGGAAAGCCCGAAGTCGCGCACTGATGACCAGAACCGCTGTTGAACGCGCTAGCGCCCGCGCCAGGCAAGCAGGCGCATGGCGTTTGCCGTCACCAGAACGGTGGCGCCGGTGTCGGCGAGGATGGCAGGCCACAGACCGGTGATGCCGGCGATGGTGGTGACCAGGAACACCGCCTTGAGGCCGAGCGCGATGGTGATGTTCTGGCCGATATTGCCCATCACCGATTTCGACAGCGCGATCATGTCGGGGATGTCGGTCACGCGGCCGTGCAGGATGGCAGCGTCGGCGGTTTCGAGCGCGACATCGGTGCCGCCACCCATGGCGATGCCGAAGTCGGCAGCGGCAAGGGCAGGGGCGTCGTTGATGCCGTCGCCCACCTTGGCGACCACCTGGCCGCTCTTTTGCAGCTCGCGAACGATTCGCTGCTTGTCGTCCGGCAAAAGCCCGGCGCGAACGGGTATGCCCAGCCCGGTGCCGATGGCGCGCGCCGTGGCCTCGTTGTCGCCGGTCAGCATGACCGTGGCGATACCGTCGGCCTTCAGCGTTGCGAGGGCGGCGATGGCGTCGGGACGCGGCTCGTCACGCATGGCGAGCAGTCCCGCCACCTGCTGGTCGACCAGCAGGACAGAGACAGTCTTGCCTTCGGCGTTCAGGCCGGCGATGCGCTGGGCAAGCTCGGCCGGCAGGGGCGCGATGGCTGCTGCCGCCGCGGCAGAGGCCAGCAGCACGTCCTCGCCGCCGACCATCGCCGCCACACCCTTGCCGGCGATGGCCCTGGCGGCGGACGCCGGGGGTACCGGCACGCCGTCGGCCTTGGCGCGTGCCAGGATGGCGACGGCGAGCGGATGGCTGGAGCCCGTTTCAAGGGCCGCGGCGAGCGACAGGACCTTGGCCTCGGGCCGGGTGACGGCGACGATGTCGGTGACCTTGGGCTTGCCCTCGGTCAGCGTGCCGGTCTTGTCGAGCGCAACCGTCGTGACGCGGCGCATGCCTTCGAGCACCGCGCCGCCCTTGAGCAGCAGGCCGCGTCGCGCGCCGGCGGAGAGGCCGGCAGCGATTGCTGCGGGCGTCGAGATGACCAGCGCGCAAGGGCAGCCGATCAGCAGGATCGCCAGGCCCTTGTAGATCCATTCCGACCACGACGCCCCCAGGGCAAGCGGCGGAAGGATGGCGACCAGGGCACCGACCACCAGCACCGCCGGAGTGTAGTAGCGCGAGAAGCGATCGATGAAGCGCTCGGTCGGGGCCTTGCTCTCCTGAGCCTCCTCGACCAGCTTGATGACGCGGGCGATGGTGTTGTCGGCGGCGGCTGCAGTGACGCGGACCTTGAGCACGGCATCGGTGTTGATCGTTCCGGCAAAGACCTCGTCGCCCGACGCCTTCGCCTTGGGCACGCTTTCGCCGGTCACGGGCGCTTCGTCGAGCGTGCTCGAACCTTCGACGATCATGCCATCTGCGGCAACACGGTCGCCGGGGCGCACCAGCATGATGGCGCCAACACGGATCGAATCGGCCGGAACCTCGCGCGTCGAGCCGATTTCCTCGATCAGCGCCGTCTTGGGCACCAGGTCGGCAAGGCCGCGAATGCTGGCCCGGGCGCGACGGGCGGCTACGCCCTCGAGCAGTTCGCCGATAAGGAACAGAAGGACCACCATCGCCGCTTCTTCGGTGGCGCCGATGAAGACGGCGCCAATCGCGGCGATCGACATCAGGGTTTCGATCGAGAAGGGGGTGCCGGTTATGGCTGCGGTCATGGCGCGCCGCGCCACGGGTATCAGGCCGACGGCCAGCGCTGCCAGGAAGGCCCAGTGCCCGGCCTGCGGGATGAAATGGCCGATGGCATAGGCGCCGAGCAGGGCTGCGCCGCAGGCGATCGTCAGCCTGGCCTTGCGCGACTGCCACCAGGGGCCATCGTCGAGATCGAAATGATCGTGGCCGGTGTCCGTGGCATTCGCTGCCGCCGCCCCGTGGTCGTGTCCCGAATGGGTGCCGTGGTCGTGGGCGGCATGATCGTGCCCGGCATGATCGTGCCCGGCATGATCGTGATTGCACCCGGGTCCGTGCACATGCCTGGCGCCGCCGGTTTCGACGGCCCGCGTTGCGCCAAGCATCGCCACGGAATAGCCGAGCGCCTTTACCTGGCGCGTAATCTCGGCGGAGGGAGCCGCACCCGAGTGCGATACTGTCATCGTGCCGGCCGAGACAGAGATACCGACTTCGGTGATGCCGGGCAGGCGGCTGACCGCGTTCTCGATCTTGGTCGCGCAGGACGCGCAATCCATGCCGCCCACGCGAAATCGCGTCTTGCCGGCGCTGGCGTCATTCATGATGGATCCTTTCATTCCTATGTGAAGTGATGCTAGAATCTCTAGCGGCTAGAGGATCAAGGGGTATTTTGTGATGAATTTGCCGATCGGCGAACTGGCCCGGCGTACGGGCGTCAAGGTTCCGACCATTCGCTTCTACGAGCAGATCGGTCTGATCGCCGCGCCGCCGCGCACCGAAGGCAACCAGCGCCGCTACGGCAAGGCCGAGATCGATCGGCTGAATTTCATCCGGCACGCACGCGAATTGGGGTTCGAGGTCGACCACATCCGCGAATTGCTGGCAATGTCGCAGGAGCCTCAGGCTTCGTGCCATCAGGCGGACAGCATCGCCAAGGCGCACCTGCGCGAGGTCGACCGGCGCATCGACAAGCTGCAGATGCTGCGCGGCGAACTGGCGCGCATGATCGACGAATGCGGCCATGGCCGCATCTGCGATTGCCGCATCATCGAAGTGCTGGCCGATCACGGCCATTGCGCAAGCGAGCATGTGGCCTGATTGAAACAGCCGCGAAATGCCTTTGCGCCGCACAGCCGACGGGACGCATTTCATTTGATATTCCCGCACTTTGCGGGCTAGGGGTAACGCACTCCGAATCCCGAAATCCGCTAGCGGGACGCGCCGATGGAAGCCCAGCACGACCACATGCACGGCGTCGACGCCGCTGACGTCACCGGTGCCGAAATCTACGGCGAGGACGGGGTGATCCTTGCCTCATATCTCGCCCATATCGGCGCGGCGATCGCCGACCGCGACACGCTGACGCTGAAGCGCGACGTATCTGGACTGCACCAGTCGGAGCTAGGCGACCTGCTCGAGGCGCTGCTGCCCGAACAGCGGCTGGCGCTGGTCGAACTGATGGGCTCGGATTTCGACTTCTCGGCGCTGACCGAGGTCGACGAGGCGATTCGTCTCGACATCGTCGACAACCTGCCCAACGCCCAGATCGCCCAGGCGGTGCAGGAACTGGATTCCGACGACGCCGTCTACATCCTGGAAGATCTCGACGCCGAGGACCAGAACGAGATTCTGGCGCAACTGCCGTTCACCGAACGGATCAGGCTGCGGCGGTCGCTCGATTATCCCGAAGAATCTGCCGGCCGGCGCATGCAGACCGAGTTCGTGGCCGTGCCGCCATTCTGGACGGTCGGCCAGACCATCGACTATCTGCGCGACGACAAGGACCTGCCTGACCGTTTCAGCCAGGTGTTCGTGATCGATCCGACCTTCAAGCTTCTGGGCGCCGTCGACCTCGACCAGATCCTGCGCACCAAGCGCGCGGTCAAGATCGAAGAAGTGATGCATGAGACGCGTCACGCCATTCCCGCGACGATGGACCAGGAAGAGGCAGCGCGCGAATTCGAGCAATACGACCTCTTGTCGGCCGCCGTCGTCGACGAAAACGAACGTCTCGTCGGCGTGTTGACCATCGATGACGTCGTGGACGTCATCCAGCAGGAAGCCGAGGAAGATCTGCTGCGCATGGGCGGCGTCGGCGACGAAGAGCTGTCCGACACGGTCGCAGCCACCTCGCGCTCGCGCGTGCCCTGGCTCCTGGTCAATCTGGGCACCGCCTTCGTCTCCGCGTCCGTCATCAGCATGTTCGGGGCGACCATCGAGGAGATGGTGGCGCTGGCGGCGCTTATGCCGATCGTCGCGTCGCTCGGCGGCAACGCCGGCACGCAGACGATGACAGTGACGGTGCGCGCGTTGGCGACCCGCGACCTCGACATCTACAATGCCGGCCGCGTTATCCGCCGCGAGGTGATGGTCGGGCTGCTCAATGGCGCCGTCATCGCAGCAATCCTTGGCCTGGTGGCCGGTTTGTGGTTCCACAACCCCGACCTCGGCTTCGTCATCGCGGCGGCGATGGTCCTGAACATGCTGGCGGCGGCGCTGGGCGGCATTCTCATTCCGCTGTTCCTCGACAAGCTGGGCGCCGACCCCGCCATTTCATCATCCATCTTCACGACGATGATTACCGACGTGATCGGGTTCCTGGCGTTCCTCAGCCTGGCCACATGGTGGCTGCATCTCGGCAGCGGATAGGGCGGTGGCCCAGCGGTTGTGGGTCGCAGGCGTGATTGACTTTTACGTAAGTTGTGTGTGAGACTCAGGTCGGACTCAAAGTTGTTTTTCAACTGCGCGGCCTGCTTGCCGCCGGTGTGATCGCCACGGCTCGTGCCCGGCAGTATTTTGAGGCGGCGCGTTCTCGTCCCGCCGAGGGTGGAGCTCAGATGCGGGAATATTATTCGATCACCGAACTGACCCGCGAATTCGACATTTCGACGCGGACGCTACGATTTTACGAGGATGAGGGGCTGATCCAGCCGGTGCGACGCGGCAGGACTCGCCTGTTTCGCCCGTCCGACCGGCACCTCGTCCGACAGATCATGCGCGGCAAGCGGCTCGGCTTCTCGATCAACGAGATCCGCGAGATCATCCAGATGTATCGCGAGCCCCCCGGCGAGGTCGGTCAGCTCAAGCTGATGATCAAGCGCATCGAGGAAAAGCGCGAGGATCTGCGCCAGAAGCGGCGCGATCTCGAAGAGACCCTGGCGGAACTCGACCAGGCCGAAGAATCCTGCGTCGAGCGGCTGGTGGAGCTGGGCGTCAACACCTGATTCTGCCCGGCGGTCGCTGGAGGGCAATCAGATCCAGCGACGGACCTTCTTGGTGTAGTCGATGTACTTCTTGCCGAAGCGGGCGAGGAGATGTTTTTCCTCGCGTTCGATGGCCAGCTTCTGCGTTGCGAACGCCGCCATCAACGCAAGCAGGATGAACCACAAGCTGCTGACGACGAGGCCTATGCCGATCATCAGAAGCGTGTTGGCGAAATAGATCGGGTTGCGGGTGAACGAGAACGCCCCCGACGTCACGAGATGCTCCGACGCCTTGTCCGGCCTGATCGTGGTGTTGCCGCGCTTCAGTGCCTGCACGGCCGAATAATAGATCGCGATGACTGCAACGATGGCCAGCCAGCCGGCCGCAAACAGCAGGTCGGAGAGCGGCTCGCCGATCCAGGGCAGAGGAACCAGCAGGCCGAGAACGGTCGCCACAGCGATCGCGGCCAGATAGATAACCGGTGGCCACGGCACCGTATTGGGGGCGGCGTTGTAGTCGGTCACTGCGTTCCTCCGTCGATCATCGGATTGTCGGTCCTGCGGCTGCACATATCGGCGGCGTCTCCGACATGGGCCTTCAATTCAGGGCTGGGGTCGGCGGCGTAAAGACGGTCAAGCGAATCGTCCTTTTGCAGTTCGTCGAGCATGCACACACAGTAGCGCGAGCAGAATTCGGTGTCGCGGCTCTGCTCGCAGGAAACCTGGCAGGATTTCAGAAAACCGACCTCGCGGGTTTCGACGGGTGCCGGGAAGACCTGCGAAAGGGTCCAGACCAGGCCGATCAGGACCGGCTGGTGGACCAGGTAGAAGGCAAGGCTGTGCCGGCCGAAGAAGCTGAGCGGCTGCGACCAACGTCCAGGCTGCAGCCGGGCGAGACGGTCGAACAGGCCCGCCTTCAGGGCCAGCCGCGCAGCGCCGATGCCGATCAGAACCGCGCCGAACCACGGGAGCAGCGGCACGAAGTCGTTGGAGCGCGGCGGCGCGGTCGAAAGTCCGACCCACAACAGCAGCGGCTGGTTGAAGAACTCCGAGCGCAGATAGTGTGGCGCGGCGATGACCAGCGCCGCCACGACCAGCGTCAGCACGGGCGGCAGGCGCAGGAAGGCGAGGCCAAGCACGCTGGCCAGCGCGATCTGGTGCAGGATGCCGAAGAAGATGAAGGTGTTGGGCATCGCAATCCAGGTGGCCACCGATATCGCCAGGGCCGCGGCAACGACCATGGCCAGGCGCCGCCAGTAACCCGGCCAGCGAATACCCTTGGCATGCGCCAGAACGAGGCTGACGCCGACCAGAAAGAGAAAGCTCGAGGCGATGCAGCGGGCAAACAGCTTCCAGCCGCCATAGGCGGTCATGCCTGGCTCGACATAGCCGAAGAATTCGAGGTCCCAGGCAAAGTGGTAAACCGCCATGGCGACGAGCGCTGTGCCGCGGGCAATGTCGATGACCGAAACGCGCTGCGGCCGGGCTTGAACTTGTTCGGTGGTCGGATGCATCGTCATGGCCAATCGATTCAGCGTTTCGGGTGTCCCCGCGCCCATGCAGCACTATCATGGTTGCAACTGAGCAGAAGAGGGTTGTGTGAACGTCATGCACAAGGTTGCGAAATGAACAGGGGTGGGAACGGGCGCGTCATGGCGCTGACGGAAGAGCTGGTGGCCCGTTGCCACCGCGACGTCACCGATGCCGGGCCGGACCCCGACGCCATGTATCTCGACGATGGCGACTATGCCGCGATGATTGCCGGGACCCTGGCTGCGCGTCCCGACCAAGGTCCGCTCTGGCTGTTTGCCTATGGTTCGCTGATCTGGAAGCCGGAGGTCGAGCACACCGAAGAACGGGTCGCGCTGGCGCGCGGCTGGCACAGGTCGTTTTGCATCAACATGAACCGCTGGCGCGCCACCAAGGAGCAGCCGGGTCTGATGATGGGCATGGACCGGGGCGGGCAGTGCAAGGGCCTGGCGCTTAGGCTGACCGATGCCGACCCCGCCGAGCAACTGGACAAGCTGTTCCGCCGCGAGATGACGCTCAAGCCGTCGACCTACAAGCCGCGCTGGCTGAAGCTTGCCACCGACGACGGGCCGCTGACAGCGCTCGGTTTCGTCATCAACCGCAAGGGCAGGGCCTATGCCGGCATGCTGGGCGAAGACGAGGTCGCCGATCGTCTCGCAACCACCTGCGGCCATTGGGGCTCGGCGGCGGATTATCTCTACAATGTCGTGAAGAACCTGGAGCAGCGCGACATCCACGACCGCCATTTGTGGCGGTTGCAGCACCTGGTCGCCGAGCGGATAACGGCGCGCCGCTGACGCATTCGAACGCGGCGGCGTCGGAATTTGGTTTGCCGCGTCGTGCATTTCTTTCTATAGTCGCGCCGTCGTCGGTTCCGTTAGGAATCAAGAGGGAATGCGGTGCGGGCTCATTCGCCCAATGCCGCTGCTGCCCCCGCAACTGTGTGCGGTTAGCTCTCCCCAAATGCCACTGAAGCTTGCTTCGGGAAGGCGGGGAAGGGTGTCGATCCGCAAGCCAGGAGACCTGCCGGCGACAGGCACTGATCTCTATGCCCTCGGGTGGAGGGCGAAAGGACATTGAAATGAACACTGTTTCTTCGGCAATCGGCGCTGGCGTTTCCTCGCAGTCGCGCGCCATGCAGCTTTCCCTGGCCGCTCTGCTCGGCCTGTTCGTTGTTGGCTTCCTCGGGTTCTCGCACATGGAAGTGGTGCACAACGCTGCCCACGACTATCGCCACTCGATGGCTTTCCCCTGCCACTAACGAAAGCAACCGAACCATGTCCGTCTTTCGCAACGTCGTGTTCATCGCGGCGATCAGCGGCCTATTGGCCGGCGTGATCCTTGCCGCGCTCCAGACCTATGCAACCGTCCCGCTGATCTTGAAGGCGGAGACCTATGAAAATGCCGGCGGCGGCCATGAGCATGCCGCGGCATCCGCTGCCGGGACGTCCGCGCCAGTGGCAAGCTCGGCCGCACCTGCCGCCGACGCGCAGGCTGTCGCGCCGGCTGAGGAAGAAGAAGGCTGGGCGCCTGCCGACGGCTTCGAGCGCTTCGCCTATTCGGCTCTCGCCAACATCGTCAGCGGCGTCGCTTTCGCGCTGGTTCTGGTTGCCGTCTCCGAATTTGCCGGCGGCATAGCCAACTGGCGCCAGGGCGTGTTCTGGGGTTTTGCCGGCTTTGCCGTGTTCACCCTGGCCCCAGGTCTCGGCCTGCCGCCGGAACTGCCGGCCATGCCTGCCGCCGACCTCGGTGACCGGCAGGTCTGGTGGACCCTCACGGTTCTGGCGACCGCAGCAGGCCTCGCGCTGATCGCCTTCAAGCAGTCGTTGCCGCTGGCGATTGTCGGTGTCGCGCTGATCGTCGCGCCCCATGTCGTCGGTGCGCCGCAGCCGGAAAGCCACGATTCGCCCATCCCGGGCGACCTGCATCACAGCTTCGTCGTTGCCGTCACCATCACCAACCTGGTTTTCTGGGTGGTGTTGGGCGCAGTCGCCGGCTTCGTGCGCAATCGCTTCATGAGCGAGCCGGCGCCGTCGCTGAACGGCCGTCTTGCCTGAGAAGCTAACATTCCTGCTCGGCGGCGCGCGCTCCGGCAAGAGCGCGCATGCCGAGCGGCTCATCACGCAGTTTCCTGCGCCTTGGACGTACATCGCCACGGCGCAGGCCTATGACGACGAGATGCGCGAGCGCATCGCGATCCATCTGGGACGTCGTGGCGACGGCTGGCGGACGCTCGATGCACCGCTCGACCTGGTCGGGGCGCTTGGCACCGTGCCCGACGGCGCACCTGTTTTGGTCGATTGCCTGACGCTTTGGCTCACCAATCACATGCTTGCCGACCATGACGCCGAGGCCGAAAGTGCAGCGCTCGTCGGGCTGTTGGCTCGACCGCGCGGGCCGTGGTTCGTGGTCTCCAACGAAGTCGGCCTCGGGATCGTGCCCGACAATGCGCTGGCCCGCCGCTTCCGCGACGATGCGGGTAGGCTCAATCAGAAAGTGGCGGCCGTAGCGGGCGAGGTGCTGTTTTTGGTCGCCGGCTTGCCGATGAAGGTGAAATGATGAAGACGATCGACGAGCAGGAAGCCGAACGCCACCGCGCCAAGATGGCCAAGCGCAAGGCGGTTCAGGATGCCGAGGTGGCGGGCAAGACCATCGTCGAAAAGGGCCTCTTGATCGTCAATACCGGCCCCGGCAAGGGCAAGTCGACGGCGGCATTCGGGCTGGCGCTGCGCATGCTTGGCTACGGCCAGCGGGTTGGCGTCGTGCAGTTCATCAAGGGCGCCTGGCATTCGGGCGAGCAGGATGCATTCGCCAACTTTGGCGACCGCGTCGTCTGG
The DNA here is from genome assembly GCF_027568395.1 of Aminobacter sp. HY435. Classification (GTDB taxonomy): domain Bacteria; phylum Pseudomonadota; class Alphaproteobacteria; order Rhizobiales; family Rhizobiaceae; genus Aminobacter. The sequence goes on along the minus strand of NZ_JANKZL010000001.1, from coordinate 440,147 downwards.
CACACGATGGGCGAAGGATTCACCTGGGAGACGCAGGACATCAAGCGCGACATCGCCGCCGCCGAAGCCGCGTGGGCGAAGGCGAAGGAGCTTCTGGCCGATCCGAGCATTTCACTTGTCGTGCTCGACGAGCTCAACATCGCCTTGCGCTACGACTATCTCAGCCTTGATGACGTTGTCGCCGCCCTGAAGGGCAGGCGCGAGGGGCTGCATGTGGTGGTCACCGGGCGCAACGCCAAGCCGGCGCTGGTCGAAGCTGCGGACCTCGTGACGGAAATGGGCGCAACGAAGCACCATTTCGCCGCCGGGGTGAAGGCGCAGAAGGGAATCGAGTTCTAGCGCATCGGCCCGAAAATCGGACCCGATTTTCGGAAAGCACGATGCGCCAACTCAGTAAGTCAGAGCGTCCTTGGTGCGTCCATTCGGACGCACGGCGCCCTCGCGTCGCCGCTCAGAGCCAGATGGCGAAGCCGAACAGGCCGATGGCGCCGACGAGGATGGCGTCGGCCGTCCAGTAGAGGCGGAGTGCCGAACGGATATCCTGGGCATTGGCCTCGCGGCGGCCGCCAGCACCCATGAAGGCGTCCTCGACCATCACGCCGCCATAGGCGCGCGGGCCGGCAAGGGCGAGGCCAAGCGCGCCGGCCATGGCGGCCTCGGGCCAGCCGGCATTGGGCGAGCGATGCTTGTTCGCGTCGCGCCAGACGGCGTCCCAGGCGGCCTTCGGGTCGGCGCCGGGCACGAGGAAGGCGGCGAGCACGATGGCAAGCGAGGTCAGGCGCGAGGCTGGCAGGTTGATGAGATCGTCGAAACGGGCTGCCGCCCAGCCGAAGGCTTCGTGGCGCGTGGTGCGGTGGCCGATCATCGAATCGGCGGTGTTGGCGGCCTTGTAGGCCGCGCCGCCGGCGAAACCGCCGATGGCGAGCCAGAAGGCAGGGGCGGTGATGCCGTCGGAGAAGTTTTCGGCCAGGCTCTCGATGGCGGCGCGGCTGACGCCTGCTTCATCAAGGCGCTCGGGGTCGCGGCCGACGATCTGCGACACCGCCTTGCGGCCGGCAACGATGCCGCCGCTGTCGAGCGCATCGGCCACGGCCTTCACGTGGCTGCCAAGGCTGCGCTGGGCGACAAGGCTGGAGGCGGCGATGGCAGTGACAAGGATGCCGAAAGGCAGCAGGCCGAACAGGCGTTCGAAGGTGAAGGCGATTGTGGCGGGCACTGTGACGATGACGATGAGGGCAACCGCGCCCAGAAAACGGCGCCTGGCGTCGGTATCGGTGGCGCGGTTGAGGCTGGTGTCGAGAAAGGATATCAGCTTGCCGATCCAGATCACCGGGTGGCCGATGGCGCGCACCAGCCGGTCCGGATAGCCGAGACCGAGTTCAACCAGAAGCGACAGGAAGGCAAGCGGAAAAGACATGACGCTTCTTGCAGGACGTAGGACAGGGACCGTGGACCACGGCGGCAGCCTGGAACGGGCGAGGGCGCTGTTTCCGGGAGCGCCCGAGCCGTTCGTCGACCTGTCGACCGGGATCAATCCGAACTCCTATCCGCTTTTCGAGCTGCCTGCCACAGCCTTGTCGCGCCTACCCGAGCCGGGCAGGGCGCGCGACCTCGCGGCGGCTGCCGCCACTGCTTACGGCGCGCCGTCGGCGGCCCATGTCGTGCCCGCGCCGGGGACGCAGATCCTGTTGCCACGAATCGCCTCGCTGGTGCGCCCGGGCCGCGCCTTCGTGCTCGGGCCGACCTATCAGGAGCACGCGCGGGCAGCTGCGATCGCCGGTCACGAGGTTGCGGAAGTGCGCTCGTTCGAGCAGCTCGCCGAGGCCGATCTGGCCGTCGTGGTCAATCCGAACAATCCGGACGGGCGGGTCGTTTCCCGCGCCGATCTCCTCGGTCTTGCCGAAAAGCTGCGCGCCAAGGGAGGGCTGCTGGTCGTCGACGAGGCGTTCATGGATGTCGGGCCGCTGGCGGAGAGCCTGGCCGGCGACGTCGAGCAGGGCGGCATCGTCGTATTGCGCTCTTTCGGCAAATTCTACGGCCTAGCCGGCATCCGTCTCGGCTTCGCGCTGGCCCACCCAGATCTTGCCGGTCGACTGGAGGAGGAACTGGGGCCGTGGTCGGTGGCCGTGCCGTCGCTCGAATATGGCATCAAGGCGCTGGCGGATGCCGACTGGCAAGGCGAGATGCGGATGACCCTGGCGCATGCGGCCCACCGGCTGGACCAGGCTTTCGCTCGCGCCGGCGTGATCGTCACCGGCGGCACGTCGCTGTTCCGCCATGTCGACATTTCCGACGCCGCCGCTCTGTTCAAGGCGTTGGGGCGCGAAGGCATCCTGGTACGCAGCTTTGCCGACCGGCCGACGCAGCTGCGTTGCGGCTTGCCGGGCCACGAGGTCGAATGGCGGCGGCTGGACGTCGCCTTGGGCGACTGGGCGCAGGACAGGGAAACGGCGAAGAAGGAGGCGGCGCGGTGATCTATGTCTGCCCGTTGTCGAAGGTTGACGAGACAGTCGCGCGCATTGGCGCGGAACGGCTGGTCTCGCTGCTGTCGGCCGGCACCGAGATGACGCGGCCAGTGTCGATCCGCGCCGAAAACCACCTGCTGATGAACATGCACGACATCGCGGCCGTGCAGGAGGGCATGACGCTGCCCGGCGAGGCGCATGTGCGGCGGTTGCTGGATTTCGCCCACGCCTGGGACCGTTCGCGGCCGCTGGCGATCAACTGCTGGGCGGGTGTCAGCCGCTCGACGGCGTCCGCCTACATTATTGCTGCGGCATTCGACCCGTCGCGCGACGAGGCTGAACTTGCGCTGTTGTTACGGAGGCTTTCACCGACAGCGACGCCCAATCCGCGGCTGATCGCGGTGGCGGACCAGATGCTTGGCCGCAAGGGACGGATGGTGACGGCGATCGCCGCCATCGGCCGTGGCGCCGACTGCTTCGAGGGCGTGCCGTTCGGGCTGGAGGTCTAGGTCGTCGATGACGGGCACCCCAAAACCTCATGGTGAGCCTGTCGAACCATAGGTTTTGGAGCAGACAGTACTTGGCGCCGCCTGGCGCCCTCGTGGTTCGACAGGCTCACCATGAGGGCTACTGAAGTGGCGTTGCCGTGTGAAAGCCTTCAGGCGATCCAGTCGGCCAGCCTGGCCTTGCGGATGTCCTGCAACAGCCGGACGAACCCCTTGGCCTGATGCGCAGCCGTCAACCGGCCCTTCTCGGCAGTTGCCACGGAGGCATTGCCGACCACGCCGTGCGGGTTGAGATCGCTTGATATCCACGAAAAGCCATGCGGGCCGTGCGGCCGCAGCAGCTCGAACTCACCTTCCGCGCGATCAAAGCTCGAGGCAAAGTCCTGCGCCTTGGCCATGTCGACGAGCTCGGGGCGGAAATGCAGCATCAGCGAGGTCTCGACATCGCCGCCGTGAATGCCCAACTGGATTTCACGGGCAGGGTAGAGCTCGTCCGGATGACCAAAGCGCCCCCAGCTCGAACGCACCGACAGGGCGCCGAAACGCACGCGCAGTTCGCGCGAGACGATGCCCATGACCTCCTCGTTGCCGCCATGCGAGGTGATGAACACGAATTTGCGGATACCCGCGCGGGCAACCGAGGCGCCGAGTTCGGTCCAGGCGTCGACCAGCATGTTGGCCGGCAGGCTGAGCGTGCCGGGCGCGTGAATGTGCTCGTCGGACTTGCCGACCGCCTGGATGGGCAGGAAACGGGCATCGAGATCATCGGGCAGGTGGGTGAAGGTCTCGGCAAGCATGCCTTCCATGATGGCGAGATCGGTCGACACAGGCAGATGCGGGCCGTGCTGCTCGATGGCAGCGACTGGAATGACGGCGATGGCGGCCTCCGGATCGAGACCGGTGAAATCGGCCGCCTTGAAGTCGCCCCACCAGACACGTCGCTGCATTTTCGTCACTGCCCGGCCTCGCCGCATGAAATTCGCCTCCGACTGAATATGTCAGCGCGGTCGATTTTGTAAGGGGCGGCTACATCCTGACACGTTCGGCCTTCGGGTCGTACATCGGCTTGAGCGAGGCCTCGGCGGCAAACCGCTCGCCGGCGATCTCGATCTCGTAGCGGGAGCCGAGCACGTCTGCCTCGGTCTCGTTGACGCAGGGAACGTAACCGAGGCCGATGGCGCCGCCGAGATGGTGGCCGTAATTGCCTGATGTGATGGTGCCGACAATCTTGCCGTTGCGGACTATGGCCTCGTTGTGGAACAGCAATGGCTCGGGATCGTTGAGGCGGAACTGAACCAGCCGGCGGCCGAGGCCCGCGTCACGCTTGCGCAGCACCGCGTCGCGGCCGATGAATTCGCCCTTGCCGGTCTTGACCGCAAAGCCGAGCCCAGCTTCCAGCACATGGTCCTCGTCGGTGATGTCGTGGCCGAAGTGCCGAAAAGCCTTTTCGATGCGGCAGGAATCGAGCGTGTGCAGGCCGCAGAGCTTCAACCCGAGATCGGCGCCGGCTTGCTCGACCGCCTCGAAGACATGGGCCGCCTGGTCTGTCGACACATAGAGCTCCCAGCCGAGCTCGCCGACATAGGTGACGCGATGGGCGCGGGCGAGGCCCATGCCGATTTCGATCTCCTGCCAGGTGCCGAACGGATTCTTGTCATTGGAGAAATCGTTGGGGCTGATCATCTGGATCAGGTCCCGCGACTGCGGCCCCATCAGGCAGAGCACCGATTCTGCGGCGGTGACATCGGTGATGACGACGAACGCGTCGCCGAGGTGTCTGCGGAACCAGGCGAGGTCGCGCTGTAGCGTCGCGCCGGGCACGACGGCGAGGTATGCCGTCGGCGAAAGCCGCGTCACCGTCAGGTCGCTTTCGATGCCGCCGCGCCGGTTGAGCATCTGGGTGTAGACGATCTTGCCCGGCTCGACATCCATGTCGTTGGCGCAGAGGCGCTGCAGGTAAGCCAGCGCATCGCGACCCTCGATGCGGATCTTGCCGAAGGAGGTCATGTCGAACAGGCCGACGCCATTGCGCACGGCAAGGTGCTCTTCGCACTGGTTGTCGAACCAGTTCTGCCGCTTCCAGGAATATTTGTACTCGCGTTCCTGGCCCTCTTTCGCAAACCAGTTGGCGCGCTCCCAGCCGGCGACTTCGCCGAACACCGCGCCCCGCGCCTTCAGATGCTCGTGCAGCGGCGAGCGGCGCACGTTCCGCGAAGTCGCCATCTGGCGGTAGGGGAAATGGTCGGCATAGAGCAGGCCGAGCGTCTCCGAGACACGCTCCTTGAGATAATGCCGGTTCTTCTGGAACGGCTGGGCGCGGCGGATATCGACTTCCCACAGGTCGAAGGGCGCTTCGCCGTCGTGGATCCACTGCGCCAGTGCCATGCCGGCACCGCCTGACGAGACGATACCGATCGAATTGTAGCCGGCAGCGACCCAGTAGCCGCCCAGCTCCGGCGCTTCGCCGAGATAGTAGCGGTCGTCGGGGGTGAAACTCTCGGGGCCGTTGAAGAAGGTGTGGATACCGGCCGTTTCCAGCATCGGCATGCGGTTGACGCCCATTTCGAGGATCGGCGCGAAATGGTCCATGTCCTCGGGCAACTGGTCGAAGCAGAACTCCTCCGGGATGCCGTCCATGCCCCAGGGTTTGGAGACCGGCTCGAAGGCGCCGAGCATCATCTTGCCGGCGTCTTCCTTGTAGTAGGCGCACTCGTCGGGCACGCGCAGCACCGGCAGGCGGCCGAGCCCGGGGATGGCTTCGGTCACGAGATAGAAATGCTCGCAGGCGTGCAAGGGGATGGTGACGCCGTTCTGCGCGCCAAGCTCGCGCGCCCACATGCCGGCGCAGTTGACGACGACGTCCGTCTCGATGGTGCCCTGTTCGCCGCCTTGTGCCCACGACACGCCGGAGACTCGCCCATTCTTCGTATGGACCTTGGTGACCTTGACGTTCTCGACGATCCTGGCGCCGCGCTGCCTGGCACCCTTGGCCAAAGCCATGGCGATGTTGGCAGGGTCGCACTGGCCGTCGAGCGGCAGGTGCACGGCACCGACCACGTCGGAGACATTGAGATGCGGGTACATCTGCTTGACTTCGTTGGGGGAAATCTCGCGCACGTCGACATTGAAGGCGCGAGCGAGCGAGGCCTGGCGATAGATCTCGTGCTTGCGCTCCTCGGTCAGCGCGACCGTGATGGAACCGACCTGGCGCATGCCTGTCGCGACACCCGTCTCTTCCTCGAGCCTGACGTAGAGATCGGCCGAATATTTCGCCAGCCGCGTCATGTTCTGCGAGGCGCGCAACTGCCCGATCAACCCCGCCGCGTGCCATGTCGTGCCTGATGTGAGCTGCTTGCGCTCCAGAAGCACAATGTCAGTCCAGCCGAGCTTCGCCAGATGATAGGCGACGGAGCAGCCAGACACGCCGCCGCCAATGATGACGGCGCGGGCACGGGCGGGGATTTCGGTCATGCGGCTGTTCTCTCGTAGCTGTTGGCGAAGCGCCTCAGGCGGCCGGCGGCCTCCCGCAGCACGTCGTCGGGCTGGCAAAGGCTGATGCGGATATGGCCGGCGGCGGCGTCGCCAAAGCTGGCACCGGGCATGACGGCGACCTTCTCGCGTTGGAGCAGATCCCAGGCGAACTTCTCGCAATCGGGCTCGATGGCGCTGACGTCGAGCATGACATACATGCCGCCTTCCGAACCACGCACGGTGACGTTGTTCAGGCCGCGCATCTGGTCGATGAACAGGGTGCGGCGGCCGGCATAGGTGGCAGCGATCTGCTCGACGCCGAAGTCGTTTTCCAGCGCCTCGATCGCCGCGCGGCTGACGAAGTCGGTCAGGCCGTAGGTGGTGACGAGGTTGAGGTTGATGATCAGCGACACGAGATCGGCTGGTGCGGTGAGCCAGCCGATACGCCAGCCGGTCATGCCGTGGCTTTTGGACATCGAGTTGATGACAAGCGTGCGCTCGGCCATGCCGGGCAGGGCCCGCGGCGACACATGCTCGCCACCGCCGAGCGTCCAGTAGACCTCGTCGGAGAGCAGCCACAGATCGCGGCGGACGCAGAGCTCGGCGATGTCTGCCAGGCACTTGCGCGAATAGACCGCGCCGGTCGGGTTGTTGGGGGTGTTGATCAGGATCGAGCGCGTGTTGGGCTTCAGCGCCTTCTCGATCTCCGAGGCACGTGGCTGGAAGCCGTCGGCGGCATGGGCCTCGACGACCGTGTAGCTGGCGCCGGCGGCACGGAAGGTGCCGGGGTAGGTGGCGTAATAGGGCGCCACCACCACGGCGTGGTCGCCCGGATCATGCGTTGCCTGGACCGCGGCGTAGAGCGCTGCCTGGCCGCCCGGCGTGGCGATGATTTCGGAAAGTGCGGTGTCGACGCCGGTGCAGCGTGTCGAGATCCTGGCCATGGCGGCGCGCAGGCGCGGCAGTCCGGGCAGCTGTGTGTAGTGGTGGTAGCCCGAGCGAACAGCGTCGACGCAGGCCTCGACCGTCTCCGACGGCGTGTCGAAGTCGTGGTCGCCGACCGAGAGCATGATGATGTCATCGCCGGCCTGCTTGCGCGTCATGGCGGCGAAATGGACTTCCCAGCCGTCCTTGCCCGAGGGGACGATACCGGAGATGCGGGAGGATGGTTTCGGCATCTCAGGCTCCCGCATCCTGCAAAGCAGCAAGCGTCAGCCTGCTGGCGCTGTCGAGCCGAGACGTCAAGGAACCATAGCCGGCGATGGAGGGATGCGGGGTGTCGCCCGCATGATTGTGCGTGGCGGTGATGACCAGCACATGCGCGCCTGCCGCTTCGGCAGCTCGAATGCCGGCCGGCGCATCCTCGAAGACAAGGCAATCCTCCGGCTTGTGGCCAAGCCGCTGGGCGCCGAGCAGGAAGCAGTCCGGCGCAGGCTTGCCGTTGGCGACGTCTTCGCCGGTGACCATCAGGTTGGGGATCGGCAGGCCTGCCGCTTCCAGCCGGCGGATTGCCAGTTTGCGCGGGGCCGACGTCACGATCGCCCAGCGTTCGACAGGCAGGGCGTTGAGGAACTGTGCTGCGCCATGGATCTGCTCGATGCCTTCGACGTCGTTGAGCTCGGCCTGGGTCAGCTCCTCGATTTCGGTCATCAGGTCGATACCAGGCAGGTTCAGCCTGCTGATGGTCTCATATGCCCGCACGCCATGGATGGTCGGCAGGAAAGATTCCACGTCGAGGCCGTGCTTGATCGCCCAGGCGGTCCAGACGCGTTCTGTGGCGGCGATCGAGCTCAGGATGGTGCCGTCCATGTCGAACATGAAGGCGCCAAAACCTCGATCGGAAAAGGGAAGTGTCATCAGGAGCGTAGCCTTTCGTTTTCGGGATCCCACAAGGGTCTATCCTGCTGGACCGTGGCGCTGAAGCGCTCCCCGAAAATCTCGACTTCGATGGTAACGCCCGGCACGGCCAGATCGGCACGCAGCATGCCCAGCGCGATCGATTTGTCCACCCTGTGGCCCCAGCCTCCTGACGTGGTCTCACCGACAATTGAGCCATTGTGCCAGAGCGTCGACATATAGGGCGCGTCGCAGTCGCCGGGATGGTCGATCACAAGCGTGACGAAGCGCTTTTTCACGCCTTGCTGTTTTTCGTTGAGCAAGGCTGCCTTGCCGCGAAACTCCGGCTTGTCCCATTTGACGAAGCGATCGAGCCCGCCCTGCAGGATGGTGTAGTCGGTCGACAGGTCGCCCTTCCAGGCACGGTAGCCTTTTTCGAGCCGCAGCGAATCCAGCGCGAACATGCCGAACGGCTTCAGCCCATGCTTCTGGCCGGCGGCCCAGACGGCGTCGAACACTGTGGCCGTGTCGGCCACCCTGGTGTGGATTTCCCAGCCGAGTTCGCCGGCGAAGGAGACGCGCACCAACTTGGCCCAGCGTCCGGCGATGGTGGTCTCCTGATGCGTCAGCCACGGTGCTGCAAGGTCTGCCTCGCAGACTTCGACCAGGATTTTCCGCGAATTGGGTCCGGCGAGGATTTGCGTCGAGTATTCCTCAGTGCGGTCGATGAGCTTGAAGTTGGCATCGGCAGGCATGTGCGACTTCAGCCATTCGAAATCGTGCCACTGGGCGACGGCAGCCGTGATCAGCGTCAACAAGTCTTCGGAGTGGCGGACAACCGACATCTCGGTGACGATGCGGCCGTGATCGTCGGCGAAATAGCAGAGCCCGATGCGGCCGACCTTGGGGACCGTGCCGGTGACCTGCGTCTCAAGCCATGCCGCAGCACCAGGACCGTCGAGGTTGAAGCGGCTGAAGCCGGGCAGGTCGAGAATGCCGGCGGCATCGCGCACGGCGAGGCATTCCTCGCGGATTCTTTGCTCCCACGGGCCCGAGCGGGCAAAGGTCTGGGTCGATTCGTCCGACGTGTCGTCGCCCGGCTTTGCGTACCAGGTGGCGCGTTCCCAGCCATTGTAGGCGTTGAACTGCGCGCCGAGGGCGGCGATCCGGTCGTGGATGGGCGAAAGCTTGCGGTCACGCGCTGCGGGCCAGGCGTGGCGGGGGAAGTGGATGGCGTATTCGTGGCCGTAGACCTCCATGCCCTTGGCCACCGCATAGTCGGGTGCCGAGGCGAACGAGGTGAAGCGGCGCGGGTCGCAGGACCACATGTCCCATTCGGTTTCGCCTTGCGTCACCCATTCGGCCAGCACCTTGCCGGCGCCGCCCGCCTGGGCGATGCCGAAGGTGAAGACGCAGGCCTCGTAGGCGTTGGGCACGCCGGGCATCGGGCCGATCAGCGGGTTGCCGTCGGGTGCATAGGGGATCGGTCCGTTGATGACCTTGGACAGGCCGGCGGTGGCGAGGATCGGCACGCGGCGGACGGCGTCGTCGAGATACCATTCCAGCCGCTCGAGATCGTCGGGGTAGAGCTGGAAGGAGAAATCGTCCGGCATCCGGTCGTCGGGCGTCGCCCAATGGGCACGGCAGTTGCGCTCATAGGGGCCGAGGTTCATGCCGTTCTTTTCCTGGCGGAGGTAATAAGAAGTGTCGACGTCGCGCAGCAGCGGCAGCTTTTGGCCAGCTTCCCGCGACCATGCGGCGAGCTCTGGGATTTCGTCGAACAGGATGTACTGGTGGCTCATCACCATCATCGGCACGTCGCGGCCGAACATTTTTCCCACTTCAGCCGCGCGATAGCCGGCGGCGTTGACCACCTTCTCGCAGCGGATCTCGCCCTTTTCGGTCGCCACGACCCATTCGTCCCTGTCGCGGCGGACTGAAATCACCGGGCAGAAGCGGATGATCCTGGCTCCCATGTCGCGCGCGCCCTTGGCCAGCGCCTGGGTCAACTGCGCCGGGTCGATGTCGCCGTCGTTGGGATCGTAGAGCGCGCCCTTGAGGTCATGCGTCTCGACGAAGGGATAGTGGCGCCTGATCTCGTCGAGGCCGATGACGTCGATGTCCATGCCCTGGTAGCGGCCCATGCCCTTGGCGCGCTGGAACTCCTGTATGCGCTCTTTGGTGTGGGCGAGGCGGATCGAGCCGGTGACGTGATAGTTCATCGGGTAGTCGACCTCGGCCGCCAGCCCGCGATAGAGCTCGGTCGAATAGCGCTGCATGTTCATCAGCGACCAGGACGACGAGAAGGTCGGCACGTTGCCGGCGGCATGCCAGGTCGAGCCAGAGGTCAGCTCGTTCTTTTCGAGCAGCACGCAGTCGGTCCAGCCGGCCTTGGCGAGATGATAGAGCGAGGAGACGCCGACCGCGCCTCCGCCGATGATCACCACGCGTGCAGAAGAGGGGAGTTCAGCCATCGGAAACGGCTCCTTGTTGAAGCACCCCCACTCCGGCTTGCTGCGCAAACCACCTCTCCCCCCGCCCAAGGGAGAGGAACCGCCTGCGGCGGTCCACGCGCTCTTCCTTTCCCCCGTCGATCGGGGGAGAGGTGTCGAGGCGCAGCCGAGACGGAGCGGGGGTCGAATACATGGTTTCTCTCAGTAGACCGGTGGCGATACGACCCAGATGACGACCGCCGGCACCACGCCGGGGTTTCGCCACCGGAATGGCTTGTGGTCGAAGCGGAAACTGTCGCCTTCATTGAGACTGTGCCAGATGCCGTCGATCTCGATGTCGAAGCCGCCCGAGACGACGTAGCCAGCCTCTTCGGTGGGGCGCGTCACCGGCCTGGCCATGCCGGCGCCGGGCGCGAAGATCGAGCGCAGCATCTCGAAGCTGCCGCCGAGGTCGGGTGACAGTAGCTCTTCGACCAGGCCGGATTCGTTGCTGCCGAGGGTGCGCCGCCGGCCCGCGCGGACAACGACGCCACGCTCGACCTCGCTGGTGGCTTCGTGGGCGAAGAACAGGCTGATCGGCACGCCGAACAGTTCGGCAAATGCCCTGAGATCGCCGATCGACGGCGTCGACAGTCCGCGCTCGACCTGGCTGACCCAGCCGACCGAGCGACCAAGCTTGAGGGCGATCTCGGCCAGCGTCAGCCCGCGCGACTTGCGCAGCGCCCGCAGGTCGTTGGCGAGCAGGTCGCTGGCGACGTCGCCTTCCTTGCGTGCCTGCGCGTCGATGGGGCTCACGTCCGGCGATCCTCGTGAAAATTCGGTTCAGATTTTCATTCGACGGTATCGCCGTGAATATTTCAAGGCATTTTTCATGGTCCAGCAAGTTTCTCTTGCGAGTCTCTTGGTGAGAGTGCAAAGGCTCGGTTCGGACGGGCGATGTGGGGCGTTCCGAACAGATCGATGTTATGGGAACAGCCGATGCTGGCACCGGACCAAAAACCGCAAGAGCTTGACGAGACGACGATTGTCGACGAGGCGATCATTTCGCGCCGCTCGGTACGTGCCTTTCTGCCGACTCCCGTCGAAGACAGCGTCATCAGCGATATCCTCGACGTTGCCGCGCGTGCGCCGTCGGGCACCAACATGCAGCCGTGGAAGGTCTATGTGACCTCGGGCGAGACGCTGCGCGGCATCGGCGAAGCGATCCTCAACTCGGGCGTGCGTGCCGAAAAGGCCGTGTGGGACGAGTACAAATATTACCCTGACCAGTTCTTCGAGCCCTATCTTGGCCGCCGCCGCGCCAACGGCTTCGGGCTCTACAGCACGCTCGGCATTGGCCGCCGCGACGTCGACCGGATGCGGGCCCAGCACGACCGCAACTTCGTCTTCTTCGACGCGCCTGTGGGCATGATCTTCACCATTGACCGCCGGCTCAACCAGGGCTCGTGGATCGACTATGGCATGTTCCTGCAGAACATCATGATCGCGGCGCGGGCGAGGGGGCTGCACACCTGCCCGCAGGCGGCGTTTGCGCCCTATCACCGCCAGATCCGGCCGGTGCTCGGCATTCCCGAGGAGGAAGTCGTGGTCTGCGGCATGGCGCTGGGCCATGAGGACACCAGCAAGCCCGAAAGCACCTTCCGCACCGACCGCGCGCCGCAGGAAGAATGGGTGCAGTTCCTGAAGTAGTCAGGCCTTCGGCCTGTTGCCTGCATAGGCACAGCACTCGAGTTCGACCTGGGCGCCCAGCGCCAGGCCGCTTGCTCCGAAAGCCGACCGCGCCGGCAGCCGGTCCGGGTCGAAGTAGCTGACATAGACCTTGTTGAACTCGGGCCATCTGGACATGTCGGCCAGCATGACCGTGCACTTGAAGATGTCGGCCATGCCGAGGCCGTTCTCCTCGAGAACCGACTTGATGTTCTCCATCGTCTGGTGCGTCTCGGCTTCGATCCCGCCGGGAACGAGCTCCAGTGTTCCCGGCCGGTTGCCGAGCGCACCGGACAGGTAAAGCACGTCGCCGACGCGGACGGCCTGGCTGAACGGCAGCTTGATCGCCTGGGCCTCGGGCGAATTGATGAATTCCATCACGGTTCCCTTCAAATAGCCTTGGGTGACTACCTGACCTCGTAGCCGACTTCGTCGGCGGCATGGCACAACATCTTCCAGAACGAACGGGCAAAGGAGCGGAAGACGTAGAGGTCGAAGCGCTGCGGTCCGCTTCGCTGCATCAGCGTGAAGATGTCGTGATGGGTTGTCGAGATACCGGACCCGAGCGGGAACGCAGCAAGCGCAAGGTCGATGGCGAAAAGTTTGCCCAGGACCCATTCGGCCTTCGCACCCTCGATGCGGATGGCGATGCGGCCGTGCGACAGGTCGGTGACGGTTCCGACTGCAGGCGCGACCTTGGCGGCCAAGGTGGTGGCAAGTCCTTCCGAGGCGTCGATGACGAGGAACTTGCCGGGGGCGAAGCCGAAGGCTGAGTAGCGGTCGGAAGACGCGCCGGCGCCCGCACCGTCGGCCAGCTTGAGGCCGGTGACGGAGCCGATTACAACCATCAGCTTCTTTTCCTCGCCCGGCCAGGCGGCAAGCTGGATGATCGAGCAGGGGGCGATCTCGGAAAGAGTCACGCCGACGCCGTCGGCGAAGTTGCCGTGCGATCCCGGTCGGAATACCGGTTCGAGCGGTGATTGTTGCTCAACCATGCATGCGCTTCCCTTCGGGGTCGAAGAAATGGTGGCTGACGATCTCGACCGGGCCGAACCGGCCGCGCAACGGGTCGGAGACGTGGGCGCGGGAGCCATGGCGCGCCTTGCCGCCCGACACCAGCGCCAGCGCGATGTATTTGCCCAGCGCCGGCGAGAAGCAGGCGGCGGTGATGTGGCCGAGCGAGCCATGCGGGTTTTCCGGGTAGGCTTCCATGACGACGTGGCTGCCGCCGGCGAGCGGACGGTTGTCGAGCGAAATCAGCCCGACCAGTTCGAGCCTGCCGGGGGCGACAATACCCTCGCGGTCCATCATTGCCGAGCCGATGAACGGTTTCTTCTTGGACAGCATCCAGCCGAGATGCAGGTCGCGCGCCGAGGTGCGTCCGTCGATCTCGGCACCAGTGACGTGGCCCTTTTCGATGCGCATCGTGCCCAGGGCCTCGAGCCCATAGGGCACCATGCCGCAAGGCTTGCCGGCCTCGACCAGTGCTTCCCAGACATGGGTGCCGTGGCCAGCGCCTGAATAGACCTCGAAGGCCATCTCGCCGGAGAAGGACAGGCGGCAGATCATGACGGGCGCGCCCGAAATCTCGCCATGGACGATGCCCATGAAAGGCAGGACCTCGTTGTCGACCCTGGTGCCGGTGACGCATGACGCCAGGATTTCCCGGGCCTTCGGCCCGCCGATCGCCGCACCGGCCCACTGGTCGGTGACCGAGGTCAGGTGCACTTTGAGTTCAGGCCAGACGACATCGAGGAAATATTCGAGGTGCTGCATCACCTTGCCGGCATTGGCCGTCGTGGTGGTCATCAGGAAGTCGTGCTCGCCGAGCCGCCAGGTGGTCCCGTCGTCGAAGACAAGACCGTCCTCGCGCAGCATCAGGCCATAGCGCGCCTTGCCGACGGCCAGCGTCGAGAAGACGTTGGAATAGACACGGTCGAGGAATTCGGCGGCATCCGGGCCCTGCACCGCGATCTTGCCGAGGGTCGAGACGTCGACGATGCCGGCCGTTTCGCGCGTCGTCCTGGCCTCGCGCACATAGGCCTGCTCGATCGTTTCGCCTGCCTCGCCATAGATCATTGGCCGGAACCACAGGCCGGCCGAATACATGGTCGCGCCGTTTTCCAGATGCCAGTCATGCATCGGCGTCAGCCGCTCGGGCTTGAGGTCGCCGAAGCGCTCGGCGGCCAGCGCGCCGACCGAAACGGGCGCGTATGGTGGCCGGAAGCGGGTTGTGCCGACCTCCGGGATCGGCTTGCCGACCGCTTCGGCCATGATGGCGAGGCCCGGCACGTTCGAGCCCTTGCCCTGGTCGGTCGCCATGCCTAGCGTGGTGTAGCGCTTGAGGTGCTCGACCGAGACGAAACCTTCGAGGTGGGCCAGGCGGACGTCGTCCGCCGTGACGTCGTGCTGGAAATCGACGAAGGCCTTCCCCTTGGCCCTGATCTCGAACACGGGTGCGGGGCGCGGATCGAGCGGTGCCGGCTCGACGTGCGGCGTGCCTGGCTCGACGCGGGGAAGGTCCAGCGCGGCACGGCCCGCGGCAAAGCCTTCGGCGATGGCATCCGCGGTCGAAAAGGTGCCGTTGAAGGCGCCGGCGCCGATCCAGCCCTGGCCTGCTTCGGGCGGCAGGAAGGCCTGCAGCGCCTCGTTCCACAGGGGACGGGCGCCAGCCTGGCTGGCGAGATGAATGGTCGGCGACCAGCCGCCGGACATCAGCAGGCAGTCGGTCTCGATGTTGTGGCCACCGCTGGGCAAGGCTCCGGCTGCGATAGCGAATTGCGCTACCTTGATGCCGGTCAGCTTCTTGCCGCCTGCCGTGCCGACAACCGCGTGGCCAACCAGAAGCTCGGCCCCGCATTGGCGGGCGAGCGCGCGGCAATCTTCTGAGATTTCCGGACGGACGTCGACAATGGCGGCGATCGTTGCACCGGCCTTGTTGAGGGCTACGGCTGCGCGGTAGGCGCTGTCGTTGTTGGTGAATATCGCGATCTTTTCGCCCGGCAGCACGCCATACAGGTTGGCGTAGCGCTGGGCTGCACTCGCCATCATCACGCCAGGCCGGTCGTTGCCGGGGAACACCAGCGGGCGTTCGAAAGCCCCGGTGGCCAGAACGACGTTCTTCGCACGGATGGTCCAGTGCCGGTGACGTGGCGCGCCCTTGGCGGGTGCGTCCTTGTGATCGCCGACACGCTCGATCGCGGCCAGCGTATTGCCGTCATAGTAGCCCCAGACGGTGGTGCGCTTGAGCAGACGGACGTTGTCGTGGTCGCGAAGCTCGCCGACGATATCGGAAGCCCACGCTTTCGATGGTTCGCCGTCGATGGTCTCGCCCGACCAGTTGGCCGATCCGCCAAACTGTGGGTCGAGCTCGGTCAGGATGACGCGTGCGCCGCTTGCCGCGGCCTCGCGCGCCGCGGCAAGGCCCGCTGGGCCGGAGCCGACGACCAAAACGTCGCAGAACGCATTCATTCGTTCGTAGCGGGCCGGATCGGGGGCAAGGCCGGCGCGGCCGAGACCGGCGGCGCGGCGAATGACCTTTTCGCAAAGCATCCAGAATCGGGTGCCTTTCAGCGGCCCGACCACCGGTCCCATGAACGTCTTGTAGTAGAAACCGGCCGAGATGAACTTGCCGCCGAGCTGGTTGATGGCGCTGACGTCATAGGCAAGGGAGGGGAAGCGGTTCTGGCTGACGGCGACGAGACCGTCGTAAATTTCGACCATGGTCGCCGGAATGTTCGGTTCGCGGATATCGCCGCGCAGGACGGTCACCAGGGCGTTGGGTTCGTCGATCCCTGATGTCAGGACACCGCGCGGACGGTGATACTTGAACGAACGGGCAAGCAGCGAGACCCCGTTGGCAAGCAGCGCAGAGGCGAGGGTGTCGCCCTGAAAGCCGGCATAAGCCCTGCCGTCGAAGGTGAAGCGGATCGTGCGGAGGCGGTCGATACGGCCACCGGCAGCGGTGCGGCGCGAGCTCATTTTCTGGCTCCCGGCTTGCGGCGGCCATGCGCCGGAGCGCCATGCTCGCGGGCGAAGCGCACGCTTGCGATTTCGTGGGTAAGCGTGTCGCGTACGACGGCCAGGTGCGAGCGGCAACCGCCCGCGTGCTGCCAGATCTCGTCGTGGGCGCCGGCCGTGTTCAGTCGCTGATAGACATAGGCGTTCCAGGCTTCGAGATCGGTCGAGGCCGGATCGGGGCGCGTGCGGCCGCCTTCGCCCTGATAGGCGAATTCGGAGATGTCGCGCGGGCCGCAATGGGGACAAGTGATCAGCATTCTGTCGAACCCCTAATGCAGGCGTGGCGTCGGGCCCTGGCCCTTGTCATCGATGACCGCGCCCCGGCTGAAACGGTCCAGCGTGAACCCGGCGTTGAGCTCATGCGGCGCGTCCCTTGCGATCGTATGGGCAAAGCAGAAGCCGGACGCAGGCGTTGCCTTGAAGCCGCCGTAGCACCAGCCGCAGTTCAGATACATGCCGGGCAGGGGGCCTTTGGTGATGATCGGCGAGCCGTCCATCGACATGTCGCAGATGCCGCCCCACGAACGCAGGACGCGCACCGTGGCGAGCGACGGAAACAGTGCCAGCATCTCGCTCATCACTTCCTCGACGATGGGCAGGCTGCCGCGCTGGGCATAGCTGTTGTAGCCGTCGAGGTCGCCGCCGTAGATCAGGCCGCCCTTGTCGGACTGGCCGACATAGAAATGGCCCATGCCGAAGGTGACGACGGTGTCGAGGAACGGTTTCAGCGATTCCGACACGAAGGCCTGCAGGACCTGGCTTTCGATGGGCATGCGGTCGATGCCGGCCATCCGCATCACGCGCCCGGTGCTGCCGGCCACCGCGACCGCAACCTTCCCGGCGCGGATTTCGCCACGTGACGTCGCCACGCCGACGACGCGGTCGCCGTCACGCAGGAAACCGGTCACTTCGCAGTTCTCGATGATGTCGACCCCGCGCCGGTCGGCGCCGCGCGCGTAGCCCCAGGCAACGGCGTCATGTCGTGCCGTGCCGGCGCGTTCCTGCATCAGGCCGCCATGGATCGGGAAACGCGCCGACCGCGACATGTCCAGGCCAGGCACCCGGCGGGCAATCTCGGCCGGCGTCATCAGGCGGGCGTCGACGCCGAGGTGGCGCATGGCGTTGCCGCGCCGGGCATAGTCGTCGAACTGGCCGGGCGTGTGGGCAAGATTGAGCACGCCGCGCTGGGAAAACATCACATTGTAGTTCAGGTCGTGGGAGAGGTTTTCCCACATCTTCATCGAATGTTCGTAGAAGCGGGTGTTCTGCGGCAACAGGTAGTTGGAGCGGACAGCCGTGGTGTTGCGGCCGACATTTCCGGAGCCGAGATACCCCTTTTCCAGCACCGCCACATTGGTGATGCCGTGCTCCTTGGCTAGGTAATAGGCGGTCGACAGGCCATGCCCGCCACCGCCGATGACGATGACATCGTAGGATGGCTTGGGATTGGGCTTGCGCCAGGCCGGCTTCCAGTCCCGGTTTCCCGCGAGCGCATTCCTGAGCAGCGAAAACGCCGAATATTCCGCCATGCCTGATGTCATCCTCTGGGCTGTGCGCGGACACTATATGCAGGATCGTCAGGCCGAGGCCAATATTTCGCCATCGCCTTTCGTTAGGCCGACTTTTCAATCTCATTGTCTGCCGGCTTGCCGCGCCAGACGGGCGTCTCTATCAATGGCGCTCGATCGTGCAAATACTTCCGTGAGTTACCGTTACCCATGATTTCGACTGCAGCCCGGCGCCTGGCGCTTTCATTGATGCTGATCGTCGGCGCGTTGCTGACGCAGGCGCATGCGCAAGACGACATCAGATCATCGTCGGAGCTCATCGCCGGCCAGCAGGAAGTCATCGCCAGCCTGACCCGCAAGGTCGACGGGCTGGAAAAGAAGATCGACCAGGATTCCGACGACGATGCCACACTTGTCGATGACCGGCTCCAGCTCGAGCAGCTTTCGCGCGACCTGCTGCATAGCGGCGTGGCCTTTCGACCGCGCCTGGCGGAAATCAACGATCGCCTGAGCCAGCTCGGCCAGCCCCCCGCAGAGGGCCAGCCGGCGGAATCCGACCTGGTCACCAACGAGCGCAAGACGCTTCTCGCCGAAAAGGCGGAGATCAACGTGGTGCTCGGCGTAGCGGAAAACCTTTCCATCCGCATCAACAAGCTTGTCGACAAGATCACCGAGACGCGCCGCGCCCTGTTCCAGAGCGTGCTGACCAAGCGCTACGAGATCAACTACGCGCTGGCGTCCGAGGTTGTGGAGGCCTTCAGGGGCGAAATGGGCGATCTCTATCGCGCCGTTTCCTCGTGGATGCGCTTCGTCGTCAGCTTCAAGCTGAAGTCGATGCTGGCGGTGACGTTCTTTGCCCTTGCGGCCGCAGCCGTCATCATCATCGGCGGCCGTCGCATGTTCGGGCGGCTGTTCATCCCCGATCCGAGGGTCGAGGAACCATCCTATCTCAGCCGTATCTCGGTGGCGTTCTGGCTGACGCTGATGCAGACGACGGCCGTCGTCGTCTTCCTCGGCATCACCTACTACCTGTTCGACCATTTCGAGGTCCTTCGCGGCGACATCGGCGACATGATGGCCTCGCTGTTCTACGTGATCGCGATCGTCTTCTTTGTCTCGCGCCTGGCCACGGCTGTGCTGTCGCCCAGGCTGCCGAAATGGCGGCTGATCCCGGTGGAAAGCAGAGCCGCGCGATGGCTGGTCGTGCTGATTGTCGCGACAACGTTCTTCACCGGACTCGATTACTTCCTCAGCAATGTCTACAGGGTGCTCGGCTCGCCATTGGCGGTGACCGTCGGCGAAGCATTGGTCTCCACCGTCATCATCGGCTTGCTTGTCATCCTGATCGGGCTGGTCAAGCCGTTCGTCGACGACGATGGCCAGCCGAAATCCTGGCCACGGATGCTGCGCTACATCCTCTTTCTGCTCGGCGGCGTCACCATTGCCGCGGCGCTGTTGGGCTATGTCGGCCTGGCGCGCTTCGTGTCGCAGCAGATCGTGGTGACGGGCGCGATCCTCGCCACGATGTATATCGGCTTCCTGTCGTCTCAAGCGATGAACGAGGAGGCCGCCTTCGCCAAGACGACGGTCGGCCGCCGCCTGCAGCGCAAGTTCAGCCTCGACGATACGACGCTCGACCAACTGGGCCTCGTAACCAGCATCTTCATCAATCTCATGGTTCTGGTCGTCGGCATCCCATTGATTTTGTTCCAGTGGGGCTTCCGGCCCGGCGACATGACGACGTGGCTCTACAAGGTCGCCGGCGGGTTCCAGATCGGCAGCTTCACCTTCTCGCCGTCCGGAATCCTGTCCGGCATCCTGGTGTTCGCCGTCGTCTACTTCTTCACCCGCTGGTTCCAGGGCTGGCTCGACGGCACGGTGATGGCGCGCGGCAAGGTCGATGCCGGCGTTCGCAACTCGATCCGCCTGACGGTCGGCTATGCCGGCATTGCGCTGGCCGCGCTGATGGCGATATCGGCCGCCGGTCTCGACCTCTCCAATCTCGCGCTCGTCGCCGGTGCCCTTTCGCTCGGTATCGGTTTCGGTCTGCAGAACGTCGTATCGAACTTCGTCTCCGGCCTGATCCTTTTGGCCGAACGACCGTTCAAGGTCGGTGACTGGATCGTCGCCGGCCAGGTTTCGGGCACGGTCAAGAAGATCAGCGTTCGCGCCACCGAGATCGAGACTTTCCAGCGCCAGTCGGTGATCCTGCCGAACTCCGATCTCATCAACAATCCGGTCGGCAACTGGACCCACCGCAACAAGCTGGGCCGGATCGAGATACCGATCGGGGTCGCCTACGGATCGGACGCCAAGCGTGTACATGAGGTGCTGCTGGAAATCGCGCGCAGCCATCCGCTGGTATTGAAGAACCCCGAGCCGTTCGTGCTGTTTGTGGCGTTTGCGGAATCGTCGATGAATTTCGAGATCAGGGTGTTTCTGTCCGATGTGAACAATAGCGGCATCGTGCAGAACGACCTGCGCTTTGCCATCCTCGAAACCTTTGAACGGGAACACATCGACATTCCGTTCCCCCAGCGCAACATCCGCGTGGTTGGTGACAGGCCGACGGTCACCTGGCCTGCAGACGACGAGCAGGCGGAGGCTGAATATGCGGCACAGGAAGAGGCGCGCGCAAAGGCCAGCGAAGAGGCTGCCGCCAAGGCGAAATCGAGACGACGCAAGCCCGATCCAGGCTGATTTCTCCAGCCGGCGGCAATTGTGGCATGAACAAGGCATTCAGTTGCCGTTCAGCTTCGAACTCATATAAGGTCCACGCAACAGGCGGAAACGCCTTGCAACGATGAACCAGAGGCGGTGGAAACACCGATGAAGAAATGAACAGGTTTCTTGTCGCCACAGGCGCGCTCTTGCTAGCCTTATCAGGCGCGGCGCATGCCGCGAGCGCGGTAAACCTCGATTCCGAGACGCGGACACTGATCGTCACCGAAGGTGGCTCGAAGTCGGAGCTGGCGCTGAGTGCCGGCGAGACGGTCGAGTTCTGTCCGAACGGTTGTTTCGTCACCATGCCCAATGGCGATCGCGAGGCGCTGACCGGCACGGAGACTGTCGAGATTTCAGGCGGCGTCGCGCGCATCAAGTAAGCGCCGCATGCCGCCGTTGAAAACCAACTGAAAGGCCGGGCAATTGCTCGGCCTTTTTGGTATTCTGCTTACCTGTGCTTAAGCATGAACGCCGAAATGCTTCGGCGATTTGTTCCTGCCTTAACCATCCCGAATATCACCATCCGCTATAGCCTGTTGATGGCCACAAGGTTTGTTCCTTCTGGCGGGGCAGGGCATTTGTTCGATGGACGCTAGATCCGAAAACAGAACTATTCCACTTGCGGTGGATCTCGACGGTACCTTGATTGCCACGGACCTGCTCTGGGAAGGGTTGTTCGCGCTTCTCAAGAAGAACCCGCTTGCCCTGCTGATGGTGCCGTTCTGGCTTTTGCAGGGACCAGCCCGTCTGAAGCAGGCCATCGCAGCCGCCATCGACATCGACCCTGCGACGTTGCCCTACCGAGCCGAAGTGATGAAACGCCTTCGGGAAGAGCAGGCGAACGGCCGCAAGCTGGTGCTCGCCACTGGTACGCCGCGCAAGTTTGCCGAGGCGATCGCCCGGCATCTCGGGATTTTCGATGCGGTGCTTGCCACGGACGGTCTCGAAAACCTGACCTCGGAACGCAAGCGCAAGGCGCTCGTCGATGCCTATGGCGATGGCGGCTTCGACTATGCCGGCAACAGCCGGCACGACCTGAAGGTGTTCGATGCGGCGCGGACTGCGATCGTTGTTGCGCCCGACCGCGCGGCGGCGCGCTGGCAGGCGAGCCATGGCTCGGAGCTGATCGACACGCCCAAGCCTGACTTCCGCACTATCCGCAAGATGCTGCGGATGCATCAGTGGCTGAAGAATGTGCTGATTGCCGTTCCGCTGGTCCTGGCGCACAAGTATTTCAATCCTGAGATGCTGGTGCCGTGTATCCTGGCATTCATATCGTTCAGCGCCGCAGCCTCGGCGATCTACATCGTCAACGACTTCTTCGACCTGACGCTCGATCGGGCGCATCCGACCAAACGCGAACGGCCGTTCGCTAGCGGTCGGCTTTCGGTGCCTTTCGGTCTCACATCGGTCTCGATCCTGCTGGTCGTCAGCCTGGTGACCGCAGCCTACACGACCATCGAGTTCGTTGGCGTTCTGTTGGTCTATCTGGTTGCCACGACAGCCTATTCGCTTTCGGTGAAGCGCATGCTGCTCGTCGACGTGCTGACCCTCGCCGGTCTCTACACGTTGCGCATTCTCGCGGGCGCGGCGGCAACCGGGGTCGATGTTTCGTTCTGGCTGCTGGCTTTCTCGATCTTCTTTTTTCTGTCGCTTGCATTGGTGAAGCGCTATGTCGAGCTGCGTTCGTCCACATTGAGCGTTGGCGAGCGCATCGCCGGGCGCGGCTATCGCATCGAGGACCAGGAAATAGTCGCCCAGGCCGGCATGGCTTCGGCTTTTTCATCTGCGCTGGTTCTGGCGCTCTACATCGACAGCAGCGCGGTGCGCGAGCTCTATCCGCATCCGTGGCTGGTCTGGCCGCTTGCGCCGATCGTGCTCTATCTGACGATGCGCATCTGGATTCTGGCGCGGCGCGACGAATTGCATGACGATCCGGTCGTCTTCATCATCCGCGACTGGCGCAGCCAGGTCGTGGTGCTTGTCGGCGGCATCCTGCTCGTGGTGGCCGGATGGTGAAGCCGTCTGCCGACTATCAGAGTTTTGGCCGAACCCAGCCGCCAGCGCGGCAGGTCGCAGCTTTTGATGAAGCCCACAAGGCCCTGGCGGACGGCCTAGCAAGCCCCGGCTCGCTGCTTGCCTATGGCAACGGCCGCAGTTACGGCGACAGCTGCCACAACAGCGCCGGCACAATCATAGACATGCGCCCGCGCAAGCGGGTGATCGCCTTTGACGTCGAGACCGGGCGCCTGGAGGCCGAGGCTGGCTTGATGCTCTCCGAGGTGATCCGGCTGGCCGCGCCGCACGGCTACTTTCCTGCGGTCGTTCCGGGTACGCAGTTCGTGACGCTTGGCGGAGCAGTGGCCAACGACGTGCATGGCAAGAACCATCACCGTCGCGGCAGTTTCGGCTGCCATGTCGAGAGCCTCACATTGCAGCGCTCCGACGGGCGAACCTACGCCTGCTCACCAACCGAGAATGCCGGTCTGTACAGTGCCACCTTAGGCGGAATGGGCCTGACCGGCATCATCCTGACGGTTGCGCTGCGGCTGATGCGCGTGCCCTCGCTGGACGTCGCGGAGACTGTCCAGCCCTTCCGCAATCTCGCCGAGTATTTCGACCTGGCCGAGGCCACCGACCGCGACAACGAATATGCCGTCGCCTGGATCGACCAACTCGCCAGCGGAAGGAATGCCGGACGCGGCCTGCTGCTGGCCGGCAACCACGCGCCGCACGGCGCGCGCGCGGCCGATCTGCGGCCGGCGAGACTGTCCGTGCCTTTCCAGCCGCCGGTAACCGTACTCAACCGACCCTTCCTCAAACTGTTCAACCGCGCCTACAACTGGCGGCGACGCCGTGCCGGGGATAGCATCGCCGGTTATCGCGGCTTCTTCTTTCCGCTGGACGGTGTCGGCAACTGGAACCGGCTGTATGGCCCGAACGGTCTCTACCAGCACCAGAGCGTCGTGCCGGAAGCAGCGGCCCGCCAGGCCGTTCCCGAATTGCTTGCGGCAGCGCGCCGGGCCGGGCAGGGCTCGTTCCTGACGGTGCTCAAGCGTTTCGGCGCTCAGCGCTCTCCGGCGCTGATGTCGTTCCCGCGGCCCGGTTACACGCTGACGCTGGACTTCCCCAATCATGGCGCGCGCACGCTGGCGCTGCTCGACGAACTCGACCGCATCACGGTGGGTGCCGGCGGCGGCGTCAATCCCTACAAGGATGCGCGCATGTCGGCCGCGACATTCGCGGCGTCGTTCCCCGAATGGCAGCGGCTCGAGGCAATGCGCGACCCCGCCTTCATGTCGGATTTCTGGGCCCGAACTGCCGGTCGGCTTGGCGGTCGCAGCGGCGCGACGGCGCAGGCAGCCGAATAGGCTCAGCGATTGTTAGAGAAATGCGCTGATCGATCAAAAATGTATGGAAAGCTTCACCGAATATTCGTGGCTTTCGACTAGGCTGCTGCAAGAACGGACAAAGAAATGAAATATCTTCCTTTCATCCTTTTCACGGTGATGACCAATGCTGCGGCGCAGCTGATGCTCAAGCAGGGCATGATGTCGCTTGGCTCGATTTCCTTCGAGGGCACCAATCCGCTGCTCAAGTTGCTGCAGATCGTTTTCAGCCCGTGGGTGTTCGCAGGGCTTCTGACCTTCGTCATCTCGATGGCGTCGCATCTTTACGTGCTGTCCAAGGTCGAGTTGAGCTTTGCCTATCCCTTCCTCAGCCTCGCCTACGTGGCGGTTGCTGTGTTCGCCTATTACGTCTTCCACGAGGACCTCAATGCCTGGCGCATCGCTGGCATCGCCTTCATCTGCGTCGGCACGGTCCTGATCGCCCAGAGCGGGCGCGGCCATGACGAGCCTGTTGTTGCCGCCTCCGCCGAAACCACCAAGACAAGTGAGCTTATCCGATGAGACACGTCATTTTCGGAGGCGACGGCTTCGTCGGTCGTCATCTTGCGCCCAAGCTGATCGCCGATGGCGAGGAGGTCGTCGTCGCCGACATCGTCAAGAGCGACCTCGCCCACTATCGCAATGCGCGCTTCGTTGCGTGCGACGTGACCGATCCGGCCGCCGTCGCCACGCTCGGCCTCAAGCCCGACGACATGGTCTACAATCTGTCGGCCAAGATGCTGTCGCCGATCCAGGTCCGCGCCAAGCGCCACGACTTCTTCTTCCCGGTCAATTTCTTCGGCACCGAAAACATCATCAAGGCGATGGACCACGCCGGCGCGTCCAGGCTGGTGCATTTCACCACCGACATGATCTACGGCCATACGGTGACGACGCCGATGACCGAAGAGCATCCGGTCGCGCCGTTGGGCGAATACGGATTGTCCAAGTGGAAGACCGAGGAACTTGCCGCCGTGTGGCGTGAACGCGGAATGAGCATTTCACTGTTTCGTCCGCGTCTCATCATCGGGCCTGGCCGTCTCGGCATCCTGGAGAAGCTGTTCAAGCTGATCGACATGAACCTGCCGGTGCCGATGATCGGGTCGGGCCGGAACCCCTACCAGTTCATCTCGGTGTTCGACTGCGCCGAGGCGGCGCGGCTGGGCTGGAAGGCCGGCGTGCCGAACGAAGCCTACAATCTGGGTTCGCTCAACCCGCCGCCGGTGCGCAAGCTTCTCGGCGATCTGGTGAAGCATGCGGGGTCGAAGTCGATCCTGCTGCCTACGCCGGGCTGGGCTGTGAAGCGCACGCTCGACCTGCTCGACATGATGAACATGCCGATCATGGATCCGGAACAGTATCTGATCGCCGACGAGGAGTGCGTGCTCGACGTTTCCAAGGGCGGGCGCCAGCTCGGCTGGGTGCCGAAGTATCGCGACGAGGACATGCTGATCGCCGCCTACAAGGAATATCGCGCCAAGAAGGAAGGCGTTTCGGCCTCCACACAGCACGCGCCGGCAGAATGAGGGACAGTACCATGACGCTTATCACCAAGCCGGACACCGCACATTCGCGTGCGCTGGTCGACGCCCCCGGCATGGCCCCGGTGGCCATCGCCAAGCCGAACCTGATGTCGGTCGAGGACGCCAAGGTCCTCGACGTCGTCAAGATGACGGACCTCTTCAAGGCGCATCTCAACCCTGGCCAGCTGCACTTCATGAAGCTGCTCGGCTTCCACAAGATCAAGATCGAGCGTGCCGAAGGCATGCACTACGTCGATCAGAACGGCCGCAAGATCCTCGACTTCTTCGGCGGCTTCGGGTCGCTGGCGCTTGGTCACAACCACCCGCGCGTCATTGAGGCGCGCAAGCGCTTCCAGGACGAGAAGCGCCATGAAATCGGCATCGCCTTCATGTCGCAATACGCCTCGGCGCTGGCCTACAATCTGGCGCAGATCTCGCCCGGTGACCTCGACATGGTGTTCTTCGGCTCGTCCGGTTCCGAGGCGATGGAGGCGGCGGTCAAGCTGGCCGAGCGCGCCGCCGGCCCCTCGCGTCCGAAGATCGTCTACGCCGAGAACTCGTTCCACGGCAAAACCAAGGGCGTGCTGTCGATCACCGACGGTGCGCTCTATCGCGGCGAGTTCAAGCTGACCGACAATACGGCGCGCGTGCCGTTCGGCGACATCGATGCGGTCGAGACCCTGTTCCGCTCGGATCCTTCGATCGGCGCCATCGTGCTCGAGACCATCCAGGGCGGCGGCGGCATCAACCAGGCGCCGGCGGAATACTGGCAGAAATTGCGCGCCCTGTGCGACAGGTACGGCGTGATCTGGGTCGCCGACGAGGTGCAGTGCGGCGTCGGCCGTTCGGGTCGCTTCTACGCGTTCGAGCATTACGACGTGGTGCCCGACATCACCGCGGTCGCCAAGTCGCTCGGCGGCGGCAAGGCTGCGATGGCTGCGATGATCGCGCGCCGCGACGTCTATATGAAGGCCTACGGCACGCCGAAGACGGCGATGATCCATGCCATGGCGACGTTCGGCGGCATTGGCGAGGGCTGCATCACGGCCATCGAAACGCTCAATGTGCTCTACGACGAGGGCCTGATCGAGAACTCCGCCAACACCGGCGCCTACCTGCTGGAGCGGCTGGAAGAGCTCAAGGCTAAATATCCGAAGATCATCAAGGACGTCCGCGGCAAGGGCCTGATGGTAGGGCTCGAGTTCCATGACTTCTCGCAGACCCTGCCGATGGTGCTGCGTCCGGTGGTCAGCGTGCTCGATGACAAGCTCAAGGGCTCGCTCTCGGGGTTCGTCGGGGCGCTTCTGCTTCGCGACTACGATGTGCTGGTCGCCTTCACCGAATACAACCGCAACGTCGTGCGCCTGCTGCCGCCGCTGACCTGCAGCCGCGCGGACGTCGATGTCCTGGTCGCCGCGCTCGACGACCTGCTTGGCCGGGGCATCGTCTCGATCGTCAAGGATTTCGTGAAGAGCCAGGTGAAGTAGCCCGATCTCTAGCAAGCACCAGCAATAAGCCGGGGCGCGGCATGCGCTCCGGCTTTTTCATGCCCGGCAGTCGCTGCTACTTGTCCAGCGCGCCAAAGAATTTGGAGTGAACGAAGGCGTCGTAGCAGGCATCGAGCTCGATGCGGCGATGCCCGGTCAAGGCGCTCTTGTACATTTCATAAAGCGAGGCGTTGGCTGTCGTTGGCGGGCAGGTGGGCAGCAAGATAAGGTCCGTCTCCGACACGGCCCCTTCCTCGGTCGAGCCCGGATCCGGCACGGCGCGGGACGGGTCGGCGCCTATGGCGATGTGCAGCGGCGCCGATCGATCCATCAGCCAGGGGAACGGATTGACGAAATTGAGCGACATGATCGTCTCGAAACGGACGCCCTTGTCTGCCTCCAGCTTGCGGATCGAATCGATCGCCGTGTCGACGTTGCGCAGATAGGTGACCTGGAAGTCGAAATCCGAATACAGCATTGGCGTCGCCAGTTCGCCGACCTCCGTCAGGTCGCTGTAGTGCGAACGGTGCTCGGGATAGAACTCGGTCATGTGATCGACGCGCTCGGCGACCTCATCGCGCATGTTGACCGCGCCCAGCGTGCCGAGATTGCTGTTGGCGAAAGGCTCGTTCTTCAGGGCGCCAACATAGGCGCGCGCGGCGCGCTCGGTCACGCTCAGCGCAGGGGGAACGATGGTGGCTGCGGCCAGCGCCACCATGGCCAGTTGCAATGCCGGCCTGGTGCTTGGCCTGCCATTTCGCAGCAACGCCATCAGAACGACAGGCCACAGGAAGATGAAGGCCTGGCTGCCGGTGTTCTGCGTTTCAAACAGAATGCCGGCGAACAAAACGGCCAGAAGCCACAGGCCGCTGGCGTCGAAGACGCCGGAAACCGCGCCCAGCGTCGAGCTTTGGCGCGTGGCCGCGAAGGTCTTCAGGACATCGGCGCGCTCGATCCACAGCAGCAGGAGGGCGAGCATGGAGGCGGCGAGCACGGCGCCGAAATTGATCGACGCCGCTTGCAGGAAACGCGGCAGAAGCGTTCCGCTGTTCATGCCAACAAGGCGCAGGATGTCGGTCATGTAGTGGCTGACGAGGCCATTCGTCAGTTCAAGCCCGGCAAGCGCTGCAGCGAAGGCCAGCACCGAAGCGATGGCGTATTTCAGCCCCACCCTGCCGGCAGCGAACGCGTAAACGCAGATCAGGCCGCCGGCGACGAAGCCGGTGATCTTGAGGAAGAACAGCGCAGTCATGGCGAGCGCGATCAGCACGACCAGCAGCCTCTGGCCGCGCACGAACATCAGCGCCGAGACCAGTACGTACAGGAGTTGGCAGATCTGTCGGTTGTAGATGCCGAAGGCGTCCGAGCCAGGGAAGGGGTAGAACTCACGGGTGTTGAACGGCAATAGCGCGAAGATCAGGAATGGTATCAGTAAGGCGAAGGCCGCCGTCCGCGAGCGCCGGTCCACCTCCCAAAGCACCAGCGCCATCAACGGCGCGGTGACCGCCAGCAACGACCAATGCGCCAGCAGTGCGGGTTGCGCGTTGGGAAACAGCCACAGCCAGCCGGCGAACAGATAGTAGCCGAGCGGGCCGACGGGCGTGAAAAAGTCGTTGATCGGCACCTGACCATCGAAAATGCGATTGGCAGCATCATAGTAGATGATCACGTCCCAATACATCGGGCCGATGGGCACGACGATCGGAAGCGCTAGCAGCGCGCAGACGGCGGCCAGCGCAAGGACGAGCAGAACAAGCGGGCTGCCGAGGCGCGAGCCCCGCGATCGGTTTTTCGATGTTGCGGGCACTGGAAATGTGGTGTTCATCTGCTGTCGCAAGCTCAACCAAAAGACGCCGATTGCCTACTGAGCTACAGGCAAAAGGCGATGAAAGCGTTAAGTATCGCGGCCCCTGGATTGCTTCAGAAAGGGTGAACGCCAGTGCGGCCGACATGCCGAACGCCAGCGGCAACCAGTTCTTCGACTTGCCCGGCTCGATGGCGAAGAAGTTGAGCGGAAACAGATGCCCGCGCGCGCCGGCGCGATGCCGGCGGCTCCGGGGACGTGCCCGGGCAGGCATCCGCAGGCTGCGCGACATTCCAATACGTCACGATCCGACGAGAGGCTCCTGTCTTCTCTGTGCTTGTTAGAGAAAATACTACAAAGAGCGGTTAACGCGCTTCGAGGCATGGATACGACCAGCCCGATGGCGGATGTTTCGGCGAAGTCGCGCGGCTCTTTGGCAATGTCGCAAACAGGCTGCAATCGGCCGGAACCTCCCTATAGTCTGCCGGCAAAAATATCATCTCGGAGTCGTGGGAATGGCTGAGTTTCCGAACAAGGCGAAGGTCGTCATCATCGGGCTGGGCGGCATCGTGGGTGCCTCGATTGCGCATCACCTGATCGAGCGCGGCTGGGACGATATCGTCGGCATCGACAAGTCGGGCGTGCCCACCGATATCGGCTCTACGGCGCACGCCTCGGACTTCTGCTACACCACCAGCCACGACTATCTGTCGGTCTGGACGACCCAGTATTCCATCGATTTCTACGAGAAGATGGGCCATTACGCCCGTATCGGCGGTCTTGAAGTCGCCCGCACCGGCGATGATACCTGGATGGAAGAGATCAAGCGCAAGCTGTCCTCCGCCAAGGCGTTCGGAACCCGCGCGCACTATGTCTCGCCTGCCGAGATCAAGAAGATGTTCCCGCTGATCGAGCAAGATCAGGTGATGGGCGGCATGTTCGATCCCGACGCCGGTCTCGTCATTCCGCGCTCGCAGACGGTTGCCGGCAAGATGGTCGATGCCGCAGAGAAATCCGGCAAGCTCAAGGTTTTCGGCAACACTCCTGCGACCTCGCTGATCGTCGAGAAGGGGCGGATCAAGGGCGTCGTCACCCATCGTGGCACGATCATGGCCGACCACGTCATCGTCTGCGCCGGCATCTGGGGCCGCCTGATCGCCGAAATGGTCGGCGAGGACCTGCCGGTGATGCCGGTCGACCATCCGCTCACCTTCTTCGGCCCGTACAATGAGTTCGAGGGCACCGGCAAGGAAATCGGCTTCCCGCTGCTGCGCGACCAGGGCAATTCCGCCTACATGCGTGACACCGGCGACCCCAGGACGACCGAAGGCGGCCAGATCGAGTGGGGCTACTACGAGACCACCAATCCGCGCCTTTGCCATCCGCGCGACATTCTGGAAAAGCATGAGGCGCGGCTGTCGCCGTCGCAGCGCGACCTCGACATGGAACAGATCATGGAGCCGCTGGAGCGCGCCATGGAGCTGACGCCGATCCTCGGCGAGATCGGCTACAACGAAAGCCACTCCTTCAATGGCCTGCTGCAGGTCTCCGCCGCCGGCGGCCCCTCCTGCGGCGAGAGCCAGAAGGTGCGCGGGCTCTGGTACTGCGTCGCCATCTGGGTCAAGGACGGCCCCGGCTACGGCAAGCTGATCGCCGACTGGATGACCGACGGCCGCACCGAGATCGACCACAATTCAATCGACTATGCCCGCTTCTACCCGCACCAGCTGGAAGAGAAGTTCATCGAAGGCCGCACCTTCGAGGCGGCGCAGAAGATCTACTTCCCGGCAGTGCACACCCGCGAGCCCTATGCCACCGGCCGCAACGTCAAGCGTTCGCCCTTCCACGAGCGCGAGGTTGAACTCGGCGGCTACTTCATGGAACTCGGCGGCTGGGAGCGTGCGCATGGCTACAAGGCCAACGAGCACCTCTTGGAAAAATACGGCAACCGCGTGCCGGTGCGCGAGAACGAATGGGATTCGAGACACTTCTGGCGCGTCTCCAATGCCGAGCATCTGGCAATGAGCGAGGATTGCGGCATCGTCAACCTCAGCCACTTCCACATGGTCGACATCGAAGGCCCTGACCATGTCGAGCTGCTCGAATGGCTCTGCGCCGCCAGGATCGGCGGCGACGGCAATATCGGCAAGGGCATCTACACCCACTTCCTCGACGACGAGGGGATGGTGCGCGCCGACTTCACCGTTTTCCGCATGGCTGAGCGCTGCCGCCTCGTGAACGGCGCCGACGCCGGCCCGCGCGATTTCCACTACATGAAACGCGTCGCCGAAGACCGAGGCCTCGACGTCACGATCACCGACACTTCGGAAAAGTTCATCACTGTCGGCATCTGGGGGCCGAACGCCCGCGAGACGCTGAAGAAGGTGGTTGCCGACCCTGCCGGGCTCGACCAGGAGAACTTCGCCTTTGCCGCGATCAAGCAGATAGAGATCGCGGGGAAGCCAGTCACCGCCTTCCGCATCTCCTATGTCGGCGAACAGGGCTGGGAACTGCACATGAAGTACGAGGACGGCCTTGCCGTCTGGGATGCGCTGCGGGCAACCGGTGTCATGGCCTTCGGCGTCGAGACCTATGCCAATTCGCGCCGCATGGAAAAGAGCCTGCGCCTGCAGAACGCCGACCTGCTCACCCAATACAACCTGATCGAATCCGACCTTGCCCGTCCAAAGGTCAAGGACGCCGATTTCCGCGGCAAGGCGAAGCACCTGGAATACAAGGCGCGCGACCACCAGCCGGCCATGCTCTGCACCCTGGTCATGACGGACAATACGGACAAGACTGGCGTGAAGCGTTATCCAGTTGGCACACTACCGGTGATGGACCCTGAAACCGGCGAGGTGTTGGTCGACGAACTCGGTCGCCGTTCCTACACGACCTCCATCGCCTTCGGCCCGACCATCGGCAAGAACATCGCATTGGCCTACCTGCCGCACGCCTATGCCCAGCAAGGCCGCAAGCTCAACATCGAGTATTTTGCCGAGACCTACGCGGTCGAGGTCGCGGGTATCGGCTACAAGCCGCTCTACGATCCGGAAAACCTGAAGCCGCGCAGCTGATCGGCTGCGCAGTTCTCGACAATGTGAATGAAAAGCCCGGCTTTCTGTCCGGGCTTTTCTTTTGCCGCCGGTAAAAGTCGCTTACGCTGGGTAAATGTCTGCCGGGGTCAAAGCTGTCGTTGCTGGCGGTATTGCGTTGGCGCTGTTGTTTGCGGCGGCGCAACGGTCGGCTGCTGCGGAACAGGTCGACGTCGAACTCGTGCTGGCAGTCGACGTGTCGCTCTCCATGTCTCCCGACGAACTCGAGATACAGCGCCATGGCTACGCCGCTGCCTTGACGCATGACGGCGTCCTCGAAGCAATCGCCGAGGGCGCCTACGGCAGGATCGCCGTTACCTATGTGGAATGGGCCGGCTCAACCTCGCAGACCGTCATCGTGCCGTGGACCGTAATCGCCAACCGCACTGATGCGGAGCGCGTCGTCAGGCAGCTTTCAGCCAAGCCGCCGAACAGCGCCCGCCGTACCTCGATTGCCAGCGCGCTCGAATTCGGCAGCGACCTGTTCGCCGAGAGCGCCTATAGCGGCACCAAGCGCGTCATCGACATTTCCGGCGATGGTCCCAACAATCAGGGACCGCCGGTCGAAGGTATCCGCGACAGCGTGGTGGCGCAGGGGATCGTCATCAACGGTCTGCCGCTCATGACCAATGGCGGCTTTGGCAGCGCCTATGATGTCGAGGAACTCGACCGCTATTATGCTGATTGCGTCATTGGCGGGCCGGGGGCTTTCATGATCCCGGTCAACGACTGGTCGCAATTCCCCGAGGCCATACGGCGCAAGCTGGTGCTCGAGCTTGCCGGGCCCGGCTCGCGCCAATGGGCTGCGGACGAGGCGGTGCATCCACCTGTCGTGCTGGCCCAGGCAAGTCCCAAATTCGATTGCATGATTGGTGAGAAGCTCTGGCGCGACCGATCCTGGCTGTGGGACAGCCGGTAGCGGGCTGGTCCGCCAAGGTTTCGCCATGGCTGGCGCTTATTCCGGGGCCGTAAAGCCCGGAGGACACCAGAATCATGACCCGTCTCGCAATTCTTGCCGCAGCAGCCTCGGCGCTGATGATCGGCAGCGCCAGTGCCCAATACTACGACAATGGCGACGACGTTGCCTGCGAGATGTACGAGCACAATTCCTATCGGGGACGCGTGCTGCCGATGGCGCCCGACCAGGCCGTCAGCTTTCGCGGCGGCCAGTTCTGGAACGACAGGGTGTCGTCGGCTCGCGTCGCCCAGGGCTGCAGCCTGGTGATCTACGAACACTCGCGCATGGGCGGCGCCGCGACCGAACTCACCCGCAACGCGCGTTCGCTGGGCGGATGGAACGATCGCGTGTCTTCAGCCGAGTGCTTCTGCGACTACCAGAACGACCAGGGCTACGACGACGACTACAGATGAGTCGGATCAGGCCGCGATCAGCTGCTTGCGGTCGATGCGTTCCTGCTGCGGAGAGCGGGCATAGAGTTCGCGGTAGCATTTCGAAAAATGCGACGCCGACACGAAGCCGCACGCCACCGCCACCTCGACGACCGGCATCGACGACTGGATCAAGAGGTGGCGGGCTCGGTCGAGCCGGATCTCAAGATAGTAGCGGGCGGGGGAGCGGCCCATTTCCGTCCGGAACAGGCGCTCGATCTGGCGACGGGACAGGCCGACGTGGTCGGCAATCTCGATCAGCGACAACGGCTCGGACAGATTGGCCTCCATCAACTCGATGATGGTCAGCACCTTGGAGTTCTGCACGCCGAGGCGGGCCCGCAGCGGCAGGCGCTGGCGGTCGGTCGGGCTGCGCACGCGGTCGGTCAGCACCTGCTCGCAGACGCGGTTGACGAGATTGTCGTCGAAGTCGTCGCCGATCAGCTTCAGCATCATGTCGAGCGCCGCGGTGCCTCCGGCGCAGGTGTAGATGTTCTGGTCGACCTCGAAGAGATCGGCATAGACGTTGGCTTTGGGGAAGGCCTCGGAGAAGCCGGGCAGATTTTCCCAATGAATGGCGCAGCGCTTGTTGGAGAGAAGGCCGGCATTGGCCAGCACATAGGCGCCGGTGCACAGGCCGCCGACGGCGACGCCGCGATTGTATTCCTCGCGCAGCCAGGCAAACACCGACTTGTTGGTGTAGGTCTCGACATTGATGCCGGTGCAGACGATGACCATCGACGGGCGCTCCGGTCCGGCCATCTTCTTGCGCTCGTCGTCGAGGGACGTGTTGACGGCGCATTCGACGCCGTTGGAGGCGCGTACGGCATTGCCGTCGTTGCTCGCCAGCCGCCACTTGTAGGCTTCGTAGCCAAGCATGCGATTGGCGATGCGCAAAGGATCCAGCGCGGTCGCGAAGGCGACCATGGTGAAATCGGGAACGAGGAAGAACACGAGCGATCTTTTGATCGGGTGCTTAATGGCGTTCAAGGAGGCCTCACGCTAGCCAGAACCACGCGAGCACGATGTCGCGAATGGCATAGCGTCAACAGTAAATTCCCTTGCTGTCAATGGGTTTGCAGCTGTCGCTAAATCTTTATTTGCGACATGCTTGGCCGGCGCCTCGAAACGGGCTGCCGGCCGTGCGACTTTGGTCCGGGAAAAAAACGCCGGCCACGCCGCGGCAGAGCCAGGCTGACCGTCAGCGCGATGGTCAGCCGACGAGCATGCCGAGACGGTTGGCGGCGATTGCGGCGGTCTGGCCTGGCATCGTCCGCGCCAGGCGCTGGCGCTCCATGGCCGTCGACAGGGTGGCGTCGCTGCGGCGTCCGAACAGGCGGGCGAAAAACTTTATGACACGTCTCCATGCACCAAGGTTACACGGGGTGCCTTCGCGTTCTGGAGTGGGGCAGCTCGTTTGGTGCTGCGGATATAGTGGTTGTGCGCCTAGCCGTATGCAGTGAATGCGAAGCGGCTCGCCGCAAAAGCGACAGCGGATTTGACATCAGCTTCGGCTGACGTCTCCCGGGTGGGCGAGCCCGCCGGAACGACGGGCCGCGCCTGGGGTCAGGCTGCTTCGCTGTGACCGCGACGGTGGCCGGTTTTCGAATCGAAGGCCTCGGGCCAGCCGATATCCTTCTGCAATTCGAAGGGCAGTGAGCGGATCGAGCGTTCGGTGTGGTAGCGGGAGCGGGCGGCGCTGAATTCGGAGGCGAGGCGCCCGATGGTCGACAGAATGGACATAACGGCTTCCTTTGCATCTGGGCCGGTTCAAGGCCGGCTTTGGTGCTCGCCCGGTGGGCACCGCCTGGGTTCACGCGTCTGCGCACTGTGCGCCTTGTCTTCCGGGCATCCTCGAAGCCGGTGTTTCCGGGCCTTCGATGTGTTGACTATCGCTGACGGATCATGTTCAATCAAACGAAATGAAGTGATGACTTCGATCAGAAATATTGAAGGACCGTCTAATGAACGCGCCGCTCAATCACCCGTTGCCATTGCTTGATCTCGACGTGCTTCGCACCTTCGTGGCGATCGCCGAGACAGGCAGCTTCACCACGGCTGCCAATGCGGTGTTCCGCACGCCGTCTGCGGTGTCGATGCAGATCAAGAAGCTGGAAGACATCCTCGGCCGCTCGGTGTTCCTGCGCGACGCCCGCTCGGTGGCGCTGACCACCGACGGCGAGATGCTGCTGGGCTATGCCCGGCGCATGCTTTCGATCAACCGCGAGGCGGTGTCGAAGTTCATCATCCCCGACATCGTCGGTGTTGTCCGTCTCGGTTCGCCGGACGATTTTGGCGAACGGGTGCTGCCGCATGTGCTGAAGCGCTTTGCCCAGACGCATCCCTCGATTGCGGTCGACGTCATCATCGACCAGAGCACCAATTTGCGGCGTCGCATGGACGATCGCGCGCTCGACATCACGCTGTTGACCAACTCGTGCAAGGCGACGGCCGCCGGCAGCGAAGTGCTTTTGACCGAGCCTATCGTCTGGGCCGGCGCCAAGGGCGGGTGCGCGCATCTGCGTGAGCCGTTGCCTGTCTCGATCTGGGAGGAGGGCTGCGCCTGGCGCGCCGGCGCGCTTGAAGCGCTCGGCCGCGACGGCCGCAACTATCGCGTCGCCTATATGAGCGCGCATACGGCAGGCCAGAGGGCGGCGATCCTGTCGGATCTCGCGGTCGCGCCGCTGCCTCGCTCGTTCCTGGGCGAGGAGCTCGTCGAGCTTGGACCCAAGGACGGCATGCCGGAGATCGGTAACTACAGCCTGGCGATGATCGTCGCGCCCGAGGCAAGCGCGCCGGTCAAGGCCGCGGCCGATCACATCCGCGCGGCGTTTGAAACCTTCAACCAGACGGGGAAGTTCTAGGGCGGGTACGCGCGGATCGGACGCGACATGGTCGGATCTCCGCGTTAGACTGGCAAGACCGGTCGCACACAACGGGAGGTAGCCATGAAACGGCTTTGTATCCTCGCATCGGTCTCGTTAGTGTTCTCAGCCTCCAGCGTCGCCGCTGAACTTACGTCGGAGGTTCCGACGGGAGACCCCGAATTCATTGCCAAGGCGATATCGGCAGCTCCCGCCGATATCGGGAAGGATGCCACAATCATTCGACTAGCTGACGGCTTCAACCCGACCACGGTCAGGGAAGGAAAAAACGGATGGACCTGCGCAGTCGATCTCGACGGCGGCCCGTGGTGTGCCGATGCCGTCGGGGTTGAATGGTTCAAGGCAGTTTATACCCAGGGCGAGCCGCCTGACAAAACCGGCTTCGTCTACATGTTGGCCGGGGATATGGGCGCCAGCAACCACGATCCTTATGCAACCGACAAGTCGCACTGGGTTCAAACAGGTCCGCACGTGATGATCGTCGGAAAGGCAGCGCACGAAATGGCCGCCAGCTACCCGAACAAGGTAGACCCCGATCCCAGCCATCCCTACGTCATGTTTCCGGGGAACAAGTATCAGCACCTGATGCTCCCCGCAGACATGGGAAGTGGCCATAACCAGTAGCGCGCTTTACCGCCGCGTCTCGGCCGGTCGCGGCGGATTTTCTCGCCCCGAAAACCTCACCGGCATGTGGCTTATTGGTTTACGCCAGTCGACCGTTGCCAAACAACAAGCCCTAACCGCGCCTGCGGTTACAGCTTCAACGCCGCACCGCAGTGGCCATGGAACGGTAGATGCTCGCCATCAGCGACGATGGCGGGTTCCAGGCGAGGTCCCGTTGAATTTCGGGCGGCAGCGCATTCATGATGCGCGCGGTCTGGCGGGCGCGCCGGGCCAATTGGTAGCGGGCGCCGATCCGACCGATGTCGTCGAACAGTGGCATCGTGATTTCCATAAATCTTGTCGTTGCCTAACGCGCTTCTCGAGCGGGCGCCGGTCGGCCGCGGCAGACCGGCCGGCGCGGCGACGGGGAGAGATCAGCTGCGGACCTTTCGGCGAAGGTCATGCGCAACGAACGTTCCGTCGCTGGAAGGCAATGACGTTGTTGGTCGAAGCCAGCGGGCCGACAGGCCAGCCAAGCTCCATCTGGATGTCGAGCGGCAGCTTGTTGATGAGCATGGCCACTCTTCCATATTTATGCACCTGGCCGGCCGTGCCATGGGATCTCGTCCCGTCGATCCAACCAAGCTCGATCTGCAATTCGCGCGGCAAGCCGTTCATCATCTTTTCGATGTGGCCATCGCGGCGCGCATGCCTGAGCACGGCTCCGAACTGGTGAAATTCACCGATGATGGTCATGGGCAGCTCCTGAAATGAAGGGCTGGCGGCGCCACGCAAGACTCGATGCGCCGCCAACCAAGCTTATCTATGCATTCGCTTCTGTTTCAGATTGATATCGTGCAGGCGCGTTTGTGTTTCAAAATGGGAGGATTTCCGAAACACAACGTTTGCCGCTGACTCGGACTCAACGGCCCGGGAAGATGCTCGAATGGAGCTTTCTTGTCCGTGCGTCCTGTTCCGCAGGCCAGCCGATGTCCTTTTGCAGTTCAATCGGGAGGCTGTTGAGATCACGTACCGACCGGGCATCGCGACGCGCCTTGCGAATGGCCGCACCATAGCGGCCGATCGTACTCATGATCGACATTGGTGTCTTCCTTTCGTTTGTTGCCAATGCGGACGGTGTCCGCAGGGGCGGTTCGACGAACGGAAGCTATTGCGCTCCTGTTTCGGAGCAATTCCGCTCCATTAGCGCTTTCTGATTATATGGTTACGCTGCTGAAACATGCCCGAAACACGCGATTTCGGCAAGAAGAAGCCGCAGCGCGCGGTCCGGTCAGTCGCGGGCGCGTCGGGCGGCGCGTTCCTCGCGCGAGCGGCGGCGCGGCGCGCCGTCGGTCGGTTCACCGTCGCTGCTTGCTGCCTTGCGTGGCGGCAACTTGACCTGCTCGGACAGCTTCGGGAACGGATCGACCTTGTTGGGCAGCGCCATGGCGTCGATGAATAGCTGCTGGAAGTGAGGCTCCAGCGCGGTCTCGATCTTCTCGATGCGGCCGACTTCCTGCTCGATCTCGCGGCGGTGGCTGCGGTTGAGCAGCGCCATCAGCGCTCCGGTGCCGGCAGCGTTACCGACAGCCTTGACCTCCGACAGGTCGCAGTCCGGGATCAGGCCGAGCACCATGGCGTATTTCGGATCGATGAAGGAGCCGAAAGCGCCGGCGAAGCGGATGGTGTCCACGGCCTCGACGCCCTGCTTTTCCATCAGAAGCTTCACGCCGGCATAGAGCGCCGCCTTGGCGAGCTGGATGGCGCGCACGTCGTTCTGGGTGACGGTGATGCGCGGCTCGCCCTGGCGGCCTTCGCGCAAAAGGTAGGAGAAGGTGCGACCGTTGGCGATGATGCGCGGGCTCTTCTCAGCCAGCGCGCCGTCGATGACGCCGTCTTCGGAAATGATGCCCGAGAGGTACATCTCGGCGACGACCTCGATGATCGCCGAGCCGCAGATGCCGGTGACGCCGGTTTTCCAGGATGCTTCCTCGAAGCCTTCCTCGTCCGACCACTGCTCCGTGCCGATCACGTGGTAGCGCGGCTCCAGCGTTTGCGGGTCGATGCGGACACGCTCGATGGCGCCGGGGGCCGCGCGCTGGCCTGAGGAAATCTCGGCGCCCTCGAAGGCGGGGCCGGTGGGCGAGGACGCTGCGACGACGCGCTTGTTGTTGCCGAGGATGATCTCGGCATTGGTGCCGACATCGACCAGGAGCATCATCTTGTCCTGGCGGTAAGGTCCCTCGGACAGGGTGGCGCCAGCAGCGTCCGCGCCGACATGGCCGGCGATGCAAGGCAGCGTGTAGAGCCGCGCGCCCTGAGAGACCTCGATACCGATCTCATGCGCCCAGAACTGCAGCGCGCCCGACACGGCCAGCGCAAAGGGAGCCTGGCCGAGTTCGGTCGGGTCAATACCGAGAAACAAGTGGTGCATGATCGGATTGGCGACGAAAACGCAGTCGAAGATGTCGTGCCGGTCGACGTTGCCTTCCTCGCAGACCTTGCCGATCAGCGCGTTGACGGCCTCGCGCACGGCCTTGGTCATGGCCTCGCGTCCGTCCGGGTTCATCATGACGTAGGACACGCGGCTCATCAGGTCTTCGCCGAAGCGGATCTGCGGGTTCGATGTGCCCGAGGAGGCGGCGATGCGGCCCGACAGCAGCGACACCAGATGCATGGCAATGGTGGTCGAGCCGATGTCGCAGGCGATGCCGTAGGCCTCGTTCTTGAGGCCGGGATAGAGGCCGATGACGAAGGGCCGCGAGGAGTCCATGTCGCGATGAACGACCGCGGTGACGCCCCACTTCCCTGATGTCACCTCGGGCTGGTCGGGCAGTCTGGTGCGCAGGATCTTCTGGATCTGGGGAATGAGGTGGGGCGCGACCAGCAGGTCCTTCCAGCCCCAGTCCTTCTCGAGCGCGACCTTCAGGCGGTCGAGATCGCCGAGCGGCTTGTGCATGTCGGGCTCCTCGACCTCGACATAGCAGAGCTGGACGGCGGCGTTGCGTTCGATGACGCGGTCGGTGGCCGCCTTGCGCACGACCTGGGCGTTGATGACCGTGTCCTGCGGCACGTCGATGACAAGGTCGCCCAGGATCGTCGCCGAACACGACAGGCGACGCCCCTCGGGCAGGCCGCGCACGCGCTCGTAGCGTTCTTCCTTCGGGCCCTTGGGTGAGATGTGGTCGTTGGACGAGACGATCTTGTGCTTGGCGAAATTGCCTTCCTGCACCTCGACCTGGCAGCGCCCGCACGTGGCGCGCCCCCCGCACACGCTCTCGACATAGACGCCGAGCTGGCGCGCCGCATCGAGCACCGGCGTTCCCACCGGGAACCGTCCGCGCTTGCCAGACGGCATGAAAAGCACCAGCGGATCGGTGATGTTGGCGGGAGAGTTCATGGCAGTGCGTCCTTCGAGGCTCGCTTCGCTCGCACCTCAGGATGAGGGAGGGCGCGGCTGCCATATGCTAGTCGCCGACGGTTCGAGCTGGTGTCTAAGGTCGGTGCGTCCTTCGAGGTTCGCTTCGCTCGCAGCTCAGGATGAGGATGGTTGGCGCCTCTCGCTCCTGAAACGTCCAGGTTGGGGCGTTTCAGGTTTTTCGGCGAGCGACTCCGGTCCTCATCCTGAGGTGCGAGCGAAGCGAGCCTCGAAGGACGCACCAATTTCTTATCCTCTCGCCATGCGGGCTTCACGGCCGCCGCGGCGGCGGCCGCCTGCGGCGTCTCCCGGCGCGTTGACGGCGACGGGTGCTGCCACGGC
The DNA here is from genome assembly GCF_027568395.1 of Aminobacter sp. HY435. Lineage (GTDB taxonomy): Bacteria > Pseudomonadota > Alphaproteobacteria > Rhizobiales > Rhizobiaceae > Aminobacter. Next base: position 399,522 of record NZ_JANKZL010000001.1, on the reverse strand, counting down.
ATGTCCGCCCTCTGATGGCTTGTAGTCCTTGTAGGTCTTGATCCAGGTCGTGCAGTGCTCGTCGGTGCCGTTGAGCACGTTGGCGCCGCGCACGGCTTCCATTTCCTGCGGCCGGCAGGGGTTCATGATCGCCGACGTCATGCCGGCGCCGATGACCATCGGGATGAACGCGGCGTTGATGCCGTGGCGGTGGGGCAAGCCGAAGGAGATGTTCGACAGGCCGCAGGTGGTGTTGACCTTGAGCTCCTCGCGCAGACGGCGCAGCAGTGCAAACACCTGGCGGCCGGCGTCGCCCAGCGCGCCGATCGGCATGACCAGCGGGTCAACGACGACATCATGCGCTGGAATGCCGTAGTCGGCGCAACGCTCGACGATCTTCTTGGCGACGGCGAAACGGACGTCCGGGTCCATCGAAATGCCGGTCTCGTCGTTGGAGATGGCGACAACAGGCACGTTGTACTTCTTGACCAGCGGCAGGATGGCCTCGAGCTTCTCTTCCTCGCCGGTGACCGAGTTGACCAGCGGGCGGCCCTTGGCGACCTTGAGTGCGGCTTCGATGGCGGCAGTGACCGAGCTGTCGATCGACAGCGGCAGGTCGACCAGACCCTGGACGATCTCCAGCGTCTTGACCAGCAGGGCCGGCTCGGTCGCGTTCGGGTCGACGGCGGTGACGCCGGCGTTGACGTCAAGCATGGTCGCGCCGGCTGCCGCCTGTTCGAGCGCATCCTTGATGACGGTGTCGAAATTGCCGGCAACCATCTCTGCCGCCAGCTTCTTGCGGCCCGTCGGGTTGATGCGCTCGCCGATGACGCAGAATGGCTGGTCGAAACCGATGACGATTTCGCGGGTTGCCGAGGCAACGATGGTTCGGGTCATGAATCCTCCGTGGGATATAAAGATTTCTTTATATCGATGTCTGGTTTCGTTCAAGCGCGCGTGCCGCGCCCGCCGGTCAATGCGCGGTCTTCACCATGTCGACCTGCGATTCAGTCACGTCGTCGTGCAGTATGTGTTCGAGGCGATCGGCGACAAGCCGGTCGTCGGCGCGAGCCTCGCGTTTCCAAGGCCTGCGTCCCTTCAGGACACCCGATTCATCGACGATTTCGGCGACATATTCCTCCTGGCGGTAAGCCATCACATGGACGCCCGAGACGCCGGGGATCTCCTTCACCTCGTTGATGATGTCGATGCAGATCTGCTTGCCTTCCTTCTTCTGGTCCTGCGCGCCTTCCAGCCGCGTGATGATCGAGTCAGGAATATGGATGCCGGGCACGTTGGTGCGGATCCACTTGGCCGTCTTGGCCGAGGCGAGCGGCCCGACGCCGACCAGGATGAAGACCTTCTCGGTGTGGCCGAGGTCGCGCGCCCGCTCCATGAAGGTGCGGAACATCGGCACGTCGAAGCAATACTGGCTCTGCACGAACTGCGCGCCGGCGGCGATCTTCTTGCCGAGATGCACCGGCCGGAAGTCGTGCGGCGGCGCAAACGGATTGATGGCTGCGCCGAGAAACAGTTGCGGCGGCGTGGTCAGCTTGCGGCCGGAGAGGAACTTTCCGTTGTCGCGCATGATGCGGACGGTTTCGAGCAGCGACATCGAGTCGAGATCGAACACCGGTTTCGCGCCGGGCTGGTCGCCGGCCTGAACGCCATCGCCGGTCAGGCACAGGATGTTGGCTACGCCCATGGCGGCGGCGCCAAGCACGTCGCCCTGGATGGCGATGCGGTTCTTGTCGCGGCAGGCGATCTGCATGATCGGCGCGTAGCCCATGCGGGTCAGAAGGGCGCAGATGCCGACCGACGACATGTGGCAGTTGGCGCCGGAAGCATCGACCGCGTTGATGCCGTCGACCCAGCCGTCGAAGATCCTGGCTCGATTGTAGACGTCTTCGGGATCGGCGCTGTCGGGCGGGTTGAGTTCGGTCGTGACCGCAAACTCGCCGCGGCGCAGTACCCGCTCCAGGCGGCCGCGCGACGAATGCCCGGGCAGGGGATCGAGCGGCAGATCGATGCCGTCGGGATGCTCGTCGATCTGGCGCGGGCGCGACGGGGTCATGCGGGTTCCTTGCTTGCTGCTTCGCGGGCCGCGGCCGCCTGGGCTGTCACGCGCAGCCATGCCGAGGTTTCGCGCAGCGACTGGTCTACCGGCTTCTGGACATTGAGGATGGCGTCGCCGTTGACCATGTTGCGCGAACCTTCCCAGGCCTTGACCCAGACGCAGGGCATGTCGGGCTCGACCTCGCAATTGCCGTTGGCGCGAACGCCGCCGCAGGGGCCGTTGCGCAGCTGCTTGGGGCAATTCATCGGGCATGACATGCCGGTCGACGACAATACGCACTGGCCGCACATGCGGCAGTCGAACATGAAGCCTTTGACGTGGCGCTCGACGAACTTGACGGGCGCCTCGACGCGGCCGTAGCCGATCTTCTTCCAAAGCGGGTGCAAGGTCAGGAATGCGTCGGCGAAGCGGCTGTAGAACCACTCCAGCATACGCGAGTGGCGGATCGACCAAAGGCGAACCGCAAATGTCCGCTGGACGCGACGCTGCGGTGACACGTCCGCCGGCTTGTAGTCGCTTTTGGGGGCGGCGTTCTTGACCTTCGTCGCCTGGGTTACCGTCGGCTGGGTATCAACCATCTGCCTTGCCGCCTGCCTTGACGAGAGCGACCAGCCGCTCCCGGGTGAATTGTGCGTCGATCTCGGCCATCGCCTTGTCGGCTTCTGCCTCAAGGTCGTCGCCGACCTGGATCGGGTCGGCCTTGCGCCATTCGGCGAGATAGTCGTCTGTGCCGCCGGCGCCGGTGCGCATGGCGCACATGTCGATCGCTTCGGTGAAGCGCAGCGGCAGTTCGCGCTTGGCGTTCTGCCGGCCCTTCTTGACGATGACCTGCGCAGGAATGTCGCGCCAGTAGACGATGATGAGGTCGGCCATTTCAATCTCGCTTTCAGTCGGTTGAGCATTGCCGCAACCACACGGTTGCCGCTTGTTATGGGACGACGCGCGCGCATTCAAAAACGACGCGGACGACAGTCGCAAATTGGAGAGCTCGGCCGAAGGAGAGCGGGCTACCAGACGCCGCGGCGAATGCCCGTCCACAGGTAGCTCCACAGCGTCGGATGATACCATTGCTGGGATGGCAGGCCGGTGTCGACCGGCTTCAGCGAGCCAGCGAGCGCGTCTTCGACCGCCCTGGTGCAGATGTCGCGCGAAAAGGCCGCCTGGCGCATGGCGTAGCTGGCGATGTTGTCGCCGGGGCCGGGCGCTCCACGCGACTGATGGAGCACCGCGCCGGTGTCGACGCCGGTGTCGACCAGGTGCACGGTGGAGCCGAAATTCCCGCGGTCGCCCGTCGCCAGCGCCCAATAGCCGCCGTTCATCCCGCGGTATTTGGGGTTGATGCCGGCGTGGTAGTTGATGACAGGGCAGGTGATCTGGCTCAGCGTATTTGCCGAAAGCAGCCGGCAGCCGGCGAGAAAGACCACTGCGGGCTCACGATTCCTGACGATGTCGACCAGCTCTCGGGTGTCGGCCGAGCCGACATGGATGATTTCCTGGTCAGGGCGCGGCTCGGTCTTCAGCCCTTCAGCCGCTACGATCTTGCGGATGCTGCCGTTGAACAGGCTCTTTCCGAGGCGCACAAGCACCATGGTGCCGAGTTGCCCCGCGACCGAGAACCAGCCGAGTTTCCTGGCGCGACGCATCAGCAATTCGCGTTTGGAATAGGGTGTTTCCAGGACAACCGATATCGGACCGAAGCGGTCTGTCAAGCTGTTGATGATGGCCCAGATGTGGGCACCGCCTTCGGTGACGAAGACGATTGGCCTGTCGGTCATGCGAACTATCCCAGCCAGACCATGAAGGCGTGCGTTGCAAAGCCTGCGCCGCCGACGACCACGCCGATGACGGCGAGCGAGGCGACGCCGACGACGCTGCCGACTGCAAACAGGATGCCGTCGCGCTCGGACAGCGCCAGGCCAAGCAAGGCCGTGGCAAAGGCCGGCAGCCAGTTGCCCAACGGGATGGGTAGCGTGATCGAAATCGAAAGCACCAGCGCGATGAGCCCAATCACCCGGTCGCCCTGCCTGCGCCAGAACGGCCAATAGCGCGGACGGATGACCTGCTCGAGGCGGATCAGCCTGGGCACGACCCAGTCGGTGACCATGCGGAATTGCGCGGCGGAGAGCGAGCGCCGGGTGATGAAAGTCGGCAGCCAGGCCCTGTTGCTGCCGAACGCCATCTGGGCAGCGACGATCAGCAAAGGCAGCCCGAGAATGGCCGAAGCGCCGGGCGGCAAGGGGATCAGGTTGAAGGCTGCGAACAGCACGAGCAAGGGGGCGAAGCTGCGCTTGCCCAGCGTATCCCTGATGTCGCCAATTGAAATGTCGCCATTTGCGTCGCGGGCGATCTCGGCGAAGATCTCGGAAAGGCGGCGGCCGCGGCGCCGGCGTGGCGCGGCGTCGAACTGTCCGCCTTCAAAACCGTCCATGCCTTGCTTCATAAACCTTTCGCCCACCTGCAGCGTGTTGAAGTTCACGCCATTCCCCGATCGCAGTGTGCGACGGTCAGGTTAATCCTTGATGACGCCGAAGCGTTGCAATGTGATGTCGCACAGTTGCGAATGCAATGTCAGCGGCGGAATTCCAGGATATCCAGCTTGGATTCATATTGCGGGGCGGGGAACTCGACACGCCACTCGGATGGGCCGGTGCGGAAGGCGTAGCCGACCTGGTCAGTGGCGGGGCCCTTGCCGTAAGCCTGCGGCTTCTCGCCGGCGACATAGCCCGAGCCGAGATAGATCAGGCGCGTGTCGCTGTCCGTGTAGAAGCGGCCCTTCGTCCGCTGCGAGCCCGAAATCTTTTCTAGCTGCCAGCCCGATCCGTCGTCGCTGACCTTGCACCTGAACCAGTCATAGACGACGAGATCGCTGATGCCGCCGGCCTTGATGGTGCGGCACTGCCAGTTGCCGGTCATGTCGAAATCGCCAAAGGACTGCGGCGCCTTCGCAACGATCGCATCGAGGATGTCGACCTCGCGTTTCAAACCGGCCTTGGCCTCCTGAAGCGCTTCGTTTCGGGTGGCATCGTATTTCTCGAGCCTCGCCTTGTCGGCCGGGGTCGTCAGCTTCTGCACCACCCCGTCGGCATGGGCGTTAGCGGTGGAGGCAACGAGCGCCGCTGCGAGCAGAAGTTTGCGTACAGTCATGATGTCCTCACCGAATGACCAGACCCTTAGGATGGAATCACGCTCTCTTGGGATTTGCTGTGGTATCCGCCGCGTTGGCAAGTGCGTGGGGCAGGTCGCCATAGCCGGTGGCGCGGCGCTCATAGACTAGGCCGAGCAGCTTAGCCGCATCCTCGGCGACCTTGTCGAGCACGGGGTCGTCGGTCTGGGCGAGGTAGATCAGTTTTTCGTAGTTGCCGAAATAGTCGTTGATGAGTTCGGGATGCCGGTCGAGGCCGAGCGGCTTCATGAAGAACGCATCGAACTGCCGGCACAGGAAGTCGGTCATGTAGAACGACATCATGTCGGCCTCGGCGACCTTGGCGTAGGCGGCCGCGCCTTGGTAGAAGGCGAAGCAGTGCGGGCCGGCCAGGCGTTCGACACCGTGCTTTTCGCAAACCCGGTCGAGCAGGCCGCCGGTGCCGCAATCGGCATAACCGACATAGATGTGCTGGTAGCCCTGGGCCCTTGCCTTGACGATCGCCTCGTCCATGGCCGGTGCGATGCGATCAGGGCGGAAATGGAAGTCGGCCGGCAGGCAGGTCAGTTCCAGGTGGTCGAGGCCGAGTTGCTGTTTGATTACCAGGATTTCGCGTGCGATCATGCCGCAGCCTATGACAAGCAGCTTGTCGTCAAGTTCAGTTGCGATTTTTTGCTTTGCGGCCATGGAACCAGTCGAGCCGGCCTTCGTTGATTTCGGGCAAATCTACAGAGAGGGAAACCCAATCCATGAAATTGTCACGTCTTGTACCCATTGCAGTCATTGCCTGCGCGCTGGCTCTCGCCTCGTGCGCCAATACGATCCGCGGCGTCGGCAAGGACGTCAAGGGCACGGCGAACGCCATCGAAGACACGGTGCAATAGGCACGACGCTTCATAGCTCAGATCGGCCTGAACCGGCCGCGCCGCAAGGCGCGGCCTTTTCACATCAGGCCGAAGCGCGCAGATTGTGCTTGCGCTTCATGTAGTCCTTGGCGGTTTCAACCGCCACGGCCGCGTCGCGGCAATATGCGTCGGCGCCAACGGCCTTGCCGAATTCCTCGTTGAGCGGCGCGCCGCCGACTAGGACGACAAAGTCGTCGCGGATGCCCTTTTCCTTCATCGTGTCGATGACGACCTTCATGTAGGGCATGGTCGTGGTGAGCAGGGCCGACATGCCGATGATGTCGGGCTGATGCACTTCGATGGCAGCGAGATAGTTCTCGACCGGATTGTTGATGCCGAGATCGACGACGTCGAAGCCTGCACCTTCCATCATCATGCCGACGAGGTTTTTGCCGATGTCGTGGATGTCACCCTTGACGGTACCGATCACTAGCTTGCCCTGCTTGGGCGCGCCAGTGGCGGCGAGCAGCGGGCGCAGGATGAACATGCCGGCCTTCATGGCGTTTGCCGACAGCAGCACCTCGGGCACGAACAGGATGCCGTCGCGGAAATCCTCGCCGACGATGCGCATGCCTTCGACCAGCGCTTCGGTCAGCACCTTGTAGGGTGCCCAGCCGCGCTCGAGCAGGATGTTGGTGCCTTCCTCGATCTCTTCCTTGAGCCCGTCATACAGGTCGTCGTGCATCTGCTGCACGAGTTCGTCGTCGGAAAGCTCGGACAGGATGATTTCGTCGTCGGACATCTTGGAAGGCTCCCTAGGGGCGGGCCAAATCTGGGCGCGCGGCTAATGCGCTATTCCTAGCTTGCAATTGTCATAATTCCATAGCTGATTTGCGACCTCCTGCAAAACGAAAGCGACTGATAACTTGCAGAGTTACTTGTCGATTTTGCGACAGGCGTTGGCGCTGGCAAGCCGTTTCGCTATGGGTGCATGGCTACGATCCGGCGAGCAGGCCGCGAGACGCGGCGCAAACGATTCAGGGAAGAACAGCCATGAGCGATAACCCGTCAGTCGATCAGGAGCAGGCAGGCGGCAGGCGAGGGCGCGGCGCAAGCGGCGGTGCTGCGGCACGTCGCGCGGCGCGCAGCGGCGGCGGTCCGAGCACCCAGCTCACCTACATCAAGCGCAAGGTGAATGTGTATGAGGTGCTCAACGAGGAAGGCCTCGCCCTCATCGAGAAGAACGCCGACACGGTGCTGGAAGAGATCGGCATCGAGTTCCGCGACGACGCCGAGGCGCTCGCGTTGTGGAAAGAAGCCGGCGCCGAGGTGAAGGGCGAACGCGTGCATTTCCCGCGCGGCCTGTGCCGCGAATTGCTGAAGACGGCACCGTCCATCTACACGCAGCATGCGCGCAACCCCGAGCGTTCGGTGCAGATCGGGGGTAACGCCACGGTCTTCGCGCCCGTCTATGGCCCGCCCTTCGTGCGCGACCTCGACGGCGTCAGGCGCTATGCAACGATCGAGGATTTCCGCAACTTCGTGAAGCTGGCCTACATGGCGCCGTCGATCCACCATTCGGGCGGCACTGTGTGCGAACCGGTCGATGTGCCGGTGAACAAGCGCCACCTCGACATGATCTACAGCCACATCAAATATTCCGACAAGCCCTTCATGGGCTCGGTGACCGCACCGGAGCGCGCCGAGGACACGGTGGCGATGGCCAAGATCGTGTTCGGTGACGACTTCGTCGAAAACAACACTGTGCTGACCAGCCTGATCAACGCCAATTCGCCGATGGTCTTCGACGAGACCATGCTGGGTGCAGCCAAGGTCTATGCACGCCACAACCAGGCCTGCATCGTCACCCCATTCATCCTCGCCGGCGCCATGAGCCCGGTGACGGTCGCCGGCACGCTGACCCAGGTTCTGGCCGAAGTGCTGGCCGGCGCCTCGTTCACCCAGCTGATCCGCAAGGGCGCGCCGGTGCTGTTCGGCACCTTCGCCTCGTCGATCTCGATGCAGTCGGGTGCGCCAACCTTCGGCACGCCGGAGCCGTCGCTGGTTTCCTATGGCGCCGCCCAGCTGGCGCGCCGTCTCGGGCTGCCATTCCGCACCGGCGGCTCGCTCTGCGCTTCCAAGGTCCCGGACGCGCAGGCGGCCTATGAAAGCGCCAACACGCTGAATTCGACCCTGCTCGCCGGCACCAATTTCGTGCTGCATTCGGCCGGCTGGCTCGAGGGCGGTCTCGCCTCGTGCTACGAGAAGTTCATGATGGACATCGACCAGCTCGGCATGCAGCAGAAGTTTGCCGAGGGCGTCGATCTCTCCGAGAACGGCCAGGCGATGGACGCCATCCGCCAGGTCGGCCCGGGCAGCCACTTCCTCGGCTGCGACCACACCCAGGCGAACTTCCAGACGGCGTTCTACCGCTCGAACATCGCCGACAACAATTCCTACGAGCAGTGGCTGGCCGAAGGACAAAAGAGCGCGCCGCAGCGCGCCAACGATCTCGCCCGCCGCTGGCTGGAAAGCTACGAGGCGCCATATCTCGATCCAGGCATCGACGATGGGCTCAAGGATTTCATGGCTAACAAGAAGGCGTCGATGCCCGACGCCTTCACTTGAAAGGAGCCCGTAACAGGCGGGGCTAAAGTCGCCAACATCATTCACAAGGAAGTCTGGCGGAGCGCGTTCTCCGACCCGGACCGGAAGGGGTGACGCTTGCCGTCTCTCGTTCTTGACGAGATTGCCGCCGCGCTGGCCAGCCATGGCCTCATCCAGCGCGGCGGTTTCGTTTTCGGCGATGACGAGACGGCACCGGACGGTTCGTCCGACAAGCCGGCGCGGTCGGTGCTGCTGGTGGGGCAGGCGGGTGCAGCACCCTGGCCGCATTTCCAGCGGTGGCGCAGGACGCAGCCGGGCAATCTGGCAAATCCACTCGACAGCTGGTCTCGCGAGGTGATTGGCGATGTCGCGCGCGAGTTCGGCGCGCGCGCCGTGTCGCCATCCGACAAGCCCTATCTGCCGTTCCAGCAATGGGCGATACGCGCGGAGGGGCTCAAGCCGTCGCCGCTGGGCATCCTGATGCATCCCGAATATGGGCTCTGGCATGCCTATCGCGGCGCGCTGCTGTTCGATGTTGATCTGGAGTTCGCCGAACTTCGCGAACAGAGTCACCTTTGCGACCTATGTGCTGGAAAACCTTGCCTGAAATCCTGCCCGGTCGATGCCTATTCGGAGGCAGGCTTTGCTTATGAAAAATGCCTGGGACACGTGCGCGGACCCTCGGGAGGTACGTGCCGGACGCAAGGGTGCCTCGATCGCAATGCCTGTCCCTACGGGCTGGCCTATCGCTATCCGGCCGATGTGCAGGCCTTTCACATGAAGAGCTACGCCGGCCTCTGAACCCGCCCGGCTGGCCCAATCGCTTTGCTGGCTCGCTTGTTGCCTTTGCCAGATGACGGGCATATCCGAAGTCATCAGATGACTTGATGAATATTGCCATGCAGCCAGCCGCACGAGCCAATCTCACCGACACCGCCGCCGATAGCCTGCGCGCCGAAATCGTCAGCGGCCACTGGGCCGTGGGCGAACGCATCCCCAACGAAGCGGCACTCACGGACCTATTGTCGGTAAGCCGTGGCACGGTGCGCGAGGCCGTTCGCGTGCTGGTCTCGCAAGGCCTGCTGGATACACGGCAAGGGTCGGGCACTTATGTCCGCTCGGCGGTCGATCCTTCGGCGGCGCTCGACCGGATAAAGCGTTCGGGCCTGCGCGACCAGTGGGAAGCGCGGGCTGCGCTCGACGTCGAGGCGGCGCGGCTCGCCGCCCTGCGCCGCACGCCGGCGGATCTCGCAAAAATGCGCAAGCTGCTCGCCGAGCGCGGTACGGTCGCCGATGGCGGCCACGAGGCGTTCATTCGCCGCGACATCGCCTTCCATAAATCGGTCGTGGAGGCGTCGGGCAACCGGGCCATGGTCGAGCTCTACGATTTCTTCACCGGTGCGATCACTGAAACCATCAAGGCGACGCTGGCCGGCGAACTGCCCGAACCCGATGCGCCGGCCCATGCGGCGATTGTCGAGGCGGTCGCCTCTGGCGATCCGGGCAGGGCCGCCGCCGCAGTCCGCGATTTCATGGCGCCGGTACTTCTCGAACTCGACAGGTTGCTTGCACAATGAACCAGACTTTTGCTCCCGCGGGGCGAACTGCCGAGGCTGTCGCCATCGACGGTCTCGACGACCAACTGGTCGATGCCGAGGTCGACAACCTGCCGCCACCGCAGGCGCCGGTGTTGCGTAGCGGCATGGCGCGTTTCGTGCTCGGCGCAAGCCTGGTGCTGATCGCCTTCAATCTCCGGCCGCTGTTTTCGAGCCTGTCTGTGCTGCTGCCCGAGGTGATGCAAGCGACTGGCCTTTCGCCCGCCGGTGCAAGCCTTTTGACGACGCTGCCGGTGCTCTGCCTTGGCCTGTTTGCGCCACTGGCGCCCAAGCTCGCCCAGCGCTTCGGTGCCGAGCGCACGCTGCTGCTTGCCTTGTCGCTGCTGGCCGTCGGCACGGCGCTGCGCGGCCTTGGCACGGCACCGCTGTTGTTCGTGGCGAGTTTCATCGCAGGTGCGGCGATTGCCATCGGCAACGTGCTGTTGCCCGGGCTGGTCAAGCGCGACTTTCCCGACAAGGCTGCGATGATGACCGGGCTCTACACCATGGCGCTTTGCGCCGGCGCGGCCTCCGCGTCCGGATTGACGCTGCCCATCGAGCATCTGATCACCGGTTCATGGTCCGGCGCGCTGGCAGCCTGGGCGGTGCCGGCCTTCATCGTGCTCTTGATCTGGACGCCGCAGGCGCTCGGCAGCCGCCGACAGGTGAGCCACAGCGGCTTTCGTGTGGTCGGGCTTTGGCGCGACCGGCTGGCCTGGCAAGTCACCCTGTTCATGGGGCTGCAATCAGCGCTCGCCTATTGTGTCTTCGGCTGGCTGGCGCCGATCCTGCGCGAACGCGGCTTCGATGCCGCGACCGCGGGCGCTATCGTGTCGCTGTCCGTCATGGCGCAGGTGGTGACGTGCCTTGCCGTGCCGTCGATCGCCATCCGCCGCAAGGACCAGCGCGGCGTCAACGTGGCGCTGGCGCTGGCCGCCGTTGTCGCGCTGCTCGGCATCCTGTTTGCGCCGACCTCGACCATCCTGTTCTGGGCGGTCCTCCAGGGTATCGGCCAAGGTGGGCTGATCGCCGCTGCGATGACGCTGATCGTGCTGCGCTCGCCGGATTCGCATGTGGCGGCCCATCTCTCGGGCATGGCGCAGGGCGTAGGTTACACTCTGGCAGCCATCGGCCCGCTGTTGGTCGGCCTGATCCGCAACTGGACCGGCAGTTTTGCCGCCGCGTCGGTGTTGTTCGTGGCGCTCGGCCTCGGCGTCGTGGTCATGGGGCTGGGCGCGGGTAGGTCGCTGCATGTCGGCGCCCGCACCATACCGCTCGATCCCAAGGGCTGACGCGGAATTTGCGGACATGGGCAAAGCCACTATGTTCTCGCAAGGGTTCAGACAGGGAGAACGGACATGGCGACCAAGCGCGACATCGAAATCACCACGGCGGATGGCGTCTGCAAGGCCGGGCTGTTTGGGCCTGTTGATGCGAAAGCCGGCGTGATCCTCTACATGGACGCGTTCGGGCCGCGGGCCGCGCTGGACGGCATGCCGAGCGCCTCGCAGGCCACGGATACGCCGTGTTGGTGCCCGATCTGTTCTATCGCGCCGGCGCCTACGGGCCTTTCGACGCCAGGACGGCATTCTCGGAAGAAAAGAGCCGGACGGCGCTTCGCGCGCTGATCGGCGGCACCACGCAAGAAATGACCATGCGCGACACCGGCGCCTTCATCGAGGCGGTGGCAAAGGCAGGTGTTTCAAGGCCTGTCGGGGTGGTCGGCTACTGCATGGGCGGTTCGCGTGCGTTGAATGCCGCTGCGGCCCATCCGGACCGAATCCTTGCCGCAGCCAGTTTCCATGGCGGCAACCTTGCCAGCGATGCGCCCGATAGCCCGCATCGCAACGCCGCGCGGCTCAAGGCGCGTGCCTATGTCGGCTCGGCCGGCGTCGACGGCAGCTTCCCGCCGGAGCAGTCAGCACTGCTGGCCGAGGCGTTTCGCGCGGCCGGCGTCGACCACATCATCGAAAACTATGTCGGCATGGGGCATGGCTGGTGCGTGCCGGATCATGGCGTTTATGACCAGGCTGGCGCCGAGCGTCACTGGCGTCGCCTGCTGACGCTGTTTCAGGAAACGCTGGGATAGCTGGCGGCTTTGCCAATTCCGCCGAGGTCGGCTATCAGGCCGACAATTGCGCCTCGCATGGCGTTCCCGGGAAAGTCTTGATGCAATCTTTCGATGTCGTCGTGATCGGCGCTGGCGCAGCCGGCATGATGTGCGCTGCCGAGGCTGGCAAGCGTGGCCGCTCAGTGCTGATCATCGACCATGCCGCAGCACCCGGCGAAAAGATCCGCATCTCCGGTGGAGGCCGCTGCAACTTCACCAACATCAATACAAGTCCCAAGAATTTCCTGTCGCTGAACCCGCATTTCTGCATCTCGGCGCTCAGCCGCTACACCCAGCGCAATTTCATCGGCCTCGTCGAGCGCTACGGCATCGCCTATCACGAAAAGACGCTCGGCCAGCTGTTCTGCGACGGCTCGGCGCGCCAGATCATCGACATGCTGGTGACCGAAATGCGCAATGGCGGTGTCGAGCTGCGGCTGGCGACTTCGGTCGAGGACGTGGCGAAGACGGGCGAAGGTTTCGAGCTGAAGCTCAACGGCGACAAGCTGCGTTGCAAGTCGCTGGTCGTTGCCTGCGGCGGCAAGTCGATCCCCAAGATGGGCGCCACCGGCTTCGGCTACGAGATCGCAGCGCAGTTCGGGCTGCCTGTGGTCGAAACGCGGCCGGCTTTGGTGCCGCTGACGTTCGACGCCAACACCTTGCAGAAATTGACGCCGCTTTCCGGCATCGCGGTCGACGCGGATGTCGCTTGCGGCAAGACCAGCTTCTCGGAAGCCATGCTGTTCACCCACCGTGGCATCAGCGGCCCGTCGATCCTGCAGATCTCGTCGTATTGGCGCGAGGGTGACGAGATCGCGATCTCGATGCTGCCGGGGGCCGACGTCGTCGGATTGTTGCGCGAGGCCAAGCGCGCCAATGGGCGGCAGGCAGTGCAAACGGCACTCGCGGCGCATCTGCCCAAGAAGCTGGCGCAGGCGATTGCAGAACGCACCGGTTTTGACGGCAATCTTGCCGATTTGTCCGAAGCGCAACTCAAGTCGGTCGACGCGGCGGTCAATGCCTGGCGGATCAAGCCGGCCGGTTCGGAAGGCTATCGCACCGCCGAAGTGACGCTCGGTGGTGTCGACACCAAGTCGCTCGACCAGAAGACGATGCAGGTGAAGTCGGTACCGGGACTCTACTTCATCGGCGAGGTCGTCGACGTCACCGGCTGGCTCGGGGGCTACAATTTCCAGTGGGCATGGTCGTCGGGCTGGGCGGCAGGGCAAGCAGCCTGATCTTTCTCGTCTTCGTTCTGCATCCAATGCGCCCGCGTCGCAACATCCTGCGGATACATAGGTTTCCGATACCGACTGCCGTCTTATTCAATCAGAAGGTGCGGCGATGTTATCGAAAGCAATCAAGGCGTTTGTTGTTTCGCTGACGCTCACAGGGGGGCTGGCGATGCCGGCTGCGGCCGATCAGCAGCAATGCTCGTGCAGGAACCTGCAAAGTATTCAGGAAGAGCTGAAGAACGCGGACTATCTGGCCAAGTTCTTCGCCGACACGGCAGCGCAGCTCAAGGTGGTCGAGGATGACCTGATCGAAGCGCATAAGGATGAAACCGATCCCGATTCTAACGTCAGCATTTATGACCGCTCGTCGCGAAAGCGGGCCGAGATCATGCGGACGTTTAAGTTGCCGTACCGCCCAGCCCATGGCTACAAGGGGCCGGCGACGGTCGACATGACATATGGCAGCTGCGAGCAGAAGCCCGCCATGCTGGAGGCCCTGCGCAACGGCTCGCAATGCACGGAGTTGGCCGATTTCGCGCTGGAGCACGAGGCGGTCCACCGGGCGAAATGCGCAAAGGACACCGCCGCCGTCTATTGGGATCGGCTACCCAGCTACTTTGTAGCCGAAGAGGCCGAGCGCTACCGCGAGCAGGCCAAGGCGACGCGCGCGCTGCTGAAGCGCATCATCGACGAGGGCACCGTCACCATCGAGGCCAAGCTCGAGCCGCGCATTTCGGGACCACAGTTCGACGTGATCTATTCCTACGTCACACAGTCGGTGGAGATGGAAGGAAACAGTTCGCCAGGATCCGACACCTGGACGCTGAAGGGCAAGACGCGCCGCGCGGGCAAGATCAAGAACGTCAAGCTTGCCGGCATGTCGTGCAAGCCGAGCGGCCAGATCAACGACGACATCGACATGGCGCTGGAGCTCGATGGCCTGACCATGGGGCTCGACAGCAAGTCCAAGGGTAAGCCGGGCGACATCAAGATCCGCTGCAAGGGCGGCCACGGCATGTCGATGCGCCCGCAAGGCGAGGTCGATGGCGGCAACGTCTTCGCCGACGAGGCCTTCACCATCGGCACCGACGTGTCGCAGGACGTCCGCAGCTTGCCATTCGCCAAATACGTGCCCAGCGGCATGTCCGTCAGCGGCAAGAACACGGTCAGCGTCAAACTGGTTTGCCCGGGCACGTGAGGGGCGGCGAAAAAAACTTCTCGGCGCCCCAAGGATTGCCCAAAAGCTTTCGTCCAAGTGGCGATGATGGCGATGATGCTTGAAGAGGGCGAGGCCTCCGATGCCGATCTGGTCGGACTTGCTCGCGATGGGGACAGGCAGGCTTTCGGCGAGCTTGTCGGAAGACATTATGGTTTCATCCATCGCGTCGCCTGGCGCTGGTGCGGCAACGCATCCGACGCCGAAGACATCGCCCAGGACGTGTGCGTGCGCCTTGGCCGCGCTGTCCGCGACTATCGCGGCGGCTCGGCCTTCACCACCTGGCTCTATGCCATGACGATCAACGCCGCGCGGGATGCCTTGCGCAAATCGTCGAGGGATACGGCCAAGACCGCGGCCTATGGCGTCCATGCGTTGATCGAAGGGTCGTCGGGGCCGGCTGACGACCCCGCCGAGGCCTTGTGGGCCGCCGTCCGCCAGTTGCCGGACAAGCAGCGCGATGCCGTGCTTTTGGTCTACGGCGAGGGCCTGTCGCACGCCGATGCGGCCGAGGCCATGGCCATCGCCGAGACGACCGTGTCCTGGCACATCCATGAAGCGAAGAAACGGCTGAAGCTTTTGATGCGCTCGGCCGGGGAAGCATGATCATGGTCGACGATACCGAACTCGACATGCTCGGGGGCATGAAAGCGCCGCACCCGGGTGCTGACGCCAAGTCGCGCGCGCTGGCCGCCGCCATGGCTGCCTTCGACGAAGAAAAAATCTCTCCGGCGCCCCAAGGAACCGGACTAGGCAATCGTCTCACCGAGCGAGCACAAAAGCTCTGGAGAGACATCATGCAGAAGAAGCTGATTGCGGCGCCGGCACTGGCCGGACTCGTCGCCCTGCCGATCGCCGGCTACGCCACGTTTTACCTGATGGGGCAGTCGCCATTTCGCTTCGATGCGGCGCAGTTGCCGGAAGCCGGTGGGCAGGCTCCCGCTTCCACGCCCGAGCCTGCAAAGAAAGCCGATGCGGAAGCCAGGACGAAGGCCGCCTCGCGTGACACCCTGGCAGCTTCGCAGGCTGCCAGGCTCGAGGCCGAGATGGCGCGCGACGAAGCGGTCGCGGTGAATGAGGCAGCACCCGCCAGTCCCGCGCCCGCGCCTGCGCCGATGGCCGACGCAATGGCAAAGGTCGGCCGCATGTCGACTCAAGGCATGCCGACGCTGATGTCCGCGCCGCGGGCGGCGATCGCACCCGGTGATTTGCCGCTGCCACCGGTTGAAAACCGCGACCGGTTCCAGGATTTCAAGACCAATCCGGTGCGCTCGGCGCTCGAGGAGCCGGTTTCGACCTTCTCCATCGACGTGGACACGGCGTCCTATTCCTTCGTCCGGCGCTCGCTGAAGGAAGGCGTGCTGCCGCAGCCCGACACGGTTCGGATCGAGGAGATGGTCAACTACTTCCCCTACGACTGGAAGGGGCCGGAGCAGGCGTCGGTGCCGTTCAACACCACAGTCAGCGTCATGCCGACGCCGTGGAACGAGCACTCCAAGCTGATGCATATCGCGATCAAGGGCTACGACGTGCAGCCGGCGGAGCGCCCCAAGGCCAATCTGGTGTTCCTGATCGACGTTTCGGGTTCGATGGACGAACCGGACAAGCTGCCGCTGCTGCGTTCGGCATTCCGGCTGCTCGTCAACAAGCTCAAGGCCGAAGACACGGTCTCGATCGTTACCTATGCCGGCAACGCCGGCACCGTGATCGAGCCGACCAAGGCGTCGGATCGGGAAAAGATCCTGTCGGCCATCGACACGCTGGCGCCTGGCGGCTCGACCGCCGGCGAGGCCGGCATTCGCGAGGCCTACCGGCTGGCGCAGAAATCCTTCGTCAAGGACGGCATCAACCGGGTGATGCTGGCGACGGACGGTGATTTCAACGTCGGCCAGAGCGATGACGACGAGCTCAAGCGGCTGATCGAGGACAAGCGCAAGTCGGGCGTGTTCCTGTCGGTGTTCGGCTTCGGCCGCGGCAACCTCAACGACCAGATGATGCAGACCATCGCCCAGAACGGCAACGGCACGGCGGCCTATATCGACACGCTGGCGGAGGCCGAGAAGGTGCTAGTCCAGGATGCATCGTCGACGCTGTTCCCGATCGCCAAGGACGTGAAGATCCAGGTCGAATTCAATCCGGCTGCCGTCTCGGAGTATCGCCTGATCGGCTACGAGACCCGGGCGCTGAACCGCGAGGACTTCAACAACGACCGCGTCGATGCCGGCGAGATCGGCTCGGGTCATTCGGTGACGGCGATCTACGAGATCACGCTCAAGGACAGCCCTTCGCTGGCGATGGACCCGCTGCGCTATGGCCAGGCGTCGACCAGCAATGGCGGCGTCGCCAACGCTGACGAATATGCCTTCGTGAAGATCCGCTACAAGGCGCCAGACGGCGATGCTAGCAAGCTGATCACCACGCCCGTGACCAAAGCGAACGAGGTCGCGAGCTTCGATGCGGCGGCCACAGACCAGCGCTTTGCGGTGGCCGTGGCAGCGTTCGGCCAGAAGCTGCGCGACGAGGATGCGACCGACAAGTTCGGCTTCGACCGGATCGCCGAGATCGCTTCTGCATCGCGTGGCGACGATCCCTATGGCTATCGCGCCGAATTCTTGTCGCTGGTGCGGCTGGCATCGTCGCTTCAGGGCAACAAGCAGTAAGGCAACAGCCAAGGGCAGGTGGGCCGGCCGGCGGAAAGGGGGCTTTCCGTCGGCCGCTCTTTTGTGATCTCCAGGCGGCGGAAAGGGGGCTTTCCGCCGGCCGTTCTTTTGTGATCTCTTCCACCCGAAATCGCAGGGTGGTGCTTCGGAGATGACGATGGCCGACAGGCAACTGGATGAATGGGATATCGCGCATGGCGGGCTGCGCTCGCTGTCGTCGCGCGAGATCAAGGTTTTTTGGGACGGTTATCTCGCCCGCCGCAACGATCCCAGGATACGCCATGGCAGCCTCTATTCGCGCTGGCGGCATGTCGCCGACGATCTGGTGGTTTCGCTCTATCTGACCAATCGCAGCGTCGGGCTGTTTGTCAGGGGCCAGCGCGGCGAGGGTTATGCAACAACCGTGAACCGGCTGTCTGCCTTCGAGCCTGCATTGGGCAAGGCGCTGGGCGTCAGCCTGCGCGGCGAATACGCTCTGTGCTACTTGTCGAACCATCCGGTCGCGATGATCGATCCGGCCAACTGGCCGCAGGCTTACGAGTGGCTGGAACGGCAGGAAAAGCACTTCAGCAATGTGCTGAGCGACATGGTTGTCGGCGCTTAGGCGACGGGTGCTGCGAAACTTTGCTCGGTAGCCGTTGTGCAGCCAGAACATGTCGATTCATCCGTAAGTAACTGAAAATAATTTGAAATCACCGACGGTCAGGGCCGGCGAGGGCGCTCCTTCCCGACCTGTTTCCGCGCGCCTTCGGGGGGCGGGCGCAAAAATCGTTACGTTCTATCTTGCAAAAGATATATCTTTGAATAGATATAGCGGCATGAAGCAAACATCCTGGAGAGGTACTCACATGTTCAATCACCCGAATTTCAACGATCGTTGCCGCGGAGAATGGTCCATGTCGGGCCAGCATGAAGGCGGCAGGGGCGGCGGCCGCCATGGCCGCGGCGGTCCCTTCGGCCGTCATCGTGGCGGCCCCTTCGGCGGCCGTGGCCCGCGCATGTTCGACCCCGGCGCGCTGCGCCTGGTCGTGCTCGGCCTGATCGCCGAGGAACCGCGCCATGGCTACGACATCATCAAGGCTCTGGAAGCCAAGTTCCAGGGCGCCTACAGCCCGAGCCCGGGTGCGATCTATCCGATGCTGCAGATGCTGGAGGAGGCTGACCTCGTGGTCTCCGTCGCCAACGGCAACAAGAAGCTCTACTCGATCACCGAAGCCGGCCAGGCCTATCTCGACGAAAACGCCGCCGAGTTGGCCAAGATCAACGGCCAGATCGAGGAAAACTCGACGCAGGTCAGTGGCGTCGCGCTTGGCGACGAGGTCAAGGCGCTGAACTTCGCCGTGTTCAGCCGGCTGCGCAGCGGGTCGATGAGTGCGGAGCAGGCCGAGAAGGCGCGTGAGATTCTCAAGAAGGCGCGCCGCGACCTCGAAGACCTCTGATTCCCCCGAGGCCTTGAAACTTCAGGAGCTCCCGCCGCGAGGCGGGATCTTTATTGCGGGACACTGGGCAAAAGGCCGGAGTTGCGCGCCGATGCCGACAATTCAAGTCAAATGCCAGGAGGCGGCAAAACCCAATCGCAACGTTCGTCCGCTAATTTACCGATGGGTAAAGTGCTTGGGGGAAAGAATGCAGATTGGTGGCCTGACGTCGGGTGCGGTTTCTATCGTCCGCAGTCCCGACAAGCCGCTGGCGTCGACCGGCGTCGGGCAGGCCGAAAACAGGCAGGCCGAGCCTCCGCGCAGCAGCCATATCTATGTACCGGTTCGGCCGGCGCTGTTCGCCGACAGCGCCCCCATCGGGGGCCTACGCGACACTGCCGCCTCGCCAGCCATCAGTGCGGTCGACGATGCGCATCGCGCCGCGTGGTCGGCGCTCAACAACGATCGGTTTCGCCTCGCCATGGAAACGCTCTCCGATGGGAGGGCGTCGGATGCGGTGATGATGATGCGCCCGGTCGAAGGCGCGGGCACCGACCTCAGATCGGCGCTCGCGCGCTACGAAGAAAACAGCTGACGCCTCAGCTGCGGCGCCGCCGCTCGCGGCGGGCTTCGCCACCCTCGCCAGCGCTGGCATCGGCCAGCTTGTTGCGCATCGGACCGATGCGCTCGACGATCGCCTCGACGGTCGGACGCACGTCCTTCTTGTGGGCGTCGAGTGCCTTGCGCATTGCGGCGAGGTGCTCGAACGAGGTTCCGCAACAACCGCCGATGATCCTGGCGCCGCCATCGACCGCAAGCCGGACATAGTCCGACATCAGTTCCGGCGTGCCGGAATAGTGGATCTCGGTGCCGCGGAATTCCGGGATACCGCAATTGCCCTTGATGATGATGGTCGCATCCGGCTTGGCGTCGCTCATGTCGAGCAGCGAAGCGAGGATATCGGAAGCGCCGACACCGCAGTTCGCGCCGACGCCCAGCGGCGCCTCGGCCAGGCCGTCGACGACACCGTGGATATCCTTGGGCAGGAGGCCCATCATCGTACGGCCAGCGGTGTCGAACGAGCCGGTATAGGTGTAGGGCAGGCCGACGCGGATGGCGGCCTCGGCGGCAGCGCGAATCTCGTCGGGCGCGGACATCGTCTCGATCCACGCAACTTCGGCGCCGCCGGCCTTGAGGCCTTCGATCTGCTCGGCAAAGGCCTCGACCGCCTGGTCATAGGTCAGCGCGCCGAGCGGCACCAGCAACTCTCCGGTCGGGCCGACCGAACCGGCGACGATCACCTTGCGGCCAGCCTTGTCGGCCACCGAACGGGCGATCTCGGCGGCGCGCCTGTTGAGCTCGAAGACGCGGTCCTGGGCGTGGTGGAGCTTCAGGCGATGGCGCGTGCCGCCGAACGAATTGGTCAGGATGATGTCGGCGCCGGCATCGACGAACTTCTGATGCAGCGTTTCGATCTTCTCAGGCGCGCTCTCGTTCCACAGCTCTGGCGCGTCACCGGCTTCGAGGCCCATGCCGAATAGATTGGTGCCAGTGGCGCCGTCGGCAAGCAGGACGCCCTTTTCGGCAAGCAGGGCGTCAATCGGATTGGCGGTCATCGAGACGGCTTTCATCTATCTGGAGGATGAACAAGGATATAAAGAAGTCTTTATGTCCAGTCAATGTCCTGATGGTCGAGCGCCCGGACGCGACCCTGGAAACCACGGCGAGCAGCAAGGTTCAGCTGGTGAAGAACGAATTCGCCAGCTTGCGGGCGAAACCGGCGGTCTCGTGCGGGTTGACGTCGGCAGCACGGATCAGTTGTTCGAAATGGCGGGTCAGGCTGCGGATCGGCTCGATGGCATAGAGCACCAGATACATGTCGCCGACATAGATGGCGGCGCGCGCCTGGCCGAAGATGGTGTAGGGGACCGAATAGCGCAGGCGGCCGTCATAGAGGAAGAGGCGGAAGGTCGGATAGAGATCGTCGAGCAGGTCAGCCATATGGCGCAATTGCGCGCGCCGGTCGCGGTCGGAGAAACCGGACCAGACGCCCAGTCCGCGGGCGAAGATCTCCAGCGTATGACGCGGCATGCAGACCTCCATGTCGGTCTCGGGCCGCCGGTTGTAGTCGATGCGGTACTGGGTTTCGCCGGCCTGCGCCTCGCGGCTCTTGTTGGAGATGTCGGCCTCGTAGTCGATCAGCGTCTCGGTGCGCAGCAGGTCGGGAATGCCCGCCGGCACATAGCGGATCTTGGTGCCGGCTGCCTCCGCATGCCATTTGGCGATCAGGGTGCGCTCGAAGCCGCCCGACGCTTCCTCGATCTCGAGGCTTTCGCGGATCTCGCCGGTGACGCCTTCGTCCTGGCTGATGCCGAGCAGCCAGTCGAGCGACACCTTGTGGGCCGACACGATGGTCAGCAGTGTTTCGGCGCGGGGCAGGCGGGTGGTTGCCCCCGACAGCAGTTGCGACAGCGCGGAACGGTCTATCCCGACCGATGCGGCAAAGGCCGACTGGTTCAGGCCGGAGCGCAGGACGAGAGCCTTTAGCCGCTCGCGAAAAACCTCGGAAAGATCGCGTTTGTCCACGGCTGGCTCTCCTGCGGATTCAGATTGCCCTAGCGGCAATGCAGCGGCTGGAATTTAGATTCATCTTCCTGCGTGTTTACTAAGTGTAACAACTGCAGCCTAAGTAGCGCAATGTAAACGCTATGTGCGCGTTGTCGCGTTGAATCGACGGCTGATTACTGACAGCATTATGTCAGGATCATTTGCCCTTCGAGTTTCACAAAGGCAGCAGGCATAAGCATGGCAAAGCGGGGAAATAGGCGCGGCACGGCCAAAGCGGTCGAATGGCCGACTGTTTTCCTGATCGGCGCCTGCTATGCAACCTGGCTGGTCGCGGGTCTGCTGGTCTGGCCGAACTATCCTGTCGCGGCACTCGGCATCATGGCGCTGATGGTGGCGCTGCAATCGTCGCTGGTCCACGAGGTGCTGCACGGCCATCCGACCCGCAATGCGCATGTCAACGAGGCGCTGGTCTGCCTGCCCATTGGACTGCTCTGGCCCTACCGGCGCTTCAAGACCATTCACCTGCGCCACCACGCCGACGAGAAGCTGACCGATCCGTTCGACGATCCCGAGAGCTACTACCGGGCGCTGTGGCAGCATGACGATCTGCCCGATGCGATGAAGCTCGTTCTCAAGATCAACAACACTATGGCCGGGCGCTTCGTGCTCGGGCCGCTCTTGTCGTGCATCGGCTTCTTCATCGACGACGCCAAGGCGATTGCATCAGGCGACAAGGCCATTCGCAAGGCCTGGCTTCTGCACGCCGCGGGGCTCGCCATCGTGTTGCCGCTTGTCCAGTTCGGCTTCGGCCTGCCGCTCTGGCTCTATGTTCTGGTTGCGGTGTGGCTCGGTCATTCGTTGATCTCGATCCGCACCTTCGCCGAGCACCAGTGGTCGGAGCACCCGGAAGGGCGCACCATCATTGTCGAGCGCTCGCCGTTGTCGATCCTGTTTCTCAACAACAACCTGCATTTCGTCCACCACAAGAGCCCGATGGTTGCCTGGTACAAGCTGCCGGCGCTGTTCCGCGAACGCCGCGAAGACTGGCTCCGGATGAACAAGGGATATGCCTATCCGAACTACATGTCGCTGCTGCGCGCTTACGCGTTCCGCGCCAAGGAGCCGGTGTGCCATCCTGCCCTGCGCCGCGCGCCCGAGTCGGGCAGGGCATTTGCGCCGCGCATAAGGGCGCGCAACGTCAACGGACTGGGCACTGCACCCGTGCCGGCCGAACCGCCCAAGGAATGACGCAGTCCCCCTTGCCATCCAGTGCAATCCCACCTGAAATGACGCCATGAGCGACCACTTCGCCGCACTGCCGATGTATGACTGGCCCGAACGGCGCGCGGAGGTCGACGCCGAGTGGGCGGCGTTCAGGTCGACGCTTGCCGAGCGCGGCGTGCAGACGCCGAAATCGCTGGTGCGCCGCAACGCCGACATGCCGGCTGTCCCGGGCGGCATTCGCGACGCTGCCGGTGCGCTGATCGCAGCCGATCCCGCCACCTTGCCTCCTGACGAACTCGACCTGCCGACATTGTGGCGGCATCCCAAGCTGCTGTTTGGGCAGACGTGCTGGGGGCCGATGGAAACCACGGGCCTTGCCGCACAGGTAAAGGTGATCGGGCAGCCGAGCTATGATGGCATGGAGGGAGGGCGCGCCGAGCTCTATTCCAGCGCCATCGTCATGCGCCGCGGCGCCGTGACAGCCGACCATGCGCATGCGCCCGACGGCAACATGCCGCTCATTCCGCTCGATCTGATCCGCGACAAGCGGCTTGCCTTCAACAGCCACGACTCGCTGTCCGGCTTCATCGGGATTTCGCGCGATCTCGCCGCTTCGGGCGAGGGCCTGCGGATATTCTCCGACCGGATCGAAAGCGGCGGGCACCGCAATTCCATCATCGCAATCGCCGAAGGCCGGGCTGACGTCGCGACCATCGACTGCCTGAGCTGGGCGCTGGCGCAGCGTTTCGAACCCGCCGCGCGCGCGGTGATGGTCGTGGGCTGGTCCGGCAAGCGCAAGGGCCTGCCTTTCATCACCGCGCTTGGTTCACCGCTGGCCGGCTAGCCGATCTTACGACGCGATTTCGGCTGCATCGTCGCCCGAAAGGCCGCGGATTTCCTGACGTTGGGTCAATGCTAAAAAGTCGCAATCAGGCGATTTCGATTGCCAATCGTTCAACTTGGCGGGAAAAGCGCGCAACTTTCTGTCGCGTTTGCCGACGAGAGTCCCCCCAAACAAGAATCCTTCCAAGGACCTGTCGTGAAAACCATTGTCGCATTCTCAAATTTCATCGGCCGCAGCTTCGCCATCTGGGTGATCGTGTTCGCCGTTCTCGGCTTCCTGCTGCCGTCGACCTTCAGCATCTTCGCCCCGTGGATCGTCGTCCTGCTCGGCATCATCATGTTCGGCATGGGCCTGACCATCTCGGCCAAGGACTTCGCCGAGGTGGCGCGCCGGCCCTTCGACGTCGCCATCGGCGTGCTCGGCCAGTTCATCATCATGCCGCTGTTGGCGGTCATTCTGACGATGCTCATCCCGATGCCGGCCGAAGTGGCGGCGGGCGTGATCCTCGTCGGCTGCTGCCCCGGAGGCACCGCCAGCAACGTCATGACCTATCTCGGCAAGGGCGATGTTGCGCTCAGCGTCGCCTGCACCAGCGTCACCACGCTGCTGGCGCCCATCGTCACGCCGTTCCTCGTCTGGATGTTCGCCAGCCAGTACCTGCCGGTCGACGCCATGAGCATGTTCCTGTCGATCGTGAAGGTCATCCTGGTGCCGCTGGCGCTTGGCTTCGTGCTGCAGAAGGTTGCGCCAGCGCTGGTCAAGGCCGCCGAGCCGATGCTGCCGCTGGTCAGCGTCGCCGGCATCGTGCTGATCGTGTCGGCCGTCGTTGCCGTCAACAAGGCCAACATCGCCCAGTCGGGCCTGATGATCTTTGCGGTCGTTGTGCTGCACAACGGCTTCGGACTGCTGCTCGGCTACTTTGCGGCGCGCGCCGCCGGCCTGTCGTTGGCCAAGCGCAAGGCGATCGCCATCGAGGTCGGCATGCAAAACAGCGGGCTGGGCGCGGCACTCGCCAACGCGCATTTCTCGCCGCTGGCCGCCGTGCCGAGCGCGGTGTTCAGCGTCTGGCACAACATCTCGGGTGCGCTCGTCGCCAACTACTTCTCGCGGATGGAAGATCCCGAGGCAGAGAGCCAAATGACGACGCAAAAGGCCTGAGCCGACTGTATCATGCGAAAACGCCGGGGCTTGCCCGGCGTTTTCATTTGCCGAGCAGGCGCTGGTCCAGCGGGTAGCTGGAGAGCTGCTCATGGCCGGTTTCGGTGATCAGGACCTGCTCCTCGATCTTGACGCCCTCGTGCCCGCCGAGCCGGCCGATATAGCTCTCGACGCAGACCACCATGCCGGGCTCAAGCACACCGTCGGGCGTATCAGCCGTCCAGTCGGAGGCGTGGGGCAGGGTGGGATATTCGTCGGCCAGGCCGACGCCGTGGAAGAGTACGCCGTAACGTGCGGGATAACAGTCGGGCGGCGGCACGGCCGCGCGCTCCACCAATTCGCGGAAGCCGAGGCCGGGCCTGAGCAGCGCCGTATTGTGGACGATCTGTTCGGCGGCAATGTTGTAGAGGTCGCGCTGCTCGCTCGTGGGCTCGCCGTCGCCGCACAGCCAGGTGCGCGACAGGTCGGCGCAGAAGCCGTAGGGCCCGATGAGGTCGGTGTCGAAGGCGACGAGATCGCCTGCCTCGACCATCCGCGACGAGCACTCCTGGAACCACGGATTGGTGCGCGGTCCCGATGCCAAAAGCCGTGTTTCGATCCACTCGCCGCCGCGGGTGATATTGCCGCGATGCAGTTCGGCCCAGAGTTCGTTTTCGGAGATGCCGGGGCGGAGTGCTGCTTCCATCTCGCCCATCGCCGCTTCGCAGGCGACGATCGAACGGCGCATGCAGAGGATTTCGTCAGGCGACTTGATCAGCCGGGCGTTCTCCATCACCGCCTCGCCATTGCCGACCGATATGCCAAGCTTGGCAAGCGCATCGACGCCCTCATGGTCGAGATGGTCGACGGCGATGCGGCTGTTGCCGCCGCCATGCTCACGGACGACATCAGCGATGCCTTGCGCCCAGCGCTCGACTTTCATGCCGGTCAGTTCGCCGCTGTAGAGATACATCCATGACACTGCCGGGCGAACCTCGGCGACGACGCCGGAATGATCCGACAGGTGCTCGCAGGAGAAGTAGTCGAACAGCACCACCGGGCCGTCGGTGGCGACGAAGCAGTGACGGGTCGGGTTGTGCGCCACCCACAGCTGCATGTTGGTCGAGTCGGTGGCGTAGCGGATGTTGACCGGATCGTAGAGCAGGGCGCCGGCGTAGCCGCGCCGCGCGAGCTCAGCACGGATGCGGTCCAGGCGGTATTTGCGCATCGCCGGCATGTCGGGCGCCGCGATGCCCGCTGCGGCCCATTCAGCCTCGGCCTGCGCGCCGTAGCCGAGGACGTGGCTGTTGAGCCCGGCGGCCTTTGTGCGGGCCTGCGCGCGCAAATCCTCCATCGAGCCCGGCTCGAACGGCATGATCTTGCGGTGGCGGCCAAAGTTGGTGCCTGTGTTCATTGTGTTTCGCTGGAGGTTCGACCCCCACTCCGGTTTGCTGCGCAAACCACCTCTCTCCCGATCGACGGGGGAGAGGAAGGCCGGCCGCACTGCTCGCGCCTTTGCTCACTGCCTGGCCGGTCTAGGCACCTTTCCAGTCCGCCGGGCAGAACATGGCGCATTTCCTCTCCCCCGGGCAGGGGGAGAGGTGGCGCGCGCAGCGCGACGGAGTGGGGGTGATTGCCGATCATCGAGAGCAACGCGCGAACACTATCCCCGCATCTTGTCGCCCGATGGATCGAAGGGCGGCTCGACATTGATGCGGGCGGGACGGCGGTGGCCGAGGATTTCGATCTCGAACAGCCCTTCCACCTCGTTTTCGGCAAGCGCTGCCGGCACGTAGCCCTGAGCCATCGACTTGCCGACATAATGGGCATAGCCGCCCGATGTCACCCAGCCGACCACGCGCCAGTCGCCGTCGACAATACCGCGCACGGCGGAAGCACCGGTGGCGGCGTCCGAGCCGCGCACCTCCCTGCCTGTCTCGTCAAAGCGCGGCGCGCCATAGCCGTGCGGCTTTTCGATCGTGCCGAAATCCTTGTCGCCGACCTTGGCCCAGATCGGCTCGTCGCCCATCACGTCGGCGTCGTGGGCATCGACATAGAAGGAGACGCGGCGCAGCTTCGGCCCCTCGGCATGTTCCCTGGCGGCTGCCTCGCGGCCGATGAAGTCGTTCTTCTCGAGTTTGATGAAGCGCTCCATCGCGCCCTCGAACGGCCCGTAGATCGGGCGAAGTTCGCGGAACCAGGTCGGGAAGTTCTTCTCGAGGCGCATGGAGAGCAGTGCCCGCATGCCGAAATCGACGATGCCGAACTCCTCGCCGGCGTCCTTGATCGCCTTGTAGACGAGGCGCTGGTAAGCGGGCGCCATCCAGATCTCGTAGCCGAGATCGCCGGTGTAGGTGATGCGGTTGACCATGCAGGGCGCGCCGCCGACAGCCATCTCGCGGAAGTCCATGAAGCGGAAGGCCTTGCTGGTCACGTCCTCGTCGACTAGCTTGGCCAGCAGCGCCTGCGACTTCGGACCGGCGATCGACAGGCCGACGAGCGTCTGGTCGAAGCGGTGGATGCGCACCGAACCATCCTTCGGCAGATGCCTTTCAAACCAGCGCATGTGGTACTTCTGCGCCGCCGACGAACCCCAGATCATGAGCTTGTCGTCGCCCGTCTTGGCAATCGTGAAGTCGCCGATCAGCCGGCCGAACTCGTTCAGCATCGGCGTCAGCACGATGCGGCCCTTCTTCGGCATGCGGTTGGTCATCAGCCGGTTGAGGAAATCCTCCGATGCCGGGCCCGACACCTCGTATTTGGCGAAATTGGCGATCTCGGTGATGCCGACGCGCTCGCGCGTCGCACGCACCTCGTTGCCGATGTGCTCGAAATCGTTGGAGCGGTGGAAGGAGACGATGTCCTTGGGTTCCGTACCCTTCGGCGCGAACCACAGCGGCGTCTCCAGGCCCCAGCTGTCGCCCATGACGGCGTTGTTGGCGACCATGGTGTCGTAGAGCGGCGTGGTCTGGGCCGGCCTGGCGGCGGGGAGTTCTTCGTTGGGGAATCGGATGGAGAAGCGGCGCGAGTAGTTTTCGCGCACCTTGGCGTTGGTGTAACGCAGCGAGGCCCATTCGCCCCAGCGCGCGACATCCATGCCCCAGACGTCGAAGCCCGGATCGCCATCAACCATCCAGTTCGAGAGCGCGAGGCCGACGCCACCGCCCTGGCTGAAGCCGGCCATGACACCGCAGGCGACCCAGAAATTGGTCAGGCCCTGCACCGGGCCGACCAGCGGATTGCCGTCGGGCGCGAAGGTGAAGGGGCCATTGATGACCTGCTTGATGCCGGCATTGGCAATGCCGGGGAAGTGCTGGAAGCCGATCTCGAGCGAAGGCGCGATGCGGTCGAGGTCGGGCGCAAGCAGTTCATGGCCGAAATCCCATGGCGTGTTGACAGGCGACCACGGCTTGCAGGCCTTCTCATAGGTGCCGAGCAGGATGCCGTTGCGCTCCTGGCGGGTGTAGATCTCGCCCTTGAAATCGAGCACGCCGATCATCTCGCGGCCGGTTTCCTTGTTGAAGGCCTCGACCTCGGGCATCGGCTCGGTCAGCAGGTACATGTGCTCCATGGCGAGC
This sequence comes from Aminobacter sp. HY435, assembly GCF_027568395.1. Lineage (GTDB taxonomy): Bacteria > Pseudomonadota > Alphaproteobacteria > Rhizobiales > Rhizobiaceae > Aminobacter. Next base: position 371,287 of record NZ_JANKZL010000001.1, on the reverse strand, counting down.
ACCGGCAGTTCGACGCCGACCATGCGTCCGACCTCGCGCGCCCACAGGCCGCCGCAGTTGACGACGTGCTCTGCCCTGACCGTGCCATGCTCGGTGACGACGTTCCAGGTGCCGTCGGGGTCCTGCGTCAGCTCCTTGACCGGGTTTCGCAGCACGATCTCGGCGCCGAGCTTTTTCGCCGCCTTGGCATAGGCATGCGTCGTGCCCGACGGGTCGAGATGGCCTTCGACCGGGTCCCACATCGCGCCGACGAAGTGCTTTTCGTCCATCAGCGGGAACATCTTCTTGGCTTCGGACGGCGTGATCAGCTCGGTATCCATGCCGAGATAGCGGCCCTTGGCATGCGCCAGTCGCAGGAAGTCCATGCGCTCCGGGCTATCGGCGAGCATGACGCCGCCGGTCAGGTGCAGCGAGCAGGACTGGCCGGAAATCTCCTCCAGCTCCTTGTAGAGCTGCACCGTGTAGGCCTGAAGCTTGGCGACGTTGGGGTCGCCGTTCAGTGTGTGGAAGCCGCCGGCGGCGTGCCAGGACGAGCCGGAGGTCAGCTCCGAGCGTTCGATCAGCATGATGTCGGTCCAGCCGGCGCGGGCGAGGTGGTAGAGCACCGAGCAGCCCACTACGCCGCCGCCAATGACAACTGCTTTCACATGGGATTTCATAAGGTTATGTCCGGTTTTGAAGAAGTTGAATCTTGTGTGCCACGCGGCCGGACCTGCTGGCTGGAAGTCAGTAGGGTTGCGGGGCGTGAAGGGGTTCGGGCTGGGCGAAAGCGAAGATCGAAGGCGGCGACCGGTTGAGACAGGCGACTTTCGAGCGCGGCGAGGATGGTATCGCAGACAGCACTGCGATGCTTGAGGACATCCGTGTTCCAGAAGCGCAGGATCGAATAGCCTTGGGTGCTGATGAACTCGTCCCTGATGGCGTCATGTGAATTGTCGGCGTGTTGGCTGCCGTCGATTTCAACGATGAGCCAATGCTCGCGACAGGCAAAGTCCGCGAAATAGCGGCCGATCGGCAGTTGGCGCGTGAAGCGATAGCCGCCGAGCTTCCTGTTCTTCAGGTCCAGCCAAAGCAGGGCTTCGGCCTTGTTGCCACCTTGGCGAAGCGTGCGGGCGCGGGCCGTGGTGCCTCGCTGACGACGGCTTCGGTTGGACGAAGTGGCATCTCTGATCGTTGTTTCGACGGCTTCCCCCACTCCGTCGCCGCTGCGCGGCGCCACCTCTCCCCCCTCCGGAGGGAGAGGAAGTGAGCCAGGGCCGTCGGCCTTCGCGCCTTGAAGAACAGCGGGGCGGTCCAGAACGAGGCGCACTTCCTCTCCCCCGTCGATCGGGGGAGAGGTGGTCGGCGGAGCCGACCGGAGTGGGGGTCGATCTGGCGAAACCATGAGCATCAAAAATCGGTCGGCGCGCCGCCCTCGGCCTTGCGCTTGTCGACGAAGGCGTTGAGTTCCTCGCGGATCGCCGGATCCATCCATGGCTCCTCGTAGGAGGCGAGGCGCTCCTTCCAGACGCGATTTGCCTTTTCCACCGCCGTTGGACTACCTGCCTCGGCCCAGGTCTCGAAGTTGCGCCAGTCGGAGATGACAGGCGAATAAAACGCGTTCTTGTAGCGGTCCTGGGTGTGCTGGGTGCCGAAGAAATGGCCGCCGGGACCGACGTCGCGGATGGCGTCGATGGCGAGCGCATCCTCGGACAGGTCGAGCGGGGTCAGGAACTCGGCCACCATCTGCAGCAGGTCGATGTCGAGGATCGTCTTCTCGTAGGAGCAGCGCAGGCCGCCTTCGAGCCAGCCGGCGCCGTGGAGCATGAAGTTGGCGCCGCTCTGGATCGCGCCCCATAGCGAAAAGACGCTTTCATAGGCCGCCTGGGCGTCGACGGCATTGGCGGCGCAGACGTTGGAGGTGCGGTAGGGGATGTTGTAGCGGCGGGCGAGCTGGCCGCCGACAAGCTGGGCCTTCATGTATTCGGGCGTGCCGAAGGCCGGGGCGCCCGACTTCATGTCGACGTTGGAGGTGAAACCGCCATAGCCGACCGGCGCGCCCTTCCTGACCATCTGGGTGAAGGCGAGGCCCGAAAGTGCTTCGGCGTTCTGCTGGACCAGCGCACCGGCGATGGTGACGGGGGCCATCGCACCCGACAGGGTGAAGGGGGTGACGATCACCACCTGGCCCATCGACGACATCTGGATGATGCCTTCCATCATCGGCACGTCGAGCTTCAGCGGCGAGTTGGTGTTGATGATGGTGTAGACCGAGGGCTCCGCCATCATCTGCTCGCGGCTGATGCCACGGGCGATGCGGGTGATCTCGATGCCGTCGACATTGCGTTCCTTGCCGAGCGAATAGATGTGGAACACCTTGTCGGTCAGCGTCGCGAGATCGCGGATGCATTCGAGGTGACGGATCGAGGGGTGGATGTCCACCGGCTCGACCGGATAGCCGCCCGTCGTCTGCAGGATGTTATGCATCTGGGCGAGCTTGAGGAAGTTGCGGTAGTCGGCCTGGTTGCCCGGTCGCCGTCCGCGGTCGAGATCGGAGCAGTTGGGCGCCGACGCCATCTGCGACAGCACCAGATTGTTGCCGCCGAAGCGCACATTGTGGGACGGATTGCGGGCATGGAGGGTGAATTCGGCCGGGGCATGCGCAATCAGCTCGAGGACCATGTCGGGGTCGAAGCGGACCCGCTCCGAGCCGTCGCGCACGTCGGCGCCATGCGCCTTCATGATGCGCCGCGCCTCGTCGTGCAGCACGTCGACGCCGATTTCCTTGAGCACCCGCAATGATGCGAGGTGGATCGATTCCAGCTCGTCGTCGGAGATCAGCTTGGTCGGCGCGAAAGGTATCTTGAGCTGACGGAAGGCAGGTTGCTCGAACGCGGCCGAGCCGCCGGCGCGCTTGCCGGCACGGCCGCCGCGACGAGCGCGATCGGAGGCAGGGGCCTGTTCGGCTGTTTGCAGGGCCACGGTCATGGGATCCTCACGGCAAAGCTTCAGTATCGCGGGCATAATGGACCGGGGCGGTGCGGCTCATTGCGGAGGCGGCGACAAGTAGCGCGAGGGAAACGACATCACCGATTGGACTGGACCGACGTTCTCCGTCGTGGTGAAGCATCCGCGACATGGCTGTCCTTCTGTAGGATCGCCGACATTCGATTCTCGTGGTGACCAGCTTGACTTCTTCCGCTTCCGCAGCCGCCGAGCCGCCGCTCAGATGGGCTCCCCTTGTCGGCGTTACCGCCGCGCTGGCAATGTTCGGCGCAGCCCAGGGGCTGAGCTACCCGCTGTTTTCGCTCCTGATGCAGAAGCAGGGCATGTCGCCGGCGATGATCGGCCTGTCGGCGGCGATGATGCCGCTGGGCCTGATCGCGTCGGCAGCCTTCGTGCCGGCGGCCGTGCGTTTTGTCGGGGCGCGAAACCTGGCGTCGGCTGCTCGTTCGCCGCTGCAATCTGCTTCCTGCTAATCGGCTATTTCCAGGACAGGTTCGCCTGGTTCGTGCTGCGCTTCATGATCGGGGTGGTCATCAACCCGCTCTACGTCCTCGGCGAGGTGTGGGCACTGTCAATGGCGCCACCGTCGCGGCGCGGGCGGGTCATGGGTGTGTTCAACACGCTGATGGGGGTAGGTTATGCCAGCGGTCCGCTGGTGCTGACCTTCGTCGGCACGGCAGGCTGGACGCCTTTCGTCATAGCGATCGTCGGCTTCCTCGCCTGTGCCGCCGTCCTGCGCATCTTGTCGGACCTGTCGGGCTTCGAGGATGACGGCCAGTCCAAGGGTGGCGTGCTGGGCTTTGCAGCGCTTGCGCCGGCGCTGCTGTTTGCGGTGCTGGTGTCAGCCGCCAACCAGCAGAGCACCTATTCGTTGCTACCGGTCTTCGGTGCCGCTCACGGCCTGCCGGAAGCCATGCTTGCCGCTATGCTGACGGCGCTGTCGATGGGCAACATCCTGCTGCAGATACCGCTCGGCCTGATGGCGGAGCGGGTGGGTGGACGCACCATGATCCTGTTTTGCGCAGCGGCAACAGCAATCTGCGCCGTGCTTCTGCAGTTGCTGATTGGCACGCCGTTGATCTGGGTCGTGCTGGTGGTGATGGGCGCGGTCGGCTACGGCGTCTACACCATGGCGCTAGTCGAACTCGGCAATCGTTTCAACGGCAGTCTGCTCGTCGCCGGCAACGCGGCATTCGCGCTGATGTGGGGCTTTGGCGGCATGGTCGGCCCGCCGAGTTCGGGCATGGTTATGCAGACCTTCGGCCCGATCGGGCTGCCGGCGGTGCTTGCGAGCCTCAACATCCTGCTGCTCGCCTTTGCCTTCTATCGCGCGGCGGCACGGCGGCGGACTGCTGGCTGACCCTGGAGAACAGGCTGCGCGATGGCCCAAAGTGGCCCTCGCGCAGCAGTTGGTTCAATCGGCCTTGGCCACGTGCCATACGCCGCCCTTGCCTTCGCCGACCATGTCGCCGGCTTTCTTGTCCTGGATGAATGTGTAGAGCGGCTTGCCCTCATACGCCCACATCCTGGCGCCGTCGTCGCGGGTAACGACCGTCCACTCGCCTTCATCCTTGGCGTCGGCTGCCGCCATCAGCGGCGGCCAGTTGACGGCGCAGTCGCCATTGCAGGCCGACTTGCCGGCGCTGTCCTTGTCGTAGGTGTAGAGCGTCATGCCGTTGGCGTCGGTGTAGATCTTGCCGCCCGCGCCTTCCATGACTTTGGCTGGTTCTGCCGCAAACGAAATGGCTGAGCTTGCGAGCAAGATGGCAAAGGCCGACAAAAGCGTCTTCATGGGGTCCTCCTGGGTTGGGCCGAACTGCCGGCCACACACATGACCAACGTGTGAGGCGGGCAATCTATTCCCTGGCCGACTGCTGGGCCGGATCCCGGGCGCTTGTGGATTTGCAAAACGCCGGGTTAGAGTGTGTCCATGTGCGCCTTTCACGCTCATAGCTTCTCAAGGGACGTCGCGTCGAAGCCGTCGCCGCGGACGCGGCACACCGAGCTTCTGCGGCTGTGCGCACGCATTGGCTACTCGCCACCTGCCTGACCTCGAATCCGCCCCCGGCGCCTGCCGGATTGATTCAAGAGAAAGGCACAAGCCAATGACTTATCAGAACTATTCGCTGAAGCAGCTTCAGCAGATCGATGCCGCGCATCACCTCCATCCGTTCACCGACCACAAGGAGCTGCGCGAGGCGGGCTCGCGCATGATCACGCGCGCCGAGGGTCCCTACATCTACGATTCGGAAGGGACGGAACTGCTCGACGGCATGGCCGGCCTGTGGTGCGTCAATGTCGGCTATGGCCGCGACGAGCTGGCCGAGGCGGCCTACGCCCAGATGAAGGAAATGCCCTACTACAACTCCTTCTTCAAATGCTCGACGCCGACGCCGGTGCTGCTGTCCAAGAAGCTGGCGGAACTCGCACCCAAGAATATCAATCAGGTGTTCTACGGCTCGTCTGGTTCGGAATCGAACGACACCGCGTTGCGGCTCGTCCGGCATTACTGGGCGCTCGAAGGCAAGCCTGAGAAGAACCGCATCATCTCGCGCAAGATGGCCTATCACGGCTCGACTGTCGCCGGCACATCGCTCGGCGGCATGGACGGCATGCATCACCAGCTCGGCGGGGCGGTGCCCAACATCGTCCATGTGATGATGCCTTATGCCTATGAACTCGCGCTGCCGGGCGAAAGTGACCATGATTTTGGCCTGCGGGCGGCCAAGGCGGTCGAGGACGCGATCCTCGAAGCCGGTGCCGACAATGTCGCCGCCTTCATCGGCGAGCCGATCATGGGGGCGGGCGGGGTCAAGATCCCGCCGGCGAGTTACTGGCCGGAGATCCAGCGCATCTGCCGCACATACGACGTGCTTTTGATGCTCGATGAGGTCATCACCGGCTATGGTCGTACCGGCGAGTGGTTTGCCGCGCAGACTTTCGGTATCGAGGCCGATACGATCACCACCGCCAAGGCGCTGACCTCGGGCTACCAGCCGCTTTCGGCGCTGCTCGTCGGCGACCGCATCGCCGCTACGCTGGTCGACAAGGGCGGCGAGTTCTACCACGGCTACACCTATTCCGGTCACCCGGTGGCCTGCGCGGTGGCGCTCAAGAACCTCGAGATCATCGAACGCGAAGGGTTGGTCGAGCGGGTGAAGACCGACACCGGCCCGTATTTCGCGCAGATGCTCAAGGAGCGCATCGCCGGCCATGGTCTGGTCGGTGAAGTCCGCTCGGTCGGACTGATGGGCGCTATCGAGATCGTCAAGGACAAGGCGACCAAGGAGCGTTTCTCGCCCGGTGGCAGTGCCGCCGTCGTCGTGCGCGACCACGCCATCGCCAACGGCATGATGATGCGCGCCACCGGCGACTCGATGATCCTGTCGCCGCCGCTGATCTGGACGCGTACCACCGTCGACATGGCCGGCGATCGCATCCTTGGGGCGCTCGACCTTGCCGAGCGCGACCTGAGGAAGTCCTGAACATCGAACAGCCGGGCAGGCGAGAGCCTGCCCGGCATTCTTCGACGAGTGGTGCAAAGGGACGATTGCCATCGCTGGCGGGCGAGAAGATCGGCATCGCCTACGACGACGGTGACAAGGAAACGACCAAGCGGTAGGCCCCGGTCTGTTCGCATGGCGCCGAAAGACCGAGCCCGCTTCGGCTTGTCCATGACAGCCGGCGGGCCTATTGTGCCTTGCACAATGATCCGGCTGCCGCGAATGGCAGCCTTGGCCGGCCTGAGCAGGCCCTGCCGGAGCAAGCCCCATGAAAAGCCGCCGCATGACGCGCGCATCGCGCCAGTCCACCGCCATTGCCGGCAACCTGATGCTCGCGCCTATGGTCATGGCCATGCGTTTGCCGATCATGGCGACGGAAGCCAGCAAAGGCGTCATGCTGGGCGGCGAGAACTTGAGCGCCTTCACCGAAAAGACCGCCGCGATTGCCGAAGGCGCCGTCGCAGCACAGATGGCCTTCTTTCAGTCGGCGATGCAGTTCTGGCCTGAAGTGATGTCGGGACGTACGCCTTCGATACTGAACGGCGTGGCTGCGCAGAAATCGGCGGCCGCGGCAATGCGGCCGGCCAGCAAGCGCGTGAAGGCCAATTTTCGCCGGCTGGCGAGCAAGTCGGGCGGGTAGCGGGGACATAACGCAAAAACCGCGTCCCGGACGGGAACGCGGCTTTGCCACTAATACGCATGGCCCTTCGCGACGCTTGACCAGCGAAGGTTTACAGCTCCGGTACGCGAGACCTGATCCGGAGCCAGAGGCGGCTGCGAAGCCCGCCCTTGAAAACCGTTTTAGCCGGACATCGTTACCGCGTGGTTAGCGAGACCTTAAGCAAACCTAAATTTTGATCTTTTTTGGCCGGTCAGGCCTGTTCGCCGCGCAGAAACCGGATGATGCCGGAGAAATCGGCGCCGCCATTGCCGAGCGCCGAGTAGAGCGCATAGAGCTGGGTTGCCTCCGCACCGAGAGGGGTGACAGCACCTGCCTGCTGGGCCGCTTCCTGCGACAGCTTGAGGTCCTTGAGCATCAGGGCCGCGGCAAAGCCGGGCTGGTAGTCACGGTTGGCCGGCGAGTTCGGCACCGGGCCGGGGACCGGGCAATAGGAAGTCAGCGACCAGCACTGGCCGGACGATGTCGAGGCGACATCGAACAGCGCCTGGTGCGACAGGCCGAGCTTTTCAGCCAGCACGAAGGCTTCCGCCACGCCGATCATCGAGATGCCGAGGATCATGTTGTTGCAGATCTTGGCCGCCTGGCCAGCGCCGGCGTCGCCACAATGAACGATGCGTCCTGCCATCGGCTGCAATACCGGCTCGGCGGCATCGAAGGCGGCTTTCGCGCCGCCGGCCATGAAGGTCAGCGTTCCGGCCGCGGCTCCGCCGGTTCCACCCGATACCGGCGCGTCGACCGAATGCAGGCCATTCTTGGCAGCAATCGCGTGCGCCTTGCGGGCCGAATCGACGTCGATGGTCGAGGAATCAATGAGCAGCGCGCCTTTCTTCATCCTTGGTGCGATGTCTTCATAGACCGACAGCACATGCTTGCCGGCGGGCAGCATGGTGATGACCACATCGGCATCCTTGGCGGCGGCCGCGGCGTTGGCCATGACGGTGACGCCATTGTTACGCGCCGTCTCGAGATGCTCGGGCATCAAATCGAAGCCAAGGACCGCGTGGCCGGCCTTGACGAGATTGGCGGCCATGGGGTTGCCCATGTTGCCCAGTCCGATGAAGGCGATGGTGGTCATTGGGGTGGTTCCTCCGGTGGGATAGGGCAGTAAGGGAGTAGGAGAATAGGGCAATGAGGAGTGAAAGGTTGAGCTATTGCCTCATTGCCTTACTCCCCTACTGCCCCCGACTTTTTACTTTCCAATCAAATGCCTGGCGATGATGACGCGCATGATCTCGTTGGTGCCTTCGAGGATCTGGTGTACGCGCAGGTCGCGCACCAATTTCTCGATGCCGTAGTCGTGCAGATAGCCGTAGCCGCCGAGCAGCTGAAGCGCGTCGTTGGCGATGTCGAAGCCGGTGTCGGTGACGAAACGCTTGGCCATGGCCGACCATTTCGAGGCGTCATGCGCCTTGCGGTCGAGCTTCGAGGCCGCCGCATAGAGGAACAGGCGCGCCGCCTGGAGCTCGGTTTCCATGTCGGCGAGGCGGAACTGCAGCGCCTGAAAGCGGTCGATTGTCTGGCCGAAGGCCTTGCGCTCGGCGGTGTAGGCCAGCGCCTTGTCGAGCGCCGACTGCGCGCCGCCGACCGAGCAGGCGGCAATGTTGAGCCTGCCGCCGTCGAGGCCGGCCATGGCGATGCCGAAGCCGGAACCCTCATCGGAAAGCAGGTTTTCGGCCGGCACCTTGCAATCGTCGAAGATGACCTGGCGGGTCGACTGCATGTGCCAGCCCATCTTGTGTTCGTTGGCACCGAAGGAGAGGCCGGGCGCATCCTTGGGGATGACCAGGGTCGAGATGCCCTTGGGGCCGTCGACGCCGGTGCGCACCATGGCGACATAGACGTCGCTGTCGCCGGCGCCGGAGATGAACTGCTTGGTGCCGTTGACGACGAAGTCGCTGCCGTTGCCGCCGCTGCGCACCGCCTTCGTCTTGAGCGCGGCTGCGTCCGAGCCCGAGCCCGGCTCGGTCAAACAATAGCTGGCCAGCCATTCCATCGACGTCAGCTTCGGCAGCAGGCGCTGTCGCTGCTCCTCGTTGCCGAAGCGGTCGATCATCGACGCGGCCATGTTGTGGATCGAGATAAACGACGAAAAGCCGGGGCAGGCCTGCGCCAGCTGCTCGAACACCAGCACCGCGTCGAGGCGGCCGAGGGCCGAGCCGCCGACATCTTCCTTGACGTAGAGGCCGCCGAAGCCGAGTTGGCCGGTCTGGCGGATCACATCTTCGGGGAAGTGCTTGGCCTTGTCCCATTCGAGCGCAAAGGGCGCGACCTTTTCGGCCGCGAAACTGCCGGCCATTTCGCGAATGGCCAGTTGATCCTCGTTGAGCTCGTATTGACCGGCAGTCGCTTCATTTGCGGCGTCCATGTCGGCCTCCCTGACGTTTTTGGCTATGCGCGCGGTTCAATCTAGACCAATGATGCCGCCGTGCAACCCGACGTTCGACACAGAGCGGCTGTGCGCAATTTAGTGGGCGAGACGCGACGTGACGACAAATTTTGACGAGCTGCTGGCGGCGTTGCGGGCCTATCTGGAGAGCTGCGGGGCGGATCCCGTGGTGGCGGGCTTTCTTGCCGACATCGACTGGACGATGCCTGCCAGGGCACTGGAGTCCAAGGCGATCGCGAGTTCGAGTCTTCTCGACCGCACCATTTCCCTGACCTCCGACGCCACGCGGCCGCTGGCCGTGGCACTCGCCGAACGGGGCGGGGAACTGCGCTGGGGCCAGACTTACACGGCGGCCGATTTCGGCCAGCACTTCATCGACAATTATGGCTGGGTCGAGCTGTTCGGGACGCGCGGCCATTTCGTCAACGAGACGGTGGCAGCCGGCTTTCTGGTGCTCGGCCCAGGAATTGAATATCCCGACCATCACCATCTCGCCGAGGAACTCTACATTCCCCTGACGGGCGGCACCGAATGGCGGAGGGGCGACGAGGCCTTCCGCTTGCGCGCTGCTGGCGAGCTGGTTCACCACGCGTCCAACGTCAGTCACGCGATGCGCACCGGCGACGGGCCGCTGCTGGCGCTCTATCTCTGGCGCGGCGGGCCGCTGGCGGCGAAGTCGACCGTGACCGGCGCAATCGAGCAGGCGAAGGGCTGAACCATGGCCAAGGCGATCATGCTCCAGGGCACGGGTTCCGATGTCGGCAAGACCGTCCTGGTGGCCGGACTGTGCCGTGCGGCGCGCAATCGCGGCCTCAGCGTCAGGCCGTTCAAGCCACAGAACATGTCCAACAATGCCGCCGTCGCCGACATTCCGGGTGAGGCCGACGGTGGCGAGATCGGCCGCGCGCAGTGGCTGCAGGCAATCGCCTGCGGGGTCAAGCCGTCGATCCACATGAACCCGGTTCTGCTCAAGCCGCAGAGCGACATCGGCAGCCAGGTGGTGGTGCAGGGCAAGGTCTTCGGTCATGCCAAGGCGCGCGACTACCAGGACCTGAAACCCAAGTTGATGGGCGCGGTGCTCGATTCCTGGCAGAAGCTGGGCGAGGGCGCCGACCTGATCGTCGTCGAAGGCGCGGGCTCGCCGGCCGAGATCAACCTGCGCCCGCGCGACATCGCCAACATGGGGTTCGCCACACGCGCCGACGTACCGGTGATCCTCGTCGGTGACATCGACCGCGGCGGGGTCATTGCCTCGGTAGCGGGAACCCATCTCATCTTGCCGGAGGACGACCGGCGCATGATCGCCGGCTACCTGATCAACAAGTTCCGCGGCGACGCCAGCCTGTTCGACGACGGCATCAGGGCGATCGAGCGTTTCACCGGCTGGCGCTGCTTCGGCGTGGTGCCGTGGCTGAAGGCGGCGGCACTCCTGCCGTCGGAGGATTCGGTCATCCTCGAACGCCTGGCTGGCGGCGAGAAACGCGCGCTGAAAGTTGCGGTGCCGATGCTCGGGCGCATCGCCAATTTCGACGACCTTGATCCGTTGCGCGCCGAACCGCAGGTCGAGGTGGTGTTCGTGCCGCCCGGCCAGCCGCTTCCCGACGATGCTGGACTTGTGGTCATTCCCGGCTCGAAATCGACAATCGGCGACCTCATTCATTTCCGCGACAACGGCTGGGACCGCGATCTCGAGGCGCATCGCCGACGCGGCGGCCATGTCGTCGGCGTCTGCGGCGGCTACCAGATGCTCGGCCGAATGGTGCACGATCCGCTCGGCATCGAGGGTAGCGTGCGGCAAGCCGAAGGGCTTGGCCTGCTCGACGTCGAGACGGTGATGGCCCCGGAAAAGACCGTGCGCAATGTCGAGGCGCGCTCGGTGCGGTATGGCGAGCCACTGTCCGGCTACGAAATCCATCTCGGGCGGACGATCGGGCCGGATTGCACCCGGCCGGCAACCGTCATCAACGGCGTCGAGGACGGCGCGACATCGGCCGATGGCAAGGTGTTCGGAACCTACATGCACGGCCTGTTCGGCGCCGATGGCTTTCGCGGGCGGTTCCTCGAAAGCCTGGGCATCAAGGGCGGCGGCATCGACTACCGGGCCGAGGTCGAGCGCGCCCTCGACGAAATCGCCGAGCATCTGGAACGGCATCTCGATTGCGACGCGATCTTCGCCGCCGCGCGCTGAGGTTCAGGCCGGATCGTCGGCTTTCGGCCAGTAGGTGCCGAGGCACCAGACATTGCCCTCGGGGTCGCGGCAGATGAACTCGCGGCTGCCGTAGTCGCGGTCGGTAAGCTCCTGGATTATCGCCGCGCCGGCAGCCTTGGCGCGGGCATAGGTGGCATCGGCGTCGTCGACAGCAATGTATGAGGACTTGCCGCCATTGCTGCCCGGCCGGCCCACGACCTTGCCATAGGCGTCGTCGCGCGCCGTGCCGACCATGATCATCGACGACCCGAGCGCCAGTTCGGCGTGATGGACAATGCCGCCATCCTCATAGCGGGCGTGCACGGTGAAGCCGAAGGCCTCGCCGAGCCAGTCGATCATGGCGGCTGCGTTTTGGTAGTGGAAACTCGGATAGATGCGCGGTGCTTCGATGCCTGGCGTGGTCATGACCATCTCCCTGATGCGAATGTCGAGCGAGTTTCGCAGCCGAGCCCGGCGCCGTATTGAAGAAATGTTACCTGCGGATCAGCTTGGAGAGCGCAAGGCGGGCGGGGTTCCGGACATCTCACGGAACTCGCGGACCAGATGCGCCTGGTCGGCATAGCCGCATTCGGCAGCGAGATCGGCCCAGTCGGTCGGGCCAAGGCGGCGCGACAGGCTGTCAGCGCGGGTGAACCTGACTATGCGTGCGACTGCCTTGGGGCCGAGACCGACTTGTTCGGCAAAGCGATGGGCCAGGTGCTTGCGGCTCCAGCCGATGTCGCGGGCAAGCGCCGAAATGCGGGCGCGGCCGCCGCTGACCACGATCGCCTGGAACGCGCCATGGACCTCAGCCGAGGTGGGCGTAGCTGCCGCCAAGCGCCGGATGACAAAGCTCTCCGCCAGGTCGAGACGGCGGTGCCAGTCACTTTCCGCGCCAAGCCGCTCGCGCAGCGCGCGCCCGGCGTGGCCCAGTACATCGTCGAGTTCGACCATGCGGCTTGCTAGCTCGTGCATCGGCATTGCGAAGAAGCGCCGGGCACCGAGTGGCGTGAAATTGACCTGAATGCAGCTGGAGCGGCCGTAAGAGTCGATCACCACCGGCCCAGGATGCAGGCCGGCAGCAAAGCTGGCGAAGCGGTCGTTGTCGCCGGGGGCGCGGCTGAGGCCGATGGCGAAGGCTTCGCCGAAGCTTATGACCAGTGGGACGGTGAGCGAGGCTGCCTCGGTCTGCCTGCTGTGCCCGGCAACAAGTTCACGATAGCCGATGAATTCGGTGACGAGGCCGATAAGTTGCGGCGATGGCCGGCGGCGCACGATCTCCATCGGCGCCGGCGTGGCGCATTCAACTGCAATCTTCGACGCCTGGCCGCTGGCCATGTCACCGGCTCCGCTGAGGGCGGAAAGCTATCAGCGCCGTGCCCGACGGTCAAAAGCCGACCATCGCCCTCAGTGGGTTCGTCGGATCCATCAGAAGCTTGATCGCCAGCGCAACGCAGGTGCAGACCAGCAACGGCTTGATCAGCTTGGCGCCCTTGCGCATGGCCATATGCGCGCCGAGCCTCGCGCCGAGGAACTGGCAAATGCCCATCATCAGGCCGATCTTCCAGTAGATCGCGCCAACCAGGGCGAAGGCGACGAAGCCGCCAAGGTTGGAGGCGAAGTTGAGCAGCTTGGTATGGGCGGTGGCCTTGAGCACGCCGTATCCGGCAAGCGACACGAAGGCGAGCATGAAGAACGAGCCGGCTCCGGGGCCAAACAGGCCATCATAGAAGCCAACGACGGGAACAACCGTCATGCCGAACAGGAACGGCGAGATGCGCTCGGTGCGGTCGACGTCGTCCATATTCGGCTTGAGGGCGAAGTAGAGCGCGATAGCTACGAGCAGGAACGGCAGGAAAATACGCAGGACGTCACCCGGCAGAACCGTCGCCAGAAATGCGCCGAGTACGGCGCCGGCAAAGGCCAGCGCCGTCCAGGGCAATTGCTTGCGCAAATCGACATGGCCCTTTGCGGCGTAGCTGATCGTCGCCGACGCCGAACCGAACAGGGACTGCAGCTTGTTGGTGCCAAGGGCTTGCACGGGCGAAAGCCCGGCGAGAAGCAGGGCCGGGACCGTAATCAGCCCGCCGCCGCCGGCGATGGAATCGATGAACCCGGCAAGGAAGGCGGCAACGGCCAGCAAGGCGACGGTTTCAGTGGCAAGATCGAACATTGGGGAGAATTGGCCTGGGGAGATGGAACGTGAGCGTTCGATCACGGCAGGCAAGATAGCGCAATAGCGGCCGACGCGGGGGCCATCGGGTCAAGTGCCTTTCGCAAAAGTTTGTTCCATATCGGATACAGGCGGTATGGCTGGCGCATGATTTGGATGCGCAAGTGTCGTATAGAACGAGCGAGTGCATGGCCTGGCCGAAGCCGATTCTGGCTTTCGAAGGTGTGGCAGAGGAAAGGAAAAGCATGGCGAGCGGTTTACTGGCCCAGATTCGTTCGATCTTCGAAGGCGACGCCGGTGTGCGCAAGGTTGCCGACGACCCGGTGCTGTCGGCCGAATTGCTGTTGTTGTTTCGCATGATCCTCGCCGACGGCGAGGCCAGCGAAAATGAAATGGCCACGTTCCGCCGCATCTGCCGTGACGCCTTCGGTATCGCCGAGGAAAGCATCGATCCCGTCATCGAGTATCTCAACGAGTTCGGCTACGAGACCAATGGCTCGCAGGCCATCGCCGTGTTCCAGGAACTCGATGTCGAGCGCCGCAAGCTGCTTGCGCGTCACATGGCCGAGATCGCCAAGGCAGACGCCAAACTTGCCGAAAACGAGGTCAAACTGTTGCGCCGCAGCCTCGACCTGCTCGGCATCAGTCCGGTCGACGTGGTCAAGCCGGCTTCGTAGAGACGCATTTTCAACGTTTGGCGGACGGATCCGTGCCGCCACGCGTCGTCCCGCGCTGGCCGCCTTTGGTGAAGTCAGTCGAGCCAGCGGCGGCTCACCCCTGTTCCTGCAGGCGGCGGGCGATCGCCCGGTGCAGGTCGGGCGCTGCCGAAACCAGCGCCTTGGCCGCCTCCGTCTGCGGATGATCGAGCACATCCGATGTCTTGCCGCGCTCGACGATCCGGCCCTCGTGCATCACCAGGACATCGTCGGTGATGGCGCGGGCTACCGTCAGGTCGTGGGTGATGAACAGATAGGCTATGCCAAGCTTCTGATTCAACTCGGCAAACAGGTCGAGCACCTGGGCGCGGATCGAGACGTCGAGCGCCGACACAGGCTCGTCGGCGACGACGAGCTTTGGTCGGGTGATGATGGCGCGGGCAATCGACAGGCGCTGGCGCTGGCCGCCGGAAAACTCGTGCGGATATTTTTCCATGTCGGCGCGACTGAGGCCGACCTCATGCAGGGCGCGTCCCACCATGTCGCGCCGTTCCTTGCGGTCGATCTTGCGATCGAGCAGGAAAAGCGGTTCCGCGACCAGTCTTTCGACGGTGTGGCGCGGGTCGAACGAGCCGTAGGGATCCTGGAACACCACCTGCATGTTGCGCCGCGCCCGCCGCATCTCGGCCTCGGCGGCGTGGGTCAGGTCCTGATCGCGAAAGCGGATGGTTCCGGCTGTTGCCTTGTCGAGCGCCAGGATCATCCGGGCGAGGGTGGACTTGCCGCAGCCTGAGCGGCCGACAAGCGCCACGGATGCGCCGGGCTTCATCGTCAGCGAGACATTATCCACCGCCCGGACGGACTCGGGACGGGAGAACAGTGATCCGCGCCGACCGGGATAGTCCCGCGTCAGCCCGGAAACTTCCAGCAGATTTGCCGCGTCGGGCTCGACAGTGGGCCGGACGCGCGCCGGCACATGCGTCGACGCCAGCGCCAGCTGGCGCGTGTAGGGATGGACCGCCTCCGAAAGCGTACGGGCTGTGTCGCCGCTCTCCATCACCGCGCCTTGACGCATGATCGTCACCCTGTCCGCGATCTCGGTAACGACCGCAAGGTCGTGCGAGATGAACAGCAGGCTCATCCTGTTTTCCCTGACCAGCTCCTTGAGAAGATCGAGAATCTGCGCCTGCAGCACCACGTCGAGCGCTGTTGTCGGCTCGTCGGCGATCAGCAGCTTGGGCTTCAGCGCGCAGGCGATGGCGATGGCGACGCGCTGGCGCTGGCCGCCCGACAGTTCATGCGGATAGCGCGAAAGCGGAAACTTCTGCTCGGGCAGGCCGACGCGGTCGAGGATCTGGCGCGTGCGCTCCTCGGCTTCGGCGCGGCTCGCCCTGGTGTGCCACCTGATGCCTTCGGATACCTGTGCGCCGATCGACTTGACCGGGTTCAATGCGGTCATCGGCTCCTGGAAGACCATGCCGATGTCGTCGCCGCGCAAGGCGCACATCTGCTGCTCCGAGGCGCCGAGGATGTCGATCCCGTCGAAGGTGATGCGGCCGCTGGTCCGTGCCGAAAGAGGCGCAAGCTGCATGATGGCGAGGGCGGTCATCGACTTGCCTGAGCCGGATTCGCCGACCAGCCCCATCACTTCGCCGGCTTCGATGCTGAGGTCGATATCTCTCAGCACCGGCAGACGGCCGATCTTCAGGCTCAGCTTGTCGATCTTCAGCAAGCTCATGCCCGGCGCCTCGTGCGCGGATCGAAGATGTCGGCGATGCCGTCGCCGAGCAGGTTGAGACCGAGCACGGCCAACAGGATGGCGCATCCCGGAAACAGCGCGAGCCATGGCGCGACCATCATCAGCGTCTGCGCGTCGAACAGCATGCGTCCCCAACTCGCCATCGGCGGCTGCGTGCCGAGACCAACATAGGACAGGCCCGCTTCGGCGAGGATGCCGAGCGCGAACTGGATCGTGCCCTGGACAAGCAACAGGTTGGCGATGTTGGGCAGGACGTGCTCGAGTGTGATGCGCGAGGGACCCTTGCCGGCGGCGCGGGCTGCCAGGATGTATTCGCGCGGCCAGATCGACAGCGCGCCGGCGCGGGCGACACGGGCGAAGACCGGAACGTTGAAAATGCCGATGGCGATGATGGCGTTGATCGCGCTCGGGCCGAAGACGGCGGTGATCATCACCGCCGACAGCAGCGCCGGAAAGGCGAAGACCAGGTCGTTGAAACGCATCAGCATTTCGTCGATCCAGCCGCCGCGCGCCGCTGCCCAGCAGCCCAGCGGCACGCCTACGCCCATGCCGATGCCGACGGCGACGAAGGCCACTGCAATCGAGTTGCGCGCGCCGATCATGATCATCGACAGCACGTCGCGGCCGAAATGGTCGGTGCCGAACCAGTGTTTCCAAGACGGCGGCTGCATGCGGTCGGCGACGATCAGCCTGGTGACGTCGTAGGGCGTCCAGAAGAATGAGACGAGCGCCATCGCCGCGATCAGCAGCGTAATCGCAAGCCCGATGACGAAGGAGCGGTTGGCGAGCGCCCGGCCAATTAGCTCGGCGAGCGTTTCCGGCTTTTGTGGCATGGCATCGCTCATTGCCGTGTCCTCAGCCGCGGATCGACCAGCGCGTAGGACAGGTCGACGAGCAGGTTGACGACAATGACGGTGGCGACCAGCAGCATGACCACGCTCTCGACGACGATCAGGTCGCGCTGGGTGATCGCCTGGAAGATCAGCCGACCAAGGCCGGGCAGGTAGAAGACGTTCTCGATGATGATGGTGCCGGCGAGAAGGAAGGCGAACTGCAGGCCCATGATGGTGAGCACCGGGATCATGGCGTTGCGCAAGGCGTGGCGCCACAGCACCGCGCGCTGCGGCATGCCCTTGGCGCGGGCGGTGCGGATGTAGTCCTCGCCGAGAACCTCGATCAGGGCGGCGCGTGTGACGCGGGAGAGAATGGCGGCCTGCGGCAAGGCCAGCGCGAAGGCAGGCAGGATCAGCGCCTTGAGGGCGGGCCAGACGCCGTTGCCCCAGCCGGGAAACCCGCCCGCCGGAACCAGCCTGAGCCAGACCGCGAAAACATAGACCAGCAGGAGCGCGAACCAGAAGTTGGGCATCGCAACGCCGACCTGGGCCACTGCCATGGCCGCGGTGTCGGCGGCCTTGCCGCGGCGGGCGGCGGCAAACAGGCCGACGGGAATGGCGATCAGCGTCGACAGCGCGAGCGCGATCAGCGCCAAGGGCAGCGACACAACCAGCCTTTCGCGGATCAGGTCGATGACCGGCACCGAATAGGTATAGGACTTGCCGAAATCGAGCGACAGCAGGCCGCGCGCCCAATCGAGGTAGCGCACGATCAAGGGCTGGTTGAGGCCCATCTGGTCGCGCAGCAACTCGACCTGGGCGTCGCTGGCGCTCATGCCGAGCATCAGCCGCGCCGGATCGCCGGGAACGACCTCCAGCATCAGGAATACCACGAGCGAGGCCACGACGAGGGTCGCAGCACCGATCAGCAAGCGTTTGAGCAGGTATGCGGTCATCGGACCAAATTGCCCGAGAAAGCACCGCTCCGAAAGCTCGTGGTGGTTGCGGAGCGGTGTCTGTTCACAGGGTTCTTGCTAGTCGGTCCACTTCACCTTGGTCAGGTCGTTGGCCTGGATCGGCGAATTTTCCCACAGACCCTCGACCTTGGCGTCCCAGATGCCGACCTTGGGCAATTCGAACAGGAACCCATTGACGGCGTCGTCGGCGAGAATCTTCTGCGCTTGCTTGTAGAGCTCGGTGCGCTTTGCCTCGTCGGAGGTCAGGTTGAGCTCATCGATGACTTTGTTGAAGGCCGGGTTGTCGTAGTTGAAGTAGTAGTCCTTGCGGGCGTAGATATCGATGTCGTTGGGCTCGGTGTGCGAGACGATCGACAGGTCGTAGTCCTTGTCCTTGAACACCTGTTTCAGCCATTCCGCCCACTCGACCGGGATGATCTGCAGATCGATGCCGATCTCGCGCATCTGCGATGCGATGATCTCGCCGCCCTGGCGGGCATAGCCGACGGGCGGCAGTTTCAGCGTCGCCTTGAAGCCGTCGGGGTGGCCTGCCTCCCTGAGCAGTTCCTTGGCCTTGGCGACGTCGTAGGGATAGGTGCCCGTCAGGTCGACATAGGCGGGATTATGTGGTGCAAAGTGCGAGCCGATGGGCGTCCCGAGCCCGCCTGTCGCGCCATCGATGAGCGCCTTGCGGTCAATGGCGTGGGCAATGGCCTGGCGCACCTTCAGGTTGTCGAACGGCGGTTTCTTGTTGTTGGTCGACAGCACGGTCTCGCCTTCGGTGGTGCCGATGACCACCTTGAAGCGCGGGTCGGCCCGGACCTGGGCAAGCGCATCGCCAAGCGCGAAATTCGGCAGCGCCTGCACGTCGCCGGACAACAGGGCAGGGATCGCTGCCGCGGCGTCGGGAATGATGCGGAACTCGGCCTTGTCCAGGCCGATCGGGTCGCCCCAGTAGCCGTCCGCCTTGACCAGCGTGATCGCCGAACCCTTGGCCCAGTTCTGGAACTTGAACGGCCCGGTGCCGATGGGCTTTTCCTTGTTGGTTTCGGCGGATTCGGGCGCGACGATCACCGCGTCGCCCCAGCCGAGATTGTAGAGGAACGAGCCGAGCGGGTTCTTCAGGGTCACCTTGACGGTGGTCGGGTCGACGACCTCGACCGTGTCGATGGGAGCGAACAGCCCCTTCTGCGCATTGACCGAGTTTTCGCCACGCGCACGGTCGAGCGAGAACTTGACGTCGTCCGCGTTGAAGTCGCTGCCGTCGTGGAACTTCACGCCCGAGCGCAGCTTGAAGGTATAAGTCTTGCCGTCGTCGGAAATCGTCCAGCTTTCGGCGAGATCCGGCAGCACCTCGCCGCGCGAGCCGATGCGCGTCAGGCCTTCGAAGACATTGGCATAGAGCACCTCGTCGATGGCTGCGGCAGCGCCGGCGGTCGGATCGAGATGAGGCGGCTCAAGCGGCATGCCAAGCACGAGATCAGTGCGAGCGGCAAACGCTGCGGTGCTGGACGCCAGCGCAATCGCCGCGGCCGTGAGAATGGTCTTCCACTGCTTCATGCTGGTCTCCCCGCTTTGACTTCGATGGCCGGATAGAAGCGCGAATTCCCGGCCGAGTAAATCAAGTTTGTTGCAATTGCAGCGACGCTGCTGAAATGAAATTCTTGTACCTAACGTATCGGTTTCTTGCTGCTCAGCCGTTCAACTTGCCGCGCAGCAATATATCGAGGCCGACGGCCATGACCTTCGCCGACTGGACCATGTCCTCGATGCCTACCCATTCGTCCGGCCGGTGAGCGAGGTCGAGAATACCCGGGCCATAGGCGATGCAATCGTACAAATGGCCGATACGGGCGACGTGTTTCTGGTCATAGGTGCCGGGTGAGATGACGTATTCCGGCTCCTTGTCGAAGATTTCGCGAATGCCGCTCGCAATGGCGGACGCCACCGGTGCATCGCGCTCCGTCATCAGCGGCTGCACCTCCATGATGTCGCGGATCTCGTAGTCGAACTTCTTTCGCTCTCGCTTCAGCCGGTCGAGGATGCTCGTGACTTCGCCTTTGACGTCGTCGATCTTCTCTTCCAGCAGGAAGCGGCGGTCGATGGTCAGGCGGCAGGAATCGGGAACGTTGGGCGAGGGCAGGCCGGGGCGAAAGTCGTCGGTCTGGCCGCCGTGGATCGAGTTGATGTTCATCGTCGAGCGGCGTGCGCCTTCGGGGACCACCGGCATGCGCGTCTGCTTGCGGTCGAGGGCCGGGAACAACTCGCGCTCGAATGCTTCGAGCACGGCGCCCATGTGGCGCACCGCGCAATCGCCGAGAAAGGGCATCGAGCCATGCGCGATCTCGCCCCTGGTCTCGATTTCCGCCCACCAGACACCGCGATGGCCGAGGCAGATGCGATCCTTGTTGAGCGGTTCGGGAATGATGACGTGGTCGACCCTGGGCTTCGAGAAATAGCCCTTGCCGGCGAGAAAGGCGACGCCGCCGAAACCGCCCGATTCCTCGTCGACGGTGCCTGAAATCTCGATGGCGCCGGGGAAATCCGGGTTGACGTCCATGAACGCTTCCGCTGCGATGACGGAGGCAGCGAGACCGCCCTTCATGTCGCACGCGCCACGACCGTAGACGCGGCCGTCACGGATGACGCCGGCAAACGGATCGACCGTCCAGCCGTCGCCGGCCTCGACGACATCGATGTGCGAGTTGAAGTGAACGGTCGGGCCGCGCGAGCGGCCGTCGAAGCGTGCAATCACGTTGACGCGCGGATAGCGGTCGGTGTCGCCGGGAGTTCCTTCGGCGCGGACATACTCGATGCCGAAGCCGCGCTTGGCCAAGCGGTTGCCGAGGAATTCCGCGCAAGGGCGATAGGCGTCGCCGGGAGGATTGATGGTTGGAAAGCGGATCAGCTCTGCCGTCAGTTCCGCCAGTTCTTCACGGCGCTCGTCTATGGTCTTGAAAAGATTGTCATACATGCGGCTGACGATTCTGGGTTGACCCGAAGTAAGACAGTCTTGCGCATCCGCGCTTGAGTGTCGAGCGCGCCGGCAGCCGGCTCATGCCAGGCATCGGAAGTTTTGCATCAGGGCCGGACGGCCGTTACCTCGATCTCGACGAGCCAGCCGGGCGCGACCAGTCCGGCAACCTGCATGACCGAGCGGGATGGCAGGTTGGGCTGCTCTGCGGTTCCGAAGAACTGGGTATAGCCTTCCATGAAGCCCTCGAAGTCCATCTTGCCGTCCTTTTCCGGATCGCCGACGAGGAAGACCTGCATCTTGACCACGTCGCCCATCTTCAGGCCCAGCCCCTGGAGCGTCTTGTCGATCGACTTGAGAACCGACTCGGTTTGGGTCTTGGTGTTGCCGTAGGCCGCAAGGCTGCCCTTTTCGGCCTTGTCGTCGACAACCGTCGGCACCGCGCCGCTGACATAGACGGTGGTCTTGCCCGCCGGCACTTCCACCGCCTGGGCAATCGGGAAGTTGGAGTTTGGCGTCTTGTGGCGGGTCACGTCCTGGGCGATCGCGCTGCCGGCGAGCAAAAGGCCAGCCGCAAGCGTGGCGGCGGCAATCCGCATCATTGTCATCTGTTTCTCCTTTTTTCGAAGGCAAACCGGACGGCCGGGCTAGGCTTCGGCCACCTCGACCTATTCAACGGGCACCCGCCACGTCCTCTGTAGTCACCGGATCCTTGTAATCGTTGCCGAAATTGGTCCGGACATAGTTGACCACCGCGGCAACCTGCTCGTCGCTCATCATTGTGCCGACTGGCGGCATACCCTTGAGGCCGTGCAGGACGACAAACACCGGATAGCCGCCGGATTCGAGGTTTTGGTTCTTGGCGAGGGCCGGATACTTGCCCGCGCCGATCGCGCCTTGCCCCTGATCCATGTGGCAAGCCTGGCAGACGTTGGCGTAGAGTTCCTGCCCGGTCTTTTCCGAGAACATGTCGCCGTCGCTGAGTGTTACTCCAGCCGAATCGGCAAACGCTGCTGGTGTCGAAAGGGCGATCATAAGAGCCGCTGCTGCGAGCAGGCCAAGCGGCCGCATGGATTGCTGGGTCATGATGGCATGCCTTGCGAAAAGGTGAGGTGAGGAGTGAACGGTCATGGCCGTCACCCGCTGACGACACGTTGATGCAACCTGGTGATCGCATCGAGCGACGACAGGATCGCTCCTTCCATCCATGCCGGAATGTAGGAGGCATGTTCGCCGGCCAGCACGATACGTCCATCGATCTGGCAGAGGTTGTCGTAGTGCTCCTTGCGGGTTTCTTCGGTCCAGTCTCCGGCGCAACCGAGCGTGAAGGGCGAGCGGTGCCACGCCATCGAGATGCCGTTTTCGAACTCGTCCTTGTACTGCGGGTGGATCTGCGCGCCATATTCGACAGCCCGCTTCACCCGTTCCTCGGGCGCCATCGAGGTGAATTCGTAGGAATGCGGACCGTTCCAGGTGTAGGCGCCAAGCAGCACGCCCTTGCCGTTGGTGTTGAAGTCGGTGCTCGGATAGGAGATCTGGGCAATCGGCAGGTCAGTGTAGCTGACGCCACCGAAGATCAAATCGTCCTGTTCCCAGAACCGCCGCTTGAACTGCAGACCGACCTTCACCGACGAGGCATAGGGAACGGCCTCGATCGCGGCCTGCATGGGGCCGCTGACGTTCATCTCGATCTGGCTGAGAATAGTCAGCGGGATGGTGCAGATGCACCAGTCCGCCTTCTCCTCCACCATCGTGCCGGGCTTTTGCTGGTCCTCGTAGGTGACGGTGACCCCCTTTTCGTCCTGGAGGATCTTGTTGACCTTGGCATGGTAGGTGATGAGATCGCCGACCTCCTTGGTGAATGCCTTGCCGATCATGTCGATGCCGCCGACCGGCTGGAACATGGTGGTCTGGAATTCATAGAGCGCGAAATTGGCGAGATTGCCCCAAAGTCTCGAGCTCAGGATGTCCGAAAAGGCGATCGGATCGCTGGGAACCGGCGCAGCGCCGAGACCGCCGCCCGGATCCTTGGCAAAACCGCGGAATTCGGAGTTGGCTATGCTCTTGGTGTAGGCATAGTCCTTGTCGAGGACGCCCCAGGAGCGCAGTGCTTCGAGAAGCATCTCCTGGTCTTCCTTGCTGACGCCGCCTTCCAGCTTGCCGGTGTGCGCGGCCTTTGCCAAAAGCTCCGAGACATGGCCCTGGAAGTCGATCTTGATGTCGCGGACCCGCTGCGGCTTGCCCCCGAAGGCCTTTGACGAATGCAGGAAGGCGTTGTGGTTGAGCTGCTGGAACGGCTCGAGAGTGACGCCAAGGCGACGGCAATAGGCCAGCAGCCCGTTGTGGTGGTAGGGGATACGCCAGGGGCCGGGGTTGATGTAAAGACCTTCGTCGAATTCGCACTTCTGCGTGGCGCCACCAAGTTCGGTGTATGTGTCGCCGCCGCGAAGGGTCCAATTGCGGCCGCCTGACCGGCTGTTGTATTCGAGGATCTTGACCTTGTAGCCGACTTGGCGGAGTTCGAGCGCGGCCGTCATGCCGGCGAGGCCCGAGCCCAGGATCAGGACTGTCGCCCCCTTCGGATCGCCCTCAAGCTTGACGGGTCCCTTGTAGCCGGACTCCACTGCCAGACCCAGGCTGGTCATGGCCTGATACATCGCCGCACTGCCGGCGGTGAGGCCGATGAGCGATAACAACTGACGCCTGCTCATTCCGCCTACGAATTGAGATTGTGTCATGGTTTCATGTCCTCCGGGCTACGGTCACTCACGGCCGCAGGTTGTCCCGCTGGAGCATCATGGAACCTCGCTCCAGCTGCCAAGGTAGCCTATGCCCTAAGGGAAGCGAGTCAACTGGGCCAGATCGGCCCGGCGATAGGGGCTGTGCCGATTGGGCGCTGACGTGGACGGGATCGCCGTCGATGGAGGGCTGGATGCGTCGCATCTTCCGGGATAGATTTACCATCCGTACAACTTTTCATGGTCCCATTTGCAGTCAGGCAGAAATATTGCCGAATGCGGGGAGTGCGCGAAGATGTACAAAGCGCTTTGCATTGCTGCGGTCTTGGCGTTTTCTGGAGCTCCGGCGCAAGCTTTCGCCGATGTTCTTGTTGCCAGGGTAAGTCTTGCCACACAGACGATGACCGTCAGCATGGACGGGCGGGTGATCCATCAATGGCCGGTGTCGACGGCGCGGCGAGGCTATGTCACGCCGCGTGGCAGCTGGCGGCCGAAGCGCCTGCACCGCATGTGGTATTCGCAGAAGTACGACAATTCACCGATGCCGTATTCGGTCTTCTACAATGGCGGCTACGCCATCCATGGCACCGGCGCTGTGCGGCAACTCGGGCGTCCGGCATCGCATGGTTGCGTGCGGCTGCAGACCGGCAATGCCGCGCGCTTCTACTCGCTGGTCCGCGAGGTCGGGGCCAAAAACACGCGGATCGTCGTGACCAACTGAGAATCCTCGCTGGCTGGCGAAATCCTGGCTGGGCGGCTCATGTCGCCGAGAAAATGCGCTGTTGCGTGTCAAATACACGGCTGCTTAACCATCGGAGGATGGGTTTGTTGCAGAATTGTATCATCAGCCGTGTGAAATCCTAAGTTGAGGCGGGCGTTGAGTTCGTCCGGAATTGCGTCCCTGCAAGCCAATGCTAATCTTCGCCATAGCTGATTTGCCAGAGTATGAGGGGACCTTCATGAAGCGCCTTCTTGCCAGTGCATTGCTTGCCACCGTCACTTCTTCAGCATTCGCGGCCGACGCTGTTTCGCCAGTAGTCGAAGAGCCCGTTGTCGCTGGGCCGCGTGTTTCCGGTCATATCGAAGCCTATCTCGGCGGGCTTTGGATCGACTTCGATGGCGGCAGCGAGAATGCGTGGGTGGCGGGAGGCGCGGCGCGGTTGAACTATCCGATCGACGCGCGTTGGAACATCCAGGGTGACGTTTTCGCTGACGGCGCCTGGTTCGACGAGGGCGATATCAACAGCTATGGCGGCGCGCTGCATGCCTACTGGCGTGATCCGAGCAGCTTCGCGCTGGGTGGCTTTGCATCCATCAACGGCTATGGTGGCGACAGCGGTCCGGAAGACCTCTACAGCTTCACGGTCGGGCCGGAGGCCCAGGTCTATTTCGACAACGTCACACTTTATGGCCAAGCCTACTACGGACAATTGCGCCAATCCGGCTTCTCCGAACATATCGATGTCTGGGGTGCGCGCGCAGTTGCCCGGTACTTTGCCCAGCCCAATCTCAGGTTTGATGGCGAGCTTGGCTATCGGTCGGTGGACCTCGATGAGGGTGCAGATACCATTACCCTGGCCTTGCAAGGTAACTATCGCTTCGACAACACGCCATGGACGGTATTCGGACGCTATCAGTTCGACCACCTGACTGGCCCCAGCAGCGACGACGTAAATCTTCACAAGCTGGTTCTTGGCATCCGCGCGACATTCGGCGCCGATACGTTGCTGGACGAGGATCGCAACGGCGCGACCATGGATACCGCGCGGTCAAGCTACCTGTTCTTCTAGGAATTTACGTTCGGGGCGACGTGCCTGCGGAAAGGCCGGGGAGTGGGGATTCCCCGGTCTTTCCATTTTCAGCGATACATTAGACGGGCGAACCAAGTTCTTTGCCCTCAATGGATAAATTTTGCCGTAGACTGACCTTTGCAGGCATTTCCTTTCACGGTCAGTCTGGTTACGACTCCCGGTCAGGGAGTTCGCAAGCATGACGTCACAGCCACGCGTGGCACTATCCGAACCCGTCTCCGACGAGGTCCGCAAGACCACCTGCTACATGTGCGCCTGCCGCTGCGGCATCGACGTGCACCTCAAGGACGGCAAGGTACGCTATATCGAGGGCAACCGCGACCACCCGGTCAATCGCGGCGTTCTTTGCGCCAAGGGCTCGGCCGGCATCATGCAGCACTACGCGCCGGCGCGACTGACCGGCCCGATGCTCAGGACCGGGCCGCGCGGTTCGGGCGAATTCAAGCAGATTTCCTGGGACGAGGCGCTGTCGCTGGCGACGAACTGGCTCGGTGAGGTGCGGCAGAACGACCCGAGGAAGCTCGCCTTCTTCACCGGCCGCGACCAGTCGCAGTCGCTGACCGGCTTCTGGGCGCAGCAGTTCGGCACGCCCAACTACGCCGCGCATGGCGGCTTCTGCTCGGTCAACATGGCTGCCGCCGGGATCATGACGATTGGCGGGGCCTTCTGGGAGTTCGGCGCGCCGGACTGGGACCGGACCAAGCTGTTCGTGATGTTCGGCGTGGCCGAGGATCACGATTCCAACCCGATCAAGATCGGCATCTCCAAGCTCAAGAAGCGTGGCGCGCGCTTCGTCTCGGTCAATCCGGTGCGCACGGGCTATTCGGCGGTCGCCGATAACTGGATCGGCATCCGCCCCGGCACCGACGGCCTGCTGATCCTGGCGATCGTGCACGAATTGCTGAAGGCACGAAAAATCGATGTCGACTACATCGTGCGCTATTCCAACGCGACCTGGCTGGTGGTCGACGCGCCGGGCACCGCCGAGCACGGACTGTTCCTGCGCGACAAGGACGGCAAGGTCCAGGTCCATGAGACGGTGACCGAGCAGGTGGTGGCATTGGGCGCCAAAGGCGCCAGGGCAGGGCTCTATGGCCGCGTCGAACTGCCGGACGGACGTTTCGCGGTGCCGGCGTTCCAGTTGCTGGCCGAAAAGTACCTCGACCCGCAGTATGCCCCTGAAGCCGTGGCAAAGGAGACCGGTGTCTCCGCCGAGACGATCCGCGGACTGGCAGCAGAGATCGCACGCGTCGCTTTCGACGAGGCGATCTCAATCGACCAGCCATGGACCGACGTCAACGGCCAGCGTCATGAGAGCTTTATCGGCCGGCCGGTGTCGTTCCATGCCATGCGCGGGCTTTCGGCGCATTCCAACGGCTTCCAGACGGCGCGCGCCTTGCACATGCTTCAGGTGCTGATCGGCGCGGTCGACTGCCCCGGCGCCTTCCGCTTCGAGCCGCCTTATCCCAAGCCGATCGAAGCGCATCCGACGCCGCACGGCAAGGCCGAGCATTTTGGCTCCAACAAGCCGCTGTCGGGTCCGCACCTCGGCTTTCCGAGAGGCCCCGAAGACCTTCTGGTCGACGCCGACGGCCAGCCGATGCGCATCGACAAGGCGTTTTCGTGGGATGCGCCGATCTCCGCACATGGGCTGATGCACATGGTCATCGCCAATGCGCATGCCGGCGATCCCTATCCGGTCGACCTGATGTTCCTCTACATGGCCAACATGGCCTGGAACTCGTCGATGAACACGGCCGGCGTCATCAAGATGCTGGAGGACAAGGACCCGGAGACCGGGGAGTACCGTATCCCCAAGATCATCTATTCCGATGCCTATTCCTCCGAAATGGTCGCCTACGCCGACCTGATCCTGCCGGATACGACCTATCTCGAGCGGCATGACTGCATTTCGCTGCTCGATCGGCCGATCTCCGAGCCGGATGCCGTGCAGGATGCCATCCGCTGGCCGGTGGTCGAGCCCGACCGTGACGTTCGTGGCTTCCAGACGGTGCTGCTCGATCTCGGCGCGCGTCTGAAGCTGCCCGGCTTCGCCGACAATCACGGCAAGCCGCTGTACAAGGACTATGCCGACTACATCGTCCGTCACGAGCGGCGGCCGGGCATCGGGCCGCTTGCGGGCTTCCGCGGCAGCAATGGCGAGCGTTCGGGGCGCGGGGCAGCCAATCCCGAGCAGATGCAGCGCTACATCGACAACGGTTCGTTCTTTTCCGCGCATATCCCGCTCGAAGCCCAGTTCTTCAAGCACGCCAACAAGGCCTACCAGGATTTCGGCGTGCGCATGGGCTTCTTCGACGAACCCAAACCCGTGATTTTCCAGCTCTACCAGGAAACGCTGCAGAAGTTCCGGCTGTCGGCGGAGGGCGTGCGCGAGCCTGTCGCGCCTGTGACCCATCGCCAGCGCATCCTGGAGACCTTCGATCCGCTGCCGTCCTGGTATCGGCCGTTCGAGGAAGCGGCGGTCAACGGCGACGAATATCCTTATCACGCCATCACCCAGAGGCCGGCGGCGATGTACCATTCCTGGGGCTCGATGAACGCCTGGCTGCGGCAGATCCACACCAGGAACCCGCTCTACGTGCCGGGGCCGATCTGCGACGAGATCGGGCTGGTCGACGGCGACTGGGTCTGGGTGATTTCACATCACGGCCGCATCAAGGTCGAGGTGGCGCGCATGGAGGCGGTCAATTCAAGCACCATCTGGACGTGGAACGCCATCGGCAAGCGCGAGGGCGCTTGGGCCCTCGACAAGGATGCACCGGAAGCCAAAAAGGGCTTTCTGATGAATCACTTGATCCACGAACTTCTACCGCCCAAAGGTGACGGCATGCGCTGGTCCAACTCCGATCCTGTTACCGGCCAAGCAGCGTGGTACGACCTTCGCGTCCGTATCGAGAAGGCCGAACGGGCCGGAGTTAGCGAACCGCATTTTGCCGCTGTGGCGCCGGAGCGGCAGCATCCGGACGAACTGCGCTATGGCCAGGAGTGGGCGAAATGACCAGCCTGCCGTCGCTGCCGACACCGAAAAAACTCGGACTGGTGATCGATCTTGACGTCTGCGTCGGCTGCCATGCCTGCGTCATCAGCTGCAAGGAATGGAACACCGGTGGCTACGGCGCCGCACTTTCGGACCAGAACCCGTACGGCGCCGACGTCTCGGGCACCTTCCTCAACCGCATCCACACCTTCGAGGTCGTGCCGGAGGGCGGGCAGGTGATCGGCGAGGCGGGCGAGGCGCGCATCGTGCATTTCCCCAAGTCATGCCTGCATTGCGAGGATGCGCCGTGCGTCACCGTCTGCCCGACTGGAGCATCGTACAAGCGCGCCGAAGACGGCATCGTGCTGGTCGACGAGAGCAAATGCATTGGCTGCGGGCTGTGCGCCTGGTCCTGCGCCTATGGCGCGCGCGAGATGGACCTTGCCGCCGGCGTGATGAAAAAGTGCACGCTGTGCGTCGACCGCATCTACAACGAGACACTCCAGGAAATCGATCGCGTGCCGTCCTGCGTGCGTACGTGCCCTGCCAACGCCCGGCACTACGGCGATCTCGCGGATCCCGCATCCGATGTTTCGCGCATGGTGGCCGAACGCGGTGGCTACGACCTGATGCCGGAGCAGGGCACGCGCCCGACCAACAAATATCTGCCGCCGCGTCCGCGCAAACCGCTGGCTGCCAGCGCCGGATCGCCGGTGCTCGCTGAAAACACCGACGGAGCAAAAGGCTTCTTCGCCTGGCTCGACGGCATGCTGGACCGAATCTGAAACATGCATCCCGCACCTTCCATCATCTTGTTCACCACGCTGTCCGGCATGGGCTACGGCCTTGCCGCCGTTCTTGGCCTCGGTCTGCTCGACCCGACGATGATCGGCACCAAGGTCGCCTACGCGTTGGCGCTGGCGCTGATATCCGGCGGCCTGCTGGCGTCAACGTTGCATCTCGGGAATCCGCAGCGAGCTTGGCGGGCCTTGTCGCAATGGCGTTCGAGCTGGCTGTCGCGCGAAGGCGTGATGGCGATCCTGACGTTCGCTCCGCTGACCTTTTCGGCCTGGCTGGCGGCCATCGAAGGCCGACACGTTGTGGCGGTCGGGCTGCTCGGAACGGTGATGTGCGGGGTGACGGTCTATTGCACGGCGATGATCTACGCTTCGCTTCGCTCCATCCAGGCGTGGAACACCGGGCTCACGCCACTGTGCTATCTGCTGTTTGCCGCAGCCGGCGGCCTTCTGCTCGCCACGGCCTTTGCGTTCGTTAATGGCGGCAACGGCGCGCTTCCGGCGGCACTGGCGCTACCGGCGCTCGCCGCAGCGTGGGTTGCAAAGAACGCCTGGTGGACAAGGTTGCGGATGCTCGCGCCGCTGTCGACGCCCGAGAGCGCGACGGGGCTCGGGCATATTGGACACGTCAGGTTGTTTGAGCGGCCACACATCAATGACAACTACCTGACACGGGAAATGGGCTTCAAGGTCGCACGCAAGCATGCGGCCAAGCTGTCGAAGCTCGCCATGCTAGCAGGCGGCGCGCTGCCGATGCTGCTGTTGATTGTTGCGGCGGTTGCCGGCCAGGGCACGCTCGCCATCTTTGCGGCTGTTTTCGCGGTGGCGGGCTATGCGCTCGGGCTGGTCGTCGAGCGCTGGCTGTTTTTCGCCGAAGCACGCCATGCCGTGATGAATTATTACGGCGGCTAGCGCACAAGCCGGTTCACGAACCGGCCACCAGCTTGCCCGCCTTGTTGGTCTTGCGACGCTTGCCGCCAGTCAAACCCCAGCGCTTGTGGAACCACATCCACTGCCCGGGATCTTCGCGAACCCAACGCTCGACAGTGTCGTTGAGCATTTGGGTGGTCGCCAGGACATCGACTGCCCCGTCTTCAAGGCGTGGCAAGACGAGCTTGTCTTCGATGGTCAACCGGTAGCGGTTGCCGGGCAAGCGGATGCAATGTGCCGGATAGACGTCGCAGTCGTAGTGGCGCGCAAGCATGCCGAGCACCGGGGTGGTCTCGCATTCACGGCCAAAGAAGGTGGTGCGCAGGCCGCGGATGAACTTCTGGTCGACCAGAATGCCGACATTGCCGCCGCGGTCGAGAATGCCGGCCAGTGCAAATGACGCGCCGCGCTGTGAGGCGAGCAGGTCGCCCATGTTCGAGCTGCGGGTCGAGAAGATGTACTCGGCGAGGTAGGGATTGTTCGGCGGGCGAAACAGCGCCGTGATCTTCATGCCGAAGGTGGCGGCGGCGATCGGCAGCAGCTCGAAGTTGCCGAGATGGCCAGTGAAGACGATATGCGGCTTGTCTTCGTTGGCGATCTTGGCGAAATGGTCGATGCCTGAAACCTCGATGCGGCCGGGTGTCTCGGTCTCAGGATCGAAGTCGAAGATCTGCTCGAGGAAGATGTATTCCGCACCGAGCCGGCCCATGTTGCCCCACATGTCCCGGGCAATGGCCTCGATTTCGGCCTCCGACTTTTCCGGATAGGCGGCGCGCAGATTGCTCACCGCGACGCGGTGGCGGCCAAACCACGGCCCCACGAAACGGGCGGCGCGGTCAGCGAAGTTCAGGCCGGTATCCACCGGCAGCAGGCGCAGCAGCTTGAGCACGACGAGGGCGAGCTGCGCAATCAGCCAGTAGTTGAACATGCGCAGCCGACCCATGATCCGCATCATCATCGGACTGGGAATCTTGTGGACCTTCTTGCGTGGCAATTCGCTGATATCCTCAGTCGATGCGGAGGATGATCTTGCCGAACACGTCGCGGCCCTCCATCCGCTTCAGCGCGGTATCGATAGACGTGAAGTCGACTTCGGTGTCGATGACCGGCTTGACCAGCCCGGCCGCCATCTTCTGCATGGCGTTGGCCATGTTTTCCATGCGGCAGCCGAACGAGCCGAGCAGCTTGAGCTGCTGCTGAAACAGCATCATCAGGTTGATTTCGGTCGATACGCCCGAGGTCGAACCGCAGGTGACGAGGCGACCGCCGCGCTTCAGGCTGAACATCGAGCCTGCCCATGTGTCCTTGCCGACGTGCTCGAAGACGACGTCGACGCCCTTCTTCTTGGTCAGCTTGCGCACCACGCCTTCGAAACGGTCATCGCGGTAGTTGATGACGTGATCGGCGCCGAGCGCCTTTGCCTTCTCGATCTTGTCGTTGGAGCCGACAGTGGTGATGACGGTGCAGCCCATCTTCTTGGCGAGCTGGATCGCCGCCGAGCCGATGCCCGAACCGCCGGCATGGACAAGGATGGTTTCGCCCGGCTCAAGCTTGGCGTTGTCGAACAGCATATGCTCGACGGTGCCGAAGGTGACGGGAGCGACCGCAGCACCGACGGCGTCGACTCCGGGAGGGGCGGGGACGAGGAGGCGGGCCGGCAGGTTGATCTTTTCCTGGGCAAAGCCATCGACGTGGAAGCCGTGCACGCCCGAGACGTGTTCGCAGAGGTTGTCGCGGCCTTCGCGGCACGGGCGGCAAAGTCCGCAGGTGCGGGCGCCGTAGATCGAAACAAGCTGGCCAGGCGTCAGGCCGGTGACGCCGGGGCCGACCTGGTCCACTTCGCCGGATGCCTCGGCGCCGATCACCAGCGGCAGCTTGCGTTTGGCAAAGGCCATGCCGCGCCAGCCCCAGACATCGATGTGGTTGAGGGCCACGGCCTTGATCCGCAACGTGACTTCGCCAAGGCCCGGAGGCGGCGGCGGGGTGATGTCCACCTGCTCGAGCCGGCGGTCCTCGACGAGCTGCAATGCGCGCATGATGTCGCTAAATCCTTGTCTCGAGTGCCGCGCGTTCCCGGCGACATGCCGGGGACGAAACAGCGCTTATAAGCGGCGCATGACCCTTGCAAAGACCGATCCCGGACTTTGCGCATGCGCCAGAACGTTGAAACGGTCGCTTAGACCGGTTCCCGCGCCATGACAAGGCAGGTATTCTGGCCGCCGAAGCCGAACGAGTTGGAAAGCACGGTGCGAACTTCGGCCTTGCGCTTCACGTTCGGCACCACGTCGAGCTCGATCGAGGGGTCTGCGTTGTCGTAGTTGATGGTCGGCGGAATGACGCCTTCGCGCATCGTCATCAGCGAAAACGCGGCTTCGATCGCGCCGGCCGCGGAAAGCGTATGGCCGATCATCGACTTGTTTGACGACACCGGAATCTTGCGGATGCGTTCGCCGAAGACGGTGGACAGCGACAGATGCTCCATCTTGTCGTTTTCCGGGGTCGAGGTGCCGTGGGCGTTGACGTAGTCGATCTCGTCCTCGCCAAGGCCTGCGTCGGCAAGCGCCGCCTTGACCGCGCCGATGGCCGGCGAGCCGTCGGGCTTGGAGCGGGTGCGGTGGAAGTCGTCGGCCTTTTCGCCGCAGCCGCGGAGGATGCCGAGCACCTCGGCGCCGCGTGCGAGCGCGCTTTCGAGCGATTCAAGCACCAGTGCGGCCGAGCCTTCGGCGAGCACGAAGCCGTCGCGGTCCTTGGAGAAGGGCTTGGAGGCCTTTTCCGGGACGTCGTTGTTGGTCGACAGCGCCGACAGGAGCGAGAAGCGGATCAGCGCTTCCGCGGTTGCCGAACCGTCCGCGCCGATGGCCAGCGCGCGGTCGCATTCGCCGCGCCGAATGGCCTCGACACCAAGCTGGATGGCGGTGGCACCGGAGGCGCAGGCGGTCGACGTGGTGATCGGCAGGCCGCGCGTGCCGAAGCGGTCGGCCAGGCGGTCGGCGATCGAGCCGAATTGCGAGCTGTCGAACATGTCGAGGGAATTCAGGTCGCGCGCGACCCGAAGCAGCCGCTCGGACGCCGAACCCTTGTCGTCGCCGGCAAAAAGCGTGAAGCGATCGCGCCAGTCGAGCTCGACCGGCGGCGAGGCGAGGAACAGCGGGCCGTCGAAGTCGTCGCCGGCAAAGCCTGCCTCGTCCACCGCTTCGCGCGCGGCGGTCTCGGCCAGCTCATAGGTCAGGGCGCTGGCGCCCTTGTTGCTCGACGGCAGGAAGTCGACCATGCCGGAGATGCGCGTGTTGAGGTGATCGACGGGAAAGCGTGTGATCGGGTGGATGCCCGACTTGCCCGACGTCAGCGCCGCCCAGTTTTCGGCTTTGCCGATGCCCAGCGAGGTGACGACGCCGATGCCGGTAACGGCAACGACCGGTCTGCCGAGATGATCCTTCAGATTGGCCATTTTCTGTCCTGACACCCTTCAGCGCGGCGCGGAGATGAGCGCCATGCCTTCGAATTGGTGATAGCCGATGGCAGTTGCCAGCACGTTGGCTGGCTTGCCCGCAAATTCTTTCTCGCCTGCTTCGAAGGCCGGGTAGCCGGCGCCGCGTTCGACGGCGAGCGCGGCGAGCGCAACCGCGAACGGAAACTGCGCTTCCTTCATGTGTCCGGTCAGCGACGAGAGCGCGCGAGCGGAAATGGCAGGATTGGCTTCGAATGCGGCCTTTTCAGCCGCCGTGGCGGCGTGAGCCCCGGACGAGCCCGAAATCGCCAGAAGCTCGCCTTGCGGCAACTCCGCCTTGGCAAGCAGTTCGCCTATGGCTGCTTCAAGCCCGCCATTGCGGCGCTTGGCGCGGTCGGAAACCACCGGACCCAGCTGGGCATAGATTTTCTGGCCACGGGCCTCAGCGTGTTCGCGCGATTCCAGAACCAGGAACGCGCCGCCTGAGCCGGTGACGACGCCACCACCTTCGGAGCCCTGGCGCTGCCAGACAGGCTTCCACGGGCCGCGATGCAGATACCCGGCCAACTCGTAGCCGAGCAGCATATCGGAATGCTCGGTCTGGAAGGCGCCGCCAACCAGGACGTGGGTGGATTGTCCCGAACGGATGCGCGCCGCTGCCGTCTCGATTGCCGCAACGCCTGCGCCTTCTTCGCCCATGAAGGTGCGCGAAGAGCCGGTCACCTTGTGGACGATCGAGATGTTGCCGGCGAGCAGATTGGAAAGCTGGGCGAGGAACAGGGTGGGCCTGAGTTCCGTCGTCAGCTTTTCATTCAGCAGCACGTCGCGGTCGGAGCGTGTCTGCGAAGCGGCGAGCACATCGGCGTCGACGGCCTCGTCACGCTCACCGCCGCCTGCCGCAACCACCATGTCCATGGTGGTCGTCAGCTCGTCATTGCCCTTGATGCCGGCGTCGTCGAGCGCCATGCCAGCCGTATAGGTGCCAAGGCGCTGCCAGGTCTCCATCTGGCGCTGGTCGCCGCGCTTGGCGATCTGAAGGCCCCAGTCGATCTCGGGCAGCGGATGGATGGCATAGGGCTGGAAGCGCTCGGCATCGATCACCGGTGCCGCGCCCGGCGCGGTCAGCTTGTCCCAATGGGCGGCGCCGCCTTCCCCGAGGGAGGAGACGAGACCTATGCCGGTGATGACGACGTCACGATTGGCCATGGGCTGGTTGGCTATGCTCAGGCGTTCTTGGCGGCGACGAGCGCGTCGATCTTGGCGCAGAGGTTCTTCATGACGAAGTATTCGTCAGTCGAAGCCTTGCCGTCGTTGACTTCCTGCGTCCACTTCTCGAGCGGCACCTTGATGCCGAATTCCTTGTCGATCGCAAAGACGATGTCGAGGAAGTCGAGGCTGTCGATGCCCAGGTCGTCGATGGTGTGGCTTTCGGGCGTGATGGTGTCGAGGTCGATCTCGCTGGTTTCGGCAATGATCTTGGCGACTTTGTCGAAGGTCGTGGACACGGTTTTTCCTTTTATCGGGCTGTCATGAATCCGGGACAGATTCTGCGCGCATAGTTTTGAGGGCTGTCTAATCGGTTTTTCCGGGCAGGAAAAGGCCAAATCCTGTGCTTTGGTTGACGCATCCGCTGCCGTACCCAAGGGAAGGCCGCCATGCGAAAGGCTTAGAATACGATGCGGCCGAGCACGCGCAGCTTTTCTCCTTCCAGGCCGACGATCAACGCTTCGCCTTCGCGCGCCGACATTCCCGTCAATGCCTGGATGTTCTCCAGGTGCGTGACAAGCACGATGTTGTCGGAGCCCGAGTAGTTGCGGATGATGTCCATGACCGCTGCGGTGTCCGCTTCGGCGGTGGCTTCCGTCGGCTTGTCGAGTGCTTCGTTCGGCTCGACCTTCTGGTCGTCGAAGGCAAGGCGCGCCGTTTCCATCGTCCGGCAATAGCGGCTGGCCAGCACGCGCTCGACCGGCGCCGCGCGCGCCTCGAACAGCGCGCCGATCTTGCGCGCCTGCTGGCGACCGCGATCCGACAGGTTGAGCTGGGTTGAGCACTTCTCGAGATCGAAACTGGGCGGCTCGACCGATCCGGTCGTCATGGCGTTGCGCAAAAGGACAACGTGCCCGCCATCGCGCAGCAGCGCCCAGCCGGCCTCGGTGGCCCGGGCCGGCAGGGCGAAAGACAAAAGCATGACCGCAATGGCAATTCTGAGCATGTAAATTCCTAGCCGGCGTTGCGGATATAGGGAGGCCAAAGCCGAATGAAAGGCAAGGCAGGGGCGGAGCGGCCAAGCTTGGCCCGTGTTGGACCGGCTGCGGCCTTGAACAACACTGTCATGACGGCGATGCTCTGGCTGCCGATTCCCGCGATGCAAGAGCGCCGATGTCCCCCCTTGTCGAAACCGTGCTCTTTGTCTTCGGCCTGGTGGCGCTGGGCTATTTCGCGGGAGCGACCGGCTACCTTCGGGTAGAGGCGGGCGATGCCCTGTCGGCGTTCGCAGTCGGGGTGGCGCTGCCCCTGTTGTTGTTTCGCACCATGCTGGGGGCGGATTTCCAAGGCTCGGCGCCATGGGCGCTGTGGGCGACCTATTTCAGCGCGGTCACCGTGGCTTGGACTGCCGGTCATCTGACCACGACGCGAATTTTCGGCCGTGACGGGCAGGCGGGCGTGGTCGGCGGCGTGTCGTCGGCGTTCTCCAACCTCGTGCTTCTTGGCATCCCGTTCATGCTCGGCGTGTTCGGGCAGGAGGGCTTCGAAATCCTGTCGCTGATCGTCTCGGTGCATTTGCCGACGATGATGATGGCCTCGATCATCTTGTTCCAGCTGTTCGGGCCCAAGCGCAGCGAGCCGATGCATCCCATTGCCCTCATAAGCGATTTCCTTCGGAAGATCGTCGCCAATCCGCTGATCATCGGCATCGTGGCAGGTCTGGCATGGCGCGCGACCGGCATCCCTTTGCCGGCGATTGCCAGCCGCTTCGTCGATGCTCTGGCCAATGTGGCGGGGCCGGTGGCGTTGTTTGCCATGGGGCTTGGTCTGCGCAAGTTCGGCATTTCCGGCAACATCCGGCCAGCAATCGCGCTGACTGGCATCAAGCTGTTCCTGATGCCCGCGGTTGCGCTTTTGCTCGCCTGGCTGTTCGGGCTGCCGCCCTTGCCGGCGAAAGTCGCGGTTGCCGCCGCCGGCCTGCCGTCCGGCGTCAATTCCTACCTGATCGCGACGCAGTTCGGCACCGGCCAGGCGCTTGCGTCCAACCAGATGACCATCGCCACCGCCTGTGCGGTGGTGACGCTGGCATTCTGGCTGACAGTCGCCACCATGGTATTCGGATAGAAGCCCTGGTTTCGGGGCGCTGGACCAAACCATCTGTGCCATAATGCAGTTGATCGGTGCCCCTGCGGCAAGCTACTAGTTTGCCTGCGGTGACGAGGCATCGAGCGTGTCTGCGCCAGTGCTTTTCTGCGATTTTCATGTCCAGCCTGCGAACCGTCAGGCGCGCCAAACAAGGAGGCAAGCCATGCTTCAGAAAACCAGCCATTTCATGCGGCAGGCCAATCTCATTAACGGCGAATGGGTCCAGGCCGATTCGGGCAAGACAATCGACGTCATCAATCCGGCGACCGGACTGAAGATTGGAACCGTCCCACGCTCGGGCGGCGCCGAGACGCGCCGGGCCATCGAGGCGGCCAACGAGGCGTTCAAGACGTACCGCAAGACCTCCGCACTCGAGCGCTCGAAGCTGCTGCGCAAGCTGCACGACGCGATCATGGACAACCAGGACGCGTTGGCCGAGCTGCTCACCATCGAGCAGGGCAAGTCGCTGACCGAGGCCAAGGGCGAGATCGGCTCGTCCGCCGCCTATGTGCTGTGGTTCGCCGAGGAAGCCCGCCGCGCCTATGGCGATGTCGTGCCGTCGCCATGGGCCGACCGCCGCATCCTTGTCACCAAGGAGCCTGTTGGCGTCATCGCCGCGATCACGCCATGGAATTTCCCGTCGTCGATGCTGTCGCGCAAGCTCGGACCAGCACTCGCCGCCGGCTGCACGGCCGTGGTCAAGCCGGCATCGCAGACGCCATACTCAGGCCTCGCCTGGGGTGCGCTGTGCGAGGAGGTCGGCTTCCCTAAGGGTGTGGTTAACGTCCTGACCGGTTCGGCCGGCGAAATCGGCGACGAGATTTGCGTAAACCCGCTGGTCAAGAAGATCACCTTCACCGGCTCGACCGAGGTCGGCAAGATGCTGATCGAAAAGTCGGCTTCGACCGTGAAGAAGGTATCGATGGAGCTCGGCGGCAACGCGCCGTTCCTGGTCTTCGACGACGCCGATATTGATCGCGCCGTCGAGGGCGCCATCACCGCGAAATTCCGCAATTCCGGCCAGACCTGCGTCTGCACCAACCGCTTCTTCGCCCAGGCAGGCATCTACGACAAGTTCGTGGCCAGGCTGGCCGAGGCGTCGAAAAAGCTCAAGGTCGGTTCCGGCCTGGATGCCGGCGTGCAGCAGGGCCCGCTGATCGACGAAAAGGCCGTGGAGAAGGTCGAGGAATTCATTGCCGACGCAACCGCAAAGGGTGGCAAGGTGGTTGCCGGCGGCAAGCGCCATGCGTTGGGTGGCTCGTTCTTCGAGCCGACGGTCATTTCGGGCGCGACGCCCGCAATGCTGTTCATGAAGGACGAGATCTTCGGCCCGGTTGCTCCGGTCTTCAAATTCGAGACCGAAGAGGAGGCGATCGCCCTCGCCAACGACACCGAGTTCGGCCTTGCCAGCTACTTCTACACCGGCGACCTCGGCCGTGCCTTCCGTGTCATGGAAGGGCTGAAGTACGGCATGGTCGGCGTCAACGAAGGCCTGATCACCACGCCCGAAGCGCCATTTGGAGGCGTCAAGGAATCCGGCCTCGGCCGCGAGGGCGGGCACCAGGGCATCGAGGACTATCTCGACACCAAATATGTCTGCATCGGCGGGCTGGGGTTCTAAGGAGCCCCATCGCTGTGCGAACAGAACGCGCGGTCCTGCACGGGCCGCGCGTTTTCTTTGGCTGCTGAGAGGGTGATTCCAGAAATGGGTGTAACCTGCGGTAGTTGTTGTGAACGCGTGGCGGCACGTCATGTGCTTGTGTGACGGGTGCGGGAGAACCGGCTTGCGGGTCCCTTCAGTCGGATGCGACGGGAAGCTTCGCCGCCAGAAAAACGTTGTCGGCAGGCGTGAGGAGAAAACATGAGTTCGACGTGGCGCATGGTTGTCGGGGCGATCGGGCTGGTAGCCCTGTCGGTCGCTTTCCTGGCGATAGTCTATATGACCGCGCCGGCAAGCCCCGAGCCCGACCTCGCGCGCTCCAGGAGTTCGGCCAAGGGCCTTTTTGCGGTGTCCATCGCGCCCGAGGCAGGGGAGCCCAGGCAAGGGGACCTGCATGCGTGGGTGGTGACGGTCAAGACGCGGCAGGGCGCGCCGGTCGAAGGGGCTGCGATCACCGTCGGCGGCGGCATGCCCGAGCATGCGCATGGCCTGCCGACCAGTCCCGAGGCGACAGCCTATCTCGGCGACGGCCGCTACCGCATCGAGGGCATGAAGTTCTCCATGACTGGCTGGTGGCAACTCAAGCTTGCCATCGCAGCGCCCTCCGGCGTCGATGAAGCCACGTTCAATCTGGTGCTGTGAGGCGATGACGCGCGGCCCGATCAGGCGCCTGGCCGTCGCATTGGCGTTTGCGGCGGCTATGGCCGGCTGCGGGCGACAGGAATTCACCGAGGCCGAAAAGCGGACGATCGCGTCGATGTCGCTGTCGGCACTGGCGCCGCTGCCGCTGGATCCGACCAATCGCTTCGCCGACGATCCGGGCGCCGCCGCGCTCGGGGCGACGCTGTTCTTCGACACCGGCATGAGCCGCGACGGCAATGTCGCCTGCGGCACCTGCCACAAGATCGACCGGCAGTTCCAGGATGATCTGCCGCGCGGCGTGGGTGTCGGCGAAACCAACCGGCGAACCATGCCGCTGGCGGGCGTCGCACGTGATCCGTTCTTGTTCTGGGACGGGCGGCGCGACAGCCTGTGGTCACAGGCGTTGGCGCCGCTCGAAAACCCGCTGGAGCACGCCGGCAACCGCGCCGCCTATGTCCACTATCTCAAGCGCCGCTTCGGCGAACGCTACGAACGGATTTTCCGGCCTCTGCCCGATCTGACGGGTGTGCCGGCCAATGCCGGGCCGTTCGGTACGCCGGCCGAGCAGGCCGCATGGGCTGCCTTGAGCGACACCCAGCGGGACGGCGTCAATATGGCTTTCGCCGACATAGGCAAGGCGATCGCCGCCTTCGAGCGTGCGCTGGTGCATCCGCCAACACGCTTCGACCGCTTTGCAGATGCCCTCGCCAAGGGCGCCGCTCCGGCCGGCGACGCGGCGCTGTCGGAAGAAGAGCAGGCCGGCCTCAGGCTCTTCATCGGTCGGGCGAACTGCTCGACCTGCCATACCGGGCCGCGCTTCACCGACAATCATTTCCACAACACCGGCGTGCCGCCTGTTGCCGGGCTGCCGGCCGATCGGGGTCGGATTGCAGTCGTCGAGGAGGTTCTGGCCGATCCGTTCAACTGTTTCGGCAAGCTCCGCGATGGCGGTGAAGAAGCCTGCGGCGAGCTGCGTTTCATGCAAAAGAGCGCGCCGGAACTGGTGCGCGCTTACAAGACCCCGTCATTGCGTGGTGTGGCCGACCGGGCGCCCTTCATGCATGCCGGCCAGTTCGCGACACTCGAAAAGGTGCTCGATCACTATGTCGGCGCGCCAGCCAGCGTTGAAGGCGAGACCGAGATACATCCGGTGGCTTTGTCCGAGCGCGAGCGCGGGGCCCTGGTGGCGTTCCTCAAGACGCTGAGCGAATAGCGCTCACCTGTCCTTGACCGTCTCCATCGCCACGAAGGTCGATGTCTGGGCGACATGGGGCAGGGCGGATATGCGCTCGCCGAGCACGCGCCGGTAGGCGGCGATGTCCTTGGTGCGGACCTTGAGCAGGTAGTCGAAGCTCGCGGCCATCATGTGGCACTGTTCGATTTCACGAACTGCATGAATCGCCCGGTTGAACTCTTCGAGTGCCGCCGAGCGGGTGTCGGAAAGCTTGACCTGAACGAAGGCGACGTGTCCTTCGCCCATGCGCTCGCTGTCGATGACCGCCTGGTAGCCCTTGATGAAGCCGTCCTTTTCCAGCCGTTTGACCCGCGCCTGCACAGGGGTCTTGGAAAGTCCGACTTTTGTGGCAAGCTCTGCCATCGACAGACGCCCGTCGCGCGAAAGCGCGAACATGATGTTCCGGTCGATGCGGTCTAAATGGTCTTCATTCATGAGTGTGGCAGCTCAGATGGGTGCTTATTTGCGGATATCGTAGTCCAATTGAGTTGCCAAGTCGAATTCTTTGGGCCGGCTATATTTCGGTCCCCGTGCTAGTTCTCGACCAAAGGCTCGGCGGCGAGTTGCGCCGGGCGTAGCCTCAACCCGCTCCACAGGACTGCCATGCCCGCGCTCGACTCCATCCGCAAGGAAATTCGTGCAAACTATCTGCCAGACGAGGCCGAAGCCGTGCAGAGGCTGGCCGCGACGGCTGCCCTTTCCCCCGATGACCGCAAGGCGATTTCCGCCCGTGCGGCGGATCTGGTACGCGCTGTGCGCGGCGAGACCGACCCCCGGCTGATGGAAGTCTTCCTCTCGGCCTACGGCCTGTCGACCAAGGAAGGCGTGGCGCTGATGTGCCTGGCCGAAGCGCTTTTGCGCGTGCCCGACACCGAAACCATGGATGACCTCATCGCCGACAAGATCGCGCCGCACGACTGGTCGGCGCATTCGGGCGGTTCGAGCTCGATCTTTGTCAACGCCTCGACCTGGGCGCTGATGCTGACCGGTCGCGTGCTCGACGAAGGCGAGGGTTCGATCGAGCGCACGCTGCGTTCGATGGTTCGCCGTCTTGGCGAACCGGTCATCCGCAAGGCGGTGGCTGCCGCGATGCGCGAAATGGGCGAACAGTTCGTGCTCGGCCGCACCATCACCGAAGCGGTCAAGCGCGGCCGTTCGATGATCCAGAAGGGTTATCTCTATTCCTTCGACATGCTGGGCGAGGCCGCCCGCACCGAAGCCGATGCCCTGCGCTACCATCGCGCCTATGCCGAGGCGATCTCCTCGCTCGACAATGGCACCAACGGCCCGGACATTCGCTACAATCACGGCATCTCGGTCAAGCTGTCTGCCCTGCATCCGCGCTACGAGGTCTCGCACAAGGACGAGATGCTGCCGGTCATGGCCGAGCGCCTGCTGTCGCTGTGCCTGGCCGCCAAGCAGGCGCGCATGGGGCTCAACATCGATGCCGAGGAAGCCGACCGGCTCGATCTGTCGCTCGACGTCATCGAGCGTGTACTGGCCGACCCGCAGCTCGAAGGCTGGAACGGTTTCGGCGTGGTCGTGCAGGCTTACGGCCCACGCACGGCGTTCGCCATCGACTGGCTTTATGCGCTGGCCAACAAGCTCGACCGCAACATCATGGTGCGGCTGGTCAAGGGTGCCTATTGGGATACCGAGATCAAGCGCGCGCAGACGCTCGGCCTGCCAGGCTATCCCGTCTTCACGCGCAAGGCCAACACCGACGTCTCCTACATGGCCTGCGCCCGCAAGCTGCTGTCGATGACCGACCGTATCTACCCGCAGTTCGCCACCCACAACGCGCATACGGTCGCCGCCATCCTGTCGATGGCTACGGACCGCACTTCGTTCGAGTTCCAGCGCCTGCATGGCATGGGCGAAGCCCTGCACGAGACGGTGCGCAAGGCCGAGGGAACGCGCTGCCGCATCTATGCGCCCGTCGGCGCGCATTCCGATCTGCTTGCCTATCTGGTTCGCCGGCTGCTTGAGAATGGCGCCAACTCGTCCTTCGTCCACCAGTTGACCGATGAGGACGTGGCCCCCGAGGATATCGCCCGCGACCCGCTTGAAACCGTCGAAACGCAGGGTTCCGCCTCCAATCCGTCGATCCCTGTGCCTTCGGCGATCTTCGGCGCCGGACGCAAGAACGCCAGGGGCTGGGACATCACCGATCCGGTGACGCTGGACGCGCTCGACAAGGCCAAGGACAACTTCAAGGGCGCCGACAGGTGGACGGCCAAGCCGATCACCCGCGCTGCCGGCTACGGCGCCTCGCGCAAGGTGGTCAACCCGGCCAAGCCTTCCGACATCGTCGGCACGGTCACCGAGGCTGCGGCCAAGCAGGTGGACACCGCCGTGCGCATCGCCGTCGAGGCGCAGCCGGCCTGGGCAAGGAAGCCGGTCGCCGAGCGGGCCGCCATCCTGCGCCGCATCGCCGACCTCTATGAAGCGAATGCGGCCGAGTTCTTCGCCCTTGCCACCCGCGAAGCCGGCAAGTCGCTGGCCGACGGCGTCGCCGAAGTCCGCGAGGCGGTCGACTTCCTGCGCTACTATGCTGCCGAAGCCGAGAAGGCCGAGGCAGGTACCCAAGCGCGCGGCGCCATCGTCTGCATCTCGCCGTGGAACTTTCCGCTCGCCATCTTCACCGGGCAGATCGCGGCGGCACTCGTCACCGGCAACTCGGTGATCGCCAAGCCCGCCGAACAGACACCGCTGATTGCAGCACGTGCGGTCGAGATGATGCGCGAGGCCGGCGTGCCCGAGGACGTGATCCAGCTCCTGCCGGGCGACGGCCCGACTGTCGGCGCGC
Source organism: Aminobacter sp. HY435 (assembly GCF_027568395.1). Classification (GTDB taxonomy): domain Bacteria; phylum Pseudomonadota; class Alphaproteobacteria; order Rhizobiales; family Rhizobiaceae; genus Aminobacter. Next base: position 327,774 of record NZ_JANKZL010000001.1, on the reverse strand, counting down.
CGCTGACGGCCGATCCGCGCATCGGCGGTGTCTGCTTCACCGGCTCGACGGAAGTTGCCAAGCTGATCGAAAAGCAGCTGGCCGAGACGGCCGCGCCCGACGCGATGCTGATCGCCGAGACAGGCGGTCTGAATGCCATGATCGTCGATTCCACTGCGCTGCCCGAGCAGGCGATCCGCGACGTGCTGGCCTCGTCGTTCCAGAGTGCTGGCCAGCGCTGCTCGGCGCTGCGCGTGCTGTATGTCCAGACCGATGTCGAAAAGAAGATGATCGACATGCTGAAGGGGGCGATGGATGCGCTCTCCATTGGCGACCCGTGGCTGCTGTCGACCGACGTCGGCCCGGTCATCGACGAAGACGCGCAGGCCTCGATCCGCGAGTATTGCGAAAAGATGGAAGCCAAGGGCAAGCTGGTTGCCAAGCTTGAGGCGCCCGTGGACGGCCGTTTCGTCGCTCCGCACGTCTTCCGCGTCAAGGGTATCGAAGAGATGGAGCGCGAGGTGTTCGGGCCGGTGCTGCATGTGGCGACCTTCGAGGCCGACGAACTCGACAACGTCATTGCGGCGGTCAACCGCAAGGGCTACGGCCTGACCTTCGGCCTGCACACCCGCATCGAGGGCCGCGTCCAGCACATCGTCGACGGCATCCATGCCGGCAACATCTACGTCAACCGCAACCAGATCGGCGCCGTCGTCGGCTCGCAGCCTTTTGGCGGCGAGGGGCTGTCGGGCACCGGGCCCAAGGCCGGCGGACCGCACTACCTCCGTCGTTTCCGCAAGTCGCCCGAGGCGAGCGCGGTGTTGCCTGAAGGCCGCAAGGTCACCGCGACCGAGCTGGTCGACAATCTCGTCGATGCCGGCGAATGGGCGACGCGGCCGGACCGTATCGCCGTCCTGCGCAAGCATCTGCGCGGCAAGGGTGCCGCGGCGATCGCGGCTGCGGCGGGCATCGACTTCGGCCAGGTCGACCTTCCCGGGCCGACGGGCGAGGCAAACACGCTGTCGCTCAATCCGCGCGGTCGCGTGCTGTGCCTTGGACCGGATGCGGAGACGATGCTCGCCCAGGCGATTCAGGCGCTTGCCGCCGGAAACTCGGTGCTTGCGGTCGCTCCCGGCGCACCGGCAGCCGTTCATGCCCTTTTGGGCAAGAACTTGCCGATCGCCGCCATTGACGGCCGACCCGATCCGGTGGAGGCGCGGTCGCTCGATGTCGATGTGGTCGCTTATTCGGGGACGGACGAGAGCATGCGTATCGTCCGCAAGGTGATTGCCGAGCGCAAGGGGCCGATCGTGCCGCTGGTCAGCGAAGTGATCTATCCTGTCGCCTACGCGCATGAGCGCGCGGTCTGCGTCGACACGACCGCAGCCGGTGGCAACGCCAGCCTGCTGGCGTCCGCCTAAGAGAAAAGGGGCAGGTCAGACCTGCCCCTTACTCGATTTCTTCCGGTGCGCAACCGAAGCGCAACTGCGGGCGAGGTCGGTCATGCCGTTCAGGCGCCTTCGACGACCGAGAAACCCTCGAACTGCGGATGGCCGACATAGGAGGCCTTGGAGGAGCCGGCATTCTTGTGCGCGTTGCGGAAATTCTCCGACTTGGTCCAGGCGACAAAATCGTCCTGGCTGGCCCAGACCGTGTGCGAAGCGTAGAGCGTGTAGCCCTCGGCTTCGTTCGCAGGGCCGCGCAGCAGGTGGAACTCACGAAAGCCCTTCATCTCGTTGAGCGAGGAGTCGCGGTTCTTCCAGACGTCCTCAAAGGCGGTCTCGGAGCCGTTCTGTACCTTGAAGCGGTTCATGGCGATGTACATGGCATTTCCTCTCAACGGATCTTGCGTTGCGCTGTCATCTGTGTCCGAGCCCTGCGTAGGGTATGACATTGTCCCCGGCGCTGTCTGCGGATGGGTTCGGTCCCGCTTGCGAGACGGAGCGACCCCGATAGTCTGCCATATCGGCACAAGGGCAGGGGAGGCAGGAGCATTTTGCGCTCCTGCTTCACCCGCTAGCTACATCGCCATCGCCGCGGTCAGAGAACGGAGCAATGACGCTGTCCTGGCCATTTCGATCAGCCTCCGAAGCGCATGGTTGCGCCGAACTTCAGCGTCAGGCCGGGTTCATAGACGATCGACGTGGTGGTCGCGTTGAGCGGGTTCGCATACTTGACGTCGAACAGGTTGTCGGCGCGGAAGTCGAGACGGAAGTTGTCGTTGACCTGGTAGTTGGCGAAGACGTTCACAAGGGTGTAGTCCTCGGCGTAGCGAGCGCCATCGGGCGCGCCATTGTACTGGACCTCGCCGCCGAAGGTGAGCGCCTTGTTCTCGAGCATGCGGAAACCAAGGCTCGCGGTAACCTGCGACGACGGGTTCGAGACCAGACCGGCGCGTACGCCGGCATATGTCACGGTGTAGCCGTCGGTGACCGAAGCGCTCAGGCCGGTGAAGAAGTGTCCGGCGTCGTACATGGCCTCGAGCTCGACGCCGTCGATCTTGGCGTTGGCGAAGTTCTGGTACTGCGAGCAGATCGGCACCATCGGATTGAACATCGGGCAACCGCTGCCGGGCACGTGCGCGGACAGCGTCCGGCTGCCGATGTAGTCGCTGACGTCGTTGTTGAAGTAGGCCGCCTTCAGGCGCAGGCTGTCGTCTTCATAAAACAGGCCATCACGCTTGTAGTTGACGCCGAATTCCCAGGTCTTGCTCGTTTCCGGCTTGAGATTGGGGTTGGGCAGGAAGGGGAAGGCAACGCCGTTCGGGTGGATGCCGCTCATCAATGTTTCGGTGATGCTCGGCGAACGATAGCCTTCGGCGTAGGTGCCGTACAGCTGCAGGCCCTTGAAGGCGTCGGCGCTGAATGGCGACACGCCAACGGTGATGCGTGGCGAGACGCGATCTCCCGAGCTTTCGGCGCTTTTGCCATCGAGGCTGTAGCTGTCGTAGCGAAGCCCGCCAATGACCTCCAGCCATTCGTCATATGAAATCTTGTCCTGGACATGCAGGCCCCAGAGCGAGCGCTTGCCCGAAGGCGTGTAGACGTTGGCGCCGCCGTTGCCAGAGACCGTCTCGACGTCGTCGGAGACCCAGTCGCCGCCGTAGGTCAGCTCGTGATAGAGCGCGCCGGTGTCGAAGCGCGATGTGTTCCAGATGTCGAGGCCGTGGGTCTTGAGGTCATAGGCGGCCGTCGATCCTGCCGGCACGATGACTGGAGCGCCGGTACTGGCATCGAACTGCGGCGTGTCCTTGAGAAAGGTCTGGTCGAGATTCGCCATGTTGAGCGAACCGTTGATGTGCAGGTCGAGCCAGCTGTTGTCCTCGTCGGTGACGTTGTAGCGGGCTGTCAGCGTGTTCTGCTTGAGCTTGGAATTGTAGGCGTCGAGGCCTTCGGTCCATTCATTGTCGGCGCCGACCCAGCCGAGCTTGAGTTCGCTGTTGTCGGTCGGGCGGATGGTCGACTTGAGCTGCCCACTCAGCACGTCGAAGCCGCTGCCGCGAACTTCCTTGCCGCCGCCATCGGTGTAGTTGCCGTAGTCGCGATAGACGATGTTGCCCAGAACATCGAACGCCTCATTGAACTTGTACGCGCCGGTCGTGCTTGTGGTCCAGCCGTTGCCGTTGGACTCATACCTGCCGGTGGTCGACGCTGCCCAGGTCTCGCCATCCTTGAGGAAATCCTCGGCATCCTTGGTTTCGAAGGTGACGACGCCGCCGATGGCTCCGGAACCATAGGTGTTGGAGACCGGGCCGCGAATGATGTCGACCTGCTGCACCAGATCCGGATCGATCCAGAACACGCTCTGAGTCCCGTGGCCCGAGCGCTGGAAGTTCTGGCGCGCGCCGTCGACGATCACAGCCACGCGACCGAAATCCTGCAGGCCGCGGATGTTGATCGTGGACAGCGATCGCTTGGAGTCGGTCTGCGTGACGACGCCGGGCACGCCGAAAAAGATGTCCTGCGGGGTCGTCGCCATGCGGCGTTCAAGCGGCTCGCCGCCGATGTGGCTCACCGAAGCCATGGTGTCGATCGGGGCTTCGCCCGTGCGTGTGATGAAAACAAGCCTGTCCAGCAGTGTCACCGAACTCGCATCTACCGGTGTCTGGTTCAGCGGCTGACCCGCCTGAGTTCCGCTGCCAGTCGCGGTCGCAGCCTGTTGTGCGCTCGCTGCCAAAGTTCCAGCCAATACCAGTGCAGCCGCTCCGCCCAACAGAGCAGCCTTGTTCCGAGCAAACAGCCCCATGTCCCAACTCCAAATGTCCCTGCGCTGGCTCGCGTGGTGCTCGCTGGCAATTTTTCGTCTGCCCGGTGCGTGTTAAATGTTGACTCGATTGCTCCGGTATTGCACTGACTAATAAACATGAATGTTTGAGTCAACTAATTGATTTGAACAAAACGGGCCCGATCGGCTGAGCCGGTGCGGGAAAATGGAACAAGGAGTGGAATGAAATGAATTCGCACAATCCGAACCATTTCCGTTCAGGCCAATTCCGGCAGGGTTACCGGCGCCCGGAAGGCCAGATTGCACCACGTCCTACGGCCGGCACGCTGGCCGTCAGGACGCTGGCCAGCGAGTCGCTGTTCCTCGGCGATTTCGAGATCGGCATCGACCACGGCGGCGCCCTCTACCGCCTCAAGATTACCCGTCAGGGCAAGCTCATTCTCAACAAATAGGTGTTTCGAAATGGACCAGCGCGTAAGGCCCAACCCACACGAAATCAGGCGGGCGCGAATCGACAACCCGAAAATGCGCGAGCGCGATCTCGCCAGCCAGCTCGGCATCTCTGAAGCCGAACTGGTCGCCGCGCATTGCGGCGAGGGTGTCGTTCGCATCGAGCCGCGCGTCAATGACCTGCTCGCCGGCATTGAGGCGGTCGGCGAAGTCATGGCGCTGACGCGCAACGACAGCGCTGTCCATGAAAAGATCGGCGTCTACGACAAGGTGGTGCCGGGCAAGCACAATGCCATGGTTCTGGGCGAGCAGATCGACCTGCGCATCTTCCCGAGCAACTGGATCCATGGCTTTGCCGTCGAAAAGAGCGACGGCGCGGAAATCCGCCGCAGCCTGCAGTTCTTCGACGCCGCAGGCACTGCCGTTCACAAGATCCATCTGCGTCCGGCGTCCAATCTTTCCGCCTACCAGAAGCTGGTCGAATCGCTTGTCAGCGAAAACCAGGACCCGGCTATCGCCATCGTGCATCCGGTCGTTGAAAAGCCTGCCGCTGAAGAAGGCGTCGATGTCGCGGAGCTTCGCCAGCGTTGGAGCACGATGACCGACGTGCACCAGTTCTTCGGCATCTTGCGTTCGCTCAAGCTCGGTCGCCAGCAGGCGATGCGGATGGTCGGCCGCGACTATGCCTGGACGCTGGCAAACGACGCGCTTGCAACCGTGTTCCATCAGGCGGCCGAGAGCGGGCAGCCGATCATGTGTTTTGTCGGCAATCACGGCTGTATCCAGATCCATTCCGGCCCGATCGAAAACGTCAAGCCGATGGGGCCGTGGATCAACGTGATGGACGAGACCTTCCACCTGCATCTGCGCCTCGACCACGTCGCCGAGTTGTGGGCGGTGCGCAAGCCGAACACGGACGGCCATGTCACTTCGATCGAGGCTTATGACGCCAACGGCGAGATGATCATCCAGTTCTTCGGCAAGCGGAAGGAAGGCCAGAGCGAACGCGACGACTGGCGCGGCCTGGTCGAGGCACTGCCAAGCGCCCCGCAGCAGGACGCGGCATAAGGAGAACGATGATGTCGACTACCCAACGGCTGGCACGCGCAGCCGCATTAGGCCTGTCGGTCATGCTTTCAGCCACCGCGGTCGGTTTCGCCGAAGAAGGCGCAAGCGTCCTTGCCGACAAGTCGCGCGTCGCGTCTGTCGGCGGCTCGATCACCGAGATCGTCTATGCACTGGGCGAGGAGGGCAAGCTCGTTGCCCGCGACTCGACCAGTGTCTATCCGGAGGCGGCTTTCAAGTTGCCCGACGTCGGCTACTTGCGGGCGCTGTCGCCAGAAGGCGTGCTGTCGGTCAATCCGTCAGGCATCCTGGCCTTGCAGGGCAGCGGGCCCAAGGAAGCCATCGACGTGCTCAAGAAGGCGAGCATTCCGTTCATCGTCGTGCCCGACGGGTTTTCCCACCAGGGCATCCTCGACAAGATCCGCGTCGTCGGCAAGGCGCTCGGCGCCGACGCCAAGGCCGAAACACTGGCGGCGGAAGTCGACAAGCAGCTTGGCGAGGCCGAAGCCCTGACCACGGCGATCCCGGCGGGCGAGCGCAAGCGGGTCCTGTTCATCCTGAGCATGCAGGGCGGCAAGATCCTTTCTTCGGGGAGCGATACCGCGGCAGCCGGCATCATCGCCCTTGCCGGCGGGGTCAACGCGGTCGAGGGCTTTTCCGGCTACAAGCAACTGACCGACGAGGCTGCGATCACCGCCAAGCCTGACGTCATCCTGATGATGGACCGGGACGGAGGGCTCGCTGTCGATGACAGCGATCTCTACGGCCATCCGGCGATTGCCTCGACGCCGGCGGGCCAGGCCAAGAACCTCATCCGCATGGATGCCGCCTACCTGCTCGGCTTCGGTCCGCGCACTGCCGGCGCCGTCAAGGCTCTCGCCATCGCCTTCTACGGCGATGCTGCCAAGAAGTAAGGCCAGGCCAGTGACAGACGAAACATTCGCCGGCACGGCCGGCGAAGCCTCCCGTCATGATAGCGGCGACCGCTCGGCGCGGGCGTTGCTGGTCGTTGGCGTGCTGGCCGTGATGCTGGCGTTGACGGCGCTGTTCAGCCTGACATGGGGGGCTTCGGATGCTTCGGCATGGGGGCTGGTCAAGGATTGGTTGTTTGGCGCCACTCCCGGCCAGGAAGCGCTTTCGGCCCGTGACAGCATCATCATCTACGACATTCGCTTGCCACGGGTGATCCTCGGCATCCTGATTGGTGCGGCACTTGCCGTCTCCGGTGCGGTGATGCAGGGGCTGTTTCGCAATCCGCTTGCCGATCCCGGCCTGATCGGCGTTTCTGCAGGCTCCGGGCTCGGTGCCGTGTCGGTCATCGTGCTGGGCTCGACTGTGCTTGCGCCGTTCACCGCCTTGCTCGGAAGTTTTGCGTTGCCGCTGGCAGCCTTTGGCGGCGGCCTGGTGACGACCGTCACTCTCTACAATGTCGCGACGCGGCAGGGCCGCACTTCCATCGCCACCATGCTGCTGGCCGGTATCGCGCTCGGCGCCATGGCGGTCGCGCTGACCGGTATCCTGGTCTACATGGCCGACGACCGGCAGCTGCGCGACCTGACCTTCTGGCAGCTGGGCTCGCTGGCCGGCGCGACCTGGGGCAAGATCGCGGCGTCTGGCCCGATCATCGTCCTGGCGCTTGCCGTCACCCCCTTCCTGGCAAAGGGGCTCAACGCCCTGTCGCTCGGCGAGGCCACCGCCAATCATCTTGGCGTTCCTGTGCAGCGGCTGAAATACGTGGCCATCGTGGCCGTTTCCGGCGCCATCGGCGCTTCGGTCGCGGTCAGCGGCGGCATTGGCTTCGTCGGCATCGTGGTGCCGCACCTGCTGCGCCTCGCCATCGGTCCGGACAACCGCTACCTGCTGCCGGCGTCGGCGCTGTTGGGCGGATGCCTGCTGCTGCTCGCCGATGCGGTGAGCCGCACCATCGTTGCCCCGGCGGAGCTGCCGATCGGCATCGTCACCGCCGCTGTCGGCGGACCGTTCTTCCTGTGGATACTGCTGCGCAAGCGCGGCGTCGTCGACCTGTGACGGCATTCGCCGCGAACTGAGAGGACAACATGATCGAAGCCCGTCAGGTTTCCGTGTCGATCGGCAGCAAGCGCATCGTCAGCGACGTCGATCTGATCGTCCGTCCTGGAGAATTCGCGGCGATCGTCGGCCCCAACGGTTCGGGCAAAACCACCTTCCTGAAGGCGATGACCGGTGAGCTGGGCTACACCGGTTCGATCTCGCTCAACGGCCGCGATATCGCAGCGCTCAAGCCGTGGGAGGCGGCGGGCATGCGCGCTGTGCTGCCGCAGTCGACCGCGCTGTCGTTTCCTTTCACGGTGCGCGAGATCGTCAAGCTCGGCATTACCGGCGGCCGGACCGGCGCGCTGGCCGGGGAGGGCGACCGTCTGCCGGAGCGGGCATTGGCGCGCGTCGACCTGGAAGGCTTCGCCGGGCGGTTCTATCAGGAACTCTCGGGCGGCGAGCAGCAGCGCGTGCAATTGGCGCGGGTGCTGTGCCAGGTGTGGGCGCCGGTGCTTGATGGCCAGGCGCGCTACCTGTTCCTCGACGAACCGGTTTCCAGCCTCGACATCAAGCACCAGCTCATCATCATGAACATCGCCCGCGATTTTGCCCGGCGGGGAGGCGGCGTGATCGCCATCCTGCACGACCTCAACCTGACGGCGATGTATGCCGACCGGATCGGCGTCATGCACCGCGGCCGGCTTGCGGCAACGGGCACGCCGCAGGATGTGTTGAAAGACGAGCTGATCGAAAAGGTGTTCGGCTGCAGGCTGCGGGTCGGCGCATTGCCGGCGGCAAACGTGCCCTTCGTCTTGCCGCAGTCGGCGGTGGCCTGAAACACCAGGAGACTGCGCCAGCGGCGCGGCCTCAGTCCCGGCAGCTTTTTCAGAGGCTCGAGGGACGCGTCAGCTTGCCAGCGCGCGCGGTGTCAGCAGATCGATGCCGAGCACGTCGCGCATGTTGGGACGCGCGGCAACCAGGTCGGCGATGGTGTAGCGGCCAAGCACTTCGAAGAAGGCGTTCAGCGCTTCGCGCAGCGCCGAGTTCAGGCCGCAGCTGTCCATCAGCGGGCAATCGGCGTCGGCCTCGAAGCATTCGGCCATGGCGAAATTTTCTTCCGTCACGCGGACCACGTCGAACAGCGAGATCTTGTCGGCCGGCTTGGCAAGCCGTACGCCGCCGTTGCGGCCGCGAACGGTCTCGACGAGCTTTGCCTCGACCAGCGGCTGCAGGATCTTGAACAGGAAAAGCTCGGAAACCGCATAGGCGGCAGCGATTTCCGGAACCCGGCTCAGCCTTCCGTCATTCGCCGCACAATACATCAGGATGCGCATTGCGTAGTTGGTCTGGCGGGTCAGGCGCATGAACGATTCCTCGCAGTGGCGTGGACAAGTTGTTGCCCGTTCATATGGCCTACACCTTAGAACAATTCCAGACAAGCCACGTTAATAATTCATGATGAGAATATTCAACAATCTGTGTCGGTCCCTCCGGAAACGCAAGCCAGCTTTGCAGGAGCGGGCAGCTCGCAGGGTTGAAAATGATGCTGCAATGCACAATATTGGCGACGTCGGATAAGACTCTGGGAGGAACCCATGAGGACTGCGACATGGAACAGATCATATATTCTCAGCGGCCGCTGGTAGGCACCATCCGCCAGCTCAGGCCGTCCGATCTGCACCGCTTTGCCGAACATCTCCTGAGGTTGGACGGTCAGAGCAGGCGCGACCGCTTCAACGGCATCGCCGACGACGATTTCCTGCGAGCGTATGCCGAGCGCTGTTTTCACGAAGGCGTGACGGTCGTCGGTTATGTCGAGGGCGACAAGGTTTTGGGCGCGGCCGAGTTGCATGAGCGCCCCGAAGAACAAGAGCCGACCGCAGAGATAGCCTTCAGCGTCGAACGCAAGATCCAGCACCGCGGCATCGGCGCCCGCCTGTTTCGGCGGCTGATCGCCCAGGCGCGCGGGCTCGGATACAGCCGCCTGCAGGTGACGACCCATTCGAGCAATCTGGCGATGAAGGCGCTGGCCCGCCGGTTCAATGCCAAACTCAGCTTCGAACTGGGCGAAACCAATGGGGTCATCGAGTTGGAAGCCGGCGACCCGGCCGATACCGAACCGGGATACGCGACGCAGTCCGATCTCGGTCAGCGCAGCGTCGGCAAGGCGATGGCAGCCTGACCGGCATTTCGACCTGAACTGCATTTCGAATTGAAGCGTCAGGCGGCGTTGCCGATATAGTTCCTGTAGCAAACAGGGAATTCCGCCGATGTCTTCGTCGCAAAGCCAGTCCGCAGCGGCTGGCCGTGTCTTGTCGAGTGAAACGACTGCCGCAAAGGCGATTGACACCGAGAAGCTCAAGGCGTTGCGGCGGACGAAGTTTGCTGCGACGGCGACGCTGGCGCTCTGCGTTTGCGTGTTCGCTGTCGCCAAGTCCCTCGAAGGCAGCTGGCCTTGGCTGGGTTTTGTCGCCGCCTTCGCCGAGGCCGCGACCATTGGCGGGTTGGCCGACTGGTACGCGGTCGTCGCCCTGTTCAAGCGCCCGCTCGGCCTGCCCATCCCCCACACGGCGATCGTCCCGTCCAATCAGGAGCGCATTGCCGACAACCTCGGCCGCTTCATCGAGACCAATTTTCTGGCACCGGAGCCTGTTCGGCAAAAGCTGAAAGAGGTGGATTTCGCAGCGCTCGTGGCCGACTGGCTGTCGGACCGCGCTCGTGCCGAGGACCTGTCGGTATTCGTCGGGCGCCTGATGCCGAAAATGCTCCAGGCCGTCGAAGACACCGGCTTGCGCGAATTTGCCACCCGCCGCCTGCTCGAACGCGCTGCCAAGGTCGATGTCGCGCCGCTGGCGGCCGAATTGCTGTCGGCGCTGACCGAGGACCGCCGCCATCAGCGCCTTTTCGACGAGTTCACCAAGATTATCGGCAATTTCCTCAACGACGAGCAGGCGCTCGCCGTGCTGCGCGAGAAGATCCGGGAAGAGCTGCCGTCCGTGTTCAATCTGTTCCGTGCCGACGCCTATCTTCTGAAGCGCATCGTCTCGTCGGCGGCGACGCTGCTCGAGGAGGTGAGGGCGGACCCGGATCATCCGCTGCGCGGCGAATTCGACCGCTTCGTCTACGGTTTCGTCGACAAGCTGCGCCATTCGCCCGACTACGCCCGGCGCGCCGACCAGCTGAAGCGCAATTTCCTGGCGCGGCCGGAACTGCGGGGCCTGGCCAACGACATCTGGTCGAGCATGCGCCGCTTCATCGAGCAGGATGTGGCGGCCCAGGAGTCGATGACGCGCAGGCACCTGTCCGCCATGTTCGTGGAGATCGGCCAGAACCTGGCGCGCGATCCGCAGATCAGGTCCGATATGAACGAAGGTTTCGTCGTGGCCCTGGCGTCGTTCGTCGAGAACCAGAAGAGCGGTGTTTCAGGTTTCATCGCCGAGCAGGTCAAGCGCTGGGACCTCGGCCAACTGACCAGGCTTATGGAGATCAATATCGGCCGTGACCTGCAATATATACGCTTCAACGGCATGGTGATCGGCGGTCTCGCCGGGCTTGCGCTGTATTCGGCGGAACTGCTGTTCCTGGCGAATTGACCGGGACCACTGTCGGTCTATTCTCGTTGCATGCCTGGGAAGGCCCGGGCCAGACAGGAGCGAGCCATGGCCAAGCAGCCGGAATCGGAATCCTTCATGGACATGTTTGCGAAGTTCGGACGCGATCTGAAGCTGCCGGCGGTCGACGTCGACGCCATCGTCAGCCATCACCGCAAGAACCTCGAGGCGCTGGAAAAGTCGGTCAAGGCGGGCGCATCCGGCGCCTCCTCGCTTGCCGCCAAGCAGCGCGAGATGATGCACGAGGCGTTGCGCGAAATCACCGAGGCGGTGCAGGGACTGCGGGCGCCGGGCAACCCCGGGGAACTGGTCGGCAAGCAGGCAGAATTCGCCAAGCGTTCGTTCGAGGCCGCGCTCAGGAATGCTGGCGAGATGGCCGAGATCGCGCGCAAGTCGAGCACGGAATCGATAGAGGTGCTGCGCGAGCGCATCCGTGAATCGATGCAGGAAATTCGCGACAGCTACGACAAGAAGAAGTAACCGCTATCGCCAAACGAGTGCCGCCACGGCACCTGCCGCTCTCTTGTGGGTTACCGGAGACGGGCCGCGCATTGCCGGCCCGTCGATGCTAAGCAAGGCCGATCACCACTGACGCGCCGTGTGTCCATTCGGGCTCACAAAGTCACTGAAACATTTTGAATCCGGCTATTGTGCCGTCGGAGAATCGCGGTCGATTCTTGGGCTGTCGCTTTGGGATTCAACTGGGGAAGAGGATGAAGGTAGCCATCGAGATGGGGGCGGCGTCCGGCGGGACGAAGGCCCAGCTTGATCTCGAAGAACTTCTTGCGACCCGATTGCTGGTTCAAGGCAACTCGGGCTCGGGGAAGTCACATCTGTTGCGCCGCTTGCTCGAACAGAGCGCGCCATGGGTACAGCAGTGCGTGATCGATCCCGAAGGCGATTTCGTCACGCTTGCCGACCGCTTCAATCACGTCGTGGTCGACGCCCAGCGCACCGAGGCGGAGCTTACCCGCATTGCCGGACGTATCCGCCAGCATCGCGTCTCCGTCGTGCTCAATCTCGAGGGGCTGGACGTCGAGCAGCAGATGCGCGGCGCGGCAGCCTTCCTCAATGGCATGTTCGATGCGGACCGCGACCACTGGTATCCTGTGCTGGTGGTCGTCGACGAAGCCCAGCTTTTCGCGCCCGCCGTTGCCGGCGAGGTGTCGGACGATGCCCGCAAGATCTCGCTCGGGGCGATGACCAACCTGATGTGCCGCGGCCGCAAGCGCGGGCTGGCCGGCGTCATTGCCACCCAGCGCCTCGCCAAGCTCGCCAAGAACGTTGCCGCCGAAGCGTCCAACTTCCTGATGGGGCGCACCTTTCTCGACATCGACATGGCGCGCGCCGCCGACCTGCTCGGCATGGAGCGGCGGCAGGCGGAAATGTTCCGCGATCTGGCGCGCGGCAATTTCGTGGCGCTCGGACCGGCGATGTCGCGGCGGCCGCTGCCGATCGCCATCGGTTCGGTCGAAACGTCGGCGCGGTCGGTCAGCCCCAAGCTGATGCCGCTGCCCGACGCCAACGACGACACGCGCGACCTGATCTTTGCGCCGGCGCCGCTCGAGGCGCGCCAGCCGGTCAGGCGTCCGCCCGCGCCGACCCCGACGCCGACCGCAGACATCATCGCCCAGCTTTCGCAGGTGAGGGCGGAAGCTTCGGCGCCCGTTGCCGAGCCGATCTTCCCGCTGTTCGACGAGGCTGAACGCGAAGCGCTGATCGACACCATCGTGCGCGAGATGGTCGACGATCCCGATGCGGCTTTCCGTACCGACGCCGTGCTCTACCAGGATTTCCTTGTCCGCTGCCGCATCAAGCGCATGCAGGGCGAGCCGCCGCCGCTGTCCATCTTTCGTCGCCGCTACGCCGTGGCCCGCTCGGGCATCGACGACGAGACGGCGTCGAGCGACACCTGGCAGCAGGCGCTTGGCATGTCGGCATCGCTGCCGGAGGATCTGCAGGCGGTGTTCCTGATCGTTGCCCAGGCGGCCGTCAAGGGCGCGCCTTGTCCATCGGACGCAGCCATCGCGCACGCCTACGGCAGTCACTCGGCGCGGCGGGCGCGGCGGCTCCTCACCTATTTCGAAGAGCAGGGGCTGGCTGTCGTGCGTACCGATTTCCACGGCAAGCGTTCGGTTGCGTTTCCCGAGTTGGGCTGCGAGACGGCCCCGGGCGATCCGGAACGAACCGACGATCTGGCCGAGCGCCAGGCTGCCGAATAGGCCGCTGACCGCCTGTGGAGGTTGACAATCGCGTGCGGTTCATGGTCCCCGGTAGATGCTGCGCCATCAGACGGGGGAACGAATGAGCCTGGCCGAACCGATCGAGACCTTTGAGGAGCTGCGCTGCAAGATCGGGCAGGAAATCGGCGTTTCCGAATGGGTGACAATCGACCAGTCGCGTATCGACGGCTTCGCCGAATGCACCGGCGACCACCAGTGGATCCATGTCGATCCCGAGCGGGCGCGGCGCCAGAGTCCATTCCGCACCACCATCGCCCACGGCTTTCTGACGCTGTCGCTGATTGGCGCGCTGATCCAGGAAATGGGCGTCGTCCCGGTGAGTACCCAGGCCGCTTTCAACTACGGGCTCGACAGGGTCCGCTTTGTCTCGCCGGTCAAGGTCGGCTCGCAGGTGCGCATGCGCACCGTGCTGATGTCGATGGAGGACAAGGGGCCGGGGCAATATCTGCTCAAGGCCGAAAACACCATCGAGATCGAGGGCGAGGCCAAGCCGGCGCTCGTGGCGGAAACGCTCGTCATGCTCTACGAGCGGCGCAAGAAGGCGACGGCCTGAGCCGCCGCCCGGTTTTGTTTCAACGCGGATTGGCAATAGCGATTGCAATTTCGCCGACGCCGTCGACGCCGGCGGCGATGCGGTCGCCAGGCGTCACCGCGCCAACGCCGGCAGGGGTGCCGGTGTAGATCAGGTCGCCGGCCTTGAGTTCCATCGACTGGCTGCAGATCGCGATGACCTCCGGGATCGTCCAGATGAGCTCAGCGAGGTCGCCTTGCTGCCTGCTCTCGCCATTGACTGAAAGCCAGATGCGCCCGGCGGATGGATGGCCGATGTCGGCGGCGCGGACGAGCGGCCCGCATGGCGCGGAGCGGTCGAAGCCCTTGGCCCAGTCCCACGGCCTGCCCATCTTCTTGGCGGTGTCCTGCAGATCGCGGCGGGTGAAGTCGATGCCCACGCCATAGCCCCAGACATGGCCAAGCGCGTCGGTGGCGTCGATGTTCACGCCGCCCCGGCCGATGGCCACGACCAGTTCGACCTCGTAGTGCAGGCTTTCGGTCAAGGGCGGATAGGGGATGATTGTGCCGCTGTCGACCACGGCGTCTGCGGGTTTGCCGAAAAAGAACGGCGGCTCGCGGTCGGGATCGTTGCCCATCTCGCGGGCGTGTGCGGCATAGTTGCGGCCGACGCAGAAGATGCGGCGTACCGGAAACCTGTCCGGCGAACCTGCAACGGCGACGGAAGCCGGATCCGGCGGCGTGATGACGAAAGTGGCCAAGGGCAGCCTCCCGTGAAAATGATGCAGGCTTTTCGCATGATCCGCGTGCGCATTCCACTTCCAATCGGATCAGCGGCCATCGCTTTTTGTTGGACGAGCCAAGTCGTCGCAAGTCGAGCGACAGTCGTTTTTCTGGCTGTCCTGCACGCAATGCGTGTCTGGAATCAAAAAGGCGCTTGCAGCCGCAATTTGCAAGGATAGGATTTGCTCACCTGACGGGTGCGGGGTCTGCCTGGCCGGTCGCGGCAACAGTGGGAGGTTTCATGTCAGAGGTTACTTTGGTCGTGAACGGCCGAAAGGTCAGCGGCGCGGTGGAGGACCGCACGCTTCTAGTTCATTTCCTGCGCGAGCACTTGGGCCTGACCGGCACGCATGTCGGTTGCGACACGTCGCAATGCGGCGCCTGCGTCGTCCATGTCGATGGCAAGGCGATGAAGTCATGCACGATGCTTGCGGCACAGGCCTCCGGCTCGACCATTACCACGATCGAGGGTCTCGCTGACGGAGCCGACCTGCACCCCGTGCAGGCGGCGTTCAAGGAACATCACGGCCTGCAATGCGGCTTCTGCACGCCAGGCATGATCATGACGGCGACCGACATGATCCGCCGGCATCCCGAAGGCCTCGACGAGGCCACCGTGCGCGCCGAACTTGAAGGCAACATCTGCCGCTGCACCGGATACCACAACATCGTCAAGGCGATCCTCGCCGCTTCGAAGACGATGGCCAAGGCATCCAAGAACAAGGCGAAGAAGGCGGCGTAGAAGCGAATGGGGAGTAGCGAATAGCGAGTAGGGAACTCTCCCCGAAAGCAAACGCGGTCCCCTCTTCGCTACTCACTATTCGCTATTCGCTACTTGAGGTTCGGGAGGAACTGCAATGGGAATGGAAGGCGTTGGCGCGCGTGTTGCGCGCAAGGAAGACAAGAGGTTCATCACCGGCGCGGGTCGCTATGTCGACGACATGGTCGTGCCCGGCATGAAGCACGCCGCGTTCGTGCGCAGTCCGCACGCGCATGCCGATATCAAGAAGATCGACGTCAGGAAGGCGGAGGCCATGCCGGGCGTGATCGGCGTGCTGACCGGCAAACAGCTCAAGGCCGACGGCATCGGCAACCTGATCTGCGGCTGGATGATCCACTCCAAGGACGGCTCGCCGATGAAGATGGGGGCGTGGTCGCCGCTGGCCGTCGACCGGGTCCGCTACGTCGGCGATGCGGTCGTCATCGTCGTGGCCGACACCAAGGGGCAGGCGCGCGACGCCGCCGAGGCCGTCGAGATCACCTACAAGGAGCGCAAATCGGTGGCGGATGCCGTCGAGGCGCTGGCCAAGGGCGCGCCGCAGTTGCATCCCGAAGCAGATGGCAACCTGATCTTCGACTGGGGCATCGGCGATGAAAAGGCCGCTGACGCCGCCCTGAAAGGCGCTGCCCATATTACCCGCGTCAACATCGTCAACAATCGCCTGGTTCCGAACGCCATGGAGCCGCGCGCCGCGCTTGGCCACTACGACAAGGCCGAGGATCACTACACCTGCTGGACCACCTCGCAGAACCCGCATGTGGCGCGGCTGGTGATGAGCGCGTTCTACAACGTCGCGCCGGAAAACAAGCTGCGTGTCATCGCGCCCGACGTGGGGGGCGGTTTCGGTTCCAAGATCTACATCTATCCGGAAGAGATCGTCTGCCTGTGGGCCTCCAAGAAGACCGGCGTCCCGGTCAAATGGGTTGCCGACCGCACCGAGAGCTTCCTCACCGACGCCCACGGCCGCGACCACCACACGACAGTCGAAATGGGCTTCGACAAGAACAACAGGATCGTCGGGCTGAAGGTCGACACCATCGCCAATCTCGGCGCCTACATGTCGCTGTTCTCCTCGGCGACGCCGACCTACCTTTACGCCACGCTTTTGTCTGGCCAGTACAACATCCCGGCGATCTACGGCAACGTGCGCACCGTCTACACCAACACCGCGCCTGTCGATGCCTATCGCGGCGCCGGGCGGCCTGAAGCCACCTATGTGCTCGAGCGCACGATGGAGATCGCCGCGCGTGAGCTCGGCGTTTCACCGGCAGAGCTCAGGCGCAGCAACTTCGTCACGCAGTTCCCGCATCAGACGCCGGTCATCATGTGCTACGACGCCGGCGACTATGGCACCTCGCTCGACGCCGCGATGAAGCAGGCCGACTATGCCGGCTTCGCCAAGCGCAAGGCGGCAGCGGCCAAGAAGGGCAAGCTGCGCGGCATCGGCATGAGCTGCTACATCGAGGCCTGCGGCATCGCGCCGTCGGCGGCGGTCGGTTCGCTCGGCGCCGGTGTCGGCCTGTGGGAATCGGCCGAGGTCCGCGTCAACGCCGTCGGCACCATCGAGGTGTTGACCGGCTCGCACAGCCATGGCCAGGGCCACGAGACGACCTTCGCTCAGCTGGTCAACTCGCGCTTCGGCGTGCCGCTCGACAGCGTCTCGATCGTGCATGGCGACACCGACAAGGTGCAGATGGGCATGGGCACTTACGGCTCGCGTTCC
The DNA here is from genome assembly GCF_027568395.1 of Aminobacter sp. HY435. Lineage (GTDB taxonomy): Bacteria > Pseudomonadota > Alphaproteobacteria > Rhizobiales > Rhizobiaceae > Aminobacter. The sequence goes on along the minus strand of NZ_JANKZL010000001.1, from coordinate 310,392 downwards.
GGTGCGGTCGGCATGTCGGCCATCGTCAAGGCGCTCGACAAGGTGGAAGCCAAGGCCAAGAAGATCGCGGCCCACCTGCTCGAGGCCGACGAGGGCGACATCGTCATCGAGAACGGCCAGCTCAAGGTGGCCGGCACCGACAAGAACGTGCCGTGGTTCCAGATGGCGCTTGCCGCCTACACCGCCCACAACCTGCCCCAGGGCATGGAGCCGGGCCTGAAGGAGACGGCGTTCTACGATCCGTCAAACTTCACTTTCCCGGCGGGTTGCTACATCTGCGAGGTCGAGATCGATCCGGAAACCGGCAAGACCGACATCGTGCAGTTCGTCGCGGCCGATGATTTCGGCAACATCATCAATCCGATGATCGTCGAGGGCCAGGTGCATGGCGGCATCGCTCAGGGCGTCGGCCAGGCGCTGCTGGAGGGCGCAGTCTACGACGGCGCGGGGCAACTGCTGACCGCCAGCTACATGGACTACACCATGCCGCGCGCCGACGACCTGCCGTCGTTCCAGATATCGACGTCGAACACGCCTTGCCCGGGCAATCCGCTCGGCATCAAGGGCTGTGGCGAGGCCGGCGCCATCGGTTCGCCGCCGGCAGTCATCAACGCCATCACCGATGCGCTCGGCCACGAGAACCTGACGATGCCGGCGACGCCCCAGAAAGTCTGGACAGCGCTGCGCGCCGGCACGAAGCACTGAGGAGGACGCAACATGTATTCCGTCAACTATCATCGCGCCACCTCGGTCGCGGACGCAGTCAAGAAGATCAAGGCTGGTGATGCCAAGTTCCTGTCGGGCGGGATGACGCTCATTCCGGCCATGAAAACCAGGCTTGCGGCACCGTCCGACCTGGTCGACCTGAGCCACATCGCCGATCTGAAGGGCATCAAGGTGTCAGGCAAGACAGTGACAATCGGGGCGGGGACGACGCATTTCGACGTCGCCAACGACGAAAAGCTCAAGAAGGTGTGTCCAGCCATCAGCTATCTGGCGGGCCTCATTGGCGATCCGGCCGTACGCCACCGCGGCACCATCGGCGGATCGATCGCCAACAACGATCCGGCTGCCGACTACCCCTCGGCGCTGCTGGCGCTGGGGGCGACGATTGTCACAAACAAGCGCGAACTGGCTGCGGACAAGTTCTTCAAGGGCCTGTTCGAAACGGCGCTCAAGGACGACGAGATCGTCACGGCGGTCACCTTCACCGCGCCGGCAAAGGCGGGGTACGCCAAGTTCCCGAATCCCGCCTCGCGCTACGCCATGACCGGCGTGTTCGTGACCAAGGGCAAGGACGGCGTGCGGGCGGCGGTCACCGGTGCGGGTGACGACGGCGTGTTCCGCTCGAAGGAAGTAGAGGCGGCACTTTCCAAGAAGTTCGAGGCGTCGGCGCTCGAGGGCATTTCTGTACCGTCGAAGAACCTGATGGGCGACATCCATGCCTCTCCGGAATACCGGGCCAATCTGGTCGTGGTGATGGCCAGGCGCGCGGTCGCTGCCGCCAACGCCTGAGCTTGGAACTTTACAAGGGAAGGGGCCTTCGGGCCCCTTTCTGGTTTGCACGACAACGCTGGTTTGCAGGACAAGGAGGCTTCATGGTCGTCCGTCGCATCGTCGCCAATCTGCGCGCCGACAACCCGGCAGAGGCGCGGACCTTCTACAGCGAGTTGCTCGGCCTCGACGTCGTCATGGATCACGGCTGGATACTGACCTTTGCCGCAGAGGGCAAAATGACGCCGCAACTCAGCGTCGCGAGCGAGGGCGGCTCAGGGACGCCGGTGCCAACGCTGTCAATCGAGGTTGACGACGTCGACGAGGCCTATCGGCGCGCGCAGACTGCCGGCTGCGACATCGCCTATGAGATCGCCGACGAACCCTGGGGCGTCAGGCGGTTCTACCTGCGCGATCCCTTCGGCAATGTCGTCAACATCCTGTCGCACAAGGAATAGGACGAAAGTCTGCCGGTCGGGCGGCGGCATTTCGCCGGCCGCCTCTTGGCATCACCAGCGAAGGCGGCTTACATGCCGCCGGCATGTCGCAACAACCGAGCAGTCTGGAGCATTAGTGGAATGGCGCGTCCGATAACTTCGATCGCCGACCTTCGCGCAATCGCCAAGCGGCGCGTGCCCCGGATGTTCTATGACTATTGCGATTCCGGTGCCTGGACCGAGAGCACATATCGCGAGAACGAAAGCGATTTCGTGCCGATCAAGCTGCGCCAGCGCGTCGCTGTCGACATGCGCAACCGCACGCTCGAAACGACGATGGTCGGCGAAAAGGTGTCGATGCCGGTGGCGATCGCACCGACCGGGCTTACCGGCATGCAGCATGCCGACGGCGAAATCCATGCCGCGCGCGCCGCCGAAAAGGCCGGCATCCCGTTCACGCTGTCGACGATGAGCATCTGCTCGATCGAGGACATCGCCGAAAACACGTCGAAACCGTTCTGGTTTCAGCTCTATGTGATGCGCGACCGCGAGTTCGTCTCCAATCTCATCCGGCGCGCAAAAGCGGCCAAATGCTCGGCCCTGGTGCTGACGCTCGACCTGCAGATCCTCGGCCAGCGCCACAAGGACATCATCAACGGCCTGTCGACGCCGCCGCGCATGACCGTGGCCAACATCATCAACCTGGCGACCAAGCCGCGCTGGTGCCTCAACATGCTCGGCACCAGCCGCCGCACCTTCCGCAACATCGCGGGCCACGCAAAGGGCGTGACCGACCTGCGCTCGCTGTCGTCGTGGACCGCCGAACAGTTCGATCCGGCCCTGAGCTGGGACGACGTCAAGTGGATCAAGGAGCAGTGGGGCGGCAAGCTGATCCTCAAGGGCATCCTCGACCCCGAGGACGCCGAGAAGGCGGTTGCGAGCGGCGCGGACGCGCTGATCGTCTCCAACCATGGCGGCCGCCAGCTCGACGGCGCCGTCTCGTCGATCTCGGCGCTGCCGGCGATCGTCGATGCGGTCGGCGACCGCATCGAGGTGTTCATGGACGGCGGCATCCGCTCCGGGCAGGATGTCATCAAGGCCCTGGCGTTTGGAGCCAGGGGCGTCTTCATCGGCCGCGCCTTTCTCTATGGGCTCGGCGCGGGCGGCGAGGCTGGCGTAACCACCTGCCTCAACATCATCCGCAACGAACTCGACATCACCATGGCGTTCTGCGGCTTGCGCGACATCAAGGACGTCGACAGCCGCATCATCGCAAGGCGGTGAAATCGGGTAGCCATCCAGGGACGGTGCCGGAGACGCCGCATGGGCCAGCCAATCGGCCGCGATTGGTGTGGATTCGATGAAACGGCACGTTCGCCGCGCAGCCGGCAAGGCCAGTCAGGGCACCAGGCGGGCGGGCTACCTGCTGTTGGGCTGGTTGATGCTGGCGCTCGGTGTCATTGGCGCTTTCCTGCCGCTGATGCCGACGACCATCTTCCTGATCGCCGCGGCGTGGTGCTTTGGCCGCTCGTCGCCGCGCGCGGAGAGTTGGTTGCTCGGCCATCCCCGATTTGGCCCAACGCTGCGTGACTGGCGTGAACAAGGGGCCATTCCGCGCCAGGCGAAGCTGGCGGCATATGCGGGCATGGCGCTCGGCTATGGCCTGTTCCTGTTCGGAAGGCCGGGTGCGTTGCCTGCGATCTCGGCTGCGGTTTTCGTTGGTGCCGGCGCTCTGTATGTGGCGACGCGACCTGATCCGAGGCCGAAACCGGCACGTGACCAGCGCCGGGACTATGGTTGAGGCGGTGCCGGCAATCGGCCAAAAGCACCTGCCGCGTCGACGCTGAGCCGATTTGGCCTGGTCGGGCTTGTCGTGCTAGGGAGCGGGCCTATCTGAAGGCCACCACGATCCACGCACACCGAAAAGACCATGACGAAGCTTTACGCCGATGGCGCGCAAGTCCTTGCCGTAGCCCCGATGATGGACTGGACTGACCGTTGCTGCCGTTATTTTCACCGGCAGATCACGCGGGATTCGCTGCTGTACACCGAAATGGTGGTGGCTGATGCGGTGATCCATGGCGCGCGCGAGCGGCTGCTCGGCTTCGATGCCTGCGAGCATCCTGTCGCGTTGCAGCTTGGCGGTTCGGATCCGGTCAAGCTGGCTGCGGCTGCGCGCATCGGCGAGGACTACGGCTACGACGAGATCAACCTCAATGTCGGCTGTCCGTCGGACAGGGTGCAGTCTGGCACCTTCGGTGCCTGCCTGATGAAGACGCCCGAACTGGTCGCCGACTGCGTTTCGGCGATGAAGGCCGCAGTCAGGATTCCGGTGACGGTGAAGTGCCGGATCGGCGTCGACCACCAGGATCCGGAGCCGGCGCTCGACACGCTGGCCGACCAGGTCTTCGCCGCCGGCACGGATGCCCTCTGGGTACATGCCCGCAAGGCCTGGCTGGAAGGGCTCAGCCCCAAGGAAAACCGCGAAATTCCACCGCTCGACTATGATCGCGTCTATCGCCTGAAGGCGCGCTTGCCGCATCGTTTCATCGGCATCAATGGCGGCGTCCAGACGCTGGACGAGGCGCGCGGTCATCTCCGCCATGTCGATGGCGTGATGCTCGGGCGGGCCGCCTATCACACGCCTGCGGTGCTGGCGGGCGCGGACGCGCTGCTGCGCGGCGAGGAGGCCGGGGAGCTCGACCACGCCGGCCTGATCGATGCGATGGCCGACTATTCCGATGCCCACATCGCTGCCGGCGGTCGTCTCGGACACATTACCCGCCACATGGTCGGGTTGTTCCATGGCCTGTCAGGAGCGCGGCGCTACCGGCAGATATTGTCGACCGACGCCAACAAGCCTGGCGCCCGTTCGGATGTTTTGCGGACTGCATTCGCAGCCGTCGGGGCCGCCCATGAAAGCGAAGCGGCCTAGGGGGGTATCCCGGAGCCACAGCGGCGCGTCCGCTGAGACTTTGGCGCCTAGGGTCAGGACTCATTAATCCAGAAGATGACGGTTGCGGCGATGCAGATTGCCGAGAAGAAGGTGTGGGCGCATCGGTCGTATCTGGTTGCGATGCGCCGCCAGTCCTTGAGCTTGGCGAACAGGTTCTCGACCTTGTGGCGCTGCCGATAGATGTCTTTGTCGTAGGCGAAGGGGATTTTCCGGCTTCGGCTTGAAGGGATACACGGGGTGATGCCCCTGTCGGTGAGCGCCTGCCGGAACCAGGCACTGTCATAGCCCCGGTCGGCGATGAGGTGGGTGGCAATTGGCAGCGCATCGATCACCATGGCTGCGCCCTTGTGATCGCTGACCTGTCCGGCGCTGAGCTTGAGGATGATTGGTCGCCCGGCTTGATCGCAGACAGCATGGAGCTTGGAGTTCAATCCGCCCTTGGTGCGTCCGATATGGCGGGGAACATCCCCTTTTTAAGCAGGCTCGCCGCGGTACGGTGGGCCTTCAGGTGGGTGGCATCGATCATGATCCGCTCCGGTCTGGGACCGGCCTGACTGAGCGCGACGAAGATTTTGTCGAACACGCCCAATCGGCTCCAGCGCATGAAGCGGTTGTAGAGCGTCTTGTGCGGGCCATAGGCCTTGGGCGCATCCTTCCACTGCAAGCCGTTGCGGATCACGTAGACAATTCCGCTCACGACGCGGCGGTCATCGACCCGTGGCACGCCATGGGCCAACGGAAAATGAGGCGACAGCCGCGCCATCTGGGACGGGCTCAGCAAAAACAAATCATCCATCAGATCCTCCAGGCGAGAATCTGAATCACAAATCAATCCAGATTAATAGGTCCTGACCCTAGTCGCGGAGAATCATCCGGTCGCCGCGCACGTCGTATCCCGACAGCGATCCCATGAAGTTCATGCCGAGCAGGCTCTGCTGCAGACCCTGGTCGGCGACTAGCATCGGCATGTTCTTGCGCTCGATTGCGCCAAGATGGATCGTGCCGGCGGTGATGCGGGCCGCATGGGCGACGCCATTCGCCGTCGAAACCGGAATGGTGAAACTGAGCTTGTCGGGGTCGAAGCCCGCCTTGATGGCGTCGGCCTTGGTTAGCACCGTTGTCGTTGCGCCGGTGTCGACCATGGCCTGGATCGGCGCGCCATTGATCAGCAGGCGGGCGCCGAAATGGCCGTTCGACAGCTTGTCGAGCGTGACGGTGGCGCGCCCGTCGCCATCCAGCGAAGACATCGGGCTGCCCGGAATGAGCCCGGCCGTCACCCGGCTGGCGACGTCCTGCAACTCATAGCGATACTGGTAGCCGGCAACGAGCACCAGGATGATCAGCAGCCACAGCGCGAAATTGCGCAGGCCGTTGCCCCAGGAAGCCCGGCGGCCCAGCACTCCGGCGCCGACGACAAGCACCAGGGCGCCGAGATAAATCAGGCTGCCGAACTGGTCGTTGGCAAGCCCGAATGTCTGGCCGTCGGAATTGTTGAACAAGAGCAGCAGCAGCCCGCCGCCCATCAAGGCAATGACGACCCAGTAGAGGCGGCTCATGTCGGCTGGATACCTTCAGTTCGAGGCGGATTCGCGCGCCATGCGCGCACGCCGGGTTTCGCGGCGCGGCTTGCGCTCGACGGTTTCGAGGCGGGCGGGAAGCATTGCCATGACGGCGCGACGCTCCTGCGGGGTCATCTTGATCCAGGCCCATACTTCGTCGCGGGTGCGGCCGCAGCCGAAACAATAGCCGCTCTTGTCGTCAATCGAGCACACCATGATGCAGGGTGTTTCTATCTTGTCCATCTGTCGTCCGTGGCCGCTATGCTTAGCTGCGATGTATATGCCGGGCCAACCACAGATGATGTAGCGCAGGCGTCATTGCAAGCGCTTTCCCGCGACCTCTCGTCTCGGCCAAGAGCGCTGCGCTGCGATTGTCATCATGGCGCGGGGAGGGTATGCCGCAGGCATCGATTTCGAACGGCAGGCCCCCATGACCAGCGCATCTCCCTTTGACGATTTCCGCAACCTATTTGCCCATTTGCCCGAGGGCGACGTGGCCCAGGCCGGCAAGGTCTGGTCGCTGCTGGCCAAGGCGGACAAGCGGCAAGGGTCGCTCGGCCGCATCGAGGACATCGCCGCCTGGCTGGCGCGCTGGACCGGCCGCGCGCCGCCGTCCGTGCTGAAGCCGCTGGTGGCGATCTTCGCCGGCAACCATGGTGTTGCCGTTCACGGCGTTTCGCCGCGCGGCATGGAGGCAACGGCGGCCCGGGTCGAGCTTTGCGCAGCTGGCGGGGCCGCGATCAACCAGGTCTGCGTCGCCAACGATCTCGGGCTCAAGGTGTTCGATCTCGCCCTGCATCTGCCGACCGCCGACATCACGGTCGAGGCGGCGTTGGACGAGCGCGGCTGCGCGGCCACGATGGCGTTCGGCATGGAAGCGATCGCCGGCGGCACCGACCTGTTTTGCATTGGCGACCTTGGCGTCGGCAACACCACCATCGCGGCTGCCCTGTGCGCCGCCCTGTTCGGCGGCAAGGGCGCGGACTGGGTTGGTCCAGGGTCGGGGGCCGACGCCGCCATGCAGGCGTGCAAGGCGGCTTGCGTCGATCAGGCGCTGGCGCTGCATGGCGATCATCTCAAGGATCCGTTCGAGGCCCTGCGCCGCGTCGGCGGCCGCGAGTTCGCGGCGATCGCCGGCGCCATCCTGGCAGCCCGCATGGAGAAGATTCCGGTCCTGCTCGACGGCTACTCGACAAGTGCGGCCGCGGCCGTGCTCTATGCCATCAACCCGACCGCGCTCGACCATTGCATGTTCTCGCACATCTCGACCGAGCCGGGTCACGCTCGCCTGCTCGCCAAGCTCGGCGTACGCCCGCTGCTCGGATTGGGCATCGATCATGGCGAAGCGGTGGGGGCCGGCATCGCCGCCGGTCTGGTCAAGACAGCCGCGCAGATCAGCTCGGGCATGGCCGCCGCCGTCAAGTGAAGCTGCGGCTCGGGGCCAAAGGCGTCGAATTGGCGGTGTGGTCGGAGCTAGCGGCCGCCGCCAGCGCTGCGCAGTGGCGCTTCGGACAAGCCGTCGATGACACGAGAGGCGGGAAAGATGCCAATGGCCTCGGTGCCCTCGCGCAGCTTCGAACGCAAATCGAACTCGCCGCCATGCAGCGCTAGCAGGCCCTGGACGATCGGCAGGCCAAGCCCCGTTCCCTGTTCGGCGCTCTTGATGGCTATCGAGCCCTGTCCGAATGCGGAAAGCACGATCGGGATTTCTTCCGGCGGAATACCGGGTCCGTTGTCCTTGACCGAGAGGTACTGGCCGCCGCCGGCCGTCCAGCCGACCCGGACGCGAATTTCGCCGCCTGTCGGCGAAAACTTGATCGCATTCGACAACAGGTTGAGCGTGATCTGGCGGATCGCGCGCTCGTCGCCCAAAAGGCGTGGCAGGCCCGGCTCGAATTGCTCGACGATGCGCAGGTCCTTGTTGCGCGCCTTAAGCTCCATCATGTGGCAACAGTCCTCGACGATGGAGAGCAGCGATTGCGGTTCTTCGTTGAGCTGGTAACGGCCCGCCTCGATACGCGAGAGATCGAGAATTTCGTTGATCAGGTCGAGCAGGTGCTGGCCGGATTCGTGAATGTCGCGCGAGTATTCGCGGTAGGTCGGGCTGTTCATCGGCCCGAGAACTTCACCGGCCATCACCTCGGAAAACCCGAGGATCGCGTTGAGTGGCGTGCGCAGTTCGTGGCTCATCGTGGCGAGAAAGCGCGATTTGGCGAGATTGGCATCTTCGGCGCGTCGCCGTGCCTCGTCGGACATCGACTTTGCCGTTTCGAGTTCGGCGATGAGGGCGTCCATCTCGGAACGAAACGACATCAGCATCAGTGCCGAGCGGTTCTTGATCCGCGCCACCTCGGAAAAGAACGGCAGTGCCGCGACCAGCAGCGCGACCATGGCAAGGCCAAGCGGCTGGTTCAGGTTTGCGCCGAATGCGGCATAGGCCGCGACCGGAACCACGAAGGTGATGAGCAGCGAACCGCTGAGCGACGAAGCCACGATCGCGGTCGTTGCCATGGCCACCAGCAGGAAGATGCCCTTCATCACCGAGAGCAGCGCCGGTTCGCATCCGGCGCAAGTCATGGCAGCCAGATATGCCCATGCCAGGCCCGTGGTGAAATGGCCGACGAGGAAGTTGCGGCGCATTGCGGGCGGTTTGACGGTTTCCGGCCTGGCCCCGTCGGTGCGGCGGGCAAGGATGGCGAGCCCGACATAGCCGAGTATTGCAATCAGCGCCCAGATCAGTATCTCGCTGTTCGCGCCGAGCGTGACCCCGATGCCCGCGAAGATGACGATCAGCAGCGGCAGGGTGGCCGAATTGGTGACGATCGAGCGAGCATGGAGCTTGAGCAACTCGCGCTCGAACGCAATCCCGCCGGGCTGTTGCGCCAGCTGGTCGCGGGTCTTGCGGACAGCGCGGGCGACATCGCTGTTGCGATGGCGTTTCCTGCGGTCCACAATGATCTTGTCCGCCGTATTAGAGCGTTGCAACGGCATGTGATATTTCGATTTCGCGCGCGCTTTACTTACACCTGCACGCTACGTCCGAATGATTAAGGGATTGTTTGCCATATGAGCCGTTCGTGGTCGGGCAGGCCGCGACAGCGGAGAATTCGACGATCGCGCAGCGGTTGGCGCAGGTTCTTCGACTATCTCCTCACCGCTACGATCTTTGGCCTTCTGGTTCTGGTGTCGGTGCGCCTCGACCGTTTCGAGACGCGTACGACCGAAGGCTCAGCAATCATCAACGACGGCGATTCCATCACGCTCGGAGGCGAGCGCATACGCCTCGTCGGTATCGACGCGCCCGAGTTCTCGCAGACTTGCCGCAAGGATGGGGAAGACTATCCGTGTGGGCGCCGGTCGCGGGAAGCGTTGTCGAAGCTGGTGGGCCGCCGGCCGGTCGTGTGCAGCGGCCGGGAGCGCGACAAATACAATCGCTTGCTCGGCGAATGCAGGGCCGGCAACATCGATCTCAATCGTGCCCAGGTCGAGGCCGGCTGGGCCGTTTCGTATGGAGGCTATCAGGTCGAGGAACTCGCCGCCCGCCGCGCCGGCAGCGGCATGTGGGCGGGCGAATTCGAAAGGCCGCGCGACTGGCGCGCCACCCATGGTGACATGGGCGAGACGCCGCATGACGGATATGGCCGCATTCTCAACTGGCTACGAGAAATCTTTCGTTTCTCGTAGCTTGCGGTCTATGTTTTGAGCAACGAAATGATCGAGGAGGCATCATGAAGCTGTTTGACGGCGGCCGCGCGCCCAATCCGCGACGTGTTCGGGTATTTCTCGCCGAAAAGGGCATCGATGTGCCGATCGTCAGCGTCGACATGGGCGCGCTTGAGCACAAGGGCGGCGATGTGGCCCTGCGCAACCCGTTGCGGCGCTTGCCGGTGCTCGAACTCGACGACGGCACCATCCTGACGGAATCCGTCGCTATCTGCCGCTATTTCGAGGAGCTTTATCCGGAGCCAGCGCTTTTCGGCCGAGGCGGGCTCGGCAAGGCCAAGGTCGAGATGTGGCAGCGGCGGATCGAGTTCAACCTGTTTCAGCCCGTCGCCTTCGCCTTCCGCCACACGCACCCTGCCATGAAGGAATGGGAAGTGCCTCAGGTGCCGGAGTGGGGCGAGGTCAACCGCCCCAAGGCGCTCGAATTCCTGAACTTCCTGGACGGCGAACTCGCCTTGCGGGAATTTGTCGCCGGCGACGATTTCTCCATTGCCGACATCACCGGGCTGATCGCTCTCGACTTCATGAAGCCGGCCAAGATCGTCGTGCCTGAGGAATTTTCCAACGTGCTCGAATGGCACCGCAACCTGTCGTCGCGGCCGAGTGCAGCCGCCTGATGATTGCCGATGACCTCGACAGGCTCGCGGAGGAAATCAAAGCGTGCCGAATCTGCGTCGAGCGCCCGCTGGGCAGGCCGTTGCCGCACGAGCCGCGGCCTGTCGTGGTTCCGTCGAGGACGGCCCGCATCCTGATTGCCGGGCAGGCGCCCGGAACCAGGGTGCATCTCAGCGGCGCGCCCTTCACCGATCCGTCCGGCGATCGGTTGCGTGACTGGCTCGGCGTGACGCCGGACGTGTTTTACGATCCGTCGAAATTCGCCATCGTGCCGATGGGCTTCTGTTTTCCCGGGCAGGACGCCAAGGGCGGCGACCTGCCGCCGCGCCGCGAATGCGCGCCAGCCTGGCGCGCCGGGCTGATGGCCGCGATGCCGCAGATCGACCTTGTTTTGGCGGTTGGCCAGTACGCGCAGCGATGGCACATGGGGGCGGCCATGGCCGGGTCGCTGACAGACACCGTGGCCGGCTGGCGCGCCGTGTGGGCGCGCTCATCTGCGCCGCATGTGCTGCCCCTCCCGCATCCATCGTGGCGCAACACCGGCTGGATCAAGCGCAATCCCTGGTTCGAAATGGAATTGCTGCCTTTTCTCAAGGCAGAAATCCGGCATCGCCTCTAGCTGGCGATTTGGAATTCCATACCGAAGATGCGTGGTGCGCGGAGAATTCCTTTCTTGTATGGTCGGGGCAATATCAGGATTATGGCGAACCTTTTCTAACGGAGCCAAAAATGGACCGCCTCGACAGGAAAATACTTCGCCTCCTTCAGGAGGATGCAACGCTGGCCGTTGCCGATGTCGCCAAGAAAGTCGGGCTTTCCACGACGCCCTGCTGGCGGCGGATACAGAAGCTCGAGGAAGAGGGCGTGATCAAGCGTCGCGTGGCGTTGCTCGACCCCGAGAAGATCAATGCGCGCGTCACCGTCTTCGTGGCTATCCGCACCAATTCGCATAGCCACGAATGGCTGCGCCGCTTTTCCGAAGTGATCCAGGAATTCCCCGAGGTCATCGAGTTCTACCGCATGAGCGGCGATGTCGATTACCTGCTCCGCGTGGTGGTGCCCGATATCGGCGCTTATGACGCCTTCTACAAGCGGCTGATCGCCAAGATCGAAATCCGCGACGTGTCGTCTTCGTTCGCCATGGAGCAGATCAAGTACACGACCGAAATGCCGCTCGACTACATGATCCTCGACAAGGAAAGCGGCGCCAGCGCCGCCTGATCATCGCTTGGCTTCAAGGCGCGCAAGCGTCTTCGGATCGGCGAGTTCGCGGGATGCGTCCTTGCCGATCCACCGCGCCGCCTTGCTGTCCGAGGCGGCCAGCTTGTCAGCCAAGCTGAGGGCAGGGCCATGAAGCGCAAGCGAGCGCTTGCCCACCTGCCTCAGTGCCCAGTTGACCGCCTTCTTGACAAAGTTCCTGTCATCTTCGGCATGGGCCTCGACCAGGTCGAGCCAGGCGATGAAGGTCTCGTCCGGTTCTTTCTTGAGGTGCACGGCGCCCGTGGCGATGATCGCGAACGCCTCGCGCCGGACGAATTCGCGCTCGTCGGCGGCATAGGCGGGGACGACCTCGTGCGCCAGCTTGGCGCCGATGATCAGGTGGGCCGCGTGGTCGACGATTTCCCAGCTGTCGAAGTCCACCGCCATGGCGTCGATCTGCGCCCGCTTCACTTTCGCCGGTTCGTCGGTGAGGATCGCCAGAAGGCGCGCTTCGCGGATGCCGGTCGCCCACAGCGCCAGGGCCCTGCCGTGATCGCGCTTCACCTGCCGAGCGATCGGGTTGATCACCGCATTGGGGATGCCGAGCGCCCGATCGGTGGCGATGCCGAACCTGGCCATGCCGGCGCGGCTCTCGTCCGAGGCAAGCGTGCGCAGATGCGCGACAATCTCCTCGGCGGTCGATGCCGGCGCCAGGACCATGTCGTGCTACCTTTCCAGCCGGGCGAGCAGGGACGACGTGTCCCAGCGGTTGCCGCCCATCGACTGCACGTCCTTGTAGAACTGGTCGACAAGGGCGGTCACCGGCAGCTTGGCGCCATTGCGGTCGGCCTCGGCGAGGCAGATGCCGAGATCCTTGCGCATCCAGTCGATGGCGAAGCCGAAGTCGTATTTGCCCGCGTTCATCGTCTTGTGGCGGTTTTCCATCTGCCAGGAGCCGGCGGCTCCCTTGGAGATGACCTCGACGACCTTTTCGATGTCGAGCCCCGCCTTCTTGCCGAAATGGATGCCTTCAGCCAGTCCCTGGACGAGGCCGGCGATGCAGATTTGGTTGATCATCTTGGTGAGCTGGCCGGCGCCCGTCGGCCCCATCAGGCCGACCATGCGGGCAAACGCGTCGATGACCGGCCGTGCCTGGTCGAAAACAGCCTGCTCGCCACCGACCATGACCGTCAGAACGCCATTTTCGGCGCCGGCCTGGCCACCGGAGACGGGCGCGTCGAGGAAATGGATGCCGCGTGTGGCTGCCTCAGCGGCGAGTTCACGCGCGACTTCGGCGGATGCGGTGGTGTTGTCGATGAAAATCGCGCCTTTCTTCATCGTCTGGAAGGCGCCGTCCGAGCCGATTGTGACGGCGCGCAGGTCATCGTCATTGCCGACGCAGGCGAAGACGAAGTCCTTGCCCCGGACCGCCTCGGCCGGTGTCGGGGCGCGGCTGCCGCCGTGCTCTGTCGCCCATTTCTCGGCCTTTGCCGTGGTCCGGTTGTAGACGGTGACGTCGTGGCCGCCCTTGATCTTGAGATGGCCGGCCATGGGGTAGCCCATGACGCCGAGGCCCAGAAACGCGACAGATGCCATTGCAAACCCTTTGAACGCCGAAAATCGTTGTCAGAGGTCTATGCCATGGAGCGGATTCGTCAAGCTTCGCGGTGACCAATCCCGGACCGGGATCAGCGATGCATGTGGCGGGTAATGCGGCGTTCGATCCAGTCGACGAAGTGGCGCAGCGTTTCGACCAGGGCGAGATAGAGCAGGGCTGCCCAGATGTAGGTCTGGAAGTCGAAGGTGCGCGAGAAGGCACGGCGCGTCTCGCCCATCAGGTCGTAGACGGTGATGATGGCGACGATGGCCGAACCCTTGATCATCAGGATGATCTCGTTGCCGTAAGGGCGCAGCGCAACCACCAGCGCCTGCGGCAGGATCACCTTGTACATGGTCTGGAGTTTGGTCAGGCCAAGCGCCGAAGCCGCCTCCCACTGGCCCTTGCCGACGCTTTCGATGGCGCCGCGCAGGATTTCCGCCTGATAGGCGGCCGTGTTGAGGGCAAAGGCGAAAATGGCGCAATACCAGGCTTCGCGGAAGAAGCCCCAAAGGCCGACCATCTCGATCTGCGGCTTGAACGAGCCGAAGCCGTAATAGATCAGGAACGTTTGCGCCAAGAGCGGCGTGCCGCGGAAGAAATAGACGTAGCCGTAGGAGATCGCGTTGAGAACGCGGTTGCTCGACATGCGCGCGTAGCAGATCGGTATCGACAGGATCGCGCCAAGCACGATCGAGATCGCGACCAGCGACAGCGTGACGCCCAGCCCGGAGATATAGGAGGGCGCGTACTTGGCGAAAAGCTCGGGGTTCCAGGCGCTGAACAGATAGGCGACGATGCCGATGCCGAACAAGATCCAGAAGGCGACCAGGGCCGAGCCGAAAATGCGCGCGCGCGGCCAGCCACGTGGCGGGGCCGGTGGGCGCTGTGCCTTCTGCGCCGTTTCCACCGAGGCGTTCATCGTGTTGCCTCGCGCTTGCCGACCCGGCGCTCGATGGCCGCGATGCCGAATGAAGAAATGATGGCGAGGGCCAGATAGATCAGGCAGGCGACGCCGAAGAAGAGGAAGGCCTGCTTGGTCACCCGTGCCGCGATGCTTGCCTGGCGCACGATGTCGGTCAAGCCGATGGCCGAGACCAGCGCGGTGTCCTTGAGCAGGATCAGCCAGAGATTGGAAAGGCCGGGCAGGGCGATGCGCACCAGTTGGGGCAGGATGATGAGCCGCATCGTCTGGCGCGGCGACAGGCCAACGGAGTAGCCGCCTTCATACTGGCCCTTTGGGATGGCGCGGAAGGCCGACAGGAACACCTCGCTGGCGTAGGACGAAAACACCACGCCCAAGGCAATCATACCGGCGACGAAGCTGTTGATCTCGACAGTCGCGTCCGGGCTTATGAACCGTACGACTTGCTGGATGCCGATCTGCGCGCCGTAAAAGACCAGGAACAGCGTCAGCAGTTCGGGCAGGCCGCGAAAGATGGTGGTGTAGATGTTGCCGGCAAGCCGCAGCGAGGGCTCGCTGGATTGCTTGGAAAGCGCGACGAAGAAGCCGATCAGCAACCCCAGCGGCAGTGTCACCAGGGCCAGGGAAACGGTAACGAACACCCCGCGCAACAGGTCGTCGCCCCAGCCGTCAGGTCCGAAACTCAAAAGCCCCCAGATGCTCTGCATCGGTCGCCTGTCCCCTTTCGCCCCTCGTTGCGGAGGCTGCCGGCCTTGGTGGCGGCTTATCGTTGTCTTTCTACTTTAGACAGGCGGCGGGAACTTGTCCCGCCGCCTGTGCATCGCTCGGGCCTTGACGGGCTTACTCGCCGTAGGCGTCGAACTTGAAGTACCTGTCGTTGATTTCCTTGTATTTGCCGTTGGCGCGGATGGCCGCGATGGCAGCGGTGAATTCGCCTGCCAGGGCATCGCCCTTGCGCACGCCGACGCCAGCGCCGTCGCCGTGGATTTCCGGCATGTTCGGAATGATGCCGACGATCTTGCAGCACGCACCATCAGCCGTTTCCAGCCAGGCGCCCATGGTCACGGCGTCGTCGCTGACCGCGTCGAGACGGCCGTTGGCCATGTCGAGCTTGTATTCGTCAGCGGTCGGATAAGACTTGATCTCGCTGTCGGTGAAGACCTTCTCGGCGTAGTTGTAGTGGATGGTCGAGCCCTGCACGCCGATTGTCTTGCCGGCGAGGTCTTCCTTGGTCACGCCCTTGATGTCGCTGTCCTTTGCAGCGGCGATCACGGCGGGCGTGTTGATGTACTTATTCGAGAAGTCGATCTTCTCCTTGCGCTCCGGCGTGATCGACATCTGGGCGATGATGGCGTCGAACTTGCCGGCCTGAAGCGCCGGGATCATGCCGTCCCATTCCTGGGCGACGATTTCGCACTTGGCCTTCATCTCTTCGCAAAGCGCGTTGGCGATGTCGACGTCGAAGCCCACGAGCTTACCGTCGGAGGTCAGGTTGTTGTAGGGAGGGTAAGCGCCTTCGGTGGCGATCTTGAGCGTCTTTTCCTGCGCCTGCGCCACGCCGATGGTCAGCGCCAGGGCCGTCGTCGCGGCGAGGGCGATACGGGTTGAAATCTTCATCGTGTTCCTCTCTGTTGGCTACCAGCCAATTCCTCTCAGGTCGGCTGGCTGACGGAAGGTTTCCTCCCGTTGCTGACGGCGATACTCCCACTGTTTTCCATTGGAAATCAATCGGGATTCAGTTTTTTGCAGAGATGCTTCGGCCACCTTCGGGTGACGCTGCGTCATTGTTTTTCATGCCCGTCTGCAACTCGATGAAGTCGGCAATGGCGGCGACGTCGTCTATGCCGAAGACCGGCAGACGCTCTCCCGCGATCGGATGGTCGGAGGCAATCGCCACGATTGCGGGATCGTTGGCGGCCAGTGGAGAACGGTCCTTGGCCTCGAGGCGTCGCGCTTCGATCTTGGCGTGGCCCTCGCGCTTGTAGCCCTCGACAAGCACGAGATCGCAAGGGGCGATGCGTCCCAGCACGTCCTGCAGCGTCGGTTCGTCCTCGCCGCGCAATTCGTGCATCAGCGCCCAGCGTCGGCCCGAAACGATCGCCACTTCGCTGGCGCCGGCCTCGCGATGGCGAAAGCTGTCGGCGCCCGGCTTGTCGATGTCGAAATCGTGGTGGGCATGCTTGATGGTCGAAATGCGCCAGCCGCGCCCGACCAGTTCGGTGACCAGCCGTTCGGTCAGCGTGGTCTTGCCGGAGTTCTTCCAGCCGGTGATGCCAAAAACGCGGTGCGCCATCAGTCTGCCCCGCCAAGCATGTCTTCGGCGGCAGCCAGGTCCTCGCGCCTGTTGATATTGAAGAACGGATCGACCGCCGTCCGGCCAACGCGCTGCGTTGGAAATTCAACCACGTCCATGCCTGCCTGCTCAATGAAAGTCATGACCCTTCGGGTATCGCCGCTTTCCAGAAACCTCGCAAGCTCCTGGCGCAGACCGACAGGCCAGAGCGCAAATGTCGGATGTATCCGGCCACCGGAAGCGGCTACCGTGATGCGTCCGGGTTTCGCGCCAAGTTCCAGGCGCTGGCGCAGGTCGAGGGGGAAGAATGGTGTGTCGGCGGCGACGCTGAACACATGCGTTGCCCCCGGGGGCGCCCATTCCAGTCCGGCGAGAACGCCTGCAAGGGGGCCCTGAAAGCCGGCGATGGTGTCGCCGATGACAGCGACGCCGAAACCCGAGAACAAAGCGGCGGCGGCGTTGGTGTTGATGGCGATGGGCGAAGCCTGGGGTGCGAGACGTTCAAGCACGTGCCGCACAAGAGGTTTTCCCGCGAGCGGCATCAGCGTCTTGTCGGCGCCCGCCATGCGACTTGAGCGCCCGCCAGCCAGAATGAGCCCGGCGACCGTCATCACACGCCGTCCGGAGCCATCGAGGGGCTGGTGCTTTCCGCCGCCGGCCGGTCCTTGCCGACGACCCTCTCGCGGTACAGCGAATAGAGGCCGGAGGCGACGATGATCGCTGCGCCGCCCAGCATCACCAGGTCGGGGAAGTCATGGAACACAACGATGGTCATGGCGATGGCCCATAGCAACGACGTGTAGCGGAACGGCGCGATGAAGGAGACGTCGCCCTCGCGCATCGCCATGATGACGAACTGATAGCCAAACAATACCAGAACGGCTGCGCCGGCGAGGTAGAAGATGAGCTCGAGCGACAATGGCTGCCATCCGCCGAAGGGCACGACTGTCAGGGCGCCGGTCAGGGTGATGATGACGGTCGTTACGGCGGAGACGAACAACGAGGGGATGTGGCTCGGGATCTTGCGGGTTGCCAGGTCGCGCAGCGCACAAAATGCGACCGAGACCAGCGCGAGCACGGAAAACGCATTGAACCCGTCCATGCCCGGCCGCACGATGATCAACACGCCGCTGAAGCCAATCGCAATGGCAAGCCAGCGCCGCCAGCCGACACCTTCGCCAAGGAAGAGGGCGGCTCCCATCGTCACCGCCAGGGGCAGCGCCTGCAGCACCGCCGATATGTTGGCCAGCGGCAGGTGAGGCAAGGAGGCGAGGAAGGTTACGGTTCCGCCGATTTCGCCAAACAGGCGCAGGAACACCATGGGATGCATGTTCTGGCGCGCGTTCGTGAACGCGCCCTGCTGCCAGGCCAGGAGGCAAATCAGGACGGTCGCGAACAGGCCGCGCACGAGCATCAACTGACCCGGATTGATCGCTTGTGACGCCAGCTTGCTCAGCGTGTCATTGAACGTGAATGCTGCCATCGCGACGACCATGAACATCGCGCCGCGTACGTTGGAAGAAAGGGGCAATTGAGCATCCCATGCTGCGTGTTGCCCAAGGCTTAAGCAGGGCTGCCGAAAACAGCAATCCCAATTGCATGGACCAGCGTTGCTCGTTCCGCTTCAGGGGCCGTTGAGGCTTTCGGCGATGCTGCGGACAAGTGGATCGTATTTCGCCTTGGCCGTCGCGGGATACTTGAGCAGAAAGGCATGGATCACGCCGTTTCTGCCATATTCGAAACGCTGATAGAAGATGTTCGCGCCGTCGCGACCTGACAGCACCACCCAATTCTTGCCCACCTTGCGAAAGCTCACGTCCAAGCCTTCGGAACTGAAATCCGCCAGCTGTTCGGGTGTTTGTTCGAGGGCGTTGTAGGAGCCGTATGCCGCAAGGCTCGCACCGTCGGGCGCAAGCCAGGTCAGTCCGTCGCCATTGGCCGGTTCGTCGGCCTTGCCGGTGAACACTTCCGCGGGGAAGGTCACCGAAGTGCCAAAGCGCGCATTGGTGTAGATGAACGGCTTGGCCGCCGCAGGCGCGGCAATCGCCAACAGGAGCACTGCAGCGGGCAAAAACATGCTAGGCCGATAAGCCATGCCAGTCCTCCTTGGGTATCCTGCCATGGCCGCCGAACGAAAACAGCTTCGTTCAGCCTCCCGTGACGCTCATATGGCGTGACACGGACGGTCGGTTCGTGCGGCGGTCGATGACGAAATCATGTCCCTTGGGCTTGCGGCCGATCGCCTCGTCGATCGCTGCTGCCAGCAGTTCGTTGCCTTCCGAGACGCGCAAGGGCGTTCTGAGATCGGCGGCATCGTCCTGGCCGAGGCACATGTAGAGCGTGCCGGTGCAGGTCAGGCGGACGCGATTGCAGCTCTCGCAGAAATTATGCGTCATCGGCGTGATGAAGCCGAGCTTGCCGCCGGTCTCGGCGACATCGACATAACGCGCTGGCCCGCCCGTCTTGAATGGAATATCGGTGAGGGTGAACTGGCGTTCGAGACTGGCCCTGAGCAGCGACAACGGCAGGTACTGGTCGGTGCGATCGGCGTCGATCTCACCCATCGGCATGGTTTCGATGACGGTCAGGTCCATGCCGCGGCCGTTAGCCCAGCGCAGCATTTCCGGGATTTCGGCGTCGTTGAAGCCCTTAAGGGCAACCGCATTGATCTTGACGTGGAGCCCTGCTGCCTGGGCGGCGTCGATGCCTTCCAGCACCTTTGCAAGCTGACCCCAGCGGGTGATCGCGTGAAACTTCTCGGGGTCGAGGGTGTCGAGCGAAACGTTGATGCGCTTGACGCCGCAATCGGCCAATTCCCGCGCGAAACGCGACAGCTGCGAGCCGTTGGTCGTCAGCGTCAGCTCTTCCAGCGCGCCGCTGTCGAGATGCCGGGAAATTTGGCGCACCAGGTGCATGATGTTCTTGCGGACCAGTGGCTCGCCGCCAGTGAGGCGCAGCTTCCTGACGCCCTTTTCGATGAACACGGTGCAGAGGCGGTCGAGCTCTTCCAGCGACAGCAGGTCCTTCTTGGGTAGGAAGGCCATGTCCTCGGCCATGCAATAGGTGCAGCGGAAATCGCAGCGGTCGGTCACCGACACGCGCAGATAAGAAATCGCACGCCCGAACGGGTCGATCATGTTGCTGCCGTGCTTTTCCATTTCGCCTTTGCTCACTCCCGCAGGCGGTTTCCCGGACCGCACTCTTTCATGTCGTTCAAAAAACCTTCCCCTTCAAGCCCGAAGGGCGATTTCAGGCAACATTTGGACAATGCGCGTCCTCATTGTCAGCAGTATTGCATTTTTCAGAACCGGAGCGCCTGTCAGTTTGCGGCCGGAACCGGGCACCTGGTGTCGCCTCCGTCGCATTCGAGTTGCTGGCATTGGAGCAATCGTCGATGGCGCGCGCCGGTCATTGCCGCAAGCGCCAGCGCTGACACTGCAGGGGAGTCCTCGCCGCGAGGCACAGGCCATACGCTGGCGAGGGCAGGGCATGCTTGCCATTTGGCGCGGTTTCGGCGTAACCGGAGATGTCTTCAAGGGGAGCGGATATGTCGGCGCCAAAGGAACTCAGGGTCTCCAAGGATCGCAAGCTGTTAACTGTGACCTTCCCGAACCACGCTCCGTTCGAGCTGCCGGCGGAGCTGCTTCGCGTGCTGTCGCCGTCGGCGGAAGTGCAGGGTCATTCGCCCGAACAGCGGGTGACGGTGCCTGGCAAGCGCAACGTCGCGATCCTCAAGATCGAGCCGGTGGGCAACTACGCCGTGCGCATCACCTTTGACGATTTCCACGACACCGGCATCTTCACCTGGAACTACCTGCATACGCTCGGTCACGAGCAAGGCGTGCGCTGGCAGGGTTATCTTGACGAGTTGGCTGAGAAAGGCCTTTCCCGCGACAAATAGAGCCGTCGTCGCCAGTTCACACTTGTCGGCTAAGAACCGCGCAAACAGCGAAAGGCAGGACGATGGCGGTGATTGAGACGGTTGAACAGCTCGAGGCGCTCTATGGTCTTCCCGGCGAAACGTCGCTGGTGAAGGAACTCGACCACATCATTCCCGAATATGCGGCTTTCATCGAGGCATCGCCATTCGTGTCGCTGGCGACCAGCGGCCCGGAAGGGCTGGACTGCTCGCCGCGCGGCGATCTCGCCGGTTTCGTCCGCATCGACGATCCACGCACGTTGATGATGCCGGACCGCCGCGGCAACAACCGGGCCGATTCGCTCAAGAACATCATCAGGGATCCGAGGGTGGCGCTTCTGTTCCTGGTGCCGGGGTCGGGTACGACGCTGCGCGTCAACGGGCGCGCTCATATCACCGTCGACCCCGAGCTGTGTGCATCGTTCAGCGTCGAAGGCAAGCCGGCGCGCTCGGTCACGGTGATCGAGGTCGACGCGGTCTATTTCCAGTGCGCCCGCGCCATCATCCGATCCGAACTGTGGAACCCGGAACGCCACGCCGATCCAAAGTCGTTGCCGACGCCAGGACAAATCCTTGCCGTGACCAGCCGAGCCAATATCGATGGCGGGGCCTATGACCGCGAGTGGCCTGAGCGCGCCAAGACATCGATGTGGTAGGCTCAGGCCACCGGTCGATGCCGCTGGCCTCAAAACAAAGTGATTGCCGCGATGTAACTTCGGCAGCGATGGCGACGTATACCAGCACAGAGTTGGGAGCCGTTTTCGCATGAAGCCCTGGACTGACCGCGCCGGAAAATTCTCGCCGCTGAAAGCTGCCGTGCTGGTGGGCACGCTGACGCCGGCGCTTTTGCTTGCCTATTACGCCGCGACAGGATTCCCATCGGTGGCGCCGACCGGCGGAATCCTCGGGCCGCGGCCTTATTCGGCCGCCATCCATTTCACCGGCGACTGGGCTATCCGGTTCGTGCTGTTGTCGCTGGCGGTGACGCCGCTGCGGCGCATCGGGCAATGGCCGAAGCTGATCCAGGTCCGCCGCATGCTGGGCATCGCCGCGCTCTGCTACGCGCTGGCGCACCTGACCCTGTATTTTTTCGACATGAACTGGGACGTGCTCCGGGTGGCGAGCGAGATCGTCCTGCGCATTTACCTGACCATCGGTTTCGTTGCGCTGCTCGGCCTTGGCGTGCTTGGCGCCACCTCGACCGATGCGGCGATCAGAAAGCTCGGCGCGAACTGGAACAGGCTGCACAAGGTCGTCTACGCCATCGGCATCCTGGCCGCGCTGCATTTCTTCATGCAATCCAAGGCCGATGTCTACCAGCCGACGCTGATGGCCGGCTTGTTCGTGCTGTTGATGCTCTATCGTCTCGCGCACTGGCGCGGCTATGCGCTGACCTCGCCGCTGGTCCTTGTGGCGCTTGCGGTTGGCGCGGCGTTGGCGACGGTGCTCGTGGAGGCTGCGTGGTACGGCCTGGCGACGGGCGTTCCCGTCAGCCGGGTCCTCAACGCCAATCTGCAGTTTTCCTACTCCATCCGCCCGGCGTGGTGGGTGCTGGCTACTGGCCTGGGCGCTGCCGCGCTCGGCTACGTCAGGTCGCTTGCCAAGCCCGCGCCGCAGCGGGGCAGGCGGACGGCCAACGTCACGGCCTAGCGCAGCGTTGGCTCTCAAGGCGTTGGATAGGTCGCTCGCGGCGATTGCGGCCTATTCCTTCAGCGCCTCGGCGACGCGCTGCATATGCGCACCAATCATGTCGCATTGTTCCGGTGTCGAAGCGCTCATCGCTTTTTCGATTAGCCCGCCATAGGCCTTCAGCGCCCGCAGGAGCAGCGCTTCGCCATCGGCGCTCAGCCTGAGCCGCATGACACGTCGATCCTTGGCATCGGCCTCGCGGTGGACGAGCGCCCGCTTTTCGAGTTGAGGCAGGAGCATGGTGATGTTCGAGCGCCCGACCAGCAGCTTGCGGGCAAGGTCGTGCTGCGACATGTCGGGGTGGCGGTAGAGGTTCATCAGCACGTCGAGCTGCGCCGGCTTGAGATCAAAGGGCTGCAGCGCCTGCGCCAGCGCGCGCTCCATCGAATGGCACGCTTTCGCGACCGCAACCCAATTCCGGAACCGCGGGTTGTCCCACGACAAATCTTGCTTATTGTTCATGATTGAACTATTATGTTCATGATTGAACTGATGGATGGACGATCACTATGGCATCAATCGGGCTTAAGGTCATCCGCGGCCTTGTCGGCGTTGGCGAGGTTGTTTCGCCGCGGCTTGCCGGGCGGGCGGCATTCGAATTGTTCCGACGCACGCCGCCGCAGCGAAGCCTGTCGGACGGCGAAAGGCGCGCCATCGGTCGCGCCTCCGCCTTCATGTCGGAGGCCCGTCATCACCGAATCAAGACGTCCGCCGGTTGTGTCGCGGTGCACGAATTCCGGCCCCGGCAGATGCGCTCGAAGGGCACCGTCCTGATGATACATGGCTGGCGCTCTCGAACCGAGTACATGCGCGCACTGATCGAGGGATATGTCAGCGCCGGACATAAGGTTGTTTCGCTCGACCTGCCAGGCCATGGCGGCTCGCCGGGCAGGGCGCTGGACATGGGCAAGGCCGTCGAAGCCGTCAGCCTCGCCGGGCAATGGTTCGGACCGTTCGCAGCGATTGTCGGCCATTCGTTCGGCGGAGCCATCGCCGTCAATGCGGCGGCCGGAACCGTGAGCGGTTTCGCGGCTGTTCCAGCCGAGCGGCTGGTGCTGATCGCCGCGCCCAATTCGATGCCCCGGCTGTTTGAGGAGTTCGGCCGCTATCTCGATCTCGGCGCGCGCACGCAGAAGGCGATGGAGCAGCAGGTCGAGCGCGTCACCGGCCGACCGCTCGCGCAGTTCGTCAGTTCGCGCCTGCTGGCGCGCTTGCCGATCCCCGTCATGGTGATGCATGCGCCCGACGACCATGAGGTGCCTGCGGCCGAGGCGCATGCGATGGCAGCTGCGGGCAATCATGTCAGGATGTTCTGGGCCGACGGGCTCGGGCATCGGCGCATTCTGTCCGACGCGACAGTCGTGCGCACGGCCATCGATTTCGTCACCGACCGGCTAGTCCCTGAATACGTGCAGTAGTCTCCTTCATGCCTTCTTCGATGCGGGCACAATGGGAAGGCCAGCGTCGCGCCAGGCGGAGAAGCCGCCGAGGACGTGCTTCACCGGCTCCAGTCCCATGTCGCCGGCGGTCTTGGCCGCAAGCGCCGAACGCCAGCCACCGGCGCAAAAGAAAACGAAGCTCTTGCCGCTGGAAAAGAACGCCTTGTGGTAGGGGCTGTCAGGGTCGATCCAGAATTCCAGCATGCCGCGCGGGCAATGCTGGGCACCGGGAATTGCGCCGTCGCGCTGCAGTTCGCGCGGGTCGCGCAGGTCGACGAACACCGTTCCGGGATCGTCGAGCAGCGTTGCCGCCGCCTCGGGAGAGACGACCTCGACCACCGCGTTGGCTTCATCGAGCAGTTGCCTGTAGCCCTTCTTCAACTTGACCTCGCGTCATCTCGTCTTGCCCGACCAAGCTTTCGCATGAACAGGCCGCTGGTGTCACCCTTCGCGAATTGTGCCAGCATGGTCCACAAGTTCACGCTGATGTGAAACTGTTCTGCAACAGCGACCGGGAAATTTATGGAAGCTTAACGTTATCAGTATGAATCGATGCAGTCGCGCCTTACATCCGCCATTCGGCGACAGGAAATCCTCGATCGGCGCATGGGGAGATTCCAGACCATGTTTCCGACGGGGACGGGTGTTTTTATGAAAAGTGCTTTCCTGAAGAAGCCGGTTTCGCTGCCCTTGGTGGCGCTTGCCGCGATCCTTGCGATGGGCGCGCCCGATGCGAGCGCGCAAAACCTCTTCGATATCCTGTTTGGCGGCAACAGCCGCAATTCCAGGCCGATGCGCCAGCCGCACGGCGAGTTCCCGCCGGCGCCGAAAAAGGCGCCGAAGCGCGCGGCGCCGGCGAAGATCAGTGCTCCGTCCTACTACACCTACAAGACAGACCAACTGGTGCCGGTCGATTTTTCCAAGCTGAACGCCGCCGCCCAGTCGGTGTCGCTCGAGCCATCGCTTTCCGGCACCGCATTTCGGGAGGCGCTGGCCGGGCTCACAGAGTTCGACCTTCTTGCCGAGCGCGACATCGCCAAGGCGCTTGTCGACCATTATTCGGCAAGCCCCGATTTCATCTGGGTGACCGGCCAGTCGGCCAACAGCCGCGCGGAAGACTCCGTCCGCGTGCTGGGCGACGCGGCGAGCCACGGTCTGCACAGCGCCGACTATGCCGTTGCGGTGCCGCCGGCCGGCTACGACATGGCCGATACCACTGCGCGCATGAAGGCGCTGATCCGTTTCGAGATGGCCCTGTCGGCGCGCGTGCTGCGCTACGCGCATGACGCGCAGGACGGCCGGATCGACCCCAACCGCATCTCCGGCTACTACGACTTCGCGCCCAAGCCGCTCGACATGGTGGGGCTGCTGAAGGGGTTGGGCGCTGCTTCGGACGCGCGCGCCACACTTGAAGGCCTTCACCCGAAGAACCCGGAATACCAGGCGCTGCGCGTCGAACTCGAGGCGCTGCGGGCGAGCGAGGAAAACGATATCGTCGTCGACCCGAAGCTGCTGCTGAAGCCGGGCGAGACAAGCGCCGAGCTGCCCAAGCTGCTGCATCTGATCGCGCGCGACCTCGATGACGAGCTGGGCGGGGAGTTCGGCGAACTCCTGGCGCGTCAGGTCGACAGCGAGGTCTATACCGCTGATCTCGTGCCGCTGATGGAGGCGGTACAGAAGCGGGCAGGGCTGAAGCCGGACGGCGTCATCGGCCCGCGCACGGTGGCGACGCTCGCCGGCACGTCGAGGGCCGACAGGCTCGACAAGGTTCTGGTGGCGCTCGAGCAGATCCGCTGGCTGCCATCGGATCTCGGCAGTCCACGGGTGTTCATCAACCAGCCGGCCTACACCGCGAGTTTCATCGACGGCGGTACAGAGAAGCTGAAGATGAAAACGGTGATCGGCAAGACCACCAACCAGACCAGCTTCTTCCAGGACGAAATCGAGCAGGTCGACTACAACCCCTATTGGGGCGTGCCGCAGTCGATCATCGTCAACGAGATGCTGCCGCGCCTGCGCAATGATCCCAGCTATCTCGACCGGGCCGGCTACGAGGTCACCGATTCGCGTGGCAAGCGCATTCCGTCCTCGGCGATCGACTGGGGGCAGTACGGGGCCAAGGTTCCCTACAGCGTGCGCCAGGCACCGAGCGAGGCCAATGCGCTGGGCGAACTCAAGATCCTGTTCCCCAACAAGCACGCCATCTACATGCACGACACGCCGCAGAAGGCGCTTTTCGACCGCGACAGCCGCGCCTTCAGTCATGGCTGCATCCGCCTGTCCGATCCGCGCGGCATGGCTGCTGCGGTTCTTGGCACGGACGTCGCTCACATCGCCGACAAGCTCAAGCAGGGCCATTCGTCCGAAAAGGTATCGCGCAAGATCCCGGTCTACGTCGCCTACTTTACGGCCTGGCCGGAACTCGGCGGCAAGGTCGAGTATTTTGGCGACGTCTACGACCGCGACGCCAGGCTGAAAGATGCGATCGCCAGGACCGAAGCGGTGCGCGCGCCGAGCATCTGAGCCTACAGCATCGGCGTCCGCGAGCTTTCGTCGGTGCCGTTGACCACCGGCCAAGTCCCGGTCTTTGTGATAGCGGTCGAACTCGCCAAGGTCATGGCCGTGGCCTCGACCGAAGGTGGCGTATTCCTCGAACGTGCCTTTTTGGATGTAGAAGCCGAAATCCGCCGACTCGTGATTCTGGTAGTTCGAGAGGGCGGAAACTTGTCGAGTGACCGTTCTGGAACACTGCGCCTGTTGGCCTGGGATCGATCGCAAGAATCAGTCGAGATCCCAGATGATCCGTTCGAAAATGGTGCCTGTGCGGTTGAACGCCCTGAGTTGCGTCAGGACGTCGTCGTCGCTGAGCGTCTTCCCCCATTCGCGTACTGTCGCCAGAAGCTCGGGCTCGGCGCCGAGTTCTTCCAGGGCCGTGTAGAGTTCGGCAATGATTGCTGATGTGGTCGCATCGACAGCCATGCGCCTCAATTATTCTCGTTCTACGGCGTTTCAAGTGGCCGGGAAGCAAAGTTGATAGCAGGCACGCGATGACTCGCGGACCCAAGGCCCTGTCGAATCAAGGATGTCGGCTGTCGGTTGGCTGTGGCGCCGACGGTCAGCCTGCGGGACGCCAGTCGAAGGCCAGTTCTTCGCGGAAGGCGAAGCGGACGATGTGATCGACCACGACCTGCTGCAGGCGCTCGATGTCGTCGGCCTCAAGCTCAAGCATCAGTGCCTTGTCATCTGCGGACAGTTCGACGATCCGGCCTTCGCCGAGGTCGATGCGTCCTTCAGTCGGCGTGAAGTCGACCGCGAACTTGTGCCCCCAGTGCTTGCAAAGTTGCTGGAGATAGCGGCTGCCGTGTTCGGTTGCGACTGTAGCTCTTGACCTGGGCATGGTGCTGCTCCGATGGATCTGGCTGTCTCTTGTCGCGCTTCGGCTTGTCTGGAGATTTCCAGTTCGGGATTCCAGGCGCCCGCGCTTTTTGCTTAAGAAATCTGGCTAAGTCTTTGAAAAGAATGGTGGGCGATATAGGGATTGAACCTATGACCCCACCCGTGTGAAGGGTGTGCTCTCCCGCTGAGCTAATCGCCCGTCCGAGGCCCGCAGGCCGAACGTAGCGGCGATATAGTGGAGCCCGAGCGGCGGTGTCAAGGCGGCTTTAGCGACTTGCCGCATCAATAAGCTTTTGTGCGAGGTCCAGCGTCAGTTCGTCATAGTGCGAGATGATCGCCGACGGTTCGAATTCGCGGACGTGGCGATCCGTGTAGCCGAAATCGACGGCGACGACCGGAATGCCGGCAGCCTTGGCGGTGTCGATGTCGGTGACCGAATCGCCGACCATCACGGCGCGCGCGACATCGCCGCCGGCGAGCGCGATGGTTTCGGTGAGATGGCGGGGGTCGGGCTTGCGAATGCCGAAGGTTTCCGGACCGGTGATCGCGGCGAAGCGGTCGGAGAGGCCCAGGCCCTGGATCAGGTTGCGGGCGAGGCTTTCATACTTGTTGGTGCAGATGGCAAGCGTGTAGCCGGCAGCTGCCAGCCGGTCCATGGCGGCGATGACGCCGGGGTAGGGCTGCGAGCGGCCGGGAATGTTGAGCGTATAGTGCTCGAGGAAGGCATCGTGCAGGCGCTCGTGCTCCGCAGCCGCAAGCTGCCGCTGTTGCGCCAGATAGGCGCGTTCGATCATGATCTTGCCGCCCTGGCCGACGAAGCGGCGGAACGCCGTATCGTCGACTTTTGCCATGCCGCCGGCGACGAGCGTGTGGTTCAGGCTGTCGAGCAGATCGGGGGCTGTGTCGACGAGGGTTCCGTCAAGGTCGAAAACGACGATCGGCTTGGCCATGGCTCTGCTTTCCAACGTTCAGATGTTGCGTCAGGCGATAGCCCCGGGGGGCGGGCGGCGCAAGCAGGCAGCCATAAAGCCTTTGACCCAACGGGCAAAAATGCTAGGAGCCAAGCCTGATATTCGAGGATTTTACGACCAAACATGGATGCCAAGGCTTTGAAGATCGAGGCGGCGCGCGCCGCCTTGGAATATGTCGAAAGCGGAATGCGCCTGGGCATCGGCACGGGTTCGACCGCCGAGGAGTTCGTTCGCCTGCTGGCCGAGAAGGTCGCCGCCGGCATGCAGGTCATCGGCGTGCCGACGTCCGAGCGCACGGCTACGCTGTGCCGTGAACTCGGCGTGCCGCTGTCGACGCTCGACGAAACGCCTGAACTCGACCTCACCATCGATGGCGCCGACGAGATCGATCCAGCACTTTCCCTGGTCAAGGGCGGTGGCGGCGCGCTGCTGCGCGAGAAGATCGTCGCGGCTGCCTCGACGCGCATGGTCGTCATCGCCGACCAGACCAAGATGGTGGAGACGCTGGGGCGTTTTCCGCTGCCGATCGAGGTCAATCCGTTCGGTTTGAAGGCCACTGAAATCGCCATTGCCAAGGCTGCTGAAGATCTCGGTCTCAGCGGTCCGCTTGTGCTGCGCAAGAGCGGCGGCGAAACCTTCGTAACGGACGGTGGACATTTCATTATCGATGCATCTTTTGGCCGTATTCCCGATACAAGAGCGCTTTCGGATGCCCTGCACGCCATTCCCGGCGTCGTAGAGCATGGTCTCTTTCTGGGGTTGGCCACCGTTGCCGTCATTGCCGGCTCCGACGGTGTCGCAACCGTTCACCCGGCCCGCTAAACAGGAGTTTTACTCATCATGATTTTGACAAACCGGCTTCGCGGCTTCTCCGTCATGGTGGCGGCTTCGGCTTTCGCGCTTACCGCATTCTCGGCCCAGGCGCAGGAAATCGGCGCATCCCACCTGAAGGCTGCGCATGACGCGATCGCCGCGATCCACGCAACCGACTCGTTCGACGGCATCCTGCCGCAGGCTGCCGCAGCCCTGAAGCAGCAGTTGATCCAGCAGAACCCCGACATGCAGGAGCTGATCACCCAGACCGTCGACGAGAACACGCTGGCGCTCGCGTCGCGTCGCGCCGACCTGGAAAAGGAATCGGCGCTCGCTTACGCCAAGGCGTTCAGCGAGAAGGATCTCACCGAGATCGCCGCCTTCTACAGTTCCGAAGCCGGCAAGAAGCTGATCGAGAATGGCCCGATTGCGACGCGCGAATTGGTCAAGGCCGCCGACATCTGGCAGAACGGCATCGCCCGCGATCTGGCCGAGCAGGTCGGTGAGAAGCTCAAGGCTGTCGCCGGAACCAAGGCGCCCGCGGCTGAAGGTGCGGCAGCACCGGAAGCGCCGAAGAACTGATCTTCCGCGACCAACGGTCACTATAGCGAGAGCCCGGCATTTGCCGGGCTTTTCTTTTGGTGCGTTGGCCACTACCTGTGGCGCACCAGACATCGCGCAAACGGCGCCAGGGGACGGCTCCAGCACCGGAGCCGGTTGAGCGCCTTCAAAGACCTTGATTGACCTTGCGGGTTCGCGCGGGCCCGCCGCATGACAGCCTCAGGACGGAATTCATGACCCAGTACGACTACGATCTCTTCGTCATCGGCGGCGGTTCGGGTGGCGTGCGCGCGGCGCGCGTCGCAGCGGCGATGGGCAAGCGCGTGGCGCTCGCCGAAGAGTTCCGCTTCGGCGGCACCTGCGTCATCCGCGGTTGCGTGCCCAAGAAGCTCTATGTCTACGCGTCGCAGTTTCCCGAGCATTTCGAGGATGCCGCCGGTTATGGCTGGACGGTCGGCGAAGCGAAGTTCGACTGGGCGACGCTGGTCGCCAACAAGGAGCGCGAGATTTCGCGGCTCGAGGCTATCTACAAACGCAACGTCGAAGGATCGGGCGGGGAGACCATCCATTCGCGCGCCGTTTTGGTCGACAAGCACACGATCCGCCTCGAAGCCGACGGCAGAACCGTCACCGCCGACCAGATCCTGATCGCGACGGGCGGTCGCGCGGCCGTCCATCCGGCGCTGCCGGGCAACGAGCACTGCATCTATTCCAACGAGGTGTTCGACCTCCCGGAATTGCCCAAGGCGATCATGATCGAGGGCGGCGGCTACATTGCCGTAGAGTTCGCCAACATCTTCCACGGTCTCGGCGTCGACACCACGCTGGTCTATCGCGGCAAGGAAATCCTCAGCCGCTTCGACATGGACCTGAGGCGGACCCTGCATGAAGCCATGGAGCAGAAGGGCATCAAGATCCTTTTGCATTCGGTGTCGCAGGAAGTCACCAGGCGTGGCGACGGTCGTCTCGACGTCAGGCTGAGCTCCGGCCAGTCGCTGGCCGTCGACCAGGTGCTGCTGGCGATCGGCCGAACGCCGAACACGGAAAAGCTGGGCCTCGAGGCTGCCGGTGTCGAGCTCGACAAGCAAGGTGCGGTCGTGGTCGACGGGTTTTCGCGCACCAGCGTCGACAACATCTGGGCTGTGGGCGATGTCACCAATCGCGTCCAGCTGACCCCGGTCGCCATCCACGAGGCGATGTGCTTCATTGAAACGGCTTTCAAGGACAATCCGACCCAGCCCGACCACGACTGCATCGCAACGGCGGTGTTCTCGCAGCCGGAAATCGGCACCGTCGGCCTGTCCGAGGATGAGGCCGCCAAGCGCTTCAAGAACCTCGAAATCTACCGCACCAGCTTCCGTCCGATGCGTCACACGCTTTCGGGCCGGCAGGAAAAGATGCTGATGAAGCTGGTCGTCGACGGCGACACCCGTCTGGTGCTTGGCGCGCACGTGCTCGGACCGGATGCCGGCGAGATGGCGCAATTGCTTGGCATCACGCTGAAGGCGGGTCTTACCAAGGACGATTTCGATCGCACCATGGCGATCCATCCGACTGCCGCCGAAGAACTGGTGACGATGTACAAGCCCAGTTATCTGGTGAGGGACGGGGTCAGAGCCGACGGTTGAGGGAAGCGCCAAAGGCACTCGCAACCCAAGGTTCGATCACATTCCCAAAACAGGGTGGAATAGCGGCTGTGCATCGTGTAAACAGCCGCGTTCCCGCATAGGCGGGTGATGGCGCGGGTGAGGTGCCCGCCTACGTAACTTTTGGGTGCGAACATGACGAAATGGTCCCCGACTTCCTGGAGAAACATGCCGATTCAGCAGGTTCCGGCTTATCCGGACGCTGCGGCTCTCGCGGAAACGGAAGCTCGTCTCGCAACCTTTCCTCCCTTGGTTTTTGCAGGCGAGGCGCGAAAACTGAAAAAGCAGCTCGCCGCCGTCGCCAATGGCGAAGCCTTCCTGCTGCAGGGCGGCGATTGCGCCGAGAGCTTCGCCGAGCATGGCGCGGACAACATCCGCGACTTCTTCCGCGTGTTCCTGCAGATGTCGGTCGTGCTGACCTTCGCCGGTGCGCAGCCGGTGGTGAAGGTCGGCCGCATCGCCGGCCAGTTCGCCAAGCCGCGTTCGGCCGACAACGAGACCAAGGGCGATGTGACGCTGCCGAGCTATCGCGGCGACATCATCAACGGCCCGGCCTTCGACGAGAAGTCGCGCGTGCCCGATCCGGCGCGTCAGGAGATGGCGTACCGCCAGTCGGCCGCGACGTTGAACCTGCTGCGCGCCTTCGCGCAGGGTGGCTACGCCAGCCTTGAGAACGTGCATCAGTGGATGCTCGGCTTCGTGTCGAACAGCCCGCAGGGCGAGCGCTACGAGGCCTTGGCCAACCGTATCACCGAGACCATGGATTTCATGCGCGCGGTGGGCATCACGTCCGAGACCAACTACGCGCTGCGCGAGACCGATTTCTACACCAGCCATGAGGCGCTGCTGCTCGGCTATGAGCAGGCGCTGACACGCGTCGACTCGACGTCGGGCGACTGGTACGCGACCTCGGGCCACATGATCTGGATCGGCGACCGCACGCGCCAGGCCGACCACGCGCATATCGAGTATTGCCGTGGCGTGAAGAATCCGCTTGGCCTCAAGTGCGGCCCGTCGATTACGCCCGACAACCTGCTCAAGCTGATCGACCTGCTCAACCCGGAGAACGAGGCCGGCCGTCTGACCCTGATCGCGCGCTTCGGCCACGACAAGGTTGGCGAGCACCTGCCGAAGCTGATCCGCGCCGTCGAGAAGGAAGGTCGCAAGGTCGTCTGGTCGTGCGACCCGATGCACGGCAACACGATCACTGCCGCCGGCTACAAGACGCGTCCGTTTGATCGCATCCTGAGCGAAGTGCAGAGCTTCTTCGATATTCACCGCTCCGAGGGCACGCACCCGGGCGGAATCCATGTCGAGATGACCGGCAAGAATGTCACCGAATGCACGGGCGGCGCCCGCGCCATCACGGCGGAAGAGCTGCAGGACCGCTACCACACGCATTGTGACCCGCGCCTCAACGCCGACCAGGCGATCGAGCTGGCGTTCCTGGTCTCGGAACTGCTCCGCAAGAGCGCGCCGAAGCCGGAAAAGAAGGCGGTCAGCGCCTGATCGGCATCCCAGCCGTTCAATGAGACAAGGCGCCGGTTTCGACCGGCGCCTTTTTCGTTCGAGATCCCAGTGGCATGCCGAACGCGCGCCTCCGCGCCGTTCGGTCTCCTACCGCTGCCAGCGCATGTCCTTGAGGCGCGGATCTGCGGCAAACGAGGTTCGGTCGAAGCCGATGCGGATCTCGGGGAATTCGCACAGCGCCTGGACGCCCGACGGCCCGATGCGGATGCGCCAGGTCTGGTGGTCGACCGGATCTGGCTTGGCGAAGCTGCGGCAACTCATGAGAGCGAAGTTGACGCCGCCCGAGGGATCACGCACCGAGATATAGCGGATCGCCCCGATTTCGGCCTCGCGGACGCTGTCGGCCAGGTCCTGGCAGGCGGCATAGTCGGTAGGGTGCGTCCAGATCGCCCGGTCGGACGACAGTGGCGGGGCGCCGAGGTCTATGGCGCGACTTATGCTGATTGCCGCCGCAAAGGCCGTGTATTCGGCGGCGTCGCTCGGCCAGGGCGTATCCGGCGATTCCGAAAAGAACAGCAGCCGGTAGAAGGCCATTTCGGCGACAGCCGTGCCAACGGTTTCAGACGCATAGTAGACGCCCAACGTCTTGCCGGCGCGGCGGAAGCGCGAGCCGGCGGGATAGTTCGAGCCATAGCGGAACGGCGTCGCCAGCAGATAGTGCAGGTGGCGGCATTCGATGGGGATCGAAGGCTTTGTCGTCTCGATCAACTGTTCAAGCACCGCCTGCTCGTCGAGGTCGTCGACAAGCTTCAACGTCGATATGCGGTGCTGGGCCTCGACCAGCCGCCAGCACCGGCCATCGATGGCGCGGGCCTCAGACGAGAGCGCGGCGGGCGTCCAGGTAGGAGATGACATCGACAAGCCCGGATATGGTAACGATCTTTTCCAGCGGAACCGCGCCAAGTGCGGTGTTGTTGTTGCGCAACCAGGCGCGCGCCACCGGCTCCTCGCCGCCGACGATGGCGTCGAGCGAGCGAAACAGCCGGACAAACAGCACCGCGAGTTCGAAGGGTTTGCTGCCGGCTTCGAGCGCAAATTCCTGCTTTCGCATGCGCGAGACCGTCGCCTCGGACACGCCGATGACCGCTGACAGGATCTTCGAGGTCAGCCCAAGCATGTCGGCCGCGCGCAAGGCTGCCTTGGTGATGACTGCGCCGGGGGCTGTGGCTGCGCCGGGTGATGGAAGGGGCTGCATGGCTCTCTCCGTTTCTCTGGAAAATATAGGCCAGAAAAGCTTCGGTGGAAAGGGCTGCGACCCTTGGCAGGCGAACTGCCTTCAGTCCTTCTTGTAAAGCAGCCAGTTCTTGCTTGGCCGCTCGGCGATCATCGAGTAGCGCGTGACGCGGTTGCGGCCGACCAGCTTGGAGCGGTAGAGCGCCCGGTCCGCCTTGGCGTAGAGGTCCTCGGGGCTTTCGCCGTCGGAAGCCATGCAGACGCCCATCGATACCGTGACCTGGCCGCAATTGACGCCGGGTTCGATGTCCTTGAACTGCGTCTGCGCGACCAGCAGCCGGATGCGGTCGGCAATCTCGTAGGTCGCTTCCTCGGTCGTGCCTTCGACGATCAAAGCGAACTCCTCGCCGCCGGTGCGGGCGACGAACATGTCGCTGTGCACGCTGGTCTGGAAGATGTCGGCAATGATGCGCAGGATCTTGTCGCCGACCGGGTGGCCGTGGCGATCGTTGATGTCTTTGAAGCGGTCGACGTCGGCCAGGATCAGCGCCGAGAACAGGATGCCCTTGTTGTCGTTGTAGATTCGGGCGATGCGCTTGTCGAAGGCGCGGCGGTTGCAGATATGGGTGAGCGGATCGGTGTCGGCGAGCTTCTTGTATTCCTCGAGCTTCGACTTCACTGTCTCCAGTTCTGCCGTCTTGTCGCCGAGTGTGCTGGCGAATTGCTTGCCATGATCGATCGTCGACGCGGTGGCGACAGACATGACGCCGGCGATCTTCTGGAGCAGTTCCTGCGACATGGCAGTGCGGCTGTTGAGCCCGCTCGAGGTCTCGTCCAGCACCTTGCCATAACGCTCGATGTGGTTGCGTTCGTTGCGCAAAAGGCCGGCGATGCCCTCCAACTCGCGAGCGAGGATTTCACGTGCCTGCTCGACGATGCCCTGGCCGTGGTTCTGGGCAAAGAATTTCTGCCCTATGCCGTCGAGCTGTTCCTGGGTGGGATGGTCGCCAAGCGAGATTACTTCCAGGCTGAGCGCCGGATTGGAGCCGGTCAACGCCTCGTAGAAAATCTCATAGTTGCGCGGCAAGCCGACGATGCCCAACTGGCCCATCGTTGCCACCACTGTGCTCGCAATGTCGTTGCCTCGATCGGTCGGGGCGGCGGCAGATTGCATCTATGACCCGTTTCAGTTGGCCTGCCTAAAGCCTGCGTGCCTGCGATATGCTGGACGCTCGGCCGGTCGGGGGCGTTATCGGCATGGAAATAGAAGTGCTGGCAACAACGCAGTTCCCGTCTGCGCCCATCGCTTGCAGTCAGCCTTAATTCGATCCGGCTAAAGTTTCCTTAATTTGCGCCATTAAGCCATCCGATTTTCTACCATAAGGTGTATTCTTCCGTCCGGATTTTTGCTGCCGGTACCTTTCAGCAAGCCAAAGTCGCAATCTTGCTCCCGCTGCGCTTTGATCAGGATCAATCTGGGCCAAGTCAGTAGTGGAGGTGTAGATGGACAATTCAAGCAAGGGCGCGTGTCTGTGCGGCGCGGTGAGTTTCCTCACAAGGGGACCGCTGCGCGGCGTCGTCTATTGCCATTGTACCCAATGCCGCAAACAAAGCGGTCATTATTACGCGGCGACGAGCGTCGATGACGGCCAGCTTGAGATCAAGGGCAGCGAAAATATCACCTGGTATGCTGCGTCTGGCTTCGCTCGGCGTGGTTTCTGCAGCCGTTGCGGATCGTTGCTGTTCTGGAAAGCCAACAGCGAACCCGAAATTTCGATCATGGCCGGCGCTTTCGACGAGGCTGTCTCCCTGGAGGGCTCCTGCCATATCTTCGTCGGACAGAAGGGCACCTACTACGAGATCGATGACGGGCTGCCGAAATACGAACGGTCGTCGCCTCATCTCGTGGTGGCAGACGAGTGAACGACTTCGTTCGTGGCGTTCACGTTTGGTGAACGCTTCGTCGCTGGACGGCGATCTGCTCGTCGTGGGCCGCACGGCGTATATTCCAGGCAAGGAGAAAAGAACATGACCTCGTTGCCCACACTTTTCATTTCTCATGGCGGACCCGACATCGTCCTGGCCGACACGCCGGCGCGCCACTATCTGGAGACCGTCTCGAAACTGATGCCCAAGCCGAAGGCGATCGTTATCGTCTCGGCGCATTTCGAGACCGACGGCGTCGCGGTGGTCACCGACCCGAAGCCGGCAATGATTTACGATTTCGGCGGCTTTGCGCCAGAGCTCTACAAGATGGTCTATCCGGCTTCAGGCGAACCAGCTCTGGCTGCGAAGGTATTCGCATGCTCGAGACCGCCGGCCTCAGCCCGCATACCTATGAGAAGCGCGGCTATGACCATGGCACCTGGACACCGATGATGCTGGCATTCCCGGACGCGGATATTCCCATTGTCCAGGTGTCAATCGATCCGCATCGCGACGCCGCGTGGCATATGGCCATCGGCGAGGCGCTGGCGCCGCTGCGTGACGAAGGCGTGTTGCTGATCGGTTCCGGGCACATCACGCACAATCTGCGCGCCTATTTCACCACGGTGCGCCGGGGTGCGGAGCTCGATCCGGTTCTGGCCGGCAAGGTCCACGACTTTACCGAGTGGTTCGCCGACAAGATCGGTTCGGGCGATACCGACGCCCTGATAAACTGGAAGGAAAAGGCGCCTTATCCGGCCGAGAATCATCCGACCGACGAACACTTGATGCCTATCTTCTTTGCCTATGGGGCTGCTGGCGAGGGCGCCAAGGGGCGCCGGGTCCACGATTCGGTCGATCATGGCTTCTTTGCCAACGATTCCTATCTGTTCGACTGAGCCGTGAGCGGCTAAATGATGCCCTTTCGTAGAGATTGAAAGGGCATTTGATGGAGCGGCTTGCCAAGGCTTTCCAGAATTCGGTGCGTGCGTTCTCCCGCCTTGTGCGCACCGAGGCGGCTTTTCAGCAGGAGATCATCCTGTTGATTGCGGCATTTCCCATTGGATGGTTCGTCGCATCGACGTGGAGCGGCTATGCGCTGCTGATAGGTTCGATCCTGTTCTTGATCACCGTCGAGGTGCTGAATACGGGCATCGAAGCGGCTTGCGATGCCGTCAGCCGCGAATTCAACATCGATATCCAACTCGCCAAGGACTGCGGCTCGCTGGCAGTGTTGATCTCGATCGTCATCGTGTTGGGCGTCTGGGGCCTGGCCATCGCCGAACGTCTGTTCGGACTACCGATCTAAGCGATGCGTACCTACATGCCGGTTACCAAAGGAGACCGACATGGCTGACCTGGCCGACACCCTTAACCTTGAAGCGCGCAGCGGACTTCCCGAAGACCTGCGCTGGCTTGCCGAAAAATACCCGCGCGAGGACTGGCAAGCACATCAGAACGTCCACGGCATGGCGTCGATGTGGCTGCAGCGTCACGCCATGTTCCGTGAACTCGGCGCCATGCTGAGCGACGGCATCGGCAACTATCGCGAGGGCCGACTCGACGCGCGCAGCTTCGCCAACTGGTTCGCACCGCGCCTGAACTATTTCCTCGGCAATCTCGATGGCCACCACAATGTCGAGGACCATCACTATTTCCCGGTCTTCGCCAAGGTGGAGCAGCGGCTGAAGCGCGGCTTCGAGATCCTCGATGCGGACCATCATCTGATCCACGACGCGCTCGAGCGCAATGCCGAGACGGCGAACGCCTTTCTCAAGGCCCTTGCGGAAAGCGAAGACAGGCAGCGCTTTGCCGCAGATGCCTATGCCGACGAGAACGCGCGTCTTGTCGCCATGCTGTCGCGTCACCTGGACGATGAGGAAGACCTCATCATCCCGCTCATCCTCGACCGCGGCGACAGGGCGCTCGGCATCGACTAGGGCTATTCCCTCCGCCACGCCGCCGGTGAACAGCGCCAGCAGCCCGAAGCGCTCGACAAGGTGACGGGATCGCGTCGGCCATCATGCCGGCGACTTGCCCGCCTGGCCGCCGGCAATGCGGTCGATTTGGCTGGACAGGGCACGGATCTCGTCGCGCAGCATGAGGATTTCCTGGAAGCGCATCTCGTCGAGCTTTTCGTGCAGCGCCATGATCTCGATCTCGGCCTTCAGGTTGACGGCATAGTCGTGCGAGGCATCGATGCGGTCGCGCTCGGTCTGACGGTTCTGGGACATCATGATGATCGGCGCCTGGAGGGCCGCGACCATCGACAAAACGAGGTTGAGGAAAATGAAGGGGTAGGGGTCGAAGGATTTCTGGCCCAGAAGCCAGGCGTTGAGCGCAGTCCAGAAAATGAGGAAAGCGACAAACCCGAGGATGAAGCCCCAGGAGCCGCCAACCCGGGCGATGCTGTCGGCAAGGCGGTCGCCGGTGCTTTCGTGGCGGGCGACGCTGGCGTTGACGTCACGCGAGATCGGCTGCCGGTCGATGGTGCTTTGCAGGACCTTGCTTTCGACCTCGCTCAAGTGCTCCGGCTTCCGGGTCAGCCACCGGCCAGCCAGGTCCGCCACGGTCTTGCTCATCTTGTTCTCCGCAAATGACTCACCTGCTTGGCAGTCGGAAATCAGTATAGAAAGATAGCGGCCACAGTGGCTATTGGGAGGTGACATGCCGGATTTTGCCAGAATACGGGCTCGCGCGGCCGAGCGCAAAGGCGGCGAGGCCGTGCTCAATTCCTTGCTCGGGCCGGTTCCGGACAACGCATCGCTGGCAAATCTTTCGGACGACCGTGTGCTGTCGACCATGGCCGAGCGTGTCTTCGCGGCCGGATTTGTCTGGCGTGTCATCGAACAGAAATGGCCAGGTTTCGAAGAGGCGTTCCTTGGCTTTGAGCCGAAGCGACTATTGTTCCAGCCAGACGATTTCTGGCACGAATTGGCCGCCGACAAGCGCATCGTGCGCAATCCGCAAAAGATACGTTCGGTGCGCGACAATGCGGTTTTCGTCGAACAGGTGGCCAAGGAACATGGCAGCTTCGGCAAGTTCCTTGCGGCATGGCCGGCGGGCGAGCAGGTCGGGCTGACCGCCTATCTTGGCAAGCATGGCAGCCGGCTTGGCGGCAACACCGGCCAGTATCTGCTGCGCTGGCTCGGATGGGACACCTTCATCATGTCGCAGGACATGATCCTGGCCTTGCGGGACGCTGGGCTCGACATCGGCGAAGCTGCCACGTCGAAAAAGGACCAGGCCAAGATCCAGGCGCAGATCAACATATGGGCGGACGATACCGGGCTGCCGCGCGCGCACATCTCTCGTATCCTGTCGATGTCGATCGGGGTCAACCATTCAGCCGACGAGCTGCGATCCTATATGGGCGAATGATGGTCCAATCGATGCCCATTGCCCGACGGAAATACTGAGGCTAAACCGCTGACATGACGAAAAAATCCACGCCCGACATCCTCCGCATCGCCGTCGCCCAGCTCAATCCGACGGTCGGCGACATCGCAGGCAACCTTGCCAAGGCGCGTGAAGCCAGAGCGGACGCAGCGCGACAGGGCGCGGACCTCGTTCTGTTCACCGAACTGTTCATTGCCGGCTATCCGCCGGAGGATCTGGTGCTCAAGCCGGCCTTCGTTTCGGCCTGCGAGCGAGCGGCGGAGGATTTCGCCAACGACACCGCCGATGGAGGCCCGGGAGTCATCATCGGCGTGCCACTTCGGCGCAAGAGCGGGCTGCACAACTCGGTGATCGTCGCCGACGACGGCAAGATCATCGCCGAGCGTTTCAAGGTCGACCTGCCGAACTATGGCGAATTCGACGAAAAGCGCGTGTTCCAGGCCGGTCCCGACATGCCGGGACCGATCAATTTTCGCGGCGTGCGGCTCGGCACCCCGATCTGCGAGGACATCTGGGGCGAGCTCGGCGTCTGCGAGACGCTGGCCGAGAGCGGCGCCGAGATCCTGCTGGTGCCGAACGGCTCGCCCTATTATCGCGCCAAGATGGACGTACGCCACCAGGTGGCGATCCGCCAGGTTATCGAAAGCGGCCTGCCGCTGCTCTACGCCAACCAGCTCGGCGGCCAGGACGAGCTGGTCTTCGACGGCGCTTCCTTCGCCATCAATGCCGACCATTCGCTGGCCTTCCAGATGAGCCAGTTCGAGGAAGCGGTGGCGATCACCACCTGGAAGCGCGGCGACGAAGGCTGGGCCTGCGTCGAAGGCCCGATGTCCAAGGTTCCCGAGCGCGAGGAGGCCGATTACCGAGCCTGCATGCTGGGCCTTCGCGACTACGTAAACAAGAACGGCTTCAAGAACGTCGTGCTCGGCCTGTCCGGCGGTATCGATTCGGCAATTTGTGCTGCCCTTGCCGTCGACGCGCTCGGCGAGGAGCGGCTGCGGGCGATCATGATGCCCTATCGCTACACGTCGAGCGACTCGCTCAAGGACGCCGAGGATTGCGCCCGCGCGCTCGGCTGCCGCTACGACATCGTGCCGATCCATGAGCCGGTCGACGGTTTCTCGCATGCGCTGACGCAGCTGTTCGAAGGCACCAAGGAAGGCATCACCGAGGAAAACCTGCAGAGCCGCGCTCGCGGTACGATCCTGATGGCAGTGTCGAACAAGTTCGGCTCGATGGTGGTGACGACAGGCAACAAGAGCGAGATGTCGGTCGGCTATGCCACACTCTACGGCGACATGAACGGCGGCTTCAATCCGATCAAGGACCTCTACAAGATGCAGGTCTATGCGCTGTCGCGCTGGCGCAATACGCATGTGCCGCCGGGCGCGCTCGGGCCCTCGGGCGAGGTCATCCCGAAAAACATTATCGACAAAGCACCGTCGGCCGAGCTTCGGCCCAACCAGACTGACCAGGATTCGTTGCCGCCTTATCCCGTGCTCGACGATATCCTGGAGTGCCTGGTCGAGAACGAGATGGGCGTTGACGACATCGTCGCGCGCGGTCACGACCGCGATACGGTGCACCGGATCGAACACCTGCTCTACATCGCCGAATACAAGCGGCGGCAGGCGGCGCCCGGCGTGAAGATCACCAAAAAGAACTTTGGCCGCGACCGCCGCTATCCGATCACGAACAGATTCAGGGATCGCGGCTAAGCCGCTGACCCTGAATTGAAAATCGCCAGCACGCCGGAGGAGTTGATGGCCGAGGTCGAGATCAGTTTCGGCACGTCGCGGATCGGCTTCGACAAGACGTCGGAGGTCATCAAGGCGAGTTATTGGGGCGAGGGCCGCACCGACGATATCCATCGCCGTGCCTTCGCCAACTCGCTCTGCGTCGGCGCCTATCTCGACGGCGAACAGGTCGGTTTCGCTCGCGTGGTGACTGACTACGCCTGCTTTGCCTATGTCAGCGATGTCATCGTCTGGCCGGAGCGGCGTGGCCTCGGCATCGGCAAGAAGCTGATCCAGGCGCTGCTCGACCATCCCGAGCTTTCCAGCGTCACCAGCTGGAGCCTGCGGACGACCGATGCGCAGAGCCTCTACAACAAGTTCGGCTTCGAAGTGTCGAACGACGGCATGTACATGCGCCTGGCGCGGCAGCCGGTCGCTCACGAATAGACCGGGCGCGTGTCTTACCTTTCCTGCTGCACGCCGGATCGATGCACGCGACTGGACCCGGGCCTGATCGTGACGACCCTGCAAAGTCAAGGCAGTGCCAGCTCCGGCTCGAGCGTAGCCAGCTATTTCCCCGAAATGCCCTCGATGGTTTCGCGCCGGTCATAGACGTGGTCGACGATGCCCCAATCCCTGGCTTCTTCCGCCGTGAAGAAGAAGTCGCGGTCGAGGACGCGTGCCACTTCTTCCTCCGTGCGCCCGCAATGTTCGGCGTAGAGCCTGGTCATGCGCCGCTTGAGCTTGAGGATGTCTTCGGCGTGGCGCTCGATGTCGGAGGCCTGGCCGCGGAAGCCGCCGGAAGGCTGGTGCAGGATCACGCTTGCATTGGGCAGGGCGATGCGCCGGCCGGGCGCGCCTGCCATCAGCAGGAACGAGCCCATCGAGCCCGCCGTGCCCATGCACAGGGTCGAAACCGGGCAGCGGATGAACTGCATCGTGTCGTAGATGGCGAAGCCGCTGGTCACCACGCCGCCGGGCGAATTGATGTAGAACGAGATTTCGCGACTGGGGTTTTCGGATTCCAGAAACAACAGCTGGGCGCAGATCAGCGACGCCGAATTGTCGTCGACCTCGCCGTTGAGAAAGACGATCCGTTCGCGCAGCAGGCGCGAGAAGATGTCGAATGAGCGTTCGCCGCGTGGTGATTGCTCAACGACCATGGGGACGAGCTGCATCGTGTCGCGCATGCGCGAGTTCCTTTCGACAATGTACGGGACGCGGTTGTGCGGTTTTCTAGGCGGCGCGGGCCATCGGTGGACGGTTGGTGTTCGCCGGCAAGCTTCGCCGCGAGGCAGTTGCTTCGGCGCTGTGGGTCAACCTGAACCAGGTGCCGCCGCTTGGCTGGGCGACAAGGTCGAAGGTTACGAAGGTCTCGGGTTCGCTGGCCGCCGGGTCGCTCCAGGCGTAGCGAACGCGGGAAAAGGGCAGGGCCTCGATCAGGCGATAGGCCGGCCCCGACAGGTCTCTGTCGGCGTCGTCGGTGGCCGGAACGTCGAGCCAGGTCGAAACCAGTTCAGGCGTCGTCAGCGCCCGCCAGACCTTTTCGGGTGCAGCCTCGAGGTCGCATTCGACGACGATGTCGTCCGCCGGGGCTTCGCGTTCGAGTATGTCCGTCATTGGTCTATCTCCTTGAGCAGTGTCTTGAGCCTGTCGACGCGATCCGGCCAGAAGGCGCGGTAGCGCGTCAGCCAGTCGAACAGCGGGTTCAGCCCGTCCGGATTGACGCTGTAGTTGACGCGCCTGCCGACGCGCGCTTCGCTGATCAGCCCGGCCGAACGCAATATGGCGATATGCTGGGAGACCGCGGGCTGGGAGATATCAAGTCCTTCACGCAGCTCGGTCGCGTTCTTCTCGCCGGCAAGCAGGCGATCGAGCACGGCGCGGCGCGTCGGGTCGGACAAGGCACGAAAGACGTCGAGTTCGTTCATGAGTTTGAGATAAGCATACACTTATCTGTTTCGCAAGTGTCACCCGGTCCGGACGTTTGCTGGCACAACAGGTTTGGGGCCAGGGCAGGGGTTGGCGAAGCAGAATCGCTCAGCTATAAGCAAAATCTTCGCGGCCACTAGCAGGGAGGTCTGAATGCCAGAACATGACATGTCCTCCCGAGGTTCGAACCGAGGTCGCTGACCTTCGAACCGCCTTCGGCGTCCTTCAATTCTGACGCTGCCGTACCGCGACTTCCTGATTCCATAAGAATTATTCGTCGCGCCTTTGGACATTCTTTCTTCGAGGATGGCGTCCGTCTTGGCGCCTTGATCGCATCATGGCTCGTTTTCGTATCAACTTGCGCGGCGGCGCTTTCCGCAGCGTTTTGGGATTTACTTTCAAGCATTGGCGGCGTCAGCCGCTGCGCCTGATCTTCATTGCTCTTGCCGTGCTCGTCTCGACCATGGCCGATGTGCTTACGCCGCTCTATTCGGGTCGGCTGATCGATGCCGTCGCCAGCGGCGCGGCAAGCGACGTGGTGGCGTGGAACGCGGCGGTCAGCGCGTTCCTGATCCTGCTTGGGCTTGCCACCGGTTCGCTGGTGTTTCGCCACCTGGCGTTCAGCGGCATCATCGACCTGACGTTGAAGATGATGTCGGACATCGCCCAGGACGCGTTCCATCGTGTCCAGCGCTTTTCGACCGACTGGCATGCCAACAGCTTCGCCGGCTCGACGGTGCGCAAGGTTACCCGCGGAATGTGGGCGCTCGATCTGCTCAACGACACGCTGCTGGTGGCGTTGTTGCCGTCGTTCGTCATGCTCTTGGGCTCGACCCTCCTGCTCGGCTGGCACTGGCCGATGATGGGGCTGATCATTGCCGCCGGCTCGCTGATCTTCATCGGCCAGACGGTGGTGATGTCGCTTGGCTTCGTGGCGCCCGCGGCGAGCCTTGCCAACAGCTGGGACACGCGCCTCGGCGGCTCGCTGGCGGATGCCGTCAGCTGCAATCAGGTGGTCAAAGCGTTTGGCGCCGAAGAGCGCGAAGAAAGCCGGCTGGGAAAGGTCATCGACAAGTGGCGGCATCGGACCGAGCGTACCTGGATGCGCGGTACGATCAACGGCACGTCGCAGAACGTGACGCTGGTGCTGTTGCGCGCGGCGATCATCGGATTTGCGCTGTTGCTCTGGTCCAACGGGCAGGCGAGCGCCGGCGACATCGCCTTCGTGCTGACCTCGTTTTTCCTGTTGCAGGGCTACCTGCGCGACGTCGGCATGCATATCCGCAACCTGCAGCGTTCGGTCAATGACATGGAGGAACTGGTCGACATCCAGAGCCAGCCCCTCGGCGTTGCCGACGTGCCGGGCGCCAGGCCGATCCAGATCGGCGACGGCGGCATTGAGTTCGACCACGTGACGTTCCACTACGGCACGCATTCGGTGCCGCTGTACAGGGACTTTTCGGTGTCGATCCGGCCGGGCGAGCGTGTTGGCCTGGTCGGTCACTCCGGTTCGGGCAAGACGACATTCGTCAAGCTCATCCAGCGGCTCTACGATGTCAGCTCCGGCCGCATCCTGATCGACGGGCAGGATATCGCCGAGGCGACGCAGTCCTCGCTGCGGTCGCAGATCGCCATCGTTCAGCAGGAACCGATCCTGTTTCACCGGTCGCTGGCCGAAAACATCGCCTATGCCCGTCCCGGGGCAACGCAGGCCGAGATCGAGCACGCGGCGAAGCTGGCGAGCGCCCACGACTTCATCCAGCGGCTGCCCAAGGGCTACGGCACCCTGGTTGGCGAGCGCGGCGTGAAGCTGTCGGGCGGCGAGAGGCAGCGCGTG
Organism: Aminobacter sp. HY435; assembly: GCF_027568395.1. Lineage (GTDB taxonomy): Bacteria > Pseudomonadota > Alphaproteobacteria > Rhizobiales > Rhizobiaceae > Aminobacter. The sequence continues at coordinate 265,626 of NZ_JANKZL010000001.1, read as the reverse complement.
GCGATTGCGCGTGCATTCCTTGCCGATGCGCCGATCCTGATCCTCGACGAGGCGACTTCGAGCCTCGATTCGGAGTCGGAGGTGCTGATCCAGGAGGCGATGGAGCGGCTGATGGTCGGACGCACGACGCTGATCATCGCGCACCGGCTTTCGACGGTACGGGCGCTCGACCGGTTGCTCGTCTTCGATCGCGGCAGGATCGTCGAGGAGGGCAGGCACGAGTCGCTGGTCCGGCTCGACGGCGGCATCTACCGCCGCCTGTTCGAACGCCAGGCGCTTGAGCTGACCAAGGGGCTGGTCTGACCGTAACCGGTCTAATGCGCGCGACGGATCGTGAATGCGGCCCGTCGCGCCAGTCCATCCTTCCTTTGGCTGGCTTTCCAAGGCAGGAGGCTTTCGCTATGTCTTGCGCGAAGGAGCGGGGGCTGCCTTGTCAACCTGAAAGCCATCCGCTACGCCCCGACCATGACAGTTACCGTTCGTTTCGCCCCTTCACCTACCGGCCGCATCCACATCGGCAATGCGCGCACGGCCCTGTTCAACTGGCTGTTCGCCCTCAAGCACAAGGGGCGCTTCATCCAGCGCTTCGACGACACCGATGTCGAACGCTCGCGCCAGGAATTCGCCGACTCGATTCTCTACGACCTGCATTGGCTGGGCATATTCCCCGACCAGACCGAGTATCAGTCGAAGCGTTTTTCCAGCTATGACGCGGCAGTCGAAAAGCTGAAGGCTGCAGGCGTGCTTTATGCCTGCTATGAGACCCCCGAGGAGCTCGACTTGCGCCGCAAGGTGCGGCGCACGCGCGGCCTGCCGCCGATCTACGGTCGGGAAGCGCTGAAGCTGACAGAGGCCGAACGCGCCGGATTAGAGCAGGACGGCCGCAAGCCGCACTGGCGCTTCCTGCTGCCGAACTTTGCCTCCGATCCGTTTGAAACCGAACGCACCGAAGTTCACTGGAACGACGTGGTTCGCGGCGAGGAGACCGTCGATCTTGCGTCGCTGTCCGACCCCGTGCTGGTGCGCGAGGATGGTACCTATCTCTACACGCTGCCGTCGGTCGTCGACGATATCGAGATGGGCGTCACCCACATCATCCGTGGCGACGACCATGTCACCAATACCGGCGTGCAGATCGCCCTGTTCCAGGCGCTTGGCGCCGAAGTTCCTGCCTTCGGCCATCACAACCTGCTGACCACGGCTTCGGGCGAAGGCCTGTCCAAGCGCACCGGCGCGCTGTCGATCGAAAGCCTGCGCGAAGGCGGCATCGAGCCGATGTCGGTGGCCTCGCTCGCCGTGCTGGTCGGAACCTCCGAGAATGTCACCGCGGTCGCCAGCATGGCCGACCTCGCGGACAAGTTCGAACCGGAAGCGACGTCGAAGTCGGCGTCCAAGTTCGATCCCGAGGAACTGGTGGTGCTGAACCGGGTGCTGTTGCACCATATGACGTTCGCCGAGGTGCGCGACCGCCTCCTGGTGCTGAGCATCAGCGGCAAGGACGCCGAACCATTCTGGATGGCCGTTCGCGGCAATCTCGACCGCCTGTCGGATGCCGTGTCGTGGTGGAAGATTCTGCGCGAAGGACCGCAGACGGTGCCGGAACTGTCGGAGGAGGACCGCGCGTTCGTCAGTCAGGCGTTCGACCTTTTGCCTGAAGAGCCCTGGGACGGAAATGTCTGGAAGGACTGGACAGCCAAGGTGAAGAAGGCATCCGGGCGCAAGGGCAAAGGGCTGTTCATGCCGCTTCGGCTTGCCATTACCGGCCTTGAGTCGGGGCCGGAGCTTGCAGATCTATTGCCGCTTGTGGGTCGGGAAGGAACGCTGGCCCGACGGCCCTGACCTTGCGGTCGGGCGCTGGCGCAGGGGGTGGCGCGGGTGCCGCAGGTGCCTCGACCTTCGGCTGCGCTTTGGGCGGCGCGACCGGCCGGCCATCGCCGCCTATGATCGAATAATTGCGGCTTGCAGCAATGTTGCAGCCGCAGGCCGGTACGCGAGGCAGGTCGACCCGCCTGTAGCGATAGGCAGTGGCAAGCTCCCGATAGGGAGCTCCCGAGCGGGCCGAGACCATATTCTCCTGCGGCTCGCCATCGGCCAGATGGTAAAACAACTCAATCTCCGTGCCGGGGCAACTGGCCTCGCAATTCTTCTGGTCGCGCTGGAAGTCTGCCATGCTCGCGGCGTTCGACATCGGGAAGGCGAAGCCGTCGCAGGTGCGTACGCACAGGGTTCGGTACTCGCCTGTTCCGTGTCCGGCTCCCGGGCCGACGATGATGTGTTGAGGATACTCCTCGTTGTAGCTCAGTTCCTCCGCGCTGCCGCCACGGATGATCGTGGTCTGTCCGTCCGGCACTGGCGCAGCTGCTACCTCGTCTTCAGGCTCATGGTTGTTGCAGCCGGCGCGCTCCATTGCGTCGAAGATGCGGATGCGTTCGCGCCGCGTGTTTTTGTTCGGGCGCGGCGCCGGGCCACTGGCGAGGCTGCCGAGATTGTCTTCCATCTCGGCGATCCTGGCGTTCAGCTCGGCGCAGGCGACGATCGTTGCGCCCGATATCGCCCGGCCGCAGCCAAGATCGGCGGCCCTGATGCGGGCCAGATCGATCTGGTCCTGCTGGATGTCGGCTGCAGCGGCGTAGTCGTTTGGGAGCATGATGCTGCCCGATGCCCGAGGCAGGTGATCCAGCTCGGCTTGCAAGCTGATGCATTCGGCCGAGGCGGCAAGGGCCGGGCTTGACGCGACAAACGACAGCATCATGGCGATGGTCCAGGCCGTCCTGGTCCTTCTCGCAGATGGTCCTGTTGCCTTGAGTCCGAACATTTCGCTCCCCGCCGCAGCGCCGCCCGCTCCGCAGCGGGTGGCCAGCAAATCATGGGCTCGGGGCGCGAGCCTAGACCGTCGAGGTTAACCGCTTCTTTGGGAGGCGACTCAGCTCTTGGCCGTATGCGCCAGTTGCGACGCCTCCACCACGGCAAGTGCCGTCATGTTGACGATACCGCGCGAGGTCACCGAAGGCGTCAGGATATGAGCGGGCTGCGCTGTTCCAAGCAGGATCGGGCCGACATGCAGCGCGTCGAGCATGGTCTTGACCGTGGTCAGGGCGATGTTGGCGGCATCGAGGTTCGGGAAAACGAGCAGGTTGGCTTCGCCCTTGAAGGTCGAATGCGGGAACACGCGCTGGCGCAGCACCTCCGACAGTGCCGAATCGCCGTGCATTTCACCGTCGCTGGCCAGCTCCGGCGCGATCCGCTTCAGAATTGCGGCCGCTTCCCGCATCTTCAGCGCGCTAGCCGATTCGCGCGAACCGAAGTTCGAATGCGACAAGAGCGCGGCCTTGGGTTCGATGCCGAAACGACGGATTTCGTCGGCGGCAAGCGTCGTCATCTCGGCGATTTCCTCGGCCGTCGGATCGACGGTCACGTAGGTGTCGGTGAAAAACAGCACACCGCGCTGCGAAATCAGCATCGACAGGGCGGAAAGATCGCGGTCCCTCACACCGTCACGGATGCCAACGATCAGCTGCACGTTGCGCAAATGGCGCTCGAAACGTCCCTCTAGTCCGCAGATCATCGCATCGGCGTCGCCGCGCTTGAGCGCCATTGCGGCAATCACCGTGTTGTTGGTTCGAACCATTGTCCGCGCTGCCTCGGGCGTGATGCCGCGGCGGCCGCCGAGTTCGATCAGGTGATCGACATAGTGGCGATAGCGCGGATCGTCCTCGGGATTGATGATCTCGAAGTCGACGCCTGGGCGGATGCGCAGGCCATAACGCTTGAGCCTGACCTCGATGACATGCGGGCGGCCGATCAGGATCGGTGTCGCAAGGCCTTCCTCAAGCACCACCTGGGCGGCGCGCAGGACGCGCTCGTCCTCGCCGTCGGCATAGATGACGCGCTTGGACTTTGCCTGTTTGGCGTTGGAGAAGATCGGCTTCATCACCAGACCGGAGCGGAAGACAAAGCGGCTGAGCTTGTCGACATAGGCGGCGAAGTCGGCGATCGGACGGCGCGCCACGCCGGTTTCGCAGGCAGCCTTTGCAACTGCGGGTGCGATGCGCAGGATCAGCCGGGGATCAAAGGGCGACGGGATCAGGAAATCCGGGCCGAAGGTCGGCGTTTCGCCGGAATAGGCGCGGGCGGCGACGTCAGACGGCTCTTCGCGGGCAAGCGCGGCGATCGCGCGCACGGCGGCCATCTTCATCTCTTCGTTGATGGCACTCGCGCCACAGTCGAGCGCGCCGCGGAAAATGTAGGGGAAGCACAGGACGTTGTTGACCTGGTTGGGGAAGTCCGAGCGGCCGGTGCAGATCATCGCATCGGGACGCGCGGCGCGCGCTACTTCCGGCATGATCTCGGGATTGGGGTTGGCCAGCGCCAGGATCAGCGGCTTCTCGGCCATCTCCGTGAGCAGTTCGGGCTTGAGCACGCCGGCAGCCGACAGGCCGAGGAAGACGTCGGCGCCGCCGATGACGTCGGCCAGGACGCGCGCGTTGGTGTCCTTGACGTAAGGATCCTTCCAGCGGTCCATCTCTTCGATGCGGCCCTTGTAGGCGACGCCGAACCGGTCGGTGACCCAGATGTTGTCGACCTGCGCGCCGAGCGAGACCAGAAGGTTGAGGCAGGCCAGGGCGGCTGCGCCCGCGCCCGACGTCACGATCTTGACGTCGTCGATCTTCTTGCCGGCGAGTTCCAGGCCGTTGAGGACGGCGGCGGCGACGATGATGGCGGTGCCGTGTTGGTCGTCGTGGAAGACGGGAATGCCCATCCTGGCCTTCAGTTGCTCCTCGACCTCGAAGCACTCAGGCGCCTTGATGTCTTCGAGATTGATGCCGCCGAAGGTCGGTTCGAGCGCCGAAATCGTGCTGACCATCTGGTCGATCTCGGGTGCGTCGATCTCGATGTCAAAGACGTCGATGCCTGCGAATTTCTTGAACAGGACGGCCTTGCCTTCCATTACAGGCTTGGACGCCAGCGGGCCGATGTTGCCGAGACCGAGCACGGCGGTGCCGTTGGAGATGACGGCGACGAGGTTGGCGCGGCTGGTGTAGTCGGCCGCGGCCTCGGGATCTTCCTTGATGGCGAGGCAGGGCGCAGCGACGCCGGGCGAATAGGCAAGGGCCAGGTCGCGCTGGTTGCCGAGCGGCTTTGTCGCCTGGATTTCGAGCTTTCCGGGAACCGGGTGCTTGTGGAAGAAGAGCGCCGCGTGATCCAGATCGGACAGCGCGTCCTTCTTCTTGTCGTCCCCGGCCATGTCCTGCTCCTTAGAATCCAATACCAAAGGCTGTTATTAGCACGCCTTGCGCAATTTTCGAGACTGTCTCGGCCAAATGGACGTTGAATCAGTTTCAAGCGCTGGAACTGCAATTATTCCAGTCGCTTGCCCCAATTTGCTGATATGCCGAATCAGCTTTGCTCCGCCTTTTAGAAGGCGCTGACGTAGAGTCCGCCGTCGACCGGGATGTTCTGTCCGGTCATGTAACCGGCATGAACCGAGCACAGGAAGGCGCAGATCTGGCCGAATTCCTCCGGCGTGCCGAGTCGGCCGGCGGGCACTTCGGCGCTCAGCCGCGCGCGGCGGGCAGCACCTTCCGCCGGGTCCTCGACGCTGCCGGGTTCATGCGGGCCGCGCAGTCGGTCGGTGTCGAGCTTGCCGGGAAGGATGTTGTTGATGGTGACGTTGCGGTTGGCGACCGTGCGCGCCACGCCTGCCAGGAAGGCGGTCAGTCCGGCGCGGGCACCCGACGACAGATCGAGGCCGGGGATAGGCGTGTAGACCGAGAGTGAGGTGATGTTGACGATACGGCCAAATCCGCGCGCCGCCATGCCGTCGATTACCGCTTTGATCAGTTCGATCGGAGCGACCATGTTGTTTGTCACGCCCTCCAGGATTTTGGCGCGGTCGAGTTCGCGGAAATCGCGGTAGGGCGGTCCGCCATTGTTGTTGACCAGGATGTCCGGTGACGGGCAAGCGGCCAGAAGCGCCTTCTGCACTTCGGGATCGGCGACGTCGCCGACAATTTCGGTGACCTTGACGCCGAAGCGCTGGCGGATTTCGCTTGCCGTCGCGCTCAAGGCTGTGGCGTTGCGGCCATTGAGGAACAGTTCGCAGCCGGCTTCAGCCAGCGCCATGGCGCAACCCTTGCCGAGCCCGCGGCTCGAAGCGCAGACGATTGCTTTCTTCCCGCGGATGCCGAGATCCATTTTTTGCGTCTCCTGCCGGTGATGGCCAAACCTAGAGCATTGGCTGGAAATTCGGAATCAATTTTCAGAAACGGTCATGCACGGAAACGAAACGCCAAATGGATCGACCGCTACAGGCCCGCCAGAACGGAGATTTGGGCGATATCGCCGTCATACGGCTGTAGCATGAATCTGGGCATAGGCACGCCAAAGCAACGGGTCGATTGCCAATGTCAGGCACGAGCACACGCAGTTTTCGGACGCTGTTCATCTCCGACGTCCATCTTGGGTCGAAGGCGGCGAAGGCCGACTATCTGATCGATTTTCTGCGCCATCACGAGGCTGACAGCATCTACCTCGTCGGCGACATCGTGGATGGCTGGCGCCTGCGCCGCTCGTGGCACTGGCCGCAGAGCCACAATGACGTGGTGCAGAAGCTGTTGCGGCAGGCGCGCAAGGGCACTGCGATCACCTACATCGCCGGCAATCACGACGAGTTCGCCCGGATGTTCCAGGGCGTGCATTTCGGCGGCATCGTCGTCGCCGACCGGGCCATCCACGAGGCGGCGGACGGCAGGCGCTTCCTGGTCATCCACGGCGACCAGTTCGACGCGGTCGTGCACAATGCGCGCTGGCTCGCCTATCTCGGCGACTTCGCCTACGACGCAGCCATGGCGACCAATCGCGTGGTGGCGCGTTTCCGCCGGACCTTCGGCATGCCTTACTGGTCGTTTTCGTCATGGGCCAAGGTGAAGGTCAAGAAGGCGGTGAATTTCATCGGCGCGTTCCAGCAGGTTCTGACCGAGGAGGCGCGGCGCTCGGAGGTGGACGGCGTGATTTGCGGCCATATCCATCATCCGACGATCGAGAGTTTCGACGGCGTCGAATACATCAACACCGGCGACTGGGTCGAAAACTGCACGGCCGTGGCAGAAAATTTCGACGGCAGCTTCGTCATCCTGCATTGGCCGCATGTGTTGGCCGGCAAGCTGGTGTCGGAGCCGTTCGTGCCCGTCGGCAAGGCAGCCTGAGCAGGACATTTCGAGATGTGCGAAGCCAGACATGCCGCGCGACGCTGGCGCGATGGACCGGGGCATGCCGAAGCGCAAAGGATGTTGCCGCCGGCGACCGCGTGGGCGGACCGCATCGGAGCGCTGACGCGGCCGTCGCCGCCGGAGCCTTCAAGACGGTGCAACATCGCCCAGGCACCGACGGGAAGTGCGGCTTTCATGGCGCAGGTGCCCGTGATAATGCAGTAGAGGTGAGGCTTGTCTTGTTCGGGCTTTCGCCCGGATCGCAGCCTTGACATGAAGCTTCCGCCCCTAACGCCAGAACAGCAGGTCAAGCCGCGCCGCTTCGAGTTGCGCATCTCGTTGCTGTTTGCGGCGCTGTTTCTGCCGATGGGCGTTCATCTGCCCTATTTCCCGCTCTGGCTGGAAGCCAAGGGCCTCAATCCCGAGCAGATTGCGGTAGCGCTCTCGGCGCCGATGTTCCTGCGCGTCATCACCACGCCGATTATCGCGGCCATGGCCGACCGCGCCAAGGACAGGGCCAACGTCTTCATATTCCTGGCTGCGGCGGCGCTGTTGCTCTCGCTCGGCTATTTCCTCGAGCCGGCATACCTCACCATCGTGCTGGTTTCTCTGGCCCTTTCGGTGGTCTGGACGCCGCATGCGCCGATTTCCGATTCGCTCGCTCTGTCGGGCGTGCGTCGGTTCGGCAGCGATTACGCGGCGATGCGCATCTGGGGCTCCATCGCCTTTTTGGTCGGCAGCCTCGCCGCCGGCTTCATCCTGTCGCGAACCGGCGCGGACGCCGTTCCGGCAATCATCTCGGTCGGACTGCTGGGCTGCTTCCTTGCCTCTTTCGTCGCGCCCCGGCTGGGCCGGCCGCGCCAGGCCTCGCCGACGGCCAGCGAAATGCAGCAGGCGGCGCCCAAGCTGTTCAACCGCTATTTCCTGATCATGGCGGCGGGCTGCGGCATCATCGTTGCCAGCCACGGCTTTCTCTACGGCTTCGTGTCGATCTACTGGAAGTCGCTCGGCATCAGCGAAACCATCGTCGGCCTGTTGTGGAGCTGGGGCGTGATGGCCGAGATCGTCATGTTCATGTTCTTCACCCGGCTGTTCGGCAGGCGCTCCACCGGCTTCGTGCTGCTGCTGTCGGGCGGCGGCGCGATCGTGCGCTGGATCGCCTTTCCGCTGATCTGGCCGCTGGGACTGGGCGTGCCCGGCTTCTTCGCCGTGCAGAGCCTGCACGCACTGTCGACCGCCCTGGTGCTGATCGGCGTGCAGAAGCTGATCGCCGAATCGGTGCCGGAAGAACGCACCGGCGCCGCGCAGGGGATTGCCTACTTCACCAACGGCATGGCGATGGCCGTCGTGACGCTGATTTCAGGTCCGCTCTACGAGCGCTTTGGCGCCAACGGCTTCTATTTCATGGCCGGCGTGGCGCTGATCGCCGTGGCGCTGGTCATGGTCGCCGCGCCGCTAGCCCCACAACTCGGGCAAGGGCGGCGAGACCACTGATCCCTCGTAGACGAGGCTGGGAGAGCGGTCGCGCGCCAGAAGCAGCGGTCCGTCGAGATCGACATACTCCGCGCCCTGCGCGAGCAGCACGGCAGGGGCCATGGCGAGCGAGGTGCCGACCATGCAGCCGACCATCACCTGGAACCCCAACTCGCGGGCGCGGTTTCGCAGTTCAAGCGCCGCTGTCAGGCCGCCCGACTTGTCGAGCTTGATGTTGACGGCGTCATAGAGCCCCTTCAACTGATCGAGGTCGCCCGCGCCATGAACGCTCTCATCGGCGCAGATCGGCACCGGATGAGGGATGCGGCCGAGGATCCGGTCGGCACCGGCGGGCAGGGGCTGTTCGATCAGGGCGATGCCGAGATCGGCTGCGGCGGCAAGGTTTTCCTCGATGTTGGCGTCGGTCCAGCCCTCGTTCGCGTCGAGGATGATGCGGCTGCGGGGCGCCGACCCGGTTACGGCGCGAATGCGCGCGATGTCATTGTCACCGCCGATTTTCACCTTGAGCAGCGGGCGATGCGCGTTGGCGCGGGCCTGGCTCGCCATCGCCTCGGGCGTGCCGAGCGACAATGTGTAGGCTGTCTCAAGAGGCGTTGGATGGGCAGTGCCTAGGCTGCGCCAGGCTTGCGCGCCGCTTATCTTCGCCTCCAGGTCCCACAGCGCGCAGTCGACGGCATTGCGCGCGGCGCCTGCCGGCATGAGTTCGAGCAGCTCGATGCGGCTCGCGCCGCCTTCGATGGCCCGGCGCGCCGATTCTATTGTTTCTGCGACACTTTCCATGGTTTCGCCATAGCGCTTGTAAGGCACGCATTCGCCGCGCCCGACGCGGCCTGATTCGGCGACGGTGCACAGGATCACCTCAGCTTGGGTTTTCGATCCGCGCGAAATGGTGAACGTTCCGGCGATTGGGAAGCTCTCGGATACGGCCGAAAGGACACGCGGCATGGAAAACTGCTCCGATTGGCGCCAAGGCAGGGTGGCGAAAATCGACATGCCCAACCCGACGCGTTAAACAGTGTGCCATGTTGACCATCGGCAAACCGGAAGCAAGCCAGACAGCGGCGGACGGAGGCGACCACCGGCCGCAGGTTGCCGTGGCCGAGCGCGATGGCGTGCTGGCGTGCGTGCTGTCGGGGATCTGGACCACGCGTACAGTGGCGCTGATCGATGCCGATATGCGCCAGATCCAGGAGCGCAGAGGGTTTCGCCAACTGGCGCTCGATCTGTCCCGCATAGAAAAGATGGACACAGCGGGCGCCTGGCTGATCGACAGGCTGGTTCGCGCCAACAAGAACAACGGCATCGACGTCAAGGTCGAGGGTCGAAGCGCGGCCGCCGACATCCTGCTTGATGCGGTCGGCGAAGCAGTCCGCGGCGGTGGCGATTCTTCCGACAAACCTGGGCCCAACGTCGTCATCCGCATGCTTGAGGCGATCGGACGGCGAGTTTACGAGACGCGGGACGATTTCCTCCAGGCGATGAACATCCTTGGCGCCACCATTCGCGGCGCCCAGATGAAACTGGGGCGCGGCCACGCGGTCAATCCAGCCGCCATCTTCAACCAGATCGACCGCATGGGTGTCGGCGCGATCCCGGTTGTCGTGCTGATGTCGGCGATCGTCGGTGCAATCGTTGCCCAACAGGGCGCGTTTCAGCTCAGCTACTTCGGCGCCGACATTTTTGTCGTCGACCTGATCGGCGTGCTCGTGCTGCGTGAGCTCGGAGTGCTGATGACGGCGATCATGATCGCCGGTCGCTCCGGATCGGCCATAACCGCCGAGATCGGCTCGATGAAGATGCGCGAGGAGGTCGACGCACTGACCGTCATCGGGCTCAATCCGATCGGCGTGCTGGTGTTTCCGCGGCTGGTGGCGCTGGTGATCGCCTTGCCATGCCTGACCATCCTGGCCAATTTCGCCGCTCTCGGCGGCGGCATGGCGACCGCCTGGTTTTACTCGGATATTCCCCCGGCGGCGTTCATCGACCGTTTGCGCGTCGCGATCGACGTCAGCACGATCTTTGCCGGCCTGATCAAGGCGCCGTTCATGGCGCTGATCATCGGCACCATCGGCTCGGTCGAAGGGCTGAAAGTCGGCGGCAGCGCGGAGTCGCTGGGCCGGCAGGTGACGGCGTCGGTGGTCAAGTCGATCTTCGTCGTCATCATTCTCGATGGCATGTTCGCCATGTTCTACGCAGCGATCGATTTCTGATATGGCAAGCCCGGCACAGCAGATGGAAGAGGACGTTCCCGGCTCGCAAGCCAGGGGAGACGTGCTGCTGTCGGTACGCGACCTGACCGTTGGATTTGGCGACAAGCTCATCCTCGACAACCTTTCGCTCGACATCATGCGCGGCGAGATCCTCGGTTTCGTCGGCGCCTCCGGAGCGGGCAAATCAGTCCTGCTGCGCACGATCCTCGGGCTGATTCACAAGCGCTCCGGAACCATCAAGCTGTTCGACGTCGACCTCGAGAAGGCGACCGACGAGGAACGGCTCAAGATCGATATGCGAACCGGGATGCTGTTCCAGCATGGAGCGCTGTTTTCGGCGTTGAGCGTGCTCGAAAACGTGCAGGTGCCGATGCGCGAGTATCTCGACCTGCCGAAACAACTGATGGACGAACTCGCCCTGCTGAAGATCGAACTGGTCGGATTGCCACGCGATGCGGCGAGCAAGTTTCCCTCGGAATTGTCGGGCGGTATGACCAAGCGTGCGGCTCTGGCGCGCGCGCTGGCGCTCGATCCCGACATCGTTTTCCTCGACGAGCCAACGTCCGGCCTCGACCCGATCAGCGCCGCCGAGTTCGATGAGTTGGTTGGCAAGATGCGGGATACGATGGGCTTGACCGTCTACATGGTCACGCACGATCTCGACTCGCTGTTTTCGGTCTGCGACAGGGTAGCGGTGCTGGGTAACAAGAAGGTTCTGGTCCAGGGCACGATCGAGGACATGCTCAAGAGCGAAGAACCTTGGGTGAAGTCGTATTTCCGCGGAAAACGCGCGCGGCAACTTGACCTGACGGCACGGGCAGAGAATGGGATGACTTGATGGAGACAAGGGCAAACTACGTCATCGTCGGCATCTTCACGCTGGTTGCGATTCTCTCGGCCTTCGGCTTCGTCTATTGGACAGCCGGCATCGGCGAGGGCGGTGCAACCACGCTTTTGCGTGTGCGCATTCCGGGTTCCGCCTCAGGCCTGAGCCGCGGCAGCTTCGTCCTGTTCAACGGCGTCAAGGTCGGCGACGTGCGCCGGGTCTATCTCGACGTCTCAAACCCGACCGTCGCCATCGCCGACGCAGAGGTTGACGCGCTGACCCCGATCACCAAGTCGACCCAGGCCGACATCGGCCTGGCTGGCCTCACAGGCCAGGCGAATATCGAGCTGAAGGGTGCGGCGAGCAACGAACCCAACCTTCTGGCCGAGGCCACCGCCAACGAGACCGTCGCCGAAATCGTCGCCAATCCTTCGGCGGTGACCAACCTGCTGCAGACGGCGCAGGACATCTTCAAGCGCGCCGACACGGTGCTGAACAATCTCGAGGGCTTCACCAACGATGTCCGCGGCCCCCTGACCGATACGGTCAAGAACGCCGAGAAGTTCTCCCAGGCCCTGGCCCGGAATTCGGATGGAATCGACAAATTCCTATCGAGCGTCAGCGCATTGTCGGAGGAGCTTTCCGGCGTTTCAGGCAAGCTCGACGGGGCGATCAATGCCGCCGAAGGCATCCTGAAAGCGGTCGACCCCGACAAGGTCAAGGAGATCGTCGCCAACGTCGAAACCTTCACCACGAGCATCAGCAAGCAGAGCGACCAGATCGACCAGATCGTGAAAAGCGTCAGCACGACGGTTGCATCGATCAACGAGTTCGCGCAGCGCGGCGGGGCGACGCTTGGCAAGGTCGATGGCGTGCTGGACGGGGTCGATCCGGCGACGGTGCGCCAGTCGCTCGATAACATCAGCAAGGCCAGCGAAAACGCCAACAGGGTGGCCGCCGACATCGCCAAGATCACCGACAAGCTCGGCGACAATCCGGGTGACGTCAGCCAGATCGTTGCCGACGCCAAGGAAATGATGGGCCGGCTGAACCAGGCGTCGGTGCGTGTCGACGGCGTTCTCGCCAAGATCGACAAGATGCTCGGCAGCGGCGACGCCAATGGCGTGATGGCCGAGGCCAGCTCGACGTTGAAGGCGTTCAAGCAGGTCGCCGATACGCTGAACTCGCGCCTCGGCACGATCATGGACGGGCTATCGCGCTTCTCGGGCGAAGGCCTGCGCGGTGTCGACGCACTGGTCCGCGACAGCCGCCGCTCGATCAACCGCATCGAGGAAGCGGTCACCGATTTCGAGCGCAATCCGCAACGCATCATCACTGGTGGCGATGGCACGGTGCGCGAATTCGACGGAAGGACGCGTCGTTGACATCGAAAGCATGTCGCCGCATGAAAGTGGCGAGGGTGGTTCGCGCACGGCGCATGCAAGTACTGGCCGGGGACATCACGTGAAGGCTGCAAGATCGACCATACTGCTGAGCGCAGTGGCCCTGTCGTTGTCGGGCTGCGCCAGCCTGCTGGTGAGCAAGCCGGCGCCACTCGACACCTATGAACTCTCCACCCCCGCCGTGAACGGCCAGGCCGTGCGCACGCAGCGGCAGTTGCTCATCGTCGAGCCATCGACGCTGAAGCAGCTCGACGGCCAGAACATCGTGATCAAGCCAAGTGCCGGATCGGTTGAATTTCTCAAGGGCGCGCAATGGTCGGACCGGCTGCCGCGCATCGTCCAGGCGCGGCTGATCGAGACGTTCCAGCGCACCGGCTATGTTGGCGTCGGCAAGCCGGGCGACGGTCTTGCCATCGACTACCAGGTCATCATGGAAATGCGCAGTTTCGGCATCAGCGTCGGCGGAAGCCAGCGCGCCGAGGTCGAGCTGTTCGTCCGCCTGCTCAACGACCGCACCGGCCAGATCCATGCCTCGCGCGACTTCGTTGCCAGCGTGCCGGTGCCGGGCACCGGCAACGACGCCTATGTCGCGGCTCTCAACCAGGCATTCGGCCAGGTGGCGGGCGAGATCGTCAGCTGGACCAAATCGCAGATCTAGCGCATCGGCCCAAAAATCGGAATCGACTTTCGGAAAGCACGATGCGCCAACTCAGTAAGTTACAGCGTCCCTTTGTGCGTCCATTCGGACGCACGGCGCTCTAATAACCGCCCGACGGGCGAGGGCCGGCAGGGGCAAGCGAACATGGACAAAAAAAGGCGGGACAAAATCCCGCCTTTTTGTCGTCTTGGAGCGCCCTTCCGGGCGTCTGATCCGCCTTACTTCAGGCGGCCGGCCGCATGTGCGAGCATGGTGTAGACCTTGCCCGTATCCGAGGTCAGGTAGGTCTTGGTCATCATCGAATCGCGGTCGTTGCGCGAGACGTCCTTGAGCAGCTTTTCGAAGTCGTCGCAGTAGCGGTCGACGGCGGCGCGGAACTCGCTGTCGGACTGGTACTTGCGGCGGATCTCGTCGAAGGTCTGCTGGCCCTTGAGCGTGTAGAGCCGGCGGGTGAAGACGTCGCGTTCGCCCTGGCGGTAGCGGTCCCAGAGTTCGATCGAGGCGTCATGGTCGATGGCGCGGGCGATGTCGACCGACAGCGAGTTCAGCGATTCCACGACATGCATCGGCGAACGCTGGGCCGGGACCGCGCGGGGCTCGGCCTGGTTCGGACGGGCGAGCTGCTGTTCGCGCGAAGCGCCCGTCAGGAGGTCGCGGACCCAGCCGCCCTGCTGCTGGCCACGATTGTCGCGCGCCGGTTGCGGCTGTGCCGCCGGACGTTCGACATCGAGCGCACCGCGCAGTCCGGCGCCGCCAAGCGGGACCTGGGGCGCTGCGGGTTCGCGGCGCTGCTCAGGCTGCGGGGCCGGACGACGCGGCTGCTGCACCAGCGGCTGCGGGTTGCGCAAGGTCGCATCCGAAACGTCGACGTTGCGGCCGGACTTGGCGACAATCGCCGACAGTTCCTTGAGCGCGTTGATCTGCTCGGAAACGGCGCGGCGAATGGCGGTCGTTGACTCCTTGGCTTCCTCGGGCATGTCGAGCACGCCCTTCTTGAGCTCGGCGCGGGTGCTTTCGAGCTCGCTCTTGATGGAGCCGGCGGTGCGGCGCATGTCTTCGGTGGCGTCGGCAAAGCGCTTGGTGGCGGTTTCCACGACATCGGAGATTGCGGCGCGGATCTTGTCGGCCGACGCCAGCGTCTTGCCTTCGGCGCTTTCCAGCGTCTGGCCGACGAGATGCTCGAACGACTGCATCACACGCTCGAGGTCTTCCGACTTCTTGACCAGGCCGACGGCGAGGTCTTCCAGCGACGACTGGCGCTCGAGCGTGTGCTCGAGATTGCTCTGCGCCGATGCCAGCAGGTTGGACGCGCTCGACAGCAGGCGGCTGTGCTCGTCGAACTTGGTGGCAATGGAGGCCACTTCGCGCAACGTGCTCGACGACAGGTCGGTCAGGCGATTGGTGTTGGAATCGACCAGGCGAGCGGCGCTGGCGAAGGTCTGCGCCGCTTTTTCGGTGGTCGCCGAGAAGTTGGTCGTGCTGCCCGTCAGGCGGTCGTCGACGCTGGCAAGGTTCTGCGCGGCGCGCTCGATCAGTTCGCCGAGCTGCGAGCTGGAAGCGGTCATGCGGCCGATGAGATCGGCAACGCTTTCGGCAAGCGTCGAACGGGCGCCATCGACGGCCGACAGCGTCTCGGCCGTGCGGCTGGCGAGGGCATCGACAAGGGCGGCGTTTTCGGCGCGCAACTTATCGGTCGCACGAGCGGTTGCCGCTTCCATGCTGCGCTGCAGCTCGGTGCCGCCTTCGGCGAACTTGTCGACCAGCGGACGGGCGGTCTCGTCGAGGATCTTGGCGATCTCGTTCGAACGCTCGGAGAGCATGGCGTTGAGTTCACGCGTGTTGGCGCCAATGGCGCGGGCCGCCTCGTTGGTGCTCTGGCCGATGTGCTGGCCAACAGCGGTAAAGGTTTCGGCGATCACGTTGGCGCGGGCGACGAGCTGGGATTCCGCCTGGGCGACCTGCTCGTGGAGCTTCTGGCCCATCGATTCCGCACCGTAGGCGAGGCGGTTCTCGGCGCTCGACAGGTGCTCACCGATGCGTGCTGCGACGCCCTCTGCGCCGGCAGCGAGGCGCTCGTCGACATTGGCCAGCGTTTCCTCGATCGACTTGGCGCGGGCCTCGAGATCGGCAGAGGTGCGGTGGGCGCGAGCGACCACGCGCTGTTCGGTCTCGGTGAACGCGTTGGCGATCTGGGCGGCGTGTTCGCCGATACCCGACGTGCTGTCGGCAATGCGCGCGGCGAGCTGGCGGCCGGCCTCGTCGAATGCCTGGCCGATTTCGGAAGCCTGGCCAAGCAACGACTGCGATGTCTGGTCGACGCGTGCAGCGATCCTGCCGTCGGCTTCTTCGAAGACACGCCCGAGTTCGGCGGCGCGGCCTGCGAGGCTGTCGGCGGTCTGGGTGGCGCGTGCGGCGAGCCGTTCGTCGGCTTCCTCGAAGTTGCGGACGATTTCGCCGGCACGGCTGCCGAGCGTTGCCGAGCTGTCTGCGACGCGGGCGGCGATGCGCTCGTCCGCGGCATCGAAGATGCGGCTCAGTTCGCCGGCGCGATTGCCGAGCGAATCCGCGCCTTCGGAGATGCGGGTAGCCAGCTTCTCGTCGGCGGTGTCGAAGATGCGGCCGAGTTCGGCAGCGCGGGCGGCAAGCGCGTCGGCGGATTCGCCGATGCGCAGGCCGAGTCGTTCGTCGGCATTGTCGAAGTTGCGCAGGATGTCGCCGGCACGGGCCGACAGCGATTCCGCCGTCTCGATGGCGCGGGAGATGAGCGTGCGGTCGGCCGCGTCGAAGGTACGGGAGATTTCGCCTGCCTTGGCCGAAAGCGTTTCGGCGGTCTCTTCAGCGCGTGCGAGCAGCGAACTGGAGGTTTCCTCGGCACGGACGGCAAGACGGCGGTCTGCCTCTTCAAAGGCACGGCTGATGTCTTCGGCACGGGCGAGCAGGGCGTTGGAGGTCTGCTCGGCGCGCTCGGCGATGACGCGGTCGGCGTCGGTGAAGGCGCGGCCGGCTTCCTCGTTGAGCGCGGCGGTCACTTCCATGACCTTTTCGCGCAGGGCGCCGGCGACGAACACCGCGCTCTTTTCGAGGACGCCACGGACATTGTCGACGCCCAGCGAAAGCGCACGCTCCATGGTTCCAGTGCGCTCTTCGATGACGCCGGTCTGGCGACGGAAGCTTTCCTCGATCTTTTCGATGTCACCGGCGATCGCGTCGGAGATGTCGACGCGGCGGGCGGCGATCTGGTCGATATGGCCGGAGATGGCCAGGTCGATCTCGCGGCGGGTGTCGCCGAGCTTGGCGAGGTCCGTGTCAAGTGCCTGGGACAGAATGTTGCGGCCCTCGGCGAGCTTGCCGACATGACCGGCGACGAGGTCGTCGATGCTGGAGCGGCTGCTGTTGAGCAGGGCCAGATCGTCTTCGAGCGCCCTGGTCAGGGCGTCGCGGCCAGCGGCCAGCTTGTCGACCTGGCCGAGCATCATGCCGTCGATCTTGGCGAGGTCAGCTTCGAGCGCGCGGCGCAGGATATCGCGGCCCTCGGCCAGCTTCTCGACCTGGCCGGCGACGAGGCCGTCGATGCCGGAGCGGCTTTCGGCCAGCTTGGCGAGATCGTCTTCGAGGGCCCGCGACAGCGTGCTGCGTTCGGCGACGAGCCGGTCGGCATGGCTCGACACCAAACCGCGGACGTTCTCGAGGTCGGCTTCGAGCGAGCGGGTAAGCGACGCGCGGTCTTCGGCGAGCTTCTCCGACTGCGACGCGATCGTGCCGTGGATGGCGTTGAGGTCGGCTTCCAGCGCGCGCTTGAGGATATCACGGCCTTCGGCCAGCTTCTCGACCTGGCCGGCAACGAGGCCGTCGATGCCGGAGCGGCTTTCGGCCAGCTTGGCAATGTCGTCCTCAAGGGCCTTGGAGAGCGCTCCGCGTTCGGCGGCGAGGCGCTCGGCATGCGAGGCGACCATGCCGCTGACATTGTCGACGTCGGCAGCGAGCGCCTGCGACAGGGTCGCGCGGTCGGCTGCGAGTTTGTCCGACTGCGACGAGATCGTGCTCTGGATCGCATTCAGGTCGGCTTCGAGCGCACGCTTGAGGATGTCGCGGCCTTCGGCCAGCTTCTCGACCTGACCGGCGACGAGGCCGTCGATGCCGGCGCGGCTCTCGGCCAGCTTGGCAAGGTCGGATTCCAGGGTCCTCGACAGCAGGACGCGCTCATCGGCGAGCTTGCCTGCGTGGTCCTCGATGAGGCCGTGAACGGCGGCGATGTCGGTCTGCAGATTGTTGGACAGGTTGGTGCGATCGGTCGCGATCTTCGACGAATGGCCCTCAATCAGGGCCTGGATGCCGCCCAGATCGGTTTCGAGCGCCTGGGACAGGCCGGCGCGGTCGGCAGCGATCTTCGAGGAGTGACCATCGACCAGCGCCTTGATGCCGTCGAGGTCGGTTTCCAGCGCCTTGGCGAGGATGGCGCGGCCTTCCGCGATCTTTTCGACCTGGCCGGCGACGAGGCCGTCGATGCTGCCGCGGCTGTCGGCGAGCTTGTTGAGATCCGCCTCCAGAGCACGCGTCAGGATCGAGCGGCCCTCGGCCAGCTTGCCGACGTGACCAGCGACCATTTCGTCAATGTTGGTACGGGCCTGGACGAGTTTCTCGGAGTCTTCGACGAGCGCCTGGGCAAGCTGTTCGCGACCCTGGGCCAGCTGGCGGAACTGGCTCGACAGCGTGTCGTCGATCGACTGGCGCGACTGCTCCAGCTTGCGCATGTCGTCGTCGAGAGCGCGCGTGATGAGGCTGCGGCCTTCGGCCAGCTTCTGAACCTGGAAGCCGACGGCGGCTTCGATGCTGGCACGGCCTTCGGCAAACTTGCTGAGATCGTCCTTGAGGGCGGCGGCCATGCGGTCGCGCGCCTCGGAGAGTTTGCGGGTGTGCTCGTCGACAGCCTGCTCGATGCCCTGGCGGGCGTCCGAGAGGCGCTGGATGTCGCCGTCGAAGGCGTTTGAAACCTGATGACGGGCGGCTTCCATGCGGCCGGCGAAATCGCTGGCGCGTGCTTCGAGCATCGTCGAGGTCGAGGTGATGATGTCGGCGAGGTCGGTGCCGATCTGGGTCTTGCCCTGGTCGATCATCGCAGACAGCGAATCGCGGCCCTGGACGAAGGTCGTGGCGATCTCGCGAGCGCGCTCGACGAGCGTTTCGTTGATCTGGCGGGCGCGCGCTTCGAGAGCGGCGTTGAGCTTGGCGGTGCCGGTGTCCAGCGCCTCGGCGCGGGTCTGGAACTCACTGATCAGCGCCTGGCCGCGTTCGGCCAAGGTGCGTTCGATGCCGTGCAGGCTGGTTTCGAATTCGGAGTTGATCGTCTTGGCGGCGCCGCCGAGCAGCGAGACCATGCCCGAAGTGCGGTCGTCAAGCATGTCGGTGAGCGAGCGCGTCACCTCGTCGGTGCTCTGCGTCAGCTTGGCGATGCGGGTATCGAGCAGGCTGGCGAAGGCCTCGCCCGAAGTCGACAGGCGGTCGCTGATCGAGTCCATGCGGTTGTCGATGGCCTCGAACAGGCCCATGCCGCCTTCGTTTATGCGGTCGATGAGCGTGTCGCCGGAGTTGGTGATCGTCATCGACAGCTTAGTCGAGGCATTCAGGATGCTGTCGCGGATGATGTCGCTGGCCGAGCCGAGCTCGTCGCGCAGCGTCTCGTGTGCGCCGGCAATCGAGGCGCGGACGCGTTCGGCGTGCGAGACGACGGCTTCGCGCTCGCTGCCGAGACCGTCGACGAGCGAACGGATGCGGGCGGCGTTTTCGGAGTAGGAACGTTCGATCTGGTTGACTTCGGTGTGTACCAGCGTTTCGAGCTCGACCGCGCGGGCCAAGGTGCGCTCGATGCCTTCGCCCATTGCGGCGACTTCACGGCGAACGGCCTGGCCGACCATCATGACGCGATCCTGCGCCATGTTTTCCGGTTCGGCGAGGCGGAAGGCCACTTCAGTCATCGACTGGGCGGCAATGCGCATTTCCTGGGCGCGACGGATCATCGCAGCAAAGGCCCAGAACAAGGCGATCGGAACGATGGTCGCGACCAGCAGCATCAGCAGGCCGGGGCGGGCGAGGGCGTCGTCAAGCGACCGGATGGTCCAGATACTGGGCGTGACGATGCGGTCGGCCAGCGCCACGGCGCCGGCGACCCAGGCCACGGAAACGAGGCCGACCATCCAGTAGATGGTGCTCGACGCACGCCGGTTCAGACCGTGCAGCAGCGACTTGTAATCCTTCTGCCGGTCGTCGTTGGCAGGGGTGAAGCCGGCAGGCTGCAGCGGGGGCCGTGTTTCGACCGGGCGAAGCTCGGCCGGGGGCTCCGGAGCGCGGGCAGGCTTCGCGGCAACAGGAGCAGGCGCCGGCTTTTGAGTCTGCGGCTTCTGTTTGTTGCTTTCGCGCGCCAGCTCTTCGGCGGCCTGGGAAATCTGCAATTCCAGATCGTCCATCGAGGCCGCCATGTCGAGGCCGCCGTCGCCGCCGCTCAAGTCGAGGTCGAGTGCATCCTCGAGCTCCTTGGCTACGTCGAGATCGAGGTTCTTGCTCGGAGTGGATTTCTTCGCCATGCCTTCGCTACCCTGTACTAACGACGCGGAATTGCTGGACTTTTTGTCCTATTTTTGACCGCGTCCGAGGCTCAATATGGACCGCCCGTATCGTAATGACACAATCGGGTAAAGAAAACATGCATTCGCCGCGATACGTAAAAGTTTAAATATAAGGTTAACATTGGAGTGATTATTGGCCGCGAGGCCATGCGATTGCTGGGGTTGTCGGGTTAACGGGTTATCCACATGAAAGCCCTAGCTTACCAACCCTAGGGCGAGTGGCAGGGTAGGGCTTCTATGGTGGCGCGCGAAACGGATTCCGTGGCCTTTGGCATGCCGGGAGGCGAATCCGCAGGGCTTACCCACGGGCGCCCGATCGACCTCGAACACCTCGCCAGACAGACTATGGACGATCGCGACGTCGAACGCGAGGTGCTCGATATGTTCGTCCACCAGGCTCTCGCGGTTCGCGACGAAATTGCCGTTGCCGACATCCAGGAGCGCCTGAGACTGGCACATGCCCTGAAGGGGTCGGCGCGCGGTGTCGGCGCTTTCCATGTCGCCGATTGCGTCGCCAGGATCGAATTGCAGCCGGACGACGAGACGCTCATCAAGCGCCTCACCATGCTCATCGACGAGGTCAGGGACTTCGTTTCCGCCATCAATCGATAGGGCCAGGCCTGCCACCGACATCGTCGGGCGCTTTTGCGCTGCAGTTGACTTGACCGGTGGAGTGATTATCTGCCGGGTGATCTCTTTCAGGAACGAGCATGACCAAGCTGAGCTATATTTCCCACGATGGGACACGTTTTGACGTCGAGGCCGAAAACGGTTCGACCGTGATGGAAAATGCCATTCGCAATGCAGTGCCCGGCATCGAGGCGGAGTGCGGCGGCGCCTGCGCTTGCGCGACCTGCCATGTCTATGTCGATGAAGCATGGACCGCGCTGGTCGGCGAACCCGAGGCGATGGAAGAAGACATGCTCGACTTCGCCTATGATGTGCGGCCGAATTCGCGGCTGTCGTGCCAGATCAAGGTCAGGGACGAGCTCGACGGGCTGGTCGTTACGGTTCCAGAGCGACAGGGCTAGCCGTTTCGACGCTCGCCGCGACGCTTGGCATGCCTGACCATGTCGTGCACAGTTCGGCTGATCTGACCAAGCGGCGAGGGCGGCTGTGGGCGACATCACAAGAACCGACGTCCTGATCATCGGTGCCGGCCCGATCGGCCTTTTTGCCGTGTTCGAACTGGGCCTGTTCGACATGCGCTGCCACCTGATCGACATCCTCGACCGCCCGGGCGGTCAGTGCGCCGAGCTTTATCCGGACAAGCCCATCTACGACATTCCCGGCTATCCCTCGATCGGGGCGCAGGAACTCGTCGACAAGCTGCTCGAACAGATCGCGCCGTTCCACCCAGGCTTTACCTTCAACCGCATGGTGACCGGGCTCGAACGGCTGGAAGACGGCGGCTTCCGGATCACCACCGATGAGGGCGAGCTTTTCGAAGCCAAGGTGGTGGTTATCGCCGCCGGTGGCGGTTCATTCCAGCCCAAGCGTCCGCCCATCCCCGGCATCGAGGCCTATGAGGGCAAAAGCGTCCACTACGCCGTGCGTCGCTTGGAGGCGTTTCGTGGCCAGGACGTGGTGATCGTCGGCGGCGGGGATTCCGCGCTCGACTGGACCCGCAACCTGCAACCTGTCGCCAGGCGCGTCACCCTCGTTCATCGCAGGCCGGAATTCCGTGCGGCGCCCGACAGCGTCAACAAGATGCATGCGCTGCACGACGCCGGGGCAATCGACCTGGCATTTGGCCAAGTCTCCGGGTTGAGCGGCGAGGGCGGGCAGTTGCGCTCGATCAGCGTCAAGGGGGCGGACACCGAGGTCGAGGTGCCATGCACGCAGCTGTTGCCGTTCTTCGGGCTGACGATGAAGCTCGGACCGGTTGCCGACTGGGGGCTCAATCTTCACGAAAACCAGATCCCGGTCGACACGGAGAAATTCGCAACCTCGGAGCCCGGGATTTTCGCCATTGGCGACATCAACTGGTATCCCGGCAAGCTCAAGCTGATCCTGTCAGGCTTTCACGAGGCCGCCTTGATGGCGCAGGCCGCGAAGCACATCGTCAGTCCGACCGAGCGCATCGTCTTCCAGTACACGACCTCTTCGACCAGCCTGCACAAGAAGCTCGGCGTGCCCGACTAATTCTTGAGCTTGCCGGCGTCGATGCGTTCCAGCCGATAACGCAGCAGCCTGACGATACGGTTCTCGAAGTTGATGCCTTCGATGCGGTCGAACTCTTCCTGAGCCCGGTCGTGGGCGCCGAGGATCCTGTTGCTGGTCGCCTTGGCCTTGGCCGCCGCGATATCGCAGGACTTCTGCTTGCCGATCTTCTTCAGCGCCTGTTCGAGCTCGCGGGCGTGGTTCTTGGCGATGACGACGTGACTTTCCTCGTGGCGCTTGATGTCGGAGGAAAGCGTGTTCCAGATCAGCTTGACGTCCTGCGGCGCTTTGCCGTTCTGGCGCCACCGCGGCAGGATGATCCTGGCCTTGACGTTGACCTGGGCCGAAACGATGGCGCAGCCGCCCTTGACCTCGCCGTAGCCGATGCGGCTTGTAAACTCCATCTGGGTGGCGCCGGGATGCCGTCCACCGGTGCTTTTCACTTCCGGCCCGCGCGTCATCAGCTGCTGTTCGATCTCGTCCAGCGTTTTGCCGGTGATGGTGAAATAGCTGTAGGTTTTCGAAACATTCGCCGCCTGGGCAGGCAGGGCGATGCCTGCGGCGAGCAGGGCGGCAAGGAAGAGTTGCTTCATTATGTTGCCTCTTGGCCTACCTTGCGTTAGGGGCGTTGGCGGCGCAATGGAAATCGGGTCGTGCGCAAGACGTGGCCGCACGGCGAGTTGATGCTGCAAGCGTTGATATTTCGTGACGCGGTGAGTGCTCTGGAGTTCTTTTGTGGCGACGGCATGACCGGGAAACGATGGCAACTGGCGCATGGACGTCATGTCGACCTCGGCGACAGGGCGATCGTGATGGGCATCTTGAACGTCACGCCGGACAGCTTTTCCGATGGCGGGCAGTTCGATGCGCCGGCGCGCGCGCTCGAACAGGCGCGGCGGATGACCGCCGAGGGCGCCACAATCATCGACGTCGGCGGTGAATCGACCCGACCCGGCGCTGCTCCCGTTTCCGCCGAAGAAGAGCAGGATCGCGTGTTGCCGATCATCGAGGCGCTTGCCGCCGAGAGCAAGGCGCTGATTTCCGTCGATACCTATCGCGAGACGACCGCCCGGCTGGCCGTCGCCGCCGGCGCGCACATCGTCAATGACGTCTGGGGACTGCAGCGCGAACCTGGCATTGGCAAGGTTGCCGCCGAGACCGGCGCGGGACTGGTCATCATGCACACCGGTCGCGATCGCGACAAACTGCCTGACGTGATCGACGACCAGTTGCTCTTCCTTCGCCGATCCCTGGAGATTGCCCGGGAAGCGGGCGTGGGCAGCGATCAGATAATGCTCGATCCGGGATTTGGTTTCGCCAAGGACGCCGACGAAAACCTGGACCTGATGGCAAGGTTTGTCGAACTGTCTCAGCTTGGCTATCCGCTGCTTGCCGGCACCTCGCGAAAGCGGTTCGTCGGCCACGTGACCGGGCGCGACGCCGCCGAGCGCGATGCCGGAACAGCAGCCACAAGCGTCATACTACGCTTGCAGGGCGCGAATATATTTCGCGTCCATAATGTCGCAATCAACATGGACGCGCTGGCCTTCGCCGATGCTATGCTGGCGCGCAACGCTAACCTGCCGGGACGCTGACCGAAAATGTACCTTATCCGGATGAAAAACTGCGCCTTCTTTGCCCGGCACGGCGTGCTCGACGAAGAAGAGCGGCTGGGCCAGCGATTCTACGTCGATGCCGAACTGACAGTCGAGCCGGATCGCCCGCTCGATGACGATTCGATGCAGAGTACTGTCGATTACGGTGTTGCGTACCAGGTCATCGAAAAGATCATCACCGGCCAGCGCCGGTTCCTGATCGAGGCTCTCGCGCAAGAGGTCGGCAGGGCGCTTGCAGCCCGTTTCCCGCAGATCAGGCGCGCCGAGATCACGGTGCGCAAGCCGAATGCCCCGGTACCCGGCGTTCTCGACTACGTAGAGGTGACCGTTGTCTGGCCAGGCTGAGGAGCGCGGCTTTCTCAGCCTCGGCGGCAATCTCGGCGATCCGACCAAATCGATGGCTGCAGCGCTGCACATGCTGGACGCCAGCGGCAGCACGCGGGTGGTCGCGGTGTCGTCGCTGCATCGCACGCCGCCGTGGGGCAAGGTCGACCAGCCCGATTTTCTGAACGTCACCGCCGAGGTTGCAACCACGCTGGCGCCGCTCGAATTGCTGGAGCTTTGCCTGGAGCTTGAGCGGCGGCTCAAGCGCGTGCGCATCGAGCGCTGGGGACCGCGCCTGATCGATATCGACGTGCTTCTGCTCGGCAATACCAATGTCAGCGACGTCGGGCTGGACATCCCTCATCCGCGCATGCTCGACCGGGCATTCGTCATGGTGCCGCTTGCCGAAATCGCGCCCGAGCTGATGCTCGCCGGCAAGACGGCAGCCGAATGGGCGTCAAGCCTCGACCGCGCCGGCATCGAGAGGCTGGAGTCCGGCCAGGACTGGTGGCGCAACATCGGCGAGTAGAAGCTGCGTTGCATCGCGCCGCCCATTGGGCGCGCGACGCTAGATCCCGAGCGCCTTGGCGATCTTCGGTGCTGCCTCGGTCCAGTCGTCGGCGACGATGATGCCATCAGGCATCGGCGGCAGCAGGGGGCGCATTTCGCGATAAGCCATGAGATTGAACAGGTGGGCGTCGGCAACCGCCTCGCGCACCGACACGAGATTGTGCGGAATGTCGTCGACGAAGGCGACCGGTCGGGCGTGCTGTCCCCTGAGTTGCCGAAGGGCCGGACCTTTCGCCGTTTCGGTGGTGAGCAACGGATAGGGGAAACCGAGCGCGTCGAGATGCTGGCGCCGGATGGCGCGATGACGGTGCGGCATCGCCGTCAGCATCACCACCTCGGCACTCGCGGCTATTGCCGCCACTGCCTCGGCCGCACCCTGTGCCACTGTCTGCCAGTCGCGCTGGGCATGGAAGAAGCCGTCCAGCAGCGCCGTGACTGCCTCCTGCGTCACCGGTGTTCCGGTCTTGATGTCGACGATGTTGCCGGTCAGCCGGAACGAGCGGGCCAGGAACTCGAACCCCTGAGTGCCAAGGAAGCGCATGAACGGGCTCATGAATTCGAGCAGCACCTCATCGACGTCGAGCACCAGCAAAGGGCGCGTATCGCGCGCAAGCTCGGCGATCTGGCGGGCGGTTTCGGGGTCCTCGCTCATATCGACCGCTCGTGGTTGGTATCGCCGAGCGGCAGGGCGCGGGCGGCGCGGGCGATCTCATCGGGGGCGATGCCTGCAACCTCTGCAAAGCGCAGCAGGGTCGGCTCATGGGCCAGAACAAACTGCATGACGCCGGCGAGAAAACCCGGCTCCAGGGCTGCCCGGCGGATCTGCTGCGCCTCGATGCCGGTGATCGCCAGAAAACGAGGCAAAAGTTCCGGATCGGAAGCGACGAATCCCAGGGCCTGAATAGCAAGCGATTCAGCGTTTTCCTGCAGTTTCTGGTTCTTTTGCATCGTTGATCCCGCTCCGTGTACGCCCCAGCCGAAGTAGCCCCAAGCACGTTACGGGGCAATCTGAAATCCATGAAAAGCACCCATCCGTGATTGGTTGCCGTGTTTTACGTTTCGTAATGTTCTTGAGTTAACGTTGGATTCGGGCTTGGTGTGCGCGTTCGGCGCACATGATTGGCGTTGCCGAATCGTGACGCACAATCCGGGACGGAAATTCGATGGCTAAGAAAGTGATGATCGTCGAGGACAACGAGCTCAACATGAAGCTCTTTCGCGACCTCATCGAAGCAAGCGGCTACGAGACCGTGCGCACACGCAACGGCCTGGAAGCGCTTGATCTCGCGCGCCAGCACCGGCCTGACCTTATCTTGATGGATATCCAACTGCCCGAGGTTTCGGGTCTGGAAGTGACCAAGTGGCTGAAGGAGGACGACGATCTCCACACCATCCCGGTCATTGCCGTCACCGCATTCGCCATGAAGGGCGACGAGGAGCGGATCCGGCAGGGAGGCTGCGAAGCCTACATTTCCAAGCCGATCTCGGTGCCGCGCTTCATCGAGACAATCAAATCCTATCTCGGCGACGCCTGATGCGCTCGCCGGCCCCTCACGAGGTACTGGCATGACAGCTCGCATCCTCGTCGTGGACGACATCCCGGCGAACGTAAGACTGCTCGAAGTCCGGCTTCTGGCCGAATATTTCGAAGTGCTTTCCGCTTTCAACGGTCCCGATGCGCTGGAGGCCTGCGCTGCGGGCCAGGTCGATGTCGTGCTGCTCGACGTGATGATGCCCGGCATGGACGGATTCGAGGTCTGCCGCCGCCTGAAGGCCGATCCGGCGACCGCCCATATTCCCGTCGTGATGGTGACAGCGCTCGATCATGTCGCCGACCGTGTCCGCGGCCTTGACGTCGGCGCCGACGATTTCCTGACCAAGCCGGTGAACGACCTGCAACTGGTGACGCGGGTCAAAAGCCTGGTCCGGCTCAAGGTCCTGACGGACGAGTTGCGCCTGCGCGCCCTGACGACCCAGAACATCGGGATCGAGGAACCGCTGGCGCAAGGCGACCTGCCGGAAGGCACAATGCCAAGGGTTCTGCTGATCGACGAACGCTCTTCCTCGGTTGCTCACATCTGCGCATTGCTCGACGGCGCGGCCGATGTTCAAGTCGCCGCCGACCCGCAGTCAGGCCTGTTCCATGCCGCCGAGGGCGGGTTCGAATGCGTGATCGTGTCGAACGGCTTCGCCGATTTCGACCCGCTCAGGCTTTGCTCGCAGCTGCGCTCGCTCGACCGTACCCGATCGCTTCCGATCATCCTTTTGGTTGGCAAGGAGGAAGACAACCGTATCATTCGTGGGCTCGAGCTCGGCATTAATGACTATCTCGTACGGCCGCTCGACCGACAGGAACTGATTGCCCGGCTGCGCACCCAGGTGCGCCGCAAGCGCTACAATGACGAATTGCGGCAGAGCGTCAGCCAGTCCATCGAAATGGCCGTCACCGACGGGCTGACAGGGCTGCACAACAGGCGCTACCTCGACGGGCATCTGCCCCGCCTGTTCGATCGGGCGATGGCGCGGAAACGTCCACTGTCCTTGATGATTACTGATCTCGACCGCTTCAAGAGCGTCAACGACACCTACGGTCACGATGGCGGCGACGAGGTTCTGCGCGAATTTGCGCGAAGATTGAGGAAAAGTGTTCGAGGCATTGATCTTGCTTGCCGTTTTGGCGGCGAGGAATTCATCATTGTGATGCCGGATACCGATGCGGCGCTGGCCGAGATGGTGGCAGAGCGGGTCCGGGCGGAGGTCGCCAGGGCGCCGTTTGCCATAGGTGGCGGAGCAAAGAGTGTCGCTGTCACCGTCAGTGTGGGGGTGTCGTCTGTCTGGCCACAGGAAGACTCGGTGGCGGCGCTGCTCAAGCGCGCCGACCTTGCGCTTTACGATGCCAAGACGCGTGGCCGCAACCGGGTGGTCGCGCGTGCGGCTTGAGACCTGAATTCAATCGGTCTCTCGCGCTAACCTTGATTGTTTACCTTAACTATGGCCAACGGCCAGCCGTGGTTAAGAAAGTGTTGATTTTCAAGTGATCTTGCGCGACTGTGAGGTCGAGCAAAAGGACGGGCATCGGCGCGAGGAGCATTGGCCGGGTAGCCCTGTTTGATACCCCATGATGCTCAGGTCCGCCGCATCTCCTGGGTCCGTGGGGTCGGCCGGCCGGCTCTGGCAATTAGTGGCCTCCTCGTACCGCTGCCAGCGCCGACCGGCCCCCAATTTTCTTTCTTAAACCGCTGGTTGCCGACACCTTGAGACTTGCCGAATTTTCGGATTAGTCTTGGTCATGCGTATTTTTTCATTTTTGATTTTTCTGCTTTTGTCCCCCGTTGCCCTGGCGCAGGAATGCGTCGTCATGCTCCACGGATTGTCGCGTACCGATGCGTCGCTGATGCTGATGGAAGAGACGTTGAGGGTGTTCGACTTCAAGGTCGTCAACGAGTCCTATCCGTCAACCGACGCGCCGATCGAAAAGCTCATGGCTTATGTCGACGGGTCCGTCGCCAAATGCGGTGAGGCCAGCAAGCTGCATTTCGTCACCCACTCCATGGGCGGCATCCTGGTGCGGGCATGGTTGATGGACAACAGGCCGAAGAACATGGGCCGGGTCGTCATGCTGGGGCCGCCGAACCATGGCTCGGAAGTGGTGGACGTGTTCGGTGACCTGGCGATCTTCGAGATGGTGAACGGACCTGCCGGGGTGCAGCTCGGAACTGGCCCGAACAGCGTCCCCAGCCAGCTCGGCGCAGCAGATTTCGAATTGGGCATCATCGCAGGCGACCGGTCGATCAACCCGCTGCTGTCGGGCATGTTCAAGGGGCCGAATGACGGCAAGGTCTCGGTCGAAAGCACCAAGCTGGAAGGCATGAAGGACCATATCGTGCTGCCGACCACACACACCTTCATGATGAACAACCCGCTTGTCATCGCCCAGACGCTGAGTTTCCTGCGCACCGGACAGTTCGATCACAAGTTGACCTGGCGTGAGCTTTTGCGCCGCGGCTTGGGGAACTGAGCCACCTGGCCGGTCGCATCGAGGTTGGGAAGGCTGTTGGTGCCATCCCGTTCAGCTAGACATACGCCCTGAGGGGCAGGGAAGAAATGATGCTTCGCTACGTTGGAATCTTTGCCCTTGTGGTCGCTGTCGGCACCATCGCCATGTCGTTCTACCAACCGCCGATGCGTCTGATGCCGGCGCCGTTCGTCTTCGTCGACCAACAGAGCAGCGCCTTTTCGGACAACCCCGAAAAAGCCGCCGATCCGGAGATATCGCTGTTTTTCGCCACCAATCGTCTTCCGGTCGGTCCCCGCGACAACCGGCTCTATGCGGTGGTGCCAGGCCGCGACATGCAGGCCGGTGTTGCGACTGTCCGGATCGGCGAGGAGGGCACGACCTGGGACAAGATATATGCCTGGTCGACCGGCATGAGCGACGACCGCCGCCCATTCCTGCACCTTCAGCGCATGAACGAGCAGGCGACGATCGAGAGCGAAGGCGATCTTTCGGGCGAGGCGAAGGCCTGGTTCGCCGAGATCAACGAAGCGCTCAGGAACAGCGCCGACAAGGACATCATCGTCTACGTGCATGGCGCCAACACGACGGTCGAGCGCGCCGCCGGCCAGGCAGCCCAGCTGCATCACTTCACTGGCCGTAACTCCGTCGTGGTGCTGTTCGTCTGGCCCACGGCGGAAAACTTCCTGCGCTATTCCCGGGATATGGTAACGGCATTCGGTGCTGCCCCGCACCTTGCCAAGCTGGTCGAGCTGCTGTCGCAGAACACCGATGCCGCGAAGGTCGATGTCTTCACCTATAGCGCCGGCGCGACTGTGGGCAGCGACGCGATGGCCATGGTCGGTCGCGACGCCGCGCGGCCGGGCGCAGCAGCGCCGCGGCTGGGCGAGGTCTACCACGCAGCACCCGACGCCGATTTCCGCAGCTTCGTCGACGACATGCGCGACTATGCCGACAAGGCCGAGCGGGTGACGGTCGCGGTCAACATGAGCGACAGTGCGCTCCGGCTCTCCCAGGTCATCAACCGCGCGTCCCGGGCAGGGCGTCCGGACATGAGTGAACTCGACCCGGAAGCGACCAACTGGCTGCTCGGGGCGAGCAAGACCTATGGCACCGAGCTTCTCAGGGTGCGCCCGGAAAACATTCCCGGCCTCTCCAATCGCTCGCACACCTTCTGGTACGACGATCCCTGGGTGAGCAGCGATGTGCTGATAACTCTCCTGCACCATCTGCCGGCCGGAGAACGCGGGCTGGCAGCCGGCAAGGCGGGAACTGGCGCGCACTACTGGACATTCACGCCCGACTACCCCGCACAGCTGGCCAAGGTGATAGAGCGGCTGCGCCAGCAAGCGCCAACGCCGCCGGCGACTCAGTGACCGACTGTCGCCGACCCTATGCGCGGGGGATGCTCAAACGAAAAACGCCGCCCAGAGGGCGGCGTTTTTGGTATTCCGGCGGAAAACCGAGATTACTTGATCTTGGTTTCCTTGAATTCAACGTGCTTCTTGGCAACCGGGTCGTACTTGCGGAACGACATCTTTTCCGTCTTCGTGCGGCTGTTCTTGCTCGTCACGTAGAAGAAACCGGTGTCGGCGGTCGACAGAAGCTTGATCTTGATGTTTGCAGCCTTGGCCATGATTCTCGTCCGTTATTCGTCTAGAGTTGCACCCGCTTCAGGACGGGAAAACAACCCGGACGCGGAAAACCTTGCGGGACACATAAAGATCGCGCCTGGAAAGTCAAGCCTCGGAGCGTGAAAGGCCCGATCTCGCGGCAATTCGACCAAGGCCGATGACGATGTAACCGCCGAAAAAGACGGCCAGAGCCCAGCCGAATCCGTTGGGACCGAACAGATCCATGAAAATGCCGATCATCTGCGGCCCCAGGATCATGCCGAGACCGTAGCAGAAGATGAAGGCTGCGTTGGCCGAGGCGAGATCGCGGCCGGAAAGCTGCGAACCGAGATGGGCGAGGCCGACGGTGTAGAGTGCCGCCACGACGCCGCCCCACAAGAACAGCATGCCGGCCATGACATGCCAGTTGCCGACCAGCCAGGGCATGGCGAGCGTGCCGGCAAGGCCGGTTGCGGCGCAGATCAGCAGCAGCGTGCGGCGGTCGCGCATGCGGTCGCTGAGCATGCCGATCGGGATCTGCAGGATGACGTTGCCAAGCCCGATCATGGTCAGTAGCAGCGCAGCCTCGGCTTCGCTGTAGCCGATGCGCTGGCCATAGACGGGAAACAGCGCGAACCCGCCGGTTTCAACCGCGCCGAAGACCAGAACGGCCGCGGTTGCGGTGGGCACGATCCAGATGTAGCGGAAAAAACCGCCGCCCTTGCTTCCATCGGAGACGATCCTGGGGCTTTCGCCGTAAGCCAGAAGCACCGGGATCGATGCGAACATGACCAGGCCGAAAGTCAGGCCGAACGGCAGGAATCCGCCGCTGCCGATCATCGAAAACAGCCAGGGCCCGGCAGCGAAGCCGAGCGACAGGACGGTGGCGTAGACGCCCAGCACTAGGCCGCGCCGGTGCGGCGGGGCGCAGGTGCTGATCCAGAACTCGGACAGGATGAACAGCACCGTCAGGGCAAAGTGCAAGGCCACGCGCAGCGGAAACCACATCCAGAAAGCGGGGGCGAAATAGAAGCCGATGAATGCCAGCGCCCCGACCAGAATCATCGCCAGCATTGTCGGCACGACGCCGAAGCGCACGGCTATCGGCGTTGCGAGCGGCGCCGCGGCGATGGAGGCCACACCGGCGATCGCCGTGTTCAGGCCGATCATCGAGGAGGAGTAGCCGCGCGATTCGAGAATCGCGCTGAGCAGGGGGATGCCGAGCCCGATGGCGATCCCGACGACACTGATCGAGGCAATGGCTGCCGAGATGGAGCGCCAGTGCACGCCTTCGACGGTTTCGGCCTCCTGGGGTATGTCGTTCATTTGGGGCCTAGAGGATGTCGCGCCGGAAGCGTTGGTTGATCATGCGGTAGAACGGCACGTCGCCGCCCGGCTCGAGACCTGGGTCGACGGCCAGCCGCTGTTTGAGATCGCCGAGCACCGACTGCGTGATGGCCGGGATGTCGGACCGCATCGCTTCGTCGAGCGGCAGCCACATCAGCTCCTCAAGTTCATTGGTCGGGCCGCCGTCGGGCAACTCCACCGCCACGTCGCTGCGCCACGCCGAGAGAAAGCGCGTGTCGAAACGGCGTACGCGGCCGGGAGGCGTCACGGCGCGGGCAATGAAACGCAGCGGAGCAAGAGCAGGCGCCACGCCATGGTCGGCGAAACCCTGCCAGTCGGCCTTGGTGGTCGAAAACGCACCGCGCCGGCCGATCAGCAGGCCTGCTTCCTCGTAGGTCTCGCGAATCGCCGAAAGGGCAATTGCCCTGGCGCGTGCAAGGCTGACTCGGCCGATGCCGGCACGCAGCTTGGCCGTTTCGTCGGGATGGAGGTCGTCCGCCGCCTTGATGCGGCTGTCGGCTGGGTCGGTGCGGCCGCCGGGGAAGACGAACTTCCCGGGCATGAAGGCATGCTTCATATGCCTGCGTCCCATAAGGACGACGACATCGCCGTCCTTGCGGTCGAGCAAAATGAGGGTGGCGGCATCGCGTGGCCTCAAGGGGCCGTTGCGCGCCAATGCGCTTGGTTCGAGCTTGTCGAGTTCGGTCATGGTTATGCCATCCATCGCGGCTGTCCTAACGGAATGTCGGAGCGGAAGGAAGCACTTGGCTGTGCCTTGCGATTGCGCCAGCCACCGATCAGGCTTCGGGGTGGGTCTCGATCACGTCGTCTTCGCCGCCGAAACCGTGCATGTACAGCGCCCACTGCATGCCGACGACCGCCCCCTTGATCGGGCGCAATAGCGCGAGCGACGAAACGATGGTCAGCGGCACCCAGATGGCCAGATGCTGCCAGGTCGACAGCGTGCTTGTGGCTTCGACGCCCATGAAGGCGCCAACGACGATGTGTCCGACGATGACCACCACCAGATAGGCCGGAAGGTCGTCGGCGCGATGGTGGGATATCTCCTCATTGCAGACTTCGCAGCGATCGACCGTCTTGATGAACGAGGCAAACAGCCTGCCCTGGCCACAATTGGGGCATTTGCAGAACAGGCTACGCTTGATTGCCGGCCAAAGCGGGCGCGCCTGTCGGGCGACCTTTTGCTGACCACCGCCGAAAACCTGTTCTTCCATCGTCATCTCCTGTCGCGCGGTCCACGTCTCGGCTGAGAAGCGCGGGCACGCGATCGCTGCCCTTTCGCCTTGTGGAACGACCGCTTGGAGCCGGGCAATGGCTTCGGTTCGGTCAGCATTTCGAAGCGCATGGCGCCGGCCAGGGGGGCAATCTCGACGAGGCGCACTTCGACGCGGTCGGCAAGCTGGTAGCCCTTGCCGGTGCGTTCCCCAAACAGGGAGCGTGCGGCTTCGTCGAAGTGGTAGTAGTCGTCACCCAACGATGACACGGGGATGAAACCATCTGCGCCATATTGCGGCAATTGGACAAATAGTCCCGCCTTGACCACACCGGAGATGCGCGCCTCGAAGGTCTCGTCGATGCGCTCGGCGAGGAAGCCCGCGACCAGACGGTCGACGGTGTCGCGTTCGGCTGCCATGGCGCGGCGTTCTGTCTGCGAAATCAGACCGGCGATCTCCTCCATGCGGGCTTCTTCCGACGGCGTCAGACCGCCGGCGCCAAGCCCGAGCGAACCGATCAGCGCCCGGTGGACGATCAGGTCGGCATAGCGCCTGATCGGTGAGGTGAAATGCGCATAGCGGCGCAGGTTCAGGCCGAAATGGCCAATGTTGTCAGGGTTGTACTCGGCCTGGCTCTGAGAACGCAGCACCACTTCGTTGACCAGCTGTTCGTTGTCGTTGCCGCGCACCCTGGCGAGAATGCCGTTGAACTGGCTCGGGCGCATCTCGGCGCCGCGGGCGAGCGACAGGCCGATGGTCTGGAGGAACTCGCGCAGCGATTCCTGCTTGGCGAGCGAGGGGCCGTCGTGGATGCGGTAGACCAGCTTCTGCTTCTTGTTCTCCAGCGTTTCGGCCGCAGCGACATTGGCCTGGATCATGAACTCTTCGATCAGCTTGTGCGCGTCGAGGCGGTCCGGAATGATGACCCTGTCGACCGTGCCGTCGGGCTTGAGCAGGATCTTGCGCTCGGGCAGGTCGAGTTCGAGCGGCTGCCGCGCATCGCGGCCGCGCTTGAGGACCTCGTATGCGGCCCACAGGGGCTTGAGAATCGTCTCGAGGATCGGCCCGGTCCTGTCGTCGGGCGCGCCGTCGATCGCCGCCTGCGCCTGGGGATAGGCGAGGCGTGCGTGAGAGCGCATCATGATGCGGTGGAAGCTGTGCCTTATCTTGCGGCCCTCGGCCGAAAAGGTCATGCGCACCGCGAGCGCCGGCCTGTCGACGCCTTCGCGCAACGAGCACAGGTCGTTTGAGATGCGCTCGGGCAGCATCGGCACGACGCGGTCGGGGAAATAGACCGAGTTGCCGCGCTTCAGGGCTTCGCGGTCGAGCGCGGTGCCTGGCCGCACGTAAGCCGCGACGTCGGCGATGGCGACGGTGGCGACGAAGCCGCCAGGATTCTTCTCGTCCGTGTCGGGCTCGGCGTAGACCGCGTCGTCATGGTCCTTGGCGTCGGCCGGGTCGATGGTGACCAGCGGAAGTTCACGCCAGTCTTCGCGCTTGCCGTCGAGAGTCGCCGGCTTGGCCGCATCGGCCTCGGCAATCACCTCTGTCGGGAAGATATGCGGGATGTCGTGCGCGTGGATGGCGATCATCGAGACCGCCTTCTCGTTGGTCAGCGAGCCGAGCACCGAAACCACCTTGGCGCGCGGCAAGCCGTAGCGGCTGGCCCGCTCGGGCACCACTTCGACGAGGTCGCCGTCCTTGGCGCCGTTCTGCTGGTCCTTGTCGATGACCAATTCAGGCTGGCGGCGCTCGACCGGCTCGATGCGGAATGTGCCGTCCTTGAGGATGCGGAAGATGCCGAGCGCAGTGTCGCTGCGCTTTTCGAACACCTTCATGATGCGCGCCGTGTAGGCGGGCTCGTTGTCGTCGAGGTGATCCTCGATCGGGAAGGTCTTGGCCAGGACGCGGTCGCCGACGCCCGGCGTCGGGCCGCTCGCGCCGCGCGACAGCTTGACGGCGATGATCGGCCCATCCGGTTGCTCGGACGCGCGCGCCAAAAGCGTGCCTTCGGCATCGCGGCCGAAAATGTCGAGCACGGCGACATGCGGGATAGCGCCAGCGCGGCTCAGGCGCTTGCGGCTCTTTTCCAGCAGGCCTTCATCCTGAAGCTCGCGCAAAAGGCCCTTGAGCCAGATGCGGTCTTCGTTCTTGAGCGCAAAGGCCTTGGCGATGTCGCGCTTGCCGCTGCGATCCGGGTTCTCCGCGATGTAGCGGAGAATCTCGTCGCGCGATGGCCTGTAGACGTCCTTGCCACGGATCTCGTCGCTTGCGGCGCGTCTGGTGCCGGCGTTCCGTCCGGAAATCTTTCGCGCCAAGGTGCGTCAGTCCTTCTTCTTGGCCTTGCTGGCGGCCGGCTTCTTCGCCGCAGCGCCGGCAGTTTTCTTTGCCGCCGCCGGTTTTTTGGCGGCAGCCGGCTTTTTCGCCGCAGCGCGCGCCGGCTTCTTCGCCCCGCCGCCCTTGGCCTCTTTCTCGGCAATCAGCGCAAGCGCGTCTTCCATCGTCACGGTCGCCGGATCCTTGCCCTTCGGCAGGGTAGCATTGACCTTGCCGAAATTGACATAGGGGCCGTACTTGCCGTCGCGCACGGTGACGTTCCCGCCGCCGCCCGGATGCTCGCCCAGTTCCTTGAGCGCTGCAGCGGCCGCGCCGCCGCGTCCGCCCTTGCCCTTGGCCTGCTTTTCGGCAAGCACGGTGACCGCACGGTTCAAGCCGATCGAGAAGACGTCCTCGATGCCTTCGAGATTGGCGTAGGTGCCGTCATGCAGAATGAACGGGCCGTAGCGGCCGAGACCGGCGGAAATCATCTTGCCCGATTCCGGGTGCTGGCCGACGTCGCGTGGCAGCGCAAGCAGGGCAAGCGCCTTCTCGTGATCGATCGACGCCGGCGTCCAGCCCTTGGGCAGGCTGGAGCGCTTGGCTTCCTTGCCGTCGCCACGCTGCAGGTAGGGGCCGAAGCGGCCGCTGCGCAGTGTGATTTCCTCGTTGGTGTAGGGGTCGGTGCCAAGCACCTTGGTGCCGTCCTCGAGGCCGCCATTTTCGCCATTGCCGCCGGGTCCGTCGAGCTGGCGGGTGAAGCCGCACTCCGGATAGTTCGAGCAGCCGACGAAGGCGCCGTACTTGCCGAGCTTGAGCGACAGGTTGCCGGTGCCGCATTTCGGGCAGATGCGCGGGTTGGAGCCGTCCTCGCGCTCGGGGAAGACCAGCGGCGCCAGTTCCTCGTTCAAGGCATCGAGCACGTCGGTGACGCGCAGTTCCTTGATTTCGTCGACTGCGCCGGAGAAATCCTTCCAGAAATCGCGCAGCACGTCGCGCCAGGCGAGCTTGCCGTCGGAGACCTCGTCGAGCTTTTCTTCGAGCGACGCCGTGAAGTCATACTCGACGTAGTGTTCGAAGAAGCTCTCCATGAAG
Source organism: Aminobacter sp. HY435 (assembly GCF_027568395.1). Lineage (GTDB taxonomy): Bacteria > Pseudomonadota > Alphaproteobacteria > Rhizobiales > Rhizobiaceae > Aminobacter. The sequence goes on along the minus strand of NZ_JANKZL010000001.1, from coordinate 228,913 downwards.
GCGGTGACGAGCCGGCCCTTGGGTTCGGGGACGAGCTTGCGGTTGTCGATCTTCACATATTCGCGGTCTTCGAGCGTCTTCAGCGTCGCCACATAGGTCGACGGACGGCCGATGCCGAGTTCTTCCATCTTCTTGATGAAGCTCGCTTCGGAATAGCGGGGAGGCGGCTCGGTGGTGTGATGGGAGGCGGTGACCTGTTCGCGCTTCAGTACCTCATCGGCGCGGATCTCCGGCAGGCGACGGTTTTCCTCGTCGTCGGCATCCTCTTCCTTCTGCTCGGTGTAGGCGGCGATGAAGCCGTCAAAGCGGGTGACCGAGCCGACGGCGCGCAGGCCCGCGGTCCTGGCGCCGTTGCGCGCCTCGATCTCGACGGTGGTGCGCTCGATCTCGGCCGGCTGCATCTGGGAGGCGATCGCGCGCTTCCAGATCAGTTCGTAAAGACGCGCCTGGTCGGGGTCGAGGAACTTGCGCATCTCGGCCGGCGTGCGATTGAAATCGGTCGGGCGGATGGCTTCGTGCGCTTCCTGCGCGTTCTTGGCCTTGGTCGTGTACTGGCGCGGCTTCTCGGGCAGATACCTGGCACCGAACTCCTTGACGATCGCCTCGCGCGCCGCCTCGATGGCCTCCGGCGCCATCTGCACGCCATCGGTACGCATATAGGTGATCAGGCCGGCCGTTTCGCCGCCGATCTCCATGCCTTCATACAGACGCTGCGCCACCTGCATGGTGCGGCTCGCCGAAAAGCTCAGGCGCGAGGATGCCGCCTGCTGCAGCGTCGAAGTGGTGAACGGGGCGCCCGGATTGCGCCTCGTCGGCTTGGCTTCGACCGACAGCGTCTTGAAGCTCGCGCCGTCGAGCATCGCCTTGATGTCATCGGCCATCGCCTGGGAAGAGATGTCGAGCTTTTGCAGCTTCTTGCCGTCATAGACGGTGAGCCGGGCTTCGAACGTGTCGGAACGCGGGGTGCCGAGGATGGCTGCAATCTGCCAATATTCCTCGCGTACGAAGCGCTCGATTTCTGCCTCGCGGTCGCAAACGAAGCGCAAGGCGACCGACTGGACGCGGCCGGCCGAGCGAGCGCCCGGCAGCTTGCGCCACAGCACCGGCGACAGCGTGAAGCCGACGAGATAGTCGAGCGCACGGCGGGCCAGATAGGCGTCGACCAGCGGCGGGTCGATCTCGCGTGGGTTTTCGATCGCTTCGAGAACCGCCTGCTTGGTGATCGAGTTGAAGGCGACGCGCTTGATCGTCTTGTCCTTGAGCACGCGCTTCTGCTTGAGAACCTCGAGCACGTGCCAGGCAATGGCTTCGCCTTCGCGATCCGGATCGGTGGCGAGGATCAGGCCGTCGGCGTCCTTCACCGCCTTGGCGATGTCGTTGAGCCGCTTGGCTGAGGCCGTGTCGACTGCCCAGGACATGGCAAAATCGTCGTCCGGCTTGACCGAGCCGTCCTTGGGCGGCAGGTCGCGGACGTGGCCAAACGAGGCCAGAACCTTGTAGTTCTTGCCCAGGTACTTGTTGATGCTTTTCACCTTGTTCGGTGACTCGACGACAACGACGTCCATATGTGGCTGATTTTCCAGTGAAGCGCCAAAACAACGGCTGAGGCGCGTGGCGACGATTTATCAATTCGCTCGTCACATGGCCGCGCTTTTCGGTTCGGTCAAGGGGAGCGGGGCAAAAACGGACCTGCCTGGCCCGAATGCAACGTCGGCGTGTATATTTGAATGTATTGCAATCGTAAGTAGCTTTGATATGCTTTCGCCAGCGCAGGTTGAGCAGAATTGGCCGGCGTCAGCATGCGGCGGACCGCCTGATTCCATAGGGCCATTCGAGGAAAGTCACTGTTATGCACCAAGCGGCGCCACGGCGCAGGCGGACCGAAACGCTGGACTACATGCAGTCCATGCTCGGACAACTGCGCGCGATGGCGGAGACCGAGCAATGCTACATGCTGGCCTACCTGATCGAAATGGCCTGCATCGAAGCCAGCGACATCATCGGCGGCGACCTGCCTTCATCGCTCGGACATAAGAAGCGAAACCTGTCCTCCTGAATGGCGTTCGAGGCGGCCGGCGAGGTCCAGTTCCAGAAGGATCATGAAAACCTGGGCCGGGTGCAGCCCGGTGTGACGGATGAGCTCGTCGATCTCCACGGGCGTCGGGCCGAGCGCTTCAGCCAACCGCGCGCGATCATCGTCCTGTGGCGGCGGCGTGGCGCTGAAATCCGGCGGTTCTTCCAGCTTCGACGGCGCCTGGATCGCGATCCCGGCCAGCGGCGACAAGGCTTCGACGACGTCGCTCGCCTCGGTCACCAGGGTTGCGCCTTCCTTGAGCAGGCCGTTGGCGCCGGCGGCGCGCGGATCAAGCGGTGAGCCGGGCACGGCGAAGACCAGCCGGCCCATCTCTCCGGCGAGCCTGGCGCTGATGAGCGAGCCCGAGCGTTGCGCCGCCTCGACGACGACGAGGCCGAGCGCCATGCCGGCGACGATGCGATTGCGGCGTGGAAAATCCTGCGCGCGCGGCTCCCAGCCAAACGGCATTTCCGAGACGATTGCGCCGCGCTCGGCGATCTCGTCGCAGAGCCCGGAGTTCTCGGGAGGGTAGGGACGGTCCAGTCCTCCGGCCAGGACTCCGACGGTTCCTGTATCGAGGCTGCCGCGATGCGCTGCGGTGTCGATCCCGCGTGCCAGCCCGGAAACGATGGCGAAGCCGCTGCGACCCAGCTCCGATGCCAGGGATCGCGCCATCTTCATGCCCGCCAATGAAGCGTTGCGAGCGCCGACGACGGCGACCGGTGGCAACTGGAACACGGCGCCTGTGCCTTTGATCGCCAGCAGGGGCGGGGGATGGTCCATGCGCTTGAGGATGGCCGGGTAGTCCGGCTCGCCGATGGCGACGAAACGCGCACCCACCTTGTGGGCCGCCGCCATCTCGGCTTCGGCCTCGGCAAGGGAGGGGACATGCGCCTGCCTGCTTGCGCCACCCGCACGCATGACTTCAGGCAGCATTGCGATGGCTGTTTCGGCGGAGCCGAAGCGATTGACCAGGTCGCGAAAGCTGGCCGGTCCGACATTGGGCGTGCGGATCAGGCGCAGCCAGTGGAGCCGCTGCCGGTCGCTGAGTTGCGGTCCGGCGGCGGGCAGGGTCATCCCTTGGATCCGATCCGCGATTCGGTGCCGTCGAGCAGCCGCGAGATGTTGGCGCGGTGCCTGATGAAGACGATGGCGCTCATCAAGGCAAGCAATCCGGCAGCCTTCGGCTGCTCGGTCATGTAGAGGGCGACCGGCACCACTACCGCCGCGACAAGCGCTGCAAGCGACGAGTAGCGGCTGACAAAGGCGACGAGCAGCCAGGTCACGGCGAAGACCAGCGCGCCAAGTCCCGACAGGCCGAACAGCACGCCGAGATAGGTGGCGACGCCCTTGCCGCCCTTGAAGCCGAGCCAAATGGGATAGAGATGGCCGATGAAGGCGCCGAAGCCGGCGGCGATCGCAGCATCATGGCTCCAATTCGCGGCGACCATGACAGCGACGGTGCCCTTGAGCGCATCGAGCAGCAGAGTGGCGGCGGCGAGCTTCTTGTTGCCGGTGCGCAGCACGTTGGTGGCGCCGATATTGCCGGAGCCGATCTTGCGGACATCGCCAAGGCCGGCGGCGCGCGTCAATAGAAGGCCGAACGGAATCGAGCCGAGCAGGTAGCCGAACACGGCAGCAGCGATCAGGACGTGCAGCGCCGTCGGAAAGATGTCATCCGGCATCAAGATACTTTGTCTCCCCCGTGGCCCGACAGGTCAGGCCGAGAACACTGTGCGGCCAGCGACCATTGTTTTCAAGACCTTGCCTTGCAGGCGCGCGCCCTCAAAGCAGGTGTTCTTGGAGCGCGAGCGGATGTCCGCCTCGCGCACGATCCAGGGTTCGCCGAGGTCGACGAGCGCGAGGTCGGCCGCGGCGCCCGGCTTGAGCGTGCCGCCCGGAAGGCCGAACAGCCTGGCCGGCGCGGTCGACAGCGCCTCGATCAGCCGCAGCAGCGGCACGTCGTCGTTGTGATGCAGGCGCAAGGCGACGGCAAGCAGCGTCTCCAGCCCGATCGCGCCGACAGCTGCGTCGGCGAAGGGCAGGCGCTTGGTGTCGACGTCCTGCGGGTCGTGCGACGACACGATGATGTCGATGGTGCCGTCCTTCAGCGCCTCGATCATGGCAAGACGGTCGTCCTCGGCGCGCAGCGGCGGGGCGAGGCGGAAGAACGTCCGGTACTCGCCTACGTCGTTCTCGTTCAGCGACAAGTTGTGGATCGACACACCGGACGTCACCTTGGCGCCGTCGGCCTTGGCGCGGGCGATGGCGCCTGCCGCCATTGCGGTCGAAATCTTGGCGGCGTGGTAGTTGCCGCGGGTCAGCCGTGCCAAGGCAAGGTCACGCTCGAGCGGAATGGTTTCAGCCTCGCGCGGGATGCCCGAGAGGCCGAGCCAGCTGGCGTAGAGTCCTTCATTCATGACGCCGGACGAGGCAAGGTCGGCATCCTGGGTCTCGTGAGCGATGACCGCGCCGAAGTCGCGCGCATAGGTCAGGGCGCGGCGCATCATCAGCGAGTTGGCGATGGTGTGGCGGCCGTCGGTAAAGGCCACCGCGCCGGCCTCGCGCAGCAGGCCGAACTCGGTCATCTCGTGGCCGTCGAGGCCCTTGGTGATCGCCGCGGCCGGGAAGACGTTGATCGACGCGGTTTCCTTGGCCGTGCGCAGCACGAATTCGACGAGCGCGACGTTGTCGATCACAGGATCGGTGTCGGGCATCATGACGATCGAGGTCACGCCGCCGCTGGCCGCCGCGACGCTCGCCGATGCAATGGTCTCACGATGCTCGCCGCCTGGTTCACCGACGAAGACGCGGCCGTCGACCAGGCCGGGGATGATCGCCCTGCCGGCGCAATCGATGATCTCTGCGCCTTCGGGCGCGCCCTGGTTGAGGGCGGCGGCACCGGCTGCGAGGATCTTCTTGCCTTCGACGATGACGGTTCCGGTTTCATCGAGGCCGCGCGACGGGTCGACGATACGGGCGCGCTGGAAAACCGTGGTGCTCATGCGTTCTTTCCGTCGCGGTTGCGGCGCGGGTCGAGCAGCGCTTCCATTACCGCCATGCGCACGGCGACGCCCATTTCAACCTGTTCCTGGATGACGCTCTGCGGGCCGTCGGCGATTTCCGAGGCGATCTCGACGCCGCGGTTCATCGGGCCGGGATGCATCACCAGCGCGTCTTCCTTCGCCGCCTTCAGCTTTTCGGCATCGAGTCCGTAATAGCGGAAATACTCGCGCACCGAAGGCACGAAGGCGCCGGCCATGCGCTCACGCTGCAGCCGCAGCATCATGACGACATCGGCGTCCTTGAGCCCCTCGGCCATCGACTGCGTCACCTCGACGCCCATCTGGGCGATGCCGGAAGGCAGCAGCGTCGACGGCGCCACGACGCGGACCCGCGCGCCAAGCGCGTTGAGCAGAAGGATGTTGGAGCGGGCGACGCGCGAATGCAGGATGTCGCCGCAGATCGCCACCGTCAGGCGGGCGATGCCGCCCTTGGCGCGGCGGATAGTTAGCGCGTCGAGCAGTGCCTGGGTCGGGTGTTCATGCGCGCCGTCGCCGGCGTTGACGACCGAGCAGCCGACCTTCTGGGCAAGCAGCGCGGCCGCGCCGGCGGATTGGTGGCGAATGATGAGGATGTCCGGCCGCATCGCGTTCAGCGTCATCGCCGTGTCGATCAGCGTCTCGCCCTTCTTCACCGAAGAGCTGGCCACCGACATGTTCATGACGTCGGCGCCGAGGCGTTTGCCGGCGAGCTCGAACGACGACTGCGTGCGCGTCGAGGCTTCGTAAAAGAGGTTGATCTGGGTTCTGCCGCGCAAGGTCGACGTCTTCTTCTCCGACTGGCGCGAAATCGAGACTGCCGCGTCGGCACGGTCTAGCAGGATTTCGATATCAGACGGGGAAAGATCGCGGATGCCAAGAAGATGGCGGTGCGGGTATGGCGGCAGGGACGATAGGTCTGTCATCTCAAGGCGCTGCTATAGGCTGTGCTTAACTGGCCTGCAAGCCGGCATTTCATTCGGGAAAGTTCTCCAACGGGATTTTCGTCGCTTGCAAGCTGGGCCATAAGCTATCGATAAGCATTTCGGCTATAAAGCCGGCCATGGCTGCGGATTCGTGCCCGTCGCCCACACCATGAAGGACCAGGCGTGACGCAGGACGTGCCGAACCAGCCCCCTCCGCTGACGGGCAGCAATGCCTGGCGCGGCGATCCATTGCTGATCCAGATCGCCGAAGGCTTTTCCGAGCCGGTTCGCCGCGATCTCGACGGGCTTGGCCGCTTTGTGCTGACGCACGAGGCGCAGGATCTGGCGCGCCTCGCCAACAGCGAAGTGCCGAAGCTCAAGAGCTACGACCGGCAAGGCCGCCGTATCGACCAGGTCGAGTTCCACCCCGCCTACCATGCGCTGATGCGCCGTTCGATTGCCAGCGGACTGCACTCGTCTGTCTGGGAAAACGGCGAGACCGAGACCGGCCGCAGGCATCAGGTTCGTGCGGCGCGCTTCTATCTGACCGCGCAGCTGGAATGCGGGCATCTGTGCCCCCTGACGATGACCAGCGCGTCGCTGGCCGCCTTGATGGCCAGCCCGAAGCTGTTCCGCGAATGGGCGCCGCGCGTCACGACGCGCAAATACGACCAGGCGCAGAAGCCGCCGGTCGACAAGGCCGGCCTGACGCTCGGCATGGGCATGACCGAGAAGCAGGGCGGCACCGACGTGCGGTCCAACACCACCCGCGCCGAGCGCGCCGGCGGCAGCTTCTACCGCCTCAACGGCCACAAATGGTTCATGTCGGCGCCGATGTCGGACGCCTTCCTGATGCTGGCGCAGGCGCCTGAGGGATTGTCGTGTTTCCTGGTCCCGCGCATCCTCAGCGACGGCACCTCCAATGGCCTGCAGTTCCAGCGCCTCAAGGACAAGCTCGGCAACCGCTCCAACGCATCGTCGGAGGTTGAGATCCAGGGCGCCATCGGCGATCTGGTCGGAGAGCCCGGCGGCGGCGTCAAGACGATCATGGACATGGTGACGCTGACGCGCCTCGACTGCGCGGTGGCCTCATCCGCGCTGATGCGGGCCGGACTTGCCGAAGCCGTTCATCACACCCGACATCGCCAGGTCTTCGGCGCCAATCTCGTCGACCAGCCGCTGATGCAGCGCGTGCTTGCCGACATGGCGCTCGATGTCGCCGGCGCGACCGCGCTTGCGTTCCGCCTGGCGCGCTCGTTCGACGAGGCGGCATCCGACCGCGGCGAGGCGGCGTTCGCACGGGCGATGACGCCGGTCGTCAAATACTGGGTCTGCAAGATCGCGCCGGCGCTGCTGTTCGAAGCGATGGAGTGCCTGGGCGGCAACGGCTATGTCGAGGAAGCGCCGCTGGCGCGCTACTATCGCGAAGCGCCGGTCAATGCGATCTGGGAAGGCTCGGGCAACGTCATGGCACTCGACGTGCTGCGCGTGCTCGGCCGCGCGCCAGGGCTGTTCGACGACGTGCTCGCCAGCATCGAGCGCGATCTCGGGCCGAGCGGCCGCAGCATCCTTGGCGTGCTCAAGGCTGCGATGCAGGTCGCAAGTTCGGACGAGGGCTCGGCGCGCATCCTGACGGAGCAACTGGCGATTTCGGCCGCTGCGGCGGAATTGCGCCGCATGGGGGCAGGGCGGATCGCCGACGCCTTCATCGAAACGCGGCTGGCCGGGCAGTGGCGCGGAACCTACGGCATGCTCGACGCGCGCCATGATTCACGCCTCATCATCGACACGCTGTATCCACAAGTCGGCTAGCCTTCCGGTTGCAGCCAGGCACAGCAGGCTGCAACCGGGTTGCGCGCCTCGCGCCCGTTAACCTTAACAAAGGGTTTACGTTGCGCGTTGCGGCGCCAGGGATCACTGTCTTCCGGCAAGGAGCGGGATTCCCGATGGACACTTTTTCAGGCCCAGACGTCGAGAGCGCGGAGGACATGTCCTGATGCGTTACGTTCTCGCCCTGTGGCTGGCGCCGCTCGTGTTGTTCTGGGGATGGTTCTTCCTGTCCATCAACGACATGAATTTCGGCTACGTGATCATGACGCGCCAGTTCAATCTGGCGATCTTCGAAATCTATGGCGAAGTTCTCGGCATCGATCCGGCGACCATTCCATGGATGATGGCCAAGGCGTTTGCGCTGGATACGGCGATCCTGCTTGCGATCTGGGCGTTCCGCCGCCGCAAGCTCATTGCCGAGAAGGTCAGGGGACTGCGCCAGCGCTACCGTTCGGCGGAATCCGCGCCCAGCGTCTGAAGCCTGTCCAGCACGCCCTGCAGAATGAAGGCGGCTGCGGCTGAATCGATGCGCCCGTCGCGCTTCTTGCGCGACACGTCCATTTCGATCAGCGCGCGTTCGGCGGCCACCGTCGACAGGCGCTCGTCCCAGAACAGGAACGGCAACGCGGTCAGGTTGGCGGCGTTGCGGACGAAGGCGCGGGACTTTTGCGCGCGCGGCCCTTCCGACCCATCCATATTGATCGGCAGGCCGATGACGATGGCGCCGGTGTTTTCCTTGTCGAGCATGGCGAGCAGCGCTGCGACATCGAGCGTGAACTTCTTGCGAATGATGACCTGGCGCGGGTGCGAGAACGACAATCCGCGATCGGACACCGCGACGCCGATCGTCTTGTCGCCAAGGTCGAGGCCGGCGAGCGTTTTGCCGCCGGCAAGCAGCGCGGGCAATTCTTCGATGGTAACAGTGGCCAAACGGCGTTCCTTTTGATCTGAAGCGCGGCGATCGGGAAGCGATTCTGCCTGCTGGTCCTCGCGACTTGCCCCTTTTGCAGGAGCTTGCCGCGTTCTATCCTTTGATCAAAGAAATTGCGAGGAGTGCCCGAACGATGAAACTCACCTGGTATGGACATTCGGCATTCCGCATCGAGGCTGCAGGCGCGACGATCCTGATCGACCCGTTCCTGAGTGGCAACCCATCCTGGGGCAAGCCGTGGCAAGAGGCGGCCGAGGGCGCGACGCATGTGCTGTTGACGCATGGGCACGACGATCACATCGGCGATGCCGCCGAAATCCTGAAAAAGACCGGGGCCATGCTGGTCGCCAATTTCGAGATCTGCATGTATCTCGTCGGCAAGGGCGTGTCCGACAAGCAGATCAACCCGGGCAATATCGGCGGTACGGTCGATTGCGGCGGCTTCACCACGACCTTTGTCACAGCCCTGCATTCGTCTTCGGCTGGCGGTCCGGGCGGAACCAACACCTATCTCGGCAATCCGGGCGGTCTGGTGCTGCACTTCGCCGACGAGCCGACGCTCTACCACATGGGCGACACCGACATCTTTTCCGACATGGCGCTGATCAACGAACTGCATCAGCCGTCGATCGGGCTGGTGCCGATCGGCGACCGCTTCACCATGGGCGGCGCGGTGGCAGCACTTGCCTGCCGGCGCTTCTTCAAGTTCGAAAAGGTCGTGCCATGTCACTACGCCAGCTTCCCGATCATCGACCAGTCGGCGGAAAAGTTCGTCGACGGACTTGAAGGCTCCGGCGTCGAGGTGCTTTTGCCAAAGGTCGGCGCGGCCATCGACATTTGATAATAGCTACGCGGCGACGCGCGACACGGGGTGGCGATGCCAGAATGGCGATCAACCGTGTTGCGCCCGGCGCGCCTCGCCGCTATAGCCCAAATTGATTTTTTCCCCCGGTCTGCCGGAGTTTTTCGATGTCCGTTGATCTCAAGACAGTTAAGCGCGTCGCGCATCTCGCCCGTATTGCGGTGAGCGAGGACGATGCCCAGCGCATGACTGGCGAGCTGAATGCAATCCTCGGCTTTGTCGAGCAGTTGAACGAAGTCGACGTTTCAGGCGTCGAGCCGATGACTTCTGTGACGCCGATGGAGATGAAGAAGCGCCAGGACGTCGTCACCGACGGCAACAAGGCCGCCGACATCGTCGCCAACGCGCCCGCAACAGACGAGAATTTCTTCCTGGTGCCGAAGGTGGTGGAGTAAGCCGCCGTGGCGATCGACATCGCGGTGGAAAGCCCCTTGCAGGACGAGGTGCGCGGCCTGATCGCCGAGCTCAACGCAACCTTGCTCGAACTGACGCCGCTGGAATTCTGCTTCCACATGAGCGCCGAACAGATGGCGGAGGCCGATACGACGGTCTTCATCGCCCGCGACAATGGTGAAGCGATTGCCTGCGGGGCGTTGAAGCGTCACGATGGCGGCGTGGGTGAAGTCAAGCGCATGTACACGCGCCCGACCCATCGCGGCAAAAAGATCGGCAGCGCCATGGTCGATCTCATTGAGGCTCTGGCGCGCCACGAGGGCCTGGGCCGTCTGGTGCTGGAGACCGGCGATCGCCATCCTGCTGCCTGGGCTGTCTACGAGAGCGCCGGTTTTAGCCGCTGCGGCCCGGTTCTCGACTATCCCGACTCGCAGTGGTCGGTTTTCTACGAAAAGAATCTTTCGAGCTGAGCACATGACCAATCTGACCAGACTGACGATTGCCGAAGCGCGCGAGAAGCTGCGTGGCAAGGAAATCACCGCCACGGAACTGACGGACGCCTACGTTCAGGCGATCGAACAGGCCAATCCGGTGTTCAACGCCTATGTCGCGACCACGCCGGACAAGGCGCGCGAGATGGCCAAGGCCTCCGACGCCAGGCTGGCCAAGGGCGAGGGCGGTGCGCTCGAGGGTATCCCGCTCGGCATCAAGGACCTGTTCGCCACCGACGGCGTGCACACCCAGGCGTGCAGCCATGTGCTCGACGGCTTCAAGCCACGCTACGAATCGACCGTCACCGCCAATCTGTGGGCCGACGGCGCGGTCATGCTCGGCAAGCTCAACATGGACGAGTTCGCCATGGGCTCGTCCAACGAGACATCCTACTACGGTCCGGTGATCAACCCGTGGCGGCGTTCGCGCGGCGAAGGCGCCAGCCGTTCGCTCGACAACGCGCAGCTGGTGCCGGGCGGCTCGTCCGGCGGCTCGGCTGCCGCGGTTTCGGCCTTCCTGTGCGCCGGCGCCACCGCGACCGACACCGGCGGCTCGATCCGCCAGCCGGCGGCCTTCACTGGCACGGTCGGCATCAAGCCGACCTACGGCCGCGTCTCACGCTGGGGCACGGTTGCCTTTGCCTCGTCGCTCGACCAGGCCGGCCCGATCGCCCGCGACGTCCGCGACGCCGCGATCCTGCTCAAGTCGATGGCATCCGTCGACGCCAAGGACACGACCTCGGTCGATCTGCCCGTGCCGGACTACGAGGCGGCCATCGGCAAGTCGCTGAAGGGCATGAAGATCGGCATTCCCAGGGAATACCGCGTTGACGGCATGCCCGACGACATCGAGGCGCTGTGGCAGAAGGGCATTGCCTGGCTGAAGGACGCCGGTGCCGAGATCGTCGATATCTCTCTGCCGCACACCAAATACGCGCTGCCGGCCTACTATATTGTGGCACCGGCCGAAGCTTCGTCGAACCTCGCGCGTTATGACGGCGTCCGCTACGGCCTGCGCGTGCCGGGCAAGGACATTGTAGAGATGTATGAGAACACGCGCGCCGCCGGCTTCGGCCGCGAGGTCAAGCGCCGCATCATGATCGGCACCTATGTGCTGTCGGCCGGCTATTACGACGCTTACTACCTGCAGGCACAGAAGGTTCGCACGCTGATCAAGCGCGACTTCGAACTCGCCTTCGCAGCCGGCGTCGACGTCATCCTGACGCCGGCGACACCGTCGGCCGCCTTCGGCGTCGCCGACGAGGACATGGCTGCCGACCCGGTCAAGATGTACCTCAACGACATCTTCACGGTGACCGTGAACATGGCCGGCCTGCCGGGCATCGCGGTGCCTGCCGGCCTCGACGGCCACGGCCTGCCGCTCGGCCTGCAATTGATCGGCCGTCCGTTCGACGAAGAGACGTTGTTCCAGACGGGTCACGTCATCGAACAGGCCGCCGGACGTTTCGAACCGGAAAAGTGGTGGTAGGCGCATAGCGCCTGCTACCTGCGTCAAGCATTTCCCTCACGCTAAGATTGAAGTGTTGCATTCATTGCAACCTTCAGTAGTATGTTCGTGGCGACATACATGGGAGGGTGGTATGCTTGTCTGGTTGCTCGTTGCGATGTTTGTGTCGGGCTGGCTCGGTTGCTTTGCCCGCTATGCGGTTGACGCCGAGACGGTGAAGAACACGGAGTCCGTGGCCAAGCCGTTGGACTGGCGGGCATTGTGGTCCGTCTTTGTGCTGGGTGCGGCGGCGGCCCTGGTGGTGCCGCTGTTTCTGTCCATCGGCAACAACAGCATTATTGAAGACATCCTGGGGCCGCAGACGACGGGCAGCGTCGCCGACGAGATGCTGATCGTTGTCGGTTTCTGCGTGCTCGCGGGTGCGACCGCGCCGACCTTCATCGACAGCCTCGCCCAGAAGGCGCTGAGCCTTGCCCACAAGAATGCCGGGAAGATCGAGGTGCTGAACGAGAAGGCGGACGAAAACCTCGACCTCGTCACCGAACAGATCGAGGCGTCGGACCGGTCCAAACCGGGCGCCGCGCCGCAGGCCGTCAAGCAGCCGGCCGAATTGCCGAATGTCGGATCCGACGAGAAACGCGTTTTGGCGGCCCTTAACAATGCCGGTTTCCGACGTCGGTCGGTAAGCGGAATTGCGAAGGAAACCCATCTCGGCAAGAACGAGGTTCGCGAGATCCTGGCCCATCTGATCGAGGCCGGACACGTCTCGGCCATGCAGTCGGCCAGGACCGGGGTCGTGCTTTACGAACTGGCATAGTATTGGACTGGAGGGGCTCCATTCCAGCAGGCACGGCACAACGCATTGTTTTTCTATCTGTCCAAGATTTTCTGGTTCTTCGCCCAACCGCTCAATTTTGCAATCTTCCTGCTCGCAGCGGGCCTCGTTGCCAGTCTCTTCGGGCGGCGACGGCTGTTTCGAGTGGCGGTGCTGACGTCGCTGCTGATCCTGGCGCTGTCGACGTGGACATCGCTCGGTTCGCTGATGCTCAACCCGCTCGAGGAGCGCTACCAGCGTCCACCGCAACCTCCGGCCGTTGCCGGTATCGTTGTTTTGGGCGGCGGTTTCGAAGGCGCGATCAATCTCGCCAGAGGCGGATACGAACTGAACAGCGGCGGCGATCGCTTCGTCGAAACGGCGATCCTGGCGCGTCGCTATCCCGATGCGAAGGTCGTCATTTCCGGCGGCACCGGCGCGCTCATGCTGGACGGTGAGGGCGATGCCGACACGGCGCCGCGGCTGCTTGAAGCGCTCGGTGTGGCGCGCGACCGGCTGACCCTCGAAAACCGCTCTCGAAACACCTATGAGAATGCCCTGTTCTCCAGGGAACTGGTGACGCCAAGGCCGGGCGAGACCTGGCTGCTGGTGACGTCCGCCTTCCACATGCCGCGCTCGATGGCGCTGTTTGCCAAGGCTGGTTTCCCAGTCGTTGCCTGGCCGGTGGACTACCGGACTTCTGGGCAGGAGGGCGTCGGCCTGTTCACCGACAATCCCGCCGATTCGCTGCAGAACACGACAATGGCCATGCGCGAATGGATCGGACTGGTCGCCTATTGGCTGTCCGGGCGCATCGACGGGCCTTTTCCCGGACCGAGCTCCTGAACCAGCACCGCTTCGCGCGCTTCCGAAAAGAACTGGCGCCTGACCAGCACTGCCAGCAGGATGATGGTGGTGATGAAGAAGACGCGCGCGTCGATGAACCAGCCGAGATAGCCGATCGAGAAGAACACGCCGCGCAAGCCAGCGTTGAAATGCTTGCCGCCGAGCATGTTCATGCGCGTGGCCCGAGCCACCGCGATGTGGATCTCCTCGTCCGGCTCCGAGCCGGTGCGCAACTGCGGCACGGCGCCGATCAGGATCGAGCAGTAGTTGAACAGCCGGTAGGCCCAGCCGAACTTGAAGAACGAGTAGGAGAGGATGACGATCAGGCCGAAAACCTTGATCTCAAATAGCGGCCGGGCGGTCGCCCCGGCCAGCGGTACGTCGCTCAGGACGGCCAGCACGCGGTCGGAGGCGCCGAGCAGCGCAAAGCAGCCGCCGATTGCAATCAGCGAACTGGAAGCGAAGAACGCGGTACCCTGCTGCAGGCCGTTCATGATCGAGGTGTCGACGATGCGGACTTCACGGCGGGCCATCGTCGCCAACCAGGCGGCGCGCTGGGCGTTCATGGCGCGGGTCAGCGACAGCCGCTTGACGATGTGGCCTTCGGCACCCAGCGCATGCAGCACCCAGCCGGCGAGAAAAAACGTCAGCGCGGCAACGTCGAGGTTGCTCATCGGGCCGAACAGGGGAGTCGAGGAATCGCCAATCATCGAACGAAAGCTAGCATGTCGTGGCGCGGAATGGAGTGGCAGACAGTGCCGCGATTTCGACATAGGCGTTGAGCGACAGTTAACCGCAACGACAGTGTAAGCCTTTGATTTCGCGTGATATATAACGGTCTTCCTGTTGCTGTTGTGGGCCGATCGCCATTCTTTCGCCATTTTTTGCCGTTGCGAAGGCGCCCGCGAAAGCGTATCCAGCAAACATTCGCGACGAGCCGGAAATCCGCTGTTCGCCGAACGAAAGGGTCTTGCATCACATCATGGACGACGACGTTCAGAAATCCTGCTGGGGCCTGACGGCCAAGGCAGTTGCCGGTTTTGCGGCTTTTCTTGTTCTCGCATGGCTTGTAAGTGGCGGCGCCGAAACCACGGCGGTCGTTGCAGCCGGCTGAACGACGCGCCAGCCCCAGACACGAAAGCGCGGCATGGTCCGCGCTTTTTTGCTTTATGGTCTTGCGTAATGGTGCGCATTTTTCAAATGTCGCGCGCTGAGCATACTGCGTCGGATCGCGCCTAGCGGCCGAGGCGGAAAGGGCGGAATGATCCTGCATGTGCGGCAGGTTCCAGCCGTCGCAGGGAGTGGCGCTTGTTTCTTTCGGTATTCGACCTTTTCAAGATCGGCATTGGCCCGTCGAGCTCGCACACGATGGGGCCGATGACCGCGGCTTCGCGTTTCCTCGACGAGATCGCCGACGGCGACTGGCCGCGGCCCGCCGGCGCGAAGGTGGATCGGGTGGGCGCAAGTCTGCATGGCTCGCTCGCCTATACCGGCATCGGCCATGGCTCGGATCGCGCCGTGATCCTCGGGCTGGCCGGGCTTACTCCGGTCACCGTCGATCCGGACCAGACAGATGCCATCGTCGATCTGATCATGCGCGAAAAGCGTGTCTCGCCTCCGGGACATCCTTCTTATCGCTTCGAGCCGGACGCAGACATGGTGCTGGACAAGAAGACGCCGCTGCTCGGCCACGCCAACGGCATGGCCTTCTACGCCTACGATGCCGGCGACCGCCTTTTGCTCAAGCGCATCTACTATTCGATCGGCGGCGGCTTCGTGGTTTCAGAGGAAGAGCTGCAGCGGATGAAGGCGAAGACCGCAGCGCCGGCGCCGGGCAAGCGCGTGCCTTATCCCTTTTCAAACGCCGTCGAAATGCTCGCCATGGCCGGGCGTAGCGGCCTCTCCATCGCCGAGATGAAGCGGGCCAATGAGGAGGTGCACACGTCTCGCGCCGATCTCGACGCCGGGCTCGACGCGATATGGGAGGCGATGAGCCGCTGCATCGACCGCGGCCTGTCTCAGGACGGCATCATGCCGGGCGGCCTCAAGGTTCGCCGCCGGGCGCGCCAGTTGCATGACAAGCTGCAGGAGCAGTGGAGCCAGAACCGGCCCAACCCGCTGCTCGCCAATGACTGGCTGTCGATCTACGCCATGGCGGTCAACGAGGAGAACGCTGCCGGCGGCCGCGTCGTCACCGCGCCGACCAACGGTGCCGCCGGCACGCTGCCGGCGGTGTTGCGCTACTGGCTGCACTTCCACGTCGAGGCCGACAAGGACAGCATCCGCGACTTCCTGCTGACGGCGGCGGCCGTCGGCGGCATCATCAAGACCAACGCCTCGATCTCGGGGGCGGAGGTCGGCTGCCAGGGCGAGGTGGGTTCGGCTTCCGCCATGGCCGCCGCCGGGCTGTGCGCCGTCATGGGCGGCTCCCCGGAGCAGGTCGAAAACGCCGCGGAGATCGCGCTGGAGCACCATCTCGGCATGACCTGCGATCCGGTCGCCGGCCTCGTGCAGGTGCCGTGCATCGAGCGCAATGCGCTGGGCGCGGTGAAGGCGGTGACCGCGGCCTCGCTGGCCATCAAGGGCGATGGCAAGCACTTCGTGCCACTTGATGCGGCGATCGAAACCATGCGCCAGACCGGCATGGACATGAGCGAGAAATACAAGGAAACCAGCCTCGGCGGCCTGGCCGTCAATGTCGTCGAGTGCTGAGCCTGTGCAAAACCGCAGCCGCCGTTGAACGTGCCGGCACCAGATACTAGTTTTCAGCCATGGCACTTAATCTCATCAAGCTTTGCGTCGGCTGCGACAGCGTCGAAGATCTCGAGGAATGGATCGCGTTTCGCCTCGACGAGCGGCGTCGGGCCGGCGAGCCCGCCGAGCAATTCCACACCACGCGCATGGTGCCGACACGCGGGCCTGAACTCGTCGAAGGCGGCTCGCTCTATTGGGTGATCAAGGGCAACGTGCAATGCCGGCAGCGCCTGCTGGAAATCCGGCCGTTCACCGATTCGGAGGGGATTGGCCGCTGCCACCTGATCCTGGAGCCGACAGTCGTGCGTACGGAGTGGCAGCCGCGCCGTGCTTTCCAAGGCTGGCGCTATCTCAAGCCGGCCGACGCGCCGGTCGATATCGGCCAGGGCAACGCCGCGCTTGCCGAAATGCCGCCCAAGCTGCGCCTGGAACTCGCCGAGCTTGGTCTGCTTTGACGGTGTGCCGGCCTTGGACGGGCCCGCTTTGCACCTGACCTGGGACTTCGCGCGCCGACACCGGCGTGGCAGTCAGCAGTCGGGCTTGCAAGCGTCGTCGCGACGCCACATGTTCTTGCTGTGATGAGCAGCGACAACAAGCCTCCAGTGCCGCGCAAGAGCGGATCGTCCGTCGAAACCCGTTCCGACGCCTCGCAAATCGCCGCGTTTGTGCGCCAGGCGCGCGCGCTTGCATCCGGAAAGGCCAATGGCCGGCTGATTCTGGCCCTGGACGCCACAATGAGTCGGCAGCCGACATGGGACCTGGCCTGCGAGGTGCAGGGACAGATGTTCGATGCGGTCGGCAGCACCGGCCGGCTCAACGTGCAACTGGTCTATTTTCGCGGGCTCGGCGAATGCCGGGCATCCAAATTCGTTGCCGACACCGCGACGCTCAAGAACCTGATGACATCGATACAGTGCCGCAGCGGCGAGACGCAGGTTGGCAAGGTCATGGCGCACGCGCTCAAGGAAACCGGGTCGGCCAAGGTCGATGCGCTGGTCTATATCGGCGACGCGATGGAAGAGAACATCGACGAGCTTTCCGAGAAAGCCGGCCGACTTGGCCTGCTCGGCGTTCCTGTCTTCGTCTTTCAGGAAGGCGATGATCCGGTCGCCGAGCGCGCCTTCAGGGAAATTGCCCGGCTTTCGAAGGGCGCGTGGTTCCGCTTCGACCGCAAGGCTGCCGCCGCATTGGCCAGGCTGCTGTCCGCGGTCGCGGTGTTCGCCACCGGCGGCCTCAAGGCGCTCGAGGCGAGGGGCCGGCCCGAAGACATCCAGATGATCGAGCATCTGAAGAGCAGCAAGCCCAGATGAGCATATTCGCCATTATTGCAGCGGTCCTGCTGGTTTGCGCCGTGCTTGTGGCAGGTTTTCAACGCGCCAATGCAGCGCAGTTGGCCAATGCGCTCAGGCTGGCCGGGCCGCTGGCGATTGGCTTCGCCGGCGTGGTTTTCTTGCTGCTCGGGAAGGCAGCCGTGGGCGGCGGGCTGATCTCGGCGGCGCTCGCCTGGTATGCGGCTGCAAAGAGGAAGCGATCGGCGACCAAGTCTCCGGGGCGGCAATCGACGGTGCGCACCGCAGCACTGGAGATGGAGCTTGATCACGACAGCGGGGCGCTGTCCGGAATCGTCCTGGCTGGCCGCCAGGAGGGCAAGTCGCTCGCCTTGCTCGGTCTTGCCGAACTCAAGGCGCTGTTGCTGGAGCTTTCAGGAGACCCGGAAAGCCGGCAGTTACTTGAGACCTATCTTGACGGCCGTTTTCCCGTCTGGCGCGAAGACGCGAAGCCTGACGGTCACGACGGGCAGCGTGTTGCGCCAGGTTCTGGCGCCATGACTAAGGAGGAGGCCTACAAGGTCCTTGGTCTTGAAGCGGGGGCTGCCGCGGCGGATGTCCGCAAGGCGCATCGTCGACTGATTCAGCGCCTGCATCCCGACCTGGGTGGCTCGTCGTTCCTCGCGGCGCGGATCAACGAAGCCAAGGACGTCCTTCTCTCCGATCATCACTAACTCCTTCGACTCAATACAAAACCAGGAGGTTGGCGGGTCCTACTGCGCGATCGCGTAGCAGGAAATCTTCTTCTTCTTCAGCGAGTTGCAGGCGCTCCAGGCGGCATCCTTGCTGTCGAAGCCGGCGAAGCGTGCGCGGTAGTAGGTCACGCCGCCCTTCTCGAAGGGAACGGTGTAGGCCGATGCCGAGGCGAGAACCTGCGGTGCCTGCTTTGCGGTCTTGTCGAGGATGGCGCGGGCTTCGCCGTCGCTCGGCGAGGACGCAACCTGGACAGCCCAGCCGGACGGAATGGATGCGGTCTTGATGGCGTCGATGGCAGGCGACTCTTCAGGAGCGGCGTAGGCCTGCTCGACAGCCTCGGCCGCCGTCGCCGGGATGGCTTCCTTGGGCTTGCGGATCCTGAAGGGGATCGGGCCGCCGAAACGCTCTGCCGATGCCATCGCGATCTTGGGCTGCGGCTTGGCTGAAATGACCGGCTTGGGTGAGGGCGCTGCGGATGCAACGACCGCCGCTATATCGTCCTGAGTCGCGACTTCTGCGACCTCGATCACGTCGGCTTGCGGACGCATGGCCGGGGTGGGGACATCGCGCTTGGGCAACTGGACCTTGGCCGTGGTGATTTCCGGCAGGTTGCTCTCGACCTTGGCGATCAGGTCGCCACCGCCGCCACGGCGCGAGGCCTGGGGCAGGTAGGTTTTGATCAAGCTGGCCATCTGGTTGTCGCGGCTGGCACCGGACGTTCCGCCCATGACGACTGCGACCAGGTTGCGGTTGCCGTCCTGTACCGAGGAAACGAGGTTGAAGCCGGAGGCGCGGGTGTAGCCGGTCTTGATGCCGTCGACGCCCTTGATGCGGCCGAGCAGGCGGTTGTGGTTGGCGATGCGCTGGCGGCCAAAGGCAAACGAGCGCGTCGAGAAATAGCTGTAGTACTGCGGAAAATGCTCGCGCAGCGCGATGCCGAGAGTGGCCATGTCGCGCGCGGTGGTGAACTGGCCGGTATTGGGCAAGCCATGGGCGTTGCGGAACACGGTGCCCTTCATGCCGAGGCTGCGTGCCCGTGCGGTCATCATGCGGGTGAAGTTTTCTTCCGAGCCGCCGATCATCTCGCCAAGCGCGGTCGCCGCGTCATTGGCCGAGCGCGTCACGAGCGACAGAATCGCGGCCTCGACGGATATCGAGCCGCCAGCCTTCACGCCGATCTTGGTGGGCGGTTCGGCCGCGGCGTTTTTCGAGAAGACGACCGGGGTGTTCTTGTTGATCTTGCCCTGCGCCATGGCCTCGAAGGTCATGTACAGCGTCATCATCTTGGTCAGCGACGCCGGATACCGGCGCGAGTCGGCGTTCGACGAATGGAGCGTCTTGCCGGTGTTCGCATCGATGACGATGGCGGCATATTTGCTGTCTTTTGCAGCGAGAGCAGGTGCCACCGACGTCAGGCCAAGTGCCGTGGCGAGGGTGAAAACCACTAAGGATTTGATGGAGATGGCCTTCTTCAAGGCCTTGCCCGGCAACGTTTGACGCACTGTTACACCCTTGATTTATAGTTGCATCAGGGGCGGCAAAGGTTCCGGCCCCGTATCGAGGCACACTAGGGCGACAGCGTTACCAATCCGTTTATGGTAACCGGCTTGTTCACACTTTCGGTCGGGCTTTAGTCGAAGTTTAGCGATTGGCTCGCCGGTGAAATTCCGCTGGGTCAGTTGACAGATTGTGCGCTGCACAATACTTAGGCTGCATCGCACAATCGCATAGAGCAGCGCTCCCAACCCGAAAGGATGCAGCGATGACCCAGACCTATGAAGATTTCAGCAAATACGGCAAGGACTTCGTCGACACCGGCCTGAAGAGTTTTGCCTCGCTCTCCAAGGGCGCTCAGGCGATCGCCACCGAGACCACCGACTACACCAAGAAGAGCTTCGAAGCCGGTGCCGCCAATTTCGAGAAGCTGCTCGGCGTGAAGTCGTTCGAAAAGGCCGTCGAGATCCAGACCGACTTCGCCAAGCAGGCCTATGAAGGCTTCGTGGCCGAAGCCACCAAGCTCGGCGATCTGTATTCGGAACTCGCTCGCGAGGCTTACAAGCCGTTTGAGTCGCTCGTCGCCAAGGCGAAGTGACAGGCTTCTAGCCAGATTTTGGGGGTGCGGGCCGAAAGGTCCGCCCAACTTGACCCGGTTGCGTCCGCGCGACCGGGTTTTTTCGTTGTGTTTGTGCTCAACGCCTTCACGTTTCGAGCAAATCGCGTCGCGTTCGCGCGTGGCCGTATTGTCAGTCCGTTAGAAGGGCTTAAAATCCCTGCCATGACACCTACATGACTGGGTGTGTCGGAATTGACGAAGGGTAGGACCAGATTGACGATCGGCTGGGAAGCTACGCGGCTAGACGTGGCGCGAATGCAGAATGGTGACGAAGGAGGCGGCGACGGTCCGAACCGTGGCACGACCGTCATTACCCGTACCAAAACCAAGACCAAGCGCCCGAGCCTCTATCGCGTGCTCATCCTCAATGACGACTACACCCCGATGGAATTCGTCGTGCATGTGCTCGAACGCTTCTTCCAGAAGGACAGAGAGGCTGCGACCCGCATCATGCTGCACGTCCATAACCACGGCGTCGGCGAGTGCGGGATCTACACCTTCGAAGTGGCCGAGACGAAAGTGTCTCAGGTCATGGATTTTGCCAGACAGAACCAGCATCCGCTGCAATGCGTGATGGAGAAGAAGTGAGGTATTGAATGCCGGCTTTCTCCCAAGGCCTCGAAAAGGCGCTTCACCAGGCGCTGACGCTCGCAAATGAGCGCCACCATGAATATGCAACCCTCGAACATCTGCTGCTCGCCCTCATCGACGACTCGGAGGCGGCGGCGGTCATGCGCGCCTGCAACGTCGATCTCGACGAACTCAAGCAGACGGTGCTTACCTATATCGATACCGAACTCGACAACCTCGTCACCGGATACGACGAGGACTCCAAGCCGACGGCAGGCTTCCAGCGCGTCATCCAGCGCGCGGTGATCCATGTGCAGTCCTCCGGACGCGAGGAAGTGTCCGGCGCCAACGTGCTCGTTGCGATCTTCGCCGAGCGCGAGAGCCACGCTGCATACTTCCTGCAGGAACAGCAGATGACCCGCTACGACGCGGTCAACTACATCTCGCACGGCATCGCCAAGCGCCCGGGCTCTTCCGAGAGCCGCGCGCCACGCGGCGCTGACGAAGAGCAGCATGGCGGCGGCGGCGCGGAATCCGGCGAAGAGACCGGCAAGGGCAAGAAGCAGCAGGACGCGCTGACGGCCTACTGCGTCAATCTCAACGTCAAGGCGCGCGCCGGCAAGATCGATCCACTGATCGGCCGGGAGTCCGAGATCAACCGCACCATCCAGGTGTTGTGCCGCCGTTCGAAGAACAACCCGCTCTATGTCGGCGATCCCGGCGTCGGCAAAACGGCGATCGCCGAGGGTCTCGCCAAGCGCATCGTTGAGGGTGACGTGCCTGAAGTGCTCGAGGATGCCACCATCTTCGCGCTCGACATGGGCACGCTGCTGGCCGGAACGCGTTATCGCGGCGACTTCGAGGAGCGCTTGAAGCAGGTCGTCAAGGAGCTCGAGGAGTATCCGGGCGCGGTGCTGTTTATCGACGAGATCCACACCGTCATCGGTGCGGGCGCCACGTCGGGCGGCGCTATGGATGCCTCCAACCTGCTCAAGCCGGCGCTCTCGTCGGGCGCGATCCGTTGTATCGGTTCGACCACCTACAAGGAGTTCCGCCAGTTCTTCGAGAAGGACAGGGCGCTTGTCCGGCGCTTCCAGAAGATCGACGTCAACGAGCCGACGATCGACGACGCCATCGAGATCATGAAGGGCCTCAAGCCCTATTATGAGGACTTCCACAAGGTGAAGTTCACCAATGAGGCGATCAAGGCTGCGGTGGAGCTTTCGGCGCGTTACATCAACGACCGCAAGCTGCCCGACAAGGCGATCGACGTGATCGACGAGACCGGTGCGTCGCAGATGCTGCTGCCGGAAGGCAAGCGCAAGAAGACCATCGGCATCAAGGAGATCGAAGCGACGATCGCCACCATGGCGCGCATTCCGCCGAAGACGGTCTCGGCCGACGACGAGAAGGTGCTGGCCGGTCTGGAGATCGAGCTCAAGCGCGTCGTCTACGGCCAGGACACGGCGATCACCGCCTTGGCTTCGGCGATCAAGCTGGCGCGTGCCGGCCTGCGCGAACCGGAAAAGCCGATCGGCTCCTACCTGTTCTCGGGTCCGACGGGCGTCGGCAAGACCGAAGTGGCGAAGCAACTGGCGTTGTCGCTCGGCGTCGAGCTGATCCGCTTCGACATGTCCGAGTACATGGAGCGGCACACGGTCAGTCGCCTGATCGGCGCGCCTCCAGGCTATGTCGGCTTCGACCAGGGGGGCTTGCTGACGGACGGCGTCGACCAGCATCCGCACTGCGTGCTGCTGCTCGACGAGGTCGAAAAGGCCCATCCGGACCTGTTCAACATCCTGTTGCAGGTCATGGACCACGGCAAGCTGACCGACCACAACGGCAAGCAGATCGACTTCCGCAACGTGATCCTGATCATGACCACGAATGCGGGCGCCTCCGACATGGCCAGGGCGGCAATCGGCTTTGGTTCGTCCAAGCGCGAGGGCGACGACATGGAGGCGATCAACCGGCTGTTCTCGCCGGAGTTCCGCAACCGTCTCGATGCCATCATCCCGTTCGGCTCGCTGCCAGTGCCCGTCGTGCATCAGGTCGTGCAGAAGTTCGTCATGCAGCTGGAGACACAGCTCTCCGAGCGTGGCGTTACCTTCGACCTGTCGTCCGAGGCAATCGCCTGGCTGGCCGAGAAGGGCTATGACGAGCGCATGGGCGCGCGTCCGCTCGGTCGCGTCATCCAGGAACACATCAAGAAGCCGCTGGCCGACGAGGTGCTATTCGGAAAGCTGAGGAAGGGCGGCACGGTTCGTGTCACTGTCGAGAAGAAGGAAACCGGCGAGACCGGCCTGAAGCTCGAAAGCCTGGCCGACGAGCTGCCGGTGAAGCCGAAGAAGGAAGAGCCGGAAGACCGGCCGAAGGCGAAGAAGCCGGCGACCAAGAAGCCGGTCGCCAAGAAGGCCGTGGCGCAAAAGCCGAAGAACGAGCCCAAGGGCAAGGATGGCGGCAAGCGCAGCCTGGTTCCGCAATTGCCCAGGAAGGGCTGATCAAAGACCAAGAAGCCCCCGGTTTCCGGGGGCTTCTTTTTGCTGGAAGGCCTGCCTACGGTACGTCAGTTGATGATTTCGCTCTCGACGCGGTTTCGGCCAAGCTTCTTGGCCCTGTAGAGCCAGACATCCGCATCGCTCAGCATCTGTTCTGCGTGCATGGGGGCATGTTCGGCCGTCGTCACGCCTATGCTGACAGTGGCGCGTACGCCCGATTCCGCGAGATCGGTGTTTTCGACGGCGGTGCGAAGGCGCTCGGCGAGCACGACGGCGTCGCCGGCGCTCAGGTCATGGCAGATGGCGACGAATTCCTCGCCGCCATAGCGAAACAGGCGATCGCCGCTGCGCAGCGAGCCTGCAAGAGCGCGGGCGACGTTCTTGAGCACCTTGTCGCCGACGATGTGGCCGTGCTCGTCATTGATGTTCTTGAAGTGGTCGATGTCGATCATCAGCAGGCTGACCGGCCTGCGCTCGGTCAGCGAACGGTCGATCAGCGGCTGTGCGACGGCCTCGAACTGCCCCCTGTCGCTGACACCGGTCAGCGTGTCGATGCCGGTTCGCTGCAAGAGGTCCTCGTAGCGGTGCCGGAAGGTCAGACGGTCGAATACCTTGAGCAGCGGCTCCGGGCCGGCCAGGGCTGGTCTTGCCTCGACATAGCGCAGATAGCCGACGAGCAGGGCGCTGTAGAGCAGGGCAGCCCCCATCTTGGCGATCCAGCCGCCATAGAGGGCGTTGACGGGAATGCCCGACACCAGATGCAGGCCGATGAAAAACATCAGCTGGTCGAAAGTCAGAACGATCGCCGCGCTCAGGAAGATACGCTTGAACAGGGTGTTGGCGATCCTCTGGCCGAGCTTCTCGTAGAGCAGGATCAGGGCGATGCTGTCGACAAACAGCAGTGCCGTCCCCCACACCATCAGAATGCCCATCTCGTCCAGGAAGGCGAGGTCCGGCCGGTATCCCGGCAGATCGACGATCGTGCCGTAGAAGCGCAGGACCAGCGCAAGCGCGACCATCAGCACATTGCCGATCAGCAGGCCGTAGATCGGCTGGCGCACCGTCTCTGCATCCTCCTTGATGTAGAGGAGCAGGAACATCACCAGCTTGCCGGAAAACATCACGGTGGAGCCGGGCGAGACGATGCCGAAGGGAAGGGGCACGAAGAACACCGCGGCGAGATAGGTTTCCAGGAAGTGCATCACGCCGAGCACGCAGACGAAAATGCCGATGCCGAATCTGCGTCGGGCGTGAAACACGGCGGCCATGGTGACGAAGTAGATCAGCGCCTGCACCACGAGCAAAAATGTGCCGATCATGATGTCCTCACTCCCTGATCCCTTCCTGTCTATCCACTGTCGCTGGTCAAAGGGTTAACGCAGCGGCCAATAGGCATCGCAGCGCAGCAAAAATCACGGCGCGCCGGGGCAGCAGACGCAGCGCCAAGGTGGCAACCACGCTGACTTGGCAGGGAAGCTGTGCTACGCGCCGATGCCATGGACTTGCATAGCTCCCGATCCGCGCCTGAAGCGACTCGCCGCGGCAGATGGTATCTGCGCGGGGTGGCGGCTGCCGTTTCCGTTCCCGGGTTGATTCTCGCCAGTGCCTTCATCGGCTTCGCTGGCCTCGCCAAGGAGGCTGGGCTGACGCTGGTGCAGACCGTGTTCATGGTCGGCATGGTCTGGGCGCTGCCGGCAAAGGTCGTGCTGGTCGGCGCGATCATGACCGGCGCGTCGCTGCCGGCAGCCGCCTTCGCGGTTGCGCTGTCGTCGATCCGGCTGGCGCCGATGGTGGTGGCGCTGGTGCCTGAATTGCGCGGGCCGAACACGCCGCGCTGGGTGCTTTACTTCCTGGCGCATTTCGTTGCCGTCACCTCCTGGGTGCTGGCGATGGAGCGGCTGCGCGGCATCCCTCCGGCGATGCGCACCAGCTACTACGCTGGCCTTGGCTCGACGCTGGTGCTGTTCAACATGCTGGTCGTCGCGGTCACCTATGTCGTCGCCGAAAACCTGCCGCCGATGGTATCGGCCGCGCTTTTCATGCTGACGCCGATGTATTTCCTGACGTCTCTATGGGGCTCGGCGCGCGAGCGGGCAGGGCATGTGGCAATGGTTCTCGGCATCGTGCTCGGACCTCTGCTGCATCTGGTGGTTCCGGGCTTTGATCTTCTCGGCGCCGGCCTGATCGGCGGTGGCGTGGCGTTCGGCCTGCATGTCGCCGCGCGACGGAGGGCTGCGGCATGACGTTCGACGCAATCGACGCCTGGTGGTGGCCGTTCGTCTTCATCCTTGTCGGTGGTTGGCTGGTGACTGACGCATGGCGCTTCCTTGGCGTGTACCTCGGCGATCGCATCACCGAAGACTCCGACCTTCTGGTGCTGGTCCGCGCCCTCGCCACAGCGCTGGTCGCCGCGGTCATCGGCAACCTGATTGTCTTTCCGTCTGGCGCCCTCGCCGACACCGCGCTTGCTCTGCGCATTGGGGCTGTGGTGGCTGGGTTCGTCGCGTACCTTTTCCTCGGGCGTAAGGTTCTGGTCGGCATCGTTGCCGCGGAGGCGGTGTTGCTGGCAGGGCTGTGGATGGGGAGCTCGCACGCCGATATGGCCGCCCTGCACGGCATATTCACGTCGGCTTAACCGCCGATGCCTAACATCTGCCAGGGGCAGGTTGAGGGTAAGCGGCAATGGTGGAAATCCCGGCAACAACCAAGCTGGTGTTGCCATCGGCAATCGGCGAAAATCACCAACTCATGGCGAAGGCGGCAGTTGTTGCCGCGATTTTCGCCGTCGACACCATCTGGATACTGGGAAGCGATTTCCAGTTTCACATGCAGAGCATGTTGACCGTCATTGGGATCACCGTCGTGCTCGCAGCGGTGGCCTGGTTTTATCGCACGAAGAGGCCGATGGAACGCTTCGAGGTCTTGTGCTCGGAGACGGCCATTCTGCTCGCCTTTTCGGCGGCCGCGGCAGTCCTGAGCCTGCTGATGACTTCTCTCGACATGCCGTTGATCGACGACAAGTTGATCGCTGCTGACGCCGCGCTTGGTTTTGACTGGCTGGCTTATGTGGGCTTCGTCAATGAACGGCCCTGGCTCGGGGCGCTATCATCCGCCGTCTACGTGACATCGCTTTCGCAAGTTGCCCTGACCGTTGTCGTGCTGGGGCTGATGGGCAGGAGCGAGCGGGTTCAACGTTTCGTTCTGGCTGTCATGCTGGGAGCGCTGATCTGTATTGCAATCTCGGCGGTGCTGCCAGCCGCCGGTGCGCTTGCAACCATCCGGCCTCCCGTTGAATTCGTGACCAAGAACCAGCCGATCGTGGATCTGGACTACAAGCAAGCGTTCTTCGACCTGCGGAGCGGCGCGGCGCGTTTCATCTCACTCGATGAGCCTCGCGGCGTCATCGCGTTTCCGTCCTATCACGCCACGCTCTCTGCGTTGATCGTGTTGGCCTTCTTCAGGGTGCGTGGGTGGTTCTGGCCGCTGTTCGCCCTCAATTTCGCGGTTGTGCTCGCGACGCCGATAGATGGCGGCCATCATCTGGTCGACGCGCTCGGCGGCATTGTCGTCGCCTTCGTAGCATGGGGGCTGGCGCAGAAATTCCTGGTAGCCCGGCGCGTCGCGTTTGCAAGAGGCGGAGACACCGGCCGATGAGCGAAGTTCAAGCCACCGGCGGGTTGGTGACTTCGCCGCACGCCTCTGATCGAAGAGTCCAGCCGCTGTTGGCTGCGATCCGGAGAAACTGGCGTGAGCAAGGGCTGTTCCTTGCGGCAGCGCTATCGGTGTTTGCCGCGCGCCTGGTTATCTTGCCGGGCGCATTCGAAATGGCCGCCTGGACATTCGTGCAAAGCCTGTGGCCATTCATTGGCGCGTGGGCTCTCGCGATCTGCTGCTACCTGGCCTGGAAGACGCTGCAGACGAAGTCGGTTTCCGAGAGCTTCCGCTACTTGTGGTCGGACGTCTTCACATGGCGCAATGCCGTGGTCGCCATACCCGCGGCCCTCGCTGCCGCTCTCTTGATGAATTCTTTCAGCCACTTCAAGTCGTCCATACCGAGCTTCAACCCCTACGAACTGGATGACTTGTTCCAGCAGGTCGACAGGTATCTGCACTTCGGGGTCGACCCGTGGCGAATTACCGAGAAGGCCTTCGGCTATGGAATGGCTACCGTCGTCATAGACAAGGCCTACTACGTCTGGTTCCTGGTCTTCTACGTGCCGATGGGCGGGTTGATTGGCATGCCGGACCGGTTTGGTGTTCGACACCAGTTCATGTTGACTTTCGTTCTCGTCTGGGCGGTGCTCGGCATCGTTTGCGCAACCATGCTGTCCTCAGTCGGTCCCATCTTCTATGACCGGCTCCATGGCGGCACGTCCGCCTTCACCGAACTCGTCGTCAACCTTGAAGCCGTGAACGCATCGTGGGAATTGACGACAATGCAAGTGCGCGAGGTGCTGTGGGACGCCTACGTCAATGACATGGACACGGTCATCTCCGGAATTTCGGCGATGCCATCGATCCACAATGCCATGTGCGTGCTGCTGTTTCTCGTTGCCCGCCATATCAATCGTTGGCTCGCGGTTGGCGCGGCAGCGTTCGCCCTGACCATCTTCGTCGGATCGGTGCACCTGGGGTGGCACTATGCCATCGATGCCTATGTTTCGGCGGTGGGCGTGGTCTTGTTGTGGAAACTCGCCGGCCATCTTACCGGCGAGGCTGCAAGGCGGAAGGCGAAGAAATTGGACGCCGCGCCTGCGCTCGCCTGAGTTTACAGGTCAGACTTGCGCCTCGAGCGCCGCCTTCAGCTTTTCGGCATTCGCGGCAAGCACCTCGGGTTTCTCCATCACAGCGGCGTGGCCCTTTGGCGCGACACCTTCGAAGCGTGGAACGACGTGGATGTGCAGGTGGAAAACCGTCTGGCCGGCAGCCACCTCATTGAACTGCGAGATGACCACGCCGTCGGCTTCGAAGGCCTGCTTGGCCGCGCGCGCCACTTTCTGAACCACAGAAAAAAGCTTGCCGAAGCTCACGGCGTCGGCGTCGAGCAGGTTGCGCGACGGTGTCTTCGGCACCACAAGCGTATGCCCGGTGCTTTGCGGCATGACATCCATGAAGGCTACGACGGCGTCATCTTCATAGACCCGGTGCGATGGAATCTCGCCGCGCAGGATCTTGGCGAAGATATTGCTTGGATCGTAAGTGGCGCTCGACATGGCCCATCCGTTTGCTGCGATTTCGTGGTGGATGTTTCGGCGCTGGCGACTGATGCGTCAAGCCGCAACAGGCACAGAGGACGTGAAGTTGAATTACATTTACCTGATCGTGGCGGTGGCGTTCGAAGTGGTGGCGACCACGGCGCTGAAGGAAACCAATGGCTTCACCCAGCTCGTGCCTTCGGTGATATCGCTGGCGGGCTATGCATGCGCGTTCTATTTCCTGTCGCTGGTCCTGCGCAATGTACCGGTCGGCATCGTCTATGCGATGTGGTGCGGCGCGGGCATCGTGCTGATCACCCTGATTGCATGGATCTGGTTCCGACAGGCGCTTGATTTTCCTGCGGTGATCGGCATCAGCCTGATCATGGCCGGCGTCATGGTCATCAACCTGTTTTCCAAGTCGGTCGCGCACTAGCCAGCCTGCAGCTGAATTGGCCTATCCGCGACGGAAGGGCGTGTGCTCGTCGAGGTATCCGCCGATTTCGGCGACCTCCTGCCGCTCGCGCTGCAAATAGTCTGCGATCGCGCGGCGCAGGCCGGGATGGACGATGTAGTGGGCGGATTGCGTGGTGACGGGCCTGTAGCCGCGCGCCAGCTTGTGTTCGCCCTGGGCCCCTGCCTCCACGATCTTCAGCTTGCGTTCGATGGCGAAGTCGATGGCCTGATGGTAGCAGACTTCGAAATGCAGGAACGGGTGGTCTTCGATGCAGCCCCAGTTGCGTCCGAACAAGGTGTCGGAGCCGATGAAGTTGATGGCGCCGGCGATGTAGCGGCGACCGCGCCTGGCCATCACCAGCAGCACGTCGTCGGCCATGCGTTCCCCGATCAGCGAGAAGAACTGCCTGTTGAGATACGGCCGGCCCCATTTGCGGCCGCCGGTGTCCATGTAGAAGGCGAAAAAGTCATCCCAATGCGCCTCGGTGATGTCGCGGCCGGTCAGGCGCTCGATGGAGATGTCGTCGCCCAGCGCCTCGCGACGCTCCCTCTTCAACGCCTTGCGCTTGCGCGAGGC
Source organism: Aminobacter sp. HY435 (assembly GCF_027568395.1). GTDB lineage: Bacteria > Pseudomonadota > Alphaproteobacteria > Rhizobiales > Rhizobiaceae > Aminobacter. Next base: position 199,050 of record NZ_JANKZL010000001.1, on the reverse strand, counting down.
CAGCGTGGCGAGAAAATCGTCATAGCTTTCAAAGCCTTCGTTGAAAAAGTGGAACTGCTGGTCGATGCGGCGCAGGAAGCCCGTCTGTTCCAGGCAATCGACTTCGTCAGGCGGTGCGAAGGTGACATGGGCCGACGAGACGCCAACGCGTTCGGCGACGCTTCGAAGCGCGGTGGCCAGCGCAGCCCTGGTGCGCGCAGGGTCGGCGTTGACGCTGGTCAGCAGACGAGGCCCGGTCGCCGGGGTGAACGGCACGGAAGCCTGAAGCTTGGGGTAGTAGCGGCCGCCGGCGCGCTCGAAGGCATCGCCCCAGCCATGATCGAAGACGTATTCGCCCTGGCTGTGCGACTTCGCGTAACACGGCAGCGCTCCCAGGAAGGCGCCATCCGCGCTTTCGAGGCGCAGGTGATGTCCGTGCCATCCAGTCTTGCGGACAGCGCAGCCGGATTCCTCGAGGATGTTCAGGAAGTCGAACGAAACAAATGGGTTATACGGCGTATTTGATGTTTTCTTTGAGGCGCCGTCGAGCTGTTCCCATGCGTCTCGACCGAACTCGCCGATGCCGGAGAGTACGCGGACGGCGTATCCGCCATCCGCAACATCAGCCGTGGCACCGCTGTCGTTGGTCATAAGCCGTTACTTACGTTCGAACTCGGCCGTTGCAAGGGCTCAGGCGACCGGCGTCGCGTCGGGATCGAAGCCTTCGAACGTCATCTGGTCGGCGTGCGCGAACGTCGTCCTGACCGCTTCCAGATCTCGCACCGTCCAGGTGATGACGGGCATGCCGAGTTTTTCGCGCGCGAAGCTGACGAAACGGTTGGGCAGATGCGTGACCGAGTAGGACAGGAAGGACATGCCATGCGCCAGCATTGAAAAATGCGCTTCGAGCTCATGATCCTGATCGCCCCAGGCGGTCAGGCCTGCCGGAACGCCAGGCGCATATTTGGCGAAGTCGCGGATCAGCCAGTGGTCGAACGACATGATCGCCACCTTGCCAGCGTAGCCGCGCAGGATTTCGCCAACTTTGGCGACAAGGCCCGCGTCGTGACCGGGAATGCCCTTCAGTTCGATCACCAGCGGCACGCGGCCATCGACCAGCCTGAGCAATTCATGCAGCGTCGGCACGTGGTCTTCGGTTCCGCCGACGCGCAGCGCGGCCAGTTCCGCCACGGTGCGCTGCCAGATGAAGCCGTTGGTCCCTGTCAGCCGGTCCAGCGTGTTGTCGTGAAAGACGACAACGTCGCCATCGGCGCTGAGGTGCACGTCGCATTCGATGGCGAAGCCGCGCGCGGCCGCCCGTTCGAAAGCGGAGAGCGTGTTTTCCCAGCATTTCTTGTTGAGGTCATGCAGGCCGCGATGAGCGACGGGGCGGGCGGTCAGCCAGGAGAGGTCGGTCATGGTGCGGATGCTCACGCGGTCTCGATGATGGCTTCGATCTCGACCGCCGCGTTCAGCGGCAGGCAGGCGACGCCTACGGCCGAGCGCGCGTGCTTGCCGCGTTCGCCGAGGGCCGCGACCAGGAAATCGGAAGCGCCGTTGGCGACGAGGTGCTGCTCGGTGAAGTCAGGCGTCGATGCGACGAAAACGGTGATCTTGACGATGCGACCGATCTTCTCGATGTCGCCGAGGGCGGCCTTGGCCTGAGCCAGGATGTTGACCGCGCACTGCTTGGCGGCTTCCCTGGCGCCTGCAGTGTCGACGTCACGTCCGACGAGGCCAGAGGCGACGAGCTTGCCATCCTTGAGCGGCAGCTGGCCGGCGGTGAACACGTAGCTGCCGGTGCTCATGAACGGCACGTAGTTGGCGGCGGGGGCGGCGGCGGCCGGCAGCGTGACGCCGAGATCGCTCAGCCGCTTTTCGATTGTTTCGCCCATCGTCTTTCCTTATCTCTGAGTCACGGGTGGCAAGTGAGTTGGCGCCGAAAGTGCTATGTTTGCCTCGCTTCCGCCACGACTTTTTTTATGGTGGACCATCATTCAAGGCGGCCTGCATCGGCCGCGCGATCGGAGCCAGTGTATGCGCGCAACGCGCCTTGTCGTTCTTGCCTCCCTTTCAACCATGGCATCGGCCCTGACGCCGGCATTGGCCGCGCCCGTACTGGCGCCGCATCGCGCCGTCTATGACCTGGTGCTCGACCAAGCCTCCGACCGGTCGGGAATCACCGGGCTCAGCGGGCGCATGGTCTACGAGTTCAACGGCTCCGCCTGCGAAGGCTACACGGTGAAGTTCCGTTTCGTGACACAGATCGCGACGCGGGAGAACTCCCGGCTGACCGACCAGCAGACCACGACGTTCGAGGACGGCGAGGGCAAGACCTTCTCATTCGTGACCAAGTCGTTCGTCGACCAGAATCTCGAGAGCGAGGTCAAGGGCACCGCCACCCGCGAGGCCGACGGCCTCAAGGTGGCTTTGGAAAAACCCGAGGCGAACACCGTCGATCTCGCCCTGACGCAGTTTCCGACGCAGCATCTCGTCGAACTGATCGGCAAGGCCGAAAAGGGCGAGACCTTCTATGAAACCAGCCTGTTCGATGGCTCCGAAGACGCCGACAAGGTGATGACCACAACCGTCATCGTCGGCAAGAAGGCCGTGGCGCCGCAGGGCGATCCGGAAATCGCGGCGCTCGCCGGCCTGGGCAAGGACAAATATTGGCCGGTCGATATCGCCTATTTCGACGAAAGCAAGGGCGACGGCGAAGAGGTTCCGGAATACCGCATCAGCTTCAAGCTGCACGAAAACGGTCTGACCCGCGACCTGGTCATGGACTATGGCGATTTCTCGATGACCGGCAAGCTGGTCAATCTTTCGCTGTTTCCCGTGCCGCAGGGCGACTGCAAGAAGTAGTCGGCGCCGTGGCGGTCTATGTCGATGCCGCGATCTGGAAGTGGGTGGGGCACCGCTGGTGCCACCTCTTGGCCGACGACACCTACGAACTGCATCGCTTCGCGGCGCAACTCGGGCTGAAGCGGTCGTCCTATCAGGGGCCGCCGAAGACATCGGCCCCGCATTACGACATCACCGGATTCGAGCGCGATCGCGCCGTCCGCCTGGGGGCTGTCGAATGCAGCCGCGAGGAGATCGTCGCTGTTTTCCGGCGCGTGCGCGTCCGCAACTTCAAGCGGCGCGTGCCCAAGCAGGACGAAAAGAAGCCGCTCGAACCGGCGATGTCGCGCTGGGCGGCGGGCAGCTAGGGCCGGATCGGGCGCAGTTGCCTCCCGCAGGGTTGCTTTCGCAGCGCAACACGTCTATATGCCGCCGCATTCCACACACGGACTTAGGTTTCCGACCGGGAGAAATCCGGCTGAGACCGCCGGTGGCATTCAAGGGAATAAACCCGCGATGTCAAATGTCCGTGGAGGCTAACCGGAAAGGAAAATGACAGATGGCATTGCCTGATTTCAGCATGCGCCAGCTTCTCGAAGCTGGTTCTCACTTCGGCCACCAGACCCACCGCTGGAACCCGAAGATGGCGCCCTACATCTATGGCGCCCGCAACAACATCCACATCATCGACCTGTCGCAGACGGTTCCGCTGCTGCACCAGGCTCTCAAGCAGGTTTCGGACGTCGTTTCGCGCGGCGGCCGCGTGCTGTTCGTCGGCACCAAGCGCCAGGCTTCGGACATCGTCGCCGATGCAGCCCAGCGTTCGGCTCAGTACTATGTCAACTCGCGTTGGCTCGGCGGCATGCTGACCAACTGGAAGACGATCTCGAACTCGATCCAGCGTCTGCGCAAGCTTGACGAGATGCTCGCTGGCGAAGCCCACGGCTTCACCAAGAAGGAGCGCCTGAACCTCGATCGCGAGCGCGAGAAGCTGAACAAGGCTCTCGGCGGCATCAAGGACATGGGCTCGACGCCGGACCTGATGTTCGTCATCGACACCAACAAGGAAGCCATCGCCATCCAGGAAGCCAAGCGTCTCGGCATCCCGGTCGTTGCGATCATCGATTCGAACTGCGATCCGGACAACATCGACTTCCCGATCCCCGGCAACGACGACGCCGCCCGCGCGATCCAGCTGTACTGCGACCTGATCGCCAAGGCTGCGATTGACGGCATCGCCCGCCAGCAGGGCGCTCTCGGCGTCGACATCGGCGCAGCGGCTGAAGCTCCGGTCGAGCCGGCTCTCGACAGCTCCGCATCGGGCGAAGCTTCCGAGGCGTAATCGTGGAGGCCGGGCTACCGGCCTTCCATTTCAGGATTGGACGCGCACAGCGTCGGCGTTCGGCGCATCATCGAGCCCTCGGTGGTGCGCTGGCGCATTTGAAGCAAAGAGGCCACAATGAGCATTTCGGCAGCACAGGTTAAGGAACTCCGCGAGCTTTCGGGCGCGGGCATGATGGATTGCAAGGCGGCTCTGAACGAGACCGGCGGCGACATGGAAGCTGCGGTCGACTGGCTGCGCAAGAAGGGCATCTCGAAGGCCGACAAGAAGGCGAGCCGCACGGCAGCCGAAGGCCTGATCGGCGTCGACGCCGGCGTTCGCGAAGCTGTTGTCGTGGAAGTCAATTCCGAGACCGACTTCGTTGGCCGCAACGCAGCCTTCCAGGAAATCGTCAACAACGTCGCCAAGGTCGCGCTCGCTTACGGTGACACCGAGGCAGTTGCCGCCGCCAAGTATCCGGGTTCGGACAAGTCGGTCACCGACACCATCAAGGACGCCGTCGGCACCATCGGCGAAAACATGAGCTTCCGCCGTTCGGCCAAGCTGTCGGTTTCCGAAGGTGTCGTCGCGACCTACGTGCACAATGCGGTTGCCGACAACCTCGGCAAGCTCGGCGTGCTGGTCGCGATCGAGACCGCCGGCAACCACGACGCAGCCCGCGCTTTCGCGCGCCAGGTTGCGATGCATGTCGCTGCGACCAACCCGCTGGCCCTGACGCCCGACGAAGTCGACGCATCGGCTGTCGAGCGCGAAAAGGCCATCTTCGCCGACCAGGCGCGCCAGTCGGGCAAGCCGGAGAACATCATCGAAAAGATGGTCGAAGGCCGCATGCGCAAATTCTTCGAGGAGGTCGTGCTGCTCAAGCAGGCCTTCGTGCTCAACCCCGATCTGACCGTCGAGGCTGCGCTCAAGGACGCGGAAAAGCAGATCGGCGCTCCGGCCAAGATCACCGGCTACATCCGTTTCGCGCTCGGCGAGGGCATCGAGAAGGAAGAGAGCGACTTCGCAGCCGAAGTCGCCGCAGCCGTCAAGGGCTAAAAAGCCGCGCTGCATCAAGCGCTTCCTGAGGATAGCCGAAGGGCGCCGCGTGACATCGCGGCGCCCTTCGTGTATCGGAACCCCGATCTTTCAACTGCCGCGAGGAACACATGACCGACAAGCCGCTGTATCGGCGCGTTCTGCTCAAGGCGTCGGGCGAAGCCCTGATGGGCGAGCAGCATTTCGGCATCGATGTGTCGGTGGTCGACCGCATCGCTTCCGACATCGCCGAGGCGAGGGCGATGGGCGTCGAAGTCGGCGTGGTCATCGGCGGCGGCAATATCTTCCGCGGCGTGGCCGTGGCGTCCAAGGGCGGCGACCGCGTCACCGGCGATCACATGGGCATGCTCGCCACTGTCATCAATTCGCTTGCCCTGCGCACGTCGCTGGTCAAGCTCGGCGTCGACGCCGTGGTGCTTTCGGCGATCGCCATGCCGGAACTCTGCGAGAGCTTCTCGCAGCGCCAGGCGACCGCCTACATGGATGCGGGCAAGGTGGTGATCTTTGCCGGCGGCACCGGCAATCCGTTCTTCACGACCGATTCGGCTGCCGCGCTGCGCGCTGCAGAGATCGGCGCGGACGCCTTGTTCAAGGGTACCCAGGTTGACGGCGTCTATTCGGCCGATCCGAAGAAGGACCCGTCCGCGACGCGCTACGAGCGCATCACGCACAAGGAAGTCATCGCCAGGGGCTTGTCGATCATGGATACCGCGGCAATTGCTCTTGCGCGCGAAAACAACATCCCGATAATCGTCTACTCGATCCATGAAGAAGGCGGGTTCGGCGAAATATTGAAAGGTGGCGGACGCTGCACGGTTGTAGCGGACGCCTGAGATTTGGAACGACGATCCTGAAGGCTTTCGGGGTCAAGGAGGCTTAGATGAGCTCGGACTACAACGATCTTCAGCGGCGCATGGAAGGCGCCATCAGCGCGTTCAAGAGCGACCTTGCCTCGCTCCGCACCGGCCGCGCCTCGAGCAACCTTCTCGACCCGATCCAGGTGCAGGCCTACGGCTCGTCGATGCCGCTGAACCAGGTAGCGACGGTGTCGGTGCCGGAGCCCCGCATGATTTCGGTTTCAGTGTGGGACAAGTCGATGGTCGGTGCGGTCGATCGCGCGATCCGCGAATCCAATCTCGGCTTCAACCCGATCGTCGATGGTACCAACCTGCGTATCCCCCTGCCTGAGCTCAACGAGCAGCGCCGCAAGGAGTTGGTCAAGATCGCACACACCTACGCCGAGAACGCCAAGGTGGCGACGCGCCACGTTCGCCGTGACGGCATGGACGCCTTGAAGAAGGCGGAAAAGGACGGTGACATCAGCCAGGACGATCAGCGTGTCCAGTCCGACAAGGTGCAGAAGCTGACCGATGATACGATCAACCAGATCGACAGCCTGCTGGCAGGCAAAGAAGCCGAGATCATGCAGGTCTAGGCCAGCCATCGGCGGCCCGAAAGTGAACGGATGACTACGCCCGCGCATGTCGCGATCATCATGGACGGTAATGGCCGCTGGGCGAAAGCCCGGGGCCTGCCGCGCGTCGCGGGCCACAAGGCTGGTGTCGAGGCGCTGCGCCGGACGGTGCGCGATGCTGCAGACCTTGGGATTTCCTGGCTGACGGTCTACGCGTTTTCGTCCGAGAACTGGTCGCGGCCGCAGTCGGAAGTTACCGACCTGATGGGGCTGCTGAAGATCTTCATTCGGCGCGATCTGGCCGAACTGCACAATTCGGGCGTGCGCGTCCGCATCATCGGCGACCGCGCCACCTTGCAGCCGGACATCCGCAGCCTTCTCGAGGAGGCCGAGGTGCTGACGGCGGCGAACGAGGCGCTGACGCTGGTCATCGCTTTCAATTACGGCGGACGCGATGAAATCGCGCGGGCTGCGCGCCAACTGGCCGAAGCGGTCAGTCGCGGCGAATTGGCGAGCGCCGACATCACGCCGGAACTGTTCTCCGAGAAGCTCGACACCGCTGGAATACCGGATCCCGACCTGGTGATACGGACAAGCGGCGAAATTCGCCTCTCCAATTTCTTGCCCTGGCAATCGGCCTACAGCGAACTGGTGTTCCAGCCGTGCTACTGGCCGGACTTCACTCGCGAGCATCTCGCCGAGGCCTTGCGCGAATATACCGGCCGCGAACGGCGCTTTGGCGGCCTTGCCGCGCGCGACGTCGCATTGTGACGGCGGAACGCATGAGCAATCTTCAGTTGCGGACACTTTCGGCCATCGTGCTGGCCATCGCGGTCCTGGCGCTCACCTGGCTGGGCGGGCTGCCGTTTCGTGTCTTGTCGGCCGTCATCGTGCTTGGCGTCTTTTACGAATGGTCGCGCATGTCGCGGCCGAAGACCGATGCCATATGGGGCCCGGGCGTGCTCGGCATGCTGCCGGAGATTCCGACGCTGGTCTTTGCGGGTGCGCTGGTGGTCGGCCTGCCTGCGCCGATCCTGCTTGGCCTGGTGGTGGCGTTTACGCTTCTGTTGTGGGTCGCCGAGCGCCTGCGGGGCCTGACCCCGTGGGAATCTGCCGGCTTTGCCTATGCCTCGCTGTCAGGACTGGCGCTGGCGCTGCTGCGTGGCGACGATGCATCGGGGCTTGTCGCTATCCTGTTCCTGTTCGCGGTGGTGTGGGCGACAGACATCTTTGCCTATTTTGTCGGCCGCAAGATCGGCGGGCCGAAACTCGCGCCCTCCATCTCACCCGGCAAGACGCGCAGCGGCGCTCTGGGGGGGGCGGTAGGCGGTGTACTTGCCGGCCTGTTGCTGGCTGTTTGGGCAGGCGCTGGCAACCTGGCTGCGCTGGGAGCCGTGGCCTTGCTGCTCTCGGCCGTCTCGCAGGCGGGAGACCTTTTCGAGTCTTGGGTCAAGCGCCGGCACGGCTACAAGGATTCGGGCGCGATAATCCCTGGCCATGGCGGGGTGATGGATCGGGTCGACGGGCTTGTCGCGGCGGCATTTGCCCTATACGTCATCGGCTGGCTCTGCGGCAGCGCGGATCAGCCGGCGCATGGTTTGTTTCCGGTTTGAACGGCGCAAGCGTCGCGCAAGGCAAGTCGCCTCAGTTGGGGCCAGATCTGGTTGAGGACTCGATTTGAACGAATACCTTCCCGGCTTCCTGAGCACCGACGGCCTGCTGATCGGCACGATCGTGCCGTTCCTGTTCGTGCTCACCGTCGTCGTGTTCGTTCACGAGATGGGGCATTATCTGGTCGGCCGCTGGTGCGGCATCGGCGTAAAGGCCTTTTCCATCGGCTTCGGCCCTGAGATCTTCGGCTTCAACGATCGGCGCGGCACGCGCTGGAAGCTTTGCGCCGTCCCGCTCGGCGGCTACGTCAAGTTCGTCGGCGACATGAATGTCACCAGCGCGCCGGAAGGCGGCGAGGCCGACAACCTAAGCCCGGAGGAGCGCAAGGTCGCCTTCCACACGCAGCCTGTGTGGAAGCGCGCGGCGACGGTGGTCGCCGGTCCGATGTTCAATTTCCTGCTGACCATCGCGGTCTTCACCGTGATGTTCTCGGCCTATGGCCGCTATGTCATGGAGCCGACCGTCGCCGAAGTCCGTGCGGGGAGCCCCGCCGCTGTCGCCGGCGTTCATCCCGGCGACCGATTCGTCAGTGTCGACGGCTCGCCTGTCACGACCTTCTCGGACGTGCAGCGCATGGTTTCCGGCCGCGGCGGCGATCCGATCACCTTTGTGATGATGCGCGACGGCAAGGAAGTGACGCTTACGGCCACTCCCGAACTGATGGAGCAGAAGGACGCCCTGGGCAACTCGGTCAAGGTCGCGGTCATCGGCGTTGTCAACAACGAGGAAATGGGGCAGCCGCGTCTGATCAGCTACAGCGTCGGCGGCGCTTTCGTTCAGGCGGTTTCCGAAACCGGGCACATCATCGAACGCACGGGGCAGTTCCTCAAGCGATTCGCCGTCGGCCGCGAAGACAAGTGCCAGCTGGGCGGTCCGGTGAAGATTGCCGACATGGCAGGCAAGGCGGCGCAGCTCGGCTTCGTCTGGCTGGTGCAATTGGTGGCGCTTTTGTCGGTCGGCATCGGTTTTCTCAACCTGTTGCCGATTCCGCCGCTGGACGGCGGCCATCTCGCGTTCTATGCGGTGGAGGCCGTGATCGGACGTCCCGTATCGGAACGGGCGATGGAAGCGGTATATCGGGTCGGGATGATTCTCGTCCTTGCGTTCATGGGGTTCGTTTTCTGGAACGACCTGTTTGGATGCTGAAATCATGAAGAAATTTAACGCGAGCAGGGGGCTCGTTGAGGGAGCATTTACCATCCGCAACGGTATGAGTGACGCGAAAGTCACGCTCGGCGGGGAAGTAAGTACAAATTAACCAGAAGCCTTGCGTGTAGGGAAAATCCGGTTATTACGGTATGGGAAAATTTACCGCGACGTCCGGTTTTCTCGCCGTGGGGACTTCGAGAAAAGGTTGTAAAGGCCAATGAAGGCAGCACTTAAGTTTGCGAGCGCCGCGTCCGCGGTAGCTCTGTCCGCCGCACTGGCCGTACCTGGCGCTGTGGTTGCTCAGTTTGTTGCCGTGTCCGCGGCAGAGGCCGCAGTCGTCAATCGCGTCGAAGTGCGCGGAAATCAGCGAGTCGATGCTGATACGGTCCGCAACTACATCACCATCAAGCCCGGCAAGTCGTTCACTTCAGTCGATATCGACGAAGCCGTGAAGTCGCTGTTTGGCAGTGGCCTGTTCTCCGACGTCCAGATCAACCAGGTCGGCTCGACGCTGGTTGTTCAGGTTTCCGAGTACCAGGTCGTCAACAACGTCCTGTTCCAGGGCAACAAGAAGCTGAAGGATGCCCAGTTGGGTGGTGCCGTTCAGCTCAAGCCGCGCGGCGCATTCTCGCAGGCGACGCTCGAATCCGACGTGCAGGCGATCAAGGAAGCCTACAAGCGCGTCGGTCGCGACGACGTGACCGTCACGACGCAGATCATGGATCTCGGCGAGAACCGCGTGAACGTGGTCTACGAGGTCAACGAAGGTGGCCGCACGAAGATTGCCGCGATCAATTTCGTTGGCAACAACGCTTATGGCGACCGTCGTCTGGCCGACATCATCTCGACCAAGCGCTCGTCGATCCTGTCGTTCATGCTGCGCGACGACATCTATGACGAAGACCGCCTGCGCGCTGACGAAGAGGCGCTGCGCCGATTCTACTTCAATCACGGCTATGCCGACTTCCAGGTCGTTTCCGCGTTCGGCGAACTCGACGAGGGAACCAACCAGTACACTATCACGATCACCGTCGATGAAGGTCAGCGTTACGACTTCGGCGACGTGTCTGTCGAAAGCACCATTCCCGAGATCGATGGCGCGACGTTGCAGTCGCTGGTCGAGACCCGCAAGGGCGATGTCTACAACGCCAAGAACGTCGAAGATTCGATCATCGCGATCACCGAGAACGTGGCCGGCAAGGGTTATGCCTTCGCCAAGGTGACGCCGCGCGGCGACCGCAATTTCGAAACGCGCACGATCAACGTCGTGTACACCGTCGATCAGGGCGCCAAGGCTTATGTCGAGCGCATCGAGATCCGTGGCAACGAGCGCACGCGTGACTTCGTCATTCGTCGCGAGTTCGACGTCAGCGAAGGCGATGCCTTCAATCAGGTTCTCATCCAGCGCGCGAAGAAGCGCCTCGAAGCCCTGAACTTCTTTGAGAAGGTCGAGATTGCCACGGCTCCCGGCTCGCAGCCGGACCAGGTGGTGCTGGTTGTCGATCTGGTCGAGAAGTCGACAGGTGAATTCTCGATCGGCGCCGGTTACTCGACCGGTGGCGACAATGCCGGCCCGTCGGTGGAAGGCTCGATCACCGAGCGCAACTTCCTCGGCCGCGGCCAGTTCATCAAGTTCTCCGCCGGCGGCGGCAAGAACTCGCGCGACTACAGCTTCTCGTTCACCGAGCCGTATTTCCTCGGCCGTCGTATCGCTGCCGGTTTCGATGTGTTCCGCCAGACGCGCAAGTATGACGACAAGTACGATAGCGACGTGACTGGTGGTACGATCCGTTTCGGTCTGCCGATCACCAACAACATCTCGACGCAGCTCGCCTACAACCTGTCTCAGGAAAAATACACGCTCGACGAGGATTGCGACACCAATGGCGATGGCAAGAACGATGCCTGCAGCATCTCGCCGGCCATCATCAACGGCATCGACAACAGCCCGTGGATCAAGTCTTCGGTCAGCGGCACGCTGGTCTACAACACCATCGACGACATGAAGAATCCGCGTAACGGTATCTACGCCAACTTCACGACCGAAGTGGCAGGCCTTGGCGGCGATGCGAAGTTCATCAAGTTCACCGGCCGCAGCACCTATTATCAGGCGCTGTCGGAAGAACTGGATATCGTCGGTCTCGTTTCGGCCGGTGCGGGTCACATTCAGGGCTTCGGCGACGACGGTCTGCGCGTGTTCGACCAGTTCAAGAGCAACGACCGCATGATCCGCGGTTTCGAGTACAACGGTATCGGCCCGTACGACTTGAACGGTGGCGATCACCTCGGCGGCACGACGTATTTCAATGCATCGGCCGAGGCGCAGTTCCCGATCCCTGTCGTTCCGGAGAGCTTCGGCCTGCGCGGCGCGGTCTTCGCCGACGCTGCCAGCCTCTACGGCAGCAAGCTGGACATCCCGGGCACCAACATCGTGTCGACCGGCATGAACTGGCGTGCTTCGGTTGGTGTTGGCTTGCTCTGGGCGTCGCCGTTCGGTCCGCTGCGCGTCGACTATGCTGTCCCGGTTGCCAAGCAGGACACCGACGACACGCAGGAATTCAACTTCGGTATTTCGACCCGCTTCTAACAAAGTGGATCGATGCTTCCGGGCTGTTGCGGCCCGGAAGCCGGTTACCCGGCCTAGCTGGAATTTATTTATGACGGATCCGGTATTTTTTGTGCCGTCGCGCCGCTTCACGGCAGGCGAGGTGGCCGAGTTGACCGGCGCTGTGCTCGCCGATGCGGGCCATTCCCCAAGAGAAATCACGACAATTGCCTCGGCCCAGGATGGCGGCGATGGCGCGCTGGTGTTTGTCGACGGCAAACGCAACGCCAGGCCATTGGCGACGCTGAAAGCCGCCGCTGTGCTGTGCACTCCCGATGTCGTCGGCCTGGTGCCGGCGGGCATTGCCGTGTTGGTCACGCCACGTCCGCAGCACGCGTTCGCACGCGTCGGGCGCTTGCTTTATCCCGAAGCCGGACGGCCAATCGGCGTCACTGGCGAAGACGGCATTTCGCCATTCAGCCATATCGACCCGACTGCGCACGTTGAAGCTGGGGCCGTCATCGAAGCGGGGGCGGTCATCGGCCCGCATGCATCCGTCGGCAGCGGAACGGTTGTCGCGGCAAACGCTGTCATCGGCCGTTCCGTCCAGATCGGCCGCGACGGCTACATCGGGCCGCATAGCTCGGTCCAGTACGCGCTGGTCGGCAACGGCGTCATCATCCATGCCGGCGCGCGGATCGGACAGGACGGCTTCGGCTTTGCCGGCGGTGCGCGCGGTCCCGAGCGCGTGCCGCAGATCGGGCGCGTCATCATCCAGGACAATGTCGAGATCGGCGCCAACTCCACCGTTGATCGCGGTGCGATGGCCGACACCATCATCGGCGAAAATACCAAGATCGATAACCTCGTCCAGATCGGCCACAACGTGCGCATTGGCCGCAATTGCGTGATTGCCGGTCTTTCGGGTATTTCGGGCTCCGTGGTTGTCGGCGACAACGTCATGATGGGCGGTGGCGTCGGCCTGGCCGACCACCTGACCATCGGTTCGGGCGCCCAGCTTGCGGCGCGCAGCGGTTTGATGCACGACGTGCCGGCAGGCGAAGTCTGGGCAGGTTTCCCGGCCAAGCCGATGAAGCTTGCCATGCGCGAGTTCGCGCTGCTCAGGAAGATGGCAACGGGAAGATCGAAGGAGGGCGGGAGCAATGACTGACCAGACGACCACGACGCTTGAATCCGTCGATATTCTCGGACTTTTCAAGCTGTTGCCGCATCGCTATCCGTTCCTGCTGATTGACCGCATCGTCGAGATCGACGGTGACGATTCCGCAATCGGCATCAAGAACGTTACGTTCAACGAGCCGCATTTCCAGGGGCATTTCCCCGGACAGCCGGTAATGCCCGGCGTGCTCATCATCGAGGCCATGGCGCAGACCGCAGGTGCAATCTGCCTGCGCCAGGTAAGTGATGAAAGCCCGTCGCTGGTCTATCTGATGACCGTCGACGCGGCGAAATTCCGCAAACCTGTCGTTCCCGGCGATCAGCTGCGGATCCACGTCAAGAAGATCAAGAAGCGCGGCAACCTGTTGAAGTTTGCCTGCGACGCGCGCGTCGATGGCGCCACCGTGGCGGAAGCCGAGGTCGCGGCCATGATGGTGCCCAAGGAATAGAACAAGCTTTATGCAGACCGAGACATTCATCCATCCCGCGGCCGTCGTCGAAGCGGGCGCAAAGCTGGGCACCGGCGTTCGCATCGGGCCGTTCTGCCATGTCAGCGCTGAAGCCGAACTTGGCGACGGTGTCGAACTGATGAGCCATATCTCGATCCTGGGCGCCACGACGCTCGGCGAGGGCTGCAAGGTGTTCCCCATGGCAACGCTCGGTGCCGCGCCACAAAACAACAAGCACAAGGGCGGGCGTACAACGCTTGTCATCGGCAAGAACTGCACGATGCGCGAGAGCGTGACGATGCATGTCGGCACCGACACCAGCCGGGGCGAGACCATTGTCGGCGACAACGGACTGTTTCTTGCCGGGGCGCATATCGCGCATGATTGCGTGGTCGGCAACAACGTCACCATGGCCAACCTGGCGACGCTCGGCGGCCACGTCGAGATCGGCAACAATGTCACGCTCGGCGGTCTTGCCGCTGTGCACCAGATGACGCGCGTCGGTCATCATGCCTTTGTCGGCGGCGCAGCCATCGTAGACGGCGACATCATTCCCTACGGCATGGTGATGGGCAACCGCGCCCGTTTGCGCGGGCTCAATGTCATCGGCATGAAACGTTCGGGCATGGCGCGCGCCGATATCTTCGCCCTGCGCAAGGCCTACAAGATGATCTTCAATCCGGCGCGCTCGGTGGCGGAGAACATGCCGGAGGTCGAACGCGAGTTCGCCGGCTCGGCCATCGTGCGCGACATGCTGGATTTCATCCAGGCCCGCGGCAAGCGCCATTTCACCGTTCCGCCGCTCCGCAATGCCGTCTCCGACGACGCCGCCGATGACGAAAGCTGAGGGCGGGAAGAGGATAGACCTTTCCGCGACCGACCGGGTCGCTGTCGTTGCTGGCAGTGGCCGGCTTCCCGTCAATGTTGCTGACAGTCTCGCGCAGGCGGGACATCCGCCGTTCATCATTTCGGTGGCAGGCGAGACGGATCCAGGCACCAGCCTTGGGCGCTACGACGGCGCGGAGATCCCGGTCGAGCAATTTGCCTCGCTTTTCGCCCTGCTCAAGCGTCAGCGCATTACGCATGTCGTTCTGGCTGGTGGCATAAGCAGACGGCCCGCATGGCGTGCGATACGGCCAAGCCTGCCCCTGCTGCGCATTCTGCCAAGTGCTGTCGTTGCCCTGAAGCGGGGTGACGACGGCTTGTTGCGTATTCTTGTCAATTTGATCGAGAAAACCGGCGTCAAGGTTGTCGGTGCGCATCAGATCGTGCCCGACCTGGTCGCTGTCGAGGGCAAGATGGGCGCGCACGCGCCGCTTGCCGGCGATTGGGCCGACCTCAATGCCGGGCTTGAGGCTGCGCGCGCCATCGGGGCGCTCGATATCGGGCAGGCGGCAATCGCCATCGGAGGGCGGGCCGTCGCCCTGGAAGGCATCGAGGGCACCGACCTTCTGATCGAACGCGTGCGTGATTTGCGCGACAACGGCCGCATCGCCGGGCGCAGGCGTGGTGTGCTGGTCAAATGTGCAAAGCCAGGCCAGGAACTGCGCGCCGACCTGCCGACGATCGGACCTGCGACGGTGGATGCCGCGCACGCCGCCGGCCTGGTCGGCATCGGCGTCGAGGCGGGACGCTCCCTGATTCTTGATTTCGGCGAGATGATCGAACGTGCCGACAGGCTTGGCCTGTTCGTTGTCGGACTTTCCAGCGGAGAGGTCGTCAGATGAGCCTGCCCCCGCTGAAGGTTGCAATCGTCGCAGGGGAAGAATCCGGCGATCTTCTCGGCGCCGATCTGGTTCGCTCGCTGCAGCGGCTGAGCGGCCGCGAGGTGAAGCTGGTTGGCGTCGGGGGACGGCATCTGCAGGCGCTCGGACTGGCGCCGCTGTTTGACGGCAGCGAAATCGCCCTGATGGGGCTGAGCGCCATCGTTCGCGACCTGCCGCGGCTGATCCGGCGCATCGGCCAGACGGCCCGGCTTGTCGCGTCGGAGAAGCCGGACTGCCTGGTGACCATCGACAGCCCGGACTTTTCACTCAGGGTCGCAAGCAAGGTGCGCGCGCTCGCGCCCCAGGTGCCTGTCGTGCACTACATCTGTCCAAGCGTCTGGGCCTGGCGCCCTGGGCGGGCCAAGGCAATGAAGCCACATGTCGACGAGATCTTGTGCATCCTGCCTTTCGAGCCGGCCGAACTGGCGCGCCTCGGCGGTCCGACCGGCACTTTTGTCGGCCATCGCCTGACGACGGATCCGGGCATCGCGATCGCCGCCGCCATGCAGGATGGCAAGCGTGCGCCCGAAGCCGACGACGAAAAGACGCTGCTTCTGCTGCCGGGATCGCGGCGCAGCGAAGTGCGCGCGCTGATCGGCCCATTCGGGGAGACGGTTTCGATCCTGCGCAAGCGTGGCCACCGCCTGCGGCTGTTGCTGCCGACGGTCCCGCACGCAGTCACGATCGTCGAGGAAGCCGTCGCCGACTGGCCGCAAAAACCCGAGATCATTGTCGATCCGCAGCACAAGTGGCAGGCATTCGGCGAGGCTGACGCGGCGCTGATCGCTTCCGGTACCGTGTCGCTGGAGCTCGCGCTGGCCGGCGTGCCGATGATGTCGAACTACAAGCTCGACACCATCATGCGGCTGGCGCAGCGGTTGATCACGGTGTGGAGCGCCGCGCTGCCCAACCTCATCGCCGACCAGCCGGTGGTCATCGAAGCCTACAATGAATATGTGCGGCCTGAATGGATTGCGCGGCACCTTGAAGGGCTGTTTGCCGATACCGGCCTTCGACGCTGGCAAAAGGATGGCTTTGCCGAAATTGCCCGCCGGATGGCGACCGAGCGCCCGTCCGGAGACCTGGCCGCGGAAGCGGTCCTCAGGCACGTCGGAAGATAGCGCCTCAGGCACAACGCCCGGTAGCAAAACGCCCGCCAGACGAACATCTGGCGGGCGTTTTTCAGTTCAGGCCATGGCCGTTCAGCGCTTGGCGATCGGCACGTAGTCGCGTTCGGCAGCGCCGGTGTAGAGCTGGCGCGGGCGGCCGATCTTCTGGCGCGGATCCTCGATCATTTCCTTCCACTGCGCGATCCAGCCAACGGTGCGGGCGAGCGCGAACAGCACGGTGAACATGGTGGTGGGGAAGCCCAGCGCCTTCAGCGTGATGCCCGAATAGAAGTCGATGTTCGGATACAGCTTCTTTTCGATGAAGTATTCGTCGGTCAGCGCGATGCGCTCGAGCTCCATCGCAACGTCGAGCATCGGATCGTCCTTGATGCCGAGTTCGCCGAGCACTTCATGCGTGGTCTTCTGCATGATCTTGGCGCGCGGATCGTAGTTCTTGTAGACGCGGTGACCGAAGCCCATCAGGCGGAACGGATCGTTCTTGTCCTTGGCGCGGGCGACGAATTCCGGGATGCGGTCGACGTGGCCGATTTCGCTCAGCATGTTGAGCGCAGCCTCGTTGGCGCCGCCATGCGCCGGGCCCCACAGGCAAGCGATGCCGGCTGCGATGCAGGCGAACGGGTTGGCGCCCGACGAACCGGCCAGGCGGACGGTCGAGGTCGACGCATTCTGCTCGTGGTCGGCATGCAGGATGAAGATGCGCTCCATGGCGCGCGCCAGCACCGGGTTGACCTTGTATTCCTCGCACGGCACGGCAAAGCACATATGCAGGAAGTTGGCGGCGAAGTTGAGCTCGTTCTTCGGGTAAACGAACGGCTGGCCGATATGGTACTTGTAGGCCATCGCCGCGATCGTCGGCATCTTGGCGATCAGGCGGATCGAAGCGACCATGCGCTGGTGCGGATCCGAGATGTCGGTCGAGTCGTGGTAGAAGGCCGACAGCGCGCCGACCACGCCGCACATCACCGCCATCGGGTGGGCGTCGCGGCGGAAGCCGGTGAAGAAGCGCGACATCTGCTCATGCACCATGGTGTGGCGCGTGACGCGATAGTCGAAGTCGTCCTTCTGGGCCTTGGTCGGCAGTTCGCCGTAGAGCAGCAGGTAACAGACCTCCAGGAAGTCGCCATGCTCGGCCAACTGGTCGATCGGGTAGCCGCGGTGCAGCAGCACGCCGGCATCGCCGTCGATGAAGGTGATCTGCGACTCGCAGCTCGCCGTCGAGGTGAAGCCGGGATCGTAGGTGAATGCGCCGGTCGTGGCGTAGAGCGATGCGATGTCGATCACATCCGGCCCGACCGTTCCGCCTCGGACCTTGAACTCGTGAGTCTGGCCGCGGAAGTCCAGTTTGGCGGTTGAATCAGTCATCGCTTACTCCTTAGTGCTGAGTTGCCGCTGAGCGGCGCAATCTTCTTAACAAGGCAACCCGATAGGTCCGGAATGCTCCATAAGCCTTCCAGCTTTCCCGCTGCTTTCAAATTGGCCTGTTGCCGCAATGTTGCACCGCAACAGCCTGATTTCAATGCAAAACTAGGAAAGCATTGCTGACCTAATCGATTTGATCGGAAATGCGGCCAAGACTTTCGTCTCGACCCAGAACGGCAAGCACGTCGAACACGCCCGGCGAGGTGCTTTTGCCCGTCAAAGCGGCGCGAAGCGGCTGGGCGACACCGCCAAGCTTGAGATTCTCGCGAGTGGCAAACTCGCGGATGGCCGCCTCTGCCGAGGCTGCGCTCCAGTCTGAGTCGACGCTGCTCAATGCCGCGTGCGCGCCCTTGAGGATGTCCTTGGCGGGACCGGCCACAAGGGTCGCTGCCTTCTCGTCCAGCGGCAGCGGGCGCTGCGCAAACAGGAAGCCTGCACCGTCGGCCAGTTCGACCAGAGTCTTGGCGCGCTCCTTGAGGCCGGGCATCGCCGCAAGCAACTGCGCCTTGTGCTTGTCGTCGAGCTTGTCAAGCAGCGCCTGGCCGCCTTCGAGGTAGGGCAAGGTGGCGACGAAGATGTCGAACAGCTTCTGGTCGTCCATCTGGCGCATGTGGATGCCGTTCAGCGCCTCGAGCTTGGCGAAGTCGAAGCGGGCAGCACCCTTGTTGACGTCCTCGATCTCGAACCAGCTGACCATGTTCTCGATGCTCATCACCTCGTCGTCGCCGTGGCTCCAGCCGAGGCGGGCGAGATAGTTGAGCAGTGCTTCGGGCAGGTAGCCCATGGCGCGATAGGCATCGACGCCGAGCGCGCCGTGACGCTTGGACAGCTTGGCGCCGTCGGCACCGTGGATCAGGGGAATATGCGCCATGACCGGCACGTCCCAGCCCATGGCGACGTAGATGATGGTCTGGCGCGCGGCATTGGTCAGGTGGTCGTCGCCACGGATGATGTGGGTGACTCCCATGTCATGGTCGTCGACAACGACAGCGTGCATGTAGGTCGGCACGCCATCGGAGCGCAGGATGATGAAATCGTCGAGATCCTTGTTGGGGAAGCGTACGTCGCCCTGCACGCGATCGCGCACGATCGTCTCGCCTTCCTGCGGCGCCTTGATGCGGATAACCGGCCTGACGCCTGCCGGTGCCTCGGACGGATCGCGGTCGCGCCAGCGGCCATCGTAACGCGGCGGACGGCCCTCGGCGCGAGCCTTCTCGCGCATTTCGGTCAGCTCTTCCTGCGAAGCGTAGCAATAATAGGCCTTGCCCAGCCGCACGAGTTCTTCAGCGACTTCGCGGTGACGCGGGGCGCGTTCGAACTGCGAGATCGGCTCGCCTTGCCAGGTCAGCCCCAGCCAGGTCAGGCCGTCGAGGATCGCTGCCGTGGCGGCGTCGGTCGAGCGCTCGCGGTCGGTGTCTTCGATGCGCAGCAGCATCGCGCCGCCGGTATGATGCGAATAGAGCCAGTTGAACAGCGCGGTGCGCGCTCCACCGATATGCAGGTAGCCGGTGGGTGAAGGGGCGAAGCGGGTGACGACGGGCATAACAGTATCCAAGGGAAGCATGGCGTCGCCCGGCCGGAAGACCGGCGGCGCATGGCGTTTCGGTGGCGTTGATGTAGCATAGAAGGTCTGGGGCGCAAGGGGCAGGGCCCGATGGGCAACCGCGTGCGGGATGGGCAGGGCGGAGAAAGAGCGCTGGTCGAGGCCAGCGAGCGTGCCCTGTTGCATACGGGCGAGGCAAACCCAGGCGCATGGGTCGTGCAGAAAGATACGCCGGCAGGTCAGGGCAGCGACAGGTCTGCGCTCGTTCCGCGAAGCTGGTCCCAACTCGCCGCATCGGCCTTGGCAGAGGCGTCTTGGCGGTTCACGCCCCGGCGCGCACTTGCGGCTATCGATCTCGAGCTGGAGCGCGGCGCGGCTTTCCTTTTCGTTCCGGTCTTTCTGGCCTGCGGTGCGCTGACCTATTTCGGCCTGCGGCAGGAGCCGGACCTCCTGCCTTTGCTGGCAGGAGCTCTTCTGGTTGCGCTGCTCGCGGTCGCAACGCGGTCGCGTCGCTGGCTCAACTACATCTGCGCTGCGTCCACATTGTTTCTCGTCGGTGCGCTCGCCGCCAAGGTCGAAACCACAAGACACGACACAAAGGTGATCGGCTCAGAGATTGCGACCACGCTGACCGGTCGCGTCGTCGAAGTGGCTCATCTCGCCGGTGGGCGGGTGCGACTGACATTGCAGGTGCTGTCGACCGAAAGGCCGAAGCTGCGCTACGCACCGGAGCGGGTGCGTCTCACGGCGCGCAAATTGCCCGACGGCGTGGCAGCGGGCAGCGTGGTTTCGGGCTATGTCCGGCTGATGCCGCCGTCCGGGCCGGTGCGGCCAGGCAGTTACGACTTCTCCTTCGAAAGCTATTTCGACGGCCTGGGCGCCAGCGGGTTCTTCATGAAGGGGCCGCTGCTGGCTGGACCGGCGGGGCCGCTGTCGCTGGCCGAGCGCAGCTTCGCCTGGGTTGAAAATGCCCGAGACCGGATTGCCCAACGTATCCGCGATCGTATCGGAGGCGCGGAAGGCGAGATTGCCGCTGCCCTTGTCGTCGGTGTGCGCGGCGGCATTCCCGAAGACGTCAACGAGGCGCTGCGGCGGACCGGGCTCTACCACATCATCTCCATCTCGGGCCTGCACATGGCGATGGTCGCGGGCACGGTCATGGTATCGCTGCGGTTCGCCTTCGCCGCCCTCCCTGGGTTCGCCTCACGCCGCCCGGTCAAGAAATACGCAGCACTTGCCGCATTGGCCGCGACCGGCGGTTATCTCTTCATCTCGGGTGCTGAGGTGGCGGCGCAGCGCAGCTTCATCATGCTCGCCGTGATGCTGACGGCCGTGCTGTTCGACCGGGCGGCGCTGACAATGCGCAACCTCGCGATCTCGGCAGCCATCGTAATCGTCGTTTCGCCGCATGAGGTGGTCGGGCCGAGTTTCCAGATGTCGTTCGCAGCGACTGCGGCGCTCGTCGGCGCCTATGCCTGGTGGTCCGAGCGTCCGGTCGAGTCATCGGTCGTGCAGCGGTCGATGGCTTCGGCAGTGACGCGGCGCATGCTTGCGCTGGTTGTCGGACTGGTTGCGACTTCGCTGATCGCCGGACTTGCCACCAGCATCTTCGGCGCCTGGCATTTCCAGCGCGTGTCGCCGCTGAGCCTGCTCGCCAACCTCGCCGTCATGCCGATCGTTTCGATTTTGGTGATGCCGTTTGCGGTCGCCGCGGGACTGCTCATGCCTTTGGGCCTTGACGGGCTGTTTCTCGATACGATGGCGCTCGGCCTCAGTTCCATGCTGGCGATGGCCACCTGGTTCTCCGAGCGCTCGCCCGTCGACGCCGTGGGGTTGATTTCGACCCATTCGGTTGTCCTTGCCTCCGTGGCGCTGGTCATCGCTTCCATCGCCTCGACATGGCTGCGTATCGCGGCACTGCCATTCGCCGCGCTCTCGTTGCTGACACTGGCCGACATCCGCTCCCCGGATGTGCTGGTGTCCGAGGACGGGCGGCTGGTCGGCGTTCCAGTCGACGCAAACAGGCTCGCCGTGAACCGCGCCCGGGCAAGCGCGTTCATTGCCGACAACTGGCAGCGCGCGCTTGCAGCGGATGGGCTTGCCAAGCCGGTCAAAAGCGGTGCCGCGGGTACTGAGGCTACAGATGTCGCCAAAATCATGGGAAGTACGCAACATTTCGTCTGCGACGATGGGCTGTGCCTGGTCACGCATCGTTCGGGCGCGGTGATCGCTCATGCCAGCGACAAGGACGCGGCCAAACCGGCCTGCGTGACAGTGCGCGTTCTCGTTGTCGATGACGCAACCGCGTACGACATCTGCGGGAGCGCCGCCGTCACAATGATCACCGGACGGGAATTGGCGCGCGCGGGAAGCGCTGCCATCCATCTCGCCGATGGCGCCGGGGCAGAAAAAACCCAGGTGCTGTTTGCGATATCCAGGCCGTATCGGCCCTGGCATGCGCATCGCGCCTTTTCACGTGAGGCCAGGGGCATGGCGCCCTATCAGCGGGCTGGTCGCACCATGCCGGAGGCGGCCAACGTTCCAGCGGATAGAGCGGGGAGCAACGGCGGCCAGGATTGAGCCCGGCCTTGGCCGCGGACATGCGGAAACTCGTTCGGAACATGGGAGCAACTTGGCACATAGGAGCAGCCAAGCGCCCATCGCCCAGAACAAGCGTACCGGAAAGCGCCCGTCAGTAGCGCCGGATCAGACCGACGAGCTTGCCCTGGACCTTGACCCGATCGGGTCCGAAAATCCGTGTTTCATAGGCTGGATTGGCCGCTTCCAGCGCGATCGACGCCCCCTTGCGCCGGAAGCGCTTGAGCGTCGCTTCCTCGTCGTCGACCAACGCCACGACGATCTCGCCGGGGCTCGCAGTGTTGGCGTTGCGGATGATGACGGTGTCGCCGTCGAAGATGCCGGCCTCGATCATCGAGTCGCCCTTGACCTCGAGCGCATAGTGCTCGCCACCCGAAATCATGTCCGGCGGCACCGATATGGTGTGCGTGCGATTCTGGATGGCGTCGATCGGCACGCCGGCGGCGATGCGGCCCATGACGGGGATAGCAATTGCCGAAGCGACATCGTCGTCATTGCTTGCCGCAACCGGGCGGGAAGGCTCGGGCCTGCGGCCGAGCGACCCTTCGATGACGCTGGGCGAAAACTTCCTCGCCGCGTTGAGGCCGGGCGCAATCGAGTCGGGCAGGCGCAGAACCTCGAGCGCGCGCGCCCTGTTCGGCAGCCGGCGGATGAAGCCGCGTTCTTCCAGCGCCGTGATCAGGCGATGGATGCCGGATTTGGAGGCAAGGTCGAGCGCCTCCTTCATTTCGTCGAAGGAGGGGGGGATGCCCGTCTCCTTCAGCCGCGAGTGGATGAACAGCAGAAGCTCGTGTTGTTTGCGCGTCAGCATCACCACCCCCGAGGAATCAAAAGAAAAACAAACCCGGAACAAACGCTATCTGTTCCAGTTGTGTTCTGCAACTGTTTATATTTGATGAAGAGGGCGTGGCTTTGCGTTCAGCGCAGCATCAGGAGGCGGCAGGAGTCGCCCGCGACTGCTGCCGGTGCGAACGGCTCGCGGACAATCGCACAATTGGCTTCCGTCAGCGTCCGCAGCATCGACGAATCCTGGACGGTGTAGGGCGTGACAACAAGGCCGTCCGGCGTCTTGCGCGCGACGCCGCGAACGTAGTCCTGGCGCAGATCGTTGGCGCCGAGCGGCGCGTCAAGCGTGGCGTTGCGTATGTCTGCTTCATAGGCGCGGCCGGACAGCGCCGCCAGCAGCGGCTTGAGGAAAATATGCGAGCAGATCAGGCTGGCGACCGGATTGCCGGGCAGCCCGAGACAGCGCGTCTCGCCAAGCCGGCCAAACATCAGCGGCTTGCCGGGGCGCATCGCGATCTTCCAGAAATCGAGCGACATGCCGAGATCGGTCAGCACCGCGTGGACCAAATCGTGGTCGCCGACGGAAGCGCCACCCAGGGTGACGATGACGTCGGCCTTGGCGTCGAGCGCCTTGTTGACCAGTGTGGCGATTGCCTCCTTGCGGTCGGGGGCGATGCCGAGATCGAGCACGCGCGCCCCGACCGAGCGGGAGATTGCGCCGACGCCATAGGAGTTCGAGGCGATGATCTGGTCGGGGCCGGGGGTGCTGCCAGGCGGCAGCAGTTCGTCGCCCGTGGCGATGATCGCCACCAGAGGGGCGCGGTTGACTACGACGGTCGGGTGGTTGGCGGCGGCGATGAGCGACAATGCGGCCGACTCGATCAGGCGACCCGAGTCGAGGATCATGTCACCTTGCCTGAAGTCGAGGCCACTCTTGCGGATGTTGCGGCCGGGCACGGTCGGTTCGACGATCTCGACCTTGCCCTTGCCGAGGTCACGCACGTTTTCCTGAATGACAACCGTGTCCGCGCCAGCGGGCACCGGAGCGCCGGTGAAGATGCGTACCGTCTGGCCCGGCGCCAGCGATCCGGCATACTGCTTTCCCGCCGCGGCGGTGCCGATGACGGCCAGCTGCGCCGGCAAGGATGCAATGTCGGCAGCGCGGACGGCATAGCCGTCCATGGCGGAAGCGTCGAATGGCGGCTGGGTGCGCAAGGCGTGCAGCGGCGCCGACAGCACGCGTCCGTCAGCCTCGCCCAGCGCGACAGTCTCGGATGCCGCGGGGGCCGCTCCATCGAGCAGCAGCTTCAGCGCTTCGGCGACCGGCAGCAGCGCCATCTAGTCGGCAGCCTTGTAGTCGCCCGACTTGCCGCCGGTCTTCTCGACCAGGCGGATGCCGGAAATGACCATGCCGCGATCCGCCGCCTTGGCCATGTCGTAGATGGTCAGGCAGGCTACGGACGCGGCAGTGAGCGCTTCCATCTCGACGCCAGTCTTGCCGGTGACGCGGGCCAGTGCTGTTACGCGCAGGCCTGGCAACGTCTCGTCCGGTTCGATATCGACCGTAACCTTGGTCAACAGGATGGGGTGGCACAGCGGCACGAGCTCATGCGTGCGCTTGGCCGCCATGATGCCGGCAATCCGCGCTGTGCCAAGCACGTCGCCCTTCTTGGCGTTGCCGGAGAGGATCAGGGCCAGAGTCTCCGCCCGCATCACGACGCATCCTTCGGCGATCGCAGTGCGCGTCGTTTCGGCCTTGTCGCCGACGTCGACCATATGGGCCTCG
Organism: Aminobacter sp. HY435; assembly: GCF_027568395.1. Classification (GTDB taxonomy): domain Bacteria; phylum Pseudomonadota; class Alphaproteobacteria; order Rhizobiales; family Rhizobiaceae; genus Aminobacter. The sequence continues at coordinate 174,412 of NZ_JANKZL010000001.1, read as the reverse complement.
CCCGACGTGCCGATGTGGGTGAGGGTGCCGGCCATCTCAGGCGCTCGCTGCGAGCGGCGCGCCGTCGAGCAGCGCCCGGGTTGCCGCCGCGACATCCGCCTGGCGCATCAGGCTCTCGCCGACGAGGAAGCTGCCGATGCCCGACTTTTGCAGGCGCAGGCAGTCGTCGTGGGTGAAGATGCCGCTTTCGCCGACCAGCAGCCTGTCCGCGGGCACCATCGGCGCCAGACGTTCGGAGGTTTCCAGTCCAACCTCGAAGGTCCGGAGGTTGCGGTTGTTGATGCCAAGCAGGCGCGAGGACAGCTTCAGAGCGCGTTCGGTCTCTTCCTCGTCATGCACCTCGATCAACGCATCCATGCCGAGGTCGAAGGCCGTGTCCTCAAGCAGCCGGGCGTCGTCGTCGCTCAGGCTCGCCATGATGATCAGGATCGCGTCGGCGCCCCAGGCGCGCGCTTCATGGACCTGGTAGGGCTCGAACATGAAGTCCTTGCGCAGGGCCGGCAATGCGCAGGCCTGGCGCGCCATCGTCAGGAATTCGGGCGCGCCCTGGAACGAAGGCGTGTCGGTCAGCACCGACAGGCAGGCTGCGCCGCCTTCGGCATAAGCCTGTGCCAAGGCCGGTGGGTCGAAGTCCGGGCGGATAAGGCCCTTGGACGGGCTCGCCTTCTTGATTTCGGCGATCAGGGCAAAGCGGCCCTGACTGCGCTTGGCCTCGAGCGCGGCGAGAAAGCCGCGCGGCTTGGCGACGTCGCGGGCCCGCGCCTTGAGCTCGGCGAGCGGCAGCGCGGCCTTGGCCGCGGCGATCTCCTCGCGCTTGTAGGCTTCGATGCGGCGGAGAATGTCGGCCATGCTGTTATCCGTTGGAGACGCGGACGAGCCGTTCGAGCACGGCGCGGGCGTTGCCGCTGTCGATCGAGTCCGCTGCAAGCTTCACGCCTTCGGCAAGGGTCAAAGCCTTGTCGGCGATGACGAGGCCGGCGCCGGCGTTCATCAGCACCGTGTCGCGATAGGCGCCTTTGGCGCCTTCCAGAACGTTACGCAGCGCTTCGGCGTTGTAGGCTGAATCTCCGCCGCGCAGTTCTTCGCGTGTGTGTCGCGGCAAGCCGACTTGCTCAGGCGACAACGTGAAGGTGGTTATCGCGCCGTTGGCGAGGGCCGCGACATGAGTCTCGCCGGTCGTGGTGATCTCGTCGTAGCCGTCGCCATGAACGACCCAGACGTGTTCCGCACCCAGTTCCTTCAGCGTTTCCGCGACCGGTTCGACCCATTCGGCCGAGAACACACCGACCAGCTGGCGGTTGACGCCGGCCGGATTGGAGAGCGGTCCAAGCAGATTGAAGATGGTGCGGGTGCCGAGTTCGACACGTGTCGCGCCGACGTGCTTCATCGCCGGGTGATGGGCCGGCGCAAACATGAAGCCGACGCCGGCCTGACGGATGCAGGAGCCGATCGCCTCCGGAGTGAGGTCGATGTTGACGCCGAGCGCGGTCAAGACATCTGCCGCGCCGGTCAACGACGACAGGCCGCGATTGCCATGCTTGGCGACGGGCACGCCCGCACCCGCGATGACAAAGGCGGAAGCCGTCGAGATGTTGACGCTGTGGGAACCGTCGCCGCCGGTGCCGACGATGTCGACGGCATCCGCGGGGGCCTCGACGCGCAGCATCTTGTCGCGCATCGTGGCGACGGCGCCGGAGATTTCGCTGACCGTCTCGCCGCGGACGCGCAGCGCCATCAGGAAACCGCCGATCTGGCCGGGTGTGGCTTCGCCCGACATGATGATGTCGAACGCCTCGCGCGCCTCGTCGAAGCTGAGCGGCGTGCCAGCGGCGACCTTGGCGATATGCGGCTTCAGCGCGCTCATGGCGTTCCTACCTGGAGCGCGCGGGCGATCGCCGTCTCGTTGACCGATGCGCCGTATTCCGCCTGCAGCTGGGCCACGAGCTGATCGAGCAGGTCGGCGGACATGCCGGAGGCGAAGGTCGTCCGGGCGTCCTCGGGGACCGAGCTGGCATCGACGCCGGCCGGTTCGAACACTTCGGTGACCTTGAACAAGATCTGTGAGTCGCCTGATGGCGATGGGATGACGCCCGTGCCACCCTGGCCCATGGCGAACATCGCGACCGCACCCTCGCGACCGAAGTCGGCGTCGTCGGCTTCGCGCTTGAGGCCACGCTTGGTCTGCTTCTCAAGCTTGAGTTCTGTGGCGATGGCGTCGAGTTCGGCGCCGTCCTTGAGGCGCTTTTCGAGTTCGGCAGCCTTGCTGGAAAGCTGCCTGGCCGTCTCGGCCGCTGTCCAGTCGACAACGACCTTCTCGCGCACTTCGTCGAGCGTGCGCTCGCGCGCCGGGGTGATGCCGTCGACCTCGTAGAACACGAAGCCGTTGGTGCCGACGTTGAGCGGCTGGTTCTCGGTGCCGGTCTCGGCCTCGAAAGCAGCCTGGATGAGGTTGCGCGAATCCGGCAGCGTGCTGATGACGGAGCCATCCGGCGCCTGTCCGGCGCGGTCGATGGCATCGACGGTCACCATCTTGAGCTTGAGCTTTTCGGCAGCGGCCTTCATCGAGTCGCCACCAGCGCGAGCGTCTTCATACTGGTCGTGGACATCGAGCAGGATGCGGTTGGCTTCGGCAAGCGCCAGGTCCTTGCGGATCTGGTCCTTGACGTCGTCGAGCGACTTGGTCGCCTCAGGCGTGATTTCGCTGACGCGCAGCAACACCGGGCCGAAAGTGCCCTGGACCACATCGCTGACCTGGTTGGGCTGCAGCGCAAAGGCGGCGTCGGCCACTGCCTTGTCGGCAATCTGGTCTTTGGTCAACGTGCCGAGCGTGACGTCGGCCGTGGTCTTGCCCTGGTCCGCGACGACCTTGTCGAAGCTTTCGCCGCCCTTGATGGCGTCGGAGGCTGCCTTGGCGGCGTCGGCGTTGGCGAAGACCAGCTGGTCGATCCTGCGCACCTCTGGCGTCGTGAAATGCGACTTGTTCTTATCGTAGTCCTGGCGGACCTGTTCGTCGGTGATCGAGCCGAGGTCCATGATGTCTTCGGGCTCGAGCTTGACGTAGCTGACCTTGCGGAATTCGGGCGCCGCGTATGTCTTCTTGTTTTCCTCGAACCAGGCGGTGAGGACCTCGTCGGTGGGAGCGGCAATCGGCTCGACCAGCGACTTCGGCAGGGTCAGATAATCGATGGTGCGGTCTTCGCCGCGGTACAAGGCGACAGCGCGCAGGAAGGTATCAGGCGCCTTCATGCCATCGGACACCGCTTCGACGATCTGCTGGCGCACCGCGAACTGGGCGCGATTCTTCAGATAGTCCTCGGGGCGCATGCCGATCTGGCGCAGGATGTATTCGAAAGCCTGGCGGTCGAACTGGCCGCTGGCGTTCTGAAAAGTGGGGTCGTCCCAGGTCAGTTGGGCGAGGCGATCCTTGGACAGGCCAAGGCCGAGCTTGCGGGCTTGCTCGTCGAGAACCGCGCCTGCGACGAGCTGCGACAGCACCTGGTTGTCGATGCCGAGCGCGGTGGCCTGTTCGCGGGTCAGCCGCTGGCCGAACTGCTGCGACATGACATTGAGCTGCCGGTCGTGCGCCAGCCGGTATTCCGTGGCATTGACCTTGGTGCCGCCGACCGTGACGACATTGTCGCCGCCGGCCGGGTTGAGCATCGAGCCGGAAATGCCCCAGATCGCGAAGCTCACCACGAGCAGCAGAAGCAGCAGCTTCGCGACCCAGGTTCCAGCAGCACTTCGCATCGTTTCGAGCATTTTCACATCCCGTATTCGCGCATTGTCGCACGCGCCTGCATGAACGAAGCGCAATAGCGTCCTTCGACGCCACTGTCGATTGCTTTGTGGCTTGTTTTTGGTAGTGAGGGGCTCGATCGCGTAACGTTTTCGAGGGAAGAGCAGATGACTCCAGGTATCCGCCCACTTGTCGCAGGCAACTGGAAAATGAACGGCACGAGCACGTCGTTGAACGAATTGCGCGGCATCGCGAGCGGCTACATGGGCGGCCTCGACGCCGAAACCGAGGCGCTGATCTGCGTTCCCGCGACGCTGCTCTCGCGCGCCGCCGAGATTCTTCATCGCACCCCGGTCAAGGCGGGCGGGCAGGATTGCCATGCCAACGAAAGCGGTGCCCATACCGGCGACATTTCGGCTGAAATGCTGAAGGACGCCGGCGCCAGCCACGTCATCGTCGGCCATTCCGAGCGCCGTGCGGACCATGGCGAGACAGACGCGGTCGTCAAGGCCAAGGCGGAAGCCGCATGGCGGGCAGGGTTGGTGGCCGTGATCTGCGTCGGCGAAACCAGGGCCGAGCGCGAAGGCGGCGCGACGCTTGACGTGCTGTCGCGTCAGATCGACGGGTCGGTTCCGGCAACGGCGACGCCGGCCAACGCGATCGTTGCCTACGAACCGGTATGGGCCATCGGCACCGGCCTGACGCCGACGGTCGAGGATGTCGCGGAGGCGCACGCCCATATCCGCGCCCGCCTCGCTGAAAAGCTGGGCGAGGCCGCTTCGAAGATGCGCATTCTCTATGGCGGCTCGGTGAAGCCCTCGAATGCCAACGAACTGCTGGCTGTCGCCAATGTCGATGGGGCGCTCGTCGGCGGCGCGAGCCTCAAGGCGGCGGACTTCCTCGGCATCGCCGAGGCCTATCGCAAGTTCTGAGTTGCAGCGCGCAGCCGTTGCAATGGCTGCGCGCTTCCCCATATTCGGGCGGCGGGCTTGGAAATGCTGACAAAGCATTGTATTGAGCCGCCTCCGGAACCTAGGTTGTTTCATCGTTCCGGCTAGACCCCTTCAGGAAAGATCCCAGGAAGCGCAATGGAAACCGTCATCATCGTCATCCATCTGATGGTCGTGCTCGCCCTCGTGGGCGTTGTGCTCCTGCAGCGTTCCGAAGGTGGTGGCCTCGGCATCGGCGGCGGTTCCGGCTTCATGAGCGCCCGCGGCGCCGCCAACGCGCTGACGCGCGCAACCGCGATCCTTGCGACGGCATTCTTCGTCACCTCGCTGATGCTCTCGGTCATCGCCCGCTACGCACCAAGGGATATCGACGTGCTCGACCGCGCCCCGACCACGCAGGGCGGCTCGACCACCGGCGGCAAGGGCGTCCTCGACCAGCTCGGCGGTTCCGCGCCGGCCCCCGCCACGCCTGCCGCACCGGCAACGGATGCGGCGCCTGCCGCTCCCGCAGCGGGCGAACCGGCGGCCGCACCTGCCGCTCCGGAACAGCCGGCGGCAGCACCGGCTCCCGCCGCACCGCAGGTTCCGAACTGACCCAGCGGTTCGATTTCGACCGCAATGTCGATCTGAATACGACTTGGCGCGCCTTTGCGGGCGCGCCGGCCCCAAAGCGGGCTTCAGCGCCGCAACCTGTTGTTGTTTGAACACAGTCGCGGCAAATGCTGCACAATCACGAAAATTCGATCACGTCGCCACGGCCGGCTCCCTTGAGGCTTCTCCGGCTAATCGACTATAGCTGACTCGCGGCAGGCTGAGGGGCAGGGGCCACCATGCGTCGCCGCGCAACCATTTGCGTAGATTTCGGGATCCTTCGCCATGCAGCTCCGCCGCATCCTTCTAGCTGGTCTTTGTGCCTCCCTCCTGGGCTCAACGGCCTATGCCGCAACTCCCGCCGGCCGGGTTGAGACTCCGCAACCCGGAGTTGCAAGCGACGTCATTGCCGTTGCCGCAAAGTCGGACGCGGCAGAACTCAAGCAGCTGAAGAAAAAGAAGAAGCCGACCGACGAGGATCTGGCCCGAATCAAGCAGTTGGAAGCCAAGATCAAGGCGGACAAGGAATCCGCCCGCCTCAAGATGCTCGAAGCCAAGAAAATGGCGATGCGCGAGGCCGCCAAGCAGAAGGCTGACCAGGCGCGCGAACTGGCGCGGCTGAAGAAGGCGGAGAAGGCGACGACCCAGGTCGCAGGCGTTGCCGCGCCCGCGCCGAAGCGCAATCTGCAGCCGCTCGAGGTGATGAAGCCGATCGAGCCGCTCGTCCCCGACGCGCTGGAAGTTGCCTCGTCGGGCAACAGCGGCGAGTTGCGCAGCGAGGGCCAGGATCGCCCGCGCCAGAGCGGTTTGCTGGCCGGCATATTTGGCGGGACCGCGCCGCAGCAGTCGATGCTTCCGCAGACCCGGGCGCTCGACGCCGTACTGCAGGCCAAGCAGGCCAAGAAGCAGTTCAAGGTAAAGTCCGATTTCGAGCCGCAGGAAGTGTCGTTCCCCGGCTACGAACGTGGCCAGATCGTCGTCGATACCGGTTCGCGTTACCTCTATCTGATCGAGTCGCCGTCGACAGCGCGTCGCTATGCCATCGCGGTCGGTCGCGAAGGGCTCGAATTCAAGGGCAAGGCGACCATCGGCGACAAGCAGGAATGGCCGCGCTGGATTCCGACCAAGGACATGCAGGAGCGCGAGCCCAAGAAGTACGGCCAGTACAAGGACGGCATGAATGGCGGGCCGGAAAACCCGCTCGGTGCGCGCGCCATCTACCTTTACCAGGGCAAGAAGGATACCCATATACGTATCCACGGCACCAATCAGCCGCAGACGATCGGCACAAATTCTTCCAACGGTTGCTTCCGCATGGTCAATGACCATGTCATGGATCTCTACAATCGCGTGAAGATGGGCTCTGAAGTTATCGTCATGTAAGGCGTTTTCACAACGCTGATAGCGGGCCGGCGGTCACGCCGGCCTTTTTGTTTGCGCGGCCTGCCAGGCAGCAATGTTGAACAGCCATATAGGGAAAAGTCCGACGCGGCGGATTTTTCACTGGCGGAATCGATTTGGCCGCGTTAAGCGATGAATCCCATGGCGCGATATGTTTTTATTACCGGCGGCGTGGTCTCTTCCCTTGGAAAAGGCATAGCCGCAGCAGCCCTTGGGGCCCTCCTGCAAGCACGCGGATATCGCGTGCGCATCCGCAAGCTCGATCCATATCTCAACGTCGATCCCGGAACGATGTCGCCTTACCAGCATGGTGAGGTGTTCGTGACCGATGACGGCGCGGAAACGGATCTCGACCTCGGACATTACGAACGGTTCACCGGACGCTCGGCGAACCAGAGCGACAACATCACCACCGGTCGCATCTACAAGAACATCATCGAACGCGAGCGGCGCGGCGATTATCTCGGTGCAACCGTGCAGGTCATTCCGCACGTTACCGACGAGATCAAGAACTTCATCCTCGACGGCAATGACGAGTACGACTTCGTGCTCTGCGAGATCGGCGGCACCGTCGGCGACATCGAAGCGATGCCGTTCCTCGAGGCGATCCGCCAGCTCGGCAACGACCTGCCGCGCAACAATGCGGTCTACGTGCATCTGACCTTGATGCCGTACATTCCGACGGCCGGCGAACTCAAGACCAAGCCGACGCAGCATTCGGTCAAGGAGCTGCGCTCCATCGGCATCGCACCCGACATCCTTCTGGTGCGCGCCGACCGTGATATCCCAAAGGAAGAGCGCCGCAAGCTGTCGCTGTTCTGCAATGTCAGGGAGTCGGCGGTCATTCAGGCGCTCGACGTCGGCCACATCTACGATGTGCCCTTGGCCTATCACAAGGAAGGCCTGGATTCGGAAGTGCTGGCCGCCTTCGGCATCGATCCGGCGCCCAAGCCGCGCCTCGATCCCTGGCAGAACGTCTCCCAGTTGATCCACAATCCGGAAGGCGAAGTGACGATTGCCGTCGTCGGCAAGTACACCGGCCTCAAGGATGCCTACAAATCGCTGATCGAGGCGCTGTCGCATGGCGGCCTCGCCAACAACGTCAAGGTCAAGCTCGACTGGATCGAGAGCGAGGTCTTCGAGAAGGAAGACCCGGCACCGTTCCTCGAAAAGGTCCACGGCATCCTGGTTCCCGGCGGCTTCGGCGAGCGTGGCTCGGAAGGCAAGATCCTGGCGGCCAAGTTCGCGCGCGAGCGCAAGGTGCCGTATTTCGGCATCTGCTTCGGCATGCAGATGGCCTGTATCGAGGCGGCCCGTTCGCTGGCCGGCATCGAAAATGCCTCGTCGACCGAATTCGGGGCCACCAAGGAGCCGGTCGTCGGCCTGATGACCGAATGGCTCAAGGGCAATATGCTCGAGAAACGCCGGGCATCCGGCGATCTCGGCGGTACGATGCGTCTCGGCGCATTCGAAGCGAAGCTGACCGAGGGCTCGAAGATCGCCGAGATTTACGGCGACACCGACATCTCCGAGCGTCACCGCCACCGCTACGAGGTCAACATCGACTACAAGGATCGCCTCGAAGAGTGTGGCCTGGTCTTTGCCGGCATGTCGCCCGACGGCGTGCTGCCCGAGACGGTCGAATATCCCGACCATCCCTGGTTCATCGGCGTCCAGTACCATCCGGAGCTGAAGAGCCGTCCGCTGGAGCCGCACCCGCTGTTTGCGAGCTTCATCGAAGCCGCCGTTGAACAGAGCCGGCTGGTCTGATCTCTCATGCGCGCCGACGTGAACGCGCCGGCGCGCATTTCCTCCCAGTGGCTGTGCCGCGCATGACCACCTATGTCGCGCTTCTCTACAGTATCGTCCTCGGCCCTGGCCGGCGCGTCGTCATGTCCGGCCTGCGCGACATGGCAAGCGATCTCGGACTTACCAATCCACGCACGCTGGTTGCGACCGGAAACCTGGTTTTCGAAGCGGATAGCTCCGTCCCGGAGCTCGAACGCCTGCTCGAAGCATCCTTTGCGCAACAATTCGGCAAGCATGTCGACATCATCGTCAGGGATGCGGCCGGCTGGCGGAAGCTTGTCGCTGCCAATCCGTTTCCCGACGAGGCTGAATGCGAACCCGACCAGGTGGCGGTGCGGGTGATGCGCGAGCCGGTGGCCCCTGACGTCATCGAGCGCCTCCGTTCCTATGTGGCGCCTGATGAGAAGCTGGCCGCCGTGGACGGCGACATCTGGTTCTATTTCTCTCGCAGCGTCGGCACGTCACGGCTGCTTGGCGCGCTGACGCCGAAGCGTTCAGGCGGTGTCGGCACGTCGCGCAACTGGAACACGGTTCGGCGGCTGGGCGAAATGGTGGCAGGGCGTTGATCTGCCCTGCCTTGCGAAGGACGTGGATTTGAGGCACAGCGCTGGCCGATGATTGAAACGATCCAAAAAAATGGGCCGCGCGCCCTCGATCACGTGGTCTTGCCGACCGCAAGCCTTGCCGTCGCGCGTGAACGGCTGTCGGCGCTCGGGTTCACGGTTTCGCCAGACGGTGTCCATCCCTTCGGTACCGTCAATTGTTGCATCTATCTAGCCGACGGCACCTTTCTCGAGCCTTTGGCAGTGGGCGATCCTGCAACCGCCGACGACGCCGTGGCTGGACGCAATGTCTTTGTCGCGCGCGACCGTGCTTTCCGCTCAACCCATGGCGACGAGGGCTTCTCAGCGGTTGTCTTTGCTTCCGATGACGCAGACGCCGACCACCGCTGCTATGTCGAGGTAAACGTCTCGGCGGGGCCGCGCCTCGATTTTTCGCGACCCTTCGTCGATGGCAGTGGCCGGGCCGACGTGGCGTCGTTCAGGCTGGCGTTTGCGGCCGAACCGGCAAATGCCGACGAGGCCTTCTTCTTTGCCTGCGAGCGCGCCAATGCGCCGAAGGTCGACCGTGGTGCGCTGCAGGTACACGCCAATGGCGCGCGCCGCGTGGTGGCGATCGAGGCCAGGTCCGGCAATGCAGGGGCTGCCGCGACCTTTCTGTCGACCATTGCGCACAGCAGCGCAGAGGTCGCAGCCGGCACCGCAAAGGTGCCTCTGGTAAATGCGGATCTCGTCGTTCATGCGGCTCCCGGGAGCGACAACATCCAGCTCGACGCCATCGTCTTCGCCGTCGACGATGTCGATTCGCTGCGAACACTTCTTGCGGAGCGGGGCGTCGAGCACGATCTAAGCGGCCAAAGACTGGTGGTTCCGCCGGCCCCGGGGCAAGGTGCGACCTTTATTTTCGAGGAACTGAAATGAGCAAGCCGAATGCAAATGTGACTGTTGGCAAGACGCTGTTTTCCAACACCGCACCGCTGTCGCTGATCGCCGGCCCGTGCCAGTTCGAATCGCGCCAGCATGCCTTCGACATGGCCGGCAAGCTGAAGGAGCTGACCCAGAGGCTCGGCATCGGCTTCGTCTACAAGTCGAGCTTCGACAAGGCCAACCGCAGTTCGCTGTCGAGCACGCGCGGTGCCGGCCTCGACGCGGCGCTGCCCGTCTTCGCCGACCTGCGCAAGGAGCTTGGCGTCACCGTCATCACCGACGTTCACAATGAAGAGCAGTGCGCTGTCGTCGCCGAAGTGGTCGACGTGCTGCAGATCCCGGCCTTCCTCAGCCGCCAGACCGACCTGCTCATCGCTGCCGCCAAGACCGGCAAGGTCGTCAACGTCAAGAAGGGCCAGTTCCTGGCGCCCTGGGACATGAAGAACGTGGTCGCCAAGGTAACCGGCTCGGGCAACCCGAACGTGCTGGTGACCGAGCGCGGCACGTCGTTCGGCTACAACACACTGGTCTCCGACATGCGCGGCCTGCCTGTCATGGCCGACATCGGCGCGCCTGTGATCTTCGATGCCACGCATTCGGTGCAGCAGCCGGGCGGGCAGGGCGCCACCTCGGGCGGCGAGCGCCGCTTCGTCGAGACGCTGGCGCGCGCAGCCGTTGCCGTCGGTGTCGCCGGCGTGTTCATCGAGACGCATGAGGATCCCGACAATTCGACCTCGTCGGACGGCCCCAACATGGTGCCGTTCAAGGACATGCCGGCCCTGCTTGAACGCCTGATGGCCTTCGACCGTATCGCCAAGGGCTGACCGGCGAGCAGCAGCCGCCTGCAACTCCAGCTTGAGCCCGGCTCCGGCCCGGCGTAGGCTTGCTCCGTGACTGAGTGTATCAGCTGGAGGAATCCTATGTCTGTTGCCCGCGTTACGGAAATCACCTCGTCGTCGACCAAGAGCTTTCAGGATGCGATCGAGCAGGGAATATCCCGCGCGTCGATGACGCTGAAAAATGTCGAAGGCGCCTGGATCCAGGACCAGAAGGTCGTTGTCGAGAACGGCAAGATCGTTGCCTACCGCGTCAACATGAAGGTGACCTTCATCCTCACCGACTGAGCTTCGCCAGCTTCCATCAGCTGAAATTTTGGAAACTCCCCTTCGGGGAGCCGTTGTGTTTGCATGCACAACACAAGGATGAGAAAAGCCCCGCGTTGCGGGGCTTTTCCTTGTTCGGCGCTGCCGCGCGCGACTACCTCTGTGTCGGCATCATCCGCACCTGCGAGGCACCCTGTGGAGGCGGCTGGCTGTTGCAGGAGGTTAGAAAGGCGGCTGCAATGAAGAACAAACTCACGATACCACTCAACTCGGACATGGCGAAACTCCCTCTGTTTCGCCCCGCGCGCACCGAACTTACCCGAAAGTGTTGGGATGCGCCTGCCCGCTTGGATGAATTATGATGACAGGGCATCGCCGAATGTGAATCGCAGGCTGCCGCAGCGTGATATTTCGGCGCTCGTGATTGCCTTTTTTTTCGCTTTGGCTAAGACGGGCGCGGAAATCCAACCGATCCTTCTTTGCGATCAGCTCCCGGGGATGCCTCACATGACAGCAATCATCGACATTATCGGCCGCGAGATTCTCGACAGCCGCGGCAATCCCACCGTCGAGGTCGACGTGGTTCTTGAAGACGGCTCGATGGGCCGCGCAGCGGTGCCTTCGGGCGCCTCGACCGGCGCCCATGAGGCGATGGAACTGCGCGATGGCGGCCCGCGCTATCTTGGCAAGGGTGTCGAGCGCGCCGTCGAAGCGGTCAACGGCGAGCTGTTCGAGGCGATCGGCGGCATGGAAGCCGAAAACCAGATCCACATCGACCAGACGATGATCGAGCTGGACGGCACGCCCAACAAGAGCCGCCTCGGCGCCAACGCCATCCTCGGCGTGTCTCTGGCGGTGGCCAAGGCTGCGGCCGAAGCCTCCGGGCTGCCGCTCTACCGCTATGTCGGCGGCCCCAATGCCCGCATCCTGCCGGTGCCGATGATGAACATCATCAATGGCGGCGCGCATGCCGACAATCCGATCGACTTCCAGGAATTCATGATCATGCCGATCGGCGCGCCCAGCCTGCGCGACGCGGTGCGTTGGGGATCGGAAATCTTCCACACCCTGAAGAAGGGTCTGAAGGAAGCCGGCCACAACACCAATGTCGGCGACGAGGGCGGCTTTGCGCCGAACCTGAAGAGCGCCCAGGCGGCTCTCGACTTCGTCATGGCCTCGATCGAAAAGGCCGGCTTCAAGCCGGGCGAGGACGTGGCGCTGGCACTCGACTGCGCAGCGACCGAGTTCTTCAAGGATGGCGCCTACGTCTACGAAGGCGAAAAGAAGACCCGCGATCCCAAGGCGCAGGCCAAGTACCTGGCCAAGCTGGCTGCCGACTATCCGATCATCTCGATCGAAGACGGCATGTCCGAAGACGACTGGGAGGGTTGGAAGTACCTGACCGACATCTGCGGCGACAAGGTGCAGCTGGTCGGCGACGATCTGTTCGTCACCAATTCGGCCCGCCTGCGCGACGGCATCAAGATGGGCGTCGCCAACTCGATCCTGGTCAAGGTCAACCAGATCGGCACGTTGAGCGAGACGCTGGACGCCGTCGAGACCGCTCACAAGGCGCGCTACACGGCGGTCATGTCGCACCGTTCGGGCGAGACCGAGGACTCGACCATCGCCGATCTTGCGGTCGCCACCAACTGCGGCCAGATCAAGACCGGCTCGCTGGCTCGTTCCGACCGTACCGCGAAGTACAACCAGCTCATCCGCATCGAGGAAGAACTGGGCACCCAGGCGCGTTTTGCCGGCAGGTCCATCCTGCGCGGCTGATCAGCCACTTCCAGGATTTCGAAGAAGGCGGGATGTTTCCCGCCTTTTTTGTTTTGCGCAGCCCTCCGCCCGGGGGCGGCGTAACCCTCCATTAAGCACAATGGAGCGACAAGAGCCTGAGAGAGGGTTCTGACCATGTGGACACGCCATCACAAGCAAACAAAGACCGGCCGGCTGATCGTTCCGGCGCTGGCTGTGATGTTCCTCTCCTATTTCGGCTTCCATGCCTATCACGGCGAATTCGGCATCTATTCCAAGTACCGGCTCGAGGCGCGGGCGGTGGAGCTTCAGGCCAGGCTCGACACCATTCGCGGCCATCGTCTCGAGATCGAGCGGCGGGTGCACATGCTGCATGACGGGTCGCTGGAGAAGGACATGCTTGACGAACAGGCGCGCAACGCGCTCAATATCTCGCATGCCGACGAGCTGACCATCATGCGTCCCATGGCAATCGCCAATTAACTGAACTTCAGTTAAGCGGCAAGAAGCTGTGTATTTTTAGTCGCTTAACTGCATGCCTGCTATGCGTTTTTCCGCATGGCGCGGCGTCACTCTCCATGCTAGCGTTTTGATCATGGAGAGGAGAGGCAATGCACGATCTCCTCAATGTCCGCAAAGAGACGCCAACAGGGAGTGATGCATGGCCACCGCCGCTAAAAAAGCGCCCGCCAAATCGAAATCCGATACAAAGTCCGGTCCGGTAACACCCAAGCCGATTGATTTCACCAAGGAGCAGGATCTCTCCGCCTACCGCGAGATGCTGCTCATCCGCCGCTTCGAGGAAAAGGCCGGCCAGCTTTACGGCATGGGCTTCATCGGCGGCTTCTGCCATCTTTATATCGGCCAGGAAGCGGTTGTTACCGGCCTGCAGATGTCGCTGATCGAAGGCGACCAGATGATCACCGCCTATCGCGATCACGGCCACATGCTGGCCATGGGCCTGTCGGCGCGCGGCGTGATGGCGGAACTGACCGGGCGTCGGGGCGGCTTGTCGAAAGGCAAGGGCGGCTCCATGCACATGTTCTCCAAGGAAAAGCATTTCTATGGCGGCCACGGCATCGTCGGCGCCCAGGTGTCGCTCGGCACCGGTCTGGCCTTCGCCAACCGCTATCGCGAAAACCCCAATGTCAGCCTGACCTATTTCGGCGATGGCGCGGCCAACCAGGGCCAGGTCTATGAAAGCTTCAACATGGCCTCGCTGTGGAAGCTGCCGGTGATCTACGTCATCGAAAACAACCGCTACGCCATGGGTACCGCCGTTTCGCGCGCCTCGGCCGAGACCGATTTCTCGCAGCGCGGCTTGTCGTTCAAGATCCCTGGCATCCAGGTCGACGGCATGGACGTTCGCGCGGTCAAGGCCGCCGGCGATCTCGCTACCGAATGGTGCCGTTCGGGCAACGGTCCGATTATCCTCGAGATGCAGACCTATCGCTATCGCGGTCACTCGATGTCCGATCCGGCGAAGTACCGCTCCAAGGACGAAGTGCAAAAGATGCGCTCCGAGCATGATCCGATCGAGCAGGTGAAGGCGCGCCTCCTCGCCAAGAAGTGGGCGAACGAAGACGAGCTCAAGGCCGTCGACAAGGACGTTCGCGACATCGTGGCCGACGCTGCCGAGTTTGCGCAAACCGATCCCGAGCCGGATGTTTCCGAGCTCTGGACCGACATCGTGATCTAAGGGAGGGCGCAAACATGCCGATCGAAATTCTCATGCCCGCTCTCTCTCCTACGATGGAAGAGGGCAATCTTTCCAAGTGGTTGAAGAAGGAAGGCGACAAGGTCGCCGCCGGCGACGTGATCGCCGAGATCGAGACCGACAAGGCGACCATGGAAGTGGAAGCGGTCGATGAGGGCGTGCTTGCCAGGATCGTCGTTCCCGCCGGCACCGAAGGCGTCAAGGTCAATGCGCTGATCGCGGTTCTCGCGGTCGACGGCGAAGATATCGACAAGGCCGGCGAAGGCGTCGGCGAGGAAGAAGTCACGCCGGCAGTTCCCGCTCCCGTGGCGGCTGCACCGGCCAAGAGCGAGGCATCCGCTCCCGTCGCCGCCGCGCCCAGGACCGAAGTTGCCGCCGACCCGGACATTCCGGCCGGAACCGAGATGGTTTCGACGACCGTGCGTGAAGCGCTGCGCGACGCCATGGCTGAAGAGATGCGCCGTGACGGCGACGTCTTCATCATGGGCGAGGAAGTTGCCGAGTACCAGGGCGCCTACAAGATCACGCAAGGCCTGCTGCAGGAGTTCGGCCCGCGCCGCGTGGTCGACACCCCGATCACCGAGCACGGCTTTGCCGGCGTCGGCGTTGGCGCTGCGATGGCTGGGCTCAAGCCGATCGTCGAGTTCATGACCTTCAACTTCGCCATGCAGGCGATCGACCAGATCGTCAACTCGGCGGCGAAGACGCTGTATATGTCGGGCGGCCAGATGGGCGCGCCGATCGTCTTCCGTGGCCCGAATGGCGCCGCGGCCCGCGTCGGCGCGCAGCACTCGCAGTGCTACGCCGCCTGGTACAGCCACATTCCGGGCCTCAAGGTGGTGATGCCCTACACGGCAGCCGACGCCAAGGGCCTGCTCAAGGCCGCGATCCGCGATCCGAATCCGGTCATCTTCCTCGAAAACGAGATTCTCTACGGCCAGCACTTCGACGTGCCGAAGCTTGACGATTTCGTGCTGCCTATCGGCAAGGCGCGCATCCACAAGCCGGGCAAGGACGTGACGATCGTCTCCTTCGGCATCGGCATGACCTATGCGGTCAAGGCTGAAACCGAGTTGCGCGGCATGGGCATCGATGCCGAAATCATCGATCTGCGCACGATCCGTCCGATCGATCTCGACACCATCGTCGCCTCGGTCAAGAAGACCAACAGGCTGGTCGTGGTGGAAGAAGGCTTCCCGCAGTCGTCGGTCGGCGATTTCATCGCCAACCAGGTGTCGCAGCGCGCCTTCGACCATCTCGATGCGCCGGTCATCACCATCGCCGGCAAGGACGTGCCGATGCCTTATGCCGCCAACCTCGAAAAACTCGCTCTGCCGAACATCGGCGAAGTGATCGAGGCGGTCAAAGCAGTCACGTATCGCTGACACGGGCGGGAGGACATCATGCCGATAAACATCACCATGCCCGCCCTGTCGCCAACCATGGAAGAGGGCAACCTCTCGAAATGGCTGGTCAAGGAAGGCGACAAGGTTTCGCCCGGCGACGTGATCGCCGAGATCGAGACCGACAAGGCGACGATGGAAGTCGAATCCGTCGATGAAGGCACTGTCGCCAGGATCGTCGTCCCGGCAGGTACGGAAGGCGTCAAGGTCAATTCGCTGATCGCGATCCTCGCGGCTGAAGGCGAGGACGCTTCAGTCGCCGCCAAGGGCGGCAATGGCGTGCCGGCGGCAACTTCCAAGGGTGAAGCGCCGAAGGCAGAGGCTGCTCCCGCAGCACCGGCGCCCGCCGCTACGGCCGCACCGGCGGCCAAGCCCGCGGCCACCAACGGCGCTGCAGCGTCGGGCGAGGGCCGTTCGTTTGCATCGCCGCTTGCCCGCCGCATCGCCAAGGATGCCGGCGTGGATATCTCGGCCGTTGCCGGCACCGGGCCGCATGGCCGTGTCGTCAGGGCTGACGTTGAGGCTGCGATCTCGGGCGGTGGCGCAAAGGCTGCTCCCGCCGCCAAGGCGCCTGCGTCCGCTCCGGCTGCCGCACCGGCGGCCAAGGGCATGTCGGACGACCAGGTGCTGAAGCTGTTCGAGGAAGGCAGCTACGAGCTCATCCCGCACGACAACATGCGCAAGACCATTGCGCGCCGTCTGGTCGAGGCGAAGAGCACCATTCCGCACTTCTACCTGACACTCGACTGCGACATCGATGCGCTGCTGGCGTTGCGCGCCCAGCTCAACGCCGCCGCGCCCGTGGTCAAGACCGAGAAGGGCGAGGTTCCTGCCTACAAGCTGTCGGTCAACGACATGATCATCAAGGCCATGGCGCTTGCTCTCAAGGCCGTGCCGGACGCCAATGTGTCGTGGACCGACCAGGCCATGGTCAAGCACAAGCACGCCGACGTCGGCGTCGCCGTGTCGATCCCGGGCGGCCTGATCACGCCGATCATCCGCCAGGCCGACATCAAGACGCTGTCGGTCATTTCCAATGAAATGAAGGATCTTGCCGGCAGGGCCCGCAACCGCAAGCTCAAGCCCGAGGAATACCAGGGCGGCACGAGCGCGGTCTCGAACCTCGGCATGTTCGGCATCAAGGACTTCGCCGCCGTCATCAACCCGCCGCACGCGACCATCCTGGCAGTCGGCGCGGGCGAACAGCGGCCAGTGGTCAAGGGCGGCGAGATCAAGATCGCCAACGTGATGTCGGTGACGCTGTCGACCGACCACCGCGCCGTCGATGGCGCGCTCGGCGCCGAACTGCTCGCCGCCTTCAAGCGCCTCATCGAAAACCCGATGGGCATGCTGGTGTGATCCAGCTTGGCCCTTCCCGTTCGCGGGAAGGGCGATTGCCTGTTGCGCTTGCTGGGTGAGGAGTGAGGACCCCTTGATGAAGACAGTGCTTTGCTACGGCGACTCGCTGACCTGGGGCTACGATGCCGCAGGCCCCGATCGTCATGCCTTCGAAGACCGCTGGCCAAACGTGCTGCAGGCGGAGCTGGGCGGCGGCGTCCATGTCATCGCCGAAGGCCTCAACGGCCGCACAACGGCCTTCGACGACCATTTTGCCAGCGTCGATCGCAATGGCGTGCGGCTGTTGCCGACGATTCTCGGCACGCATGCGCCGCTCGACCTCGTCATCATCATGCTCGGCGCCAACGACATGAAGTCGTGGATCCATGGCAGCCCGCTGGCGGCCAGGCACGGCATGGCGCGGCTGGTGTCGATCGTGCGCGCCTATGACCATGGCATGGATTATCCCGAACCTCAGGTCCTGCTGGTCTCGCCTCCGCTCGTCAGCCAGACGGAGAACGCTGATGTCGCGGAGGCATTTTCCGGTGGCGTCGATGCCTCCCGGCGGCTCGCGCCGCTCTATGCCGCGCTTGCCGACGAGGTCGGCTGCGGCTTCTTCGACGCCGGCTCGGTCGCCGTCACCACGTCCATCGACGGCGTTCATCTCGATGCCGAAAACACCCGCAACATCGGCCGTGCTCTTGCGCCCATCGTGCGCGTGATGCTTGAGCTCTAGGACTGGAGAAACGCCTTGGCTGAGAATTACGACGTCATCATTATCGGCTCGGGTCCGGGCGGCTACATCGCGGCGATCCGTGCCGCCCAGCTTGGTCTCAAGACTGCTGTCGTCGAGCGCGAGCACCTGGCCGGCATCTGCTCCAACTGGGGCTGCATCCCGACCAAGGCGCTGCTGCGGTCGGCCGAGGTGCTGCATCTGGCCGAGCACGCCAAGAACTACGGCCTGAAGCTCGAGGGCTCGATCTCGCCCGACCTCAAGGCCATCGTCGAGCGGTCGCGCGGCATCGCCCAGCGCATGAATGGCGGCGTCGGCTTCCTTATGAAGAAAAACAAGGTCGACGTCATCTGGGGCGAGGCGAAGCTGACCAAGCCCGGCCAGATCGTCGTCTCCAAGTCGTCGAAGAAGCCGATGGAGCCGCAGGCGCCGCTGCCCAAGAACACGCTGGGCGAGGGTACCTACAGCGCCAAGCACATCATTGTCGCCACCGGCGCCCGACCGCGCGCGCTGCCCGGAATCGAGCCCGATGGCAAGCTGATCTGGACCTACTTTGAGGCGATGGTACCGCCGGAGATGCCGAAGTCGCTGCTGGTCATGGGCTCGGGCGCGATCGGCATCGAGTTCGCCTCGTTCTACCGCACGATGGGCGTCGAGGTGACCGTCGTCGAGGTCATGCCCGCCGTCATGCCGGTGGAAGACGCCGAAATCTCCGCCTTCGCCAAGAAGCAGTTCGAAAAGCAGGGCATGAAGATCCATCTCGAGGCCAAGGTCACCAAGGTCGAGAAGGGCGCCAATTCGGTCATCGCCCATGTCGAGATGAAGGACGGCAAGGTCGAAAAGATCACCGCCGACCGCATGATCTCAGCGGTGGGCGTGCAGGGCAATATCGAAAATCTCGGCCTTGAGGCGCTCGGCATCAAGACCGATCGCGGCTGCATCGTCATCGACGGTTACGGCAAGACCAATGTGCCGGGCATCTACGCCATCGGCGATGTCGCAGGTCCCCCCATGCTGGCGCACAAGGCCGAGCACGAGGCCGTCATCTGCGTCGAGAAGATCGCCGGCCTGCCCAACGTGCATCCGATGGACAAGCTCAAGATCCCTGGCTGCACCTACTGCAACCCGCAGGTCGCATCCGTCGGCCTGACCGAAGCCAGGGCCAAGGCGGAAGGCAAGGACATTCGCGTCGGCCGCTTCCCCTTCGTCGCCAACGGCAAGGCGATCGCGCTCGGCGAAGACCAGGGCATGGTCAAGACCATCTTTGACAAGAAGACCGGCCAACTGCTCGGCGCGCACCTTGTCGGCGCCGAAGTTACTGAGCTGATCCAGGGTTTTGTGGTCGCCATGAACCTGGAAACGACGGAGGAAGAGCTGATGCACACCATCTTCCCGCATCCGACGATCTCGGAAACGATGAAGGAAAGCGTGCTTGACGCCTATGGGCGTGCGCTCAACGCATAAGTGTCGCGCGCGGGCGCGTCTTTCGCGACGCGCCCGATGCCACTATATGGCTTTGGAATGATGCCTGAGCCGGTCGGACCGGCAGACTGGCGAGCATGCCCCGGTTCCACTATGAGGTGTCGGGGAAATCGGTCGGCCGCTGTGTCGGCGTCGTGCATTGGAGTGTCGGTCGCGGTTTTCGCGGCCCTGATGGGAATATCTGATGGTCACCGTACTCGATCTCAATGACCGTCCGCGCACGCGGCACCCGGAAAAGGCGCATCGGCCCGACCAGGAGGTGCTGCGCAAGCCCGACTGGATCCGCGTCAAGGCGCCGGTTTCGCGCGGCTACCAGGAAACGCGCGAAATCGTGAAGTCGCACAAGCTGGTCACGGTCTGCGAAGAAGCCGGCTGTCCCAACATAGGCGAGTGCTGGGAAAAGAAGCACGCCACCTTCATGATCATGGGCGAGATCTGCACGCGCGCCTGCGCCTTCTGCAATGTCGCGACCGGCATCCCGACTCCGCTCGACCCGAACGAACCGGAGAGCGTGGCCAAGGCGGTGGCGCAGATGGGCCTGACCCACGTCGTCATCACCTCGGTCGACCGCGACGACCTCGCTGACGGCGGCGCTCAGCATTTCGCCGAAGTCATCCACGCGATCCGTAGGCTGACGCCGCAGACGACCATCGAGATCCTGACACCCGACTTCCTGCGCAAGGAAGGCGCGCTTGAGATCGTCGTCGCCGCGCGTCCCGACGTTTTCAATCACAATCTTGAGACCGTGCCGTCGAACTACCTGACCGTTCGTCCCGGTGCGCGCTACTTCCACTCGATACGCCTGCTGCAGCGGGTCAAGGAGCTGGATCCCAGCATCTTCACCAAGTCCGGCATCATGGTCGGCCTTGGCGAGGAGCGGAACGAGGTGCTCCAGCTCATGGACGACCTGCGCACCGCCAATGTTGATTTCATGACCATCGGCCAGTACCTGCAGCCGTCGAAGAAGCACCATCCGGTCAAGCAGTTCGTGACGCCAGATGAGTTCGCTTCCTATGCCACCGTCGGCAAGACCAAGGGCTTCTTGCTCGTCGCCTCCAGCCCGCTGACGCGCTCGTCGCACCATGCCGGCGACGACTTCGCCAAGCTGCGCGCCGCGCGCGAGGCGCGTCTGGCCAAGTCGGCCTGACGCGTCCCAGGCACAGCATGCCGAAATTCGAAACCACGCGCCATGTCGACCATCCGCCGGAGCAGATGTTCGCCCTGGTCGCAGATGTCGAGAAGTATCCTGAGTTCCTGCCGCTTTGCGAAGCGCTTGCGGTACGCACCCGGCGCGAGCGCGACGGCCGCGAAATCCTCGTCGCCGACATGACGATCGGCTACAAGGCGATCCGCGAGACCTTCACCACCCAGGTTCTGCTCACGCCGCAGGAAAACACCATCGACGTCAAGTATCTCGACGGGCCTTTCCGCTACCTGACCAATGAGTGGAAATTCGTGCCGGCCGCCGGCGGCGGTTCAAGCGTCGAGTTCTTCATCGACTACGAATTCAAGAGCCGCATTCTCGGCGCACTGATGGGCACGATGTTCGATCGCGCCTTCCGCATGTTCGCCGAAGCCTTCGAAAAGCGGGCGGACGCGATCTATGGGCCGGCGAAACTGGCCTGATCGACAGCCCGCAAGCCCAGCCCGAGCGCCGTCCTGACCGTCTCGCGGCGGATGAAGTCGCGGCCCTTGTTCTCGAACAGACGGAATTCCGCCTCGACGGGCCTGCCTGCCCTGGCGACACCGAACCAGACCAGGCCGACGGGCTTTTCTGCCGAGCCGCCGCCCGGGCCGGCGACACCGGTCACCGCCAGCGCCAGGCTGGCGCGGGAGTGGGCCAGCGCGCCTGCCGCCATCTCCAGCGCCGTTTCGCGGGAGACCGCGCCATGCGCCTTGAGTGTCGCCTCGGAGACGCCGAGCATTTCCCTCTTGGCTTCGTTGGAATAGGTGATGAAGCCGCGGTCGACGACCGCCGACGAGCCGGCGATGTCGGTCAGGGCAGCGACGATCATGCCGCCGGTGCAGCTTTCGGCGGTGGCGACCATCACGCCATGCGCCTCGCAGGCTTCAAGCAGGGCTGAGGCGAGGGCGCCTATGTCGCTCATTCGGGCAGTTCCCCGGGGTAGACGACGCTTGCGGTGGCGATTGCCGCGATGCCTTCCTCGCGGCCGACAAAACCCAGCTTTTCGTTGGTCGTCGCCTTGATCGAGATGCGTTCGGGCGAAATCCGCAGCATGTCGGAAAGTGCCGCCGTCATGGCTGCGCGATGCGGGCCGACGCGGGGCGCCTCGCTGATCAGCGTGATATCGGCATTGGCGATACGGCCGCCACGCGACCGCACGACCGACGCTGCATGTTCAACGAAGATGCGCGAGGCAGCACCCTTCCACTGCGGATCGGAGGGGGGGAAATGCGTGCCGATGTCGCCGGCGCCGCAGGTGGCGAGCAGCGCGTCGGTGAGCGCATGCAGGCCGACGTCGGCATCCGAATGGCCATTGAGCTTTTTGGTGTGGGGGATTTTGACGCCGCAGAGCCAGACATGGTCGCCTTCCTCGAAGGAATGCACATCGTAGCCATTGCCGGTGCGGACGTCGGGAAAGCTCATTGTCTGGCCGGAAAGGCGCTGGTCGGCCATGGCGATGTCCTTAGCCCAGGTAAGTTTGACGTTGTCGGGGGAACCAAGCACCAGCCTGACAGGGACGCCGGCCCACTCGGCGATGGCGGAGTCGTCGGTGAAGTCGTTGCGCCCGGCCTCGAAGGCGCGCTGGTGCGCGGCGAGTATCGGGCCGAACGGAAAGCCCTGCGGCGTTTGTGCCGCGTGCAGTCCGGCGCGGGGGATGGTCTCGCCGACGATCTGGCCTACCGTTTCCTTCTTCAGCGTGTCGGAAACAGGCAACGACGGCAGCGAGCCGTGCGTCGCATCGATGCCGGCGATGGTGCGGTCGATGACGTCGGCGGCGACGAAGGGACGCACGCCATCATGAATGAGTACGGCAGCCGGTTTGTCCAGTTCCAGCGCGCGCAGGGCAAGGCGGGTCGATTCCTGCCGCGTCGCGCCGCCCACGACGGTCTTGACGCGCGGGGCGAACTCGGCGGCCGCCGTGCGGAACAGGTCGCCGTCGTCGGCGTGGATTGCCACCGCCACCGGGCCGATGCCGGGGTGATCGAGGAATGCCTTCAGCGTGTGCCAGATCACAGCCTTGCCGCCGACCTTGCGATACTGCTTCGGGCCATCGCCCTGGCCGGCGCGTTCGCCGCGGCCTGCGGCAACGATCACCACGGCAACGGAGTTTTCAGGACGGTTTTCAAACGGATCAGTCATGCGTCGAGGCTTAGTCGGGTGTGCCGCGGAAGGCCAGAAGAATCCCGAAAGCGCCGCAATCGGCTGTCATTTCGCAGTTGCACTATGACCGGAGTGTGGTTACTCATTGTGCAGAGACGATTGGTGCTTTGTTTTTGTGCATGACTGATATCAAGAAACTCGGCGAGCCGCTGTCGATCGGCGATGTGACGATCCGCAATCGCGTGTTTCTCGCGCCAATGTCGGGCGTCACCGACGACGCGTTCCGCAGGCGCGCTTATGCGCACGGCGCGGGTCTCGTCGTTTCCGAGATGGTCGCCAGCGGGGAACTTGCCAAAGGTCGCGGCTCGAGCGGCTTTCGCATCCGTCATTCGGGCCTGCCTGTTCACATGGTGCAACTGGCCGGCCGCGAGGCCGCCCATATGGCCGAGGGCGCGCGCATCGCCGCCGGCGAAGGCGCCGATGTAATCGATATCAACATGGGGTGCCCGGCGAAGAAGGTGACAGGCGGCTATGCCGGCTCGGCGCTGATGCGCGATCTCGACTTTGCGCTGACCCTGATCGACGCAGTCGTCGGCGCGGTCGATGTTCCCGTGACGGTCAAGATGCGGCTCGGCTGGGATGACGACGTGTTGAACGCGCCGGAGCTTGCCAGCCGGGCCGAGCAGGCCGGCGTCAGGATGGTGACGATCCATGGGCGTACGCGCTGTCAGTTCTATCAGGGCAAGGCCGATTGGCGCGCGATTGCCCGGGTCAAGCAGGCCGTGGGCATTCCCGTGGTTGCCAATGGCGATGTTGCCACGCCCCAGGATGCGGCTGACATTCTCGAACAGTCCGGCGCCGACGCCGTGATGGCCGGACGGTCGCACTATGGTGCGCCGTGGACCGCCGGCGTCATCGCCGCGCTTGCATCAGGCACTGCGGCGTCCGGCGTGCCACAGGGCGGTGCAGAGATGGTCGACTATGTCGTCGCCCACTACGAGGACATGCTGGCGCTCTACGGCGTCGAAAGCGGCCTGCGCCAGGCGCGCAAGCACCTCGGCTGGTATCTCGACCGGCATAGCGCGGACCTTCCCGATGAACTCCGGCGTGCGGCGCTGACGTCGTTCGAGCCGCAACAAGTCATTTCAGCGCTTCGTGAAGCACTTACGGCCTTCGGCGCACCTTCTTTCGAAAGGAACGCCGCATGAGCATCCCCCCGGTTTCAACGCCAGTGGATGCGGCGCAGATCGTGCTGAACACGATCCGGCGGCCGGTCATCATGATCGGCCCCGACAACTTCATCAGCTTTGCAAACGCCGACGCCGAGGATTTCTTCCGCTCAAGTGCAGCGGTGCTGGCGCGCAGCGAACTGTCGCGGTTCGTGCCTTTCGGCAGCCCCATCCTGACGCTGGTCGAGCAGGTGCGCGAGCGCAACACGGCGGTCAACGAATACCGCGTCGACGTGTCGTCGCCACGGCTCGGCATCGAAAAGATGGTCGACCTCTACGTCGCGCCCGCTTCCGAACTGCCGGGCTCGGTGGTGATCATGTTCCAGGAGCGTTCGATGGCCGACAAGATCGACCGCCAGATGACGCACCGGGGCGCGGCGCGCTCCGTCACCGGGCTTGCAGCCATGCTGGCGCACGAAATCAAGAACCCGCTGTCAGGCATTCGTGGTGCGGCACAGCTTTTGGAGCTCTCGGCATCCGACGAGGACAGGGCGCTGACGCGGCTGATTACCGACGAGACCGACCGCATCGTCTCGCTGGTCGATCGCATGGAGGTATTTTCGGACGAGCGGCCGATCGATCGCTATCCGGTCAACATCCACGTGGTGCTCGACCATGTGAAGGCCGTGGCGAAGAACGGTTTTGCCAATGGAATCAAATTTCTGGAGGACTATGATCCATCGTTGCCTCCGGTTTTCGCCAATCGTGACCAGCTGGTGCAGATTTTCCTCAATCTGGTGAAGAACGCGGCCGAGGCAATCGGCCACGATCCGCATGGCGAAATCACCCTGTCGACGGCGTTTCGTCCCGGCATCCGCATGTCCATGCCGGGCTCGCAGGACCGCGTGTCGCTGCCGCTCGAATTTTGCGTCCACGACAATGGGCCGGGCGTGTCGGAAGACATCTTGCCGATCCTGTTCGACCCGTTCATCACCACCAAGCCCAATGGCTCGGGCCTCGGCCTGGCGCTGGTCGCCAAGATCGTCGGCGACCATGGCGGCGTCATCGAATGCGATTCGACACCACGTGGCACGACGTTCCGCGTGTTGATGCCGGCATGGAAGGAACTGCCCCTGCACCAGCAAGACGAAAGCCAAGGAGATCATCGATGAGCGTGCGCGGAAACATCCTGGTCGCCGATGATGATGCCGCCATCCGCACCGTCCTCAACCAGGCGCTGTCGCGCATGGGGCACGACGTGCGCGTCACCTCCAACGCCGCGACGCTGTGGCGCTGGGTCGCGGCCGGCGAGGGCGATCTCGTCATCACCGACGTCGTCATGCCCGACGAAAACGCGTTCGACATGCTGCCGCGCATCAAGAAGGCCCGTCCCGAGCTGCCGGTCATCGTCATGAGCGCGCAAAACACCTTCATGACGGCGATCCGCGCCTCCGAGACCGGCGCCTACGAGTATCTGCCCAAGCCGTTCGACCTGACCGAACTGCTCAGCATCGTCAATCGTGCGCTGACCGAACCCAAGCGGCCGAAGGTCGAGGCCCGGCACGAAGACCAGCTCGAGGCGATGCCGCTGGTCGGCCGGTCCGCGGCGATGCAGGACATCTACCGCATGCTGGCCCGCATGATGCAGACCGATCTGACGGTGATGATCTCGGGCGAGTCCGGTACCGGCAAGGAGCTGGTGGCGCGTGCACTGCATGAGTATGGCCGCCGCCGCAACGGTCCGTTCATCGCCATCAACATGGCGGCTATTCCGCGAGATCTCATCGAATCGGAACTGTTCGGCCACGAAAAGGGCGCCTTCACCGGGGCGCAGAACCGTTCGACGGGGCGCTTCGAGCAGGCCGAGGGCGGCACCCTGTTCCTCGACGAGATCGGCGACATGCCGATGGAGGCGCAAACGCGGCTTCTGCGTGTGCTGCAGCAGGGCGAGTACACGACGGTCGGCGGCCGCACGCCGATCAAGACCGATGTCCGCATCGTCGCCGCCACCAACAAGGATTTGCGCGCCCTGATCAACCAGGGCCTGTTCCGCGAGGACCTGTTCTATCGCCTCAACGTCGTTCCGTTGCGGCTGCCGGCGCTGCGCGAGCGGTCCGAAGACGTCCCGGACCTTGTCCGCCATTTCTTCAAGCAGGGCGTCAACGAAGGGCTGCAGGCCAAACGCATCTCGCCAGGCGGCGTCGAGCTGATGAAGCGCTATCCGTGGCCCGGCAATGTGCGCGAACTGGAAAACCTTGTCCGTCGGCTGGCGGCACTCTATCCGCAGGACGAGATTTCGGCCGACATCATCGAAGCCGAACTGAAGACCGGCGAGCAGCCGGTGGTGCCTGGCGGCAATCTCATCCCGGACGACCTGTCGGTCGGCCAGGCCGTCGAGCATTTCCTGCAGCGCTATTTCGCCATGTTCGCCGGCGACCTGCCGCCTCCCGGCCTGTATCAGCGCATCCTTGCCGAGGTTGAATACCCGCTGGTGCTGGCGTCGATGACGGCGACACGCGGCAACCAGATCAAGGCTGCGGAGCTGCTCGGCCTCAATCGCAACACGCTGCGCAAGAAGATCCGCGAGCTTGGCGTCAACGTCTACAAATCGGCGCGCCCGGTCTGAACAGGCGAACGCCAAACGCATATCTGTCGAAAGCCTGTCGAAACATTTTCGTTCGCGGCGAAAATGTTGCATAATCGCCACAATGCGTTGCATAGATGCGCCGCAATTGATGTCTCAACACGGCAGTATGGCGATTCAGGCACAACCTCTGAACGAACCGCTTTTCCCGGGCAAGGGGCGGCAGGACGGCCGGCGTCTTCTGGCGCTTCCCGGCGTGCTGGCGATTGTCGCTGCCCTGGTGTCTGCCGCGGTCTCGTTTGCGATCCTCGTCGGCGTCACCCCGATCACTCCTGATTCGACCACGACACTGACGCTGATCGGCATCAATGCGGTGTTCATCCTCGTTCTGGTCGGGCTGATCGCGATCGAGGTTCACCGCATCGTCATGGCGCGGCGCCACGGCAAGGCGGCGTCGCGGCTGCATGTCCGCATCGTCACCATGTTCGCGCTGGTCGCCGCGTTGCCGGCGCTGCTCGTCGCCATCGTCGCCTCGATCACGCTCGACATCGGCCTCGACCGCTGGTTCGAGATCCGCACCAAGACGATTGTCAACTCGTCGCTGTCGATCGCCGAGGCCTACGTCCAGGAGAACGCGCGCAACCTGCAGAGCACTACCTTGTCGATGGCCAATGACCTCGACAATGCGCGTACGCTCTACGGGCTCGACCGCAGCGGCTTCCTCGACTTCATGAGCAGGCAGGCGTCGTTCAGGGCGCTGGCGCACGCGGCGCTGATCAAGCCCGACGGCTCTTTCGTGATGAGCGCCAGGACCGGCGCCGATTTTGCCATGCCCGAGCCGCCTCCCACGGCAGTCGAGGCGGCTGCCGACGGCAAGCCGGTGCTGATCGAGCCCAAGACGCGCAATATCGTCGGCGCGATCGTCAAGCTGCGCGAGATCGAGGGGCTGTATCTCTACACCATCCGGCTGGTCGACCCGGAGGTCATCAAGGCGCGCCAGATCGTTACCGCCAACACCGACGAATACCGCGACCTCGGGGCCAACAGGCGGACGACCCAGATTGCCTTTGCTCTGCTTTATCTCGGACTGACTCTGATCGTCGTTCTTTCCGCCATCTGGACAGGCATTGCGGTTGCCGATCGCCTGGTCCGCCCGATCCGGCAGTTGATCGGCGCCGCTGACGAGGTGGCCACCGGCAATCTCGACGTCTCGGTGCCGGTGCGCCTGTCCGACGGCGATGTCGGCGCGCTGAGCCACACGTTCAACAACATGCTGCTCGAACTGAAGTCGCAGCGGAACGAGATCCTGACTGCCAAGGACGTGATCGACGAGCGTCGCCGTTTCTCCGAAGCGGTCCTGTCGGGCGTCACCGCCGGCGTCATCGGCGTCGATCCCTACGGCAGCATCACCATCGTCAACCGCTCGGCCGAGACGATGCTCGGCCTGTCGGCAGAAGAATCGCTTGGCCAGAACCTTTCGATCCTGCTCCCGCATGTCGGCCGCGTGTTCGAGATTGGCCGCAAGTCCGGGCGCCCGGTCTATCGCGAGCAGGTCACGTTCTATCGCACCGGGGCCGAACGCACCTTCAACGTTCAGGTGACGGTCGAGGAGAGCGAAAGCGAAGTCGGCGACAAGTCCTATGTCGTCACCATCGACGACATCACCGACCTGGTATCGGCCCAGCGCACATCGGCCTGGGCCGACGTCGCGCGGCGCATTGCCCATGAGATCAAGAACCCGTTGACGCCGATCCAGCTGTCGGCCGAGCGCATCCGCAGGCGCTACGGCAAGGTCATTACCGAAGATCGCGAAGTCTTCGACCAGTGCACCGATACGATCATCCGGCAAGTTGGCGACATCGGGCGCATGGTCGACGAGTTCTCGGCCTTTGCGCGCATGCCGAAGCCGGAAATGAAGGTCATCGACGTTCGCGAGCCGTTGCGCGAGGCGTCGTTCCTGGTCGAGGTCAGCCGGTCCGATATCGCCTTCGAGCGCGAGATAACGCCGGGGCCGCTCAAGGGCACCTTCGACAGCCGTCTGATGGCCCAGGCCTTCGGCAACATCATCAAGAATGCCGCCGAAGCGATCGAGGCGGCGGAACGCCAGACCGGCGAGGCCGGGGTCATCAAGATCCGGGCGCGGCGTGACGGCAATTCGATCCGCATCGATGTCATCGACAATGGCAAGGGGCTGCCGCGTGAAAACCGTCAGCGGCTGCTCGAGCCCTATATGACGACGCGCGAGAAAGGCACCGGGCTTGGCCTCGCGATCGTCAAGAAAATTGTCGAGGACCACGGCGGAGTATTGGAACTTCACGACGCCCCGACAGATTTCCATGGTGGGCGCGGCGCGATGGTCAGCATGATCCTGCCCGCGGCGGCCGAAGAGGCCGCGCTTCCCAAGGGCGATGCGATGCAGGAACGACAAACCGAAAAGGTCGGAAATGGCGTCTGATATTCTTATCGTTGACGACGAAGAAGACATCCGCGAACTGGTCGCAGGTATCCTGAGCGATGAGGGCCACGAGACCCGCACGGCATTCGATGCCGACAGCGCGCTTGCGGCGATCGCCGACCGAGCGCCGCGCCTGATCTTCCTCGACATCTGGTTGCAGGGATCGCGGCTCGACGGCCTGGCGCTGCTCGACGAGATCAAGACGCTGCACCCGAACCTCCCGGTCGTGATGATCTCCGGCCATGGCAACATCGAAACGGCCGTTTCGGCCATCCGCCGCGGCGCCTATGATTTCATCGAGAAACCGTTCAAGGCGGACCGGCTGATCCTGATCGCCGAGCGGGCGCTGGAAACGTCGAAGCTCAAGCGCGAGGTGTCCGAACTCAAGATGCGCAGCGGCGAGACGCATGACCTGATCGGCATGTCGTCGGCGATGAGCCAGCTCAGGCAGACCATCGATCGCGTCGCGCCGACCAACAGCCGCATCATGATCATCGGCCCCTCCGGCTCCGGCAAGGAGATGGCGGCCCGTGCGATCCATGCGTTGTCGTCACGCAAGGCCGGTCCGTTCGTCACGCTGAATGCCGCCACCATCACGCCCGAGCGGATGGAGATCGAGCTGTTCGGCACCGAATCCAATGGCGGCGAACGCAAGGTCGGCGCGCTGGAAGAGGCGCACCAGGGCATTCTCTACCTCGATGAAGTGGCAGACATGCCGCGCGAGACGCAAAACAAGATCTTGCGCGTGCTGGTCGACCAGCAGTTCGAGCGTGTCGGCGGCACCAAAAGGGTCAAGGTCGATGTGCGCATCATCTCGTCGACCGCGCAGAACCTCGAGGCGATGATCGCCGAGGGGCGTTTCCGCGAGGATCTTTATCACCGGCTCGCGGTCGTCCCCGTCATGGTGCCGGGGCTGGCGGAGCGTCGTGAGGACATTCCCTATCTGGTCGACAACTTCATGAAGCAGATGGCCAAGCAGGCGGGGATCAAGCCGCGCCGCATCGGCGACGACGCGTTGGCGGTGCTGCAGGCGCACAACTGGCCGGGCAATGTCCGCCAGCTGCGCAACAATGTCGAGCGCCTGCTGATCCTCGCGCGCGGCGACAATCCCGAGCAGCCGATCACCGCGGACCTGTTGCCATCCGAGATCGGCGACGTGATGCCGCGCGCGCCGAGCCAGTCGGACCAGCACATCATGGCGTTGCCGCTGCGCGAGGCGCGCGAGATGTTCGAGAAGGAGTATCTGATCGCCCAGATCAACCGTTTCGGCGGCAATATCTCCAAGACCGCCGAGTTCATCGGCATGGAGCGTTCGGCACTTCACCGCAAGCTGAAGTCGCTGGGCGTTTGAGCGCGCTCATTTGCCAGGATAGATATCCAACATGCGCGTAATCATTTGCGGGGCAGGGCAGGTCGGCTACGGCATCGCCGAGCGGCTCGCCGCCGAAAAGAACGATGTTTCGATCATAGACACGGCGCCTGAGCTGATCCAGGCGGTGCGCGACCAGCTCGACGTGCGGGGCTTTGTCGGGCACGGCTCGCATCCCGAGGTGCTGGAGGCCGCCGGCGCGCAGGAAGCGGACATGATCATCGCGGTGACCTTGTTCGACGAGGTCAACATCGTCGCCTGCGAGGTGGCGCATGCGCTGTTCAACGTTCCGATGAAGATCGCCCGCATCCGCGCGCAATCCTATCTGCAGCCGCACTACCAGGACCTGTTCGCCCGCGAGCACCTGCCCATCGACGTCATCATTTCTCCCGAGCTGGAAGTCGGCGAAATGGTGCTGCGCCGCATCTCGCTTCCGGGTGCCACCGACGTCGTGCGTTTTGCCGAGAACCGCATCATCATGGTGGCGATCGAGTGCCTGGAGGACTGCCCGGTCATCAACACGCCGCTGGCGCAGTTGAGCGAACTTTTCCCCGATCTGCCCTCGACCGTGGTCGGCGTCAGCCGAAACGACCGGCTTTTCATCCCGCGTTCGGCCGACCAGCTCGTCGCTGGCGACCTGGCCTATGTCGTCACCACCAAGGATCAGGTGCGCCGCACGCTCGGTCTTTTCGGTCACGACGAGCAGGAGGCGACCCGCATCGTCGTCGCGGGTGGCGGCAATATCGGCCTGTTCGTCGCGCGTACGCTGGAGCAGCGGCAAAGCCGCACCAAGATCAAGATCATCGAGGCTAGCCGCGAGCGCGCGGTCAAGGTCGCCGACGAGTTGCGGCGCACCGTCGTGCTCAACGGCAGCGCGCTAGACCACAAGCTTCTGCTGGAAGCCGACATTCAGGACGCCGACCTGATGGTCGCGTTGACCAACAACGACCAGGTCAACATCCTGTCGAGCGTCATGGCCAAGAGGCTCGGCTGCAAGGGCAACCTGGCGCTGATCAACAACCCGTCCTACCACGACCTGACCAAGTCGCTGGGCATCGATGCGCACGTCAATCCAAGTGCGGTGACGATCTCGCGCGTGCTGCAGCATGTGCGCCGCGGCCGTATCCGGCAGGTTCATTCGATCCAGAGGGGGGCGGCCGAAATCATCGAGGCCGAGGCGCTCGAAACCTCGCCGCTGGTCGGCGCGCAGCTCAGCGACCTGGAGTTGCCGGAGGGCATGCGCATCGGCGCGATCTACCGCGACGGCCATGTCATCAAGCCGAGCGGCACGGTCAAGATCAAGCCGAAGGACCGCGTCGTCATCTTCGCGCTCGACAAGGCCGTCAAGCAGGTCGAGCAGATGTTCCGCGTTAGCCTCGAATTCTTCTGATCCGGAAATTCCCAATCTTGCGCAATGGGCGCAGACGCAAGCCAACCAATCTTCGAAGGTAGATCGAACCATGCCGCGCATTGCCTATGTCAACGGTCGCTATGTCGCTCATGCCGGCGCAGCCGTGCACATCGAGGACCGCGGCTATCAGTTCGCCGACGGCGTCTATGAGGTGTGCGAAGTGGCTCGCGGCTACATCGTCGACATGACCCGCCACCTTGATCGGTTGGGGCGCTCGCTGTCGGAACTGCGTATCGACTGGCCGGTCAACCGCGCCGTTCTCGAACTGATCATGCGCGAGGTGGTGGTGCGCAATCGGGTCAAGAACGGCCTCGTCTACCTGCAGGTGACCCGCGGAGTTGCGCCACGCGACCATGTCTTCCCAGCAGCCGGCACGCATTCGTCGCTGGTCGTCACCGCCAAGCGCACCGACCCGGCGGCCGCCGCCAGGAAGGCCGCGGCCGGTCTCAAGGTCATCACCGTGCCGGAGAACCGCTGGGAGCGTGTCGACATCAAGTCTGTGGGGCTTTTGCCCAATGTCCTGGCGCGCCAGCAGGCCAAGGAGGCCGGCGCGCAGGAGGCGTGGTTCGTTGACCCCGACGGAACGGTCAAGGAAGGTGCGGCTACCAATGCGTGGATCGTTACCAAGGATGGCGTGCTTGTCACCCGCCCGGCGGACCATGGCATTCTGCGTGGCGTTACCCGCACGACGCTGATGGAAGTGGCTGAAAATCTCGGCCTCAAGGTCGAGGAGCGCGGTTTCACCGTCGATGAAGCCAAGGGCGCGCGCGAGGCTTTCATTACCGCCGCAACGACAATCGTCATGCCGATTGTTGCAATCGACGGTCAGCCTGTCGCCAACGGACATCCCGGCTCGGTTGCACTTTCGCTGCGCGATGCCTTTTTTGACGTTGCGGAAAAAATCCAAGCCTGATAACCGCTTGGACGCTAATGGTTAAATTATTCTCGTTCAGCTTGCCGTCAGGCGCGGCGGGGGTGTTTGCTCGCTTGACATGAGTCGAGTAATTTGGCGCATTGGCAGCAGACAGGGATCGGCGAAAGACAAAAAACAATGGCGGAACGATCGCAAAATCTTCAGGACCTGTTCCTGAATTCAGTTCGCAAGAGCAAAAACCCACTTACCATTTTCCTTATCAACGGCGTGAAATTGACTGGAGTAGTGACCTCCTTCGACAATTTCTGTGTTTTGTTGCGCCGTGACGGGCATTCGCAGCTCGTCTACAAGCATGCCATCTCCACGATCATGCCGAGCCAGCCGGTTCAGATGTTCGATGGCGAGGAAAGCCAGGGCGGCTGATTGGCACGCGACAAGAACGCCGGCGCAAAGGCCGGTGACAACAATGGATCCGAATCGGCAGGGGGCGAAGGCGCCCCCACACGCGCGGTCGTCCTCGTGCCGGTGCTCACGCGCCAGCCCAAGGTTGATGAAGACAGCGCGCGCCCACGGCTGACGCGCTCGTCCGAGGCGCGCCACGACGAGGCCGTCGGGCTGACCCGCGCCATCGATCTCGAACCGGTGCACACGGCCATCGTGACCGTCAACGACCCGCGGCCGGCGACGCTGCTGGGCAGCGGCAAAGTCGAGGAATTCGCGGCAATCGTGAAGGAGCGCGGCGCGGAGCTGGTCATCGTCGACCATCCGCTGACACCGGTGCAGCAACGCAATCTCGAAAAGGAATTCAACGCCAAGGTGCTCGACCGCACCGGGCTGATCCTCGAGATTTTCGGACGCCGTGCCCGCACCAAGGAAGGCACGCTTCAGGTCGAGCTTGCCCATCTCAACTACCAGAAGGGCCGGCTGGTTCGCAGTTGGACCCACCTCGAACGCCAGCGCGGCGGCGCCGGTTTCCTCGGCGGCCCCGGCGAAACCCAGATCGAATCCGACCGGCGCGCCCTGCAGGAAAAGATCATCAAGCTCAAGAAAGAGCTCGAGACGGTTCGGCGCACCCGCGACCTGCACCGCGCCAAGCGGCGCAAGGTGCCGTTCCCTGTCATCGCCATCGTCGGCTACACCAATGCCGGCAAGTCGACGCTGTTCAACCGGCTGACGGGCGCAGGGGTCCTGGCCGAAGACATGCTGTTTGCGACGCTCGATCCGACCTTGCGCCGGGTGCGCCTGCCGCATGGCACGCCGATCATCCTGTCCGACACCGTCGGCTTCATCTCCGATCTGCCGACGCATCTGATCGCAGCCTTCCGGGCTACGCTGGAAGAGGTCGTAGAAGCCGATCTGGTAATTCACCTGCGCGACATTTCGGATCCGGATACCGCAGCCCAGGCCGCTGATGTCGAGCAGATTCTTGCCGATCTGGGCGTCGATGCCGCCGATACCGAACGCGTCGTCGAGGTCTGGAACAAGATCGACCAGCTCGACGAAGGCAATCGCGAGCGGCTGCTGGCCGATAGCGCAGACGACAGCAAGACGCCGCCGATCGCCATTTCGGCGGTCACGGGCGAGGGCATTCCCTCCCTGACGAGCCTGATCGAGCAGCGCGTTTCGGGCGAGCTGGAGTCAATCGATGTCGTTCTGCAGCCGAGCCAATTGGGCCAGATCGACTGGCTCTACCGCAATGGCGATGTTGCCGCGCGTACTGACAATGAAGATGGCAGCGTGTCGCTGACGATCAAGGCGACAGCTTCGGCACGTGACGAGATCGCGGCCAAAATCTTTCGAAAAAACAAGGGCTAGGCTGCGTTACTTCGCAGTCTTTGCCTGCTGCCAGAGGGCTTCCATTTCATCGAGCGTCGCGGCTTGCAGGCTGCTGCCTGCGTCGTTGAGCGACTGCTCGACATAGTGAAAGCGGGTGCGGAACTTGTCGTTGGTGCCCGACAGCGCCGCTTCGGAGTCGAGTTGCAGGTGCCGCCCGAGATTGACCAGCGCAAACAGCATGTCGCCGAACTCGTCCTTGACCGCGTCCCGGTCGCCCGTGGCAAGCGCTTCACGCAGTTCGCCGATCTCTTCTTCGATCTTGTCGAGGATCGGCGCGGCATCACCCCAGTCGAAGCCGACGCGGGCGGCCTTCTCCTGCAGCTTCAGGGCGCGGGTGAGCGCCGGTAGCGCCACCGGGACGCTGTCGAGGAAACCGTTGCCGTGGTCTTCGGGATCCAGGCCGCGGGCAATCCGTGCGGCGCGCCTCTCGGCCTTCTCCTCGGCCTTGATCTTTTCCCACATGCCCTTGGCCGAACGCGCCTCGCGCGCCGTGGCGTCGCCAAAGACGTGCGGATGACGCCGGATCATCTTGGCGGTGATGCCCTGCACCACGTCACCGAAGGCAAATTCGCCTGCCTCTTCAGCCATTTGCGCGTGGTAGACGACTTGCAGCAGCAGGTCGCCGAGTTCTTCGCGCAGATGGTCTATGTCGTTGCGGGCGATCGCATCGGCGACTTCGTAGGCCTCCTCGATCGTGTAGGGCGCGATCGTCGCGAAGTCCTGCTCGATGTCCCAGGGGCAGCCGGTTTCCGGCTCGCGCAGGGCAGCCATGATCTCGATCAGGCGGGAAATGTCTTTGGAAGGTTGCATGGGGCGATGCTATAGCCCCATTGGCGGCAGCCCAACAGAGGCATTGGCCGGGGCGAGCTTGTCCACAATCAAGTTGCGCCGCCCTTGCGGAGCCTGCACCGGCACATATTCTTGCGTTGACCGGTGCATGGAGCGCAGGCAGGACAACCACATGCTCAATCTCACCCTTGTCGCGGTTGGCGGCGCGTTCGGCGCTTCGTTGCGCCATCTTGCCAACATCGCCGCCGCACGCCTGTTCGGAACCGTGTTCCCGTGGGGGACGCTGATCATCAATGTCGTCGGCTCGCTGGCCATGGGGCTGTTCGTCGGCTACCTGGTGCGCAAGCTCGGAGTGTCGAACGAAGTCAAACTGTTCGTCGCCACCGGCATCCTCGGCGGCTTCACCACGTTTTCGGCATTTTCCCTGGATTTCGCCTCCTTGTGGGAGCGCGGATCGACGCTTCCGGCCTTCGGATACGCATTTGCCAGCGTCATAACAGCCATTCTGGCGCTGTTCCTGGGATTGTGGCTCGCAAGAAACATCGGCTGATGCTATTGGGCCGCTTCGCAAAGGACGATTGAAAATATGGCTGGCGTTGAACAGATCACGGTGGAAGCTGGCGAAACGGGCATGAGGCTCGATCGCTGGTTCAAGTCCCATTTTCCGGGGCTCGGCTTCGGTCACCTGCAAAAGCTGCTGCGTTCGGGCCAGATCCGTGTCGATGGCGGTCGGGCAAAAGCCGACACCCGTGTCGAGCCCGGCCAGGTGATCCGCATCCCGCCTTTGGAAGTCGACAAGAAAAGCGACGGTCCGCTGACCGCGCGCACCATGCGCAACCAGGACGACGGCGACGTGTTGCAGCAGATGCTGCTTTACGAGGATTCCAAGGTCTTCGTCTTCAACAAGCCTGCCGGGCTTGCCGTGCAAGGCGGATCCGGCGTCGTTCGCCACGTCGACGACATGCTGGAGGCCTGGCGCAACAAGAAGGGCGAGAAGCCGCGCCTGGTGCATCGCCTCGACCGCGACACGTCCGGCGTTCTGGTCGTGGCGCGCACGCGCCTGGCGGCGATGAAGCTTGCGGAGTCGTTTCGCGCGCGTGAAACCAAGAAGACCTACTGGGCCCTGGTGAAGGGCGCACCGCCCAAGCGCGAGGACAAGATCTCGACCTGGCTGATCAAGGAGCAGACGCCCGACGGCGACCGCATGCGCGTGGCCAAGCATGGCGAAAAGGGCGCCGACCACGCCGTTTCCTACTATCGCGTGCTCGAACAGGCCGCCCAGGCGCTGACCTGGCTGGAAATGGAGCCCTACACGGGCCGTACGCATCAGCTGCGCGTTCACGCTGCCTATATCGGCTGCCCGATCATGGGCGATCCCAAGTATTTCGAACACGACACCAACTGGGAATTCCCCGGGGGCATTCAAAACAAGCTGCATCTGCATGCCCGCCGCATCGTCATCCCGCATCCCGACCATGGCGTGATCGACGTCACCGCGCCGATGCCGCCGCATATGCGCCAGAGCTGGAACCTGATCGGCTTTGACGATGAAAGCGGGGAGCCGGCGTGACATCGGCGGCCATGTGCCCAGGCGCAAGCGACGGGCTGAAACTGGTGCTGTTCGATTGCGACGGCACGTTGGTCGACAGCGCCGACATCATCCATGCATCGATGGTCGCGACGTTTCGCGAGGCGGGTTTCGTCGAGCCGACGCCGGAGGCGACCAAGAGCATCATAGGACTTACGCTTGATCTTGCCATCGCCACGCTGCTCAATCGCCCGCTTGACGCGGAGTGCGGTCACCTGGCGGCGCGCTACAAGGAGCATTTCCTTGCGTCGCGTCATCTGCCGAGTTTCCAGGAACCACTCTACGAAGGCATAGCCGAGCTTATCGAAACTCTCGCTAAACGCGACGATATCCTCATCGGCATGGTCACCGGCAAGTCGCAGCGCGGGGTGCGCCGAGTGCTCGAGACCTACGGTTTCGAACGGCATTTCGTGACCATCCGCACCGCCGACGACTGCCCGTCGAAACCGCACCCCGCCATGGTGCTGGAATGCTGCGGCGAGACAGGCATCGATCCGGCCTCGACTTTCGTGGTCGGCGACGCCATCTATGACATGCAGATGGCCACCAGCGCCGGCGCCAAGGCCATCGGTGTGTCCTGGGGCTACGGCGCCCGTGACGCCCTGATTGCGACGGGCGCCAGCGCAGTGCTGGGCCGGCCGGGCGATCTGCTTGCCCTCATCGACTGATTGGATCAACTCATGCGCGATATCCTGAGCGACCTCGAAACCGGCGACGTTTTGTCCGATCCCGATCCGATCCGCCGTGCGCAAAGCTCGATGCGCCGGCCGCTGCCGAAGCGCTTCTATGAAGCAGCCGCGGTTGCCGAGGTGGACGGCAGCTACGCGGTGCAACTCGACGGCAAGGCCGTGCGCACGCCGGGCAGGACGTTGCTCGCTTTGCCTACGGAAAAGGCAGCCCAGCTCGTCGCCGACGAATTCGCGGCCCAGGCCGAGTTCATCGACCCGACCACCATGCCGGTGCTGCGGCTGGTCAACACGGCCATTGACGGCGTGGCGACCGACCCGCAGGCGGTGCTCGAGGACATCTTGCGCTTTTCGTCGTCCGATCTGCTCTGTTATCGCGCCGATGGTCCGGAGCGGCTGGTCGAACGGCAGTCCAAGGCCTGGGATCCGGTGCTCGATTGGGCGCAGAGCGCGCTCAGCGCGCGCTTCGTCCTTGCCGAAGGCGTCATGCATGTGGAGCAGCCGCGCGAGGCCATTGCCGCACTCGGCATCCATCTGTCGCAACGCAGGGAGCCGATGCGCCTTGCGGCGTTGCACCTGATGACCACGCTCACCGGATCGGCCCTGCTGGCGCTCGCGGTGGATGCCGGCGAACTGCATGCCGAAGAAGCCTGGAATGCCGCCCATGTCGACGAGGACTGGCAGGTCGAGCAGTGGGGCCAGGATTCCGAGGCAATTGCGCGCCGCTCCGCGCGCAAAGGTGACATGCTCGCGGCCGTTGCCTTGCTCGAGGCGCTGAGAGGCTAACGCATCGGCCCGAAAATCGGACCCGATTTTCGGAAAGCACGATGCACCAACTCAGTAAGTCAGAGCGTCCTTTGTGCGTCCATTCGGACGCACGGCGCTCTAACGCAAGCAAAGATATGATGCGATGACGGCAGTTGCGTGCGGATGAGCATGCGCGGCCCGATGGCGTTGGCGATCATGCGATGTCCAATGCCCGGTTCGCCGGCGGCGCATGCCAGGCAGAAATCAAGTCCAATGCGCGAACATTGGGCAGAATGTCAGTGCTGCTGCCTTAGCGTGCCTATTTTTTGTGCGCGCAATGTTTCTCGAGTCTGCGGTTTGGCCCGGTAGGTGGATTTTTCAAATTGGCACGACCCTTGCTTCTGTCTTTGCGAAGCGGTCGCCAACGGCCGATAAGCACTGCACTGAGAGGCTAGCATGATGAAGTACAAGCTCGAGTACATTTGGCTGGATGGCTACACGCCGTCGCCCAATCTCCGCGGCAAGACGCAGGTCAAGGAGTTCGCCCAGTTTCCGAAGCTCGAGCAGCTGCCGCTGTGGGGCTTCGATGGCAGCTCGACCAAGCAGGCCGAAGGCAAGAGCTCCGATTGCGTGCTGAAGCCGGTCGCAGTCTATCCCGATCCGGCCCGCAGGAACGGCGTGCTGGTGATGTGCGAAGTGATGATGCCCGATGGCATCACGCCGCATGCCTCCAACACCCGCGCGACAGTTGTCGATGACGACGGCGCCTGGTTCGGCTTCGAGCAGGAATATTTCCTCTACAAGGACGGCCGCCCGCTCGGCTTCCCGGAAAACGGCTTTCCGGCGCCGCAGGGGCCTTACTACACCGGCGTCGGCTACCAGAACGTCGGCGACATCGCGCGCCAGATCGTCGAGGAACATCTTGACCTGTGCCTGGACGCGGGCCTGAACCATGAAGGCATCAACGCCGAGGTGGCAAAGGGCCAGTGGGAATTCCAGATTTTCGGCAAGGGCTCGAAGAAGGCCGCCGACGAGATGTGGCTGGCTCGCTACCTGTTGCAGCGCCTGACCGAAAAGTACGGCATCGACATCGAGTATCACTGCAAGCCGCTGGGCGACACCGACTGGAACGGCTCGGGCATGCACGCCAACTTTTCGACCACCCATCTGCGTGAAGTCGGCGGCAAGGCCTATTTCGAAGCTCTGATGGATGCCTTTGCTGAGGCACGTGAAGATCACATCGCAGTCTACGGTCCCGACAACCACCTGCGCCTGACGGGCAAGCACGAGACCGCTTCGATCGACGTCTTCACCTGGGGCGTTGCCGACCGAGGCGCGTCGGTGCGCGTGCCGCACAGCTTCGTGCGCAACGACTATCGCGGCTATCTCGAGGATCGCCGCCCGAACTCGCAGGGCGATCCCTACCAGATCGCTTCGCAGATCCTGAAGACGATCAACTCCGTGCCGACCAGCGTCGAGACGCGCGCCGCTGCGTAATCTTCAGGCGGCGCAAGAACAGCAAAAAACCCGGGGCGCGTATCCCCGGGTTTTTTGTTTTTTGTCTTGCTTTGCCGCAGTTCAGGTTGGGCCCAAGTGCTTGCCGGACTATTCTGGATTGTTCCATGCGCCTGACCTGCGCAGAGTTATCGCCTGTGCGGCGGGAAACTCTGCAGTGCAGATCTCAACAGAATGTGCGCCGGCCTTAAGCGGATAAGTCCAGAAATCGGAACCAAATTCGGTATGGACGATGAAGTCTTCCGCATCGCTCCCGACCTTGCCGTGGAAGCTCTTGGGCATTCCCGCTCGACTTCGCGATAGTCGTTCGACGATGATGGGTATGGTGTAGCAAACCGCGCCCGCTTCGGAGACCACTCTTAGGCACTCTCTCAAGGCACGGACTGGATCCGGGATGTGTTCAAGCGTGTCCGAGTGGACGACCAAGTCAAAAGTCGAATCCGGATAGTGCATGGCCATCATGTCTACGCTTGGATAGTCGGCCCTCACATAGCCTGGAAGAGCGGCGAGCGTTTCCGATACAGCCAGGCAGCCATTGAGGTCGAGAATGCGCAATTCTTGATATCGGCGATCGACAACAATCTCTCGTAGAGTTTGGTTCGTCTGCAGGACGCGCCCTATTGCTTTGGCGAGTGCGTTGGCACGAAGCTGAGCTCCGCAGCCAATGCAACAAGTTCCCTGTTGCCGGTCTATGTATTCAACTTCATGCGATGCCAGTTCCCATTCGGATATCAGTTCTGGCCACAGTACTTTCTGGTCACGGAATTCAGTCTTGCCGCACACCGCGCAATTGCAGGCAATCATTTGCTGTTGCGTTCCCTCATGGTAGGCAAGATAGCCTTGTAGCGTCCGTACTTGCCCGACAGACCGCCATCGCCATGCGCTTGGTACAAACCCAACCCATTTGCGGACCGTCGCGGCGTCAATCCCACCCTTCGACGCCGCACTCGCGTAGCTTTGTCGACAACCGAGCGCTTCAAGCGCGCACTGTGCTTGGACATGCAAAACCCCCGAAGGTTGTGTCCAACTTTCGGGGGTCAGTTCAAGCGATCCGGGTTTTTCTTCGGGTCCGAGACAGATCAGACCGAGTAGTACATGTCGTATTCGACCGGATGCGGGGTCATTTCGAAGCGCATCACCTCGGCCATCTTGAGCTCGATGAACGAGTCGATCTGGTCGTCGTCGAACACGCCGCCGGCCTTCAGGAAGCCGCGGTCCTTGTCGAGGCTCTGGAGTGCTTCGCGCAAGCTGCCGCAGACGGTCGGGATCTTCTTCAGTTCCTTGGCCGGCAGGTCGTAGAGATCCTTGTCCATCGGCTGTCCCGGGTGGATCTTGTTCTTGATGCCGTCGAGGCCTGCCATCAGCAGAGCGGCGAAGCCGAGATAGGGGTTCGCGCCCGGATCGGGGAAGCGGACCTCGACGCGCTTGGCCTTCGGCGAGTTGCCGAACGGAATGCGGCAGGACGCCGAGCGGTTGCGCGCCGAATAGGCGAGCAGGACGGGGGCCTCATAGCCCGGGACCAGACGCTTGTAGGAGTTGGTCAGCGGGTTGGTGAAGGCGTTGATCGCCTTGGCGTGCTTGATGACGCCGCCAATGAAATAGA
Source organism: Aminobacter sp. HY435 (assembly GCF_027568395.1). GTDB lineage: Bacteria > Pseudomonadota > Alphaproteobacteria > Rhizobiales > Rhizobiaceae > Aminobacter. The sequence continues at coordinate 132,989 of NZ_JANKZL010000001.1, read as the reverse complement.
GGCAGCTTTCCGACAGGCCGGCATATTCGTTGCCGGCGAAGGTCGGCTTGCCGCCCTTCCAGATCGAGATATGGACGTGCATGCCCGAGCCGTTGTCGCCGAAGATCGGCTTCGGCATGAAGGTGGCCGTCTTGCCATAGGCGTTGGCGACCTGGTGCACGACATACTTGTAGATCAGCATCTTGTCGGCGTTGCGGACCAGCGTGTCGAACTTGATGCCGAGCTCGTGCTGGGCGGCCGCCACTTCGTGGTGGTGCTTTTCGACGCGCACGCCCATTTCGGACAGCACGGTCAGCATTTCCGAGCGCATGTCCTGGCAGCTGTCGATCGGCGGAACCGGGAAATAGCCGCCCTTGACGCGCGGACGGTGGCCAAGGTTGCCGGTCTCGTAGTCGGTGTCGTCGTTCGACGGCAGTTCGGTGGAGTCGAGCTTGAATCCGGTGTTGTAGGGGTCGGCCTTGTACTTGACGTCGTCGAAGACGAAGAATTCGGCTTCCGGGCCGACGTAGACGGTATCGCCGAAGCCTTCCGACTTCAGATAGGCCTCGGCCTTCTTGGCGATGCCGCGCGGGTCGCGATTGTAGGCCTCGCCCGAGACCGGATCGAGAATGTCGCACAGGATGACCATGGTCGACTGCGCGAAGAACGGATCCATGTGAACCGTGTCCAGGTCGGGCATCAGCACCATGTCGGATTCGTTGATGGCCTTCCAGCCGGCGATCGACGAGCCATCGAACATGACGCCGTCGGCAAACATTTCTTCCTCGACCTCGGCGATGTCCATGGTGACATGCTGAAGTTTGCCCTTGGGGTCGGTGAAGCGCAGGTCAACGAACTTCACGTCGTTGTCCTTGATCTGCTTCATTACGTCTTTGGCCGTCGTCATGTTTTTTCCCTGTGTGAGTTTGGAAGGAGCTTGATTGGAGGAGGGGTCAGATGGCGTCGACGCCGGTCTCGCCGGTGCGGATGCGCACCACTTCTTCGATGTTGGAAACAAAGATCTTGCCGTCGCCGATGCGTCCGGTCTGGGCCGCCTTGCGGATCGCCTCGATCGCCGCCTCGACCGACTCGTCGCCAAGCACGACTTCGATCTTCACCTTGGGCAGGAAGTCGACGACATATTCGGCGCCACGGTAGAGTTCGGTGTGGCCTTTCTGGCGGCCGAATCCCTTGGCTTCAGTGACGGTGATGCCTTGCAGGCCGGCTTCCTGGAGCGCTTCCTTGACCTCGTCGAGCTTGAACGGCTTGATGATCGCTTCGATCTTCTTCATGCGAATTTGGCCTCCAATGCCGAAACTGCGGGGTTAATGCACCCACTTGCATCTCTATCTAGCACGAAGTGTGCCAGTTGCACTGCCTGCGACGAAGTTGGTCCCGATGTTTGCGCAATCCATCGAGAACCGGCATTTGCCGGCTTTTCCAACCCGTTCTGGCAGACATCGCATAAAGTTTCATCGCCGGATTAGCCATGCCTGTGCCTGATAATGCGGCAATCTGCGCAAGAATTGCGCAGCCCTAGCGGCAGTCTTGACCGTTTCGGCTGCGGCCACCGCATGCTAACGCTAGGGCCGTCCCTCGCGGAAATATCGGAAGCGACATGGCGTTTGAATTGCTGACTCCCGTCGAGATGGCAGAGGCCGACCGGCTGGCGATAGCGGCCGGTCCGGCAGCCGGCATCGACCTGATGCGGCGGGCGGGCGGCGCGGTTGCCGATTGTGTCATGTCGCGGTTTCCGGCGGCGACGGTCGTTCATGTCCTGTGCGGACCGGGCAACAATGGCGGCGACGGCTACGTCGCCGCGCGCGTGCTGAGCAAGCGGGGTTTATCCGTCAGGCTTTATGCCGCCGGTACACCGCGAACGGGGGGCGACGCCGCCCTTGCCGCCGCCGAATGGCCGGGCGCGGTCGAGCCGCTGGCGGCGTTCCAGCCGGCGGCCGGGGCCGTCATCGTCGATGCCCTGTTTGGCGCCGGCCTGACCAGGCCATTGGCCGGCGAGACGATGGCAGCGATCGAGCGGACCAGGGCTTGCGGTGCGCCGGTCGTCGCCGTCGACCTGCCTTCGGGTGTCTCCGGCGACAGCGGTGCGATCCTCGGCGGCGCTTTTGCGGCTGCAGTCACGGTGACGTTCGCACGCAAGAAACCGGGACATCTGTTGCAGCCGGGCAGGGCGCTGTGCGGCGAAGTGGTTGTCGCCGACATCGGCATTTCCGCCGATGCCATCGCGGCCACCGGCGCTCGCTGCCTGCAAAACGACCCGGTCTGGTGGCTTGCGCTTTTTCCGTCGCCGGCGAACGACGCCCACAAATACAGTCGCGGCCATGTCGGTGTGTTTTCGGGCTGCATCGCCGCCACGGGGGCAGCGCGGCTGTCGGCGATGGCTGCGGCGCGCGCCGGCGCCGGTGCGGTGACAGTGCTTTCGCCGGCTGCCGCGCTTGCAGCGAACGCCGCACACCTCACCTCGATCATTCTCAGGCGCAACGACACGTTCGAGGACACGCTGGGGTTTCTTGCGGCGCGCAAGCCAGAGGTTCTGGTCTACGGCCCGGGGCTTGGGCCTGAACCGGAGGTCGGGCGCTTTGCCATCGACCTGATGTCCAATGCCGACGGCCGCTTTGGCGCGCTGGTCATCGATGCCGACGGCATCACTTCGCTGGCGCAGCAGCGACAGCTTTTCTTCGATGCAGCCGGGAGAGTTCGCGCACCAACGCTGGTGCTGACACCGCATCATGGCGAATTCGGCCGGCTGTTCCCCGACATTGCTGCTGACGCGGCCTTGTCGAAGGTCGAGCGCGCCAGAGCCGCCGCCACCAGGGCCAACGCCACGGTGATCTACAAGGGGCCGGACACGGTGATCGCGTCGCCGGACGGGCGCGCGGCGATCAACGCCAATGGCACGCCGCTGCTCGCCACAGCCGGTTCGGGCGACGTGCTTACGGGCATCGTCGCAGCCCTGATCGCGCAAGCCATGCCGCCGTTCGAAGCTGCATGCGCTGCCGTCTGGCTGCACGCCGAGGCAGCGCAGCGATTTGGTCCCGGCCTAATTGCCGAAGACCTGCCTTTTGCGCTGCGCGCGGTGCTATCCGAGCTCGTCAGCCGCCAGTGACGCGCTTCATCAAGGCCAGGGCGCCGAACGGCGCGCGGACCTTGCCCTCCGTGATGAAGTAGACAAACACGTCGCGCGCCTTGACCGGCGCGTCGCTGGAAGGATCGGCGCGCGGCAGGTCAGCGGGCACGCCGCCCTCGGCCCATGTCGTTGCGCGGACGGCCCATTCATCCAGCCCTTTGGGCGTGTAGCAGTCGGCATTGTCGTCGCTGCCCGTTTGCAGCCGCGCGTAGACGAAATCGCCGCTGATGTCGGCGATGGCAGGATATTTGGCGTGGTCGGCGTAAACGATGGCGGCGTTGTACTTGCGCGCAAGGGCCACGAATTCAGGCACGACGAAGGAATCGTGACGGACTTCGACGGCGTGGCGCAAGATGACGCCATCCTGCCTTTCGGGCAGCAGCCGGAGAAACGCCTCGAAATCGTCGTGGTCGAACCTCTTCGTCGGCGCAAATTGCCAAAGGATCGGACCGAGCTTCTCGCCCAGCGCCATAATGCCCTGCGTGACGAACCGCGTGACCGACTCGCCGGCCTCGGCCAGAACGCGGCGGTTGGTGACGAAGCGGTTGCCCTTCAGCGAAAAGACAAACCCGTCCGGGGCTTCGCTTGCCCACTTCAGAAACGTCGGTTCCTTGAACCCGGAATAATAAGTACCGTTGACCTCGATCGTCGGCACCTGGCGGCTGGCGAATTGCAACTGCTTGGCCTTGGCCAGCTTGTCCGGGTAGAACGAGGTGTCCCATGGCTCGAACGTCCAGCCGCCCATGCCTGCGCGGATTGTTCCCGACTTGGTCATTCGCTCGTCCCCTTTGATTTATTTCCGCTGCGTTGGCCGGCCTACCCACCAGCCGAAAAGTCCGCCATCCGAAAACCAGCCTCGGATGAACGCGTCCTTTTGCGGTCAGCCATCGAGGCCTGCGGCGATGCGAGTGAGTTTCCGCATTCCCGCAGATGCCGGGCCAGTCGGAAACCCGCGCCAGCCGACGCAACTCACGACACGCCGACTGAGTGAGGCAACCTATTCAGCCGCCTCGCGCTTGCCGCCTGGACGGCGTTCCAAAAGCTCCTTGAGAAACTTGCCGGTGTAGCTGCGCGTTTCGGCGACGATGTCTTCGGGACGGCCGGAGGCGACAAGTTCGCCGCCGCCGTCGCCGCCTTCGGGGCCGAGGTCGAGCACCCAGTCGGCGGTCTTGATCACCTCGAGGTTGTGCTCGATGACGATCACCGTGTTGCCCTGGTCGACGAGCTCGTGCAGCACTTCGAGCAGCTTGGCGACATCGTGGAAATGCAGGCCGGTGGTCGGCTCGTCCAAGATGTAGAGCGTCTTGCCGGTCGCCTTGCGCGACAGCTCCTTGGCGAGCTTGATGCGCTGGGCTTCGCCGCCGGAGAGCGTGTTGGCCTGCTGGCCGATATGGATGTAGCCCAGGCCGACCTGGTTGAGCGTCATCAGCTTGTCGCGCACCACCGGAACGGCGGCAAAGAACTCGACACCTTCCTCGACCGTCATGTCGAGCACGTCGGCGATCGACTTGCCCTTGAACAGCACGTCAAGGGTCTCGCGGTTGTAGCGCTTGCCGTGGCAGACGTCGCAGGTGACGTAGACGTCGGGCAGGAAGTGCATCTCGATCTTGATGACGCCGTCGCCCTGGCAGGCCTCGCAGCGGCCGCCCTTGACGTTGAAGGAGAAGCGGCCCGGCTGGTAGCCGCGCGCCTTGGCCTCCGGCAGGCCGGCGAACCAGTCGCGGATCGGCGTGAAGGCGCCGGTGTAGGTGGCCGGGTTGGAGCGCGGGGTACGGCCGATGGGCGACTGGTCGATGTCGATGACCTTGTCGAGGAACTCGAGGCCCTCGATGCGGTCGTGATCTGCCGGATGCTCGCGCGAGCCCATGATACGGCGCGACGCCGCCTTGAAAAGCGTCTCGATCAGGAAGGTCGACTTGCCGCCGCCCGACACGCCGGTCACGGCGGTGAAGGTGCCCAAGGGGATCTCGGCGGTGACGTCCTTGAGGTTGTTGCCGCGGGCGCCCAGAACCTTGATGCGCTTGTTCTTCTTCAGCTCGCGGCGCTGGGCGGGGATCGCGATCTCGAGCTCGCCCGACAGGTACTTGCCGGTGATCGAGTTGGGATTTGCCATGACCTGCTGCGGCGTGCCTTCGGCGATGATCTGGCCGCCATGGATGCCGGCGGCAGGGCCCATGTCGACGACATAGTCGGCGGTCAGCACCGCGTCCTCGTCGTGCTCGACGACGATGACGGTGTTGCCGATGTCCCTGAGGTGGCGCAACGTGTCGAGCAGGCGGGCATTGTCGCGCTGGTGCAGGCCGATGGAGGGCTCGTCGAGCACGTAGAGCACGCCTGTCAGCCCCGATCCGATCTGCGACGCCAGGCGGATGCGCTGGCTCTCGCCGCCCGATAGCGTGCCTGAATTGCGCGACAGCGTCAGATATTCGAGGCCGACGTCGTTGAGGAAGCGCAGGCGCTCGCGGATCTCCTTGAGCACGCGGACGGCGATCTCGTTCTGCTTGTCGTTGAGCTGCGCCGGTAGCTCCTCGAACCAGGCATTGGCCTTGCGGATCGACTGCTCGGTGACTTCACCGATGTGCCTGCCGCCGACCTTGACCGCCAGCGCCTCGGGCTTGAGGCGGTAGCCTGAACAGGCCGGGCAGGGCGTGGCCGACATGAAGCGCTCGATCTCCTCGCGCATCCAGGCGGATTCGGTCTCCTTCCAGCGGCGCTCGAGATTGGGGATCACACCCTCGAAGGTCTTGGTGGTCTTGTAGGAGCGCAGGCCGTCGTCATAGTTGAAGGTGATTTCCTTGGCGCCCGTGCCGCGCAGGATGGCGTCCTGCGCCTCTGTCGAAAGGTCGCGCCAGCGGTCGCCGATCTTGAAGCCGTAGACCTTGCCGAGCGCTTCCAGCGTCTGGGTGTAGTAGGGCGAGGTCGACTTGGCCCAGGGCGCAACCGCTCCCTCGCGCAGCGAGACGTGGTCTTCTGGAACGATCAGTTGGGGGTCGATTGCACGCTGGTTGCCGAGGCCATCGCAGGCCGGGCATGCGCCGAACGGGTTGTTGAACGAAAACAGCCGTGGTTCGATCTCGGGGATGGTGAAACCCGACACCGGACAGGCGAATTTCTCGGAGAAAAGAATGCGTTCGTGGGTTTCGTTCGCGGATTTGTTGACAGAATCCGCGCCGGTTTGGCTGGCATCGAGCGGCTTGTCTGCGAACTCGGCGACGGCCAGGCCCTCGGCCAGCTTGAGCGCGGTTTCCATCGAGTCGGCGAGACGCGTGGAGAGGTCGGGGCGGACGACGATGCGGTCGACGACAACATCGATGTCGTGCTTGTACTTCTTGTCGAGAACGGGCGCTTCGCCGATCTCGTAGAAGGCGCCGTCGATCTTGACGCGCTGGAACCCCTTCTTCTGGAGTTCGGCCAGTTCCTTCTTGTACTCGCCCTTACGGCCGCGGACGATGGGCGCCAGGATGAACAGGCGCGTGCCTTCGTCCAGCGCCAGCACGCGGTCGACCATCTGCGACACCGTCTGGCTCTCGATCGGCAGGCCGGTAGCAGGCGAATAGGGCACGCCGACGCGGGCGAACAAAAGGCGCATGTAGTCGTAGATTTCGGTGACGGTGCCGACCGTCGAGCGCGGGTTCTTCGATGTCGTCTTCTGCTCGATGGAGATCGCGGGCGACAGACCGTCGATCTGGTCGACGTCGGGCTTCTGCATCATCTCGAGGAACTGGCGGGCATAGGCCGACAGGCTCTCGACGTAGCGGCGCTGGCCCTCGGCGTAGATGGTGTCGAAGGCGAGCGACGACTTGCCCGAGCCCGAGAGGCCGGTCATGACAATCAGCTTGTCGCGCGGCAGGTCGAGATCGACGTTCTTGAGATTGTGCTCACGCGCACCGCGAATGGAAATGTACTTGTGATCGGCCATTGCCGCGCCGCCGCCTCAAATCTGGAATTGCTTGGAGTGGCGGGCTAGCCCGACCATCCCCTCATGTAGGTACTTTCGACGCCTGATCGAGAGGCGTCACAACCAGATGCGTTTAAGCGCCTTTGGCGCGCAGGGGCAAGTGGAAAGAACAAAGGCCGAACGCGCTCCTGACAACGTCATGGCAGGAGCATTGGATGATTCCGAGGCCTCGAATCCGGCCTTCGATCACATTTTTTCCCTCTAACAATGTTGTGGTTGACGTGGCCGAATCAGGGATGCAAAGTGCTGGTGTCGCCTGAGGCCGAGCCTCCCTTGAGGGCTCCTCACCATGCTACGGTCGGTCTGCGAGACGCCGCAGACACGCGAGTTGAGCAGCAGGCGGACAGATGGCGCAACTGACGAAGGAGCTAGGCATGACTCCACCGGACAGTCCCAAAGGGTTCCGCTAACAGGACGGAACCGCAGCAGGCGCAGGTGCCCGGCTTTCCCTTTGTGAAAAGCCTCTCGCAAACCCCGACCTGTTGATCCCCCGACAATTTGAAACCATTGGTCGGATCGTTGGCTGTAAGCCACGCAGCATCCGAGAGAGCAAGCCGGTAAACCACTCCCGGCAGTCAAGGGTATAACCCGACACAAGGCCCCGTGCGCTCCTGGGAGCGGCGGGGCCATCTGTTGTCGTTGTGCAGGTTCGCTTCTGGCGGGTCCCGAGTTGGCCATTGTTTGCAGACATGGTTTTTGCCAGTTGCCTTGTGACCCTGGATTTCGCCAAACAGGGAGCAGGTGGAACGGGCCGTTCGTGCAGAATAACAGTGCAACGAGGCGAGGGGAGCGGTGGTGTCGGGACGCCAGACGCAGTTGATCGGATTGCTTGGGGGCATGAGCTGGGAATCCAGCGCGCTCTATTATCGCCTCATCAATCAGGCGGCACATGACAGGCTGGGCGGGCACCACAATGCACGCTCGCTGATGTATTCGCTCGACTTCGACGAACTGAACGATCTCGCCGCCAAGGGCGATTGGGATCGGGTGGCCGAGGTGATAACCAAGGCGGCGCGGCATCTGGAGGCCGGCGGTGCTGCCTTCGCCATGCTGACGGCGGTGACTGCGCATTACGTCGCCGACACCGTCGCCGCCGCCATCAGCATCCCGCTGCTGCATATCGCCGATCCGACGGGCAAGGTGTTGCAGGCGGCCGGGCACAAGCGGGTGGGGCTGCTCGGCACGCGCTACACGATGGAGCTGGGCTTCCTGGCCGAGCGGCTGCAGCGGAAATTCGGCATCGAGCTGCTCGTGCCTCCAGAGGATGACCGCACCGTGTTGCATCGCCTCATCATCGATGAACTGACGCTCGGCATCGTCAGGCCGGAGGCGAAATCGCTGCTGCTGCGCCTGGCGAACGGCTTGCGGGCACGCGGAGCGGAAGCGATCATGCTCGCCTGCACTGAGCTGCCGCTGGTTCTGGCCATGGAGGACTATCCGATATCGGCCTATGACGTGGTCAAACTGCATGCCGAGGCGGCGGTCGAACTGGCGCTCGTCGGCGCGGAGCAACAAGGCTGAGGGCGCGGAGATGGCAACGCCGCTCGTACCGCGACCGATCCTGGACGCGCTTTCGCGTCATCCCGAGCAGGTACGGACGCGTCTGCTCGACATCCGCGGATTGATCTTCGAGGTCGCGGCGGAAGTCGATGGCGTCGGCCCTTTGACCGAAACGCTCAAATGGGGCGAACCGGCCTACCTGACGCAAGCGAGCGGCAGCGGCTCGACGGTGAGGTTGGGCGCGACCAGATCCTTTCCCGACAGGTGCGCCGTGTTCTTCACCTGCAACACCACGCTGGTCGAGACCTTCCGCTCGCATCTCGGCGGCGAGCTTGAGTTCGAAGGCAACAGGGCAGTGATCTTACCCGCGGACGCGGCCATTCCCGAGGCTGCCCTGGCGTTCTGCCTGCGTTCGGCTCTTACCTATCACCAGCGGAAGGGCGCCGGCCCGCGCACAGACCGGCCGCGTTAGACGTCAGCGAAAGCGAACATCGCTCACCCCGGCTCTCCGGCACGCGGTCGCCTCATGGACGCGCAGTCCCGCCTTGGTGGCAGGGCGGGCGTTTGCGCCAGTACAAGACCTCTTGCAAATCGCCGTAATTGACGATAGAACAAAATGAGAACAAAAATGACTTGTGGACTGCACGAGGTTTTCCGCCGGCAGGGGGCGCGGGCGGACGGTGCTTTGGGCTAGTGTGCGCCCTTGTAATTTCTTGGAATTTGGTTTCGGACGAGCGCGGAGCGGTGTCATGGCAGGTAGCGTCAACAAGGTCATTCTGGTCGGCAATCTGGGTGCGGATCCTGAAATTCGCCGTCTCAATTCGGGCGAACCTGTCGTCAATCTGAGGATCGCGACCTCCGAAAGCTGGCGCGACAAGAATTCGGGCGAACGCAAGGAAAAGACCGAGTGGCACCAGGTCGTCATTTTCAACGACAACCTTGCCAAGGTCGCCGAGCAGTACCTCAAGAAGGGCATGAAGGTTTATATCGAAGGCCAGTTGCAGACCCGCAAATGGGAAAAGGACGGCATCGAGCGCTACACTACTGAAATCGTGCTGCAGAAGTTCCGCGGCGAGTTGCAGATGCTCGACGCGCGTGGCCAGGGCGGCGACGCCGGCTATAGCGGCGGCGGTGGCCAGGTCGGTTATGGTGGCGGCCAGGGCGGTGGTTATGGCGGCGGCGGCCGTTCCGATTTTGGCCAGTCGAGCCCGACCGACAGCTATGGCGGCGGCAATCGCGGTGGCGGTTACGGCGGCGGTGGTCGTGGCGGCCAGGGCGGCGGCGGCATGGGTGGCGGCGGTTCGCGCGACCTCGACGACGAAATCCCGTTCTAAGCCGTCTCGAAACTTCGGATCGATGAAAAAAGGCGCTGCTTTGCAGTGCCTTTTTTCTTTGCGCTATCGTCCGAGGCATTTGCTGAGCGTACGGTCGCCGCAATCAATCACGATGGCGCGCCGTTTGGCGGCGGCAAGAGCGATCGCGTGCTGTTCTGGCAGGCGCGGCTGTTCGGTGGAACGTCCAACACGCTCCAGGCCGGTGCGCAGGTCCTGGTGGAAGGCAACACGATTACCTCGGTAGATACGGCAAACAACCCGTGCCGTCGCCGACGATGGCGCGGCTGCCGCAAAGAGGGTGGCAGCGAGTCCGGCGGGCACGCCGCGGCGGCTGATGTTTTCCAGCCGTCTCGTCGCCATGAGGAGTTCGGGGCTGTGGCAGGCGCAGCCGGCGCCATGGCTGAGATGTTGGTACTTGCTTCCTAACCGGATCATGCCCCGGACGCTGCGCGGCAGATGTGTGGCGGAGCCCCAGGCCGTCGAAACGTAAAGGGTTTCACGGCCACCGCAGGAGGCGAACGAGGAGACTTTCGTTGTCGGCGGCCCTTGGTGGCAAAGCAGACACTGCAATGAGCCATGCCCGCACTCAGCCAGGCGCGGACAGTCGGCGTGTGGCCAGAGGACCCAGCGCCTTGCACATGGCGTGCAGCCGCGCTAGCTGACATTCTGCGCCTGCGGGATGTCTGCGGGTTTGTTCGATTTGAAACTGGAAGGACAGTCTTGTCGTGAAAGCACGCGTGAAATGGGTCGAGGACCGCACCTTCGTCGGTGAATCCGGCAGCGGTCACAAGCTGGTTCTGGGCACTGCTTCCGGCGCCGAAGGCAAGACGCCCGGGCCGAGCCCGATGGAACTGATGCTGATCGGCACCGGCGGCTGCTCGGCCTACGATGTCGTCCACATCCTTGAAAAGGGCCGCGAGGCTGTCGAAGATGTGTCGGTCGAGCTCGATGCGGATCGTGCCGACACCGAGCCCAAGGTGTTCACCCGCATCCACATGCATTTCGTGGTCAAGGGCCGCGCGCTGTCGCACGACAAGGTCAAGCGCGCCATCGACCTGTCGATCGAGAAGTACTGCTCGGCGTCCGCGATGATGGCGAAGACCGCCACCATCACCCACGACTTCGAGGTCGTTGACACGTCGATCTGACCTTGGTCAGGGGTAGGTGGGCGCCGCGCCTCGTCTGCCCCCGGCGCCCTACATCGCTGCAAGTTCCTTGATGCCGTCGGCGACGAACTGCACGGCGAGAGCCGCCAGAATGACGCCGAGCAGTCGCGTCAGGATCGACCGTCCGGTCTGACCCAGGAAACGGTCGATGCGTTCGGCTAGCACGAAGACCAGGTAGGTCAACGCCAGGCACGACAGGATGATCAGCACCAGCGCTGCCTGGCCGGCCCAGCCCTGAAACGAACCGGACAGCAGAACCGTCGCCGAGATCGCGCCCGGGCCGGCAATCAGCGGAATGGCGAGCGGGAAGGCGGCGATGTTGTGGATGTGGTCGCGGGTGATCGCGACATCCGAAATCTTTTCCTTCCGGTCCTGCCGCTTTTCGAAGACCATTTCGAAGGCGATGAAGAACAGCAGGAAGCCTCCGGCGACGCGGAAGGCGGGCAGGGTGATGCCGAACACGGTCAGGATCGCCGCGCCGGCAATGGCGAAAAGCGCAAGGACGGCGAAGGCGATGATGCTCGCCCGCACCGACACCTGCTGGCGCTGCTGACGGTTCATGCCGCGCGTGACGGCCAGGAACAATGGCGCCAGGCCGGGGGGGTCGATGGTAACGAGAATGGTGACGAAGGCGTTGAACACAGTGTCGAAAAGCGGCATGCGGCATCCCTCCGTCGCGCGCAGGCTAACCCGAGAGCCCCTGCGACGCCAGAGCTCTTGCGTGCAATTGCCGCGCGCGGCCGTTTCTCGGCCCGGCGACCGACCGGACAGACTGTCGCGGACCGGGACGCACCAGCTATCTAATTGATATTCCGTATGAAAACAACGCTGGAAAAGCGCGTCCAAAATTGGTCATTCGGCAACCGTTCCTATATAAAGGGTAAATGATTCCCAACATGCGTGATCCGAGTTGACCGACCAGAAATCACCGCGCGGACCTGACGGTCCTTCCGGCATCGAGCCGATTTCCATCATCGAGGAGATGCAGCGCTCCTATCTCGACTACGCGATGAGCGTGATCGTGAGCCGTGCGCTGCCCGATGTGCGCGACGGCATGAAGCCGGTTCATCGCCGCATTCTGTTCGCCTCGCATGAGAGCGGCTACCACTGGAACCGCAAATATGTGAAGTCGGCCCGCCCAGTCGCCGACGTGATGGGTAAGTATCACCCGCACGGCGATGCCTCGATCTACGATGCCTTGGTGCGCATGGCCCAGGACTGGTCGATGAGCGTGCCGCTGATCGACGGGCAGGGCAATTTCGGCTCGATCGACGGCGATCCGCCCGCGGCGATGCGCTACACCGAAGCCCGCCTGACCAAGGTTGCGCACGAACTGCTCGAGGACATCGACAAGGACACCGTCGATTTCCAGGACACCTACGATGCTTCCGGCCAGGAACCGCGCGTCCTGCCGGCGCGTTTCCCGGCGCTGCTGGTCAACGGCGCCGGCGGCATCGCCGTCGGCATGGCGACCAACATTCCGCCGCACAATCTCGTCGAAATCTGCAACGGCGCCATCGCCGTCATGGAAAACCCTGGTATCGAACTGCCCGACCTGATGGAGATCATTCCCGGTCCGGATTTTCCGACCGGCGGCCTGATCCTCGGACGTTCGGGCATCTACAACGCCTATTCGACCGGGCGCGGTTCGGTCGTCATGCGCGGCAAGGTCAATATCGAGCAAAGCCGCGGCGACCGCGAAGCGATCATCATCACCGAAGTGCCGTTCCAGGTGAACAAGGCCTCGATGATCGAGAAGATGGCGGAACTCGTGCGCGACAAGCGCATCGAGGGCATCTCCGACATTCGCGACGAGTCCGACCGTCAGGGCTACCGCGTCGTCATCGAGCTGAAGCGCGACGCCAATGCCGAGGTGATCCTCAATCAGCTCTATCGCTTCACGCCGCTGCAGACCTCGTTCGGTGCCAACATGGTGGCGCTCAACGGCGGCAAGCCGGAAGTGCTGACGCTGCTCGACATGCTGAGGGCCTTCGTCGCGTTCCGCGAAGAGGTGATCAGCCGGCGCACCAAGTTCCTGCTCAGGAAGGTGCGCGACCGCGCGCATGTCTTGGTCGGTCTGGCGATCGCTGTCGCCAACATCGACGAAGTCATCAAGCTGATCCGCACTGCGCCCGATCCGCAGACGGCGCGCGAGCAATTGATGACGCGGCGCTGGCCGGCATCGGACGTCGAGTCATTGATCCAGTTGATCGATGACCCGCGCCATCGCATCAACGACGATGGCACCTACAACCTGTCGGAAGAGCAGGCGCGCGCCATCCTCGAGCTGCGCCTGCAGCGCCTGACAGCGCTCGGACGCGACGAAATCGCCGACGAACTCAACAAGATCGGCGCCGAGATCACCGACTATCTCGGGATCCTGTCGTCACGTGCCCGCATCCAGCAGATCGTCAAGGACGAACTGGTCGCGGTGCGTGACGAATTCGGCGTTCCGCGCCGGACCGAGATCACCGATGCCGGCTCCGACATGGAAGACGAGGACCTGATCCCGCGCGAGGACATGGTCGTCACCGTCAGCCATTCCGGCTACATCAAGCGCGTGCCGCTGTCGCTGTACCGGGCGCAGCGCCGCGGCGGCAAGGGCCGCTCCGGCATGTCGACGAAGGACGAGGATTTCGTCACCCGCCTGTTCGTGGTCAACACGCACACGCCGGTTCTGTTCTTCTCATCGCGTGGCATCGTCTACAAGGAAAAGGTCTGGCGCCTGCCGATCGGCAATCCGCAGTCGCGTGGCAAGGCGCTGATCAACCTGCTGCCGCTCGAACAGGGCGAGCGCATCACCACGATCATGCCGCTGCCCGAGGACGAAACAAGCTGGGGCGAACTCGACGTGATGTTTGCCACGACACGCGGCACCGTGCGCCGCAACAAGCTCAGCGACTTCGTGCAGGTCAACCGCAACGGCAAGATCGCGATGAAGCTCGAGGAGGAAGGCGACGAGATCCTCGGCGTGGAAACCTGCACCGACAACGATGACGTGCTTTTGACCGCCAATTCCGGCCAGTGCATACGCTTCCGCGTCGATGACGTGCGCGTGTTCCAGAGCCGCAATTCAGTCGGCGTGCGCGGCATCAGCATGGCCGATGGCGACCGTGTCATCTCGATGGCGATCATCGAGCATGTCGAGGCAAGCCCGGCCGAGCGGGCCGCCTATCTCAAGCGCTCCGTCGCCGAACGGCGGCTGGCAGCGGGCATTGCCGCCGGCGAGGACGAGGATATCGCGCTGACCAATGAGGACGTTGGCGAAGAAGCCGACATTTCCGAGGAGCGCTACCAGTTCCTGGGTCAGCACGAGCAATTCGTGCTGACGGTCACCGAATATGGCTATGGCAAGCGGTCGTCGTCCTACGATTTCCGCCTGACCAATCGCGGCGGCAAGGGCATCCGCGCCACCGATGTCTCAAAGGCGACGGAAATCGGCAAGCTGGTGGCGACCTTCCCGGTCGGCAACGAAGACCAGATCATGCTGGTGTCCGACGGCGGACAGGTCATTCGCGTGCCGGTGGATGGCATTCGCGTGGCCAGCCGCGCCACCAAGGGCGTGACGATCTTCAATACGGCGGAGGGCGAGAAGGTCGTCTCGGTCGAACGCATCTCCGAGCCGCAGGGCGAGGACGAAGGCGACGAAGCGCCGAACGGGGACGAGCCAGTCAACGAGGAAGGCTAGCATCCCGTGAATATCGCTTTCGGAAAAAAGCGTGCTTGTTCCTAGGATTGTGGCTGAGAGTTGAAGAAAATAAGCGGCGCCTTCGGGCGCCGCTTTTGCCTGGAGGGGCAGAAATTGTTCAGCGCGGGGCGCGCGGATTGCTCCAGCCCGGCAACTGTATGCGCGCCGTCTGCATCTTGGTGCGGGCGCGGTGAGCCTCGTGGTGGAGGCTGAAGGCAGTTGCAACGAGCATGGCCAGAGTCATGGCCGCGGCGAGCACGTAGATCATCATGGCGCTGTTCTCCTGCTGCAAATAACGGTCGAACGGGCTTTTGGTTTCACAGACCATAAAGATGGTTTATTCACATCCGCTTGAACGGATGCTGA
Source organism: Aminobacter sp. HY435 (assembly GCF_027568395.1). Lineage (GTDB taxonomy): Bacteria > Pseudomonadota > Alphaproteobacteria > Rhizobiales > Rhizobiaceae > Aminobacter. Next base: position 117,853 of record NZ_JANKZL010000001.1, on the reverse strand, counting down.
GATTGCCGTTCATCGCGCATTCATTTCGTGAACCACGCCAAGCCGCTGAAGTTCGCGGCAAAGTGCGCTTCCACCTTCGACGCCGATGTTCTAGAAGCAGGCCATGACTGATCGTATCGCCATTTACGCCGGGTCGTTCGACCCACTCACCAACGGCCATCTCGACGTGCTCAAGGCATCGCTGGCTGTGGCCGACCTCGTCTATGCCGCAATTGGCATCCATCCCGGCAAGCAGCCGCTGTTTTCCTTTGAGGAGCGCGTGGCGCTGATCGAGGAGGCGAGCAGATCCGAGTTCGGCAAGGATGGCGGCCGCATCAAGGTCGTTGCCTTCGACGGGCTGGTGATCGACGCGGCGCGCAAGCAGGGCGCTTCGATCATGATCCGCGGCCTGCGCGACGGCACAGACCTCGATTACGAGATGCAGATGGCCGGCATGAACGAGACCATGGCGCCGGAACTGCAGACTGTTTTCCTGCCGGCCAGCCCCTCGGTTCGCACGATTACCGCCACACTTGTCCGCCAGATAGCGGCCATGGGCGGTGACATTCGCCCGTTTGTTCCGGCGGCAGTCGCCGGCGCACTCAAGGCCAAGTTCGCGAAATAATCCCGGAGTATCGAAAAATGCAGCTCAGGAAGCTCGCCTCGTCGTTCGTCGTCCTCACCGGCCTGCTTGCCGGATCGGTTGCAGCATTTGCCGCCGCACCGGAAGACACCATGGTCATCACGCTCAAGGACGGCGACGTCACGATCGCGCTGCGTCCCGATCTCGCACCCAAGCATGTGGCGCAGATCAAGGAACTGGTGCGCGAAGGCGCCTATGACAACGTTGCATTCCACCGTGTCATCGGCGGCTTCATGGCCCAGACCGGCGACGTCGAATTCGGCGACATGAAGGACGGCTACAATGCCGCCCGCGCCGGCACCGGCGGCTCGAAGCTGGACGACCTGCCGGCCGAGTTCTCGCAGGAGAACTTCAAGCGCGGCGTTGTCGGCATGGCCCGCTCGCAGGATCCGAACTCGGCGAACTCGCAGTTCTTCATCATGTTTGACGCCTCGCCGTCGCTCGACGGCCAGTACACGATCGTTGGCGATGTCGAGAGCGGCATGGAACATGTCGACGCGATCAAGAAGGGCGATGCGGCCCAGAACGGCGTCGTCAGCGACCCCGACCGCATGATCAAGGTCCGCATCGCCGCGGACAAGAAGTAACCTGAAGCAAGGAAGGATTTTCACCATGGCCGAGATCAAGGACCGCGAAAACGCGCTGATCATGGAAACCACCAAGGGCAACGTGGTCATCGAACTGTTCCCCGACCTGGCGCCTGGCCATGTCGGCCGGATCAAGGAACTGGCGCGTGAAGGCGCTTATGACGGCGTTGTGTTCCACCGCGTCATCGACGGCTTCATGGCCCAGACCGGCGACGTCAAGTTCGGCAAGTCGGGCGGCAAGGACTTCAACCCGTCGCGTGCGGGCATGGGCGGTTCGGACAAGCCGGACCTGAAGGCCGAATTTTCCAACATGAACCACGGCCGCGGCACCTGCTCGATGGCCCGTTCACAGAACCCGAACTCGGCCAACTCGCAGTTCTTCATCTGCTTCGAGGACGCTGGATTCCTGAACCGCCAGTACACCGTCTGGGGCCAGGTCATCGAAGGCATGGACAATGTCGACAAGATCAAGCGCGGCGAGCCGGTGCAGGATCCCGACAAGATCGTGTCGCTCAAGGTCGCGGCCGACGTTGCGGAATAACTGACAATGGCTGGCGTTCTCTGGTCGCTGCTCGGCGTTCTGGCGGGCGCCTTCATTGCCATACAGGCTCCCATAAATGCGCAGCTGGCGCGCGGGCTTGGCGTGCCCGTCGCGGCGGCTGCGATCTCGTTCCTGTCGGGCGCGATCGTGCTTGGCGCGATCACCTTCCTCACCACCCGCACCCAAGGCCTGGTCATCGACTGGAAAGCGCCGGCGCCCTGGCTGTTCATGGCCGGCGGTGCGCTTGGTGCGGTCTATGTGACGAGCTCTGTGCTGCTCACGCCGCGCATCGGCGCCGCAGCGCTGATGGCGTTCCTGGTGGCGGGGCAGTTGCTCGCGGGAATGCTGATCGACAAGGCTGGTTACCTCGGCGTCGCCGTTCGTGAAATTTCCATGGGCCGCATCGCCGGCGCCATGTTGCTGCTCGTCGGAGCACTGATGATCCGTATCTACTGATGCGCGTTGACCTTTTCGATTTCGAACTGCCTGAGGAACGCATCGCGCTGCGTCCGGCCGAACCGCGCGATTCCGCGCGCATGCTGGTGGTGCGGTCCGGTGAAACGCTTGCCGATATGAGCGTCGGCGACCTGCCGTCGCTGCTGAACCATGGTGATGTGCTGGTCCTCAACGACACGCGTGTCATCCCCGCACAGCTCAAGGGTCGCCGGGTGCGCGGCGAGGCCGTCGCCCATGTCGACGCGACGTTGCATATGCGCACGGCACCCGACCGCTGGCTCGCCTTCATGCGGCCCGGCAAGCGGGTGGCGGTCGGCGACCGCATCCAGTTCGGCCACGATGCCGAAGCCTGCATGCTCGGCCAGCTCGACGCCACGGTGCTGGAGAAGGGCGAGGGCGGCGAGGCGCTTTTGGCCTTCGATCTCGCCGGACCGGCGCTGGACGAGGCGCTGCATGCCGTCGGCCACATTCCGCTGCCGCCCTACATCGCTTCCAAGCGCGCCGACGACGAGCGCGACCGCAAGGACTACCAGACCGTCTATGCCCGGGAAGAGGGCGCTGTCGCTGCCCCTACCGCCGGCCTGCATTTCACGCCGGAGCTGTTTGCGGCGCTCGAGGCGCGCGGGGTCGAGAAGCAGTTCGTGACGCTGCATGTCGGCGCCGGCACGTTCCTGCCGGTCAAGGCCGACGACACGGCCGACCACAAGATGCACTCGGAGATCGGCCACGTTTCGGCCGAGACGGCGGCCGTGCTGAACGCTGCAAGGGCGCGCGGCAACAAGGTGGTTGCCGTCGGCACGACCTCGCTGCGGCTGATGGAAAGTGCGGCGCGCGCCGACGGCACCCTGGCCGCCTGGTCAGGCCCTACCGACATCTTCATCACGCCGGGCTATCGCTTCAAGTTCGTCGACGCGCTGATGACCAATTTCCACCTGCCGCGCTCGACGCTGTTCATGCTGGTTTCGGCTTTTGCCGGGCTGGAGCGCATGCACGAAGTCTATGCGCACGCCATCGCCAGCGGCTACCGCTTCTATTCATACGGCGACGCCAGCCTGCTGTTCAGGGACGACCAATGAGCACAGAGTTCAAGTTCAAGGTGTTGGCCACGCAGGGCAAAGCGCGGCGCGGCGAGATCACCATGCCGCGCGGCACGATCCGCACGCCGGCCTTCATGCCCGTGGGCACCGGTGGCACTGTCAAGGCGATGTATATGGACCAGGTGCGCGGCGTCGGCGCCGACATCATCCTGGGCAACACCTATCATCTGATGCTGCGCCCCGGCGCCGAACGCGTGGCGCGGCTCGGCGGCCTGCATGAATTCGCGCGCTGGCCGCACCCGATCCTGACCGACTCAGGCGGTTTCCAGGTGATGTCGCTGTCGAAGCTGCGCAAGCTCAGCGAAAAAGGCGTGACCTTCCGCTCGCATATCGATGGCGCTGCCTACGAAATGTCGCCGGAGCGTTCGATCGAGATCCAGGGCCTGCTCGATTCCGATATCCAGATGCAGCTCGACGAATGCACGGCGTTGCCGTCGACGCCGAAGGAGATTCAGCGCGCCATGGAGTTGTCGCTGCGCTGGGCCGAGCGCTGCAAGACGGCGTTTGGCGACCAGCCGGGCAAGGCGATGTTCGGAATCGTCCAGGGCGGCGACATCCCCGACATGCGGGTGCGTTCGGCGCAGGCGCTGAAGGGGCTCGACCTCAAGGGCTATGCTGTGGGCGGCCTGGCCGTCGGCGAGCCGCAGGAGGTGATGCTCGACATGCTCGACATCACCTGTCCGGAACTGCCCGAGGAAAAGCCGCGCTACCTGATGGGCGTCGGCACGCCCGACGACATCATCAAGTCGGTGGCGCGCGGCATCGACATGTTCGACTGCGTGATGCCTACACGCGCCGGCCGCCACGGCCTCGCCTACACAAGGCGCGGCAAGGTCAACCTGCGCAACGCGCGCCACGCCGACGATCCGCGCCCGCTCGACGAGGAGAGCGATTGCCCGGCAGCGCGCGACTACAGCCGGGCCTATCTGCATCACCTGGTCAAGTCGGGCGAAAGCCTTGGCGCGATGCTGCTGACCTGGAACAACCTGTCCTACTACCAGCACCTGATGGGCGAGATCCGCGCCGCGATCGAGGCAGGGCGGTTCGTCGAGCGAACGGCCGAGATCGCTGAAGGCTGGCAGCGGGGTGATCTGCCGGTCCATTCCGCGCGCTGAACAAACAGCGCGCCGCAGTCGCCTGCGCCCTTCTGGCTTGTCCCGCGACCGGCTAGATTGACCGGAAGCCATGGAGACTGAACAGCCCGTTGGGTTGCTCGATGGCAATGCCTCGATCCGCGACCATGTTCCGGACCGATGCCGCCAAGGCGGATCGATCTGGGCGGTTCATGAGCGCAGGGCGTTCAAGCCGGTGGGAGCGTCGGTGCCTTTACGTGCTCAGCGAGTTCGCCGCCCGCAAGCTGACGCCGGTGATGCGCCAGACGCCGTCGGGCTGCAGCTCGAGCGTGTACAGAGCCTCATAATCCTTGCCGTCGGCACCGACGATGATCACCTGCTGGACGATCGAATTCGGGCTCATTTCCTGGAACTTGCCGAACGAAAAGCTCTGCGGCTTGTGCACCGGTTTGTAGGCGCCGGATACCATGCCCATGAAGGTGTCGAGGGTCGGGAATATGCGCTTCACATTGGGCGCGGCATAGCTGTAGGCGGTTGCGTTGTCGTCGGCGCGGAACGCATGAAGCTGGCCGGAAATGCTGCTTTGGGCGGCCTTGATTTGGGCTTCGCCGGCAAGCGACGGGAATGCCAGCAACAGGCTCGCGAAGAAAACAGCGGTACGGCGCATGATGTCCGCTCCCGTTCGCACGGCGCCGGCCGATGCCGACACTGTAACATACGCTGATGCGGCCGCTGTGGTTTCACGGCGAGGGCGATTTGCCGGTTCGGCTTGAAAGCGCCGCCGCGTTCTGCGACAAGACCGGCAACAGTGGCAGTGCCGGAATGGACAGCGCTATGAAGACCTTTTTCGTCCAGATCAAATGCGAACTCGGCAAGGCCTACGAGGTTGCGAGCGCTCTCGCCGATGCCGAAATTGCCTCGGAGATCTACTCCACTGCCGGCAACTATGACCTTTTGGTGAAGTTCTATGTCGATGACGAGGAAGACATCGGCCATTTCGTCAACCAGCGAGTCCATGCGATCGGCAACATCAAGGACACCTTCACCACGGTGACCTTCCGCGCGTTCTGAGCGCGGCAAAGGCAGTCCCGTGCCCAAAGCCGCAGCTCGCTGCCCAAATGGCGGGCAAAATTCCGAACATGAAGCCGGCTTCGCCCGAATTGGGCGATTGCGCTTGATTTTCCCTTTCGAGGTCATTTCACTGGCCGAGAGGGGAGTTTGCCAGTGGTCGCCTTCGATGAGATGCTTCCGGATCAAGCCGGCCTGAGAAGACCGTACGAGGCCTATGATGGCTGGTTGAAGAACCAGGATCCCGCGCGGCTTGCCGAAAAAATGCGTGACGCCGAGAGGGTGTTCCGCAAGACGGGTATTACCTTTGCCGTCTACGGCGAGGCGGAAGCCGCCGAACGGCTGATCCCTTTCGACATCGTGCCGCGCATTATCTCGGGCAATGAATGGCGACGGCTGACCCAGGGCATCGAACAGCGCGTCCAGGCGCTGAACGCGTTTCTCGACGATATCTATCACCGCCAGGAAATCCTGCGCGCCGGCCGCGTGCCGCGCGAGCTGATCGCGGGCAACGAGGCGTTCTTGCCGGAGATGATCGGCGTCAGGCCGCCGGCCGGCGTTTACACCCACATCATCGGCGTCGACATCGTGCGTATCTCTGAGAACGAGTTCTACGTGCTCGAGGACAATGCGCGGACCCCGTCGGGCGTCTCCTACATGCTGGAAAACCGCGAGACGATGCTCCAGCTCTTCCCCGAGCTGTTCCAGCGTATCAAGGTCCATCCGGTCGAGAACTATCCGCAGTTGCTCAGGCAATCGCTGTCGGCGGTGCGACCCAACGGCGTTCACGGCGCGCCGACGATCGCGGTTCTGACACCTGGCAGCTTCAACTCGGCCTATTTCGAACACGCATTCCTTGCCGATCAGATGGGCGTGCAACTGGTCGAGGGGCAAGATTTGCGCGTCGTCGACGGGCGCGTGGCGATGCGTACGACCGAGGGCTACAAGCAGATCGACGTGCTATACCGTCGTGTCGACGACGCCTATCTCGATCCTTTGACCTTCAGGCCGGACTCGGCACTCGGTGTTCCTGGAATCATGGACGTCTACCGCGCCGGCAACATCACCATCGCCAATGCGCCGGGCACGGGCATCGCCGACGACAAGGCGATCTATTCCTACATGCCGGAGATCATCGAGTTCTACACCGGCCGCAAGCCGATCCTCGGCAACATTCCGACATGGCGCTGCTCGGAGCCCGACAGCCTGCAATATGTCCAGGAGCATCTGGCCGAACTGGTGGTCAAGGAAGTGCACGGGTCCGGCGGCTACGGCATGCTGGTCGGCCCGGCGGCTTCCAAGAAAGAACGCGAAGATTTCTCGAAAAAGCTCGCAGCGAGACCGGCAAACTATATCGCGCAACCGACTCTGTCGCTGTCGACCTGTCCGATCCTGACCGAGAAGGGGCTGGCGCCGCGCCATGTCGACCTCAGGCCGTTCGTGCTGGTGTCCGACCGCATCCGCATCGTGCCGGGCGGACTGACGCGGGTTGCACTGAAAGAGGGGTCGCTTGTCGTCAACTCGTCGCAAGGTGGCGGGACGAAGGATACGTGGGTGCTGGATGACTAAGAGGGCGAATAGCGAATAGTGAGTAGCGAATAGCGAATAGGGAGGAAATGCTGTCGTCGACGATCAACTCATACAAGGATCTGGTTGTTTGGAGAGCCTCGGTCGAACTGGCGGTGGACTGCTATTCTGCCACCAAGGCGATTCCTACAAGCGAAACCTACGGGATGACCTCGCAAATCAGACGATCCGCGACCTCCATCGCAGCGAACATTGCGGAAGGACATGGTCGAGAGAGTACAGGTTCGTTCTTCTAGTTTCTCATAGTGGCCCAAGGCTCGCTCAAAGAGTTGGAAACACATCTGAACCTGAGCGGCCGAGTTGGATTGATGCGTGAAGTCGAGACGAAGAAGTTGCTCGAACAAGCTGACGAGATCGGCAGGATGGTTCGTTCCATGATCAGGAGCCTGCAGCAGAAATCATGACGAATATTCGCTATTCGCTATTCGCTATGCCCTATTCGCTCATCCGCAGGTCCCTCTGACATGCTCCTCGGACGCACAGCCAACGGCCTCTACTGGATGAACCGCTATATCGAGCGGACCGAAAACATGGCGAGGCTGATCGACGCCGGCTTGCGCATGGCGCTGACGCGCAGCCAAGACGCATCGGAAGAGTGGAACTCGGTGCTGCTGTCTGCCGGAGCGGCGGCTGCGTTTGCGGCAAGGCACAGCGACTACACCGCCGAAAACGTCGCCGACTTCCTGTTGCGCGACATGTCCAACGCTTCGAGTGCGGCCGCCGCGATCGAAACGGCGCGCAACAATGCCCGCATGGTGCGCACCGCATTGACGCGCGAAACCTGGGAAAGCATCAACGAAGCGTGGATGTCGCTGAAACGCATGCTGGCCGAGCCGATCGACCAGCGCGAGTTGCCGGCAGTCCTCGACGCCATCAAGCGTGAGACGGCGCTGATCCGCGGCTCGTTTTACGGCACGATGCTGCGCAACGAGATCTTCGACTTCGCCCAGTTGGGCACTTATGTCGAGCGCGCCGACAACACCGCGCGCATCCTCGACGTCAAATACTACGTGCTGTTGCCGTCGATCTCCTGGGTGGGGTCGTCGCTGGACAACTATCAATGGGAGTCGATCCTGCGCTCGGTGGCCGCCCATCGCTCCTATCGCTGGGTCTATGAGGCAGAATACAAGCCGACGAACATCGCCGAATACCTGATCCTAAATGTGCGCATGCCGCGTTCGCTGACCTTCAGCTACCGTTTCCTCGCCGAGCACCTGAAGTTTCTCGGCGAGGACTATGGCGCCAGGCATGCGGCGCAGGACATCGCCGAACGCACCTACGCCAAGCTGCGCGGCACCGAGATCAAGGATATCTTCGACACCGGCCTGCACGAGTTCCTGGCTGACTTCATTCGCGACAACAATCGGTTGGGCGATCAGATCGCCCAGGATTTCGGCTTCTATTGAGCGGACAAGGCGATGCGCCTCAAGGTCACCCACCGGACCGAATATAACTATGACGAGCCGATCCGTTATGGGTTGCAGCGGCTGCGCCTGTGGCCGCTGAGCGGCCCGGCGCAGACCGTTCTGACATGGTCGCTGCGCATCGAGGGCGCGCGCGAGGAGGTGCGCTTCGTCGACCAGTTCGGCAACGACACGCGTCTGCTCAGCATCGACGGCGATCCGCACACGATCAGCATCGTCGCAGAAGGCGATGTCGACACCAACGACGTCGCCGGCATTTCCGGGCCGAACCGGGGCTTTGCGCCGCTGTGGCTGTTCGAGCACCAGACGCCGCTGACGGCGCCCGGTGCTGCGATCCGCGACCTTGCAGCCGGTATCGGGCAGGGCGGCGAACTCGACAGATTGCATGCACTGATGGCGACGATCCGTGAACGTGTCGCCTATGTGCCGGGAACGACGGATACGACGACGACAGGCGAGCAGGCGCTGAACAAGGGCACCGGCGTTTGCCAGGACCATGCGCATGTATTTGCCGCATCGGCGCGGCTGCTCGGATTTCCGGCGCGCTATGTCAGCGGCTACCTGATGATGAACGACACCATCGAGCAAGTGGCTAGCCATGCCTGGGCGGAGGCCTATCTCAACGGGCTCGGCTGGGTCGGCTTCGACGCCGCCAACGGTATTTCACCGGACGAGCGCTATGTGCGGGTGGCGGTCGGCCGGGATTACCGCGAGGCCATGCCGATATCGGGGATCCTGATCGGTCAGGCGCAGGAACGGCTTGCAGTCCATATCACTGTAGAGCAGTAATCGGCCTGGTAAGCATCTCCCGGACTGGAATCGATGACCTATTGCGTCGGCCTGAAGATTGATCGTGGACTCGTGTTCATGTCGGACACCCGGACCAATGCCGGGATCGACAGCATCTCGACCTTCCGCAAGATGAAGGTATGGGAAGAGCCGGGCGAGCGGGTGATCGTGCTGATGTCGGCGGGCAACCTTGCTACCACGCAAGCCGTGGTCAGCCTGCTCGACGAACGCACCAAGGCGGTTGCCGAGCGCGCGCCGACGCTGCTTGAAACACCATCCATGTACCAGACCGCCTGCCTTGTCGGGAATACGGTCAAGGAGGTGATCGCCCAATCCGCGCCTGCCGGACAGACGGCCGATTCGAGCTTCAATGCCTCGTTCATCCTCGGCGGACAGATCAGGGGCAGCGAGCCCCGGCTGTTCATGATCTATCCGGAAGGCAATTTCATCGAGAGCGGCGAAGACACGCCGTTCTTCCAGATCGGCGAGACCAAATACGGCAAGCCGATCATCGTGCGCGCCTATGATAGGTCGATGAGCTTTGCCGAAACGGTGAAGCTCTTGATGGTCTCGTTCGATTCGACGTTGAAATCGAACCTGTCGGTTGGGTTGCCGCTCGACCTGCTGTTCTATGAGAAGGATGCACTCAAGGCCGGCCTGAAGAAGCGCATCGGTGCCGACGATCCTTACTACAAGACGATCTCCGATGGCTGGTCGAACGCCCTGAAGGTGGCGTTCCAGAGCCTGCCTGACTTCCCGGAATAGACTGCCGGCTGGACGCTCCAGTTTCGCAGTTCTTTTCGAAGCGGCTTTTCACTGCTTTCGTTTTCCCCTATCGTTTGCCAAAACGAAATTCGGGGAACCACCAGCATGTATCTTTCGCCGCGCCAATCGGAAATCATCCAGCTTGCCAAAGACAACGGGCGGGTACTGGTCGACGATCTGGCGGCGCATTTCCAGGTCACGCCCCAGACGATCCGCAAGGATCTGAACGACCTTTGCGATCAGCGCTTGCTGAGCCGCATCCATGGCGGGGCGCTGTTTCCCTCCGGCATCGAAAACCTTGAATACGAAGCGCGGCGCAAGATCGCAGCCGATGAGAAGGATGCGATCGGCCAGGCTGCAGCGCAGCTAATTCCCGACAACGCCTCGCTTTTCGTCAATATCGGCACGACGACGGAGGCGGTGGGCAAGGCGCTGCTCGACCACAAGGGCCTGATGGTCATCACCAACAACATCAACGTCGCCAACCGTATGCGCGTCTATCCCTCGATGGAGGTGGTGATCGCCGGCGGCGTGGTGCGCGGCTCCGATGGCGGCATCGTCGGCGAGGCTGCCGTCGATTTCATCCGGCAGTTCAAGGTCGACTACGCCGTCATCGGCGCTTCGGCGATCGACCATGACGGCGCATTGCTCGATTTCGATTTCCGCGAAGTGAAAGTGGCGCAGGCAATCATTGCCAATGCGCGTCACGTCATCCTGGTCTCCGACCGGACCAAGTTTGAACGCACTGCCCCGGTGCGCATCGCGCATCTGTCGCAGATGGACACCTTCATCACCGATCACTGCGACATTCCGAGCATCCGCAAGATCTGCGCAGAATCCGACGTGCAGCTGATCGAAACGAAAAGGCCCGCGCCGATGTAGGCGCCGGCCAGTTTCAACGTTCAGCCGCCAGCCTCAATAGGGCGAATAGCACTGCCGGCGCGGCCCGTTGTAGGGCTGGAACGTGTTGTCGGATGCGCGATACGAGCGGTAACGGTCGTAGCACCACTGGACATGGGCATTGCCATAGGCCGGTTGCGCATAGCGCGGCGCGACATAACGCGGTTGGTTCAGCGCGCCGCCGATGATTGCGCCGGCGATGAAGGCGCCTGCGGGGAACCAGAAGTCGTTGTGGCGCCGATAGCCCGGTCGGTAGTCGCGGTAGCCACGGTGGCCATTCAGATAATAGTCGTCGCCACGGCGCATAACCCGATAGCGATCGTTCTCCCTATTTATCCGACTCGGAAATCGCTTTTTCCAATACCCGTCATATTGCACCTGCTGCACAGGGTTCTGTGCCGCAGGCTCCTTGATCAGCGGCAGCGGCGCGGCCAGGACGGGCACGGCCGCGCCGGCTGCAAGCGATACTGCGACGGCGCCTGCCGTCAAACCAGACAAAATCCTGTTCATGATCGTCTCCTCGCAAAGGGGCTCTTGATGTAAAGCACTGGTGCTCGTGAGGTAAACGGGTGGAGCGGGGGAAATGTTCCTGCGCGCATCAAGCTGCGGTTCACAGAACCTAGCCCGTCAAGTCGCAGGGCGATTGACCGGCAAATGCAACGAACAGTGCTACCGCCTTCAACTTCGATTGTGACTGTAATGCGTTCGGTTTGCCGACGCTGATCCCACCGACTTCTTTCGGAGTCCTAACCTCAGCCGCGAAAAACGCCGCTATTGCCGCTTCTGTCGAGCCGTGGGGGTAACGAGTAATTCACGACCCTAGTGCGGCCTTAAACGCAAAGCCGACCAGTGCACCGACCGCTTCGGCAACACCTGCTTTGCCCCCTTCGGACGCCCCGGCGGCTGCAACCTCTTTCATGCGAATCCCTATCGGCTTCGAAAGGCTCTCGGGTGACGAGCCCAGAACGGCGTAGCCTTTGTCTGTAAGCCCTACGTCGAAAGCGGTTCCTTCTGGCGCGGATTGGCTGCCGACGCGGATGTAGCCGTTCTCTCGTAGCCAATCGACCGTGTGATCGAAAAGGTCATCTTCGTCGCTCTTGGGGGATACGCCGGTCTTAGTGGCCAATTCCGACGCGTCGAAATCTCTTCTGCGCGGCCACTCATCGTAGAGTTCGCCAAGAATGTAGCTAATCCAAGCGTTCCCTATTTCGCGATTGGTCAATGCCATTTTCAGCCCCCGTGCACATCCTCTGCGTAGCACAGCTTCCACACGGACACGGTGTTGTCGAGCCCCGTGAACAAATTCGGACACTGTGCGGACTCGGCCTGAGCTGCAGACATGGCTCGACCGTTGCTAGAGTGTAATGTCTTGATTTTCTTGATATTATTGGTGAGCGCGCAGGGATTCGAACCCTGGACCTACTGATTAAAAGTCAGTTGCTCTACCGGCTGAGCTACGCGCTCCCGAAGGCCGCGCGGCGGCCGGGAATTGCGGCGGAACATAGGGAGAGTGCCGGTGCGGGTCAACCGGAAAAACAGCCTCTCCCTAGCTTGGTGTTTTTGCTCCTGTCGAGCACCGGCGAGGGGGCGAATATTACAACCGCATCATATTGCTGGGTTCATGGCCCACTGGTAAACGATGTCGCCCAATATCGGGCTGCCCATCGTTGTGGACATACATAATGCATACTTTTTTGAAGATCGCGTTTGCTTCGGCCGTGACCCTGTCTGCTCTTACCGTCGCCGCAAAGGCAGACGACCTGGTCTTCACGTTGAAGAACGGCACGCAGTCGGTGCTCACCAATTTCTACGCGTCGCCTGTTGGCGTCGAGCAGTGGGAGGACGACATTTTCGGCCGCGATACGCTGGCTCCCGGTGAAACGATGCAAATCACCATCGCCGATGGCCGTCGCACCTGCGACTACGACATGCGTTTCGAGTTCGAAGAAGGCTCCGACCTCGACACCACCACCGACAAGCAGAATCTGTGCGAACTCGGGGAGTACACCATCCACGAATAATGCTGCGCGGGCAGATCGACGCCAGGCCATTGCTCCGGGCGTCAAAGGGCTGGCGATAGCGCCGGCCCTTTTTTCCTGCCACGGAATGGTGATTGGTGCCCTCGAAATTGTCCGGCTATATGCGGCGGCTGGATTTTGAGCGGAGCTGTATGGCATGGCGTTGGATATCGGTTACCTGAGTGCATTGGGAGCGGGAGCGCTGTCGTTCCTGTCGCCTTGCGTGTTGCCTCTGGTGCCGCCCTACCTTTGCTACATGGCGGGCGTTTCGGTCGAGGATTTCCGGGCCGAGGGCAACGCAGCAACGGTCACTCCGGCGCGCGGTGCGCTGATGGCGGCGTCGGCGTCGTTCGTGCTTGGGTTTTCCACCGTCTTCGTGGCGCTGGGCGCCGGCGCCTCGACAATCGGCCAGCTGCTGCGGGTGTGGCAGGAGCCGCTGGCGATGGCCGCCGGCGTGCTGATCATCCTGATGGGGCTCAATTTTCTCGGCGTGCTGCGCATTCCGCTGCTGTCGCGCGAGGCGCGCTTCCAGTCGCAGGGTAAACCGGCGAGCAACCTCGCCGCATACCTGATGGGCCTTGCTTTCGCCTTTGGCTGGACGCCGTGCATCGGCCCGGTGCTCGGTCCCATCCTGACGCTCGCCGGCGGGCGCGAGACGGTGGGCGAGGGCGCGCTGCTGCTGGCGGTCTATTCGCTTGGGCTCGGCATTCCGTTCCTGATCGCGGCGATGTTCTCGGGCGCGTTCATGCGCTTCCTCGGCAAGTTCAAGGTCCACCTCGGCAAGGTGGAAAAGGCCATCGGCGCCCTGCTGGTGGTTGCAGGCGTGCTGTTCCTGACCGGTGGCATCCAGACGGCGTCGTACTGGCTGCTCGAGCGTTTTCCGATCCTCGGACAACTTGGCTGAGGCAAGGGATAGCCTTTCGGCTTTCGTGGCACCGGCTGCGAGGCGCAAAGTTGGACAAGGCGCAAGTCCAAGCCCGCCGCGTGCAGCGGCGCGTAGCGCGGAGCGCCACGGAATTGACCGCTTTGGCGCGCTATGGCAGCGATGCTAATAATCGCACCGAATCCGCTCCGAACATCCGGAATATTCCATGACCGCACGATCCTGCCTGTCGATCATCCTCGCCGCCGGCGAGGGCACGCGCATGAAAAGCGCGACGCCAAAGGTGCTGCACAAGATCGCCGGCCTGCCCATGGTTGCCCATGTCGCCCGTGCCGCGGAAGCGGCGGGTGCCGGCGACCTGGGGATCGTTGTCGGTCACGGTGGCGAGGAGGTGCAGAAAGCAGCACAGGGTTTTGCGCCGGAGGCCGAAATCTTCGTCCAGTCCCAGCGTTTGGGCACCGCCCATGCGGTGCTTGCGGCGCGGGCCGCCATCGCACGCGGTTACGATGATTTGCTGGTGATGTTTGGCGACACGCCGCTGATCGAGGCCGGCGCACTGGCGTCGGCGCGGCAAAAGCTCGCGGAAGGCGCTGCCGTCGTTGTCATCGGTTTCCGCACGCCCAATCCCGCGGGCTATGGTCGCCTGATCGAAAAGGACGGCAAGCTTGTCGCCATCCGTGAGGACAAGGACTGCAGCGACGAAGAGCGCATGATCAGCTTTTGCAATGCCGGCCTGATGGCGATTTCGGGGGCTGTGGCGCTCGAACTGCTCGGCAAGGTCGGCAACGCCAATGCCAAGGGTGAATTCTATCTCACCGACATCGTCGAGATCGCCGACAGGACCGGATTGAACGTCGTGGCGACCGAGGCCGGCTTCGAAAGCGTGCTCGGCATCAACAACCGGGTCGAACTGGCCGAGGCCGAAGCAATCTGGCAGCAGCGCCGCCGCCGCTCCGCGATGCTCGGCGGGGCGACGCTGATTGCGCCTGAAACCGTCTATTTTTCGCATGACACGGAGATCGGCGCGGATGTGGTGGTCGAACCGAACGTCTGGTTCGGTGTCGGCGTGACAATCGCCGACGGGGCGCTGGTCCACGCCTATTGCCATCTCGAGGGGGCTTCGGTTGGACCGCGCGCCGAGATCGGACCGTTTGCCCGGCTGCGGCCGGGCGCGGAGCTGCATGAAAAGGCCAAGGTCGGCAATTTCTGCGAGGTCAAGAAGGCAACGGTCGAGAAGGGCGCCAAGGTCAACCACCTGACCTATATCGGCGACGCGCGCGTCGGCGCCGGCGCCAACATCGGGGCAGGCACGATCACCTGCAATTACGACGGTTATTCGAAGTTCTTCACCGACATCGGCGAGGGCGCCTTCATCGGCTCGAACACCTCGATAGTGGCGCCGATTGCCAT
The DNA here is from genome assembly GCF_027568395.1 of Aminobacter sp. HY435. Taxonomy (GTDB): domain Bacteria; phylum Pseudomonadota; class Alphaproteobacteria; order Rhizobiales; family Rhizobiaceae; genus Aminobacter. Next base: position 102,633 of record NZ_JANKZL010000001.1, on the reverse strand, counting down.
CGGCGCGCGTTCATACATCGCATCGGGCAGCGTCATCACCGACGAGGTGCCGGAGGATGCGCTGGCCTTTGGTCGTGCACGGCAGAAAACTCTGCCCGGCAAGGGCAAGGAATTGCGCGAACGCTTTGCCTCGGCGGCCGCGGCGAAGAAGGCCAAGTAACCGCATTTCAATTCCCGTATGCCACTGTGGCGCAAGGCTGGACGGCTGATACGCAACGAAACGGAATGTGACTTCCGCTTGAACCTTGCTCTGCCTAAAAGGCCGACAGGGTTTTTGGGACATTGACGGGGCTGAATCATGTGCGGAATTGTCGGAATCGTCGGCCAGACGCCGGTTGCGCCGCTGATCGTCGATGCGCTGAAGCGCCTCGAATACCGCGGCTATGATTCTGCCGGCGTTGCCACCATCGAGAATGGAGAGCTTGCGCGCCGCCGCGCCGAAGGCAAGCTGGTCAACCTCGAACGCCGGCTCAAGAACGAGCCGCTCGACGGCATGATTGGCATCGGCCACACCCGCTGGGCGACCCATGGCGTGCCTAACGAGACCAATGCGCATCCGCATTTCTCCAACGGAGTGGCGATCGTCCACAACGGCATCATCGAAAACTTCGCCGAGCTGCGCCAGGAGCTCAAGGGCGACGGCTACGAGTTCACGTCGCAGACCGACACAGAGGTCGTTGCCCATTTGATCGCGCGCGAGCTGGCGCGTGGAGTGAAGCCTGTCGAGGCGGCGCATGTCGCGTTGAAGCGGCTCAACGGTGCGTTTGCGCTCGCCATCATGTTTGCCAGCGACGACAATCTGATTGTTGGCGCGCGCAACGGACCGCCGCTCGCCATCGGTCATGGCGAAGGCGAGATGTTCCTGGGGTCGGATGCCATCGCGCTTGCGCCTTTCACCAACTCGGTCACCTATCTCGAGGATGGCGACTGGGCAGTGGTGCGCCGCGACGAATTCCAAGTCTATGACATCGACGGCAAGCCAGTGGAGCGGCAGCGGCGCCAATCGGTCGGCAGCAGCTACCTCGTCGACAAGGGCAACCACAGGCATTTCATGGAGAAGGAAATCCATGAGCAGCCGGAGGTAATCTCCCACACCCTGGCGCATTACCTGGACTTCACGCAAGGAACGTCCAAACCGCTCGACCTGCCGTTCAATTTCGCCGACATCGACCGGCTGGCGTTCTCGGCCTGCGGCACCGCCTATCTTGCAGGACTGGTCGGCAAATACTGGTTCGAACGCCATGCGCGGCTGCCGGTCGACATCGATGTCGCCTCGGAGTTTCGCTACCGCGAAATGCCGATCTCGAAGAAAAGTGCGGCGTTCTTCGTCTCGCAGTCGGGCGAAACCGCCGACACATTGGCTTCGCTGCGCTACTGCCGCAAGGAGGGCGTGCCGATCGGCGCCATCGTCAACGTGCGCGAATCGACCATCGCGCGCGAATCCGACGTGACGCTGCCGACGCTGGCCGGGCCCGAGATCGGCGTCGCCTCGACCAAGGCCTTTACCTGCCAGCTTTCGGTGCTTGCGGCGCTGACGATTCGCGCTGCTTCGCAGCGGGGCACGATCACCGCGGATGAAGAGCAGGCGCTGGTGCGCAGCCTGTCGGAGACGCCGCGCTACGCCGCACAGGTGCTCAAGCTCGACAAGCAGATCGAGAAAGTGGCGCGCGACCTGTCGCACTACAAGCACGTGCTCTATCTCGGCCGCGACACCAGTTTCCCGCTCGCCATGGAAGGCGCGCTCAAGCTCAAGGAAATCTCCTACATCCACGCCGAAGGCTACGCGGCGGGTGAGCTGAAGCACGGGCCGATCGCGCTGATCGACGAGAACATGCCGGTCATCGTTATCGCTCCGCATGACCGTATCTTCGAGAAAACCGTGTCGAACATGCAGGAAGTGGCGGCGCGGGGCGGCAAGATCATCCTGATCACCGATCGGAAGGGCGCAGCCCAGGCAACCGTCGACACGATGGAGACGATCATCCTGCCGGACGTCCCGGAATTCATCGCGCCGATCATCTACGCCCTGCCGATCCAGATGCTGGCCTATTTCACCGCCGTCTTCATGGGCACCGACGTCGATCAGCCGCGCAACCTGGCCAAGTCGGTAACGGTGGAGTAGGGCGCGGCCCCTACGAAGTTCCCGGTTCCAAAGCCTTGCGCGGTTCACTAATGTTGCGCTGCAAAGAGCATTGCGGTGAGACATGACGGACCAGTCCAGAACATCGGCCATGACACGGTTGAGGAACTACTTCCTGACCGGGTTTGTCGTCTGCGCGCCGTTGGCGCTGACCGTATACATCGTCTGGTCGTTCGTCGGCTGGGTCGATTCGTGGGTCAAGCCGTACCTGCCGAGCTCCTACAACCCCGACACCTATCTGTCGGTCAGGATTCCCGGGTTCGGGCTCATCGTGGCGCTGGTGCTGATCACGCTGATCGGGTTCCTGACGGCCAATTTCATCGGCCGCGCCATCGTTTCCTTCGGCGAACATCTGCTGGGACGAATGCCGCTGGTGCGCGGGCTGTACCGGGCATTGAAGCAATTGTTCGAGACCGCGTTGTCGAACAAGAACGAGATGTTCCGCACCGTCGGCATGGTCGAATATCCGCGCAAGGGCGTCTGGTCGATCGTCTTCGTCGCGAATGAAAAACACACCGAGATCAACGAAAAGCTCGATCCGGAAGGCGATCCGCTGGTCGCCGTGTTCATGCCGTGCACACCTAACCCGACGACCGGTTTCCTGATGTATGTGCCCAGGTCCGAGATCGTGCTGCTCGACATGAGCATCGAGGACGGCGCCAAGCTGATCGTTTCAGCGGGACTGGTGGCGCCCGAAACCAGGCGGAAGACTGCGGCCAAGGGCAAGGTCGTCGACGGCCCGGTCGGCAATCCGCCGGTCGGCGAAATGCCTCAGCCGGCCCTCAGCAGCCTGACCGCCTCGTCGCGCCCGAACAAGTAGAGCAACTGCCGCAGCGCCTCGCCGCGCGGCGAGATGAGGTCCGGGTCGCGCGTCAGGATCAGCCGCGCGTCGTCGCGGGCGATTTCGAGCAGGTCGGCATGCGCCTCGATGCGCGCGACCTGGAAACCCGGCGTGCCGGACTGGCGGGTCCCCAGCAATTCGCCTTCGCCACGCAGCTTCAGATCCTCCTCGGCGATGACGAAGCCGTCCTCGGTGTCGCGCATCACCGAAAGGCGGCGCTTGGCCGTTTCGCCGAGCGGATCCTTGTAGAGCAGCACGCAGGTCGAAGGCTTCGAGCCGCGGCCAACGCGGCCGCGCAGTTGGTGCAACTGCGCGAGGCCGAAACGCTCGGCATGCTCGATGACGATGATGGTGGCGTCCGGCACGTCGACGCCGACCTCTATGACGGTGGTGGCGATCAGCACGCGCGTTTCGCCGTCCTTGAAGGCGCGCATCGCCTCGTCCTTCTCTGCCCCCTTCATGCGGCCGTGGACGAGGCCGATACGAGCACCGAAGACAGGCTGCAGCGAGGCAAAGCGATCCTCTGCCGACATCAGCTTGATTTCTTCGGACTCTTCGACCAGCGGGCAGATCCAGTAGACTTTCTGGCCCTCGGCGACAGCGTCGCGGATGCGGCCGACGAGCTCGTCGATGCGCTCGAGCGGCAGAGTCACAGTCTTGATCGGTTGCCGGCCCGCCGGCTTTTCGGTCAGGCGCGAGACGTCCATGTCGCCGAACGCCGTGAGGACCAGCGTGCGGGGGATCGGCGTCGCGGTCATCACCAGCATGTCGGGCGCATCGCCCTTGGCGGTCATGGCGAGGCGCTGGTGGACGCCGAAGCGGTGCTGCTCGTCGATGATAGCGAGCGCGAGATCGCGGAACACCACTGTTTCCTGGAACAGGGCGTGCGTGCCGATGACGATGTCGATGTCGCCGCTTTCGAGGCCGGCGAGGATCTGCACCCGTTCGCGGCCCTTTTCGCGTCCAGTCAGCACGGCCACTTTCATGCCCACACGTTCAGCGAGCGGTGAGATAGTCGCCAGATGCTGGCGGGCAAGGATTTCGGTCGGCGCCATCAAAGCCGCCTGGCCACCGGCCTCCACCGCCCGCGCCATCGACAGCAACGCGACCACCGTCTTGCCTGAGCCGACATCGCCCTGCAGCAGCCGCAGCATGCGTTCGGGTTTGGCAAGATCGGCATCGATTTCCGCCAGGGCGTGCGCCTGCGAATTGGTCAGCTTGTAAGGCAGGGCCGCGCGCAGCACCTCGACGATCCTGCCGTCACCGGTCAGCGGGCGGCCATGCAACTTGCGCACGCGGGCACGGACAAGCGCCAGCGAGACCTGTCCGGCGAGGAACTCGTCATAGGCGAGGCGGCGCCAGGCGGCGTTCTCGGGCGAGGCATCGATGGGATCCAACGGATTGTGGATGCGCTGGAGGGCAGGCGCGAAGGCTGGAAAGCTCTGTCGCTTCATGACGTCGGGATCGAGCCATTCAGGGAATGTCGGCACCCGCTCCAGCGCCTGGCCGATGGCCCGCCGCAGCACCTTGGTCGATAGCCCCGCGGTCAGCGGATAGACCGGTTCGATGAGCGGCAGCTTGTCGGCTTCGCTGGCCAGCGCGATGTGATCGGGATGGACCATCGACGGACGGCCGTTGAACCATTCCATGCGCCCCGAGACAATGACCCTCTCGCCCTCAGGCATCGCCTTTTCGAGATAGGCGGCATGGGCGTGGAAGAAGGTCAGCGCGATCTCGCCGGTGTCGTCATGGGCGAACACCCGATAGGGCGCCGCGCGGTTGCCGCGTGGCGCCGGCTGATGGCGATCGATGCGGACTTCCAGCGTGACGATTGCGCCTTCGGCCGCAAGGGCGATGCCCGGCCGGTTGCGCCGGTCGATGACCGAATTCGGCAGCACGAACAAGAGATCGCCGACACGGGCCGACCGATCACCCAAATCCGCTGGCACCACCTTTTCGATCAGCACCGCCACCTTCGGACCGACGCCGGCAAGTGTCGTGATGGGCGAGAAGAGGGGATCGAGCAATGAGGGACGCATGATGTCAGCTTATGCGTTGCAGTTGCCCGGGCAAAGGCTGACAGGGGCGGCTATCCACGCTATATGCGCCCCGACACCAGAGGAATTGCAGAAATGACCGGTACGACACGCTCGAGCGAAGGACTGGACACGCGCAGGCGCAAGCTCCTGTTCCGTTCCTGGCACCGCGGCATGCGCGAGATGGATCTCATCCTTGGAAGCTTCGCCGACGTCAACATCGACAAGCTGAGCGATGAGCAGCTCGACCTCTACGAAGTGCTGCTCGACATCACTGACAAGGAGCTGCTGTCGTGGATCATCGGCGAGGCGCCGGTGCCGGCCGCCGTCGACAGCGAGGTCTATCAGCAGATCGTCGCGTCGCGCACCGCCTTCATAGCCTGAGTCCAATCATGAGCGTGCTGAAACCCATTGGCCTGCCGAATGGCCGTGCCGGACAGTTCATCGTCGATGGCGTCGCCGACGGCTATGAGGCCTTTGCACTGGCCGTGGCGGCAGCCGAATTGGCGCCGGATGGGCCGATCATCTTCGTTGCGCGCGACGGTCAAAGATTGCCGCAGATCGCCGAAGCGCTGGCTTTCGTCGCGCCGGATCTGCCGGTGCTGGAACTGCCGGCGTGGGACTGCCTGCCCTACGACCGCGTTTCGCCAGGTTCCGACGCCGCGGCACGGCGTCTCGATGCACTGGCGGCGATGATTGCACTGCGCAAGGCGCCGCACAGGGCGATCGTGCTGACCACTGCCAATGCGCTGCTGCAGCGCGTGCCGCCTGCCGCCGCCATCGAGGCGCAGGAGTTCCGTGCCAAGCCGGGCAACCAGGTCGAGATGAATGGGCTGGTGGCGCGGCTGGAGCGCGCAGGGTTCGAGCGGGTGCCGACAGTGCGCGGCGTCGGTGAGTTCGCCGTGCGCGGCGGCATACTCGATCTCTACGCGCCGGGTGCGGCCGATGCGCTGAGGCTCGATTTCTTCGGCGACACGCTGGAGACGATTCGCGCCTTCGACGTCGCCACACAGCGCACGACGGGCAGCCGCAATTTGGTTGTCCTGCAGGCGATGAGCGAGGTTGCGCTGATACCGGAAACAATCAGCAAGTTCCGCCGCAGCTATATCGACGCATTTGGCGCGCCGTCGCGCGACGACGCGCTTTATGCCGCCGTCAGCGAAGGCCGCCGCTTCGCCGGCATGGAGCACTGGTTGCCGTTCTTCTACCCCCACATGGAGACGGTTTTCGAATACCTGCCTGCGGCGCCGGTGGTGTTCGACCATCTGGCGCGCGAGGCGCTGGGCGAACGTCACGCCCTGATCGTCGACCACTACGAGGCCCGCCGCAAGCAGGCCGAAGGCAAGGGGCTGAAGGATGCGGTCCCCTACAAGCCGGTCGCGCCGGAGCTGATGTATCTGTCGCCCGATGAGGTAACGATGGCCTTGGCCGACGAGGCCAACGCCGAGTTCACGCCGTTCGATGCGCCGGATGCCGGCGCTCGCAAGGTTCTGCATGCCGGCTCGCACGCCGGTCGCAGTTTCGCCGAGGAGCGCGCCGATCCGAACGCCAACGTCTTCGACGTGGTTGTCAGGCACATCGCCGACCAGCGCGCCGCCAAACGGCGCGTTGTCGTCGCCGGTTGGACCGAGGGGTCGCTCGACAGGCTGGCGCAGATCCTCGACGAGCACGATCTCGGCAACCTGAAGCGCGTGGCAAGTCTTGCCGACATAGAGGCGCTGAAGGCGGGCGAGGCGGGTCTTGCCGTGCTGCCGATCGAAGCCGGTTTCGAGGCTGGCGAGCTGGTCTTCGTCGCCGAACAGGACATCCTTGGCGACCGCCTGATCCGGCGTTCGAAGAAGCGCAAGCGCGCCGCCGACTTCATCGCCGAAGCGTCCGCCCTTTCGTCGGGCGATATCGTCGTGCACGCCGACCACGGCATCGGCCGCTTCGTCGGGTTGAAAACCATCGAGGCGGCCGGTGCGCCGCACGATTGCCTGGAAATCCACTATGCCGCGGACGGCAGGTTGTTCCTGCCGGTCGAGAATATCGAACTTCTGTCGCGCTACGGCTCGGATTCGGCCGAAGCGCCACTCGACAGGCTCGGCGGCGGGGCCTGGCAGTCGCGCAAGGCCAAGCTCAAGCGTCGCCTGCTCGAGATGGCGGGGCAGCTGATCAGGCTGGCAGCCGAACGGCAGATGCGCGAAGCGCCGGCGATGAGCCCGCCGGAAGGCGTCTACGGCGAATTCGCCGCCCGGTTCCCTTACGAAGAGACCGACGACCAGCAGGGCGCCATCGATTCGGTGATGGAAGACCTTTCCGCCGGCAAGCCGATGGACCGGCTGATTTGCGGCGACGTCGGCTTCGGGAAAACCGAAGTCGCGCTGCGCGCGGCCTTCATCGCCGCCATGGAAGGGTTCCAGGTGGCGGTGGTGGTGCCGACGACGCTTCTGTCACGCCAGCACTTCAAGACGTTCTCGCAGCGCTTCGCCGGATTGCCGGTCGTCGTGCGGCAGGCTTCGCGGCTGGTCGGCACCAAGGAGCTGGCCGAGACCAAGAAGGGCGTTGCCGAAGGCACCGTCGATATCGTCGTTGGCACCCATGCGCTGCTCAGCGCGTCGATCTCGTTCAAGAACCTGGGCTTGCTGATCATCGACGAGGAGCAGCATTTCGGCGTCAAGCACAAGGAACGCCTCAAGGAGCTGAAGAGCGATGTGCATGTGCTGACGCTGTCGGCGACGCCGATCCCGCGCACGCTGCAGCTGGCGCTGACGGGCGTGCGCGAGCTGTCGCTGATCGCCACGCCGCCGGTCGACCGAATGGCTGTACGCAGCTTCATTTCGCCCTACGACCCGCTGGTCATTCGCGAGACGCTGCTGCGCGAGCGTTACCGTGGCGGACACAGCTTCTATGTCGTGCCGCGCATTGCGGATCTCGCGGAAGTGCATCAATTCCTTCAGGAATCGGTGCCCGAACTGAAGGTCGCGGTGGCGCACGGGCAGATGGCGCCGGGCCAGCTCGACGACATCATGAACGCCTTCTACGACGGACAGTACGACGTGCTGCTGTCGACGACGATCGTCGAATCCGGTCTCGACATCCCGACGGCCAATACGCTGATCGTGCATCGCGCCGACATGTTCGGCTTGGCGCAGCTCTACCAGCTACGTGGGCGCGTCGGCCGCGCCAAGGTGCGCGCCTACGCTCTGTTCACGCTGCCGGCCAACCGTACGTTGACGACAACGGCGGACCGGCGGCTCAAGGTGCTGCAGTCGCTCGACACGCTCGGCGCGGGCTTCCAGCTCGCCAGCCACGATCTCGACATCCGCGGCGCCGGCAACCTGCTGGGCGACGAGCAGTCCGGACACATCAAGGAAGTCGGTTTCGAACTCTACCAGCAGATGCTGGAAGAGGCGGTCGCCGAACTGCGCGGCAGCGGCCAGGAAATCGATACCGGCTGGTCTCCGTTGATCGCGGTCGGAACCGCGGTGATGATCCCGGAGAGCTACGTGCCGGACCTGCAGCTCAGGCTGGCACTCTACCGCCGCCTTGGCGATCTCGAGAGCACAGACGAGATCGATGGCTTCGGCGCCGAACTCATCGACCGCTTCGGGCCTCTGCCCGAGGAGGTCAAGCACCTGCTCAAGATCGTCTTCATCAAGGCGCTTTGCCGCAAGGCGAATGTCGAGAAGCTCGACGCCGGACCGAAGGGCGTGGTGGTGCAGTTCCGCAAGCGCGAGTTCGCCAATCCGGCCGGACTGGTGGGCTACATCGCCGAGCAGGGTTCGCTGGCCAAGATCAGGGCCGACCACAGCGTGGTGTTCGCGCGCGACTGGCCAAACGCCGAGAAGCGTCTCGCCGGCTCCGCCGTCATCATGACGCAACTGGCGAAACTGGCCGAGCAGGCCATGTAGCGCGAGGGCGTACGCCTTCGCGCCGGCTGGCAAGGGCGGTCAACAGAGTGCTCTGCTGTCTTCTTGAAGGTCGTGCGGCTACGTATCAGTAGCCCTCATGGTGAGCTTGTCGAACCATGAGGGCGCTGGGCTGGCCTTGCGTTCAAGTGCGCCCGCTGGCGTGGCCAAACGCAGCAGCGGCAGGTCGATCCTTCTGTCTTGGAGCATAGAGGTGAGCAGGCGCAGCCTAGCGCCCTCGTAGTTCGACAAGCTCACCATGAGGGCTCCCGAGGCCGCACAGAAGCGGAGATCGGCTTCCGATAGCGCGGACAGCGCCCGCGAGACATCAAGCTGTCGCCGATGCCCCGCCGCCCGGTCAGTTCAGAGTCGGTTCGTCGGCGCCGATCTCTGCGGCCACCTGACGGATGGCGTCGACAAGCGTCGCGGTCTCCTGCGCGCCCATGACTGCGTATTTGCCGTCGAGCAGGAAGCACGGCACGCCTGTGATGCCCATGCGCGACGCGGTGACAATTTCGTTGGAGACTTCGGGGCGGTCGGTGTCGGTCGGCAGCAGCGCCTCGACGACGGCTGCGTCCATGCCGGCTTCGCGGGCGGCCTCGATCAGGACAGCGTGGTCGCCGATGTTCTTGCCCTGCTCGAAGTAGTAGCTGAACAGCGCGCTCACCAGCTTGCCCTGGACGCCGTCGCCGGAAGCTGCCGCCCAGCGGATGACGCGATGTGCGTCGAGCGTGTTCGGCGCAACCGTGATCGCCTCGAAATCGAACGAAATGCCTTCCACGGCGCCGAGCGACACGAGGGTGGAATGGGCCTGTTTCAAGCGGTTCTCATCGTTGAATTTGGCGAGCATGTACGCCTTGCGCTCCTTGCCCTCCGGCGGAATGGTCGGATCGAGCTGGAACGGACGCCAACGCACTTCGACGTCGAGGTCCGGAAGTGCCGCCAAGGCGCTTTGCAGCCGCTTGGCGCCGAGGAAACACCACGGGCAGACGACATCCGAGACGACGTCGATGGTTACTTTGTTGTCGATGTTCATGGAGAAGTCCCTTGATGTCGCGGCTTAACCGCCCTGGCTCCACCAGACCGGCAACTGATACCCGAATATGGGGGTCTTTTCCGGATGTTTCAGCCTTTTTGAATAGGCGATCCATTGTTCGGAGTTGTGCTGCATCGGCACCATGTAGGCGCCGGAGATCAGCAGACGGTCGAGCGCCCGTACGGCGGCGACAAAATCGTCCTTCTCGCGCGCCTTGAGCATGGCTTCGATCATGGCGTCGACCGCCGGACTGGCGACCCCGGCGAGATTGAAGGAGCCTTCCTTGTTGGCCGCGGCCGAACCCCAGCGCCCGATCTGCTCGATGCCCGGCGAGAGCGTGCCGCTGAAGCCGGTGACGCCTATCAGCGCATCGAAATCAAAGGCTTGCTTGCGGGACTGGATCTGGTCCGCCTCCAATGCGCGGATGGTGACCGCGATGCCGAGCTTTTCGAGCGTCCGCTGGTAGAGGGCTGCGAGACGCTGTTCGGCTTCCGACGAGGTGATGATCTCGAAGCCGAATGGCTTGCCCTGCTTGTCCATCATCTTGCCGCCGTTCAGCGTGTAGCCGGCGCTCCTGAACAGGTCGAATGCGGCCTTCAGCGCCTTGCGGTCCTGGCCCGAACCATCCGTGACCGGTGGACGGTATGTTCCGTCCATCACGTCAGGGCGTACGGCGCCGGCGAAGGGTGCCAGCAAGGCCTTTTCCTTGTCGCTGGCAGGCACGCCGAAGGCCGACAGTTCGGAATTCTGCCAGTAGCTGACGGTGCGCTCATATTTGCCGCCGAATAGGTTTCGATTGGCCCATTCGAAGTCGTAGAGCATTCCGAGCGCCTGCCTGACCGCAGGGTCGGCAAACTTGGGCAGACGGGTGTTGAACATGAAGCCGGTAACGACGGGCGGCAGGCCACTCTTGAAGGTCTCGGCGACGATATCGCCGTTCTTGTATGCGGGGAAATCGAAGCCGCGCTCGCGCTTGACCGGATCGGCCTCGGTGAAGGTGTCGCAAATGCCTTTCTTGAAGGCCTCGAACAGAGCTGCCGTGTTGAGGAAATACTCGATGGTGATCTGATCGTAGTTGTCGAAACCGCGCTTGGAAGGAATGTCGCGCGCCCAGTACTGGGGATTGCGCTTGAAGACGATTCGTTCGCCGGGCTTGACGTCTGAAATGGTGTAGGGGCCGCTGCCAATGACAGGCCTCAACGTCGTCTTGTCGAAGGTTTCCTTGTCGAAGAAGTGCTTCGGCACGATCGGCGTCAGCGCGATGATAAGTGGAAACTCGCGGTCGGCCTTGTCGTTGAAAGTGAAGCGGACGCTGAGATCGCCGGTCTTTTCGATCTTTTCGATCTTGGCCATGCGGTCGCTGTAGGGCGGGCGGCCTTTTTCGGTGAACACGTCATAGGTGAAGATGACATCGTCGGGCGTGATCTGCTGGCCGTCGGACCACTTGGCGTTGGGGTCGATGTTGAACTCGATCCATTTGCGCTCCGGATCGATGTCGACCGATTTCGCGGTCAACCCGTAGATGCTGAAGGGTTCGTCGGCGCTGCGCTGCATCAGCGATTCGAACACCAGGTTGCCGTAGATGGTGTCGATCACGCCTCGGGCGGTGGTGCGCAGGCTCTTGATGATGAACGGGTTGAGGTTGTCGAAGCTGCCGATGACGCAATAGGTGATCTTGCCGCCCTTGGGGGCGTCCGAGTTGACGTATGGGAAGCTTTTGAAGTCGGCTGGCAGCGCGGGTAGTCCATGCATCGACAGTCCATGGACCGGTTCGGCGGTGGCGGCGCGCGGGGCGAGCAGGGCAATTGCGGCCACGGCGGCCAGCAACGAAAGGGTGCGTCTCACGACGATTCTCCACGAATTGGGGGAGCCAGTTGATTCGAAGGGTAGCGCAGCCACGCATCGGCCGTCCATTGCCGGCTCATGTCACAAGAAATGCAGTTGAGCGGGCTGGATTCACGCGTCGGGGCGGTGTAACACGCGCGGCGAAGTCATGCTGTTGCCTTATTTGCCCAACAGGTAGCGTCGACACACGGCTCCGGGCCGGATCCGGAATTGCTTGAGAGGATTTCATGAAGTTCACGAGCCAGAAATTCGACGGTTTCCGTCTGTCCCTCCTGGCGGCTGGTGTCGCCGGCGTTGTGGCGTCGAGCCTGTCGCCCGCTGCAGCACAGCAGCAGCAGGTCCCGCAAGGCTGGTTCAAGGCCTGTTCCAAGCAGGCTGACGTCGATATCTGCAACGTGCAGAACATCCTCACCGCGTCCAACGGCCAGCTGGTCACCGGCATCTCGATGATCGAGCTCAAGGGCAAGGTCAACCGCAAGGTGTTCCAGGTCACCGTGCCGAGCGGCCGTCTCATCCCTCCGGGCATCGGCCTGCAGGTCGACGGCGCCAAGGCGCAGAAGCTCGACTACGTGATCTGCTTCCCTGACCGTTGCGTCGCCGAGATCGCGCTGACCGACGCATTGGTCAATTCGTTCAAGAAGGGCACCGATCTGACCCTGACCTCGATCAACTTCCAGAACCAGCCGAACCCGATCAAGGTTTCGCTGCAGGGCTTCACCGGCGCCTTCGACGGCGAGCCGATGAAGCAGTCGGATCTTGAGGATCGCCAGAAGAAGCTTCAGGAGTTCGTCTCGAAGAACAACGAAGACTTCGCCAAGAAGCTCAAGGAAGAGCAGGACAAGGCCAAGACGGCCAACTGATCCCGCGTTCCAGCGAACACCGAAAAAAAGCGGAGCCTGGGCTCCGCTTTTTTTGTTTCAGGCCATGAGTTGCGCTTCGAGGGGCGGCTGGTTCAGTGGCTGGTGCCGTGCTTAGGCGCGTAGCGCCCGTCGGGCGTCTTGTCGAAATAGTCGCCAACCTGGGGATGGCGGATCGGCTCGCCGGTGCTGTCTTCGAGCAAATTCTGCTCGGAAACATAAGCGACGTACTCGGTCTCGGCGTTCTCGGCGAGAAGATGGTAGAAGGGCTGATCGCGGCGCGGGCGAACCTCGGCAGGGATGGCCTCGTACCATTCCTCGGTGTTGGCGAATTCCGGATCGACGTCGAAAATGACGCCACGGAACGGAAACACCCGGTGGCGCACCACCTGTCCGATCGAAAATTTGGCCGTCTTCATGTTCGTCACCATCAGTCAGGCAGCAACTGCCTGATTACGCGCAAGATCAACTGTTTAGGGCAAACAGGAGAGGCAATGGCGCATGACTGCCCTGTTGGTGCCCTCTCGGAACCTATTTGGCGCAGCAGGTCAAGGAATTCAATGGCGTGGCGCTTGACTGCGGCCAAACACGCACGATACCCGCAGCAGGGTCCGATGCGTTGCGGAAGGCCTGTCCGGCCCGCGCCCGCCAATCTTATCCGGGAACAGAGCTATGTCTGACGTGATCGGCCTGGTGCTTCCGTTCTTCGGGCTGATCTTCGTCGGCTTCGTCGTCGCGCGCATCACCCGCCAGCCGGTCGAGGCGCTCGGCTGGATGACGACATTCATCGTCTATGTCGCCTTGCCGGCCCTGTTCTTCCAGCTTCTCGCCAAGACTCCCTTCGAGCGGCTGACCGAGTGGAGCTATATCTTCGGCGCGGTGTTCTCGACCTTCGTCATCTTCACCGTGATGTTCACGGCCTCCTTCATCAAGGGCCGCGGCGAGATCGCCGAATCGACGATCAAGGGTCTGGCCTCGGCCTATGGCAATATCGGCTACATGGGTCCCGGACTGGCGCTCCTGGCCTTCGGCGAAGAAGCCGCCGTGCCCGTGGCGCTGATCTTCTGCTTCGAAAACATCATGCATTTCACTATCGCGCCGATGCTGATGGCGCTGGCAGGCGACGAGCCGCGTCCGGCCATGAAGGTAGCCCGATATGTCATCAGCAAGATCGTCTTTCATCCCTTCATCGTCGCGACCGCGTTGGGCGTTCTGGCCGCGTACGTGGAGTTTCGGCCGCCGCTGCCTGCCGAACGTCTGCTCGAGTATCTGTCGCGCGCGGCCGCACCTTGCGCCTTGTTTGCCATGGGGGTGACGCTGGCGCTACGCCCGCTGAAGCGCGTACCGCGCGAGATGGCGCCGATCGCCGTGCTCAAACTGATCGCGCATCCGCTGCTGTGCTACGTGATGTTGAGCTGGATCGGCGATTTTTCGCCGGTCTGGCTGTTTTCGGCGGTGCTGCTGGCGGCGCTTCCGACAGCGACGAACGTGTTTGTCATCGCCCAGCAGTATGGCGTTTGGGTCGAGCGCGCGTCGGCCAGCGTGCTCGTCACGACCTGCGTGTCGGTCGTGACCGTGACAGCGCTTCTCTACATGATCCAGCACGGCATCCTGCCGCCGGACCTTTTTCCCTGAGGGTCAGTCGTGCCTCGTGTCGCGGATGCGGCCCGGCGCTCTCAGCGAGGCGGCAATGGCTGCAAAACCGCTGCCCGGGCGCAGGCCTTCGCGCATGAAGAAGGCGCGGATCGGCGAAAAGCCACCGAGCACATTGAGGCCGAGGCCACGCGCCATTTGCGCCGGCAGCATGTCCGAGAGCAGCGACATATTGAGCAGATTGACCGCGCCCGTGCGCGCCAGGATATCTGGCCGGCGCGACGAGTCATAAGCTGCGAGGGCTGCCGCGCTGCCGGGGTCTGCGGCATGTTTCGCTGCGATTTCAACCAGCTGATCGACATCCCTGATGCCCAGGTTGAGCCCTTGCGCGCCAATCGGCGGAAAGACGTGTGCGGCTTCACCGACGAGGGCGATGCGATTTTGGCCAAAACGCTGGGGCAGCGACGTTGACAGCGGATAGATCTGCCGGCCGCCGTCGACCGTGACGCGGCCGAGCATCGACTGCATCTGGCGTTCGATCCGCACGGACAGGGCGGCGTCGTCGAGGTCGGCCAGTTGTCTTGCCGTCTCTGGCCGCACCACCCAGACGAGGCTGGAGCGGCGGCCTGGCAGTGGAACGACTGTGAACGGACCGGTTTCGGTGTGAAACTCCGTCGAGGTGAATGCGTGGTCGCGGCTATGGGCGAAGTTCAGCACAAGCGCCGCTTGCGGCAGCGCGCGCGAGGACGAGGATATGCCGGCTGCCTGCCGTGCCGGCGAACCGCGTCCATCCGCGGCAACCGCCAGCGCCGACTGTACCAATGTCCCGTCGGACAGGGTTGCCGTGGCCAGGTCCGGGCCAAGCTGCCAGTGCTCGACCAGGGCGCGGCGCCATTCGATGCCCGAGTGCCCGGTGACGGCCCTCTCAAGCACGGCGTTCAGCACGCTGTTGCGGAAGTTGTAGCCGAAATGATCCTCGCCGATCTCGCCGGCACGGAAGGTGACGATGGGACTACGGATCAGACGGGATGTGCCGTCGATGATGCGCATGGTCTTGAGCGGCGCCGCATCCTTCGACAATTCGCCGAGGACGCCGATGCGGTCGAGAACCTTCAGTGCCGGCACCATCAGGGCCGTCGTGCGGCCGTCGTCGGCGCGGGCCGGTGGTCCGGCAATGACGACGCCGAAGCCGGCCTGGGCGAAGGCCAGCGCGGAGAGCAGGCCAACCGGTCCCGTGCCGGCCACCAGAATGCGGGTGCTGTCGTTGACGCTCATCGGCCGCCGTCCAACTCTGCGAGGTGCGATGTGACCTCAGTTATCCCGGTATATTGCAGGCCTAAGCCATTGATCAACGCGGCGATTTAGCTCATTCGCTGCGCCAGGCGGCCATGCTGGTGCTGTTGGCGTCGCGCGATGGCGCCCGCAGGCCGGTGCGAGGAGCGACGTTGACGTTGCGTTCCGCGCTCCGGCGCGGCTTTCGGCTTGTATGGAAAGCGGCGCTGCTATTAAGTGTCAGGAACAAAGGGGAGATTGGCAGTTGCAAGCAGGTTCAAGCGATGGGGAAGGTGGCTATTCCTTGCGCAGAGCTTTTGCGGATGTGCTGCACAATTGGTTTCATCCAGTCATTTCTGTCAAATTGATCGGTCGGGGATCGTGAAGCCCAAGAAAGTTACGTGGCCGCAGGCACGCGCCTTTTCGGTCCATCTTCTCACCGCGTCCGGCTCGTTCCTGGCCTTCCTGTCGCTTGTCGCAGCCAGCGAGGAACGCTGGACGGCGATGTTCTGGTGGCTGGGGTTGGCGCTTTTCGTCGACGGCATCGATGGTCCGATCGCGCGCAAGCTCGAGGTCAAGGAGATCCTGCCGACCTGGTCGGGTGAACTTCTCGACAACATCATCGACTACGTCACCTACGTCCTGATCCCGGCTTTTGCGCTCTACCAGAGTGGCTTCATGGGCGAGGGGCTGTCGTTCCTGTCGGGCGCGATCATCGTCGTGTCGAGTGCGATCTACTACGCCGACACCGGAATGAAGACGAAGGAGAATTTCTTCAAGGGCTTCCCAGTGGTCTGGAACATGGTTGTGTTCACGCTGTTTGTCATCGAACCGGGGCAATGGGTGTCGTTCGCCGTCGTGATGATCGCCGGCATCCTGACCTTCGTGCCGATGAACTTCCTGCATCCAGTGCGCGTCGTGCGGCTGCGCAGCATCAACCTGCCGATGACGCTGATCTGGTGCGCCTTCGGCGGCCTGGCGCTGGCCCAGGGCATGAACGCCAGCGAATGGATCAAGATCGGCATCGCGGTCAGCGGCATCTATCTGTTCTTCATCGGTGGTGTGATGCAGCTTTTCCCCAATCTTGGGGGCAAACCGGAGCTCGGAACAGGGAAAGATTGAACCCGTGCCCAAAGCCATACGCGTTCACAGCCACGGCGGCCCCGAGGCGCTGGTCTATGAAGAGATCGACGCAGGACGTCCAGGCCCAGGCCAGGCGCTGATCCGCCAGACGGCCATCGGGCTCAATTTCATCGACGTCTATTTCCGCACCGGCCTTTACCCGGCTCCGGCAGGCATGCCGGTCATTCCCGGTGGCGAGGCAGCCGGCGTGGTGCTCGAACTGGGCGAGGGCGTCGACTGGCTGAAGGTCGGCGACCGCGTCGCCTATGCCGTTCCCACCGGCGCCTATTGCGAACAGCGGGTCATTGCAGCCGACAGGCTGGTTCAGGTGCCCGATGGCATTTCCGACGAACAGGCGGCGGGAATGATGCTGAAGGGCATGACCGCCGAATACCTGCTGCTGCGCACGTTCAAGGTCAAGGCTGGTGACACCGTGCTCTACCACGCCGCTGCCGGCGGCGTGGGCCTCATTCTCGGGCAATGGGCCAAGCACCTCGGTGCGACCGTGATCGGCACCGTCGGATCAAGGGAGAAGGGCGAACTCGCCAAGGCGCACGGCTTCGATCACATCATCAACTATCGCGACCAGGATTTCGTCGCCGAAGTCGCGGCCATCACCGGTGGCAAGAAGTGCGACGTGGTCTACGATTCCGTCGGCAACGACACCTTCCCAGGTTCACTGGATTGCCTGCGCCAGCTTGGGACATTCGTCAGTTTTGGCCAGTCGTCGGGTCCGATCCCGCCGTTCAGCATTTCCCTGCTGGCGCAGAAGGGATCGCTGTATGCGACGCGGCCTACCTTGTTCGCCTACAACGCCAAACGCGACGACCTGGTCCGTTCGGCGGATGCGCTTTTCGATGTGGTGCTCAAGGGAGCTGTCAACATCAGGATCAACCAGCGCTATGCCTTGCGCGACGCCGCAAAGGCCCATGCCGACCTCGAGGGGCGTAAAACGACCGGGACAACTGTACTTGTACCCTAACGTCTTCACTGAATTTCTTGAAGCTCTTTCAACTTGTGGCATGCTTTGCGCTCGGAGCTGGACGCGCCTACCATGCTCTCGGGAACATATAAAAAATGACAATGGGAGGCGTTGTGGACACAACCCCTTTAGCCGACAGGCCGAACCTGCTTGAGGTTCGTGGTCTGACGAAGGTCTTTGGCACGCTGACTGCCTGCGACCGGGTCGACCTGACTATCGCCAAGGGCGAGATACATGCCTTGCTGGGCGAGAACGGCGCCGGCAAATCGACGCTGGTGAAGATGCTGTTCGGCTCGCTGGAACCGAATGGCGGCGAAATCCGCTGGAACGGCCAGCCTGTCCGCATCACCAGCCCAGGCGTTGCCAAGAAGCTCGGCATCGGCATGGTTTTCCAGCACTTTTCACTGTTCGAGGCGCTGACTGCGGCCGAAAACATTGCGCTTTCCCTGGCCGACGACACCGCCATCGGTACCATTGCCGCCAAAGCGCGGGCGCTGTCCTATTCCTATGGCCTGCCGCTTGACCCGGACTCCCTGGTTGGCGATCTCTCGGTCGGCGAACGCCAGCGCATCGAAATCATCCGCTGCCTGCTGCAGACGCCCGAGCTCATCATCCTCGACGAGCCGACATCGGTGCTGACGCCGCAGGAGGCCGACAAGCTGTTCGAAACGCTCGAACGGCTGCGCTCCGAAGGCAAGTCGATCCTCTACATCTCGCATCGCCTCGAAGAGGTGAAGCGCATGTGCGACCGCGCCACGGTGCTGCGCCACGGCAAGGTGGTCGGTCATTGCGATCCGCGCCAGGAAACGCCGGCTTCGCTCGCCCGGATGATGGTGGGGACCGACGTCAAGAACGCCGAGCGGACGACGGCTGCGGTGCGCGGCGAGGAGTTGCTCGGCATCCGTGGCATGAGCCGCAAGCCGGCGGGACCCTTCTCGATGCCGCTCAGGGACATCTGGCTCAGCGTGGCCGGTGGTGAGGTGATCGGCATCGCCGGTGTTGCCGGCAACGGCCAAGGCGAGTTGTTCGAGGCGATTTCCGGCGAAGCCCTGCAGGAAAGCGCCGACGCCATCCAGATTCGCGGCAAGGCTGCCGGCAAGCTGGGCATTTCGCAGCGCAGGCTACTGGGGGCGGCCTTCGTGCCGGAGGAGCGTCTTGGCCATGGTGCTGCGCCGCGCATGCGACTGTCGGACAACCTGCTGCTGTCGAGGCACAAGACCGATGGCAAGGCGTTTGTCGGGACCGCCGGCGTCATCAAGACCAGCGCCATCCAGCAGGCGTCGCAGCGCATCATCGCCGAAATGGACGTGCGCAAGAGCGCGCCCGACCCAGAGGCCGCAGCCCTCTCGGGCGGCAACCTGCAAAAGTTCATCATCGGCCGCGAACTTGACCGCAATCCATCGGTGATGGTGGTCAACCAGCCGACATGGGGCGTCGACGCGGGTGCTGCGGCGCGTATCCGCCAGGCGCTGATCGAGCTCGCCCGCAGCGGCTCGGCGGTGCTGGTGATCAGCCAGGATCTCGACGAGCTGTTCGAAATCTCGGACTCGATCGCGGTCATGCACAATGGCGAGCTGTCGAAGCCAATCCCCATCGCTGAAGCCACTTTGGAACGTATCGGCCTGCTCATGGGCGGCGCCGAGCCCGGTCATGCAGAGCACGGCAAGGAGGTCGCGTGATGCGGATCGAACTTATCAAGCGTCCCGAGCGCTCGGCGCTGTTTGCGGCATTGTCGCCGTTCATCGCCCTTGGACTGACCCTTGTCGCCGGTGCGATCATGTTTTCGCTGCTCGGCAAGAGCCCAGTCGAGGCGCTGTATTACTATTTCATCGATCCGCTGCGCGAGGTCTGGTCGCTGCATGAACTGGCGATCAAGGCAGCGCCGCTGATCCTCATCGCCGTCGGCCTTTCGATCTGCTACCTCTCCAACAACTGGAACATCGGCGCCGAAGGCCAGTTTGTGGTCGGCGCCATCGTCGGCTCGATCCTGCCGGTCATGTTCCCGGACTTCCAGTCGTGGATCGTTCTGCCGCTGATGCTGCTCATGGGTATTGCCGGCGGAGCCGCCTATGCCGCCATCCCGGCCTATCTCAAGGTTCGCTTCAACACCAACGAGATCCTGACCAGCCTGATGCTGGTCTATGTGGCGCAGCTGTTTCTCGACTGGATGGTGCGCGGCCCCTGGCGCAACCCGGCCGGCATGAACTTCCCGGAAACGCGGACCTTTAGCGCTGCCGCGACATTGCCCGAAGTCTGGTCGGCTTCCGGTCGCGCCAACTGGGGCTTTGTCTTCGCCATCGTTGCGGCGATCGCGCTGTGGTTCATGCTGTCGCGGACACTGAAGGGCTTTGAGGTCCAGGTCCTGGGTCAGAGCCCGCGCGCCGGTCGCTTCGCGGGCTTCTCGCAGTCGCGCATGGTGTTCTTCGCGTTCCTGGTTTCGGGCGGTCTGGCAGGGCTTGCCGGCATTTCGGAAGTGTCCGGAGCCATCGGCCAGCTGCGGCCGACCATTTCGCCCGGCTACGGCTTTGCCGCCATCATCGTGGCGTTCCTTGGCCGCCTGAACCCGCTCGGCATCATTGCCGCCGGCCTCGTGCTTGCGCTGTCCTATCTCGGCGGCGAGGCGGCGCAGATCTCCATCGGCGTCTCCGACAAGGTGGTTCGCGCCTTCCAGGGCATGCTTTTGTTCTTCGTGCTCGCCTGCGACACGCTCATCCTTTATCGCATCCGCTTTGTCGGCACCTCCGCTGCAAAGACCGTGGAGGCCACGCAAAATGTTTGAAGGCATTCTTCTTACGATCGCGACGGCGGCGACCCCGCTTCTGATCGCAGCCGTCGGTGAACTCGTGGTCGAGCGCTCCGGCGTTCTCAATCTCGGCGTCGAAGGCATGATGGTGATGGGCGCGGTGACCGGCTTCGGCGTGGCACTGGCCACCGGCTCGCCATGGCTCGGCGTGCTCGCGGCAATCATGGTCGGCGCGCTGTTTTCGCTGCTGTTCGGCTTCCTGACGCTGACGCTGGTCACCAATCAGGTCGCCACCGGCCTGGCGCTGACGCTGCTCGGCCTCGGCCTGGCCGGCATGATGGGCGAAAGTTTCGTTGGCCTGCCGGGTGTCAAGATGGACTACGTCTACATTCCCGGTCTCAGCGACCTGCCGATGGTCGGCAGGCTGTTCTTCGGCCAGGATCCGCTGTTCTACGTCTCGATCGTCTTGACCGGCGGCGTCGCCTACTTCCTGTTCAAGACGCGCGCAGGCCTCACCTTGCGTTCGATCGGCGACAACCACACCTCGGCCCATGCGCTTGGCATCAAGGTCATTGCCATCCGCTACATGGCGGTGATGTTCGGCGGCGCCTGTGCCGGTCTTGCCGGTGCCTACCTGTCGCTCGTCTACACCCCGCAGTGGAATGAAAACATGACCGCCGGCCGCGGCTGGATCGCGCTGGCGCTGGTGGTCTTCGCCTCATGGCGCCCGTGGCGGGTGCTGGCGGGCGCCTATCTGTTCGGAGCGGTTTCGATCGGCCAGCTTCATGCCCAGGCGCTGGGCATCGGCGTGCCGTCGCAGCTGCTTTCTTCGCTACCCTATCTGGCTACCGTCGTGGTGCTTGTTCTAATCTCACGCAACAGGCGACTGACGATGGTGAACACTCCGGCTTCATTGGGGCGGCCGTTTGTGCCAGATCGCTAAGGGCAAGATTTTGAGTCGCGTCCCTAAGGCGGGGGCGGCAAGGGATTGCGCTTCTGGGACTATAAAAAACGTTGATGGGATAGTGCCCCGGGCAACCAGTAAGAGGAACATGAAATGAAGAAGACAATATTGTCGTTGGCGGCCGCCGCAGCCGTGATGTCGTTCGGCACGGTGGCGGCGGAAGCCAAGGTCAAGGCCTGCTGGATCTATGTCGGCCCAATCGGCGACTTCGGCTATTCCTACCAGCACCACCAGGGGCTGCTGCATGCGAAGGAGAAGTTTGGCGACGAACTCGAGACGGCCTATCTGGAAAGCGTACCGGAAGGCGCTGACGCCGAGCGCGCCATCGAGCGTTTCGCGCGTTCGGGCTGCAACATCATCTTCGCAACATCGTTCGGCTACATGGATCCGCTGAACAAGGTCGCCGGCAAGTTCCCGGACGTGAAGTTCGAACACGCCACGGGCTACAAGCGCGAGCATCCGAATGTCGCGACCTTCAATTCGAAGTTCCATGAAGGCCGCTACATCCAGGGCGTGATCGCCGCCAAGGAATCGAAGGCTGGCGTCGCCGGCTACATCGCATCCTTCCCGATCCCGGAAGTTGTGATGGGCATCAACTCGTTCATGCTCGGCGCGCAGTCGGTCAACCCGGACTTCAAGGTCAAGGTCGTATGGGCCAACACCTGGTTCGACGCCGGCAAGGAAGCTGATGCTGCCAAGGCGCTGATCGACCAGGGGGTCGACATCATCACGCAGCACACCGACTCGACCGCTCCGATGCAGGTTGCGACCGAGCGCGGCATCAAGGCGTTCGGCCAGGCTTCCGACATGATCAAGTTCGGCCCGACCACCCAGCTGACGTCGATCGTCGACGACTGGGGTCCGTACTACATCGAGCGCATCCAGGAAGTCATTGACGGCACCTGGAAGCAGAGCGACATCTGGGGCGGCATGAAGGAAGGCCACGTCGTGATGGCGCCTTACGCCAACATGTCGGACGAGACCAAGAAGCTGGCCGAGGAAACCGAAGCCAAGATCAAGTCGGGCTCGTTCAACCCGTTTACCGGCCCGGTTACCAAGCAGGACGGCACCGAGTGGCTGAAGGCCGGCGAAGTGGCACAGGACGGTGTGCTGCTCGGCCTGAACTTCTACGTCAAGGGCGTGGACGACAAGCTGCCGCAGTAAGCGACATCGATCGTGCGTACCGCAAGGTGCGCCGAAAAGCCCCCGGTTTCCGGGGGCTTTTTTTGTTGCCTACCGCCGGTGACGGCTGTCGTTTTAGTCCAAACGGACCTGTAAGTAGCGCTATGACGGGAGCTTTGTGAGGAGAAACAAGCTCCAATCAGCTCAGGAACGATATGGCAGCCAGAGAATTTGTCTGCAGTTCACACACCATCAGCGGTGTCATTCCGGGCTCGCCGATCGCCTCGCGCCATGGTTTTGTGCAACGCGTAGAGGCGTGCGCGGCGGCGGGTTACAGGGGCATGTGCCTGCATTTTCGTGACTATGCCGAGCAACGACAGGAAGGCATGAGCAATGCCGAACTGCGAGCGATCCTCGATCGCAACGGCATGAAGTACGTCTCCATCGAGTTCCTCACCGACTGGTTCATGGATGGCGATGCCGGTGAACTTTCCCGGCGCAACGAGGCGATCGCCTTCGAGGCCGCGCGGGCGCTCGGTGCGACGGTGGTCAATGTCGGTCCCGACCTCGGCGAGCGTGGCATTTCCGCCGAGACCATGCGCCGCAAGTTCGTGGAGCTTTGCAGCCGCGCCGAAGAACAGGGGCTGTCTATGGCACTTGAGCTGGTTGCCTGGGGCAACGTGCGCAGTGTCGATACGGCACTGCCAATCATCGATGGCATTCGCAACGCCGGCCTTGTGGTCGATTCGTGGCACGTCTTCCGCGCGGGAGTGCCGCTCGAAGACCTGAAGCGTATTCCTGCCGAGCGAATCTTGTGTGTCCAGGTCAACGACGCCAATGCGCGTATCGAGGGGACGCTGGCGGCTGACACGATGCATCGAAAGCTTTGCGGGCAGGGCGCCTTCGACCTCAGAGCTTTCGTTGCCGTGCTCGATGTGATGGGAGTGGTTGCACCGCTCAGCGTGGAAGTCATTTCACCCGATCTGGCAGATCGGGAACTCGAGTATGTGGCCTCTACGTCTCTAACGACTGCCCGGAACTGCTTTGCGATATAGTTGTTGCCATCGCCTGACAGGGAAATACATTTCTGGCAGTGCCGGAACTGCCGCGCTGAAAACACGACAGGCTGCCAGGCGACCAAACGCCGCGTTTGCTGGTATTTGTCGTTAGTCCGTTCGAACGATGTTGCGGCGGCCTTCGCTACGCATAAGCTCTCGCCAAAATACGCCATCCTCGTCATCAGGCCGGGTTCGCCCGATGGATGCGGGTCTGGTGCCATAAGTGAGGTCAGGGAGGCGAGCTTATGCTCAGTGAAATACTGATCATCGTGATACGAGGAATGGCCATCGGGTCGATCTTCGCCACCATCGCGATGAGCTTCAATATCGTCCATGGGGCGACCAATATCTTCAATTTCGCCCAGGGCAACATGTTCATCCTGGGCGGCTTCGCGGCCTACTTCCTGGCCAACCAGGTTGGCCTCGGGCAGTGGACGCTGATGCTCCTTGTCACCGGCCTGCTGATCGCGGCCGTTGTGACCATTCAGGGCTACATCACGCTTCTGCCGCTGCGCTCGTCGGTCGAGCAGGACAGCTGGCTGATCTCGACTGTCTCGGTTTCCGTCATCGTCGCAGCATTGCTGATGATTACCCAGGGGCCGTTCGCCTATTCGGTCCAGAGCATCGTACCGAGCTTCCGCATCCTGGGCACCCGCACGCCGGGCGCCTATGCGCTTGCCATCGCTGCCATGTTCTTCTGGTTCTTCGCACTGCGCTTCTTCCTGCGTCGCACCTTCATCGGCCTCGCCATCAGTGCGCTGTCGCAGGATTTCGACGCGGCGCGTGCCGCCGGCCTGCCGGTTCGCCGCCTGCAACTGATCTCCTTTGCGATCAGCGGCCTGATGGTGGGCACCGTCGGCTTCCTCGTCGCTCCGGTGATCTCCGTCAGCCCCGACGCCGGCCTGAAATACGTGCTCAACGGCTTTGTCGCGGCAGTGGTCGGCGGCATCGGCTCCAATGCCGGAACGCTGATTGGCGGTCCGCTTGTTGGTGTCGTCGCCATGCTCACCGCATACAAGGTCGGTGGCGCCTATCAGGATCTCGCTTCGCTGCTGGTGCTGGTCATCATCCTGATGTTCAGGCCGCAGGGCCTGTTCGGGCGCGTCAGCGCAAGGCGGGTGTAACCATGCAGACTGCGACAAACGTACAGACCGGACCTATTTCCATGGCCGCTGAAACCAAGCCGAAAGGCCGCTTCAACTCCGACCTGACGCAGGTGTGGATCGGCGTCGCGCTGATCGCCATCACCGGCTTCGGGCCTGTTATCCTCGGAAACTCCTACTGGATCCACACGTTCCAGCTGGTGAACATCTATATCGCCGCAGCGATCTTCCAGAACATGCTGTTCGTCGATGCCGGCCAGAAGTCATTCGGCCAGGGCGCGATCCTCGGACTTGCCGCATATGGTGCGGCAATCCTCTATGGCCTGCATGGCTGGTCGTTCGCCGCTGCTTCGGTCGGTGGCGTCGTGGCGGCCGTGCTCGGCGGCCTGCTGTTTGCGCTGCCCGCACTGCGCGTGCAAGGTTTTCATCTCGGTTTCGTGACCATGAGTGCGGCGATCGTCTTCCCGCAACTCCTGGTCACGCTCGACAAGTGGACCAACGGGATCAACGGCATCAGCGTCACCGTCCCTGCGCTGACCAATCCTGTGGTCTTCGGCATGTCGCCGCTGGCGATCGCTGTCGCCGTGTTCCCGATGATCGCGCTGTTTGCCCATTATTCGATCCGCCGGTCGAAACTTGGGCGCAGCATGTTCGTCGCGGCGCTGAGCCCCGAGGCGGCGCGCTCGCTCGGCATCAAGCCCGGCGTGATGCGCTTCACCGCCTTCATCGTCGCGTCGATCGGTACCGGCATCTGCGGCATCCTCTACCTGCCGACCGTCGCCTTCGTCAGCCCGCAAGGTTTCAACATCGAGCTGTCGTTCGTGTTCTTCTTCGCCGTCGTCGTCGGCGGCCGTGGACAGATGCTCGGACCGGTCATCGGCATCTGGATCGTCTTCATCCTGCCCAACATCCTGCTGGCGCAATTCGTCGAATATCGCCTGCTGATGTACGGTTGCTTGACGCTGCTCGCGGTTCTGATCTTCCCGGACGGCATCGTCGGCTCGATCGAGCGCCTGCGCGCCAAGCGCAAGCAGACCGGCGGCGGCGAACAGGCATTCAGGATCGACGGCTACCTAGCGGACCTGCAGTCCGGCAAGGTTGCTCACGAGCCGAGCAACGAGATCGCTGTCGAGGTGCGCAACGGCACCAAGAAGTTCGGCGAAGTGGTTGCTGTCAGCGCCGTTGACCTCAAGGTCCGCAAGGGCGAGGTGCATGGCCTGATCGGCGCCAACGGCTCGGGCAAGACCAGCCTGCTCAACGTGTTGAGCGGTCTGTCCCGCCTGAACACCGGCTCGTTCATGATCAATGGTGTCGACGCGACCAACATGGCCGCAGACCGCATCGCCAACATGAGCCTTGGCCGGACCTTCCAGGCGCCGCGCATCTTCAGTCAGCTGTCGCTGTGGGACAATCTGAAGATCGGCATCGACGCCCGCGTCGGTCCTGCCAGCCCTGACATCACGGCGCTCGCCAACGCGATGGAGAGCGAGTTCGGCCAGGACAGCGCCAATCTTCTGTCGCACGGCCAGCGCCGTCTGGTGGAAGTGATGCGTACGGTGCTCAAGGAGGCAACGATCGTGCTGTTCGACGAGCCGGCAGCCGGCCTTTCGCAGAGCGAGCGCACCAACTTCGCCAATCTCGTCAAGTTCCTGAGCCGCCAGATGGGCAAGACCGTCATCCTCGTCGAGCACGATCTCGATCTGGTGTGGGGAATCGCCGACACGATCACCGTCCTCGAACAGGGTCGCGTGGTATCTTCTGGCAAGCCTGATGTGGTCGCCAAGGACCCGGCAGTGCAGCATATGTTCGTGGGGTCGCGCCATGCTTGAGGTCAAGAATCTGGTTGCAGGCTATGGCACCATCCCGGTGTTGCGGGACGTGTCGCTAACCGCCAAGGCAGGCGAAATCCTGCTGATCGGCGGCGAGAACGGTGCGGGCAAGTCAACCTTGATGCGGGCAATCGCCGGTTTCAACAAGCCCGACAGCGGACAGATCCTGCTCGACGGCAAGTCGATCGGCGGAACCGCCCCGGAAAAGGTGGCGCAGTCCGGGTTGCGTCTGGTGCTCGACGGGCACCGCGTGTTTCCCGAACTCAGCGTCTACGACAATCTGCGAATGGGAGCTGCGGCGCGCCGTGGCGACCGCGCCGGATTCAACAACGCGGTCGAGGAAATCTACGCGGTTTTCCCGATCCTGAAGGAAAAGCAGAAGCTCTACGCTCGCGACCTGTCGGGTGGCCAGCAGCAGATGCTGGCGCTCGGCCAGGCGTTCATCGCGCAGCCCAAGGTGCTGTTGTGCGACGAACCGTCGATGGGTTTGGCACAGGCGCTGTTGCCGCCGATCCTCGCCTTCCTGCGCCGCTGGGCGCAGACCGGCACCGCGGTAGTCATCGTCGAGCAGCACCTGGCGGTGACGGCACCTTATGCCGACCGCGCGATGATCATCGAGCGCGGCCAGGTCAAGTTCTCCTGCCTTGCCTCGGAACTGGACGAGAAGCTGAACGCACCGTCGGCCACTGCGGCGGAGTAGGCAGGAATGGCTGGACAGGGCGCGGCGACCGACGGCACACATGGCGATGTTGCCGAGGTGCTCGAGGCTGAACCGCGCCCTTACATCAGCTTCAAGGGAACGGTCGAGCCGCATTGGCTCGACGTGAACCGGCACATGAACGTGTCGTGGTACGACCGGGTCTTCGATATTGCCGAATGCGACCTGTTCGAGGTGTTCGGCATCCACGACGACTACATCAGGGCGTCCAGCTACAGTTTCTTCCGGCTGGAAAAGATCGTTCGCTACGAACGCGAGCTGATGCCCGACGCGCGGCTGGAGGCGCGCAGCCGCGTGCTGTGGACCGACCTCAAGCGCGTGCACCATTTCCACGAATTGTGGAATGTCGACGAAAACTACAGGGCGGCGACGGTCGAAGGACTGTCGATCCATGTCGACCTGCGCGTCCGCCGAGCCGCCAAGATCGTCACCCCCGACGTCGCCGACAGATTGACGGTTCTTGCCGCCGAACACGCGCATCTGCCCTGGCCCAAGGGCGTCGCGCGGCGAGATTTCGAGAAGTAAACGTGACCGACCTGAACGACCTGGAATTCGACTACGTCATCGTTGGCGCAGGCGCGGCTGGTTGCGTGCTCGCCGCCCGTCTGTCCGAGAACCCCAACATGCGCGTCGCGGTGATCGAGGCTGGTGGGCTGGACAAGGCGTTGCTGCTCAAGATCCCCGGCGCGAACGTCGTGACGGGAACGAGCCCTGCCTACAACTGGAGCTACGAAACAGAGCCGGTCCAGGCGTTGGGCGGCCGCAAGCTGTATTGGGCCCAAGGCCGTGTCGTTGGCGGCTCGAGCTCGATCAACGGCATGATGTACATGCGCGGGCATCGCAGCGACTACGACAACTGGCGCGATTTGGGTTGCGATGGCTGGGGCTACGACGACGTGTTGCCCTATTTCAAGAGATCCGAAACCAATGAACGCGGCGCCAACGACATCCATGGCGACAACGGGCCGCTCCAGGTTTCCAAGGGGGCAGGGACCGCGCCCGTCTGCGACATGTTCGTGGCGGCGGGTGGGCAAGAGGGCCTGCCGGTCAGCGACGACCTCAACAAGGACGCGCAGGAAGCCATCGGCCATGTCGATCTGACGATCGGGCGGGGCAGGCGCTCAAGCACATCGGCTGCGTTCCTGCATCCGGCCCTGAAGCGCCGCAACCTGACCCTGATCGTCGATGCGCCCGTTCTTCGTGTTGTCGTCGCGGCGGGCGTTGCCGCAGGTGTCGAGTTCGTCCACGCCGGGCGAACCAAGGTGGCGCGCGCGGCGAAGGAGATAATCCTCAGCGGAGGGGCGGTGAACTCGCCACAACTGCTGATGCTGTCGGGCATCGGCGATGCCAGGCGGCTCAACCAGTTGGGCATCACCGTTGCTGCTGATCGGCCCGAAGTCGGCAAGAACCTGCAGAACCATCCGATGTACAGGCTGATGTACAAGACCACCATGCCGGTCAGCGCCTATTCGCACGTCAGGCCGTGGGGCGCTTTGAAAGCCGGCGCCGAGTATGTGTTCGCTCGACGCGGCGTGCTGAGCCGCGGCCTGTTTCCGACGAGCGGCTTTTTTCGCACGGACAGCGGCGACGCCGGTTCGGAAATCCAGGTGTGCATGGCGCCGGCGCTGGTGATCCGGCGCGGGCCGGGCGTGCTCGGCATATTGCCGAAAGAGCACGGCTTCACGCTGCTGCTCAATCATGGTTCGCCCTACAGCCGAGGTCGCGTGACGCTGAAGTCGGCGGACCCGCTCACCCACGCGGCGATCTCGCCCAACTATTTCTCCGATCCGCGCGATCTGCGCACTCTGGCGGAAGGGGCTGATCGGGTGCGCGCCATGGTTCATCGCCCTGCCTTGCGCGGCGCGCTCGGCCAGGAGCTGTTGCCGTCAGGGCCGATCCGGTCGGTCGAGGATTTGAAGGCAGATATCTTGGCGACCACTGTCACGCACTACCACGCGGCCGGCACCTGCCGGATGGGCGCGGATATGGGTTCGGTGGTCGATCCGCAGCTTCGGGTGCGTGGCGTCGAGCGGCTTCGCGTCGCCGATGCCTCGGTCATGCCGGTTCTGGTCAACGGCAATACCTACGCGGCGACCGTGATGATCGCCGAAAAGGCCGCCGACCTCATCAAGGCTGCGGCGTGAGGCAATCCACAACAATTGCAAATAGTTAGCGAACAGAGATGATGGAGTAGACGAGATGGAAAAGCGCGTATTGGGCCATTCCGGCCTTGAGGTTTCCGTGGTCGGCCTCGGCTGCAACAACTTCGGCGGCATGATCAAGGCCCTCGACGCCGACGGCGCGCGCAAGGTTGTGTTCGCTGCCCTCGACGCAGGCATCACCCTTCTCGACACGTCGGATTCCTATGGCATCAACGGCGGCTCGGAGAGCACGCTCGGCGACATCCTCGGCGACCGCCGCAAGGATGTGGTGCTGGCCACGAAGTTCGCTTCGCCGCTTAACCGCGAGAAGAGCACTCGCTACAATGGATCGCGCAGCTACATCATGGGTGCGGTGGAAGCCAGCCTGCGACGCCTGAAGACCGACTACATCGACGTCTACCAGTACCATTTCCCGGATCCGCTGACCCCGATCGAAGAGACGCTGCGGGCGCTCGACGACCTCGTCAGGCAGGGCAAGGTGCGCTACCTGGGCTGCTCCAATCTGCCGGCATGGCAACTGGTCGATGCCAGCTGGACGTCGCGCCACCACGGGCTCCATAGCCTGTTGTCGACGCAGACCGAATACAATCTCATTTCGCGTTCGGCCGAGACGGAATTGTTTCCGGCAATGCGCAAGACCGGCATGACGCTGCTGCCGTATTTCCCGCTCGCCAGCGGCCTGCTGACCGGCAAGTACCGAAAGGGCCAGGAAATTCCGGCCGATACGCGTATGAACATGGCTTACTTCAAGGCTGGGTTGACTGACGCCAATCTAGACAAGGTGGAAAAGCTGATCGCCTTCAGCGATGCGCGTGGCAAGACCATTCTCGAGCTGGCGTTCTCGTGGCTGGCGGCGCAGCCGATCGTGTCGAGCGTGATTGCCGGCGCGACCCGGCCCGAGCAGGTCGTGGCCAACGCGGCCGCTGCCAGCTGGAAGCTTTCCGCCGAAGAACTGGCGGAAATCGACACCATCTGCAAGTGACGCCGCGAGCGTTGGATATGCCCGCTGCGTCCTGATGTGCAGCGCCGCCACAGAGCCGTTCCGGCCCGAAAATCGAAAGTGGTTTTCGGGCCGTTGCGTTAGTCCCTTTGGACGATTGCACCCCTTGCGGGGAGCCATAGTTTGCCGTCAGCTACGAATTTGAATTGTCAGCGGAAAAACCGAACATGAGCGATCTGGTAGAGCCGCGCACGGCTGATATTACCTATGAGACCGACCAGCCGGTTCTGTACGAAACCGAAGGGCCGATCGCCTGGGTGACGATGAACCGGCCGACGTTCAACAATGCCCAGAATTCTCAGATGACCTATGCGCTCGACGACGCCTTCAAGCGCGCTGTCGACGACGACGCGGTGAAGGTCATCATCCTGCGCGGTGCAGGCAAGCATTTCTCGGCCGGTCATGACATCGGCACCCCGGGACGTGACGTCAACAAGACCTTCGACCGCCGCCTGATGTGGTCCGACCACACCAACAAGCCGGCGGCCGAGATGCTCTACACCAGGGAGCACGAGGTCTATCTCGGCATGTGCCGGCGCTGGCGCGACATCCCCAAGCCAACCATCGCGCTGGTGCAGGGCGCCTGCGTTGCCGGCGGGCTGATGCTGGCCTGGGTCTGCGATTTCATCGTCGCCACCGACGACGCGTTCTTCCAGGACCCGGTCGTGCGGATGGGTATTCCCGGTGTCGAATATTTCGCCCATGCCTTTGAACTGCCGCCGCGCGTGGCAAAAGAGTTCCTGATGCTGGGCGAGCGCATGCCGGCCGCGCGTGCCGAACAGTATGGCATGGTCAACAAGATCGTCACCCGTGACGAACTCGAAGGGGCTGGCCGGGCCATGGCAGAGAAGCTGGCGCAGTATCCGCGGCTCGGGCTCTGGCTTTCCAAGCAGGCGATCAATCACGTCGAGGATTTGCGCGGCAAGCGCACGGCGATGGACGCCCACTACCACATGCACCACTTCGCCCATGCCCAGAACGACCTGACCACCGGCAACACGCTCGGCGGCCAGGACGCCAAGAGCATGGCCGCCGCCAACAAGAAGCAGGCCGGCGAAGGCTGAGCCTTCTCGCCGCCAGACGACCAAACAGGAATTTCCAAGCGTGGATCTGAACTACACCGAAGAGCAAGAGGCCTTCCGCCTGGAAGTGCGCTCCTGGCTCGAAGCTCACGTGCCGAGCACGCCGCTGCCGTCCTTCGATGCAAGCCGCGAGGGCTTCGAGGCGCACCGCGCCTGGGAGCGTGTGCTCAACGAAGGGCGCTGGGGTATGGTCACCTGGCCGGAAAGCTACGGCGGCCGCGGCCTTGACCTGATCCAGTGGCTGATCTTCGAGGAAGAGTATTACCGTGCCGGCGCACCGCTGCGCGTCAACCAGAACGGCATCTTCCTGCTCGGCCCGACGCTGATGGAATACGGCACGGACGAACAGAAGGCGCGCTTCCTGACCTCCATGGCTTCGGGCGACGAAATCTGGGCGCAAGCCTGGTCCGAGCCGCAGGCGGGTTCCGACCTTGCTGCCGTGCGCGCCACCGCCGTGCTCGAAGGCGATGACTATGTTCTCAAGGGCCACAAGATCTGGTCGTCGCGCGCGGTCTTCGCCGACTGGGCCTTTGGCCTGTTCCGCACCGACGCTGCCTCGCAGCGCCACAAGGGCCTGTCGCTGATCTTCTTTCCGCTCAACGCTCCGGGGGTGCGGGTGCAGGCGATTCCGCAGATCGACGGCGAAACCGGCTTCGCTGAAATTTTCCTCGACGACGTTCGCGTTCCTGCGTTCAACCGTCTCGGTGGCGAAGGCGAAGGCTGGAACATCTGCATGGCGACTGCCGGCTTCGAGCGCGGCCTGATGCTGCGCAGTCCGGCCCGCTTCCAGGTGGCGGCGCGCAAGCTGGTCGAGCTGTTCAAGGCGCATGAAGCCGAGGTCGAGCCGACAGTCCGCGCGACTGTTCTGCAGGCCTGGATGGATGCCGAGGCCTATGCCCTGTCGATCTACGCCACTGCCTCGCGGCTCGCCGCCGGCGGCCATATCGGCGCCGAGGCCAGCACCAACAAGATCTTCTGGTCCGAAATGGACATAGCACTGCACAAGGCGGCACTCTCCATTCTGGGGGCTCGCGCCGAATTGCTGCGCAGCGCGCCGGAAGCCGGCGATATCGGGCGCTGGCTGGACGGCTACTTCTTCTCGCTGGCCGGACCGATCTATGCGGGATCGAACGAAATCCAGCGCAACATCATCGCCGAGCGCATGCTCGGGCTGCCGCGCGCCTAAGGGGAGGGACGACACATGGATTTCCGTTTCTCCGAAGAACAGACGATGACATCAGACGTCGTGCGCGAGCTGCTCGCCGACGTTTGCCAGCCGGCCGACCTGCGCCGGCTGATGGGCGAGGGTGCCGCGCGCGACGAGGTCCGCTGGGCCAAGATCGTCGAGATGGGCCTTGCCGGGGCGCTTGTCGCCGAAGAGCAGGGCGGCCTCGGCCTCAAGGCTGTCGATTTCGTGCAGATCGCCGAAGCTTGCGGCTATGCTGGACTGCCTGAGCCGCTGGTCGAAAATGCCGGCGTTGCATTGCCGTTGCTCGCCGCGTTTGCCGGGAACCCGCGCGTTGGGGCTCTGCTCGAGCGGGCGCTGGCGGGCGAGGTGACGGTCACCGTTGCGCACCCTGCCAATCCGTTCGTGGCTGATGCCGATACCGCTGAGGCCATTATCGTTGTCCGTGATGGCGCGGTGCATCTGGTCGAGACGGTGAAGGCGACGCTCGTTGCCCAGCCGAGCGTCGACCCGTTCCGTCGTCTGTTCACCGTCGAGTTCGAGCCGAGTGCCGAAACGCTGTTGGCCGACGCAACCCTGGCCAAAGCGCCGCTCGCGGCAGCCCTAGATCGCGGCGCGCTGTTTGCCGCGGCCCAGATGCAGGGCATGGCGCAGCGTTGCGTCGATCTCGGCGTGGCCTACGCCAAGGAGCGGCAGCAGTTTGGCAAGCCGATCGGCTCGTATCAGGCGGTGAAGCACCATCTTGCCACCGCGCAGGTCAAGATCGAATTCGCCAGGCCGGTGCTGCATGCCGCCGCTGCCCAGCTGGAGCAGGGTGACCTGTACAGCCGCGCTCGCATCTCGCAGGCGAAGCTTGCCTGCGCCGACGCGTCCGACGTCGCCGCTCGTACCTCGATCCAGGTGCATGGAGCCATGGGCTATTCCTGGGAGGTCGACGTCCACTTTTTCCTGAAGCGCGGCATCGCGCTGACCAACTGGTGGGGCGGCCCCGCCTTCCATCGCGGGCGCGTCTCCGCTCGCGTTTTCGGCGCCGCGCTTGGACCCGAACACACTTTTGCCAGGGAGGCCGAAAATGCCTGAAGCTTACATCGTAGACGCCGTCCGCACGCCTGTCGGACGCAAGAAGGGTTCGCTCGCAGGCCTTCATTCCGCCGATCTCGGCGCCCAGCCTATCAAGGCCTTGATGGCGCGCACCGGTATTGATCCGAATGCGGTGGATGATGTCATCTACGGCTGCACCGATACCATCGGTTCGCAGGCCGGCGACATCGCCCGCACCTGCTGGCTGGTGGCAGGCCTGCCTCACCACGTTCCTGGCGTGACAGTCGACCGCCAGTGCGGATCGGCGCAGCAGGCGGTGCATTTCGCGGCGCAGGCTGTGATGAGCGGCACGCAGGACCTGGTGGTGGCCGGTGGCGTCCAGAACATGAACATGATCCCTATGGCTTCGGCCATGCTGGTCGGGCCGCAGTTCGGTTTTCCCGATCCGTTCAGCACCTCGCCGGGCTGGAACGCACGCTACGGCGACCAGGAAGTGAGCCAGTTCCGTTCAGCCGAGATGATTGCCGAGAAGTGGCAGTGCAGCCGCGAAGAGATGGAACGCTTTGCCTATGAAAGCCATCGACGTGCGGTGGCGGCGATCGATGAAGGCCGCTTCGCCGGCGAGATCGTGCCGGTCGGCGACTTCGCCGTCGACGAGACGCCGCGCCGCGACACGTCGATGGAGAAGATGGCAACGCTGAAGACCCTGATCGAAGGCGGCCGCGTACATGCGGGCGTGGCCAGCCAGAACGCCGACGCTTCGGCTGCGCTGCTCATTGCCTCCGAGCGCGCCGTGAAGGACCACAACCTGAAGCCGCGCGCCCGCATCCATCACATCAGCGTGCGCGGCGACGACCCGGTCTGGATGCTGACAGCACCGATCCCGGCGACCCGCCATGCGCTCGAGAAGACCGGCCTGAAGGTCGACGACATCGACCTGTTCGAATGCAACGAAGCGTTCGCCTCGATCCCGCTCGCCTGGATGAAGGAACTCGGCATCCCGCACGACAAGGTCAATGTGAACGGTGGGGCGATCGCTCTTGGCCACCCGCTTGGCGCCACCGGCGCACGTCTGATGACCACGATGCTGAACGAACTCGAGCGCCGCAACGGCCGCTATGCGCTGCAGACCATGTGCGAAGGCGGTGGCCAGGCCAACGTGACCATCATCGAAAGGCTCTGACCATGCCTTGCTACGCCTTCGAGGGTATCGTCCCTGTCGTCGATCCGACCACCTACCTGCACCCTACGGCCGTTCTGATCGGCGACGTGACCATCGGTCCGCGCTGCTACATCGGTCCCGGAGCGGCGCTGCGCGGCGATTTCGGCCGCATCACGGTGGTCGGAGACTCGAGCGTGCAGGACAACTGCACCCTGCACACCGGATCGGGTTCGGACTGCATCGTCGGCCGCGGCGCGACCATCGGGCATGGCGTGGTGTTGCATGGCTGTCACGTTGGCGAAAATGCGCTTGTCGGCATGAACTCTGTCGTGCTGGACGGCGCTGTCATCGGCGAGGACAGCCTGGTGGCCGCCCTCAGCCTGGTCAAGAACGACACGGTGACGCCGGCGCGCAGCCTGGTTGCAGGCAATCCGGCGAAAGTCATCAAGGAAATGCCGGAAGAGGCGATCCGCTGGCGCAACAATGGCGACGGTGAGTATCAGCGACTGGCGGACAGGTCGCTCGCCGACCTCGTCGAATGCGAACCGCTCCGTTCAGTGGAGCCCAACCGCAAGCGCAACGCTGGCCAGGCACGCGCGGTGCGGCTGTCCACAAAGACAAAGTGAGAAAGACCAAAATGTCGGGTATTTGCGAAAACAGGGTTGTCATCGTCACCGGGGCAGGCCGCGGCCTGGGCCGCGCCTATGCGCTTGGACTGGCGTCCGAGGGCGCCAAGGTGGTGGTCAACGATCTCGGCGTCGGCACCCATGGCGATGCGACGACGGAGACGCCGGCGCAGCAGGTGGTCGACGAAATCAAGGCCATGGGCGGCCAGGCCGTCGCCAACTATGACGACGTCACCGATTTCGAGGCCGGCGGTCGCATCGTCAAGGCCGCGCTCGACGCGTTCGGCGATCTGCACGCAGTGGTCAACAATGCCGGTTTCGTACGCGACCGCATGTTCGTGTCCTGCACCCCGGAAGAGTGGGACGCGGTGCTTCGCGTGCATCTGCGCGGCCATTTCTGCGTCAGCCGGCACGCCGTCGACTACTGGCGCGCCCAGCAGAAGGCGGGCAAGCAGATCGACGCCCGCATCGTCAACACCTCGTCGGGTGCCGGCCTGCAGGGCAGCGTCGGCCAGAGCGCATACTCGGCGGCCAAGGGCGGCATCGCCTCGCTGACGCTGGTCCAGGCTGCGGAACTGCGCCGCTACGGCATCACCGCCAACGGCCTCGCTCCCAACGCCCGCACGCGCATGACCGAGACGGCGTTTGCCGAGGCGATGCAGGCCAAGGACGGCGAGTTCGACATCTTCGCCCCGGAAAACACCGCGCCGCTGGTTGCCTGGCTGTGCAGCTCGGCGTCGGCCGATGTCACCGGACAGGTCTTCGAGCTGATCGGCGGCAAGATCCGCGTCTGCCTCGGCTGGAACGATGGTCCGGAGTTCGACAAGGGCAGCCGCTGGGACGCGGCTGCGCTCGGCGACAAGATCAAGGACCTGGTCGCCGCGCGGCCGGCGCCGAAGTCCGTCTACGGCGCATAGACGCCAGCCAAGTCTGTTGCTCGAGGGCGCCGGGAAACCGGCGCCCTTTTGCATTTTGGCCCGCTGCCGGCGAAACCTGGGGCGATGTCCGCGATCAATGGTCCGCCAAACGACAACGGGACGGCGAAAAGCCATCCCGTTTTCAGTTCAGCGATTGGAGGCCTGCCGCTTCGGCCGGGAGGCTGAAGGGCAGGCGGCGGGCGGTCAGGCGTCTTGGGGAGCCTCATCCCGCAAAAGGTTCTTCAGCACCTTGCCCTGCGGGCTGGTGGGCAGCGAAGACCGGATTTCGACAAAGCGCGGGCACTTGTAGTTGGCCATGTTGGCGCGCGACCAGTCGATGATTTCCTTTTCCGTCGCCGCTGTGCCGGGACGCAGCACAACATAGGCCTTCCCGACCTCGCCGAGGCGTTCTTCGGGAACGCCGATTACGGCGACGATGCCGATCGCCGGATGCGTGCTCAGCATGCGCTCGATCTCGGCCGGATAGCAATTGAAGCCGCCGGTGATGTACATGTCCTTGAGACGGTCTTCGATGCGCAGGTTGCCATCGGCGTCGAAATAGCCGACGTCGCCGGTGTGCAGCCAGCCCTCGGAGTCGATGGTCTTGGCGGTCGATTCCGGATCGTTGAAGTAGCCCTTCATGACAATGTAGCCACGGATCACCACTTCGCCTGGCTGGCCGTCGGGCAGGAAGTTCCTGTCGTCGTCCATGATGCGGACTTCCACACCGGCCGCGGCCTTGCCCGCGGTGTTGGCGATGACTTCGTCGGGATCGGTCGCCAGGCACATGGTGCCGTAGCCGCCGCATTCGGTCAGGCCGTAGCCATTGACCACGCCAGCGAAGCCAAGCTCCTCGCGCATGCGGCGGATGAGGATCGAGGGAACCACCGCGCCACCGGTCACGCCGAGACGCAGCGAACTGGTGTCGAACTTCGCCAGTTCCGGATGCTGCAGCATGCCGTGGAAGATGGCCGGCGGTCCGGGAATGACGCTGATCTTTTCCTCGGAGACGCGCTTGAGGATTTCGCCTGCGTCATATGTCAGATGCGGCATGAGGACGGCGCCGCGCATCATCGAGACGATGGCGCCCGAGCGGTAGCCGAAGGCATGGAAGAAGGGCGGGATGACCAGGATGCGGTCATGTTCGCGGATGCCGACGCGCGTTGCCCAGGCGTCGATCGCCTTGAGGCACTGCTGGTGACCGTACATGACGCCCTTGGGGTAGCCGGTCGTACCCGAGGTGAAAAGCATGTCGCAGAGATCATCGGGGCCGACCGTCGCTTCGCGCTCGGCGAGCTCCGCGTCGCTGATGCTGTCGCCCCTGGCGACAAAGCTGTCCCAGTCGAGATCGCCGCCGCGCGGCTCGCCGATGACGACGACCTGTCGCAGGATTTCGCGCGTCTCAGCCTTGAGCTGATCGGGATAGTAGGCGCCGAGGAATTCGCCGACCGAAAACAGCATCGAGGTGCCGCTGCGCTTGACCAGTTCGGCGATCTCCGCGCCCTTGAAGCGGGTGCTGGCGGGGATCAGCACCGCACCGGCGCTGACAAGGCCGAGTGCGGTGGCGAACCACTTCCAGGTGTTGGGGGCCCAGATCATGATCCGGTCGCCCCTCTGGACGCCGGCAGCGATCATCGCCTTGGCGACGCGACGGCGAACGGCATCGAGTTCGACGTAGTTCAGGGTGATGCCGTCCTCAATGGCCGGCCGGTCGCCATAGACCTCCGCGGCGCGCGCGCAAAGGTTGGGGATCGTGGTGAACTTCCAGTTGGCGTCTTCTGCAATCATCTGGCTACCTGACGGCGCGAGGCCGATACGACAAAGGGCTGTGCACCAAGGCGACAGCCGGGCTAGTTTGGCGCGAACATAGGCACCGGCCAGCGGCAGGCATCGTCCGAAGAGACGAATAAAGCCGCCATCGATGGACTTAAAGACCTGTAGGACTGTGCGCAACGACAGACGCGATACGCACGACCAGCGTGGAGAATGAAATGAGCAGCGCGACGCTACCGGCTTCGACCAATTTCGTGGGACGCGTGGTCATTGTGACCGGCGGCACCAAGGGAATCGGGCGCGCCATAGCCGAGGGTTTCCTGGGCGCAGGGGCAGTCGTCGTGGTGTGCGCGCGCACCGAGCCGGACAGCCTGCCGCATGCCAACGGCAACAAGGCGATCTTCATGCAATGCGACGTGCGCACGGCCGCAGCCTGCATCGACCTGCTCGACAGGGTCGGAGAAGAGCATGGCCGCGTCGACGTTCTGGTCAACAATGCCGGCGGTTCGCCCCATGTCGACGCGGCAACAGTTTCGCCGCGCTTCTCCGACGCCATCATCAACCTCAACCTGATGGCGCCGATCTATCTGTCGCAGGCAGCCTACCGGTGGATGGCGAAGCTGCCGGAGGGCGGCAACATCATCAACATTGCCAGCGTTTCGGGCCGCCGACCGTCGCCGGGCACCGCTGCTTATGGCGCGGCCAAGGCTGGGCTTCTGAGCCTGACCGCCAGCCTTGCCCAGGAATGGGCGCCGAAGGTCAGGGTCAACGCCATCATCGTCGGCCTGATCGAGACCGAGAAGGCCGAAGAGACCTACGGATCGCTCGAGGCGCAGGAGGCGATCGCCGCCTCCGTGCCGATGAAGCGCATGGGCCGCGGCGAAGACATCGCCCGCGCCGCCCTGTACCTCGCCAACCCGACCGCGACTTTTGTCACCGGCGCGCAGCTTGAAGTTCACGGCGGCGGCGAAACCCCGCTGTTCCTGGACCTGATCAAGCGCTACGCCAAGCCCGACCAGAGCTGACGCGTGGCCAACCGGGCCGAAACATCCACGGCCTGGCCCGACCACGACCGCCTGGCAGAACTGCTCTATGCCGGCATCACCGAAACAAAGCCGTTCGACGGCTTTCTCAAGGCGTTGCGCACGGCGGTCGACGCCGAGAGCAGCACGCTCATCATCGAGCGGCAGCGCCGGGACCGTCCCGGAGCCATCTATTCGGCCACTGCGTCCGAGGAGCGGATCGCGCGCTACAATGCCCTCTATGCCGAAGATCCGTTCATCGACCTGCCGCTGGGCAAGGTCACGACCCTGGCGGAGCTTGTAGGCGAAGAGGGTTTTTCGCGCTCGGAGTTCATGACCGGCTCCGGCTGGCAGGCTCCTCCGCTGCGGATACAAATGCCGCCCTGGCATTGTCCGGAGTGTCGGCTACGCAGCTGCTTTCTTCATCGTTCGATCGGGTGAGAGGCATTGCTCCCGGAAAGCTGATTGGAAGATCAGGGCATGATTGGTCCACGACGTTGCGTCAGCCTGCTGCCAGATGGCGCTGGCCCAATCCAATGGTCCTTATGGACGATGCGGAGGCGGATCGTTAGGCGGACAGGGCGGCTTCCGATTTCCGAGGAGTAAGTTCATGACTACCAGCATCCGCAGCCGGCGCACCCTCGCAGCCGCCCTGATGTCCTTCACCGCCCTGGCTGGCGCGACTGCCGCGCACGCCGAGGAGACAATCAAGATCGGTGGCATCATGTCGCTGACGGGTGCTGGCGCTTCAATCGGCAAGAACGCCGAGATCGCCTGGAAGCGCGCGATCGAAGATATCAATGCCTCCGGCGGCATCCTGGGCAAGAAGGTCGAGCTCGTCCTTGCCGACACAATGACCGATCCGACGCACGGCGTCAGCGAAATGCGTCGCCTGATCGAAAGCGAAAAGGTGCAGGCGGTTGTCGGCCCTGCGACCAGCCAGGAAACAACGCCGCTGATGCCGATCGGCACCGAAGCCAACATCGCCCAGATTTCCAGCGCCGCCTCTACCCAGCTGACGCCGCAGGTCGGTCCGTATCACTTCTCGACCTCGCCGATCGGCGAGAACCAGATGATCCCCAATATCACCTACGCTCTCGACGTGCTGAAGCTCACCAAGCTGGCGTTGATCTCGGACAATGGCGGCATGTCGAAAGCGGCTGTCGCCGATATCGTCAACTACATGAAGGGCAAGGGCGTCGAGCCGGTCGCCGTGCAGGAATTCGCCTTCCGCACCGAGGACATGACGCCGCAGCTGTTTTCGCTGCGCAATTCCGAAGCCGAGGCTGTTCTGCTGATCAACTCGATCGGCGACGATTCGCGCAAGATGCTGGAAAACCGCTATGACATCGGCTGGGACGTGCCGGTGCTGGCAAGCCTGACCATGACCAACTACGCGGTCGGCAACGCCGCAACCATCGGCACCGAGCCGTTCGAGGGTGTCTATTCGGTGCAGTTCGAAGGCATGACCTACTGCCCGGGCGACGCGCTCGGCGAGAAGGACTTCGCCAAGTTCGCCGCCAAAGCCAAGGCAGAGGTTGCCGAGCTCGACCGCATGGGCGGCCCTTCGGCGCTGGTACCCTACTACATCCAGCCCTTTATCCTCGCAGCTGCGATGAACGGCTCGGGCAAGACCGACGGCAAGTCGGTCGCGGCCTGGATCGAGGCAAACGCCGGCGAGATCAAGACTTTGACCGGCAAGCTTGCGGCGAGTGCCGACAACCACTTCCTGCCTTCGGTCGAGAGCCTCAAGGTGGTCAAGAACCCTTACCAGCTGCGTGAGGACGGTCTCGTCGAGCGCGCCGACTGCGCGCAGTAAGCAGCGCCGGCGCATAACGTGCCTGAGGGCGTCGCCGGTTTCCGGCGGCGCCCTTTCGTTGCCAGGTCTCACCCGATCGAACGATGCGCGCCGACCGGGGCGACGGCACTCTTTTCGCCTGGGCTGGCAAGGGAGGCGCCGATGGTCGAGACGATGATGCTGGATGCGGACATGGCGGCCATGGCGGAGATCATCGCCAAACGCCCCCAGTTCGACCTCCGCAATATCGATATCCCGGCCTTGCGCGCTGCCGTGAATGCCGCCGGCTGGCCGACCGAACGCACAGAGATGGCCTCGGTCGAAGACATCAAGATTGTCGGCGGAGCCACCGCGCTGCCGGCGCGACTCTACAAGCCTCGTCATGGGGAGCGGCTGCCGTTGCTGGTTTTCCTGCATGGAGGCGGTTTCGTTCTGTGCTCGCTCGACACGCACGACAATTTCTGCCGGGCACTGGCCAAGGCGGGCGATTGCGCGGTGCTGTCGGTCGACTACCGGCTGGCGCCGGAACACAAATTCCCGGCGGCCTTCGAAGATGGGCTGGCAGCACTTGAATGGGCAGCAGAAAATGCAGAGTCGCTGGGCTGCGACGCAGAGCGCCTGGCGATCTCGGGCGACAGCGCCGGCGGCAATCTGGCGGCCGCGGCAGCGATGCATGCGTCGCCCGAAATACGCCACGTGCTCCTCCATCTGTTGTTGTTTTACCCAGCAGCCGACCCGTCCGGCTCAGGGCCCAGCTATGAGACCTATCCGCTGACGCCGTTTCTCAGCGCCGAGATGATGCGCTGGTACTGGCGCCAGTACATTGGCGAGACGGCTGATCTGGCCGACCCGCGTGTGGCGCTGATGCGCTCGGCGGGGTTGGCGGGCCTGCCGCAAACAACGGTCGCCATTGCCGAATACGACCCGCTTCGCAGCGAGGTCGAGGCCTTGTGCGCAGCACTGGCCGAAGCCGGCGTGGATGT
Source organism: Aminobacter sp. HY435 (assembly GCF_027568395.1). Classification (GTDB taxonomy): domain Bacteria; phylum Pseudomonadota; class Alphaproteobacteria; order Rhizobiales; family Rhizobiaceae; genus Aminobacter. Next base: position 60,730 of record NZ_JANKZL010000001.1, on the reverse strand, counting down.
TGAGGCAAGGCGCTACGATGGTGTTTCGCACGGCTTTGCCAGCATGGTCGGGTTGATCGGCAAGGCGAGCCAGGCGATCGGGTTCGGCGGCGACAGGCTGCGGCGCTCCTTTGAGGCTTCTGCATGAAAACGCTGGAAATGCGCTGGTCACGCGCCGAAGCGATGTCGGAAATCATCGCACTTGAGGCGCGCCCGTGCGAATACTTCGGCTTCTGAACTCAGCGCCGGTCTTCAAGAATACGGTCGGCCGCACGCCAGGCCAGCGCCATGACGGGGCCGTTGGTGTTGCCGGAAATGGGCGCGGGAATCGCCGAGGCATCGACGACACGCAGGCCTTCGACCCCATGGACGCGCAGCCTTTCGTCGACCACGGCGCCGGCATCCGTGCCCATCCGGCAGGTGCCCGTTGCGTGCAGGCCGGAAACGAACGTTCCGCGGAAGGCATCCAGCAATGCGGCGTCGGACTGAACGCCTGCGCCGGGCCAGATCTCCTCCTTGACATAGGGGCGAAGGGCGGGCTGGGCAACAAGCTCGCGCATGATGCGCATCATCGAAACGGCCACGCGGGCGTCGGCTTCGGTCGCCAGCCAGTTCGGCCTGATCCGCGGCAGGTCGCGCATGTCCGAAGTGCGGATGGCGATCTCGCCACGGCTCTCCGGCCGCAACGCGTAGCCGATGATGGTCAGGCCCGGCTTGTCCTCGAGCTGCAATTTTCCCTGCAAAAGCCCCCGCGCGAAGGTGTAGGGCGACAGCGACAGCTGGATATCGGGGTAGGCGACTTGCGGCGACGAGCGGACGAAGCCGCCCATTTCGGAAGCGCCGAAGCTCATCAGCCCGCTGCCGCAGAGATAGTAGCGGAGAACCTCGCCGATCAAGCGCAGGCCTCGAAGCCGAGGGTTGTGACCTTCCAATCCTGCCAGCCGGTATGGCAGCGCGACAACCAGGTGCTCGGCGAAATTCCTGCCCACGCCCGGCACCACCGCCACCTTGTCCACCCCGGCTGCTGCCAGCACGTCGGCCGGGCCAACGCCCGACACTTGCAACAATTGCGGCGACTGGATCGCGCCGCAGGCGACGATCACGTCCGACCTGGCGCGGGCAATCCGCCTGTGACCGCTCTTGAGAAACTCGACGCCCACGGCGCGCCGCCCTTCGAAGACGATCCGCGTCGCCTGGGCAGTGGTCATGACGGTCAGGTTATTGCGCGAAAGAGCAGGGTGCAGGAACGCCCGCGCCGCACTCATGCGTCGGCCGTCGTGGCCGACAGTATGCTCATAGGTGCCGATGCCCTCCCTGGACGGACCGTTCAGGTCATCAAGCGTGCGCAGGCCGTAGGACACGCCGGCGTCGAGAATCGCCTGGCCGAGCGGATTGGCGAGGGGACGCATGCTGACTTGCAGCGGGCCGCGGCCGCCGCGCAGGTCGTTTCCGCCGAGCTGACGGTTTTCCATCCTGTGGAAAACGGGCGCCATGTCCGACCAGTCCCAGCCGTTGACGCCGAATTGACGCCAGCCGTCGTAGTCCTCGGGCGCGCCCCGGCAATAAAGCATGCCGTTGATCGAGCTCGATCCGCCCAGGCCGCGGCCGCGCGCCCAGGTTTCACCCCTTGGGCGCCCCGACGCATGCTCCACCGGGAAGTTCCAGGACCGGTTGGCGCTCTTGGTAAGTTTCACCCAGCCACGCGGCATGCGCACCAGAGGATGCAGGTCGGAAGGCCCGGCCTCGAGCAGCAGAACCCGGTGCGCGGGATCCTCGCTCAGCCGTGCGGCCAGAACACAACCGGCGGAGCCGGCCCCGACGATGATGGTATCGAATTCGCTCATGACACGATCTCGGCCCGGCAGCCTTGCACCGGCATCCTACAAACGAATTAGCCCGCCTTTGGCGGGCAGCCGTTAGCGCGACAACGAACGTGCGCTAGTCCGCATGGACGATGCCTCCAGGTGGGTGATCTTGTGAGTTCACCGGAAGAGCCCGCGCGCCAATTTTCTGGAAGCGCCGTTCTGGCGCGCGCAAGGAGGTTTGCGCGCACCCAAGCATCCGTTTCGGGAGGATACACATGAGGAAATCCATCTTCGCGGCAGCCTTGCTGCTGTCGACCGCGCTGACCGCTGCGGCTCAGGACGCGCCGAGCGTCAAGCTTGGCGTGCTCAATGACCAGAGCTCGTCCTTCTCGGCCCTTGGCGGCACTGAAGTGACCGAGGCCGTCAAGCTCGCCATTTCGGATTTCGGCGGCGAAGTGCTCGGCAAGCCGATCGAGATTGTTTCAGCCGACCATCAGAACAAGCCGGAAGTGGCGCTGTCGATCGCCCGCGAGTGGCTGGAGCGTGACAATGTCGACGCGCTGTTCGACGTCGCCAACTCGGCCATCGCGCTCAGCGTCAACACGCTGCTCGGCGAGCAGAAGAAGCTCGGCTTCTTCGTGTCGCCGATGACCGACAAGATGACGGAAGCCGATTGCAACGGCTACGGCATGGCCTGGGCCTATGATGCCTATTCGCAGGTGCGCTCCTCCGTCAGCGCCCAGCTTCAGGCCGGCGGCGAGACCTGGTTCATCCTGTCGCCCGACTACGAAGCCGGCAAGGTGATGGAAGCCAGCGTGAAGGCCGCCGTCGAGGAGGAGGGTGGCAAGATCCTGGGCGCCGTTCGTGCGCCGCTCGGCTCGACTGACTTCTCGTCCTACATCCTGCAGGCCCAGGCTTCCGGCGCCAAGGTGCTGGCGCTGACCGTCAACGGCCCCGAGCTGATCAACACGCTGAAGCAGGTGCAGGAGTTCGGCCTGATCGACCAGGGCATGCGCGTCGCTGTGACCGTGCTGCACCAGTCGGATGCGCGCGCCATCGGCCTCGAAGCGCTTAAGGGCATCCAGTTCGCAGCCGCCTGGTACTGGAACACCGACGACGCATCCAAGCGCTTCAAGGAAGAGATGCAGAAGAAGACCGGCAATGCGCCGGGCTGGGTCGCAGCCGGTGCCTATTCGGCGGCCACCAATTACCTGAACGCTGTCAAGGCCGCGGGTACCGACGAGCCGACCGCGGTGCTTGCCAAGTTGCGCGAAGGCAAGATCAACGACCTGTTCGCAAAGAACGCCACGCTGCTGCCGAATGGCCGTCTGGCGCATGACATGCAGCTGCTGGAGGTCCGTGCGCCGGGCGAAGCTCCCGATGCCCAGGACGTGTTCAAGGTCGTGACCACCGTTCCGGCTGACCAGGCATTCCGCTCGATCGACAAGAGCGCCTGCAAGCTGTCCAAGAGCTGAGTTGAGTTGCCGGGCCGTCGTCTGGCGGCCCGGCAATATTCGGGAGCGAACCTTGCCTGGCTATCTGATCTTTGAAATCGAGGTCACCGATCAGGCGGCCTACGATCACTACCGCGAGGTGGCGGGCCCGATCCTGGCTGGCGGGGGCGGACGTTTCGTCCTGTCGAGCGACCGTATCGAAAGCCTGGAAGGCGACTGGCAGCCGGCCTCGATCTCGGTGGTGGAATTTACGAGCGCCGAGGACGCGCGCCGCTTCTACCGCTCGGACGATTATCAGAAGGTCGTCGCGCTCAGGCAGGTCGCATCTCGCGCCAGAGGCATACTCGTCGACGTCTAGGGCCGACGAGTCGGCATCGCCGCATCATTCAAAGCATTCGGGAGGACAAGGTGCGACAAGGCACTTCGGACGACTACATCATCGAGGCGTCTGGGCTGAGCCGGTATTTCTACGGCTTCGCCGCCGTGAAGGACGTCGACCTCAAGGTCCGTCGCAATACCATCCACGCCCTGATCGGTCCGAACGGTGCCGGCAAGACGACGACCTTCAACCTCATCACCAAGTTCCTGGCGCCGAGCGAAGGCACCATTCGCTACAACGGCGAGGACATTACCGCGCTGAAGCCGGAAGAGGTGGCGCGCAAGGGACTCGTCCGCTCGTTCCAGATCTCGGCCGTGTTCCCGCGCATGAGCGTGCGCGAGAACGTGCGCATGGCGCTGCAGCGACCGACAGGTACGTCCTACCGCTTCTGGCAGAGCGAGCGCACGCTCGGCGTACTCAACGACCGCATCGACGAGTTGCTTGACGCTGTCGGAATGCTTTCCTATCGCAACCATGTTGCCGTGAACCTGCCTTACGGGCGCAAGCGGGCGCTGGAGATCGCAACAACGCTGGCGCTCGATCCCGAGATGCTGCTGCTCGACGAGCCGACCTCCGGCATGGGCCACGAGGATGTCGACCGCATCGCAGAACTGATCCGCAAGGTATCGGCCGAACGCACCATCCTGATGGTCGAGCACAACCTGTCGGTCGTCGCAGCCCTTTCCGACACCATCACGGTGCTGGCGCAAGGCCGCGTGCTGGCCGAGGGCAACTACGAGACCGTGTCGCGCGATCCGCGCGTTGTCGAGGCCTACATCGGTGGCGCAGATGACTGAAAACAACAACAAGACGGTTCTCGAAATCGCCGACCTGCATGCCTGGTACGGTGAAAGCAAAGCGCTGCACGGCATGAACTTCGACATCCGCGAGGGCGAGCTCGTCACCCTGCTTGGCCGCAACGGCGCGGGCAAGACGACCGCCCTGCGCTGCATCATGGGGCTGGTGCGCAAGAAGACCGGCGCGATCAGCTACCGAGGCGAAAACCTGACCCAGAAGGCGCCCGAAATCGTTGCGCGCCGCGGCATCGCCTACTGCCCCGAAGAGCGCGGCATCTTCTCCAGCCTGTCTGTGGCCGAAAACCTCGAACTGCCACCGGTCATCGCTCCGGGCGGCATGAGCGTCGACGAAATTCTCGAGCTGTTTCCGAATCTCAAGGCGCGCTGGTCGAGCCCGGGCACCAAGCTGTCGGGCGGCGAACAGCAGATGCTGGCCATCGGCCGCATCCTGCGCACCGGCGCCAAGCTACTGATCTTCGACGAGCCGACCGAGGGCCTTGCCCCGGTCATCGTCAAGCAGATCGCCGTTGTGCTCGAAAAGCTGAAGGCGAGGGGCTTCACCATCCTTCTGGTCGAGCAGAACTTCCGTTTTGCGTCGAAACTCGCCGACCGGCATTTCGTCGTCGACCACGGCAAGGTCGTCGAGCGCTTCAAACGCGACGAGCTCGCCGGAAACGAAGCCAAGATCCAAGCTTACCTCGGGGTGTGATGGCCATGATGGACCTGATTGGCGTTCCGCCTGCACTACTTTTCGGCCAGTTGCTCGTTGGCCTCATCAACGGCTCGTTCTACGCCATGATGAGCCTTGGCGTGGCGATCATCTTCGGCATGCTGCGCATCGGCAACTTCGTCCATGGCGCGCAGTACATGCTGGGGGCGTTCGGCGCGTGGTATCTGCTGCGCCTGCCCGAACTGTTCCCCGGCCTCGGCCTGCCATCCATCGGCTACTGGTGGGCGCTGGTCATCGTGCCTCTGGTCGTCGCCGTCATCGGCGCGCTGATGGAGCGCATCTTCATCCGCCGCGTCTACGACCTCGACCATGCCTATGGTCTGCTGCTGACCGTCGGCCTCGCCATGGCGATCGAGGGCGCCTTCAACGTCTATTACGGCGCGGCCGGCCAGATGTACGGCGTTCCGGACTCGTTGAAGGGCGGCATCAATCTCGGCTTCATGTTCCTGCCGATCTACCGCGCATGGGTCATCGTTGCCGCAATCATCGTCTGCTTCGGCACCTGGTACACGGTCGAGCGCACCAAGCTGGGCTCCTACCTGCGCGCGGCTACCGAAAATCCGGACCTGGTCCGCGCCTTCGGCATCAACGTGCCTCGGCTGCTCATGCTGACCTATGCCTTTGGCGTCGGGCTTGCCGGCTTCGCCGGCGTGATGGCGGCGCCGATCTACCAGGTCAGCCCGCAGATGGGCCAAGGTATCATCATCACCATCTTCGCCGTGGTGGTCATCGGCGGCATGGGCTCGATCTTCGGTGCCATCGTTTCCGGCCTGATGCTGGGCGTGATCGAGGGCCTGACCAAGGTGTTTTATCCGCAGGCCTCGGCAACGGTGATCTTCATCATCATGGCGCTGGTTCTGATCTTCCGGCCCGCCGGTCTGTTCGGCAAGGAAACCACCAGCCACTCCGTTGCCGACGTCTCGTCGGGCCGCTCGGGCAGCTTCCTTGAAAACGGACGCCTGTGGCTCGCGATCTTCACCGTTGGCGGTCTCGCGATGCCGTTCGTCGTCTATCCCATCATGGCGATGAAGATCCTGGTGCTGGCGCTGTTTGCCTTGGCCTACAATCTGATCTTCGGCTATGTCGGCCTGCTCGCCTTCGGTCATGCCGCATTCTATGGCTCGTCGGCCTATGTCACGGCGCATGCGGCCGCCGCCTGGGGGCTGCCGACCGAGATCTGCATCCTGATGGGCGTCGCAACGGCAACGGCGGTCGGCACGCTGTTCGGCTGGCTGGCGATCCGCCGGCAAGGCCTGTATTTCGCCATGATCACCCTGGCGCTGGCGCAGATCATCTATTTCTACGCTGTGCAGGCGCCGTGGACGCATGGCGAAGACGGTATCCAGTCGGTGCCGCGTGGCACGCTGTTCGGCGCGATCGACCTCTCCAATACGTTCAACATGTATTACGTCACGCTGGCTGTGTTCCTGGCGGGGTTCGCCTTCGTCTACCGGATCATCCATTCGCCTTTCGGCCAGACGCTGAAGTCGATCCGCGAGAACGAGCCGCGCGCCATCTCGCTCGGCTACTCCACCGACCGCTTCAAGCTGATCGCCTTCATGCTGTCGGCGATGCTGGCAGGCGTCGCGGGTGCGTTGAAGGCGATCATCTTCCAGCTCGCCTCGCTCGCCGACGTGTTCTTCATGACCTCGGCGGATGTGCTGCTGATGACCCTCATAGGCGGCGTTGGCACCTTGCTGGGACCGGTGGTCGGCGCCGCAGTCCTGGTGACGCTGCAGCGTGAGCTGGCGACCTTCGGGGCCTGGGTGGTGGTGATCCAGGGCGTGATCTTCGTCCTGTGCGTGCTCTTCCTGCGCAAGGGCATCATCGGCACGCTGGAGGAATTCCTGGCGAACCGGGCCGAGCGCAAGGCGCAAGGCGCAACCCCGGCCAAGGCGAAAGTCGCGCCATGAGCGCGCCGTCGACTGTTGTCATCGGCATGGGGCCTGGTCTTGGCCAGGCCCTGGTGAAAAAGTTCGCCCGAGAAGGTCACCGCGTTGCCTTCGTCGGCCGCCGCGCCGAAACGATTGCGCGCTACGAACAGGATTTGCGCGCCGAGGGGCTGGATGTCACCGGCTTCGTAGGCGACGCCGGCAGGCCTGACGACATGGACCGCGTCCATGCCGCCATCCGCAGCCAGCACGGCAATGCGGAGGCGCTGGTCTACAATGCCGCGATCATCGAGCCGGCGCGCTTTGTGACGCCGTCTCGTCTCGACGAGGTGAAGTACGGCACCGCCGACGGTTGGAAATCGCATGGCGAGGCAGCCAGCGTCGACTATGTCGTCGACGCGTTCCGGACCAACGTCGCCGGCGCGCTGCATGCGGCGCAGGCGGTTGCGCCTGCGATGATCGAACGCGGTCGCGGCACAATCCTGCTGACCGGCGGCGTGCTTGCATTCGGTCCGTGGATCGAATGGGGCGTAACATCCCTCGGCAAGGCGGCGCTGCGCAGCCTCGGGCACTCGCTCGACAAGGAGCTTTCGCCGTCAGGCATCCACGTCTCGACCGTCGCCATCCATGGCACGATGCAGGCAGGAACGCCCTACGACCACGATCTCGTCGCCGAGGCCTACTGGAAACTGCATGTCCAGCCGCGCGACCAGTGGCAGCCGGATTTCCATTTCAGGCAGGACGCAGAAGACGGCGGGGATCCCGACGCATGAGCGCACCGGCGATCCGCTTCGACGGCAGGCGGGCGCTGGTCACTGGCGGTGCCAGCGGCATCGGCGAGACGGCCGCCCGGCTGCTGGGCGATCTCGGCGCGCGCGTGGTCATCGCCGACCTCAATCGTGAGCAACTCGACCCGGCGACACGGCGCACCGGAGCAGTGGGCGCGACCCAGGGTGACGTCGCCAGTGAAGCCGATGCCGAACGCATGGTCGGCGAGGCGATGGCCATGCTGAGCGGGCTTGACCTCGTTTTCAATTCTGCCGGCATCGGCGACGACCTCGTGCCGGTGCACGAGCAGTCGGTGGAGCGCTGGCAGCGCGTGGTAGACGTCAACCTGCGCGGCACCTACCTGATGTGCCGAGCCGCATCGCGGCCGATGCTGGCGCAGAAGCGCGGCGCCATCGTCAACGTGTCGTCCATCGTCGGACTTGGGGGCTTCCCCAGGCGTTCGGCCTACGCTGCCGCCAAGGCCGGCATCAACCATCTGACGCACACTCTGGCCTGCGAATGGGGCCCACATGGCATTCGCGTCAATGCGATTGCACCGGCCTATACGCGCACACCGATGGTCGAGGCGCTGCTCGAGCGCAAGGCGTTCGATCCGACGCTGCTGGAGCGCCGAACGCCACTTGGCAGATTGGCCGTGCCGGAGGAGATGGCGCAGGCGGCCGTGTTCCTGTTGTCGGACTGGGCGTCCTACATCACCGGGACTGTGTTGCCGGTCGACGGCGGCTGGAGCGCTTTCGGCGGCGCAGGTGACGTTGTGAGCGCCTGAGCAAGTTGCAGTCGATACTGAACATATCCTAACAACTGATTGATATATAATACAACGGCCGCGCATCGCGCGGCCGTTTCAGTGCTCCGGCTATGCCGGAAATCACTTGTTTCTGAAATCATCGAGGCGGTTTTCGCGCAGTGCCAGCACCAGCTCGCGCTTGCGGATCTTGGCAGCCTCGACGGGCATGGTGTCGATGAAGTGGACAGCGCGCGGAGCCTTGTAGGCTGCGAGGCTTTCGCGGCAGTAACGGATCAGTTCCTCGGCAGTCGCGTTCTGCCCTTCGGCCTTGACGATGACCGCGACCGGGATTTCGCCCTTGCTCTCGTCGGGCGCGCCGACAACAGCGCACATGGCCACCGCTGGGTGCTTGTAGAGCAGCGCCTCGATTTCGAGTGGATAGACATTGTGGCCGCCGGCAATGATGACGTCCTTCTTGCGGTCGACGATGAACAGGTAGCCGTCCTCGTCGACATAACCGAGGTCGCCCGACTTCCAGCCGCCATTGCCGAAGGCTTCCGCTGTTGCCTTCTCGTCCATCCAGTAGCCTTGCGCGACGCAGTCGCCTTCGATGATGACCTCGCCGATTTCACCCTGCTGCAAGGCATTGCCCTCGTCGTCGACGATCGAGATGCGCGAACTGCCGACCGGGAGGCCCGCCGAGCCTGGTTTGCGGATGCCGGCAGTCGGTTCCATGACGTTCTGGCCGCTGGTCTCGGTCGAGCCGTAGACCTGGGTCACCCGAGCGCCCGACAGCTCCTCGAAACGACGGATGACCGGTTGCGGAACGGGCGAGCCGCCCGTGGTGCAGATGCGCAGCGACGACAGGTCGTGCTTTGTCGGATCGACCTCGTTGACCATGTAGACATACATGGTCGGGGTGCCGCCGAAATAGGTGGCCTGATGCCGGCCGATGTCGGACAGAACCCGCTGTGTGTCCCAACGCTCGTGCAGCACGATGGTGCCGCCGGTGTAGAGGCAGAGGTTGAGCGTCACCGTCAGCCCGAAATTGGTGAACAGTGGCACGGCGCAAAGATAGGTTTCCTCTGCGAAGCGCGTGCGGTGGGACACCATCATGTCGCGCAGCGTCGAGCACTGGTTGAACTGCGACTGCGCGGCGCCCTTGGGCGCGCCTGTCGTGCCGGAGGTGAAGAACAGGGCGCAGATGTCATCGATATGGCAGGCTGCGTCCTCGAACGTCGTGGGCGCTGCGGCCATCAGTGCGGTGAGATCGTCGGCACTGCCATCGCCGGAGGCCACCAGGCAATGGGCAAGCTCGTCGAATTCGCCCCTGATCTCCGAGAAATAGGGCCAAGTCGATCCGTCCGCGATGAGCGCCTTCATGCCAGTCTGGGCAACGATCTTGCGCAGTTCGGCGTGGCGGAACATGGCGCTTAGCGGCGCAGGGATCGCGCCGAGCCGCTGGCAGGCCCAGAAGCCGACTGCCATCATCGGCGTGCTCGGCAGGTAGAGGCCAACGCGATCGCCCTTGGCAACCCCGCGCGCGGCAAGCACGTTGGCCAGTTGCGCCGTCAGTTCTGAAAAGCGCGCGTAGGTGATGGTTTCGTTGTCCGTCACGATAAAGCGGCGGTCGCCGATCAGCCGCGCATTCCGCGCCAGGACCTGGCTCAGGATTTCCATACGTGTATTCCTGCACTCGAAAATGGGATTCTGTGCCGACTTCAAGACCCGCGGGTCAATCCGGACATCGTCTGCACAGACTAAGCAACCGCAGGCCCGCTCAGGAGATCAGGATGCCGCCGTCGATTGGCAGCTGATGCCCGGTCATCTTCCGCGATTCGTCCGAGGCCAGGTAGAGCGCCGCGTTGGCCACGTCGATCGGTTCGGCGATGCCGAGCAGGTAGGCGTCGAACTGCGCCTTCAGGTGCGGCTCCCGCTCGAAGAAGCCGAGCACGCGGTCAGTGGCGACCGCGCCCGGAACCAGCGTATTGACCCGGATGTTGTCCTTGGCGAACTCCACCGCCATCGAGCGCGTCAGTGAGATGATGCCGCCCTTGGCGGCCGAATAGGCGTCGCGATTGGGGATGCCCATGGCGCCGACGATGGACGAGCAGTTGATGATCGAACCGCCGCCAGACTGCTGCATCAGCGGAATGGCGTTGCGGCAGCAGACCCAGGTGCCGAACAGGTCAAGCTTGATGCAGCGCCAGAACTCCTCGAACGGCGCGACGGTGACCGGTCCGTCAGCCGAACTCGAACCACCGGCATTGTTGTAGAGCACGTCGAGGCGGCCCCATGCGTCCATGACAGCCTTGAATGCGACCGCGACGCTTTCCGGTTCGGTCACGTCCGTCTCGACATACATGGCTACGCCGCCGGCGGCGTTGATCGACGCTGCAATCGCTTCGCCCTTGTCGCGGCTGCGGCCTGCGACTGCGACCTTGGCACCTTCCTGTGCGAACAGCCGTGCGGCAGCCTCGCCAATGCCGCCGGTCGCGCCGGTTATGAATGCGACTTTGCCTGCCAAACGGGCCATGATTTTCCTCCTGAACTGATTGCGCGAACCTGCGCGCGACAGCGCCGGCAACATCGTCCGAAGGGACTAGCGAAGCCGCACAGTTCTGCCATCCATGCAGCAAAATGGCCGCTTCCCGGCGACTAGTCCCATCAGACGATGTTTGCCCTGTGCCACTGTCCCATTTCTTGCCTCGATCAAGGATGTTGGATGTGCCTAAACGGCAGAGAAAGCGGCGTTACTGGAAATGAAGGCAGTCATCTGCAGGGAGTTCGCCCCACGGGCCGAACTCAGAATAGAAGAGGTTCCGGCGCCCGTGGCGAAGCCCGGGCAGGTGGTGATCCGCACCGAAGCTTGCGGCATCAATTTCTTCGACGGCCTGATGGTCGAGGGCAAGTACCAGACCAAGCCGGAGCTGCCGTTCACGCCGGGCAGCGAGGCCGCGGGCGTCATCGTTGCGCTGGGCGACGGCGTCGAGCGCCTCAAGGTCGGAATGCGGGTTCTGGCTTTCGCCGGTATCGGCGGCTATGGCGAGCAGGTTGCGGTCGATGCGTGGAAGGTGTTTCCGATCCCTGACCAGATGAGTTTCGTCGAGGCGGCGGGGTTCCTGATCACCTATGCGACCTCGCATCATGCCTTGAAGGACAGAGCGCGGATCAAGCCGGGCGAAACGCTGCTCGTCCTGGGTGCTGCCGGTGGCGTCGGGCTGACCGCCGTCGAACTCGGCAAGCAGATGGGCGCGCGTGTCATCGCCGCCGCCTCCAGCGACGAGAAGCTTGAGCTGTGCCGTGAATACGGCGCCGACGAGACCATCAACTATTCGACCGAGGACCTGCGCCAGCGCCTGAAGGAGCTTACCAACGGGCAGGGCGTCGACGTGGTCTACGATCCGGTTGGCGGCAGCATGACGGAAACGGTCGTGCGCGGGTTGGCGTTGTTCGGGCGTCTTCTGGTCATCGGCTTCGCCGCAGGCGACATCCCGAAGATCGCGCTCAACCTGCTGCTGCTCAAGCAGTCCGCGCTGATCGGCGTGTTCTGGGGCGCCTATGCACGCTCGGCGCCGGAGAAGAACGCCGAAAACATCGCCGAACTGATGGACTGGTTCGCGCAGGGCAAGCTCAAGCCGCACATTTCGGCGGAATATCCGCTCGAACGCTTCGCCGAAGCCCTCGACGTGGTGATGGAACGCGCGGTGAAGGGCAAGGTCGTGCTGGTCACCGGAAGCAGCAATAACAGCAAGGAAGGAGTGCCGGCATGACCGAGCAACTGGTCAAGACCGTATCGGTCGTCAAGCAAGGCAACATTCTGGTTGCAACCGTCGACAATCCACCGGTCAACGCGCTGTCGTATTCGGTGCGTTTTGGATTGATCGAGGCCGTCAAGGCGCTCGAAAGCGATGCCGAGGCACGCGCCATGGTCATCGTCTGCGAGGGCCGCACCTTCATCGCCGGCGCCGACATCCACGAATTCAAGAAGCCGATGGTCGCGCCCCTCCTGGGTGAGGTGATCGACACGCTTGACGCTGCCACCAAGCCGATCGTTGCCGCCATCCATGGCACCGCACTCGGCGGCGGCCTCGAAGTAGCACTCGCCTGCAGCTACCGCGTCGCCCTCGACGGCTCGAAGGTCGGTCTGCCGGAAGTCAAGCTCGGCATCCTGCCGGGTTCGGGCGGCACGGTCCGCCTGCCGCGCCTTGCCGGTGTCGAGCAGGCGCTGACGATGATCAGCGAAGGCGGCCAGATCTCGGCGCGGGACGCCCGCGAAAAGGGCATCGTCGACGAAGTCGTCGCTGGAGACCTGAAAGCGGCGGCCATTGCCTTCGCCGAGAAGGTGGTGGCAGACGGCGCCAAGGTGCGCCGTACCAGCGACCTGCCGGTGCCGGCGTTCGACCCTGCCGTCCTGGAAACGAGCCGTGCGGCATTGGCAAAGAAATACAAGGGCTTCAAGGCGCCGCTTGTTGCAGTCGATCTGATCAAGATGGTCATCGAGACGCCGGTCGCCGAGGCGATCGCGCTCGAATACAAGACCTGCAAGGAATTGCTGGTGTCTCCGCAGTCCAAGGCGCTGCGCCATATCTTTGCGGCCGAGCGCGAGGCGCTGAAGATCGACGGCGTCAGTGCGGATGACAAGCCGCGCGACGTCACGAAGGTGGCGATCGTCGGTCCTGGCACGATGGGACGCGGCATCGCCGCTTGCTTCCTCAACATCGGCATTCCGGTCACGCTGATCGGTCTGTCGGACGAAGGGCTTGCGTCGGCGACCAAGGCAATCGGCAAGATCTACGAAGGCAGCGTCAAGCGCGGCAGCTTGTCTTCCGAGGAGATGGAGCGCCGCATGGCGTTGCTGACCACGGCGACGACCTATGACGGCATCGGTGATGTCGACCTGGTCATCGAAGCGGTGACGGAACAGCTCGATGTCAAGAAGGAGGTGTTTGCCAAGCTTGACGCCGTGTTGCGCGACGATGCGATCATTGCCACCAACACTTCTTTCCTCGACATCGAGGAACTGGCCCAGACTTCGAAGAACCCGGCGCGTGTTGCCGGCATGCATTTCTTCAACCCGGCCAATGTCATGAAGCTGCTCGAGAACGTGCGGGCGGCCCAGACGGCCCCGGACGTGCTTGCAACCACCACGGCGATTGGCAAGCGCCTCGGAAAGGTGCCTGTCATGGTCGGGCGCTCCGAAGGATTCGTCGCCAACCGCATGCTTTCCAAGCGAACGCGCGAGGCTCAATTCCTGCTTGAGGACGGTGCGACGCCGCAACAGGTCGACCGCGTGCTAACCGCCTTCGGCTTCCCGATCGGGCCGTTCGCTCTGGCGGACCTTGCCGGCATGGACATCATGGCGGCCGCGCGCGCAGCACGCGTCGCCCGGATGTCGCCGCGCGAGCAGCAGTGCAACATCGTCGACCGCCTGGTCGCTGCTGGCCGTCTCGGCCAGAAGTCGGGCGCGGGCTACTACGTCTATGACGAAAACCGCAAGGCATCGCACGATCCTGCCGTGGACGAACTGCTGGACACGCACCGCCGCGAACGTGGCTTCACCGCGCGCACCATCACCGACGAGGAAATCCTCGAACGCTGCCTCTTCGCCATGGTCAACGAGGCAGCCAAGATCCTCGACGAAGGTGCGGCCGCACGGCCGAGCGACATCGACGTCATCTGGACCAACGGCTTCGGTTTCCCGACCTATCTGGGCGGACCTATGTTCTACGCCGACCAGGTCGGCCTGCCGAAGGTCAAGGCGGCGCTCGACAAGTATGCGGGCCTGGTGGGCGAGCAGTATTTCAAGCCGGCCGCGCTCATAGAGCGGCTGGTAGCCGAGGGCAGGGGCTTTTACGGCTGAGCCGTGGAACCTTGCCGAACCAAGACGAATAACAAACGGATTAGGTATCTATGAACAAGGAAATGGACCTGAAATCGGTCGTCGCCCAGTTGCGCGACGGCATGACGATCGGATTTGGCGGCTGGGGTCCCCGGCGCAAGCCGATGGCGATCGTGCGCGAGATTCTTCGCTCTGATCTGAAGGATCTGACGCTGGTTGCTTACGGCGGCCCCGAGATCGGCATGCTGTGCGCGTCCGGCAAGGTCAAGAAGCTGATCTACGGCTTCGTCTCGCTCGACGCCATGCCGATCGAGCCCTACTTCCGCAAGGCGCGTGAGGCGGGCTCGGTGGAAGTCAGCGAACTCGACGAGGGGCTCCTGCTCCTCGGCCTGCAGGCTGCCGGCCACAACCTGCCGTTCGCCGCAACCCGCGTCGGTATCGGCTCGGACGTGCTCAAGTACAATCCGCACTTCAAGACGATCAAGTCGCCATACGACGACGGCGAGACGCTGCTGGCGATGCCGGCAATCAAGCTCGACGTGGCCCTGATCCACACCAGCCGTGCCGACCGCCTGGGCAACACCCAGACCGATGGTCCGGACCCGTTCTTCGACGCGCTGTTTGCGCGCGCGGCGGACAAGGTGTTCGTCACCACCGAGGTGCTGGTCGACCGCATCGACGCCGAATATTCGGACAAGGCCAAGCAGCAGCTGTTCGAACGCTGCTTTGTCAGCGGCGTGGTCAAGGCGCCGCTCGGCGCACACCCGACCGCCTCGCACGAAGCCTATGGCTGGGACATGGGCCACTTGAAGGCCTATGCCGCGTCGGCGGGCGAAGAGGGCGGCTGGCAGCGCTATTTTGACGAGTATGTGAAGGGCGATGAGGCCAGCTACATCGCGAGCGTAGGCGGTGAAGCCAAGATCCGCGCCCTGCCGCTCCCCATTTTCTGATCGGATACGACATGACGACTGCAAATGAATTCACTCTTGCCGAACTGATCATCGTTGCCGGTGCGGAAGCATTTCGCAACGATGGAGAAGTTCTCGCCACCGGTATCGGCCCCTTGCCGCGTCTCGCGGTTGGGCTGGCCAAGCTCACCTGCGCGCCCGGTCTCATGATGACGGACGGTGAGGCATACCTGGTCGAGGACCCGATCCCGCTCGGCGCACGCGGCGACTTCAAGCCGAAATTCTCCGGCTGGATGCCCTATCACCGCGTCTTCGACAGCGTCTGGAGCGGACGCCGCCATGCCATGGTGACGCCGGTCCAGATGGACCGCTACGGCCAGGGCAACATCTCGGCGCTTGGCGACGACTTCAACAAGCCGAAGGTCGCCATGCTTGGCGTCCGTGGCTTCCCGGGCAACAGCCTCTGCCACAAGAACTCGATGTTCCTGCCCAACCACAGCAAGCGCACCTTCGTCGAGGGTGAGGTCGATGTGGTGGCGAGCGTCGGCTTCAACGCGAAGAACTGGCCAGAGGGCACAAAGCCCGACGACGTCAAGCTGGGCCGCGTCATCACCGACCTCTGCGTGTTCGACTACAATGGCCCGGACCATGCGCCGCAGGTGCTGTCGCTGCATCCGGGCGTCACCTTCGAGCAGGTGCAGGAAGCGACTGGCTTCCCGCTGCTGCGCGCGGAAGGCATGACGACCACAGACGCACCGACCGAGGCGCAGCTGGCGATCATCGCAAAGCTCGATCCGCACAATATCCGCGCGACCGTGCTCAAGGGCAACCCGCCCGGCATCCGAGCCGCGTAACAAAAACCGCCGCCGGCATTCCAATATGCCGGCGGCACTTCTCCTGAAATACCAGTGGCGGACGTGACATGGACTTCGAATACAGCGCAAAGACAAATGGCCTGCTCAAACGCCTGAACGCGTTCATGGACGAGCATGTCTACCCGAACGAACGCCGCTACCATGAAGAGGTGGAGGCCGATCGCTGGGGCCATCCGCCAGTCCTCGAAGAATTGAAGGCAAAGGCCAAGGACGCCGGACTGTGGAACCTGTTCCTGCCGGATTCAGCACATGGCGCCGGTCTGACCAATGCCGAATATGCGCCACTCTGCGAAGTCATGGGCCGCGTGCATTTTTCGTCGCAGATTTTCAATTGTTCAGCACCCGATACCGGGAACATCGAGACCATCGAGCGCTACGGCTCCAATGAGCACAAGGCGCGCTGGCTGCCCGGCATGCTCGACGGCTCGATCCGCTCGGCCTTCGCGATGACCGAGCCTGATGTCGCATCGAGCGATGCGACCAATATCCAGAGCTCCATCGTCCGCGACGGCGACGACTACGTCATCAACGGCCGCAAGTGGTGGATTTCGGGCGTCGGCGACCGTCATTGCGAACTGCTGATCTTCATGGGCAAGACCGATCCGAGTGCCCACAAGCACAAGCAGCAGTCGATGATCCTGGTGCCAATGGATACGCCCGGCATCAAGGTTCTGCGTCCGATGACGGTGTTCGGCTATGACGACGCGCCGCACGGCCACATGGACATGACATTCGAGAACGTGCGAGTACCTGCGACCAACATGCTGCTGGGCGAAGGCCGTGGCTTCGAAATCGCGCAAGGCCGCCTCGGACCTGGCCGCATCCATCACTGCATGCGCCTGATCGGCCTGGCCGAACGCTGCCTCGAACTGATGTGCCGGCGCGTGAAGAGCCGCGTCGCCTTCGGCCGTCCCATCGGCGAACAGTCCGTGACGCTCGAGCGCATCGCCGAATCCCGCATCATGATCGACCAGGCGCGCCTGCTGACGTTGAAGGCCGCCTACATGATGGACACAGTCGGCAACAAGGCCGCGCGCG
The DNA here is from genome assembly GCF_027568395.1 of Aminobacter sp. HY435. Lineage (GTDB taxonomy): Bacteria > Pseudomonadota > Alphaproteobacteria > Rhizobiales > Rhizobiaceae > Aminobacter. The sequence goes on along the minus strand of NZ_JANKZL010000001.1, from coordinate 43,515 downwards.
CCGAGATCGGCATGATCAAGGTCGCTGCCCCCACCATGGCCTGCAAGGTCATCGACTGGGCCATCCAGGCGCATGGCGCCGCCGGCGTGTCGCAGGACTTCGTGCTTGCCAACTACTACGCTCATGCCCGCAAGTTGCGCTTCGCCGACGGTCCGGACGAGGTTCACCGCAACCAGATCGGGCGCCTCGAACTGGCCAAATACGCAGATATCGGCTGAGCGGGGAGGCGGGACATGGATGCCAGCCGTTTCGTCGGCACCGAGCCGCTCGCTGCCGACAGCCCGATCGATGTCGCGCGTCTGCATGCTTATCTCAAGGCCAATATCGAGGGCTGTGAAGGAAAGCTGACGGTCGAGCGCTTTCGCGGCGGGCAGTCCAATCCGACGATGCTGCTTTCCTTCGACGGCAAGCCCAGCCTGGTACTGCGCAAGAAGCCAGACGGCAAGCTGTTGCCGTCGGCGCATGCCGTTGATCGCGAATTCCGGGTCATCAGCGCGTTGCGCGAGAGCGACGTGCCGGTGGCCGGCGCGCGGCTGTTGTGCGACGACGAAAGCATCGTCGGCGCGATGTTTTACGTCATGGACTTCGTGGAGGGACGTTCCTTCTGGGCGCCGTCGCTGCCGGATCAGTCGCCGGCCGAGCGCCGCGCGATCTACATGGAGATGAATCGCGTCGCCGCCGCCCTGCACAAGACCGACTACAAGGCTGTCGGCCTGGAGGGTTTTGGCAAGCCGGCCGACTATGTCGCACGGCAGGTCGCACGTTGGACCAAGCAGTACCGCGCCTCGGAGACCGAAACCATCGCGGCGATGGACCGGCTGATCGAATGGCTGCCAGGCAACATCCCGCCTGAAACCCGCACGTCGCTGATCCACGGCGACTTCCGCATCGACAACATGCTGTTCCATCCGACCGAGCCGCGCGTTCTGGCGCTGGTCGATTGGGAGTTGTCGACGCTCGGCGAGCCGATGGCCGACTTTGCCTATCACATGCTGACGTGGCGGCTGCCGAACAAGCCCTATCGCGGGCTCGGTGACCTCGACATCGGCGCACTCGGCATCCCCGACGAGCGCAGCTACCGCGACGCCTATCTCAAGGCGACTGGGCAGCACGGTGTGTCGGACCGCCATTGGTACGCCTATCTCGCCTACAGCCTGTTCCGCGTTGCCGGCATTCGCCAGGGCATCATGAAACGCGTGGTCGACGGCAATGCGGCGAGCGCCCACGCCCGCGAGGCCGGCGCACTCGCGCGCCCCGTCGCCGAATTCGGCTGGCATTACGCCGAACTGGCGATGAAATCATAAGGGAGGATGGACATGAGCGGACTTTATCCGGCCGAGGGAACGGCTATCGTCATCGGTGGCAGCGGCGGCGTCGGCGCCGAGATCTGCCGGGTGCTGGCCCGTGACGGCTGCGATGTGGCGCTGACCTATCACAGCAACCAGGCCAAGGCGGAGGCTGCGGCCGAGACGGTCCGCGGCGAGGGGCGCAAGGCCTCGATCCACAAGCTCAACATCGAGGATGTCGAGGCGACACGCGCGTTCATCGATGGTGTTGCGGATGCCGGTGGCGGCGTCCATACGGTCGTCTACGCGGCCGGGCCGCTGGTGCCGCTGATTCATCTCAGCAAGATCGAACCGGAACAGATGCGCAAGCACCTGATGCAGGACGCCTTCGGCTTCTTCAACGTCGTCCATTACGCGATCCCGCATTTGCGCAAGACGCGTGGCTCGATCGTCGCCTGCCAGAGCTCGGCGCAGTACCGCTTCGCCGCTGCGGACGGCCTCTCCGTCGTGCCGAAGTCGGCGGTGCATGCGCTGATGAAGGGCGTTGCCAAGGAGGAGGGCCGCTATGGCATCCGCTCCAATGGCGTGGCGCTGGGGATCATCGAGACCGGCCAGCACACCGAACTCAGCAAGCTCGGCTTTATCGACGACAAGTACATGCAGGCCGCGGCGATGAACACGCCACTGCGCCGCAACGGCAAGGCGATCGACATTGCCGAAGCCGTGTCGTTCCTCGCCTCCAGCCGCGCCGGCTTCATCTCCGGCGAGGTCATCAATGTCGATGGCGGCTATCACGTCTGACGGCAACATCGGCGCGGGAAAATCGTCCGCGCCGACCGTTAGTCTTTTCAGACGATGTTCGGCGATCGCGTCGCTCCTAGGCAAGTAGCTGGAAAACTTCGGTTCCGGGCGTTTTCGAGGGCGGTTGCAAAGACCGCTTCGCCCCCGGTTCCTTGCCGAAACATAAGCAGTTCTGGAGCAATCCCTTGCGCGAAGCCGTCATCGTTTCTGTCGCCCGCACCCCAATCGGCAAAGCCTTTCGCGGCGCCTTCAACGACACCGAGGCGCCGGCCCTGTCGGGCCACGCGGTTCGCGAGGCGGTCAAACGCGCCGGCATCGCGCTCGATGCTGTGGAAGACGTCATCCTGGGCTGCTCCGCGCAGCAGGGCACGCAAGGCTACAACATTGGCCGCCTGACCGCAGCCGCAGCCGGCCTGCCCGACAGCGTGCCGGGCATGACCATCGACCGCATGTGCTCGTCCGGCCTGATGGCCGTTTCGATCGCGGCCAAGCAGATCATCGTCGACGGCATGGAGACGGTCGTCGCCGGCGGTGTCGAGTCGATCAGCCTGACCCAGAACAAGCACAAGAACAGCTACCGTGCCCGCTCGCAGGCGGTGACCTCGCAGTGGCCGCATATGTACATGACGATGATCGAGACCGCCGAGATCGTCGCCAAGAAGTACGGCGTCAGCCGCGAAGCGCAGGACGAATTCTCGCTGGCCAGCCAGCTGCGCACGGCCGCCGCTCACCAGGCCGGTCGCTTCAACGACGAAATCGTGCCGATGGCCTCGCGCAAGATGGTGGTCAACAAGGAAACCAACGAGACCAGCTTCCACGACGTGACGCTGGCCGAGGACGAGGGTTTCCGCGCCGATACCAATCTCGAAGGCCTGGCAAAGCTGAAGCCGGTGTTCGCCGATGGCGAAGTCGTCAAGGTCGGCGAATACATCACCGCCGGCAACTCGTCGCAGCTTTCCGACGGCGCAGCAGCACTCGTCGTCATGGAAGCCAAGCGCGCCGAGCAGCTCGGTCTGAAGCCGCTTGGCGCTTATCGCGGCATGGCGGTTGCCGGCTGCGCGCCTGAAGAAATGGGCATCGGTCCGGTTTTCGCCGTGCCCCAGCTGCTTAAGCGGCACGGCCTCACCGTCGATGACATTGGCCTGTGGGAGCTCAACGAGGCATTCGCCAGCCAGGCAATCTATTGCCGCGACACGCTTGGAATCGACCCGGAAAAGCTAAACGTCAATGGCGGCGCCATTGCCGTGGGCCATCCGTTCGGCATGACCGGCGCACGCACGACCGGTCATCTGCTGATCGAAGGTCGCCGTCGTGGCGCAAAGTATGGCGTCGTCACCATGTGTGTCGGCGGTGGCATGGGTGCTGCCGGCCTGTTCGAAATCTACAACTGACGAGACTGACTACCTGGGAGGGTCCAATGACTGGAACTGAGATCGAAATTCAACCGGGTCTCAGGCCCATACTTGGACCTGCCACCCAGCTCGGCTTTGTGGTCCGTGATATCGAAAAGGCGATGCGCCACTGGATCGACGTGTTCGGCGTCGGTCCCTTCATCTTCATGGAACGTGGCGTCAGCCAGCCGGTCGGCACGACCTATCATCGCGGCCAACCGGTGCAGGTCGAACTCAGGCTGGCCTTCGCCTATATGGGCGACGTGCAGATTGAGCTGATCGAACAGACCAACGACGCGTCGTCGCCCTATGCCGATTTTCTCAACGAAGGTCGCGAAGGGCTCCAGCATCTCGGTTTCTGGGTGCACGATCACGACGAGGCAACGAGCCGCGTCGAAGCAGCGGGCTACGTGCGCGACTACGAGATCCGCGTCGCCGGCCAGTCACAGTCGATCATCTACTACAAGTCGCCGTCACTCTACGGACCGATGCTCGAGATCGTGCCGCCAATGTGGCGTCGGTCACGCCAGGCAGTTCTCGACCATATCCGCGCCTATGCCGGCTCTGATCCGATCATCCGCTTCGACACCTACAGTGCGTTCATCGCGCATGCCGGCGTGAAATTCGACTGATCGACCTTGTAAGGGCAAATTGGCGGCCGCCGGCACACCGGCGGCCATTTTCCTATTTTACCAGCTTTTCCAACTCGTCGATCTGCTGGCGCAGGCCGGAAATGGTCTGGCGCACCGCTTCGGCGTCACGTGGACGGTCGTCATGCGCGCGCAAGCCGGACAGCGCGAGATCCGCGATGATCTCGCCGATCTCGGTCGGCGTCCTTGCGCCTGAAGGCGAGTACCAGCGAGACGTCCAGTTGGCCATGCCGATCACGGCAAACGCAGTCACCTTGGGGTCGACCGTGCGGAACTCGCCCGTCGCCATGCCATCGGAAATGCAGCGGACGTAGAAATCGTAGATGTGCCGGCGACCCTGATTGTAGAGGGGGCCGAGCGCTTCCGGAATCTGCGTCTCGAGCCGGGACAACAGGATGAAGCGCGCGCCGGACGACAGGCGCCGCACGATGCCGTCAACCACTGCCCGGCGGATGCGTTCCGATGGCGACAGACCGGGCTCGGCCATCAATTCCTGCAGCCTGTTCGAAGGCGTCAGCGCCTCGGATTCGACCAGTGCCGCCAGCATCTCTTCCTTGTTGCGGAAGTAGTGGTAGACGGCAGAACGGCCGAGGCCGAGTGCCTGGGCGATGTCGTTGATGCTGGTCTGGACGTAGCCCTTGCTGTCGAACAGCTCGGCGGCAATGTCGATCAGTTGCTCGCGAACCAGCTCCTTGCGCGGGTTGGTCGCCGCGCGCACCGAGCCGTCGCGATCCAGTGTGTCCGCGCCAATACCACCGTCCGTTTGTGCCATACGCGCCATCCTGCTCAACGCCGCGACTCCGCGCCCGGGATGCGTTCGAGGGTTATCGCTGACCTGCACGACAACCAAGGGTCGAATCGCCCGCGCCGGGAGCCTCTCGCCAAATCGACTATAATACGCTTCGCGCTCCTGTAAGCCCGGACATATTCAGGATTCGTATCGCTGTCAGCAGCCATCATGATGTTCCCAGGGCGATGTCTTCAGACAGGGGATGGTACAGTGGCGCACCAAACATCGGGCGGCGCGACACTGGAAGGCGGCCGTCTGCGTCGACGACGCCCAAGCGCTCGGCGAGCTCCGTCGAATAGAACGTGCCGCCGCTGAGCGTCATTGCGTCGCCGGAATTGTGAATGGCCGCGAGCACGCGGCCGATGAAATAGGGCGTTTCGATGTGGGGCAGGTTGCCGGCATTGTCGCCGACGACCCCGCCGGCAGCGATTCCCGCCAGGGTGCGTTCGGTGCCGATCAGGCCCGGCCAGAGCGAAATCGCGGCAACGCCGAACGGCTTCAGCTCGTGCGCCATGTCGTGCGCCAGCTTGTCCTGGCCAGCCTTGCCGACGCCGTAGGGAAGGCTGTGGCGATAGACCTTGCCACCGGGGCCAGAAGTGTTGGCGATCAGGCCGGAACCTTGGCGCACCATTATCGGCGCAGCGAAATGGCTGGCCGCATAGCTCGAACGCAAACCGACATCGATCATGTCGCGCCACAGCGACAGCGGGCGCTCCCAGAAATTGCCGTCCGGGACGGCCCAGTCGGGCATGGCGAAGGCGTTGTTGACCAGCAGGTCGAGGCGACCTTGCTCGGCGTCGACGCGTTTGAACAGCGCTTCGGTCTGGCCATCGTCGAGGTGATCGCAGATCGCCACGATTCCTTTGCCGCCGGCCTTGTCGATCTCCTCGGCGGTGTCGCGAACCGTGCCGGCCCACGGGCCGATCGCGGCCCTGTCGCTGCGGCCGGTACAATAGACGGTGAAGCCGGCTTCACCGAGCGCAATGGCGATGCCGCGGCCGAGTCCGCGGCTGGCGCCGGTGACGACCGCTACCGGCTTCTCTGGCGTTTTCGCGTTCAATTGGGTTTCCTCGAATAGCCGAGACCAAGCGGTTGCTGCCTTTCGACCAGGGTGCCGGCGAAGGCCGCCTGCACCGCAACGTCGTTCCAATCGCCTTCGAGTACCGGGTCGGCGATCAGAGGATGGGTGACGAAAGACAGCTGCTTGCCGGCAATGCGGACCACCTGGCCGTTGATCTGTTCGGCAGCGTCCGACAACAGGAAGCTGACCACAGGGGCATTCACGTCGGGATCGGGCAGGGCGGCGTAGTGCACCTCGCGGTTGGCCGCCTGTTCGGCCATCAGCGCCTTGTTCTGGGCTGCCATAGCGGTTTCGGCCAATGGCGACAGTGCGTTGACGCGCACGCCGGTACCACGCAGCTCCATCGCCCAGCTGTAGGTCAAGGAGGCGATGCCGCCCTTGGTCGCGCTGTAGCCACCGAGCGCGACGTCGCCGGCCTGCGAGCCCGAAGCAACGTTGAGGATCGAACCGCCCTTTCCGGCAGCCAACATGCGCCGTGCGGCATGGCTGGCGCAGGCCGCGGTGCCGATCAGGTTGACCTCGATCATCTGGCGAAGGTCGGCCTCGGTGAACTCAAGAATCTTGCCGATGCGCAGGATGCCCGCGTTGTTGACAACGCCGTTGATCGAACCGAATGCATCGATGCAGGCATCGACAAGTGACTGGGCATAGCTCCACGATGAAACATCACCCGCGTGCGCGACCGCCCGGCCGCCAGCCGCGTTGATGGAATCGACCGTCGACTGCGCCGCCGCAGCGCTGATGTCGTTGACGACGACCCTCGCGCCAAGATGGGCCGCATGGCGGGCGTATGCCGCGCCAAGGCCGGAGCCGGCGCCGGTGATGACCACCGCTTTGCCTTCAAGTGATATCATTTGGTGTCCTCCCGGCAGTCCATGGTGAAGAAGAGGACGAGCCGGGACATCCCACGTTCGGACGATGCCACCAAGCAGGCCTGGTTGGGCCTGATCGTTTCAGTCGCCGGCCTTGACGCCGCTGGAGAGCAGGTCGCGAGCCTCCGGCTGGCCGTTGAGCAGGCGGTTCACCCGGTTCTGGACCCGCCAGCCAGTCGCCGTGCGGATCAGCTCCCAGCGATTGGCGCTGGCGCGCTCGACGCGCCAGTGGTCGCCCTGGTTGAGATAGACGCGCGAATAGCCGGTAGCCACAGCCGCATCGCCGTCGACGGCGATATGCGGCATCGAGATGACGTGGGCGCAGCCATCGGCGACGTAATGGATATGCGGTTCGATGTTGACCAGCGATCCGACATTTTCGGCGCCGACCAGCGGATCGCCGCCGAAGTCGTAGGCTCCATCTTCGGCCCACAGCGAGGCTGTGACATTGCCGCTGCGGCTGTCGACCGACGGACCGTAGCTGGCGAGCAGCTGGTAGATGGCGAGCTGATCCTCCAGGCGCTTGGTTCGGGCTTCGAGCGCCGCCAGCCGCGCTTCCAGGTCAGTCATAGAATCCTCCGATGGTTCGCGTGTTGGAGCCATAGTGGGCCATGGTCCGGGTTGCGCCATCGTTCGTTTGGAGGATGAAACAGCTTTTCCCAGCGACGACGGTGCCAGCCAACGTCTCACGGGAGGAAACCATGGATCAGGCAGAGCGGATCGCCGCTGAACATGAATGCGCGAAGCTGGTTCGACGCTATTGCGTGCTCGTCGACGAATACCGGCACGAGGAGCTTGTCGGCTTGTGGGCCGCCGACGGACTGTGGGAGACCTGGAAGGGTCCGCTGAAAGGCCATGCCGAAATGCGTGCCTATCTCGACGCCAAGGCCCAAACCGATACGACGATCCATATGGCCCACAACATCGTCATCGATCTGATCGACGATGTCTCAGCGACCGGCACCGCGACCTTCACTTACTACGGCACCAGCCGCGACGATCCGGCAGCCACGACGCCCCGGGTGGTCGGCCGCTATTTCGACAGGTTCGTGCGCACCGCCGATGGTTGGCGCCTTGCCCATAGGCGCACCGACATCACCTTTCGCGCCCCTTGAACAAACACATCTAACAAACGGAAATAATGAGACTATCATGACAGAAACGTCACTTGAAGGCATGGCGGATTCGCTGCTCGGCAAAATCGCCCTGATCAGCGGCGGCGGCGCCGGCATCGGCCGCGCCATCGCGCTGGCTTACGGACGGTGCGGCGCAATCGTCGTCGTTGCCGAAAAGGACGCCGGCCGCGCCGACAATATCCGCGCGGAACTCGACGCCGCCAAGGTCACCAATATCGTCGCCTGCGCCGACGTGACCGACGCCGATGCGGTCGACAGCCTGATCGCGAAAATCAAGGACGGCTTCGGCCGGCTCGATATTCTGGTCAACAATGTCGGCGACTTCCTGGGGGTGCACAAGCCGTTCGCCGAAACAACGCGCGCAGAGTGGAGCGCGCTCTACGGCGTCAATCTCGAGCACATCTTCCTGATGACGCATGCCGCCCTGCCGCTGCTGCGCAAGGGCGAGAACGCCAGCATCATCAACGTCTCGACCATCGAGGCCTTCCGCGGCATCCCGAACTTCTCGGTCTACAGCGCCTTCAAGACTGGAATCACCGGTTTCACCAAGAGCCTTGCGCTGGAACTGGCGCCCGAAAACATCCGCGTCAACGCGATCGCTCCAGAGACGACCGAGACCGAGCAGATCCAGATCCTGAAATGGATCCCGGAAGAGCACCAGCACATGGTCAAGCGCTGGATGCCGCTCGGCCGCTACGGCCAGCCTGACGACGCAGCGGGTGCTGCCCTGTTCCTCGCATCGAGCCTGTCGAGCTGGATCACGGGGACGACGATCAATCTCGACGGCGGCGCGCTGGCTGCAGGCGGCTGGCGCCAGACGGCTGATGGCACCTGGACCAATCGCCCCGTCATCACCGCGCACGCGCACAAGGCGTGATCGAAACTCGCGCAGCCGGTCCCGATTGACCGGCTGCCTCACATTCGTCGATCAGCCGACGGTCTGTGCGCCGTCGACGACGATGACAGCGCCCGAGACATAGGATGCATCGTCCGACGCCAGGTAGGCAAAGGCGCCGGCGATGTCTTCGGGCTCGCCAGTCTCCATCTTGCCGAGCAGCTTCGAGGGCCGCACGCTGATTGCCGGATCCTGATCATCGATCGGCTGCAGGCCAGTGCCGATTTCGGTGCGCACGCGGCCAGGGCAGATAGCGTTGAAACGCACGCCCTTGGGCGCATACTCCGTCGCCAGCGACTTGGTCATGGCGATGATCCCGGCCTTGGATGCGGCGTAGGCTGCGGCATAGGCGATGCCGTCGATGCCGGCCGTCGAGGCTGTCGACACGACATTGCCACGCGAGGCGGCCAGTGCCGGCAGCGCCTGGTGCACGATGTGGAAGACGCTTTCGAGATTGATGCGGAAGACCAGGGCCCATTCGTCGCCGGTCTGTTTGGCGAAGTGGTCGCGGCGATAGATGCCGGCATTGTTGATCAGGCTGTCGAGGCGACCGTGCAGTGCAAGCGCCTTGTCGACCATTGCGCGCGCCGACGCCGTGTCGGCCGCATCGTAACCGACGGCATCGGCGCGGACGCCAAAGCTGGTGGCAGCTTCCGCACAAACCTTTTCCACGCCCTCGACATTGCGGTCGGCAAGGATCAACGTCGCGCCCTCGGCTGCCAGGCGCAGGGCCGTGGCGCGGCCGATGCCGGTGGCAGCGCCGGTGATGAGCGCCACCTTGTTGTCGAAACGCCTGAGCGCCATAGTCATCTCCCTGCAAACGGCGGTGGCCGACGGCCCGCCAACTTCCGGACGGGAATAGACTAGGCCCGGCAGTGGCCTAACATCCCACATTTGGACGATGTCGCTGGTGCTCGGCGGTGGCATCCGGCATGAAGCGCATTCATTGCTTCCGTCGAAAGGCTTGAGGCAATGTTCAACGACAAAGCCGTAGCGATACGGGCCTCATGGACCTTCATGATCCTCGAATTCACACCTGACCAGCAGATGATCCGCGAGGAAGCCGAGCGCTTTCTGCGCGAGAAATCGTCATCCGAAGCCATCCGTCGCGTCGTCGATGCCAGAGCGACGCATGACGCCGAGTTGTGGAACAGCATCTCACGCGAACTCGGCTGGTGCGCGATGGCTGTCCCGGAAGAATTCGGCGGGCTGGGGCTTGGGGCAACCGAGGTTGCCATCCTGATGGAACTTGCCGGCGCACGACTTGCCTGCGCGCCCTTCTGGTCGACGGTGTGCCTGGCGGCACCCCTCATCGAGGCGGCCGGAAGCGACGATGCCAAGACGACTTATCTTGGTGGCATCGCCGCGGGCGAAATGGCCGTAACCGTCGCCTACGCCGATCTTTCTGCGGCCGATCCGGCGGCGACGGTTGCGGTCCAGGCCACCTCCACGACCGACGGCTATCGTCTGTCTGGCAGCGTCGACCAGGTCATCGATCTGGCGGTTGCGGATATCGTGATCGTTCCCGCCAAGCTGGATGATGGCGCCGTCGCCCTGTTTGCGCTGCCGCGCAATGCCGGTCAGAAGATCACGCCTCTCAACGTCATGGACGCCACCCGTCCCATCGCATCGCTCGAACTCGCCAAGGTCGAAGTCTCGGCCGCATGTCGGATAGACCAGGGCGGGGTCACCGAAGGTCAATTCGCCGAGGCGCTTCGCCATGCCAATCTCGGACTCGCTGCCGAGCAGATCGGGGCGGCGCAAGGGGCCTTCGGCCTGACGCTCGACTACATCTCGGAGCGCGTGCAGTTCGGGCGCAGCATCGCCTCGTTTCAGGCTATCAAGCATCGCTGCGCCAAGCTGGTGGTGGACATCGCCGAAGCGCGCTCGCTTGTCTTCGGCGCGGCGGCTTCGATGGACCAGGCCGAGGCGACCGCGAGCGCCCTGGAGATTGCAGGCGCGCGGGTTCTGGCGTCGGATCTGCAGTTCCTTGCCGCAGAAGAAGCGATCCAGCTGCATGGCGGCGTCGGCTTCACCTGGGAATACGACCCACACCTTTATTTCAAGCGCGCGCAGGCCAGCGCGGCGCTGCTCGGTTCACGCGAGGCACAGATGGACAACATTGCCGCTGCGCTGTTCAGTGACGGAGGCCGGCCATGAGCGACCTGAACGCCTTCCGCGCCGAAGTGCGCGAGTGGATGGCAGGCCATCTCAACGGCAAGTTTGCCGAGCTGAAATATCGCGGCGGCTCGGGCGAGGGCGATGCACTGCCCGATCTGCGCAAGGAATGGGAGCAGGAACTGGCGCGCGGCCGATGGACCTGCCCGGGCTGGCCTGCCGAGCACGGCGGTCGCGGCCTGTCGGTCGCCGAGCAGGTGGTGTTCCAGGAAGAATACAGTCGTGCCGGCGGTCCCGGACGCATGGGGCATATCGGCGAAGGCCTGATGGGACCGACGCTGATTGCATTTGGCACAGAAGAACAGAAGAAGCGCTTCTTGCCGGGCATCCTGAACGGCACCGAGTTCTGGGCGCAGGGCTACTCCGAGCCGAGCGCCGGCTCGGACTTCGGCAACATCAAGACCCGCGCAAGGCAGGACGCCGAAACCGGCGACTGGCTGGTCTCTGGCCAGAAGGTGTGGACGTCGCTTGCGCATCTCTCCGACTGGATTTTCGTCGTGGCGCGCTGCGAGGAAGGTTCGGTCGGCCGCAACGGGCTGATCTTCCTGCTGATGCCACTCGATCAGCCGGGTGTCGACATCCATCCAATCAAGCAGATCGGCGGTGGTTCGGAGTTCAACTCGGTGTTCTTCGACAACGCCCGCGCCAAGGCCGAACATGTCGTCGGACAGCCAGGTGACGGCTGGAAGATCGCCATGGCGCTGCTCGGCTTCGAGCGCGGCATTTCCACGCTCGGCCAGCAGATGGGTTTCCAGCAGGAGCTCGACCTGATTGTCGATATCGCCAAGGAAAATGGCGCGGATCGCTCTCCTGCCGTCCGGCATCGGCTGGCCCGCGCCTGGGTTGGCCTGCGCGCCATGCGTTATCTCGCCATGCGCGTTCTGAGCGACGAACCGGCGGCCGACACGCGCCGCGAAGGCCTGGCCTACAAATTCCACTGGTCGAACTGGCATCGCGACCTTGGCCGCCTGGCCATGGACGTGCTCGGCATGGACGGCAACGTGATCTCGGACGATCCGCGCCGCGAGCGGCTGCAGCAGATGTTTTTGTTTGCACGCGCCGACACGATCTACGGCGGCACCAACGAAATCCAGCTCAACATCATCGCCGAGCAGGGCTTGGGCATGCCACGGGAGCCGCGCGGCAAATCATGAGGATGGCGCGGCCGCACCCCGGTTGGTGCGGCACGGGTTTGGGAGGACCAGCATGGGCATTCGTGAGGCGGATCTGGAGGAGCTCGCAGCGCGCGATGCGCTGCGTCGGCTGGTGACGGCCTATTCGCGGGCGGTGGACCGGCGCGATTTCGCGTTGTTGCGCAGCCTCTACCACGACGATGCGCACGAGGAGCATGGCGAGATGTTCGTCGGCGGCCCGGACGCCTACATGACGTTCGTTGAAAAGGCGCTCTCCAGCTACGCTGCGACGGCCCATTATGTCGTTAACACCAGCTTTGAGATCGACGGCGACCGCGCCGAGGGCGAGGTCTACAAGATCAACTATCACCGCACGCATGGCCCTGACGCCCATGAGGTGATCACCGGTAGTCGCAGCCTCGACCGTTACCGGCGCGACAATGGCGAGTGGCGGTTCCTGGGACGGTCCATAACGCTCGACTGGTCGACCAGGCGCAAAGTCGACGCCGAGGCCTATCGCGACTTCGCAGCCGGCAGCCCACCCGGGCGGCCCGGTCCTGACGACCTGTCCTACGAAGTCCTGAAACTGTTTGGCCGCCACGGCGGCTGACGCCGATTGATTTTCAGCAGCTAACTGTTTCGCAGGGAGGAAGACATGACAAACGCCAGGCAATTCGCCGGCAAGATCGCCGTTGTGACCGGAGCCGGCAACGGCATCGGCCGCGCCGCCGCCATCGCCTACGCCCAGGAAGGCGCCGATGTCGCCATACTCGATCGCGAGGCCGAGGCGCTCGCAGAGACTATGGAACTGGTGCGCGCGCATGGCGTCAAGGCGCTGCCGCTGGTCGGCGACATGACGGACCAGCAAGTGGTGGTCGACAGTTTCGCCCGCATCAAGCGCGAATTGGGGCCGGTCGACATCCTGCTCAACAACATCGGCCAGACCGCGCGCGAGAACTATTCCGAATTCTGGCAGGCGAAACCTGAAACGCTGCAGTTCGTGATCGGCGTTTCGCTGATGACCACGCTGACCTGCACGCGCCAGGTCGTGGAAGACATGCGCGAGCGGCGCTCGGGCAAGATCGTCTCCATCTCGTCCGATTCGGCGATGAATGGCGACATCGGTTGCGTCGACTATGCCGCTGCCAAGTCCGGCGTGCTCGGCTTCACCCGCGCGCTCGCCCGTGAGCTCGGGCCGTTCAAGGTCAACGTCAACGCCGTTTGCCCCGGACCGACCAACACCCGCGCCATGCAGCGTATCCCCAGGGACGCCTATGAGCGGGCCAGGAACATGATCCCGCTTGGCGAGCTGAGCGAGCCGGAAGACATAGCCAACGCGGTCGTTTTCCTGTCCAGCGACAAGGCGCGGTTCATCACCGGGCAGACGCTGATGGTCAATGGCGGACGCGTCTTCTACTGATCGTTTTCGTTAGTTCATTCAGACGATGTTCCGGATTGTGCGGCGCATCATTTGAAAGCAGACAGAGTGGTCGCCCCGGCCCGCAAGGGGCGCTCACTGGAAAACCAGCAAGAGAGAATGACCATGAGCCTGCATACCGTCCTGTGCGAACGCCTCGGCAGCCGCTACCCGGTGGTGCAGACTGCCATGGGCTGGGTGGCCGATGCGAACCTGACAGCTGCGACCTGCAACGCTGGCGGTTTCGGCTTCTTCGCCGGCGCCACAACCGAACCGGGCGACGTCGAGAACCAGCTGCTGCTGATCAAGTCGAAGACCGACCGGCCGTTTGGCGTCAACTTCCACATGTTCCAGCCCAACGCCGAAGAGGTGATCGCGGCTGTCATCAAGCATCAGGTTCGCGCCGTCAGCTACGGTCGCGGCCCCGACGCCAAGACGATCAAGCGACTGAAGGACGCCGGCGTCGTCTGCATGCCGACGGTCGGTGCCGTCAAGCACGCGATCAAGGCAGTCGAACTCGGCGCCGACATCATTACCGTGCAGGGCGGCGAGGGCGGTGGCCATACCGGCGCTGTGCCGACCACCATCCTGCTGCCGCAGGTTCTTGACGCGGTGAAGGTTCCGGTAGTGGCTGCCGGTGGCTTCTTCGACGGTCGCGGCCTGGCTGCCGCTCTCGGCTACGGTGCAGCCGGCATCGCCATGGGCACGCGCTTCCTGATGACCAAGGAATCGCCGGTTCCCAGCTCGGCGCTCGACCGCTACCTCGCCACCAAGGATCCGACGCTGATCCGCACCACCACCGCCGTCGACGGCATGCCGCAGCGCTTCATCGAAAACGCCGAGATCAGGCGTCTCGAGAGCATGGGCCTGCCAGCGCGGCTCGCCATGAGCATGAAATATGCTCGCCAGTGGGGCAAGGAATCCGGCCTTGGCCCGATCGCCATGGCCAAGCTCGGATTGAAGGTTCTGTCGAGCGGCGAAAACAGCTTTGCCCAGACGGTGATGGCGCCGAACCTGCCGACGCTCGTGCAGCGCGGCGTGGTCGAAGGCAATACCGAAACCGGCCTGCTACCGTCCGGCCAGGCTGCCGCAATGATCAACAAGCTCGAAAGCTGCGAGGAACTGATCGTTCGCATCGTTGCCGAGGCCGAGGCGCGCCTCAAGGAAATTTCGGCGCTCGTCGCCGCGAAGTAACGGAGATATTTCGATGAGCGACCAGTTCTGGACCAGGATCGAAGACGGCATTGCCGAAGTGGTGATCGAGAACGCGCCAGTCAACGCGCTCGACAGCATCGGCTGGCGCAAGCTGTCGCAGGAGATCGATGCCCTCAACGCCAATGGCGATGTGCGGGTGATCGTCATTCGCGCCGAAGGCCGCGGCTTCTGCGCCGGCGTCGACATCAAGGAATTGCAGAAGCATCCCGAGCGTATTCCGGAAGTGAATGCCGGCAACTGGGAAACCTTCCGCGCCGTGCATCGCGGGCTCAAGCCGGTGATCGTCGCCGCGCACGGTTACATCCTCGGTGGCGGCATCGGCATCTGCGGGTCGGCCGACATCATCGTCTGCTCGCCCGACGCGACCTTCGGCGTGCCCGAGGTCGATCGCGGCGCACTCGGCGCCGGCGCGCACCTGCAGCGTCTGTTCCCGGTGCAGAAGGTGCGCCAGATGTACTTTACCGGCGAGCCTATCGACGCGGCCGAGGCCTATCGGCTTGGCGCCGTCGAGAAGGTCGTTCCGCGCGAGGAACTGCGCGATGCAGCCATCAAGATCGCCAAGACCATCGCCGCAAAGAGCTCGATCATGATCCGCCTAGCCAAGGAAGCGCTCAACGGCATCGAGGACGGCGATCTCGAGAAGAAATACCGCTGGGAACAGGGCTTCACCGCGCAGGCCTACCTGACCCAGGAATCGCAGGAGGCGCGCGACGCTTTCGTCGGCAAGCGCGACGCCGACTTCAAGAAGTAATCAGACCAGGACGCCCCAGATGACCGCCACCAAAATCCTGCCCGTTCCGCCCTATGTCGAAGGCCATGGCCTGCTCAAGGGCCGTTCGGTTCTCATCACCGCCGCCGCCGGCGTCGGCATCGGCTTCGCCGCCGCTCGCAAGGCGATCGAGGAAGGCTGCCGCGCTATCATGATCTCCGACGTCCACGAGCGTCGTCTGGGCGAGGCGGCCGAGAAGCTGCGCGAGTTCTCCCCGACGGTCGAAATCTACAGCCAGCTTTGCAACGTCACCGACGAAGAGCAGGTGCAGGCGCTCGTCGACGCGGCAGAGGAAAAGCTCGGTGGCATCGACGTTCTGATCAACAATGCCGGTCTCGGTGGCCTGAAGCCGGTGGTCGAAATGACCGACCAGGAATGGAACCTGGTGCTCGACGTCACGCTCACCGGCACCATGCGCATGACGCGCGCCGCGCTCAAGAAGATGCAGCCGCGCGGCAAGGGCGCCATCGTCAACAACGCCTCCGTGCTCGGCTGGCGCGCCCAGAAGGGCCAGTCGCACTATGCCGCCGCCAAGGCCGGCGTGATGGCCTTCACCCGCTGCTCGGCCGTCGAAGCCGCCGAATACGGCATCCGCATCAACGCAGTGTCGCCGTCGATCGCCATGCACGACTTCCTCAAGAAGTCGGCGCCGCAGGAGCAGCTCGACGCGCTGACCAGCCTCGAAGCCTTCGGCCGCGCGGCGGAAGTGTGGGAAATCGCCAACGTCATGATGTTCCTGGCCAGCGATTATGCCGGCTACATGGTCGGTGAGATCGTCTCCGTTTCCAGCCAGAGGGCGTGAGCATGGGGCTCGTCTTCTCCTCGCCCGAAGAGGCGGTGGCGGCCATCGGCCAGAACCTCGGTTCGAGCGACTGGCTGATAATCGACCAGAAGCGCATCGACACGTTTGCCGAGGCGACCGGCGATCACCAGTGGATCCATGTCGATCCGGTGCGCGCCAAGGACGGGCCGTTCGGCACCACGGTCGCGCATGGCTGCCTGACCTTCTCCCTGATCAATGGCTTCCTGCCGGATTTGTTCAAGGCCGAAGGCATGAAGATGGGCATCAACTACGGTTGCGACCGGCTGCGCTTTCCAGCACCGGTGCCGGTCGGCTCGAGGGTTCGGGCTGTTGGCGAGCTGGTCAATGCCGAGCTCTTGGCCGGAAACGCGGTGCAGACGACCGTTCGCGTGACCATCGAGATCGAGGGGTCGGCAAAGCCGGCCTGCGTCGCCGACATGGTCGGCCGATACTATTTCTAAGACGCGAAGGGCCGTCGGGAGATGACAATGGACAAGACTAGCGATGCGCAGGCCGAGATCCTTGCGCGGCTGGACAGGCTCGAGTCGCGCGACGAGATCCGCCAGCTGATCTCGAAATATTCCTTGGCGCTCGACATGCGCGACATGAGCGCGATGGCCTCGCTGTTTGCGCCCGACGTCAAGGTCGGCGGCGGCAAGTCGGGTCGGGCGGCGCTGCGCGACTGGCTCGACGACACCATGCGCAAGCAGTTCGACGGCACCTCGCACCATGTCGGTTCGACGATCATCGAGTTCATCGACGCCGACAATGCTGTGGGCGTCGTCTACTCCAAGAACGAACACGAGTGCGGCGCGGAATGGGTCATCATGCAGATGATGTACTACGACCGCTACGAGCGCATCGACGGACGCTGGTGCTTCCGCCGCCGTCAGCCGCTCTACTGGTACGCCACCGACCTCAACAAGCCTCCCGTCGGCTCGCGCAAGATGCGCTGGCCCGGCCGCGAACCCTATGAGGGTTCGTTCCACGACCTGTTCCCGTCCTGGAAGGAATTCTGGGCGCGTTCGGGTCCCGAGGAAGCGCTGCCGGAGCCGGCACCGCTCGAAGCTTTCATCGAAACCATGCGCAAAGGTAACGAAGTCCGTGGAAACCGCGTACGCTGACAACATGATCGCCGACAAGCTATTCCGGCCGATCAAGGTCGGCCAGCTCGAGCTTGCCAACCGCATCGCCATGGCGCCGATGTCGCGCTATTTCTGCGCCGATGGCGTGCCGCACGAAAAGGTCTCGGCCTACTATTCGCGTCGTGCGCTCAACCATGTCGGCCTGATCATCACCGAAGCCACCTATATCGGCCATCCGACAGCGCCAAGCTATGAAGGGGTTCCCAACTTCTATGGCGAAGCGGCATTGGCGGGATGGGCAAAGGTGCGCGCGGCCGTCCACGCCGCCGGCGGCAAGATCATGCCGCAGTTGTGGCACACCGGCAGCTTCCGCAACTCGGCGATGGCGCCGCAGCCGGGCGTTCCGGGCGTTGGCCCATCGGAAAACCTGAATGCCTTCACGGGACACCCCGAGCCGACCAAGGCGATGACCGAAAAGGAAATCGAAGAGGTCATCGAGGCTTATGCGGCGGCCGCCGAAGCGGCACAGAAGCTCGGCTTCGACGGTGTCGAAATCCATGGCGCGCACGGCTATCTGATCGACGAATTCTTCTGGGCGACGACCAACCGTCGCACCGACCGCTATGGTGGCGACCGTCGCCAGCGCACGCGGTTCGCCGTCGAGGTGATCGAAGCGATGCGCGCCCGCGTCGGTTCGGAATTCCCGATCTCGTTCCGCTATTCGCAGTGGAAGCAACAGGACTACAAGGTGGCGCTGGGCGATACACCGGCGGAACTGGCCGAAGTGCTCGAGCCCCTGGCTGATGCCGGCATCAGCATGCTGCATTGCTCGACGCGGCGCGTGTGGGAGCCGGGGTTTGCCGCGGAAGGCGACATGACACTGGCCGGCTGGACGAAGAAACTGACCGGATTGCCTGTCATCGCGGTTGGCGGCGTAGGCCTGGATCGCCCTGGTCTCAACGCAGCCGAAATCGCGCCGCTCGACGTCATCGAAAAGCCGCTGTCGCGCGACGAGTTCGACATCCTGGCGGTTGGCCGGGCACTGCTCGCCGACCCCGCCTGGGCGCTGAAAATCAAGCAGGGCCGCGCCAGTGAAGGCGTTGGCTACAGCAAGGAACAGCTGAAGTCGCTGTTTTGACGGTTTGGCGTCGCGCCCAGCCGGCGCGACGCCATGTCCGGGCAATCAGGGCCAGCGCCACCCTCAATTCAGAAGCAAAAAAAGAAGCGCCGGGGACATTGTCCGCCGGCGCTTTCAGTAGGGTCGTATGCGTGATTGGTGACCGGACGCGCGTTGCCTATGCGGCCTGACGCGGTCCCTGGCCCAGGATGACGGCGCTGTTCAGCACAAGGCGAACGAGCTCGGTCTGGCGAGTGATGCCGCTCTTCGAGAAGATCGAGCGAAGATGGGCACGCGCCGTGTTGCGGCTGATGTCAAGCGAGGTTGCGGCATCTTCCAGCGACAGGCCGGCGGTCAGGCGGCGGGCAACGGCGGCTTCGGCCGGGGTCAAGTCGAAAAGCTGGCGCACCAGTTCGCCTTCAACTTCCGGATTGGTCTCCGGGTCGCGAATGTAGACGGCGACGGCGGAATTGGCTGCTGCGGCATTGTCCTTGGCGGCGTGGATGGGGCGCACGATGACGCCGAGATTGCGCGAGCCGGACTGCTTGGTCAGCGACAGGCCGCGCGAGAGCGGCGCGTCGTTGCTGTCGGCTTGCTGCATTGCCGACTTGACTGCCGCCTGGAAGTCGCGATCCTCCTTGGCGGAGGTGGCGCGCAGGCGGTTGCCCTGGATCTGCAGGCCATCGCGTGCTTCGAGCAAGCGAGCGGCGGCATCGGAGGCGCGTACGATCTTGCCGGAATGGTCGAGGATGACGACGCCGACATAGAGCTTGTCCATGACGTCGGAATAAAGCGTGCGCTCGACCTCGGTAGCGCCCATGCGCCATGAGGTTTCCACGCCTCTCGCCAGCTGCGAGACCAGGATTTCACACACCGATGCGGCGTCATCGTCGAACTTGCCCGCGGCGCGATCGCGGAAGACCCACAGCGTATAGCGGGCGGATTCGTCCGCCGTCAGCAAGGAAGCGGACATCGGCTGGCAGCGTTCGGTGAGATAGGTCAACTGCGCGGAACGGGGCAGGGCCGCGCCGGACGCGTCGGCCATGTTCTCGTCGATCTCGGTGAACACATAGTAGGTCTCGCCGGTGCGCTGGCGATCTTCGATGACGAGGACCGCGGCGTAGCCGTCGAATTGCTCGCGGATAAGTTCCAGCGAATTCCTGAGCGGCTTGCCGTTGAGCAGGCTGTCTGACACGCGGTTCAGGAAATGGCCGAATTCAACGATCGATCTGGCGTGAAAGGTCAAGGTCGTGCTCCCAATATCCGCCGCACAGCCTGTCAGGCGTACGGACCCAGCCCCATGGTGCCCGGTCGGAGCGTCATGGGATGAAATGCGTTGGACTTTTGGCGAAGGCCGGGGGGCCGGCCTAGGCGTCAGCGTATCAGGATGGGGGCAGGAAACCTCGTCGGACGTGGTGCCGGACGAAAGATGACGCAGCAGTGAGACAGACGGTGCTCGAACTCGTCATCGCGCTTCCTCCCGAATGCGAAATGATTAACGTCGACAGTTATGTCACTAAATTGACAGGTCGTCAAATCTGAAATGACAGTCGTGGAATTTTTGACACCCTGTCAACAGTGGATAAGTTTTGGGCACCTGCAAACGAAACGGGCCGGGTCTTGCGACCCGGCCCGTTTCGTTCGGCAGTGTGGGATCTGGCTTATGCGCCGCAGTCGGCGCGCTCCACCAGACCGTCTTCACGCAGCTTGTAGGCGTTCTTGACGACCTTGATCGACTCCGGCGCCGGCAAGAAGTGGCTGGTGGCGCTTGCCTGGATCGGCCCGATCAACATTTCGACCTTGGAGGCGTTTTCCTGCAGCCAGGCTGCGACAGCCGCGCCATCGCTCTTGCCCGCGCCATTGATGGCGGCAGCCAAAACGATCGGCTGGATGTAGTAGGGGATCAGCGCCGGCGCGCCACCCATACGGTCCACGTCGGCGACCTGTTCCTTGGCGCGCTTGACGAACTTGGCGAACGGCGATTCGCCGACCGCGTCGCTCGGGCAATAGGTCATGCCGACGAATTGCACCGAGTAGACGTCCTTGAACGCTTCCTCGCCAACGACGCCGGCATTGCCGACTGCGTAGTTGGTCATCGTCTGGCTGGCCAGAACCGGCACTTCCCAACCAATGTCTGCACGGTTTTCGAGCAGCTTGCGCGAATCATCGCCGATCGAATTGATCAGCAGGATGGCTTCGGCGCCCGAGCTGCGCATCTGGAACAGCTGCGGGGTCATGTCTTCGGTGCGGAAGGCGAATTCCTGCACCGCGGTCGGCTCGATGCCGCGCGACTTGAGGTATTCCACGATCTCGGCGACGGCTGCCTTGGACATGCCGCCATTGTCGGAAATCAGCGCGAGCTTGGTGAGCTTGAGCTTGTCGAGCGCGTAGTCGATATTCGGCTTCATCTGGTTGAGGCCGGTCACCGAGCCCGAGAAGTGGAGCGGACCTGCTTCCGGGGTCAGCTGGGTGGAAGCAGCCGACGAAACCTGGGCAATGCCCTTTTCGGTGGCGACGGGAACGACCGGAATGGTTTCCTGGCTGGTGGCTGGGCCTACCAGCGCCTGGACCTTTTCGTTTTCGATCAGGCGGCGCACTTCGCTGACCGCGTGGGTCGGGTCGGTCATGGTGTCGCCGAGCACCAGCTCGACCTTCTTGCCGAGGATACCGCCGGCGGCATTGATGTCTTCGACAGCCAGTTTCCAGCCCACCTCGGCGGTCTTGCCGATCGATGCGCCACCACCTGTCAGCGACATGATGCCGCCAAGCTTGATGGTCTCATCAGCCTGCGACGCGCCGGCCGAAATGGCCAGGGCAGCTACCGAAACCATTCCGATGGCCAGGCGACGTGTAATGGAACTATTCCATTGGAAGTTCATGCGTATCTCCTCCGCTTACTTCGACCGCCAGCCAGTCACGGACATTTTTTTCCGGCATCGTCCGCTTGGACGATAACGCCCCGCGCAAGGCAACAATTTGCATGAGAACCGCCTAATGGGCGGACACGCATGTACAGGCTGGTCAGCGCGAGGTCTTGCGGGTTAGCACGGTTCTCGCCGTGACCGGCTCAGGTATCTTGCGCCAGACAAGCCATGACAATACGGCGAGCAGCCCCATCAGCGGCACCACCACCGAGATGCCTCTGACGGCATCGCCGATCAAGCCGGCCAGCAGTGCGCCCACCAGGCCACTGCCCATCTGCAGGAAACCGCTGAGCGACGAAGCCGCGCCAGCATTCTCCGGGTACGAAGCGACAGTTGCCGCGGACATGGCCGGCATGACGAAGGAGTTGCCGAACACAAACAGGGCTAAGGGCGCCATGACGGTGACGAATGTCGGCTCGTAGAAGCCAAGCAGCACCGCCATGGCAATTGCTCCAAGGCTGGTGAAGAAGAGACCGACGGGCACCATGCGGTATGCGCCATAGCGCGGGATGAGCCAGCGCATCGCCAGCGACCCGCTGATGAAGCTGGCGGACTGGAACAGCATGGCCAACCCGAATTGACCCGCCGTAAGCCCGATACGGTCCATCAGCACGAAGGGCAGCACCGTCGCCTGGGTGTAGTAGGCGCCGAGCGTCCCGGCGATGACGAGGCTCGACCCCAGGAAGTAACCGTCGCCAACCAGCTTGCGATACGTGGCGAGCACGGCCATCGGTCGCACGCTGGCCGGGTTGGGCTCCACCGTCTCGACCAATGCGATCCTGACGGTGAGAAGGGCAGCCACCCCCATGAGGAACATGATCGAAAATATCGCGTGCCATCCGGCAAGTTCCATGACCACGCCGCCGACGGTCGGCGCCAGCGCGGGGGCAAGCGCCAGGATGAGGGTAATGAGGTTGAGGATACGCGCCGACTGCTCATGAGCGAAGAGATCGCGCACGATGGCGCGCGACAGCGAAAGACCGACGGCTGCGCCTGCGCCTTGCAGCAGACGCGACAGGATCAGGATTTCGATCGACGGCGCAAGCAAGGCGCCCAGGCTGCCGGCCAGATACAGCCAGAGGAATGCCATGGTCACGGGCTTGCGCCCGTATCCGTCCGACAGAGGCCCGCAGACGAGCTGGGCCAGCGCGAACCCGGCGAAATAGAGCCCGAGTGTCATCTTGACCGCGTCCTCCGACGTGCCGAAAGCGCGGACAATCTCGGGCATGGCCGGGGTGAACAGCGACAGCGACGCCGGGCCGATGCCGGCAAGGACAGCGCCGACGATTGTCACCCGCCTTTCGCTCATCAGCGCGGCTGACGGTGTGCCAAGGGGATTGTGGTTCATTGACGCTTGCCTCCGCGGAATGGACGGCAGGCGCCAAAAGGGCAGAGTGCCTGTCTTTACTTCCAACCAGGGCTGCGAAACGTCATCCGTCATACGGACTAGTGCGCGCCTGGTAGCCGAGCAGAAACCTCCGTCCTGGCAGTGGCGGCGCATTCAGACCCTGCCCGGAAGCAGAGGTTCGAATGTCGCACGAGGCCGGCTAGCGGTTCTGATGTTCGTCATTCCGACAGATCGGCGCGCAATTTATGCCCGACCTCGCTTTTGCATAATATCACCTCGAGCTATTCTGAATAACCGCGGCGGAGATCTTGCAGGATGGCGAAGCTCGTCTTTGGAATGAACCAGTCCCTGGATGGGTATGTCGACCACCAGGAATTTGCGCCTGGCCCGTTGCTCTTTCGTCACTGGATAGAGCACGTGCGCGATCTTGCAGGCAGCGTGTACGGTCGCCGCATGTACGAGATCATGCGCTATTGGGACGAAGAGCATCCTGAGTGGAGTGCGGAGCAACGCGAGTTCGCGACGGCCTGGCGGCGCCAGCCGAAATGGGTCGTGTCGCGCTCGTTGAAGTCAGTCGGCCCCAACGCCACGCTTGTCGGGGATGGCGTCGAGGCGGTGATACGTGACCTGAAGGCCCGGCTCATCGGGGACATTGCAGTTTCCGGGCCGGACCTGGCGCGAAGCCTTACGGACCTTGGCCTT
The DNA here is from genome assembly GCF_027568395.1 of Aminobacter sp. HY435. Lineage (GTDB taxonomy): Bacteria > Pseudomonadota > Alphaproteobacteria > Rhizobiales > Rhizobiaceae > Aminobacter. Next base: position 19,923 of record NZ_JANKZL010000001.1, on the reverse strand, counting down.
GTCGATGAGTATCGACTGTACCTGCTCCCGATCGTGCTCGGTCGCGGCAAGCCGTTTTTCGCTGGCCCGCGACCACCGCTCCATCTTGTTTGCACCGATCAAGTTGACGAGGACGTGATCAGGTTGACGTACGTTCCGGCTTGATCGCGCGCCTCGCAGCCTGGCGCGGGCGGCAGCGGTCAATGCGGCGGGATCTGGAGGATGCCGTCCAGGCGATCAGACGGCCGAGCCGTAGAGGTCGTAAGCGTCTGCACGCTCGATCTTGACGGTGACGATGTCGCCGAGCCGCAGCGGGCGACGCGACTGGATATGCACCGAACCGTCGATCTCCGGCGCATCGTACTTGGTGCGGCCCTTGGCGGTCGTACCGTTCGCCTCGTCGATGATCACCGGCAGGCGCTTGCCAACCTTCTTAGCCTGCGCGGCTGCGGAAATCTTCTGCTGGCGCTGCATGAAACGATGCCAGCGGGCTTCCTTGATCTCTTCCGGCACCTGCTCCAGGCCGAGGTCATTGGAGCGCGCGCCCTTGACCGGCTCATACTTGAAGCACCCGGCGCGATCGATCTTGGCCTCGTCGATCCAGTCGAGCAGCATCTCGAAATCTTCTTCCGTCTCGCCGGGGAAGCCGACGATGAAGGTCGAGCGGATGGCGAGATCCGGGCAGACGTCGCGCCAGCCGCGGATGCGCTCGAGCGCCTTTTCGCCATGGGCCGGGCGGCGCATGTTCTTCAGCACCTGCGGCGAGGCGTGCTGGAAGGGGATGTCGAGATAGGGAAGGATCTTGCCTTCGGCCATCAGGGGGATGACGTCGGCGACATGCGGGTAGGGGTAGACATAGTGCATGCGCACCCAGATGCCGAGCTCGCCGAGTTCGCGCGACAGGTCGAGGAACTTGGCGCGGACCTCACGCTCCTTCCAGACGCTCGTGGCATACTTGATGTCGATGCCATAGGCGCTGGTGTCCTGCGAGATGACCAGCAGTTCCTTGACGCCTGCATTGGCGAGCTTCTCGGCTTCGCGCAACACATCGCCGGCCGGACGGGACACCAGATCGCCGCGCAGGTCGGGGATGATGCAGAAGGTGCAGCGGTTGTTGCAGCCTTCCGAAATCTTGAGATAGGCGTAGTGGCGCGGGGTGAGCTTGACGCCCTGCGGCGGCACCAGGTCGGTGAACGGGTCGTGCGCCGGAGGCGCAGCCTCATGCACAGCCGCCATGACGCTTTCATAGGCCTGCGGGCCGGTGATGGCGAAGACGTTGGGGTGCTTCTCGCGGATCAGCTCGGGCGTGGCGCCCATGCAGCCGGTGACGATGACCTTGCCGTTTTCCTTGAGCGCCGTGCCGATGGCATTCAGCGATTCATCGCGCGCGGAATCGAGAAAGCCGCAGGTGTTGACCACGACCAGATCGGCGCCGTCATGCTTGCGCGCGATTTCGTAGCCTTCCGAGCGCAGGCTGGTGATGATGCGTTCGGAATCGACCAGCGCTTTCGGGCATCCGAGGCTGACGAAGCTAACGCGGGGGGCTGCGGTCATGGGCGGTTTCCAATGGATGCGGGCCGCAACCCCTGAAGGCCGGCCCGGAAGACTCGAATTTTCTCGATCTGTCGGCTCTGAAAAGAGCTTAATTCGGGCGGCGCAATAGCACAGTTCCGCTGTCAAGCAAACCGCCGGCGATCCGCTCCGAAATGAATAGGGCCGGGGAGTACCCGGCCCTTGCCAAAATCCGCAGCCTAGTGGCCGCCGCCGGAATGCGCGCCGAACCAGGGCGAAAGGAAGCCGAACTGGTCTGGGAACTGCTGCACGGCGCCGTCGAGCAGCATCTTCACCGCGACATAGAGGATGATGATCAGTCCGATATAGGCGATCCAGCGGTACTTGTGGAGCAGGCGGGCGACGAAGGAAGCGGCAAAGCCCATCAGCGCGATCGACAACGCCAGACCGATGATCAGGACGGTCGGATGGTCCATCGCCGCGCCGGCAACCGCGAGCACGTTGTCCAGCGACATCGAAACGTCGGCGATGACGATCTGCCAGGCTGCCTGGGCGAAGGTCTTGCGCGGGCCCTTTCCGGCGATCTTGCCGTCCTTGTCGTAGTCCGCGTCGGACAGCGCCTCGGTGGCCTCATGTTCCTGTTCATGGCTGACGCTGAGCTCGCGCCACATTTTCCAGCACACCCAGAGCAGCAGCAGACCGCCGGCGATGAGAAGCATCGGGCCGATTGCCAGCAGCCACTGGGTAATCAGCGCGAAGCCGATACGCAGAACAGTCGCCGCCATGATGCCGACGAGGATCGCCTTCTTGCGCTGGTCAGCCGGGAGGCCGGCCGCTGCCAGACCGATGACGATTGCATTGTCGCCTGCCAGCACAAGGTCGATCGCGATGACTTGCAACAGGGCCGTAAAGCCTGCGGCGGTGAAAATTTCCATATGACGTGACCTTCTCCGAACCGGCGTCGGAAACGGGCTATAACGAGCGTGGGCGGCGCGTCAACCGACTAGCGCAGCGTTTGTCCAAATTTGAATGAAACATTGGAAATGCTGACGCGAAGCTGACGAGAACAGTCCGAATGCGCTCTTTTGCCGTCGACCGGTTCAGTCGCAGACGTATCTCACCCGGCCGTTGGAACCGGTCTGGTTGCGGCAAGCGAGCGGCGACACATTTCCCGACTGAGGCTGGCCGGCCATGCGGGGACGCGAGCTCCGCCGCGCCGATCCGGATCCCGCCTGCGGGTCGACGAAGCGGATTTCCTGGCTGGTTTGGGGATAGTTAGCAGACTGGGCACGTTCGACGGCAGCGCGTTTGGCTTCATCGTCCTGCCAGAAGCGGCGAGAGTCGAGCGGCTTGGGAATGATCACAGTTCCATCGGACGATCGGCTGCATCCACTGACGGACAGCAGCGAAAGACAGACAGGGAGCGCAAGGGCCAATCTGGAACCGGAATACATGTCAAATCCTATATCTCGCCCGGAGGTCCCGATAAAGTGGTCATTTTCAATCAGTTGAGATGGCAACAGTGAGGTGGCAAGCTGAGGCCTGGCTGGCGGGGGCACCCGCGATTGGTCGTGCCCAGGTGGATATCCGCGAGGTGGCGGCCCATTGCCGGCCCCCGCATGCAAGTTGCCCGCCCGCATCGCCAGTCGAAGCCCACATCTAAGGAAATCTTGACGCTTCCTGCGGCCAGCGCTGCAATGCCTCGCGCCCCGCCACAGTGAGATCGTAGACACCACGCTCAACCCGCGCGAACCAGCCGTAGACGTTGTCGAGCAGTATCTTTGGGGCGCGAGTGACCAACGGAACCAGGTCACGTGGGCGCTTCGGACCGTCAGCCAATGCGACCGCGCATCTCAGGGCGTCCTGACGGTATGCGGTCATGATCGGCGACCGCGTGCTACCGCCGGCTACAGGATCGCCTTGACGGCGGCGATGTTCGTCGACCAGCCTGGAGCGGCGTTTCGGGTCACGCCGCGGTGCTGGCGCCACTGGCGAGACCAAAAGCTCGACACGGCCGTCGTCGAATACGCCGAGCATGCCAAAGCCAAGACGCCGGCACAGGTTTCTAAACCGCTTGTCGCCCTCCCGACCTTTTCCGCGCGGGGACATGCGCGCGGCGAGCCATATTTCGTCGGCCGCAGCTGCTCTGTCGATGCCCTGCAATACGAGTTCAAGATTGAACTGCAGCTTGAGCTCGCAGATTACTGCAATCGGAGGTGAGCCGCTGCTCAAGGCCACGAGGTCGCAGCCGCCGATCTCGCCCTTCACCTCGAAGCCAAGGCTTTCCAGGTAGAGCTTGACTGGAGCGTAGAGCGAGGTCTCAAGCAATTTCCATTCCTCCTTTCGGAAGTGCCGTGTGCAGGGGGAGGGCTCGCGTACAAGAATCGCCGCCAACACAGCCTTGCCAAGGATATGCATGACATGGCAGCACCTTGGGAAGATGGTGGAGTCCACAGGAGCCACGGTTCGCGCTCCTGCCGCTGCAACCGTCAAGCGCCGCTCGTACGAACAGCAACAGCCCGGATCATTCGATGCCGCAAAGCTTCATGAGCGCCGCCATCCGCTCGGCAGCGAGGTCCGGCCTGTCGAGCACATTGGCCTGATCAGCCAGGCGGAAGACATCCGCATAGTGGACGGCACCGCGCGCCGACTGCATGCCTGCAGGCATGGTGAAGTGACGCTGGTGGCCGTTGAGCCAGGCGAGAAAGACGACGCCAGCCTTGTAGTACTGCGTTGGCGCCTCGAAGATCTTTCGCGACAGCGGCACCGTCGGCTCGATGGTGCCGCGGAAGGTGGCGAGGTCGCCTTTGGCCAAGGCAGCCAGTGCTTTGGATGCCTGTGGCGCTACCGCGTCGAAGATGCCGAGTAGGGCATGGCTATGATGCGTGCCGTCGCCCCCGATCAGGGCGGCGTAGTTGAAATCGTCGCCGGTGAAGCAGATGACGCCTTCGGGCAGGCGGCGGCGCAGCTCGATCTCACAGGCCTGGTCGAGCAGCGAGATCTTGATGCCTTCGACCTTGTCCCGGTGATCGGCGATGATCGACAGAACCGTCTCCAGCGTATCCTCGAAGCGCTCGCCGCCCCAATAGCCGCTGAGCTCGGCATCGAACATGTCGCCCAGCCAATGCAGCACCACCTTGTCCTTGGCCTGGCCGAGGATGCGGCCATAGACCTCCAGGTAATCGTCGGGGGATTTGGCGACATGGGCCAGCGCCCGGCTGGCCATCATGATGGCGCGGCCGCCATGCTTTTCGATGAAGCCGAGCTGTTCCTCGTAGGCCGCAATCACGTCGTCGAGCGATTTGGCATCCTGTTTGGACAATTGATCGGTGCCAGCGCCGCAGGCGAGGTCGGCGCCCGGAACCGTGCGCGCTTCGCCGAGCGAACGGCGGATCAGCTCCTGCGCGCCGGTCCAGTCGAGCCCCATGCTGCGCTGCGAGGTGTCCATCGCCTCGGCGATCCGGAAGCCGAGCGACCACAGATGATGGCGGAAAGCCAAGGTGGCATCCCAGTCGATCGCCGGGGAGTTCCAGGGCGTGGCGTCGACCCACGGATCGGAGACGACATGCGCAGCCGCATAGGCGATGCGGTTGAAAACGGGGGCGGCTTCAGGCCGCTCGGTGGGCGCGCCTACAAGGGCGTAGGTCTCGACGGTGCGGTCCGCCCGCGGAAGCTTCACTGCCCTGGCCATGGGTTCCTCCCCTGATCGGCTGCATCTCGTAATTTAGATCGTTCCAAACTTCAAGTTGGAATTTTGTGCCGTCACGCGACGGCACCGCTGGACTTGCCGGTGACGCATGGTGTCGAAGCGCTCAGGTATTGCGAGGTGTCGTAAATCGTTTGAAATGTCGAATTGTGTACAATTTAGGTATTCTGGCGACCGTGCACTCCTCGTGCACCCCATGTGAAATCGGAAGCGTTCAGCTTCTTCCTTGCTTGACAGTTTGGAACGTTCCAATTATTGGACTCCGAAAAGGGGGACATGGACGCTTCCCCGGGAGGATCGTTTTGAAGCAGCCGAAAGTGACAGTTGTCGATGTTGCGCGCGCCGCCGGCGTGTCGAAGTCGACCGTGTCGCTGGTGCTGCAGGGCAGTTCGCTGGTGAACGAGGCGACGCGGGCCAGGGTGGGTGCGGTCATTCGCGAACTCGGCTATGTCTACAACCGCGGTGCTGCCAATCTCCGGCAGTCGAAATCGAAGATCGTCGGCATTGTCGTCAACGACCTGACCAACAGCTTCTTTGCCGAGCTGGCCGTCGGCATGGACATGGTGGTGCAGTCGGCCGGCTACATCCAGTTCATGGCCAACACCTCCGAGAATGCCGACCGCCAGGGCGAGGTGATCGCCTCGATGCGCGAGCACGGCATGGCCGGGCTGATCCTGTCGCCGGCGCGCGGCACGACCGCCGCTGACCTCCGGCCGCTTGTCGACAGCGGCATCCCCGTGGTGCTGGTTGCCCGCAACGTGCCGGGGCTCAAGGTTTCTTCCGTCGTTTCGGACGGGCATGCCGGTGCTGCGGCTGCAGTGCGGCACCTGATCGAACTCGGGCATCGGCGCATCGCCTTCCTCGGCGGCTTCAATGACACTGCTGTCTTTGACGAGCGCAGGCGCGGTTTTCGCGACGCGCTGCTGGAAGCCGGGTTCGATGCATCGGATGAACTGGTGATCAGCTCTGCGCCCTCGCGCGCCGGCGGCGTGGCGGCCGTTGAGCGGCTGCTGTCGATGGCCGACCGACCGACGGCGGCGCTTTGCTTCAACGATGCCGTGGCTTTCGGCGCCTGCGACGGGCTGCGCAGCGCCCGCATCGAGCCGGGCGTCGACTTCGGCATCATCGGTTTCGACGACGTGATCGAGGCAAAGACGGCGGTGCCTGCGCTGACCACCGTTTCGGTCGACCCGCAGGGCATGGGCCGGCGGGCGGCACAGCTGCTGCTGAAGCAGATCAATGCCGGCGATTTCGACGCCGAGGCGCTGGTGGCTACGGTGCGGCTGGTGGTGCGCGAGAGCTGCGGCGCGCCGCAACGGGTCAAGGAGTTCATGGCATGACGCGCTGGGGTTTGATCGGAGCGAGCACCATCGCCAGGGAATGGGTCATCGGCGCCATCCGGGGGACCGGCGGCGTGGTGGTGTCGGTGATGAGTACCAATGCCGAGCGCGGCCGGGACTATGCCCAGGCGAATGGCATCGCGAAATCGGTGACCTCGCTTGAGGACGTCACCGGCGATCCTGAGATCGATGCCGTCTACATCTCGACCACCAACGAACTGCATGTCGAGCAGGCGATTGCTGCGGCAAAGGCTGGCAAGCATGTGCTGTGCGAAAAGCCGCTGGCGCTGACGCTTGATGACGCGTTGGCAATGGTACGGGCGGCTAAGGATGCCGGAGTCGTCCTGGCAACGAACCATCACCTGCGCAATGCGGCGAGCCACAGGGCGATGCGCGATGCGATCGCTGCCGGCCGCATCGGCAAGCCGCTGGCGGCACGGGTGTTCCACGCCGTCTACCTGCCGCCGCACCTGCAGGGCTGGCGGCTCGACAAGCCGCAGGCCGGCGGAGGGGTGATCCTCGACATCACGGTGCATGACGCCGACACGCTGCGCTTTGTGCTCAACGACGATCCGGTCGAGGCAATCGCCTTCAGCCAGACGGGTGGCATGGGGCAGGCGGGGCTGGAGGACGCCGTGATGGGAGTGCTGCGCTTCAAGTCAGGCGTGATCGCCCAGTTCCATGACGCATTCACGACCAAGTTCGCCGAGACCGGCTTCGAGGTGCATGGCACCGAGGGCTCGCTGATCGCACGCAATGTGATGACGCAGAAGCCTGTCGGATCGGTGGTGCTGCGCAATGCCGAGGGCGAACACGAGCTCAAGCTCGACCAAAGCAATCTCTACGAAGCGGGACTCCAGGCGTTCCATGACGCAGTCGCTGGCAAGGGCAAGCCCTCGGCGACGGGCGAGGACGGCGTGTGGTCGCTGGCGACAGGGCTTGCGGTGGTCGAGTCGGCTGTGACCGGCAAGGCGGTCGCCATCGAGGCGGGACTCTGACCATGGGCAAGCACATTACCCCTGATCAGGCTGCAGCGCTCATTCCCGATGGTGCCGTTGTTTCGGTGTCGTCGTCGAGCGGGCTCGGCTGTCCCGACCTGATGCTGAAGGCGATCGGCGAGCGCTTCGAGGCGACAGGGCATCCGCGCGGACTGACGACGCTGCATCCGATCGCTGCCGGCGACATGAGCGGCATCAAGGGCGTCGACCACATCGCCAAGAAGGGTTTGCTGAACAAGATCATCGGCGGCTCCTATCCGTCGGGGCCGTCGAGCGCCGAACCGCCGCTGATCTGGCAGATGATCGGCAACGAGGAGGTGGCGGCCTACAATGTGCCGTCGGGCATCATGTTTGACATGCACCGCGAAGCCGCCGCCAAGCGGCCGGGCGTGCTGACCAAGGTCGGGCTCGACACCTTCGTCGATCCGGAGCGCCAGGGCTGCGCCATGAATGCGCGCGCCGCAGCGGAGCCACTGGTCAGGAAGGTCAGCTTCGAGGGCGAGGACTGGCTGTTCTTCCCCGCGATCAAGCCGCAAGTCGCGATCATCCGGGCGACGACGGCGGACGAGCGCGGCAACCTGACCTATGAGCATGAGGGCGCCTATCTCGGCGGGCTCGACCAGGCGCTGGCCGCCCGCAACAATGGCGGCATCGTCATCGCCCAGGTCAAGCGCATCACCAAGGATGGATCGCTGCGCCCGCATGATGTGCGCGTGCCCGGCATGCTGGTCGACTACATCGTCGTCGACCCCGAGCAGAAGCAGACGACGCAGACGCTCTACGATCCGGCGATTTCGGGCGAGATCATGCGCCCGCTCGACAGTTTTCGCGTGCCCGAGTTCAACATCCAGAAGGTTATCGCGCGCCGCGTGGCGCAGGAGCTGGAAGCGGACAGCGCGGTCAATCTCGGCTTCGGCATCTCGGCCAACGTGCCGCGCATCCTGCTCGAAGAGGGGCTGCATGGCGAGGTCACCTGGGTGATCGAGCAAGGGGCTGTCGGCGGCGTGCCACTGCTCGACTTCGCCTTCGGTTGCGCCTCTAACGCCGACGCCTTCATGCCGTCGCCTTACCAGTTCACCTATTTCCAGGGCGCGGGCTTCGACGCCTCGCTGCTGTCGTTCCTCGAGATCGACAGGAGCGGCTCGGTCAACGTTTCCAAGCTCAGCTTCCGGCCGCATGTGACGGCGGGTGCGGGCGGCTTCGTCGACATCACGGCGCGGGCCAGGAAGATAGTTTTCTCGGGCATGTTCAACGCCGGCGCCAAACTCGGCATCGAGGCCGGCAAGCTGGTGGTGGAGAAGGAAGGCAAGCTCAAGAAGCTGGTCAACGAGGTCGAGCACGTCACCTTCTCGGGCCGTCGCGGCGTCGAGCAGGGCCAGGACATCACCTACGTCACCGAACGCTGCACAATGAAGCTGACGCCTCAAGGCATCGTGCTGACCGAGATCGCGCCTGGGGTCGAGTTGCAGGCGCATATCCTCGACCAGTCCGAGTTTCCGCTGATCGTTTCCGACAAGCTCAAGCAGATGGATGCCGCCCTGTTCGCCGATGCGCCTGTTGGCCTCAAGCTCCCGCGCAAGGCGGAGCGCAGGCTGGAGGCTGTCCATGGCTGATCAGCGCATCAAGGTCGAGTTCGACGGTCCTGTCGCGGTCATCACGGCCGCCCGGCCGGACAAGCTCAACGCCTTTGACATCGACATGCTGAAGGCACTGGCGGCGGCTTGTGACGAGGTCGAGGCGAATGGTGACATCCGCGTCGCCATCCTCACCGGCGAGGGCAAGGCGTTCTCGTCCGGCGGCGACATCAAGGCCTGGGGTGGCATGACGCCCAGCGAATTCGGTCATGCCTGGGTGCGTTTCGGCCACCGCGTGTTCGAGCGGCTGGCGACGCTCCGCGTGCCGCTGGTCGCTGCCGTTAACGGTCATGCGCTGGGCGGCGGGCTGGAGTTGGCGATTGCCGCCGACATCCGCATCGCCGAGCGCCACGTGAAGATCGGCCTGCCGGAAACCGGGCTCGGCATGGTGCCGGGCTGGTCCGGCACGCAGCGGCTGGTGCGCCGTGCGGGCGCGCAGGTGGTGCGGCGCATGGCGCTGGGCGGCGAGGTTTTTTTCGCCGACGAGGCGGCAGTGCTCGGGCTGGTAGACCATGTGGTCGAGACCGGTGAAGCGGTGGCTGCCGCGCGCGACTATGCGGTGCGTATCGCGGCACGCGGCCCGGCGGCAGTCGAGGTCGCAAAACTGATGATCGCCGCAGCGAACGGCGAAGACAATGGCACCGCCGTCGAGGCGCTGGGCTCGATTCTCGTGGCCAAGACCGGCGACCTCAAGGAGGGCCTCGCGGCCTTCAGCGAGAAACGCGCCGCCAAATTTGCAGGAGAATGGTGATGACGGTCCTGATGCGCCCCAAGCCGCTCGACGGCTTCAAGGTCCGCGAGTTCAAGATGCTGATCGACGGCAAGTGGACATCAGGCGCCGAAGGCAAGGCCATTGAGCGTTCCAGCCCCGGCCACGGCACCGTTGTTAGCCGCTACGAGGCTGCGACGGCAGTCGACGCGAACCGTGCCATCGCGTCCGCGCGGAAAGCTTTCGACGACGGCCACTGGCCGCGCATGACCGGCGCCGAGCGCTCGCGCATCCTGCTCAGGGCTGCCGACATCATCGACGAGCGTGCCGACGAACTGGCGTTCCTCGACTGCATCGAGTCAGGCAAGCCGATCTCGCAGGCCAAGGGCGAACTCGGTGGCGCCGCCGACATCTGGCGCTATGCGGCGGCCCTTGCGCGCGACCTGCATGGCGAGAGCTACAACACGCTGGGCGACGGCACGCTGGGCGTCGTGCTGCGCGAGGCGATCGGCGTGGTGTCGATCATCACGCCGTGGAACTTCCCGTTCCTGATCGTCAGCCAGAAGCTGCCCTTCGCGCTGGCCGCCGGCTGCACGGCCGTCGTCAAGCCGTCGGAGCTGACATCCGGCTCGACGCTGGTGCTGGGCGAGATTCTGCAAGCCGCCGGCGTGCCTGACGGCGTGGTCAACATCATCGTCGGCACCGGCCCGGAAGCAGGCGCCCCGCTGACCAGCCACCCAGATATCGACATGGTGTCGTTCACCGGATCGACCGGCATCGGGCGGCTGACCATGGCGAATGCCGCGCAGACGCTGAAGAAGGTGTCGCTGGAGCTTGGAGGCAAGAACCCGCAGGTCGTCTTCCCCGACGCCAATCTCGACGACTTCATCGATGCGGCGGTGTTCGGCGCCTACTTCAACGCCGGCGAATGCTGCAACGCCGGCTCGCGCCTGATCGTCCATCGCGACATTTTGGACGAGGTGACCAGCCGCGTCGCGGCACTGTCGGCCAAGGTCAAGGTCGGCGATCCGCTCGACCCCGAAACGCAGGTTGGTGCTATCATCACGCCGCAGCATCTTGCGAAGATCGTTAGTTACGTGAAAGGTGCGAGCGACAATGGCGCTGACGTCGCCATCGGCGGGTCTGCCGCCGATCTCGGCCTTGGCCAGTTCATGGAGCCGACGATCCTGTCGTCGGTCGCCCCCGACATGGCGGTGGCGAAAGAGGAGGTGTTCGGACCGGTGCTTTCGGTGCTTGCCTTCGAGACCACTGACGAGGCGATCCGCATCGCCAATTCGATCGACTATGGCCTGTCGGCCGGCGTGTGGAGCCGCGATTTCGACACCTGCCTGACTGTCGGTCGCCGTGTGCGCGCGGGCACCATCTGGATAAACACCTTCATGGACGGTGCGTCGGAACTGCCCTTCGGCGGCTACCGCCAGTCGGGCATCGGCCGCGAACTCGGCCGCCATGCGGTCGAGGACTACACCGAGACCAAGACGCTCAACATGCATATCGGACCGCGCACCGGACACTGGATGCCGAAGGAGGCGCGGACCTGAGGAGAAATTCCCCGAGGCGGGGCCAAGGGGAACTTATGTCACGCAATGATGCGTGAGGAACTTGCAACCCGGGAGGAACTGGAATGCGTAAGTTTTTGATGAGTACGGCAGCTGTGGCGGCACTGTTGGCCGCGCCGATGCCGATGGCGCATGCCGAGGAAAGTGTCGAAGTGCTGCACTGGTGGACGTCAGGCGGCGAGGCAGCCGCGCTCGACGTGCTGAAGAAGAACCTGGAAGCCCAGGGCGTGACCTGGAAGGACATGCCGGTCGCCGGCGGCGGCGGCGAAGCGGCGATGACCGCGCTGCGCGCCCGCGTCACCGCAGGCGATCCGCCCACCGCCGTGCAGGCGCTAGGCTTCGACATCACCGACTGGGCCAACCAGGGCGTCGTCGGCGATCTCGGCGAAGTGGCCGACAAGGAAGGCTGGGACAAGGTCGTTCCGGCAGCGCTGCAGAACTTCGCCAAGCATGACGGCAAGTGGATCGCCGCTCCTGTGAACGTGCACTCGACCAACTGGGTCTGGATCTCCAAGAAAGCGCTCGACGCCGCTGGCGGCAAGGCGCCGGAGAGCTGGGACGAGCTGGTCGCCGTGCTCGACAAGATGCAGGCCAACGGCATCACCCCGCTCGGCCATGGCGGCCAGGCCTGGCAGGATGCGACGATCTTCGACTCCGTCGTGCTGTCGCTTGGCACTGACTTCTACAAGCAGTCGATGATCGATCTCGATCCGGCGGCACTTGGCGGTGACAAGATGGTCGAAGCCTTCGACCGCATGGCCAAGCTCAAGAGCTATGTCGACAAGGACTTCTCCGGCCGCGACTGGAACCTTGCTTCGGCAATGGTCATCGAAGGCAAGGCCGGCATGCAGATGATGGGTGACTGGGCCAAGGGCGAATTCCTCAAGGCGGGCCAGAAGCCGGGCACCGACTTCGTCTGCATCCGCTTCCCCGGCACGCAGGGCGCGGTGACCTTCAACTCGGACATGTTCATGATGTTCAAGGTCGGCGACGACAAGAAGAAGGCGCAGCTGCAGATGGCCGCCGACATCGAGGATCCGGCCTTCCAGTCGTCGTTCAACGTGGTCAAGGGCTCGGTGCCGGCGCGGACCGACGTGCCTGACACCGCCTTCGACGATTGCGGCAAGAAGGGCATCAAGGACCTGGCGGAAGCCAGCTCCGGCGGCAAGCTGTTCGGCTCGATGGCCCATGGCTATGCCGCACCGGCCGCGGTGAAGAACGCGCTCTATGACGTCGTGACACGCCACTTCAACGGAGAGCTCGACTCCAAGGCCGCCGCCAAGGCGCTGGCCGAAGCGGTTGCCGCAGCAAAAGGCTGATACGTCGCTAAACTGCCCCTCACCCTTACCCTCTCCCCGTGAAAAACGGGGAGAGGGGGGCGTCAATGCCGGAGCTTTCTCCTTCTGCCCTTCTTTCACGGGGTCCGGCAGGGGATGAGGGGCGGCACCACCAGGGAATGATTGGAGATCGACGCATGGCCGAACTCACCACGACCGCACCTCGCGCGGTAACGAACCCGCGCGCGACGCTGCAGGACCTGCTGCCGAAGATCGTGTTGGCGCCGAGCTTCGCGTTGATCCTGATCTTCGTCTACGGCTTCATCGTCTTCACGGCCTTCCTGTCGTTCTCCGGTTCGAAGCTTTTGCCCGATTTCTCGACCTGGGTCGGCCTGAACAACTATGTCAGGCTGTTCAACCATCCCAACTGGATCACGGCGCTGAAGAACCTCGCGATCTTTTCGGTGCTGTACATCGTCATATGCAGCTTCATCGGGCTGGCGCTGGCGATCTTCCTCGACCAGAAAATCCGCGGCGAGGGCGTGCTGCGCCCGATCTACCTCTACCCGATGGCGCTGTCCTTCATCGTCACCGGCGTCGCCTGGAAATGGTTTCTCGATCCCGGCATCGGCCTTGAGCACGTGATGCAGTCGTGGGGCTGGGAGAGCTTCTCGTTCCGCTGGATCAAGGAAGGCCAGATGGCGATCTACACCATCGTCATTGCCGCGGTCTGGCAGTCGTCGGGCTTCGTCATGGCGATGTTCCTCGCCGGCCTGCGCGGCGTCGACAACGAGATCATCAAGGCGGCCCAGATCGACGGCGCCTCGACCCTGACCATCTATCGCCGGATCATCATTCCGCTGATGCGGCCGGTGTTCCTCTCCGCCTTCGTGGTGCTCGCCCACCTCGCCATCAAGTCCTACGACCTTGTCGTGGCGATGACCGACGGCGGCCCCGGCACCGCGACCTGGACGCCAGCTTTGTTCATGCAGAAATTCACCTTCGGCCGCAACGAAATGGGCATGGGTGCCGCGTCTGCGATCATCATGATGATGATGATCTTCGCGATCATCGTGCCCTATCTGTACTCCGAGCTCGGGGGGAAGAAGAAATGAGCGCCGCTTCCCAGGACGTCGCAACCCGCAACGGCATTTTCGCCCGCGCGCTCATCTATGCCGTGCTCATCCTGTTTGCAGTCTATTACCTGCTGCCGCTCTACGTCATGGTGGTGAACTCGCTGAAGCCGCTGGACGAGATCCGCCAGGGCAACATGCTGGCGCTGCCGCAGCAATGGACCATCGCGCCTTGGCTTTCGGCCTGGTCGACGGCGCAGATCGGTGTTTCGCCGACCGGGCTGAAGCCCTATTTCCTGAACTCGGTGATGATGGTCGTGCCGGCGGTGGCGCTGTCGACCATCCTCGGCGCGCTCAACGGCTATGTGCTGACCAAATGGCGCTTCAAGGGTGACAACATCGTCTTCGGCCTGATGCTGCTGGCCTGCTTCATACCGTTCCAGATCGTGCTGATCCCGTCGGCCCGCATCCTCGGCCTGACCGGCCTTGCCGGCACCATCACCGGGCTGGTGCTGATCCACGCTATCTACGGCCTCGGCTTCACCACGCTGTTCTTCCGCAACTACTATGAAGCATTCCCGACCGAGCTGATCCGTGCGGCACAAATCGACGGCGCCGGCTTCTTCCAGATATTCCGGCGCATCCTGTTGCCGTCGTCGGGACCGATCATCGTCGTCACCGTCATCTGGCAGTTCACCAACATCTGGAACGACTTCCTGTTCGGCTCGTCCTTTTCAGGCTTCAACTCCATCCCGCTCACCGTGGCGCTGAACAATTTGGTGAACTCGTCGACCGGTGTGAAGGAATACAACGTCCATTTCGCCGGTGCGATCCTGGCCGCGCTTCCCACCCTCATCGTCTACATCGTCTCCGGACGCTACTTCGTGCGCGGCCTGATGGCCGGCGCGGTCAAGGGGTAAGCCCATGTCGTTTCTCAAGATCAGCAATCTCTACAAGAACTACGGCCAGGTAGAGATCCTCAAGGACATCAACATCGAGATCGACAAGGGTGGTTTCCTGGTGCTCGTCGGCCCGTCGGGCTGCGGTAAGTCGACGCTGCTCAACACAATCGCCGGGCTCGAGCCGATCACCTCGGGCGACATCGCCATCAATGGCAATTCCGTGGCCGGGCTGCACCCGTCCAAGCGCGACATCGCTATGGTGTTCCAGTCCTACGCGCTCTATCCGAACATGACGGTTGCCGGGAACATCGCGTTTGGCATGGAAATCCGCGGCGTGCCCAAGGACGAACGCGACAAGGCGATCAAGCAGGTGGCCGATATCCTGCAGATCGGGCACCTGCTCGACCGCAAGCCGAGCCAGCTCTCCGGCGGCCAGCGCCAGCGTGTCGCCATGGGGCGGGCTCTGGTGCGCAATCCGCAGGTGTTCCTGTTCGACGAGCCGCTGTCAAACCTCGACGCCAAGCTGCGCGTCGACATGCGCACCGAAATCAAGCGCCTGCACCAGCGCATGAAGACGACGATCGTCTACGTTACCCACGACCAGATCGAGGCGATGACGCTGGCGACCAAGATCGCCGTGCTGAAGGATGGGGTGCTGCAGCAGTTCGGCACGCCGGCTGAAATCTACAACAGCCCGGCCAACATGTTCGTTGCCGACTTCATGGGCTCGCCGGCGATGAACCTGCTCAACTGCCGCCTCGAAGGCGGGGCAGGCGGGCTCAGCGTCGTGCTCGACCGGCCCGGCGACCAGCCGCTGGCGCTGCCGATCAAGCTGGCCAACGGGGCGCTTGGCGCCTATTCGGGCAAGGACATCATCTTCGGCGTCCGCCCCGAGGCGCTGACCGACCCTGACGGCGCCGACCGCAACGCCAAGTCGATCGCCGAAGGCGAATGCCTGATCGAGGTGGTCGAGCCTGCGGGCTCCGACACCTTCGCGGTCACCAAGCTCGGTGGCAAGGAGGTGGTGGCGCGGCTGCGTGCCGATGCGGCCATCCATGCCGGCCAGAAGACCAAGCTCGCCTTCAATCTTGACAAGGCGGTGTTCTTCGACCCCAAGAGCCAGCTGCGCATCGCCTGACATGTCCGGACAGCCTGATATCGTCATCATCGGCTCGGGTGTCGGCGGCGCGACCGTCGCTGCCGGCCTCGCTGCAACCGGTGCCGAAATCCTGATCCTGGAGACCGGCGGTCACATCGAGGACCGGCCGGAAAACCGTGATCAACGCGCCATCTTCCAGCGCGGCCACTTCCGTCCCGACGAAACCTGGTACGAAGCCGATGGCACCGGCTTCATCCCCGGTAATTACTACAATGTCGGCGGCAATTCGAAGTTCTACGGCGCCGTGCTGACGCGCTATCGCCGCGAGGATTTCGCCGAGATGCAGCATCTCGACGGCGTGTCGCCGGCATGGCCGTTTGCCTATGAGGAACTGGAGCCGTGGTACGGCCTCGCCGAAGAGCTCTACCAGGTGCGTGGCGCGCTCGACGAAGACCCGACCGAACCGGTGCATTCGAAGCCTTATGGCTTGAGGCCGGTTGCCGACGAGCCGGCGATTTCGAAGGTGCGGGCGCGTCTCAAGGCCAAGGGGGTGCATCCCTTCTCGCTGCCGCTGGGGGTCGACATCGAGCGCTGGCTCGCCAAGGGCAAGACGCCGTGGGACGCGCACCCCAACAGCTTCGACGGCAAGATGGACGCCGAGACGGCGGCGCTGGCTGCTGCACTCAAGCACGACAACGTCAAGCTGCAGACCGGCTCGCGGGTGACCCGGCTGGAGAGCGGCCCGGCCGGCCGGATCGTCGCGGTTCACTATCTCCGCAACGGCGAGGCCGTGGTGCTGAGGCCGAAGCTGGTGATCCTGTCGGCGGGCGCGGTGCAGTCGGCGGTGCTTCTGCTGCGCTCGGCCAATGATGCCAATCCGACCGGGTTGGCCAATCGCTCCGACCAGGTCGGCCGCAACTTCATGAACCACAACTCGACGGCGGTGATTGCCATAAGCCCATGGTTCCGCAACGATTCGGTCTACCAGAAGACTTTTGGTTTCAACGATTTCTATCTCAGCGATGGAGAGGGCGGGCCACCGCTGGGCAATGTGCAACTGCTCGGTCGCATCTCGGGAACGATCCTGAAAGGTTCGATGCCGGCGGTGCCGGAATGGCTGCTGAACCGGGTGACCGCGCATTCGATCGATTTCTACGCGATGAGCGAAGACCTGCCGTCGCAGGAAAGCCGCGTCATGGTCGATGGCGAGCGCATCGTGCTGAAATGGGTGCGCAGCAACTGGGAGGCGCATGAACGGCTGGTTGCCAAGCTCAAGCACGTGTTGCGCAGCGCAGGCTTTCCGGTCGTTGTGTCACGTGCCTTCGACAAGCGCACGCCGTCGCACCAATGCGGCACGGTGCGGATGGGCAACGACCCTGCGCAGGCGCCGCTCGACGTCTTTTGCCGGGCCTTCGACCATCCCAATTTGTTTGTCGTCGACGCGAGCTTCCTGCCGGCATCGGCTGCGGTCAATCCGGCGCTGACCATCGCGGCCCAGGCGCTGCGGGTGGCCGACCATATCGCGCAAAGGGATATGGCGGCATGAGCGCCCAGGCGAAACCCGTGGCGCTGGTGACCGGCGCCCGCCGCGGCATTGGCCTTGCCGTGGCAAGGGCATTGGCCGTGGCAGGCTTCGACCTCGCCATCACCGACCGGGAAGAGGACAAGACTGCGACGGAGACCGTATCCGGCCTCGAAAAGCATGGCGCAAAGGTACTGTTCGTCGCCTCCGACCTTGCCGAGATCGAGGGACACGCGGCGACGGTGGCGACGATCGTCGACCACTTCGGGCGGCTCGACTGCCTGGTCAACAATGCCGGCATCGCGTCCAGGGTGCGAGGCGATTTCCTCGAGCTTTCGTCCGAGAACTACGACGCCATCATGGCGGTCAATTTGCGCGGCACGGTGTTCTTCACGCAGGCTGTGCTGCGCGCCATGCTGGCCATGCCGCATCCAGGCCAGCGGCGATCGATCATCAACATCACCTCGATCTCGGCCGAGATGACCTCGCCCGAACGGCTCGACTACTGCATGTCGAAGGCCGGGCTCGCCGCCTTCACGCAAGGGCTGACGCTGCGGCTCGCCGGCACCGGCATCGACGTGTTCGAGATCCGGCCCGGGATCATCCGCTCCGACATGACGGCCAAGGTTTCGGAAAAATACGACCGGCTGATCGCCGACGGGCTTGTGCCGGTCAAGCGCTGGGGCGAGCCCGACGATGTCGGCCGCATCGCGGCAGCACTTGCCAGCGGCGGCTTCGGTTTCGCTACGGGCACCATCATCAAGGCCGACGGCGCATTGTCCGTCGCGCGTCTCTGAGAGTTTTCGGGATGACCTACGACTACATCATCACCGGTGCCGGTCCGGCCGGCTGCGTCCTCGCCAATCGGCTGAGCGAAGACGCGGACGTGCGCGTACTTTTGCTCGAAGCGGGTGGCGGCGACTGGAACCCGCTGTTCCACATGCCGGCGGGCTTCGCCAAGATGACCAAGGGGGTGGCCAGCTGGGGCTGGGAAACCGTGCCGCAGAAGCACATGAAGAACCGCGTTTTGCGCTACACCCAGGCCAAGGTGATCGGCGGCGGCTCCAGCATCAACGCCCAGCTCTACACGCGCGGCAACGCCGCCGACTACGATTTGTGGGCGAGCGAGGACGGCTGCACCGACTGGGATTACCGCTCTGTGTTGCCCTATTTCAAGCGCTCGGAAGACAACCAGCGTTTTGCCGATGACTATCATGGCTATGGCGGGCCCTTGGGCGTGTCGATGCCGTCGGCTGCGCTGCCGATCTGCGACGCCTATATCCGTGCCGGCCAGGAGCTTGGCATTCCCTACAACCACGACTTCAACGGCAAGCAGCAGGCCGGCGTCGGTTTCTATCAGCTGACCCAGCGCAACAAACGCCGCTCTTCGGCCTCGATGGCCTATCTCAGCCCGATCAAGGACCGGCGCAATCTGACCGTCCGTTTGGGCGCGCGGGTGACGCGCATCGTGGTCGAGAAGGGCAGGGTGGTCGGTGTCGAGATCGCCAGCGGCAACAGCACCGAGATCATCCGCGCTGAACGCGAAGTGCTGGTGGCCTCGGGCGCCATCGGCTCGCCGAAACTTCTGCTGCAGTCAGGCATCGGCCCGGCCGATCACCTGAAAAGCGTTGGCGTTCCTGTCGTCCACGACCTCAAGGGCGTCGGCGAGAACATGCAGGATCACCTCGACCTGTTCGTCATTTCCGAATGCACCGGCGATCACACCTACGACAATGTCACCAAGCTGTACCGGACGCTGTGGGCCGGGCTGCAATATGTGCTGTTCCGCACCGGGCCGGTGACGTCGAGCCTCTTTGAGACAGGCGGGTTCTGGTATGCCGACCCCGACGCGCGCTCGCCCGACATCCAGTTCCATCTCGGGCTCGGCTCGGGCATCGAGGCCGGCGTGGCCCGGCTCAAGAATGCGGGCGTGACGCTGAACTCGGCCTATCTGCACCCGCGCTCGCGCGGCACCGTGCGCCTTGCCTCGAACGACCCGGCGGCGGCCCCGCTGATCGACCCGAACTACTGGGCAGATCCGCACGACCGCAAGATGTCGATCGAAGGTCTCAGGATCGCGCGCGAGATCATGCAGCAGGCGGCACTCAAGCCCTTCGTGCTGGCCGAGCGCCTGCCGGGGCCGGGCAAGGTATCGGAAGAGGCGTTGTTCGATTATGGCTGCGCCAACGCCAAGACCGACCACCACCCGGTCGGCACCTGCAAGATGGGCACCGACGACATGGCCGTTGTCGACCTCAAACTCAAGGTGCGTGGCATCGAGGGCCTGCGCGTCTGCGACAGCTCGGTGATGCCGCGCGTGCCGTCGTGCAACACCAACGGCCCGACGATCATGATGGGCGAAAAGGGCGCCGACATCATCCGCAACCGCGAGCCGCTGCCGCCTGCGATCTTCGCCGACGAGCGCAACGACGCGCGGCCATGAGCACGCGACGAGGTTCGCTAGGTGTGAGCTTTCAGGAGGTTGTCCATTCGGACCGGACCGAGGAGACTGGAGTTACCAAGCTACAGCACTCTCCGGAGGGTCCGAATGAACATCCACAAGAATGCCCGCCTCACGCCGCTGCGTCGAGA
>NZ_JANKZL010000020.1 GCF_027568395.1 Aminobacter sp. HY435 | reverse complement strand
ATCCCCAAACCCTGCAAAACCCTGCGGAAGCTCACCCAGAGCCCAGGCCACACCTCACAAAATCCCGGCAACCCATTCAATCAAAACGCGAAACACCAAAACAACATACCGCCACCCACGCGAAACACCCCCCACCCCAGGGAATCGCACCACCCCAACAACCGCAAAAACTGCGTTCCAGGACCCAAGGCACGCCGGCGATATCGCGCGCAGAGCTGATTGCCACGCGGTGATTGGCGGAACGGTTGACACTGCGTGCTTTAGGACTATGGCCTGCTGCCGGTTCTTCGGACACGAGGTTAATCCAATATGGCTTTTGCCTCGAACTCGATGGGGCTGAGACAGCCCAGTGTCGAGTGCCTTCGCCAAGGGTTGCAGAAGCGCTCGATGTAATCGAGCACGTCGGCCCTGGCGTCATCCCTCGTCCCGTAAAC
Source organism: Aminobacter sp. HY435 (assembly GCF_027568395.1). Taxonomy (GTDB): domain Bacteria; phylum Pseudomonadota; class Alphaproteobacteria; order Rhizobiales; family Rhizobiaceae; genus Aminobacter. The sequence continues at coordinate 19,212 of NZ_JANKZL010000020.1, read as the reverse complement.
CTTGCGCGCCGTGCGCTCGGCCTTGAGTGAAGAGAAGAAGCTCTCCATCGCGGCATTGTCCCAGACGTTGCCCGAGCTCGGGCACGGCGTCGGAGGTTGGGCGCTCGTCATAGGCTGCTGCGCCGGGATCGCGATACGTCATGCCAAAGCGGAGCGTGTTGTAGAACAGAACGGCGATCTTGCGGGCGGTGGCGGTCCCGCCTTTTGCTGGCCGATGCGAGACGACAGCCGTCGATAGAATGCCCCGAGGGCCGTATCGCGCTGCGCCCGATGGCAATCGTGGCCAGCCGCAACAGGGCTGCGGCTCGACTTGAGGATCGTCGCGTCCGCGACGACAGCAGCTTGCTTGCCGCCAGTATCCTGTTGCCGGGGGACGAGACAGAGTCATGAAGTACAGTGCTTGGCGCTCGGCAAGGCCGTCAGATCGGTTCCGCATTCCGCCCAGCTTCAACGCCAGGGATGGTCCGATGCCGTGGACCTCGGTCAGGTCCCCCAAGAACGCCGTGCAGGGCGGCCCGGACATCGAACGCCGATGCCCCGACCGGCTTCTGACGGAAGCGCGCCTTCGCCAATGGCGTCGAGCTCACGCCTCGGACCGTCAGCGCGCCGACCGACGCTTCCAGCTTCCCGTCGCATCAGGCGATCTTCGCCTGATATTCAACGAGCCGTTCCCGCTGGTGCGGATTGGACCGCAGCGCGGCGATCTCCGCCGGGGCGAAAGCTGCCACGTAACAGGCCGTATGAATGCAGCTGCCGCAGCCAGCCGGCATCGCTGACATTGGTCTTCCGTCCGGGCACGTCTCAGCGGGCATTCACCAGGATCACCTCGAAGCCGTGCTGCTCGAGGATCTCGAAGGCCGGTATCCAATGGACGCCGGTCGACTCCATCGCGACACCTGTCACCCCGCACGACCAGAACCAGGTCGCCAAGTCGTGCAAAAATGCTGAGTGAAGGTGCCGAAGGCGCGCCCGGACACCTAAGAGATGTCAGGACTTGCTGCGGCCATGCGCGCGACGCCGCTGATTTGTCTGCCAGCGAACCAGCGGGCACACGGCGGCGTCAAGCCACCCCGGCGTGGCTCAGCACGGGCTCGCTGACGATATCGGGGCGATCCGTAAACAGGCCGCTGGCGCCGTCTGATTTGAGTTGGCGGGCCTTTGCCAGCTCGTTCACGGTATATACAAGGACCTTGTAGCCATGGGACCGGATGAACCGGATCGTTTCGGGCGTCGCCAGTTCCATGCTGAGATTGATGGAACAAGCCTGAAGCTTGATGGCTGCTTCCACCATAGCTTCCCTTGCGACATAGGAGCGGCCAAAGAGCGGCGCTACGGGCATCAGAGGATCCAGGCTGCGAAACCGCTCCAGTTCTGCAAGATTGAATGACGAAATCAGAACGTCGATGTTGCGATGCCCGACAAGCAGTTCGTGCACCGGCACCGCCGTATCCGGCCCTTTCAGTTCGATGTTGAGGGCCACGTTTGCCGGCAAACTGCCGACAACCTCCCGCAGCGTCGGGATCCTCTGCCCTTTGCCGGCATCGAGTTCCCGGAGTTGCGCAAGGCACAGGCCGTCAATCGATCCCGTCCCGTTGGTGGTTCGATCGACCGTCGCGTCGTGAATCACCAGCAGTTCAGGCATCTTCCAATGCACGTCGAGTTCGATCGCCCGAACACCGGCCGAATATGCTGCCGAAAAGCTTTCCAGGGTGTTTTCGGGCTCAAGGCCAGCAGCCCCACGATGGCCAATGACCAAGAAATCGTCCGTGCACCACTGTCGTGCAGACATACTAACCCCTTACCAACAAATATCCGAAAGAATTCGCTCTACCCGATTTCGGATCTGACGAAGCTTTGCATGAATTTCTTCTGAAAGATCAGGAAGAATACAAGCAAGGGACCGACGACGATTACCGTCCCCGCGGATAGCGCCGTGATGCTCAATCCGGTGTCGGGCGCGAGATACCTGGCAATGCCGACTGTCACTGGTCGTGCTTCGGGCGAACGCGTGATAATGAGCGGCCATAGGAAGCTGTTCCAGTGGGAACTGATCGAAATCAGCGCGAATGCGGCGATCGACGACCGCGTTACCGGGATGTAGACCTTCCAGAGGATGCCCAGTCTCGATGCCCCCTCAACCTCCGCGGCTTCCACCAGTTCCTTCGGCACGCTGCGAAACGCCTGCCTGATCAGGAAAATCGCAAAAGCGCTTGCAGCCGAAACGATGCCGATGCCTGGAATGGTGTCGTACAGCCCCAGCGCCGAGACGATCCTGAAGTTTTCCAGAAGCATGATTTCAGGAAAGATCATCAGCTGAATAAGAATGAAGAAAAAGAGAAGCTCTTTTCCGGGGAACTCAAACCGGGCAAAAGCGTACGCTGCCAGCGTGCCTATCACGATCTGGACTGCGGAAAGCCCCAAAACCAGCATCGCGGTATTGAGATAGTAGAGGCCAAACGGCGCCGCCTTCCAGACAGTCCGCAGATTGTCGAAGGTCCAGCCGCTGGTTATGTCGAACGACAGTGCGACATTGGGTTCTCGAAAACTCGCCCACAGGACATACGCCAGCGGAGCGATCCAGACGCCGGCCAAAAGCCATGTGCGAGCAACTCCCAGCCCCTGGACAATCCGATTCTTCCATCCGCGAACCGACATTGCAACCTCGCTAGCGATAGTGAATTCGGCGATCCAATGCGCGGATCTGCACCACCGCGAGGAACACCAGAATGGAAACCAGGAACGTGCTCACAGCCGCCGCATAGGCGGGTCGAAACTGAATAAAAGCCGTGTCCCAAATGTGGTACAAAAGCAGATTGCTCGCGTTCGCTGGGCCGCCATTCGTCATGACAAACAAGAAATCGACGTGCTTGAAGCTATTGGCGATGGCCACGATGGACGCAAACAGCGTGGTCGGCATGAGCAGCGGAAACGTGATGCGGCGGAAGCGATACCATTCACTGGCGCCTTCGAGCACGGCCGCCTCGTTGAGCTCTCCTGGGATCGACTGCAGCGCCGCCAGATAGAGCAACATGAAGAAGCCGGCTTCCTTCCAGATCATGACGACCATCAGGGAAGGCAGGACTGTGGAGGGCTGGCCCAACAGGTTCTGTCGTGCAAACCCGATCTTCTCAAGCATCATGTTGATGACGCCGAAATCGGGCTGATACATGAACAGCCATATCGATGCGGCACCGACCACGGGAAGCATCGCGGGCGTAAAAAACGCAAGCCGGACCAGAGCTCGACCCCTGAAACGGCGGTTCACCAGCACGGCCATCATCATGGCGAGGCCAAGGCTCACCGGAACTGTGACGATGGAAAACAGCAGGTTGTTGGCCAGGGCCGTCCGAAAGATCGGATCGTTGAACATCACCTCATACTGGGCGAGGCTCAACTGGGCATCTACCCCGGTACCTTGCAAGCTTCTCCATATGCCCGTCGCCATCGGAACGATGGAAAACGCACAAAGGCCCAATATCGCAGGCAGAAGGATCAGCCACGCGAAAACTGAATTGGGTATGCGGTTCAATGGCGAAAGCAGGCGCTGTCGCGGGGCGCGGAATTCCGTGTCCTGGATTGTCATGACACAGCCTCGCCGAGATTGATGGTTGGGGAAGAAATCGTCGTCACGATCTTGCCGGTATATCGCTCCGCCGCCAGAGCCATCGCCTGCGCCTCCACATCCTCCCCACCTTCAACGAAATGTGTGAGGATCAGGAGGTCCACTCCCGCGCGCTGCGCGAGTTCGCCAGCATCTCTTGCCGACATGTGCTGCCTCTGCGAGGGCTTTGCGATGAGCGATGCCTCGGAAAGAATTGCGTCCGCACCTGTGCAGGCGGCAACGAGACCGTCAAAAAGCCCGGTATCGCCGGTAAAGGCGAGGCGGCTTTCCGAATCGCTGATGACCATGCCGACTGCGGGAACGGAGTGCTGCACCGGAAAGGGCTGCACCCGCAGGGCGCCCACCGTCACGCCTTCGGTATCGGACCATTCCCTGAACTCGAGCAAGCCACCGGTAAGCGAGGCAAACGGCGCCGCCGAGCGGACCGGGAAAAAGGACTCGATACCCTGTACGATCTCGCGTCCACCGGGACGCATGTACACGGGAATTGGTTGGACACCCCCATCGGAGGCACCATGCAAGATTCGGCCGGAGGAAACTCCGTTCTGAACCCGAAGGCTCATCGCCAGAGGGATCAGGTCAAAGCAATGATCCGCATGCAAATGCGTGATGAAAATCGCGTCCAGATGAACGCCGGCCCGGGAAAGAGCAGTCGCGACACCAGGGCCGCAATCAATCAGGATGCGGGTGCCGGCTGACGAGACAACATAGCCGGTGCAGGCCGCTCCACGGAACGGCCCGGCACCTGAATTTCCCATCACTTGCAGCTGAAGCATCGTGGCGGCAGCTTATTTGTTGTACGGAGCGAGTATGGCATCAGCCTCGCCCTGAAGCCGCGTCAGGATATCCTTGGCGGAGTTCTGCCCGGTTATGGCTTCCTGGACGGCGGAGTTGAGCAAACCATAGGTCCGGCCCTGGCTGAATGTCGCAAACATGCGGTCGGAGAACTCCAACTGGTCGCGCGCGACGGCATAGCCCTCCACTTTGGCAGCGAGTTCCTTCAACTGGCCGACTTCCCAAGCCTTGGGGGTTGGCGCGACATATCCGGTTGCAACCGTCCACCTGGCAGCGTTTTCTGGCCGGGTCAGAAACTTGACAAACTCGAACCCCGCCTGCTGCTTTTCTTCCGAAGCCGCGGAAAACACATAAAAATTGGCCCCGCCAGCGGTTGCACCACGCCGCTTGTTTCCTGGCAACATGCCGACACCAACCTCGAAGGGTGCGTTTTCCAGGACATGGGTCAGGCTCCCCGTGCTCTGCCACATGATGGCAAACTTGCCTTCGAAGAAGGCCTGGGGAAGCGTTCCCGAGGCGATAACGCCTGGGGCCTGCACCTTGTGGACCAGGCTGAGGTCCGCATACCACTGGAGCGCCTCGATAGCGGCCGGGTTGGTGAAATCGGCCGACTTGCCATCCGGCGCAGACAGGACCACGCCATTTTGCAGCGCAATCGACTGATACATCCAGCTTGAAGACGATGGTATGCCGACGCCCCAATCGGCCCCGCCGTCCGCCTGAAGCTTCTTGGAAACCTGGATCAGCTCATCCCAGGTTGCAGGCGCCTTGTCGGGATCAAGGCCAGCCTTCTTGAACAGATCCTTGTTCCAATACTGGACAGCCGTCGAGCGCTGGAACGGAATGCCCCAGGTCTTGCCGGCCTCGTCCTTGCTGTTGCTCATGAAGGCCGGATAGAAGTCGCCCAGCCATGCCCGGTCTTCGGGGGTCTTCGCCAGATCGTCAAACGGCTTGATGAACCCCAGATCGATCAGTTCGTACATCTGGGTTGCTTCCATCAGCGCGACGGCCGGCGCATCGCCGCCAGCAATCGCCGCACGCGCCGAAACCTCGACGTCCCGATATCCGCCGGCATACACGGCATCGACCTCGATCGTCGGGTTGGCTGCCTCGAATTCGTCCACGAGGCCATTGATCACCCCTTCAAGCGGCCCACCGACGGCAATCGGATAAAGCAGGGTTATCTTGGTCTTGTCGGCAGCCATCGCCGGAGCGGCAATCGACATCCCCAACACCGCGGCCAATGCCACAGCACCACCATACCAATACTGCGCCTTCAATCCGGACATCATGGCCTTCCCTCCTGCGATTTCGCGACTAGTTGATCCGCTCGCCACTCAATGCGTCGAAGAGGTGCACATCCGCGGCGTTCAACCCGACGGTGTAGCGGCCACCCTCCTCCACCCTTCTGGCATTGTGGATGCGTGCTATGAGTTGATCGGAGCCACCGACATCCAGCTTGGCAAGCTGATCGGCTCCAAGCAATTCGACCGAGTCGAGGCGCCCCTCGAAGGACAACTCGCCCGCCTCGAGGATCAGATCTTCGGGGCGAACTCCCAGCAACACCTCGCGACCGACCGAAATGCCGGCGCGATTCGCCCCGACAACAACGTCCGAACCCACCACTTGAAAGCCGCCATCCGTCACCAGGCACTTGATCAGATTCATGGGAGGCGAGCCTATGAAGCGCGCAACTTCAGCCCGCGCGGGCGTCCTGTACAGGGTCAACGGGTCGGCGATCTGGTCGACACGTCCATTGCGCATGACGACCACCTTGTCGGCCATGGTCATGGCCTCGACCTGGTCGTGCGTGACATAGACGACGGTAAGCCCGAGCCGACGCTGAAGCTGCCGTAGATCGGCGCGCATCTGCTGGCGCAGCTTCGCGTCAAGATTGGAAAGAGGCTCGTCCATCAGGATGAGCGACGCGCCGCTGACAAGCGCGCGACCAAGCGCCACGCGCTGGCGCTGCCCGCCCGAGAGCTGCGCGGGCTTGCGCTGCAGCAGCCCCGACAGTTCCAGCTGCTCAGCGGCCTTCATGAGGCGATCCTGGCGCTCCTTCTTGGGAACCCGCCGGACCTTCAGGCCAAATATGATATTTTCCGCGACACTGAGATGGGGGAAAAGCGCATAGGTCTGGAAGACCATCGCCAACTTTCTGCGGGCCGGGGAAAGGTCGTTGACGACCTGGCCGTCGATCACAATCTCGCCAGACTGGGGCGTTTCCAACCCGGCGATCAAACGCAACGCCGTCGACTTCCCACACCCGCTGGCGCCAAGAAAAACGACAAACTCCCCAGGGTTGGCCTCAAACGAGAAGTCGTAAAGCACCTGTACGGGCGCGCCACGCTGCGATGACGGGAAGAACTTATTCACCGAACGGATCGCCAAACTGCTCGACATGATGCGCCGCCGCTTCCCAAAAACCAAAAGTATCGTTTGCTCTTTGATATCGTTAGAAATCGAAAGTCAACCGAAATAGGCGGGAGCGAGCAGCCTCTCAAGCTTCGGGCGCTGTCTCCAGCAACTCGATTCCATGATCGACGCAGTGCTTGCGAATATGCTCCGGGGTGCACCGGTCTGTGACCAGCAGGTCAATTTGATCGAGCGTGGCCACACGCACCGGCGCCAAGCGCTCAAATTTTGTGGAGTCGACAACCAGAATGACGTGCCGACTATTTGCAATCATGGCCTGAACGACTTTCGCGTTCTGAAAATCGTAGTTGAGAAGAACCCCATCTTCATCGATGGATGATATTCCGATAATCGCGTAGTCGACTTTGTATTGATTTATTAGATCTACGGTTTTTTCACCTGCGATCATTCCATCAGCGCTTCTTACAACACCGCCGGCTACAGAAACCTCGATGTTCGGATATGCCGCCATCGCACTTGCAACGTTGATGCTGTTGGTTATGACCCTAAGGCCCTTGTGCTGAAGCAAGGCTCTGGCGACGGCCTCCGTAGTGGTCCCGATGTTCATGAAAAGCGAGGCGTTGTCGGGCAGATAATCGGCGGCGGCGCGCCCGATGGCCTCCTTCGCGTCAGCCCTGATCTGGCGACGCGCGTCGTAGTGCACGTTCTCTACTTCAGCGGAAAGCACCGCCCCGCCATGCGTTCTGGCCAGCAGTCTCTGATCGCAAAGATCCAGCAGATCCTTGCGAATCGTCTGGTGCGTAACCTGGAATAATTCCGAAAGCGCGGTGACGCTAACACGCCCCTCTCGCCGAGCAATTTCCATGATCGCAGTCAATCGTTCCGTCGACATCCGCTGGGCACCCAAAATGACGTTCGATTTTTATTCGTTATAGAGCTATTTCGAATGCAAAACAAATGCTACCCGGCACGGACAATCGTTGCGCAATGGAGACTGGCATGAAACGCACGGAGCACGGCGATATGATTTCTGGGCGCGGAAGCCGTTCGATAGCAGAAACCGGACATGATCGCATGCTCCCTCTCGATCAACTTGATCCAGCAAGCCTACGCTCCGTTCGTTTCCTGCTGAGCGACATCGACGACACCATCACGACGGATGGCCGGCTGCCCGCAGCGGCGTATATGGCACTGGAAAGGCTCCAGCAAGCCGGCGTTTCGGTTATCCCGGTTACGGGGCGGCCAGCCGGATGGTGCGATCACATCGCCCGAATGTGGCCGGTAGCTGGCGTGATCGGAGAAAATGGCGCCCTCTACTTCCAGTATTGCTCCAAGCAGCGGCGCATGCTTCAGCGCTACTGGACCGATGAGGCCTCGCGCCGGGCCAACCGCGTACGTCTCGACGCGCTCGCACAGGAAATCCTTGCGGAAGTTGACGGTGCTGGTCTTGCGAGCGACCAACCATATCGTGTCGCCGACCTCGCGATCGACTATTGCGAGGACGTAGCCCGCCTTTCGGACGCAGCAGTAAGGTCGATCGTTTCCCTGTTCGAGGCCGCCGGCGCTCAGGCACGCGTCAGTTCCATCCATGTGAATGGCTGGTTCGGCGAATACGACAAGCTGTCAATGTCCCGCGCCGTGCTGGCCGATGAATTCTCGTGCCCGCCGACAGAACAGAGCGCTGTCGTGGCATTCACCGGGGATTCGCCAAACGACGAGCCGATGTTTGGGGCCTTTCCCCTCTCGATCGGCGTCGCCAATGTTCTCGACTTCAATTCTCAGATCGCCGACAAACCCAAATTCGTGACGGATGGACATTCAGGTGACGGCTTTGTGGAATTTGCCGAGCGCCTGCTCGCCGCGAAGCTTGGCTGAAAGATCACGCAGAGGCACGGGCAGCTTGGCGGCGATCTCGAGTTCGTTGAGTTGCTCCAGCAGCTTCAGCGTCATGCCGCGCCCACGACCGTAGCCACGCATGGCGCGCTTGCCCTGTTGCTCCGCTGGCCGGCGTTGCCAGCATAGCCGCGATGGGGCTTGACCAGATGCACCACGGGTGGGAACACCATCGTGGCGGCAAACGCACCAAGCTGCAGGTGACGCATGGAGTCACCCCTCCCGGACGGCGAGGATATTGAAGCCTTCCTCGCGAACTGGGAGAAGACTGACCAAACCATCGGATGGCTGCCGCGATTTGGAGCTGTATCAAACCGAGGTCCGTGCATGCGACAATGGCGCTTCTGGAGAAGGTAGTGTGATGCTCAATGACTTGCTGGAAAACAATCGCCATTGGTCCGAGGAACGCAAGCGTACGGATCCGCGCTATTTCGAGCGCCTTTCCCGCCTGCAAAAGCCGCAATATCTATGGATAGGATGCTCCGACAGCAGGGTCCCTGCCAACACCATTACAGGACTTGAGCCAGGTGAAGTGTTTGTTCACCGCAATGTGGCGAACATGGTTCACCCGAGCGATCTCAATCTTTTATCCGTCCTCGAATATGCGGTCGACGTGCTTGAGGTCTCGCATGTCATCGTCTGCGGCCACTATGGCTGCGGCGGGATCCATGCCTCGCAGGAAGACCACCGGCACGGCATCGTCGATCATTGGTTGCAACCAATCCGCGACGTCGCCGAGCGCAACAAGGATCAGTTGGCGCGGACGTCGGACCAGTCCTCGAAACTCGATCTGCTTTGCGAACTGAATGTTCGCGCGCAGGTCGACCGCCTGGCCGCGACACCGATCATGCAGACAGCGTGGAAACGCGGCAAGCGCGTCCGAATCCATGGGTGGGTATACGGATTGCGCGACGGCCTGATTTCCGACCTGCACTGCAGCGTCCCGGATCTGCTATCCTTGGCCGAGCCAAAATAAGCCGACCTTGCGACGGGTCTCGAGCCCGTGTTCGGCGAGGCGGCAGGTCCTTGCTGACAATCCGGCCAAAGGTGCTGAAGAATTCACCGGCCAGCGCTCGATAATCGACATGCGAGCGCCCGGCTAGGACCCGCAGTTGCTATGAATTTGTTGACAACGACCTCAGCAAATTCCGTTGAAAGCAAGATCCAGCCCTGCGCGAAACAGAATGCCGTCCTGGTCTGCCAGCGTCCGGCTGAACTCGAAGTGGTTCTGGCCTCCGGCAAGAATGAACTGGCTTGCCTTGCCGGCTTCTATCAGCCCGGCATGCAGGGCCTTCGCGTGCCGGCGGTACTCATCGGTCTCGCCGTCGCCACAGGCAACGATCATCGGGCAGCCGATGCGCTCCACATGCCGCACCGGACTGAACTTGTCGACCTCGGCGGAACTCAATTGCAGATAGGCCCCGCGCGCGCTCAGCATAGCTCCCTCGAGATCATAGGCACCGCTGGCACAGACAGCCCCGCTGACGGTGCCAGGCGCGATCTGGTTATCGGTCGCGGCACTAAGTGCGGCCGCGACAAGATGCGCTCCGGACGAATGACCGACGACGACCAACCGACCGACGTCGTAGCCAAACTCGCCTCCATTGCGCGCTAGCCAGCCGATCCCGCGCTGTACCTGTCCCACCATGTCGGGCAGCCTCGCATCGGGGATGCTGGCGAAATCGAGCACAGCGAAATTCACCCCGGCAGCAACGAACGCCTCGGCGGCAAAGGCGCTGTCCATGCGGTTGAGCGAGCGCCAGGCGCCACCATGGACATAAACAACGAGCGGCGCATTCACGTCACGCGCCGCAAACAGGTCGATCCGCTCGAGCGGCCCGTTGCCATAGGCGAGATTGCGGCATTGCAGCCGTTCATGCGCGGCAAGGCTTGCCGAACGATACCAGGCGATGATCTCGCCCGCATTGGGTGCCCAGGCGCTCTGATTGTAGTTCAGGTCGAGCCGTGCCTGATCGTAGTCGAGAAAGACGTGATCGACGCTCTGCTTGTTCATGACGGGCTTTCGGACTGCTGGCTCTATCACGCGGCTCACACCCCTCATTGTTGCCGGTAGACGATGCGACCGTCGACCACGGTCAGCTCCGACACGATCTGCGCAAGCTCGTCGGCAGCGCAGCTCAGGGGATCGGCCGAGAGCGCGGCAAGATCGGCCAGCTTGCCGACGGCGATGCTGCCCTTGTCGGCCTCCTCGAAAGTCAGCGCCGCGCCGCCAAGCGCTGCACATTCAAGCGCTTCCTCGCGCGTCAGGGCCTGTTCGGGGGCGATCAGCGCCCCGGTGCGGTCGCGGCGGTTGACGGCATGCGCGACCGAATAAAACAGGCTGAGCGGAACATTGTCGCTGCCAAGCGAGATCGGCACCCCGGCATCGCGCAGCGAACGCAGCGGCACGATCTCACTGGCGCGATCCTTGCCCAGCTTTTCGACCAGCTCGCTGCCGCGCTTGTAGAGATAGGCGCTCATGTGGGTGGTGACCGCCATGCCAAGGTCGGCGATCTGCTTCACCTGATCCGGTGTCAGCGAGACGATATGGCCGAGCACCCAGCGCTGGCCCGAGATCGGAACGATGTCGTCGACCTCGGCAAACAGGTCGAGCATGTTGGGCAATATGCCGACGGCCCGGATGCCGTTGCGCGCCGCCTCGACAAGCACCGTCTTCAGGGCATCGCGCGGCAACGACGAATTGTAGTGGAAGCCGGCCCAGCCGGTTTGCGGAAAGGCCGCGCTGCGCAACTCCCGCTCAAGCGAATTGTCGATCTCGCCATACAGGCCGGACATGGCCAGCCACTGGTCGCCGAGGCCGCGCCCAGCCAGCCAGTGGCCCCACGATTTCAGCATCGCGCGGCAGTCGTCCGGCGAGGTCGTCCCCCAGGCGGGGCTGAAGATCATCGAGGCCCGCACTGTCTGCTGGCCTCTCGCCCGCACTTCACGGTAGGCATCGAGCACCTCGGAGGCCACCCCATGGCCCTCGAACACGCTCGTCGTGCCGGCCCTGTTGTAGGCCTGCATCGAGGCAGCAAGCGCGCTCACCCGCTCGGCTGGGCTGAAATGCGGCGCCTGGCGCATCAACGAAAGCTCGACCACAGGCATCTTGTTGGTTTCGACAAAGACACCGGTCGGCTCCCCGGTGGCCTCGTTGCGGCAGATCTCGATCGACGGCGTCGGCGCAACCGTCGCGGCGTCGATGCCGGCAAGCTTGAGCGCCGCACTGTTGGCCATAGAGACCAGCGGCAGGTCCGAGCGCCAGTAGCCCCAGATCGAACGGATATAGACCGGATTGTCCGGGGCTGCACGGTCGAGGTCCCGGCGATCGGGAAAGCGCCCTTCGGCGATGCCGGCAAGCACATCCTCATAGCTCGGCGGCTCGCCGATCGGCATGGTCACGATCCATTCGCCCGGCTTGCTGGTGCGGGCGATGGCAGCGATCCGTTCGACGATGTCTTCGATCGAACGGCAGCCCGACAGCGACGGCAGCGTGCTCTTCAGGCCCTCGCGGTCCATATGCGCATGACCGTCGATGAGACCGGCCACGACCGTTCGCCCGGCAAGGTCGACAATGTCCGTACCGTCCGCCGCAAGGGCTGAGATAGCAGCAGACGTGCCAAGCGCGGCGATACGCGAACCCGAGATCGCCACCGCCTCATGGATACCGTCGTCGGCGACAACCTTGCCGTTGAGCAGCACGAGCGTCGGGCTGCAGGTGGAATGCGCGGTAGCCATGAAAATCCTCAATGCATGTGTCTGCGGCCGCCAGGCTCAACAACTGGGGCGGCGGCCATCGTCCGTTGGTTCAGGCGTCGGGTTCCGGCGGGTGAAAGTCGGTCGCCACGTACACCTGCTTGGTCAGTTCGATATGCGCGCCCAGCAGGGCGACCGCCCGGTCGATGTCGTGGTCCAGTGCTGCATTCATCAGCTCGGTGTGCGGCTCGATCGCCAGCGCGTCGCGCAATGCATGGTAGGTCGTGCTTTCACGCCACTCCGGACCCTTCGATGCCGCAAGGCCAGGCGTTATCGCCAGGATGCGATGGTGGCGGCGCAACTGGTCCTTGATCTGCATGTAAAAGCGCATGAGCCACTGCGACTTGCTGGCCGAAAGCAGCGCCAGGTGAAACGCCTCGTGGCGCTCTTTCCAGTCGCTGATGACGTGTTCTTCCGGATTTTCGACCGGCGGCTTGCAGCGCGACAGGCGGAAATGGGCGGCCACAAGTGCGGTCTCCCACGCCTCGTCGCCGTTGGCGATGGAGTCCGCCAGCATCGGCAACTCGATCAGGCGGCGGGCATTGGTCAGGTCGCTCAATTCCGCCAGCGACACCGGCGCGACCGTGTAGCCCTTGTTGGCGCTCGAAATGACCAGGTATTCGGCCTCGAGCCGCGACAGCGCTTCGCGTAATGGCGTCCAGCCAATTCCGTAGGTATCGCGCAGGGCGCCCAGCTTCAGGGGCGCCCCCGGCAACAGCCGCGTTTCGAGGATCTCCTGCCGCAGCGTGCGGTAGGCAAACTCCGTCTTGGTGGCGACCTCGGCTTCGTCCATATGCCCCTCTCATATAATCCGCCACGTTATATATAACACATCACCCGAAGTCGAATTATATATATCTGTTGACTTCTTCGATACACCGCAGAATGATCGAAGCTCAAGGGAGTCGCTTGACGGCTCCAGAGACGACAGCAGAGGCATGATGAACCAGGCAGTATCCGTGAAGGGGGCAAGTGTTCCCCTCGAGATCGAGCAGCGCGACGCGGCGGACCCGTTGCGCCATGTGCAGGCGCGATTCCATCTGCCACAAGGCGTCGTCTACCTTGCCGGAAACTCGCTCGGCCCCGCTCCGATTGCCGCCTTCGACGACATCGGAACGGCCGTGCGCAAGGAATGGGCCGAAGGCCTCGTCCGCAGCTGGAACGACGCCAACTGGTTTTCCCTCGTCGACACGCTCGGTGACCGCATCGGTGCGCTGATCGGCGCCGGCGCCGGCCAGACCGTTGCCTGCGACTCTGTCTCGATCAATGTCTACAAGGCGTTGCAGGCCGGTCTGTCGCTGCGTCCAGGACGCACCACCATCGTCGCCGAGGCCGGCAGCTTCCCCACCGACCTGTATGTCGCCGAAGGCGTCGTCGCCGGCCGTCCCGACATCAAGCTGCTGCTCGAAGGCGTCGACGCCGACAACATCGAGGACCTGATCGACGAGCGCACCGCCGTCGTCCTAGTCAACCATGTCGACTACAAGTCCGGCGAGTTGCGCGACATGGCCGCCCTGACCAGCCGCATCCACGCCGCCGGCGCCATTGCGGTCTGGGACCTCTGCCACAGCGCTGGCGTCATTGCCGTCGAGCTCGACGCCTGCAATGTCGACCTGGCCATCGGCTGCACCTACAAGTACCTGAACTGCGGTCCCGGCTCGCCCGCCTTCATCTACGCCGCCAAGCGCCACCAGGCGACGCTGCGCCAGCCGCTTTCGGGCTGGTGGGGCCATGCTTCGCCGTTTGCCTTCGAAGTCGGCTACCGGCCCGACAACGGCGCGCGGCGCCTGTTGTGCGGCACCCAGCCGATCCTGTCGCTGCGCGCGCTCAATGCCGGCCTTGCCGCCATCGAAGACGTCGCCATGAGCGCCCTCCGCGCCAAGAGCCTGGCGATGTCGGACCTGTTCATGGAGCTGGTCGAGGACGCCTGCTCTGCCCATGGCGCCACAATCGTTACCCCGCGCGACCATGCGGTACGCGGCAGCCAGGTCTCGATCACCTTCGAAAATGGCTATGCGGTCGTTCAGGCGCTGATGGAGCGCGGCATCGTCGGCGATTTCCGTGCCCCCGACATGATGCGCTTCGGCTTCGCGCCCGCCTATCTCAGCTTCGCCGACGTCTGGCGCGCCGCCGATGCCTTCAACGATGTGATGATTTCGGGCAGCTGGCGCGAGGAGCGCTTCAACAGGCGCCGCGCCGTCACCTGACGCTTCCGGCGCGCCTCAAGCGGCGCGCCGTTCCGATACCGGTCGAACCGGATCTTGCCGTCCAGGGGGGCGGCAGCAACTTTCCGCACGTCATGGCCAGCACGGCCACGGCCGGGCGGAGTATCAAGGGAGGGATATCCAATGAGCAACCTGATCAACAAGAGCCTGGCCGGTGCCATGCTTCTGGCGGCCGCAGCCGGCGCAAGCGCGCCTGCGCAGGCAGGTGCCACCGTCGACGCCATTCGCCAGCGCGGCGAAGTCGTCTGCGGTGTTTCCACCGGCATCGGCGGCTTCTCGATCGCCGACAGCTCGGGCCAGTGGACCGGCCTGACCACCGACTTCTGCCGCGCCGTCTCGTCGGCGGTGCTTGGCGACGCCGCCAAGGAAAAGTTCGTGCCGCTCAGCCCCCAGCAGCGCTTCACCGCCCTGCAGTCGGGCGAAGTCGACATGCTGACCACGGTTGCCACCTGGACGCTGACCCGCGACGCCTCGCTCGGCCTGCTCTACGCCGGCGTCTACTTCTATGACGGCCAGGGCTTCCTCGTGCCCAAGTCGCTCGACCTGAAGAGCGCGCTCGACCTCGACGGCGCCTCCATCTGCACCGCCACCGGCACCACCAGCGAGCTCAACCTCGCCGACTATTTCCGCGCCAACGGCAAGAAGTTCACCCCTGTTGTCTTCGAGTCGCAGAACGAGGCGCGCGCTGCCTTCTTCTCCGGCCGCTGCCAGGCTTTCTCGGCTGACATGTCCTACCTGTCGTCGGTCCGCGCCTCCGACGCGCCGAACCCCGACGAATGGGTGATCCTGCCCGAGATGATCTCCAAGGAACCGCTCGGTCCTGTCGTCGGCCGCAACGACCTCGACTGGTACACCATTGCCAAGTGGACCATGATGGCGCTGATCGAGGCCGAGGAAAAGGGCATCACCCAGGCCAATGTCGACCAGATGAAGGACAGCCAGGACCCGACCATCCAGCGCCTGCTCGGCACCTCCGGCGACATGGGCGAAAAGCTCGGCCTCGACGCCGGCTGGGCCTATCGCGCCATCAAGCGCGGCGGCAACTACGGCGAAATCTTCGAACGCAATGTCGGCCCCAAGACCCCGCTGCGCATGGAGCGCAACGCCAATGCCCTGTGGACGCAGGGTGGCCAGATGTACGCCCTCCCCGTGCGATGAGCCGATGACGGGCGCATCTCAATCAATGCGTTTGGCGGGAGGCTGGAGCGATCCGGCCTTTCGCGCTGTCGCCACCCAGGTGATGGTGCTCGCGCTTGTCGCGGGCATCATCGCATTCCTTGCCATCAACCTGATCGGCAATCTCGAAGAACGCTCGATCCGCACCGGCTTCGGCTTCCTCTGGCAGGCCTCCGGTTTTGAGATCGGCCAGAGTTTCATTGCCTACAGCGCCAGCTCCACCTTCGCCAAGGCTTTGCTCGTCGGCCTGCTCAACACGCTGGTCGTCGCTATCCTTGGCATCATCCTGTCGACCGTCGTCGGCACCATCGTCGGCGTCGCCTCGCTATCGCGCAACCCGCTCGTCAAGCCGCTTGCCACCACCTATGTCGAGCTCGTCCGCAACGTGCCGCTGCTGCTCCAGCTTTATGTCTGGTATGCGGTGTTGACCCAGATGCTGCCGGCCGCAGCTGCCGCGCCGCAGCTTCTGCCAGGCCTGTACCTCGCCAAGAGCGGCCTGCATTTTCCCATCCTGCATTCCGGCGCCGGGCTCGTCCTTGGCGCATTGATCGCCGGTGCTGTCGCCGCCATCGCCTACGTTTTCTGGTCGCGCCGCCGCGCCGACCTGACCGGTGCGCCCGCGCTGCTGTGGCCGCGCGCCGTGTTGCTGCTCGGCCCGGCAATTGCCGCGCTGCTGTTCCTTGCCGCCACAACGCCCTTCGACGTGCCTGAGCCGACGCGCTTCGGCTTTTCCGGCGGCGGACTGGTGACGCCGGAGCTGACCGCACTGCTGATCGGCCTGTCGCTCTACAACGCCGCCTTCATTGCCGAGATCCTGCGTGCCGGCATCATGTCGGTCAGCCGCAGCCAGTCGGAGGCAGCAGCCTCGCTCGGCCTCAGCCGCGCCCACACGCTGCGTCTGGTGATCATCCCGCAGGCGCTGAAGGTCGCCGTGCCGCCACTCGCCAGCCAGTATCTCAACCTGGCCAAGAACACATCGCTGGCCATCGCCATTGGCTATCCCGACCTGATGTCGATCGGCAACACGATCATCAACCAGACCGGCCAGGCCATCGAGGTCATCGCCATCCTGATGGCCGTTTACCTGACCATGAGCCTGTCGATCTCGGCCTTGATGAACTGGTACAATGCGCGTGTCGCGCTGGTGGGTATGAAATGAGCGTCGCCGTCCCGAAACTGCGCCAGCGCCTGTTCGGCTCCGTCGGCAACTCGCTGCTGACGCTGGCGATGGTCGCCGCATTCGTCATGTATGTGCCGCCGCTGCTGCGCTGGGCCTTCATCGATGCGACATGGGTCGCCGCCGCCCCGGACGTCTGCCGCGCCAATGGCGGAGCCTGCTGGTCGTTCGTCCATGAAAAGTATCGGCTGATCCTGTTTGGCCGCTACCCTTATGCCGAGCAATGGCGACCGCTCGCCGCCTTGGCGCTCGCCATCATCCTCGTGCTTGCCAGTTGCTCGCTGCGCTTTGGCTGGCGCACTGTCGTCGCCACCTGGGCCATCGGCGTTGCCGCCATCATCGTGCTGATGCGCGGCGACGCGCTTGGCCTCGAATATGTGCCGACCGACCTGTGGGGCGGCCTGCCGCTGACCGTCTTCCTCGCGCTCGGCGGCATGGTCGGCGCCTTCCCGCTCGCTGTCGTGCTGGCGCTCGGCCGCCGGTCGCGGCTGCGCGTCGTCAAGTCGATCTGCGTCGCCTTCATCGAGATGGTGCGCGGCGTCCCGCTCGTCACCGTCCTGTTCATGGCTTCGTTCATGATCCCGCTGTTTTTGCCCGGCAAGGTCCAGGTCGATGCCCTGCTGCGGGCGCTGGCCGCCATCACGCTGTTCAGCGCCGCCTATCTTGCCGAAGCCATCCGCGGCGGCCTCCAGGCCGTTCCCGAAGGCCAGGAGCAGGCGGCCGAGGCGCTCGGCCTGACCTATTGGCAGACCTCGCTCCTGGTCGTCGTGCCGCAGGCGCTGCGCCATGCCATCCCGGCCATCGCCAACCTGTTCATCGGCCTGTTCAAGGACACGTCACTGGTCGGCATTGTCGGCCTCACCGACCTGCTGCTTGCCACCAAGCAGGCGCTGGGCGACCCGCAATGGCGCAGCTTCGCGCTCGAGGGTTACATCTTCGTTGCGCTGATTTATGTCGCGTTCTGCTTCTTCATCTCGCGCTACAGCCACTCGCTGGAACGACGCCTGCAACATGGCCGCTAACCCACACCGGGGCAGGCCAGCCCTAACACAGCCTTCTCTGTATCCCCGCTCTCCAGTTCCGTTGGACACCTTATCTCGGTGTCCAACGGAACCGGCAGCAGGCCACAGGATGAGCAGATCGGAGAGCACTCGATCACGTTGACGGCCTTCAGCTTCCGGCTCACCCAGATGGCGATTCCCTTGTGAACTCATCGATCACGTTGAGCATGCGGAATTTCCTTCCGTCGTGGGTTCGATCCTCGACGAAATCGTAGGACCATTCATGGTTGAGATACTCCGGCCTCAGCCGGATGCAGGAACTGTCATCCAACCAGAGACGGCCCCGTTTGGTTGCGGCGATAGCCGAAGCGGCCATGCTGGATGGCGAGCGCGATGATGTCGACAGTCAAAGCCAAGTCGTTATCCGGTGTCGTCGGAACCTTGCGCGGCTCGGCACGTCAATCTGCCGAAGCTTCGTGACGATCTCTTCCGCTGCGTGTCTCTTTCTCGGCATTTCTTCAGTCTGACCTGCAACTGAGTTTTTCCTCCATCTGAAACCAGAGCCCGGCCCTTGATCGAAGGACGGACTGATGGTGCGCAAGCGCCGGCGCGGCGACGAGCGGTCGGCATGCGGGCGCCGATCCTGGTCGACGCGAAGCCGAGCGCAGGCTGGTCGCTGGACTTCGTGCATGATCTGTTCGCCTGCGGCCGCCGCTTCCGCGTGCTCAACATCGTCGACAAAGCGGCCACGTCGAATCCTTCAACGGCCGGATCCGCGACGAGTTGTTGAACGAGAGCCTTTTGGCCTCGACCACGCCCGCAGCGCCATCGCCGAATGGAGCCAGCACTTCACCACGGCGAGGCCGCATTCCTCGCTCGGCTACCAGCCCCCAGCGGCCTTCGCCGGAACCCTCACCGCAACCGGCTGCGACGCTGCGCAGATCGACGGCCTTGCGTCTCCGCCGGTTGCTGAGGCCGCGGCCAGCAGCGTAACAAAAGACGTCGAGGCTCCAATCGCGGCTGGATGACAATTCAGTGGCAGGTCGAAGCGTTGCGATCTGGCGGACGCAAAAACGCCCGCGCGAGGCGGGCGTTTGTTTGTTTTGTTTGGCTGGTTTGGCTTTGCGGCCGGCGGCCTGCCGGTTTTGGCCTTATGGTCGGGGGAGGCTGCGCTGCGTGTCGGGCATCGGC
>NZ_JANKZL010000019.1 GCF_027568395.1 Aminobacter sp. HY435 | reverse complement strand
CGCAACACGCTCACGAAGATCAAGCGAATAGGAACGGGTCATCGCAAATCACCTCCAACCGAAGTGAATCACGAAATCCAGTTCTCAGGAATCCCATTCGATTCAATCAGAACGCTCGCCGCTCTAGCGCATCGGCCCGAAAATCGGACCCGATTTTCGGAAAGCACGATGCGCCAACTCAGTAAGTTAGAGCGTCCTTTGTGCGTCCATTCGGACGCACGGCGCTCTGATTTGCCAGCTTGGCCGGATCGAACAGCCCCTAAAACAGGCTACCCTGGTTGCCGGGCTCTTTCGCGCGCGGAGCAGTCTTGCTCGCCGGCTTTGGCTTGGCGTCGCCGCTGGTCGCCATTGCGTTGGCAACGCCATCGGCAAATTCGATCGACAGGGCGGTCCCGGCAGCCACTTCCGCCGCGCGCTTGATAACGCCGCCCTCGGCATCGCGCACGAGCGCGAAGCCGCGCGCCAGCACCGCCTTGTGCGACAGTGTCGCCATCAGCCTGTCGGCCTGCGACAGCTTCGAGCGGGCACGTTCCAGGCGAAGCCCGACGGCCTGTGTTGCCCGCCGCTCCAGCCCCACCAGCTGTTGCCGGACGGTATCCTGGCGCCGGGCAAGCGGCTCCGGCGACAGCCGTCCCTGGGTCCGGTCGAAGCGAATGCGTTTCTCGCGCACCATCGCCCGCAAGGCCGCATCGGCGCGCAGCATATCGCGGTCGAGATGCCGCCGCGTTTCGCCGATCCGGCGCGACAGCGTCGCCGGCGACAGCCGCACCGCCGACAGCCTGGCACGCTTGCGCTCGGTGGAAACCGTCAGTGCGCGTCCGAGCCGGCTGGTGGCTTCGTCGAAGCGGCGGCGGGGCAGGGCCAGCAATTGATCCGGGGTCGGCAGGGCGCGGGCCGCGGCACGCACGGCCTGGCTGCGCCTGTCGAGCATGCGTGAAATCGCCCCGCGCAACCGTGCGCCGAGATTGGCAAGCGTTGCCTCGAGTTCTGCCTTCACCGGTACGGCGAGCTCGGCCGCGCCTGTTGGCGTCGGGGCGCGCATGTCGGCGGCAAGGTCGACCAGCGTCCAGTCGGTCTCGTGGCCGACGGCCGAGATGACGGGGATGTGCGAGGCAGCGACAGCGCGGATCAGCGCCTCGTCGTTGAAGCCCCAGAGGTCTTCGAGGCTGCCGCCGCCGCGCGCCACGATCAGAAGGTCGGGCCGCCGGAAGCCGCCTTCCTCTGGCAATTCGTTGAAGCCGTTGACGGCGACCGCCACTTCGGCGCCCGACGTCTCGCCCTGCACGCGCACCGGCCAGACCAGGACATGGAGGGGAAAGCGGTCCTTGATGCGATGAATGATGTCGCGGATGACAGCACCGGTCGGCGAGGTGACGACGCCGATCACCATCGGCATGAACGGCAAGAGCTGCTTGCGGCGCTCGTCGAACAGGCCCTCGGCCGCCAGACGACGCTTGCGCTCCTCGAGCAGCGCCATCAGCGCGCCGGCACCTGCCGGTTCGAGATTGTCGATGACGATCTGGTATTTCGACGACCCCGGATAGGTTGTCAGCTTGCCCGAGGCGATGACCTCCATGCCTTCTTCGGGGCGGAATTTCAGCCGGCTCATGGTGCCCTTCCACACCACGGCCTCGATACGCGAACGGTCGTCCTTCAGCGAGAAATAGGCATGGCCCGACGAATGCGGACCGCGATAGCCGGAAATTTCGCCGCGCACCCGCACATTGCCGAAAGTGTCTTCGACCGTGCGCTTCAGCGCGCCGGAGATTTCACTGACGGTGTACTCGGCCGCGTTTGTGCGTGATTCGGCTGCAAGTTCGTTCATGGTGCGATTGAGGGCTTGGCAGCCCCCCTCGTCAAGCGCGACGGCTCAACTGCCGCCTACCATCCCGGCAAGATTGGGTTCGGCTTGAGCCGCCGGCCGCGCGTCGACATCATCGTGGTGAAGTCGAACGTGCTGCTTTCTTCCGGCACGGGCACGGAAATGTTGTCCAGGCTTTCGCTGATATGGCGGGCCAGCGCGTCGATGATCTCCGGCCGGCTCGAATGGCCGCGCAAGATGCCGATCTTGCAGTCGGGCAGGGCGCCGAAGCCGTCTGCCTCGCCAAGCACCCGCATGCCAGGCCTGAGCGCGCATTCCGGCAGCACCGAAACGGCGAGCCCGGAAAGCACCGCCGCGGTGATGACCGTCGCCGACCAACTGGTGAACAGGATGCGGTACTTGCGGCCGCTGGCGTCGAGCATTTCGCACGCTGTGCGGCGCCATTGGCAATTGGGTCGCCCAAACGCCATCGGTAGCATCTCTTCTTCGTGCACCATATGGCTGGCCGAGGAGACCCAGAGCAGCGGTTCGTTGCGGACGATTTCGGTCGGCTTGGTGTCCTCGCATTGCGTCACCAGCGCGATGTCGAGATTGCCGCGCCTGATCTGATCCGTCAGGTTGACGGTCGGCTCGCACACTACGGAAAGCTCGACACGCGGATTTGAGCGCGAAAAGCGTGCCATGATCTCGGGCAGGAACCGATCCGCGTAGTCGTCGGGAACGCCGATGCGGATGGTGCCTTCGAGCGCGCGGTCGTCGAAGGCGGCAAGCGTCTCGCGGTTGAGATGCAGCATCCGGCGCGCGTAGGACAACAGGCGCTCGCCTTCCTCGGTCAGCTTGTTGGTGCGTCCGTCCTTTTCGAACAGCGCCTTGCCAATGCGGTCTTCGAGGCGGCGCATCTGCATCGACACGGCCGATTGGGTGCGATGGACCTCGTCTGCGGCACGCGTGAAGCTGCCCGTGTCGACGATGGAGATGAAGGTCTGCAATTGGTCAAGGTCGAGAGGAGCGGCCATCGTCGTTTCCATCATGAACTTTGATGATAAAGATTAGAAACATTCGTTGGATTAATCAATCCATCGAGAGCAATCTGTGATCGTCCACATGAGGCATGTGTATCGGAACCGGGGCGGCGAAAGGAGCGCCGACCGGATGGGACCCGTTTGTCCCGCGACAGGAGAGAGACCATGACCGCGCTTGACCATTGCACTGCGACGACGCATTCCGCGGCTCGGCCGGTGAATGCGATGCGTATCGTCACCTATGCCGCCGACGTCTTCCGCGCCTGGAAAAATCGCCGCGCCTTCTATCGTCTCGGCGAAATGACCGACACAGAACTTGCCGATGTCGGACTCACCCGCGGCGACCTGTATGTGGCGGTCGATCTGCCCTTCGCCAGCGACCCGACTGTCAGGCTCCGCTCGATTCGCCAATCGCGTTCCGAAAATGTCGAGGCATTGGCCCGCCGCGTCGCCTGACGCACCCAGAGTTTTGCAGGCTCCCCACTCCCAGCCGGTCCCCGCCGGCCTTGCCTGCACGTTGCCCGGTCCTCCCAAGGACCGGGCTTTTTCATGGAGAAATAGGGAATAGCGAGTAGCTTGTAGACGGCGCCGCAGCATCCGCCTTTCATCATTCCCTATTTCCCTATTTCCTCACCTGTACCTATCCATCCCGCGCGAAAACTGGTCGAAGATCGACTCGACGCCCTTCTGGTAGTCGTCACGCTGCTGGCTGCCGGTCTCGAACATCTTGCCGAACAGGTCGTCATAGGGATTGCGCGGCCGGCCGCTCGGATTTGCCTGCGGTTGCGGCTGGCGCGCCTGCGGCTGCTGGCCCGGCTGGACACGACCGCCGCCGAGCATCTCCTCGAAGATCTTGCCCAGCGGGTTGTCGCCATAGGGGCTTTGCGCCTGGGGCTGTGGTTGCCGTGGCGTCGGCTGCTGCGCCTGGCCACCGCCGAACATGTCCTTGAGGATCTGCCCGAAGGGATTGTCGAGCGGGTCGGGCGCCTGGGTCTGCTGCGGGGCCTGCCGCTGCGGCTGCTGGCCGCCGCCCATCATCGCTCCGCCCTGCCGCATCATCTGCTCGATGATCTCGCCGAGCGGGTTGTTGCCACCCATGCCGCTGGCTGCCTGCATCTGGCCGGTCGATTGCTTGAACAGGCCGCCCATGATCATCGAAGCGATCACCGGAAGCATCTGCTGCAGCACGTTCTGGCCGACGCCGGTGGCCTGCGCGGCCTGCGCCGCCACTGCCCGCGACAGGTCCTTCGAGCCGAACAGGTGGCCGAGGATGCCGTTGCCCTCATCGACGCCCTGGGGCGAGAAAGCGCGGGACGCGTCGTCGAAATACTTGGCGTGCTGGCCGCTCGCCATCGCCTGGAGGAAGGAGCCGACGCCATGGGGGTCGGAGGCGTTGCGCTTCAGCCCCTGGCTGAAGGCTGGCATCAGCGCCTCGAGCGCCGCCTGGGTCTGCTGTTGGTTCAGCCCGAACTGGCGCGACAGCGCGTCCATGCCGTTGCCGTTCTGGGCATTGGCCAACATCTCGAACAAGGGCACCATGTCTTCCTCCTGGGACTATCTCCAGGAGGAAGCGTAGAGCGTTTCAGGGGTGGAATGAAGTGGCTTTCGCCGCTTGCGGCTCAGTAGGCGTATTCCAGGAAAACCGGCTCGATCGACCCGCCCCAGCGCGTGTTGTAGGCGTTGAGCATTTCCTCCGCGCTGGTCGTGCCGCGCGCGACAACCTCATCCAGCGTGTTGAGGAAGCCTGCTTCGTCGAAGCCGTCGCGGTTCTTGTTGCCGCGGTTGACCAGGCCCTGCCGCGACAGCGCCAGCACCTCGCGGCCGATCTCGCGCAGCGTGGTGTTGCGGAACGGCGCCGAGATGCCCTGTTCGGGCACGGCATTGCGCATGGCCAGCACTTCCTCGTAGCTCCAGTCGCGAGTGAAGGCCTCGACCGCATCCAGCGTCGCCGCGTCGTAGAGCAGGCCGACCCAGAAGGCGGGCAGGGCGCAGATGCGCCGCCACGGGCCGCCGTCGGCGCCGCGCATTTCGAGGAAGCGCTTGAGCCGGACGTCCGGGAACAGCGTCGACAGGTGATTGGCCCAGTCGCCCATCGTCGGCATGCCGTCCGTAATCTCGTTGCGTGCCGCGCCCGCCATGAACTGGCGGAAGGTCATGTGCGTCATGTCGTGGTAGCGGCCGTCGCGGATGACGAAGTACATCGGCACGTCGAGCGCCCACTCGGCATAGTCGGCAAAGCCGAATTCGGGCGAGAAGCAGAAGTCGAGCAGGCCGGAGCGCTGGTTGTCGGTGTCGCGCCAGATGTCACCGCGCCAGCTCTGCATGCCGTTGGGCTTGCCATCGGTGAAGGGCGAATTGGCGAACAGCGCCGTCGACAGCGGCTGCAGCTTGAGCGACACCTGCATCTTGCGACGCATGTCGGCTTCGCTCTCGAAGTCGAGATTCACCTGGATCGTGCAGGTGCGGTACATCATGTCGAGGCCCTTGCTGCCGACCTTCGGCATGTAGGCGGTCATGATGTCGTAGCGCGACTTGGGCATGCGCGGGGTCTCGGCCAGAGTCCATTTCGGGCTGCCGCCCAGGCCGAGGAAGCGGATGCCGAGCGGTTCGGCGATCTCGCGCAGCTGCGCCAGATGCGCGTTGCCCTCGCGACAGGTCTGGTGGATGGTCTCGACCGGCGCACCGGACAGTTCGAACTGGCCGCCGGGCTCAAGCGAGATGGCACCCTGGCCGGTCGGCTCGACCAGGCCGATGATGCGGCCTGCGTCGATGATCGGATCCCAGCCCAGCGTCTTCTGCATGCCTTCGAGCAGCGCGCGGATGCCGCGGTCGGTGCCGTAGGGCACGGGCGCATTACCGTCGACATAAAAGGGGAATTTCTCGTGTTCGGTGCCGATCCGCCATTTGTCGCGCGGCTTGTTGCCGGCAGCCAGGTAGCCGACGAGTTCGTCCATGCCCTCGATGGGCTGGAAATCGGTGGTGTCGCGCGCCATAAAAACTTCTCCTGGGGCGGAAGATCGGTGGCGCTTGATGGACGATCCGGCGCTCGCCGATCAAGCGAAAAATCCTGAGCCTTCGTCAATAGATATTGAATGATTTCGCAACGCCCGGGTGAGCTGGCCAATCCTTGCCTTGACTATCGCATGGGAAGGGCCGCGCGGACCAGCGTCGTCGCCGCGTCGCCGGCGCTTTCCATGTAGCTCGGATCGCGATTGAGCAGCACCACGGCAAAGCCGCCGTCGAGCAGCAGCACGACCTGGCGTGCGAGGCTTTTCGCGTCCGCCGCGCCGGCCTCGAAGAATTCCTTGCGCAACCACGCTTCGACCCGCTGCTTGTGGGCGATGCCGGCCTTGACCGCCGGGTGTCCCGGCATGTCGGCAAGTTCGGCAGCAGTGCGCAGAAAGCCGCAGCCTTTCCATTTTGGCTGCCGCGCCGCCGTGGCGAGATTGGCAAAGATTGCCCGTACCTTGTCGTACACTTCGCCGTCGGCATCTCTGAACCAGCGCTGGAACAGCTGCAGGTTTGGCTGGTCGCGGCCATCGAGATAGGCCGCTATCAGTTCGTCCTTGCTCTGGAAGTGATAGTAGAGCGTGCGCTTGGTGAGCCCCGCCTTCTCAGCCACCGCGTCGACGCTAACGGCCCGGATGCCTTCGCCGTAGAACAGCTTGGAGGCTGCCTCGACGATGCGCTCGCGGGTTGGTTTTTCGGGCGTTTTCATGCCCGAAGTATACCGACTAGTGAGTGTAGTGAAAGACAGAATTTCGCTAGCTCTTGCCTCGATCAAAGCGAGGACCTCATGTCGATTTCGGTTTCAGTGGGCGAGCCCGGGGCGGTCGAGATTACCTGCGGCGATGGCGTAGCCCTGCGCGGCCACATCTGGCCGCATGCACGGGGCGAAAAGGCTGGCACCGTCATCGTCAACCCGGCCACGGGTGTGCTGGCGCGCTACTACCACCGTTATGCCGCCTTCCTCGCCGGGCATGGCTTCGACGTCCTCACCTACGATTATCGCGGTATCGGCGCGTCCCGGCCGGCGAGCCTGCGCGATTGCGGCTATCGCTGGCGCGACTGGGGCGAGCGCGACTTCGAAGCCGTGCTGCATCTCGCCATGCGCC
Organism: Aminobacter sp. HY435; assembly: GCF_027568395.1. Lineage (GTDB taxonomy): Bacteria > Pseudomonadota > Alphaproteobacteria > Rhizobiales > Rhizobiaceae > Aminobacter. The sequence continues at coordinate 16,850 of NZ_JANKZL010000019.1, read as the reverse complement.
TCGATCCCGGCGCGCCGGTGATGGTCGTGGGACACAGTATTGGCGGCTTCCTGCCCGGCCTGGCCGAGTCCGCGCCCGGCATCGCGCGCATGCTGACCGTCGGCGCCCAATACGCCTGGTGGCGCGACTATGTTGCAGGGCGGCGCCTGCGGCTGTTTCTCAAATGGCATGTCGCCATGCCGGCGCTCACTGCCCTATGCGGCTACTTTCCCGGCCGGCGGCTCGGCTGGCTCGAGGATCTTCCGGCAGGCGTGGCCAATGAGTGGAGCTTCAGACGTGCGCGCATGGAGTTGAGCCATCCGGAGACTGAGCGGGGCGATGTGCTGCGCCGCCTTGCCGCTGTGTCGGCGCCCATTCTCGCTGTCGGTGTCACCGACGATCAACTCGGCACGCCAGAGGCTATCGGCCGTGCACTTGGCTACTACGCCGGTTCGAACGCGACACAGGTGCTGCTTTCGCCAGAGGATTTCGACCGGCAGGAGATCGGCCATTTCGGCCTGTTCCACAGTCGCCATGCGCCGGACTTCTGGCTCGACACGCTGCTGTGGCTTGGCGACGGCATCAATCCGTGGCCGGGCAAGGTGATCGGCTGATCACCAGTCGCCGATGCTGGCCTGTATGACGGTGAGTGCCGCCACCGCCGCCGTGTCGGCGCGTAGGATGCGCGGACCGAGCGGTATGGCGGTGACAAAGGGCAGGGCGCGCAGCATGAGGCGCTCGTCGTCGGAGAAGCCGCCTTCCGGCCCCACCAAGAGCGCAAGCTTGCGTTCCTTTATGCCCTGAAGTGCAGCCATCGGATTGTTGGTCGAGGCGTCCTCGTCGCAGAAGATCAGCCGCCGCTCCTTGTCCCAGCCAGCGAGCAGTTGCTCCAGCTTGACGGCCTCGGTCACCTCGGGAATGGCCAGGATGCCGCATTGCTCGGCTGCTTCCACGGCGTTGGCGCGCAGGCGGTCGATGCCAGGCTTCATTTGGGTGTGCTGGGTCATGACCGGCACGAGCGTGCCCGCGCCCATTTCGACCGCCTTCTGCACCAGATAGTCGAGCCGGCCGACCTTCAGCGGCGCAAAGCAGTAGACGAGGTCCGGGTGCTCCGGCTGCGGCCGCTGCAGTTCCAGCACCTCGAGCCGCACCGTTCTTTTCGTCCGGCCGGCGATCTTCGCCGTCCACTCGCCGTGGCGGCCATTGAAGACCAGAACCTCGGCGCCCTCGGCGAGGCGCAGCACGTGGGCGAGATAGTGGCTCTGCTGCGGATCGGCGTCGAAGGCCGTGCCGGGAGCGAGGTCGTTGGGCACGAACAGCCGTTGCATCTTGTAGTTTGCGCGCATGGCCGAGAAATGCGGCAGGCGGCGGCGGCGGTCAAGGGGCCTCCGCGGCGTCGCTATCCCTTCGCCACAAGCTGGTCCGCGCTTGGATGCCATTCCGGCCGGTAGCCCCCGGCCAGCACAGCAAGCGTCGTCGCCGGCGTGATGATGCACATTTCCTGGTCGGGCAGTTCGTCGAACCCGGAAATCGCGTCGTAGCCCCCGAAACTCCAGCGCAGCGCCTTGCCGCCGCGTATGGCATAGTCGGACGCGCCGTCGGAAAACATCGCGCCGTCGGGCAAAAGGCGCAGGCCGTGGCGGTCGAGTTCCAAGGGTTGGCCGCCGGAGGCCAGCCGTTCCCGGTGCAGCCGGCCGTCGATCTCGCCGACCTTCGGATCGTGTGCGCCAAAAGCATGGCCATAGGCCGATGCGAAAGCCCGGGCGCTCGTCCGCCGGCAATAGAAGCAAGGGCGGTGGCCGGCACCGAGCGCCGTCACCTCGTCGAGGAAGAACAGCTCCGTCCAGCCCGTCTTGCCGCCCGGCCGGTTGCGCCCCATCGGCGCGCGGCGCACGTCCCTGAATCTGAGCGCGCAGGTGATCCACGCCTTGGTCGCCCAGCGCTTGGTGAGCAGCGTCTTTGCGTCGGGATCGTGGATGATGCCGCGATTGCCGGTGAACAGTCCGCGCTCGGGCGTGGCATGGATTTCGCCGAAGGGGTCGACCCGGTTCTGCAGTGGCATAGCCGATCCTTGTTGGCTGCTTGGCAGGCGCCATGATAGGGCTCGCCGCAACTTTGTCACCGCCTGCCGGAAAGGCCGAGATGCGCGTCCTCGTCGTCCAGAACTATGAAAGCACCGGTCTCGGCCAGGTTGGCGAGGCGCTTGCCGAGGTCGGCGCCGAGCTCGATATGTGCAACGCCCATCTTGGCGATGCGCTCCCGGCAAATGCAAGCAACCATGACGCTATCGTGATGCTGGGTGGCGGCCAGAATGCGCTCGACGACGGCCATTCGCCCTACTTCCCCGAGTTGCTGGCGCTGATCCGCGATTTCGTCGATCGTGACAAGGCGGTGCTTGGCATCTGTCTGGGCAGCCAGCTTCTTGCGCGCGCCTTCGGCGGTCAGAACCGCATCGGCGGCGCCACCGAGTTCGGCTGGCACACCGTCTCGCTGACCGAGGATGCGCTCGACGATCCCGTTTTTGCCGAATTGCCGGATCGCTTCTCCATCTTCCAGTGGCACGACGACACTTTCACCATGCCCGAAGGCGCGATCCGCCTCGCCGGCAGTGGCGTCACCGGCAACCAGGCGTTCCGCATCGGCCGCGCTGCCTACGGCACGCAGTTCCACTTCGAGGCCGACCGCAAGCTGGTTCGCGAATGGAACGAGGCCTTTGCCGACGTGCTCGCCACGAACCAGCCCGATTGGCCCGCGCGCCACGACGCCGAGGCCGAGCGCCACGGCCCCGAGGCCGATGCCGTCGGTCAGGCGCTGGCTCGCGCCTGGGTTGCAATCATCTGATCTGCCGAAGGCGGTCAGGCCCACGCAACTGACCGCCCGGAACCCCATTTCGTGACATTTTTGGCACGGCGCAAAAAATCCGCTGTGGACGGTTTCGCGCCGTCTGGATTGTGTCCCAATGCCCTTCTAAGGACAGCCTCGCGCCAGCCGGCGAAGGTATCGCGAATGAACCATTTCAAAGGCTCGTGCGACACAAGCCCGATACAGAACGATCCTAGAAGCACGGCCTTGACGCCGCGCATCGGTGGCATCGCTCAATGTTTTCGGAAACTTATTCGTAACTCCGTTCGTGCAGATTGCAGGAAGCTCAACCTGAGATGACTCCCTTGAAAGCAGCGCTCCTGTCCTTCGCCATGCTGTCGGCAATCGTGCTCGGCGGCTTCGGGATCTATGCGGCCGATGCCGCAGCCGACCATCATGTCGTCGACGGCTACGGCGTCACCGCCGCCCGCTAGCCCCAGCTTCCACTGATATCAATCGCTTGTCCGCGCCGTCGATGACGAGCGCGGTCAGCGCGCCCGAATAGTAGACGCCGGTGTCGACATTGACACGGTTGGCCATCACTTCGGCTTCCGCCTGCGGCGTGTGCCCATGCACGACGACTTTCGGATGCAGTTCCGGATAGTTGAGGAATTCGCCGCGAATCCAGATCAGGTCTCGCGGGTCCTGCTGGTCGAGCGGCACCTCCGGCCTGATGCCGGCATGACAGAAGAAGAAATCGCCGAAGGATTCCGAGTAGGGCAGGCTGCGCAGGAAACGCAGGTGCTTTTCAGGGACCGCCTGCACCAACTCCGCATGGCTTTCGCCAAGCGAGACAGGATCGTTCATGCGAAGCTCTACTCCGTATGATCGCGCCGTTTCTGGGCCGCCATTGCGCGCGAAGAGGCCAGCCGGGTCGGGATAGGCCAGGAAATCGAGAAAGCCGACGTCGTGATTTCCGGTCAGCACGATATTTCTGCTGTCCCTGGCATTTGCGGCACGGAGAAACTCGATCACCCCATTGGAGTCCGCCCCCCGGTCGACATAGTCGCCGAGATGGATGATCCGCCAGTCGGCCGGTTCGTCTCGGCCGAGCTCGTCGCCGATCAGCTCGTGCATGGCCTCAAGCAGGTCGAGGTGACCGTGAATGTCACCGATCGCATAGATACGGATGCCTGCAGGCCCCTTTGCATCCAGAAAATGGACGCCTTTTGGCGTATGAGGGGCGTCTGACGAGGTCATGGACGTTTCCTGCGGCTAGCGCTGATCCACGTCGCCCGCATCCAGCCGCTGCTTCAGCCTCAGGCGCGAGATGCGCTGCCAGTCGCTGCTGCGCTCGGCCTCGGCCATGGCGCGTTCAAGATAGGTGATGTGGTCCATCGCCGCCTGCCGCGCGGCAGGCGGATCGCCAGCCGCCACCGCGCGATGGATGGCCTTGTGCTGCGCCAGCAGCGCCTCGCGCGCGGCGGGCAGGGCAAAAACCACCAGCCGGTTCTGGAAGACGCCGTCGGCCAGGAGCTTGTAGCAGGAGCGCAGCGTGTGCAGCAGGATGATGTTGTGGGCGCATTCGCCCACCGCATGGTGGAATTCGACGTCGATCTCGGCCTCTTCACGGAAATCGGCGCGCTGATGCGCAGCCTCCATGCGCGCCATGATCCGGCTGAGCAGCGCCAGGTCCTCGCTGGTCGCCCGTCTGGCCGCATATTCGGCTGCCAGCCCCTCGATCTCGCGGCGGTATTCGAGATAGTCGGCAGCCGCCTTGCGGTGGTTGACGATCAGTTCCATCACCGGCTTGGAGAACACCTCGCCGATCACGTCCGCCACGTGGGTGCCGCCGCCGTGGCGCGTCACCATCAACCCGCGCGCCTCGAGCGTCTTCAGCGCATCGCGCAGGATCGGCCGCGACACGTCGAACTGCTTCGCCAGCTCGCGCTCGCCGGGCAGCCGGTCGCCGACGCGCAGCACGCCTTCAAGGATCAGGCTCTCCATCTGCTGCACCACCTCGTCGGCCGTGCGTGAATGCTCGATCCTGGAAAATATGTCGCTCAAGTGTGCTGTCCGGAACCTCTGCCCTGCCCGCAAGGATAGGAGGGCAGGACCCGACTGGTCAAATTATATATCCACTCCGGCGGTATCGCGTCCGAGCAGTCCTGGGGCACAGTGTCAGGCGTCGCTAAAGTTGGCGTTTGCCTGTTCCTGCAAACTTACCTAGAGGCAGGAGGGTCATGGCATCGAGGAGCCGCACGTGACAGTCGAGCCGTCATCCCTGGAGTTCCTGCCGCGCGCCACCGGCAGCGTCATGGGTTTTCCCGCCCATGACGGGCGTCCGAGCGCGCTTGGCGAGGTTCATGCCCGGCCGCATCCGCTTGTCGAGAGCCCGCGCGTGCTGGTTCAGCTGTCCTTCATGACCGAGGGCGGTTCGGGCGTCGATCACGCGGTACTTTCGGAGCTGTCGCGCCGGCTCGGTATCGCCGCACCCGATCGCCATGCCCGTCACCACGCCATGAAGTGGGGGCAGGGCTCGTTGAGCTGGGAACGCCACACCGAATTCTCCACCTATCTGTGGGAAGGACCACTGGGCGAGAGCGACCGTTCGCAGGAAGGGTCGCCCTTCGGCAACGGCTTCAGCCCGCCCGGCACGGTCATTTCGGGCATCCGGCTGGAGATCCGCAAGTGGACGCCGGCCAACGAAAAGCTGATAGCGACTTTCGACCCCACCAGCCTCTGCTATTCGCTGGTCGAGGGCGGTGCGGCCGGCATTGTCACCGACTTCCGCCAGGATGGCGACGGCATGACCCGCATCCTGATCCTCGACCGTGGCCTGACTCCGGCGCGGACCGGTGCGCTGTCGCAGCGCCTCATCGACATCGAGACCTACCGCACGCTGGCCATGCTCGGCCTGCCGATGGCGCTGTCTCTGTCCAGCCGCGTCCGCCGCATCGAGGACCGCCTCGCCCAGGCGACACGCGAAATGAAGGCGATCGAGACGCGCGACAGCCAGGCGCTGCTTGCCGACCTTACCGAACTGGCTGCTGAACTCGAGGCGGACGCAGCCTCCAGCCTCTACCGCTTCGGCGCCAGCAAGGCCTATGACGGCATCGTCCGCGAGCGCCTTGAGGCGCTGGAGGAGGAGGTTGTGCCGGGCTACGACACCTGGGCCGGTTTCCTCAAGCGTCGCGTTGCGCCCGCCATGCGCACGTGCCGCTCGGTCGAGGAGCGCCAGGCCAACCTGTCGCGCAAGCTGACACGCGCCACCACGCTGCTGCGCACCTGGGTCGACGTCGAGGTCGAGAAGCAGAACCGCGACCTGCTGGCTTCGATGAACAACCGCGCCCGGCTGCAACTGCGCCTGCAGCAGACGGTCGAGGGCCTCTCGGTTGCCGCCGTTTCCTATTATGTCGTCGGCCTCGTCGGCTACGTTGCCAAGGGTGCGTCGGCTGTCGATCATGCCTTCGCGCCGGAAATCGTCACCGCGGCGTCGGTGCCGCTTGCCATATTGCTTGTCTGGTGGGGCGTCCGCCGCGTTCGCCGCGCCCACAGCGAACCCAAGGCGTTCGCCGGGGAGTAGCTGTTTTTCTTCCGCTGGCAGAAGTTGTACGCGGTCGCAGGAGGCGTTCCGCATGATGATGTCTTATGTGGCCCGCGCCAGCGGCAGATTGACGCTGCAAGTGCCGCGCGCGCTTGCGTTCCGGCAATCGCCTTTCTTCCAATTTGCATCCGCCGCCGCCAATTGGTAAAAGGTTTTTACCAGTTGGCGATCCTAGGTGACCGATGTCCGGCATATTGATGCCCAAGCCCGATGCGGCGACGCTTGCCCGCCGCGCAGAAATCGTCGCCGACATGCGCATCATCGTGCCGGGCGAGGGCGTGGTCGACACCATGAACGAGATGCGGGCCTTCGAAAGCGACGGCCTGACCGCCTATCGGCAATTGCCGCTGGTGGTGGTGCTGCCCGAAACGGTCGCCCAGGTGTCGCGCCTGCTCAAATACTGCAACGACCGCAACATCCGCGTCGTGCCGCGCGGTTCGGGCACTTCGTTGTCGGGCGGCGCGCTGCCGCTGGAGGATGCGGTGCTTCTGGTGATGAGCCGCTTCAACCGCATTATCGAGATCGATTATCCCAACCGCACAGTCACTGCCCAGCCGGGTGTCACCAATCTCGGCATCACCACATCAGTGGAACTTGACGGCTTCTACTATGCGCCCGATCCGTCGTCGCAGATCGCCTGTTCGATCGGCGGCAATGTCGCCGAGAACTCGGGCGGCGTGCACTGCCTGAAATACGGGCTGACTGCCAACAACGTGCTCGGCATCGAAATGGTGCTGATGAATGGCGAGGTTGTGCGCCTGGGCGGCAAGCATCTCGATGCCGAGGGCTACGACCTGCTCGGTGTTATGACCGGGTCGGAAGGGCTGCTCGGCGTCGTCACCGAGGTCACCGTTCGCATCCTCAAGAAGCCGGAGACGGCACGCGCGCTGCTGATCGGCTTCCCGACCAGCGAGCAGGGCGGCCAATGTGTCGCCGACATCATCGGCGCCGGCATCATTCCCGGCGGCATGGAGATGATGGACCGGCCGGCGATCCACGCCGCCGAGGATTTCGTCCATGCCGGCTACCCCTTGGAATGCGAGGCCCTGCTGATCGTCGAGCTTGATGGTCCCGGCGTCGAGGTCGACCACCTGATCGGCCTGATCGAGGCGATCGCCAATCGCAACGGCGCCACCACCTGCCGCGTCTCGCAATCCGAGCAGGAGCGACTGACCTTCTGGGCCGGGCGCAAGGCGGCATTCCCCGCCGTCGGCCGCATTTCGCCCGACTATTACTGCATGGACGGCACCATCCCGCGCAAGGAACTGCCGCGCGTGCTCGCCGGCATGCGCGAGCTGTCGGAGCAATACGGCCTCGGTGTCGCCAATGTCTTCCACGCTGGCGACGGCAATTTGCACCCGCTGATACTCTACGATGCCAACAAGCCCGGTGAGCTCGAAAAGGCCGAGGCCTTCGGCGCCGACATCCTGCGCCTTTGCGTCAAGGTCGGCGGCGTGCTCACTGGCGAGCACGGCGTCGGCGTCGAAAAGCGCGACCTGATGCCGGAGATGTTCAACGACATCGACCTCGACCAGCAGATGCGGGTCAAATGCGCCTTCGATCCCAACCACCTGCTCAACCCCGGCAAGGTGTTCCCGCAACTGCGCCGCTGCGCCGAGCTCGGCCGCATGCATGTCCATCGGGGGCAGTTGGCCTTTCCCGATATCCCGAGGTTCTGATGCTGTTGAAGCGGGCGACCCTCGAAGGCATCAGGCGCGGCGACATTGTGCTCGCCTTCCGCCGCTGGCGGCGGCCGACGGTGAAGGCGGGCACCGGGCTGCGTACAGCCATCGGCGTGGTCCGCATTCGTGCGGTCGAGCCTGTCGATGAAGCCGCCGTCTCCGACGACGATGCCCGCGCCGCCGGCTACGCCGACAGTGCGGCGTTGATCGACGACCTGCGCGCGGGCGGTGATCGCACCCTCTATCGCATTGCTTTCGACGGCATCGAGGCCGACGACAGGCTGGCGCTGCGCGACGTGACGGATCTCAGCGATGCCGACTGGCACGCGCTCGCTGCCCGCTTCGCCAAGTGGGATAGCACTGCACCGGGCTACTTCCCGTCGATCCTGCGTCTGATCGGCCAGCATCCTGAGGTGGCAGCGGCAACACTTGCCGAGCGCCTCGGTGTCGAGAAGCTGAAATTCAAGCAGGACGTGCGCAAGCTCAAGGAACTCGGCCTGACCGAGAGCCTCGACATCGGCTACCGTCTCTCCCCGCGCGGTGCTGCGGCGCTCGAAAAGCTGCGGGAGCATCGGTTGTGATGGGCCGTCAGCAGGACTTGGGTTCCTCGCCCCCGCAAAGCGGGGGAGAGGTGGCTCGGGCCAAGCCCGAGACGGAGAGGGGGGCTTCCTCCACCCCAACCCGCCGCTCGCCACGCCACATCGCTAGGGCTCGTGAGCTGCGCCACGGCGACAACATCGCCGAAGCCGCGCTCTGGAACGAACTGAAGGCCAAGAAGCTCGGTGGATACAAGTTCAGCCGCCAGGTCCCGCTTGGCCCATACTATGCCGACTTTGTCTGTCGCCAGGCCAGGTTGGTCATAGAACTCGACGGCAGCCAGCATGCCGGTAGCAGCCATGACGCAAGGCGCGACGAATTCATGCACGCGAACGGTTACTCGGTCCTGCGGTTCTGGAGTGCGGATACGCTGAAGAATGTCGGCGCTGTCTGCGAAACGATCCTCGCGGCACTCGACGGTCGGTTGGCCGAGCAGGTCGACGCGTCCGACATGAAATTCGTCTTTGCGCCGGCACAGCAACGCGGGAAGGAGCGCGAATGATCGGGTTCCCCCTCTCCGCCTCGCTGCGCTCGGCACCTCTCCCCCGCTTTGCGGGGGCGAGGAACCCAAGGTTTGCCAGGTCATGACCACCTTCACCCCCACCACACCAGCCGACGTCCTCACCGCTGTCCAATGGGCGACCGCCGAAGTTGCGCCGCTCGAAGTCCTCGGCCATGGCTCCAAGCGTGCCATTGGCCGGCCGCAGCAGGCCGCGCACACGCTTGACTTGTCGAAGTTGACGGGCGTCACGCTCTACGAGCCGGCCGAACTGGTGCTGTCGGCCAGGGCGGGCACGCCACTGGCGGAGATCGAAAAACTGCTCGCCGACAACGGCCAGCGCTTCGATTTCGAGCCGATGGACTACGGCCCGCTGCTTGGCGAGGCGCCCGGGCGCGGCACCATCGGCGGTGTGCTGGCGGCCAATCTGGCGGGGCCACGCCGGCTCAAGGCGGGAGCCGCCCGCGACCACATCCTTGGCATCCACGCCGTGTCGGGGCGCGGCGAGGCCTTCAAGTCGGGCGGGCGCGTGGTCAAGAACGTCACCGGCTACGACCTGTCCAAGGCCATGGCTGGCTCCTGGGGCACGCTGGCGGTGGCGACCGACGTCACCTTCAAGGTGCTGCCGGCGGCCGAGACCGAAACCACGCTGATCATCCGCGGCCTGCTCGACGACAACGCCACTGCCGCGATGTCGGTCGCCATGGGCTCCAGCGCCGAAGTGTCGTCGGCAGCGCATCTGCCGGAACGCATGGCGGCGCGCGTGCTCGACGGCAAGCTTGGCGGCGATCCGGCGACGCTGCTGCGCGTCGAGGGTTTCGGCCCCTCCGTCGAATACCGCCTTGGCCAGCTCAGGCGCATGCTCGGCAATGCCGGCGCAATCGAGGCGGTCGTCGAGGACGCCTCGCGTGCGCTCTGGCGCGATGTGCGCGATGTCAGGCCATTTGCCGACGGCAGCCACAAGCCGGTGTGGCGCGTTTCGATGCCGCCAGCCAACGCCCACCACATGGTACTTGCCCTGCGCATGCAGGCGGCGTGCGACGCCTTCTACGACTGGCAGGGTGGCCTCGTCTGGCTGCGCATGGAAGGCGAGCCGGAAGCGGAACTTTTGCGCAGCCTGATCCGGCAATTTGGCGGCGGCCATGCCACGCTGGTTCGAGCGACGCCCGCATGGCGCGCTTCCGTGCCTGTCTTCGAGCCGCAGCCAGCGGCGCTGGCAGCTCTTTCGGCCCGCCTCAAGGCCGAATTCGACCCCAAGAGTATCCTCAATCCCGGCCGGATGGTGCATGCGCCCGACTCTGCTACCTTGGCGCGTGCAACAGAGGGAGCCGCATCATGAGCGAAACACCGCCGAACTTCACGCCGCGCCAGACCGACCGCTGGCTGGATCCAGGCCCGACCAACGCCCAGGTCATCTATGTTCTCTATCTCGCCGGGCTGGTCATCGGCATCAGCGGCATCGTCGGTATCGTCCTGGCCTACATGAACCGCGGCAAGGCAGGCGGCTTCGTCGAGAGCCACTACACCTGGCTCATCCGCACCTTCTGGATCGGCCTGCTCTACGCGCTGGTGTCCTTCGTGCTGATGATGGTCTTTATCGGCTTCATCCTGATGTTCGCCGTCGCCGTCTGGTTCATCGTGCGCTGCATCATGGGCCTGCAGGCATTGGGGCGCGGCGAGCCGATCAAGAATCCTGAAAGCTGGCTTATCTGAGTGAGTGGAGATGACTTTTGGCTAATCTTCTGGCGAATCCAGAGTTTTGGAAGGCAGTCGCGTCTCTAGCTTGGCCGGCTGTAGCGCTGACAGTGTTTGTGAAGCTTCAGCCTGTGATCAGGGCTCTTCTGACGAGAGAGAACCTGACGCTAAAAATTGCGGGGATGGAGGTGACCGTAATGCAGGCTGCGGAAAGTCTTGGCGCTCAGGTTGCGGACCTCCAGGAGAAAGTTGCAGGGCTTCAATCGGTGGGGCAGCCCAATGATGTTGTCACAACGATTATTTCGGGGTCAAACAAGAAGAGTTTGCTGTGGGTCGATGATTTCCCGTCGAATAATGTGTTTATAATAGAAAAATTTAGACAAGACGGTATTGAAGTGACGCTATCGATTGAAACTCAAGAGGCGTTGGAATTACTTAGATCGAGAAAGTTCGATGCTGTTATTACAGATCTCGGTCGCAAAGAGTTGGGGGTAGACCATCCAATGGCAGGGTTGGAGCTCATAAGAAAAGTTCGTGCCCATGGTCTCCAAACGCCGATCTTGGTCTTTGCAGGGCATCGCGGACTTCAACACTCCGATCAACTCAAGGCTGAAGGTGCGACGTCGGTGACCAACTCTGGCGTAGATGTCATGGCATTCGCCGAAAAATACCTAGGCAAAGCCTGACGTGCAGACGAATTTCACCACCGCCCAGCTCGCCGATCCGCATGTCGCGGAGTCGGAAAAGATCCTGCGCAAATGCGTGCATTGCGGCTTCTGCACGGCGACATGCCCGACCTATGTGACGCTCGGCAACGAGCTGGATTCGCCGCGTGGCCGCATCTATCTGATCAAGGACATGCTGGAGAACGGCCGTCCGGCGGATAAGGAGATCGTCACCCACATCGACCGCTGCCTGTCCTGCCTCGCCTGCATGACCACATGCCCGTCGGGCGTGAACTACATGCATCTTGTCGACCATGCCCGCGTCCATATCGAGAAGACCTATCGCCGGCCGCTGATGGACCGGCTGACGCGCGGTGCGTTGGCGATGGTGCTGCCGCATCGCGGCCGCTTCCGTGCCGCCCTCAGGCTGGCGAAGCTCGGCCGGCCCATTGCCGGTGCCTTCGACAAGGTCGCGGCGCTCAAGCCCATCGCTTCCATGCTCTGTCTTGCGCCTGCCTCCGTGCCGGCGACATCGCCGCTGGAAAAGCCGGGCGTGCACGCGCCGAAGGTGGCCAGGAAGGGCCGCGTTGCCATCCTCACCGGCTGCGCCCAGCCGGTGCTCGATCCCGGCATCAACGAGGCGACCGTGTCGCTGCTCAACCGGCTCGGCATCGAGGTCGTGGTGCCCAAAGGCGAGGGCTGTTGCGGCGCACTCGTCCATCACATGGGCCGCGAGGAGGCAGCGCTCGCCTCGGCAAGGCAGAATGTCGACGCCTGGACACGCGAGATCGAGCGCGGCGGGCTCGACGCCATCGTCATCACCGCGTCGGGTTGCGGCACCACGATCAAGGACTACGGCTTCATGCTGCGGCTCGACCCGGCCTATGCCGAAAAGGCGGCACGGGTTTCGGCCTTGGCCAAGGACGTCACCGAGTACCTGGCGACGCTGGATCTGCCCGAACCCCAGCGCAAGCCGGGCCTGACCGTCGCTTATCATTCCGCCTGCTCGATGCAGCACGGCCAGAAGATCACCCGACAGCCCAAGGACTTGCTCACGCGTGCCGGCTTCGTCGTCAAGGAACCGCGCGAGGGGCATCTGTGCTGTGGCTCGGCCGGCACCTACAACATCATGCAGCCGGAAATTTCGGCTCGCCTGCGCGACCGCAAGGTCAAGAACATCGAGGCCACCGGTGCAGCACTCGTCGCCACCGGCAACATCGGCTGCATCACCCAGATCGCCTCCGCTGCGAAGCTGCCGGTGGTTCATACTGTGAAGCTGCTCGACTGGGCCTATGGCGGGGAAAAGCCGGCCGGCCTCTGACGGAAGCTTGATCGCGACGCCGATTGCGGGCCGTCACCGAACGTGCAAAGGGAACCTCCGAATGGGCCGCGCGTTTGCTTTTGCCCACGATGTGCACTGGAACGTTCGATGACGACCCTTACCCGCCGCAGGTTGCTTGCCCTGGCCGCGACCGGAGCAGCTTCGGCTGTGCTGTCCGCCTGCTCGACGACCGGCAGCCAGCGCTCCGCACCGGCGCAGGCCTTTCCGGCTGCGCCACCGCCGCCGACCATGCGCAACGATCCGTCCTTCGCCGACCCGCAGATGATGTACGCGCCCGTCAACGACAACGGCTATGACATCCCGGGCGTGCCGTTCAAGAAGATCGACCCGCGCTACTATCGCCAGGTCGTGACCGATCCCACCGGCGAGGCGCCGGGCACCGTTGTCATCGATACGGGAAATCATTTCCTCTACGTCGTCGCCGACAATGGCGAGGCCATCCGCTACGGCGTCGGCCTTGGCCGCGCCGGCTTCGAGTGGGCCGGGCGCGGCGTCATCGAATGGAAGCAGACCTGGCCGCGCTGGTTCCCGCCGAACGAGATGATCGACCGTCAGCCCGAGCTGGAAAAGTACCGGGCGCGCCAGATCCCCGGCAAGAACGAGTGGGATGGCGGCATGCAGCCGGGCATCCAGAACCCGCTTGGCGCGCGTGCGCTCTATATTTTCCAGGATGGCAAGGACACGCTCTACCGCCTGCACGGCTCGCCCGAATGGGCGTCCATCGGCAAGTCGGTGTCGTCGGGCTGCGTGCGCCTGATCAACCAGGACGTCATCGATCTCTACGAGCGGGTGCCTGATGGCACGCCGATCGTCGTCACAAGCGGAATAGCGCCGCGCGATCTCGAGCCGGTCGTGTCCGAGATCACCAGCGACGCCTATCGGCTGTAGCGGCTATTCGGCCGCCATCGCCGCTTCGTTGGCCGCGAAGGTCTGCTTGTAGAGCGCCCGCTGGCGGTTCAGCGCCACCATCGTGTTGCGCAGCAGGATCGCCACCGTCACCGGGCCGACGCCGCCCGGAACCGGCGTGATCCACGACGCCACTTCCTTGACCGAATCGGTGTCGACGTCCCCGACTATCTTCTGAGTGCCGTCGGGCAGCGTCTCGGCGTTGATGCCGATGTCGATGACCGCGGCCCCCGGTTTCACCATGTCGGCCTTGATCAGGCGCGGCTTGCCGACGGCGACGAACAGCGCGTCGGCCCGGCGGGCGTGCGCCGCCACCGACCGCGTCATGTGGTGGCAGACGGTGACGGTCGCGCCCTCGCTCATCAGCAGGAAGGCGATCGGCTTGCCGACGATTTCGGAGTGGCCGACGATCACCACCTCGAGGCCCTTGAGATCGAGTCCGGTCGCCTTCAGCAGTTCCACCGAGGCCGCCGCGGTGCAGGGCGCGAGGTCGAGTTGGTTGTAGACGATGTTTCCGATCGAGGCCGGGTGCATGCCCTCGACGTCCTTCAGCGGATGCACCGCCGCCTGGATCGCCTTGATCGGGATGTGCTGCGGCACCGGGCGCTGGATGATGATGCCGGTGATGCGCGGGTCGGCGTTCATGCCATGGATGGCGGCTTCGAGTTCGCCTGCCGTCAGTTCGGCGGGAAACCGCCGCTCCTCGAAGTCGATCCCGGCAAGCTCGGCCTTGGCGCGCTGGTTGCGCACGTAAACGTCGACGGCTTCGACGTCGCCGACGGTGATCGATACAAGCTTGGGGCGAAAGCCTTCTTCGGTTGCCTGCTGGGCGTCGGCGCGGACATCGGCGATGATGCGGGCGGCGACGGGTCCGCCCTTGAGGTAGCGGGTGTCATCGTGCGGCGGCATTCGGCGTTCCTTCAGCGGCGACTGGGCTCGTTTGGATACTTCGACTGGCTGCCAAAGGGAAGGGTGTGCCCGTTCAAATTTCACTGATATTGAACAAATATTACCTGCGGTGCTCGAATTGACAGCGAAAAGGGCAGCGCGATCTTCCGTCGCGCTGCCCTTTTGCTGGGGAACCGGGCCGGTCGGCCAGGTTCCGCCCCCCGTAACCGACAATTACCTGACGACGACCTTGGTGCCGACGTTCACCCGCTCATAGAGGTCCATCACGTCCTCGTTGCGCATGCGGATGCAGCCCGAAGAAACCGCGCCGCCGATGGTCCAGGGCTGGTTGGTGCCGTGAATGCGGTAGAGCGTCGAGCCGAGATAAAGCGCCCGCGCGCCGAGCGGGTTTTCCGGTCCGCCCGCCATCATCGCCGGCAGCACGCGACCCTTGGCGCGCTCACGCGCGATCATCTCCGCAGGCGGACGCCAGTCCGGCCATTCGCGCTTCGACGTCACCTTGTGGGTGCCCGACCATTCGAACCCGGGCTTGCCGGTGCCGACGCCGTAACGCCGCGCCTGGCCGTCGGTGCCGACGAGGTAAAGGAAGTTCTCGGTCGTATCGATGATGATCGTGCCCGGCGCTTCGCCGCCGTCATAGGCAACCTGCTGCGGCAGGTAGATCGGATTCATCTGCGGCCTGACCGAGCGCTTTTCGGGCGCGCGCAGGGCCACGTTCTCGACCTGGGCCGGCTTGGGCTGGCGGCGCTGGACGCTGCGCTGCTGGACCCTTGGCGCGGCTTGCCGGGCCTTCGGCTGGATTGCTTGACGGCGCTGCTGGCGCGGCGCGACTTCGGCCGGATTGCGGCCAAGCTGCAGCACCCAGGGCGCGGAGAGGTCGGGGCTCACCACCACCGGTGGCCGCTCGGCATAGCGGTCATAGGCAAAGGCGGGCGCAGCCAGTTCGGCGAGCATGGCCGCCGAGGCCAAAAGAACAAGGGTCTTCTTCATGGACGCACTCTCAATTCGATCGTCGCCACGGCGGGCAGACGTGCGCCTGCCTTCCGATTCCCCCGGCATCTTGGCGGGACGTTCCAATCGAAACGTGAATCGGGTTGCTTAAAAAGCGAGTTTGTCAGGAAACCTTTCGGTGTGGTTACCGACCGGTTCAGGAGTCTGGTAAAGCACGGGTAAATCGCCGCATTTCGCTGTTAACGAACGGATTTGACATGGACGCAAGAAAGACCGGGCTGCTGCAAGGGGCCGACGGCGAAACGCGCTGCTTCTGGCCGGGCGGGCTGCCCGACTATCTGCACTATCACGACAACGAATGGGGACGGCCCGTCGCCAACGACACCAGGCTGTTCGAGAAAATCTGTCTCGAAGGCTTCCAGTCCGGCCTGTCGTGGCTCACCATCCTGCGCAAGCGTGATAATTTCCGCGAAGCGTTCTCCGGTTTCGACTTCGACAAGGTCGCCGAATACGGCGAATCCGATATCGAGCGCCTGCTCGGTAATCCCGGCATCGTCCGGCATCGTGGCAAGATCGTCTCGACCATCAACAATGCCCGCCGTGCCCGCGAACTGGTCGACGAGGCCGGCTCGCTCGCCGCCTGGTTCTGGAAGTTCGAGCCCGGCCCAGATGAGCGGCCCAAGGTCGTCGACTATCCGACGCTGATCGCCAACCCGACCACGCCGACCTCGACGCGCATTTCGAAGGAACTGAAGCAGCGGGGATGGAGCTTTGTCGGCCCGACCACCGTCTACGCCTTCATGCAGGCGATGGGCCTGGTCAACGACCATATCGAAGGCTGCATGTGCCGGAGCAAGATCGAGGCGGAGAGGAAGGCGTTCAAGCGGCCAGGGTGAGGCGACAGCACCCCCACCCCTCAAGGGGGAGGGGGATACTGGCAGCGCCTGCGCTGTCGACGCTATTTCGTCATATCTGCAGAGTCAGTGCGCGGGATTGTTCCCCTCCCCCTTGTGGGGAGGGGTTAGGGGTGGGGGTATTGAAGCTTGGCGAGGGTCAAAGACCTAGAGCGGTGGACATTCAGACATATCCGGCGGCTTTGAAGTAGTTCTGGCATTCGGTTGGCGGGTAGAGTGTGCAGATGTCGCCGATCGCCTGCCAAAGGCCGTCGATGGTTCGAATGGCGCGTGCCCTGAGCTGGGACTTCAACTTGGAGAAG
>NZ_JANKZL010000018.1 GCF_027568395.1 Aminobacter sp. HY435 | reverse complement strand
CTTCTCCAAGTTGAAGTCCCAGCTCAGGGCACGCGCCATTCGAACCATCGACGGCCTTTGGCAGGCGATCGGCGACATCTGCACACTCTACCCGCCAACCGAATGCCAGAACTACTTCAAAGCCGCCCGATATGTCTGAATGTCCACCGCTCTAACCGTTAAGGACGTCGTTGAGACTGTAAACGGCTGGGCGATCGAAATACGCCCTAATGCAATTCGTAGGATCAAGAACAGTCAATCTATCCGCACTTTGCCTGTTCCAGACGAGGTGTTGCGACTCGGCTTCCTGCCCTATGTCCGGGCCATCCGCGATCTCGGCTACAGCGCACTCTTTCCGGA
The DNA here is from genome assembly GCF_027568395.1 of Aminobacter sp. HY435. Classification (GTDB taxonomy): domain Bacteria; phylum Pseudomonadota; class Alphaproteobacteria; order Rhizobiales; family Rhizobiaceae; genus Aminobacter. The sequence continues at coordinate 29,312 of NZ_JANKZL010000018.1, read as the reverse complement.
ACTTTATGCTCCGACACTAGACAATGATGGGGGTGACAGATTCTACAAGGACTTCATGCCCTTGGTCCAAGGAAGCGAAATGGCTGGTCAAGACGTATGGGCTCGTTTCCTGCATGCGCTTCGACACGGTAACGCCGATACCCTGAAGCAAAAGCACGTCAGCATCGAAATCATCGACGACATTTCCGGACGTCTGAGTCGTGGAGAGACGAGCGTTCGCTACACCAACGCTGCGGGGCTGCCACTTGTCCGCTCAGCTCTGGCAAACTATCCGACGGTGACGGGGCATCTTGAGCCGCAACCACTTCAGCTCTTGCCCTGGGTCGCCAAGCGTCAGTCACCGCCCTGGGCGGGGCGCTCAAGGTCCCAGAGGCTCGCCGACGCTCGGTCTGTACGCTCAGAACGGGCCAAGACCCGCAGGAAGTTGGATTGACAATTGGCATGATTGCCGGCGTTGGAGCGAGCCAGGCAAATCTGGCTGCGGCTGTACACGAGCGGCCATTCGAAGCTGCTTTCCGGTAACAACTGAGGGAACAGCGGCCATCTAGACCATTCGTCCAGTTGCTTGAGGCGAAGCGCCGTGCCTGGGTTGCTACGACGTGGACTTGGCACCGAAATGACGGCGCAGGCGCGGTGACACCCCGCCACTAATGAAACGGCCGATTGCTACTGGTGGCGCCAGCTCTTGCGCTGGCGCCACCACCCCACAAGCCCCTTGGAAGGCTCCCACAAATGATGCCGACGCTTGGACATGTTCACTCAACGAGGCGGCAGGTCGGCTCACTTCCCCGGCAACTCGAAACAAATCAGAAAAATTTGTGCTATTCCGATTCAGATTCCGCGATCTGACATTCAGGAAACCGAGGAAACGATTCAGAACTCGATAACATCGTTACATCGCAAACGGCGTTTGTCGCTTGCTTGGTCACAGCCGATCATTGTCCTGCACCATGATGAGGAGGATGACGATGGCGCGGAGAGACGAGAGACTGGAGAGGCAGCGGATTTATCAGCGCGAGTACCGAGCGAAACGCCGGGAGGAGCGCGCTCCCGATCGCGACGATATCGCGAGAGCCATGCTGCACTACATGATCGTGAGGGCGCAGCAGCGCGGCAGCGATCGATTGCTGGACAGGGTCTTCGCGGAGGTGTCGCGACTACTGGTGGACCAGGGCTTCAGTGCCGAGGCAACGCGAGCTTCATGGGCTAGCTTGCTCGAGCGCTATGAAGATGGCTGGGATTTTTTCCCGAAGCCGCATTTGAAGCGACACGAGGTCGATACCGCAGGCGATGGAAACGGCGGCTGACCCCGTGCTGCCCCCCGCCCGGTCATGTTGTCGGACCTGGCGTGCGATGACCCGTCACGTTCCGACTTCACGAAGGCGCGGCGGCATGGCTTGTCATGCGGCCGCGCCTTCCTGGGCACGGTATCGCTGCCGCAAACGGCGTTTCCATGGCCTGCTCGTTCTCCCCCCATTACTTCGTCAAACGGCGTTTTCGGCACCACCGATTCAAGACTCGATATTTCCGTTACAGCCGATGTCCGACATCAGCGCAGCGAGCTCATTTCCATCGAGCGTGCCGACAGTCATCAGCGCATCGGCGATCTGCTGGACTGAGGGACGATGGCGCCGGATAAGCTCCCGCGCCTGACGATAGGCGTGTTCGAGCCGGTCGTTGACACGGATGGCGAGGTCGCTGCCATCCCCCAGTTGGGCAAACTTTGCCTCAACCTGCCTGTGCAGCAGCGGCATATGCCTAGAGAAGCCCAAAGTCGTCTCCATAGCCAAAGTTAGCTCGGTGGCCAGGCCGAGGTCGCTGCGCGGTGAACCGCCGGCACCGGCCGACACGCTGCCCAGAAGCTCCTCTTCCGCGGCGCGACCGGCCAGCTTCGTCACGATCTGGGCCGTAATGCCCGCTTCACTCTGAGCTACGAGACTGTAGGTCTCGCCTTCGACATGCCCACCTTGCGGACCGTCGATTGTGACGGTCTCGATCCGGGCCGTGCCGAGCGTCAGATGGGCCACGACATGGCCGGCTTCATGGATCGCCATGCGCCGCCGCAGGGTCTCGGGCCGGACTGGCTTGCCAGCGGCAAGCCCAGCCTGCAGATCGGCAAAGCTCAGTCGGCGGCGTTCGCGGCGCGCCTTCTGGCGCGCTTCACGCACGATCCTCTCGACATCGGCGCCGGTCAGCCCGCTCGCCTGGCGCGCGAGGGTATGCAGCACCGCCTCGGTGCCAGGATCAATGGCATGCTCATGCATCGACTGTCTTTTTCTCCGTGCGTTTGCCTCGGTTCGTTCTCATCAAATTCTTCACCATTGGCCCGCCTCTTGCCCTCTAGGAACTAGATCTGGCACCGCCTGGGCGACCAAGGCGATAGAAGCGCGAGCGCGTCCGCGCCCAGGATTGGTCGTGGGCGACGAGCACGAGGTCCGACGTTGCGATCAGCCGGCCAGTGCCGGTGAGGATCGGGTGACCTGACGACAGGCCGGCCAGATGGGGAACGGAGCGTTCGGCAACGATCCAATGGTCGAGGATCGGCGCTCCGGCAGCCAGGTCCCTGGGGTCGGCGCCATTGCGGATTTTCTCCATATCGGCAGCAAGAGCGATCAGGCGGTCGGTCTCGCGCTCGAAACGAGGGTCATAGGGGCCGCTCTGTGAGTCGAACATCAGCATGGGTCAGGGACACTCCTGTGCGATAGACATCGGTTGGTTCAGTGGGTTGTCGTGTCTTCTTGGGCGGGATCAGCGGGCCGCGCGCGAGCTTGCTCAAACCGCAGTGCTGGCGACGATGGTTTCGAGATCGTCGCCGAGCTGATGGCGCAGGATGCCAGCCAGGGCTGCGATGCCCGGTGGCGGGATGTCGACGTGTTTCTCGAGCCGACCCGAGCGCAGCAACGCCGGGTCGATCAGTTGCGGACTGTTTGTCGCCGCGACAACGATGACGCCCGGCGCTTTGACGGCGCCATCAAGCAGCTCCAGTCCCCTGTTGACGATCGATGTCCAATATTGATCCCATTCGCCACGCTGTTCACGACGGCCGATCCCGTCGATCTCATCGATGAAGACAATCGCCGGCTTCATGGCTTCCGCTTCGGCAAAAGTTGCGCTCATGCGCCTGAGCGCATCGCCCAGATATCCCGGCTCCAGCCATGTCGCCACGGACGTTGCGACCAGCGGCACTTGCAGGGTGTTGCACAGAGCGCGGGCGAACATCGTCTTGCCGGTGCCTGGCGGTCCCGACAGCAGGATCCTGGTGCTCATCTCATTCCAGGCGAGCTCGCCCGACCGCCAAAGCTCGATGTCCTCCTTGAGCGACATAGCCCATTCTGCAGCCTCGCCATAACCGGCCAAGGTTTCGATGCGGGGAAGGAACCGATCGGATGTCGCACCGCTTGGCACACGGGGCTGGATCACATCGGCACCACTGCCTGACCCACGGCCCGGCTTGCGCTTCACCAGACCGCCCGCGGTAGAATGTCCCGCACTCGCTGTTCCGCCCGCTTCCTGCTTCGCCCTGACGCGCCGGCGACCGAGCTCGCCGAGCAGTTCGAAGGCGCGGGCCGGCGACTGGCCCGGACGGATGGCGAGCGCGAGGTCTGGAAGCGAAAGCGCCGCCGCATGCCCCGGATCAAGATGACCATCGTGACGCGAGCCCAGGACGACGAGCATCGTGTTCATCACGATCTCGGGTGTCAGCGATCCGCAATCGAGGTGAACAGCGGCGACCCGTCGCAGAACCTCCGGGATGACCCGACCGCGTTCGGAGATACCGATGATCGGATAACCGCTCTCGGCGGCGAAGCCGAGTTGACGCTCTCGCCAGTCGCCGTCGTCGTCGAGCTCCGAGGCTTTGAAGATGATTGCATGCCATCTTGGATCTTTGGCTCGCGAGAAGCGCAGTGACCCCGATCGCGACAGCTCGCTGCCCTCACAAACAGCGACCCGCGCTGGCGCAATCACACCGCCCGCGAGCAGGCCCAGGAAGGTCTCCTCGAAGCCGTCGACCTCGGCCGTCACCGTGACCATCGGCGACAGCGTCGAAAGAGCTGCTGCGATCTCCGCCGGCGGCAGATCATTTTTGCAGGCAGCATGCGCTATCAGCAGCGCAGCCGCGACATCGCCGGCCCGCAAAGGCATGGCGGAGGCTCGAACGGCGTCAAGGAGCGCACTTGCCTGGTGCTCAAGCCGAGAGTTGATCTTGCCATCGGCAACGGCCTGCGAGGTCCCCTCGCCGCCCCGGCTTCCCTCGCCGCGCAACTTGACCGACGTGGTGCGGAAGAAATCGTCGCTGTCATCGCTGCGCCTGGCTCGCCCGGCAGCGCTGCTGCGACGGATCATCCGCAGCACTTCCTCCGCTGATGTCCCCGAGACCAGGGGGCCAACAGCAAAACCGCGCGGGCCGGCACCAGCCCCAAAATCTGCCCGATCTTCCGGAAGCACACGCAGGATGCCGCTGGCGACCGCGTCGTGGACAGCCTCACTGGCCGCCCGGCGTCGGAGCCGGCCGACAAGATATCTCGCAAGACGCGCCTCCATCATCGGCCCCCCTCCTCCGCCGACGACTGCTCCCTCAACTCCAGCAGCCCGAGATCGGCAAGCCACGCCGCGACCGATTGGCATGCCGGATCGCCTGCCTCAACAGCTTTGGTCAGGCGCTCGGTGACCGAGGCTGGCAGCGGCACGCCATGCGTGAGCGCTGAACGAGCGAATTGAACGGCAAGGCCAACGACGACAGCCGGATCGTCGGCTGCCTTCACGCGGCAATGGCATGACGTCAGCAGCCCTGCCCGGGCCAACCGTGCGCATTCCGGGCTGTGGCCGAGCAGCTCCAAGACAGTCTGGACAGAGCTGCCCCTATGTCCCGAAGTGCTCAGGGCAGAGACAGCGCCAGCCTCTGCGGTACTCGGGACCGGCTGCTTGCCAAGACCAGACAACGCTTGGCGGATCAGGTGTCGATCACGGGACGACCGGCTCGCGGCGGTGCCGATGAGGTCACTGACTGGCGACGGAGACGCGGCAATAGAGCGCTGCGGCGGATTGTTGGAATGAGGCTTGGACAAAGACAAAAATCTCCCGCCCGCGGCGGAGCAACGGGTACAGTTGGAACAAGGATGGTGGGTTGGTGGCGACGGCGCGGGGCGCGGCAGGCAATTCAGATCTATCGATCGGCCTGATGTCAGAGCCCCATCTCAGGCAAACTTTGCCTGAGATGCAAAGGCGGGCGTCGCCCGATGGGCGCTACCAGCAACTGACCGGGATGATCAGACACTCATAGTGATCGCGCGATCGCGCGCCTGCCGAGCCAAGGAGGCCGCCCAGGCTGACCGGTGCAGTTGCCTCGCTGAACAGAATCGAATCGACGTCGACCGGTCCGCCAAACAGCTCGGGGGCTTTGCCGTTCGTGTATGCTGAGATAGTGGTCTTCATAGCCCTGCTCTTCCTTTCCAAGGGATCTGGGTCAGGCCTTCGATGGTGTTGCAACCACCCTCGAAGGCCGTCTTGCCGCGGCTCATTACCGACGCAGACTCATCCTGGCAGGATCCGCGGGAGATCTGAGCCCTAAAAATGCACACCCGACAAAAAGAGCGATCGTTAGGTTAAGAATGGGCTCTCATGACCATGGGCTCGGCCGAGTACCTCGCAGTGCTACCGCCTCAGGCAGCCAACGCGGTCTCGACAGGCTCCGTATTCCCCAAAGCAGATCGGCCCGGAGAACCGGGCCGATCTGGCCTGAAGTGTCGAGATGACCAAGACGGTAGACGTGCTGAGTCAGCGAAGGTAGCAAGTGGCCACCGTCATGAACCACCGGATCAGACGTCGATCGAGCGCGGTCGGATCGCAATGGCGCCCACGGCCGCCGACAAGATATCGAGGCCGTTGCGTTTGGTTGCCTTGGGGGCAATGACCGTCTTGTTGGCCTTGGCCTTCGCGCTCTTCGTGGCCTTCGTCCGCTCAGCTGCCGCCGCTTTCGCCATCTCATCGATCACCGCGGCGGCCTTTTCCGCGCGATCGCCGACCAGCCACTCGAGTTGCGGAACAACTGTATCAGTGAGCCAGCTGCCGATGTCGGCTGCCTGCGGCCAGCTCTCATACCCGCCGAGATCCTGGAGCATCCGCCAGAGTTTGTACCAGTCGTCGTCTCGGCTCAGCGGCATCACATGCACGACGCCGTCCTGGAATCCCTTGCCTGCCGGCTGGGCGAGCCAGATCAGCGACTCCAGCTGCTCGCGCAGCAGGCGAGCGGGATGGATCAATGGCCGCATCGTCGCGTCCTTGGGCACTCGCTTGCCCTGTCGATGCGGCTCGAGAGCAATGTGGATTGCCTTGAGGACATCGACGGCCGTGTCCATCATCGCTGCGACGCCGCACGTGGTCTTCTCGGCGATCTGGGCTTTCAACCCCGCGACACCTCCCCTCGCAGCTGACCGTTTTTCTGTCTCGGGCTCGTTGCCTTCACGAAGGATGGCCCTCACCTCTTTGACCGAGAGCTTGCGACCAGCTTCCTGCTGCGCCAGCAAGTCTTCGACGCGCTCCGGCCTCGCGCTTGCCATCAGATACAGTGTGCTCGACTTAATGCGCAGACTCTCGACACGCGACCGATACGGCCCCATGACACGGTGAACCGCGACATAGTTTTCGGCGCCGCGACGTGACAGATTGAGGATCTTCTTGGCCCATTTGGCGAAAGTCGCCTGGTCTGGTGCCGCCTCGCGCACGTCATGTATGACCGCCCCGTACTCGTAGACATGTGAGGTCTCGAGCCGGCCAAGAGCGACCAGGCGCACGCGGGCCGCTTCCAATGCGGGGACCGCCTCGACCGGGATCCCGAGAGCGACATAGTCCGGAGCCTCGCCTGCTGCAGGCGCTGCGATGGAGGGTGGAACGTCAGTCACACGCGCGCTTCTTTCTCTGCGCGAGGGTGCCTTGATGTCGAAGCTGGAGGGAAGCGGCATTGCGTCGGCAAGGTCGCTCGGAAGGGTATGCTTTGCCATGAAAAACTCCTTGGATGGCGTTTCAGATCGCGCCCGACGAATTGCCGAATGCAAACGCTGAAGCACCCCCATGATGACTCAACAATAACCACGCGTCAAAATCAACTATACTTTCATCAATAGCAACGTGGAAATCTTAAACTACAAAATTATCCAACATACTGATATATACACATCTTTCGAAGATTTCTTGCTTGCTTTCAGAAAATTAATACAGCGCGACCATTACGCTCAAATTATTCCTAGTGGCGTCCGTGAGTACTTTCTTGCGCACCCGTGGCTCGACTGCCTCACACGGCCGACCAATTAATGCCTTTTCAAAGAAACGTTCGCGTGCACTAGCGGCCCTGCCCACGCGAGATGCCAAACTAGGCAAACTTTGCCTGAAATCCTGAAATGGTCACGCCGTCAGTAACCCCTAGGGCGAACGGATGATGTCCCTGCCCCGGAGAGCATGCCCGACTTCCACGCGGGCCAGGCCGCCTCTGCTCAGCAACATGACGCAACAGCGCCGGCCATCCATCGTCAGCCGCTTGCGCTCTGACTTGGGCGGCGTCACAATGCACGCGTTACGGAAGGCGCTGCCGCTCATGAGAAGACCTGCGACAGGAAAGGACCTTTACGCTCGGTTCTCGCGCGATGGCCTTCCGAGTGAACTGGCACTCAATCCGCCGGCCGAAGAGCCATATCAGGCACCTGACCTGGAAGAGGTTTTGTCTCTGATTGGCAATCGGAAATCTGCTCGCCTCGAACCCGCTACTGGCCTGCAGAAAGCAAACAGGCGCAGGCCTGAATAGCCAAGGCGAACTACTTTCATGTTGATTGGCGCTAGACACCGATAGCTGACCTCTGGCGCCATGTGTCCTGATTGGGGCCGACGTACGTCTGCCGGCGCCCGAAACTCTTCACGAATGCAGAACGGCGGCTTTTAGCGGGAAATTTGCTAAAGAAGAAAATTTGGCGCTGGCCGGAAAAAAGCATTTGGTTTGCATTGCTGTAGGCGCGCACGTGCAATGATGCGCAAGCTATCGAAGCCGTCTGGCCGCGGACTGCCATTGCCAAGCTTCGCTCACGAATGATGTGATTAGCCAGATTAGTGGCACGCGGCATAAGCACACCTTGGGCTTGAAGTCCGTTGCAACATCCTCCATTCACTCGTCCATGGCCAAATTTATACCAGTGATAGATCTCTTTGCCGGCCCCGGCGGGCTGAGCGAAGGTTTCAGCCGTCATCACAACTGGTCCGGCTCGGATGTCGAATTCCGCAGCGTGCTCAGCATTGAGAAAAGCGCCCCTGCTTCCAAAACGCTTACCCTCCGAACCTTCTTCCGCAAGTTCGCCGATGGCGACTTGCCGGAACAGTATTGGGACGTTGTCGCGGGCAGGCTACCGGAAGCCGCTTTGCACAAGTTTCCCGAGTGGAGCGCCGCGGTCGACGACGTTTGGTTGGCGGAGCTGGGAGTAGTTCCTATCTCCGAACTTCACGAGCGAATTGCAGAACGCCTCGGGAATGAGGACGATTGGCTCCTGCTGGGAGGACCGCCGTGTCAGGCCTACTCTCTCATGGGGCGTGCTCGAATGACCGGGATCGGCCATCAGGCACGATCGGCGTCAGATCCCAAGGTCTCTGATCTGGTCCGACAGACGCGACTGCAAGTCTTTGGCAGCGACGTTCGGCACAAACTCTACCAGGAATACCTTCGAATCATCGCCGTTCATCAGCCCGCGGTTTTCGTGATGGAGAACGTGAAGGGCATACTCTCGGCGAAGGTTCCCGGGACCGATGATCTGATGTTCGATCGTATCAGAGCAGACCTCGTGGACCCATGGGCGGCACTTGCTGAGGATCCCAACTTCGAAGAACTGGAACGGCTGGCGAAGCCAGAGCGCCCAAGGTATCGCCTTTTCGCATTCACATTGGACAGTCGCCGTGCAAGCGACGGCGATGTGAAGAACCGCGATTTCCTCATCCGATCTGAAGATTACGGCGTACCTCAGAAGCGGCACCGGGTCATTGTCCTCGGCATTCGCCACGGTATCGACGCCGTGCCGGGAGCTCTGCAGCCATCCGCACGTGCGACGGTGAGGGATGCCATTGGGCAACTTCCACCCGTCCGTGGTGGCCCGTCAGACAAGCGTGTCTCAGAGGCGGAATGGAAAGGAGAACGTGACGGTCTCGCCGCCTACGCTGCCAAGTCGGCACAGCCGAAGGTGGCCAAGGCCATACTTGAAGCAATCGAGAGAAATCGCGAGATCGAAGATCAAGGCGGCCGGCTGGTGACAGTCGAGATGCAGTTGGCGGATACTGATCTCGAACGTTGGCTTCAGTCGGCCGACGCCGAGGGGTTCCTGCAGCATGAGTCCCGTGGGCACATGCCTTCCGACCTTGCTCGCTACATCTACATGTCTGCATCGGCCGCGGAACTGAAGCGCAGCCCAATGCTTGAGGAATGGCCCCAAGTGCTACTGCCGGCGCACCGAAACGTTGCCTTCAACGCCAAGACCGGGCAGGCTGAAGTGTCGGGCTTCAGCGATCGATTCAAGGTTCAGATGTGGGACTCACCATCCTCGACCGTGACCTCCCACATCGCGAAGGACGGTCACTATTTCATTCATCCAGATCCCGCGCAGAACCGTAGCCTGACTGTGCGAGAGGCCGCGAGGTTGCAGACCTTTTCCGATGACTACTTCTTCTGCGGCAATCGCACTGAGGTCTTCACCCAGATAGGCAACGCCGTGCCGCCCTACCTCAGTGTGCAGCTGGCGGAGGTAGTCGCTGGCGTATTCACGCGGATGGTGCAGCCCGCGATCACGCCGACGAGAGGCAGGGAGGTGCAGGAGGCAATTGGCTGACGTTCATACCAAGGAAAAGAGAAGCCACAACATGTCTCGGATTCGGGGGCGAGATACCCGACCCGAGATGATGCTTCGGTCAGCTTTGCACGCGATAGGGCTCCGTTTCCGTCTGCATGCGTCCGATCTCCCGGGCCGCCCCGACATCATTCTGCCCAAGCACAGGCTGGCCGTGTTCGTTCACGGCTGTTTCTGGCATCGACATGCCGACTGCAAATACTGCACCACACCTGCGGCCAATGCGGAATTCTGGAGGGAGAAGTTCTCTAGGAATGTAGAACGCGACCTGGAAAACTCGAACAAGCTCGTCGCGGCCGGCTGGCGCGTCTACGTCGCTTGGGAGTGCGAGATCAAGCGCTCGCCCCCTGCAGTCGCCGAAGCTATCAGGCAGCTTGACTGAAATCGCGAGGCACTGAATGGTAGGGGTTTCAGCGCTTCTTCCAAAGACTCCATCGCTTCTTGGCTACCGGTTCCGCGCTCTCGGCTTTGGGGGCAGCACGGGCTTCGCTGATTGGATTCGTACTGGTTTGCGCCGCATGAAATTGGCGTAACCGATCGATGAGATGCTTCAGAGCGTTACGGTCGCTTTCCGACAGCTGGAACCCCGACCTCAGGCTGTTCAGAGCCGAACGGGACTTTGGCGACAACAGCCCGTATCCGGCAGCCTCGGCCTCGATCAATTCCACGCGTGAGAGAAGGTCTGCCGCGGATGTTTCATAGGGACGCGGGAGTTCTGCCTGCGCCGCAGTGGCTTCAGGCAAGGCCTCAGCTGCCTCTGAAATCTCCATGGCCTCGTCCATGATCGCCGCCAGTTCGGATCGAGGGAGGGAACTGAGGGTTCGGAGCTCGTTCCATATTCGCGTCCTGAGTGCCGCTCGACGCATGACGGCTTCCATAGCCCCGCGGCCATGTACCTTCGAACCGCGAACCCAGGCTTCCGCTAGCGCTGACGCCAGTATTGCGTCGCCGCCTATGCTGGGGCGTTCTGTTATCTGGACGAGCGCATCTTCGGTCAACTGATCAACAAGATGCCAACGGTCCGCACTGCCCACACCGCGATCAAGGGCCTGACCTCGCATCCAGAGTCTTTGGAAGGTATTGCGGATGCCGCCATGATAGCGCTCCGAAGACGTCCCGAAGCGCCAATGAACGATGTCCGGTGCCACCACCACACCTACGAAGGCCCATACGTCGTCGCGCAGAGCTTCTCCGCTCCCAAGAAGCGGGTGGTCTGCCAGCCACGCGGAGGCGGAGGCGTCAAAACCTGCATGGCTAGAGCGGCCACCGCCATCGGCCCCGAAGCCATGTTGTTGGGCCATGGCCACCAGCCCAGACCGAAACTCGGCGAGTTCGGCAGCGCTGACACGAGACCCACCTGTTGCGGCAAACCTGGCAGCATCTGGGAGGTCATCTGCGTCGAAGCCTGACCATGTCTTAGCTCCTCCGCGGATGAACTCCTCAAGCAACAGATCCGCCGGAGGACCTGACAAGCGAGGAAGAAGTTTCACCATGCTAGGTCTCACTCTGCTCGGCTAGAGCCAGCAGCGTCGATCGAAAGGCACCGGGCCTGTTTTCCAGTAATGCGCGGATGTGTGCCACGTCCCTGTTCGGCCAGGCCTCACGCAGCCAAGCGGAAGCCTGGGCGGCAAGCGTCCCCGGCTCAGAATTTGCAATCAAGTCAGCAGCAGACGGATCGGCAACCAGCCTCTCGCAGACTTGTCCAATGACGTCGCTCAATATGGCTTGGAGGATATGAGGATCCTGAGCTTCGATCTTGGACACGAATTCAGGCTCAGCCTCGCTGAGATAGAGCCGGATCGCGCCATGAAAGTCTCGCGTCCAGTCTCGCGGCGACCAGTGCAGGTACCAAGGCGCTGACGCAGCGAGCGCATTCCCCAGCAGCTTGGACAGGTCCGCTACCTCTATGGGGAATCGTGGCTCTTCTCCTTCCAACCTGAGCCGGCTCCGGTCCTGCCAAAGACGATCACCGGCGCGAGACGGAGCGAGCTGATCAGCTCGTTCCGGCGGAGCGGCCAATACGATCTCGGTGCTAATATCGATCAAAGCCGACAGGCGCTCGCCGGCGACGGCGAACGATAGCTCCACGTTTTCTTGGCCAACGAATTCTCTGGCCTCTCGATGGATGATGGTTCGAGGAATGCGACCTTGTCCGGTGCCTACACGAACCGCGAGCGATAGTCGTAGCTCTTCGCTGGGTATGCCTAGGTCGCTGGCGGAGGCCTCCGCATCGAGCGAGACTTGTCGACGAAACCACAGGGTGGATGCCGGATCCCAATCCGGGACGAATTCATCGTGCGTCGTCCAGTGATCGCCGTTGAACGACAACTCCCACTGGGAAGTTCGCACCGTGGACTCTCGAAGCGTGAGGAACGGCAACGCGATCCGGGAGCTCAAGACGCCAACTCCGTCAATACCTCTGCATCAACGAGAACTGCGTAGCCGCCGCGCATCCGCACCGCTATCTCGTACACGCCTTCGTCACCATCAAGCGCAATTGAGTCGGCCCACACCACCTCACCATCCTCCACACGTGAGATGTACGCGACTGACGGCTGAAGGCCCAGTTCTTCGGCTGCGGCGACATTTCCGCCCTCAACGGAGACAGATGCTTGCGTGGCGAGCACAACGCCAGACTGGTGGCTGTCCTGCTGAACTCGTGTCGTGAAAATAGCCAGCTTGCCGTTGTCGTCTCGCACAAGTCGGTCAAACACCGGCTTCGATGCTCGTGCTCGTGTTGGCCTGCCCCCGCCGCCACCGCCGCCACCACGCCGCTTGCCCGCACCGTCTCCCCCAACGCTCTCAAGCGAAGCGCCTAGCCGACCTGCCACACGCGCAAGCGGCGGACCGGAGGCGCCCGCGAGGCCGGAAGGTGCGCGTCCGGCGCCGCCAATATCCAACGCGTGCCCTTTCAGCCGTTGCAGCGCAACGTTTACGTAGCTCTTCGAGTGTCCCCGGGGAAGGTTGTCAGGTATCCAATCGTCGTGCGCGGGTGGTTCGGAATCGGCAAAGGCGCGTTCAATCTCGTCATCATCATTGACCAGAAACACGCCAGCCCATTCGAGGCGTTCGTCCGGCAGAGGGTTACCCTCAAGATACTTCACGACCAGTTCGACCGGTCGCATGAGGGCTATGTGACGGGAGGCAGGCGGAAGCAGGCTTTCCTCGGCCACTATTGGCCGCCTTGGCGAGCGAAGGCCTTTTTCGACCGCAAGTCGACCAAGCTGCCGTATTGGGCGTTGGCTGGCGATCTGCCGAACGTCGTTTCCCGATCCTGACCTCGCTCCACGCATGGCTTTCGCAAACAGGTCGAGCGGTGGCACGTCTTCGGGGAGCGGCACTGGGAGGCGTGTGCCCTCGGCCAGGATCGAGCACCGGAAGCGGCGGGCGTATGGGGTGTCGCTCATCATTCGTGGCCAGAAATTCCACAGGAGCGTCTCGATGACCCTCCGTCCAGCCTCCTCAACTGTTTCGCCTTCGGTGTCAAAGTCGAGAATCATGATGGAGGTGCCCGTTCGGCCGGGACTTCTAGGGAGGAAGCCAAGCGCTTCGGCGAGCTCCTCCGCGTCAATTCCAGTCGCAGGGTCCGCAATTCTATCGACTGGGTCGGGTACGCCAAACCAGTGACGCCCAGTGTAGCGACGACGCATTCCGGCGTCGGGCAACTCGAACGACGGCCCGATATGACAACCCATCAGTCGCCTCGGGGAACCGTCCGCCGGCAACGTGTCCACCAGGATCGTGCTGCACCTGCTCACTCGATAGAGGGCGACTTTGCCGAAGCCGTATGTTCCGCCGCCATGCTGCGTGTCTCGTGGGGTTCCAATGTTGCGGAGGAAGTCGACGAAGTCGGTCCGCTTGGCGTCAACGGGAATCCTGTCCGCCCTTGTCGGGCCACCTAAGCCTGTGGTTCCGAAGTCGCAAATCTCCATGACGACGGGAGCCGGCCGAGACAGGAATTCATTCAGCTGGCGCTGGGAGTCGGGTTGGACGGGAATGTCAGTTAGGACGTGCTCCCTCAGGCAGTGAACCTGCTCATCGGTCAGTGTCCTGATGCGGATCTCGATTTCGGGCCCGCTACCCAATTGGGCGGCATCAGCAATGTTTTGAACGGACTCACGAACGACGGTCTGCAGGGCGTCCAACGTCGGAGCCCCAAGTAGGCGACGGAAGTTCTCGCCGATGTTTCCCGTGCTTCCATACGGCTCGGAATGGAGATGCAGCGACGTCAAAGGCATTTTACGAGCTCGTCCTCGATGGACCTCTGTCGCACCTGGTCCCGAAGGCACGAAGACGCTGTAGCGAGATCGACATTGTACGCGACGGCGGACACGCCAACGGGCGCCTGACCACCTATCAGCGATGCTGGGATCAAACGCGGAAACTCATCGCTGATCTCATAGAAGGTCTCTGCCTCCAGATTGAACTGCTGCCTGTTCCACTGGACCGAACCCGGGTCTTCGCAGCCGGCACCGGCGATAGTGGCTTGGAGTTGACTGGGGTTGTCGACCCTGGAGAGGGCTCGATGGGCAAGAGCTCCGATGGAGAGGAGACCTCCAGCCGAGGGCTCCAAGGTCAGATGACTTAGGTACAACCTGCCGCCCTTATTTGGTTCGAGCTGGTCGAGGCCATGCACGACGATCGTGGACTTCCCTTGCTTGAGGGTCGTCTTGACTTCCAATGACGTCGAGCCGCTGCGAAAGTCGTGTCGGTCGCCTGCAGGGCCCCTCCACGCTTGCCATGCCGCCGGTGAACGGTCGATGAGCCGGTTTAGGATGAGCAGTTCACCGGCTAGCCCAGCTACTCGCTCGATAGCGGGTCCGGCGTCCCCTTGGACTAGCAGGAGGCTGCGGAAATCCTCCAACGTCGTCCAAGCGGCTTCAACGCATGGGAGGCCCTGATCGACGCGAGAGAAAATGGCTTCGACGACATCTGCGAATGCGGACTCGAGGTGCTTGGCCGTGCACATGATATCGAGGAAGCGAAGCTGCTTCCCCGCTTGCATCAGATCCGCGACTACGATGCGCAGGGATAGTGCCTCTATGATGGTCCGCACCGTCTCTCGCTCGCCAAGCGGAAGCAGGACACGAGGCTCGCCATTTGGACCTACGGCCAGTCTGACTGTCCCTGCGGACGAGATCACCTCTGTTCTAACCGTGGGAATTCCCAGATTAATCGACGACGCATCCCCCGCACGCAGAATGGTCCATCCGTCCGCTGCCCCATACGTTTGGCCTTCAGACGACACCTGCAGCCTCCGCCTGAGCCAGTTCTTCGGCCTCTATGTTCTCGATCTCGTCCGCGGACAGCGGACGGAGTTCCACCGACACGTAATCGCCTCCGTCTGTCACTGAGCCGGGGAAGACCACTCCGTAGCCTAGGACATCCGTGGCGGCGTCGAGTGCCACTCTTGCGCCACCCGCGGTTTGGGGAGCGGAGGCACGGTCAATCGGATACAGCAGCAATAGTGGCACCTGCGCGCCCAGCGCAGTTGACCTGGCGGTCTTGAGATCTTCCCATCCGAGATCCGTGGCACCCGCCATTTCGCAATCGAAAACCACGTCCTGCTTCGACATCAGCGCTTTGATGTCTGCGACGGGACTGTCCTTCAGGCGCGCGCGGCTGACCATGTTGAGGGTTCCCGCCTTCCCGAGTGGGAGAGGCGACTTATCACCCTTTCCGGCCTCGACGATGCCGACGTTCCATTTCGAGAGGCGTGGATCGCTCTTCGCTATGAAGTCGAGGATGATTCTTCGATCAAGATCGGCATGAGAAGGGTGCGCCTGATACTCTTCAAAAAAACGCACGATCGAAGACTTCGGAACGCCACGCCAAAGCTTCGTAGATCCGGTTTGCCTCAGCCCGAGCGCATCCGCGCGGCTGACAAGCTCTGCGCCGGCCTCCCAGTTGGCGTCGAGCAAGACAGAGTTCTGATGATCAAACCGGAAGGTCTGACGATGTGTTCCCCAGAAGCTTATGGCGCATTGGCGGGCCGCCTTCATCTTGTTCGCCGCGGTAATGGCCATCCCAGGGATCGCTCGGATGCGAACGGCGATATCCATGGGTGACAGGTCGCGCACACCATACTCCGCTATGTCGTCGCGGATTTCCTGCTCGACCGTCGCCATTGACCGGAACTTGGATTGAAGGTCCTCCGGCATGGCGATCCTCGGGAGGTCCTCATACTGGGGCCTGTAGCCGAACCATCGGCCCATCTGCAGGAGAGTGTCGTACTGGTTCGCGGTTCGAAGGAAATAGCTCATCATCAACCCTTCGAGGGTGAGCCCACGGGCTAGGATCGAGCCGCCCACGATTACGTAGGTCTTCGGGCCCTTCGTGTAATCGATGCGGTCATCGCTCGCCCCATTCTCAACCGCCACTTCCAAGGCGTCCAATACGGCGGGCAGGAGGCGCCGTATTTCGGCCAGATCAATCTGTTGGGCGGTCGTGATGTCGCCAGGGAGCCGATGCTGCTCATCGACCCAGACGTCGGCGAGCTTCTCACCCAGATTCGAACTCGGATCGCGAATGGCCTCGTCGTTGACATCGAGCCAACCGCGGATCAATGAGGCCAAGCGTTCGTGAGCAGAGACGTATGCCGAAGTGTGGATCAACATCGACATGTGTTGGTCGGCATCGCCCCTCGCACGGCGCACAGCGCAACATGCGATGAAATACAGCAGCGACCGTTCCAGGCTCTCCGTCATCGCGGGCTGGAAGGTGTTGCGGGCCTGGCGAGTGGCTGGTTGCAGCAGCCTCTCATCGGCCTCTGGGACAGGGCGGATCATGTCGAGCCCGTCCTCCTCCGGTGTAACGTTGCCAGGATCAACCGGTGTGCGACCGAACAACTGCTCGGTTCCGAAGTAACGCTGGGGCCGGGGCAAGGCCGTGATGAAATCGCGCGGATACAGGTCGTCGAGTTCCTGATCCTGCTTGCGGTATGGGTCGATGAGGACGTTCGCGAACGGGGTCGCGGTGTACCCGACGTACGTTGCGGCCGGGAGCATCTGCAGGAGTTCACGGATGCGCTGGTTGATGGCCGTCATGTTCAGCTCGCCACGCGCCGAGTTGACGCTGCCTTGATCGCACTCGTCGTCGATCACCAGAATTCTCAGCCGCTCCAGAGCCGCCGGCAGCGTCCTTTCAACGGCATCGCGCAGTTGTCCCAGCGGCGACACGTTCTTCTTAATG
This sequence comes from Aminobacter sp. HY435, assembly GCF_027568395.1. Taxonomy (GTDB): domain Bacteria; phylum Pseudomonadota; class Alphaproteobacteria; order Rhizobiales; family Rhizobiaceae; genus Aminobacter. Next base: position 12,252 of record NZ_JANKZL010000018.1, on the reverse strand, counting down.
ACGGCAAGTTGGGCTTTGTCGGTATGAGAGAGGAAGCCGCCCTGGGGAGGAGCTCTGAAGTCCTTGTTCTCTTCGTTAGGGGTCAGGACCTGCCAGTGGAGTGGGTTACGCTCCACGAGATCCTTGTACAGTCGCAGTTGGGTTTGAAATCTCAGCTTGTTGGTAAGACCGGCCAAGACGATGATCGTGTTGTACCCCGCGTCGAGCGCCTTGGAGATCACACCAGTCATATTGGCGGTCTTGCCGGACTGCACGTAGCCCACTACCAGGCCGCGGCTTGAGAACTGGTTCTGACCAGGATTGCCCAGCAGCGACACAACTTCGCTGGCAGCTTCATCGATTGCCTTGATGTCGTCAGGGTGCCAGCCCTTCGCATTGGTCAAGTAGTCCTTGACGGCAGGCCAGTGCAGGTCGGTCGGCCGGGAGCCGAAGTACCAACGCTCACGCTTGCGGATGAGCGAATGCGTATGCAGGATCTCGATGGCCTCGAACTGCTTTGCCACGATGGCAGTCGCCTCGGATAGTTCACCTGCCAATAGATTTGACAGGCCGATATTGAAGCTTTCAAGATCGGACTTGACCTCATCAAGCGCGGCCTGAAGATCCTTCGTGCGAGGCAATTTCTGTTGGATCTGACGAACAAGCGTCTCTACCTGCGGTCCTGGCAAAGAATCCCCCAATCAATCCTGCGACCTAGCTGCTGACATCGGATCACGAACGATTTATCGGTTCAAGCCGAATGCGATCCAAGAGCCTGCCTATATTTCAAAAAGCTCCAGTCAGATACCATTGGACCATTGGTTGTGGTCGGCTGCAGATAGACGATGCCTTACAGCTTGCTTTTCAGGTTCTGGAAACCAAAAGCAAGGTCAAAAGGTGGCGCTGAAATGGTTGGTGGCCGCATCGGTAACACCAGAGAGCGCAGCAATGCTCGCCTGGATAGATGACAGGAGCGCGCCATCGGGGAATGGCAGCTTCCAAAAAATTGCCAACTCGGTCTGGATGGCCGGAATGAGGCGCGTTGCTGACTGGCGATTTGGGGGCCGTTTGCTGACTGGCGGCTTTCGGAACAATAAAATGGGATAGCTGTCAACTCCGGGTCGAGCCAGGTTCGACGCAAGTACGCACCGAGCGTTACCTTGACCGGCGCCTGCCTTGCATAATTGTTGCTACGCGTCGATCTGCTGCACTCCGGCCTTGTCGAGCAGATCGAAGATCTCACGGATCTTGGCGCTGCCATCAGACCCGCGTCATCATTAGCCGTTCACTTCGGACAGCACACGCGACGATCCTTGGAGTGCCTTGGCCGCAGCTTTGAACTGGATGTAGTCGCCGGTGCTGCGCCCAAGGTCGAGATCAAGCAGAGTCGTGTGCGGAATGCCGAGCTGGTCCACGAGCCGCCAGAAATGCTGAATGTGCCTGCCACCTATCGGCACGATCGCGACGAAGGAGCGGTCTATCGGGATGCCATGCGCTTCGGCGATCCGCGGGATGACGATCTCTTCTGACGGGCCCTCACCGAATATAGCGTGGCGCGCGAAATAAATTTCGGGATGCGCGCGCACAGCCTCGCGCACGAACTTCGCGGCGTCGGCGTCGTCGGACGGGAGCGCGAGCTTGGTGACATGCGAGATGCCGCTGGAGCGGACGCGGCGCACGTGTCGCACGGCGGTTGGCTCGATGCGACCGACGATCGCCGGAGCGTGGCTGGTGACGACGCCTTGGACGCGGGCAGTCTTGGTGAGACGTTCGAGCTCGGTGAGCAGCCGCGACAGGAAATAGGGCGACAGATGGTTCTCGGGCTCCTCGAACGCAAAGATCGTCAAAGCGGGCGCGCGTGCAAACTCGGGTTGAAAGGGCGGGCTCTCTCCACTCGCGACCTCGCCCTCCAGCTCGAGGCGAAGGTCGAGCAGCGCCTTGACCAAGGCGAAGTGGAATAGCGAGCGCTGGCCGTCGCTCAGTTCCTCGACCGTCATCGGGCGGCCCGTGGCGGACGGATTGAGCATGATCGTCGCCGAGCGAACGATCTGCTGGAGATCGGGTGCCAAGACGGATACACGGGCGATCGTTCCGGTCTCGGCGGTGTTGAGCTGCGACCAGCATGCATTGATCGCGGTGTTGACGCGCTTTAGTGCGCCCTCCTGATCGAGCTCGCCCGATGCCTGGGCGATCAGCGTGTCGATCTGCTCCTTCTTCTCCCATTTGATCGCCTTCATCAAGCTGCGCCCCAGGCTGCGAACGGTCAGCTGGGTTAGAGCGGTGATATCGCGCGACGCGGGAATATAGCGGACGAGCACATGGCCACGCTCGCTTGCCGAGACCTTCTTTTTAGTTAGCGGGTCGCCATCACCGAATGGCACGTCGTCGGCACCAAGGATCCAATACAAAGATTCCTCGACGATGCCGTCGAGCGTTCCGGCGAGTTGCCAGCTGGCTTCGAGGCGCATGCGGACATAAGGTGGGTCGCCCTCACCCTCGACCACCATATGGCGAAACACTGGCGGTATGGTCTTGTCAGCATCCGAACCCTCGACCGCCAGTTCGGGGAGGCGCAGCACGGCTTCTATGAACAGCCGCCGGAGCGGTTGGCTTTCGAGACGTTCGGTTGGGGGTACGAAGAAATCGGAGGGCTGAACGCTTCGCTCTTCGCGGGTTTCACCAAATAGGCGAAGCAGCGCTTGGATCAGCGCGCTCTTGCCGGCACCGTTGCGGCCGATGAAGACGCTTGTCTCGGCTTCAAGAGCTACGTCAATCGACTGCGGACCAACTGGCCCCTCAATGTCGGGATTGCTGGAGGCGAAACTCCTAAAGTTCCACAGCTTCAGTGATTCAATATGCACAGCAAGTTCCTGGACGTTTTTACAATCTGCTCATGTGCCGTACGACATAGTGCCAGAACTGACCTCGCAGAGCTGTGGCATATACATACAATGGTTAAGTTTCGGCGCTCCGGACGAAATTCCGATCTCGAATGGCTGGAGTTGCCTAGGCAGCTAACCAGTCAGAGCCAAGAGCGCTCAATCAAATGCGCAGCTGGATACGTTTCGTGTCTGCCGAATGCGGCGCTTGAGATCGATCTGCCCGTGTCCGCCGATGACGTGAATCGCCTCATCGCCTAGCGGTTAGGCGCTTGCGGCCGCCTCGGGGAATGGACGGAGACGTTGCAAGCAACGCATGCACCTCTAAGTTTGCCAACGCGCCCGGAAGCAGCGAGAGCACCTGCACCGCCTTGAAGGCGACGATTGGTGCCGCATAGGAGGTACCCGCGCCGCTGGTACTCGATCGCTCGACCGGCCGGTGATGGCGCGTCGGCGGTCCCGCGCTTGAAATGTCGCGGCCGTCGCGCAGAGAGACGCATTTGGCTGGGGGCAGACTGTCTGGCGCCATCTGTAACCAACCCACTTTCTGCCTTTCAATGGCTTGTATGTGGACTACGCTTACGGATAGGTCTGCCGTTCGGAGGTCCTCCAGATAACAATTCTGGCCGACGCCGGAACGACCTGATGGCGCGTACCCTATACAAGCTTAGTTCGATGGAACTAAGTCCTGGCGGCAATCTTCTTTGTAGTGCCGACTTTCAACTAAAACAGCGGAGAGACTTCGCACCCAATTGCGGCGCCCTTGCTGGGCACTAAGGGTATAAATATACGTCAGGCTGAGGGGAATACGAGGAAGCGAATCGGATGAGACGCATATACAGACGAGAGCCGCCCGATTTTCTCTCTTCTGAGATCGTGCTCGCAGAAAGACAGCGCTTACTTGAATATCTTCGGCGCGATCCCGTTGAAAGACGGTCGCGGCGCGACAACCTCAATGATTCTCTTTTTTTCGATCCTTCACTAAGACGGGAGCTGCATGAGACCTTCGAAGGGACTTGTGCGTTCTGCGAGAGAGCGGTTGAAGAATTCAAAGACGACGAGGGTATTCTTCGGGTAGCACACTTCAGACCACTTCGGTTCGTGCGAGACAGTTTCGAAGTCGACAAGGATTATTATCTTTGGCTCGCTTTTGAGTGGCCGAACCTGCATGCCGTGTGCGCCTACTGTGACAAGGCGAAAGGCAACAGGTTCCCTGTGGAGGGCAAGCGCGCCGACTTTTTGTCCACCTATGATTCTATCAATCGAAGAGAGCGACGCCTCTTGCTGGACCCCTGTCAGGACGATCCTAGCAAGCACCTTCTGTTCCGCTGTAACGGACTTGTCGAACCGGTCACAGCTCAAGGCAGCGCGACCATCGACATATTCGACCTTAATCGAGATCAACTCGTCCAAAGTCGCCAAACGGCCGTCAATAGCATCTTCGACGAACTGGAGATCGCCTCGTCGTCACTTGACGTTGAGTTTACGCATCTAAAACCGCGATCGCCCCACGCGGGCGCGCTGGGACAAATTTGGAGGCGCTTGGGCAGCGAAAGGCTTGCTCTACCGCCGCCCCTGATCCGCTCAAAGCCCTCTCATTTTCCCTACAAGCTGCAATCATATGTCCGAAGACTGAGCGCAATTGACAGGGAGCACCTTCTGGATGGAATGCGATCACTATCCGATAGCGACCAGGCAACGACTCGGCGAGCAATTGAATGGCACGCCTCGTCGCACGACGACAGTTCGCTTGCCCGCCCAAATCTGTTCTTCGCATCAAACCAGGAAATCCGTCAGATCACGGTGCTGGACTTCAAAGTAGTCGACGCGCTGAGACTGACGCTTCCTTCAAGCCGAGCGTATCGCGCTGGTGCACCCTGCCTGATGATACTCGGAGAAAACTCTACCGGGAAATCGAGCATTCTTTCAGCGATCGCACTCGCTTTGATCGGGAGGAAAGAGAGCCGAAAGCTCGCAAAGTTCTTTCCAGCAGCCGTAAGGAGTGAGGAACGCGATCGCCTCGACCAGCTCGATCAGAAACCCATGGGCGTTCACGTTAATTTCCACCACACACGCCAAACCTCCGGCTTCACATTCAACCCAAGCGCGAATTTAGTCGGTGGGAATGATCAAGCGACAATCGTTCTTGGATATGGTCCAAGAAGATACTTTGACCCTCGAAAACGCGACTACCGAGGCGGCGCCGCAGCCCGCGTGAAAACACTCTTCGATCCCTTGGCCACGATCCCATACCCTGACGAGTGGCTCAACTCTAGAACTCATGCCGAGTTCGAAAAGATCGCAGCGGCACTACGCGTCGTTCTTGCGATGGCCGATGACGACGAGCTTCTCAGGGAGGGCCAGACGATAAAGGTCAAGGCGAATGGCCGTTCGACCTCTATTGAGGCTCTAAGCGAAGGCTATCGGTCCGTATTCACCATGACAGTCGATATGCTTCGGGAATTTTCTCAGTACTTTAGCAACCTCGAGGAAGCGCAGGGAGTAGTGCTAATCGATGAGATCGAAACGCACCTACATCCGCGCTGGAAAATGCAGGTGATGACCTCACTGCGACGCGTGCTGCCAAAGGTCCAGTTCATCGCCACGACTCATGACCCTTTATGTCTCCGAGGCATGGACGACGGAGAAGTTGTAGTGCTTCAGCGTAATGAAGGCGGTGAGGTTCGACAACTTCGAGACCTTCCGAGCATCCGCGGCATGACGGCGGAGCAATTGCTGACCTCGGACTATTTCGGTCTCGCAAGCACGGCAGATCCAGGCTTGGAACTCCGACTTTTGATGGAGGCCAACGATTATGCTCGTCGAGATTTGACAGGCGCGATGAGGATTCAGATATCGGAACAGACAAAGGCTATGCTCAATCGCATATCATTGGGTGATACGCCTTCTGAGCAAATCATGCAGGCAGCGCTCGAACGCTATCTTGCCGAGCGAGAGAATCCGGATGGCAAATCTCGAACCGATCTCCGAGCTGAGGCCGTCGAGGAAGTCGTCGCAGCGCTTAGGAAAATTCCCTGATGCGGCACGTCAACCGTAGTTCAGTTGCTGCGCCGGCATCTTTAACCAATCCGTCAGCCGCAGTTTCTGCCGAGCGTAGTGAGGCCGTGGCGCACTATGCTGGCATCTCAACGGCATCCTATGAATTCTCGAAATACAAAGAGTTCGATGTAAAATCTTCTCTCGACACGCTCTTCGACAATAAGTGCGCCTACTGCGAATACCAACTTGGCGATGGGATGGAAGTCGAACACTTCCGGCCGAAAGGACGGGTCGACGGCGAACCCACACACCGTGGGTATTGGTGGCTTGCACTGCAATGGGAAAACTTGCTACCGTCGTGCTCAGGGTGCAATCAGCGCCGCTACCAGCATCTCGTTACTGTAACCACGACCGAAACCGAGTATGCAGCACTACAGGGAAAGAAGCCGCGAACGACCGCTGGAAAAGGCAATATTTTTCCCATCTCAGGCGTCAGAGCATTCGCACCTACCGACAGCCTGCTTGACGAAGATCACGATGTTCTCGACCCGACAGTCGACGATCCCGGCCAGTACTTGACGTGGTCAACCAACACGACTTTCTCGATCACGCTTCCCTTAACGGCGGATCCTGCTTTTGCGAAACGCGCTCTCGCGACGATCAATGTTTTCGCACTGAACCGTACAAAACTTGTCCAGTTACGGACAGGCTTGCTTCGTGAGCTGCGCCTGAGGGCTGTCGAGATCGAGAACGACCTGTCGGAAGATGCCGCCAACGGCGGATCCGAGTTCGCTGCTCGAAACGCACTCAGGGGCGTCGATGCACTGAAGCGCTATTGCCAGCCCGACAAGCCGTTTTCGGCGATGGCACGCGTATTCGTTGAGGACTTTGCGAACCGACTAACGGCTCGCGTGGCAGGCATTCAGAGCACTGCGGCGAACAAGGCAGCCGCCCCGCCCGCAGGCTATGAAGCAGTTGGCTTGCCTTAAGCGCATTGCGGTACTGTACTTGAGAAAACGCTGATGGCTGAGCTTACGCATCCGATCGAATCACCTCAGGTTGTAAGCCGCTTTATTGGCATTTGGGGGAACAGTTAAATGGGAAGCTCCGGTTCGGGTAGTTTTACAGATTATAGTGGATCGAAGAAACCGGGTGGCACAGGCGGCTCCAGCGGCGAGGACCCTTGCCGAAGGGCTTTCACGGCAAAGTTGGAGGAAGTGGAGCAATGCGATTTCTTCGTTACCAACAACACCGTTCCTGCCGCTGACACAGTGCTCTCAATCGTGCTCGAAGGCCGGATCTTTGCTGTAACAGAGAATGGCACGAAGGTCGGAGCCTTGCCCACAAGATTCAATTATCTGGCTGGCTGCCTCAAGGACGGCATCACCTATGCCGGCATAGTGACGGAGTCCGGCTTGAAGCCGTTCTCGTTCGTCGCAGTCGACTTCAGGCCCCTATGACCGCGGCTGGCGATCGCCCCCTCCTGGTAGTCGGCGAGATTGTTGTCGACTTTACGAGCGCCCGGAAGAATGCTGCATGCAAGCTTCGCCTGGGAGGAATTGTGCATGCCGCGCGTGGGCTCTGGGCCTGCGGCTTGCCCTATTCGGTTGCGGCCATATGCCCGAGTTACCTCGTCAGTCAGGCCCGAGCCTATCTGGCGGCGCATGGTTGTATTGAGTTCATCTGGCTGGGAGAAGTCTCGGGCGCGCCGAACGTTATGGTCATTGGCGACGCTACCGAAGTCTCCGACCAAGGATACGAAGACCTCCTAAGGACTGAGAAATCTGTTACGATCCTCGATGTAGGCACTTCACTGTCGGCCTACGCGGAAATTCTTGTCTTTCCCGGCAGTTATGATCTTTCCGCAGTGCGTCCTTTCCTCGCTGATGCAGCCCGCATCAGCTTTGACATTGCCTACGGCACGAACGATTTTTCGATCTTGAATGAATTCGCGGGACGCCTGACTGCAATTATCATCTCGACGTCGTCGCAGCTCTTCGCGCGAACAGGTAGTCTGTCGGTGGAACCCATGCTCGACAGCGCAAGGAAACTCGGCGCCGAAGTATTCCTGCTTAAGGAGAACCGCGGAGGAAGTCGCCTATTTGATTTGCGCACACATGCCGTCGAAGAAATTCCAGCCACGCTGTCCAACACAGTCAACTCCGTCGGTGTCGGCGATGTCTATTCCGCAGTCATGATCGGCTTTCATGCCCGCGGATGGATAGAGGCAGGGTGGCGCAGCGCAAAAGCCGCCACAGTCTATTCGCAGACGACCTTTCCTGACGATTTCCGGCGAGACACGAAGCGAGAACTCGCACTTTCGCTCAAGGAGTTGCGCGATCTCGGTGGAACGGTCCTGCCGTGGCATGATCGGCCGCGTTTTCAGATTTATCTTGCAGCGCCCGACTTCTCATACCTCCACAAGCCGGAGATCGATCGCGTGGTCGAGGCCCTCGGCTACCACAATTTTTTAGTTCGCCGCCCGGTCGTCGAGAACGGCGAGCTGCCGCTAGGAAGCCTGGAGGCCACCCTCTTCAAAACTTACGCGGCGGACATAGCACTGCTTGAGGAGTGCTCGGTCGTGTTCGCAATCCCGTTAGAACGCGACCCCGGCACGCTGATCGAAATGGGAATGGCGATGGCCGTCGGGAAGCCAGTCGTAACGTTCGACCCCCGTCGACAGAACGAAAATACGATGGTCATCGGGGGAAGCACTAGCTACTCGAATGATCTCGATACGTGTTTGAACGCTTTGTTTGTGACGCTGTCGGATCTGCGCAAGGAGAAGTCGTGAAAAAGGTCATCCTTCTCGCGTCCGGCGGTCTGGACTCGACGACCGTAGCATATTCGCTCGTTGCCGAGGGAGCGGACGTCTTCCCCGTCTTTTTCGACTACGGACAGCATTGCGCCGAGATGGAGTGGAATCGGGTGAACGAAGTTCTTCCCGCGGCGATGCGCAGGCCAGAACGCTGCGACGTTTCCGGTCTCTTCCGTGGATCGTCATCCCGGTTGATCAAGGAAGCCGATTTATGGACCGAGGAAGTCGCGGATAACGATCTGTACGTACCCTACCGGACGATGCTGTTTTTTGCGGCCGCCGCGGCCCGTGCTCAAACGCTTGGAATCCTTGAAGTGTACACGGGCTTCATCAACAGTAACCACGCCAAGGAAATCGACTGCACTGCCGAATTTATGAACAAGCTGGATGGCCTCGTCGAGAACGTCGGTCCGGTCCGTTTCCATTCGCCGTTTAGGTACTCCTCAAAAACGGAAGTAGCGCAGGCTGCAATCCGCTTCGGCGTGCCAATAGGACGAACCTACTCGTGTCAGGCGGCAAGTGAATTCCCGTGTGGCGCATGTCCCAATTGTGTCGAGCGCCTTCGTGCGCTAGAGGACCCCAGCCTCAAGTATCCCAAAGCAAAGGTAGGTTAGCCATGCAATCGTCGGCAGTTCAGATGCTAGTCGCCGCCCGGCGGGTCGCCGACTTCGCAAAAGAACTGGGAGCTGACGTAAATCGGTTAGAGATCCGTCCTGCCTATGACCATATGGGTGCGCTGCTTGCTGACTCGGTTCTGCAAGCCGGGTTGAACTACAACTCCGTCGTTAGACCGCGGATCTTAGCGATTTTCGCAGACTATCCTGGACTGAGCCGCACCTCCAATCTGCTTGAACTCGTTGAGCGCGGGGAGACTTCTGCATTTCTCAATTGGACCCATCAGGAGAAGGTTCGCCGTTTCGACGCCCTGGTTCTGTTTCTCGCCGACGCCTCCGTTGAACACGTGGATGATCTGAAGGAGCACCTTCAGGACGGCGGGTTCGCGAAGGCTCTTCGAGGCGTCAGAGGCGTTGGCCCGAAAACTGTCGACTACATGGGGTGTCTCGTGGGTATAGACTCTGTTGCCGTCGATCGTCATGTTCGTACTTTCGCGAAGCGGGTCGGTGTCACGGAAGATGACTACGATTTCCTGAAGACGGTTTTCTGCTACGCGGCCGATCTCTTGTCCGTCTCAAGAAGAGAATTCGACGCTTGGGTATGGCAGCGCGAGTCGTCGTTGACTACGCGACAGATGGCTTTGGCGCTTTAGGCCTAACAGCATCGGCTTTGTACTCACGGTGGGACCAGCGTCGTCGGAGAAGTTCTTGGGCGGCCGACATCGGGAAAACTGCGCAAAGGCGTGACTCCGCTTTTTGCGCCTTCCACGTTCACGTCAACGGCAAAAAGGAGGGCGCATTACTGTCGGGCATTCGAATCTATCGTTCGCCCAATGGAACGACTTCATGAGATCGCAACGATAAGGAGACGGAGATGGCGGCACGATCGACGGCATTGCGCAAGATCAAGATTATGATCTCAAGCCAATGTAACCGGCAATTCCCAGATAATGGGCGCACGTTGACAGAGATTCGCCGTGAGCTGAGCGATCGCATCCAGGCACAGAAACTGTTCGGACTTGATCTCTTCGAAGTCTGGATCAATGAGGACTCACCCGGGCGAGGTACCAACATTAACAGCTGGGACGCTTGCCTCACCGAAGTCCGCAAGGCCGATATCCTGATAGTGCTCAACGCGGGCCATGGCGGATGGGCGCCGAGCGATGGCGATATCGGAATTTGCCATGCCGAACTCATGACCGCGCACAACTCCTCCCCCGCAAAGGTCCGCATTATCCCGCTCACCGGAACGCAGCCTTTGCCCGATGAATTGGCCACCACTAATACGCGCTTCAAAGCGTATGTTGATCGCATCAACCCGTTCGCGCCATCGGCGAAGACCGAAGCGATGTTATTCGAAGCGGTCGACAAGGCGGTCGCCGACGCGGTGACCTCCCTTGTCGGCCTCGGTGTCCGCGACGCCAGCAAAGGCGGTTTCTCCTTAGGGGACGCGCTGGCGTGGAGCCGCCTTTCATTCGAGGAACGGGCGGTACGGATGCGCGCGACTATGGCCGCCGCGCTTGTCGAAAGCGGCGGGACCGCAATTGGCACTTCCGGCGTCGCGGTCGAAATCGCCGGCGGCAAGGTGATGATCCACCTCCATGCGGCACCAGCAAGCTTGTCGGTTGCGCAGGCACGTGAATATGTAGGGCGGCCATTTTTGGCCGACCACGATGCGACGCCCAACTATGGCCGCGGCATTCACGGACCGCTCCATGTCATCGCCTGCCAGGCGGGTGTGACTGCAGCACAGGCGCGCAGCCTGCTCGGCTTTCCGGACGCGACGATCGTCACGCCCGGATTCGGCATCTTCGTTGCCGACGAGGTGCAGCAGATCCAATTTGCCCTTCTCAGGGACTGCCGCGACGACACAAGCACGCGCAGTGCGATCCATCGATTGCGCGGCTGGCTGGTTGAATCGGGCGAAGATCAGCTCGTGCTCGAGCGCGCGCAACGACGGCGAATTATTGCCGATACTATCGCCGCGCAGCTGTCGGCTTCAAACAAACCAAGACAAAGAAAACATGCGGCCTCCGGAGGCATCTGAATGGGAGGCGCGCCTGACCACCCTAATCTACGTAGTGCTGGCAGACCTATTCCACCGATCACACCGCCCCTTTGGCGTTCACGAATGACCGCTTTCGAGCGTTGATACGGGGAACCGAGAACGGCGGCAATGCGGGCGCGAAGCGGCCATTCACGGTTTTCAACTGTCACGTCTGCTTTGCGCGAAGGCAAAGTTTGCCTGAACGTCCTGTTTGCGAGGCGCAAAGCCGACATCTATGCGCAGTCTGGAAGTGACTGCCATGCTCCACGTAGGCAAACTTTGCCCATCGACAATCACGCTCTTGACGCCGCCCGCAGATCTGGGCACAGAGGTGATGCACAAATTGTAGCAGGCGGCTCCGACACAACGAATTTCTAAGCAAGATCAATGATCTAACAGGGGCGTGACATTTGTCCGGCTGAGAATCCAGGTCCTGGATCTAGACAAATTACGCGTGCGGGGCGATTGAGGTTTTCGTGAGCTTGCGCGGGATATTTTCGCCTAGAATCGCCATCGATTGTCGCCAGAAATCAGACTTTGAATGCAGCGCCTGTTTCTGCTCAAGAAGCATCCGCAGCGTCGTCTATTTTTGAGCGGCGATACAGCTTCTGCCGGCAAACGTCCGAATTTTAGCAAACTTCGAAAGAAAGGCCGGTCTGCCCAGATGCCTTGGCATGACAGCATCTCCGGGCAAGCGGTAAGGGCTGCCCACTCGCGCGTCCACCGCGTGTGACCAAGCACGCAACGGACGCGCGTTGGGCTAGAGCGGTGGACATTCAGACATATCGGGCGGCTTTGAAGTAGTTCTGGCATTCGGTTGGCGGGTAGAGTGTGCAGATGTCGCCGATCGCCTGCCAAAGGCCGTCGATGGTTCGAATGGCGCGTGCCCTGAGCTGGGACTTCAACTTGGAGAAG
>NZ_JANKZL010000017.1 GCF_027568395.1 Aminobacter sp. HY435 | reverse complement strand
GCGACAACATCACCGTCGACGTCGAGCTGATCGTGCCGATCGCCATGGAAGAGAAGCTGCGCTTCGCTATCCGTGAAGGCGGCCGCACCGTCGGCGCCGGCATCGTCGCTTCGATCAAAGAATAATCCGAATTAACGATCTGTCGCGGGCGGGAATACGCCCGCGCCGCGCCAGAACAAGGAAGTGACCATGAACGGACAGAATATCCGCATTCGCCTCAAGGCGTTTGACCACCGGGTTCTCGACGCTTCGACGCGTGAGATCGTGTCGACCGCGAAGCGCACCGGCGCCAATGTTCGCGGCCCGATCCCGCTGCCGACGCGGATCGAGAAGTTCACGGTGAACCGCTCGCCGCACGTCGACAAGAAGAGCCGCGAGCAGTTCGAAATGCGTACGCACAAGCGTCTGCTGGACATCGTCGATCCGACCCCGCAGACCGTCGATGCTCTGATGAAGCTCGACCTCGCCGCAGGCGTCGACGTCGAAATCAAGCTCTAAGAGCTAACATGAGCCGCGCGAGAAGATCCAACCGGCTCCTCTGAAGGAAAACGAACCGATGCGTTCAGGTGTAATTGCACAGAAGGTGGGAATGACCCGCGTCTACAACGACGCAGGCGAACACGTTCCCGTCACCGTTCTCCGCATGGAGAACTGCCAGGTCGTGGCGCAGCTTACGAAAGAGAAGAATGGCTACACCGCCGTTCAGCTCGGCGTTGGCCTGGCCAAGGTGAAGAATACGTCGAAATCCATGCGCGGTCATTTCGCTGCCGCTTCCGTCGAGCCGAAGTCGAAGGTCGCGGAGTTTCGCGTCTCGGCTGACAACATGCTCGATGTCGGCGCCGAAATCACCGTCGAGCATTTCGTCGCCGGCCAGAAGGTCGACGTGACGGGCACGACGATCGGTAAGGGTTTCCAGGGCGTCATCAAGCGTCACAACTTCGGTGGTGGTCGCGCTACCCACGGTAACTCGGTCTCGCACCGTACTCACGGTTCGACTGGTCAGCGCCAGGATCCGGGCAAGGTGTTCAAGGGCAAGAAGATGGCCGGCCACATGGGCGACGTTCGCGTCACCACCCAGAACGTCGAAGTCGTCTCCACCGACACCGATCGCGGTCTCATCCTGATCCGCGGTGCGGTTCCGGGTTCGAAGGGTGCATGGATCCTGGTTCGCGACGCCGCCAAGGTTGCGCTTCCTGAGAATGCGCCGAAGCCGGCCGCGATCCGCGCTGCCAGCAACAAGGCTCCGGCCAACGAGGGAGCGGAATAATGGACCTCAAGATTACAACCCTCGCAGGCAAGGATGCCGGCAAGGTTGAGCTCTCGGAAGAGATCTTCGGCCTTGACCCGCGCGAAGACGTTCTCCAGCGCGTCGTGCGCTGGCAGCTCGCCAAGAAGCAGCAGGGCACGCACAAGGCCAAGGGTCGCGCGGAAATCGCGCGCACCGGCGCCAAGATGTACAAGCAGAAGGGTACGGGCCGCGCTCGTCACCATTCGGCTCGCGCTCCGCAGTTCCGCGGCGGCGGCAAGGCTCACGGCCCGGTCGTGCGCAGCCACGAGCATGATCTTCCCAAGAAGGTTCGTGCTCTCGGTCTGAAGCATGCTCTGTCGGCTAAGGCCAAGGCATCGAACCTGATCATTGTCGACGAGCTGACGCTCGCCGAAGGCAAGACCAAGGCGCTGATCGCGAATTTCGCGACGCTGGGCCTGACCAACGCCCTGGTGATCGGTGGCGCCGAGCTTGACGTCAACTTCAAGCGCGCAGCGACCAACATCCCGAACATCGATGTTCTGCCGATCCAGGGCATCAACGTTTATGACATTCTGCGCCGCGGCACGCTGGTCCTTTCGAAGGCCGCCGTCGAGGCTCTCGAGGAGCGCTTCAAATGACGGATCTCCGCCACTACGACGTGATCGTGAGCCCCGCGATCACCGAAAAGTCGACCATGGCTTCGGAATACAACCAGGTCGTCTTCAATGTCGCCAAGAAGGCGAGCAAGCCTGAGATCAAGGCTGCCGTCGAAGCGCTGTTCGGCGTGAAGGTGACTGCTGTGAACACCCTGGTCCGCAAGGGCAAGGTGAAGCGCTTCCGCGGCACGATCGGCCGCCAGAGCGACGTCAAGAAGGCGGTAGTGACGCTGGCCGACGGCCAGTCGATCGACGTCGCGACGGGTCTCTGAGCTAGGCCGCGAGGACAGGACAATGGCACTTAAGAAATTCAAGCCAGTAACGCCGAGCACCCGCCAGCTGGTCATCGTTGACCGCTCGGGTCTCCACAAGGGCAAGCCCGTCAAGGGCTTGACCGAAGGCCTGACCAAGTCGGGCGGCCGCAACAACTACGGTCGCATCACGGCCCGCTTCATCGGCGGCGGTCACAAGCGTTCGTACCGCATCATCGACTTCAAGCGTCGCAAGTTTGACGTCGTCGGCACGGTCGAGCGCCTGGAATACGATCCGAACCGCACCGCCTTCATCGCGCTGATCAAGTACGACGACGGCGAGCTGAGCTACATCATTGCTCCGCAGCGTCTGCAGGCCGGCGACAAGGTCGTCGCTTCCGAGCAGGCCGACGTGAAGCCGGGCAACGCAATGCCGCTCGCTTCGATGCCGGTCGGCACGATCGTGCACAACATCGAACTGAAGCCCGGCAAGGGCGCCCAGGTCGCTCGGTCGGCTGGCGCCTACGCCCAGTTGGTCGGTCGCGACCAGGGCATGGCGATCCTTCGCCTCAATTCGGGTGAGCAGCGCGTCGTTCACGGCTCGTGCATGGCCACCGTCGGCGCCGTTTCCAACCCGGATCACGGCAACATCAACGACGGTAAGGCTGGCCGCACGGTCTGGCGTGGCAAGCGTCCGCACAACCGCGGCGTCACCATGAACCCGGTCGACCATCCGCACGGCGGTGGTGAAGGCCGCACCTCGGGCGGACGCCATCCGGTGACCCCGTGGGGCAAGCCCACCAAGGGCAAGAAGACGCGGTCCAACAAGGCGACCGACAAGTTCATCCTGCGCTCGCGCCATCAGCGCAAGAGCTAAGAAGAGGTAACGCCAGTGACTCGTTCAGTCTGGAAAGGCCCGTTCATTGACGGCTATCTGCTCAAGAAGGCAGAGAAGGTTCGTGAGGGTGGCCGCAATGAGGTGATCAAGATGTGGAGCCGTCGCTCCACTGTCCTGCCGCAGTTCGTCGGTCTCACCTTCGGTGTCTACAACGGCCAGAAGCACGTCCCGGTCTCGGTGAACGAGGACATGGTCGGCCACAAGTTCGGTGAGTTCGCTCCCACCAGGACCTACTACGGTCACGGCGCGGACAAGAAGGCAAAGAGGAAGTAACATGGGCAAGGCCAAAGCTCCGCGCAGGCTTGCTGACAACGAGGCACGTGCGGTTCTCCGCACGATCCGGGTCAGCCCGCAGAAGCTCAACCTCGTTGCCGCGCTTATCCGCGGCAAGAAGGTAGCGACCGCGCTTTCCGATCTGGAATTTTCGCGCAAGCGCATCGCCGGTACGGTTAAAAAGACCCTCGAATCGGCTATCGCCAACGCTGAAAACAATCACGACCTCGATGTCGATGCGCTGGTGGTGGCGGAAGCCTTTGTCGGCAAGTCGATCGTCATGAAGCGTTTCCACGCTCGTGGCCGCGGTCGCGCCAGCCGCATCGAGAAGCCGTTTTCGCACCTCACGATCGTCGTTCGTGAAGTCGAAGAGAAAGGGGAGGCCGCATAATGGGCCAGAAAATCAATCCAATTGGTCTCCGCCTCGGCATCAACCGCACCTGGGACTCGCGCTGGTACGCAAACACCGGCGAATACGGCAAGCTGCTGCATGAAGACATCAAGATCCGCAAGTATCTTGAGGCTGAACTGAAGCAGGCCGCGATTTCCAAGATCGTGATCGAGCGCCCCCACAAGAAGTGCCGCGTGACCATTCACGCTGCTCGTCCGGGCCTGATCATCGGCAAGAAGGGCGCAGACATCGAAAAGCTTCGCAAGAAGCTGACCGAGATGACCAAGTCCGAAACGCACCTCAACATCGTCGAGGTTCGCAAGCCTGAGACGGACGCCACGCTGGTCGCACAGTCGATCGCCCAGCAGCTCGAGCGCCGCATTGCATTCCGTCGCGCCATGAAGCGCGCCGTGCAGTCGGCCATGCGCCTCGGCGCCGAAGGCATCCGCATCAACTGCTCGGGCCGTCTCGGCGGCGCTGAAATCGCTCGTATGGAGTGGTACCGCGAAGGTCGCGTTCCGCTGCACACGCTGCGCGCCGACGTTGACTATGGCACGGCTGAAGCCCATACGGCTTACGGCATCTGCGGCGTCAAGGTCTGGGTGTTCAAGGGCGAGATCCTCGAGCACGACCCGATGGCTTCCGAGCGTCGCGCAACCGAAGGCGAGCATTCGCATGCTGGCGAGCGTCCCGAGCGCCGCCGTCGCGAAAACGCCTGACACGCATAGGAATTTGGAGTTAGAACGATGCTGCAGCCAAAGCGCACAAAGTTCCGTAAGCAGTTCAAGGGCCGCATCCACGGTACCGCGAAGGGTGGCACCAACCTGGATTTCGGCGGCTTCGGACTGAAGGCGCTTGAGCCGAACCGCGTCACCGCACGTGAGATCGAGGCGGCTCGCCGCGCGATCACCCGCGAAATGAAGCGTCAGGGCCGCGTCTGGATCCGTATTTTCCCAGACGTCCCTGTCACGTCGAAGCCGACCGAAGTCCGCATGGGTAAGGGCAAGGGCGCCGTCGACTACTGGGCATGCCGCATTAAGCCAGGTCGCGTGATGTTCGAGATTGATGGCGTTTCCGAAGAAGTGGCGCGTGAAGCGCTCCGTCTCGGCGCCGCCAAGCTCTCGGTCAGGACGCGCTTCGTTCAGCGCATCGCAGAATAAGGAAGGGCTGATCATGAAAGCTTCGGACATCAGGACCAAGACCCAGGACCAGCTCACCGACGAACTCGGCAATCTGAAGAAGGAGCAGTTCAACCTGCGCTTCCAGAAGGCCACCGGGCAGCTGGAGAAGACGGCACGCGTGAAGCAGGTCCGCAAGGACATCGCGCGTATCAAGACCATCGCGGCCGAAAAAGCGGCCGGTAAGAAGGCTTAAGGACGAGAACCATGCCAAAGCGCATCCTGCAGGGTACCGTCGTCAGCGACAAGAACGAGAAGACGGTCGTCGTCAAGGTCGAACGTCGCTTCACGCACCCGGTGATGAAGAAGACCGTGCGTATGTCGAAGAACTACAAGGCGCACGACGAAAACAACGCCCACAAGGTCGGCGACACCGTGTTCATCCAGGAGTCGGCACCGATCTCCAAGGACAAGCGCTGGGTCGTTGTGTCTTCGGACCAGGCGTAACAACGAACGAATTTTGGACAAGCCGGGGAGGGCGGTAGCCCATCCCGTTAGAGAAGAAGAAGGCGGCCAGTCATGATTCAGATGCAAACAAACCTCGACGTCGCGGATAATTCCGGCGCCCGTCGTGTCATGTGCATCAAGGTGCTGGGCGGCTCGAAGCGGAAGTATGCCTCCGTTGGCGACATCATCGTGGTGTCGATCAAGGAAGCCATTCCGCGCGGCCGCGTTAAGAAGGGTGATGTGATGAAGGCGGTCGTGGTTCGCACGGCCAAGGACATCCGTCGTCCGGACGGCAGCGTGATCCGTTTCGACAAGAACGCGGCCGTTCTTGTCGATAACAAGAAAGAACCTATCGGCACGCGTATCTTCGGGCCGGTTCCGCGCGAACTCCGCGCCAAGAACCACATGAAGATCATCTCGCTCGCGCCCGAAGTGCTGTAAGGAGCCGGTACAATGCAGAAGATCCGTAAAGGCGACAAGGTTGTCGTTCTGGCCGGCAAGGACAAGGGCCGCACCGGTGAAGTGCTGGCTGTCCAGCCGAAGGACGACAAGGCACTTGTCCGTGGCGTGAACATGATTCGCCGCCACCAGAAGCAGTCCCAGACCCAAGAGGGCGGGATCATTACCAAGGAAGCGCCGATCCATCTGTCGAACCTCGCGCTCGTCGACCCCAAGGATGGCAAGCCGACGCGCGTTGGCTTCCAGGTCCAGAAGGACGGCACGAAGGTGCGCGTCGCGAAGCGCTCGGGAGAAGTCATCAATGGCTAAGGAAACCAACGCTCCGCGTCTGAAGACGGTCTACAACGAGACCATCCGCCAGGCGATGCAGGAACAGTTCAAGTACGACAACGTCATGCAGATCCCGCGCATCGACAAGATCGTGCTCAACATGGGTGTCGGCGAAGCCACCGCGGATTCGAAGAAGCCGTCGGTTGCAGCCGAGGACCTGGCAATGATCGCCGGCCAGAAGCCGGTCATCACTCGCGCCCGCAAGTCGATCGCCGGCTTCAAGGTGCGTGAGCAGATGCCGATCGGCGCCAAGGTCACGCTCCGCCAGGAGCGCATGTACGAGTTTCTGGACCGTCTCGTGAACATCGCATTGCCGCGCGTTCGCGATTTTCGCGGCCTGAACCCGAAAAGCTTTGACGGCCGCGGAAATTACGCTATGGGCCTGAAGGAGCACATCGTGTTCCCCGAGATCAACTACGACAAGGTTGATCAGATGTGGGGTATGGACATCATCGTTTGCACGACCGCCAAGACGGACGAAGAGGCCCGGGCTCTGCTCAAGGCTTTCAACTTCCCGTTCCGGCAGTAACGGCAGCGAGAAAAGGAAAAATCTGAAATGGCAAAGACCAGCTCAGTCGAGAAGAATAACCGGCGCCGCAAGCTTGTGGACCAGTACGCTGCCAAGCGTAAGGCCCTCAAGGACGTCATCATGGATCAGTCCAAGCCGATCGAGGAACGCTTCCGTGCGCAGCTCAAGCTCGCCGCACTGCCGCGCAATTCGGCCAAGATCCGTATCCGTAATCGTTGCGAAGTGACCGGCCGTCCGCGTGCCTACTATCGCAAGCTTAAGATGTCGCGTATCGCCCTTCGCGACCTGGGTTCGACGGGAGCAATCCCCGGCCTGGTCAAGTCGAGCTGGTAAGGAGCATTTGATATGTCTTTGAGTGATCCTCTCGGCGATATGCTGACCCGCATCCGCAATGCCTATGGCCGCAAGAAGTCGACTGTGTCGACGCCTGCGTCCAGGCTGCGCGCCCGCGTCCTCGACGTGCTGAAGTCTGAAGGCTACATCCGCGACTACAGCCAGACCGACTTCGAAAACGGCAAGTCCGAGATCGAAATCGAGCTGAAGTACTTCGACGGCCAGCCGGTGATCCGCGAAATTGCTCGCGTTTCCAAGCCGGGCCGCCGCGTCTACGTCTCGTCCAAGTCGATTCCGCCTGTTGCCAATGGCCTCGGCATCTCGATCCTTTCGACCCCGAAGGGTGTGATGGCCGACCACGAAGCGCGCGAACAGAACGTCGGCGGGGAAATCCTCTGCCAGATCTTCTGATCTGCGTAGGCTGAAACAAGAAAGGCACGAGGACTATGTCTCGTATTGGCAAGAAACCCGTTCAGCTTCCGCAGGGCGTTACCGCTTCCGTCAACGGCCAGACCGTTACGGCGAAGGGCCCCAAGGGCGAGCTGAAGTTCGTGGTCAACGACGAAGTGCTGGTCAACATGGAGAACGGCGAAATCGCCGTTCAGCCGCGCGACCAGTCTAAGGACGCGCGCTCCAAGTGGGGCATGTCGCGCACGCAGATCGTCAACATCCTGACCGGCGTGAAGGACGGCTTCGAAAAGAAGCTCGAAATCACCGGCGTCGGTTACCGTGCAGCTCTCCAGGGCAAGAACCTGCAGCTGGCACTTGGCTTCTCGCACGACGTCGTCTACCAGACGCCCGAAGGCATCACCATCACGGTGCCGAAGCCGACCGAAATCGTGGTCAACGGTATGGACAAGCAGCAGGTCGGTCAGGTCGCTGCGGAAATCCGCGAATACCGTGGTCCCGAGCCCTACAAGGGCAAGGGCGTGCGCTATGCTGGCGAGAAGATCGTCCGCAAAGAAGGCAAGAAGAAGTAATATCAACGCCGCGGTGCGCGGTCGCGGGAAGCGTTTGGGCTTACCGCAGATGGCCGCGCCCGTTTCAGAAGGCAAGGAACTGCTACAATGGCTTCGAAAGAAACCACGCTGCGCCGCTCGGCACGCATTCGCCGCCAGATCAAGAAGGTCGCCAACGGCCGTCCGCGTCTGTCGGTTCACCGCACGTCGAAGAACATCTACGTCCAGGTCATCGACGACGCCAACGGCCGTACGCTCGCTGCCGCTTCGACTCTCGAGAAGGATCTCAAGGGCACGCTGAAGACCGGCGCCGACACTGCTGCAGCGACCGCTGTCGGCAAGCTGATCGCCGAGCGCGCTTCGAAGGCAGGCGTCAAGGACGTCGTTTTCGATCGCGGCGCATACATCTATCACGGCCGCGTCAAGGCACTTGCCGAAGCCGCCCGCGAAGGTGGTCTGAACTTCTGATCGCGTCTTACGGCGCAGCGCGTGGCGCTGCGTCGCATCACTGAACAGTTGCATTAAATCCGGCGACGCTATAGACGCCGGATTTGGTTTTTAACCTCCGTGCTTCCGGAAAAAAATAAGGATAGGAATATGGCACAAGAACGTAGGGAAGGTGGTCGCGAGCGTAGCCGTGACCGCGAAGAGCGCGACAGCGAATTCGTCGATAAGCTCGTTCACATCAACCGCGTTGCCAAGGTCGTCAAGGGCGGCCGGCGTTTCGGTTTTGCAGCACTCGTCGTTGTCGGCGACCAGAAGGGCCGCGTTGGCTTCGGTCACGGCAAGGCTCGCGAAGTGCCGGAAGCGATCCGCAAGGCAACTGAATCGGCCAAGCGCGACATGATTTTCGTGCCGCTGCGCTCGGGCCGTACGCTGCACCACGACGTTGAAGGCCGTTGGGGCGCAGGTCGCGTTCTGCTGCGCTCCGCCAAGCAGGGTACCGGCATCATCGCCGGCGGTCCTATGCGCGCTGTCTTCGAGACGCTCGGCATGCACGACGTCGTCGCCAAGTCGATGGGTTCGTCGAACCCGTACAACATGGTTCGTGCGACCTTCGATGCGCTGAAGAGCCAGATGCATCCCAAGGATGTGGCTGCACAGCGCGGCATCAAGTATTCGACGCTTCAGGCCCGCCGCGGCACCGCCGTAGCGGCTGAAGAATAGTCGCTCGAGCTGACCAGGGACAATGACCATGGCCAAGAAAGCAACCAAGACCATCACCGTCGAGCAGATCGGTAGCCCGATCCGTCGTCCGAAGGAGCAGCGTGCAACGCTTGTCGGCCTCGGCCTCAACAAGATGCATCGCAAGCGCACCCTGGAAGATACGCCTTCCGTGCGCGGCATGATCGCAGCTGTCCAGCATCTCGTCCGCGTTGTGGACGAGGCGTAGGCCGATCGCAGGAGATAGAAGATGAAACTCAACGATCTGCGTGACAACGCCGGCGCCACCCACTCCAAGAAGCGTCTTGGCCGTGGTATCGGCTCGGGCTCCGGCAAGACCGGCGGCCGCGGCGTCAAGGGCCAGAAGGCTCGTTCGGGCGTCGCGATCAACGGCTTCGAGGGTGGCCAGATGCCGCTCTATCGTCGCCTGCCGAAGCGCGGCTTCACCAACATTTTCGCCAAGAGCTACAACACCGTTTCGCTGGCCCGCATTCAGGTCGCGATCGATGCCAAGAAGCTCGATGCGAAGGAGACCGTGACTGCGGAAGCTCTCGTCAAGGCCGGCGTGATTCGCCGCGTCAAGGACGGCGTCCGCATCCTCGGCGACGGCGAGCTCAAGGCCAAGGTGGCCTTTGACGTAGCCGGCGCTTCCAAGCCTGCGATCGAAAAGATCGAAAAGGCCGGAGGATCGGTGAAGCTACCGGAAGTGGCAGCCGCCGAGTAAAGGCTGATCAAGTGGGCGGCGGTAGAAATACCGCCGCTTGCATGTTTGCCGTCCGGAGCCTATCTCGTGGCTTCGGTGACACGCGCCGCGCCCATCTGCGGTCAGCGGCGTGACCAAGCGGAGAATCCTGAATGGCATCGGCTGCTGAACAACTAGCATCCAATCTGAATTTCGCAGCCTTCGCTAAGGCCGAAGATCTCAAGAAACGCATCTGGTTTACGCTGGGCGCGCTTTTGGTCTATCGCCTTGGCACCTACATTCCGCTTCCCGGAATCAATCCTGACGCCTTCGCGCAGGCTTTCACGCAGCAGAGCCGCGGCGTCCTCGGCATTTTCAACATGTTCGCCGGCGGTGCCGTGCAGCGCATGGCGATCTTTGCCCTGGGCATCATGCCCTACATCTCGGCCTCCATCATCATGCAGCTCATGACGTCGGTCGTTCCGTCGCTTGAAGCGCTGAAGAAGGAAGGCGAGCAGGGCCGCAAGGTCATCAATCAGTACACCCGCTACGGCACCGTGCTGCTGGCGATCGTGCAGGCCTACGGCATTTCCGTCGGTCTTGAGGGCGGCAACGGCATCGTCAGCGATCCGGGCATGTTCTTCCGGGCCTCCACGGTCATCACGCTCGTTGGCGGCACCATGTTCCTGATGTGGCTTGGCGAGCAGATCACGGCGCGCGGCATCGGCAACGGTATTTCGCTGATCATCTTCGCCGGCATCGTTGCCGGTCTGCCCAGCGCCATCAGCGGCACGCTCGAACTCGGCCGTACCGGCGCGCTGTCGACCGGCCTGATCCTGGCGATCATCGTTCTGGCCATCGTCGTCATCGCTGTCATCGTGTTCTTCGAGCGCGCCCAGCGTCGCCTTTTGATCCAGTATCCGAAGCGCCAGGTCGGCAACCGCATGTTCCAGGGCGACACCTCGCACCTGCCGCTGAAGCTCAACACCGCAGGCGTCATCCCTCCGATCTTCGCTTCGTCGCTGCTGCTGCTGCCGGCGACCGTTGCGGGCTTCTCGAACACTGCGACGCTGCCCGGCTGGGTCAGCACCATGATGGCGGCGCTCGGCCACGGCCAGCCGCTCTACATGCTGCTCTACGCTGCAATGATCGTGTTCTTCGCTTTCTTCTACACGGCCATCGTCTTCAATCCGAAGGACACGGCCGACCAGCTGAAGAAGCACTCGGGCTTCATCCCTGGCTATCGCCCGGGTGAACGCACGGCAGAATACATCGATTACGTGCTGACCCGTGTTACGGTCGTCGGTGCTGCCTATCTCGTCCTGATCTGCCTGCTGCCGGAATTCCTGATTTCAGCGACAGGCGTGCCTTTCTACCTTGGTGGTACTTCGCTTCTGATCGTGGTCAATGTAACGCTTGATACGGTGGCGCAGATTCAGGGTCATCTGATCGCCCACCAGTATGAAGGGCTGATCAAGAAGTCGAAGCTCCGCGGAGGAAAGAGGGGAAGATGAGGCTGATATTGCTTGGACCGCCCGGAGCGGGCAAGGGGACGCAGGCACAGAGGCTGGTCGAAAAGCACGGCATACCTCAGCTCTCAACCGGCGACATGCTGCGCGCAGCGGTCAAGGCGGAAACCGAAGTCGGCAAGCGCGCCAAGGCGGTCATGGACGCTGGCGAGCTTGTCTCGGACGAGATCGTCAACGCGATCGTGGCCGAACGGATCGATCAGGACGATTGCGCGCGTGGCTTCATTCTCGATGGCTATCCGCGCACTCTGGTCCAGGCCGACGCAGTCGCTGACATGCTCGCTGAGCGCGGCATGTTCCTCGACGTGGTGATCGAGCTGGTCGTTGATGACAAGGCTCTTGTCGGCCGCATCCTCAAGCGGGCCGAAGAGGCCCGGGCCGCCGGCCAGCCGGTGCGCAAGGACGACAACGCCGAGGTGTTCGACGAGCGCTTGCGCGAGTACTACAAGAAGACCGCGCCGCTGATCGGCTACTACTACGCCAACGACTTGCTTCAGCAGGTCGACGGCATGGCCGCAATGGACGATGTGACCGCGCAGATCGAAGAGATCATCGCGGCAACGCTGCGCTGATTGCACTCAAGGACTTGACGGACGGGCCGAACCGGAGTATGGCGGCCCGTCTTCCATTCAGGTAATGACTCGTTTGCCCGTAAGGGCATTGAGTTGTATTGATACGGAAAACCCGCAAGGGCCGGCCTCCACCGGACGCGGGATAACTTGAAGCGCCGGCGTTGTCCGGCCCACATGGAGTTGAAAAATGGCTCGTATAGCCGGCGTTAACATTCCGACCAACAAGCGCGTTGTGATCGCGCTTCAGTACATTCACGGCATTGGCAAGAGGTTCGCCCAGGAGATCGTCGAGAAGGTCGGCATCCCGGCCGAGCGCCGCGTCAACCAGCTGACCGACGCCGAAGTTCTGGCGATCCGCGAGACGATCGACCGCGACTACCAGGTCGAAGGCGATCTGCGCCGCGAAGTTTCGATCAACATCAAGCGCCTGATGGATCTCGGCTGCTACCGCGGTCTCCGTCACCGCCGCTCGCTGCCGGTTCGTGGCCAGCGCACGCATACCAATGCGCGCACCCGCAAGGGCCCGGCCAAGGCAATCGCCGGCAAGAAGAAGTAATCGCTTTCCGGCGGGTTTCGGCCCGCCGGCTTCGCCTTTTGGGCGGGTGTTCGGCCTGACACCTTAAACGCAGGCTGGTGTAGCCGCTGGTATTACGGCGGTGAAGAGATCAACTGAAAGGACTGCCATGGCTAAGGAAGCCGCACGCGTTCGTCGTCGCGAACGCAAGAACATCTCGTCGGGCGTTGCCCACGTGAATTCGACCTTCAACAACACCATGATCACCATTTCCGACGCACAGGGCAACGCGATTGCCTGGTCGTCTGCTGGTGCCCAGGGCTTCAAGGGTTCGCGCAAGTCGACCCCGTTCGCTGCCCAGATGGCCGCTGAAGACGTTGCCAAGAAGGCCCAGGAACACGGCATGCGCATGCTCGAAGTCGAAGTTTGCGGTCCGGGTTCGGGTCGTGAATCGGCTTTGCGCGCGCTCCAGGCTGCGGGCTTCACCATCACGTCGATCCGCGACGTGACGCCGATCCCGCACAATGGCTGCCGCCCGCGCAAGAAGCGTCGCGTCTAAGCTATTTCACCGCCGCGCGGGTGCATTGCGCCCGTCCGCGGCTTCCAGGTCGCCCGTCACGATTGGATGGTTTCGGGCTAGCGGAAGGAAGCGAATATGATCCAGAAAAACTGGCAGGAACTGATCAAGCCGAACAAGATCGAGTTCTCGTCGAAGAAGAAGACGCTGACGACGCTGATCGCAGAGCCTCTCGAGCGCGGCTTCGGCCTGACGCTCGGCAACGCTCTTCGCCGCGTTCTGCTGTCGTCGCTTCGCGGCGCTGCCGTGACCGCCGTCCAGATCGACGGCGTCCTGCATGAGTTCTCGTCGATCGGCGGCGTCCGCGAGGACGTGACCGACATCGTGCTCAACATCAAGGAAATCGCCATCCGCATGGAAGGCGATGGTCCCAAGCGCATGGTCGTTCGCAAGCAGGGCCCTGGCGCCGTGCTGGCAGGCGACATCCAGACGGTTGGCGACGTCGAGATCCTGAATCCCGACCACGTCATCTGCACCCTCGACGAGGGCGCGGAGATCCGTATGGAGTTCACCGTTGATACCGGCAAGGGCTACGTGCCGGCAGACCGCAACCGCGCCGAAGACGCTCCGATCGGGCTCATCCCCGTCGACAGCCTCTACTCGCCGGTCAAGAAGGTTTCGTACAAGGTCGAAAACACCCGCGAGGGCCAGGTTCTCGATTACGACAAGCTGACCATGACCATCGAGACGGACGGTTCGATCACCGGCGAGGACGCAGTGGCATTCGCCGCACGCATCCTGCAGGACCAGCTGGCGCTGTTCGTCAACTTCGACGAGCCGCAGAAGGAAGTCGCGGCAGAGGCCGTCACCGAGCTCGCCTTCAACCCGGCGCTGCTCAAGAAGGTTGACGAACTCGAGCTGTCGGTCCGTTCGGCCAACTGCCTGAAGAACGACAACATCGTTTACATCGGCGACCTGATCCAGAAGACGGAAGCAGAGATGCTGCGGACGCCGAACTTCGGCCGCAAGTCGCTCAACGAGATCAAGGAAGTTCTGGCTGCAATGGGCCTGCACCTCGGTATGGAAGTGCAGGACTGGCCGCCGGAGAACATCGAAGACCTCGCCAAGCGATACGAAGACCAGTACTAAGAAGACTTAGTCGAGCATGGTTCCGAGGACCGGATATTCCGGTCCGACGGCCTTGCGGAAAACCATCGGAGGCCGTGGCCTCTTGAACAATTGAAGAAGGAAAAGAGCCATGCGCCACGGTTTCAAAGGCCGTCGCTTCGCCCGCAGCGTAAGCCACCGCAAGTCCATGTTCGCCAACCTCGCGGTTTCGCTGATCGAGCACGAGCAGATCGTGACCACTCTCGAAAAGGCGAAGGACCTGCGTCCGATCGTCGAGAAGCTGGTGACGCTCGGCAAGCGCGGCGACCTGCATGCCCGCCGCCAGGTCATCGCCCAGATCGGCAATGAGAACGTCGTGAAGCGTCTGTTCGACGTCGTCGCGCCGCGTTATGGCACCCGCAACGGCGGCTACCTGCGCATCATGAAGGCTGGCTTCCGTCGTGGTGACAACGCCGCCATGGCAGTCATCGAGTTCGTCGATCGCGACACCTCGGCCAAGGGCGCCGGCGACCGCGCTCGTCTCGAAGCAGAAGCAGCCAACGAATCCGAAGCTGCGTAAGCTTTCAGCATCGATGGAATGAACGAAGGGGCCCTCGTGGCCCCTTTTGTTTTGTCTGAGGGCAGGGGCGTTCGACTGTCGCCCCAACACGTATGCGAAGCCGCGCGGAAATAAGCGCATTTGGGGCTCGCGCAGCCTTTCAATTTGCACAATCGTCGGGACAATGGCGCCAATTATGCGTTGGAGGATTCGCCATGCGCGCGAAACGATTTTCCCTGCTCATGCTGAGCGCCTGGCTGGCGCTCGCCGGGCCTGTTTCCGCCCAGGAGGCAAAACCCGCCCAGGATCCGGGTCTTTCGGACGTCCTCACCGACCTGTTGAGCGGCGGTAAGGGCGATGGCTCGGCCACCCAGGGGCCGGACAAGCGGGTGCCTTTCGGGCGCGGCGAGATGCAGTTGTCCTTTGCCCCGCTCGTCAAGGAGACGGCGGGCGCTGTTGTCAATGTCTACGCCTCCAAGCAGGCCAAGGTTCGTTCGCCATTCGAGGGCGATCCGTTCTTCGAGCAGTTCTTCGGTGGCGGGGCGCCGCGCAATCGCTCTTCGCTGGGCTCCGGCGTGCTTGTCGATCCGAGCGGCATCGTCGTCACCAACAACCACGTCGTCCAGGATGCGGACCAGATCAAGGTCGCGTTGTCCGACGGGCGTGAGTTCAACAGCAAGGTCCTGCTGAAAGACGACACGCTCGATCTCGCAGTGCTGAAGATCGATTCCGACAAGCCGTTCCAGTCGATCGCCATCGCTGATTCCGACGCCCTGGAAGTCGGCGACCTGGTATTGGCGATCGGCAATCCGTTTGGCGTCGGGCAGACCACCACCAGCGGCATCGTTTCCGCTCTGGCACGGACACATATCGGCGTCTCGGATTCCGGCTTCTTCATCCAGACCGACGCCGCGATCAATCCGGGCAATTCCGGTGGCGCTCTCATCAACATGGGCGGCCAGATGGTCGGCATCAATACGGCAATCTTCAGCCGTACCGGGGGCTCGATAGGCATCGGGTTTGCGATCCCTTCCAACATGGTGCGCGCCTTTGTCGATGCGGCCAGGAGCGGCGCGGAGTTCTTCGAGCGCCCCTATGTCGGTGCCCAGTTCGACGCCGTCACCGCGCAGATCGCCGAATCGCTCGGCATGGACCATCCCACGGGCGCGATCGTCTCGTCGGTCGAGGAGAACGGCCCGGCTGCGCGCGCCGGCATCAAGCCCGGCGACGTGGTGCTGTCGTTCAATGGCGCTGCGGTCGAGCACATGGAAGCGCTCGACTATCGCCTCGCCACCCAGGCGATCGGGGCGAAGGCGACGCTTTCGGTGCTGAGCAAAGGCGAGGAAAAGGCCGTCGAGGTGACGCTCGAGCGCGCCCCGGAGGGGGCTAGCTCGAACGAAATCGTGCTGCGCGGTCGCAGCCCGTTTGCCGGCGCCAAGGTTGCGGCGCTGTCGCCGCGGCTCGCCCAGCGTCTGCGCGTCGGCACCGACACCAAGGGCGTGGCGATCATCGGCATCGATAGCGGCTCGCCGGCTGCCGGTTTCGGCTTCCAGGCCGGCGACATCGTGCGCGAGGTCAATGGCGAACTCATCGACAGCGCCGAGAAGTTGAAGCAGATCTCCGAAGAGGATACGCGCTGGTGGCGTTTTACCGTCGAGCGTGACGGTCGCCTGATGCGCCAGATGCTGAGGTACTGACCGCAGCCATGCGCCGGAGCTACGTCAAATACGCGATGCCGGCGCTTTGGCGCGGCGTCCACGCGCCCGGGCAGGTGACGCCGTGAGTTCGCTGTTCGACGAGGCCGTACCGCGCCCGCTGGCCGAAACGCTCCGCCCGCAGCGGCTGTCGGAAGTCATCGGGCAGGACCACCTGCTTGGCCCCGACGGACCGATCGGGCGCATGGTCAAGGCGCGCAAGGTCTCGTCCTTCATCCTCTGGGGCCCCCCAGGGGTCGGCAAGACGACGATTGCCCGGCTGGTCGCCAAAGAGGTCGGGCTCGATTTCGTCCAGCTGTCTGCCGTGCTGTCCGGCGTCGCCGACTTGCGCAAGGTCGTTGATGCCGCCAAGCAACTGCGTTCCGGGGCAGGGAGGCAGACCGTCGTGTTCGTCGACGAACTGCATCGCTTCAACCGCACCACGCAGGACGCGCTGCTGCCGCATGTCGAGGACGGCACCATCGTGCTGATCGGCGCGACGACGGAGAATCCGAGCTTCAGCCTGGTCGCGGCACTGTTGTCGCGGGCGAAAGTCTACACGCTCAAGCGCTTCGAAAAAGCCGACCTCGCCATCCTGGCCGAGCGGGCGGAAGCGCATGCCGGGCGGAAGCTGGCGCTCGACGACGACGCCCGCGATGCGCTGCTCAATATGGCTGACGGCGACGGACGCTACCTCATCGGCCTGTGCGAGGAACTGTTTGCGCTGCCGGTGGACACCAGGCTCGACGTCGCAGGTCTCGCCGAAGCGGTGCAGAAGCGGGCGCCGGTCTACGACAAGGGACAGGAAGAGCACTACAATCTGCTCAGCTGTTTCCACAAAAGCCTGCGCGGCAGCGACGTCCAGGCCGCGCTCTATTGGGCGGCCCGGATGATGATCGGCGGCGAGCATCCCGGCACGGTCTTCCGTCGCCTCGCTTGTGCCGCCTCGGAAGATGTCGGCATGGCGGATCCGCAGGCGATGCCGCAGGTGGTGGCGGCATGGACGGCGTTCGAGCGTGTCGGCTGGCCCGAGGGCCGCCTGTTCA
Source organism: Aminobacter sp. HY435 (assembly GCF_027568395.1). GTDB lineage: Bacteria > Pseudomonadota > Alphaproteobacteria > Rhizobiales > Rhizobiaceae > Aminobacter. Next base: position 15,106 of record NZ_JANKZL010000017.1, on the reverse strand, counting down.
TGGCTCAGGCGATCACCTATGTGGCGACTGCACCAAAATCGAACGCGTCCTACATGGGTTTCAACCAGGCGATTGCGCTGGCGCAGCAGACCGGTTCGCTTGCGCCGCCGAAGCATGTTCTCAATGCGCCGACCAAGCTGATGAAGGAACTCGGCTATCACGAGGGCTACAGATACGATCACGACTATCCGGACGCCTTCTCCGGACAGGAGTTCATGCCAGATCAGCTTGCCGGTTCAAACCGCCCGGAATTCTACGTGCCCAATGAGCGGGGCTTCGAGCGCGAGGTGAAGAAGCGCCTCGAATTCTGGGGCAAGCGCCGAACCGACCGCGACTGATCCGACGCGGTCGATATAATTGCAAAGATACGCTTGCAATAAAATGCAATCATACATAAATTGACCTCAGGCGATGCCCGACGGGCCAGCGAGGATGTATGATGAAGCAGATAACCGACACGCTCTGGATTTCCGGTCAACCGACTGATGCTGAACTGGCAGCCGCGCGCGCCGCCGGAGTGACCAGAATCATCAACAATCGGCCTGAAGGCGAGGAGCCCGGCCAACCGACCGTGGCCGAAGCCGCAGCGCGGGCAGGGCAGCTCGGCATGGAATTTGTCCATATTCCTGTCGTGCCGGGACAGATCACCCGCAAGGCCGTTGAAAACTTCCAGGCAGCAGTTGCTGGCGCCGATGGGCCTGTGCTTGCCCACTGCAAGTCGGGGGCACGGTCGTTAAGTCTTTGGGCGATCGGCGAGGTGCTTTCTGGCCGCTTGGATGCAGCCGGGCTGGATGAGCTTGGCGCGAGGCACGGCATCAATCTTGCCGGCGCCAAGGCCTGGCTCACTGACAATTGCTGACCAGACCGCATGTTGCAGTGAGGAGGGATAGAACATGAAACCTGAAGTCACCGCATTGTTCGATCCACGTACCTTTTCCGTCCAATATGTCGTTGCCGACCCGGCCACCAGGAAATGCGCAATCATCGATCCCGTGCTCGATTTCGATGAAAAGTCTGGCTCGACCGCAACGCTCAACGCCGACCGAATCCTCGATTTTGTCGAGGAAAACGGCCTGAGCGTGCAGTGGATCCTCGACACGCATCCCCACGCCGATCACTTTTCAGCCGCCCTTTACCTGAAATCGAAAACGGGGGCGCCGACGGCCATCGGGGAACGTGTGGTCGAGGTCCAGAAGCTTTGGAAAGGCATCTACAACTGGCCGGAACTACAGGACGACGGCTCCCAATGGGACAAGCTGTTTGCCGAGGGCGAAACGTTCTTCGTCGGCGAAATCCCGGCCAGGGTACTGTATTCTCCGGGGCACACTCTGGCGTCGATCACCTATGTGATCGGCGACGCAGCCTTCATCCACGACACGCTTTTCATGCCGGACAGTGGCACGGCGCGTGCCGATTTCCCGGGCGGCAGCGCCAAGCGGCTGTGGCAGTCGATCCAGCAGATCCTGTCACTGCCTGACGACACCAGGCTGTTTACCGGACACGATTACCAGCCCGGCGGCCGCGAGCCGAAATGGGAAAGCACTGTTGCCGAACAGAAGGCGCTCAACACGCATATCTCGAAATGTCGGACGGAGGCAGAGTATGTCGCCATTCGCGAGGCGCGCGACCGCACCCTGCCGATGCCAAAGCTCATTCTTCACGCGCTGCAGATCAACATCAATGGCGGCCGCTTGCCGGATCCAGAAGCCAATGGCCGGCGCTACCTGAAGTTTCCACTGGATGGGCTGAAGGGCTCGAACTGGGGTTGATGCGATGACACAGCAATTGTCACATGCGGTTTCCGATCTTCTCGACCGGGCAGGGGAAGCGTCGGAATTCCTCAAGAAACTCGCCAATCCCAACCGCCTGATGATCGCCTGCGCGCTCGTCGATGGCGAACGCTCGGTGCGCGAGCTCGAAGACGGTCTCGGCATCAGACAGCCTGGCCTGTCGCAGCAACTCGCCGAGTTGCGCGATGCCGGCCTGATCGTCGGGCGCAAGGAATCCAAGTCGGTGTTCTACCGGCTGGCGGACGACCGCGTGCGCGAGATCGTCGCGTTGCTCTACCGAATGTTCTGCGCGCCTGATGCCGCAGCCAAGGCCGAAAGCAAAGACAATGACTGATTTCACCCCCATAGCCTCCACACTCGGCGGCATCCTGATCGGCATTTCGGCCGTGTTGCTGATGGCATGGGAAGGGCGCATCGCCGGCATCAGCGGCATCGCCAGCCGCCTGCTTCCGCCTTATCTCGACGGCGCATTCCTGTCGCGGATCGGCTTCGTGCTCGGCCTGGTGGCGGCGCCCGTTGCCTATTCCGTCGCCACGGGGCAGGCGGTGCTGCAGTCGGTGTCTTCCAACCTGCCGCAGATGGCGGTGGCCGGCCTGCTGGTCGGCTTCGGATCGGTCTATGGCAATGGCTGCACCAGCGGTCATGGCGTCTGCGGCCTGTCGCGCCTTTCGGTGCGTTCGCTCGTGGCCACGCTGACCTTCATGGCCGCCGCCTTCGCCACCGTCTTCGTCATTCGCCACGTTGCGGGAGCCTGAGCATGTCGTTTGTCGTCAATCTCGCGCTCGGCCTGCTGTTCGGCATCGGGCTGGTGATCTCGGGCATGTCCGACCCGGCGAAGGTTCTGAACTTCCTCGACCTGTTCGGGACGTGGGATCCATCGCTTGCATTTGTCATGGGCGGGGCAGTCATCACCGCCTTTTTCGGCTACCGCTTGGTACTCCGGCAGCCCAAGCCGGTCGCGGGCACCTCGTTCCATCTCCCTGCAAGCACTCCCATCGACCGCCGAATTCTGCTTGGATCGGCCATTTTCGGCATTGGCTGGGGGGTGGGCGGCTTCTGCCCCGGACCGGCGCTGACAGCTGTCACGCTGGGTTCGTCCGGAGCTTATGTCTTTCTGCCGATGATGTTTCTCGGTATGTGGCTGGCGCGTCTGGCGGTTGCGAGCAGAACAGCCATTACAGCGGCCTGAGTCCTGCCGGACCGCCAGGTCGAATTCACAATTTGATATCGAAAGGCCGGGCCATGATGCTGGAACCCGTTCAATATGCTTTGGGTGCGTTATCCGGAACTGTCGTGGGGCTGAGCCTCGGGCTGTTCGGAGGCGGCGGCTCGATCCTTGCCGTGCCCCTGATGGTCTATCTGGTGGGCGTGCCCAATGCTCATCTTGCCATCGGCACCAGCGCGGTCTCGGTCGCGGCCAATGCTGTGACCGGCCTCGCCACACGCCCGCACCGGCAACGTCAAATGGCGCTGTGCCGCGATGTACAGCCTGGCCGGTGTGTTCGGGGCGTTCTTGGGGTCGTCGCTGGGGAAGGCGATCGACGGCGGCCATCTGCTGCTGCTCTTTGCTGGACTGATGCTGGTGGTCGGCGCCCTGATGTTTCGGCGCAGGCGAGAGACAGGCGACCCTTCCGCTTCGTGCAACCGTGAAAATGCCCCGAAAGTTGTAGGTTTCGGCGGCGGCACCGGGCTGCTGTCGGGATTCTTCGGTATTGGCGGCGGCTTTCTGATCGTTCCCGGGCTGATGGCGTCGACAGGAATGCCGATGATCAACGCCGTAGGCTCGTCGCTGCTGGCGGTCGCCGCCTTCGGCATGACCACGGCCATTTCCTATGCCCTGTCGGGCATGGTCGACTGGTCGCTGGCCTTGGTATTCATCGCCGGCGGCATTCTGGGCGGTTTGGGCGGGTCCAGGGTGGCAATGCTGCTGCAGACGCGCAAGGGCGCGCTCAACATGCTGTTTGCGCTGATGATCGTCGGGGTCGCCATCTATATGGCCTGGCGCAATCTGGTCGGCGGCTGACACGCCGGGCAGGTCGCGGTTCTGCCCCGCCTGCGCGCCTCATGCCTTGCGGCGGAAGGTGCTGAACTGGAAATGCTGGACGCTGTCCCACGGCGTCCGGTGGTCGTGGCGCCGCGTCTCGACGAGCTCGAAGCCATGGCCGAGCACCTTGCCGATGCTTTCGGCATCGTGCCTGACGACCGGAAGTCCACTGCATTTCTCCGGTCCGTCGGGCGCGAAGGTGCCGATGACCGCGTGGCCGCCGGAGCCGAGCGCACGGGCGAGCGTCGCGGCATAGGCGGCCTGGTCGGCCGGATCGGTCAGGAAGTGGAACGCTGCCCGGTCATGCCAGACGTCGTAGCGGCGGGCAGGGCTCCAATGGGTGATATCGGCGCATATCCACTCAACATCGCCGGCCAATGTGCCTAGGCGGGTCCTGTCGGCGTCAATCACTGCCTGAGACAGGTCAAGCACCGTGACGTCGCCGAAACCGAGCTCGAGCAAGGCGTCCACCAGATGCGAAGCCCCGCCGCCGATGTCGACGATTGCCGAGCTTGGCAGCGCGCCGGCAAGCCTGAGCAGGGTCAGCGACGGTTCGGGTGTCTGCTGATACCAGCTGACACCATCCTCGGACTTGCTGTGGTAGACGCCATCCCAATGGGCGGCACGGTCGTTGCTCAATGTCGGGTGTCCTGTCTTTGCTTCGCAGAGTCTAGCGCCGGGACAAGCCCGCAGCCAGAGCTTTCGCGCTGGCCGTTGTCTGAGGCACACAACCGGATGCGGCGATCCGAACCGATCGAGCACCATACAAAGCCGTCGCACCGGAGCGGGAATCTGTGCAGAAACAGCGACAGGCCGTGCCATGTACGTGCGATAACCCATTGGCATCGCTGCAAAGGTGCCGTTCAAAGCAGAACCCACCCCGGCTGCATAACATTGTCGCATAAGATAGATTATGGAACTATCTGGCTATGGGATATGATGCGGCGATGCGCGGATGGTGAGCTACGGTTGACGTCCTGCCGACTTTGGCACCGAACGACAATTGCGCGATGTGCAACCGATATTACGTGCGCCTGCAGAAGCCGGTCGACAATGGCATTGCGGACAATCGACGTCCGGATATGGTCGTATCACTCTGGAAAATATGGAACGTCGATCACCATACCGTCGAACGCGGGTTCGACGTTTGCCGGCGTTGCAGATATCACAGCCGCGTAGTCCAATGGCACGTGCATGTGCGTCAGGATCGCTCGGCCAGGCTTCAGCCGGTCGACCCATTGCAGCGCCTCGGACAGCGACAGATGGCTGACATGCGGCTTGTACTGCAGCGCATCGACCACCAGCACGTCCAGGTCCTGCATACGCCCGGTGGTAGCCTCGGGAAAATCGCTGACGTCGGAGCAATAGGCGATCGAGCCGACGCGGAAGCCCAGCGAAACGATGTCGCCATGGATCTGCGGCAGCGGCAAAAGGGTGAGGGGACCCCCCTCTCCCGTTATGACAAGCGCCCGGTCGTGGTCGATGACATGCGGCCGCACGATCGGCGGATATGAGCTGCCCGGCGGTGTTTCAATGCAGTATCCGAACGCCTGGCTGATGCGCTCCAGCGTGAACTCATCGGCGAAAATATCGATCAGGCTGCCGCGTTCGAGCACGTAGCCCCTGAGGTCGTCGATACCGTGGATGTGGTCGGCATGCGGGTGCGTGTAGGCCACCGCGTCGATGTGGCGAACGCCTGCGGCAAGCATCTGGGTGCGGAAATCCGGCCCTGTGTCGATGATGACGCGCGTTGTGCCGTTGGCGGAAATCCGTTCGACCATCGCCGCGGCACGCGTCCGCCGGTTTCTCGGATTGGCCGGATCGCAGGCACCCCAGTCACCGGTGATGCGCGGCGTTCCCGGCGATGAACCGCAGCCCAATATGGTGAGGCGCAGCGTATCGGTCATGCTCAGGCTGGCTTCGGCATCTTGGTGAACAGCCGGAAGAAGTTTGCCGTCGTGATGTTGGCAATCTCACTCGTGCTCACGCCGATGGTTTCGGCAAGAACCGCAGCGGTGTTGGCGACATAGGCCGGCTCGTTGCGCTTGCCGCGATGCGGGATCGGCGCGAGATATGGTGCGTCGGTCTCGACAAGCAGCCGGTCGCGCGGCACCTGCGTGGCGATCTCGCGCAGCTCGGCCGAATTCTTGAAGGTGACGATGCCCGAGAACGACACGTAGCCGCCAAGCTCGACGCCGATCCGGGCAAGCTCCGCGCCGGACGAAAAGCAATGCAGGATGAACGGGAAGGCGCCCTTCCCGGTTTCCTCCGTCAGGATCGCCGCCATGTCCTCGTCGGCACTGCGGGCATGAATCACGAGCGGCAACCCGGTCTCGCGCGCTGCGGCGATGTGGACGCGCAAGCCCTGTGCCTGGGCGTCACGCGGCGCCTTGTCGTAGTAATAGTCGAGCCCCGCCTCCCCGATCGCCACCACTTTGGGATGCGACGCCAACCTGACGAGATCGGCCGTGGTCACGTCGAGCTCTTCGGCGGCATTGTGCGGGTGGGTCCCGACCGAGCAGAATACTTCGTCATATTCTTCTGCAATCGCAAGCACTTGCTCGAAACGCTTGACGCGCGTCGAGATGGTGACCATGCGCTCGACCCCGGCAGCCCTGGCGCGCGCGACGATGGCCGCGCGCTCCTCGGCGAAATCGGGGAAGTCGAGATGGCAGTGACTGTCGACAAGCATTCGGGACAGCCTCAGCCTTCGGTGCTCTGTTCGACATAGCGCGGGAATACCGGCTGCGGCGCCGGCAGCGCCGCGCCCGGCACCAGGGCGTGGGCTTCGTCGACATGAGCGAAATCCCGGTCGGTGACGGCAAGCAGGTCGAGCAACTTCTCGGCCGAGCCCGGGATGAAGGGCAGGCACATGATGCCGACGCGACGGATCACCTCGGCCGTGGTCCACAGCACCGTTTCCATGCGCGCAGGGTCGGTCTTCTTCAGCGCCCAGGGCTCCTGTGCGGCGAAGTAGCGATTGGCCTCGGCGACCACGGCGAAGATCGCGGCAAGGGCATGATGGATGCCCTGCTCCGCCATGGCCTTGCGCGCCGTGACCAGCGCTGCGGTCGCCTGGTCGAGGATCGCCTTGTCGGCCTCGGCCAGCGTACCGCGCTGCGGCACCACGCCGCCGCAGTTCTTGCCGATCATCGACAGCGAACGCTGCGCCAGATTGCCGAGGTCGTTGGCGAGATCGGCGTTGGTCCGGTTGACGATGGCCTCATGGCTGTAGCTGCCGTCCTGGCCGAACGGAACCTCGCGCAACAGGAAGTAGCGCACCTGGTCGAGGCCGTAGTGCCCGACCATCGTGAACGGATCGACGACGTTGCCGAGCGACTTCGACATCTTCTCGCCGCGGTTGAACAGGAAGCCGTGACCAAACACCCGCTTCGGCAGCTCGATGCCGGCAGACATCAGGAAAGCGGGCCAGTAGACGGCATGGAAGCGTACGATGTCCTTGCCGATGACGTGCACGTTGGCCGGCCAATAGCCCCACTTCTCGGCGTTGGCGTCAGGATAGCCGGCGGCGGTGATGTAGTTGGTCAGCGCGTCGACCCAGACATACATCACATGCTTGTCGTCGCCAGGCACCGGCACGCCCCAGTCGAAGGTCGTGCGCGAAATCGACAGGTCCTTCAGGCCGGAGCGGACGAAGCTCGCCACCTCGTTGCGGCGTTCGTTCGGGCCGATGAAGTCGGGCTGGTTCTCATACAGCGCCAGCAACTTGTCCTGATAGGCCGACAGGCGGAAGAAATAGCTCTCCTCCTCGACCCACTCGACTGGCGTGCCCTGCGGGCCGTAGCGCACGTCGTCGGCGCGAACTTCGGTCTCTTCCTCGCCGTAATAGGCTTCGTCGCGCACCGAGTACCAGCCGGCATAGCTGCTCTTGTAGATGTCGCCCCTGTCCGCCATCGCTTTCCAGATCGCCTGGGAGGCGGCGTAGTGGCGTTCTTCGGTCGTGCGGATGAAGTCATCGTTCGACGCATTCAGAAGCGTCGCCATCTTTTTGAATTCGTTCGAGTTACGGTCGGCAAGTTCGCGCGCGCTGATGCCTTCGCGGTTGGCCGTTTGCAGCATCTTGATGCCGTGTTCGTCCGTGCCGGTGAGGAAGAACACGTCCTTGCCGTCATGGCGCTGGAAGCGCGCCAGCGCGTCGGAGGCGATCAGCTCGTAGGCGTGGCCGATATGCGGCTTGCCGTTCGGATAGGAGATCGCGGTGGTGATGTAGAATTTTTCGCGGGACATGGGTGGACCGTCGTCAATGTCGAAATGGGAAAGGGTCGCGGGTCAGATAACGCATCGGGGCGGCGATTGCCATCCCGGGCGGACGAGCGTCACATTCGCATTGCGGCATTCAGGCGATCGATCATGGTCAGGACGTGCTGCTTCTTGTCGAGGTTGTAGGTCTCGGTTTCAGATATAGCGTTCTGCGCCTCATGCCAAGCATCGGACAAAGCTTTGGCGCGCGACAGGTCGGAATGCGACGCCGCCTCCGACGCTGTATCGGCCAGGAGATCGAGTGCGCGCCGGTTGAAGATGTCGAAGCGAATGGAGCCGTCCCTGCCCGCCACCGCGTCGGCAAGCTTGTGCGCGGCGGTAATGTTGGTGCGACCGCCGGTCACCACCTGATCGAGCGCATCGGCGATCTCGAGCCCGCCATACTGCGTGAGCAGGATTGCATTGCGCACGCTGCCGCCGGAACGCGCGACCAGCGCTGCCCGCTCATCGGCGCTGTCCGGCATCGCCTGTTCCGCTCCGGCGAAAGCCGCCATCAGGTCCCTCTCATCCAGCGGCGTCAGCCTGACGGTCTGGCAGCGTGAACGGATGGTCGGCAACAGGCGGCCCGGCGCATGGACGATCAGGACGAACAGGGTCCGTGCAGGCGGTTCTTCAAGATTCTTCAGTAACGCATTGGCAGCATTGGTGTTCATGTCGTCGGCAGGGTCAACGATGACGACCCTATAGCCGCCGTCATGCGAGGTCATCGACAAAAACCGCGACACTTTGCGGATCTCGTCGACCGTCACCACTGACTTGAAGCCCTTGGTCTTTTCGTTCCCTGGCCGCGTCAGATGCAGCACTCCCGGATGCGCCCCGCTGGCAATCTGCCTGTACAAGCCGGAGTTTGGATCCGGACTGTCGAGCGTCTCGGGACAGTTCCGGTGGTGGGGGTATTTGAGCAACTGGTAGGCAAGGTGGAAGGCGAGCGTCGCCTTGCCTATGCCGACGGGGCCAGTCAGGATGATCGCATGCGGCAGCTTGCCGGCGCGATAGGCCGACAAAAGCATCGCCGCTGCCGGCCCGTGACCGACCAGATGCGGGTTCTCGGCTGGTTCGGGCACGCCATCGAGGGTGTCGTGCTGTTCAGGTGCGATACGTTCGAACATCAGGCGTCGGCCCTCGCCCGGCTTTCGCCGCTGGACGCCAGTGCCTCGAGGGCCGCGAACACCGCTTCGGTGATGGCGTCTTCAACCGCCTCCGGGGCTTGCGCGGCATCGATCACCACGCAGCGCTCGGGTTCGCTCGCCGCGATCGCCAGAAAAGCCTCGCGCCGGCGTTGATGGATCTCAAGTGTCTCTTTCTCGAACCTGTCGGCGACGTCCTGGCCACGCCGCGCCGTGGCGCGGCGCAGGCCTTCAACCGGATCGAGGTCGAGGATCAGGGTCAGGTCGGGCATCATGCCGTTGATGGCGACACGCTCGACGGCGGCCATGAAGCTTGGATCGAGATTGCCCGTAACTCCCTGATAGACGCGCGAAGAATCGAGGAAGCGGTCGCACAGCACGATGGCGCCGCGCTCCACTGCCGGCCGGATCAGTTGTTCGACATGGTCCGACCGCGCCGCAGCGAACAGCAGTGCCTCCATCTCTGGCCCGAATGGCTCCGCGGCGCCCGAAAGCAGCACATGCCGGACAGCCTCCGCGCCGGGTGATCCGCCCGGCTCGCGCGTGACGAGGATGTCATAACGCTTGTCGCGCAGCTTGGCGGCCAGGCGCTCGATCTGGGTCGATTTGCCAGCGCCTTCCCCGCCCTCGAACGTGATGAAGAATCCACGCGCCAATCCGCTGCCTTTCCTGCGTGCTGTTTCTTGAGCCTGGTAAAGCTCGCTGCGCTGCCCTGATGACGCCAACACGCTCAATTGTCCATCACCTCAACGCATCCAGCCGATGGCCAGTTCCTTGACCGCGTCGAGGGCGCGGCTTTGCAGCGAACCGACCTCGACGTCCTGGGCGGCGTAGAGAGGCGTCTCCTGGCTCAACGTCTCGCCGATCCACACCTTCAGCGTGCCGATCGGGGTGCCCTTGGCGATCGGCGCCAGCACCGGGCCATCATAGACGACACGCGCGACAAGCCGCTCGCGATTGGCGATCGGCAGGAAAATCGAGATCGGCTTCTGCGCGACCAGTGGTACATGCGATGTGGTGCCGCCGAAAACCTGCGCTTCGCCGACAGTCTCGTCCGCAGCGAAGATCTCCGTCTTTTCGAACGAGCGCATGCCCCAATCCAGCAACTTGCGCGCCTCCTCGGCGCGCTCGCGGTCACTGGCGAGGCCCGCCATGGCCGCAAACAGCCGCCTGCCCTCGCGGTTCACCGATCCGACGATGGCGAAGCCCTCGCCTTCCGTGAAGCCGGCAGCAAGGCCATCGGCGCCGATGTCCATGGTGATCAGCGGATTGCGGTTGCGCTGCAGGATCTTGTTCCAGGTGAATTCCGGCAGGCTGTAGTAGGCGTAGAGCTCGGGATAGGTCCGCCACAGGTGCAGGCCGAGTTCTGCGAGCTCGCGCACCGTGGTCGTCTGTCCGGGCGCCGGCAGGCCGGTCGAATTGACGAAGGTCGATGTCTCAAGGCCGATCTCGCGCGCCCTCTCCGTCATCTGCAGCGCAAAATTGGCCTCCGAGCCGGCCATGCCTTCGGCGAGCACGATGCAGCCGTCATTGGCAAGTTGCACGGTGACGCCCTTGATCAGGTCCTCGATTGCAATCTGCGACCTGACCGCCGCAAACATCGTCGAGGCGCGCGATGCGGCACCACCGGTTCGCCAGGCGTTCTCGCTGACGGCGAACGTGTCGCTCAGCTTGTAGCGGCCGGTCTTGATGGCGTTGAATACCACTTCCATCGTCATCAGCTTGGCCAGCGACGCCGGCGCCATCGCCTTGTCCGGCGCCTTGGAGAACAGCACAGTGCCTGTTTCGGCGTCGATCATGTAGGCCTGCGCGGCCTTGGTCTCGAAAAGCTGCGCCTCGGCCTGCCCCACAAGTGACAATGCCACGGCGACCACACCGGTCAGATACGCGAACGGCCTGAAAAATCTCGAAGTCATGGAAGATACTGCCCCGTTCGGTCCGTATTCGGGTCGAGCTGGCCAAACCTATCAGGCCTCGGGCAGCGGGATCAACCGTGGCCGGGCAGATAGCCACAGTTGCCGTGTCGAAACGGGTCAGTCGTGAACGGCGAACGCGTCGGGCGCGCCATGCGACCATGCCGCCTTGAGCATGATGTCGAGCGAGTTGCGGCCGTCGGAATAGAGATCGACGGAATACCACGTCTTGCCTTCGAACTCGGCCTGCTCGACCGCGGTGCGGCCATAGGCCGAAAGCGCCTTGGCAACGCGCTGCGCCTCCGCGCCATCCGAGAAGGTGCCGGCGGAAATATATGCCTCCAGCGCCGATTCCATGGCCCGGGGGCCGGGGTTGAGCCGCTTCCACGAGTTGACGATGTCGTCCGACGACATCGACTTGCGGCTCAGCGCGTCAAAGGCGCGCCCTGCGCTCGAACCGTCATTGCTGGCGTAGGACATCGTCGCCAGCGCCATGTTGGTCGGCGTCAGCCCATCGGGCCGTTGCGGGGCGATCGGTCCGAATTCGGGCAGGATGACGTCGCCGCCGGAAACGCCCTGCGCAGCCATTGCCGGCTGCCCGAACTGCGCCGCCTGCGCACCGAGCGTGCTTGTTGGCGCATTGGCCTGCATGGCGATCACCGGAGCGGTCGCTGCGGCATCCGAAAGCGTGCCTGGGAACGATGGCGCCGGCGCCACGTCGGCACTCGGCGTCGGACCGTTCATGGCGATCATCACACCGGCCGGAAGGCCGATATTGCTCGGATCGCCCATGCCCTTGCCCGGGCGGTAGGAGGCCAGTAGGTACCGGTCGTCCTGGCCGTCGAGCGGCGCGCGCCCGACATACTCCACCTTCACGGCGGCGGTTCCGCTGTGGGCATAGTCGAGCATTTCGGCGGCGCGCTTGGAAAGGTCGATGACGCGCCCGTGGGAGTAAGGGCCGCGATCGTTGACACGAACGATCACCGAGCTGCCGTTCTTGGTGTTGGTGACACGTGCATAGCTGGGCAGCGGCATGGTCGGATGCGCCGCCGTCAGGTGGGTCATGTCATAGATTTCGCCATTGGCGGTCAGGCGGCCATGGAACGCATCGCCATACCAGGAGGCCGCGCCGAGCGAGGCGTAGCTCTTGTCTTCCTTGGGATAGTACCACTTGCCGCGAACCTTGTAGGGCTTGCCGGTCTGGTCACGTCCGCCGCCGCGCGGCAGGTTCGACATTGCGGTGGTGACGCGCGGGCTGGCCTTCACACCGTATTCGGACTCGGCGAAATACTCCTTGGGGCGCTTCTTGCCTGCCGTCTGGGTCGGCTTGGCGGCGCAGCCAGCAACGATTGCCGCGGTCGCGACGAGGACCGTGAGCGAGGCTGCGCGATACAAGCGCGTCCGCGTCGAATGCTGCATAGTCCTGAAGTCCCCTGCCATACGCTATTCGGGCAATTCGGGTCGAATCAGATGACCGTCGCGCCGAAGATGCAAAAACTCGTTACGCACATCTTCCCCATCCCCCATGTGCGCAGGAAATGCTTGCCAGCGTATTAATCGACTGTGGTGCCAAACGGGCGGGATTGTGGCGCAATCGTGGCATGCGGATGCGCACATCCGAGCAGGTTGACGCCGCGTTGCAGCCAGCTATAACCGCGACTCGCAATGCCAAGTAGTTGCTATGCGCAGCCGATCTAGCCGAGGCCCTTTGCCGCCTGGGCGATGAACAGGCAGCGCAATCAGGTCAGCTAGTTGGAGGGATGGCCGAGTGGTTTAAGGCAACGGTCTTGAAAACCGTCGAGGGCGCAAGTTCTCCGTGGGTTCGAATCCCACTCCCTCCGCCATATTTTTGCAAGCTGCGGAAAATACGTCGTTTTTTCTGTTTGGTTTGCGGAAGTTTCGCAGCCGCCCTATCAGCCACCTTAATTTGGCTCGCTCACCCTGCCTGCCGCATGGAGACCAGCGACATTCACCGGACCGACAGGTCGGCTAACACGGCATTTCGGCGACCAACCTGGCGGCAGCCACTGCCAATAGCGGTCGCAACTTTCTCGACTGCGGCCCCCAGGTTGCATTACACCACTACCCGAATGACTGAGTTGACGAGAAAGGCTCGTTTGGATCGGATATTGGGCAAAGGGCGAATGCCTGATCTGCAATCCAGCTGTAGCAGCGTGGGGGAAAACCATGCCTACGCCGTACAATTTTTCGGAAGGCGATGCGCCGATCAAACTGCAGGCAGCGTTCTGGAATGGATGGAACGCCGACAATCGCGAGCACCAGATAAGCGAGGTCAGCGCCCGCCAGGCTGAAGTCATTGTGGGCTGGCTCGACACAATCGGCGAAAAAAAACTAGACATACTGGACGTCGGCTGCGGCAGTGGCTGGTTCGCTCCGGCACTTTCGCACTACGGCAACGTAACGGCGACCGATCTTTCCGACGAGGTGCTGAACCGCGCGGCGAAGCGTTGGCCGCACGTGACATTCACGCCGGGCGATTTCATGGCCGTGGATTTTGGCAAAGCGACATTCGACGTCATCGTGACCCTTGAGGTCCTGTCGCATGTCTTCGATCAACAAGCCTTCGTCCGTAAACTTTCCTCCCATCTGCGGCCAGGCGGCTATTTGATGCTGGCAACTCAAAACCGGCACGTTCTCGAAAAATACAACGCCATCCCGCCACCTGCATCCGGCCAGCTGCGCCGTTGGGTCTACCGGCACGAACTTGCCGAGCTGCTGGAACCTGAGTTCGAACAGCTGGACCTGTTTACGGTTTCGCCGCTTGCCGGCAAAGGGATCATGCGACTGGTCAACTCGCGGAAGTTGAACGCTCCTGTCCGCGCCATTTTCGGCAATCGCGTCGAAAGAATGAAGGAACGCATGGGATTTGGATGGACATTGATGTCCCTCGCAAGGAAGCGCGCGTAGCGCTCGTATCGCATGTTGAGGACCGCCGCAAACAGTGCCTCGATATCGGCCTGCCGGATTGAGCCCCTGACCGGGCGAGTGCCGGCTATATCCGCGAACATTTCGACCAGAAGACGAAACGCAGCGCCAGCTACCGGCACGCCGGCAAGCGCCTGAGCGGCTTCAATTCCATCTTCGCCACCGCCTCCATCGACGCGGCCAAACGCTATTACACGGAGTTCGCCAACCGGCAGAAGGACATCCCGCCCGCTCAGCGCCTCAAGATCGGCCTGATCTACGGCTTTGCCGTCAATGAAGGGATGTGGATGGATTGCTGGGCGAGGAGGAATTCGAGACCGAAGGACTGGATCAGGGATCGCGCGATTTCCTTGAAGGTGCGATCCGTGACTACAACAGCCTGTTCGCCACCAATGGCAGGCCTTCATGGCGGCGAAGAAAGTCAAGGAACTGGATCGCATCATCACAGACGAGAACCTTGACGCGGAAGCCACCCGCAGTTTCATCGACAATGCTTTCCGCGATGACGGCATCCCGACCACCGGCACCGCAATCACCAGAATCCTGCCGCCGGTGTCGAGATTCTCGAAGGACAACGACCACGCTACCAAGAAACAAGCGGTGCTCGACAAGCTGGCTGCCTTCTTCGATCGATATTCCGGGCTGACATGAGGGAGCCAATGGAGCCGCGTGACCCTGCCGCTCAGATTCCTGGTTACCAGATGCTGCCGGTCCTGGCCAAACCTTATGCAGCGGGCAACAGCGTAAGTTCCGGCGCGATCCGCCATTTCTTCGCAGTCTTGACCGGCACAAGGCTGCCAAGGGCCTGTTCGTCACCACATGACCTTCACCGCGAGTGCTCGCGACACCGCCGAATCCGGGCGAGCGGGCACCCTAGCTGTGGAGCCTCAACAGGTTGTCCTCGGTCACGCCGAGGCGGCTGATGGGTGTTTTGGACCTTAGGCTGCCATGCGGGCGATGCCAATTGTATCTGTGAAGCCAGACCGGCAACTCAGCGGCACGATG
>NZ_JANKZL010000016.1 GCF_027568395.1 Aminobacter sp. HY435 | reverse complement strand
GGTCGTACTCATAGGCGCCGTCGAGCACCGACTGGTAGCCGGCGAGGTTGGCCTGCGAGGACAACACGTCCATCACCTGGGCACGCGTGATGCGCGGCATGAACTCCATGGCGAATGCCGTGACACCAGCCTTGGCCATCGCCGCGATCGCTGCATCGTTGCCGTAGGGATCCATGATGGCAAGCACCGCAGCGCCCGCCTTGTAGCCCTTGACCTCGGCTTCGCTCGGCCGGCGCACCTTCAGCACAACGTCGGCGCGACCCGCATCCGACGCCTTGCCGATGACAGCTCCCACCGCCACGTAGTCGGCATCCGATATCCGCGACAGCGTCCCCGCCCCCGCCTCGACCACAACCTCGAAACCAAGCGCGACAAGGCGTTTCACCGTATCCGGCGAAGCGCCTACCCGACCCTCGGTCAAATCAATCTCTTTAGGTATGAATATCGTCTGGCCCACCGTCACGTCCTTTCGGCTGGAACCTTACCAAACGTAAGGCGACTGACGCGAAACGGTGCGTCGGCCCCCCTACCAACGAAAACTATCTTGGATACTGGCGGAAACCGCCAACGCACCCGTCTTCAGATCATGCCAGAATTGGGCGCTGCCGGTGAAATGACCGACAACTCCCCCAAGCGCTTCGTCCGCATTGATTACATTCGAAGCAAGTACCATCGGTTCCAGCCCCTCAGCTGGAACAGCTGCAGCCGCGATCGCGGCTGCAGGCAACGGCGTCAGCTGATGTGAGTCGGTATGTCGCGCAGCAGATAGCCGCCAACAGCGACGATCAACAGGAACAACACGGTCGCGGAGAAGAATCCGGCCGGGACAAAGAAGCCGAACGCCATTGCGATCATCAGCGCGATGCAGACGAGCGTGCAATATTTAGCCAGTTTGATGAAAAGATTGTAGGTGCCTTCATGCTCGGCGTAGTCCATCTGGGCGCCAAGTTCGACTGGGCCGGTCGGCGTGTTGTCAGCCATGAGTGTCCCTCCAAAAAACGAGTTCAAGGGCACATAGCGAAATAGGGGCATCAGGGCAATGGGCAGATTGCCACCGCGACTGCGACAAGATTATCAATCAACAGCTTGGAAATCGGCAGTTTGCGCCTGTTCTTCCGCCATCCGGACGGCAGTCGGCGCCACGACGGCCGCAACCCTTGAGGTATGACGGGACAGTGACCGCAATTGCGCGGAAACTCACGGCGCTGTCGGCGCGGATTGGCCGGCGGCGCAGCCTTCGTTCATGGCCCAGGGCGCGTGCGCTTCGGCGAACTTCTTCGCCTCCGCCTCGACAAGTGGCGCGATCATTTCCTGGTCTGCCTTGAGTATGTCCGAGGTCTTGACCAGGCGCGCGCCGTCCCATTGCAGCATCCAGGCGCCGCCGCGCCCCGAATGATCCCGGCAGGACGTCGCGAAAGGCGCAATCATGCCTTCCATGCCGAGCGAAGCAAGCGCTGCTTCGTCGATGCTGAGGTTCTCGAGCCCCCACCGCATCTGCTCGCCATTGATCAACCTGACGTCGAAATGCAGCTGCGCAGCCTTGATCACCTCGGCGACGAACATCGAAGCGAGCACGCCCCGCTGGTAGAGAAGGCCTCCAAGTTCTTCCGGCGCGACCTGCGACTTGCCGGACTTGAGCACGTAGCGCTCGATATCGCGCATCGCTTCAGCTTCCCGGCTAGGCATGTTCCACGACACGATGCGATAGCCTTTCGCCGCATCCCCCGCGGCTTTCAGGTCTTCGTCATTGCCCGACCACCAGATGCCGGCGATCCTGTCCATCGGGAACCCGACCTTGGCGGCTTCCGCCAGCGCACCGGCATTCATCGTGCCCCAGCCCCACAGCAGCACGAAATCGGCGCCCTGCTCCTTGATCTGCCGCCACTGCGGCGACTGGCTCTGCATTTCCTTGGCGCCGACCGGGACTGCGACGAGCGAGAAGCCGAAGGTGTCGGCATACTCCTTGAGCAAGGCGATAGGTTCTTCGCCATAGGGCGCGTCGAGATGCAGCAACGCGACCTTCTTGCCGCGCAGCTTGTCGAGGTCGCCGTCGGCGATGTCCTTGAGCAGGATCGACGCCCCGTCCCAATAGCTTATCGGAGGATTGAAGCCCCAGCCGAACACCGTGCCGTCGGCCATCGCCGAAATCCCGTGGCCCGCGGCGAGCAGCGGCCGCTTGTCAGCGGCGGCCTTCGGCAGGATTGCAAGCGTGGTCGCCGGTGACCAGGGCTGGGTGACGATGCTCGCCGCCTTGGCCTTGTCATAACACTCGACGCCCTTGTCTGTGTTGAAGCCGGTTTCACACTCGCTGTAACTCAGCCTGATGCCGTTTACGCCGCCGTCGCGCTCGTTGAGCATCTGGAAATAATCGCGCTGGCCATTGGCGAGCGCGGCTCCGGTCTCAGCATAGGGACCGGTGCGAAACGCGAGATTGGTGATGTCGATCGCTTCCTCGGCGCATGCCGGGCCGGAGAGCGCCAGCGCAAGAAGCAAGGCGATCCCGAAAATGTGCTTGGTGTTGTGCGTCGTCATTCCAGCCGGTCGTCCCTGATCTGCGGCGTGACCCCCGCAAGATCGGGAATCGGCGGCCATGCTCGCGCGCGGGGGACAGCCTACGCGAAGCTCAGGCAGCTTCGCGATAGTATTTTGCCGTTGGCAAGATGGTCAGCGGCGCCAGCTCGCCCTTCGGCGGCTTGCCGAACATCATCCGCTGCTCCATTGGCGTCGACTTGAAGAATGGGAAGCGAGCGTAAGTCTCATTCTTGATCGCGAGAACGTCCGCCTGATAGAGCAAGGCAAAACAATTGATCACCCCGCCATAGGGGCGTGCATCGCCGATCGGCCTCGCCTGATAGATGCGTTTGTAGAACGCGGCATGATCTTCGCGGATCATGGAAATGCAATATGGCGCGTTGAAATGGAAACATGCCATGCCCGCCAGGCGAAGAGTGATGTATGGGATCGGCGGATAAAGGCGCGACCATTCCACGTCGACAGCGAAGCGACTGGGATCGATGAATACCTCGCCTGCCGCCACGCGAGGCGCCAACAGGTCTGAATAGACGCTGAAAGCCGGCGACAGCGGGGTGGCAGTCGACACGTCGTGCAGGCGCAGCGTGCTGACAAGCCTGTCATCGACATAGATGCCGAACGTATGGCAATTGGGGAGCTCGTCAAAATGATCATGCACCATTCGTGACGCATTTTCGGGCACCAGATCGTTCATCCGGTACGAATTGTAGCGCAGCCGGTAAATGTTCTCGAAATCCTCGCCCGACTCGCATCGGCGATATTCGGTGCGGTCCAGGAGCGCGTGGACGTGGCGCGCGAAACTGGACATCTCTTCGGTCTGTGAACTTCCCTGGTCACTCGACTGTTCACGATACGCGTCTACTCGCAAGTCCATGATTTTCCCCGTACCCCCGCTCAGCGCGGACACTACGGTAGCGGGTATAACTTCAAAACATAAAAATACGAGTTTAACTATTTACCTATTGTTAAGGTTAACGAGCGGGTTGCCCGTTCGCCGCGCACGGCGTGGTCAGCGGCGCAACGATAACCTTGCGGCGCGGATGTCCTCGACGAACGGCCAAGTGGTATTCGACATGGTTTCGATGCCCGAGGACGACAGTGCCGATCCGAACAAGAACCCCTGGACGAGGTCTGGTTGAACCGTAACGGCCAATATCTTGAGCTGCTCGAAGGTCTCGACGCCCTCGATCGTCACGGCCAGGCCGAGGGACTTGGAAAGGTCGACGACACCCTTGAGCAAGTGCAATGAACGCGGATTCTGCGCCACGTCGGCGAGGAAGCTGCGGTCGATCTTGACCTTGTCGAGCGGCAATTTGTGCAGGTAGCTCAGGCTGGAATAGCCGGTGCCGAAGTCATCGAGGGCAATGCGGACACCGAGCGCCTTCAGTTCCTCGACATAGGCGCCGGTCTGCGACTTGTCATCGAGCAGCGCCGTTTCCGTGACCTCGATTTCGAGACGGTTGGCGGACAGGTTTGACGCGGCAAGCGCAGCCTTGACCTTTGCAACAACGTCGCGGCTGCGGAAATCTTTCGCGGACAGATTGACCGAGACACTGATCGGCGCGGGCCATTTGGCGCATTCCGAACAAGCCGCCATCAGCACGAATGTGCTGATTTCCGAGATGATCCCCATCTCCTCGGCGAGAGGAATGAACGTAGCGGGCGAAACCGGCCCCAGCTCCGGATGATCCCAGCGGCACAGCGCTTCGCAGCTGGCGATGCGCATCGTGCTCATCGAAACGATCGGCTGGTAGACGACGCGAAGCCCGTTTGCCTCGACGGCCGCGCGCAGGTCTGCCTTCATTACCTGACGATTTCGGAATGCCGCATCCATGACAGACTCGAACAGGTACCAGGCATTCTTGCCCTGCTCCTTGGCCTTGTAGAGCGCCAGGTCGGCCTTGACGATCATGCCGTCCACATCGGAGGCCGAGGCGAGGCCGAGCACGGCACCACCACTCGCCTGGATGCGCAACAGGTGGCCGGCTACGTCGACCTCGCCTTGCAAGCCGACAAAGATGCTGTCGAGCAACGATCTCAAGTGGGCTTCGTCGTCGATCCGGTCGAAATAGATCATGAACTCGTCGCCGCCAAAACGGCTGACCTTGACGCTCTCGCAGGCGAATCCGGCCAAGCGCTCCGCCACGGCGTAGATCAAACCGTCGCCGACGGGGTGTCCCAGCGTGTCGTTGACGCTCTTGAAGTCGTCGAGGTCGAGCACCGCCAGTGCGCAGAAGCGGTCCTGGTTGCCCAGTTGCAGGCACTCGGCAACCACCTCGTGGAAATGTGCGCGATTGGGCAGAGCCGTCAGGCTGTCGTAGCGAGCCATGAAGCGGATCTTCTCTTCGGCGGCAACGCGAGCCGTCACGTCTTCGAAGGTGATGACGCCGAGTTCCTGACTGCCTTCGCGAGCGGAAAACTCCAGGCACTGGCCATTGGACAACGAAACCAGAACCTTGCGATCCCTGCCCTCGCGCAACGCGCGCGTAAGCTGGGATTCAATGTAGCGGCAGTCCTTGAGGGCCAGCAGCCCACCGGCCACGCCGCGCATCAGCAAACCATGTATCGAGCGCCCGAGCAGCGCCTCGGGCGACTTGACCGACATCAGCTGAGCGGCTTCGGCGTTCGCAACGGCGACGCGGCCATCGGGGCCGAGCATAACAAGCCCATGCGACATGGTGTTGAGAGCGCGATTGAAGCGCTGCGCGAGATGGTTTGCCTTTTTCTCTTCGGAAACCGCCGTAAACAGCACGTCTCGAACGGTGTCGGCAAATTTCCGGATCGCAAAGAGAAACGGCGCAGACAACAAGCCAAGGAACACGTGATAGAAATCGCCACGCAACAGAAATCCGAGGGATATCGGCCACGTGGTGGTGACGATGAAAATCATCACCATGCGCGGCGAGCCGTAGTTGCGCCCGGCGATAGAAGTGGCCGACGCCAGTGTCACGCAGACAGCGGCAATCTCGGCAAAGTTGTCATGGGCGAAATAGATGCCTGCAAGGCAGAACGCCCCCAGCGCCCCACCATGCAGCGTGCCATAGAGGATGTAGTCGTTCTCGCGCTTGTGAGCTTCTTCCCACGTCGTCGGCGATGGCATGTTGTTGTATTTGCGAAAATTCTGCATCCGCAAAGTGCCGACGAGCACCATGAACAGTGCAACGGCCAGATAAAGCGGATGGGCCGTCTTCCAGTATACGACGACAATCAGAACCGTCTGGGCAACAATACCAACGGCCAGCGTCGCGCCGTCGCGGAAAAGCGTTTCCACGAAAGGTATGTAGACGTCGACCGGTATATCGTTGTTTCTTCTGCGCACGTCCGAGGCCCGCTGGAGGACCCCACCACTGTCATATTCGCCTTAAGAAAGGCTTAGAAACTTTGGGCCGCCATCATTGGCCGCGCGAAGATTTGCGCGCCACAACCACTAATTTAGTTTCAGGTAAACAACTCGTATCTCTATTCGGCCGCCTGGAGCACAGGCTCCGGCGAAGCCGACTTCACGCGTTCGACCAGTCGTTGCCGTTCGCCTGCAGCCTTGTCGGCGCTCGCGTGCTTGACATGACCATAGCCGCGAATGATTTGCGGCACCGACGCAAGCGCGGCGGCAGCCTCGATATTGTCGTTTCTCAGGCTCGCGCGGATGAGATCGAGATCGGCTTCGAAGCGCGTCAGAATTTCGCGCTCCATGCGCCGCTCTGTCGTGTAGCCGAAAACATCGAACGCCCCGCCACGCAACCCTTTCATGGCCGCCAGCAGCTTGAAGCCTTTCATCATCCACGGCCCGAAGCTCGACTTGCGCGCCACGCCGTCCGCACCCTTGCGGCCAAGGATCGGCGGGGCGAGGTGGAACTCCAGGCGATCATAGCCCTGGAACTGCCTGGCCAACGCGCGCTGGAACGAGCCATCGGTGTAGAGCCGCGCCACCTCGTATTCATCCTTGATCGCCATCAGCTTGAACAGGCTGCGCGCCGCGGCCTCGCTGACGACTGTCGATCCTGGTCTCGCCTTCTCTTCGGCGGCGCGGATCGAAGCGATGCGGCCGGCATATCGTTCGCCATACTGGGCGTTCTGGTAGGCGGTCAGGAATTCCGCGCGGCGCGCGATCATCTCGTCCAGCGTCTGCGACACCTCGCGCTGCTCGCCCTGGCCCGATCGGCCGACCATCGCGCGGACGAACTCCGGTTCATGCGCTGCCCGCCGGCCCCAGCGGAACGCGGAAACGTTCATTGCCACGGCTTCGCCGTTGAGTTCGATGGCCCGCTCGACCGCTTCGGCCGACAGTGGAAGCCCGCCATGCTGGAAGGCAAATCCGAGCATGAACATGTTGGCGCCAAGCGAATTGCCGAACAACGCCGAGGCGGTGCGCGTCGCGTCAAAGAAGTGCGCGTTTCCGTCGCCGGCGGCGGAACGTATGGCTTTCCGCAGTCGCTCGCTGGGCAGCGAAAAGTCGGCCGAACGGGTAAATTCGCCCGGCATCACCTCGGCGGTGTTGGCGACAAAGATCGTGTGGTCCTCGCGAACGGCCGCCAGCACCTTCTTCGCGCCGGAAACCACGAGGTCGCAGCCGAGGATCAGATCCGCCTTGCCGGCAGAGACGCGGATGGCGTTGATATCCTCGGGCGAACGCGCGATGCGGACATGGGTGAAAACCGAACCGCCCTTCTGGGCGAGACCGGCCATGTCGATCATGCCGCAGCCCTTGCCCTCGAGATGGGCCGCCATGCCCAGCACCGCGCCGACGGTGACGACACCGGTACCGCCGACGCCGTCGATGATCGCGGCCCAGCCATCGCGGCCGAGCGGGAATTGCCGCGGATCGGGTACGCCCTGCAACGCATCGCTGGTGCCGGCAATACCTTCAGCCTTGCGGATCTTGGCCCCATGCACGGTCACAAAGGACGGGCAGAAGCCGTTGACGCAGGAAAAGTCCTTGTTGCAGCTCGACTGGTCAATCTTGCGCTTGCGGCCGAACTCCGTTTCGACCGGCTGGATCGAGACGCAATTCGACTTGACGCCACAATCGCCGCAACCCTCGCAGACAAGCTCGTTGATGAACACGCGCTTGTCGGGATCGGGAAAGGTGCCGCGCTTGCGACGCCGGCGCTTTTCGGCAGCGCAGGTCTGGTCGTAGAGCAGGACCGTGACACCCTTGATGTCGCGCAGCTCGCGCTGGACAAGATCGAGATCGTCGCGATGATGAAATGTCGTGCCGGCGGGAAACTGCGAGCGGCCGCCATATTTGTCCGGCTCGTCGGTGACGACGGCAATGCGCTCGACGCCTTCCGCGCGCACCTGGCGGGCGATCATGTCGACGGTCAGGCTGCCTTCATGGGGCTGGCCGCCGGTCATCGCGACCGCGTCGTTGTAGAGGATCTTGTAGGTGATGTTGGCATCCGAGGCGAGCGCGAAGCGGATCGCCAGCGCACCGGAATGATTGTAGGTGCCGTCGCCGAGATTCTGGAAAATGTGTTCGCGCTTGGAAAACGGAGCCTGCCCGACCCATTGCGCGCCCTCGCCGCCCATGGCGGTAAAGCCCACCGTGCTGCGGTCCATCCACAATGACATGAAATGGCAACCGATACCGGCACCGGCGATCGATCCTTCAGGCACCCTGGTCGACGAATTGTGCGGGCAACCCGAACAGAAGAACGGCGTGCGCGCGCCGACGTCCTTGGTGTCCGCCAGCATCGCCTGGTATTGCCGCAACCTGCCGACGCGCACCGCGATCTCCTCCGACGAGCCGATCACCTTCAGCACCCGCTCACCGATCGCGATGGCGATGTCGTTGGGGTCGAGCGCGCCCTTGGCCGGAAACAGCCAGTCGCCGCGCTCGTCTTTCTTGCCGACCACTCTCGGCTGCATCGATGTGCCGTACAGTTCCTCGCGCACCTGGGTCTCGATCAGCGAGCGCTTTTCCTCGACAACCAGGATCATCTCGAGGCCCTTGGCAAAGTCGCGGATGTGCTCAAGATCGAGCGGCCAGGGACAGCCGACCTTGAACAGGCGAATGCCCAGCTGGTTGGCGCGCTTCTCGTCGATGCCGAGATCATCAAGCGCCTGGCGCACGTCGAGGAAGCTCTTGCCGACCGTAATGATGCCGATCTTCGGCTTGCGGCCGCCTGAGTAGACGATGCGGTTGATGCCGTTGGCCCGGATAAAGGCAGCGGCAGCGGCGCGCTTGTATTCGTGCAGTCGCGCCTCTTGTCCAAGCTGGTCGAGCTCGATGCGGATGTTGAGCCCGCCCGGCGGCATGTCGAACTCGGGGATGACGATGTTGAGCCGTCCAAGCGAGGCGTCGACGGACGCGGTCGATTCGATATTGTCCTTGACGCATTTGATCGCCGCCCACGTCCCGGCGAAACGCGACAGCGCAAACCCGTAGAGGCCGTAGTCGATCAGCTCTTGCACCCCGCCGGGGTTGAGGATCGGGATCATCGTGTCGACGAACAGGAACTCGGTGGCATGCGCGTTGGTCGAGGATTCGGCGGTGTGGTCGTCGCCCATCAGCGCCAGAACGCCGCCATGCCGGGAAGAACCGGCGAGATTGGCGTGACGGAAGACGTCACCCGAGCGGTCGACGCCAGGGCCTTTGCCGTACCAGACCGAAAAGACGCCGTCATGCTTGCCTTCGCCCAGCAGTTCGGCTTGTTGCGCACCCCAGCAGGCGGTGGCGGCCAGCTCTTCGTTCAGGCCGGGCTGGAAG
The DNA here is from genome assembly GCF_027568395.1 of Aminobacter sp. HY435. Taxonomy (GTDB): domain Bacteria; phylum Pseudomonadota; class Alphaproteobacteria; order Rhizobiales; family Rhizobiaceae; genus Aminobacter. The sequence continues at coordinate 82,352 of NZ_JANKZL010000016.1, read as the reverse complement.
ACGATGTTGGATTGCGCAAGCTGCTTCTTCGCCTTCCACAGCTGCAGGTCGAGCCCGCCGAGCGGCGAACCGCGATACCCCGAAACGAAACCGGCCGTGTCGAGGCCGGCAAGACGGTCGCGCTGGCGCTGCATCTGCAGCATCCGGATGACAGCTTGCGCGCCGGAGAGGAACACCCGCTCCTTGCCCAGATCGAACTTGTCATCGAGAGCGACGTCATGAAGCGTCATCGGCATTTCCTGTGACCCAACCGCCCACGATTCGGGGCAGCTGACCTTGGGTAGCTCAGGGATAGCTTTTCTGGGACGCGCTGTCGCGTCAAACGAAATTCTCTGCACCGCAAATAAGCAGCGCCAGATCAACGCCCGGCCGTTGCTTGATGAAGGCACGGCATTGCTTGCTCCTCTCCATGCTGCCCGATGGGCTGGGCTGCTATGCCGCCGGCGGGCAGTTCGGGTGGCGCGCCCCTGGCAGCCGGCCGTCCGGATGGCCACGCAGCTTGGGATTGGCATCGTAGAGCGGCCCCACGACCAGCGGCGCGTCCGGCAACATCGACTGGTCCTGCGAAGAAACCATCGTCGTTTCGATCGTTTGCAGCACCTTGCCTGTCGGCCCTTCTATGCTGATCGAAACCTTGTAGGGACGATCCTTGGCGACGCATTCGAGCGGCGGGCTCTGGATCGTCACCTTGTCGAGCATCGGCCAGATCTTCTGGCGAACGACAATGGCTTCGCCGCCGGCGGGATTGTCGAAACGGGCAACGGCGACTTCGCCATTGCCGACAGGCTTCAGTGGCTTCAACGTCACCAGATATTGCACAGTCGCGACACGATAGTTGAAGACGAACAACCGGCCCGAAAGCTCGAAGCGCTCGCCGTCGCCGCTGTCCCGGCATCCCGCCATTGCGATCAGGGCAGACAGCACGACAAACGTTGCACCCTTCCACTCAACCATTGAGCACCTCCTTGCGCCTGTCGTAGTGGCGTTTGGCCTTTTGGCGGTTTCCGCAGACGGCCATGTCGCACCATTGCCTGCTCCCGTTGCGGCTGCGGTCGAGGAACAGCCAGCGGCAGTTCGGGCATATCCGCAGGCGGGAGATTGTCCCACTCGCCAGCAGCGACAGCGCCGATACCGCCAATGCCGCTTCCAAGGCCAGCGGCTGTGGCGAACGGCCGAACGGCGCGTCGGCGCTGAAAGCCTCGCCGCTTCCCGCCAAGCCGGCCGCGCAGGCATTGAGGAACGCCGGCATCGCCACGGCCGCCAGCGCCGCGTCGCTGGCAGCCCCGCGAAACAGCCTGTCCGTAGCTTCCCTGATCGCGATGACTTTGCCAGCCACCTTCAGCGGCTCGGGCGCCGCCAGCACCCTGCCCTTCAACTCATCGGTGCGAAACCTGGAAGCGGCCTCGGCAAAACGCTCGATCTCGAGCGGATCGGCAAAGCGATCGAAACCGCGCTGCGCGTCGCCACGAAGAACAACCGTATTGGCCGTGTCGAGTGCGAGCACTCCGCCCGAAAAACGATGCTGCGTCCAGGAAATGGTCATTTGAGAAATCTAACCTGTAATCATCATTTGACAAGTTATGAATTCGGATGCAGCCTCGACCGTGAGGACTGACACGCCGCGGCGCTGGGTAATGCATGCTCTATTTCCTGCAGCAGCTTCTGAATGGCATTCACTCGGCTGCGATCTACGGCTTGCTCGCTTTCGGCTATGCGCTCGGCAATGGCCTGCTCCGCCGCACCAACCTCGCCTATGGCGGCATCTTCGCCTTCTGCGGCCAGACGATGATCCTGGCGGCAGTATATGGCTGGCAGGAGCTTTGGCTGACGCTGCCGGTCACCGTGGCCTTCGGCATTGCCGTGGCAATGGGATACGCTGCCTTGCTCAGTCGGGTGTTGTCGCGAGCCGTCCTGGCACCCCTGGTCGAGCGTTCGCCCAACACCATCGTTGCCGCCACCCTGGGCGTCCTGATCGTGCTGATGGAGTTGAGCCGCATTTCCGCCGACACCCATGACTACTGGCTGCCGCCGATGCTGGCCACGCCGGTCATCTTCGCCTCGAACAGCGTTTTCGTCGCCACGCTGACCGTCATCCAGTTGATCAATGTCGCGGTTGCAGCGGCGGTGGTTGTCGCCGCGACCGTCTATCTTTCGCGCTCTCGCTTTGGCCTTTGCTGGCGCGCCGTGGCCGACGACCCGCTCGCCGCCCAATTTTGCGGCGTCGACATCGGGCGCGTCTTCCACGGCGCATTGCTGCTGGGCGGATTGTGCGCAGGCTTGGCAGGTATCCTGGCCGCGCTCTACTACGGCAATCTCGGCTTCGGCGCCGGCCTCGTCTATGGAATAAAGGTCCTCTTCGTCACCGCTGTGGGCGGCTATTGCTCACCGCCGAACCCAGCCACTGGAGCCGCGGTCTTCGGCATGGTTGAATCGCTCTGGGCCGGCTACTTCCCCATCGAGTGGCGCGATGCCTGGATGTATGCGCTGCTCGCCGCGCTGCTGGTCCTGACTGCCGAGCGCAGGGATGCCCCCGCCGCGTCCTGAGCTTGATGAAGCGCTTTCGACTTTGGTTTAATGCCTCAGGGTCAGGCCGCCTTTTCCCCGGATTTGCAGGGCTTTCGACGGTTGACGCCATGCCGTGGTCATGTTGACGCGGCCCCCACCAGCAGCATACCCATGGACTGCTGGGGCAAGCTCAAAAATCAAAACGGGGAACGTGGCAGCCCCACCAATCAAAGGGAGGAATGCATGGCAGGGCTTCTGGCTCTATCCAGGGTCATTGACCGTATCAACGAAGCGATCGGCAAGACCGTTTCATGGGCGATCCTGGTCGCCATTCTCGTCAGCGCGGGCAATGCGGTCGTCCGCAAGACATTCAACATGTCGTCGAACGCGTGGCTCGAACTGCAGTGGTATCTGTTCGGCGCGGCTTTCATGCTGGCTGCCGCCTATACGCTGAAACAGAACGAGCACATCCGCATCGACATCGTCTACGGCCTGTTCTCACGTAGGGTGCAGCACTGGATCGACCTGCTGGGCCATCTCCTTTTCCTGATGCCGTTTGTCATCCTGATGATCTTCTACTTCGTTCCATATGTCGGCCTGTCCTATCGCTCGGGCGAGATGTCGGCGAGCGCCGGCGGTCTGATCCTGTGGCCGGCCAAGGCGCTGCTGCTGGTCGGCTTCATCCAGCTATTCTTCCAGGGCATCTCCGAGATCATCAAGAAGATCGCCATCATGCGCGGCGACATGGAGGACCCCACCCCCTTCATCTCGGCGCATGAGGCCGCCGAGATCGAAGGCAAGGCGCTGGCCGACGAGGTGCGCCCATGATGGAGTTCATCGCCCAGAACATGGCGCCGATCATGTTCTTCTCGCTCATCGTCTTCATGCTTGTGGGCTATCCGGTGGCATTCTCTCTGGCTGCCAATGGCTTGCTGTTCTTCTTCATCGGCGTCGAACTCGCCCCCTATTCGAACAACTCCATTACCCTCGACTGGCCGCTGCTCTATGCACTGCCTGATCGTTTCTGGGGCGTGATGGCGAACGAAACGCTGCTGGCGATCCCGTTCTTCACCTTCATGGGCATCGTGCTCGAACGCTCCGGCATGGCCGAGGATCTGCTCGACACCATCGGCCAGCTTTTCGGTCCGATCCGCGGCGGCCTCGCCTATGCCGTGATCTTCGTCGGCGCGCTGCTTGCGGCGACCACCGGCGTGGTGGCGGCTTCGGTCATCGCCATGGGGCTGATCTCTCTGCCGATCATGCTGCGCTACGGCTATGACCGCAGGGTTGCTTCCGGCGTCATCGCCGCATCCGGCACGCTGGCCCAGATCATTCCGCCCTCGCTCGTGCTCATTGTGCTCGCCGACCAGCTCGGCCGCTCGGTCGGCGATATGTACAAGGGCGCGCTGATCCCCGGCCTTGTGCTGACCGGGCTCTACATGGGCTACATCTTCCTGATGTCGATCATCCGGCCGAAATCGATGCCGGCCCTGCCGCTTGAGGCCCGCACGCTCGGCCACGGCGTAACCTCGCTGTTTGCAGCACTGCTGCTCGCCGCGGTGATTGCCTATGCCGCGCATGTCTACCTGTCGCCGACACATGGCGCCAACGCCGATATCCTCGGCGCCTGTGTCGGCATCATCGTCATCTACATCGCAGCGATCGCCGACCGTGGCCTCAAGATCAACATGATGTCGCGGCTGGCCCAGCAGGTCATCATCGTGCTGATCCCGCCGCTGGCGCTGATCTTCCTGGTGCTCGGCACCATCTTCCTCGGCATCGCCACGCCGACCGAAGGCGGCGCGATGGGATCGGTCGGCGCCTTGATCATGGCCGCCGCGAAAGGTCGGCTCTCATTCGACGTGATCCGCCAGGCGCTGGCTTCGACGACAAGACTGTCGTCCTTCGTCATCTTCATCCTGATCGGCGCCCGCGTCTTCTCGCTGACCTTCTACGGCGTCAACGGCCACCTCTGGGTCGAACACCTGCTGGTGTCGCTGCCCGGCGGCGAGGTCGGTTTCCTGATCGCCGTCAACATCCTGGTCTTCCTGCTGGCCTTCTTCCTCGACTTCTTCGAGCTGGCCTTCATCATCGTGCCGCTGCTGGCGCCCGCCGCCGACAAGCTCGGTATCGACCTGATCTGGTTCGGCGTGCTCCTGGGCGTCAACATGCAGACCAGTTTCATGCATCCGCCCTTCGGCTTCGCGCTTTTCTACCTGCGCTCGGTCGCGGCCCGCGTGCCCTATCTCGACCGCATCACCGGCAAGAACATCCAGCCGGTGACCACAGGCCAGATCTACTGGGGTGCGGTGCCGTTCGTCTGCATCCAGATCATCATGATCGGCCTGACCATCGCCTTCCCGCAAATGGTGATGCACTACAAGGGCAAGGTCGTCGATCCGTCGACGATCGAGATCAAGATGCCGGACATGCCCGGTCTCGGCGGCGGCCTTGGCCTGCCTCCGCTCGGTGCTCCGGCGGCCCCCGGCACGGCTCCCGCCCAGCCAGCGCCCGCCAACGATCTGACGAAGCCGCCAAGCTTCAACTGACGCAAGTCGAACGCGAAAAAGGGCACCGCAAGGCGCCCTTTTTTCATAGGCCTGAGAGAGGCCCGACGAGCGAGCTGGCTCCGTCCGGCAAACAAAAACCCCGGGGCGCGAGCCCCGGGGTTTTCTTTGGCATCGTTCAGATGAGATCAGAGCTTGCCGTTGCGCTGCTGGATCATCATGAAGGTATCGTAGTTGTATTCAGCGACCTGGGCCCACAGATAGTGGTCCTTGCGGAAGTCCTTGATAGAATCCCAGATCTTCTTGAACTGTGGATTGCCGGCTTCCATCTCCGCATAGACCTCGTTCGACTTGTCGGAGCAGGCCTGCAGGATTTCCGGGCTGAATGGACGCAGCTGCGCACCGTTGGCAACCAGGCTCTTGATCGCGGTCGGATTCAGACGGTCGTACTTCTGCAGCATGTTCGCGTCGGTCGCCTGGGCGGCCGTGCGCAGCAGCGACTTGTAGGCCGGGGTCAGCTCTTCGAACTTCGCCTTGTTGAACATGAAGTGGACGGTCGGACCGCCTTCCCACCAGCCTGGATAGTAGTAGTACGGCGCGACCTTGTGGAAGCCGAGCTTCTCGTCGTCATACGGACCGACCCACTCGGCGGCGTCGATGGTGCCCTTCTCGAGAGCCGGGTAGATGTCGCCACCGGCGAGCTGCTGCGGAACAACGCCCAGTCGTTCGAGAACCTTGCCGGCGAAGCCACCAACGCGGAACTTCAGGCCCTGCAAGTCGGCAACCGTGTTGATCTCCTTGCGGAACCAGCCGCCCATCTGGACGCCTGTGTTGCCGCCCGGCAGGCCGTAGAGCCCCTGGGTGCCGAGGAACTCGTTGAAGATGTCGATGCCGCCGCCATGATAGTGCCAGGCGTTCATTCCGCGAGCGTTGAGTGAGAACGGAACTGCCGCGCCTAGTGCCCACGTGGGGTCCTTGCCCCAGTAGTAATATGCCACCGTATGGGAGGCTTCGACCGTACCCGCCGCAGCGGCGTCGGCAGCCTGCAGGCCCGGAACGATTTCACCAGCTGCGAAGGGCTGAATGGTGAAGTTGCCGTCGGTCGCTTCGGACAGGTACTTCGACAGGGTCTCCGCGCCGCCGTAGATGGTGTCGAGCGACTTCGGGAACGACGAAGCAAGACGCCAGGTGATCTTCGGATTGGACTGAGCAATAGCTGGCGCTGCAAGCGTCGCGGCAGCCGCGGCCGCACCGACGCCGGTCGTTCCGGCCTTCCTGATAAATGAACGGCGATCCATCAAAATCCTCCCATGCTGGACCGAAAGAAACATATGTGACGCTGGGGAATTTATCGGACTCCCACGACTGACGCCGCCCGCGACAATACACGGCGAGGGAAGCGAGTAAAGCGCACGAAACCGGGCTTTCGGGACTGGGTGGCGGAATTCGCGCATCTCGCGCGGGCATCTAAAACTATAGTCTAAGCCCAGCGCCGGATGCACGCCTGATATGCAAACTTGTGTTGGAAATGCGCCTTCGGATCGCCTATTTTGCAAGCAATTGAACACGCTGCTCCCGGTAAGGATTTGATCTCCATCATGCGTCAGCCGCTCGTCGCCGTCTCGACCGATGTTCGCCAGTTCGAGAACTACACCTGGCATGCGGCGCCCCAGCAGTATCTGGAGGCGGCGATTGCCGGCGCGGGCGTATTTCCGCTTCTGGTGCCGTCCTTCGGCGACCGGCTCGACCTCGATGAGCTGTTGTCATCGGTCGATGGCGTGATGTTGACCGGTTCGAAGTCGAATGTCGATCCGACGCTCTATGGCGAGGAAGCGACCGAAGCCAACGGCCCCTACGACCCGGCCCGCGATGCAACGACCATGCCGCTGATCCGCAAGGCCATCGAGCGCGGCGTGCCGCTGCTTGCCATCTGCCGCGGTATCCAGGAAATGAACGTCGCGCTCGGCGGCAGCCTCGCCACCGAGATACAGGAGCGCGAGGGCTCGATGGATCACCGGGCGCCGGTCAGCGACATCCAGGACGAGCGCTTCGCCATCCGCCAGGCCGTCACCATCAAGCCGGGCAGCTGCCTGGCCGGCGTGTTTGGGGCGGGTGACATCCAGGTCAATTCGGTCCACCGTCAGGCGGTCGACCGTCTCGGGCCAAAGCTGCAGGTCGAGGCGGTTGCGTTCGATGGCACGGTCGAGGCGGTGTCGGTCCGCGACTCCCGCGCCTTCGCCGTGGGCGTCCAGTGGCACCCCGAATACTGGGTCAGTTCGGACGACGTCTCGCAGCGCATCTTCAAGGCCTTCGGCGACGCCGTGCGCGCCCATGCCGCCGCCAGGCACGCCGCGCGGACCGCGGCCGAGTAGCCAACCACCGCCTTGCGGCCGTGCCTCGCCCCTGTCGGGGGCCTCTGCCCGGTCCTCAGGGATTGACCAGCCGCCACATCTTGTTGAACGGGAACGCATAGACGAGGTTGTTTTCGTTGCCGCCAAAGACCAGGCCGCAGGCAACGACATCGGCACCGCTGGTCCGGCACAGCAAGGCCCCGGAATGGCCCGGTCGCGCAACACCTTGCGTCATCTGGAGTTGCCAGAACTCGGCATATGGCACCTCGACGCCATCGACGTCGATCAGCATCGGTCCGACCACGCGCTCGGGAAACATGCAGGCGAAACGCCGCCCCTCGACCCGATACCAGTATTCGTGCGTGGCGAGCGTGCCTATTCCCTCCATGCTGTCGACGTCATTGTCCATGTCGAGGATCATGAAGTCGTCGACCTCGAACCTCGGATCGACTGCAATCACCGCGACGTCATGCGTGGTGACGCGGTTAGGCTGCAGCGGCGACGCATTGACCACCGTGCCGAACCTGTAGAACTGGCCGTCGATGCGGTTGAGCACGTCGACCGGGCCGGCGACGCCACCCCTCGGCACATCCACCACGACATGGGCGTTGGTCAGCAGAAACTTGGCACCATTGCGCGTGTAGCTGATTGCGCCAACGCCTTTCCGGCCGAAGGACCTGATGATGTGGCCCGAGCGCAGCCCGAAAGCCCGGGGCACACCGGTAAGCTCGACGACGTCGGTCGGCACGAATGCGACCGAGCCGCCGTCAAACGACAGCCCACCAAGCCGTTCCGGAAGCGCATCGCCCGCGGGCACATCCTGCTTGCGGTCGACATAGAATTTCAACGCCTTTTCGGAAGACCTTTTGCCATCCCTGGCCTTGTAGCCGACCGTCATGTAGCGGATGTTCGGCATCGCCATCAGCGCATCGAACTGCGCCAGCCCGGCCCGTCGGATGTCCCACACCGTCGGTGCGTAGGCTCGCTGCCTGGCCATGTCCAGCCTGCCTAGTTCACGCGGATGGGTTCGCCGGTCCCGCCCCCGCTCCCCGGCACGTCTGGTGGGACGACAACAGGCGCACTTGCTGGAACTTTCATCAGCGTCTTGTCCGAGACCAGCGGCCGCAAGCCGGCAATGTTGCCGTTGTCATCAAACACGAAGTCGTAGATGCCGAAGCGATCTCCGGTCCCGCCCCCCCTGTCGGCAAAGGCCTTCCCGCCGCCGCCCGCTTTCGTTGCTTCCTCGACAAGCTTGATCAGCGCCAAGGCGACGGCGGTGGTATCCTGGTTGCTCTTGATGCTGGCCAGGAACCCGTTCTGGAACGTGGCCTCGAAATCATGTTTGGCGAGGAAGGTGCTGAATTTCAGAGCATAGGGCCGACTGTAGTTCGGCACCATCATCAGGCTGACTTCCGCCCCGCTGACGACCAGCAGCGGCTTCACTTCGTAGATGCGAATACCTGCCACCGGCGAGTTCGGCTTGACGGGAACGGCGCTAACATTGGCGCAGCCCGGCAACGCCAGGAGCAGACAGAAACCGATGGTGCTTGCGTGAGTTCCCCTCATGCTGCGATCCCCCAATCGCGATTTGGGGTCTCACATTAGTCCAACATCACCACAACTTCAAGATGCATATATAGCGTGAATACAATTGATAATTGTATTCACGCTATGGCGAATCCCGGCCCTGTGTCGGGAACGGTCATGTCCGCTCCTTGGGCTTTCCGGTCGACTGCCGCACGTGCAGTTCCGGCTTGATCAACTCCTGCGACGGCCGAACCGACTGGCCATTGAGCTTGTCGAGCAGCGCGCTGGCGGCGCGCCGGCCGACTTCGCGCTGGCCGTTCCAGACCGTGGTCAGCGCCGGCGTCGCGATCTGGGCTTCCTCGAGATCGTCATAGCCTGTGACCGACACGTCGATGCCCGGCACGAGGCCGGCGCGGGCGATGCCGTTCATCAGGCCGATGGCAACGAGATCGTTCCAGCAGCACGCAGCCGTCGGCTTGTCCTTCAGCGCCAGGAACTGCCCGGCCGCCTCGAAACCGCCCTGCTTGGTGCGTGGCCCGGCAATGCGCCAGGACGGCAGCACTTCGAGGCCGGCGGCTTCCATGGCGTTGAGGTAGCCCTGATAGCGGTGACGCCCGGTCGACGTCTGGTCGGTGCCGCCGATCATGGCAATACGCTTGTGACCGAGCGAAATCAGGTGATTGGTCGCGAGCGCGGTGCCATAGGCATCGTCCCCGCGAAACACAGGAACTTCCGCCCCTTCGACCGAACGGGCGATCAGCACCGCGGGCAGGCCGTTTTCCTCGGCCATGACGATATCCTCGGCCGGCGTTCCGATGGCCGGAGACATGATCACGCCATCGGCCCCGAGCTGCAAAAGCGTGTCGACGAACGTGCGCTGCTTTTCGAGATCGTCATAGTGGTTGGACAGGATGAACGTCTGCCGGCTGCGGTCGAGCTCGCTCTCGATCGAGCGCAGGATCTCGGCATAGAACGGGTTCATGATGTCGTGCACGACGACGCCGACAATGCCCGACCGCGACGTGCGCAGGCTGGCGGCGCGGCGGTTGTAGATGTAGCCGATTTCGCGGGCATGCTGCTTGATGCGATCACGCGTCACGTCGGCAACAAGGGGACTGTCGCGCAGCGCGAGCGACACCGTGGCGGTCGAAACGCCGAGCGCGTCGGCAATCGTCGAAAGCTTGATCTTCTGAGCCAGCGGGGCCCTCCATCCGCAAGCGTGAACGGGCGGTCATTTAAACCGTTTAAAGCCCTATGCCATTGTTCAACGGCAAATCAAAGCTTTTTTGCCAGTTCCTCGGCCTCGGCGTTGAGGGCGGCACGGTGCCTGACGCGCAGCGTGTGCTCGCGATGGATGATGTACAGCCCGCTGGCGACGATGATCGCGCCACCTGCAAGCGTCCATTTGTCCGGCAACTGGCCAAAGACGAGCCAGCCCAGGATGATCATCCAGACGAGTTGCAGATAGGGATATGGCGCGAGCGCGGTTGCAGTGGCGCGCTGGTAGGCCTTGATCAGCAGCCAATGGCCGAAGCCACCGAAAAAGCCGAGCCCGAGCAGTATCATCCAGTCATACCAGTGAGCCGGCAAGGAGCCGGTGAGCGGCACTGCCGGCAGCATGAAAATTGCCGGCACCACGGCCGAGTACAGGATCAGGCTTTCGGCCGTTTCACTGCCGCCCATCTTGCGGGTCATGATCGTGTACAGCGACGAACTCAGCATCGCGCAGATCGAAAAGACATAGCCGATGCCGAAGCCGCCGAAGCCCGGACGGGTGATGACCACCACGCCGATGAAGCCGATGCCGACGGCAAGCCAGCGCCGCCACCCCGCCCACTCACCCAGCAACGGTCCGGCCAGCGCGGTGATGACCATCGGACTGGCAAAATTGATCGACACGGTCTCGGCGAGCTGCAGCGTCTGCAGCGCCATGAAGTTGAAGATCGTCGAGCCAAACATGAAGACCGCCCGCAGGATCTGCATCTTCAGGTTCTTGGCCACCAGCGTCTCGGGCCGCTGCCACGCCTTGAAAATGAGCAGCACCAGCACCGCGTGCATGGCGAAGCGCACCCAGGTGACGAAGGGCGCTGCCATGCCGGAGGTAACAAGATGCTTGGCACTGGCGTCGAGGGCCGAAAAGAACAGCCCGGAGCCAAATATCAGCAAGATCGCCGAAGACGGCGTTGCGGTTTCTGCTGGTCTTGGGGAAGTCACGCTGGCAAGCCGGGAAAATTCAAGGTCAGTGCGGGTAATGCGCCAATCCCTGGCACCCGGCAAGGCGAAACTCGTGGTCCAGATGGTTTTCTAGTGCAGGGCCGCAAAATCTCAGCCCGCAACGCGGGCTGGGCTCCCATTCACTATTCGGCGGCCTCGGCTTCCAGCTCCGGCTCCGCGTCGCTCACGCCGTCGACTTCGGCGGCGGCCTCTTCGTCGGTAAGCGCGAGATTTGAGAGATTTGATTCAATCCGCAGCAAAAGCTTGGAAAGCTGCTTCACGTCCTTCTTGTCGAAGCCCTTCAGCGCTTGCTTTTCAGTCTTCTTCACCGATTTTTCGATAGCGCGAATGGCGTCGTGGCCGGCCTCAGTCAGGAAGATGTGAGCCTGTCGCGCGTCGGTCGATGACGCTCGCTTTTCCAGGAAGCCCTGCGCCTGTAGTCGATTGATGGTCTTGGTGATGGTCGGCGGGCGAACGCCGAGGCGCGAGGCCAGCTGGCCGGGCGTCTGGCCGTCGTCATCATGCAGCGACAGCATGATCTGGTCCTGGCCGGCATAAAAGCCGTGGGCAAGCAGCCGCGAGGCGAGCGACGTGCGCGCAAGTCGTGCCACCTGATGGAGCCGGCTTATCGCCGCGCCTTTGTTCGACTTGGACATCCGCATCTCCTGCGCCACGCCCCGCACCGTAATGGCCGAGAATAGTTTCCGCGCGGCCTTTGGCAATGACCTCAGCGAGCGATAGTTGCCATCTCGTTTTGCCGGCAACGTTCTCCCGCGACGGCGTCTTGCCAGACGGATGTTACAGTTCGATGACAAAAGCATTTCGCCGGCAAATTGCCGGCAAGATCAACCTTCGCGGTTCACCGCGATGATCATCCGCGCTTCGTAGGCGGCGTCGATCTGGCGCACGGTGCTCTGCACGCTTTGTCCTGCCCGGCGCAGGATACCGTCATCGGCATTCATCGTGTCGCGTTGTCCGCCGCGCTGGTTGTAGGGTGCCTTGGTCGAGAAGATCTGCTCGCTGAGATCGTCGGGGAAGAACATCTGCCCGGTCATTTCAGAGCCTTCCCTGGGGAAGGCCTTGAAGTGTATGTGGGTGGTGCGGCCACGATACCAGCCGGGATAAATGGTCTGGAAGGCAACTATGCCGGCCTTGTCCGCCAGCTGCCACCCGCGCAGGAACTTCTGGCCCGTGGTGTCGACGTCGCGACCGTCGCCCTGGCCGGGGTATCCCGAATAGTGACCCGTCGCGTCACAGTGCCAGAGATCGACGCGCGAGCCCTCGATCGGATTGCACGCTTCATCGACTATCTGCAGGCGCACGGTGAGGCCGACGCCTTCGCGACCCTCGGTGATCTCGCTGCGCTCGAGCTCCGGATCGAAATAATAGGGGCCTTCGGTGGTCTCCGGCGTGATCGAGCAGACGCCGGCTTCCGGCAGCAGCAGTGAGGTCGATTGCGACGAGGCCTGCTGTGCGAACAGTTGAACCGGCACAAGCGCACTGCCACCTGCCGTCACCGCGATCAGTCCAAGCGCCCGGCGGCGGCTGAACCTGGTGTCGAATGAGCCTTTTGGCATCGGTCTCTGTCTCCGCGAAATGGGGTCGGCAAGCCCCTTGCCTGGCCATCAATCTAGGTGCGGTTCGGCCGCCGTCCCAATGAAACTTCCGTAATGTACGCAACGTGCAGCAGTGATGCCGTTTGAGACGTGCAAAAGGTTCGCTCGCATCCTATATGGAGCCTCTATCCGATCCCGAGGACGACCATGACCGAAGCCCAGACCCAAATCCCCGTCACCGTGCTGACCGGCTATCTCGGTTCCGGCAAGACGACGCTGCTCAACCGCATCCTGTCGGAAAACCATGGCAAGCGTTATGCGGTCATCGTCAACGAATTCGGCGAGATCGGCATCGACAACGACCTGATCGTGGAATCCGACGAGGAAATCTACGAGATGAACAATGGCTGCGTCTGCTGCACCGTCCGCGGTGACCTGATCCGCGTGGTGGAAGGCCTGATGCGCCGCCCCGGCCGTTTCGACGCCATCGTCGTCGAGACCACCGGCCTTGCCGACCCGGTGCCGGTTGCCCAGACCTTCTTCATGGACGACGACGTGCGTTCCAAGACCAAGCTCGACGCGGTCGTTGCCCTTGTCGACGCCAAGCACCTGCCGCTGCGCCTCAAGGATTCCCGCGAAGCCGAGGACCAGATCGCCTTCGCCGACGTCGTCGTGCTGAACAAGACCGATCTGGTGAATGCGGACGAGTTGCGCGACGTCGAGGCCGCCATCCGCGCCATCAACCCGTCGGCGAAGATCCACCGCACCACCCGCGCCGGCGTGGCGCTCGATCAGGTGCTCGACCGCGGCGCCTTCGACCTGAAGCGCGTGCTGGCCGACGATCCGCATTTCCTCGACGCCCGTGATCACGACCACGACCACGATCATGAATGCGGCCCGAACTGCGACCACGACCACCATCATCACCACCACGATCATGACCACCATGATCACGACCACCACGAACATGGCGCGGTGTCGCCGATCCATGACGTGACGGTGCAGTCGGTTTCGCTGCGCGGCGGCGAGATGGATTCCAAGAAGTTCTTCCCCTGGATCGAAAAGATCACCCAGATGGAAGGCCCCAACATCCTGCGCCTCAAGGGCATCATCGCCATCAAGGACGATCCGGACCGCTACGTCATCCAGGGCGTGCACATGATCATCGAGGGCGACCACCAGCGTGCCTGGAAGGACGACGAAAAGCACGAAAGCCGGCTGGTGTTCATCGGCCGCGAGCTCGACGCCGAGCGCCTGAAGCGCAGCTTCGAGGCGTGCCAGGCGGCGTGACAGCGCCAGTATTCACCGAATACCCTGCCCCTCATCCGCCTGCCGGCACCTTCTCCCCGTGACGACGGGGAGAAGGAAGATGGCCGCAACGCCGATGCTCCCCTCGCCCCGTTTACGGGGAGAGGGTAAGGGTGAGGGGCAGCTGAAATTTCGAATGGAATAGTCTTTATGCCTACAGTCGCCCCGTTTGATCTCGAAGGCCATTGCATCGCGGCCGCCTTCCTCGACGACATTCCCTTCTTCGCGCTTGCCGACGGCATGGTGCACTGGCTCGACCATGGCCAGAAGTCGGTGAAGCTGCATGACGGGCTGCTGTCGGCGACGACGACGGCGAACAACGACCTCATGATCTCGGGCGGCGAGGACGGCAAGGTGATGACGCTGACTTCGGCTGGCGTCACTGCCGAGCTGGCGAGCGTCGGCAAGAAGTGGGTGACCTCTGTCGCCTCAGGCCCGCAGGGTGCCGTCGCCTTTGCCAGCGGGCGCAACGCCTGGGTCCGCTTTGCCGATGGCAAGACCAAGGAATTCGCCCATCCGCGCTCGGTCGAGGGCATCGCCTTTTCGCCCAAGGGCATGCGCATCGGCGTCGCCCGCTACAATGGCGCGACGCTGCATTTCCCCGCCGCCGACGGCACGCCGACCGAGTTGCAATGGGATGGCGCGCATACAGGCATCACTTTTTCGCCTGATGGCGCGTTCCTCGTCACCACGATGCAGGAGAACGCCCTGCACGGCTGGAAGCTGGTCGACGCCAAGCACATGCGCATGACCGGTTATCCCGCCAAGGTGAAGAGCCTGTCATGGAGCGCCAAGGGCAAATGGCTGGCAAGCTCGGGCGCCCCCGCCGCCATCGTCTGGCCATTCAGCGGCAAGGACGGCCCGATGGGCAAGGCTCCGCTCGAACTCGGCACTAGGGGCAATTCGATGGTGACGTCAGTCTGCTGTCACCCGAGCGAAGACATCGTCGCGATCGGCTACGACGACGGCATGGTCATCGCCGTGCGTTTCGCCGACGCCAAGGAGGTGCTGTTGCGCCGCCCCGGCAAGGGCGCCATCACCTCGATGGCGTGGGACAAGGAAGAACGCCGCCTCGCTTTCGGCAGCGCCGCCGGCGACTGCGGCGTTATCGACATCGCCGGCTAGCTCAATTTCAGAAAGACTGCGAAGCGGCCAGGATCAGCCGACCCGCACCATTCGCGACGTCTTGCGCCGAAGCGCCAGGCCGTCGCGCATGTTGAGCGACAGCAGCGCTATGTTGACGGCACCCGCCGCAAGCTCCAGCGCCTGCACGGCAAAAAAGGCCGCGTCGAAGCGGCCGTCTTCGGCCCAGCCGGCCAGCACATAGGCCGAGGGCAGCAGCGCCAGCAGGCCGTTGGCGCTGAAGACGCGTTTCCAAGAACGGGACTATTCGACCATGCAAACGGCGCGACCGGTGAAGTTGTAGGTCTTGCCTTCGCCGCCGCTGGCGTCGGTCATGTCGAACACGGTAACCGAATACTGGCCGACATAGTCGCCCTCGTCGCCCGACCTGGTCCTGACGGTGACCTCGACATAGCCGTGCGGCTTGTCGCCTTCGCGCTCGCGGTAGACGACCATGCGAAGCTCTTCGCCATCGAGCCAGTACTGGGCAAGATGAATGCGTTCAAAGCTCACCTTGCGCAGATCTTGCGAAATCGCCTTGTCGGATATCTCGATGTCGCCCCGAAAGTCGAAAACCGGACTGCCCATTCCGCGCGTGACGCCGCTCTCGATGGTGAGTTTCACCGCCTCATCCTTGGCACCGCATGAGAGCCCGCCAGAGGCAACGGCCGGGCCCGCTGCAAGCAGGATCGACATAACAGTCATCATAGCACGCATTGGCCAACACCCCCAAAGCACGCTGGTATGATCGGCAATGAACTGCCCGCGATCAAGTGCGTGAGCCAAGCGACGCCAGACGCCCGGCCAATTGCCGTTTTGCCTGCTCGCTGGCTAGAGTGGCACCCTTCTGTCCAATGGGAGCAATGATGAACCGCATCGAACGACCCGAAGCCACCGAAGACGGCGTGAAGCTGTCGCGCATAGCGGAGCTTGCAGCGACGGAGGCGGAAATCTTCATCAAGGCGCGGCCGAAATCGCAAGCGGCACTCGGCAACGGCATGGCGGGCTTCTTCAACGGCGTTCCGATGCACTGGATGAAGGACTGGCCGACGCCCTTTCCGATCCTCGTCGACAAGGCGAGCGGTGCCACCATCACCGACGTCGACGGCAACCGGCTTGCCGATTTCTGCCTCGGCGACACCGGCTCGATGTTCGGCCATTCGCCGGCGCCCGTTGCCCGCGCCATCCGCAGGCAGGCGAGCCGCGGCCTGACCTACATGCTGCCGTCGGAGGACGCGATCACGCTCGGCCTGCTGCTCGCCAAGCGCTTCGGCCTGCCGCACTGGCAGATCGCCACCACGGCGACCGACGCCAACCGCTTTGCCCTGCGCGTCGCCCGCGCCGTCACCGGGCGCGACAAGATCCTGGTCTTCAACGGCTGCTATCACGGCGCCGTCGACGAGACGATGGTGCGGCTCGACGACGGCAAGCCGATCAACCGTCCCGGCCTTGCCGGCGAGTTCCGCGACCTCACCGCCCGCACCCGCATCGTCGAGTTCAACGACCTGCCGGCGCTGGAGAAGGCGTTGAGCCATGGCGACGTCGCCTGCGTCATATCAGAGCCGGTGCTGACCAACTCCTGCATGGTGCTGCCCGAGCCCGGCTTCCTCGAAGGCGTGCGCGCGCTCACCCGCAAGGCCGGCACGCTGCTTTTGATCGACGAGACGCATACGATCTCGACCGGCCCGGGCGGCTATACGAAAAAGCACAAGCTCGACCCCGACCTGTTCGTGCTCGGCAAGCCTGTCGCCGGCGGCGTGCCGGCGAGTGTCTGGGGCATGAGCGAAGAGCTCGCCGCCCGCTACAGCGCCTACAATGCCACCAAGGAGCCGGGCTATTCCGGCATGGGCACGACGCTGTCGGCCAATCCGCTGCAATTCGCAGCGATGCGGGCCACGCTCGAAGAGGTCATGACCGAGGAAAATTACGCCCACATGGAGGCGCTGGCCGAGCGGTTGGCAACCGGCCTCGACAAGGCGATCCGAAAACGCAAACTGCCCTGGCACGTGATGCGCGTCGGCGCCCGCGTCGAATTCATCTGCGCGCCCGGACCGCTGCGCAATGGCGGCGAGGCCGAGCACGCGCATGCCTCGCGGCTGGAGGCCGCCGTGCATGTGGCGCTGGTCAATCGCGGCGTGCTGATCGCGCCGTTCCACAACATGATGCTGGTCTCGCCGGCCACCTCGGCGCGGCAGGTCGACAGGCTGGTTGCGGCCTTCGGCGATATTGCCGCCCGCCTTGTGGCGTGAGACAAGGCACAAGGACAATTGAGTACGATCATGACATCTCCTTCCGGCTCGACCATCGACGAGGCCAGAGCCTTCCTCGACGCCAACCCCGACGTCGAAGCCTTCGACATCGTGCTGACGGACGCCAATGGCGTCGGCCGCGGCAAGATCATCCGCCGCCACGAATTGATGGGGCTCTACGAAGGCGGCCGTCACTTGCCCATCTCCATCCTCGGTCTCGACATCACGGGCGAGGACGTGCACGAAACCGGCCTGATCTGGGATTCCGGCGATGGCGACCTCAGGGCCTGGCCAATCCCCGGCACGTTGAAGCCGATGCATGCGACAAGCCCGGCGCGCGGCCAGTTGCTGATGTCGATGTACCATCTCGACGGCGCGCCGATGACCTCGGACCCGAGGCTCGCATTGCAGCGACAGGTCGACAAGCTGGCTAATAAAGGCCTGCATCCGGCAGGCGCCTTCGAACTCGAATTCTTCCTGCTGTCCAACGAGCGCGACGGCGACGGCAAGGTGCAGCCGGCGCGTGCGGTGCTCGACGGCCGCGCCTCGGGCAAGACCGAGGTCTATTCGGTCGACCATCTGCACGGCATGGAGCCGCTGTTTTCCGACATCTATGCCGCGGCCAAGCTGCAGGGCATTCCGGCGGAAACCGTTATCTCGGAATACGCGCCGGGCCAGTACGAACTCACCCTGCGCTACCGCAAGGACGTGATGCAGGCCGCCGACGATCTTATCATGCTGAAGCGCATCGTGCGCATGCAGGCCCGCCGCCACGGCGTGACCGCCTGCTTCATGGCAAAGCCGATCGAAAAATATGCCGGCTCGGGCATGCATTTCCACGCCTCGCTGCTCGACAACAACGGCAGCAACGTCTTCACCGAAGCCAAGGAAGGCGAGTGGCAGCCACTGCTGCTCAACGCGATCGGCGGTCTTGCCGCGACGATGGCGGAATCGATGCTGGTGTTTGCCCCGCATGCCAACTCCTGGCGCCGCTTCGTGTCGCAGTCTTATGCGCCGGTGGCCCCGACCTGGGGCGTCAACAACCGCTCGGTGGCGCTGCGCGTGCCGGCGGGCGACGCCAGGAACCGCCGCATCGAGCATCGCCCTTCGGGCGTCGACGCCAACCCCTATCTGGTCGCCGCGACCATCCTCGCCGGCATCTCCAAGGGGCTCGACGAACAGCTCGACCCAGGTCCTGAGACGTCGGGCAACGGCTATGAGCAGGCCGAAGGCACCTCAAGCGTGATGCCGCCGGACTGGCGCACCGCGATCGAGGCGGCGAAGGCGTCGGAATTCCTGCGCGAGGCGCTGGGGCACGATTTGCACCGCACCTTCACGGCGATCAAGGAAGCCGAATATTTTCGCGTCGCCCGCACGGTGAGCGAGTTGGACTACCACCTCTACCTGCACGAGGTGTGAGGGGCTCTCTTCAGCCCCCTCACCCGGCCGCTACGCGGCCACCCTCTCCCCGTTGGGGAGAGGGGACTGTTGCCGTCGCCGCCACCTTTCAAGGAAACGTCGCAGGTTCGCGCAAACGCTGACGACCTCCTCGCCCCAACGGGGAGAGGTCGGCCGAGCGAAGCGGAGGCCGGGTGAGGGGGTAACCGGCCGCAGCTACCGCACCAGTATCGCCCTAAGGTCATTCACATTCGTTCCGGTCGGCCCCGGCACGAACAGGTCGCCGACGGAGTTGAACGCCGTCCAGGCGTTGTTGCCGGCAAGCATCGCCTTGGCGTCAACGCTCGCGGCGTGCATCCGCGCCACGGTCGAGCCGTCGGCGAAGGCGCCCGCATTGTCTTCCGAGCCGTCGATGCCGTCAGTGTCGGCGGCGAGCGCGTCGATGCCCGCAAGACCGTCGATGCCGATGGCGAAGGCAAGCAGGAATTCGCTGTTGCGGCCGCCCTTGCCCTTGGCGCGCAGCGTAACCGTCGTCTCGCCACCCGAAAGGATCAGCACCGGCTTGTTGAACGGCCGGTTGCGGGTCGCGACCTCGCGGGCGATGGCCGCATGCACGCCGCCGACCTCGCGCGCCTCGCCTTCGATGGCGTCGGACAAGATGACAGTCTCCACGCCCTGCTTTCGCGCCGCTTCGGCGGCGGCGTCGAGCGATACGGCGGCCGAGGCGATGACATGCACCTCGTTGCGGGCAAAGCGCGGGTCGGACGGCTGCGGCGCATCGGCGGCTGCCGAGTTGATATGCGCCATGACATTGGCCGGCAGCGCGATGCGATAGGTCTCGATCAGCCTGAGTGCATCCGCGCGCGAGGCCTCGTCAGGCACCGTGGGACCCGAAGCGACCAGCGCCGGGTTGTCGCCGGGGATGTCCGACACGACAAGCGAGACAACGCGCGCCGGCCAGGCAGCGGCGGCGAGCCTGCCGCCCTTGATGCCGGAGATGTGCTTGCGGATGGTGTTCATCGCCGAGATCGGCGCGCCCGAGGCGAGCAGCGCCTCGTTGACGGCGATCTCGTCGGCTAGCGTCAGGCTGCCGGCCGGCGACGGCAGCAACGCCGAGCCGCCTCCAGAGACCAGCGCCACGACGAGGTCGTCCTCTGTCAGGCCCGACACCGTCTGGAGCAAAAGCTTCGCCGCCTCGAGGCCGTTGGCGTCGGGCACCGGATGCGACGCCTCGACGATCCTGATGCGCTCGCAAGGTGCGGCAAAGCCGTAGCGGGTGACAACGACGCCTTCGAGCGGACCATCCCAGGCTCTTTCCAAGGCCGCGGCCATCTGGGCCGAGCCCTTGCCGGCGCCGATGACGATCGTCCGCCCCTTGGGTTTTTCCGGCAGATGGCGGCGGATGGTGAGTTCCGGATCGGCGGCGGCGACCGCTGCCTCGAAGATGCTGGTGAGAAACTGCTTCGGGTCGCTCGTGGCCATCGGGACTCTCACTATCAGCCGCTTCGTCTGTTCATGTCGCGCTGCCCCTCTTCCCCCTGCCGGGACCTTCTCCCCGTGAAGTACGGGGAGAAGGGACAAGCGGCTACGTCGACGCCCCCTCTCCCCGTTCTTCACGGGGAGAGGGTAAGGGTGAGGGGCAGCGCCGCGTTCAAATCATGCAGGCCCGAGCGCGAGCTCCTGCCTGGAGATGCCGAGATGGTCGGCGATCGCCGCCACGACCACCTCATGGTCCTGTCGCTCCGGCAGACCGGAAACGGCGATGGCGCCGATGACACCGACGCCCTTGACCCTGATCGGAAAACCGCCGCCGGCAAGCACGTAGTCCTCGATCGGCAGCGCCTCTCCGACCGCAAAGGTGCGGTCCTCGCGCGCCTTGGTCAGCACCATGCGATAGGTGCTCCGGTGGAACACCTTGACCACATTGATCTTGCGCCGCGCCCACTCGGTGTTGCCGCATGTCGAGCCTGGCAGCGCGCAGTAAAACAGCGTCCGATCCCAAAGCCGGATATCGACGACAATGGGCAGCTTCTCGGCGACGCCACGCTCGCGAATGGCAGCGCCTATGTCGAAGGCCGTCGCCTCGTCGAAACCGTCGAACACCAGCCGGGCCTCCTGCTCGGCGATCTTCTTCACATCATCGGTTGTTGCCATCGCCCGCTCCTCCTTCAGACCAGAGGTCACATGGCAGACGCGGACCAATGACGCAAGGTCAGGCTGCCTGATCCATCGATGTCTTGGCCGGACGGCCCGCGACATAGACCTCGACCACGGCGCGGTCGTCGCCCAGCGTCTGCAGCAGGAACAACTCCTCGGCCAGCGTGCCGACGCGCTCCATCCTCAGCCGCATGCCCGGCGTCGCGCGCGAATTGAGCACGACGATGTCGGCATCGGTGCCGACATCGAGCGTGCCGACCTTGTCGGAGATCGACAGCGCCTCGGCATTGCCGCGCGTCAGCTGCCAGTAGGAGGCCAGCGGGTTCAGCTTCTCGCCATTGAGCGCGATGACCTTGTAGCCCTCGTCCATGGTGCGCAGCATCGAATAATTGGTGCCGCCGCCAACGTCGGTTGCGGTAGCGATGCGCAGCGGCTTCTCGCGCCGGCGGTAGCGGTGATAGTCGAACAGGCCCGAGCCGAGGAACAGGTTGGAAGTCGGGCAGAACACGGCAATCGAGCCGTGGTCGGAGAGTGCATCGGACTCGCGCTCGCCGAGATGAATGCAGTGGCCGAGCAGCGTGCGCTGCCCCAGCAGTCCGTAGTGCTCGTAGATGTCGGTGTAGTCGCGCGACCAGGGGTAGAGCTCCTGGGTAAAGGCGATCTCGGCATGGTTCTCTGACAGGTGCGTCTGGATGTGCAGGTTCGGATGCTCCTTCGCCAGTTGGCCGGCCATCTCCATCTGCTCGGGCGAGGACGTGATCGCAAAGCGCGGCGTGATCGCATAATGCTGGCGGCCCTTGCCATGCCAATCGGCAATCAGCGCCTTGGTGTCGTCGTAGCTCGCCTGCGGCGTGTCGAGCACGCCCTCGGGCGCATTGCGGTCCATCATCACCTTGCCGGCGATGTTGAGCATGTTGCGGTCGTGGGACTCGGCAAAGAACGCTTCGGCCGACTGCTTGTGGACCGAGCAATATGCAGCCACCGTCGTGGTGCCGTGGCGCACCATCTCGTCCAGGAACAGGCGCGCGATGCGGCGGCCGTGCTGGGCGTCGATGAACGTGGTCTCTTCCGGAAAGGTGTAGTTGTTCAGCCAGTCGAGCAGCTCGGCGCCATAGGAGGCGATGATCTGCATCTGCGGCACATGCACATGCGCGTCGATGAAGCCAGGCAGGATGAGATGCGGGCGGTGGTCGACGACCTGGACGTTGCCGCCGGCCTGGGCCGCAACCTGGGCGTAGCCGCCGACGGCGGCGATCTTGCCGTCGCGCATCAGCACCGCGCCGTCTTCTTCATAGGCATAGGCGGCATGGTCGTCGGCACTGTCGGGCCAGCGCAGGAACGATAGCGTGCGGCCGCGGAGAAGAGTTGTGGTCATGGCAATCCAGCTTTCATGTCGGGCCAGCTTTCATTTCGGGCCAGTTTCGGCGCGGCCAGCCATCAGGTCTGCGAACGGCGGACAGCCGTCACGTCATTGCCCCAGACGTCTTGATCCTCAAATGTCTTGGGCCGTCAGTTCTTGCGCGCCTGCTCGTACCAGGCGACCAGCAGCGCCCGCTCTTCCGGCGTTATCTGGGTGACGTTGGCCGGCGGCATGGCATGGCTACGGCCGGCCTGCAGGTAGATCTCGCGCGCATGCAAGGCGATCGCGTTGTCGGTCTCCAGCACCACGCCCTTGGGCGCATGGTAGACGCCCTCGTAGGACGGTTCGTTGGCATGGCACATGGCGCAGCGGCCGAGCACCGTATCGCGCACCTTCGGGAACTGTGCCGAGGCGACGAAGGGCTGGGTGGTGACCGAGGCGTTCTTGTCCTCGCCGGTCAAGACCTTGGGCACGGTCGACAGCCACATGATGATGATGAACAGGATGGTCGCCGCCAGCCACGTCCACGTCGGATTGCCGGAACGCTTGTGGATCGAGTTGAAATAATGGCGGATCAGCACGCCGATGATGAAGATCAGCGAGGCGATGACCCAGTTGAACTGGGTGCCGAAGGCCAGCGGGTAGTGGTTCGACAGCATCAGGAACACGACCGGCAGGGTCAGGTAGTTGTTGTGCGTCGAGCGCGTCTTGGCGATCTTGCCGTATTTCGGGTCGGGCTGGCGGCCGGCAATGAGGTCGGCGACAACGATCTTCTGGTTGGGAATGATAGTCATGAAGACGTTGGCCGACATGATCGTCGCGGTAAACGCGCCAAGATGCAGGAAGGCGGCGCGGCCGGTGAACAGCTGCGTATAGCCCCAGCTCATGAACACCACGACGGCATAGAGGATGATCATCAGGAGCGTGTCGTGGTCGCCGAGCTTCGACTTGCACAAGAGGTCGTAGATCACCCAGCCGAGGCCGATCGAGGCGAGCGAAATGGCAATCGCCACCGGCGCCGACACATCGAGCACATTGCGGTCGATCAGGAACAGTTCGGCACCGCCGTAGTAGACAAGGCAAAGCAGCGCGAAGCCCGACAGCCAGGTGGCGTAGGACTCCCACTTGAACCAGGTCAGGTGCTCCGGCATCTGCGCCGGCGCGACCAGGTATTTCTGGATGTGATAGAAGCCGCCGCCATGGACCTGCCACTCCTCGCCATGCGCGCCGACGGGCATATTGGGGACCTTGCGCAGCCCGAGGTCGAGCGCGATGAAATAGAACGATGAGCCGATCCAGGCCATCGCGGTGATGACATGCAGCCACCGCACGGCGAAGCTCGCCCAATCCATGAAAAACGCCAAGTCGTACATCCGCCGTCCCTTTTCCGCAGCCCTGCAATCTTACGATGCCCTATGCCTCGCGGAAGAGGAAGGATTCGCGAGGACTTTCAAAAAAATCTGGAAAATACTAACGTAGCGCCGGCCGGCAGAAGCCGGCTATGGAACCACGGCACGCATGGCATATCTCGACAACATCGCTGTTTTTGTTCGCGTCGTGGAACTCGGCAATCTTTCCGCCGCGGGCCGCGACATGCGCATTTCACCTGCTGTTGCCTCCAACAGGATCAAGGAACTGGAAAAGCACCTTGGCGTGCGCCTGTTCAACCGCACGACCCGCCAACTGATGCCGACAGAGCACGGCAATGTCTTCTACTCCGGCGCCAAGCAGGTGCTGGAAGCGATCACCGAAGCCGAAGCTGCGGTATCCGCCCTCTCCGGCCAGCCGCGCGGCACCATCCGCGTCACCGCGCCCCTCGGCCTCGGACGGCGCCTGGTCGCGTCGGGAATCCCTGAGTTCCATGACAAGTACCCTGATATCGAGGTACGGCTCAGGCTCTCCGACCACAATGTGGATATCCTGAAGGAAGGCCTCGACGTCGCCTTCCGGCTCGGCGTCATCGAGGATTCGAGTCTCAGGATGCGCGGCATCATGGACTGCGAGCGCGTGCTGGTAGCCTCGCCGAAATATCTGGAAAAGCGTGGCGAACCGCAGAGCCCGAGCGAACTCGTCGGCAAGAAGCACGACTGCCTGATGCTGCGCTATCCCGGCTCGCGCGAATTCTACTGGACGCTCGAAACGCCCACGGGACCGGCCAAGTTCGAGGTGCATGGCCCCTTCGATTCGGACGACGGCGACGTGCTGACCGGCTGGGCGCTGGCCGGCCGCGGCATCATCAACAAGCCACGCTTCGAGGTCGAGCCCTTCATCCGCGACCAGCGGCTGAAGGTAATCCTGACTTCGGCGCCGCCGACGCCGGTTCAGTTCGCTGCCGTGTACCCGCACAAGAAGCTGCAGGACCCCAAGGTCAGGCTGCTGCTCGACTTCATGGCCGACCGCTGCCAGCGGCTGATCAAGGACATCCTGGCCGGCAAATAAGGCGGAGCCTAAGTGATGGGGCTGCTAGGCCGACCAGCCTCGGCCTCGTCGTAGACGCCGAGTAATTGCAGGCCCCCTACCTTGCCGTCGTCGCACGCAACGCTACTGTTGCTTGACGCCTCGTCGCAGCCTGGAACGGAAACCAGATGCGAGCGTTGTTGGCCGGGCAAGTCGCCCGCACGACGGCACCTCAAGATTTCGGAAAAAGGATCAGCCGATGACATCCCACCCGACGCGCAATGACGTCAAATCCAACGCCAAGAAGGTTTCGATCGAGCTTCTCAATGCGCGTCTTGCGGACGCAATCGATCTCGCGCTGCTGTCCAAGCAGGCGCATTGGAACGTGAAGGGCCCGCACTTCATTGCCATCCATGAGATGCTCGATGGCTTCCGCAAGGACCTGGACGAGCACGTCGACATCATCGCGGAGCGCGTCGCCCAGCTGGGCGGAACCGCACTCGGCACCTCGCAGGTCGTCGTCGAGGCCAGCAAGTTGAAGCCCTATCCCACCGATATCGCCAAGACCAAGGACCATATCGCCGCGCTGATCGACCGCTATGCCGATGCGGCGAAAAGCGTGCGCTCGGCCATCGACGAGACGGGCGAGGCAGGCGACGCCGACACGGCGGACATCTTCACCGCCTATTCGCGCGCGCTCGACAAGTCGCTGTGGTTCCTCGAAGCCCACATCCAGGATAGCGAATAGCAGCCAGCCGGACTTAGGCCGGTCACTTTGCCCGGAAAGCCAGCGCGGTCATGATCTCGGCTGCGGCAAGCGCGGCAATGACGGCGGGACGCTTGTCTTTGACGGCGTCGCCGCCGATCGGGCAGACGAGCCGTGCGAAATCTTCCTCGCTGCCATCGGCGGTCTTGAGGAACCAGCTCCTGAACGTCGCCTTCTTGGTCCTGGAGCCGATCATGCCAACATAACAGGTGTCGTCGCGTTTCAAGGCCTCGGCGACGATCAGGAAGTCGAGCGCATGGTCATGGGTCAGCACGACGAAGGCCGAGCCTGCCGGCGCTTCGCGTACCATCTCCTCGGGGACCGGGGTCAGCCTGACATCGAGGTCCCCGGGCATGCCTTCGAGCGCATCGGCGCGGGTCTCGATGATGACGACATTGAGCGGCAAAAGCGCGAAGGCCGACGCCAGCGCGTGGCCGACATGGCCGCCGCCGAAGACATAGACATGCGGACGCGCAGCGTCGGACGCCTCGGCCGAGGCCAGCAGATCGGCGCGCATCGCCTCGTCGACACTCCTGACGGCGACCTCGACCCGTCCGCCGCAGCACTGGCCGATCTCCGGCCCGAGCGGAATGTCGAGGGTGATCGCCCCACCCTCCCCCTTGTGGGGAGGGTCGGCGCGCAGCGCCGGGGTGAGGGTAACAACTACCTGTGACCCGGCCTCACCCCCACCCCGCTCCGCTTCGCGGATCGACCCTCCCCACAAGGGGGAGGGTGTAGACCCCTTCAGCATCGCCCGCGCCGTGTCGATTGCCATGAATTCAAGCTGGCCGCCGCCGATAGTGCCGAAAATGCGCTCAGGCGACACCAGCATCCACGCGCCTTTTTCGCGCGGGGTGGAACCCTTGGCCTCGGTCACCTCGACCAGCGCCACCGAAGGCGCTGCGTCAAGGAAGGCCCGCAGGCTCTTGGCGGTCGTGCTCACTTTGCCTGGGCCGCCTCGGCCCGGAGGCGTTCGATCGCCATCAGTACCCGCTCGGGCGTGGCCGGGGCGTCGAGACGCGGGCAGATCTTGTGGTCGGCGACGCTTGCCACCGCGTCCGACAGTGCGTGCAGCACCGACATGCCATGGGGCAGCGGCGGTTCGCCCACCGCCTTCGAGCGATGGATCGTCGGCTCGTAGGCCTCGGACCAGTCGGTCAGCGCGACATTGAAGATCTTGGGCCGGTCGGAAGCGAGCGGGATCTTGTAGGTCGACGGCGCGTGCGTGCGCAGCCGGCCCTTGCCGTCCCACCACAGCTCTTCCGTGGTCAGCCAGCCCATGCCCTGGATGAAGCCACCCTCGACCTGGCCGATGTCGATGGCCCGGTTCAGCGAGCGGCCGGTGTCGTGCAGTATGTCGGCGCGCTCGACGACATATTCGCCGGTCAGCACGTCGACCGAAACCTCCGAACAGGCCGCGCCATAGGCGAAATAATAGAAGGCGTGGCCCCTGCCCTTGGCGCGATCCCAGTGGATCTTCGGCGTCTTGTAGAAGCCGGCCGCCGACAGCTGGATGCGGTTGAGATAGGCCTGCTTGACCAGATCGTTAAAGCTGATCTCCTGGTTGCCGACGCGCACGCGGTTGGGCAGGAACACCACCTGGTCAGTCGGCACCTGATACTTGTCGGCGGCGAAATCGGTCAGCCGCTTGCGTATCTGACGCGCCGCATCCTGCGCCGCCATGCCGTTGAGGTCGGCGCCCGACGACGCTGCCGTCGGCGCCGTGTTCGGCACCTTGGCGGTGGTGGTTGCGGTGATCTTCACCCTTTCCAGGTCGATCTGGAACTCCTCGGCCACCACCTGCGCCACCTTGAGGTGCAGTCCCTGGCCCATCTCGGTGCCGCCATGGTTCATGTGCACCGAGCCGTCGGCATAGACATGCACCAGAGCGCCGGCCTGGTTGGACTCGGTCTTGGTGAACGAGATGCCGAACTTGACCGGTGTCAGCGCCATGCCGCGCTTGACGAAGCGGCTGTTGGCGTTGAACGCCGCGATCTCGCGCCGGCGCCGGGCGTATTGCGCGCTTTCCTCGAGTTCCGCGACAATGCGCTGGATGATGTTGTCCTCGACCTTCTGGTGATAGGGCGTGACATTGCGCGCACCGGCGGAACCGATCGGGTCGTAGAAGTTCAGCTTGCGGATTTCGAGCGAGTCTTTGCCGACGGCAAAGGCGACCTCATCGATGACGCGCTCGGCGCCGATCATGCCCTGCGGGCCACCGAAACCACGGAACGCCGTGTTGGAGACGGTGTTGGTGTAGAGCGGTGCCGACTTGGCATGCACGTTCGGATAGAAATAGGCGTTGTCGCAGTGGAACAGCGCGCGGTCGCCCACCGGTCCCGAGAGATCGGCCGAGAAGCCGGCATTGAGCGCGAACATGTAGTCGACGCCAAGGATGTTGCCCTCGTCGTCGAAGCCGACCTCGTAGTCGATGGCGAAGTCGTGGCGCTTGCCGGTGGCGGTCATGTCCTCGTCACGATCGAGCCGGACCTTGACGGCGCGCTTGTGCTTCTTCGCGGCAATGGCGGCAATCGCCGCGCACTGGTTGGCCTGGGTTTCCTTGCCGCCGAAACCGCCGCCCATGCGGCGTACCTCCACCGTTACCGCGTGGCTCGGCACGCCGAGCACATGCGAAACGAGATGCTGGGTTTCGCTCGGCCCCTGGGTCGAGCAATAGATGGTGACCTCGTCGTCTTCGCCGGGCACGGCAAGCGACACCTGGCCTTCGAGATAGAAATGGTCCTGGCCACCGAGCTTCATCCGCCCCTTCACCCGGCGCGGAGCTGCGGCGATCGCTGCCGCCGCGTCGCCGCGATTGAGCGTCAGCGGCGTCGTCACCTGCTTGTCTTTTTCGGTATCGAGATCCCAGATGCTGATGACGGCAGGCAGTTCTTCGTACTCGACCTTGGCCAGGCGGGCGGCACGGCGCGCCTGCTCGCGTGTCTCGGCCACGACCGCGAAGATCGGCTGGCCATGGAACTGCACCTTGCCTTCGGCAAGCACGGGGTCGTCATGCATGCCGCTCGGCGACACGTCGTTTTCGCCCGGCACGTCGGCATAGGTCAAAACGTCAACGACGCCTGGCGCTGCCCGCACAGCGGACAGGTCGACCGACTTCAGCGTGCCATGGGCGACGTTGGACAGGCCGAGCCCGACATGCAGCGTGCCCGCAGGCTCCGGCATGTCGTCGATGTAGACGGCCTCGCCGGCGACGTGCTTGTGCGCGGAATCATGGCGCTGATCGGTATGGACGCCGCCCGAAATCTTTTGGGCCTTGAGGTTCGGTTGGTGCTGGGTCATCTCACGCGGCCTCGTATCTCGACACCGTCAACGGCGCCTTGGTGCCGGTCGTCTCGAAATAGAAACGCAGCAGCAGGTTCTTCGCCGCCAGCGCACGATATTCCGCTGTGGCGCGCATGTCGGTCAGCGGCGTGAAGTCTTCGGCGTATTTCGCCATTGCCTCCTCGACCGTTGCTTCGGTCCACGGCTTGCCGGCAAGTGCTGCCTCGACCGCCGAGGCGCGCTTCGGCGTCGCCGCCATGCCGCCATAGGCGATGCGGACCTGATCGACCGTGCCGTCCTTGGCAAGCGTCAGCCAGAAGGCGCCGAGGGTGGCCGTGATGTCTTCGTCGCGGCGCTTGGTGATCTTGTAGACGGCGAATTTTGCGCTGTTGGCGGGCACCGGCACGTGCACGGCCTCGACGAATTCGCCCGGCGCGCGGTCCTGCCTGCCATAGGCGATGAAGAAGTCCTGCAGCGGGATGGTGCGGCGCGTCTTGCCCTTGCGCAGCGTCAGCGTCGCCCCGAGCGCGATCAGCGGCGGCGGCGTGTCGCCAATCGGCGAGCCGTTGGCGATGTTGCCGCCGATGGTGCCCATGTTGCGCACCTGCTCGCCGCCGAGACGGTCGAACAGCGGCCCGAGTGCCGGAATGCGCTGCGACAGCGTCTCGAACGCTTCGGTGTAGGTGACCCCTGCGCCGATCGAGATGACGCCCTTGTCTTCTTCAAGCGAATGCAGGCCGTCGATGTTGGCGATGAAGACGGCGGGCGAAATGTTTCGCATGTGCTTGGTGACCCAGAGGCCGACGTCGGTCGAACCGGCGACGACGGTCGCCGTCGGCTCGGCTTCCAGAACGGTCGCGAAATCATCGACATTGGCCGGGATGACGAAGCGGTCCTTGCCCTCGCCGACCTCGACGCGGCTGCCGTCCTTGAACGCTTCGAGGCGGGCAGTGATCGCCTTCCGCTCAACCAACAGCGGGTCCTTGGCCACCTTGCCGTAGTCGGAGATGGCGCGTGCGGCGCGCATGATCGCCTCATAGCCGGTGCAGCGGCAGAGATTGCCCTGCAGCGCCTTCTCGATCAGGGCATCGGAAGGTTCGGGCGATGCCATCCATAGGCCGTAGAGCGACATCACGAAGCCCGGCGTGCAGAAGCCGCATTGCGAGCCGTGGAAATCGACCATCGCCTGCTGCACCGGATGCAGTTGGCCATTGCTGCTGCCGAGATGCTCGACCGTGACGACATGGCAGCCGTCGAGCGAGCCCATGAAACGGATGCAGGCGTTGACGCTTTCATAGACGAGCTTCCCGCCGGAGAGCCGGCCGACCAGCACCGTGCAGGCGCCGCAGTCGCCTTCAGCGCAGCCTTCCTTGGTGCCGCGCAACGTGCGCTGGAGCCGCAGATAGTCGAGCAGCGTGGCGTCGGGCGCGACATTGCCCAGCGTCACATCCTCGCCGTTGAGGATGAAGCGGATGTGATTGCGTGTCTTGACCGTCGCCATGGCTCAGCTCCCTCTATAGGTGGAATAGCCGAAGGGCGAGATCAACAGCGGCACATGATAATGCGTGCGTTCGGCCATGCCGAAGCGGATCGGCACGATGTCGAGGAATGCCGGCTTCGGCAGATCCGTGCCCAGGCCGCGAAGATAATCGCCGGCGGCGAAGATCAGCTCGTATTCTCCGGCCAGGAACTCGTCGCCGGCGAGCAGCGGCGCATCGCAGCGGCCGTCGGAGTTGGTGGCGACCTTCTTGAGCAGGGTGCGTACATCGCCCTCGATGCGGAACAGCGAGATCGACAACCCTTCGGCAGGCTTGCCGGTGGCAGTGTCGAGGACATGGGTGGTGAGGCGTCCGCCTTCGGCCTTTGTCATTCGCCCTCCCTTGGCGATATTCGCAGTCATCTTGGATTTTGCGCCATTTAAGGCCATTGCATAAGGTGCGGTCGAGCGGACCGCCACAAAAAGACTTTCAAAATTTTTCGAGGGAATGCCTGCCCCACCTTTCGCTATCCTGCTCAAGTGGCAGTGAAGACCGTTTTCGAGGTACGATGCGTTACGTAAGAGACATGCGCGGCTATGGCGCAAACCCACCCAACCCGCAGTGGCCAGGTGCGGCCAATGTCTGCGTCCAGTTCGTGGTCAACTACGAAGAGGGCGGCGAAAACAACATCCTGCACGGCGATGCCGCTTCGGAAGCGTTCCTGTCCGAGGTCGTCGGCGCGGCCCCATGGCCGGGCAAGCGCCACTGGAACATGGAATCAATCTACGAATACGGCGCCCGCGCCGGCTTCTGGCGGCTGCACCGCATGTTCACCGAAGCCAATGTGCCGGTCACCGTCTATGGCGTCGCGACCGCCCTTGCGCGTTCGCCCGACCATGTCGCAGCGATGCAGGACGCCGACTGGGAAATCGCCTCGCACGGCCTGAAATGGATCGATTACCGCGATCACGCGGAAGCGGATGAGCTTGCCGACCTTGTCGAAGCCGTCCGCCTGCACACAGAAGTCGTTGGCGAGCGGCCCAAGGGCCTCTATCTCGGCCGCACGTCCGTCTATTCGGTACGCCTTGCCGCCGCCGAAGGCGGCTTCGAGTGGATTTCCGACATCTATGACGACGAGCTGCCCTATTGGCTCGACCATGACGGCCACGGCAACGCGATACGCCCGCAGCTGGTGATCCCCTACACGCTCGACGCCAACGACATGCGTTTTGCGACCGCGCAGGGCTTCAACTCGGGCGATCAGTTCTACGCTTATCTCAAGGACAGCTTCGATACGCTGTACCGCGAAGGTGCCGCCGGTCGGCCGCGCATGATGAGCATCGGCCTGCACTGCCGGCTTGTCGGCCGTCCCGGCCGCGCCGAAGCACTTCGCCGTTTCATCGAATATGTGCAGGGCCACGACAAGGTCTGGCTGGCCCGCCGCCAGGACATCGCCCAGCACTGGCGCGACAATCATCCCTACCAGCCGCAAGCGCTGCGTCCGTCACGCATGCCCCGCGACGAGTTCGTGCAGCGTTTCGGCGGAATTTTCGAACATTCGCCGTGGATCGCCGAACGCGCCTTCGAATTCGAGCTCGGGCCGGCGCATGACAGCGCGGGTGGCCTGCACAACGCGCTCTGCCGCGCCTTCCGTTCGGCCAGCGAGACCGAGCGCCTCGGCGTGCTGACCGCCCACCCCGACCTCGCCGGCAAGCTGGCCCAGGCCAGGCGCCTGACAGAGGAGTCGACCAAGGAACAGGCCTCGGCCGGCCTCGACGCCCTGACCGACGCCGAGCGCGCCCGCTTCACCGAGCTCAACGCAACCTATGTCGAGAAATTCGGCTTCCCCTTCATCATCGCCGTGCGCGACAATGACAAGGCGAGCATTCTCAAGGCATTCGAGACCCGCATCGCCAACACCCGCGACCAGGAATTCGCAACCGCCTGCAAGCAGGTGGAGCGTATCGCCTGGTACCGCCTCAACGATCTCCTTCCCAGTTAAGACCATGGCAAAACGCTCCTATTACGCGCCGAAAGGCGGCCTGCCCCCCCAGACGGACCTGATCACCGACCGTGCCGTCTTCACCGAAGCCTACGCGGTGATTCCGAAGCGCGAGTTTTCGGACATCGTCACCAGCTTCCTGCCGCACTGGGACAAGACGCGGCTGTGGGTCATCGCGCGACCGCTCTCGGGTTTCGCCGAGACCTTCTCGCAATACATCATGGAAGTGCAGCCGGGCGGCGGCAGCGACCGGCCGGAGCCCGACGCCGGCGCCGAGGGCGTGTTCTTCGTCGTCGAAGGCGAGGTAACCGTCACGATTGCCGGCAAGAGCCATGTGCTGACGCCCGGCGGCTATGCCTACCTGCCGCCGGCGGGCGGCTGGACGATGCGCAACGCCGGCGCGGAGACGGCGCGCTTCCACTGGATCCGCAAGGCCTACGAATTTGTCGACGGCCTCGACGCCCCCGAGCCGCTGTTCCTCAACGACAACGACATCGCGCCGAACGCAATGCCGGATACGGACGGCAGATGGGCGACGACCCGCTTTGTCGATCCCAACGACCTGCGCCACGACATGCATGTGACGGTGGTGACCTTCGAACCGGGCGGCATCATTCCGTTCCCCGAAACCCACGTCATGGAGCACGGGCTTTATGTGCTCGAAGGCAAGGCCGTCTACCGGCTGAACAACGACTGGGTCGAGGTCGAGGCCGGCGACTTCATGTGGCTGCGCGCCTTCTGCCCGCAGGCCTGCTATGCCGGTGGCCCCGGCAAATTCCGCTACCTGCTCTACAAGGACGTCAACCGCCATATGCAGCTCGGCGCCTTCAACGCCACGCGCCGCCGCTGAGGACAAGCCATGTCGGGTGAGATGAAGCTGATCGTGGCCAAGCCGCTGACGCGGGAGAACTTCGCCGAGTTCGGCGAGGTGATCGACACCAACTGCGACACGCACTACCCGATCAACGCAGGCAAATGCGAGCGCTATCATGCGCTCGCCCGCGCCGAGGCGGCCGGCCCGGACGGCCACGTCATTATCAACATCTTCAAGGGAACGCCCTACCCGTTCCCGTTGAAGCTCTCGATGGTCGAGCGCCACCCCTTCGGCAGCCAGGCCTTCATTCCGCTGTCGCCGCGGCCCTATCTCGTCGTTGTCTGCCATGACATCGGCGACGGCCCGGGTGTGCCGCATGCTTTCGTCACCGCACCGGGCCAGGGCGTCAATTATCCGCGCAACCTCTGGCACGGCGTGCTGACGCCGATCGGCGAGAACCAGGACTTCGTCGTCGTCGACCGCGGCGGCAATGGCTCCAATCTCGAAGAGTTCCACTTCTCGCACCCTTACGAAATCGTCCTTCCGGAAGGCTTCTGACACATGGCCGAACTCTCGCTCATCGAACGCCTCTTCGACGTCATCGAAAACGATATCGTGCCCATGACCGCCGAAGGCGTGAAGAAGGGCAACAAGCTGTTCGGCGCCGCACTGCTTGCCAAGGACGACCGCTCGCTCGTCATCGCCGAGACCAACAACGAGCTCGAAAATCCGCTCTGGCACGGCGAGATGCACTGCCTGAAGCGCTTTTACGAAATGCCCAAGGCAACCCGCGCCGACACCAAGGACCTTATCTTCCTGTCGACCCACGAGCCCTGCTCGCTGTGCCTGTCGGCCATCACCTGGGCCGGCTTCGACAATTTCTACTATCTCTTCAGCCACGAGGATTCGCGCGACAGCTTCGCCATCCCGCATGATCTCAAGATCCTGAAAGAGGTCTTCACGCTCGAGCCCGGCGGCTACAACGCCGAGAACGCCTACTGGAAGAGCTTTTCCCTGCGCAAGCTGGTGCGCGAACTGCCCGAGGCCGACCGCAAGCGGCTGGAAGAGCGCGTCGCAAAGATCTCGAAGCTCTATGACGAGATGTCGGAGACCTACCAGGAGAGCAAGAACGACAACGACATCCCGCTGAACTGACGCGAAATCAGCGCCTGGCCGCCTTGGCATAAACCTCAAGGCGGTCACGCCTGCCTATTGCGATGACCAGCACCACCAGCCTGTCGTCTTCCACCTCATAGACGAGACGAAAACCGGCGCTGCGCAGCTTGATCTTGTAGCGGTCTTTGGCGCCGTGCAGCTTGGCTGAAGGCACGCGCGGGGTGTCACAGCGCTCCTTCAGCTTCTTGCGGAATTGCTCGCGCGTGTTTGCGTCGAGCGCCTTCCATTCTTTCAGTGCGGTTTCGAGGAACTCGACCTCATAGGGCATCGATATCGACCCGCACGCGCTTCTCGCCCTTGCGAGCATCGGCGATCGTGTTGAGTTCGATATCCTCAAGGCGGTCCATCATCGCCTCGAAAGCCTTGGCTGGCACGCAGTAGAAGGCCGGCTCGTTGCGATTGAGAATGGCGACGGGAAACCCTTCACCGGCAGCCACGGTGCCCATCGGGTTCTTCTTCAGCTCCGAGACGCTGGCGGTAACTTCGGCGAGAACTGTGTTCGGCATTTTCGTGGCCCCATTTCGAGAGCTATAATTAGTACCTTTAAAAGGTCATTTCAATCTGCTGTGCCCTGCGCCTGCCGATGACGTTTCCACGCTAGCCAGCAGTGGCACCAGCGTGCACAAATGGCGAAGCACAAGACTGGAATATCAATGAAAACCATCACCGAATTTCCGCGCGACATCGTCGAATTTCCCGACATGGGCATCGTCATGCCCGACGGCACGCGGCTATCGGCACGCATATGGATGCCTGCCGATGCCGACCAGGATCCGGTCCCTGCCATTCTCGAGCACCTGCCCTACCGCAAGCGCGACGGCACGACGGCTCGCGACTGCCTGACCCATCCTTATTTCGCCGGGCACGGCTATGCCTCGATTCGCGTCGATATGCGCGGCAACGGCGATTCTGAAGGTCTGATGGACGACGAATACTCCGACCAGGAGTGGCAGGACGCCTGCGACGTCATCGCCTGGGCGGCGGCGCAGCCCTGGTGCAACGGCAAGGTCGGCATGATGGGCATATCCTGGGGCGGCTTCAACGGGCTCCAGGTCGCAGCCCTGCAGCCCAAGGCGCTGAAGGCCGTCATTACGCTGTGCTCGACCGACGACCGCTATGCTGACGACATCCACTACAAGGGCGGCCTGTTGCTCAACGAGAACATGGGCTGGGGCGCCACCATGCTGTCCTACTCATCGCGGCCGCCGGACCCGGCACTGGTCGGCGAAAAGTGGCGCGATATGTGGCTCGCCCGGCTCAGCCACGAACCCTTCCTGCCGCCCCTCTGGCTCAGGCACCAGCGCCGCGACGCCTACTGGAAGCGCGGCTCGGTCAACGAGGATTACTCCGCGATCAAGGCCGCCGTCCTCGCTATCGGCGGCTGGGGCGATTCCTACAAGAACACAGTCTCGCGCCTGGTCAGCAACCTCAACGCGCCGGTCAAGGGCATTGCCGGTCCGTGGGTGCACAAATACCCGCATTTCGCCGTGCCGAAGCCGGCCATCGGCTTCCTGCAGGAGGCGTTGCGCTGGTGGGACCACTGGCTCAAGGGCAAGGAAACCGGCGTCGAGGACGATCCGGCGATGCGGCTTTACGTCATGGACTCCGAACCGCCGCGCGAATGGTACCTTGAGCGTCAGGGACGCTGGATCGCCGAGCAGCAATGGCCCTCGCTCGACATCGCCACCAAAACCCTGGCGCTCGGCGCGAACGGCACGCTGGCCACCGACGGCAAGCTTGAGCAAGCCGTGTCGATTGCCTCGCCGCAGGACTGCGGCATGGATGGCGGCGAATACTGCGCCATCTGGCTCGGGCCGGAGCTGCCGGGAGACCAGCGGGCGGATGATGCCAAGTCGGCCTGCTTCGACGGTGGTGTACTCGACGCCCCTCTCGACATCGTCGGCAGCGCGGTCATCAGGCTGAAATTGTCAGCCGACCGCAGGCGAGCGATGGTCGCGGTACGCCTGTGCGACGTCCAGCCGGACGGTGCCTCGACGCGTATCACCTATGGCGTGCTCAATCTCTGCCACCGCAACAGCCACGAACTCCCCGAGGATGTGGTGCCGGGCGAGACGATGGAGATCGCTTTCAAGCTCGACGACATCGCCTACCGTGTTGCATCGGGCAACCGGCTGCGCATCGCCGTGTCCTCGACCTATTGGCCGCTGGTCTGGCCGTCGCCCAAAGAGGTGACGCTGACAATCCATGATGGCTCCATCGACCTGCCGGTGCGTGCTTCGGGTGAAGGCGACGAATGGCATTTCGAGGAACCGGAAGCCGCCGCCCCCTGGCAGATCGAAGCGCTGCGCGAGGACAGCCACAGCCGCAAGGTCGAACGGACAGGCGGCAAGGTGACGCTGCGCATCGTCGACGACTTTGGCGAAACCCGCGATCTCGACCACGGACTGGCCGTCGGCGAGGTCGCCCGTGAAGCCTGGAGCATCGATCCCGCCGACCCTCTGGCGGCCCATGGCGAGACCCATTGGACCCAGACGCTGAAACGCGACGACTGGTCGGTCAGAACCGAAGCCTTCACGACGATGCGCTGCGATGGCGAGAACTTCCATCTTACTGGCCGCATCGAGGCCTATGAGAATGAAAGCTTGGTTTTCGAGCGCGAGTTCAGCGAGACCGTCGCCCGCGACCATATCTGAGGCGGAAGCGGCTTGGTCCAAATGCGACGTGGCGATTGCGCCACTCGATGTCGCATTCGGCCTTGCCGATGCCCTTACGTTACGGTCAATATTGCCACCAGAAGTCGAGCAATAACGACCGCCAGAGTGAGGAGCTTTCCAATGTCCAATGAACTAGAATATATGAGCCGCCGAGTCGCTGCGGGCAAATTGAACCGCCGTGATTTCCTGGGCCGCGCCGCGGCCCTGGGCGTCGCGGCAACATTCGCGAACTCGTTGCTGGCCAGCGCAGCCAAGGCCGAAGGCCCCGTCAAGGGAGGCATCTTGCGCGCCGGCATGCAGGGAGGTGCGGCCACCGACAGCCTCGACCCGGCGTCCTGGTCGAGCCAGGTACCTTACTTCTTCGGCCGCCAGTGGGGCGAGCAGCTGGTGCAGATTTCGCCGGAAGGCGAGCCAAAGCCGGCACTTGCCGAGGAATGGGGCGCATCCGACGACGCCAAGACCTGGACCTTCAAGATCCGCAAGGGCGTGCAGTTCCACAACGGCCAGGAGATGACCCCTGCCGATGTCGTGGCTACAATCGAGCGCCATTCCGACGAAAAGGCGAAATCCGGCGCGCTCGGACTGATGGGCGGCATCGCCTCGGTCAAGGCCAATGGCCAGGACGTCGTGTTCGAGCTCAAGGAAGCCAACGCCGACCTGCCCTTCCTGCTCGACGACTATCACCTGATGATCCAGCCCAATGGCGGCAAGGACAAACCCGACGCCGGCATCGGCACCGGTCCCTACAAGGTGACGGTCAACGAGGCAGGCGTGCGGCTTGGCGGCGAGAAGTTCGCCAACTACTGGCGCGACGACCGCGGCTTCGCCGACCAGATCGAGATCATCGTCATCAACGACGCCACCGCCCGCACGTCTGCGCTGCAGGGCGGCCAGGTCGACATCATCAACCGTGTCGAGCCCAAGATCGTCAACCTGATAAAGCGGGTTCCGGGCGTGGTCATCCGCAACGTCGCCGGCCGCGGCCACTACGTCTTCATCGCCCACTGCAACACCGCGCCGTTCGACAACAACGATCTCCGGCTGGCACTGAAATACGCGCTCGACCGCGAAGAGATGCTCGACAAGATCCTGATGGGCTACGGCTCGCTGGGCAATGATACGCCGATCAACAAGGCCTATCCGCTGTTCACCGAAATGGAGCAGCGCAAGTTCGACCCCGACAAGGCCGCTTTCCACTACAAGAAATCCGGCCACAGCGGCCCTGTCTTGCTGCGCACCTCGGACGTCGCCTTCCCCGGCGCCGTCGACGCCGCACAGCTCTACCAGCAGAGCGCCGCCAAGGCCGGCATCACGCTCGACGTCAAGCGCGAGCCGGGCGACGGCTACTGGTCGGAGGTGTGGAACAAGCAGCCGTTCTCCGCATCCTACTGGGGCGGCCGTCCGACCCAGGACCAGATGTACTCGACCGCCTACTATTCCAAGGCCGACTGGAATGACACGCGCTTCTTCCGCGAAGACTTCGACAAGATGCTGTTCCAGGCGCGCTCGGAACTCGACCCGGCGAAGCGCAAAGCGATCTATGCCGACATGGGACAGATCGTGCGCGACGAAGGCGGCGTCATCACGCCGATGTTCAACGACTTCATCGACGCGACCAGCGCCAAGGTCGGTGGCTGGGTCGATGACGGCAATCAGGAGATGATGGGCGGCTACGCGCTGTCCAAGTGCTGGCTCAACGCGTGACAACGGCGTTGTCCGCATGTCCAGCCCAATCCTGAAATTGATAGCCCAGCGCGTTGCGCTGGGCCTGCTCCTGCTTCTGGCCGTTTCGGTCCTGATCTTCGCCGGCACGCAGATCCTGCCCGGCGACGTCGCCCAGTCCATTCTCGGCCAGTCGGCCACGCCGCAGGCTCTCGCCAACTTGCGCGAAGAACTCGGCCTGAACGATCCGGCCATCGTGCGCTACTTCAGGTGGCTCGGCGGTATCCTCACCGGCGACCTCGGCACAGCGCTGTCGAGCCGGCAGGACATAGCCACTGCTATCGGCGGGCGTTTGTGGAACACGTTGTTCCTGGCCTTCTGGGCGGCGATCGTCTCGGTGCCGCTGGCCATCCTGCTGGGTCTGCTTGCCGTACGCTACCGCAACGGCTGGATCGACAAGACCATCTCCGGCCTGGCTCTGGCATCGACCTCGCTGCCGGAGTTCTTCGTCGGCTACCTGCTCGTCTACTTCTTCGCCGTGAAGTGGCAGATATTCCCCGGCATATCGACCGTCTATGACGGCATGCCCTTCCTCGAGCGCATGAAGGCGATCGCCCTGCCGGCAACGGCGCTGACGCTCGTCGTGCTCGCTCACATGATGCGCATGACCCGCGCCGCCATCCTCAACGTCATGCAGTCGGCCTATATCGAGACCGCCGAACTGAAGGGCCTGTCGCCCTTCGACATCATCCGCAAGCATGCCTTCCCGAACGCCATTGCACCGATCATCAACGTGGTCATGCTCAACCTCGCCTTCCTCATCGTTGGCGTCGTCGTGATCGAGGTGATCTTCGTCTATCCCGGCATGGGGCAATATCTCGTCGACCATGTCGCCAAGCGCGACGTGCCGGTGGTCCAGGCGGTGGGTCTGATTTTCGCCGCCGTCTATATCGGGCTCAACATCATCGCCGATATCGCCGCCATCGTCGCCAACCCGCGCCTCCGGCACCCCAAATAGGATGGCGCCATGCTCGATCTGAAACGCATTCCCGTCACCGCCTGGATCGGCCTGGTCCTGACCGCAGGCTTCCTCATCTGCGCCATCTTCGCGCCGTGGATCGCCCCCTATGGCAAGGGTGAAATCGTCGGAGACGTATGGGCGCCGGCGTCGGGCCAATTCTGGCTCGGCACCGACAATCTCGGCCGCGACCTGCTTTCGCGCATGATCTACGGCGCCCGCACGACGATCTTCATCGCCGTCATGGCCACCGCGCTGTCGTTCTCGCTCGGCTCGATTCTCGGTCTTACGGCTGCCGTGGTCGGCGGCTGGCTCGACACCGGCATGTCGCGCTTTGTCGACCTGCTGATGGCGATCCCGACGCTGATCTTCGCGCTGGTGGTGCTGTCGGTGCTGCCGTCCACCCTGGTCACGCTGATCCTTGTCATGGGCATCCTCGATTCGACCCGCGTCTACCGCCTGTCGCGGGCGGTAGCGGTCGACATCAACGTCATGGACTTCGTCGAGGCGGCCAAGCTGCGCGGCGAGGGCAAGGGCTGGATCATCTTCCGCGAGATATTGCCCAATGCGCTGTCGCCACTGGTTTCCGAGCTCGGCCTGCGCTTCATCTATGCGGTGCTGTTCCTCTCCGCGCTGTCCTTCCTTGGGCTGGGCGTGCAGCCGCCTGACGCCGACTGGGGCGGCATGGTCAAGGAAAACAAGGACGGCATCGTCTTCGGCATCCCGGCAGCGCTGATTCCGGCGGCGGCCATCGCCATTCTGGCCATCTCCGTCAACCTCGTCGCCGACTGGGTGCTCAACCGCACCACCGATCTCAAGGGAGGGCGTGGCAATGGCTAAGGACACGAGACCTGTCGACCCCTCCGGACCGCTGCTCGACATCCGAAATCTCAGGATCGAGGCCAAGGTCTATCCGCCCGGCGAAGCGCCAAGGACGATAACCCTGGTCCACGACGTGTCGCTGTCGCTGCAAAAGGGCAAGGTTCTCGGCCTGATCGGCGAATCCGGCGCCGGCAAGTCGACCATCGGCCTGTCGTCGATGGCCTATGGTCGCGGCGGCGTGAAGATCGCGGGCGGCGAGATCATCCTCAATGGCCGCGACATCCGCAAGGGCGGCACGCAAGGCATCCGCGCGCTGCGCGGGCGCGAGGTCTGTTATGTCGCGCAGTCGGCGGCGGCGGCCTTCAATCCCGCCCACCGGCTGATGGACCAGGTCGTCGAAGCCTCGATCCTGCATGGCGTCGCAAGCCGCGCCGAAGCCGAAAGGCGCGCCGTGGCGCTGTTCAAGAAGCTCAGCCTTCCCGATCCGGAAAACATCGGCCAGCGCTTCCCGCACCAGGTCTCGGGCGGCCAGTTGCAACGCGTCATGACAGCGATGGCGCTATGCTCCGAACCCGACCTGATCGTCTTCGACGAGCCGACCACCGCGCTCGACGTCACAACCCAGATCGACGTTCTGGCGGCGATCAAGGACGCCATCCGCGATACTGGCGTGGCGGCCCTGTACATCAGCCACGACCTTGCCGTGGTTGCCCAGGTCTCGGACGAGATCATGGTGCTGCGCCATGGCAAGCTGGTCGAATGGGGGGGCACGCGGCAGATCATCAAGGAACCGCGTCAGGAATACACTTCGGCGCTGGTTTCGGTGCACGAGATCGAGCACCAGGAGAAAGAGCCGGGCGCCAGCCCGTTTCTTTCGGTCAGGAACGTTACCGCCGCCTATGGCGGCGGCAAGATCAAGGTGTTGAAGAACGTCTCCGTCGACATCCTGCCAGGCCAGACGCTGGCCGTGGTCGGCGAATCCGGCTCCGGCAAGTCGACGCTGGCCCGCGCAATCACCGGCCTTCTGCCGCCCGAGCAGGGTAGCATCACCTTTGCCGGCCGCACGCTGTCCAATCGCCTCGCCGACCGCAGCCGCGACGACCTGCGCGAGTTGCAGATGATCTACCAGATGGCTGACGTGGCGATGAACCCGCGCCAGACCGTGGGCACGATCATCGGCCGGCCGCTGGAGTTCTATTTCGGCATGGGCGGCCGCGAACGCGACGCCAAGGTCGCCGAGTTGCTCGAAAAAATCGAGATGGGGCGCGGTTTTGTCGACCGCTATCCGGCAGAGCTCT
This sequence comes from Aminobacter sp. HY435, assembly GCF_027568395.1. Taxonomy (GTDB): domain Bacteria; phylum Pseudomonadota; class Alphaproteobacteria; order Rhizobiales; family Rhizobiaceae; genus Aminobacter. Next base: position 40,708 of record NZ_JANKZL010000016.1, on the reverse strand, counting down.
CGGGCGGGCAGAAGCAACGCGTCTGCATTGCCCGTGCGCTTGCCGCCAAGCCGCGATTGATCATCTGCGACGAGGTGACGAGCGCGCTCGATCCGCTGGTCGCAAACGGCATCCTCAAGCTGCTGCTCGGGCTGCAGGCCGAGGAAGGCGTCGCCTACCTGTTCATCACCCACGACCTGGCGACCGTGAAGTCGATCGCCGATTCCATTGCTGTCATGTATCGCGGCGAGGTCGTGCGCTACGGGCCGAAATCCGAAGTGCTGGAGCCGCCTTTCGACGCCTACACAGACCTGCTGCTGTCGTCGGTACCGGAGATGGAGATCGGCTGGCTTGAAAAGGCAATCAGCGGCCGCAGGATGGCCAGCGCGGGGAATTGAGGCCCTTCCCTCGCCCCGTTTGCGGGGAGAGGGTGGCCGCGTAGCGGCCGGGTGAGGGGCAGAGCCAAATTCCGCAAGTTCGAACCGCCCCTCATCCGCCTGCCGGCACCTTCTCCCCGCAAGCGGGGAGAAGGAAGCTAGTCACCACACCCATTCCCCTCGCCCCAGCACCGCCACCGCATCGACGATGCGGGTGAAGCTGGCGCGGGCGCGGGCGACGGTGTGGCGAGCGCGGAGATAGCCGTGGACCAGCCCCGGCTCCTCGAGCCAGAAGGCCTTGCCGCCTGATGCAACGATACGCTCGCCATAGGCTTCTCCGTCGGAGGATAGCGGATCGCATTCGGCGGTGGTGACGACAGTCGGCGGCAGGTTGGCGAAATCGGCGTCGGCCAGCGGCGACAGCGTGATGTCGCCGGTGCGATCCTCGCCGCCGGTGCGGATGTCCTTGTAGAATTCAAGGTCGCGCATGGTCAGCATCGGCGCCTCGGCATGCCTGACGTAGGAGCCGCGGCTGCGGTCGCCGCCGAGCCCCGGATAGATCAGCAGCTGTCCGATCGGACGCCGCTTGTGCCCGCGCGTCGCGTGGCTGACGGCAGCCGCGACATTGCCGCCGGCGCTGTCACCGGCAAGCACGATGGGCTGGCTGTATCTGCCCAACGCCCATTCGAAGGCGGCCATCGCGTCGTCAAAGGCCGCCGGATGCCGGTGCTCGGGCGCCAGCCTGTAGTCGACCGACACGACCTCGTAGCCGGTGCGCCCGCACAGCTCGGCGCAGACATCGTCATGGCTGTCGAGCCCGCCAAGGATGAAGCCACCACCGTGGAAATAGAGCACCACCGCCTCCGGGGGCTTGCCGGCGAGGCGATAGATGCGGATTGGCACGTCATGGGCTTGTGCCGCGATGACCATCGTCTCGGCCGAGACACCGTCGGGGTAGCCGACGAAGAACTCGCGGCACATGCGGTCGTAGGTCGCGCGCTGCTGTTGAACAGTGTAGTCGATCGTATCAGGCGGATAGTAGGAATTTGTCCGCTCGATGAACGCCCAGGTCTCGGCGTCGATGAGTTTGGTGTAGTCGGTCATTGGCCTCAATTCCATAGCCCCTCACCCGACCTCCGCTTCGCTCGGTCGACCTCTCCCCGCTGGGGAGAGGAGCCGGCCAGCGTGGCGCCTTCCTCTTCTCCCCAACGGGGAGAAGGTGGCCGCGAAGCGGCCGGATGAGGGGGAGATTGGTCCCTACTTCCCCTTCCACACCGGGTCGCGCTTTTCGGCAAACGCCTTGAAGCCCTCCAGATTGTCCTCCGAGGCATAGAGTTCGTCCACCGTGCGAAACTGGCGTTTGGTGATGCGGTTCATCGTTTCCTGGAAGCCCATCACCTCGGCGGCGCGCGCCACCTCCTTGATTGCAGCGAAGACCAGGGGCGGGCCGCCGGCGAGAAGCCGGGCGACCTCCCAAACGCGATCCTCCAGCCTGTCGGCCGGCAGCACCTCGTTGACCAGTCCCCAGCGATGCGCCTCGGCCACATCCATCCAGCGGCCGGTGAGCAACAGGTCCATCGCCACGTGATAGGGAATGCGCTTGGGCAGCTTGATGGTCGCTGCATCCGCCAGGGTGCCCGCCTTGATCTCGGGCAGCGCGAAGCTCGAATGCTCGGAGGCGTAGATCAGGTCGCAGGACAGCGCCAGTTCGAAGCCGCCGCCCACCGCCATGCCGTTGACGCAGGCGATGACCGGCTTGTTGAGGTCGCGCAGTTCCTGCAGCCCGCCGAAGCCGCCGACGCCATAATCGCCATCGACCGCATCGCCGTTTGCCGCAGCCTTCAGGTCCCACCCGGCCGAGAAGAATTTCTCTCCTGCCGTCTTCACGATGGCGATGCGCAGCCCGTCATCGTCGCGGAAGGCCTTGAACGTCTCGCCCAGCAGCCGCGACGTGGCGAGGTCGATGGCATTGGCCTTGGGCCGGTCGAGCGTGACCTCGAGGATCACGCCCTCCCTGCGGGTTTTCACGACGTCGGACATTTTTTCTCTCCATTGCCCCTTGCGCAGCCTACGCTTGGATTAACCTTCACGACCTCTGCCAGAATTGCCCCTCACCCTTACCCTCTCCCCGTGAATGACGGGGAGAGGGGGGCGTCAGCGTTGCGGCCGGCTTCCTTCTCCCCGTCCTTCACGGGGAGAAGGTCCGGCAGGGGATGAGGGGCCACTTGAAACAACCAACAGTGCATCCGCGATCCAGGCGCCCTGCCCTTCACCACAGACGATCAGCGGGTTGATGTCGAGTTCCTCGATTACGGTGGCATGATCGGCCACGAATGTCGCGATCCCCATGATCGCGTCGACGGCGGCGCCAACGTCCGCCCTGGCGCGACCGCGATAGCCGTCGAGCAACGGATACATCTTCAGCCCTTTCAGCGCAGTTTCCACCTCGCCGCGCGAGGCAGGCAAAAGCAGCGTGGCGCTGTCCTTGATGAGCTCGACCAGCACGCCGCCGGTGCCGATGGTCATGACGGGCCCGAACAGCGGATCGCTGGTGACGCCGACGATCAGCTCGGCCACCCCGCCTGTGATCATCTTCTCGACATAGAGGCCGGAGCCGAGCGGCAGCAAGGCAGCCGCTGCCGCGCCGACTTCCTCGCCGGTCCGGAGATTGAGCCTGACGGCACCGAGTTCGCTCTTGTGGGCAACGCCCAGCGCCTTGAGCGCGACGGGATAGCCCAACGCCTCGGTAGCCGCGATGGCCTCGGCGACGCTCGCCGCGCGGCGGCCGGCCGGCACGGCAAGGCCGGCTTCGCGCAGCAGGGATTTGGCTGCAGCTTCGTCGAGGGTTCCACCCTCCCCCTTGTGGGGAGGGTCGGCGCGCAGCGCCGGGGTGGGGGTTGCAGCTTCGGCGCTGTTACCCCCACCCGCGCCTTCGGCGCGACCTCCCCACAAGGGGGAGGTAAAAGGTTTGCTCCACGCCTCTCCAATCGCCGCCGCCGCCTCCGCCGCGTCCATCGCCTCGGCAATACCCTGCAACGGCACGATGCCGCGCGCGAAGAGATCAGCGGCGTGGTCCTCGGTCAGGTTCTCCGACATCGACGCCACCACAGCACCGCGCGCGCCATTGGTCTTCAACCCCGCCTCGAAGGCGCGCACCGTCGGCCACCAGTCGGCGTCCGAGCAGCGGTCGTTGCGCGGGAAGTCGAGCACCAGAATGTTGAGGTCGAAGCCGCCTGACGCCATCGCCGTGAAGGTGGCCGTCATCGCCGGTTCGTCGTTCCAGATGAAGGTGTGGTAGTCGAGCGGGTTGGCGACCGCAACGAAGGCGCCGAGCGTCGATTTTATCCTCGCATGGTGGTCAGGCGTAAGCGCGGGGAAACGCAGCCGCCGGCCCTCGGCGCTGTCGGCCATGACCGACGCTTCGCCGCCCGAGCAGCTCATCGACGACAGCGTGAAGCCCGGCAGCGGGCCGACGGCGTGCAAAAGCTTCAGCGTCTCCAGCAGCGACGGGATGGTGTCGACGCGGGCGATGCCGAGCCGCTTGAGGAAGGCATCCGAGGCAGCGTCGGAACCGGCGAGCGACGCCGTGTGCGAGATCGTCGCCTTGCGCGCCTGCTCGGAACGGCCGACCTTCATGGCGACGATCGGCTTGTTCAGTTCGCGCGCCCGAGCCGCCAGCCGCTCAAAGCCTTCGACAGTGTCAAAACCTTCGATGTGCAGGCCAAGGCACGACACGCGCTCGTCCTCGATCAGGCCCATAGCCATCTCGGAAAGGCCTGTCTGCGCCTGGTTGCCGGCCGTCATCAGGAAGGCGATCGGCAGCCCGCGCTTCTGCATGGTCAGGTTGCAGGCGATGTTGGACGATTGCGTAATGATGGCGACGCCGCGCCGGCCAAGTGGGAGCCTCTGGCCGCCATGCTGGTCGGGCCACAGCAGCGCGCCGTCGGCATAGTTGATCAGGCCATAGCAATTGGGCCCGACGACCGGCATCGCGCCGGCGGCCGCCACTAGCTCGGCCTGCAGGCGCTCGCCGTCGGCATCGTCGTTGCCGGCCTCGAGGAAGCCCGAGGCAAAACAGATCGCTCCGCCCGCGCCGCGCTCGGCAAGTTGCGCAATCACCTCGATGGTCAGGAAGCGGTTGACGCCGACGAAGGCGGCGTCGGGGGCTACGGGCAACTCGGCCACCGAGCGGAAGGTCTTGATGCCCTCGACCTCGTCCTTGGTCGGATGCACCGGCCAGATGTCGCCGGCAAAGCCCATCTTCAGGCACTGCTTGACCACCGCCGCGGCCTGCGAGCCGCCGAAGACGGCAATCGACTTCGGCCGCAGCAAGCGTTCGAGGCGCCCTTTACCCTCCCCCTTGTGCGGGTCCGAAGGACGGGCGAGACCCGCGGCTCGCCCCGGTTGGTCGACGCGTAGCGTCGGGGTGGGGGTGTCAGAAGTCGAGCCAGACATTTTCACCCCCACCCGGCCCTGCGGGCCACCCTCCCCACAAGGGGGAGGGTCGAACCAAGAAGCAGCCGCAACATCATCCACCCACCGCCCTGAGCAGCGCGCGCGAAATGATGTGGCGCTGGATTTCCGACGTGCCTTCCCAGATCCGCTCGACGCGGGCGTCGCGCCAGATGCGCTCCAGCGGCAGGTCGTCCATCAGGCCCATGCCGCCATGGATCTGGATCGCCTCGTCGGCGACGAAGGCCAGCATCTCGGTGGCCTTGAGCTTGGCCATCGCCATGTCCTGGTCGGTGACCGTGCCCTGGTCGTACTTCCAGCCGGCCTCCATCACCATCAGCTCGGCCGCCTTCAGTTCGGTCGCCATGTCGGCGAGCTTGAACGACACGCCCTGGAACTTGCCGATCTGCTGGCCAAACTGCTCGCGCTGGGCGGCATATTCGATGGCATGGTTCAAGGCGCGCTCGGCGCGGCCGAGGCAGGTGGCGCCGACCTGCAGGCGCGTGGCGCCGAGCCAGCTGTTGGCGACCTCAAAACCCTTGTGGACCTCGCCCAGAACCTGGCTCGCCGGCAGGCGACAATCGTCGAACTCCAGCACCGAATTGGTGTAGCCGCGATGCGAGACGTTGCGATAGCCATCACGCACGGTGAAGCCAGGCGTGCCCTTGTCGACAAAGAAGGCGGTGATCTTCTTGCGCTTGCCGCGCGGCGACTCCTCTTCGCCGGAGGCCATGAAGGCGATGGCGAAGTCGGCGATGTCGGCATGGGAGATGAAATGCTTGGTGCCGTTCAGCACCCAGTCGCTGCCGTGCTGGACGGCACTCGCCTTCATCCCGCGCAGGTCGGAACCGGCTCCCGGCTCGGTCATCGCAAGGCAGTCCGATTTCTCGCCACGAATGCAGGGGAAGAGATACCTCTCGCGCTGCTCCGGCGTGCCGGCGAGCAGGATGTTCGACGGGCGCGCCACGCAGGTCCAGTGCAGCGCGTAGTTGGCGCGGCCGAGCTCCTTTTCGCAGAGCAGCCAGGTCAGCGTATCGAGCCCCGCGCCACCGACGTCCACCGGCATGTTGGCGGCATAGAGCCCGGCTGATATCGCCTTGGCCTTGATTTCCTCGATCAGCTCGCGCCGGAGGTGGCCGGTGCGCTCAACCTCCAGCTCATGCGGATAGAGCTCGTTTTCGACGAAGGCGCGCGTCGTGTCGACGATGAGCTGTTGTTCTTGGGACAGACCGAAATTCATGGGTTCTGGCTCGGCAAGGGGTCAGACAAGGTGGGTGCTCCAAGGTAAAGGAGGCCAAGAAGGAAAGGCAGGTAAAGGCAGAAAACAAATCCAGATGCACGAAGCTTGCCGTTAGACGGCTGCTCAAGAGGAGCCCTCCTGACCATCCACAAAACAAGGGACAGCGCAGCCGGCCATATCGCAAACCCAAACATGAGCAGGCGAAACAAGAGCTCCGCTCCCGGACTTCGCTCCTGATCACTGGGAGACAGTTCTCCTCCCAGCGCGCTCCAACCCAGCGCAATTGACACAAAAAATCCGACGAACCACAGCCCCCAGGCGGTAGTCCGGCTGGTCGCCATCAAGACCAGTGGCGCCGACATGGCTGGCCAGCCAAGCGCCACTACAATGTAGGCAAAGAAATTCACAATCGTCATCGACCAGACATCCCATTTCGTCCGACGACATTTATTTCATTCAATACTGGCTCATGCCCTCTTTTTCTTCACCGGCTTGCTCGCCTTGGCCTTTTCGGCAGCCTTCGAGACCTTGGGCTTGGCCTGGGCGGCGAGCTGCTTGGTGTAGTCCTTGTAGAGCGCGCCAGCACCCCAGCCCTTGCCCTTGTTCTGCTTGGACAGCGCCTCCATGATCGCGACGAGATTGTCGTCGCGGATCTTTTCCAGCTCGCGGATCGACCATTTGTCGGATTGCTCGTCGGACTGGGTGGCGATGAGGTCGACAAGCTCGTCGTTGAACTCGGGCACGTCCATCAGCTTGGTCCATGGCCATTTCAGGCACGGCCCAAACTGGGCCATGAAGTGGCGCATGCCGGCCTCGCCGCCGGCGACGCGGTAGACCTGGAACATGCCCATCTGGGCCCAGCGCAGGCCAAAGCCATAGCGCATGATGTCGTCGAGTTCCTCGACCGAGCATATGCCGTCCTTGATCAGCCACAGCGCCTCGCGCCAGGCGGCTTCGAGCAGGCGGTCGCCGACGAAGGCCTCGATCTCCTTGCGGATGACCACAGGCTTCATGCCGATCGAGGAGTAGATCTCCTTGGCGACCTCGATCGCTTCGGGGAAGGTCTGTGCGCCGCCGACGATCTCGACGATGGGCAGGAGATAGACCGGGTTGAACGGATGGCCGACCACCAGTCTTTCAGGATGCTTCTTCATCGCCACCTGCATGTCGGATGGCTTGATGCCGGAGGTGGACGAACCGATGATCGCGTTGGCGGGCGCATGCATGTCGATCTCGGCCAGCACCTTGTGCTTGAGGTCGAGCCTTTCCGGCACGCTTTCCTGGATGAAGTCGGCGTCTGCCACGGCTTCTGCAATGGTCTTGGCAAAGGTCAGCTTGCCCTCCTTGGGCAGGCCGCCGGGCACCATCTGCTTATAGGCGCGGCGTGCGCCCTTCATCACCTCGCCGACCTTGCGGGCGGCCTCCGGATCGGGATCGAAGATCGACACGTCGATGCCGTTGAGCAGCAGACGCGCCACCCAGCCAGCGCCGATCACCCCGCCGCCAATGGCAGCCGCCTTGGAAATTGTCATGGTTTCATGCCCCCAAATTCGACCCCCACTCCGGTTTGCCGCGCAAACCACCTCTCCCCCGATCGGCGGGGGAGAGGAGCCGCAACCTTGGCACCTTTCCTCTCCCCCGGGCTGGGGGAGAGGTGGCGCGCGCAGCGAGCCGGAGTGGGGGTGATTGTTGTCATCGAAGGTGCTTACGCCGCAAGCGGCGCGCGCTTGACCAGGTTGAGCTTCTTGCGCACCTCTTCGGGTCCGATGACCCGCGCGCCCAAGGTCTCGACGACTGTGACGGCCTTTTCGACCAGTTGCGCATTGGTGGCGAGCACGCCCTTGTCGAGCCAGAGATTGTCCTCGAGGCCGACGCGTACATTGCCGCCAGCCAGCACGGCTGCCGCCGCATAGGCCATCTGGTTGCGACCGAGCGAGAAGGCCGAGAAGGTCCAGCTCTTCGGTACGTTGTTGACCATCGCCATGAAGGTGTTGAGGTCATCGGGTGCGCCCCACGGCACGCCCATGCACAGCTGCACCAGCGCGTCGGGCGCCAGAACGCCCTCCTCCACCAGCTGCTTGGCGAACCACAGATGGCCGGTGTCGAAGGCTTCGATCTCGGGCTTGACGCCCATCGCAGTCATCATGCCGCCCATGGCGCGCAACATGCCAGGCGTGTTGGTCATGACGTAGTCGGCCTCGGCGAAGTTCATCGTGCCGCAGTCGAGCGTGCAGATCTCGGGCAGGCACTGGCGCACATGTTCAACGCGGTTGGTGGCGCCGCCCATGTCGGTGCCGGCCTCCTTGAGCGGCAGCGGCGCCTCAGGCGAGCCGAACACCATGTCGCCGCCCATGCCGGCGGTCAGGTTCAGCACCACGTCGACATTGGCTTCGCGGATGCGCTCGGTCACCTCGCGGTAGAGATGGATGTCGCGGCGCGGCTTGCCGGTGTCGGGGTCGCGGACGTGGCAATGGACGATCGCCGCACCCGCCTTGGCCGCCTCGATGGCCGCATCGGCGATCTGCTTGGGCGAACGCGGCACCAGGTGGCTGCGATCCTGCGTGCCGCCGGACCCGGTCACAGCACAGGTAATGAAAACCTCGCGGTTCATTTCGAGCGGCATCGCATTCCTCCCAGTCAGCAAATCCGATTGCATGATTGCGCCGCTTGCGTCGGCTTGTTTTGCGTTTTACGAAAGACAAATGGCAAAAAGCGAAAAGTCGACAATCTTTCGCGAGGAGCGCTCGCCGCTCAAGGTGACGATGCTGGTGTTCTCCGGCGCGTCCATCATGTGCGTGGCATCAGCCGTCGACCCGCTGCGTGCCGCCAATCGCATATCAGGCGAGACGCTGTTCGACTTCCGGCTGGTCTCGGCCACCGGCGAGCCGGCGATCACCACCTGCGGCCTGCCGGTGGCGGTCTCGAGCGCCTTCGACCCCGACGAGGCCTGCGACGTGCTGATGGTCATCGCCGGCTTCGGCACGCAAGGGTACGCGACATCGAAGCTGCTTGGCGGCATCCGGCGCTGCGCCCGCCAGGCCCGCGCGGCAGGCGGCATCGAGGCCGGCACCTGGCTGGTCGCCCGCGCCGGGTTGCTGGACGGCCGCGCCGCCACCACCCACTGGGAGGACATGGAGGATTTCGCCGCAGCGTTCCCCGACGTCGAGGTCCGCCCCGACCGCTACATCATCGACGGCCCCGTCTTCACCTCGGGCGGTGCGGCACCGACCTTCGACCTGATGCTGCACCTGGTGCGCTCGCGGCTCGGCATGGCGACCGCGCTCGATGTCGCCAGCGTCTTCATCTACGACCAATCGCGCGCCGCGACCGACGCCCAGCCGTTGGTCTCGCTCGGCCGGCTCGACGGCTACGACCCCAGGCTCGCCCAGGCGATCCGGCTGATGGAAGCACATGTCGACCAGCCGCTGACGATCGCCGCGATAGCAAAGCGTGCCGGCGTCACCGCGCGCACGCTCGAAAGCATCTTTTGTGCCTCGATCGGCGAAACGCCCGGCGCCTATTATCTCAGGCTCAGGCTGAACGCCGCGCGCCGGCTGGTGGTCGACACCCGCGTCAGCATGGCCGAGGTGGCGGAGCGCACCGGCTTTTCATCGGCGGCCGCCTTCTCGCGCAGCTTTTCCCACGCCTTCGGCACGCCGCCCGTGAGGATGCGTCGGGGGTGACCCCACGCTCGACTTTTCGTCCCAGAGCAGAGAGTACCCCCACCCTCAATCCCTCCCCACAAGGGGGAGGGAGGCTTTGCTTCGCGCCAGACGATCAACGGAGAGCACAAGTCGCTTGGCGCCGGGCGTGCCGATCCCCCTCCCCCTTGTGGGGAGGGGTGAGGGGTGGGGGTAACGCCTCAACCGCGCTTGCGGAGAACCCACTCAACCGCCGCCGCAAGATCATCGATGACAGCGCTCGGATGCGGCGCGTGGCGGTTCTCGTCACCGGGGCGATACTTGCCGGTCCGCACCAGAAGCGCTGCTCCAATGCCAGCCCTCAGGGCCCCGGCGATATCGCTTTCCGCGTCGTCGCCAACCATAACTACCTGTCCCGGCGTGCACTCCAGCCCGGCAAGTGCGGCGTGGAAGAATTCCCGCGCGGGCTTGCCCAGCACCGTCGCCTGCTTGCCGGCCGCGAATTCGAGCGCCGCGACGAAGGCACCCGCGTCGAGGCTGAGCCCGCCATCGGCATCCCTAAAGGTGCGGTTGACGGCAAGCGCCAGGAACTCGGCACCGTCGAGCAGATGCCGGAAGGCAGTGTTCATCGCCGCATAGGTGAAAGCCTCGGCGGCATCGCCGACCACAACCGCCTTCCTGTCACCGAAAATATTGCTGGCGAATTCGGGCACGAGATCGGGATGCACGAGAAGGTGTGGGGCGCAGCCTTCGCGGGCGAGCCATTCGACCGCGGCACGCGCCGGCGTGAACAGCTCGTCATTGCTGACGGTGACGCCAAGTTTTGCCAGTTGCGCAACGATCGCCCGATGCGGCGACCGCGTCGTGTTGCTGACGAAGCGGAGCGGCAGGCCCTCGGCGCGGAGCCGCCCGATGGCTGCGACCGCGCCCGGGATCGGCGTGTCGCCGTCATAGACGACGCCCGAGAGATCGAGCAGCATCGCACGTATCATGTCGGGAGCATGGCGGACCATGCCGCGCGCGTCAAACCACGCTGTCGGGATCAGGCCGCGGCGCGGCCGTCGGTATCGATATGCGTCCGCATGTTCCGGGCAAGCACGGCCTCAAGCCGCATCGTCACGACCCGGGTCCACTCGTCTGAAAGCTCCGGCTCCAGCGGCGGAGGCGGCAGCGCCATCAGCCTGTCGACGAACGACGCATCCCCTGCGCTGCCGAGCAGCGCTTCGATTGCCGGATCGTGGGTATCCCTGGTGAAAGTCTTTTGTTCCCGTCTCATGGTACGCTAAGTCACTGATTCGACGGGCGTCTTGAGGGCGAGAAAGAGGCAATTCGGGGGCAGGCGTGTGTGCCGCCACCGGGCTCAATCAGGCCGAGTCCTAGCGGCCTTTAGTGGCTTTTCGCGAACAAGACAGTGGTCAGCCCGCGGTCCCACTCCTCGTCGGGATAGCACGCCGTCTCGACATAGCCCATGGCGCGATGGAAGGCCTGGCTCTGCTGGTAGCTCCTGCTCTTGCAGCGCCAGACAAAAAAATGGCGCCAGCCCCGGGGCCGGCGCCATCATCCATTGCGTGCGAGGCCGTCAGACGTAGCGGTTGACGACGTTCTCCAGATATTCCTGCCGGCCCGATTTCGGTTGCGGCTCTATGCCGTCGGCGACGACACGCGCGGCGATCTGTTCGAGGCTGCGCTCGCCAGCCAGCATCGCCTTGGCTTCAACCGAGTTCCAGCCGGCGTAACGGGCATCGAGCGGAGCCGACAGCGCCTTGTCCTCGATCATCTTCGCCGCCGCCTTGAGGCCACGGGCGCAGGCGTCCATGCCGCCGACATGGGCGATCAGCAGGTCCTCGGGGTCGAGCGACTGGCGCCGCAGCTTGGCGTCGAAATTGGTCCCGCCCGTCTTGAAGCCGCCGCCCAGCAGCACCTGGTAATAGGCCAGCGCCATCTCGGGAACGTTGTTGGGGAACTGGTCGGTGTCCCAGCCCGACTGGTAGTCGTTGCGGTTCATGTCGATCGAGCCGAAGATGCCAAGCGCATTAGCGGTCGCCAGCTCGTGCTCGAAGGAATGGCCGGCCAGGATCGCGTGGCCCTGCTCGATGTTGACCTTCACCTCATTCTCCAGCCCGTACTTCCGGAGGAAACCGTAGACGGTGGCGACGTCGTAATCGTACTGGTGCTTGGTCGGCTCCTGCGGCTTCGGCTCGATCAGGATCGTGCCGGTGAAGCCGATCTTGTGCTTGTAGTCGACGACGAGGTTGAGGAAGCGGCCGAGCTGGTCGAGCTCGCGGCCCATGTCGGTGTTGAGCAGCGTCTCATAGCCTTCGCGCCCGCCCCATAGCACGTAGTTCTCGCCCTTCAGCCGCTTGGTGACGTCAATGCAGTGCTTCACCGTCGCCGCCGCATAGGCAAACACGTCAGGGTCCGGGTTGGTCGCGGCACCCGCCATGAAGCGGCGGTTGGAGAACAGGTTCGCCGTGCCCCAGAGCAGCTTGACGCCGGTCTTGGCCATCTTGCCTTCGAAATAGTCGGCGATCTCGTCGAGGCGCTTGGCACTCTCGGCGAAGGTCGCACCCTCGGGCCGCACGTCGGCGTCGTGGAAGCAGTAGTAGGGAACCCCAAGCAGCGAAAACATCTCGAAGGCGACGTCGGCCTTGAGCTTGGCGTTCTCCATGGTCTCGCCAAACCAGGGCCTCTCGAAGGTCTGGCCGCCGAACGGGTCGCCGCCCGGCCAGGCGAAGGTGTGCCAGTAGGCGACCGCGAAGCGCAGATGGTCTTCCAGCCGCTTGCCCAGCACTACCTCGTCGGCATTGTAGTGGCGATAGGCCAGCGGATTGGTGCTGTCGGGGCCTTCGTAGCGGACGGGCTTGATGTCGCCGAAATAGCCGGTGCTCATGGGAGAACTCCTTTCAGTGAGTACGCATTGCCGCCCCTGATAGGGCGGCCGACGAAATTCCGAATTCGATTACCTCAGGCGTAATTGGTTCCAGCAGGCACTGCTGCGACAAGGGGCGCGTTATCAAAGACGAACCTGACGGAGAGCAGAAATGACCGACTACAACGCCATCACTGAGGCCTATTTCGCCGCCTGGAACGAAACCGACGCGACCGCCCGCAAGGCGCTGGTCGAGGCCGCCTTCACCTCCGGCGTGACCTATCGAGACCCGATCATGCGGGGCGACGGCCATGGCGGCATCGACGCGCTGATCACAGGCGTGCACGGCCAGTTTCCCGGCTTCCGCTTCAAGCTGAAGGGCAAGGCCGACGGCTTCGGCGACAACATCCGCTTCTCCTGGGGCCTTGGCCCTGAAGGCGCGGAAGCCGTGATCGAAGGCTCCGACTTCGCCACCATCGAAGGCGGACGCCTGAGCCTCATCACCGGCTTCCTCGACAAGGTGCCGGGCTGATCTATCGCCGCTCACATCGCCCCCCGGATCGCCGGATAGAGCTTGCGATAGCGCTGGTAGGCCTCGTCATAGGCGCCTGCCAGTGCTGCCACGGGCTCGATGGTTTCGGCGGTCGCAGGCGGCGTGCAGACCTGATGCGGATCGGCACCTTCGGTGGCGATCAGGCCGAGGCGCGCGGCCCCGAAGGCCGCCCCGAAATCGCCGTCGGCGGGAATCTCGACCGGCAAGCCGAGCGCGGTGGCGATCGACTTCAGCCAGTAGCGCGAGCGCGAGCCGCCGCCGATGGCGGTAACGCGCGTCAGCGTCGTGCCGGCCCTGGCCAAAGCTTCAAGGCTGTCGCGGAAGGCAAAGGCCACGCCTTCGAGCACGGCCTGGGTCAGTCCTGCACGGTCGATCTCATGGGCAAGGCCGGCGAAGGAGCCGCGGATCGCCGCGTCGTTGTGCGGGGTCCGCTCGCCCGAGAGATAGGGCAGGAAAGTCACGCCCGTTGGCGCGCGCAATTCGTCGCCGAGTTCGCGCGTCAGCTCGGCCGCATCCTTGCCCGTGATGGTGCTCAGCCAGTTGAGCGAATCCGTCGCCGACAGGATCACGCCCATCTGGTGCCAGGCATTCGGCAGCGCATGACAGAAGGTGTGCACGGCACTTTCCGGATTGGGCAGATAGGCACCATTGGCAGCGAACAGCACGCCCGAGGTGCCGAGCGACACGAAGGCAGCGCCCGGCTTGACCGTGCCCATGCCGCAGGCCGAGGCGGCATTGTCGCCAGCGCCGCCGGCAATCGTCACCCCCTGCCTCATGCCCCATTTCGCAGCCAGTTCGCCGCGCAGCGCCCCGGCCCTGTCAGTGCCCTCGACCAGCGAGGGCATGTGCTCTGTGCCGAGGCCGGTGGCGGCCAATAGCTCCGGCGACCAGCGCCGTGCCGCAACGTCGAGCCACGACGTGCCGGCCGAGTCGGACATTTCGGAAATGTATTCGCCCGACAGCCAGAGGCGCAGGTAGTCCTTGGGCAGCAGCACTTTCGCGACTTTGGCGAAGATTTCGGGTTCGTTGGCCTTCACCCAGGCGAGCTTGGGGGCGGTGAAGCCGGGGAAAACGATGTTGCCGGTGATCTCTTGGAAACGCGGATCGGCGTCGAGCGCGGCCGCCTCGGCGAAGCTGCGCGTGTCGTTCCACAGGATGCAGGGCCGCAGCACCTTACCGGAGGCATCGAGCAGCGTCGCACCATGCATCTGGCCGGACAGGCCGATGCCGCGCACCGCAGCGATTTCCCTTGGGTGCGCCGCCCTGAGTTCGGCGATCGCCTCCTCGGTAGCGCGGATCCAGTCTCCCGGGTCCTGCTCAGACCAGCCGTGATGCGGCCTGGAAACGTCGAGCGAACCATGGCCGGAACCAACAATCCTCTGGTCGGCGTCCATCAACAGCGCCTTCACACCTGACGTGCCGAGATCGAGCCCGAGATACATGCCATTCCTCCCGAATGAGCGACGCGGACGCGAGCGTCCATCCTCTCACGTCATTGACCGGCCTTCATTGCCAGCAGGCAGAAACGGCCAGGGCATCGTCCCGTTCCTCCGACGGACGGAGCTTATTAGCAAACTTTCCGGGGTCGGGTCGACATTTATTTCGGAACTCGCAAAAAATAACTCAAACGCCTCGCTGCAGCCTCTGAAGCGTGGTCAGCCATGCGCGAGCAGTGCCGCGCGCTGGACGAACAGGCCCGACAGCGGGCTTGCCGGCCGTGCATGGTTGCGCGCAGAGGCGAGCTTCACGGCCAGCGCATCGTCGCCGTCGCGCAAGGCCGCCTCGATCAGCGTCAGTTCGATCACGTCACGCTGGGCGTGGCTGCCGCCAAAGCGGTGGGCAATGGCCCTCACCGGCTCAAGCAGCCGCACAGTCTCGCCATAGCGCCCCTCCCCGAAGGCCTTGATCGCCAGCGTGACGGGATGGCCGACGTCCCTCGTGAAAGCGGCATTGTCGTCGTCGCGGGCGATCGCCTCGCGCTGGGCGTCGAGCATTGCCCTGGCCGGCGTTTCGAGCCCGGCACTGATGAAGGCCATCATCGCATGAGCGTCGTTGAAGGCGTAGTTGCCGGCGGCAGCCTTGGGCGCCCAGTTCGCCGCGAGGCAGGCCCAGCGCTCGCCGACATCGACGCCGCCGAGATGCAGCCGCCACAGGATCGCCGAGGCATCGACCATGTTGAGCGCCAGCTTCGACTGCGCGCCGTAGATCGGCCCGTCGTAGAGAGCCAGCACGTCGCCGGTCTCGCCGAGATCGTAGTGGAACAGCGCCAGGTGCCACCAGTTGTGGACCTGGAGAAAACTCTCCTTCGTCCAGGCATCGGTGTTGCCGCGCATCCAGGCGATGCCGTCGCGCTGGCGGCTCTGCATCTCCATCACATGCGCCACTGCGTGCTGGGCCCAGCCGTCGCGTGGCTCGAGCCCGACCGCCTCGCGGCCCAGCGCCTCCGCTTGGGCATAGTCGCCCATCTCCTCGAAGCCGAAGGCCTGCATGCCGAGGATGGCGTGATAGCCGGGCATGCCCTTGCTCCACGCCGGCATCGCCCTGGCGATACGGTCGCGCAGCATCTGCGCGTTGCCGGTGAAGAAATCGATCTGGTGTCCCGCCTGCAGCGCCAGCGCGTCGACAGGATGCTCCGCCGTCAACTCTTCGAGGATGTGCCCGGCCTCGTGCCAATGCCCGGCGGCGAGACGGCCAAGCGCCGCGACATGCGCCTTTTCCCGCGCCGTCGCGGCGAGCCCGGTGGCGACGGCGTGGCAGTCGCCAGCGACCGCCATCGCCTCGCGCTCGGTCGACAGGCCGTAGAGCCAGCCCTTCAGCACATGCGCCATGACGAAATCGGGCGCAGTCGAAATCGCCATGTCGGCCGAGCCCACCGGATCGCCGACGAAACGCTGGAGTTCGCTCACCCCACGCTCGAAATGCGCGGCGGCTGCCTCATCCGCTCCTGAAAGGGCGAGCCCGAGCCGATCCTTCACCACGGCCAAAAATCCTCAGTGCCCCGAGCGCGCGGCCGCGGCGGCAATGCCGGCGCCGACCAGCAAAGTGCCGCCGGTGCGGTTGAAGATGCGGATCGCGCGCGGATTGGACACGACACTTCGAGCCCGAGCTGCGACCAGCGCGTAGCCGAAGGCATTGGCGAAGGCGAGCGTCAGGAAGGTCAGCTCGAAGACCAGCATCTGCGTCCAGAAATCGGCGTTGCGGTCGAGAAACTGCGGCAGGAAGGCGACGAAGAAGGTGATGCTCTTGGGGTTCAGCGCCGTGACGATCCAGGCATGCGCCATCATCTTGACGGCCGATGCGGCATCCGTGCGCGGCTTGGCGTCGAGCGACCCACCGGCGCGAAACAGCTTGATACCAAGATAGATCAGGTAGGCCGCACCGATCCACTTCACGATGGTGAAGACGGTGGCGGACGCGGCAAGCAGCGCGCCGATGCCGAGCATCGACAGCGTCATCGCGGTGAAATCGCCCAGCGCCACGCCGACCGCCATCGGCAATGCGGTGCGCCAGCCCTGGCCGAGCGCGTAGGACACGACCAACAGGATGGTGGGGCCGGGAATGACCAGCAGCACCGCGGACGCGGCGGCAAAGGCGGCCCAGCTTTCGAACGACATGGCAATGCTCCCTCTTTGGAAAGGGGATCAAGCTCCGCCGCCGTGCGGTTGTAAAGCCCTTACGGCGGCACACGCCGCATTCACTCTTTGTCAACCATGAACGCCGAAAATGCGGTCTATCGGCAGGACTGCGCGTTTCGGTCCGGCCCCTTGTAACGAGTGGAATTGTGCCGTGTCGAAATCGCCCCTTTCGCCGAAATCCGGCCTGATCGGATCCCCGGACGCCAAGCTCACCTCGCGTCGCGCCGTCCTGCTGGGCCTTGGCGCCACCGGTCTGTTGGCCGGCTGCACACGCACCCTCGATCTCGAAATCCCGGAAATGGGCCTCGACACCACCTCGACCGGCTCAATCCGCCCGCAGATCAGCGTCGACAAGCAAGTCACCGGACCGGAAGTGATGTACGCCTCGTTCACCGACGAGGGCTACACGCTGCCCGAAATCCCGTTCAAGAAGGTCGATCCCAAATATCGCCGCCAAATCGTGGTCGATCCGACTGGCGAAGCGCCCGGCACCATCGTCGTGCGGCTGCAGGAACGTTATCTCTATCTGGTGCAGCCTGGTGGCGAGGCGATCCGCTACGGCGTCGGCATCGGCCGCGACGGATTTCTCTGGAATGGCCGCGCCAACATCCAGTACGGCAAGAAGTGGCCGACCTGGACCCCGCCCCCCGAAATGATCGTGCGCAAGCCAGAACTGGAAAGATGGCGTGGCGGCCAGCCCGGCGGCCTCGACAATCCGCTCGGCGCGCGTGCGCTCTACATCTTCAAGGACGGCAAGGACACCGGCTACCGCGTGCATGGTTCGCCGGAGTGGTGGACCATCGGCCAAGCCATGTCGTCGGGCTGCGTGCGCATGATCAACCAGGACGTCATCGACCTGTTCAGCCGCGTCAACGGCAAGACGCCAATTGTCGTCAGCTAGGGTTTGGCGGCCGGGGTCGGCGATCCGGCATTCCTGCCTGAAGCGACAGAATCTCCCATTGCGTCCGACCACCAGAAGGACGAATGTGCCGGAAAATGGCACCATGGGGAGATGGCCGCATGCCCTCGACATTCGTGATCGCGCAAGGCGGTGGTCCGACCGCCGTCATCAACCAGACGATGGCCGGAGCTATCCTGGAAATCCGCCGGCGCCATCCCAAGGCGCGCATTCTCGGCTCGCGCCACGGCGTGCGCGGCATCCGCGACGGCGACTATGTCGATCTGACCGACATCGCCGAGGAGCAGTTGCGGCGCATCGCGGCAACGCCGGGCGCAGCGCTCGGCAGCACCCGTGACAAGCCCGACGCCGCCTATTGCGCAGTCATCCTCGAAGGCCTCAGGAAGGCCGACGCCCAGGCCTTCATCTATATCGGCGGTAATGACACCGCCGGAACCCAGCAGATCCTGACCGACGCGGCCCAGGGAAGCATGGCCTTCGTCCATGCGCCCAAGACCATCGACAACGATCTCGAGGAAAACGATCACACGCCGGGCTTCATCTCGGCGGCCGAATTCGTCGCCGGCGCGTTCCTCTCGGTCGACCTCGACTTCCGCGCGCTGCCCGGCATCTATGTCGGCATCGTCATGGGCCGCCATGCCGGCTTCCTCACCGCCGCCGCCGCCGCCTGGCGCGACGAGGAATCCGACGGCCCGCATCTGATCTATGTCCCGGAGCGCGCATTCTCGGTGCCGCGCTTCATCGACGAGGTGAAGGAGACGCTTGCCCGCCACCGCCGCTGCGTCGTCGCCGTCTCCGAAGGCGTCACCACTGCCGACGGACGCGCTCTGGTCGAGAGCATCGTGCCCGCCGACAAGCTCGAGCGCGACGCTCATGGCAACATCAAGCTGTCCGGCAGCGATCTCAGCCGCGCCTTCGAAAACGCGCTCGCCGAGGGCCTGCCCGGCAAGCGCGCCCGCGTCGACGCGCTTGGCTACATGCCACGCGGCTACATCGGCGCGGTCAATCCCGTCGACGCGCAAGAGGCCTACGACGCCGGCGTCTTCGCCATCGACGCGGCCGACAAGGGCGGCGGCTCGGTGGCGCTGAAATACGAGGGCGGCAAGACGGTGCTGAGGCTGGTGCCCCTGTCCAACGTCGCCGGCAAGACCCGGCACATGCCCGACAATTACATGCTGCCCGACGTCAACCACCTGTCGGAAAAGGGCATGGACTATCTGCGCCGGCTGGTGCCCGGCCGCTTCCAGATCGGCAGGCCGTTCGTGTGACGCCCCGCCCCGGCTGGTTCTCGAAAAGCATCGTCGACGCAACCGTGACGATGCTGACAGAGCCGTTCGTCACCGACTACTGCCGCGCCAACATGTGGCTGGTGCGCGGCAGGGATTTCGACATGCTGGTCGACACCGGCATGGGCATCTGCCCGCTCGCCCCGGAGATCGGGACGACACCGGGCAAGCCGCTGCTGGCGGTCGCGACCCACGTCCATCTCGACCATGTCGGCTCGCTGCACGAATTCGCCTGGCGCGCCGGCCCGCGCATCGAGGCGCCCTTCTTCGAAACCATGCCGGACCAGGCGACCTACGCCAACATGTTCCGCAACTTCCCCGGCGCAGTCTCCGAACTGCCCTGGCCCGGCTGGCATTCCGCCGACTACGCCATCGCGCCCGCCCCGCTCCACCGCCTGCTCGACGAGGGCGAGCAGATCGACCTCGGCGACCGCAGCTTCACCGTTCTGCACCTGCCGGGACATTCGCCGGGATCCATCGGCCTGTTCGACGAACGCGACGGCACGCTGTTTTCGGGCGACGCCGTCCATGGCGGATTGCTGGTCGACGACATGCCCGATTCCGACCGCACCGCCTATTGCGCGACGATGCGCCGGCTCATCGGCCTGCCCGTGCGGGTCGCCCATGGCGGCCACGCCCACAGCATGGACGGCGCCAGGATGCGTGAGATTGCCGTGGAGTATCTGCGGAGGAACGAGGGGTAGAATTGCCCCCTCATCCGGTCGCTTCGCTACCACCCTCTCCCCGCTGGGGAGAAGAGGCAGGCGTCAACGCGGCAGATCTCCTCTCCCCTCGGGGGAGAGGTCGACCGAGCGTAGCGGAGGTCGGGTGAGGGGGAAATTGTTACCCCAGACCTTCCTCGAACCCGCTGATCGCCTTGACCTCGAGAAAGTCCTCGAGCCCCCACTTGCCGCCTTCGCGGCCGAGGCCCGACTGCTTGTAGCCGCCGAACGGGCTGCCATAGGGGCGATCGGTGCCGTTGATCTGGACCATGCCCGCGCGCAGCTTGCGGGCCACGCGCTGGGCGCGAACCTTGTCTGCCGACTGCACATAGGCGGACAGGCCGTAGGGCGTGTCGTTGGCAATCGCGATCGCCTCTTCCTCGGTCTCGAACGGGATCATCGCCAGCACCGGGCCGAACACCTCCTCGCGGGCGATGCGCATCTGGTTGTTGACGTCGGCGAACACCGTCGGCCGCACGAAGTAGCCGCGGTTGAAGCCCTCGGGGCGGCCGATGCCACCGGCGACGACCCGCGCGCCTTCCTTGATGCCAGCCTCGATCAGCCCCTGCACCTTGTCGAACTGAACGTCCGACGAAAGCGGGCCGATATGGTCGCCGTCTTCCGCTGGATTGCCGACCTTCACCGACGCCGCGTATTTCGCTGCGATATCGACCGCCTTGCCATAGACCGGGCGCTGCACCAGCATGCGCGTCGGCGCATTGCACGACTGGCCGGTGTTCTCGAAGCAATGCGCCAGCCCGCGCGTCACTGCATCTTCCAGGTCGACGTCGTCGAAGACGATGTTCGGCGACTTGCCGCCGAGTTCCAGCGTCACGCGCTTGACCGTCTCGGAAGCGGCCTTGGTTACCGCCACGCCGGCGCGTGTCGAGCCGGTGAACGACATCATGTCGATGCCGGGATGCCTCGACATCGCTTCGCCGACGCCAGGGCCGTCGCCGTTGACCATGTTGAACACGCCGGCGGGGAAGCCCGCCTCCCCGATCATCTCGGCAAAGACGATCGACGACATCGGCGCGATCTCCGATGGCTTGAGCACCACGGTGCAGCCGGCGGCCAGCGCCGGCACGACCTTCAGCGTCACCTGGTTCATCGGCCAGTTCCACGGTGTGATCAGTCCGCACACGCCGATCGGCTCGCGCACGATCCGCTCCCCGGGGTTCCTGGCGTCGAGCGGCTCCTCGAACTCGAAATCGCGCAGCACGTCGATGAAGCTCTCGATGTGCCCGGCGCCGCAGGCCGCCTGCGATTCCAGCGCCAGCTTGATCGGCGCGCCCATCTCGAGCGAAATCGCCTCGGCCATGTCGCGCATGCGGCGGTTGTAGGCGGCAAGCAGCTTTTCGAGCAGCGCCAGGCGGTGCTCACGGCTGCTCGTGCTCCACGACAGGAAAGCACGTTGGGCAGCGGCCACCGCCTTGTCGACATCGGCCGTCGAGCCCAGCGAGATCACCGCGAACGGTTGCTCGTCGGCCGGGTTGATGACCTCCAGCTCCTTCGCAACAACGGGCGCGACCCATTTTCCGTCGATGAAAAAATCCGTCTTGCGCAGCATGGCATGCTCCCTGTTTGGCCGTCTTGTAGACCGGCGCGCCGGCCAGCCATGTCCTGAATCCGACTGCATTTTTAGGTCGGCAGCCCGTTGTCGGAAAGACCTGGGTCAGCGCTTGCCGGCGGCTGTCACAATGTCAGTAGGTTTTGCTAATTTTCACCACTCTGGGTGGATCGCAGGTCGGACAGCCCCTATAAGCCGTCCTCCATCGAGGCCACCACCATGTCAATCATTGGCTCCCGTCGCCAGGCGGCGATCACCTTCATCTTTGTCACCGCCGTGCTCGACATCATTGCCATGGGCATCATCATTCCGGTGTTGCCTTCGCTGATCGAGGAATATGCCGGCTCCAACGCCGATGCCGGCTGGATCAACGGGGTCTTCATCGCGCTTTGGGCTGCCATGCAGTTCGTCTGCTCGCCGATCATCGGCTCCCTGTCCGACCGCTATGGCCGCCGGCCGGTCATCCTCCTGTCGACGGCAGGCCTCGCCGCCGACTATGTGCTGATGGCGGTGGCGCCGAACCTTTGGTGGCTGGCGCTCGGCCGCATCATCGCCGGCATCACCTCGTCGAGCTTCACCACCGTGTTCGCCTACATGGCCGACATCACGCCGCCTGAGGGCCGCGCCCGCGCCTACGGATTGATCGGCGCCGCCTTCAGCGCCGGCTTCGTCGCCGGCCCATTGATGGGCGGGTTCCTCGGCGAGATCTCGCCGCGCGCGCCATTCTGGGTCGCCGCCGCGATGAGCGGGCTGGCGTTCCTCTATGGCGCGTTCGTGCTGCCGGAATCGCTTGCGCCGGAAAAGCGCATGCCGTTTTCCTGGCGCCGGGCCAATCCATTTGGCGCCATGCTGCTGCTGCGCTCGCATCCCGAACTGACCGGCCTCGCCGCCGTGACCTTTCTGCTGCATTTCTCCCACCACGTCTTCTCGGCGGTGTTCGTGCTTTATGCCGCCTATCGCTACAACTGGCATGCCTGGGAGGTCGGCACGCTTTTGGCTATGGTCGGCGTGCTCGACATGATCGTACAGGGCCTCATTGTCGGCCCTGTCGCCAAGCGTTTCGGCGACCGCGCCACAATGGTCTTCGGCCTGTTTGCCGGCGCTTTCGGCATCGCCTGCATGGGCCTCGCGCCTACCGGCTTCTGGTTCTCGCTGGCGATCATCCCGAACGCGCTTTGGGGGCTAGCCATGCCAACGACGCAGTCCCTGATGACCCAGCGCGTCTCGGAATCCGAACAGGGCCAGCTGCAGGGCGCCAACATGAGCGTCGCAAGCGTCGCCGGCGTTGCCTCGCCGCTGTTCTTCGGCGCCGTCTACGCCTGGACTGTGCGGGAGAGCACGCCGATGCCTTATCCCGGTCTGTCATTCTACATCGCGGCGGTGGTGCTGCTGGGCGCAGCAGCTCTGGGCTGGGTGGTGGCCCGCAAGGCAGGACGCGCCGAAGAGGCTGAGAAGACGGCCTGACGCCTCACGTCAAAGCCACGATCACCGGCCCCATGATCGTCAGCAGGATGTTGCCGATCGCGTAGGGAACGGTGAAGCCGAGCGCTGGCGCCGAGCTTTCCGCAACATCGCTTGCGGCGAGCATCGCCGCATCCTGCGTCTGCGCGCCGGCCAGCGCGCCGAACAGCAGGATCGGCTCGACCTTGAGCACGAAGTGCCCGACCAGAAGGCCGACCAGTTGTGGGACCAGCGTCACGAAGACCCCGGCGACAAGCAGCCTGGCGCCATCGGCGGCAAGAGCTGCGATCGCCTGCGGACCGGCCGTGAGACCGACCAGCGCGCAGAATGTCGCGAGACCGAAGTCCCACATGATCTGGGTCGCCGCGACCGGCACGTTGTGGCGTTCCGGATGACGCGCATGCCACCACCCGAAAATCAGGCCGGCGACCAGCGCGCCACCGCCGGTCGACAGTGTGATCGGCAGGCCGGCCACCGTCAGCGTCGCAAGCCCGATCAACGCGCCGCAGAACAACCCCACCGCAAGGAATGAAATGTCTGCGCGCTTGCCGGTGCTCAGGCTTTCGCCGATGCGCGGCAACACCTCGTCAAGTCGTTCAGCCGTGCCGGCGAGGCTGAGGATGTCTCCGGTCACCAACACCGTCTGTGCAGTCACGGGGATCTCCTGCGCCTGGCGCTTGATGCCGCGCAAGAAAACGCCGCGACCGCTTTCGCCAAGCATGCCGACCGCCTGCGACAGCGTCTTGCCGGCAAAGCGCGGCGCCAACACCACATCCGCGCCATGGCCGAGCAGGTCGCGCACCAGCTCATCCGCCACCACTTCCTTGCCGATGCGCGGTGCGGCGCGCACGATCGCCGGGCGATAGCCCTGCAAGGCGATCAGGTCGCCACGCTTGAGCACCGTTTCCGGCGTGAGCTCCAGGTCCTTGCCACGGCGGCGCGCGCGCTGGATCGACGCCTGCGTCCCCAACCGCTCCCGCAGCTGGCCGATCGTCTCACCATCGGCCTGGTCGACCCTGAAGGCGCGGGCCACCAGCGAACGCACATCGAGCAGCTGGCCGCCGCCGACCGCGACCTGCGACAGCGCGCTGTCGAACTTGCGGCCTTCCTCCTTCAGGTTAACCCCGATCAGTCGCGGCCCGAGCTGCGAGCAAAAAAGGATCACCCCGATGGTGCCGAAGACATAGGTCAGCGCGAACGCCACCGCCGCCTGCCCCTGTGTCGACAATAGCTGCTCTTGCGGAAGCCCAAGCTCGTTCAGCGCACCATAGGCGGTACCAAGCATTGCAGTCTCTGAAAGCGAGCCGGCGGCCAGCCCGATGGCGCTGCCCTGGTCGAAGCCGAACAACCTGGACACCAGTATGGCGCTGGCCAGGCCCGTGCTTGTGACCACTACAGCGATGACCGCAAGCGGCAACGTCGTGCGGCCAAGCGACGAGAAGAACTGCGGCCCGCTCTGGAAGCCGACGGCGAAGACGAACAACAGGAACGCCACCGACTTCAGCGTCGGCGACAGTTCGGGTGCCGCGCCTCCCAGCAGGGCGCCCAGGGTTGTGCCGACGATCAGCGTTCCCGCGGCATTGCCGAAGGAAAAGCCGCCCAGCTTGAGGCGACCGAACCCCACCCCTATCGCCACAGTGAGAAACAGCATCGCCTCGGGCGAATGAATGATCGGCCGCAACAGTTCCATTCCCCGCCCTCCCCATGGCCGCCAAGCTAGTGCGCGAGCAGCATCGCGAAATAGCCTCCGACCGTCAGCAGCACGCCCGAGACCGCATAGGCCACCGGGAAGCCTAGCCACGGCACGTTGCTGTCGGCCTCCTTGGCCGCTTCGCGCGCCGGTCCGGAATGGCTGCGCGCGCCGGCGGTTGCGCCCATCAGCAGAGCCGCATTCATGCGGAAGACGTAGTAGCCGACCATCCACACGATGATCGGCGGGATGGTGCAGGCAAGGAAGCCGACCAGCAGGATCTTCAGGGCGAGATCGCCGGTGATCTGCGAGGTCAGTCCGGCCCCCGCATTGACGCCGACGATGGCGACGAAGACGAGCAGGCCCATATCCTCGAGGATGTTGCGCGCGGCGTTCGGTGTATTGCCGAAATAGCGCAGACGCGACGAGATCGACGACACGATGATGCCCGACAGCAAGAGCCCGCCGGCATTGCCGAGGCCGATCGAGGCGCCGAAGGCCGGAAACTGGATGGCGCCGATCAGGAAGCCGAGGATCATGCCGAACGATAGCGTGACCAGATCGGTCGAGGTGTTGTGGCGCGCGACAACGCCGAGTATCCGGGCCGCCTCGTCAACCGCCGGCTTGAGGCCGGTCACGTACAGCACGTCGCGGCGCTGGAGCTTGAAATCTCGGCCGATCGGCTGCGGGTGTCCGGCGCGTTCCAGGCGGGTAAGCTGGATCTGCCCGGCAAGGTCCTCGCTCCGCAGTTCGCCGAGCTTCTTGCCGATCATGTCCTTGCGCGTGACCAGTATTTCGGCCTGATCGATGGGAATGTTGAGGACACGGTTGCCCGGCACTTCGGGCCCGATAATTCCCATGTTGCTCGTCAGGTCTTCCGCCGTTCCGCCAAGCGCCACCACGTCCTCCAGCTTGAGGACGAGGTTTGGATCGGCGCCCAGCAGTTCGTCGCCCCGGCGCACGTTGAGAATACGATACTGCGGATACTTGACGCGGAATTGGTGGATGGTCTGTCCGGCTGTCTCGGGTTGAACCAGCCGGTAAGCGCGCATGCCGAACGGCTGGAACCCGGTGATGCCCGGATCGTCGACATTGGCCACGCCATGCTCGGTCTCATAGCGCTTGGCTTCGACCCTGGCGTCCAGCCCCCACCAGCGCGGCAGGTACTTGCACAGCATGACGATGCCGACGGTGCCCCAGATATAGGTGATGCCGTAGGACAGCGCGATCATGGCGCTGACCTGGTCCTCGGTGGTTCCGGCAGGGGGCACGACAATCCCCGAGCTGATTGCCTGCTGCGCCGATCCGATCGCCGCCGACATGGTGTTGGAGCCGGCGAGGATGCCGCCGGCGGTGCCCATCGGCAGATTCAGGTAGCGCACCCCGATGACGGTGATGGCCAGGGCGGTGATGCAGGAAAGCACCGCCAGCGTGACGTACTTGAACGCCTCGGCGTTGAGCGAATTGAGGAATGACGGCCCGACGCGCAGGCCAACGCCGTACATGAACAGGTAGTAGAACAGCGACTTGGTGAATTCGTCGAGCTTGTAGGTGACGCCGAAGGCCGCGGCGAAGGCCGACAGGCCGGCGCCGACGACGATTGCGCCAGCCACGGATCCGAGGCCGTAGCCCTTGAAGGTGAAGCCGCCGATCCACACGGCGAGGCCAACGACCAGGAACAGCAGGACGTAGGGGTAGTCTGCGAGGTACTGCAACAATGCGATCACTGCGCGTCTCCGGAATGGCCTGCGCCCGGTCAGGCGCAGGCATTGCCATCCTCATTGCCGGTTGCGGGTCATCGACCCGTTCAGCACTTGCTGACCGTGGCCTTGGTATGATCGTGCAGCTTCGGCGGCGTCGAGGTGCCGCCATGCTCCTTCAGCCAGTCGCAGGCCTTTATGATATCCTGGGCCAGCCCGTTGATGACATTCAGGTTGAGATGCGGCCTGACCACCACGCGCAGGCTGTTGACCGTCTCGGCGTTGGGGGGCATCGAATAGGCCGACAGCACCCAGCCGCGCTCGCGCACCTTGGCCGAGACGTCGAACTCGTTGAAGTTCTTGAACTCGCTTTTCAGCGTCAGCGCCACCACGGGGATGCGCTGGGTATCGTTCATGATGACGAAGTAGCCGCTCTTCACCAGCAGATCGCGCAGGCGCTGCGCGTTGTCGACGGTGTGCTGCATGATCTCCTTGTAGCCTTCGAAACCCAGCCGCACGAAGGTGTAGTACTGATAGGCGATCTGTGCTGCGTTGCGGCTGAAGTTCAGCGTTGCCGTCGGCATCTCGCCGCCAAGATAGTTGACGTAGAACACCAGCTCCTCGTTGAACACCGAGCGATCGCGGAAGATCACCCAGCCAAGACCGGGCGGCACCAGGCCATATTTGTGGCCCGAAGCATTGATCGATTTCACGCGCGGCAGGCGGAAGTCCCACTTGTAGTCGGGATAGAGGAACGGGTTGACGAAACCGCCGGAGGCGCCGTCGATGTGCATCGGAATGTTGATGCCGGTGCGTTTTTCGTAGGCGTCGAGCCAGTCGTGGATCTCCTGAAAATCGTCGTCCTCACCGGTGAACGTCTGACCCGCGATCGCCACCACGGCGATCGTATTTTCGTCGACCAGCTTATCCAGGTGTTCGGTCGTCAGCCGGTAGTTGCCTGGCTTCAGTGGCGCAATGCGCGGCTCGACGTCGAAGTAGCGCAGGAACTTCTTCCACACGATCTGGACGTTGCCGCCGGTGACCATGTTCGGCTTGCTGCCGTCCTTTCCGGCAGCCTCGCGTGCCTTGCGCCAGTTCCACTTGTGGGCAAGCCCGGCCAGCATGCAGGCTTCCGACGAGCCGACGGTGGCTGTGCCATACGGCACCGCATCCTTGGGTCCGTTCCACAGCTCGTGCAGCCATTTCACCATTCGCGTCTCCATCGCGAACAGCTGCGGATACATGTCGTGGTCGATGTAGTTCTTGAGGAAATTGCGCCGCCCGACTTCCAGCGCTTCCGGCTCGGTGAAGGTGGTGACGAAGGACGACAGGTTCATCACCGGTTGCGAGTCGGACCAGGCCTCGCTGTTGACGATCGCTTCGGCGGCAAAAGCCGAGATGCTGTTTCGAGGAAACTTGTCCTCAGGGATTTCCTCGTTGAACTCGTCATAGAACAGGTCGAAGGGGGATTTGTGCTTCACGGCTACTTTCCTTTCGAAAATCGGGGAGGAAAACTGCTCATCAAGTACCGAGGCTACATGACAGTTTGGCAACTCGGCTCAGATTGTCGTCTGGAAAAGTCCTCCACCGGCAAACGCGGGAGGCGAAACAACAGTACGCACATTCGAGCGTGACATTGCCCCCGAAGGCAAGATTAGGGTTGCGTTGCGCTTGGTCAAGGCAGCACCTCACAATCTTCTGCTCGCGAAGTTGAAACTGCAGGTGGTACGATGGCAGCGCAGCAGGCTGCTATGGCGACGACCTGTTGGTCAGTGTGCCCGAGGCGAAGGCCATGGTCGCCGCGGCAATCAGTGCATTGCTGTGCGCCGTCGCCTGGGCAAGTCGTGCTTGCAGCAGGCCGGTCTGGGCGGCATTGACCTCGACGATCGTTCCAAGCCCGTTTTTGTAGTAGTCCAGCGTCGCCTGGTAGGTGACATTGGCGGCATTGGTGAGTGACGTCGCCGCCGTATACGAAGCCAGGTTGGTCCTCAGCAAATCGTAGGCGGTCACGATCTCCCGCGCCGCAACGTTCTCCAGTTGCAGCAATTCTTCACGCGATGCCGCAACCTGCGACTCGGCCGCCTTCAGCTTGGCTGCCTTGATGCCTCCGTCGTAGATCGGCATCGTGACCCCAAGCAGCACGCTCGCATTGGGATGGTTGACGTTGAGGCTGGCATCCCCCGGCAGGCGGCTGTCATCAACGCTGTATCGTCCGTATTGCCGGTTCAGCGAGCCGATCAGGGCAACCTTGGGCAGGAAATCCGCCTTGGCCGCTTCGATACCGTGCTGATCGGCCTTCACCCGCGCAAAGGCTGCCTGGATGTCGGGCCGGCGCTGCAACGAGGCGAGTATCAGCCTGTCCAGGTTCTGCGGCACCGCCCGTGGCAACGCTCGGCCGCTGGCGTCAGCCACCTTGATCGAAGCGGTCGGCGATATGCCCATTGCCCCGAGCACTGCCTGGTAGGCGGAGCGTTCGTGCCCGACCGACAGCGTCAGGTCGAATTCGGCTTGCGCAACCTGCTGCCTGGCGTGGGCCACCTCGATGGTCGTACCGATGCCACGCGCCCGCCGCGCTTCCGCCGCGGCGAGAATGTTCTTGGCGTTGCTCAGCGTCTGCCGGGCAATGGACAGTTGCGTGCGCGATGCTGTCAGCATGTAGTAGGCGTTGGAGACGTCGAAGATCAGCTTCTGGTGCACACCGTTGAACGTGACGTTCGCAGCGAAGGACAGTTCCTGGGCGGCGTTCTTGGCCGCCTCGCGCCCGCCAAAATCGAACAGCAGCCATTTGACCGTCGCCGACGGCACAAACTGCGTTCCCGTCGTCACGATGGTGCCTGGCGGCACGTCGATTGGGCCGACGTCGAGGCCGGCCGCGACATGCGAACTGCGCTCGTACCCCGCCAGTATGTCGGCCGACAGGATCGGCAGGTATGTCGCTTTGGCCACGCCAACGGCCAGCGCCGCCTGGCGCGTGCGCTCCCATGCCGCCTTGGTCAGCGGATTGCTGGACTGCGCGATGTCGATCAGTTCAGGCAGCGTATGGGCATGGGTGCTGTCTATGCTCGGCTGGGCGGTCTCGACCGGCAGGTTGGGGTCTGCTGCGACTGCAAAGTCACGCGCGCCGGTCGGCTCGGCCCTGGCGCCGGCGGAAGCGGCCTTGTAGGGCGACGACGAATCCGCGGGCGCAAGATCGAGCGCCGAGGTCGCGCAGCCGGCAATCAAACTCAGCGCCGCCATCAACAGCGGCAGCGTCATTCTGGCGCGGCGCATGTGAACACACATCATCGGCGTCCGCCCCGTTGCGGTGCATGGTTCGCCATGCGGCGGTCGAGCTTCCGGTACAGTTCCAGCCGGCCGGTGATATCTGCCTGAAGCGCCACGGGCAGCCGTTGGCCGTCGTCCAAGGCGCGCCGCCGCGTACGCGCCCACACAGCCTGCGCGTGTTCGGGAGAGTGGCGCCAGGCCGGCAGCAGAGTTTCATCATCACCTTGGTGCAACCGTGCGGCAAGGCTGGCGAGATAGCCGGCGACGCTTGTGCGGAACGCGTCCAGGGTCTTCTTGAGCGGATGCGGGGCGCTGCGCAGACTGTCCGAGGCGTCGCCATGTTCGGCAATCAGCGTCACCGGCGCCGCCATTTCGGCAATGCCTGCCAGCGCGTTGTCCATCTCGGCAAGTTCGGCGCGCTGCCGCCTGTTGGCCGCCGGTTCGAAGGCGAGATAGCGGTGGTAGCGCCGGGAGGCCGCTAGCGCCGTATGGAGGCGCTCGTAGTCGAGCAGCCGGTTGGCCGGCGATGCGGCGGGCCCGGCGATATTGGCCAGCGCCTGGGAACAGGCGACCAGGCTGGAGCGGATCGTCGCCATCACGCTGACCGGCCATATCGTCGAAAATACCACGAACATCACCACGTTGCCGACCAGAATGCCGATGATACGGTCGCGCGCCTCATCGAGGTCGTAGGCCGGACCGAAGCTGTTGATCGTGCACAGAAAGAACGCCAGCGCCAGCTGCCAGCCCATATAGGAGATGCGCTCGCTGCCATTGGCGATCCATGCGGCGACGAAGGCGACGACCCCGACGACGACCGCCAGCTGGCCGATCTCGACCATGTGCGGCATCAGGAAGATGATGGTCAGCGCGCCAAGCGCGCCGCCCATCAGGCAGCCGATGATGCGCAGCGTCAGCTTGTGCACGGTCTCGCCGGTGCTGCCGAGCGCGACGTAGAAGCAGGTGATCATCGCCGTATGGATCGCGAACCAGTCGAGCGCGGTGTAGAAAATGTAGCAGATCATCACCGCGAGCGTCGTCTTCAGCGCGAATTGCACATATTCGGGATTGGTGAAGGCGTCCGGCGCCAGCATCGGTTCAGCCCCCGGCTTGAGCGCCGGCTTGGGTTCGCGCTCCGGCGACAGGATCTCGCTGACCTCGCCGATCAGGTGGGCGATGTCGGGCCTCGGCGCCGCCTGCGGCGGGCGCGCCGACGTCAGAACGGAACCGACATCGTCGATCAGGGCGGCAACGTCGTCCGCTTCCCTGTCTGTCCGGGCAGCCGGGCCGACCGTGAAGCTGGGCACGCTGCCAGGACGCGGGCTGCGGCCGGCCTGTGCTGCAAGGCGGTGGCATGCCTGCGCCAATGCAGCACGTTCCACCGCCGTAACTGCGTCCATATCGTCGTTCGCATAGGTCGCTTCGGCGACGACCATCAGCCGGTAGGATCGATCGACCAGCTCGGCGGTCCGCTGCATCTCGGCCTTTGGCGCGAAGCTCAGCAGTCGCGCGACGTCGAGATACTTGCGCGCGCCGGCGCTACCCTCGCCAAGCAGCTCGACCACCCTGCCCCTGGTCTCGGCCGAAGGGCTGGCGAGCAGCGCCGCCACCGCCTGCAGCCTATCCACAACCACCTGTCTGGCCATCGTCGCCGGGTTGCGCCCTGCAACTATGTTGGCGATGACGAGGTAAAGCATCGGAAAGAACACCACCACCCACATCCAGGCCAGCGCCCGGATCAGCAGTTCCGGCGTCGGCACCAGCCCGTCGAGCGACACCACGAAGGCAAAGACGAAACCCACCGTTCCAGCCACTTCGCCAGCCTGGCTGGCGCGAGAGAAGAACATGCCGCCGAATGTGAAGAGGATCATCAGCGCGATACGAAGCATCGGCTCATCGGCCGAAAACGCCAGGAACACGACGCCGAGCGCAATGCCCAGTGTCGCCCCGCCGATCAGCGCAACCGCAATCAGTATGCCCTCGCCGGCATTGTCGCGCGCGGCGAAGAACAGCAGGTAGCAGGACAGCGCGGCCTCTGGCACCTCGAGCGCCATGGCGGTGATGACCACGGCCATGCAGAGCACCGACGTCTGCAGCGACATGCCGAGGCGCCCCGGATAGGGCTGCAGTTCGTCCCAGAAGACGCCGAGCATGCTGCGACTGCCGCCCGCCACCGCCATCTAGCGCTCGCTGACCACGACTGCCGCCGACGCGCCCACCCGCATCAGATTGTCAGGCGGGTTGTGCAGGCGGATGTGCACCGGAAAGCGACGAGCCACGCGAACCCAGTTCAGCGACTTCGATATCAAGGGCATGCCGAGCAGGTTGACGGCGTCGTCGGAACGCACGCCCCAGCCGATGCCTTCGATGGTGCCTTCGATCGCCAGCGTCGGGTCAGCCATGGCAAAGACCTGCGCCTTGTCGCCGACCTTCATGCGTCCGAGTTCGGTTTCGCGAAAGAAGGCGACAGCCTCCCAGGCGTTGGAATTGATCAGCGTGAACACTGTCTGCGCGGTGATGACATACTCGCCGACGTCTTGTGTCAGCCCGACGATCTTGCCGTCGAACGGCGCACGCACCACCGTGTTGCGCAGGTCGCGCTCGGCCAGCGCCACCGCCGCGCGCGCGACCTCGACCTGGGCCTTGCGCGTCTCCAGCGTGCCGATGATCTGGTGGGCGCCCTGCGACTGGCGCAGCGCCTGCTCCAGGCTGACCAGCGAGTCGTTGTAGAGCGTCCGCGCCTCGTCGACCTGCTGGGCGGTGACGTAGCCCTTGGGCAGCAAGGGCACCAGCCGGTCCAGCGTCTGCTTGGCAAGATCGCTGTTGATGCGGGCGCGCTCGATCTGCTTTTGCGCCACCTCGGCGTTCGATTGCTCGGTCGAGATGTTGCGGCCGCCCTGCTCGACCTCCGATTCGGTCGCCCTGAGTTCTGCCTTCGCCTGGTCGAGCCGCAGCCGGTACGGCTCGGGGTCGACCTCGAACAACGCCTCGCCCTTCTTCACCGCCTGGTTGTTGACGACATGGAAGGCGATGATCCGGCCGGGCACGGTCGGAGACATCTGGACGACAGGCGCGTCGATCTCGGCGACATCGGTGCGTGGGCTGTTTTCAAGGATGGAATAGGCAAGGTAGCCGCCGACCAGCGTCGCGGCGATGATCGACCATCCCAAAAGGGTCGCGATGACTGCCCGGATGCGCTCGCCCCAGCTCAAAGCACGACGCCTCCGAACCAGAAGAACCAGATCGCCAGCGCCGACCCGATCGCAAGGCACAGATAGACCAGCAGCCGAAGCGGCAGGAATTCATCGAGCCCAAGGAAGATGAACAGCTGCCGGCCGATCACCGCGGCGATCACGCCCAGCACCGCGCAGATGATCCAGACCGGGAAGTACGACCCGAAGATCGGCACGCTTGGCGCCACCGCGAACGCGGCAGCTGGCGTTGCGGAGATGGCGAGCAGAGCCCCCGGGCACAATGCCCTGAGCACACGCCGGCAGGCCGGCAAATGACGCCCTGCCATTCACCAAATCCCGCGCAAGCGCACGCCATGCGCGCTATGTTTGCGTCCCACCTCGATGATCAATACGGTCCGGCCGCCTCTCCTGCACGTCTGTAGGCAGAATGGTAGCGCTGTTTGGGACCGGAACAATAGGCAAAGGGCGTTGCCTACAGCTCAGTTGCGTTTGGTGGCACAGGCCAACTCGGCATTGATACCGCTCACGCAGGGTCGCGTCAGAAACCGGACGTCGACTTCTCGACCTGCTTGAGCTTGCCCTTGTCGACGCGGTAGAAAGGCATGGCGCGCTCGCCGGCACCATCCTCGCGGAACCGAAAGACGCCGGTCGAACCGCGGAAGCCCGTGGGATTTTCAAGCACCTTCTTGGTAAAGCCCTTGGGACCCAGTGCGCTCGCGATGCCTGCGGCAAGCGCCACTGTATCGTAGCCATAGGCGACGTTGACGTCGGGTTCGTAGCTGTAGGCCTTGCGGAAACGCTCGGCGATGGGCCCGATCTCGGCGCTGTCGAGCGTGGCAATGTAGGCGCCCTGCAGGGCGGGATCACCGATGCCATGCTCGAGCCAGCGATTTGAACCGATCAGCGTTACATTGTTGGCAAGCAGGCCTCTTGCCTTCAATGCCGAAACCAGCGGTGCCGGGTTGGCGCTGCCGCTGGCAATCACGATCGCCTGCGGATCGCTGATCAGCGCCATCATGTCGCCAACAGCCTTGTCGGACCCGCCGGTCGAAGGACCAAACGGCAGGCTCATCGCAAGCGTCGCTCCATAGATGCTGAGACTGTTTGCGACACGCTTTTCAATGCTCTTGCCGGCATCGCCTTCGGCCGTGAACAGCACGAACTTGCGCGCGCCTTTGGCAGCAATCGCTGCAGCCCCGGCGGCGGCACTGTCGGCCTCGTTCAGCCGGACAGAGTACACCCCGGGGGCACCGGCATAATTGTCCGCAAGCGCCAGCACCAGCGGCCTGTTGCTGCCCGACAGACCCGCGAGCTGGCGCACGGCGCCTTGTTCCGACGGCCCGATGACAAGCTTCGAGCCGGAGGCCAGCGCGCCGGTCGTCAGCGTCCGCGCGCGAGCCTCGTCGCCGGCGGTGTCCTCGACCGAGAGCGTCAGCAGGTCATTGCCCAGGTCGGTCATGGCAAGCGCAGCTGCATCGCGCATCTTGCGGCCACGCTCGCCAGCAGCACCACTGGCCGAAAGCGGCAGCAGCATGGAAATTTTCACCGGCCCCTTGCCCATGGTCTCGCCCGACTTCGCCGGGCCCGAGCTGGCGGGACCGGTTTCTGGCGCCGTGCTCTCCGTGGCTGCAGTGCCGAGCAACTCCTCGTTGCTGCCGGATTGGCAGGCGACAAGGCCGAGCGGCAGCAACAAGGCTGCTGCCACCAGTGCGGCAGCCCCAGGCACGGAATGTCTGGCTCCCCTCATCATTCCTCCCTGCCCTTCCATTCCAGTTTGGAAACAGGCGCCTCACGCGGAATCCCCGAGCCGTGTCGAAAATCGGCCCGGCAGTTCAGCGTGGCACCTGACCGCTCGCAAGGTCCTATGAATGTCCGAGACGCGATAGCACTGCGGGCCTGCCTTGGGTCAAGCATTAGCCACCGAACAGCCTGGCGCGCAAGGAGCGTATGTGACGAGCCTGGGCAGCGGGCCGATACTCGGCACAGCGCATGTAGCGCGGCCCTGGAACGAAAGACCGCCTGATGCAAACGCCCTTGGGTGTCGCCGAGCCTGTCGCCGTGACCTCGCCAAGGCCTGCCACCGCGGCAAAACCGAACGTCGCCTCCGGCACCGAACCCGTCACCTGGTAGCCGTCGCGCCTCAGGATCGCCCGCGCCCGCAGGCAGTAGCGCACCGAAAGTGCCGAGAACCGCGTCTGCGCATGGCCGGCGCGGTACTTCATCACCGTCGTGCAGAGATCTCCTCCCGCCAGCCGAAACGCATCGGCAAGGTAGCGCACGCCAAACACGATGTTGGTGCGCGGCGCGGCAAGCTCATCTGGCGTTCCGCGAAAGCCCATCAGCCTGGCAGTGGCCGGCATGACCTGCATCAGGCCCACCTCGCCGGCTTCCCCGCGTGCCTCCGGATCGTAGCGGCTTTCGATCTCCATCACCGCCAGCGCGAACTCCGCCGGCAGCTTCCGGGCTCGCGCCTCACAACTGGCCACGGCGCGGTAGGCCTGCCTGCCGGAGCCCGCATCCAGCTGTCCGCACTCCGTTTCCACCCGCTGCTGGGGCTGGTCGGCCCGCCCCAGCGAAAACTCAATCACCGAAGCCGAGGCGGCTGCCACGGGCAGCATCAGGCCGGCACAAAACGCTGTGGCAAGGCAACGACCCGCCGCGCCAGGCCTTCGCCGTTCTGGCCGGCACTGCGTCACGGCGATCCCGCTGCTCGCCCTCGGTCAGCGCATGTATTCCACCATTCGGCTGTGGAAGCACTCGCACTTGTTGAGGGTATCCTCGTCGCGATAGCTGGTCTTGAGGTAGCCATAGGCCATGCCGCAGGCGACCTTGGCCTCCGAAGCCCAGACGAAGACCGGGCGCGAGGAGTCGATCCATTGCGAGCTGTTGGCGGCAGCCACCGACTCGTCCATCAGCCGGACGACCTCGGTCTTGAGCTCGCCGATGTTTTCGGTCAGCGCGAGATTGGAAGTCGTCACCGTCCGGCAATAGTCCGCCGTCGGCATGTCCATGAGATCGGCCGCCGCGACCTGGCCGGCGACTGCGAAAACACAAAGGCCGGCAAGCGCCGACCGCTTCGTCCAGTTGAATGCCATTTTCAGTCCCTCTCCTGACCGGCATCGCTGCCGGCTGTCACCCACATGTCCCCACCCGGCAAACACCGGGCGTATTCCAGAACTCAAAGCGTGCCGTGCCCCGATGGGCCATCCTCTTCGAACAGGATGGTGAATGGTGCGGCGACCAAGAACCCGTTGTCCGCGAGGTCGACACTTTCACTCTCAGGCACCGATGTCATTGCAAGGTCCCCACCTTGCGCAGCCCCGTCGTCGTTGCCGCTGGCCAGCAGCTGCGGCAACAGGTCGGAGATTTCGATGACCTCACCGAACAGCGAATCAGCAAGGATTTCGCCGAGCGCTGAATGGTCGATCGGTGGCAGCGGACTCGGCGCCAGCATCGGCAGGTCGGCAAAACCCGCCTCCCCGTACCACGAAGCCATGTCGACGACGGGGGCAAGCGGCAAGGCGCCTGCCCCTTCGTCGGTTGCGTCCGGCTTGTTGTCAGTCATCGAACCGCTGTCTGTCCTACTTTCGACAAGCACTCATAGAGTATCTGAATGCTTGTTGCCTGAATTATCTTCGAACAGCACCCTCACGGTCTCGTTCGTCTCGCTATTATAGCTGAAGTTCTCGAGCACCGCGACAGTCTGATAGCTGTCTCCGCCGCCATCGACATCGACCCTGACCTCGGCATCGGCGCCGTTCTGCACGACGCTGACATACCCCTGCGCCGCCAGGTCGGTATCGGGTGCCAGACCGCTCAGCAATGCGCTGAGATCGAGCTGGTCGCCCTTGCCGCCGTCATAGTCCGGGATGATGTCGGCGACATCGAGCCCGTCGACGACGAAGGTTTCGCCGGATGGCGGGGCATCGTCGTGGCTGCCCAGCGCCGCATCGAGCATCATCTCGACATAGGTGCCCGACGAGCCGTCAGCATAGTGGACGGCGCCCTCGCCGGCCACGGTCTGTCCGTCGATGACATCGTTCGACGGCGTCGTCGATGTGCCGAGGCCGGTGATGCCATGGTCGCTGAGATGTGTCAGCTCGCCTGCTTCGCCGATGCCGTCGCTGTTGGCGTCCTGCCAGATCAGCAGCTTGGAGAAGGCCTCGTCATTGGCATCGACGATACCGTCGCCGTTGCTGTCGAGCGAAGCCAGCGCTTCGGCGCCGGTGGCAAAGTTGCCGCCGCCGAAGTTCGGCGTGAAGATCTCGGCGCCGCTGTCGATCTTGCCATCGCCATTGACGTCATAGGCCAGGATGCCGTCGCCGCTGGTGTTCCAGGCGACCTGGTCGGCCACGCCGTCGGCGTTGATGTCGAAGCGGATACCGCCGCCGACGTCTGAGAACGACATGCCGTTGTTGTCGAGGTCGAGCATGATCGGGTCGATCGGCTTGCCCACTCCAATAAGGTTGGACAGGTTGCTGATCGTCACGCCCTCAAGATCGACAAGCAAATCATTAGTGGCGTTCGGGCTGCTGCCAACCTGCTGGTAGACAAAGGTGTGCGCCACACCACTGATTGTGGCCGTGAATGCCACCGTGGCGCCGGCATTGCCCAGGTCGTTCTGTCGCAGATAGTCGACAACTGCGGCAACCCTTGCCCAATTGTTGATCGTCAATGCATTTGCATACGATCCGGTATCATCAAAGGTGATGATGCCGTTCGAAATCCGATGCGAACTGACTTCGTTTCCACTTATTTCAAGATCAGAGTTATTGCCGTTTGTTGCAGTGGTGTCGCCTGCGGCAAACGGCGTCACACTGAAATCCAGCTTGTCGGAAGCGGTCGAGAAATCCTTGATGACGTCGAAGCCGGAGATCGTGCCAGAGTTCCCGCTACCACCGATGCTGAGAGTGGTATCCCCGCTGGCAAGCTTGAAGGTATCAGCGCCTGTGCCACCGGTCATGGTGTCGCCACCCTTGCCGCCGGTGATCGAGTCCCCACCGGCGCCACCAATGATTGTGTCGTTGCCGGACGACCCGGTGATTGTGAACGCTTCCGTCTGGTTGGACAGGTTCACCGTTGCCTGCGTGGTAAGCGTCACGTTTTCGATGCCGACGATCTGGGCATCGCTGCTGCTGGTGAAGTTCCCCCCGACACGCAACGTATCGACATCATCGCCACCGTCGATCAGCTTGTCGGCCTGGTCGGCTATGATCGTGTCGTTGCCTGCGCCGCCGAAGATCTTGTCGGCACCGATACCGCCGTCGATCGTGTCGTTGCCGCCATTGGCGAGGATGTAGTCGTTGCCGCCGCCTCCATTGATCGTGTCTCCGGAGTCACGTCCGATCAGGATCTCGCTGTTGGCAGTGCCGGTAAGCGTTCCAGTGTTTTGACGCCCGATCGTCACCGATGCGCTGTCGGGCGAGCCGCCGTTCTGGCCGTTGTAGGTGAACGAACCGCCGTCGCCGTCATTGTCGACGAAGGTGACGTTTCCGCCTCCCAGCGACACCGTGCCATCAATCGGGTTGCTTACGCCCGAAATCGTCGATCCGGCGTCGTCATTGTCCCGAAGTGCTTCCTCGGAGATGACGACGTTGTTGCCGCTAACGTTGGTCAGCACGCGGTCGCTATGCAGCGGATTTGCGCCGCTGTCGTCCTTGTTGACGTTGATCGTCAACGTCGCTGTCGCCGGGTCGCCGTCGGCATCCTTGACCGTGTAGGTGAAGATCTCGGAGGCGTTTGCGGGAATGTCGCTGGCGTCGTCGGTCAGCGTATAGGTGTAGGTGCCGTCCTTGTTGATGACCAGGGTACCGTAGTTGCCCACCACCTGGAAGTCGCCCGAACCATCGGCCGAATTGTCAGTGGTGGCGCCATGGGCGATTGCGGTAACCTGCAACGGCAGGTCGGCCCCCGAAGCATCGGAATTGCTGATGACGTTGCCCTTGCTGGTAAGGCTCGTCGTGTCGGACGAGACGAGGCGCACAGCCAACTGATAGCTGTTGCTGGCATTCTCGTCGGTATAGACCGTCGTGACGGGCTGGGCGTTCGGATCATTAGGGTTGGTCACGAAGCCCAGGACGTCGAGCGTGTAGTTCTGCCCCGCGATGTTGACCGTCGCGGTCGTCGTCGAGATCGAGATGATGTCGCGGCTTGCAACCGGATCGTTGGTATTCGTGGTTTCCGTGTGATCGAAACTGATCTCGATTGGCCCGACCTGAACCTCCTCGCCGTTGATGATCGCCGTAAAGTTCACCGTCAGCGTCACCGTGTCCAAGCTTCCGCCGGTCACTGGGAAATTGTAGTGCGTGAATGTGCCGAGGGTGAACGTCTCGTTGGTCGTCACTGACGTGTTCACCAGCAAGGCGTTGTCGACAAAGCCGTAGCCCGACTGGTTGCTCTCCGATCCCCAGCGAATTTCGTCCGTCGCACCGTCGCCGTCACGATCATAGGACGTTGCACTGCCCGACGTCATGTCGATGTTGGTCCAGGCGCCCACGATCTCGCCAACCCCGAGTTCGTCGACCACGACGTTCAGGGTTGCGGTGTCGTTGTTGGCTATCGGCACGTCGTCGATGACGGTAATCGACGCGTCGAGCGACTTGGTGTCTCCGGCCGGGCCACCGTCGTCGGTCACCGTCACATAGCCATTCAGGTTGATGGCAATGGAGTCTTCCGTAGCCTGCGAATTAACCGGATGATCGACTGGCGCATTGAGCGTAA
Organism: Aminobacter sp. HY435; assembly: GCF_027568395.1. GTDB lineage: Bacteria > Pseudomonadota > Alphaproteobacteria > Rhizobiales > Rhizobiaceae > Aminobacter. The sequence continues at coordinate 1,436 of NZ_JANKZL010000016.1, read as the reverse complement.
AGCTGTAGACGCCGGTCGCCGGGTTAAGAGTGAGGGTGAACACCTTGGTGTCGGCGCCCGCCTCATATCCACCAGTGCCGCCCTTGTTGACATAACCGACAAGGTTGCCACCATCGAGGGCGAACAGCACCGGCAGCCCCCCTGAAGTCAGCGGACCATTGGACACCGTCTGAACGGCGGGATTGCCGGAAAGCGTGTTGAAGGCAAAGGTCAGGTTGCCATCGATACCACCGGTGATCAAATCTCCGAAACTGCCGCTCGCCACGTTTGTGGTGACGTTGGAGTCAACGACCGTATCGCCATCGTTGTCAGGATTGGCGGTCTGGTCTTCGTTGCCGCCAGGCAGACCGTGCTCTTCTTCGACGACGCCGGTAACTGCTCCGTTGATCGTCAACGGTGTAATGACATTGTTTACCTTGATCGAATGCGTGACGGTAGCGGTGTCATTGTCATTGTCGGTCAAGGTGACAGAGATGTTCACCGTCGTCGTCGCCGTGACTGAACTCGGATCGAAGGTCCAGGTACCGTCGCCAGCAGCATTCGGCGCCGAAAGCACCAGTTGCCCAGCGGGCGTAGTGACGGTCTCGCCATCGGCCAGGTCAGCAGCAGCAATGAATTTGCTGAACCCACCAACCGTAATCGTGATGCCGCTACCCAGGAGCGTTCCATCTGCACCCGGCTTGAACGCATAGGTGCCACCAACTGTGCCAGCCGCGTTTTCATTGACGCTTGTTGCACCGCTAAAGGCGACAACAGGCGTGTCGTCGTCGACGTTGATCGTCAGCGACCCCGTCGCGGTGTCATTGTCGCCGTCCCTCACCTGATAATTCAGCGTGAAGGTCTGGTCGTTCTCGTTGTTTCCAGCCGCGTGCTTGATCGGCGCGTTCTGTGTCACGGAGTAGGCGCCAGTTGCACTGTCCAGCGTCACAGTCAGCACCTTTGTCCCCCCTTGCAGGACTTCAAGTGCACCGTTGGGGCCAAGCTGATAGGTGAAGCCCAAAGGATTGCCTGTGGTCAGCCAGCTGATCGCACCTGCACCATCGGCACCGAAACTATGCCCCAACGTCCCAGCAGTGGGACTGATGTCAGCATCGCCAACACCACCTGGATTCCCGCCGGCGAGAGCATCGTCGTCGAGCTGCACGATCGCATTGGGCATGACCGCAGGAACGTCGTCGTCAAACGAGATGTTGCCGCCGAGGTCGACAGACACCGTCGTCGTCGCCGTGTCGTTGTCGCCGTCCGTCACCGTCGCCGTCGCCGACAGCGTCACCTTGCCCGACGCAAGCGCGATGTTGGCATTGTCGTTGGTCGCATCGGCAGTTTCAGGCAGATGGTCGATCTCCGCCGACTGCTTCAGCGTCACCGTGCCATTGGCATCGACGCTGATGCGGAAGATCTCGCCGCCGCCCACCGTCGAGCCGACGACTGCGCCG
>NZ_JANKZL010000015.1 GCF_027568395.1 Aminobacter sp. HY435 | reverse complement strand
CTTCTCCAAGTTGAAGTCCCAGCTCAGGGCACGCGCCATTCGAACCATCGACGGCCTTTGGCAGGCGATCGGCGACATCTGCACACTCTACCCGCCAACCGAATGCCAGAACTACTTCAAAGCCGCCGGATATGTCTGAATGTCCACCGCTCTAGTCGCGCGTCGGGACGGCCGGCTTGGTGATTACCGGCGCGACCAACGGCGAAATGAACGGCGCGGTCCACGACCCACCGACAAAGAAAGCCACCGTTTCAGAAGCAGGCGTCGCCGTAGCAGCGTCCCTGGGCTCGATTGCGCCTGAAAGCGCCAGTCCGCGCCCGACATAGGGAACGATGCCGGTCAGCCAGATGCGGTTTGTCGGCGTACGGGCCTCGGCCTTGTCGATCTTGGCGACGCCATTGGACACCGTCGCCTTGAGTTCCACGCCATCCACAGGCAGCGTGCCCTCGGAAACGGCAGCGAGCGAAAAGAAACCCCGTTCCGAAACGCGCTTCAGGAACGCCTGCAGATCGAAGCCGGCGATGGCGCCAACGCCGAAAGTGGCTGAGACAGAGCCATTGGCGTTCTGCAGCAGCGTATCCCAGTTCGAGCCGGGGCCGGTGAGGATCACCGAAACCGTTCCACGCCCGATCGGCACGACCCGGCTCATGCCCGCCGCCGCGCCAAAGGAGCCACCGTCGATATCGGAGGCCAGGAGACGGATTTCGGCCTGGATGCCCGAGGGCTTGCGGTCGAACCGGATGCCGGCCTGGACGTTGCCGCCGAAGGCCTCGGCGTCGGAAATATCGAACGCGGCAAGCCCGCCCTTGACCTGGGCGGTCGCGGCGACCTCGACGAGCGCAATCGAACCGGCCGTCGCCTTTGCCGCCGACAAGCGCAGGTCGAGATTGACGCGCTCGGCGAAACTGGCATCGACATCGGCCGTGCCGGAAGGGTTGGCCGGAGACATCGGGGCGAAGGCGGCAGCGAAAGCCATCAGATCCAGCGTGTCGAAGGCAAGGGTTCCGACCACGGAAGGAACCGGCCCGGAAATCGACAGCTCCAGCACCCCCATTCCGGGATTGCCATCCAGCGTCACCTTGGCGTTTTCGAGCTTCAGGCGAGACAGATCGCCCGACACCTTGGAGGCAAGCGCCACCGATCCGACCGGGCTGCCGGGCAATATCCCGGGCATCGACCACTCGAACACGCCGCGCAGCGACGGCGCGGAGAACTTCACCTGCCCGTCGACGCGCATCGACGAGGTCAGGTTGAGCAAACCATCGTAGGAGACTTCCACCGGCGCCGACTTGAGTGACAGCACAATCGGTGCTTCGCCGCCGGCAAACAGCACCAGCGGACGCGGCGAAGACAGTTCCACCGCAACGGCTTCGCCGCGCCACACGCCCGTCGCGGTCAGGCTTCCCGCCTTGTTTAGCGCCGGCCAGTTGGCCTTGCCGGTCACGCCGCTGAGCAACTCTTCCTCGCCATGGTCGGAGACGGCGAAGACACGGCCGTCAGCAAACTCGACCGCGCCGAATTCATCGGACGCCAGTGCCCCGAGGTCAGGTGCGTCGGGGGAACTGGCAAGCGTCGCACGCGCCTCCTCGATGGAGCGCGCAAGGCGTCCGCCGCTCGAATGCGGCAACTCGAGGCCACCGTCGGCAAGCCGCCTAAGCCGAACGGTCGGACGGACGAAATGCGCATCGGAAAATTCCACATTGCCGGTCAATGCCGTCAGCGCCGAGAGTTCGATGTCGACACGCTCGGCCTCGATGACGGCGGGACCGTCCTGGTCGTCCCATTCGGTCATGCTGACGTCGGTCAGCGTGGCGCGGAAGACCGGCCAGATTTCAATGTCGGGAGTGCCGTTGATCGACACGCGGAAACCGCTCCAGGCGCTCATTTCGAGCGCGATGCGATCCTTGACCAGTTGAGTGGATGCGATGAATGGCACGGCCGCAACAACAGCGGCGATCAGGACGGCGAGGCCGACGATCATCCAGATGCTGCGCCTGAACAGTGGTGACGGCATGTTGCCCTTGTGCTGCCCGTGCTGCGCCTTCTTGGCAACCGGGTGTAACGGAGACAAGCGGCATTTCAAGTCTTTATGGCCTGGCGATGGCGTTTGCGCACAGCGCAATGACGCAGGTCGACATTTCCTTGATCTGCCGAAGTGCGACATGCATAACCGAACGTGGTTGCAGGAGAGTTGCGATGCCAGTTGAAAAGCCGCTTTGGACCCCTTCGGCGGAACGGATCGAGCAAGCGCCGTTGACAGCGTTCATGGCGGCGGCGGCAAGGCGATCCGGACAGGACTTTTCCAGCTACGCCGATCTTCACGCCTGGTCGGTAGCCGAGCGCGAAACATTCTGGGACCTGGTGTGGGACTTCTGCGGCGTCATTGGGGACAAGGGCGAGACTGTCCTTGCAAACGACGAGATGCCGGGCGCGGCATTCTTTCCCGACGCGCAACTGAATTTCGCCGAAAACCTCCTGCGCGGCTCGGGCACGGGCGAAGCCATCGTCTTTCGCGGCGAAGAAAAGGTCGAACGCCGGCTGACGTGGAACCAGCTTGCAAACCTCGTGTCGCGCCTGCAGCAGCTGTTTGTCTCGCTTGGCGTCAAGCAAGGCGACCGCATAGCTGCGATGATGCCAAACATGCCCGAGTCGGTCGCGGCGATGCTGGCCACGGCTTCGATCGGCGCGGTCTGGTCGTCATGCTCGCCTGACTTCGGCGAACAGGGCGTTCTCGATCGCTTCGGACAGATCGAGCCGAAGATCTTCATCGCCCCGGACGGCTACTGGTATGCAGGCAAGCATATCGAAGTCGGCGACAAGATCGCCGCCGTGGCGGAAAAGCTGGACAGCGTCGGCAAGGTCTTGATCGTCGATTATCTCGGCACGGCTGAAGACGTGGCGGCAGGCATCGCCAAGGCCGACACGCTGGAGACAGCGCTTACGCCATTCGCGATCAAGCCGGTGAGCTTCGAGCGCCTGCCGTTTTCGCACCCGCTCTACATCATGTTCTCCTCCGGCACGACGGGCATCCCCAAGTGCATCGTCCATTCGGCGGGCGGAACCCTTTTGCAGCACCTGAAGGAACACCAGCTCCATGCCGGTCTGCGCGCCGGCGACCGTTTCTTCTATTTCACCACCTGCGGCTGGATGATGTGGAACTGGCTGGTCTCGGGCCTGGCTTCAGAGGCGACGCTGCTGCTTTATGACGGCTCGCCCTTCCATCCCGACGGCAACGTGCTGTTCGACTACGCCGCGGCCGAAAAGATGACCTATTTCGGCACCTCGGCGAAGTTCATCGATTCGGTGCGCAAGGCGGGCCTGAAGCCGATCGGCAGTCACGACCTTGCCACCGTTCGGACCATCTCGTCGACCGGTTCGCCGCTGTCGCCTGAGGATTTCCAGTTCGTCTATGAAGGTATCAAGCACGACATCCACCTCGCCTCGATTTCGGGCGGAACCGACATCATGGCCTGCTTTGTCCTCGGAGTTCCGACCGAACCCGTGTGGGTCGGCGAAATTCAGGGCGCCGGCCTGGGAATGGCCGTCGACGTCTGGGACGATGCCGGCAGGCCGGTGCGCCTGGAAAAGGGCGAGCTCGTCTGCACCAGGGCGTTTCCCTCGATGCCGATCAGCTTCTGGAACGACCCCGATGGCGCGAAATACCACGCCGCCTATTTCGACCGCTTCGAAGGTATCTGGTGCCATGGCGATTTCGCCGAGTGGACAGCACATGGCGGCATGATCATCCATGGCCGCTCGGACGCCACGCTCAACCCCGGCGGCGTCCGCATCGGAACGGCCGAGATCTACAACCAGGTCGAGCAGCTGCCGGAGGTGCTGGAGGCGATCTGCATCGGCCAGACCTGGGACGACGACGTTCGCGTGGTGCTGTTCGTGCGCCTTGCCGCCGGCGTTGTTCTCGACGAAGATCTGGAGAAGCGCATCCGTGCCAAGATCAAGACCGGCGCCAGCCCGCGCCATGTGCCGGCGCGCATTGTTGCGGTCGCCGACATTCCACGCACCAAATCGGGCAAGATCACCGAACTCGCCGTGCGCGACATCGTCCACAGCCGCCCTGTCAAGAACAAGGAAGCGCTTGCCAATCCCGAAGCGCTGGAGCTGTACCGCGACCTTCCCCAGCTGCAGAAATAGCCAAGCCACCACCCTATGGTTAACAAAAGCTGAAGCTCAAATTTACCTAGACTTCAGGAGTGGTACACATTCGTAAACATTTAGAAGCCGAGGTAAGGAGCTGTTAACGTTCGACCGCGATAGTCCAAATCAACTTGAGGGAGCAATCCCTTTCCTCGCTCCGAGGATGGCTAGTCAGCTCAAGTCCCCGTTGAAACAGCATCTCCATTCAAGGCGCCATCTGGCGCCTTTTTCTTTGCCGAGATCGAGAAACTGCTAGAGCGATGCTTCGGCGTCGCGTACCAGCGCACCCGACAACAGCACCACCGGCACCATGGCCGTGATGATGATGACGATGGCTGCGACCGCCCCCTCCTCCGGCACGCCGCGCGAGGCGTTTTCGTAGACGTAGGTGGCAAGGGTGTTGAAGCCGAACGGCCGGAGCAGGATGGTGGCCGACAACTCCTTGACGGTATCGACGAATACCAGGACGGCTGCGGTGAGGATCGCAGGCCGCAGCAGCGGCAGAAGCACGCTGGCCGCGCTTTGCGTCGGGGTTTTGCCCAGGCTGCGCGCCGCCTCGTCCAGACTGCCCGGCAGCTTCTCCATGCCCGAGCGCACGGCTCCTTCGGCGAGAGCGACAAAGCGGATCGAGCAGGCAAGGACCACGGCCGCCGCCGATCCGGTGAACAGCAGGCCGGTCGATACCCCAAGATAGGCGCGGGCAAACGCATCGACCGAGTTGTCGAAACGGGCAAGCACGAACAGCAGGCCGAGACCGAGAATACCGCCCGGCAACGCATAGCCGATCGAGGCCAATCGCACGGTCGCCGCCATGGTGCGCGTCTTGGACAGGCGCTGCGCGTTGAGCAGCAGCAGTGCGATGGTGACGGTGATCAGCGCGGTGAACGACGCCGTCATGACGCTGGTCAGAAACGCCTTGCCGACCTCGGGCGAGGTGAACTGTTCGAGCCGCCTCCAGGCATACTGGCCGAACACGGCAATCGGCACGCCGAAGCCGCAGATGATCGGCAGGGTTACCGCCACGGGCAAGGTGATGCGTGTCCAGCCCTTGAGCACCACGCGCGGCGGCTGCACGCGCAGATGCGTTCCGCGCCCGGCATGGAAGCGCTGGCGACGGCGCGCCCACTGTTCGGCCACCAGCAACAAGAACACCAGCACCAGCATCAGCAGCGCGATCTGGGCACCGCCTTCCAGGCTGCCGCGATTGAGCCAGGTCGTGTAGACCGCAACGGTAAGCGTGCGGACGCCGAAATATTCGGCAGCGCCGATGTCGTTGATCGTCTCCATCAGCACCAGCGCCACGCCGGCGACAATGGCCGGACGGGCAACCGGCAACAGCACGCGCCAGAACACCCGTGCCGGCGACGCGCCCAGCGTGCGCGCGACATCGGCGATGTTGCGGCCCTGCATCAGGAAGACGATGCGGGTGGTGAGATACACATACGGATAAAGCACCGAGCCAAGCACGAAAGCGGTGCCCCAGGTCGAACGAATGTCGGGAAACCAGTAGTCGCGAATGGTCTCGAAGCCGAAGATCGTCCGGATCAGGCTCTGGATCGGCCCCTGGTACTGGAAGAACTCGCCGAAGGCATAGGCCGCCAGATACGGCGGCACGGCCAATGGCAGCACCAGGGCCCAGGACAGGACGCGGCGAAACGGGAAGTCATAGGCAACAACCGCCCAGGCGCAAGCGACGCCGGCGACAGAGGTCAACGCAGCGACCATCGCCAGCAGCGCCAGCGTGGTCTGCGTCGCGCCCGGCAGGACGTTGCGCATCAGGTGCGGCCAGTCCTCTCCTGTGCCCGAGAGCGCGACGAAGAACAACGATATGACCGGCAGGATGACAACTATGCTGACGGCGAAGGCCAGAAAGCTTAGCCATGGATGGCGCAGGCGCTTGGCCGGCAGCGGACGCGCCGCGGTTGCAGCGTGCGACAAACCCGCATTTGCTTGGCCAGTACCCGGCACGCGCTTACCCCGCAAAATACGGAAAAGCCGGGTCGATCGCCCGGCCCGGCTCTTCCTCAGATATTTGACGCCCTATCAGCTGCTGGGGCCATCGTCGAGACCAACGCGGTCAACCATTTCGGAGGCCGCCTTGCGGCCCTTGGCGATATCGACCAGCGGCAGCGTGTCTGCATTCAGCGTGCCGAAGGACTTGACCGTCTCGGATGGCGCGAGGCCCGGCTCGACCGGATATTCGTAGTTCTTCTCGGCGTAGACCTGCTGCGCCGGGTGGCTGGCCAGGAAGCGGATCAGCTTGACGGCATCGTCACGATGCGGAGCATTCTTGGCAAGGGCGGCGCCAGAGATATTGACGTGGGTCAGGCCGTTTTCAAAGGTCGGGAACAGGACGTTGATGGCGTTGCCCCACTCCTTCTCCTTCGGGTCCTTCTCATTGTTGCGCATCAGGCCGACATAATAGGTGTTGCCGATGGCGATGTCGCATTCGCCGGCAGCGATGGCGCCGGCCTGCGGACGATCGCCGCCGTCAGGCTTCTTGGCGAGGTTGGCCTTGAGGCCCTTCATCCACGCTTCGGTCTTTTCCGGACCCCAATGGGCAAGGGCGGCCGAAAACAGCGCGAGATTGTAGTCATGCTGGCCCGAACGCATGCAGATCTTGCCCTTCCACTTGGGATCGGCGAGGTCGGCATAGGTGATGGCGGTGTCCTTGACGCGATCCTTCGAGGCGTAGACGACGCGCGCACGCTTGGTCAGGCCGAACCAGTGGCCTTCCGGATCGCGATACTCCGCCGGCAGTTCCTTGTTGAGCTCCTCGTCGACCAGCGCCTGGGTGACGCCCTTGTCCTTGGCGGAGGTCAGGCGGGCGATGTCGACGGTCATGATCACGTCGGCGGGCGAATTGGCCCCCTCGGCGAGAATGCGTTCCTCAAGACCCTTGTCGAGGAAAAGCACCTCGGTCTTGATGCCGGTCTCGGCCGTGAAGGCGTCGAGGACGGGCTTGATCAGGTCCGGCTGGCGATAGGTGTAGATGTTGACGACACCATCGGCGAGGGCCGACGTTGCCGAAAGGGCGGCGAGCGCAAGACCTGCGACCAGCGTCCGGGCATTTCCAATCTTCATCTTTTTCTCCTGGCCAAAGGGGTCAAAAACCCTCGGGGGAAATTCACCAAAGCCTCGGATCCGAAGCTCATTTCCCTATCGGCAATCTGACTCTTGGGGTCAAGATTAAAGAGTAACAATATCAATAGTTTAGAATAATTCTAAACTGGATCATTCTACACAGGATTCAAAGGCTTGTTCGACATTGGCTAACGATCGCCGACCCGATCACGCCAAAGTGTACAAAATGTCGCAGCCTTATTACTCGGCGAGCACGCGCGTCGACGGGAAAGTCACCTCGACCAGGGTGCCCTCGCCGGGCGTCGATGCAATGGCGAAACGGGCGCGATTCGCCTCCACCATCGCCTTGGTCAACGGCAGGCCGAGCCCGGTGCCGTCGCCTCGCGTGCGCTTCAACGAGTTGATCTGCTTGAATGGCTTCAGTGCCTGCTCGATCTCGGGCTGCGTCATGCCGATGCCGGTGTCGCGCACCCGCATGACGATGTCGCCCGAGGCCTCGTAGGCCGTGGACACGATCACCTGGCCACCGGCCTGGGTGTAGCGAACGGCATTGGACAGGATGTTGAGCGCGATCTGGCGAATGCTGCGCCGGTCGGCGACGATCTCGGGCAGGCGCGAGGCGAAGCTCGAGCGAATGATGACGCGCTCGCGATTGGCCTGCGGCTGCATCATGGCGACCGTCTCGGCCAGGGTGTCGTTCAGCGACACCGCCTCATAGTCCATCTCCTGCTGGCCGGCCTCGATCTTGGAGATGTCGAGCAGGTCATTGACCAGGTCGAGCACGTGATTGCCCGAGCGGTTGATGTCGCGCAGATAGTCGCGGTAGCGGTCGTTGGCGACCGGCCCGAACTTCTCGTCGACCATCAGTTCGGAGAAGCCGATGATGGCGTTCAGCGGCGTGCGAATTTCATGGCTGATGCGGGCCAGGAAATCGGTCTTCTGCGACGAAGAGCGTTCAGCCACGGCGCGCGCCTGGGTAAGTTCCTCCTCGGCACGCTTCCACTGCGTGATGTCGCGGACCACGGCGCAGAAGCCGCTGTCATTCGGCAACCGGCCGATGGTCATGAACAGCGGAATGAAACGGCCCTGTGCCTCACGCCCGATGACCTCGCGGCCGTCGTTGAGCACGCTGGCGACGCCATGCTCGGACAGACCGGCAACATAGTCGCGCGCGGCACGCTGGCTCTCGATGGCGAACAGCGAATGAAAAGGCTTGCCCGCGACGTCGTCGCTGTCGAAACCGAAGAGCGCTTCCGCTGGCCGGCTGATCGAACGTATGGCGCCGTCGCGGTCGATCAGTACAACGCCATCGGTGGCGGTGTCGATGATGGTCCGCATTTCGGACAGGCGCTCTTCGAGCTCGGCGATCTGCTCGGCGGCGGCGCCTTCGGCATCATCCGCACCGGCCCGCCGCACCACCAGCATCAGTGCCTTGCCGTCAGCCCATGGCACCGAGCGCAGCACGGCTTCGATCGGAAACTCCTCGCCGCTACGCGTGCGCAGCCTGAGGTCGTGGTCGGATCCTGCCTCGTCGGCGTAGCTGTCTGCGAACAGGGCATCGAGCCCGCCAGCCTGTGCCAGGTCATCGACCGAATCGTAGCCGGTCAACGTCAGGAACTCGGCGTTGGCGTAGTGCAGCACGTCGCCAGCATGGATCAACACCGGAACCGGCAATTGCTCGAGGATCGGCGCATCGACAGGGGTGTCGCGCCCCGCCGCGAATGACGGGATCACATCCTCGGTGCGCAGGGCCGGCTTTTCGGGTTCGACAGTGACAACGGCGTCGTCTTCGTCCTCGACAACTGGTTCGGACGGACGCAGCGTCGACAGGTCGACCACTTCGGCGCCCACCGGCTTTTCTTCGACCGCCAGCTCGGCTTCAGGTGCGTGCTCGGCGAGCTCGGCGGCAGCGGCTTCGGCATAGGCCGCGATCTCCGCAGACGCGCCTTCATCGATCTTTTGTTCGCCGGCGGCAACCGTTTCGGAAGTCTGCTGGCGCGCCGCCACCACTTCGTTGGCGCGTTTCAGCTTCTCACCAATTTCGCGAAAGGCATTGCGCTCGATGCTGGACAGACCGCCCTTGGCGGTGGCCGATTCGGGGGCCGGGGCGCGATGTTCGGCAAGGCGGATCACCTTGTCGGAAAAACGCCGGTCGTGACTGGGTGCGACGTCAAGCGCCGGCACTTCACCAGCGAACGGATCGGCCTCCGTGGCTGTTTCCGCATCGAGGTCAACCGGGCCTATTTGCATGTCCGCATCCGACTGGTCCCTGATCTCGGCAGGCGTGGCCAAATCAGGCTCAACTGGAGCCTCTTCAGTGGCAACGACCGGAGCCGCGACGGTCTCGTCGTCGTCAGGCTGCTTGCCGTTCGGCACGAGCGCCAGGCCGATGCGCTCATGGTCATGAACCGCCTCACCGGGACGGGCGACGCCAAATCCGCGGAAGCCCTCGAAGCTGCGGTCGCGGCCATAGACGGGCAGCGCTGCCAGATCGACCGGAATACGCTTGTCGGTGCCGGCTACAGGCCACAAGACCGAGCGGCCGGACCAAGTATCGCGGCGCTGCAAAAGGCCTGCAATATCGCCGGAAGGGTCGAGTTCGAACGTATTCGACACATCCTGGAAGCGGCGGCCAACGACGTCGGCGGCGTGTTCGCCGACAACGGCGGCGAATTCCGGCGAGATGGCGCTGAAGCGCCCTTCGGCATCCGTGCGCCAGACAAATCGCACCGGCGTTGCGGAGCGTTCGCTCGGCGACTCGGGCTGCGCCGGAACGGGCGCGGCAGCGGCAGCGGGCTCTTGCGGGCGCTCCACCAGCTCGGCAACGGAGCCGGATTCCGCGACCTGAGGCGCGTGCTGCGCGACGGTCATTTCGCGAACAGCCGCACCGGCGCGGCTCTCGCGCTCCTCGGGGCTGAAATACCAGTGATCGTGGTCGACCGGCTCCGGGCTTTTCTGAGCTGGCGCTACGTCCGGTGTGATCGCCGCATGGGCCGGCGCAGGCTCGTGCGTTGTCGCTGGTTCGTTCTCCTCGAGCGGCTCCAGCCGTTCGTCAACGACGACCAGCAAATGGCGCTCGTCGGTAAGCCGTGCCAGGCCGGCGGGCAGGTAGCCGCCGCTTGCCGGGATGGCCCGCTTGACCATGCGGTCGCGCTCATAACGGACGTCCGACACCAGGCCGGCAAGCGTCGATGTCGCGATGCCGAGGCCGGCGAAGCCGTCGGTTGCGGCTTCGATTTCGCCGCGACCGTCGACAAATGCGAGGAAATGGCCCGGCTCGGCAAAGCCGCTGATTGCCATGGCCGCAATCTCGCTCTTGCTGCGGGTCGCTGCCTTGGCGGCAGGAACGGCAAGCATGATGGCCGGCTCGCCATCGGGGAGGCGCACCGCGCTTGCCGAAAACACCACGGCGTTGCTGGTCAGGCCCGAGGCAACGCGCACCATGATGGTGCGGTCGCGCCCGATGTTCGGATATCCCGAGGTCGCAGCGATCTGGCGACGCGCCGGCAAGCCCAGCCGCGACGGCGCACCGATCACCGCGTCGACGTCGTCATAGCTAAGAACCGCCGCCCCCGGACCGTTGGCCCAGAGCACCTGTTCGAGATCGACCGAAAGCACGGCGATGGCGTCACCGGCAGCGAAACGCTGCCTGATGCCGTCGACCACGGCTACGTCGATATAGGAATAGGCAGCTGACGGCATTCACATAACCCGCTAGGCACGCATTCTCGCAATTAACGCTTTGTTAATAAAAGCCGTCATCGCCAAGGTCTAGCAAACAGGCGCAGTCTAGCGGCATTATTCTCGCCACGTGGTTAACCTCGTCGGCAAAAAATGGTGCACCGCATCATAAATATTGCAATGCACAAAACCCGATGCTATATGAACCCTGCGAATAAACGAGACGGATGACAATGTCCGTCCAGTCCACAGGGTGAGACAATGTCCAAGACCAAGACCGCAGAATTCGCAGATACCATTGCAATGCCGAGCTTCGACGTTTCCAAGGCCTCCGATCAGTTCCGCGCCTTCGCTGAGAAGGGCGTCGAGCAGTCGAAGGAAGCCTACAGCAAGCTCAAGACCGGCGCTGAAGAAGCCCAGAAGACGCTTGAAACCAGCTTCGAGACCGCGCGTAGCGTTTCCAGCGAGCTGTCGCTCAAGGCGATCGCCGCGCTGCGCACCAACGCCGAGACCGGCTTTGCCCATCTCGAGGCTCTCGCTGGCGCCAAGTCGCTGTCGGAAATCGTCGAGTTGCAGACCGCATACCTTCGCAAGCGCGTCGAACTGACCGTCGAGCAGGCCAAGGACTTCCAGTCGGTCGCCTCGAAGGCGGCTGAAGACGTCACCAAGCCGGTCAAGACCGCCTTCGAAAAGGCGCTGAAAGAGATCAAGGCAGCCTAAAGGCCGCCAGATCGAATACCCGGCGGGCGGTTCCTCCTCCCTCTGCCTGTCGGGCGAAGCGGCCAGCACCTCCTCCCGCTGGTCACATAGGGAAAAGGCCGGCACCTCCTCCCGCCGGCCTTTTCTTTTTTTTGGAGGCCGCAACGCCGCGGTTATCAAGGACTTCACCGGCCCAGTGCAAATCGCCGCAGTGGATAGCGCGCAAAGCTCTTGAAATGCGTCCGAATTGTCCGTATGGACGCGGCATCAGAGCAAGATACGCGGTTGTAGCTCAGTTGGTTAGAGCGCCGGATTGTGGATCCGGAGGTCGGTGGTTCGAGCCCACCCAACCGTACCATCCCACCCAAAAATTCAAAGATCTGCCTCGAGCGAGCTACATTCAGATGTGGTTGACGCTGGCATTTCTTGATTTCCAAAGCTTTTTGCTCACACTCGGCATCTCCATATAGCTGATCGGCTGTGTGTCATCGCTTGCTGCATCGTCACAGGCGTCAAAGGAGATGGCGTTGCTATCTTTGGGGAAGATGATTCGTTTCTCTGTTCTGGCAGCTTTTTCTCCCGAGCGATTCCTGAGGGAGGATTGGACTGATACGGACGTTGCCGCCAATCGCGAGCGGCTACAAAAGCTGCGCTCAGGTTGGGGACGTTCGTTTGGGTCAATGGCATATGCAGCAACAATTGGGCTGCTAATCGGCCGCATCGCTCTGAAAGAGTTTGGGTCGCAGCCATGGTCAGAAATGCTTGTTGGCATTGGAGGTGGCACATTACTTTTGTGGGGCGCGATCGCACTAAGAGGTTGGGATATCCAAACCAACGACGGCGAGACGCTTGTTGAAAAGGTCAACTTCTGGGTAGTTCGCCAGGCCTGTTTGGTAGGCACGGTTCTGACAATCGTTTCGATCAGTTGGAGCACGGTCTAGCTGCTGCAACCTAGTCAGTGTTGAGGCAAGGTTCAGCCGTCTGGACCACTATCGCCTGAGCGCACAGCTGATGGCTGGTCCAGCCATAGACCGGCGCGGAATGCTCACACTACAGTCCGGCAACGGCCCAACGCCGACAGACCCGGCGGCCGGAGCAAATGCGGCCGCCCTCGCGCCCATGGATGCATCGATGCCCACCAAGCCCCGCGCCCGAGACCTCGGAATTCCGTTCGCCGGAACGCCCGGACCGAACAACGCCATCACCGACGTGCAGGGCGTCACAGTCGGCTACGCAACGATCGTCGAGGGGGCGGGGCCGACCGAGGTCGGCAAGGGACCGGTGCGCACCGGCGTCACCGCCATCCTGCCACGCGGCAAGCAGTTCGATCCCGTCTTTTCGGGCTGGTACTCGCTCAACGGCAATGGCGAAATGACCGGCACCACCTGGATCGAGGAAAGCGGCTTTCTTGAAGGCCCCGTCATGATCACCAACACCCACAGCGTCGGCGTGGTGCGCGATTCGGCGGTTTCCTGGCAGGCCGAGAACGGCTTGGTCGCACCGCTGAGCGAGGACCTGTACTGGCTCTTGCCGGTGGTCGCCGAGACCTGGGACGGCGTGCTGAACGACATCAACGGCATGCATGTCAAAAAGGCGCACGTCTACGCAGCACTCGACGGCGCAACCTCTGGCCCGGTCGCCGAAGGCAATGTCGGCGGCGGGACCGGCATGAACCTGTTCAACTTCAAGGGCGGCACAGGCACCTCTTCGCGCCAGCTCGCCGACGATGAAGGCGGCTACACGGTAGGCGTGCTCGTGCAGGGCAATTTCGGCACCCGCGCCGATTTGACCATCGCCGGCGTGCCGGTCGGGCGCGAGATCACCGACCTGATGCCGGACACGTCGTGGAAGCGAGAGGAAGCCGGCTCGATCATCGTCGTGGTCGCGACCGACGCGCCGCTCCTGCCGCACCAGCTCAAACGACTAGCCCGGCGGGTGCCGATCGGCATGGCCCGCACCGGCGGCTATGGCGCCAACAGCAGCGGCGACATTTTCATCGCTTTCTCCACCGCCAATGCCGGGGCCTTCAGCCGCAAGGGCAACACGTCGCTCGAAATGCTGTCCAACGACGAGATGAACCCGCTGATCCACGCCACGGCCGACGCAACCGAGGAGGCCATCGTCAACGCCATGGTGGCTGCGGAGACGATGACCGGCCGCGACGGCAATGTCTCTTACGCGATCCCGCACGACCGCCTGAGGACCGCGCTGAAGGCGTACAACCGCCTGAACGACTAACGCCTGGGCAGGCGATCCAGCTCACGAAGGTGAAGGCTGGATCGCCTCGCCAGACATGAACAGAGACTGCGCGACCTGGCGGGCGGCCCGGCTTGACCGGCACGCCGCATGCTGGCGCAACCGCAGCCGAGACACGGCTGGGCCTTTGCGTGTTTGCACACCAGCGGAGATGCCGGCGAGGCACCTTCGCGATCTTCACAAACTGGCGGGCAGCCATGCGGATGGCGCTGCCGCCGACGAAAGCGATACAAGCTCGGACCGCAGCCGGCGCACAAGAGGTGCCGTCGAGGCAGCGCTTTCCGACATCCCGGCAACCACCGTTCGCACACTGAGCCCAATGCAGAAACGGCGCGCTCCGTCCGGAGCACGCCGCCTGCGTTTTCAGCGGCCTGTTCACCGCGAAATGGACGAACAGCTTACTGGCAGGGTGCCAGGTAAGTCACCGGCCTGCCGTTGCGGTCGTACATCGGACGGCCGCGGCTGTCATAGCGGTGGTAGCGGCATTCGCCGGGCGCGGTGCCAGCACCGATCATCGCACCGGCGAGACCGCCGATGACGGCACCGGCAACCGTGGCGCCGGTGTTGCCGCCGATAGCCTGGCCGACAAGCGCGCCACCAGCTGCGCCAATGGCGCCACCGCCGACCGCACGCTCCTGAGGGGTATTACAAGCCGTCGCCGCGAGAGCGACAAAAGACAAAGCTGCGGCCGTAGCCATGAAACGCGTCATCTACCCTACTCCTTGCAAAACAATGTCTTACGCTAGCACGAGCCATTTCGCATATCTAGAGGATCGCCGAACGGCAAATGCCTGATCTGGCCCTCCGAAATACAAGATGAACCTGCCCGCAGGCATCAAGTAACTACAATTCGTTGCCTGACGGGACAAACCGACGTGACCGGCCAGCAATCCGCCTTGGCGACCGGTCGCGGGTTTCCAGTCGTACTCGCTATCCGCGCTGCGCAGCCTGCTCGTCGCGCAGGCGCTGGACCTCGCGCCGCTTGTTGACCAACGACGCGGCGATGACGCCCACTGCGACGATGCCGATCAGGATGGTGCAGGCAGCATTGATTTCCGGCGTCACGCCAAGCCGCACCTGGCTGTAGATCTTCATCGGCAAGGTCGTTGCCCCGGGACCCGAAGCGAAGCTCGAAATCACCAGGTCATCGATCGACAGGGTGAAGGCCAGCATCCAGCCGGATATGATCGCCGGCAGGATGACGGGCAGCGTGATCTGGAAAAACGTCTTGACCGGCGGCGCACCGAGATCCATCGCGGCCTCCTCGAGCGATCGGTCGAAGGTGACCAGGCGCGACTGCACCACGACTGCCACGAAACACATCGAAAAGGTGACATGTGCGAGGGTCAGCGTGAAAAACCCGCGGTCGAGGCCGACGGCAACGAACAGCAGAAGCAGCGATAGACCGGTGATGACCTCGGGCATGACCAGCGGCGCGAAGACCATGCCCGAAAACAGCACCCTGCCCCGGAAACGCGTGTAGCGGGTCAGTGCAAGGGCGGCGAGCGTGCCGAGCACGGTCGCCAGCGTTGCCGAAATCAGGCCGACGCGGATGGTCACCCATGCCGCGTCCATCAGGCCCTGATTGTGGAACAGCGACACGTACCATTTGGTCGAGAACCCGCCCCAGACGGTGACCAGCTTGGATTCGTTGAACGAGAAGATGACCAGCAGCACGATGGGCAAATAGAGGAACGCAAAGCCCAGGACGATGGCCGAGATGTTGAAGCGGCTCCAGCTGGCATTCATGTCAGCGTCCCTCTTCCTGGGCGCGGGCCTGCGCCTGCTGGAAGAACATGATCGGCACCACGAGCAGCAACAGCAGGATGACCGCCACCGCCGATGAAACCGGCCAGTCGCGATTGGCGAAGAACTCGTTCCACAAGGTCTTTCCGATCATCAGCGTCTGCGAACCGCCCAAAAGATCCGGGATGACGAATTCGCCGACGGCGGGGATGAATACCAGAAGACACCCGGCGATGACGCCAGGCAGCGACAGCGGGAAGGTGACTTTCCAGAAGGCACCCACGGGGGTGCAGCCGAGATCCTGAGCGGCCTCGATCAGCGAGAAATCCATCTTTTCCAGCGCCGAATAGAGCGGCAGGATCATGAACGGCAGGTAGGAATAGACGATGCCGATGAAGATCGCCGAGTGCGTGTTCAGGATCACCAGCGGCTGGTCAATGATGCCGGTGGCGAGCAAAACCTGGTTGAGCAGGCCTTCCGGCTTGAGAATGCCGATCCAGGCGTAGACCCGGATCAGGAAGCTGGTCCAGAACGGCAGGATCACCAGCATCAGCAAGGTCGGCCGGATAGTCGCGGGCGCGCGCGCCATGCCATAGGCGATCGGGTAGCCGACGAGCAGCGTCAGGAATGTCGAGATCCCGGCAATGACGACGCTCGACAGATAGGCGTTGAAATAGAGCGGGTCCTCGGTCAGCCACAGGTAATTGTCGAAGCTGAACTCGCCGAACTGCGCCCACAGCGCCGACAGGCCATCCTGCAAGGTGAGGACCGGCGTGTAGGGTGGCATCGCGATCGCGGTCGTCGACAGGGAAATCTTGAAGACGATGAGAAACGGAACGAGGAAGAAAACCAGCAGCCAGACGTAGGGAACCAGGATGACGAGGCGGTTTGTGACAGCTGCGACGAGACCTTTCATCTCCGCACCTATCGCGTCAGCACGACGCCGGCGTCCTGCCGGAAGGAAATCCAGGCCTTGTCGTCCCAGCTCAGCGGATCGTCGGTGGCACGCGTCGCGTTGAGCGAACTTGCCTTGACCACCTGACCATCGCCCAGCTTGACGTGGAAGATCGTCATGTCGCCGAGATAGGCGATGTCATAGACCTCGCCTTCCATGACGTTGTCGCCCGTTTCGGGCCGCTTCGAAGACACCTTGATCTTTTCGGGGCGGATGGCGAATGCGACTTCGGTGCCGACAGGAATCTCGCCGGCGTTCGAGGTGCGGATCAAGAGATCGGCGCTGGAAATCGTGGCGCCGGCGCCGTTGCGATCGGCGACCTTGCCTTCGAATGTGTTGATGTTGCCGACAAAGTCGGCGACGAAACGCGAGCCCGGCGCTTCATAGACTTCCGCCGGCGTCGCCACCTGCATCACCTCGCCCTTGTCGATAATGGCGATGCGGTCGGCCATGGTCATGGCCTCTTCCTGGTCGTGGGTGACGACGACAAAGGTCAGGCCGAGCGTCTGCTGCAGGTCCATCAGTTCGAACTGGGTTTCCTCGCGCAGCTTCTTGTCGAGCGCGCCGAGCGGCTCGTCGAGCAGCAGCACCTTCGGCCGCTTGGCGACGGCGCGGGCGAGCGCGACGCGCTGGCGCTGGCCACCGGAGAGCTGGTGCGGCTTGCGCTTGGCGAATTGCGAGAGCTTGACCAGCTTCAACATCTCGGCCACGCGCTTTTCGATGTCGGCCTTGGCCATGCCGTCCTGCTTGAGACCAAAGGCAATGTTCTGCTCCACCGTCATATGCGGGAACAGGGCATAGGACTGGAACATCATGTTGACCGGTCGACGGTAGGGCGGGATGCCGCGCAGGTCCTGGCCGTCGAGAAGGATCTGGCCCGATGTCGGCTCCTCGAAACCCGCCAGCATGCGCAGCAGCGTCGACTTTCCGCAGCCCGACGCGCCGAGCAGGGCGAAGAATTCGCGCTCATAGATCGACAGAGAAAGGTTGTTGACGGCGGTGAAGTCGCCGAACTGCTTGGTTACATTCTTGAACTGAATGTACGGCTTGGCGTCCGGGTTGTTCCAGGGCGCAAACTCCCTGCGGATGTTGCCGAGCGATTTCATGTCCCTCTCCGTCGCTGCCCCGACGCGAAATCCCGGCGCCTCGCGGCGCCGGGACTGCGGTCTTGTCGTTATTGTCCAGTGACGATCCTGGTCCAGCTGCGTGTGATCGCGCGCTGGGTCTTGGGATCGTAAGGAGAGACGGTGAACAGCTTGGCCATCGTCGCGTCGTCGGGATAGATCGCCTTGTCGTCCAGCACTTCCTTGTCGAGAAGCGGCTGGGACGCCTTGTTGCCATTGGCGTAGAAGACGTAGTTCGATGCCTTGGCGATCACCTCGGGCTTCATCATGTAGTTGATGAAGGCGTGGGCCTCGTCGACGTGCTTGGCATCGGCGGGAATCGCCATCTGGTCGAACCACATCTCGGCGCCTTCCTTCGGGATGACGTAGGAGATCTCGACGCCCTGGTCGGCTTCGGCCGCGCGGTCACGCGCCTGGAACAGGTCGCCGGAGAAGCCAACCGCCACGCAGATGTCGCCGTTTGCCAGCGCATTGATGAATTCGGACGAGTGGAACTTGCGGATCGACGGACGGATGCTGAGCATCAGCTCCTCGGCCTTGGCGATGTCTTCAGGCGCCGTCGAATCCGGCACCAGGCCAAGATAGTTCAATGCTGTCGGAATGATGTCGGTCGGCGAATCGAGGAAGTAGACGCCGCAGTCCGCCAGCTTGGCGAGCTGCTCGGGCTTGAAGATGACGTCCCAGCTGTCGATGCTGTCGACGCCAAGCGCTTCCTTGATCTTCTTGGTGTTGTAGCCAATGCCGGTGGTGCCCCACATGTAGTTCACGGAAAACTCGTTGCCGGGATCGAACTTGGCAACGCGTTCGGAAACGGCGTCCCACATGTTGGTCAGGTTGGGCAGCTTCGACTTGTCGAGCTTCTGGTAGACGCCGGCCTGGATCTGGCGCGCCAGGAAGGGGCTGGCCGTCGGAACGACGATGTCGTAGCCGCTGCCGCCCGCGAGCAGCTTGGTCTCGAGGATTTCGTTGGAATCGTAGACGTCATAGACGACCTTGATGCCGGTTTCCTTGGTGAAGTCGTCGATGATCGAGGAGTCGATGTAGTCCGACCAGTTGTAGACATTGACCACGCGCTCCTGAGCAGTGGCGGCGGTCGTGGCGACAGCAACAAGAGCTGACGCAGCCGTCAGCCAAAGCGCTCTGGGATTCATGGCAGTCTCCTTTTGCGGACGCACCCGTCCCGGCGGCGCCCAGCTTCATGTGTCGATTCTGGTGATGAAGGTAGCGCACGTCCGCCGAAGAACGGCGCTGCGCAAAAATCCTGGCGATTTACATCTGCGGACACCGAAGCCCCGGCAGTGGAACCTGGCAAGATACGCCTGTGTTGTTGTTACCCTCTCATGCAGCCTGCCCGCCGGACGGTCGGGTTGTCAATGGTAAACAACATGCTGCTCAATTAGGGTTGGGCATGCCAGTAATGCCGGCCTTGGCCGGCCGCGACTGCCGCCGGAACTCCAGCCCAAGATGCACGAGCAAAGCTGCGAAAATCACGGCGCCGCCAAGGATTGTGCGCGCCGACGGCACTTCCGAATGGATCAGCCAGACCCAGATCGGGCCTAGCAAGGTTTCGAACGTTCCGATCAAGGCGGCGATGGCCGCAGGAACCAGGCGCGCGCCGGTGGCGAAGCATGCAAGACCAAGACCCAGATTGAGCGCGCCAAAGGCAAACAGGAACCCCATGTCCTCCGAAGACACGCTCAGAAGCGAGGTCTGCGAGAAGGCGAAGGTCGCCGCCAGAATGGTGCCGAGGCAGGTGGCCGGGGTCATGCGCACATGGGCGAAGCGGCGCGTGATCACGGTCGCGATGGAAAACGCCACCGCAATCAACAGCGCCAGGCCATCGCCGATGGGCGAGACCTCGCCGTTGAACGATTCCGAGACCATGATGGCGACACCGGAAATCACCGCCGCGATGGCCACCCACGTGGCCACTGCCACGCGTTCGCGAAACAGCATCCAGGCAAACAGCGCCGCCAGCAGCGGCACGCCGGCCTGCATCAGCAAGATGTTGGCAACGGTGGTGTAGCCCAGCGCCACAACGAACGACGTCGAGGCCGTGGCGAAACAGATCGCCACCAGAAGCCCCGGCAAACCCATATCGAAAAACAGCCGAACCGTGCCGCGCACACCATCCCGCCAGGCCATGAAGGCGAGCAGGAACGCGGCCGCCCAGAACGAGCGCCAAAACACCACCGTCCAGCTGTCGGGCGTTTCGATGAAACGAGCGATAGCGCCGCCCAGGCTCCACATCAGCGCCGACAGGAAGACAAGCAGTATACCCAGCTTCTGCTCGCCATTCGAGGCGACGGCAGCTCCGGCCGACGCCAGATGCGATGCGGGTGCCTGCTCGCTCATATGCTTTTACCGACCTCCCTCGGCGCGAGCCCGTGCCCACAGCTGCCCATAGCGAAGCCTGGACCACTTTGCGAGGTCCAGCCCCCGCCTCCCATTGGGTCACTCGCGTTAGGCCAACGAGCCTGACTGCGGACCAGCCGCGGCAACACCAAGACAGGCGCAGGCAACCAGCGTCATCGAGCTCGGCCACAAGCTTGTCGATCCTGGTTCTGGCCGAGAGCGTAGAGGCGGATTTCCGGGGCGAGGACCGGCGCTGCGACGAGGCGCAGGGCTTTTGGTACGGACGCCCACTCGGCTCAGGCAGTGCGCGCAGCCTTGCCAGGACCGGCATCGGCGGCGACGAGGCCAAGCTGAGCGACTGACCGCGCAAGGTCACTGGAAATCGAAGGCCGAAAGCCCGGTAACCATCTCGTCGAGGCCAAGCGGCCTGGTGATCGGCGGTTCGGCGCGCGACAGGCAGCCGGACCGCTCGCACAGGCGGCAGGCCGGGCCGACCGGTGTTGCTGCGACGACCCCCGGCTTGGTGGCGATCGCAAGGGCCGGAAGCGCCGCGCCGTAGACGATCTCGTCGCGGAAGGCGATGTCGCAGCCGAGCAGGATCGCCGTGCGCCGGGGGCGCTCGCTGAAAGCGCCCTGCGGCCCCTCGAGCGTGCGCGCGACGCAGAGGAACTCGGCGCCATCGGGCATCTCGACCGCCTCGACGAAGATCTGCCCCGGCTGGGTGAAGGCCGCATGCACCGGAAGCTTCGGGCAGCCGCCGCCGAAGCGGCTCTGTGGAAACCCTTGCGCCCCAGCCTTGCGGAAGCGGTTGCCGGCATTGTCGACCTCGAGCATGAAGAACGGTACCGCCGCACTGCCTGAGCGCTGCAGCATGGTCAGGCGGTTTGCCGCCTGCTCGAACGACACGCCGAAACGCGAGCGCAGCACGTCGACATCGTAACGGGCGCGCTGGGCAGCCGAGTGGAACACCTGGTAGGGCATCATCAGCGCATGCGCGGCGTAGCGGCCAAGCTCGAAGCGGGCGAGCCGACGCGCCTCGTCCGACGTCAGTTTCAGCGCCTGGATTTCGGCGGCGACCGCCACCTGCATGCGGATCAGGCTCGCCTCCATTGCAACCTCGCGCAACTGGTCGAACGGCGACAGCCGCTCGGACAGGAACAGGCGCTGCGAATGACGATCGTAGCGGCGGCGCCAGTTGGGCATGGTGGCGACAGGCAGCACCTTGACGACGATGCCATGCTCGCGCCTGAGCCAGCCTTTCAGCGCGCCGAACAGGTCGTCGCCCGGATCGAGCAGCGAGGTGAAGGCCTCGGCCTCCTCCTCCAGTGAAGTGAAGTGGTTGGGCCGGCGCTCGAACACCTCGTGGACTTCGTCAATGGGCAGACGGGCCCCCGACAAGGCTGTCGTATGGCCCTCGCGCGCCAATAGCTCAGTGAGGTCGGACAGGCGCTCGGCCTGCTCGCGATAGGCGCGGAACAGCTTGATCACCGCAGCTGCCGCATTGGGTGCTGCCTCGGCGATCTCGACCAGTTCCTGGTCGCCGGGCAGTTCGCCCGACAGAAGCGGATCGGCGAAGACTTCGCGCAGGGCGGCGATCGAGCCCCTCGCCTCACCCTGCAGCTCATCGGGATCGACCTTATAGACTGAGGCCAGCTTGAGGATGAGCTGCACCGTCAGCGGCCGCTGGTTGCGCTCGATGAGGTTGAGATAGGACGGCGAGATGCCGAGCCCCTCGGCCATCGCCGTTTGGGTCAGGCCCTTCTGGTTGCGGATGCGCCGGATGCGCGGCCCGGCGAAGATTTTCTGCTCGGCCATCGGCTTTTACACCATTTTTACAACGAAAGGAGGGGGCTCACCCTACCCAGCCTTTTACATTTTTGACAATTTTACAGCCGCCATCTGTCAAACACAATACAGGTTTTCCCTAATATGGGCCGCAAATTGTTGAATTTTCTGGCTGCTTCGGCGCTGCAATGTCAAACAAGTCACATAGAAATTGCCGCAACAAACCCAAGACGCGGTGACCGCCCCCAGACCCAAGTGACCAGACGGAGTCGACAATGACCGATTTTTACAATCTCGTCCCTTCAGCCCCGGAAGGCCGCTTCGATGGCATCGAGCGCCCCTATTCGCCAGAGGACGTGAAGCGGCTGCGCGGCTCCGTCCAGATCAAGCAGACGCTTGCCGAAATGGGCGCCAACCGCCTGTGGAAACTCATCCACGAGGAGAACTTCGTCAACGCGCTGGGCGCCATGTCGGGCAACCAGGCGATGCAGCAGGTCCGCGCCGGCCTGAAGGCGATCTACCTCTCGGGCTGGCAGGTCGCCGCCGACGCCAACACCGCGTCGGCAATGTATCCCGACCAGTCGCTCTACCCGGCGAATGCAGCCCCCGAGTTGGTCAAGCGCATCAACCGCACACTGCAGCGCGCCGACCAGATCGAGACCTCGGAAGGCAAGGGCCTGTCGGTCGACACCTGGTTCGCCCCGATCGTGGCTGACGCGGAAGCCGGCTTTGGCGGCCCGCTCAACGCCTTCGAGATCATGAAGGCCTTCATCGAAGCGGGTGCTGCCGGCGTCCACTTCGAAGACCAGCTCGCTTCGGAAAAGAAGTGCGGCCATCTCGGCGGCAAGGTGCTGATCCCGACCGCGGCGCATATCCGCAACCTCAACGCGGCGCGCCTCGCCGCCGACGTGATGGGCACCTCGACGCTGATCGTCGCCCGCACCGACGCCGAAGCCGCCAAGCTGTTGACATCAGACATCGACGAGCGCGACCAGCCCTTCGTCGACCATGACGCCGGCCGGACCGTGGAAGGCTTCTACCAGGTGCGCAACGGCATCGAGCCCTGCATCGCCCGTGCCATCGCCTATGCGCCGTTCTGCGACCTGATCTGGATGGAGACCGGCAAGCCAGACCTCGAGCAGGCCAGGAAGTTCGCCGAGGCCGTGCACAAGGCGCATCCGGGCAAGAAGCTTGCCTACAACTGCTCGCCGTCGTTCAACTGGAAGAAGAACCTCGACGACGCGACGATCGCCAAGTTCCAGCGCGAGCTGGGCGCGATGGGCTACAAGTTCCAGTTCATCACGCTGGCTGGCTTCCACCAGCTCAACTTCGGCATGTTCGAGCTGGCCCGCGGCTACAAGGATCGCCAGATGGCGGCCTACTCCGAGCTGCAGGAAGCGGAATTCGCCGCCGAAGTGAACGGCTACACCGCGACCAAGCACCAGCGCGAGGTCGGCACCGGCTACTTCGACGCCGTGTCGATGGCGATCACCGGCGGCAAGTCGTCGACGACCGCGATGCACGAATCGACCGAGCACGAACAGTTCCGCCCGGCCGCCGAATAGGCCGCGGCTCAAGCTACCCCGGAGGCACAAAGCCTCCGGGCAACGCCAGAGGCAACGCCCGCAAGGGCAAAAGGCAACCACCGAGGAGAACCACAATGGCACCGCGTACCCGTGTCAAGGAACGAGCCGAAGAACAGGCGACGACCATGAGCGCCGACCAGCAGGCCGTGATCCGCATCGTCGCCAACGACCTGCACCGCCTCAACCAATCGGTCATGAAGGCGGTCGAGGCCGGCGTGTCGGTGGAACTGGTCCGCTCGGCCCGTCACCATGGTGGCGACGGCAACTGGGGTGACCTGCTGATTCCGGTGATCGTCACCCAGCAGCCGCACGGCTGACAAACCGTTCCCATGCCCCCACGAACCCCGTCCGCGGCGCTGCCGCGGGCGGGGTTTGTTTTTCCGGCATGCCCACACAACTACGGTCGATCTGTTGAGTATCTATCATCTAATACTAAAGTCGAATGCCGTTTCCGGCGTATTGCTTGACACTTACAGCAGTAGACGCGAACCTAAGGAACCGAACGCAACCACGCATTGAACAGACGCCCCCTCAGCTGTCGGCTAAGCCAATGAAATGGAATGACCCAGATTCGGGCGGCAGTCCGGATGAGAGTGCGCGCACTCCCGATTGCCACGTTGCCGACCTCACCAAGGTGCTTGTCGTTGGCCGTTCGCAGATCAACCGTGTCGTCGTTGCCAAGATCGTCGAGCGCTCCGGGCTGAAGACGATCTCGGAAGCGCCCGATACCGCGGTGGCGATGCTGCGCACGATGGCGCCAGGCACGATCATCCTGGATGGCGGCATCGACAACCGCGATTGCGACGGCCTGATGGCCTCGATCATGTCGTTGCGCCAGGCATCGGGGACCAACCTGCCCTCGGTTATCTTGCTGTCGAACAAGGCAGGGACGCCCGAGAGCCTTTCGCTGCCAAGCGCCATCGACATCGTGGTTGCCAAGCCGATCACGCCCGAACGTCTTCAGCCGGTGGTCGACAGGCTTGTTGGCCGGGCCTGAGGTCAGCCGAGGCTTTTCAGCAGTTCCGACAATTCGCCCAAATGCGGCAGCTTTCGAAACCGCGCCGCCGCCGACGGCTCCTCGACACGCTCGTACGCCCAGGTCAGGTCATGCGGGACATAGACACCCCAACTGCCGGCCTCGATCGCGGGGACGATATCCGACTTGAGCGAATTGCCGACCATCATCGCGCGCTCGGCGCCGTCGCCATGGCGGGCGAAGATGCGCTCGTAGGTCGGCCGCGACTTGTCGCTGACGATCTCGACAGCGTTGAAGAAATCGCCAAGGCCCGACTGCGCCAGCTTGCGCTCCTGATCGAACAGATCGCCCTTGGTGATCAGCACGAGGCGGTAACGGCCAGCCAGCGCCTCGAGCGTATCGTGGACATGCGGCAGGGTCTCGATGGGATGAGCGAGCATTTCGCGGCCCGCTGCCAGGATCTGCTCGATGACCCTGGCCGGGACGCGGCCGTCGGTTATGTCAATTGCAGTCTCGATCATCGACAAGGTGAAGCCCTTGATACCGAAGCCGTAGGTGCCGAGGTTGCGCTTTTCCGCTTCCAGCAGGCGCGACATCAGGTGTTCCGGTTCACCATGTTCGGCCAGCAGCTCGGCAAAGTGCTTTTCCGTCATGCGGAAGAACTGCTCGTTCTGCCAGAGCGTGTCGTCGGCGTCGAAACCGATGGTCGATAGCTTGTTGTTGCTGGAGTTCATTGCGCCGGTTTAGGGGATAAATTGGGCCAAAACCAGCATTTTGCAGGGCAGTAGCATGCGCCATCGCTGATTTGCCCCCCTTTTCTTATTCGATAAGGCACGGCTATACTCGGCAATCTGCAACGACAATCTGGTGATTGATGCCGCCTGCCAAAAAGGAAGTCCGTCCGTCCAACCGGGGGGGACGATCCCGCACGCCTGCATATGTGAAGAACACGCGCGGCGTCAAAAACTGGAAGGAAGCCTCCGAATGGCTCGAATTCCGCGGCATCGAAGACATTGAATGCATCACACCCGACCAGGCAGGCGTCGCCCGCGGCAAGATGATGCCGTCGAGCAAATTCACCTCCAACACGTCGCTGGCGTTGCCGTCGGCGGTTTTCATGATGACGATTTCGGGCGGATATCCGGAAGACGGCAATGGCTTTGCCTATCCCGAAGATGACGGCGATCTCAAGCTGGTGCCTGACCTGTCGACCCTGTCGGTGGTGCCGTGGGAAGACGATCCGACCGCACAGGTGATCTGCGACCTCGTCCATCAGGACGGCCGCAATGTCGAATTCACGCCGCGCAACGTACTCAAGCGCGTGGTCGCCGCCTATGACAAGCTGGGCCTCAAGCCGGTCGTCGCGCCCGAAATCGAGTTCTACCTCGTCCGCAAGAACCCCGACCCCGACTATCCGTTGACCCCACCGGTCGGACGCTCCGGCCGGCCTATCGGCGGCGGCGCCGGCTATTCGATTGCCGGCGTCAACGAGTTCGACGAACTCATCGACGACATCTACCACTTCTCCGAAGCCCAGGGCCTGGAGATCGACACTCTCATTCATGAAGAGGGCGCGGGCCAGCTTGAAATCAACTTGCGCCACGGCGATCCTATCGAGCTCGCCGACCAGGTGTTCCTGTTCAAGCGCACCATCCGTGAGGCGGCGCTGAAACACGACACCTACGCCACCTTCATGGCCAAGCCGATCCAGGGCCAGCCTGGCTCTGCGATGCACATCCACCAGTCGATCATCGACAAGAAGTCCGGCAAGAACATCTTCACGGCGGCCGACGGCTCGGAAACGGAAGCGTTCAGCAACTTCATCGGCGGCATGCAGCAGCATGTGCCGAACGCGCTGGTGATGCTGGCGCCCTACGTCAACTCCTATCGCCGGCTGACCCAGGCCGCCTCCGCGCCGGTCAACAACAAGTGGGGCTACGACAACCGCACCACCGCGTTCCGCGTGCCAAGGTCGGACTCGGCGGCGCGGCGCGTCGAAAACCGCATTCCCTCGTCGGACGCCAATCCCTATCTCGCACTCGCGGCATCGCTGGCCTGCGGCCTGATCGGGCTCAACAAGAAGCTGATTGCCGAGCCGCCGGTGCTGACCACCGCCAACGAGGACGAGATCGACCTGCCGCGCGGGCTGCTCGAGGCTGTCGACCTGTTCGAGGCCGACGAGGAGCTGGCCGCCATGCTCGGCAAGTCCTTCGCCTTGACCTACGCGGCAATCAAGCGCGCCGAGTTCGAGACCTTCATGGAAGTGATCAGCCCATGGGAGCGGGAGTATTTGTTGCTGAACGTGTGAGTGGGCGAATAGCGAGTAGGGAATAGCGAATAGAAGCGCTGATTTCCCTACTCGCTATTCGCTACTCGCTATTCGCTTCCAACCGCCCGAACATCCGGAGCCCTCTCCGCATCATGACCTACCTCTCCCCGATCTCCCCTGGCCTGTCCTGGTATGAAGACACCGCTGGGCCACGCCCTGAATATCCCGCGCTCGATGGCGACAGGCAGGCCGATGTGGTCATCATCGGCGGCGGCTTCACCGGGCTTTCGGCGGCGGCCCATCTGGCGAAATCCGGCACCAATGTCGTGCTGATCGAGGCGCATCGCTTCGGCGACGGGGCTTCCGGGCGCAATGGCGGCCAGCTCGGCACCGGCCAGCGCGCCTGGGCCGAAGAACTCGAGGGCGAGTACGGCCTCACCCGGGCCAAGGCCCTGTTCGACCTGGCCGAAGACGCCAAGGCGCATCTGCTGGAGTTTTCAGCCGCCCATGGCATCGACATCGACTACATGCCAGGGCAAATCTCGGTGGCGCACAAGCCGCGCTATGTCGACGACTACAAGGCTCATGCCGAGATCATGGCGAGCCGCTTCGACTACCCGCACATCACCTTCATGGACGCCCAGGAGACAGCCAGGCGGCTCGGCTCGACGCATTACTACGGCGGCACGCGCGACACCGGCACAGGCCACATCCACCCGCTCAAGCTGGTGATCGGTACGGCACGGGTTGCGGCGGCCGCCGGCGCGCAGCTGTTCGAAAAGACCCAATCTACCGCCATCACCTCGCAAGGCGGCAAGGTCACGGTGAAGACGCCGCGCGGCACCATCACGGCGCAGAAGTGCCTGATCGCCGTCAATGCCTATGGCGGCAACCTCGAGCCGGTCAGCGCCTCGCACATCATGCCGATCGGCTCGTTCATCGGCGCGACCGTGCCGCTGGGCGCGGATTCTCCCATCATCCCCGGCGGCGAGTCGGTCGACGACTCACGCTTTGTGGTGCGCTACTTCCGGAAGTCGAAGGATGGCCGGCTGCTGTTCGGCGGACGCGAGATCTATGCGGTCAACGATCCCAAGGACATCCACATTCATATCCGCAAGCAGATCGCAGAAATCTATCCGGATCTGAAGGATGTCGAGATCACCCACGGCTGGGGCGGCTATGTCGGCATCACAGTGCCGCGCAAGCCTTTCGTGCGCGAGGTGATGCCAAATGTCATTTCTGCCGGCGGCTATTCTGGCCACGGCGTGATGCTGTCGAACTTCTTTGGCAAGCTGTATGCCGAGACGGTCGCCGGCAACCGCGATCAGCTCAAGCTGATCGAAGACCTGAAGATACCGCCCTTCCCCGGTGGACGACGCTTTCGCGCGCCGCTGCTGTTTCTGGCGCTCAACTGGTTCGCGCTGCGGGACCGGATCTAGCCATGCGGGAGGCACTGTCGATCGCGTCTGCTACCCGCCAACGCAAACATACGGCATTTTTTCCGGGAACCTTTCGCGGCTAGGTCCATCCAATGGTTCGAAGCCAACGCAACATGCGGAGGCGTCGACCACGGAGAAGACCAATGAACATGGCAACCGCTGCACTTTCCCTTGTGCTCGCCAGCTCCCTGC
This sequence comes from Aminobacter sp. HY435, assembly GCF_027568395.1. GTDB lineage: Bacteria > Pseudomonadota > Alphaproteobacteria > Rhizobiales > Rhizobiaceae > Aminobacter. The sequence continues at coordinate 63,949 of NZ_JANKZL010000015.1, read as the reverse complement.
CCGCACTCGCCCACGATGTTCCCGCCGATGTTGCAAAGTCACCGCCGGCCGGCGCGTTCAAAGCCGTAAGCAGCCTGGTCAAGCTGCCCGACTTCCTGCCCGGCATGGGGCAGCTCTTCGTCGATCCCGCCACTTTGCCGGCAGGACCGTTCCTTGCCTACGACCATGATGGCAAGCTGGTCAGCACCATCTACATGTTGCCGATCAAGGACCTCAATCCAGACAAGCGCTTCGACGATCTCGCAGCACCGGGCGGTAACGTCGACCATGTCAGCGTCTACTACAATGCCGGCCACCCCGGGGTAGAAGAGCCGCATGCCCATGTCGTGCTGTGGCATGTGGCCAAGGCCGATGAGGCACGGGTGGCGAAATGATCGTCACGCGCAGGCGACTGATCGAGGCCGGCGGGGGAATATTCCTCGCCGCGCTTCTGCCCCGCAATGCGTCGGCAGCCGAAACCATCGAAGTCGAGATGCGCGGCAAGGACGATGGCGCGCATGTCTGGTTCGACCCCCTGGGCATCCACATCAGGCCTGGCCAGACTATCCGCTGGACCAATCGCGACCCCGGCAATTCGCACACGGTGACAGCCTATCACCCTGACGTCTTCGACCGGCCGCTGCGCATTCCCCAGCACGCCAAACCCTGGGATTCCGACTATCTGCTGCCGGGCCAATCCTTCTCGGTGACGCTGACGGTGCCGGGGGTGTATGACTACTACTGCGTGCCGCACGAGCACGCCGGCATGGTCGGGCGCATCGTCGTTGGAACGCCACAGCCGATGACGCCAAGTGCAACGGACGCTTCACTGACGCCGTTGCCTGATGTCGCGCTGAACGGGTTTCCACCGGTGGACGAGATCATCGCCAAGGGCATCGTCCGCCACACGTGAACGACGGGCACAACAATGGAGACGAAGCCATGCAACCGGCAATCTTGCACCACCAGGTCGATGTTGATGGCCTTCGCGACGAAGAACTGGTGGCACTCGCGCGCCAGGGCGGCGAGACCGCCATCCGCGCGCTCATCAAACGCAACAACCAGCGCCTGTTCCGCGTCGCCCGCGCGGTCGTGCGAAACGACTCCGAGGCCGAGGACGTGGTGCAAGAGGCCTATGTCCGTGCCTTCACGCGGCTCGACACATTCAAGGGCGATGCGCTGTTTTCGACCTGGCTCACCCGCATCGCACTCAACGAAGCGCTTACCCGGGTTCGCAAGCGGCGGCTGGTCGCTGGTCTGGACGAACTGGATACTGCAGCCAACGGAGGCCAGGTGATCATGTTTCCGACTTCGCTGACGCCTCCCGGCGCCGATACGGAACTCGGTCGCGGGCAGGCACGCGAACTGCTTGAGCAGGCAATCGACGAACTGCCCGAAATCTTCCGCATCGTCTTCATCCTTCGCGATGTCGAAGAGATGAGCATAGACGAGGCCGCGACCCAGCTTTCGCTCAAGCCCGAGACCGTCAAGACGCGCCTGTTTCGCGCGCGCCGGCTGATGCGCACTGCGATAGAAAGACGACTGTCGGCGGGCTTTGCAGAGCTGTTTCCGTTCAACGGCTGGCGCTGCGAACGCATGGCCGACCGGGTGATCGAGCGGCTGCGCGGTCAGTAACGCCGGTCACATCTTCCTGACGATGACGCTGCCGGCGGAGTAGCCGGCGCCGAAGGAGCAGATGACGCCGAGGCTCCCCGAAGGCAGGTCGTCGGAGAATTTCGAAAACGCGATAATCGAGCCGGCCGATGAGGTGTTGGCGTAGTCCTGCAGCACATTGGGCTGCTCTTCGCGGCTCGGCTCGCGGCCAAGGACCCTTGAGCCGATCAGGTCGTTCATGCCCTTGTTGGCCTGGTGCAGCCACAGCCGAGACAGACTCTGGGGCTCGATGCCCTGGTCTTCGAGATGGCTCAACATCAGTTCGGCCACCATCGGCACGACCTGCTTGAAGACCTTGCGGCCCTCCTGGTGAAACTGCATGTCGCGGCGATCGGCCATGTGGCCTTCACGCGTGCGGCGCAGGAAGCCGTTGTTATTGCGGATGTTGTTGGAGAACTCGGTGAGGCAGCGGGTGGTCAGCACTTCGTAGGCGTTGTCCGACTTCACCTCGTCAGCGCGCTGCAAGACGACCGCCGTGCAGACATCGCCGAAGATGAAGTGGCAATCGCGGTCGCGCCATTCCTGGTGGCCGGACGTGACCTCGGGATTGACCATCAGGATCGCCCGCGCCGAGCCGGTGCGGATCATGTCCGCTGCAAGCTGGATGCCGAAGGTCGCCGAGGAACAGGCGACGTTCATGTCGAAGGCAAAACCCTTGATGCCGAGCGCCTGCTGCACCTCGATGGCGATCGCCGGATAGGCGCGCTCATGGTTGGAGGCAGCACAGATGACCGCGTTGATGTCTGCTGCGGTAAGCCCTGCCTTCTTCATCGCCTTGTCCGCCGCCTTGACCGAGATTTCGGCCATCAGCGACAACTCGTCCTCGGCGCGCTCGGGCAGCACTGGATGCATGATGCCGGGATCGAGGATGCCAGATTTGGAGATCACATGGCGGCGCTCGATGCCCGACGCTTTTACGATGAACTCTTCCGACGACATCGCCATCGGCTCGCGCTCGCCGGCCTCGATGACGTCAGCGTGCAGCTTGTTCTGGCGATGCGCATATTCGTTGTACGAGGCCACCAGCTCGGCGTTGGTGATGACTTCCTCCGGCGTGAAGATGCCGGTACCGCTGATCGCAACCCTGTGCATGGCGTTTCCCATTGGTTTTGCGCCATTGGAATAGGGTTTGAGGCCCGCCGGTCAAGCGCCAGGCCCCGATTTCAAGCCGAAACCGCGGTTACCTCACGGCAGAAGCGGTCAAATGCAGCGCCCGCCGTCCACTTCCATGGCGACGCCGGTGATCAGCGAAGCTTCGTCCGAGACGAGGAACAGTGCGGCATTGGCGATGTCCAGCGGCGTCGAGAAGCGGCCGAGCGGGATCGACGCCCGGAACTTCTCGCGGATCTCGGGCGTGTCCTTGCCCATGAATTTTTCCAGCATGCCGGTTTCGCCGGCGACAGGGCAGAGGCAGTTGACGCGGATGTTCCTGGGCGCAAGCTCGACGGCCATCGACTTGGTGGCGGTGATCGCCCAACCCTTGGAGGCGTTATACCAGGTCAGGCCCGGGCGCGGCCGGAGGCCGGCCGTCGAAGCGGTCGTCAGGATAGCGCCGCCGCCCTGCCGCTCCATGATCGGCACCACGGCGCGCGCGGAATGGTAGACCGCCTTCATGTTGACGGCGGTAATCAGGTCGAAGACATCTTCTTCGACATCGACAAGATCTCCATTGCGATGGGTGTAGCCGGCATTGTTGACCATGATGTCGATGCGGCCGAAGGCGCTGATGGCGGCATAGACCAGCTCATCGAACTCGGACCTGAGGGAGACGTCGGTGGTCACAGCGATCGCGCCGTTGCCGATCTCGGCCGCGACCCGCTCGGCTTCCCTGGCGTTCAGATCGGCGACGACGATCTTGGCGCCTTCCTCGGCGAAGCGCCTGGCCATGCCCTCGCCGAAACCGGCCGCAGCACCGGTGATGATCGCTACCTTGTCCTTGAGTCGCATCGTCTTCCGCCCTGTCTTTCGTGGTCACCGGTCTAGCCCGCGGCGCACGGCGCGGCAATGCCCGCCTCCGGGCAGCTCTGCCCAATCGTCGTGCCAGATGCATCCCTTTGGAATTCAGGCCGTTGTGGCCTTATGCTGCCAGCACAGGGCAGCGGCCCGGAAAAACGAAACTGTGACACAGTGGCGCCGGCATTCGGGCTGGCATTTTTAAATCGATTAGAATATAGCAGTCGGCAACACGACTACCGTCTTGGAAACGGAAACAACATGACGAGCCAGATCATTCCTGTCGATCCCTTCGACTTCATCATTTTCGGGGGCACCGGCGATCTGTCGGAACGCAAACTCCTGCCGGCACTCTACCACCGCCAGCGCGACCACCAGTTTTCCGAGCCGACCCGCATCATCGGGGCATCGCGCACCAAGATGGACGACAAGGAATTCCGCGCCTTCGCCAAGAAGGCGATCTCGGACCACGTGAAGCCTGAATACATCGAGGAGAAGGAACTCGCGACCTTCCTCGACCGGATGAGCTACGTGACCATTGACGCAAAGTCGGGCGACGGCTTCGAGGCGCTCAAGAAGTCGCTGGCCGACAGCAAGCGCATTCGCGTCTTCTACCTGGCGGTCGCACCGAGCCTGTTCGGCGACATCTCGGACAATCTCAAGGCGCACAAGCTGGTTACGACCGACTCGCGCATCGTCGTCGAGAAGCCGATCGGCCGCGACCTGGAGTCGGCCAGGGCGCTGAACGACATTATCGGTGACGATTTCGGCGAACATCAGATTTTCCGTATCGATCACTATCTCGGCAAGGAGACGGTGCAGAACCTGATGGCGCTGCGCTTTGCCAACGCGCTCTACGAGCCGCTGTGGAACTCGGCCCATATCGACCACGTGCAGATCACGGTTGCCGAGACGGTCGGCCTAGAGGACCGCGTCACCTACTACGACAAGGCCGGCGCGCTGCGCGACATGGTGCAGAACCACATGCTGCAGTTGCTGTGCCTCGTCGCCATGGAGGCGCCTGCCTCGATGGAGGCCAATGCGGTGCGCGACGAAAAGCTGAAGGTCTTGAATGCGCTGAAGCGCGTCAACGGCAATGAGGCGCCAAAGCAGACGGTGCGCGGCCAGTACCGCGCCGGCGCATCCGCCGGCGGTCCCGTCAAGGGTTACGTCGAGGAACTCGGCGCCGACAGCAACACCGAGACCTTCGTCGCCATCAAGGCCGAGATCGCCAACTGGCGCTGGGCCGGCGTGCCGTTCTACCTGCGCACCGGCAAGCGGCTGGCCTCGCGCGTTTCCGAGATCGTCATCGAGTTCAAGCCGATCCCGCATTCGATCTTCGGCGAAAGCGCGGGGCCGATCTTCAACAACCAGCTGGTCATCCGGCTGCAGCCCGACGAGGGCGTGAAGCAGTACATCATGATCAAGGACCCGGGTCCGGGCGGCATGCGCCTGCGCCAGATACCGCTCGACATGAGCTTCGCGCAGTCGTTCGACGGCCGTGCGCCAGATGCCTACGAGCGCCTGATCATGGACGTGGTGCGCGGCAACCAGACCCTGTTCATGCGCCGCGACGAAGTCGAGGCCGCGTGGAAATGGATCGATCCGATCCAGAACGCCTGGGACGGCAGCCGCCAGGAAGCCCAGGGCTACACCGCCGGCACCTGGGGTCCGTCGGCGTCGATCGCACTGATCGAGCGCGACGGCCGCACCTGGCACGAGAGCAATTGACGCCATGACCGCGCCACGCTGGAACGAGTTCGGGACACGCGACGAGCTGGCGGCAGCCCTTGCCGCCAAGGTCGCCGAGACGCTGAAGACGGCCATTGCCCGCCGCGGCGCGGCATTCCTCGCCGTTTCGGGCGGCACAACGCCGGGCCGCTTCTTCGCTGCCCTGTCGAAAGAAGTGCTCGACTGGAGCAAGGTCACTGTGACGCTGGTCGACGAGCGCTTCGTACCGGAGAGTTCGCCGCGTTCCAACGCGGCACTTGCCAAGGCCAACCTGCTGCAGAACGAGGCAGCGGCGGCGGGTTTTGCGCCACTGTTCCATGACGCCGCATCCGTCGAGCAAGGTGCCGATCTTGCCGATGTCGAGCTTGGGTCCCTGCCCTGGCCGCTCGACGCCGCGATCCTCGGCATGGGCGCAGATGGCCACACGGCCTCGTTCTTCCCGGATGCGCAAGAGCTCAGCGCCCTGCTCGACGCGGCATCGCCCCGGCTCGTCATGCCCGTGCACTCCGAAAGCGCCGGCGAAGATCGCCTGACGCTGACGTTGCCTGCATTGGTCAATGCCGGATTGCTGGCGGTGCATATCGAAGGCGCTGAAAAGCGCAGCGTCATCGAGGCGGCACTTGCTGCCGAAAAGGCGCTGCCGATCCGCGCCGTGATCGACCGCGCGCCCCGCGGCGCCGAAATCTTCTGGGCGCCCTGACAGGACGCCTCCACGCGTCGCCCGTCCCCCCAAGGATCTGCGACGCACCGAATGCCGAAATAGAGCATGGTCCGGCGCATTCGGCTGCGCCGCCTTCCGGTCCATGCGTCCAGCCCGAACCTCCTCCCAATTCGGGCACCGGGTTGAAAGGACTGAGACCATGACCGCCAGGAAAGACATCCAAGCCATCACGGAGCGCATTCGCGAGCGTTCGAAGGTCAGTCGCGAGATCTATCTCGATCGCGTCGATGCGGCAGCCGGCAAGACCGCCAACCGCGGCGTGCTGTCCTGCGGCAACCTCGCTCATGGCTTTGCCGTCTGCAGCCCTTCCGAAAAGGTCGCGCTCGGCGGCGACAAGGTGCCAAATCTCGGCATCATCACCTCCTACAACGACATGCTCTCGGCGCATCAGCCATTCGAGACCTATCCGCGGTTGATCAAGGACGCGGCGCGCGAGGCCGGCGGCATCGCCCAGGTGGCCGGTGGCGTGCCTGCCATGTGCGACGGTGTCACGCAAGGACAGCCGGGCATGGAGCTGTCGCTGTTCTCCCGCGATGTGATCGCCATGGCAGCGGCCATCGGCCTCAGTCACAACATGTTCGACGCCGCCGTCTATCTCGGCGTCTGCGACAAGATCGTGCCTGGCCTGGTGATCGCGGCACTGACCTTCGGCCACCTGCCGGCGGTGTTCGTGCCGGCCGGTCCGATGACCTCGGGCCTGCCCAACGATGAAAAGGCAAAAATCCGCCAGCTCTATGCCGAGGGCAAGGTCGGCCGCGCCGAGTTGCTGGAGGCCGAGTCAAAGTCCTATCACGGCCCGGGCACCTGCACGTTTTACGGCACGGCCAACTCGAACCAGATGCTGATGGAGATCATGGGCCTGCACACGCCGGGTGCTTCCTTCGTCAATCCGGGCACGCCGCTGCGCGACGCCCTGACCCGCGAGGCGACCAGGCGGGCGCTTGCCATCACCCATCTCGGCAACGCCTACACGCCGGCCGGCCGCATGATCGACGAGCGTTCGGTGGTCAACGGCGTCGTCGGCCTGCACGCTACCGGCGGATCGACCAACCACACCATCCACCTGATCGCCATGGCGGCTGCCGCCGGCATCCGCCTGACCTGGCAGGATATTTCCGACCTGTCGGATGCCGTGCCGCTGCTCGCCCGCGTCTATCCGAACGGGCTTTCCGACGTGAACCACTTCCAGGCAGCGGGCGGCATGGGCTTCCTGATCCGCGAACTGCTCGATGCCGGCCTGCTGCATGAAGACGTGCAGACAGTGTGGGGCCAAGGCCTGCGCCCTTACGCCGTTGAAGCCAAGCTCGGCGCCGACGGCTCCGTCGTACGCGAAGCGGCCCCCAGCCAAAGCGGCGACGACAAGGTGCTGGCGCCCGCCACCAAGGCGTTCCAACCGACAGGCGGCCTCAAGGTGCTTGGCGGCAATCTCGGCCATGCCATCATCAAGACCTCGGCGGTCAAGCCCGAGCGCCGCATCATCGAGGCGCCGGCGCTGGTGTTCGACAGCCAGCAAGGCCTCAACGATGCCTTCAAGGCCGGCCTGCTCGACCGCGACTTCGTCGCCGTCATCCGCTTCCAGGGCCCCAAGGCCAACGGCATGCCGGAACTGCACAAGCTGACGACGGTACTAGGCATCCTGCAGGACCGCGGCCACAAGGTCGCGCTCGTCACCGACGGCCGCATGTCTGGCGCCTCGGGCAAGGTGCCGGCGGCGATCCATGTCACGCCGGAGGCCTTCGAAGGTGGGCCGATCGGCCGCGTCCACGACGGCGACATTGTCCGACTGGACGCCGAAGCGGGCACGCTGGAGGTCCTGGTGCCGGCCGGCGACCTGGCGCTGCGCCCTGCCCCGGCCTGCGACCTTTCAGAGAACGAGCACGGAATGGGCCGCGACCTGTTCGCCGGCTTCCGCCAGATGGTCGGCCGCGCCGACCATGGCGCAAGCGCGTTTGGCACGGCCTGATCTCGGCTTGAAAGTAAGGCAGTTCTGCCTTACTTTCCGGGTCAGAGGTGTGCCATGCAAACACTGACGGTAACGTCGAAGGGCCAGATTACGGTGAAAAAGGAGGTGCTGAAGCACCTCGGCGTCAAGCCTGGCGACAAGATCCTTCTCGATCTTGCGCCGGACGGCAACGTCGTGCTCAAGGCTGCCCCACAGAAGCGACACGGGATCGAGGCCATATTCGGTATTCTGCATGATCCCAACCGAGCACCTGTGACCATTGAGGAGATGAACAAGGTCATTGCGGACGCTTGGGCCGCCAAGCGGTGAAAGTCGCGGTCGATACCAATGTGCTCGCCCGCGCCATGCTCGCTGACGATCCCGGCCAGACCCGGGTTGCACAGGCTCTGTTGGCCGATGCCGAACTGATCGTCATTCCCCTGGTCACCTTCTGCGAGCTTGTCTGGGTTCTGGGAAGCCTGCGAATAGAGCGCTCGGAGATCGCCCAAGGAATCGAGGGCTTGTTGAGTTCACGCCAAGTCGCCGCCGATCATGCGGCCGTGGCAGCCGGCCTTGCTCACTTGCGGGCTGGTGGCGACTTCGCTGACGCGGCCATGGCAGACGAGGGCTACAGGGCTGGCGCAGAACAGTTCACGACATTCGACAAGAATGCTGCCCGGCTTCTGGCCGCGGAAGGAAGGCCGGTGACCCTGCTCAAGGGCCGAACCGATTAGTCACCAACCTCCGGGAACCGGCCGTCGCTACTTCACCGCCTCGCACGACAGCACCGGCGGCGCGTCCTCGCCCTTGGTCAGGTCATAGAGATCGGTGTTGTCGCCCTTGGTCCACCAGACAAATTGCTGGCCGGCATATTTCGCGCCGCTGGCGCTCAGGACGCTGACGAAAACCACCGTCTCGTCGCCAAGCGTCAGAACCGCGAGCGAGTTGCCGTCCGTATTGATGTATTCCGCCTTCACGGCCCTGTCGCCGCACTGGTAGCTGACCGCATTGCGCTCGACCGGAGCGTTTCCCGGTAGCTCCAGGGTCACCGTCGACGCCGTTGCAACGCCAGTGGCAGCCATGAGCATGAATGCGGAAAAGATCGAGCGCATGACAATCTCCATTGATAGGCGTGAACGATAGCACGCCGGACATGCCTGCCGAAGCTGCGGCAGGCATGTCCGTAGAGACCCTACACGCCAGCCCTTGCCGCGTCAGCGAAGAAGGCCTCGGGGCTTTCAACTTCCACCAGGCGTTTCTTCTCGATCTGCCAGAAGCGGTTGCCGACAGCGCGGACGAAGCTGCGGTCGTGCGACACCAGCAGGCAACTCGCCTCGTGCTGCAACAATTCGTCCTCCAGTGCCTCCTGGCCGTCGATGTCGAGATGGTTGGTCGGCTCGTCGAGCAAGTAGAAGTTCGGATTGGTCAGCCGGAGCACCAGCATGCCGAGGCGCGCCTTCTGGCCGCCCGACAGGCGGCCGATCGGGTTGGCTTGCATGTCGACAGTCATGCCGGCACCGGCCAGCAAGGTGCGGGCGCGTTGTTCGCCGAGCGCGAAGCGCCGTGTCAGCACGCCAAGCGGCGCGTCGCCATCCTTGAGATCGGACAGGCTCTGGTCGCCATAGCCGAGCACCAGTGACGGCGTCGCTTTCACCGAGTTGACCACCGTGTCGGGGGCAGCGATGGCCTGACGCACCATGTTGACCAGGCGCGTCTTGCCGGCGCCGTTGCGACCGAGCAGCACGACACGGTCGCCCTGGCCGAGCCACAGCTTGCCGGTCCTGAACAGCAGTTTGCCGTCTGGCGTGGTGACCGGCGCGTCGTCGAGCGTGAGCAGCACCTTGGCGTGGGTGCCGCGGTTGGCGAGCCTGATTGTGCCAGCAGAGCGCTCAAGATGAGCCGGTCGCGCGCTGTCTTCGATGCGCTCGGCGCGCTCCTTCAGCTGCTTGGTCTTCACCACCAGGAGGTCGCTGCCGGAGTTGATGCCGATGTTGTTCAGCTTGGCCGCCTGGCGGCGCAGCTGCTGGGCGGTCTTCATGTCCTTCTCGAAGCGCCGCGCCTCCGACGCGTCGATGTCGTCCAGGGCTTCGCGCGCCCGCGAGTAGGGCAGCGAAAACACCTGCGAGTTCTCCGGACGCAGGAACAGCGTCCGGTTGGTGACAGCGTCGAGAAAGGCGCGGTCATGGCTGCAGATCACCACCGGCACATCGCGCTGCAACGCATTGAGCCAGGTTTCGAGCTGGGCAATCTTGGCAAGGTCGAGGTGGTTGGTCGGCTCGTCGAGCAGCAGCATGTCAGGCTCGGTTACCCAGACGCGAGCGAGCATGGCCAGCCGCTGCCAGCCGCCGCTCAATTTCGACAGGGGCCGCTGCCGCAGTTCCTCAGGCACATCCAGATCATCGAGCACGATGTCGACGCGCCAGCTTTCGCTGTCCGCCTGGTCGGCCGGCAGCGCCTGGAGAACGGCGTCGAAAAATGGAACGTCGGAAAGGCTCGCCGGCACGTCCTGCTCGACATGCCCGACGCGCAAACCCCGCGACCGCGTGACGTCGCCCGTCGTCGGCTCGAAAGCACCTGATATCGAGCGCAGCAGCGTGGACTTGCCACGGCCATTGGCGGCGACGATGCCGAGGCGATCGCCCGACTCGATGGAAAGGTTGAGGTTGGAGAAAAGTGGCGCACCGATGGTGACGCCCAGCGACCGCAGATTGATCAAAGCCATTTTCGTTCTCTGGTCTGTCCGGAGCCGCCTCGCCGTTTCAACGGAAATATGGAGGGCAGGCCCGAAGAATTATCCGGATGCGGGCGAGCTATATGCTCAGCACCGCATCGCCACGGGGGCAGACCGAGAGATAAATGCGCCAGGCGCTTCGTCTGTGGTCAGCCCTGCAAACGCATTTGCAGGGCGTGGACGGGGCCGCGCTGACGATGATGACGAAAAAACGTGTACACGCAGCCCTCCTTTCAAGTTCGAGTTGCGCTGCTTTCATAACCGCAACGGCGGTTCGAGGCAATCTTACTGTACGATCAGCTCCACGCGCTCGCCCGCCTTGACGGTTGCCGCGCCTTCCTTCTTGCCGCCTTCGCCGCGATCGACTTCGACGACATAGTCGCCTGCCGGAAGTGTCGTCTGGTGCTTCTGGTCGTAGCCGTAGCCGAAATCCTTGCGATTGCCCTGGATGTCCTTCTTGGCTCCATAGACCCGGATCTCCTTGGCGCCCGGCGCATCGATCGCCAGGACGCCGGCGCCGAGCACGGCGGTCACGTCACTTGCTTCGCCGACACGCGTGTTGAAGGGCTGTTCGATTTCAGCCTGGTCCATGCGCACCACGGCGACGTAGTCACCCGCCGGCAGGTCGAACCTGTTGTCCGGGCCGAAGCCGTAGGTCACCTGGTCGCGCGTGCCGTCGATCTTCTTCTTGGCCTTGTAGATCTTGACGTCAAGGCCGCCGGCATCGACCTTGTCGCCGCCGGGCGCGTACAGTGCGTTGACCACCACCCGGCCGACGCCGGCGACGATATCCTTTTCGATGGTCTGGCCGGCAGCCAGCTGAATGGTCTCGTTGGCTTCACCCTGGCCGATGGTGATCTTCACCTTCTGCTCGCCGGCTGGTAGCACCAGCTTGGTCTCGCCATAGTAGGTCGCCGGATGGTCGGCGCCGGGGAAGTCGAACACCACCGCAGCACCCGTGTTGATGTCGCCGCCCTCGCTCGGGCGCGGGCGGATGACCAGCGTGCCGGCGTTGAGCACGAAGGTCGGCTTGTAGACCTTGCCGGCCTCGACCTTGAGCGGCTGCTCGACCTCTGCCTCGCCAAGCGTGGCGCGGATGACGTAGGCGCCCGGCTCAAGCGATCCCTTGTAGTTGTTGTATTCGGTGGCGATGCGCTCGCCCTTGGCGCCGTCCGCGTTGGCCTTGTAGATTTCCCAGGCGTTGCCGGCGTCCTTGAGCGGATCGCTGCCCTGAGCCATCGTCAATTCGGGGACAAAGTTGAATTCGGGCTTCGCCGGCTCGGCCGCTGGCGTCGGCGTGGGAGCCGGCGCAGGTGCGGCGACGGTCTGCGCCAGCGCTTGCTCCAGCCCCTTGGCGTCTGACGCCTGCATGTATTTGCCGCCTGTATTCTCCGCCAGGCAGGCGACCTGCTTGCCCTCTTCCGCGGTGAGACCGAAGCCGACGACATGCGCTGTGAAATCGACGCCCGCCTGTTCGAGCTCCTTGCCGAGCGCGCACGGGTCGGCGTTGCAGGTCTCGAGGCCGTCGGTGATGAGAATGACGGTGGCCTTGTCTTCGGTGTATTTCAAATCTTCGGCGGCCTGCTTGACCGCCGCGGACAGCGGCGTCTTGCCGAGGAACTTCATGCTGTCGGCGGCGGCGGTGATGGCGCTCGCCGAACCGGCCGCCGGAGGCACCACCAACTGGATGTCGCTGCAGCTGCCCTTCTCGCGATGACCGTAGGCCATCAGGCCAAGCTCGGCATCGGCAGGCACGGTCGTCAGCACCGTGCGCAGGGCCTGGCGCGCAATCTCCAGCTTCGGCTTGCCCTCGATCTGGCCCCACATCGAGCCGGACGCGTCGAGCACGATGATGGTGCGGTCGGCAGCACTTGCCGCGCCTGCCGCCGAAAGCATCAGCAAGGACGCCAGGATGGTTCGTGAAAACGCCTTCATGCTGCCCCTCGCCGATTCAGATCTGGATGCCGCGAGGCTAGACTTGGGACCTGCCGCTGACAACCCTTCGGCCGATCAATAGGTCGTCCGTCGCTCCTCGCTCGGCGGACGGCCGAACTGCAGGCGATAGCTCTGCGCGAAATAGGAATGCGACGTGAAGCCGGTGGCGATCGCGACGTCGAGGATCGGCATGTTGGTCTGGCGCAAGAGCTCGCGCGCGCGTTCGAGCCTGAGCCGCATGTAGTAGCGCCCCGGGGTGACGTTGAGATGGCGCAGGAACAGGCGCTCGACCTGGCGTACCGAAAGCCCGGCCGCCTTGGCGAGTTGAACCGCCGACAGCGGCTCGTCGAGGTGGTCGGCCATCAGCTCGACGATGCGCTTGAGCTTGTCGGACTTGCCGGTGAGGTCGCGTTCGGGGCCGACGCGCTGGCGGTCGCCGGCCGAGCGGATACGCTCGTGCTGGAACTGGTTGGCGACCTCGTTGGCAAGATTGGCGCCGAAATCGCGCCTGATGATCTCGAGCATCAGGTCGATCGACGTCGTCACGCCGGCGCAGGTGTAGCGCTTGCGGTCGATCTCGAAGACGTTGTTGGTGCACTCGATGTCGGGGAACTTCTCGATGAACCCCGCCCGGTTTTCCCAATGGATGGTGCAGCGATATCCGTCGAGCTGGCCGGCTTCGGCCAGGAGGTACGACCCCACCGAAAGCGCGCCGAGGGCGCCACCGCGCCGACCCCAGGCGCGCAGTGCCGCCAGGACCTTGCTCTTGCCCGGGAATTCGGTGGCAACGCCGACGCAGACAAACAGGATGTCGACCGGCGGCACGTCGGCGACGCTGTAGTCGACCTTGAGCGGCAAGCCGTTCGACGCGATCACCGCCTCGCCGTCGGGCGAGACCGTGGTCCAGGTGTAAACGTCGCGCCCCAGCAGGCGGTTGGCCGACCGACAGGTGTCGATGGCGGCGACAAGCGAGAACATCGAGAACTTGTCGACCAGCAGGAAGGCGAGCTGGCGACCGGTGGCGTTGGGATCCGACATGGGGGCCAAATCTACAGAAAGCGCCGAGGCGGGCAAGGAAGCGGCGCTGGTCCAGACAACGCCGCTTGCACTCAAAACCCCTTGTGTTCGAGGCCGGCGTGGCGATAGGCCGACACCAGCGTATTGGCCATCAGCATGGCGATGGTCATCGGCCCAACCCCGCCGGGAACCGGGGTGATGGCGCCGGCATTCTTTTCGGCCGAGGCGAACTCGACGTCGCCGACGAGGCGCGACTTGCCCTCGCCCTTTTCCGGTGCGGGAATGCGGTTGATGCCGACGTCGATGACGGTGGCGCCTGGTTTGACCCAGTCGCCCTTGACCATTTCCGGGCGGCCGACGGCGGCGACAAGAATGTCGGCGGTCCGGCATAGCGCCGGCAGGTCCCTGGTGCGGCTATGGGCGATCGTCACAGTGGCATTGGCTGAGAGCAGCAGATTGGCCATCGGCTTGCCGACAATGTTTGAACGGCCAACGACCACGGCGCTAAGACCCGACAGGTCCTTGCCGTGGCGGCGCTCGATCAAAAGCATCGAGCCGAACGGGGTGCATGGCACCAGGGCGCTGTCGAGTTCGCCGGTTCCAAGCTTGCCGACATTGGTGAAATGGAAACCGTCGACGTCCTTGTCGGGCGCAATCGTCTGGATGATCTTGCTGGCGTCGATGTGAGCAGGCAGCGGCAGCTGCACCAGGATGCCGTGAATGGCGGGATCGCCATTGAGCTTTTCGACCAGGGCCACGAGTTCGGTTTCAGGCGTTTCGGCAGGCAACGTGTGCTGCACCGAATGGAAGCCGCATTCCTTGGCCGTCCGCGACTTGTTGGCGACATAGACCTGGCTGGCCGGATCCTCGCCGACGATGACGACCGCCAGACCGGGTTTCACGCCATGCGCGGCCAGCGACGCGGCTGACTGCTTGACGCCTTCGACGACCTCGGCCGCGACACGTTTTCCGTCGATGATTTCGGCCATGGTACACTCCGTCTGCAGGCGCTCATATGCGGTCCCAGGTGCGGCATTGTCATCAAATTTTCAATCCGCAACCTCGCCATTGCGGCGTCCGGTGCCGTAAACTCGAAACTGCAGCGACGATTTTTCAGAAGTAGCGACGGGTGCGCCGCTCGCGCAGCTGGTTGAGTTCGTTGCGCACCTCGCGCAGGCTTTCGCTGATTTCATCGATCTGGTTTTGCGGGGCCAGACGCTCCGGCTGCACCGGCTGGGAAACCTGCGGCGGCACTGGCGGCCATGGATAGTACGCTGCCGCCGGTGCCTGCTGCGGATATGCGGGCGGATAGGGGTGCGGCGCACCGTAGCTGGCAGGGGACAGTGCAAGTCCATAGCCGGGATGCGGATAGGGTGGATAGGGCGCAGCTGCCGAAGGCGGCTGTTCGGACTGTGATGCAGGCCCGCGAGCCGGTGCCGGCGCGGCAGCGTGGCTTGGGTCCAACTTCCGGTCGGGCCCGACTGTCAGCGGCGCGGAAGCCGGCTCCACCCGACGCGGCGACGGCTTGCCGCGCAGTCGCTGCGTGTCGCGCAGGCTTTCGAGTGCGCCGCGAAGGCCGCCGATGCCGATACCGGCCGCAAAGCCCAGGAATGCCCCGACAAGCACGATCATCGAACGCGACGGACCGGTCGATTCGAGCGGCGGCGTCGCCACCGAAATGATGCTGACATTGGCGGAATTGATGTCGCGCTGTTCGCCGGTCTCGCGGGCGCGAAGCAGATATTGCTCGTAAACGGCGCGCTTGGCGGTGACGTCGCGTTCGAGTTCGCGCAGGGTGACCAGTTCGCTGGCGACGGAGCCCTGACGCACCTTGAGCTGGGCAAGCCGCGATGACAGCTCCTGTTCGGTCTGCACGGCACGCTTGAGCTCGACCTGGATCGAGGCCGCGACACGGCGCAGTTCGGTGGCTATGCGTTCGCGCGCGCCGGCAAGCTGCGCGTCAAGCGCGAGTCGCTCGGGATGGCGCGGGCCAAGACGCACCGAAGCCCTGTCGGCCTCCTGTGTCAGCGCCGCATACTGCGCCCGCAATTCGGTGATCGACGGCGAGTTGATCGCTTCGGGCAAGGCACCTGACAGGACCGCGTCGACGCCGACGTTGCGGGTTGATGCCGCGCGCGCGTTGAGTTCGAGCGTGCGCGCCCGCGCCGCCGTCAGCTGATCGTTGACGCGCTGGATCTCGTCGTCGGTGATCAGGCGGCCTTGCGGGTCGATCAGTTCATTTTCTGCCTTGAAGGTCTCGACCTTGCGTTCGGCCGCTTCCACCGCCTTGCGCATTTCGTCCAGGCGCCCGCTGAGTTCGTCGGTCGCCCGCCCCGCGGACCCCGACTGCAGTTCGCCATAGGTCTGCATGAACACTTCGGTCATGGTGTTGGCGATGAGCGCCGACTTGTCGGCGTCCTCCGTCTTGGCGCCGATCGACACGACAAAGGTCTTGCCGCCGCGTTCGATACTCAACGCGTCGTAGAGATGACTGGTGGCAAGCGTGTGCCGGCGCGCTGCAGCGTCGCCGCCGGCAGCATCGTTGCGCGAAAACAGCGAACGGATGGCTTCGCGCAGGCTGAAGCCTCCGCCTGCCGTTCCGTTGAATTCGGGATCGTCATAGAGATGCAATTTGTCGACGACCTTGGTCAGCACCGTGCCAGAGGTCAGTACGCGCATCTGGTTTTCGACAATCGCCAGGGTCGCATCCGACGGCAGCCCGCCTTCCGTCAGTTCGCGATCGGTCAGCTTGAGATTGCGCGGATCGACGATCATCTCGGTCCACGCCTGGTACATTTTTGGCGTCGACAGCGCGATGGCCACGCCGATCAGCGCCCCGGCAAGCGTGGTCGAAGCTATCAGCAGCTTCGAACGGGTTATGCCGCCAATGATCTTCATCGGGTCGATCAGAGGCTTCCACCGGGCATCTTCGGGTATTGCACGGGGGTCGCCAACATCAGGCGAAGGCAAGGGCATGGCCGCGGCAGCTGCCTGTTCAGGTTCCTCCCTGCCGCGGCGCCAGCGATCGAAGATCGAGCCGCGCTGCGATGTTTTCCGGCCCGGCTCGGCAGCAGCAGTCTGCAAAGCCTCGCCGGCGGCGACGGGCTGCGCCTCACGGGCTTCCTGCTCGGCACGCTCGGCCTCGCGGCGGTAGCGCGCCTGCCTGTGACGGGCAGCAGCATCCTCGACAGCCGGTCGCGGCGCGTCCTGTTCGTTTTCGTCGGCCATGGACAGCAACGAACCGCCCCGCCGTTTCGCGGCCGCATCATCCCGGGCCAGCGCGAGCAGCGAGCGCTTGCGCCTCCAGTCGTCGCGGTTTCCAGATTCGGCCATGGTTCTGGGTTTCTTCCAATGCACGTTGACGGATCAAGCGTCCGGTCGTTAACGCAAGCTAAGCAAGCATGGAAAACAAAAGGTTAATGCCCCAGGCAAGCTCTGGCTGCACGATGCCTTTCGGAACCCAGCATTAAGCTTTGCTCCCTATCCTTCACCTGGATCATGACCCAGGCCAACGACATACCGCGCATATCGCTGCGCGGCAGGATCGGCAGTTTCCTGTCTGAACAGCGCGTGCTTCTGCGCGCCTATTTTTCGGCGGTCAGCGGTTCGGCCGGCCGACTGGTCTTTTCGCTGGTCTATTTCGTCGCGCTGGCGAACACCTTGTCGATCGCCGATTTCGGCCTGTTCGCCACAGCATCGGCGGCAGGCGTCATGCTGTCGCGAACGCTCGCCTTCGGTTTCATCTCGGCGCTTTACCGCACGGCGACGATCCGTCCGCGACTGATCGGCAGCTATACCGCCGGGTTCCTGATGCTGGGGCTGTTGTCGCTGCCCCTCCTGGCAGCCGCATCGGCGCTGACATGGTTCCTGTTCTTCTCCGGCACGCTGTCGCCGGCGATCTTCGCCACGGTGATCTTCGCCGAAGCGCTGCTGTGGCGGCCGGTGGAAGTGGCGATGATCGTCAATAACGGCCTCGGGCGCTTTGGACGCGCGGCCATGCTGGCCATCCTGACCTCGGCGATCAAGGCGGCCGCCGCCGCGCTGTTCGTGCTGTGGCCAAACTCGACGATCGAGGCATGGGCCGCCTTCTACGTCGGGTGCAACCTCGTCTCGCTCGCTGTCGCTTTCGGGCTGTTCTATCCGCGCCAGCGATTGCGGCTGACGCCAGATCTGTACTGGCGGCGATTGTCCGATTCGATCTACGTCGCCGGCGCCGAAGTGCTGTTTTATCTGCAGATGGAGTTCGACAAGCTGCTGGTGCTGGCCATGGGAGGACCGCACCTTGCCGGCATTTACGCCATCGTCATGCGACTGGTGGATCTCACCGCCATCCCGATCCGTACTTTCTCGATGATGCTCGTGCAGAAAATGATGCGGGCGCCGCAGATGCTGTCGCGCCTGAAGATCAAGGTCGGTATCGAAGCCGGCATCTTCATCGTCTCGACCAGCGCCTTGCTGTTCCTGGCGGTGGTGCTGCACTTCTTCCCGAACATACTGGGCCGGAATGTCGCCGAGGCAGCGCCCCTGGTAGGGCTCGCACTGCTGGTCCCGGCCTTGCGCAATCTTGTCGAGTATCACGCCGAGTTGCTGTTCGCGCGTGGCCAGACGCTGATCCGCGCCGCCAACCTGGCGTTGCTGGCCGGCATCAAGGCGGGACTCCTGTCGCTGCTGCTGATCGCGGCCCATGACACCGCAATGCTGATCTGGTCGCTGAACGGCATGTTCGCGCTGATCTACCTGGCTTCGGCGGCGGTCACGTACGCGTCGTTGCGGCGACCAGCGAAAGCGATCTAGGCGGCGACAAGCCTGCGGATGCGACCGAGATCGGTGCCGATGAACGACTGCATGCCTATGGCGACCTGATCTTTCGCCATCGTGGCCACGAACGCCTCGAACTGGGCATCAGACATCGGCGTGCCGGTCCAATGCACCCGGCAGAACTCCTCCGAGCCGTGGTAGTGACCTGCACCGCCAACGACCTCGTCAACGTAGCGGCCGTAGATCATGCACTCGGAAAACTTGCGTCGCGCGCACACGGCCTCGGCCCAATAGCGTCCGCTTGCCTCCTCGATGCGCTCGAGCATTTCGAGCACGCTTGAGCGGCGCCATGCGATCAGCGTCGAGATGTAGTCGTGTGACGCCACCCCGGGAGACTTGATGCCAAGCACCTTGGCCGCGTTCTGCGACCAAACCAGATGTTCGTCATGGCCGGGGGAGAGCAGCACGTCATCGCGACGGAAAAGCCGGAGCTTGCCGCCACGCCAGAACCGCGCACAATCGAAGTGCTTGAGGAAGGCGACGTCGGAATCGACGTAGACGAGCGTCTCCTGATGGATGTGTCGAGCTATCGCCATGCGCCGCAATTGCTGCACGTGCCAACCGCGCAGGGGCGGCGCCTTCAGACTCAGCCAGATGCGGCGTCGAAACAGGCTCGCCGGGTCCGGAATGTCGCGCAGCCAGGACGGCAGGATGTCGCGTTCGTCGACGACTGTCCGGCCCGGACCCTCGAGTTCGCGAAACATCGCTACATCGCGATGCTCGACGAGCAAATAGTGATGCGAAGCGCCGCTGACATGGCGATCGACCGTCTCGCACAGCAGCCGGCAACGCTCGAAGTCGGCGGCGTAGCTTGCCGTCAGAAGGGCTGCGTCGGGTACGCCCCCTGCGTTGCTGGCGTTCAAGGCCGCCCCTCCCCGCTACGCGCCGCAAATTTCTGGCGTAGCACGCGCAAGAGAAACAGCGGATTGCCGACAACGTAACGTCGCCACAAACGACCGGGCTCCAACATCAGCCGGAACAGCCATTCGAGACGCAGGCGGCGCATCCAAAGCGGCGCGCGCGGCACCGACCCGCTGAGGAAATCGAGAAGTGCGCCAACCGCGATCGGCAACGTGCAATGTTCGGCGCGGATGTTGCGCTCGATCCACAGTTCCTGGCGCGGCACGCCCATCGCGACGAGCAAAATGTCTGGCCTGAGCGACCCGATCTCGGCGACGATCGCAGGCTCTTCCTCGGCGGTGAAATAGCCGTCATGAACGACAATGTAACGATGCTGCGGCGCAAGTTCGGCCAAGCGGTCGGCGGCGTGATCGGCGTGAGCCTGCTTGGCGCCCAGCAACGCTACGGTCAGCGGCTGGTCGGAGCTGCGCAGCAAGGCCGGCACGAAATCCGTGCCATTGAGATTGTCGGGGAACGGCGCGCCATACAGGAGGCGCGATGCGATATCGACGCCGATGCCATCGGCCAGCACGAGAAAGTGCGATAGCGCGGCGGCAAACTCGCTGTCGGAACATGCGATGTTGGCGTTGTGGGCATTGAGAAAGCTGACCTTGGCGAAGGTCTTGCTGGCAATCAGCCCGGAGAGCAGGGCCAGCGCCTGCTGGCGGGATGCGCTCGCAACGTCGATGCCGAGAATACGGCGAAAGCTGATTTTCCGAAACGGCCCGACGGCCTTGACCATGTTCACGCCGCCACCTCGCGCGCAGGCCCGGTGAGCTTGCCAAGCCCGACCGCCACTGCCTTGTCCAGCGCGGCAATCTGCCTGCGGTGGAAATCGCTGCCGTCGACGTCTGATACCTTCTGGTCGACCGTTCGTTCAAGTGCGCGCGCGAATTCGACGGGGTCGTCTGTCATTGTGCAGTTGGGCGGCTTGTAGGCAATGCCGCGCAGGGAATGCGCCGTCGCCACGGACGGCAACCCGAGCTCGAATGTCTCGATGGTCTTCAGCTGCACGCCACTGCCCGATGTGCTGACCAGCGGAACCACTGCGCCGCCGCGCACAAAGGCCTGCGCGTCGGGCACGCGTCCGAGGAAACGCACGCCGGGATGGGCAGAAGCGACGCCCGAAGGCACACTGCCGGCGATGTCGATGCGGAAATCCTGGCGCAGGTGCGGCACGACCCTGCTGAGGAACCAGTCAAGGCCGATGCGGTTCGGCTCCCATGTCCATGTGCCGATCAACGCCGCGTCGCATCCGACACGGCGTTCACCACCTGCCGGCGGAAGCTGTGAACGCGTGACCAGCGGCAGGGCGACGGAACGCGAATTCGACGCGACGCCCAACTCGGCACGGTCTTCCTCGGCCAGCGTGAAGACAAAGCGCGCATTGCCGCAAAGCCGTTTTTCGACACCCTCCAAGAGCCGCGCTTCGCGGCGGAACAGCGCGCGCTGGAACGCACCATTGGCGGCGTGGGCATTCTCCGCGGCCGACCGGTGCTCGACATTGTGCGCGACAAAAATCGAAGGCTGGTCCTTGAACACGCCCTCGAAAGCGGCCGCCATCTGCACCGAATTGAGAATGTAGCCGTCGATCGGGCCGGCACTGGAAATCGCCTTGCGGACGTCGCCGTCGGAGACGACCCGCAACTTTGCCGAGGCGAATGTCATGCCGGACGCCATGGCGCTTGCAAGCCAGGCGAGCTTGCGCGGAAGGGGCGCCGTGTCGGTTCGCACATCGACGGAGCCAAGCACGATGGTGTTGCCTGGATCCGATGGCGCCTTGCCGGGCCAAGCGAAGCCCAGCACCGTCACTCGCACGCCGTTACGGCGCAACGCATCGATGATCGCCTGGTTGGCGATCTCGTAGCCTGATGACAAAGCGCCGTCCGGCACGATGGAAGTTGCGAAAAGCAGATGCATTACAAAGATCCTGCCCATGGCCTAGCAGGGTGGAGTGAAGTCTTCATTAAGCAACTTGCAGCGCAGTTGGGTCACGCGGACCATGGTTACGCCATGAAGGGCCTGGCTTAACCCCCCGTTATCGCCGCTTTGATAGGGGACAGGTTCGAAAAACCGGCTTTCCCTGGATGAATGTGATCCCGCTTCCCCAAACCGTGACCATCGCCGGCCGCTCGCCCGCGCTCGTTGCCGAGAGCGTGGAAGTCGTGGTGACCTTGCCGACGTTCAGGCGGCCGCAGCAGGTGATGACGACGCTCGAATCACTTGCCAGGCAAGAAACCGCCCGTCGATTCGCCGTCATCGTCATGGAAAACGACGCCGAGGGCGGCGAGGGCGTTCGCGCGGCCCTACCGCTGTTTGAGAACGGCAGGATGGCAGGCCTTGTCATCGTCGCGCATGAGCGTGGCAACTGCAGCGCCTACAATGCCGGATGGCATACGGCCTTGCTGGAGTTCCCGAACTTTTCGCGACTGCTGGTGATCGACGACGACGAGATCGCCGACCCATTGTGGCTGGAGACCATGTGCCGCGCCGCCGAATCGCTTGGCGCCGACATCGTTGGCGGCCCGCAGGTGCCGGTCTTTGCCGAACCGGCACATCAGGTCTGGGCCACCCACCCGGTCTTCGCGCCGCCCTACTCCGTCTCGGGACTTGTGCCCGCACTCTATTCATCTGGTAATCTCCTGCTCGGCCGCAACGTCCTTCTGGAAATGGGGCCACCCTTTCTCGACCTGCGCTTCAACTTCATGGGTGGCGGCGATTCGGATTTTCTCAGCCGCTCCAGGCAAAAGGGCTTCACGCTCGGCTGGTGCGCCGAGGCCAAGCTCTACGAGACTGTTCCCGCGCGTCGCACCGAAGCTGACTGGGTTCGCGCGCGCGGCCTGCGCAACGGCGTCATCTCGACACTCGTCGCAAAGAAGAAATACGCCGGCACGCCCTTCGCCAACACACGCGTGTTCCTGAAAAGCCTGGCGCTGCTTGGCGCCTCGCCGCTGCGGGCGCTGAAGCGGCTGATCGCCACCGGCTCGCCATCGGTCGCCGTCTATCCCATTCACGTCGCGCTGGGCCGCGTGCTCGCCGAATTCGGTTACGCCAATGAGCAATACCGGCAGCCTGAGAAGAACTGACGCGGCGGCGCAGCTTTCGTCGGCGTTCACGCCGGCGGGTGTCGCCATGGCGATTGCGACGGTGCTGCTTTCGGTCGTCATCGTCTCGTTCCGGCCGTTCCAGCCGGCGGGTGCTGAAAACGCGGCCGCAAACGGCGGCGACATCGTCAATCAGCTCGGTTTCGGCACGCTGGGGGGATTGTCGGCCTTTGCGCTGCTGACGCTTGCCGAGCCGGCGAAAATCAGGGCGCTGGCAAGCCCCGCCTGGGCGCTGTTGATGGGTTTTTTCATGCTGTCGGTGGTAACGGCAGCTGACCCGGCCGCGGCGTTCCGCGCCGCCTCCTTCACCCTGATCGGCGTGATCGCCATGGCCAGCGTTCTGGCGTTGCCGCGCGACGGCGAGAGCTTTTCGCGGGTGCTCGCATTCGCCGGCCTGGCTGTCGTCGGCCTGTCCTACGCCGGCGTGCTGCTCTATCCCAGCGTGGCGATCCATGACGCCGGCGGTTTCGAACCCGAACACGCCGGGCTCTGGCGCGGCGCGTTCACCCACAAGAACATCGCCGGGCCTGTCATGGCCTGCTTCAGCTTTGCCGGCATCTATCTGTTCCGCCGCGGCTGGCGACGTTCGGGCGTCATCCTGTTTTTCGCCACCATGGTTTTCGTCGCCCATACCGGATCCAAGACCACCGCCGGACTGGTGCCGTTGTCGATCGTCTTCGTCGTCCTGCCCGGATTGATCGGAATGCGGCTGTTGACCCCGCTGTTGTTTGCGATCGCCATCGTCGGAACCGGACTCGCCACGCTGGGCATCGTCTTCATCGACCCGCTGAAGCAACTTGCGGCACAGCTCTTCCCAGATCTCACCTACACCGGCCGCACCACGATCTGGGCCTTTGCCGGGGAGATGATCGGAGGGCGGCCATGGCTCGGCTATGGCTACGAAAGCTTCTGGGGCATGCCGGTGGTGACGAATACCGACAAGGCCTTCGACCAGGACTGGGACATCACCGGCATCGTGCACGGCCACAATGGCTACATCGATCTCGCCGTGACCATGGGGCTGCCGGCGCTCGTCGTGGCGCTCTACGTGTTTCTGCTTGCGCCGATGCGCGACTACATGAGGATACCGCTGCTCAAGGAAAACGTATTCCTCGGCGATTTCTTCATGATGATCCTGTTCTTCACCACGCTCAACGCCTTCCTTGAAAGCTTCTTCTTCCGGCGCGCCGATCCGGTGTGGATGTTCTTCGTCTTCGGCGTGCTCGGCTTGAGGCTCGTCTCGCGCGTGGTCATCGCCAAGGGCCACCCGCTGGGCAAGGCTTGATCGTCGCTGACGCGCGCTCCATTCTGCTGTCATGGAGTATCGACCATCGCGGCGGCAGCTGATCGCCAACACGGCAGCACTTGGCATCGTCTCGTTGCTGGGAACCGACACCTCCCGCGCCGGCCCCTCCTGGCCAGCGGTCGACGCAACCTTCCTGTTCGCGGCCGACATCCATGCCTGCCGCATGGCGAGCGGTTTCAACGCGCAATGCATAGCCCAGGGCAAGACGGACGAAAACCTGCGTCGGCACATCACGGCGCTGAACACTGTCGACCAGCAGATTTGGCCGGGCACCGTTTCCGGCCAGGCCAGCGGCCTGGCAGGCGCCGGACGCCCGATCGGCGCCTTGCTCGGCCTGGTCATTGGCGGCGACATGACCGACGATGGCGGCGGGCAGGTCACGAAGCCGCAAGAAGGCACGCAACTGCTGCAGTTCAGCCAGCGCTACCAACAAGGCAGCGGTCCGGACCGCGTTCACATGCCCGTCTATGTCGGCCTCGGCAATCACGACCTCGACCAGGACGGCGCCCCGCCCGACGTCGACTGGTACCGACGCGAGATGCGCGACTATGTCGAGATCAGCCACAAGCCGAGCGTTTTCTTCAAGCCGCCGGTCCCGGCGACCAGCTATGACGAAGCGTCGGATTGCTATTCATGGGACTGGGGCGGCCTGCACCTGATCCAGACGCATCGCTTCGCCGGCGACACCGCCAAGGGCGCCATCAGCGGTCTCGCCTGGCTGAAGCGCGATCTCAGAACCTACGCAAGCGACGGACGGCCGGTGATCCTGTTCCAGCACTACGGCTGGGACCCGTTTTCCCTCGAAACCTGGGATCCGGCAGTGCGCCATTTCGACGACCGCGGCATCGGCCAGGCCCACTGGTGGAGCGACGACGAGCGGGCCGCACTGCTTGCGGCCATATCGGGCTACAACGTGATCGGCGTCTTCCACGGCCATGAACACGATACGCCGATGATCTACAACAGCAACGGATTGGACCTCTTCAAGCCGATGGCCGCGTTCAAGGGCGGCTTCGCCATCGTCCGCGTCACCGACCAGTTCATGGATGTGGTGTTGGCCGAGACCGATAGGCTGGGCGCAATCACCTTCACCAAGGCCTTTTCCAAAAGATTGGCCGGCACACCCAGAAGGTGATTTTCGGCCACTTCCGTACGACCGCAAGACGGTCTATGTCAGACAGGTTCGGAGGCATTTCATGACGATCAGACTTATCCTCGCCGGTTGCGGCAACATGGGCTACGCAATGCTCAGGGGCTGGCTGAATTCGGGCAAGCTTGCTCCATCGGAGACTTTCGTGGTCGAGCCGAACGCCGAGTTGCGCGCCCGCGCCGCTGAACTGGGCAGCCGGGTGGCCTCCGAAAGCGGCGGCATCCCGGCGGATGCCTCGCCCGAGATCGTCGTCATTGCGGTCAAGCCACAAGTCATCCGCGAAGTCACCGCCGACTATCGTCGCTTCGGCAATGGCCGGACGACCTTCGTCAGCGTCGCCGCCGGCACGGCGGTCGGCACATTCGCCGAAATCCTCGGATCGCAAACGCCGATCATGCGTTGCATGCCCAACACGCCCGCCGCCATCGGCAAGGGCATGATGGTGGTCTATGCCAACGAGCACGTCAGCGAAAGGGCGCGCAACCTGGTCGGCGACCTGCTCTCGGCCAGCGGCGAGGTCGCAACCATTGCCGACGAGGGCCTGATGGACGCGGTGACAGCCGTTTCCGGCTCGGGACCGGCCTACATCTTCCATTTCATCGAATGCCTGACAGCAGCTGCCGAACATGCCGGCCTGCCGCCCAAGACGGCATCGCTGCTTGCCATGCAGACCGTCTACGGCGCCGCCAGCCTGGCTGCGGAAAGCCGCGAAGACCCGGCCGTGCTGCGCAAGCAGGTGACCAGCCCGAACGGAACGACCGCCGCCGCCCTCAATGTGCTGATGGGCGAGAACCGGCTGCAGACCCTTGTCACCGAAGCAGTCGAAGCCGCACGGGTACGTTCAATCGAACTCGGAAAGTAACTAGCGCCTATCGGCCTCGCCCTGCAGCGCCTTGATGTGGGGCGCTGCCGCCTCGTAGACGGCGCGCTCCATGTCGCGGAACTGGCGGATGACCTCTTCGCCGACCGTCGTCAGCTCGGCACCTCCGCCATGCTTGCCGCCGGTTTTTGCAGCCACAAGCGGCTTGCCGAACATGTCCTTGAGCTCTTCGACCAGATCCCAGGCGCGTTTGTAGGACATTTCCATCGCGCGCGCCGCAGCCGAAATCGAGCCGGTGGCGGCGATCTGTTCGAGCAGCTCGATCTTGCCCGGGCCAAGACGACCCTTCGGATCGAGATACAAGCGCAAGGTCAGGGATGGCATCGGCTACTCCAGTCATCAGCTGGTTAGCACAAGCGAAGCCCCCGGAGAAAGATTTGCGCGATCGAATGCAACGGTCTTGATGACGGCAAAGACTTCGCGCCCCAGGGCAAGGTGCAGCGCCTCGAACGACTGGCGCGTGATGCGCGACACCAGCTTGTCGCCATGGCAGTCCAGGCGAATATCCACTTGCGCCGCATTGACCTCGACAATCTCGGCGATCCGCCCGGGCAGGATGTTGAGCGCACTCAAACCCGTTGGCCTTTCGGTGGCGATCATGACATCGCGGGCGCGGATACGGACGCGAACCTTCGCGCCGATGGCAAGAGCAGTGTCGGGAACGCGGATCTCGCCAGCGGCGGCACCCAACACGGACATCGCGTATGCCGCATCGTGGCCGGTCACCGTCATGTCGAGCACGGCGCCGCCTTCGCCCACCTCTTCCGGCGGCAGCAGTTCCAGGCGCTGCATGATGTCCGTGGTCGGACCAGCGGCGGTAATCTTGCCGTTGGCCATGACAACGATGTCAGTGGCAAGGCGGGCGACTTCGGCGATCGAGTGGCTGACATAGACGATCGGTATCTTCGTTTCGTCGCGCAACCGCTCGAGATAAGGCATGATTTCCGACTTGCGGGCGTCGTCGAGCGACGCCAGAGGCTCGTCCATCAGCAAAAGCCTGGGACTGGCGAGCAAGGCCCGACCGATGGCGACGCGTTGCCTTTCGCCACCCGACAACAGGTTCGGCCTGCGGTCGAGCAGATGGCCGATGCCGAGCATCTCCACGACCCGATCGAAATTGGCGTAACGCTCCCCACGCGGCGTGAACCAGCGGCCATAGACCAGGTTGGAGCGCACGCTGAGATGCGGAAACAGGCGCGCATCCTGAAAGACAAAGCCGATCCGGCGTTTGTGGGCCGGCAGGTACTTTCCCGCGCCGATGTCGACCAGGACACGGTCGCCGGCAACGATGCGCCCGGCATCCGGACGGATCAGCCCGGCGATGATGTTGATGACCGAGGTCTTGCCTGAGCCCGATGGTCCGAACAGCGCCGTGAGACGCCCGCGGCTCGCGAAGCTGGCCTCGAGTTGCAGCGCGCCAAGGCGGTGACGGATATCGATCTCCAGGGTCATTCGACAACCATGCGCCGGTCGATGCGGCGGGCAAATGCTTCGGAAACAACGAGCGCGGCCATCGATATGGCGATCGAAATCAGCGTCAGCCGCATCGCACCGGCATCGCCGCCGGGCACCTGGGTGAAGGTGTAGATTGCCGACGGCAGCGTCTGGGTTTCGCCGGGAATATTGGAGACGAAGGTGATGGTGGCGCCGAACTCGCCCATTGCCTTGGCAAAGCACAGGATCATGCCGGCGACGATGCCGGGCAGGATCAGCGGCAGCGTAACGGTGAAGAAGACCCACAGCGGGCTCGCGCCGAGCGTGCCGGCGGCGGATTCAAGCCTGCGGTCGACCGCCTCGATGGAGAGCCTGATGGCACGGACCAGGAGCGGGAAGCCCATGACAGCGCAGGCGAGCGCGGCACCGGTCCAACGGAAGGAAAAGACAATGCCGAAATACTCGTCGAGGAAGGAGCCGATCGGACCGCGCCGGCCGAAACTCAGCAACAGGAGATAGCCGGTGACCACCGGCGGCAGCACCAACGGCAGGTGGACAACGCCGTTGACCAGCGACTTGCCCCAGAACTCGGTGCGCGCCAGAAGCAGCGCCACAAGAATGCCGAAAGGCAGGCTGCCGGCCATCGCCCACAGCCCGACCTTTATGGACAGGTGGACCGCATTCCATTCGTCAGGACTGAGGTCCAGCCAGCTCATTTCCGAATCGCATTTCCGCCAGAGCGCCGTTCATCTGTTCAGGCACAGGAACGACGCTCCAGCACTTCATGTTGCTTGCGTCAGTTCGATGCCGCCGGCGCAAGCATAGTGAAACCTTGCGCTTCGAAAAGCTCCTTCGCCTTGGCGGACTGAAGATATTTGACGTACGCGGCTGCGTCCGCATTCTTCGAGCCCGCCGTCACGGCGACCGGATAGACGATGGGAGGATGCGTCTCTTCCGGGAAGGTTCCAACGATCTTGACGCCAGGCTCGGCCGTGGCGTCGGTCTGATAGACGATGCCGAGCGGCGCTTCGCCGGTCGAAACCAGCTTGAGCGCCGCGCGGACGTTCTCGGCCTGGGCGATCTTGCCTTCGACCGAGGCCCAGACGCCGAGCTTCTCGAGCGCTGCCTTGCCGTACTTGCCGGCCGGAACGGCCTTGACGTCGCCCATGGCCAGACGTCCGTCGCCGAGCAGCTTGGCGAGGTCGAAGTTCGGCGCGATGTCGGCGGTGGCAGCCGAGTCCTCCGGCGCGACGAGCACGATGCGGTTGCCAAGCAGCTTGACCTCGCTGTCGGCGTTGGTCAGCCTCTTGTCGGACAGGTACTTCATCCAGTCGAGGTCGGCGGAAATGAAGACGTCGGCCGGAGCGCCCTCCTCGATCTGCTTGGCGAGCGCCGAGCTGGCGGCATAGGAAGCTTTCACCTGCTTGCCACTTTCGGCCTGCCAGGCAGCATCGACGGCATCGAGCGCGTTCTTGAGGCTGGCGGCAGCAAATACGACAACTTCACCATCGGCGCGCGCCGACGGTAAGCCAAGCGCCATGACGGCGGCGACGCCACAAGCCATTGCGGCAAGCCGCACTCCAAAGCCCCTGCGCGTGAACATCTGCGAATTCCTCCACCACTGCGCGAGCCTCTCGTCAGGCTCACGATTCGTTATATTCATACGAATATAACAATCCACAGGCAACTCCCTCCCAGGCGGTTTTCAACCCGCCATCATTGAAAATCGGACGGACTTCTGGCCCTGCAATCCGGGGGAGACTGTGCCGTCGCTTCGTGGCATATGTCGCGCCGTAAACCTTTGGGGAATGGTCAGAGCATTGTGCGTGCCTGCCCGGACCAACTTCGCCATCACACTGCAAGAGTTTCTCCTGATGTCCGGCATATCCACCTACGAAATCATCTGGCTCGCGATCGCCCTTTTGGGCGCTGGCGCGATTACCGGCCTGCTGGCCGGCGTCTTCGGCGTCGGCGGCGGCGCCGTCATCGTGCCGGTACTCTACGAGCTGTTCCAAGCCGTCGGCGTTCCGGAGCAAGTGCGCATGCCGCTATGCGTCGGCACCTCGCTCGCCATCATCATTCCGACCTCGATACGCTCGTTCAACGCCCACCGCGCCAAAGGGGCGGTAGACATGGCGATCCTGAAGCAGTGGGCCGTACCGGTCGTCGCAGGCGTCGTCATGGGCAGTGTCATTGCCCGCTATGCCCCGGCGGACCTGTTCAAGGCCGTGTTCGTGGTCGTTGCCGGCGTCTCGGCAATCCGTCTCCTGTTCGGCAGGGATTCATGGCGCCTCGGCCTCGATATGCCGGGCAAGCTGGTCATGAACATCTACGGCTGGATCATCGGTGTGCTCTCCAGCCTGATGGGCATCGGCGGCGGCCAGCTCTCCAACCTGTTCATGACATTCTACGGTCGCCCGATCCATCAGGCGGTGGCAACCTCGTCAGGTCTCGGCGTGTTGATCTCGATCCCCGGCGCGCTCGGCTACATCTATGCCGGCTGGCCGCGCGCCGCCGAGTATCCCGACGTACCCGCGCTGCAGTTTCCGCTGTCGCTGGGTTATGTCTCGCTGGTCGGCCTGATCCTGTTCGTGCCGACGAGCGTGCTGACCGCACCGCTGGGCGCGCGGCTCGCGCACGCGCTGTCCAAGCGGAAGCTGGAAATCGCCTTCGGCATCTTCCTGCTTTTGATCAGCGTACGCTTCCTGTTCAGCCTGTTCGACTGAGCAAACCTGACGCATCAAACCAAAACGCCCGGCAGTGCCGGGCGTTTCATTTTCGAGGTCGAGAAGGGATCAGGCGCGCCCGAGCGCGACCGCGATGCCCTGCCCGACGCCGATGCACATGGTGGCAAGCGCCAGCTTGCCACCGCGCAGGCCGAGCTCCAGCGCCGCGGTACCGGCGATGCGGGCGCCCGACATGCCAAGCGGATGGCCCAGTGCAATGGCCCCGCCATTCGGGTTCACGTGCTCCGCGTCCTCGGCGATGCCAAGGTCACGGAGCACGGCAATGCCTTGGGAGGCGAAGGCTTCATTCAGTTCGATGACGTCGAAGTCTGCAGGCGAAATGCCAAGACGGGCGCACAGCTTCCTGGTCGCCGGCGCGGGACCGATGCCCATGATGCGCGGCGCAACACCGGCGGCAGCGCCGCCGACCACACGCGCGATCGGCGTCAGGCCGTATTTCTTCACCGCAGATTCCGAGGCGACGATCAGCGCAGCCGCCCCGTCATTGACGCCCGAGGCGTTGCCGGCGGTCACCGTGCCGCCCTGGCGGAACGGCGTCGGCAGCTTGGCCAGGGTTTCGATGGTCGTGCCGGCACGCGGATGTTCGTCCTTGGCAACAACGATCGGATCGCCCTTGCGCTGCGGGATCGTCACCGGCGTGATCTCCTTGCCGAGACGGCCATTTTCCTGCGCTGCGACCGCCTTGTTCTGGCTGCGCACGGCAAAGGCGTCCTGATCGGCGCGCGAGACGGAGAAGTCTTCGGCGACGTTCTCACCGGTCTCGGGCATCGAATCGATGCCGTACTGTTTCTTCATCAGCGGATTGACGAAGCGCCAGCCGATGGTGGTGTCATGGATTTCGGCATGACGCGAGAATGCCGCATCCGCCTTGGGCATGACGAAGGGCGCACGGCTCATGCTCTCGACGCCGCCTGCGATCATCAGTTCGGCTTCGCCGGCCTTGATAGCGCGGGCAGCGGCGATCAGGGCATCCATGCCGGAGCCGCAAAGACGATTGATCGTCGTGCCGGACACCTGCTCCGGCAGGCCAGCCAGCAGCAGCGACATGCGCGCGACGTTTCGGTTGTCTTCCCCGGC
Source organism: Aminobacter sp. HY435 (assembly GCF_027568395.1). Classification (GTDB taxonomy): domain Bacteria; phylum Pseudomonadota; class Alphaproteobacteria; order Rhizobiales; family Rhizobiaceae; genus Aminobacter. The sequence goes on along the minus strand of NZ_JANKZL010000015.1, from coordinate 32,850 downwards.
CTGGTTGGCGCAGCCATAGATGACGTCGTCGACCGCGGCCCAGTCGAGCGAAGCGTTGCGTTCCATCAAGGCCTTGAGCGGGACTGCGCCGAGGTCATCGGCCCTGACCGACGACAGCGAACCGCCAAATCGGCCAATGGGGGTGCGGATGTAGTCGCAGATATAGGCCTCAGCCATCCTTCGATCCTCTTTTCGCGGAGACCGCCTCGCCCTTGTGGGCAGCGTCGGTGCGCGCCTTTAGATCACGCAGCGTCTGCAATTCCAACTCGGTTGGCGCAGGAGTTTCGTCCAAGATGTCGGCGAATTTCACCGCCCAGCCACAGGTCTCCTGGACCTTGTCGCGGGTGACGCCGGGGTGCAGCGAAACCACCGTGAATTCCTTGGTGACAGGATCCGGCTTCCAGATCGCCAGATCGGTGATCAGAAGGGTCGGCCCCTTGGTGTCGATGCCGAGGCGCTGGCGATGGTCGCCGCCCTCGCCGTGGCCGAACGAAGTGTAGAAATCGATCTTTTCGACCATGCCGCGCTTGGTCTGCGCCATGGTGATGTAGATTTCCTTCGACGACGTCGCGATCTCGGGTGCGCCACCGCCGCCGGGCAAGCGGGTCTTGGGATGGTCGTAGTCGCCGATGACGGTCGTGTTGATATTGCCGAACTTGTCGAGCTGGGCAGCGCCGAGGAAGCCGATGGAAATACGGCCGCCCTGCAGCCAGTAGCGGAACATCTCCGGCACAGAGACGGTGGTGACGGCAGTGTCGCACAGTTCGCCGTCGCCGATCGACAGCGGCAGCACGTCGGGTGCGGTGCCGATGGTGCCGGATTCGTAGATCAGCGTGATGTCGGGCGCATGGGTCAGCCGCGCCACGTTGCAGGCAGCCGACGGCGCGCCGATGCCGACGAAGCAGACGTCGTCGCCCTTGAGGGCGCGCGAGGCGGCGATCGTCATCATTTCGTTGGGGGTAAAGCCGAGTTCGCTCATGCCACGTTCCTCAGGTGTTCGACGCGGGACGCGAAATCGTCAGCGGTCTTCTCAAGCACGTTCTTCTGCATCCACTCGCGGAAGCGGTCGCGGTCGGCGGCGATCTCATCCCACTCGAGATAGGCCGCGTTGTCTCTGACATAGTAGCCATGGGCGTAGGATGGGTGCGCCCCGCCGGGAACGACTGAAATCGCCGTCACCGACCAGTTCGGCAGCACGGTCAGGTTGGGGTGCAGGTCGTCGAAATTGTCAACCACCTCCTCGACCGTGACGACGGCACGCTTGGCGGCAAGGGCTGCTTCCTTCTGGATGCCGATGATGCCTTCTACAAGCACGTCGCCGCGCCTGTTGGCCTTCTGGGCGTGAATGAAGGTGACATCGGGACGAACCGATGGAACAGCGGCCAGCACCTCGCCAGTGAACGGGCAGGTTACCGACTTGATATTCGGATTGACCCTGGCGAGCTCGGCGCCACGATAGCCGCGGAAGACAGCGCAAGGTAGCCCGGCGGCACCCGCCTCATAAGCGTTGGCCATGGCGGCGTGGCTGTGTTCCTCGATCTCCAGCGTATGCGGGAAACCGTTCTCGACCGCGTCGCGCAGGCGGCGCAGCAGGCCGACGCCCGGATTGCCGGCGTAGGAGAAGATCGCCTTCCTGGCCATGCCCATGCCGATCATCTGGTCGTAGACCAGGTCGGGCGTCATGCGGACCAGCGTCAGGTCCTTGAAGCCCTGTCGGATCGCCTCATGCGCGGCGGCGGTTGGAATGAGGTGCGTGAACCCCTCGAAGGCCACGGTGTCGCCGTTGTTGAGATTTTCGGCGACCGCCTGCGACAGGGGGAGAAATTTGGTCATCGCGTTTCGTCCCGGTTGGCCAAAGTCCGCCTGGAAGTTCGTATTGCGAACATTTGTATTATATGCGATACATTTCTGATACAGGACGCTTCAAGAGTCAAATGATTTGGCTCGGCTGGGCCTTGGAAGTCGGAACAGTGCCATGAGTGACCAAGACACCGGCCGCGATCACGTCACGTCGCTGGAGCGCGGCCTTTGCGTGCTGGAGATACTGGCGGCCAATCCTGCGGGCCTGACCCTGACCGAAACCGCGGAAAAGGCAGGCCTGACCCGCGCCGGCGCGCGCCGATTTCTGCTGACGCTTGTTGCGACCGGTTACGCGGTCCAGACAGGGCGGAATTTTTCGTTGTCACCCAGGCTTTTGGCGCAGGCTCGCATCTGGCTGCACGGCGTGCCGCTGTGGACTTTCGCCGAGCCCTTTATGCGCGACACGGCCGCCCGGCTGCACGAGTCCTGTTCGGCCGCGACGCTTTCTGGCGAAGACATGGTCTATGTCGCGCGCGTGCCGGGACCGCGCATAATCGCAGTCGACCTGCAGGTCGGCGCGCACCTGCCGGCGCATTGCACGGCGATGGGCCGCGTGCTGCTTTCCGGACTGACGGATGCGGATTTGCAAGCGTTCATGTCGCGGGCGAGAATCGTCCAGCGCACGCCGAAGACAATTACCGGAAGGGCCGAACTCGTCGAGATCGTCAGGACCGTCCGTGCCAATGGCTACGCGATCGTCGACGAAGAGCTGGAAATCGGCTTGCGCTCGATCGCCGTGCCGTTGCGCGACCGCTCCGGCACGATCGCTGCGGCGATCAACGTGTCGACACAGTCGACACGTCATTCGCCGGCGGAGATGGAGACGGAAATCCTGCCGATCCTCAGGCAAACGGCCGAGCGGATCAGCGACTTCTTCGTCGTCCAGTAGCTACTGGTGCATCGAACCTGTTTCGACATAGCGCTGATGCCAGGACAGCGCCTCGTTGAGCAGCGACGGGGTCTGCAAACCATAGGAATGCTTCATCGCACGGTCGAAATAGCCTGACAGCGCGGGCCGGTAATCGGGGTGCGCGCAATTGTCGATGATGACGCGGGCACGCTGCTTGGGCGACAAGCCCCGGAGATCGGCCAGCCCCTGCTCGGTGACCAGCACTTGCACATCCTGGTTGATGTGGTCGACATGGCTCGCCTGGGGCACGATGGCCGAGATCGCGCCGCCCTTGGCTGTCGACGGCGTCATGAAGATCGAGACATAGGCGTTGCGGGCGAAGTCGCCGGAACCGCCGATGCCGTTCTGGATGCGCGATCCCATGATGTGGGTCGAATTGACGTTGCCGTAGATGTCGGCCTCGATCAGCCCGTTCATGGCAACGCAGCCGAGCCTGCGGATCAGCTCCGGGTGATTGGAAATCTCCTGCGGGCGCAAGATCATCTTCTCGCGATAGTGGCCCATGTTGGCGTTGAGTGTTGCCGCCGCGTCGGGGCTGAGCGAGAACGCGGTTGCCGAGGCCATGCGCAGCTTGCCGGAGTCGATCAGGTCAAGCATGCCGTCCTGGATCACCTCGGTATAGGCGGTCATGTTGTCGAACGGGCCGTCGACCAGTCCGGTCAGCACCGCGTTGGCAATGTTGCCGACGCCGGACTGCAGCGGCAGCAGCGAGGCGGGAAGCCGCCCCTTGGCGACTTCGTGGCTGAAGAATTCGAGCAGGTGTCCGGCAATCGCGTGGGCGACGTGATCGGGCTTGGCGAACGGCAGGTTGCGATCGGGCACGTCGGTCTCGACGATGGCCGCGATCTTGTCGGGGTGGCAGCGGAACACCGTTTCGCCGATGCGGTCATCCGGCCGCACCAGCGGGATGGGGATACGGTGCGGCGGCAGCGCGGTGCCGTAATAGATGTCGTGCATGCCGTGCAGTTCGAGATTCTGCCAGCTGTTGACCTCGAGGATCACCTGATCGGCGCGGTCCAGCCAGGTCTTGTTGTTGCCGACCGACGACGACGGGATCAGCGAACCATCGGGCAGGATGCCCGAAACCTCGACGACAGCGGTGTCGAGCGGGCCGAGAAACCCCTGCCAGGCAACCGGCGCCACCTGGCTCAGATGCATGTCGAAATATTCCATCTCGCCACGATTGATCTTGTCGCGCGCGATTGGATCGGAATTGTAGGGAAGACGGAATTCGATGCCGTCGGCCTTGGCCAGCGCACCGTCGAGTTCGGGTCCGGTCGAGGCTCCGGTCCACACGCGCAAGCCGAACGGATTGCCCTTGGCGTGCTCGGCTTCGATTCGGGCTGCAAGCGCCAGCGGAACGGTCTTGGGATAGCCGGAACCGGTAAAGCCGCTCATCCCGACCGTGGTGCCGGAACCGATCAGCGACGCCGCGTCCTCTGCGCTCATCACCTTGGATCGCAGGCTTTCGCAGCCAATTCGGGTTTCGACCATCGCTTGCCTCGCTCTATGCGTCTCGTCTTTCCCCCGGCACAGGCGTCAAATGCCTGGCTCCATCCCATTGGGCCACCAGATACGGTATCGGGCCCAACTTGCAAGAGGAGAAGGTGACGCGGCAGGGTTACGCTGCGGCCGATCTGCCGGCGTCCGCCCCGTTGAGTGACGAACGCAGGCGAATGATCGCCTTGATCGGAAGGTGATCCGATGCGACGCGCGCAAGCTCGGTGTCGTGAGCCTCGATATCGGTGAGCAGGCTCGGCGGACGAACCATGACGCGGTCGAGCGCCAGCACCGGGAAGCGCGACGGGAAGCTTGGCACCAGCGCATGCGCCGGGCCGAAGGCCGGCGTCAGGCTACGCAACGATGAACGCTTGCCCAGCCGCCACTCGTTGAGGTCGCCGACCAGCACCGTCGGCTTGTCGCTGTGCAACTCGGCGGCCGACAGCAGCGTTCCGGCCTGCAGCTTGCGCGAATGCTTGAGAAGGCCGAAATGCGCAGCGATGAGCCGCATCGGGCCGGCCTCGAGATCGAGGTCGACGATGACCGCGCCGCGCGGCTCCGCACCCGGCAGCACCAGTTGCCTGGCCGAAGTGACGGTGCCCTTGCGGAACAGCACGACGTTGCCATGCCAGCCATGGCTCTTGCTGCGCCCGGCAAGCTGGACCGGCACCAGGCCGGTCTCGCGTTCGATGGCATGGAGATCGAGCAGGCCGGCGCGGTCACCAAAGCGCTGGTCGGCCTCCTGCAGGGCGATGACGTCGGCGCCGATCTCGGAAATGACCTCCATGATCCGGCCCGGATCGAAGCGACGGTCGATACCGACACACTTGTGGACGTTGTAGGACGCAACGACGATCTCGCTGTGCCTTGGGTGCTCCGCCGCCTGCCCTGCCCTGCGGGCCTCGGCGACGGCGCGGTTGCCTGCATCTGCGGAAACGTCCAAGTCCTGTTTGTCAGCCATCACTCGTCTGGAATCTCTGGGAAATTCGTGTTCACTTGCGGTAGGCGTTGTCACAGTAGCCTATATGGTCGAGGTGTTCGAGATTTTCCACATCCGTCCCGATAGCCGTCCACCGTATTGGTGTCGTCAATATGGCGCATTGCCGGCTTGCGACGACTGGCGGTGCGCATGACCTTGCTCGTCATCGTCATCGCTGCCGTCGGAACACTGGTGCTGGCCTCGGTGGTCGCGGTCTACGCCTATGGCCGCTTCGCCAAGCGCGCACGTGGCGCGCCGTCGCATGCCCTGCCGAAGGATGGGCCGCCAACGCGCTTCGACGCGCTTGTCGAGCCGCTGCTGGCCCGGCATCCGGGCGAAAGCGGGCTTGCACTATGCTCGGGCAATCTTCAGGCCTTTGCCGTGCGCGCCTATGCCGCCCGCTACGCCGAGCGTAGCCTCGACCTGCAATATTACTACTGGCGCGACGACCTGACCGGGCGGCTGCTGGCGCGCGAAATCCTCGCCGCCGCCGACCGGGGCGTGCGCGTGCGGATGATGCTCGACGACATCAACAGCCGTGGCAACGACAAGCACAACCTCGCTCTCGACAGCCATCCCAACATCGAGATCCGGTTGTTCAACCCGAGCTGGGCGCGCGCCTTCGGCCTGCAGCGCGGACTGGAATTGCTTCTGCGCGCCGTCCGCACCACGCGGCGCATGCACAACAAGGCCTGGATCGCCGACGGGCGCCTGGCGATCGTCGGCGGCAGGAATGTCGGCGACGCCTATTTCGACGCCGCCGAGGAGGAAGCCAACTTCCGCGACATGGACTTGCTGCTGGTCGGCCCTGCGGTGGAGCAGGCAGAGCTGGTTTTCGACCTGTTCTGGAACAGCGAAGCCGTGTTGCCGATCCGCAAGATCCTGGGGCGCAGACGGGGCAACCTTCCGGCATTGCGCCAGCGCATCGAACACACCGCAACCACCGGCCGCGCGGCGCCCTACGTCCAGCGGGTCACCGAAGAGAGCCGCCAGGAGACGTCGCTTGGGCAGTTGCGCTGGACCAGCGAGGCAAACGTCGTTTCCGACCCGCCGGAAAAGGCGATGGGCATTGGCGAGGACGGCTGGCTGATCACCAGCATCGAGCCGCTGCTCAAATCGGCAACGTCGGCGCTGACGATCGTTTCGCCCTACTTCATTCCGGGCGACAGCGGCACGCGCCTTCTCAAGACGCTTGCCGAAAAGGGCGTCGACGTTTCCGTACTCACCAATTCGCTGGCCGCCACCGATGTCGCCGCCGTCCACGGCGCCTATGTCCGCTACCGCAAGCTGCTGCTGGCCGAAGGCATCGAGATATTCGAGCTCAAACCCGACGACGACCGCACCGACATGTCACTGTTCGGCTCGAAGGGCGCCAGCCTCCACACCAAGGCGTTTGTTGCCGACAATGCGGCCGGCTTCGTCGGATCGTTCAATTTCGACCCGCGCTCGGCATCGCTCAACACGGAAATGGGCGTGCTGTTCCGGCACGAAGAGCTGGCCCGCGAAGTCGAGGCGGTCATCGCCGCGCAGACGTCGCCGCATGCGAGCTACAAGCTCGACCTGGTGGACGGCAAACTGCACTGGAACGACACCGTCGCCGGCGCCCCCCGTCAGCTCACGCATGAGCCGAACGCCAGCCTGAGGCGCCGTTTCATCGCCAGACTGATCAGCTACCTGCCGATAGAATCGCAGCTTTGAGCCTGACTGCGATGCTTCGTACGCCGGCTTGTCCGGACCGGCTCATGGCGTATCTGACGGGCCGCGGGAACGAAAAGGCCAACACTTGCTTTAGCCCAGGCAGCATTGCGGGAAATCAAGAGGTGACATGTGGTTGCGGTTAGCCCCAAGGGTCAGGAGCCGGATTTGGCGGGGCGGCTTCCCTTGCAGCCAAGCCAGCGCACGGCATTGCCGAATTTCGCCGCAACGGCGGCCGTTGTCGCCATCCTTTACTTCGCACGCGACATCCTGCTGCCGCTGGCGATCGCCGTGCTGCTGACTTTTGCGCTTGCGCCACTCGTGGCGACGCTGCGGCGCCTGGGCGTTCCCAGGCTCGCCGCCGTAATCGCCTGCGTGCTGTCGGCCTTCGCGGTACTTGCCATGTTCAGCTTCATCGTCGCCACGCAGATCGGCCAGGTCGCGCAGAATGTACCGACCTATCAGGCCAATCTCCTGGAAAAGGTCCGCTCGCTGAAGGATGCGGGCGATGGCAACGGTATCGTCGACCGGATCAGCGCCACCATCGAACGCATCGGACAGGAAATCGAACGTCCCGAAACCAGGCCAATCGTCCCGAGCACGACATCGCCGGAAGCCAAGCCTTCCCGGCCCGAGCCGATGCCGGTCGAGATCGTCTCGTCAGAGAAGCCGATAGAACTGCTCAAGAACCTGATCACGCCGTTGATCGGGCCGCTCGCCACCGCAGGCCTGGTCGTCGTGGTGGTGATCTTCATGCTTCTCGAGCGGGAGAACCTGCGCGACCGCTTCATCCGGCTGGTCGGCTATGGCGACCTCAACCGCACGACCCAGGCGCTGCAGGATGCCGGCGAGCGCGTCGGCCAGTATCTGCTGATGCAACTGGTGGTGAATGTCACCTATGGCGTGCCGATCGCCATCGGCCTTTGGGTGCTGGGCATTCCCAACGCCATGCTGTGGGGCCTGCTGGCGATCGTGCTGCGGTTCGTACCCTATATCGGCCCGGCGATCGCGATGATCCTGCCGCTGTTCCTGGCCTTGGCGGTATCGCCCGGCTGGTCTCTGGTGCTGTGGGCGGCAGCCCTGTTCCTGGTGATGGAACTGGTCATCAACAACGTCGTCGAGCCGTGGCTGTACGGCTCCAAGACCGGCCTGTCGCCGCTGGCGATCATCGTCGCGGCCATCTTCTGGACGTGGCTGTGGGGGCCCGTCGGCCTGGTCCTGTCGACGCCGCTGACCGTCTGCCTGGTCGTGCTGGGCAAGCATGTGCCGCAGTTCGAATTCCTCGAGGTGCTGTTCGGCAACGAGCCGGTGCTCGATCCCAAGGAACGGCTCTACCAGCGGCTGCTGTCAGGAGACGCCGACGAGCCGACCGATCAGGCCGAAGAGATGCTGGAAACCATCTACCTCGCCGATTTCTATTCGAAGGTCGCGATCCCGGCGCTGCTGCTCGGCGAACACGACCGGGCCCGCGGCGCGATGACGGAGGACCAGAAGCAGCGCATGGCGACGAGCGTGGCGACGCTCGTCTCCAATCTCCAGGAAATCGCCGACGAGGAAGCCGAAGAAGAGGACGAAGACGACGACCCCACCGGCGCCACCAGCGACCTTGACGACGGCATCGACCTGCCCGATGGCACCGGGCGTTCGGTTTTGTGCATCGGCGGCCGCGGCGAACTCGACAACGCCGCCGCCAGCATGCTCGCCCAGGTGCTGACGGTGCAGGGCGCCGAAGCATCGACGGCGGGGCATCTCGACGTCGAGCCGGGCAGAATCCGCGATTTGCCGCTCGGCAAGATCGATACGGCCGTTGTCGGGTTCCTCAATGCCGATTCGCTCAACCACGGCCGTTTCCTGGTGCGCCGCCTGAAGCGTGCCAAGCCCGCGCTGCGGGTGGGAATCGTGCTGTGGAGCGACGCTCTCCCCACGCGCGGCGGCGAAAGCCTGGCCCAGGAGCTGAACGCCGATTTCGTCGCCTTCGACCTGGCCGGCGCTGCAACCGCGGCTTTGGCCGACACACCCGCCGTGCCACTGAAGGCGACCAAGCGCATGGTTCGCCGCCCGAGCGCGGCAAAGCGCAAGGCTGCCAGTTCACCGACCTAGAGGTGCACGACTTCGGCCAGGCGCGAGCTGCGCCGGTGATCTGGGCGGCCTATGGCCGTGGCGATCGCGTTGATGTGCTAGCGTCTAAGGCACCGTTCGGCGAGGCGATCTGCCTCGCTCCGTAGGCTTGGCTATGTTGTCAAAAGCAACTCCGAAATCCCATTCGAGCAGTTCTGCACGTTCTGCCCATACAGCATCGGGAGAAGCTGCCGGTCTCCATTTCACTGAGCGTCTTGGCCATTGACCTTACGTCAATTATGATAGCTTATATCTGGAATATTCAGAGACTACTTGTTGATAGGTTCGCTTCATTAGCCGGCTCAAGATGGAGACATTTGAGGGATGGCAGTTCGCGGAAGTATTCTCGGGCGCCATCGCGATGGCCGTGAGGTGAAACACATCGCGGCGAGGGTAGCATCATCCTCTGCCACAATGAAGTCGTTTCGTACGTCGAGGAATTCCGCCTCTATCCTGGCTCTTATCCTTGGTATGGTCGCCGCTCCGGCATTCGTCCCGGCAAAATTGACGGGAATTGCCGATGCCGCATGGGCGGGGTGCGCTCCACTGGGTGGCGGTTCCTATCTTTGCTCCGCCCCATCAACACCCGAGACAATCGTCGGTCCCTCCCTCGACGTAACCGCAGACAGTACTTACACCGTCGACAATACAACTCCCGGCGGTGCCGGATTGAACCTACAGGTTTCGCCGGGTGGCACCAACCTGATATTCAACCAGCAATCTGGAAGTTCGATCAGCGGCGAAAATGGCGCCATCGTCAACAATGATGGCATCGGCCTGACGACCGTAACGACGGCAGGGGAAATCCGCACGGTTCTCCACGGCGGATCGGAACAAGAGGGACTGCGGATCAATAGCGGCTTTGCCTCCGCCGGCGTCGTGTTCAATCAGACCGCTGGCGTGATCGACGGCGGGTTGGGCGGACTTTTCATCCAGAATCTCGGAATCGGCGACGTTATCGCCACGGTTGCCGGCGACATAACCGGCCGAAACGACAACGGCGTCTATATCGGCAATATAGGTTCGACACCCACCAATATAACCCTGACCCAGTCGGCCGGCACGATTACCGGCGGCGTCACAGGCATCAATGTTCAAAACCAGGGCACCGGCTCCACGTCGGTGACGACGTCGGGAACCGTTATCTCCAACGATGTCGGCAGCACCGGCATATTTGCAGTCAATTTTTCTGCCACGACCACCGATCTCAGTGTCACCCAGAAGGCAGGCAGCGTTACCAGCGCAGGAACGGGCATCTCGGCCCAGAACAACGGCACAGGCTCGACGACGGTGTCGCTTGCCGGTGCCGTCACGGCCACGGCGGCTGGCGCCTATGGCGTGCAGGCCTATAACAACGGGTTGGCCACCCAGAATGTCTCGGTGACGCAATCGGGCGGCACGATCAATGCCGGGTTCGACGCCATCCATGCGGTGAATTTCGGCACCGGCACGACAATGATGACGGTCAACGGCACGGTCACCAGCGCGACGGGCGCCGCGCTGCACACGACCGCCGCCAATGGCGCCACCATCAATATCGGCGCAACGGCCATTGTCAGCTCCGGTTCCGGCACAGCGATCAGGGATGGCGCTTTTGCCGATGAAGCGACGGATGGTTTCGGCGGCAATGCGATCGTCAACAGCGCGGGCACGGTCACCGGCGATGCCATTCTCGGCCTCGGCGACGATACGTTCAACCTGACCGGCGGAAGCTACACCGGCAACATCTATGGCGACGACCGCGACGATCCGCAAAGCGATGATGGCCTGGTCAACCACGAAGGCGACGACACGTTCAACTGGTCCGGCGGAACGCTTGCTGGTGGCCTCTATGGTCAGGACGGGTCCGATACGGCGCTGATAAGCGCCGCCACCTATGACGGCTCGCAAATTCTCGACGGCGGCGATGACACTTCCGGTGTCGATCACATGATCGACCAACTGACCTTCAAGGGCACCAATGCGACATCCAATGGCAGCAAGATCGTCAACTGGGAGATCGTCACCCTCGACGGCGCAACCCTGATCATAGACGATGGAGCGTGGAAGGTCGGCAAATCCAACGAGCCGAGCACGGGCGTATTCCTCACCAATGGCTCTACGCTCAACGGCATGGGCAGCCTCGCGCTCGACGGCAATCTCGACATTGACGCAAGTTCATCTTTCATTGCCAGGGGAGGCGGAACCGGCGTCTATTCCATCAGCGGGTTCGTCACCAATGCCGGGCTGATCTCGTCCCGGGACGGGCATGCCGGAGATGTCATCAACATCGAAAGAAATTACACAGGCGATGGCGGGACGATCGAACTCGATACGGTCCTCGGCGACGACGCTTCAGTGACAGACAAGGTGAACATTGCCGGCAATACGGACGGCTCATCCTTTGTCAGCGTTACAAATGCGGGCGGTGGCGGCGCCCAGACCGATGAGGGTATCGAGATCATCACCGTGGCCGATTTGTCGAACGGCAATTTCGAGCTTGTGGGGTCCTATGATTTGAACGGCAAGCCGGCTGTTGTCGGTGGTGCCTACGCCTATCAGCTTTACAAGGGCAACAGGACGGGATCGGAAACCAAGAACTGGTATCTGCGTTCCGAATTGATACCGGACGAACCCCTCTATCAGACCGGCGTTCCGAGTTATGAAGCCTATCCGCAAGCCCTGCTTGGCCTGAACGGCCTGCCCACCTTGCAGCAGCGTATAGGCAATCGCTTCTGGGCCGGCAATGGCAATGGCGTTATCGGACAAGGAGCGGACATTGTGGGCATGGCCGCACCGGCCCTGGAAGGGGCCGGACCAACCGTTGACAGCAACGGCATATGGGGCCGCATCGAAGGCGCGCACAACCGGATGGAGCCGCGTCTCTCAACCTCCGGCACCGACTACAGGCAAAACATTCTCAAGCTGCAAGCCGGCGTTGACGGGTTGCTTTCCGAGAATGAAAACGGCGTGCTGATCGGAGGGATTACGGTTCACTACACGCACGGCCAGACCAGGACGAGTTCCGTCCATGGCGATGGCGAGATCAGCACCGATGGTTATGGCTTTGGCGGAACCCTTACCTGGTATGGCGACAACGGCTTCTACCTTGACGGCCAGGGTCAGGTGACCTGGTATGACAGCGATCTGAGTTCAAAGCTGACGGGAGGCAAGCTGACAGACGGCAACAGCGGCTTCGGCTATGCCCTGTCGCTTGAGAGCGGCAAGCGCATTGCCATTGATCCCGAATGGTCGATCACCCCGCAGGCCCAACTGGTCTATTCGGACGTGAGGTTCGATGATTTTGCCGATGTCTTCGGCGCCCCGGTCAGCCTCGATCGCGGATCGAGCCTGCAGGGCCGCCTCGGCGTGACGCTCGATCGCGAGAAATCCTGGCAGAACGACAAGGGCCTGTTGAACCGGACCCATGTCTACGGGATCGCCAATCTCTACTATGAGTTCCTTGATGGAACCAGGATCGACGTGGATGGCGTAAGTTTTGCCAGCAGGAATGACCGTTTGTGGGGAGGAGTCGGCCTCGGTGGCTCATACAACTGGGACGACGATAAATATTCGCTCTTTGGCGAAGGTCTCTTCAACACGAGCCTGAACAATTTTGGCGACAGCTACGTGCTCAAGGCTCAGCTTGGCCTGCGCATAAAGTGGTAAGATCAAGCAGCTGTTGATGGCGTATATTACGCCTTCAACAGCTGCCTAATCCGCAGGCACAAGAATATTGAACCTTCACCGGTCGCGTGCGAGTGTTCGACATCGGCGATTTCACGCAGGTGCTGCCGCATGATCTGCGCTCGAACTGCCGCGTCGCGGTCGCCACTATCCAGACGCTGCGCGTAAAGGACACGGAAGGCCGTAACCCTTTGGGGATATGCCCCTGCCGATCTTCTTTCGCCAGATCGCAGCAAGGATGTTCTGCGCGTGCTTTTTCGTCTGGGGACCTGGAGCCCCCTGCCGGAGTAGCGTCGTGATCTTTCCTTCGACCTTTGCACGAGCCCGCACGAATGGCTTCTTCCGATCCAGCGCCGTAGGGTCGCTCGGGAAACCCCGAGCTTGCTGCAATACGATTCTTGAGAATGCGCTGCCCACACGTATCCATCATGGGCAAAGGACGTGCTTGCGACGCTGTCCGCGACTAGTTTCTGGACGTCCCTTCCTCGACCGACGCGAACGATACATGAACCATTTCCCCGGATTGCCCCCAGATAATTGGGGGAAAGTCGAGGAATGTTCAGGGTTTGATCTATGGGGAACGGGGAGTAGTCAGAAATGATCCCCTTGTTATTAAAGGGGAGAATGGTGCTGCCAGAGAGGATTGAACTCTCGACCTCTCCCTTACCAAGGGAGTGCTCTACCACTGAGCTACGGCAGCGACCGTGAACGGGGCGGCTTGTGCCACATGATTCCCGGAAGCGCAAGTTGAGAGTTGAACCAAATCGCGCAAGATTTTCCACAGGCCCGTTTGCGCCACAATACTGGCCATTTCCATTGCCAAGCCGCTATGAACGACAGACAAGCGGGGACCACCACATGTCGTCGAAGCCAAATACGCCCTCGAGCGAGGCCGATCGGCGCAAGGCGCGCCTCGCGGCCGAGCTGCGCGCCAACCTGATGAAACGCAAAGCGCAGGCGCGCTCGCGGCGCACAGGCGAGGCAGACAGCCGGCCGGAAGGCCTCGCAGCCGCCGGGGACGACAAGGACAACCCCGAGAAAGCCTGACCGGCGACGGCAGGCGCTTGGCGCACATGACTGCAACGCCTGATTCTTGAACCGGGTGACGCGATAGTCTAGACGGCGGCAAGAAAATTTCTCGCCAGAACCGGGAATTCCCCGGAGAAACGACGACCAATGGATCGCATCAGAATTGTCGGCGGCAACGAGCTGACCGGAATCATCCCGATCTCGGGCGCGAAAAACGCCGCCCTGCCCCTGATGATCGCCTCGCTGCTGACCGACGACACGCTGACGCTCGAGAACGTGCCGCACCTGGCCGACGTCGAACAGCTGATCCGCATCCTCGGCAACCATGGCGTCGACTACGCCGTTTCGGGGCGCCGCGAGCGGCAGGGCGAAGGTTATTCGCGCACCATCTCTTTCACCGCGCGCAACATCGTCGACACGACCGCCCCATACGAGCTGGTCTCCAAGATGCGCGCCAGCTTCTGGGTCATCGGCCCGCTGCTCGCCCGCATGGGCGAAGCCAAGGTGTCGCTGCCGGGTGGCTGCGCCATCGGCACGCGGCCTGTCGACCTGTTCATCGACGGCCTGCAGGCCCTGGGCGCCAAGATCGAAGTCGAGAACGGCTATATCCTGGCTTCGGCGAAGAACCGCCTCACCGGCAACCGCTACGTCTTCCCGAAGATTTCCGTCGGCGCCACCCATGTGCTGATGATGGCGGCGACGCTCGCGCGCGGCGAGACCGTGCTCGAAAACGCCGCCCGCGAGCCTGAAGTCGTCAACCTCGCCGAATGCCTCAACGCCATGGGCGCAAGGATCACGGGCCAAGGCACTTCGACCATCACCATCGAAGGCGTCGATTCGCTGTCGGGGGCACGCCATCGCGTCATTCCCGACCGGATCGAGACCGGAACCTACGCCATGGCGGTGGCAATGACCGGCGGCGACGTCCTGCTCGAAGGCGCGCGCGCCGACCTGCTGCAGGGCGCGCTCGACGTGGTGTCGCAGACGGGCGCGGAGATCATCCAGACCAATTCCGGCATCCGCGTCACCCGCAACGGCTCGGGCATCTCGCCGGTCGACGTCGTCACCGAGCCCTTCCCCGGCTTCCCCACCGACCTGCAGGCGCAGTTCATGGGCCTGATGACCATGTCCAAGGGCAAGGCGAAGATCACCGAGACGATCTTCGAGAACCGCTTCATGCATGTGCAGGAACTCGCCCGCCTCGGTGCCCATATCACGCTGTCGGGCCAGACGGCGATCGTCGAGGGCGTTTCCAAGCTCAAGGGCGCGCCCGTCATGGCGACCGACCTGCGCGCCTCGGTGTCGCTGGTCATCGCCGGCCTGGCCGCCGAAGGCGAGACGGTGGTCAACCGCGTCTACCATCTCGACCGCGGCTTCGAGCGCCTCGAAGAGAAGCTGTCGCGCTGCGGCGCGGTGATCGAACGCATCAGCGGCTGAGTTAGGGCAATGAGGGAATAGGGCAGTAAGGCAGCATGTTGGTTTCGCTACTGCCCTGGTGCCCTACTCCCTTACTGCCTTCCCTTTGGCACCAAGACCGCCTAACAAGACTGGAAACGCAACGTCTCCACGCAGGCAGCCGAACTGACATGAACCAGCTGAAGCTAGTCGCCCTCGACGAAGAGGACCTGGAGATCATCTCGGCGCATGTGCAGGATGCGGTGATCAAGGTCGGCGACATCGCATTTGATGCGCCGGCGAAGCGTTTTGCGCTGGCGATGAACCGCTTCGCCTGGGAAACCAAGAAGGGTTTCTTCCGGCCAAAGTATGAGCGCCGCAGGTCGATCCTGCATTTCGACCGGGTTCTGTCGGTCAAGCTGTCCGGCATTTCGCGCGCCAAGACCGAAGACGTCCTCGAACTGCTGGCGATCGGCTTTGCCCAGGGCGAGGATCCGGCCGGCGAGATCGAGCTTCTGTTTTCAGGCGACGCCGCCATCCGCCTCGAAGTCGAGTGCATCGAGGCGCGCCTGACCGACACCGGCGCATCGTGGCAGGCCTCGTCCCGTCCCATCCACAAGACTTGAGCATTTTTCGACCATGGCCATCACCCTTCGCCAATCAGACGCCGACTTCGAGAAGCGTTTTTCGGCCTTCCTGACGACCAAGCGCGAGGTGTCGCCCGATGTCGAGGCGACGGTGCGCACCATCATCGACGACGTGCGCAGCCGCGGCGACGACGCGCTTGTCGACTACACCTTGAAGTTCGACCGCGCCGACCTTGCCGCGCTCGGCATCGCCGTCACCCGCGCCGACCTCGACCAGGCCTACAAGGAAGCCGATCCGGAAACCGTCGAGGCCCTGCGTTTCGCCCGCGACCGCATCCGCTCGCACCATGAACGCCAGTTGCCGAAGGACGACCGCTATGTCGACCCGATCGGCGTCGAACTGGGCTCGCGCTGGACGGCGGTCGAGGCCGTCGGTCTCTATGTGCCCGGCGGCACGGCCAGCTATCCGAGCTCGGTGCTGATGAACGCGATTCCCGCCCAGGTCGCCGGCGTGGAGCGCATCGTCATCGTGGTGCCGGCTTCCGGCGGCGTCATAAATCCGCTGGTGCTGGTCGCCGCAGACATCGCCGGCGTCTCCGAAATCTACCGCGTCGGCGGCGCGCAGGCGGTTGCAGCGCTCGCCTATGGCACGGCGACGATCGCCCCGGTGGCCAAGATCGTCGGCCCGGGCAACGCCTATGTGGCGGCTGCCAAGCGCCAGGTTTTCGGGACCGTAGGCATCGACATGATCGCGGGACCGTCGGAAGTGCTGGTTGTCGCCGACAAGGACAACGATCCCGACTGGATCGCCGCCGACCTGCTCGCCCAGGCCGAACACGACGTCTCGGCGCAATCGATCCTGATCACCAACGACGCCGATTTCGGCAAGGCCGTGCAAGCGGCGGTCGAACGCCAGATCAGGCATCTGCCGCGCGGCGAGACGGCCGCCGCGAGCTGGCGCGATTTCGGCGCGGTGATCCTGGTCGACGATTTCGACGCCGCCATCCCGCTGGTCAACCGAATCGCCGCCGAACACCTCGAACTTGCGGTGGCCAACCCCGAGGCTCTCCTGGACCGCGTGCGCAATGCAGGTGCGATCTTCATCGGCCGCCATACGCCTGAAGTCATCGGCGACTATGTCGGCGGGTCGAATCACGTCCTGCCGACCGCGCGTTCGGCGCGCTTCTCTTCGGGGCTGTCGGTGCTCGACTTCGTCAAGCGCACATCGCTGCTCAAGCTCGGCCCGGACCAGTTGCGGGCGCTCGCGCCGGCAGCGATCGCGCTTGCCAGGGCGGAAGGGCTCGAGGCCCATGCGCGCTCCGTCGCCATCAGATTGAACATGTAGGCGGCGATGTCCGACAAAGGTCACGCACGCTCCCGCCTGGTCGACGTCGAACTCGACGAATCGATCGGCCGTTCGACGCCCGACGTCGAGCATGAGCGTGCCGTCGCCATCTTCGACCTGATCGAGGAAAACAGCTTCCATCCCATCAACGACGACGGCCACGGCCCCTACAGGCTCAAGCTGTCGCTGGTCGATTCGCGGCTGGTGTTCGCCATTTCGCGCGAACATGGCGGCGCGGTCGTCACCCACATCCTGTCGCTGACGCCCTTCCGCCGCATCGTGAAGGACTATTTCATGATCTGCGAGAGCTACTACGAGGCGATCCGCTCATCGACCCCGAGCCAGATCGAGGCGATCGACATGGGCCGGCGCGGCCTGCACAACGAGGGCTCGCAAACCCTGCTAGACCGCCTCGCCGGCAAGATCGAGATCGACTTCGACACCGCCAGACGGCTGTTCACGCTGATCTGCGTCCTGCACTGGCGCGGATGACATATGGCGGGAAACGAAAGGTCGCCGCGCTCTATCCTGTTCATGTGCCGAATGAATTCGGTTCGCTCACCGATGGCCGAAGCCATTGCCCGGCATAGGCTTGCGCCCTCGATCTTCGTGGCTTCGGCAGGCGTGCGCGCCGGCGAACGCGATCCCTTCGTCGACGCAGTGCTGGCCGAAGAGGGCATGACGCTCGTCGAACACCAGCCACGCACCGTCGACGACCTCGAAGACGGATATTTCGACCTGATCGTGACCCTGGCGCCGGAAGCCCATCATGCGGCGCTCGAGTTCACCCGCTCGATGGCCATCGACGTCGAGTACTGGCCGACTGCCGACCCCACGGCCGCGACAGGGACGCGCGATCAGATCATGACGGCCTATCGCGACGTGCGTGAGAGGCTGAAGGTGAGGATCGCCGAGAGATTTGGCGCAGGGGCGACATAATACGGCACCTGAAACGACGCCGATTAAGCGTGTTCACAAAGTGCGGAATATCATATAGGTTCCGCGAAAATTCCGGCCAGGCGCCGGGAAAACCACCCAAACCGAAGGTACCGAATGCCGAAGGAAGAAGTCCTCGAGTTTCCGGGCGTTGTGACGGAATTGTTGCCGAACGCGATGTTCCGGGTCAAGCTCGAAAATGAACACGAAATCATCGCCCATACCGCCGGCCGCATGCGCAAGAACCGCATTCGCGTTCTGACCGGCGACAAGGTCCTCGTCGAAATGACGCCCTACGACCTGACCAAGGGCCGCATCACCTACCGTTTCAAGTAAGACCGCCCCGCCCCCAAGCGTGTCGAGCGTCTTTACCGACAGGATCCTGGATTGAGCGATCTGCAAAAGCTTGTGCTTGCCTCGGGTTCGCCGCGCCGCGTGGAGTTGTTGCAGCAGGCGGGCATCGAGCCTGACCGGCTGTTTCCGGCCGATGTCGACGAACGGCCGATGCGTGCCGAGCACCCTCGCTCGCTCGCCAAGCGGCTGTCTGTCACCAAGGTGCAGCGGGCGCATGAGATTCTCGGCCGCGAACCGGAGCCGGCTTCCGGCTTCATTCTCGCCGCCGACACCGTGGTGGCCGTCGGCCGCCGCATTCTGCCGAAGGCCGAGACCGCCGACGACGCGGTCCACTGCCTGCAGCTGCTGTCTGGCCGCTCGCACCGCGTCTACACCGGAATTGCGCTGATCACCCCTGCCGGCAAGCTGCGCCAGCGGCTGGTGGAAACGCGCGTGCGCTTCAAGCGCCTGTCGCGCCAGGACATGGACAGCTATCTCGGTTCGGGCGAGTGGCGCGGCAAGGCCGGCGGCTATGGCATCCAGGGCCTCGCCGGCACCTTCGTGGTCAAGCTCGTCGGCTCCTATTCCAACGTCGTTGGCCTGCCGCTCTACGAGACAACGTCGCTGCTCTCGGGCGAAGGCTACAATGTCCAGCTCAACTGGCAGAGCGGCATTCACGCATGACCGGCAACGACAAGGTGACGCCGTTGCGGGCGAAGATTTCGTGCCCCGAATGCGGCAAGCCTTCGGCGCGCGAATCCTATCCGTTCTGCTCGCCGCGCTGCAAGGCCATCGATCTCAACCGCTGGCTTTCCGGCAGCTACGCCATTCCGGTACGCGACGACGAGGAAGACGATTCCGACGGCCGCCCGCCAGCCGGCGAAGAACGTTGAGGCACGTTTTCGACCTTCCGCTACGGCCTGTGATTTCTTTCGAGAAAAGCATCCCAAGGCGCTGGACAGGCCAAAATCTCGTGTTATAACCCAGCCGCATTCAGGGGGTGCAGCGCACCGCCAGAAGCTCCGGATCGAAGCCAGATGGCCTGATCCCGGAAGGTTGCCCGGATAGCTCAGTTGGTAGAGCAGCGGATTGAAAATCCGCGTGTCGGTGGTTCGAATCCGCCTCCGGGCACCACTTTCTTCTCCAGAAAGACTGCCCCTCCGATTTCATTTTTGTTCGTTTTCCGACGGGGTAGCCGGCGGGTTTCCAATTTCGACCACTGATGCCGCGGCACTGCGTAGCAGGGACCGAAACCAACTGCGCGCCACGTGGAAGCCATCCCGGATTCTGAGTATCCTGCGCTCCCGCCGAAAAGCCAAAGCACCGCATGCCCCAGTCGATCAGCCTCGCCTCATCTCGTTTCTTCAATGCCCTCAAGGTGGCTCGCTACATCAGACGCGAGTTCGTCCGGGCCGGGGAAAAGCCACCCAAGGTGCGGGTACGCTATGTCAAAGCAGGCAATCCACCGTACGATCTGCGGATCGAGCGCACCGGCGACCGGTTGACGCTCGTGCTGGAAGACGAAGGCATCGGACGCTTCACCCGCTCGATGCGGCTGGTGGCAAGCGCAAACGCATTCTGGCTCAGCCAGTGCGCGCCCCAAGTGAAGCACATGACAGTCAACGCGTCTGATGGCGAGACGACCTCCAATGCGCGCTTTGCGCCTTCGGTACGCTTCCCCCGGCACATAGGACTGCCCGATCCGCATTTCTTCCAGAGCCACGGCTTCGGCACCGAAATGCAGAGCGGCAGGTCCGCCCCACGCTGGCGGGACCGTTCGGATGAAATCGTCTGGCGCGGCGGCATGAACGGCAACGGCTGGATCAGCCTTTGTCCTGAAGACCAGGACGATGCCGCTGTGCTGCAAAGGCTGCGGATGGTGATGCGGCTCAAGGAAATCCCCGGGACGGACGTCCGTTTCTCCGGCATTCATCCAAGCGCTGCCGCCTTCCGCCCTCTGGCGCAGCGGCAAGGCCTGCTCGAGGCTCCGATTGCTGCGCCGAGCTGGCTGGGGCGCAAGTTCGCCATCGATATCGACGGCTACACCAACACCTGGTCGAATCTGCTGGTCCGCATGCTCTACGGCTGCTGTGTCCTGAAGGTCGATTCCCAGTTCGGCTTCCGGCAATGGTATTATGACGAGCTCAAGCCGTTTGAGCATTACGTTCCGGTAGCGGCCGACATGGCGGATTTCGCCGAAAAAATCGAATGGGTTCGCAGCCACGGCACCGAGGCAGAGGCCATCGCCGCGCGTGGCCAGGCGCTGGCACGGACGCTGACGTTCTCGTCGCAGACGCGCCGCGCGGCCGAGCTCATCGAGCAGCACTGGGACCACCTCGACAGTCTGGCTACCTGACAGGCACCGCACTTCCAATGCCGGGAGTACCAAGTCCGCCAGCTACGCCAAACGCCTGTCTGCGGGCCATCACCGGAATGCAGGCGATGTCCTCCGCGCATCTCAAGCAATCTTCTTCATCGCTTGATCCAGGTCAAAGCGCTGCATTCATCCGGGGATGAGCATGTTCATCATTGCAGAGCGGAGAAAACATATGCCGACCGAATCCATCATTACCGTTGCAGGCGTTGTCGCCGCCTTTGGATTCTTTGCCATTGTGCTGGCCTATGCCTGCCTGACGTCAGCGCCCTGCCCCCAGCGCACGAAGAGATAACCATCAGGACAAAAAATGCCGGCCGGGCCTGCGAACCGAATCGTCAAAGCGGCTTTGCCGAGACCTGCCGTCAGATCCGCGCGTCGCCCAGTGTGACCTGGGCCACGCCGACATACGGGTTGGTATGCAAGGCGAGTATCCACAGGCTCACACAGGCCGTCACCGCGAACATGGCGATGGCCTTCCTGCCGGCCTTCGGCTTGTCGGCGTGGACCGCACCGATGACCACCGCCGACAGCATGGTCAAGAACAGCACCAGGTACCATTTCAGCTGATTGACCGACCCCGCCCCGATCGCCAGGCGCGAGTTGCGGGCGTCCTGCAGTTCATCGAAGTCCTGAGCCATTTGGCCGATGATCGGGTCGGCGACATCGGCCTTCGACAGCCCGATCAGCCCGAGGCGAATGTGCTGGAGCGCCTGCTCGACTGAGCGGGCGGGCGACAGGTTGGCGTTGTGCCACTCGTCGGCCGCGCTGGCGTCCTTGTAGGCCTTGAGGCCGGTGACAAGCTCTGCCGAATCGAGCGCCTCCGGTTTCACCATTCCGGCCAGCCGCATCATCGAAGAGCGCTCTTCGGCGGCCACTTGGGTGGCGCGCGCATTGACCGACCAGACGTCAGCTGCCGTGAAGCCGAGCGACAGGGCCCAGGCCGTCGTGATGGTGCCGACAAAGGTCGCGACAGGTATCGACAGCGGATTGCGCTTGGCCTGCCTGGCGAAGATCGACAGGCAGAAGACCCCGAGGAAATAGACCGCCACACCGATCAGGATGAAGGGCAGCGTCAACAGAATGGGCGACCACGAGAATATGTCCACGGCGATACCTGTTTGGCGGCTGCAACAGCGCTAGTAGATAATCCAATTCCGGCAATCATCAAACAAAAAGCCCCCGGAAACCGGGGGCTTGTGCGACAGGTTGAACGGGCCGGCGATTTACGACCTCGGGCGTTCCTTCTTCGGATCGTAGTGAGCGAAGGCAACGATCTTGGCCGGCAGGCGCTTCTGCTGGCCGTCGAGCTTGCCGACCTCGACCTCGGTGCCGATATTGGCATGCGTTGCGTCGACACGGGCGAGCGCGATGTTCTTGCCCAACACCGGCGAGCGCATCGAAGAGGTGACGACACCGATCTGGGCGCGGCCGATATGGACGCAGTCGCCATGGCCGACGGCGACATTGGCGTCGATGTCGAGGCCGACAAGCTTGTGGATCGGGTTGTCCTTGCGCCTTATCAGTGCCTCGCGGCCGATGAAGTCGTCGGTCTTGGTCTTCAGCGGCACGGTGAAGCCGATGCCTGCCTCGAACGGATCGGTCTGGTCGGAGAACTCATAATTGGCGAAGATCAGGCCTGCCTCGATGCGCACCATGTCGAGCGCAGCAAAGCCCATCGGCTTCAGCCCACGCGGCTGACCGGCCTCCCAGACCGCGTCGAAGACCTTTTCGGCATCGCGCGGATGGCACCAGACCTCGTAGCCGAGCTCGCCGGTGTAGCCGGTACGGGAAACGACGATCGGCACGCCTGTGGAGTCGCCGATGCGGCCGATGGTGAAGCGGAACCATTCGAGCTCCGACAGCGCCGGCTGGTGCGGCGGCGTCCAGACGATCTCCTTGAGGATGTCGCGGCTGTTGGGACCCTGGACGGCGATGTTGTGCATCTGGTCGGTCGAAGAACGCACCAGCACCTTGAGGCCGAGCTTTTCCGCCACCTCGCGCAACCACACGCCGGAATAGTCGTCACCGCAGATCCAGCGGAAATTGTCCTTGCCGAGGCGCAGCAGCGTGCCATCGTCGATCATGCCGCCATGCTCGTAACACATCGCGGTGTAGACGACCTGGCCGACGCCGAGCTTCTTGACGTCGCGGGTAAGCGTGTACTGCAGCAGCGCTTCGGAATCCGGGCCGGTGACCTCGAACTTGCGCAGGGCAGAGAGATCCATGACCACCGCCTTCTGGCGGCAAGCCCAATATTCCTCGATCGGCCCCTCCTTGGCGAATTCCTGCGGCAGCCAGAAGCCCTTGTATTCGATGAAGTTTCGGGTGTGCTTGGCGAAGCTTGAATGGAAGGCGGTCTCGCGGGTCATCTTGGGTTCGGCCTCCGGGGTCGTGCGTCGGGCGATCGCGCGCTGGAACTTGTTCTGCCCGGAATAGGTCCGGACGTGGATGTCGGTGAGGTTCCAGCCATTGGCCGGAGTGGTATCGTCAGGGCAGGCCGAGGAGACGCAGACGATGTCGGTCAGCGCCCGCAACAGCACATAGTCGCCCGGCCGCGACCAGGGTTCGTCGGAGAACATCACGCCATGGGCGTCGATGCCGGTGTTGAAGAAGAAGTTGACCGCCATCCAGCCGGCGCGGGCATTCACCCCATGCGGTGTCAGCGCGCCGTTGAAGTTCTCCGAGCAGTTGATGTGGCCGGGATAACCGATGTCGTCGTAATATTTGGCGTAACAAGCAAGCGCAAACGCGTCATGGCGGCCGCAGGTGTCCTGCACGACCTCGACCAAAGGCTCGAAATCCTGGTCGAAATATTTCGCATGCAGGCCCGGCATCGGATAGGCATGGCCCATCAGCGAACGGGTAGCTGTGACGTCGAGCGCGAGGTCCCTGCCCTTGTCGAGCTTGCGGGCAGAGAAGCACTGGAAGTCGGTGCACTGGCGGCCGTCGACATCGATGATCTGGATGTAGTCGCCGGCCTTGACGAAGTAGCTCTCCGCTGTCTTCGACTTGACCCTGAGATCGAGCACCGGGTCGGCGAGCGGGTCTGGCAGATCGAAGCCGCCAGGCGCAGTGCGGACCTTGGCCCGCTTGACCATGACGACCAGCGGTGTTGCCGTGTCTTGACTGTCGACTGCCATCGGCGCAGCAGGAGCGGCAACAACGAGCGAGCCGGCGCGCGCAACGACAAAACTCTCCTCGACACCGGCAGCGGTCGTGCCATCGAAGAAGCGCACCGCTTCGACCCGGCCAAGCTCGAGCTTGCGGCGCGCCAACCCGGCACGGAACTTCTGCAGGCTGTCGTCGCCATCGACAAGCAGCGCCTTCAGCCCCGATGCATCGCTGTTCGAGCGCGCACCCAGAATGCCCGGATCGGCTTTGCCGGCGGTATCAAACGCGACGAGCTCGCACGCCTGCCCGCCTTCGAGATTGCGCACAGTCACCCGGTCGCCGGCCTCGATGTCGATCAGCACAGCACCGGCGCCCGGTACGTGATACCGCTCCGTGCCAGGCACCAGCAGACCAGGCTGCAGGATCAGGCTCGGACGCGGTGGGCCGGCCGCAATTTCGGGATAGACTGAAATCGTCATCGCCACCTCGTCTAAATTTGCCTGTGTGTAAAGTTATTTCAGTGTGAAGAATACCCCATTTTGCCGCCGCTGCAAGGCTTCGTTTCGTCGCATTGCCGGAAAATGAGGCGAGCTGACCGTCCGGCAGACAGCTTCCCGGCGCGGCCAGCGACCGTAAATCAGCTGCCCGCCAAGCGATTGTCCCGACCCGTTCGACCGTGTACTGGACCAGATTCGATAAATATTTCAAACTTGGGCTGCACTGCGCTAGGATTCGTCCGGCGTCGTGGCCATGAGGCAGGACTGATATGCAAGGTCGCGCAATGAAGGTTGAAACCGGCCAACTCACATCGCAGATCATCGCCTCCTATTCGGTGGGAGCGACGGTGCAGACCGTGCTCGACCGGCTGTTCGCCAAGATAAGGTCGGAGGAATACCCGCTGGACACGCGTCTTCCTTCGGAACGGGCGCTGGCCTCGGAGATGGGGGTCGCCCGCAATACCGTGCGTGAGGCGCTGGACGTGCTGGAGGACCGCAAGGTCATCAAGCGACGTCCCGGCAGCGGCAGTTTCGTCACCTACCGTTCGGAAGAAGCGCCGGAACGGGCGGAGAGCTCGGTCGCACTGGAGACCAGCCCACTGGACCATCTCGTCGTGCGCGGCATCCTCGAGCCCGAAATGGTTCGCCTCGCGGTCGTCAACATGACCCCGCGCGAGGTCTGGGAACTCGAACAGCTGATGTCCAAGATCGAAAGCGTGCATACCGACGTTGCCGCCTTCGTCAAATGCGAAGAGGAAATCTACCGCAAGATTGCCGAGGGAACGCACAATCCCTTGCTGGCATCGTGCTACAATCTGGCGATCGAGGCTTGCCGGGTGAGCTTCCGCACCACGCAGCTGCGCCGGCACCTGTCGCCGAGGCGGATCCTCGAATACCAGCAGCGCTACAACGCGCTGTTCAATGCGATTGCCTCTCGCGACGTCGAGCGCGCTGTCGAGTTCATCAAGCTGCATCTGGTCGAGGAGCAGAAGCTACTTCTGCAGGATTGATTCCGGCGTTCGTGCCTGCAGGGCGGTACCGCTCCCGCTCGCCCGCAGGCGCTGCTCCCAAAGCTGCCCCAGATCCGACATCTCCCGCTTGAGCAAGCCGCCATGGCGTTTCAGCCAGCGGGGAATCGAGCCGAAAGCGGCAATCTTCGCCTTGCCGTTTTTCAGTGTCACCACCGGCCAGTCGCCGACCAGCGCATTGTCGATCCCGAACATACTCTCACCCCACCAATGCGCCGGGCCGAACGCATGGGTGACGTGACCAAGCTGCTTCATTGCAGCCAACACGGATGCGGGATTGACGCTGTTCGATTTTTCGACCGCCGCATGCCAGATGTCGAGGATGGCGACATATTCCCAGCTCACCGCCGTCCAGGTGCCGGGGAAACGGCTGTTGTACTCGTCGAAGAAGCCCTTCGGCTGATTGAAGAAGAATGTCTTGTCGTTCAGCCTCTCGTCGTCGAAATCCGGAAACTGGAAGACGAAGCCTTCCATGAATTCGACAGATGTTCGCGCGACGAGCTGGTCGTAGTAATCCAGTGTGCAGGACATGATCTGGCCCTTGAAGCCCTGGGCATGAGCATACTCGGTCATCGCATGGACCATTGGCGTGCAGCTGGTGCACCAGCACAGGATGTCGGCACCCGACTCCAGCATCGGCTGCACGATTGCGGCCGCATCGGTCGTGTCGGGGTCGTACTGGATCTCCTTGGCGACCCCCAGTTTCGCCGCCTTGAAGGCCGCGCGATAGGTCGCAAGCGAGGGAAGGCCAAGCGCATCGGTCTGGCTGCAGATCGCGACGGTGCGCAGTTCCGGCCTTGCTTGCGCCAACCACTCCACCCCTGTCACATTGAAGATCGGGTGCAGTTCACTTGGCGCGATCAGGTATGGGGTATCAGGCGACAGGTCGCTTGGCAGCAGGGTCGATGTCAGGACCTTGCGTTGGCTCAGATAATCCCTGATCTCAGCCATCGTATCGCCGCCCAGCATCATCAGCAGCTTGACGTCATGCCGTTCGATGAGATGACGCGCACCCTCCGCGGCCCGCCCGGCATCGTAGCCGCAATCGAACTCGACGATCCTGATGGGATAGCGGCGCCCGCTGATCAGCAACCCGCCGGTCCTGTTCAGCCAGTCCTCCCAGATGCGGCAGCCATGCAAACCGGGCAGACCCCAAGACTCCACTTGACCGCTGAGCGGTCCGAGGAATCCAATGTTCACGGCATCCGGCATGCCGACAGACAGCCGGGGCAGGAGGCTGGAAACCGCGAGTCGATGGGCAAAGCTGGAATTCGGCATATCCGTGATTACCACCAAAAACAGGGTGCTTCATCTCAACAGTGCGAAATTTTCCTTCCTCACAGGAAACACATCGTTGACAAATTGGTATAATGGCAGGCAACATAAGTGAACCAGAGGAACCAATAAAGAAATTTGGTCTATACCAAAAGGAGGAAACCATGACAGCCAAGCGTGTCGCCGTGATCGGTGCCGGACCGTCGGGTCTGGCGCAGTTGAGGGCATTCCAGTCGGCCGCGGCGAAGGGCGCGGATATCCCGGAAATTGTCTGCTTCGAAAAGCAGGCCAACTGGGGCGGCCTGTGGAACTACACCTGGCGCACCGGCCTCGACCAATATGGCGAGCCGGTACATGGTTCGATGTACCGCTACCTCTGGTCGAACGGCCCCAAGGAAGGTCTCGAGTTCGCGGACTATTCCTTTGAAGAGCATTTCGGCAAGCAGATCGCCTCATATCCGCCGCGCGCGGTTCTCTTCGATTACATCGAAGGCCGCGTGAACAAGGCCGGCGTGCGCAAGTGGATCCGCTTTGAGACCGCCGTGCGCATGGTGACCTGGAACGAAGAGACCAGGAAATTCACCGTCACCGTGCAGGACCTGCCGAAGGATCACTGCTACTCCGAGGAATTCGACAACGTCATCGTCGCCTCGGGCCATTTCTCGACCCCGAACGTGCCGGAATTCCCCGGATTCGACCGTTTCAACGGCCGCATCCTGCACGCCCACGACTTCCGCGACGCCCGCGAATTCGCCGGGAAGGACATCCTGATCGTCGGCACCAGCTATTCGGCCGAGGACATCGGCTCGCAGTGCTGGAAGTACGGCGCCAAGTCGATCACCAACTGCTACCGCACCGCGCCGATGGGCTTCAAATGGCCTCAAAACTGGGAAGAGCGGCCGCTGCTGGAGAAGGTCGAGATCAATACCGCAACCTTCAAGGACGGATCGACCAAGCGTATCGACGCGATCATCCTGTGCACCGGCTACAAGCACCACTTCCCGTTCCTGCCCGACGACCTGCGTCTCAGGACCGCCAACCGGCTGGCGACCGCCGACCTCTACAAGGGCGTCGCCTACGTCCACAATCCGGCGCTGTTTTATCTCGGCATGCAGGACCAGTGGTTCACCTTCAACATGTTCGACGCGCAGGCCTGGTGGGCGCGCGACGTCATCCTCGACCGCATCAAGCTTCCAGCCAGCAAGCAGGAGATGCTCGCCGATGTCGAGGACCGCGTTGTCCGCGAGGATGCCGGCAAGGACTCCCATGACGCGATCGAATACCAGGGCGAATACGTCAAGGAACTGATCGCCGAGACCGACTATCCGAGCTTTGACGTCGATGGCGCCAACGAGGCTTTCTTCGAGTGGAAGGAACACAAGAAGAAAGGCATCATGGAGTTCCGCAATCACTCCTACCGGTCGGTCATCACAGGCACGATGGCGCCTGCGCACCACACGCCGTGGAAGGATGCGCTCGACGACTCGCTCGAATCCTACCTCAGCACCGCCGAAGCGGCGGAGTGAAATTGCGGACCACGTAGACCGTCCAACTTTCGTGGCATGAAACGCCGCCCCGACCGGGGCGGCGTTTGTTTTTTGACGCCGACACGGCGACCAAAGCGGCGACGAAGGGTTGTGCGGGAGGGCTGCCGGGTTAGTAGCTCAAGGTGAGATCGGCTGACCGGACGTCGCGGGTTCAATGCCCTCACCGGATCGCTGCGCGAACCACCTCACCCGCACGTCGTGAGGGAAAGAAAATGCCAGCCGTGTTGTCCGACCTCGCCGAACCGGGGTTGCTCCCCCCACGAGCGGTGGCGAGGCGGTGACCGAACGTGGGGAGTCGCCAGCTTCAAGCTGTCTCACGCCCGCAGGGGGCCGCCCAGCGTGTCCATCGACCCGGCGCCCGCCCCTCGGCGGACTGGCTCTTTGCGGGGAACGCGCCTACTGCGAACTCAGATGCGGGCCGCGGCTCTTCTCGCTGGCATAGAGCGCCACCGCCATCGCCCGGTTGCGCACGTCGAGTTTGTCGTAGAGATTCTTGAGGTGGTACTTCACCGTGTTCTCGGAAATGCCGGTGC
Organism: Aminobacter sp. HY435; assembly: GCF_027568395.1. GTDB lineage: Bacteria > Pseudomonadota > Alphaproteobacteria > Rhizobiales > Rhizobiaceae > Aminobacter. Next base: position 4,129 of record NZ_JANKZL010000015.1, on the reverse strand, counting down.
GCGCGGCGATCTGCAAGTTGGTCCAACCATCGGCGAGCACGGCCAGCAGCTCGCGCTCGCGCGTGGTCAGCCGCGACAACGGCGTGTCGTTGATCTTTGAAACATCGACATAGGGAATGCAGATGCGTCCATGTGCGACGGCAACAAGCGTGTCGAACAGGATCGCCGGGTCGTCGAACTGATAGCAGAAGCCCTGGACCCCGAGCCGCACACATTGCTTGAGGATGGAAATGTCGTGGTCGTTGGAGAAGATCACGACGCGCGCGTGGAGCGAGCGCCGCTGCATTTCGCCCAGCACCTCGCCACTGTCCATGTCCGACAGCTTCCAGCCCAGTACGGCGAGATCGAATGACGGCTGCTGCGCGGCAGCGGCATCGAGAAAGGCCTTGCCGGTCTGCACGCGCTCAACCAGTTCGAAGCGGCTGTCCCGCGAGATCATGTCGCCAAGTGCGGCGACCACCAACGGGTTGCGCTCGGCAATCAAGACCTTGAACCTGTTTTCCGTGGCCGTTGGCATCACCTCGATCCCGATGCCCCGGCGCTGACCTTTCCACTCGGCGTTCATGTTCCTCCCGCCTATGTTCGTGCACGCACCTCTTGCCGACGTCTCCTGCGCTGGGTCGGTCCTCCTCCGGTCCTGACCGAGACCGACCCCTTGAAAGCAATTCATATCATGAATGATTTTTTCATTCCAGTGGATGCGGCATTTTTGCTGCCGAAATGAGCCACCAAGCCGGCAAATGGCGACAAGGCTTGCCTTCCCACCCATTCGGGTAGGTCGTCGCTGTCCGGAGAGACATCTTCGCGTGCCCAATTTTCCAATCGAGGGTACCAGTGGCGAAAATTGGTCCAGTGCTGCGACAAAATAGCTTGACGGCGCTTCGAATTCGGACAAACTTCACCTTGAGGAAAAAAAGAAGCCTAAGCGGAAACTGCCGCCGTGCCATGACAACCGGAAATGCCGGGCCTGGGCGACGGGCATTCTCAATCAATGGGGAACTGAGCCAATGAGCGCTGTTACGGACATCAGTCCGGCGGATACCGCCGGCCAACTACACAGGACAATCGACTGGCGCGGTGCCTTCTGGGTCGCCAGCGGCGTGCCGCCTCTTGTCCTGTTCTCCATCGGCGGCATTGCCGGCACTGCCGGCAACATCGCCTTCGCAATCTGGATCTTCTCCATGCTGATGGGGTTCATCCAGTCCTTCACCTATGCCGAGATCGCCGGCCTGTTCCCGAACAAGTCGGGCGGTGCCTCGGTCTACGGCGCGACCGCATGGCTGCGCTATTCCAAGTTCGTCGCGCCGCTTTCGGTGTGGTGCAACTGGTTCGCCTGGTCGCCGGTGCTGTCGCTCGGCTGTTCGATTGCCGCCGCATACATCCTCAATGCGCTTGCGCCGATCCCGGGCTTCACCGAAACCTCGCCTGAGGTGTTGCAGTATCTGGCGGCCAATGTCGGCACCAGTGCGGCCGATGCAGTTGCTGCGGTGACCGCAGCGGCAACGCCAGGCATCCGCACCTGGACGCTGTACAGCCACTCGCTTGGCCCGGTCGGCTTCTCGCTCAACGCCACCTTCTGGATCGGCGCGGTGCTGATGCTGATTACCTTCGCCATCCAGCATCGCGGCATTCTCGGCACGGCAAGCGTGCAGAAAGTCGTCGGCCTGCTGGTCATCGTGCCGCTGCTGATCGTCGGCGTGGTGCCGATCCTTACCGGCCAGATCAACTGGGACAATTATTCGCCCTTCGTGCCGCTGGCTGCCGCCTACGCGCCCGAACCCGGCGCGTGGAACGTCGCCGGCTGGACGCTGGTTCTGGGTGGCATGTTCATCGCGGCGTGGTCGACCTACGGCTTTGAAACCGCGGTCTGCTACACCCGCGAATTCAAGAACCCGGCTACCGACACCTTCAAGGCCATCTTCTACTCCGGCCTGCTCTGCATGCTGCTGTTCATGATCGTGCCCTTCACCTTCCAGGGCGTGCTCGGCCTCAACGGCATGCTGGCAACCCCGATCGTCGACGGTTCCGGTGTTGCCGACGCGCTGGCCGGCATGGTCGGCGGTGGCGGGCTGGTCAAGAGCCTGCTTGTCATGCTGATGATCCTGGCACTGCTGCTGGCGATCATGACGGCAATGGCGGGTTCGTCGCGGACGCTTTACCAGGGTTCGGTCGACGGCTGGCTGCCGCGCTACCTCAGCCACGTCAACGAGCATGGCGCCCCGACCCGCGCCATGTGGACCGACCTGATCGCCAACCTCTTCGTCCTGGCCATCGCCTCGACGGATGCGACGAGCTTCTTCTTCATCCTCGCCGTGTCGAACTGCGGCTACATCATCTTCAACTTCCTCAACCTGAACTCCGGCTGGATCCACCGCATGGACAACGGCCACATCAACCGGCCGTGGCGCGCTCCGACCTGGCTGATCACGGTCGGCGCCCTGTTTGCCTACGTCAACGCCATCTTCATGGGCGCCGGCGCCAAGGTGTGGAACCCGATGGCCCTGTGGGCCGGCCTGTTCACCGCGGCCCTGATCATCCCGGTGTTCTGCTTCCGCCACTACATCCAGGACGGCGGCAAGTTCCCCGAGCACATGCTCGAGGACCTTGGCCTGACACAAAGCGACCTGAAGGTGAAGAAGGCTGGAATCCTGCCCTACCTCACGCTGGTTGCGGGTCTCGCCGTGGTTCTGCTCGCCAACTGGTTCTTCGTGCTCTGACACGCTGAACCCACAACCCAGGGTCAAGGCCGGCGCAAGCCGGCCTTTTCTTGTCTGCCCCAAGGCGATGTACGCCCACGGAAAGAAGTGCTGGGCCAATATTTCTTTCCATGAAAGATTCTTGCATTAAGGTTGACTTTCGCTCCCATCTGCTGCTATAGATTCAGACGGGAAAATTCAGCGCAAAAAGCTGTCCGGATGGTGCATCCGGGGCTGGAACCGATGGCTTATGCCATAGGATCGCACGCGCACGCCTGGGAGGAATGGCAGAGCATGACGACGGTAATCGATGGCAAGGCAGTTGCCGCCGATGTGGTGACAAAGGTTCGGATAGCAGCCGAAAAGCTGATCGCCGAGACCGGTGTCGTTCCCGGCATAGCGGTGGTCATCGTTGGCCACGACCCGGCAAGCCAGGTTTATGTCTCTTCCAAGGGCAAGAAGGCCAAGGAATGCGGCTTTCATTCGGTCGAGCACGCGCTGTCGGCCGATACCTCGGAAGCCGATCTGGTCGCGCTGGTACAGAAGCTCAACGCCGACCCCAAGATTCACGGCATCCTCGTCCAGTTGCCCCTGCCCGACCATATCGACGCCGGCAAGATCATCCAGACGATCTCGGCCGACAAGGATGTCGACGGCTTCCATTTCACCAATGTCGGCAAGCTCGGCACCGGCGAACTCGACACCGCCTTCGTGCCGTGCACCCCGGCCGGCTCGATGCTGCTGATCGAACGCTCGCTCGGCCGCGACCTGTCGGGCCTCAATGCTGTCGTCGTCGGCCGCTCCAACATCGTCGGCAAGCCGATGGCCAACCTCCTGCTTAACGCCAACGCCACCGTCACTGTCGCTCACAGCCGCACCAAGGACCTGCCGGCCCTGTGCCGCAGCGCCGACATCCTGGTCGCCGCGGTCGGACGCCCGGAAATGATCAAGGGCGACTGGGTCAAGCCCGGCGCCACCGTGATCGACGTCGGCATCAATCGCCTGGACGGAACGGCCGGCGGCAAGGCGAAGCTTGTCGGCGACGTCGACTACGCAAGTGCCGCCGAACAGGCCGGCGCCATCACCCCGGTGCCTGGCGGCGTCGGTCCGATGACGATCGCGCTTCTGATGGCCAATACGGTGGTGTCTGCCTGCCGCGCTGCCGGCCAGGCAGCGCCACGCTTCTAATCTGGAAGCTTTCGGGCTTCGCGGAAATCGAACCAAACTCAAGGGAAGAGAGTCATGGCCGAATTCAAGACTGACATCGAAATCGCGCGTGGAGCGAAAAAGAAGCCGATCCAGGAGGTCGGGGCCAAGATCGGCATTCCGACCGAGCATCTTTTGCCCTACGGCCACGACAAGGCGAAGGTCTCGGCCGAGTTCATCGCCAATGCGCGCAAGAACAAGGACGGCAAGCTGATCCTGGTCACCGC
>NZ_JANKZL010000014.1 GCF_027568395.1 Aminobacter sp. HY435 | reverse complement strand
CGAACTCCGGGGCCGCCAGCGGCGCGCCGCCCTCGTTGTTGAGGCGTATATAGTCGCCACCCCTTCAAACTGTCAACGACCTAATTCCATCTTTTGCGAAATTTTTGCGACAAAATCCCCAAACCCTGCAAAACCCTGCGGAAGCTCACCCAGAGCCCAGGCCACACCTCACAAAATCCCGGCAACCCATTCAATCAAAACGCGAAACACCAAAACAACATACCGCCACCCACGCGAAACATCCCCCACCCCAGGGAATCGCACCACCCCAACAAACGCAAAAACTGCGGTCCAGAACCCAAGTCACGCAGGACCAAACCCGCCAGACGTCGGCGTCGTCACAACAACCGCCTCACCAGCGGCCAACACAGTCTGGGCACAGGCCGCAAGGGGCTCCAGCGATCCGTCCTTGCGGCGCACCACGGTCGAACCGACTTGTCCGTCGCCGCCGCCGTCGAGGCCTAGAGGCGGACGGTCGCGATGCGACGACAGGATGGCGCAATCCATCCGCTCGAGGAAGCGGATGGTGCGGCGCGTGCCGTCGCCGGCGCTCCATTTGCCCTTGCCGCCCGAATCCTCGCGAATGTGGAAGTCCTCGAGCAGCACCGGAAAGCGCAGCTCGAGGATCTCGGGATCGGTGAGGCGCGAATTGGTCATGTGGGTGTGGACGCCGGACGTGCCGGCAAAGCCGCTGCCGTCATTGAAGCGTCCGGCCGGCGATCCCGAGCAGATCGTCTCATAATATTGATAGGTGGCGTTGCCGAAGGTGAGGTTGTTCATCGTGCCTTGCGCATTGGCGAGCGCTCCCATGGCGCCGAAGATCGCATTGGTGACGTGCTGCGAGGTCTCGACGTTTCCGGCGACAACTGCGGCCGGATAGGACGGTTTGAGCATCGATCCCTCAGGGATGATGATGTCGATCGGCCGGAGGCAGCCGGCATTCATCGGGATCTGGTTCTCGACCATGACGCGGAAGGCATAAAGCACGGCGGCGCGGGCGACCGGCTCGGGCGCGTTGAAGTTGTTCTTCATCACCGGCGAGGTGCCGCTGAAATCGACCGTCGCCTTGCGCTCGGCGCGGTCGACCGAGATCTGCACCTTGATTACCTGGCCGGTGTCGGTCGGGTACTCGTATTCGGAACGATCGGGCAGACGGTCGAGCACGCGGCGCACGCTCTCGGCGGCGTTGTCCTGGACGTGGCCCATATAGGCTTCGACGACGGCGAGGCCGAAATGGGCGACCATTTTCCTCAGTTCCGCGACGCCCTTTTCATTGGCGGCGATCTGGGCCTTGAGGTCGGCGATGTTCTGCTGCGGGTTGCGCGCCGGATAGGGATGGTCGCTCAGCATGCGGTGCAGTTCCTTCTCGCGGAAGGCGCCGCGCTCGACGAGGCGGAAATTGTCGAACAGCACGCCCTCCTCGTCGACGGTCGTCGCCAAAGGGGTCATCGAGCCCGGTGCGGTGCCGCCGACATCGGCATGATGGCCACGGGCCGCGACCCAGAACAGGATGCGGGGCTCTTTTTCCTTCTCCCCGTTCACGGGGAGAAGGTGGCCCGAAGGGCCGGATGAGGGGCCAGCTCGATCACTCGCCACGCCAGCACTGCCCCTCACCTGGCTGCCGCCATCCTCTCCCCGTGAACGGGGAGAGGAATCCAACTCCGCAAACACCGGCGTGACGACGGTGATGTCGGGCAGGTGCGTGCCGCCATTGTAAGGAGCATTGAGCGCAAAGACGTCGCCCGGCGCGATGTCACCCTCGTTCAGCCGGATGATGGTCTCGACCGAGCGATCCATCGAGCCGAGATGCACCGGCATGTGCGGGGCGTTGGCGACGAGCGCACCTGACCGGTCAAAGACGGCGCAGGAGAAATCGAGCCGCTCCTTGATGTTGACCGAATAGGCGGTGTTCTGGAGCGTCACCCCCATCTGCTCGGCGATCGACATGAACAGGTTGTTGAAGACCTCGAGCATGACCGGGTCGGCGGCAGTGCCGATGGCGGCGCGGCGCAACTTCTTTTCCATGCGCCGCATCAGCACGTGGTTGCGGGCGGTGATCTCGGCCGTCCAGCCCGGTTCGACCACTGTTGTCTGGTGGCTCTCTATGATGAGAGCAGGCCCCGAAACCTTGTGGCCCGGCTTCATGCCGGCACGGTGGAAGATGCCGGCGTCGTGCCAGGCGCCCTCGGCGTAGATCCGTCGCTGTTCCGTCGAGGCGGGAAGGCGCGGGTCAAGCGCTGCCTCGCCCTCGCTCAATCCCCGCTCGGCGCCATCGCGTCCTTCCACCGCCACCGCTTCGACGACGATCGGCTTGTTGTCGTAGACAAAGCCGAACTGCGCCTTGTGCGCGGCTTCGAAGTCCTGCCGCGCCGCCTCGATCGCGCCATGTCCGTAGGCGACCGGCAGGGTGGTGTCGGTGCCGTCGTAGCGGATGTGGAGGACAGTGCGGGTGATGACGTCGGCTTCGGCGATCGCCTGGCTTGCCAGCTCGGCCAGTACCTGGTCGCGCAACGCGACGGTCAGCACGTCGATATCGATGCGCGAGGCCTGGCTCAGCGGCTTGAGCAATGCCTGCTGGCGCGAGGCAAAGACCGAGGACAGGCCGATGCCATAGGCCGAAAGCAGGCCCGAGAACGGGTGGATCAGCACAGCCTCGATGCCGAGCGCATCCGCCACCAGGCAGGCATGCTGGCCGCCGGCGCCGCCGAAGCAGTTGAGCAGGTATCGGGTGACGTCGTAGCCGCGCTGGACCGAGATCTTCTTGATGGCGTTGGCCATGTTCTCGACGGCGATGGTGATGAAGCCCTCGGCCACCGCCTCCGGCGAGCGGGCGTCGCCGATCACTTCGGCCATGGCGGCGAACTTCTCACGCACGACGCCGGCATCGAGCGGCTGATCCTGGCCCGCGCCGAAGATGGCCGGGAAGAGATCGGGATGCAGCTTGCCGAGCATGACATTTGCGTCGGTAACAGTAAGCGGCCCGCCGCGGCGGTAGCAGGCGGGGCCGGGATTGGCGCCGGCGGAATCAGGCCCGGCGCGGAAGCGGCCAGCCTCGAAATGCAGCACCGAGCCGCCGCCGGCGGCGACCGTGTGGATGCGCATCATCGGCGCGCGGACGCGCACGCCGGCGACCTCGGTGTCGAAGCTGCGCTCGTATTCGCCGTCATAATGAGCGACGTCGGTCGACGTGCCGCCCATGTCGAAGCCGATGACCTTGTCGAAGCCGGCGAGCCTGGCGGTCTCGACCATGCCGACGACGCCGCCGGCGGGGCCGGACAACAGCGCGTCCTTGCCCTGGAACAGCTCGGCGGCGGTGAGACCACCGGAGGACATCATGAACATCAGGCGAGGGGATTCACCTTCCCCCTTGTGGGGAAGGTCGGCACGCAGTGCCGGGGTGGGGGCAGATCCCGCCGCACTGTCGTCACCCCCACCCCGTCCGGCTTCGCCGTCCGCCCCTCCCCACAAGGGGGAGGGTGAAGCGCCCAACTCCTCCGCCACCTGCCGGACATATCGCGACAGGATCGGCGACAGATAGGCATCGACAACCGTCGTATCGCCGCGGCCGACGAGCTTGATCAGCGGTGAGACTTCGTGGCTGACCGAGACCTGGGAGAACCCGCACTTGCGGCAGACGGCGGCTATGGCGCGCTCATGCTCCGGATATTTCCAGGCGTGCATGAAGACGATGGCGACCGCGTCGATACCGTCGGCCCTGGCCTGCATCAGGAGCGGCTTGACCTCGGCGATATCGAGCAGCCGCTCGACACAGCCGTCGGCGCGGACACGCTCGTCAACCTCGACGACGCGCTCATAGAGCTGCTCGGGCAGGATGATCTGTTTGGCGAAGATATCCGGCCGGGCCTGGTAGGCGATGCGCAGGGCGTCGCGGAACCCCTTGGTGATGAGAAGGAGGACGCGGTCGCCCTTGCGCTCGAGCAGCGCGTTGGTGGCGACGGTCGTGCCCATGCGGATGTCGCCGACCGTGCCGGGCGGAACTGGCGCGCCGGGCGCGAGGCCAAGCAGGTCGCGAATGCCCTGGACGGCCGCGTCGCGATAGGCCTCTGGGTTTTCGGACAACAGCTTGCGCGGATGCAGGTTTCCCTCCGGGTCGCGTCCGATGACATCGGTGAAGGTGCCGCCGCGATCGACCCAGAAATCCCATTTGCCGATCATCAGCGTTCTCCCCATTCATGCGGCCAACGCAGACGGTGTGGCCCATGCGGCGAGGAAGCGGCAGACCGGCTGTCGCGTCAAGTGAGACTTCGGTTGCGCCGCACGGTGCCGTGGTGGATTGTCGGGCTTGGACATCGCCAGGAGCAACGCATGGGCGCAGGCATCCACCACATCACGCTCATCACCCGCAAGGTGCAGGCCAATGTCGACTTCTATGTCGGCTTCCTTGGGCTGCGGCTGGTCAAGCAGACCGGCGGCTATGAGGACGCGACCCAGCTTCACCTGTTCTATGGCGACGGCGCGGCCAATCCCGGCACGCTTATCACCTTTCTTGTCTGGGAGGACGGCGCGCCGGGCCGCATCGGCCATGGCCAGCCGAGCGAGATTTCGCTCGCCATCGATCCCGCCAGCATCGGCTTCTGGCTGACGCGGGCGCTCTCCCACCATGTCGAGATTACCGGTCCGACGGAAGAGATGGGCGAACCGACGCTCCGGCTGAAGGACCCCGACGGGGTGATCGTCAAGCTGGCCGGCTTTGCAGGCTTTCCGGCGCCAGCGGACTGGGACCGCGCCACCGTTCCGCAACAGCACGCCATCCGGCGCGTCCGCGGCGCCACCATCATGACCGAAGTGCCCGAGTTGACGGAGCGTTTCGTCACCAGGCATTTCGGCTATCGGCCGGAAAAAAGCACCGAGTTCATCCGCCGGCTGGTTTCTGATACCGGCGACATCATCGATATCAGGGACGCCAAAGGATTCTGGTCGAGCGCGCCGGGCACCGGCACCATCGACCACATCGCCTTCCGTGCCCAAGATGTCGCCGAGGTCGAGCGGGTGCATGGCGAACTCGCGTCCAGCAATTCGACCATCACCAACGTGCACGACCGCAAGTATTTCTACTCGCTCTATGTGCGCGAACCGGGCGGAACGCTGATCGAACTGGCGACGGATCGGCCGGGCATGGCGGTGGACGAGGCTCCGTCGGAACTCGGCACGCACCTGTTCGTGCCGCCCGACCGCGCCGACAAGATCGATGAACTGAAGGTCATGCTGCCGCAATTCGCCTGGCCGGGAGAAGAGCGCGTCATCTATCGCGAGCTGCCCTTCGTCCACCGCTTCCATACGCCCGAAAACCCTGACGGCACGACGATCGTGCTGCTGCACGGCTCCGGCGGCAACGAGACCAGTCTGCTGCCCTTCGCCGCCAAGGCCGCACCGCACGCGACGCTGCTTGCGCTGCGCGGCCGCGCCACCGACGAGGGCACGCCACGCTGGTTCCGCCGTTTCTCGGCCAACAGATTCGACCAGGCCGATATTGCGTCGGAAGCCGAGGCGCTTGCGGCCTTCATCGACGGCGCTATCGAGGCCTACCGGCTCGATCCGGCCAAGCTTGTCTTCCTCGGCCATTCCAACGGCGCCAACATGCTGGCGGCGACCATGCTGTTGCACCCGCATGTCATCCGCCGCGCGGCGCTCCTGCGGGCGGCGATGGTGCTGGAGCAGCCGCCTGATGCCGACCTGTCGGACGCCGAAGCGCTGTTGATCGCAGGCGCCGTCGATGTGTTCAGCAGCTTCGGTCCCGAGCTAGCCGGCCTGCTGCGGAGTGCAGGTGCCACTGTCGATGCCCGAACCATTTCCTCCGGCCACGCCTTCGAGGCAGCCGACATCGAGATCGTGAGGGAGTGGCTCGCCTCCAGCGCTCTGTAGTTGCGCAAGTCTTGCCTCCAGGCCGATTGGCACTGTCCGCTGCTGCGGACCTGCGATTCGGGATCATGCCAACGGCTTGAGCCGGGCCTCGATCGAGGCCCGCTTACCCTCAAGGAAAGGCGGCAGCGACAGGCGTTGGCCGAGCGTCTCCATCGGCTCGTCGACGGCAAAGCCGGGACCGTCGGTGGCGATCTCGAACAGAACGCCGGCGGGCTCGCGGAAATAGAGCGAGCGGAAATAATAGCGCTCGACCTCGCCGCTCGACGGCAGGCGGAACTCCTGCAACCGCGCCGTCCATTCGTGGATCTGCTCGACATCGGGCGTGCGGAAGGCGACGTGGTGGACACCGCCGGCGCCCTGCATGGCCGGGGTGAGCTTCGGCTGCACCGCGACATGCAGCTCGGCCGCAGGCCCGCCCGCGCCCATCTCGAAGGCATGGACACGGCCCTCGCCGTCGGGCGAGGGGAAATCGCGCACCTGGCGCAGGTTCATGACCTTGGTCAACACCAGCTCGGTGTTGGCGAGGTCGGGCACGCTGATGGTGATCGGCCCGAGGCCCCTGATCTGGTGTTCGGCCGGGATGCTGCTGGCCGACCACTCGTTGGCCGGCCCCTTGCCGCCGTCGTCGACCAGCCGCAATCGCTGTCCCTCGGGGTCTTCGAAGTCGACAGTCCGGTGGCCGCCGATATCCCTGATCTCGGAGGTCTCGATGCCCTTGGCGGCAAGGTGCTCGCGCCACCAGGTCAGCGATGCCTCGCTGGCAACGCGCAAGCCGGTTCGGCAAATGCTGTTGCTGCCGCGCTTCTCGCGGCCCACCGGCCAGTCAAAGAAGGTCAGGTCCGAACCGGGGCTGGCTTTGCCATCGGCGTAGAACAGGTGATAGGCGCTGGTGTCGTCCTGGTTGACCGTCTTCTTGACCAGGCGCATGCCGAGCACCTGCGTGTAGAAGCGCAGGTTGCCGGGCGCATCGGCGGTGATCGCGGTGAGATGGTGAATGCCCGTCAGTTGCAGCGTCATCAGAGCCTCCTGTTGCCGGGAAGCCCTAGAGATAGCGCCTTTAGGCTGATGCGGCCACGCTCAATATTGCTCGCGCGGCAAATGCACGACGAGGCCGTCGAGGGCAGCCGACATCTTGAGCTGGCAGGTCAACCGGCTCCGCTCCGTCGGGTTCATCAGGCATTCGATCATGCCCTGCTCGGAATCGTCAGGCGCGGGCAGCTTCTCCGTCCAGGTCTCGTCGACGTAGCAGTGGCAGGTGCCGCAGGCGCAAGAGCCGCCGCATTCGGCGAGGATCTGGTCGATGCCGTTGGCGACAGCCACCGACATGACGCTCTGGCCGTCGCTTGCGGTGAGTTCCCTGGCCTGGCCGTCGGCGTTGACGAAGGTTACGCGGTACATGAAAGTCTCCTGGAGCAATTCAGCAGAAGTGCGCAAGCCGGTCTGCCACGCACTTGCACAACGAGGATCAGGCCGGGGTCAGCGTCAGGCGCAGCGCCCTGGGGCCGCGTACGGACAGGCCGGGCTTGTATTGCGGTTCGGCTTCCGCCAACGAAATCGACTTCAGCCGCCTGATCAGCGTGGTGAAGATCACCTCCATGTCGAGGCGCGCCAGATGGTTGCCGAGGCAGAAATGGGCGCCGCCGCCAAAGGCGAGGTGACGGTTGGGGTTGCGGCCGACATCGAAACTACCGGCGTCGTCGCCGAAGGCCGCGGGATCGCGGTTGGCGGCGCCATAGAGCAGGCCGAACTTGGTGCCGCGCGGAAACGCCTTGCCGCCGACCACGCAGTCGGTGGTCGAGTAGCGGTGGAAGAAAGGCAGCGGCGACTCGAAGCGGAACATCTCCTGGATCGCCGTGTGGATCAGGCCGGGATCCTGCCGCAGCCGCTCCATCTGGTCGGGAAAGCGCAGCAGCGCGTGCATGCCCGAGCCGAGCACGTCGATGGTCGAGCCGTGGCCGGCCATCAGGATCAGCATGCAGGTCGAGACCAGCTCGTCTTCATTGAGGTGGCCGGCATCCTGTGCTGCGATCAGCCGGGTGACAAGGTCCTCCTGCGGGGCGGCACGGCGCTCGGCCATCAGCTTCTGCAGGTAGCGGTAAAATTCGGTCGTCGCCTGCTCGGCCAATGCCTTGCGCTCGTCATTGCGGTCGATGTCGAAGAACTTGACCACGTTCTCCGACCAGACGCGCAACTGCGGACAATCCTCGTCAGGCACGCCGAGCACGCGGCCGATGATGTGGCCCGGCACCTGGGCGGCGAGGTCCTCGACGAAGTCGATCTCGCCCTTGTCGATCAGGCCATCGACCAGCTTGTCGACGAAGCTCTGGATCATGCCGCGCTGGCGGGCGATGAAAACAGGCGTGAACTCACGGAACACCTGCTTGCGCAGCCGGTCGTGCACCTCGCCGTCGCTGTCCAGCATGGAGAACTGCACGAAGCGCTGGTGGTGTGGCATGTCGTGCCAGTTCTGGGCGCGTTTCTCGGCCTCGATCTCCTCATGCGACATGAAGAATTCGGGCGAGCGCACCATGGAATTGTCGCGGGCGATGCCGGCGACGTCGTCGAAGCGGGCGACCAGCCACATGCCGAAATCGGAGAAGAATTGCGGCTCGCCCCTGTCGCGCAGCGCCGCGTAGGCGGGATAGGGGTTCTGGGCAAAGGCGGTCGACAGAGGCTCGAATGCCGTGCCTGATACGCTTGCCTTTGGGGTAGCGGTCGCCATCTGGTCGCTCCAAAATATGGGATTGCCGCCACAATATGGCAGCCCGCCCTAGGCTAGCGCCTGTGGCGCCGATATGAATGCACCGAACTCGCGCCTTGATGGATAAAACTCGCATCGTCACAGACAAGCCGTTACAACGCTGGCAACGGACTACATAGCCGGCCTGCGCAAAAATGACCGAAGACCACCGCGACGAGATCCTGTTCCATACGCCGGGCCGGCATGCGGAGGCCTATCCCTACAAGGTCCTGGTCGCCGGGCGCACGCGCTTCACCGAAGACGACGGACTGGTGACGCGCCGCTTCCACCACCACACGCTGATCCTGACCATGTCCGGCCGCGGCCTGATCGAAATCGCCGGTCAGCGCTTTTCAGCCCATGCGGGCAGCGTCGTCTGGCTCGACACGGCAATGCAATATGCCCATGGCTGTCACCCCGAAGCCGACCATTGGCACTATCTCTGGATGAGCATCGACGGCCATGGTCTCGACACCGTGTTCGCCTTCCTGCGTGTCGGCCAGTCGCCGGTCTTTTCGGGATCGAGCGCGGCTGAGCCGTTGTTCGAGCAGGCGCTCGCCACGCTCGCCCATCGCAGCCAGACCACCGACGCGCTGTCCAGCGCCGTCGTCGGCCAACTGGTTGCATTGCTGGTTGCAGAGCGCGGCGAGCAGGAGGAAGACAGCGGCGAGCGCATCCAGCGGCTGATGCGGGCGCTCAGGGCCGACGTCGCCCGCAACTGGCAGATCGAGGACATGGCCGATCTCTCCAGCCTCAGCGCCTCGCAGTTGCACCGGCAGTTCCGCCAGAAGACCGGCACCACGCCGATGGACTGGATGCGCCATGAGCGCATGAACCTCGCCAAGCGGCTGCTGATCTCCTCCGATGCCAAGATCTCGGCGGTGGCGCTGAGCTCCGGCTATGCCGATCCCTATCATTTCAGCCGCGATTTTCGGCGCATATCGGGCCAATCGCCGAGCGAGTTTCGACGCGCACGGGGTCAGTGAAGCTCTCAAGGTTCACGCCCTTCACTGGACCACGCCCTGCCCGTCGACAGGCTGCGCCAATTCGGGCAGCTTGGAGCAAATCTGCTGGAAACCCCGAGCACGAGCACGCCGACATGACATCACGCCCTGCGGTCTACCAGTTCAACGCGGCGATCGTGCGCGAGCCGGCGCGTTCGGTCGTCAACGGCCTGCGCGCCGACGACCGCGGCAACCCGACCTATGAGGGCGTCAAGGCAGAGCATGCGGCCTACATCGCAGCCATGCGGGCGGCGGGCGTCGAGGTCACCGTGTTGCCGGCGCTGGAAAACTTCCCGGATTCGATCTTCGTCGAGGACCCTGCGCTTGTCTTCCCCGAGGGTGCGATCCTGCTTCGGCCAGGCGCCGAGACGCGAGTGAAGGAAACCGTCGAGATCGCGCCTGTGCTGAAATCAATGTTCGGCACCGTGCTCGACCTGCCGACGCCCGGCTTCGCCGACGGCGGCGACGTGCTGACGACGCCCAAAAGCGTGATGATCGGCCTGTCGGCCCGCACCGACCGCGCCGGCGCCGAGGGGCTGATATCAAGCCTCGACCGGCTCGGGCGCAAGGGCGAGATGGTGCAGACACCCGAGGGCGTGCTGCATTTCAAAAGCGATTGTTCGCTGCTTGATAGCGAGACCGTGCTGTCGACGAAACGGCTTGCGCGCTCGGGCGTGTTCAAGGGATTTCGCGAAATGCTCATCCCCGAAGGCGAGGAGGCGGCGGCCAACGCACTGCGCGTCAACGAGGTGGTGATGGTCGGGGCGGACTATCCGCGCACCATCGAGATGCTCGACAAGGCTGGCTACGAGGTGGTGCCGCTGAAGACCACCGAGATCTGCAAGATCGACGCCGGCCTGTCCTGCATGTCGTTGCGCTGGCATCGCCAGGCTGACTAAGGACGCTTGGAATTCGGGCTCCCAGAGCCATCGCCCGGCAACCCGGTGCAGTCACTTGCGCGTGAGCCGGCGCAATCGGCGCAACAATAGCCGCCGTTCCTGCGTATCCTTCCTGTGTGTTTGCTGCCCGGGGCAGCGCCAGCCGCCGAACCGCTCATCGGCGGCAGACCAGGGAGTTTCCGATGTTCAAGCCCTTTGCGACCAGGCCAAGACTTGTCGCCGCCCGCGCAGCCTTGCTGGCTGCCGCCAGCGGCCTGTCGTTTGTGCTGGTCAGCCCCCTCGCCATGGCACAGGAGGGCATTTCCATTCCTGCCCCTGCACTCGATCAGCCGGCAAACGGCAGTTCCGAGACGGCGGTGCTCGCCGGCGGCTGCTTCTGGGGCGTGCAGGGCGTGTTCCAGCACGTGACCGGCGTCAGCAACGCGGTTTCAGGCTATGCCGGCGGCGACAGCCAGACGGCGCAATATGAGACTGTCGGCACCGGCTCGACCGGCCATGCCGAGTCAGTGAAGATCACCTTCGACCCGCGCAAGATCAGCTACGGCCAGATCCTGCAGATCTATTTCTCGGTGGCGCATGATCCGACCCAACTGAACCGCCAGGGGCCTGACAGCGGCACGCAATACCGCTCGGCGATCTTCCCTCAGGACGCGGAGCAAGCGAAGGTCGCCAAGGCCTATATCGCCCAGCTGGACGAGGCGAAGACCTTCGACAGTGCGATCGCCACCAGGATCGAGCCGGGCCACGCCTTCTATCCCGCCGAAGGGTACCACCAGGACTTCCTCGCCCTGAACCCCGGATACCCCTACATCGTCTACAACGACCTGCCGAAGATCGAGAACCTCAAGCGGCTGTTCCCCGGCAGCTACCGCAGCGACCCGGTCCTGGTTTCGGAAGCCAAGGCCTCGAACTGAACTTGCAGGAGCAAAGGCGATCGTCAGCTGGCGATGGACCGCCAGCCGCCATCGCTTCCAAGGGTCAGCCGCGGCGAGGCGATGGCGCCGTGGACATGAGCGGCGAAAGCAGGGTCGAATTCGGCGAGCGCCTGCCGCCAGACATCGCCCTGCAGCATGCCGAAAACGGCCGCGACCGGCCGGATGCCGGCCTTGGCCAGCAGTTTCAGCACCGCCAGCATCGAGGTGCCAGAGCTTACGACGTCGTCGACGACCAGCACCCGCCTGCCCTCGAGCAGCGGCAGCATGCGCGGATCGAGATAGAGCCGCTTGGCGTGTTCGGGGCTGGTGATCGAGCTCATCGGCTCAGACAGCTCCTCGCTGTACCAGAACTTTCTCGACGTCCCGAGCGCCACCATGCGCTCATGGCCGAGACGCCGCGCCACGCCATTGGCCAGCGGCAGGCCGAGCGTCGGCACGCCGATGACGATTTCGGGCGCATAGGCCCGGGCATATGCGGCCATGGCGTCCGACAGCGCATCCTCGACGGCGAAACTCGCCTGGTTGACGATCATCGAGGCGACCGCCCGGCTGCCGTCCCCCGGAAGCACCCGGACAGGCAGCGCGATCTGGCGCCCGTCGGGCAGCGATGCCGGATAGAGGTCGCGGAAGCCATCCGCGGGTGCGACGTCGAACGTGCCCACGGGGTAGAATGTCTGCCAGAATTGATGCGGAGCGAGTGGCACAACGGGCCTTTCTGTTGCAGAAGGGGACATGCGGCGCCGATGGCCCTGGGCGCTAAGGATTGTTGAGACGGGCCGAACGGAGTTTGCGTGATGACATCGACTGCCGGGCACGACAAGGGCGAAATCGAGATGCTGACGGCGCTGCGCCGCGACATCCACGCCCATCCCGAGCTGGGATTCGAGGAGGTGCGGACGTCGGGCATCGTTCGGAAGATGCTGGCCGAGGCCGGCATCGCCGTGCAGGCAGGGCTCGGCAAGACAGGCGTCGTCGGCACGCTCAAGCTCGGCGAGGGCTCGCGACGCATTGCGCTGCGCGCCGACATGGATGCGCTCGCGATGCCGGAAATGGCCGAGGACCGGGCCTACAAGTCGACCGTATCAGGCAAGATGCACGCCTGCGGCCATGACGGCCATACCGTGATGCTTTTGGGTGCCGCGCGCGAGCTCGCCCGCAGCCGCAACTTCTCGGGTACGGTGCATTTCATCTTCCAGCCGGCCGAAGAAGGCCGCGGCGGTGCCAAAGCGATGATCGAAGACGGCTTCTTCAGGCAGTTCCCGGTCGACGCCGTCTACGGCCTGCACAACATGCCGGGAATCGCCTCCGACAGCATGGCGGTGGTTCCGGGGCCGCAGCTCGCCTCCTCCGACCGCTGGACCGTCACCTTCAAGGGCATCGGCACCCATGGCGCCAAGCCGCATCTCGGCCGCGACGCGATGACGGCAGCCGGCCAGTTCCTGACAGCGCTTCACACCATTGTCGCGCGCCGGGTCGACCCGCTGCAGCCGGCGGTGGTCAGCGCCTGCGCCATGGAGGCCGGCAGCTTCGAAGCTCTCAACGTCATCCCCGACCTGGTCAAGATCGGCGGCACGTCACGCGCCTATTCCGCCGCCGTGCGCGACCAGCTGGAAGAAGAGATCGGCGCGCTGGCCGAAGGCTCGGCCAAGCTCTACGGCATCGAGGCGGAGTATCGCTATTTCAGGCAGATGCCGCCTGTCGTGAACGACCGTGACGCGACGCGCCGGGCACTTGCGGCAGCACAGGCGGCACTCGGCGTCGACAAGGTGATGACCGAGTTCCCGCCCTCGACAGCCGGCGACGACTTCGCCATGTTTTCCCAGGAGGTGCCGGGCGCCTATGTCTGGCTCGGCAACGGCCCCGCCGTCGACGGCGCGCTGCACCACAACAGCCGCTATGACTTCAACGACGATGCGCTGGCGAGCGGGGTGAAGTTCTGGACGACGCTGGTGGAGCAGGAGCTGGCGGCGGCCTAAAGGCGGGGGCCGCAAGGCATTCATCTCAAGACGGCCACTGAGCGCTATCGACCCCCACTCCGGTTTGCTGCGCAAACCACCTCTCCCCCGTTCGACGGGGGAGAGGAAAGCGGCCGCGAGCTCAGCCCTCTTTTATACTCCTCAGAAGTTTGGCTTCCTCGCAAGATTGGAGCGCAAGGAACACAGGTCCGCGACGTGAACACAGGTTCCGCGAGATCTGCGACCTGCGAGATTAGCGCTTCCTCTCCCTCACGTAGTGGGGGAGAGGTGGCACGGCGAAGCCGTGACGGAGTGGGGGCTCTTTCCCCTATAGATGGGGGACGAAATGCGTCTCGCCTCCCCACATCTGGATCCCGAAAACCTGCGCTTCGCTCCGCCTCCGCGACGGCGGTACCCTACTCCGCCTTCAGCCTGTCATAGAGCAGCGTCAGCACCGCAGCGCTCTCGACCTTCAGCGCCACCGAAATGGCAGCACCATCCTCCGAAACCGTCAGCGCCCCCGCATCCCGCGTCGCGCCGGTGTCGACGACCAGCTTCAGCGTCTCGCAGCCGAACAGCGCCTCGTCGAGCGCCAGAAGCATGACGCAAGGGTCGTGCAGCGGCCGGCTCTCGCCGCCTGACGTCGACTGGAAATAAGCGTCGATCAGCGCGCCCGAGGCGACGGCTGCCGGCACGCCAGATGCCTGCAGCATCGCCGTGTCGTCGCGCGTGGCGCGGACCTTGCGGGTGACGTCGAGCGGGATCAGCGTTGTGTCGAGGCCGGCGGCGAAGACGATTTCGGCCGCTTCCGGATCTGCGGCGATGTTGAACTCGGCGCGTGGTCCGATGTTGCCCGGCTCGTAGACCGCGCCACCCATGGCGATGACGCGGCCGATGCGGCCGGCCGTTTCCGGGTGCTCGGTGACAAGGCGGGCGATGTTGGTGAGTGGGCCAAGTGCCAGGATGTCGACGGTGCCGGCTTCCGCAGCCTGGAGCGTCTCGCGCAACCAGGTGACGGCGTCGCCGGCCACGGGCAGGGTCAGCGCATCGGGGAAGGCGACGCCACCAAGGCCGTCATTGCCGTGAATGTCGGCGGTGTCAAAACCCTTGCGCGACAGCGGGCCGGCAGCGCCGGCGATGACGGGCACGTCGACGCGGCCTTCGAGCGCCAGGATGCGGCCGGCATTTCGCGTCGTGGTGGCGATGCCGATGTTACCGGCAACCGTGGTGATGCCGATGACGTCGAACTCTGCCGACTTCAGCGCCAGAAGGATCGCCACCGCATCGTCGATGCCGGGATCGGTGTCGATGATCACCTTGCGGGTGGGCTTCAGCTGCATGGCGCGACCTTTCATTCCAAATCAGGTCCGACTGGCTTCACATCATCGCATCGCGTGAATCAAGCCGAAATGCTTGTCCCAGCGCCCCTCGATCAAACCTGCTGTATGCTGGCACAGCGGAAACGGGTTCCGATTTCGAGGACGATGCAGTAGAGGCGAGGCCATGACCAAGACATCTCCCCTGCCCGCCGACCTGCTGATCGAACCCGCCGACGAAATCCGGATACGGCAGGACCTCGTGCTCACCGCGCTCGGCAAGCGCGAGGCCGACCGCCTCGTCCAGCTCGGCCGGGTGCTCGACGTGCACACCGGCACCTGGATGGACGATTGCGAAGTGGCGATCCGCGGCCGGCGCATCGCCTATGTCGGCCCCGCCGGCAGCTTCCCGGGCACGGCGCGCGAAACCATCGACCGCACGCATCTGGCGGCGGTGCCGGGCTTCGGCGAGGTACACAAGCACATCGAAAGCTCGCACCTGACGCCGGAGCACGAGGCGGCGCTGGTTATGCCGCGCGGCAACACCTGGACCTGCGAGGCGAGCCACGAATTCTCCAACGTCAATGGTCCCAACAACCTCGAATTCTGGCTGACCGCGCGCCGCGCCGGCTCACCGATGAAGATTTTTCCATTGCCCGGCTCGGCCGTGCCGCCGACGGCCTACGAGGGCGGCGGCGGCCATTTCGGCTATGCCGAGCAGATCGGCTTCCTCGGCGAAAGCGCCATGGTTGCCGGCCTGGACGAGGTGATGGATTGGCCGGCCGTGTGGAATCCCGAGAACCCGTCCTACGGCCGTCTGTGGGGCATGATCCAGGCGACGTTCGAAAAGCGCGGCGTGGTCGAGGGCCATGGCGCCGGCCTGCGCGACCTGCCCTCGATCAACGCCTTCGCCGCTGCCGGCCTGTCTTCCGACCACGAGGCGTGGACGCCGGAGGAAGCGTGGGACAAGCTCAGGCGCGGCATTTTCATCGAAATCCGGCCGCATTCGATGCCGGACATCATCAAGGGCCTCTTGGAACGCGGCCTGCGCGACTGGAGCCAGGTGGCCTTCGCCACCGACGACCGCAGCGCCTCGGACACGCTGAAGATGGGCGCGACCGACCACAATGTCCGCCTCGCCATCGAAAGCGGGCTTTCGCCCGAGATCGCCTACCAGTGCGTATCGATCAACCCGGCGCGGCATATGCGGCTGACGCCCTTCGTCGGCTCCATCGCGCCCGGCCGCTTCGCCGACATGGTGCTGCTCGACAAGACGGCGACCGTGTCGATCGCGGAAGTCTGGGCCGACGGCCGGCAGGTCTCCGAGGGCAAGCGCTTTACCGGCCATTTGCCAGATATCGACTGGCCCGACTGGGCAACGAGGACAGTCAATGTCGGCCGCAAGCTGACAGCCGCTGACTTCGCCATCACGGCGGAGGCTGGCCGCGAGACAATGCTGGCGGCGCTGCTGCGCCCGTTCCATTGGGACGACAACTTCATCACCACGGAACTACAGGTGGCGGATGGCGAGGTGCAGCGCGACACGGCACGCAACATCACCAAGTTCGCCGTCGTCGACCGCTATTCGGGCAAGGGCCGCGTCGCAAAAATGTTCTGGCTCGGCTGTGGCCCGAAGACTCCTGATACCGCGGTGGGCTGCACGGTGGCGCACGACCAGCACAACATCTGGGTCGTCGGCTCATCCGACGCCGCCATGGCCGAAGTGGTCAACCGCATCTCGGAAAACCAGGGCGGCTGGGCGCTGGTGACGGGCGGCAAGGTGGTCGCCGACGTGCACTACGAGGTCGGCGGGCTGATGACGAATCGTCCCGCCGAGGCACTCGATGCCGAGATGGAAGCGCTCTACGCCGAGGCCAACAAGATCGACTGGCTCTACGAGCCGACGTTTTCGCCGCGCTGGTTCCCCGGCTTCCCCGAGCGGCTGCAATTCGCCACGCTGACCTGCGCCCCCTGGCGCTGGGTGCTGGTGGCGCCGACGGATGCGGTGCCCGAGGGGTTTGTGAACGTGCAGACGGGCGCGAGCCACAAGGTGGTTTGGTAGAGCTTCACGACGCCCTCGTGGTTCGACAAGCTCACCATGAGGGCGACTGAAGCGCGGTCGACCCCACTCCGGTTTGCTTCGCAAACCACCTCTCCCCCGTTCGACGGGGGAGAGGAAAGCGGCCGCAAGCTTAGCGCCCTTCCTCTGCCTCACGAAGTTGGGAAGAGGCCCCCTGGGCAGAGAGGCCACGGCTTATTGGATTATCGAGACATCACGAGATTTAGCCCTTCCTCTCCCTCACGAAGTGGGGGAGAGGTGGCACGGCGAAGCCGTGACGGAGTGGGGGTAGTTCGTCGAGCTGGCGAACATTCAAGCTGGCGAGACACACCGGACCCGCGAGATCGGCCAGCGCCAACGCCCCCTCATCCTGAGGTGCGAGCCCGCAAAACTCTCATCCAGTCACAATAACCATCGGCGGGCGAGCCTCGAAGGACGCACCCGGCAGCAACCTCAGCCCTTGTCTTCCGCAAACGCCGCCAGGATGCGGGCCCAGGAGCGGATGCCCTTCCGGAAGCTGGAGAGGTCGTACTTTTCGTTCGGGCTGTGGATGCGGTTGTCGAAGCGGGCGAAGCCGATCAGCAGCGAATCCATGCCGAGCTTTTCCTTGAAGGCGGAAACGATCGGGATCGAGCCGCCGCTGCCGGCAACCGCCGCTTCGCGCTCCCATTCCTCGGTCAACGCGCCGAGCGCCTTGGTGAGAAAATCGCCGTCGATCGGCATGACGGTCGCGGCACTCGCGCCATGGTCGATGAACTCGACCGAGCAATCGGCGGGGATGCGGGCGCGGACATGGGCGCGGAAGGCCCCGCGGATCTTTTCCGGGTCCTGGCCGGCGACGAGGCGGAAGGAGATCTTGGACTGCGCCTTGGCCGGGATGACGGTCTTGAAGCCCTCTTCGGTGTAACCGCCGATGATGCCGTGGATTTCGCAGCTCGGGCGCGCCCAGACCTGCTCGAGCACGGTGCGGCCGTTTTCGCCGGCGGGTATCGAGAGGCCGATGTCGCCCAAAAAGCCCTTGTCGTCGAAGGGCAGG
The DNA here is from genome assembly GCF_027568395.1 of Aminobacter sp. HY435. Lineage (GTDB taxonomy): Bacteria > Pseudomonadota > Alphaproteobacteria > Rhizobiales > Rhizobiaceae > Aminobacter. The sequence continues at coordinate 146,989 of NZ_JANKZL010000014.1, read as the reverse complement.
CGCTGCCACTGCGCCTTGATGGCGTCGGGCAGTTCGGTGACGCCGTCATAGAAGCCTTCGACGGCCACTCCGCCGTCTGATGCGCGCAGGCTGGAGACGATGTCGGACAGCACCTGCAGCGGGTTGCGCGCGGCGTTGCCGTAGATGCCAGAATGCAGGTCGCGGTTGGAGCAGGAGATGACGATCTCCTCCTTCAGCACGCCGCGCAGCATCGTTGTCACCGCCGGCGTCTCGGCGTCCCACATGTCGGTGTCGCAGACGAGAACGACGTCGGCCTTGAGCTCGGCGCCTGTCGTATCGAGGAAGGGCGGCAGGCTCGGGCTGGAGATCTCTTCCTCGCCCTCGAACAGCACCGAGACCTGGATCGGCAGGCTGCCGGTAACGGCCTTCCAGGCACGGCACGCCTCGACGAAGGTCAAAAGCTGGCCCTTGTCGTCGGAAGCGCCGCGGGCAACGATGTGGGTCTCGCCATCGGGCTGCGGCACCAGCTTGGGCTCGAACGGATCGGAGTGCCACAGGTCAAGCGGATCGACCGGCTGCACGTCGTAGTGGCCGTAGAACAGCACATGCGGCCCCTGCCCGGTGCGGTCATGGCCGACCACCATGGGATGCCGCGCGGTCGCGCGCACGGAGGCGTCGAAACCGAGTTCGCCAAGCTCCTTGGTCAGCCATTCGGCGGCGCGCCTGCAGTCGGCGGCGTGTGTCGGATCGGTCGAGACGGAGGGGATGCGGATCAGGTCGAACAGGCGCTCCAGGCTGCCGTCGATGTTGGAGTCGACTTTGGCAAGCACCTCGTCAAGGCGCGCCGAGGCTTCGGTTCTGTTCATGGCTTTTCCTTCCTGCTGTTCTATCGGTGTGCTTGTTCACCCGGCAGCGTCGATGCGGGCCATCTCGGCCTTGAAGCTCTGCGCCACCTGCAGCGCGTCGCGCAGCACCTTCTTGCGTTCGAGGCTCAACACCTCGCGGCCGCGCATCAGCCAGTCACCGCCGACCATGACGTCGCGCACGTCGGTCGGCATCGTGGCAAAGACGAGCGTCGAATAGACGTCGTAAACCGGCTGCTGGCGTGGCGACGACAGGCTGACGCGGATGAGGTCGGCCTGCTTGCCCGGCTCGAGCGAGCCGACCTTCGCATCCAGTCCGAGCACCTTCGCGCCATCGCGGGTCGCCATGCGCACCACGTCGACGGATGCCATCGGCTTGCGGCTGTGGCCGAGCAGCTTGGCGAACATCGACACCGGCGCGAACTGCGAGAACAGGTCGAGCGTGTTGCCGCTCATCGCGCCATCGGTCGAGATGCCAACCGGTATGCCGGCCTTGCGCATCGCCTCGACGGGCGCGATGCCGCGCCCGGCCTTGCCGTTGGAACGGGCATTGTGGGCGACGCAGACCTCAGCATGGGCCATGCGCTCGATGTCTGTCTCATCGACATGCAGGCAGTGGGCGCAGATCAGGCCCTTGCGCAGCAGCCCCGCTTTCTCGACCACCTCGACCGGGCGCATGCCGTGGGTCTTTTCAGCCCACTCCATCTCGGCATCGCTCTCGGCGAGATGCATCTGCACGGGGACGTCAGGATGGTCGTCCGCCCAGCGGGCGATGCGTTCCATCGTTGCCATGCCGGTCGAGTAGGGCGCGTGCGGGGCAATCGACGGGATGACCCGGCCATGGCCGGCGAACTCGGCGACGAGCGCCTCGGTCAGCGCAAAACCTTCGTCGACGTTTTTGTGATCCGGCGGATCGAAGTCGGCGATGGTCTGGCCGAGCACGCCGCGAATGCCGGCCTGGGCAACCACGCGAGCAACTTCGGTCTCGAAGTAATACATGTCGGCGACCGAAGTGACGCCGCCCTCGATCAGCTCAAGTGCTGCAAGCGCTGTGCCGGCACGCACCGCCTCGGGCCGCACGAACTTGCGTTCCAGCGGCAGGATGTAGCGGTAGAGCCGGTCGTCGACGTCCTCGCCGAGGCCACGGAACAGCGTCATCGCCATGTGGCAATGCGGATTGACCATGCCCGGCATGACGAGGTCGCCATCGACATCGATTACTTCCGCGCCGGCGATTGCTGGCGCTTCGCCCGCGCCGACCGCCTTGATGACCTCGCCCTCGACATGGACCCAGCCCTTGTCGATGACGGGCATGTCCTCCGTGCAGGGCAGGACGGTGGCGTTGGCGATGAGGATGGACAATCTACAGTCCTCAGTTCATTCCGGCTTCAGCACGCAGCACTGGTCGGGCACCGGCACGAGCTTCGCCTGCGCACCCGGCTCCAGCGGTGCTGACAGCGAGCCGTTGGCGATCAGCTGGCCGGCCGCCGTTTCGGACTGGTACTGGTAGGCGCGGCCGAGATAGGTGCGCAGGCCGAGCGTCGCCGGGATGCCTTCGGCCTTGGCGTCGGTCGAGACGGACAGGCCGTCCGCGCGAGCTGCCAGCACAAACGCATCGGGGATCGCGCCGAAGCGGTCCTGCGACAGCCTGAGCTGCGAACCATCCTCGGTCACGGCCGTCACGGTTGCGCCATCGCGCGCCGAAACCTTCATTGGTACCAGGTTCTCGAAGCCGACGAAGCGGGCGACGAAGGCGTTGGCCGGACGCTGGTACAGCGTCTCGGGCGTGTCGAACTGCATGATGCGGCCGGCGTTCATGATGGCGACGCGGTCGGAGATCGAGAACGCCTCTTCCTGGTCGTGGGTGACGTAGACCGAAGTCGTGCCGTTGGCGCGCTGCAGCTGGCGGATCTCGACGCGCATGTCGACGCGCAGCTTGGCGTCGAGGTTGGACAGCGGCTCGTCGAACATCAAGAGCGGCGGCTCGATGACCAGCGCACGGGCAAGCGCGACGCGCTGCTTCTGGCCGCCCGACAGGGCGCCCGGCAGGCGGTCGGCGAGCTGCGCCAGGCCGACGCGTTCGAGCATCGCCCTGGCGCGCTTGTCACGCTCGGCTGGAGCCACGCCGCGCTGCTTGAGGCCGAAGGCGACATTGTCGAGCACCGAAAGATGCGGGAACAGCGCATAGTTCTGGAACACCAGGCCGATGTCGCGCTTGTAGGCCGGCAGCCGGGTCAGGTCCTTGTCGCCGAGGCGGATCGAGCCCGACGTCGGCTCGAGGAAGCCGGCGATGAGGCGCAGCGTCGTTGTCTTGCCGCAGCCCGAGGCGCCGAGCAGCGAGACGAGCTCGCCTTTGCCGACCGACAGCGACAGGTCCTCCAGCACCTTGGTGGCGCCGTAGTGGGCGGTGAGATTCTGGACTGTAAGTGCCTGGGTCATATGGGTCTACTTCGCAAGGAAGGTGAGGCCGAGCGTGCGCTCGACGATGGCCATGACTGCGACGGTCAGCAGCATCAGCAGCACCGACACCGACGCGATCGTCGGGTCGAAGAACTGCTCGACATGGGCGAGAATCTGAATGGGCAGCGTCGAGATGCCGGGGCCGGTGAGGAACAGCGACGTCGACACGTCGTTGATCGAGGTGATGAAGGCCAGGATGAAGGCCGCGATCACGCCGGAACGGACGTTGGGCAAGACGATGGTGAAGAAGGTTTTCACCGGCGGGCTACCAAGGCTGACGGCGGCTTCCTCGATCGAGAAGTCGAACGAGGCAAGGCTCGCCGAGACGACACGCACGCAATAGGGCAGCACCAGCAGCATGTGGCCGACCAGCAGCGTCAAGAAGATCGGCGTCTGCATGCCGACAGCGACCGACTTCAGCAGCGAGAAGCCGAGCACGATCTCGGGCACCAGGATCGGCAGCACGAAGACAGTCGACAGCCAGGACGGCAGCTTGATGCGGTAGCGGTTGAGCGCATAGGCGGCAGGAATGCCGATCAGGAGCGCCAGCCCGGTCGCCAGGAAAGCAAGCTGCAGGCTGGTGACGATGGTGCGGCGGAAGGCGCTGATTTCGAAAATGTTCTCGAACCAGCGCAGCGAGAAGCCCTGCGGCGGGAAGGTCAGGTAGGTGGTGTCGCTGACCGATGCGCCGAGCACGATGATCAGCGGCCCCATCAGGAAGATGTAGACCAGGACGGCGAACAGGATCAGCAGGGGATTGATACGGCCGGTCATCATGTCGCCATCGGGTTGAGACGCCGCGCGATGCGGCTCATGGCGAGCACGACGGTGATCGTAATCACCACCATGATCGCTGCAATGGTGGAGGCGCCGACCCAGTCGAAGGACACCATGGCGCGCTGGTACATCAGCGTGCCCATGACCATCTGGCGTTCGCCACCGAGAAGCTGGGGCGTGGCGTAGGCGGTGAACGAGCCGGTAAAGACGAGCACCGCACCGACGATCAATCCGGGCACGGCCAGTGGCAGGATCACCTGCCGGAAGGTCGCCGCGGGCGTGGCGCCAAGCGAGGCGGAAGCCTGGACGACGTCGTCGGGGATGTTTTCGAGCACACCGACAAGCGTCAGGATCATCAGCGGGACGAACAGGTAGACCATGGCGACGATGACCGACCCTTGCGTGTAGAGCATCGACAGCGGCTCCGAGATCGCGCCGATGCCGACCAGGAAGTTGTTGAGGATGCCGTTCTTGCCAAGGATGATCAGCCAGGCGAAGGAGCGGACGACGACGCCGGTCAGCAGCGGGAACACGGCGGCGATGATCAAAAGGCTCTTCAGCCTGCCCGGCGACTTCGACACGACATAGGCGGTCAGGAAGCCGACGACGAGCGAAATCGCGGTGGTCGCCAGCGAAATCTCAATGGTGCGCCAGAGCACGGTGCGGCGGAAGCCGCTGTTGAAGAAGGCCGCGTAGGGCGCGAAGAAGCCCTTGGGCTCGGCGAAGGTGGTGGCGATGGTCGCGGCTACAGGCAGCACGAGGAATATCAGCACCGCCAGGGTGGCCGGCGCCGCGAGCCACCATCCGGCATATCGTTTCAACATGAAAGTTCGATCTCTTCCAGTTTGTCCCCGGGCGTTGCCGCCGCGGGCGCGTCGTCGCAGGCTTGCTAGCCTTCATTGGCCGGCGGCGAAAGGCGCAGAATGCCGCAAAGGCCGAAATGGCAGTTCAAATGACGTTCAGCGTTGCGCCAAACACACAAGGCAGAGGGGAAAGGCGCATGCCCCTCCCCTCCCTTTCGGTCTTACATGCCGAAAACTTCGTTCCAGCGATCGACCCAGTCGTTCTTGGCTTCGTTCAGCTTTTCGTAGTCGACCTGCTTCAGCGAGGCGATCATGTCGGCGCCGTAGGTCCAGAGCTTGGCCTGTTCCGGCGTCAGCGTGACAGCCTTGACGACGGGCGCATCGACGCCATTCTCGGCGGTCTTCTGCTGCACTTCCTGCGACAGCACGAAGTTGATGAATTCATGGGCCAGCTCGACATTGGCAGCACCCTTGGGGATGTTGATGGTGTTGAGCGTGGCGATGGCGCCATCCGACAGATCCGCCCATGCGGCGGTCGGCACGGCAGCCTGGATCTGGGCCAGCGTGAAGTCCTGGGCAACCGAGGCCGAAATCTCGCCGGTCGAAAACAGGTTCACCAACTCGGAGCCGGTGTTGTAGTTCTTGACGACGTTCGGCTTCAGGTCTTCGATCGCCTTGAAGGCACCGTCGGTATCGGTGAAGGGATCGACGCCGGCATGGGTGCCGGCGATCATCACGGCCATCGGGCCGGCGGTGGTGGTGATGCCCGGCAGCGACAGCGACGCCTTGAAGTCTTCCTTCCACAGGTCGTTCCACGAGGTGATCGGGGCCTTGACCTTGGCGGTGTCGTAGATCACGCCGACGCGGCCGATGGTATAAGCCGGACCGAATTCACCCTGCGGTGCCTTGGCGAGATCGTAGAGACCTTCGAGGTTCGGCACCTTCGACTTGTCGATCGGCTGGAACAGGCCTTCCTTGATGCCGATCTGCGAATAGGCGTCGGTGAAGTAGGCGACGTCGACGCCCTCGCCGTTGCGGATCTTGATCTTGTTGAGACGGTCGGCGTTGTTGCCTGTCTCGAAGACGATCTCGCAGCCGCACTTCTCCTTGAACGGCTTGATGATGTATTCGTCGAGCTTGTCGCCGTTGAAGCCCCACCAGGAGATGGTCAGAGTCTTGCCCTGGGCGAGCGCCGGCGCTGCGACGAGCGTCGTCGCGAGGCCAGCAACGCCAGCCGCGAGAAGGGTGTGAAGTCGTGTCATGAAAGCCTCTGTTGTTTGACGCCCTGCCGCCAACAGGCGCGCTCAAGGGACGAGCGAACCTATTTTCACGACAGCTAACGTGCAACTCCAAATGTTGTGCAGCTCACATCAATCATTGCCGCATCTTGAGGCGAAGCGCCAGGCAGGGCCGCAAAACCCGGAAGAAGGGCATCAAGCGGCGCCGGCGCCGTGACGCCAGCTCATCCAAGACGCTGCGCATGCCACCTCAGGTGGTCGTCCATGAAGGTGGAGATGAAGTTGTAGGAGTGGTCGTAGCCGTCCTGCATGCGCAAGGTGAGCCCGATGCCGGCCTTGCCGCACGCCTCTTCGAGCAGCCACGGACGCAGGCCCTCCTGCAGGAAGCCGTCAGCCGTGCCCTGGTCGACCAGGAACTCCGGGAAGCGCCTGCCGTCGCCAATCAGCAGCGTCGTGTCATAGGCGCGCCACGACGCTTCATCGGTCCCAAGGTATTTTTCCAGCGCCGGCTTCGACCAGCCCGCCGTCGACGGCTGGGCGATGGGGGCGAAGGCCGAGCAGCTCTTGAAGCGCCCGGGGTGCTTCAGCGCAATGGTCAGCGCGCCGTGGCCGCCCATCGAGTGGCCAAAGATCGCCTGGCGCGACATGTCGGCCGGGAAGTTTGCCGCGATCAATGCCGGCAGCTCCTCGGTGATGTAGGAATACATGCGGTAGTTCTTGGCGAACGGCTCCTGCGTCGCGTCGACATAGAAGCCGGCACCCGAGCCGAACTGCCAGTTGTCGTTCTCGTCGGGAATGCCTTCGCCGCGCGGGCTGGTGTCGGGGCAAACGACGATCAGCCCGAGTTCCGCGGCGAGCCGGCGATACTCGCCCTTGTCCATGACATTGGCGTGCGTGCAGGTGAGGCCCGAGAGGTACCACAGCACCGGCACCGGACCGTCCTTGGCCTGCGGCGGCACGAACACCGCGAAGGTCATGTCGCAGGCGCACGCGTCCGACGCATGCGCATGGACGCCCTGGATGCCGCCATGCGACTTCGACGTGGATATGGTCTTCATCTGCTCTGCCTTCTCGTCTGCGCCGTCCGTCAGGGCATAGCCGCGTCACACACCCGCCGCAACCTTGCAGCATGCAATTGGGCCGTCCAGCGGGAGGCCTCGGAAGAGGCCACCAGACAGCGCGACCTATTGCACCATGCACTCCAACATTGTTATGCCGACCGCCAAAGAAACCGCCAGAGCACTCAATTCATGCAACTCGACATATCGGTCGTGCTGAACATACATCGCGAGAAGGAGCTTCTGGCAAAGACGTTGCTCTCGATCCGCGACGCTGCGGACTTCGCAGCCGCAGCAGGCATTGCCGTCGAGCTTGTAATGGTTCTGGACAGCGCGTGCGATACGACCGCCCGCATCGCCCGTGGGTTTCAGTCCCAGTCGTTTCTTCGGCTGAAGATCGTCGAGGTCGCCAATCGCTCTCTGGCGCACAGCCGCAACGACGGCATTGCCGCTGCAGACGGCGAGTACATCTGCATTACAGACGGCGACGATCTGTTCTCCTACAACAGGCTGGTAGAAAGCCTTCTCCTCGCCCGCAAGCTCGGCACAGACTACATCATTCTCCCGGAGTACCTGATTTCGTTTGGCAGCAGGCAGGGCCTGTCCGTCTTGACAGGCTCCGGCGCCCTGACGCCTCTGATCTTCCCTGTCGATCACCCATATATCTCGTCGATTTTCGGCCATCGTTCGGCATTTGAAAAACACAAATACGTCCATCCCCGCGGCGATCGCGGCCACGCCTATGAAGATTGGCACATGAACGCCGAACTGTTGGCGGATGGATACCGGTACGCCGTGGCTCGCAACGTCGCGCTCTACTACAGGAACCACTCGGCCAGCATCATGGCCAAGGCCAGAGAGGCAACCTATCCGCTAACACTAGCGCCAACGCGATTGCTCGAGCCGGAGAACTACTTGCGCATCGGTCGGGCGGATGTGGAAGCATACGAAATTGGCACGAAAAGGCCTTTGGACAGCGTCGATGACAATGCCCATTTGCGCGATGCGTTTTTGCGAAATTCGTCAACGTTGGAAATGATGGCAGCTGCAGGCCGCATTGAGCCAATGATCTCGCCGGCCAATGTAGGTGGACAAGTCCATAGCCAACGATTTGCATTCCTCGACGCCGGACTCGCCTACTACCGACTGTGCGAAGTGGTCGCTGGCAAACGCTTTACCGACGTATTCGTCGTTCCCTATTTCGTCCATGGCGGAGCCGAAAAGTACGTTCGCCAGATTATCGAGTCACTCCTTCGCACAGACCCCTCAAGGCAGATCCTGGCCATCGCGATGGAATATGCCGACGAGCATATCGCGGTGTATGACCTGCCAGCAAATGTATGCTTTCTGGACGCCTATCACGTCGCTGGGCACTTGCTTCCCCAGCAGTTCTCAGAGATCACGCTGAAACTCATCGAAAACACCGCCCCGGGTGCCAGAGTGCATTTCCGCGCGGGCGCCGGAAGCCACCGCGTGCTCGAAATTGCGCTCAATCGTCTAGGCCCAGACCAGATCGTCTACTATCACTTTCTCAACCACCGTTCGACGAATGTTGACCTAGATCAGCCTCTCAAGCTGGTTGACCAAATTACCACGATGGGCGGACATGTCGTCAGCGACAACACAGCCTCCACGAAGTCTGCCCAAGGTCTGGTTTCCCCTCGGATAAGCTACATTCCCGCATCATGCATGAGTGCCTCCCGCATTGCTGACCAGAGCATGCGCAAGCGCATCTTGTGGGGGTCGCGCGTCGATCGGGAGAAGCGATGCGACTTGCTGCCGCGGATCGCGCAGCTACTTGTCGCGGCCGACCCCGCGATTTGCATCGAAATGTATGGCGGTGTCATCGAAAGGACCCAGCATCTGCTGCCGCCCAAGAACACGCCTGGCCTCAGCTACTGCGGGCCGTTCGACAGCTTTGCTGATCTTGCCCGCCTGGGCCACGAGATTTTTCTGTACACCTCCTGGTATGACGGCATGCCAAACGTCGTTCTCGAGGCGATGGCTCACGGCAAGACCGTCATTGCCCCGGACATCGGCGGTATCGATGACGCGGTCATGGACGGCAAGACCGGGGTCCTGCTCCCGTCTGACAGGAACGATGCGCGCATGGCGAAAGCCTACGCCGATGCGGTGCTTGCCCTGCTGTCCGATCCCGATCGGTCGGCAATGCTGGGCAAGAACGCTCAGGCATACATCAACGAGGTCAGGACCCCGGAGCGCATGGATTCCGCGCTGCGCAAGCTGTTCGACATCGAACCCGTGACCGGCACCGAGGCAGAGGCCAGAAGATGACACCAAGCAAGGCACCGCAGCCGGCCGACGCTCTCACAGCCGAGATCGAAGCGCTAAGGCGCGAATTGGCGATCACCCGTCACCACCTCCAACACCTGCTTGAAGGACCGGCGCGCCCGGGAACGCGCGGACCGGACAGCGACACCGTCGGCCATGGCGGCGGCACGGTCGGCGACACATCCAACTACCGGCTCCTGTTTTCCATGAATGGCCCGGGCGGCAAGCCGGTGCAGTACTACACCGTCCTGGAAACCCGCCCCTGGTGGAAGGTAGCCCTTGCCAATCCGCTCAAGATCGAGCGCTGGATGATATTGCGCCGCGTTCAGCGGCGGCGGCGGCGCGGCTAGACGCCGGAAAGCACCATCTGTTCCGCGCCATCGCACTGGTGCAAATCAGACCGCCGCACTGGACAAGCGCTCCCCTCGCGCTAGCTCCCGTTCGATGACCTCCGGCACCCACCGCGTGCCGGGACGGGGGACCGGGATGGACACCTTACTGCGCGTCGTGCTTGTGATTGTCGGCCTCATCGGGCTTTTCGTCTATTTCCGCTCCGTGGTCAGGGTGACCTTGCTCAACCGGCGCGAACGCGACGCGCTGTCGCGTGCGGCATGCTTCCTGGCAGTCAGCTCCATCCAGCGCTTTACCGCCGACAGACGCGACTATGTCGACATCCAGCGCAGCCAGGCCTGGATACTGCCGCTCTTCATCCTGCTGTCGATCGTCAGCTGGTTCCTTCTGGTGCAGATCTCATTCGGCTTCATCCTGTGGGGCCTCAAGGCAGAGGCGAGCCTGCCCTACGCGCTGAGCGCCAGCGGCTCGGCGCTGAGCACGCTCGGCTTCAAGACGCCGCCGACGTTGCTGGGCGAATTTCTCGCCATCTTCGAAGCCGCCATCGGGCTCGTCATCGTTGTGCTGCTGTTCAGCTTTGCGCCCGGCTACCTCGCCGCGGTGCGGACACGCGAGCGCAAGGTCGGCTGGCTCTACGCCCGGACCGGCCACAACCCAACCTGCGCCAGCCTGGTCACCGCCCTCGAACAGGCCGACAAGGTGGCGGACACAGCCGTCTGGGAAGACTGGGAAGCGTGGTTCCGCGGCATCCTTGAGACCCACTCCATCTCGCCCATTCTGGCATATGCGCCGTCGATCTATCGTGGCACCAACTGGGTCGGCGCCGCGGCGGCAGTGCTCGATTCTGCGTCGCTGGTGATCGCGACGCTCGACCTCCGGCAGGTGAACGCCGCGCACATCTGCCGCCACACCGGGATAGCCGCGCTAAACCTGATCTCGAACGAGCTTCCGGTCATTCTTCCCAAGGCGAAAAGCGAACAGGGCGGGCAAGCGGCGATCGATTTCGACAAGCTCTACGAGACGCTGGCCGCAAGCGGGCTGCCTGTCGACAGCGACAAGGAAAAGTGCCGCCAGGCCTTCGCCTCGCTCCGGGCCGAATACGAACCCAGCCTGCTGCGCATCTCGGCGTCGACGCGCATGCCTATCCACCGTTGAACGCGGGACGCGCCCGGCTGGATATCGGTTCATTTCACCGGAAGGTGATCGGCAGGACCAGATAGGCCGGCACGGCCGGCGGCGGCGCAGGGATCGGCGAGGCGCGCCGGACAGTGCGCAACGCGGCCTCGTCCAGCTCCGGAATGCCCGACGAGCTCAGGATGTTGGCCGTCAGAACATCGCCGCTCTGGCTGAACGTGAAGCGCACGGTGACCGATCCGTTCTTGCGAACTCTCGGCTGCTGCCTTGCCATGCGCGCATAGACACGTGCTTTCCACTGCGCCGGCGACATCGACTTGCCCGCGCCTTGGCCCGCCGCGGGCGCTCGCGTGGTGTCGGAGACCTGGGCCGACTTCCTGGCATCCATCGTGCTGGGCTGCGGCTTCTTCATCTCGGCCTGCTTGACCGGCTTTTCGACGGGCTTCTTTTCACCCGGCTTCTTGTCGCGAACCGGCTTGACCACGGGCCTGGGTTTCTCGACCGCCGGCCGTGGCTGGGGAACCGCCATCGCGACTTCGGGCAATGGCAGCTCGACAAGGTCGGGGACCACTTCGTCGGCCGGCTCGACCTCGGCAACCTCTTCCGCCGGTTCGGGCTCGGGCTGCGCAACCTCGTTGACCGGCTCGGCCACCGGTTCGGCGGCATCCGCCTCGACAGGTTCGACCGGCTCGGTGACTTCCTCGACGGGCTCGGACGCAGCACTGTCGACCAGATCGGCGGTGTCTTGCGGCACTGCCTCGGGTGCCAGCGCCATCGGGGCGAGGTCGATCATCACGGCCGACTGGGCCTGTTCCAGCGGAAAGGTCTCCGCCGGCATGCGCTGGACGTACCAGGCGGCCGCGACATGCACGGAGACGATTACCGCCGCCGCCGTCGACCACAGCCCAAGTTCGCGCGGGTTGAAGCCGCCGAACTCGTAGCCCTGGTGCGCCAGCACGCTCATTGCGCCGCTCGCGGGGCAGCGGGCGCATCCGAGATGGTTTCGAGGCCGACCAGCGCGATCTTGAGATAGCCGGCGCCGCGCATCAGGTTCATCACTTCCATCAGGTCGCCGTAGTCGACACCGCGATCGGCGCGCAGGAAAATGCGCTGCGCCTTGTCGCCCTTGGCCTCAACGTCGAGACTCTGCTGGAATGACGCCCTGTCGACCGTCTCCGAGCCGACGGCCAGGCTGAGATCGTCCCTGAGCGTCACGTAGAGCGGCTCTTCCGGGCGCGGCGAAGGCGTCGCCGTCGAGGCGGGCAGATCGACATTGATGTCGACGGTTGCGAGCGGGGCAGCCACCATGAAGATGATCAGCAAAACCAGCATGACGTCGATGAACGGCGTCACGTTGATCTCGTGGTTCTCCTGCATGTCGTCGTCGTCGGACGATTCTCTGATGCCACCGGCCACGGCGCCGCCTCCTAGACGTTTGCTGCGTTGCTGAGCCGATTGCCGGCTGGCATTGCGACAGGTGCCGGATGGGAGCGCGCCGGTTGCCGATCCAGATCACGGCTGACCAGGCGCTGCACACCGGCCGCGGCGTCGGCCAGACCCTGGCGATAGCCGGTCACCGAGCGGGCAAAGACGTTGTAGATCACAACGGCCGGAATGGCGGCGACGAGACCTACGGCGGTTGCCAGCAGCGCCTCAGCGATACCGGGCGCAACGACGGCCAGATTGGTGGTCTGCGCCTCCGAAATGCCGATGAACGAATTCATGATGCCCCAGACGGTGCCGAAAAGGCCGACGAACGGCGCCGTCGAGCCGATGGTGGCGAGAACGCCGGTGCCACGGCTCAGCCGCCGGCCGGCCTGCGCCTGGATCCGCAACAGCCGCGACTCGACGCGCTCCTTGATGCCGCTGGCATCGACCGGGCCATGGCCGTGGCCCGACATCTCCATTTCCTCGACGGCGGCGCGCACCAAGATGCCGCCGATGCCGGAATGATCGCCCAGCGCCGCCGCGGCGTCGCTCAGCCGGCGCGCGCCAAGGATGCCGCGCAGGGCCTTCTTGAGGCGCGCCTTGCTCGCCGCGATCTCCAGCGATTTGGCAAGCCACACCGTCCACGTCACCAGCGAGGCGAAGGCGAGGCCGATCATCACCGCCTTGACGACCCAGTCGGCGGCCATGAACATGCCCCAGGGCGACAAATCATGCGGCAGCGTGCCTTGGGGCAGTCCCGGTTGGGCGGGAACCTGCGTGGGAGCGGCTCCGAAAGCGTCGTCGGAAGCGATCGGCGCGGCAGGGGCGAGTTGAGCGGCTGGCACCGAGGCAGGCTGCATCCCTAAAGTCGGCGCGATCACAGGCCGGGCTGGGGCAGGGGAAACGGAAGGGGCGACCGGCGCGAACGGATTGGCCGGAGCCATTTCCTGCGCATGGAGCGCTGGAGCTGCCAGCAAAAGGCAGGACGCGACGGCGACCGTTCGCAGCGCCTTGGTCGCAACGTGCCGTCGGACCTTCGATGCGGCTTCGATGCGACTGCTGGCGTCCATGCTCGGATCTCCCGTGGCGGCGTTTGGCGAGGCCGACGGCATGGCGGCCAGACCACCATACTCGCAAGCCGTGGCCGCCGTCTAACATTCCTGATAAAAACAATCAACAAATGTGCGAACGCGAATCACGCCAATTCACCTCTACGATGATCGGCCATGACGTGTTCGGGAGCAGGTTCCCCGCAACATGCCCTACTGCGGGCGCGGAGCCGAAAGTGTCGAAATATCAGTCAGGCAAAGACAATGTGCCCTGCGCAGGCCCAATAGCAAAAACGCCAGCCGGGTGGCTGGCGGTACCAAATGCAGGTTCATCTGGAAAGATTTGGTGGAGCCAATCGGAATCGAACCGACGACCTCTTGAATGCCATTCAAGCGCTCTCCCAACTGAGCTATGGCCCCACACCCGGCGATGCCGGCACCGTTTCCGGTGAAGAGGACGGCGCGAATATTTCGTCCGCGCCGTGTTTGATGGGCGGCTTCTAGCGCCGCATTTTGCCCTTGGCAAGCCTTGTTCGAAACCTTTTTTCGGTTTCTCCCAAAGCGGCGTCAGATCTCGTCTTCGTCGTCGCCAACGCCGATCATGTCGGAGACGTCGTCGTCTTCCTCTTCCTCGTCGGCAAGGAACGTATCGTCGTCATCGTCGCCCAGATCGACATCGTCGTCGTCGAGATCCGGCAGGTCGTCGCCGCCCTTCGCCTCGTCGTCGGCGTCCTCGAGGGACACGACTTCCGCGCCTTCCTCTTCCGAATCGAGCTCCTTGGCTTCCACTTCTTCGTCTTCCTCGAGCAGGGCGGATACCTTGCCGTCGTCGAAGTAGGAACGCGGATAAGTCTTGCCCGTGTAAGGGGAGACGATCGGGTCCTTGTTCAGGTCGTAGAACTTGCGGCCCGTCTCAGGGTCGATACGCTTTGTACCAAGCTCGGATTTTGCCACGTCAGGCCTCGTCTTGTTCGCTTTTCGGACCCCTTAGCGGCAGTTTGCTGCGCTGTCAAAGCCAAATCCCGGCGATTGAGCCCCGGCCCGAAACCACTCCGGCAAATGGGGATGACCACATTGGCAATCAATGCTAGGACACCGCCGCAATCATTGGGAATGCCGGGTTTCGCAAGGCAATCCCGTACGAGGACCCAACATGTCGCATAACGTCGCGCCGCAGCCGGCCGTCGCCCGCAAATCGCAATCCCTGTCCGGAACCGCCCGCGTGCCCGGCGACAAATCGATTTCGCATCGCTCCTTCATGTTCGGCGGCCTGGCCTCAGGCGAGACCCGCATCACCGGCCTGCTCGAAGGCGAAGACGTGATGCGCACCGGCGATGCGATGAAGGCGATGGGCGCGCATATCGAAAAGCACGCCGACGAATGGGTCATCAAGGGCACCGGCAACGGCGCGCTGCTGCAGGCCGAAGCGCCGCTCGACTTCGGCAATGCCGGCACCGGCTCGCGCCTGACCATGGGCCTGGTCGGCACCTACGACATGGAAACCACCTTCATCGGCGACGCCTCGCTTTCGGGTCGACCGATGGGCCGCGTGCTCGATCCGCTGCGCCAGATGGGCGTGCAGGTCATCGACGCCGCCCCGGGCGACCGGATGCCGCTCAAGCTGCGCGGACCGCGACAGGCAGCCCCGATCAGCTATCGCGTGCCGATGGCCTCCGCCCAGGTCAAGTCGGCGGTGCTGCTCGCAGGCCTCAACACGCCCGGCATCACCACCGTCATCGAACCTGTGATGACGCGCGACCACACCGAAAAGATGCTCAAGGGCTTCGGCGCCAACATCGAGGTCCAGACCGACGAGCAGGGCGTGCGCCACATCTTCATCGAAGGCCAGGGCAAGCTCACCGGCCAGACCATCGCCGTTCCCGGCGATCCGTCCTCAGCCGGCTTCCCGCTGGTCGCAGCGCTCATCGTGCCCGGCTCGGACGTCACCATCGAAAACGTGCTGATGAACCCGACCCGCACCGGCCTGATCACCACGCTGACCGAGATGGGCGGTTCGATCGAAATCCTCAACCGCCGCAACGCCGGTGGCGAGGACGTCGCCGACCTGCGCGTGCGCGGCTCCGAGCTCAAGGGCGTCAAGGTTCCGGCCGAGCGCGCGCCGTCGATGATCGACGAGTACCCGGTGCTGGCCGTCGCTGCCTGCTTCGCCGAGGGCGAAACGCTGATGCAGGGGCTCGAAGAGCTGCGCGTCAAGGAATCCGACCGGCTGGCCGCCGTTGCTCGCGGGCTCGAAGCCAACGGCGTCGACTGCACCGAAGGCGAAACGACGCTTTCGGTCCGCGGCGTGCCCGGCGGCAAGGGCCTCGGCGGCGGCGTGGTCAAGACCCACCTCGACCACCGCATCGCCATGAGCTTCCTGGTCATGGGTCTGGCTTCGGAAAAACCCGTCACAGTCGACGACCAGGCGATGATCGCCACGAGCTTCCCGGAATTCATGGGCCTGATGGCCGATCTGGGTGCGGAGATCGACCAGGCGCCAATACAGAACTAGAGAGAAATCACGGGGGAGCATGATGACCAACAAAGTTGCGATGATCGTCGGCGGCGGCAGCGGCATGGGAGCTGCGGCGGCAAAGAAGCTGGCAGCCGACGGCTACAGCGTCGCCATCCTGTCGTCGTCCGGCAAGGGCGAGGCCTTGGCCAAGGATCTCGGCGGGCTCGGCTTCACCGGCTCCAACCAGTCGAACGACGACCTCAAGCGCTTCGTCGACCTGGCCATGGACAAGTGGGGCCGCATCGACGCACTGGTCAACGGCGCAGGGCATGGCCCGCGCGCACCGCTGCTGGAGATCACCGACGAGCAGTGGCACACCGGCATCGATGTCTATTTCATGAATGTCGTGCGCGCCGTGCGGCTTGTCGCGCCGATCATGGTCGCCCAGAAGGGCGGCGCCATCGTCAACATCTCGACCGCATGGGTCAGGGAACCGGCGTCGATGTTCCCGACCTCGGCGGTCGCACGCGCCGGACTTTCCGCCTACACCAAGCTCTTCGCCGACCAATATGCCCAGCACAACGTGCGCATGAACAACGTGCTGCCGGGCTGGATCGACAGCCTGCCGCAGACCGACGAGCGCCGCGCCGGCGTGCCGATGCAGCGCTACGGCACATCGGCAGAGATCGCCGCGACCATCGCGTTCCTCGCTTCGGAAGGTGCTGGCTACATTACCGGCCAGAGCCTGCGGGTCGACGGCGGCCTGATGCGCAGCGTCTGAGACAAGACCGCGCGAACATGCCCAAAGCCATCACCATCGCCATCGACGGTCCGGCGGGCGCCGGCAAGGGCACGCTCGCCCGCCGG
Organism: Aminobacter sp. HY435; assembly: GCF_027568395.1. GTDB lineage: Bacteria > Pseudomonadota > Alphaproteobacteria > Rhizobiales > Rhizobiaceae > Aminobacter. The sequence continues at coordinate 130,253 of NZ_JANKZL010000014.1, read as the reverse complement.
CTCGCCGACTACTACCATCTGGCGCTGCTCGACACCGGGCTGACCTATCGTGCTGTTGCGCACGCGCTGGTCAGCTTCGGACTGCCGCTCGACAATGTCTCGGCCGCGGAAACGGCGGCCCGGCAGGTCGACCTGACAAAGCTCGACCGCACTGTCCTGTCTGCCCATCAGGTCGGCGAAGCCGCTTCCAGGATCGCCGTATTCCCCGAAGTGCGGAAGATCCTGGTCGAAAAGCAGCGCGAATTCGCGCGTTCGCCGCAAGGGGCAGTGCTTGACGGCCGCGACATCGGCACGGTGGTCTGCCCCGACGCCGATGTAAAACTCTATGTCACCGCCAGCGCGGAAGTCCGCGCCCGCCGTCGCCTCGCCGAGATCGAGGCCAATGGCGGCACTGCCGATTTCGCCGGCATCCTCGCCGATATCGAGCGCCGCGACGAGCGCGATGCCGGCCGCGCCGACTCGCCGCTCAGGCCAGCGCAAGACGCGCACTTGCTCGATACGTCGGAAATGGATATAGAAGCCGCGTTTTCCGCAGCCAGGGATATCGTCGATCGGATCCTCAAAAGCTGAGAACAGGCGGAGGTCCTCGGATCTCGCCACCTAACCGACCTGTTTTGCATTCTTCTCGCGCCGATTTGCCGCTTAAGGGCGGCCAAGGGCTTTTTGCCCGGAGTGCAGGCAGGCCAACGCAACACTAACCCACGGCGCCGCTCCCGCAAGGCGGGACGCACCAGGAGATCCAATGTCACAAGCTAATCCCTCCCGCGACGATTTCGCGAGCCTGCTCGAAGAGTCCTTCTCGGACGGTCATTCGGGCGAAGGCCAGGTCGTCAAGGGCATCGTCACGGCCATCGAAAAAGACATGGCCATCATCGACGTCGGCCTGAAGGTCGAAGGTCGCGTTCCGCTGAAGGAATTCGGCGCCAAGGCCAAGGACGGCTCGCTCAAGGTCGGCGACACCGTCGAGGTCTATGTCGAGCGCATCGAAAACGCGCTTGGCGAAGCCATGCTGTCGCGCGACAAGGCTCGCCGCGAAGAGAGCTGGGTCAAGCTGGAAGAGAAGTTCACCAAGGGTGAGCGCGTCGAAGGCGTCATCTTCAACCAGGTCAAGGGTGGCTTCACCGTCGATCTCGACGGCGCCGTTGCCTTCCTGCCGCGTTCGCAGGTCGACATCCGTCCGATCCGCGACGTCACGCCGCTCATGCACAACCCGCAGCCCTTCGAGATCCTCAAGATGGATCGCCGTCGCGGCAACATCGTCGTTTCGCGCCGCACCGTTCTCGAAGAGAGCCGTGCAGAGCAGCGCTCCGAGATCGTCCAGAACCTCGAAGAGGGTCAGGTTGTCGAGGGCGTGGTCAAGAACATCACCGACTACGGTGCGTTCGTTGACCTCGGCGGCATCGACGGCCTGCTGCACGTCACCGACATGGCATGGCGCCGCGTCAACCATCCGACCGAAATCCTCAACATCGGTCAGACGGTCAAGGTGCAGATCATCCGCATCAACCAGGAAACCCACCGCATCTCGCTCGGCATGAAGCAGCTCGAGTCGGATCCGTGGTCGGACATCGGCACCAAGTTCCCGATCGGCAAGAAGATCACCGGCACCGTCACGAACATCACCGACTACGGTGCGTTCGTCGAGCTCGAGCCGGGCATCGAAGGCCTCATCCACGTTTCGGAAATGTCGTGGACCAAGAAGAACGTGCACCCCGGCAAGATCCTGTCGACCACCCAGCAGGTCGACGTGGTCGTGCTCGAAGTGGATCCGGCAAAGCGCCGCATCTCGCTCGGCCTCAAGCAGACGCTTGAGAACCCGTGGGAAGCATTCGCCCGCAACCACCCGGTTGGTTCGCAGGTCGAAGGCGAAGTCAAGAACAAGACCGAATTCGGCCTGTTCATCGGTCTCGACGGCGACGTCGACGGCATGGTGCACCTGTCCGACCTCGACTGGAACCGTCCGGGCGAGCAGGTCATCGAAGAGTACAACCGTGGCGACATGGTCAAGGCTCAGGTTCTCGACGTCGACATCGACAAGGAACGCATCTCGCTCGGCATCAAGCAGCTCGGCCGTGACACCGTCACCGAAGCCGCGACCTCGGGCGAACTGCGCAAGAACGCCGTCGTCACCTGCGAAGTCACCGGCATCAAGGATGGCGGCCTGGAAGTTCGTCTCGTCGACCACGGCATGGAAAGCTTCATCAAGCGCAACGACCTGTCGCGCGACCGTGATGAGCAGCGTCCTGAGCGCTTCGTCGTCGGCCAGAAGGTAGACGCCCGCGTCATCGCCTTCGACAAGAAGACCCGCAAGATCCAGGTCTCGATCAAGGCTCTGGAAATCGCGGAAGAGAAGGAAGCAGTCGCCCAGTACGGCTCGACCGACTCGGGTGCTTCGCTCGGCGACATCCTCGGCGCGGCCCTGAAGAACCGCACCAACTAAGTTTGGCTGTCACAGCCTGACGACAAGAACCCCGCCGGAGCGATCCGGCGGGGTTTTTCTTTGCCACTCCATCCGCGCCGCGAGCCAAAAGTGATGCCGGAATGTTTCAGGGTGCTGGCAGAATTCACCAGCCGGCGACCGGTCAGGCGTCTCAACCGTTGCCGACCTGCACAATTGCTGCTCTTAAATCTCGACCAGTTGCCGCAGCGCGAGCCCAAGCATGCCGAATATTCGCCATCTGACCGTCCTTGTGGTGCTGCTGGTCCTGTCGGGATGCGGCGGACGGGCCGTGCTTGGATTGGCCGGCGGCAAGCCGGAAGCATCGGCAAACATCGTCCAGATATTCGTCTCGACGATGCGGGCGCGCTCGGACGACCTGTCGCTGCCCTATTCCGCAGCACGCGCGAAGAGCCTGAACTTTGCGATATTCGACATCGGCATTCCCAAGAACCACGTCATAGGGCGGGTCGAAAAATCCAGCCGCAGACCCGACCCGGCCCGGCATTTTGTCGCCGTGACCTATCAGCCGGTCGACACCAAGCAGAAATTCATCGACGACCTGAACGCTGCCCTGGCCAGGCGTCCGGCATCCGAGCAGGAGATCTTCATCTTCGTGCACGGCTACAACAACAATTTCGCCGACAGCATTTTCCGCAACGCCCAGATCATCAACGACTACCACGTCAAGGCGGTGGCGCTGCACTACGCGTGGCCGTCGGGCGGCTCGCTGCCGCTCTATGTCTACGACCGCGACAGCGCCGCCTACAGCCGCGACGGTCTCGCCGAGACGATCGAGATTGCCGCGCGCACCAACGCCAAGCGCATCACCCTGGTCGGACATTCGATGGGCAGCTACGTGGTGATGGAAGCGTTCCGCAGCCTGGCGCTCAGCAACCGGGCTCAATACCTCAAGCGCCTCAGCGGCGTCATCCTGGCCGCCCCTGATGTCGATATCGACGTCTTCCAGAGCCAGGTGCGCGACATCAAGGACCTGCCGACGCCTTTCACCATCCTGGTTTCCAGGCGCGACCGCGCGCTCGACGTCTCCGGCAGGCTGACCGGCGGCCATCCGCGGGTCGGCAGCGGCGCCGACATTGCCTCGCTTCAGGAAGAAGACATCGTCGTTCTCGACACCTCCGATGTCGACGGTGGCAGTCACGACGTGTTCGCCAGTTCGCCAACCCTGATGGCGCTGGCGTCAAAGGGCGCGCTGACGAGCAATATCGGCGAACGCGGCGAAGGTGCGGCAGGTGAAACGCTGGTTGCCGACGGCACCTCGGTGATCACGGGCGCTGCGTCGCTGGTCATATACCTGCCGGCACGGCTGCTTGGCGTGACCAATGCACCGCTGATCCATTAGCGGGACGGCACCAACGCCTCTCAAGATCAGCGGCTACGCGACGACGATCTCGATCAGGAACGGACGTCCGGTGGCCCTGGCCCCAAGCAGGGCCGGACCAAGCTTCGCTGCTCCGTGGATGCGCTCGGCGGCAATGCCATAGGCTGAAGCGATAGCGATGAAATCCGGCGGCACCGGCGAAACACCGACGGGTTCCACGCCCGCGTCCAGCATCGACGTTTCGATCTCGCGATAGCCGCGGTTGTTCCACACGACGAAGATGACCGGTGCCGGCCCATCCAGCGCCGCGCCAAGTTCCGGCAAGGTGAACTGGAAGCCGCCGTCGCCGCTGAGGCAGACCACGGGCGCATCAGGCACTGCCAGGGCCGCGCCGATGGCCGCCGGCGGACCGTAGCCAAGCGCGCCGTAGCCGGTCGCCGCGTTGAACCAGCCTCCGGGGCGGTCGTGGTCGTAATAGAGATTGGCGGCATAGACCGGCTGGGTCGAATCGCCAACGATCAGCGCACCCGGCAAGGCGTTGCGGATTGTCTCGACCACAGCCACTTGCGCCTGCATGTCAGGACCGATCTCCTGCCAAGCGCCTTCGCGCGCTGATCTTGCCCGATCGGCGCCGTCCGCCGCGCGAGATCGGCTATCAACCACAGCGGCCAGCGCGACCAACGCCGCGCCGGCCTCCGCCTGGACGGAAACCGTCGCCGGTCGGCGTTGCATCTGGGCTGCATCGATGTCGATGCGGATCAGCCGCCTCGGCAGCACAAAGCCGCCATCGCCATACATGTCGTAGTCGGTCGGACCAAATTCGGTGCCGACGGCGATCACCAGGTCAGAATCGGCCATCAGCGCGCGCACCGCCTTGAGGCTCGGGCTCGCCGGCACGTTGAGCTGGTGACCGTGCATCAGCCCGCGTCCGTTGGTGGTGGTGATAACCGGCGCGTCGATCTTGCCGGCAAGTGCGACAAGTGCCGCCTCGGTACGCTTCGCCCCACCGCCCGCCAGAATGAGCGGCCTTTGTGATGCCGCGATCAGGCGCGTCGCAGCCATGATAGAGACGATGTCGGGCACCTGGGTCGCCAAGGTTCGCGATAGCGGCCGCAGCCCTTCCGCCGGCAGTGGCATGACGTCGAGCGGGATCTCGATATGCACCGGCCCCGGACGCCGGGTCGCAAAGATCTCGAACGCTTCGGCGATCGCGCCGGGCAGCTCCGCCGCTTGCACTACCTGCCGCGACGACAGCGCCACTTTTGCCATCATGCCCAACTGGTCCGGCAGTTCGTGCAGGTAGCCGAGCCCCCTGCCGAGTGTCGCGCTGGAGTTGACGCCCGAGATAACCAGCATCGGCACCGAATCCGCGCGCGCCTGCGCCATCGCCGTGATGGTGTTGGTAAGCCCCGGCCCGGTGATGACGAAGGCCACGCCCGGCCGCCCCGAGGCCCGCGCGTAGCCATCGGCCATGAAGCCCGCGCCCTGCTCGTGGCGTGGCGTGACATGGCGGATGCCGGAGCGCGCCAGTCCGCGGTAGAGTTCGATGGTGTGGACACCCGGAATGCCGAACACGGCGTCGACGCCATGCGCCTCCAGCAGCCGGATGAGGGCCTCGCCAATCGTTGTCATGCTACCTCGGCTGCCGGTTCGTTGCGCAGTTTCATGCCAAGCATCGCCTCGACGGAAGCGATGCCGATTGCGGCGAGCTCACCGGTTGCGAACATGTCCTCGGCGAGGCAGCCCTCAATCCACAAACCGTCGATGATGGCGTTGATGGCGATGGCGTGCCGGCGAAGATCATCGTCGCCTGCCCGTCGTCCCGCGGCCTGGAACACTTCGGCCACCAGCGCCTCGACCTCGTCGCGAAATCCGAGATAGCCGGCACGATGGGCCACCCCCAGCGTCGCGTCGGAAGCGGCGCGCCCGATGAAGCTGGCCCAGATCGAAATCGCCCTCAGGTCGACAACCGGCGGCACCAGGCTCGCCTCCACGAAAGCCGCCAACCTCAGCTTTGGCTCCTGCCCGATGCCGGCCAGGGCGGCCTTGGCCATCTCCGTCATGTGCGCCATCGTTGCCGCGTAGGCCGCCTGCAGCAGTTCTTCCTTGCCCGGAAAGTAATGCCGGATCAGCCCGGCGGTGACGCCGGCGCGCAAGGCTATCGCCCGAACCGTCGCTCCCTGCAGGCCCGATTCGGCGACGCAATCCAGCGTCGCCTCGATCAGGTCCTGGCGCCGACGCTCTTCGCCTTCACGGCGGAATTTTCGACGGCTGGCGACCGCCGCTGCCGCTGTTTCGGGCATGTCGAAAGGCCTTCGCTTTTGCTGACACATTCGCCGAATGTCATGTCCGGGATATTTATACACTTGCATAACAACGCAGCAAGTGCCGTAATGGCCGCCATAAGAAGCGGGACGTGGAGCCGTTGACGCCGCAAGGCCGAAGGGTCCATCCTCACCGCCCAGGGGAACATTGCGACGCGACCATGAGCTGCCGGATGCATGCTGACGGGATGACGTATTCGCGCCGGGGCCATCGCTGATGGCTGCCGTGGACGCAGCCCAGCGCCCTGCCCCCGTCGACGGCGTCGCCGCCGAAGCCATTCATGTCGAGAACCTGCACAAGAAGTTCGGCGAACTGCATGTGCTGAAGGGCGTGTCGCTTTCGGCCCGCGATGGCGAGGTGGTGGCGATCATCGGCGGCTCAGGCTCGGGCAAGTCGACGCTGCTGCGCTGCATCAACTGCCTCGAGAACCCGACCAGCGGCATCATCAGGGTCAATGGCGAGCAGATCCGCCTCAAGCCGAACGGCCGCGGCGATAGCATTCCCGCCGACCGGCGCCAGATCGAACGCATCCGCTCGCGGCTCGGCATGGTGTTCCAGAGCTTCAATCTGTGGAGCCACATGACGCTTGTGGAAAACGTCATCGAGGTGCCGGTCCATGTTCTCGGCGTCAGGCGCGCTGACGCGGTCGCGGAAGCCGAACGGCTTCTGGCGCGGGTCGGCCTGGCCGAGAAGCGCGACGTCTATCCGGCCTACCTCTCCGGCGGCCAGCAGCAGCGCGCGGCAATCGCCCGCGCGCTCGCCGTGCATCCGCGCGTCATGCTGTTCGATGAGCCGACCTCGGCGCTCGACCCCGAACTTGTCGGCGAGGTGCTGAAGGTCATCGGCGATCTCGCCCGCGAAGGCCGCACCATGGTGCTGGTGACGCACGAGATGAAGTTCGCCCGCGAGGTGGCAACGCATGTGATCTACCTCTGGAACGGCCAGGTCGAGGAGGAAGGCCCGCCCGAACAGATTTTCGGCGCTCCGAAATCCGAGCGCCTCAAGCAGTTCATCCGCAGCATCGGCTAGCGCGGGCCAGGCCCCAGGAAGGATCACGCGTTATCCGGACGAGCGGACGAAATCACGGGAACGACAAAACAACGAAAGCGGGAGAAACAGCATGAAAGCATTGCTTGCAACAGCGGCCCTGGCGCTTGTCCTTGGCTTGAGCGCCGGCAGCGCCAGCGCACAGGCGATCAAGGTCGGCATGGCGCCCGAGCCCTATCCGCCCTTTGCCTCGCCAGACGCTTCCGGCAAATGGACCGGCTGGGAAATGGACATGATCGAGGCGCTCTGCGCCGAGGCGAAGCTTCAGTGCGAGGTGACGATGACCTCGTGGGACGGCCTGATCCCGGCGCTCAACTCGAAGAAGATCGACGCCATCATCAATTCGATGTCGATCACCGACGAGCGCAAGAAGTCGATCGACTTTTCCGACAAGTACTACAACACCCCGACCGGCATCATCGGCGCGAAGGATTCGAAGTTCGACGCCACGCCGGAAGGGCTGAAAGGCAAGATTCTCGGCGTGCAGGTGTCGACAGTGCATGAGGCCTACGCCAAGAAGCATTTCGGCGACACCGCCGCCGAGATCAAGATCTACCAGACTCAGGACGAGGCCCAGGCCGACCTCGCCGCCGGGCGCATCGACGCCGTGCAGGCCGACTCTTTGTCGCTCAACACCTACCTCGCCACCGATGCGGGCAAGGCCTGCTGCGACATGAAGGGCGACGTCGCCGAAGATCTCGAAGTGCTCGGGCCGGGCGTCGGCGTCGGCCTGCGCCAGGGTGATGCCGAGCTCAAGGACAAGTTCAACGCCGCGATCAAGGGCATCCGCGACAACGGCAAATATGCCGAGATCACCAAGAAGTATTTCGACTTCGACATCTACGGCAAGTGAGGGCGGCGGTGGCCTCCCTCCCCCTTGTGGGGAGGGATAAAGGGTGGGGGTCCTTCGGGCACACCGGGTGCGCGGCAATGCCCCCATCCCTGACCTCTCCCCACAAAGGGGAGAGGAAATGCCCGACCACCTGCAGCTCTCCAAAGGACCACTGACATCGAGCATCTGCTGAGCCCGCTGCTACAGTCCGCGACTGTGGAACTGCTGTCGATCTCCCCGCCCGGCTGGGGCGCGAACCTTTTGCGCGGCCTGGCGAAGTCCGTCCAGATCGCCATCGGCGCATTCAGTCTCGGCATCGTCATCGGCATCAGCGGTGCCTGGGGCAAGCTCTATGGCGGACCGATGGTTCGCGACCTGCTCGGGCTCTACACCACCATCGTTCGCGCCGTGCCCGAACTCGTTCTGATCCTGCTGCTCTACTATGCCGGCACCGACCTCATCAACCGCGCGCTCGGCGGCCTTGGCTACCCGCCGATCGACATCAGCGGCCTGGTCGCCGGCGTCGTCGTGCTCGGCGTCGTCCAGGGCGCCTACGCCACCGAGGTCATCCGCGGCGCCATCCTGTCGATCCCGCAGGGCCAGATCGAGGCGGCGCGCGCCTATGGCATGGCGCCGGGCAAGCTGCTGCGGCGCATCACCCTTCCCGCGATGCTGCCGTTCGCGATACCGGGCCTTGCCAACCTGTGGCTCATCGCCACCAAGGACACCGCTCTTCTCGCCGTCGTCGGCTTCAGCGAACTGACGCAGGAGACGCGGCAGGCGGGTGCGGCGACCAAGGCCTATTTCACCTTCTTTGTCGCCGCCGGGGCGCTCTACCTGCTGCTGACGCTGTTTTCCAATGTCATAATCGGCGCTGTCGAACGCCGGGCGCGGCGCGGCCTGCCGCCCGTGGTGGAGGCCGGGCGATGACCGCTGCCGCTTCCGCCGAGGCAAGAGACGCGATCCGTTCGGAATGGCTGCAGCCGCACCGAATCGTGCTGATGGCGATCGGCGCTGCGCTGGTGCTCTGCGCCATCGTCTTCATGCGCTGGGACTGGCTGCCCAACTATTACGATCTGGCACTGCTCGGCATCTGGCGAACCATCTGGATTCTCGTCGTCACCTGCGTGCTCGGCTTCATGCTGGCGGTTCCGCTCGGCCTTGCCCAGGCAGCCGGACCGTTCTGGCTGGCCTGGCCGGCCAGGGCGTTCTGCACCGTTATCAGGGGAACGCCGCTGCTTCTGCAGCTGTGGCTGCTCTACTACGGGCTGGGCTCGCTGTTTCCGCAGTTCCCGTGGATCAGGCAATCCGAGCTCTGGCCGATTCTGAGGCAGGCATGGCCCTATGCCGTGGTCGCCTTGACGCTGTCCTACGCCGCCTATGAGGGCGAAGTGATGCGCGGCGCGTTTGCCGGCGTCCCGAGAGGTCAACTCGAAGCCGCGCACGCATTCGGCATGAGCCCATGGAAGCGCTTCCGCCGCATCTGGTTGCCCCAGGCCATCCACCGCGCGCTGCCGACACTGGCCGGTGAAACGGTGCTGCAGCTGAAAGCCACGCCGCTGGTCGCCACCATCACTGTCATCGACATCTATGCGGTGGCGTCGCGCGTCAGGCAGGACACGTTCATCGTCTACGAGCCGCTCTTGCTGCTGGCGCTCATCTATCTGATCATCACCGGCATCCTGGTCTTCGGCTTCCGCAAGCTGGAGGCGAAGATTCCGGCCAGACTGGGGTAGGCTCATGACCGCAACCAGGTCCCAAACCGTCACGCTCGGCATCGACGAGGCCAGGGCGCTTTGCATCGCCGCCGCAATTGGCGCGGGCGCCGGCGACGAAACGGCAAGGTCGATTGCCCTTGCCGCGGTTGCCGCCGAGTCCGAGGGACAGGCAAGTGTCGGGCTTTCCCACTATGTAGACTACCTAGAGGCGCTGGAGGCCGGACGCATCGACGGCAAGGCGGAACCTGAGATCAGCCGTCCGGCGCTGGCAATCTACCTCGCCGACGCCAAGGGTGGTGCGGCGCACACGGCCTTCGACCGCTGCTTCGACGACATTGCCAAGGCTGCCAGACTGTTCGGCGTCACCATCTTCTCGCAGAAGAACGCCTATACCTGCGGCTCGCTCGGCTACTTCACCGGCCGGCTGGCGGAAGCCGGACTGGTAGCGCTCGCGGCCACCAACGGCCCGGCTCTCGTCGCTGGCTCGGGCTCGACCAAGCCGGTGTTCTGCACCAACCCGATTTCGCTCGCCGCCCCCGCCGCCGACGGCCCGCCGCTGATCATCGACCAGTCGTCGAGCGCCACTGCCTTCGTCAACGTCCGCAGGGCCGCCGAGGCCGGCGAGGCAATCCCGGAAGGATGGGCGCTTGACGCCAAAGGCAAACCGACCACGGACGCGAAGAAGGCGATGAAGGGCGTGCTTCTGGCCTTTGGCGGCTCACGCGGCGCCAATGTCGCGCTGATGGTCGAGGTTCTGGCGGCCGGCGTTTCCGGCGCCAACTGGTCTGTCGACGCGCCGTCGATCTCGGAAGGCCATCAGACGCCGGGAACCGGCCTGTTCATAGCAGCGCTCGACCCCAAACTGTTCGACCCCGGCTTCGAAATCCGCATGCGCGTTCACCTCGACCGGCTCGCCACCAGGTATGGCGTCCACATTCCCGGTTCGGCCAAGGCAGCGGCACGGCTACGTTCGGACGCCAGCGGCATCACCATTCTAGCTGCCCTGCACGCCCGGATCGCAGAATTCGCGGCCCGGAAGCAAGCCTGAAAACCCTGCACTGACAATGACTTGAGTTCGGCTGGCGCGGCGTCGTTGCGGTCCGGCGAAAAAAATCGTGCGCCGCGATGAACCTTTCGCCGCGCCGCTGCGACCTAGCCATGTCCAGGGCGAGGTGAGCTTGCCCGATCAACCCGGGGGAACCCAAAGCGAAACAACGTTCCGACGCGGCGCCAGAGGCCCGCGCCCCCGAAACGCAACCACGACTTAGGGAAAAATGACCATGAAAACCAAGATCACCATCCTGACTGCAGTGCTTCTCCTTGCCGGCGCCATCGGCAGCGCCAATGCCGCCGGCGGCTTTTCGGCCGGCTCGGGCGGCGGCGACCGTCCTTCCGGCCCGAGCGACTTTTCCGACAAGCCGGGCAACGACAAGCCGTCAGGCCCCGGCGATTTTTCCGACAAGCCCGGCAACGACAAGCCGTCGGGCCCGAGCGGCAAGGCTTCCGCGGACAATGGCGGCGCCACCGAGGACAAGTACTGCAAGAACGGCTCGAGCAAGTTCCCGGATTGCAACGCCAAGTTCATCCAGGAGTGCAAGGCCGCAGGTGGCAACATGTCGGGCCAGCAGGGTTGGGGCGGCAAAACGTGCTGGGAACCCTCCTGACGCCGTGAGGCGACGGCCTCCTCAGCGTCGGTCGTCCGCCTTGTTGTCATCCGGAAAACCCCGCTTCACGCGGGGTTTTCTGCATTGCCGTCCGTTTCACGTGAATCGACGGTGCACTTCGGCCAAGTCCGTGCAGGTCCGGACACGAAAGAACCCCACAAAAGCGGGGCTTCTCGCATGGGGCCGATGTCAGGCCGCCGCACAGGTTCAAAAATCAGTGCCTGGACAACCAGGTGTCGATTTCCTTTTCGGCATCCTCCCGCGCCTTGCCATAACGGGCCTGGAGCTTGCCGGCGAGTTCCTTGCGCTTGCCCTTGATGACGTCGAGATCATCGTCGGTCAGCTTGCCCCACTGGGTCTGGACCTTGCCCTTGAACTGCTCCCAATTGCCTTCGATCTGGTTCCAATTCATCGCGCATCTCCTTTTCGGGTCGTTGCTCGTCTCTTGGGGTGAATCTCAGGCACGGCGGTCGGCCGCGCTGGAGGATGAACGCCGGCGGCGCGGCGGGGGTTCCGAAGCCTAAAACATGACTACTTCAATCATCTTTCGTTCAAACCTTGTTGACTTGACCGTGAGCCGCGCAGTCGGGCGTTGCTGCATTGCACGTCCACAATCGCTTCGCCCCCCTGAAACCGGAGACCTGACCCTTGACCATGACGACCGAAAAAAGCGGCCGCCGTCTTTTCATTCCCACCCTTGGGAGCGTCTACGCCGCGCTGCACGATTCCGCCGAAACGATCCTGCGCGTGGTTGCCGGCGTCGCGCTCGTCACGCACGGCCTCGGCAAGATCGGCGATCCGTTCGGCGCCAGCGGGATGGTCGAGTCGCTCGGCTTCTATCCGGGCGCATTCTGGTCCCTGCTGTTGTCCTGCACCGAGTTCTTCGGCGGCATCCTGATCGCCGTCGGCCTGTTGACCCGGCCCGCATCCTTCGCCGCCATGATCGTCCTGCTGGTCACAGTCTGGTTCCATTGGATCACCATGGGGCAGGGCTATTCGGGCGCCGAGAAGTCGATCCTGTGGGCCGCGATCTTCCTGTTCTTTGCCGTTCGCGGCGGCAATCGCCACTCGCTCGACGCGCGCTTCAGCCGCGAATTCTGACCCCTTCTGCCGATTGCCTCCCAAGGCCAGCCACCGCCCGCGCCACATCGGCGCGGGCCGCTCTTGCCGGTCGCTCAAAGATTGCCTTTTTCTCGAAACGGGCTAAGAAACGCTGACAATCAGCCCTTCAGGCGCCACCGGAGCCAGCGATGACCGAAATCCTCCAGACCCCGCCACTCGTCACCGTGTTTGGCGGCTCCGGCTTCCTTGGCCGCAGTGTCGTGCGGGCCCTGGCCAAGCGCGGCTATCTGGTGCGTGTCGCCTGCCGCCGTCCCGATCTCGCCAATTTCGTCCAGCCGCTCGGCAATGTCGGACAGGTCCAGCCGGTCCAGGCAAACCTGCGCGTACGCTGGTCCATCGACCGCGCCGTTCAGGGCGCTTCGCACGTCATCAACCTCGTCGGCATCCTGCATGAGGGCGGACGCCAGCGCTTCTCGACCGTGCACGAATTCGGTGCCCGCGCCGTGGCCGAAGCGGCACGCGCCGCCGGCGCGACGCTGACCCATGTCTCGGCGCTCGGCGCCAGCGAATCCTCGCCGTCCATCTATGCGCTGACCAAGGCGCGCGGCGAGCAGGCCGTGCTCGCGACCAAGCCCGACGCGGTGATTTTCCGCCCGTCGATCGTGTTCGGCCCCGAAGACGCGTTCTTCAATCGCTTCGCCAACATGGCCCGTTTCTCACCGGCGTTGCCACTGATCGGCGGCGGCGAAACCCGCTTCCAGCCGATCTATGTCGGCGACGTCGCCGAAGCGATCGCGCGGGCCGTCGACGGCAAGGTTGCTTTCGGCAAGATCTACGAGATCGGCGGGCCTCAGGTGCTGACCTTCAAGCAGTGCCTTGAAGAAATGCTCGAGGTCATCGAGCGCAAGCGAATCCTGATGCCGGTGCCGTGGTGGGCCGCCGAACTTCAGGCATCGGTGCTTGGCCTGCTGCCCAACCCGCAGTTGACCAAGGATCAGGTGACGCTCTTGCGTTCCGACAATGTCGTGTCGAAGCAGGCGCAGGACGAAGGCCGCACCATTGCCGCTTTGGGCATCGCACCGAAGTCGACGGCAACGATCCTGCCGAGCTATCTGTGGCGCTACCGCGCCGCCGGCCAGTTCTCCAAGTCGGAAGCCTGAGCACCCCACCCCTGCCCAAGGGGAGGGGAACCTGCTCAGCCCCAGACCATCAGTGCGATCAGGCCAACGCCACCGACCAGCAACCGCCACCAGCCGAACAGCGCATAGCCGTTGCGCGAGACGTAATCGAGCAGGTGGCGGACGACGAACAGTGCAGTGACGAAGGCAGCGATGAAGCCGACGGAAATCACCGGCAGGTCGGCTGCCGACAGGATGCCGCGGTTCTTGTAGAGGTCGTAGGCGAACGCGCCGGCCATTGTCGGCATGGCGAGGAAGAACGAGAACTCCGCCGCGGCGCGCTTTTCCACGCCCATCAGCAACGAGCCGACGATGGTGGCGCCGGAGCGCGAGGTGCCCGGGATCATCGCCAGGCACTGGAACAGGCCGATCTTCAGATAGACCGACAGTGGGAACTTGGTAACGTCGCCATAGCGCGGCTTGAGGTCGAGCCTGTCGAGGAACAGCAGCACGATGCCGCCCAGGATCAGCATGATGCAGATCAGCCTTGGCGATTCGAACAGCACAGTCTTGATGAAGTCGTGCGCCAGCGCGCCGATCAGCGCCGCCGGCAGGAAGGCGATGAGAATGCCAGCGACGAAGCGCTGGGTGGTCGGGTCACGCGGCAGGTCGATCAGCATTTTCCAGAGCCGGGCCCAATAGACCGACAGGATCGCCAGGATGGCGCCGAGCTGGATCAGGATCTCGAAGGTCTTGCCGGTCGAATTGAAGCCGAGGAAATGGCCGGCGAGCAGGATATGGCCGGTCGACGACACCGGAATGAATTCGGTCAGCCCCTCGAGCAAGCCAAGCAGCAGCGCATCGAATATTGACTGGCTATCCATCAGGTCCCCGCGATAACGTTCATTCGCGATTGCTTGTCACGGGGCGGAAGTCACCCTATAGGTCGGGTCGCCCGAGAGCCCGGCGTACCGGGCCCAGAAGCTCTAGCGGCGCGGCAGGCGATTCGCCAGAGCACCAACGATCACGAATTTCGCAGGACCATGCTGACGCTTTTCCACCACCCCATGTTCGCGACATGCCGTTTCGTCCGTCTGGCGTTCGGCGAGTATGGCGAGGAGTTGGCCCTGATCGAAGAAAAGCCGTGGACGCGGCGCAAGGAGTTCCTGGCGCTCAATCCGGCGGGAACGCTACCGGTCCTGCTGGCCGAGGGTGATGTGCCGATCGTCGGCGCCATGATCATTTCCGAGTACATCGACGAAACACGCGGCGTGCTGAAACGCGAGCGCCGCCTGTTCGCCGAGGACCCGATGGAACGGGCCGAAATCCGACGCCTGACCGATTGGTACCTGACCAAGACCGAGAGCGAAGTGACGCGGCACCTGGTGCGCGAGCGCGTGCTGAAGCCGCACATGCCCGAGGCCGCCGGCGGCGGTTCGCCCGATTCGGGCGCCATTCGCGCCGCCCGCGCCAATATTCGCCAGCACATGAAATACACCAACTGGCTGGCCGGCACGCGCCACTGGCTGGCAGGCCCGCGCATCACCTATGCCGACCTGGCCGCCGCCGGCGCACTTTCGGTGCTGGATTACCTCGGCGAGATCGACTGGCGCGAATATTCCTCGGCGCGCGAATGGTACACCCGCGTCAAGTCGCGCCCTTCATTCAGGCCCCTGCTCGCCGACCGGGTACGCGGGCTAACCCCGGCATCGCATTATGCGGACCTCGACTTCTGAGACGGCGCTACGCCGGCTGATCGAACACGAGGCCAAACGCGCCGGCTTCGCCGCCGTCGCCGTGACGCGCCCCGACGCGATCCCGCTCGCCCCGGCCCGCCTTGCGCAGTTCGTCGAAGAAGGGCTTCACGGCTCGATGGACTGGATGGCCGAAACGCTCGAACGACGCTCGGCGCCATCGGCGCTGTGGCCAGACGTGCGCTCGATCATCGTGTTCGCCATGAACTACGGACCAGACACCGACCCGCGCGCATTGCAGGCTCAAACCGATCGCGCCGCAATCTCGGTCTACGCCCGCAACCGCGACTATCACGACGTGATGAAAGGCCGGCTCAAGGAGATCGCCGGCAAGATCGTTGCGCGCGCCGGCGGCGACGTGAAGGTGTTCGTCGACACCGCACCAATCATGGAAAAGCCGCTGGCCGAATCCGCAGGGCTCGGCTGGCAGGGCAAGCACACCAACCTCGTCAGCCGCGAATTCGGCTCGTGGCTGTTCCTCGGCACCATCTTCACCACCGCCGAGCTCGAACCGGACGAAGCAGAAATCGACCGTTGCGGTTCCTGCCGGGCCTGTCTCGACGCCTGCCCGACCGGGGCATTCCCGGCGCCCTACCGGATCGACGCGCGGCGCTGCATCTCCTACCTGACCATCGAGAACAAGGGTCCGGTCCCGGTCGAATTCCGCGAGAAGATCGGCAACCGCATCTACGGATGCGACGACTGCCTGGCCGCCTGCCCGTGGAACAAGTTCGCCCAGGCCGCCTCGGAGGCGAAGCTGGCCGCCCGCGACGACCTGCGCGAGCCACGCCTCGCCGAACTGATCCTGCTCGACGACGCTTCGTTCCGCAGCTTCTTTTCCGGTTCCCCGGTCAAGCGCATCGGTCGCGACCGCTTCATCCGCAACGTGCTCATCGCTGCCGGAAACTCCGGCGAAAGCGGATTGATCGCCCCGTGCAGGGCGTTGGTTGCCGATGCCTCGCCGCTGGTTCGCGGCGCTGCTGTCTGGGCATTGTCGCGGCTGACCGGCGCGGCAACGCTGAAGGCTCTTGCACAAGACGCCCTGAAAGCGGAAACCGAAGAATACGTCGTCGCGGAATGGAATGCGGCGCTGACCCTAGCTGAACCGCAACGGACGCAGGCATGACCGGGCAGAACATCTTCATCTTCGGCGCCGGCTATTCCGGCAAGGCGTTCGGCAAGGCCGCGCCGAACGGCGTGCACGTCGCCGGCACGACACGGTCGCGCGACAAGTTCGCCGCGCTGCAGGCCGCCGCCATCGAGCCGCTGCTGTTCGACGGCCACATGACGCCAGAGATCCGGGCAAGGCTTGCCGAAACCACCCAGCTCGTCGTCTCCGCCGCTCCCGGCGATGCCGGCGATCCGGTGCTCGACGCCGCCCGGGACGCCATCGTCCATCACATGCCGCGCCTGCGCTGGATCGGCTATCTGTCGACCGTTGGCGTCTATGGCGACCATGGCGGCAAGTGGATCGACGAGACGGCCGACTGCCACCCGAAATCGGGCCGCTCGCGGGCACGGCTCGAAGCGGAGCAGCAGTGGCATGAACTCGGCGAAGAGGCTGGCCGCCCGGTAGCGATCCTGCGCCTGTCAGGCATCTACGGACCCGGCCGCAATGCCTTCGTCAATCTCGAAAACGGCACCGCCAAGCGACTGGTGAAGCAGAACCAGGTGTTCAACCGCATCCATGTCGAAGACATATCGGGCGCACTCTGGCATCTGATCGACGCCGACCGCGGCGGCATCTTCAACGTCACGGACGACGAACCGGCGCCACCGCAGGACGTGGTCGCCTATGCCGCACAACTGATGGGCGTCGACGCGCCGCCGGAAATTCCGTTCGAGACCGCCCAACTTTCGCCCATGGCGCGGTCCTTCTATGGCGAGAACAAGCGAGTCGCCAACACCGAGATCAGGGCCACGGGCTATGATTTCCGCTATCCGAACTATCGCGCCGCATTCGACCGGATGTGGGCCGAGGGCAGCTGGCGCGGCGAAGGCGAAAGCGACAAACGCAGCCCGATGCGGCAGGGATAGGCCGCATCGGAGCGGACAATTGATAGGGGTGGACCGCGCCGATTTTACCTTTCGGTAACCACGGCGACGCAAGGTCTTCGGAGAGGATTGGACCCCATGACGACATTTTTCAGCGGATTTCTGGGCAAGGCGGCACGGCTTGCCATGGCGGCGGCCACGTTCGGCCTGATTGGGCTCGACATGCAGGTGGCCAGCGCCTCGGAACTGGCGAAGGACCTGTTCGGCGCGAAGAAATTGCCGGCGGCGATCACTGCCCGCTCCTATGGCTTCTATTCCAAGGGCTGCTTCTCCGGCGGCGTGGCGATCGCCACCGACGGCCCGACCTGGCAGGCGATGCGGCTGTCGCGCAACCGCCGCTGGGGCCATCCGACGATGATCGCGCTGATCGAAAAGCTGTCGCGCGACGCCACCGCCGATGGCTGGCCGGGCCTGTTGCTTGGCGACATCTCGCAGCCGCGCGGCGGGCCGATGCTGACCGGCCACGCCTCGCACCAGATCGGCCTCGACGCCGACATATGGTTCACGCCGATGCCCGACCGCAGGCTGTCGCCGACCGAGCGCGAGAACATGAGCGCGGTGTCGATGGTCAACGAGAAGACCCATCTCGTCATCGAAAAGCGCTGGACGCCGGCACATGCGCGCCTGCTCGAACGCGCGGCCAGCTATCCGGAAGTCGAGCGCATCCTGGTCAATCCCGGCATCAAGAAGAAACTCTGCGAGACGGTCACCGGCGACCGCTCCTGGCTGCGCAAGGTTCGCCCGTTCTGGGGCCACGATTATCATTTCCACGTCCGCATCGGCTGCCAGCCGGGCTCGAAGGGGTGCAAGGAGCAGGACGCGACGCCACGTGGCGACGGCTGCGACAAGTCGCTGGCGTGGTGGTTCACCGAAGAACCATGGCGACCGGCGACCGGCCCGGCCAAACCCAAGGCGCGCGACATCATGACGATGGCCAGCCTGCCCAAGGAATGCCGCGCCGTCCTCGACGCACCCTCACCGGTCAACGAGGCCGCCGTGACCTACCACGGCCCCGGCGGCAGCGACTATGCGGCAACGCCTGCGCCGGCAGCGCCAGCGGTCGCCGAAACGCCAGTCATCACCGACCCGGGCGTTCCTGCGACGGCAAACGCCTTTGTTCCCAGGCCATCGGTCGACATTCCGCTGCCGCGGCCGCGCCCGACGAACAAATAGGGCCGAGCCGATGAGGCGTTTGACCTGGCGCTTCCAAAGCTGCACAAATCGGTCTATTGAATTCAACCGATTTAGCCTGCCCTGGATGCGCCGATAGTGACACCCGCCTTGCGCCTCGCCCTGATTGCCCACGACGAGAAGAAGGCTGACCTCGTCGCCTTCGTCGGCGACCACGCCGAGTTCCTCAAGACGTGCCACATCGTCGCCACCGGCACGACCGGCCAGCGCATCATGGCGGCATGCCCCGGGCTGAACCTGACGCCGCTCAAGAGCGGGCCTCTCGGCGGCGACCAGCAGATCGGCGCGCTGATCAGCGAAGGCAAGATCGACCTGCTGATCTTCTTCGTTGATCCGCTGACGCCGATGCCGCATGACGTCGATGTGAAGGCGCTGATGCGGCTTGCCATCGTTTACGACATTCCCATGGCGTTGAATCGGGCGACAGCCGAGATCATGCTGGAAAACCAAGAAAACGGCTGAAGGCCTCCGGGGACGAATTCGGGAATGTCACATTCTGCAGAACAGGCGCAGGCGCTTCCCTTCCCGATCCTGATCGGCGACATAGGCGGCACCAATGCCCGCTTCGCCATTGTCGAGAGCGCCGACAAGGAAGCTGGCGAACCGCGCATCGTCCAGACCGCGAGTTACGCCACCATCGACGACGCTATC
Organism: Aminobacter sp. HY435; assembly: GCF_027568395.1. Lineage (GTDB taxonomy): Bacteria > Pseudomonadota > Alphaproteobacteria > Rhizobiales > Rhizobiaceae > Aminobacter. Next base: position 111,057 of record NZ_JANKZL010000014.1, on the reverse strand, counting down.
CTCGCCGTGCTCGAGGGATCTTCGGTGCGGCCGCGATCGGCGGTGCTCGCTGTTGCCGGCCCGGTCGAGGGCGAGGAGATCGCGCTGACCAACTGCCCGTGGGTGGTCAGGCCACGGCAGATGTTTTCGACCATCGGCCTTTCCGACATCCTGGTGCTCAACGACTTCGAGGCGCAGGCGCTGGCCGTTGTCGCACTCGGCGACGAACACATGGAAAAGATCGGCGGCGGCGAGCCTGAAGCGGGCGCTGCCCGCGTCGTGCTCGGGCCCGGCACCGGGCTTGGCGTTGCGGGCCTCATCCATGCGCTCGGCCGCTGGATCCCGGTTCCAGGCGAAGGCGGTCACATGGACATCGGGCCGCGTTCTCCGCGCGATTTCGAAGTGTTCCCGCATATCGACAAGCTCGATGGCCGGATTTCAGGCGAGCAGATCCTGTGCGGCCGCGGGCTGGTCAACACCTACCGCGCCGTGGCCAAGGCCGATGGCAATGCGCCTGTCCTCAATCAGCCTGCACAGGTCACTGCCGCCGCGCTCGATGGCAGCGACCCGATCGCCGTCGAGGCGCTGGAGTTGTTCGTCACCTGCCTCGGCCGCACCGCCGGCGACCTCGCTCTGGTGTTCAAGAGCAAGGGCGGGGTGTTCCTCACCGGAGGCATCGCCCAGAAGATCGTGCCGGCATTGACAAAGGGCAGTTTCCGCGAAGCCTTCGAGGACAAGGCGCCGCATCAGGAGCTGATGGCCTCGATGCCCGTCTATGTCATCACTCATCCGCTCGGGGCTCTGGCGGGGCTCGCCGCCTACGCGCGCAATCCCCTGCTGTTCGGCATAGAGACCGGAGACCGGCGCTGGACAGCCTGAAAGGGCGGCAGGTCTGCGGCCAAAAGGCGGTTTCACAGCCGAACGTCATGCTTTATGAGGGACGCAGTTTCCGCGTTCCCACAGGATCACCTGTTTGTCCAATGACCAGAATCTGACGGCCAAGGCCGCACCTAGCGATATCGTTGCCGTCATCCGGCGCGTCGCAAAGGAAAATGGCCGCGACTACATCTGGCACTATGGCCTGGCCGCCGCTTTCCTGCTCACCATCGCAGGAACCACCGCGTTCACGGCCTGGGTCATGCGCGACGTCGTCAACCAGATCTTCTACGAGCGGCGCGCCGACCTGATCGCCCCGATCTGCCTGTCGATCGTTGTGGCTTTCGGCATTCGCGGCGCCGCCACCTATGGCCAGGCCGTCGTGCTCGCCAAGGTCGGCAACAACCTGATCGCCCGCTACCAACGCCGCATGTTCGATCACCTGATGAACCTCGGCATGGACTTCTACTCGTCGCAGCGATCGGCGCAGCTCGTGGCCCAGGTCAGCTCGAATGTCGGCGGTGTGCGCGACCTGCTCAACATCCTGGTCACTTCGATCGCCCGCGATGCCGTGACCTTGCTCTCGCTGATCGGGGTCATGATCTACCAGGACCCGATGCTGTCGCTGATCGCCTTTTTGATCGGGCCGCCGCTGGTGTTTGCGGTCAACTATCTGGTGCGCCGGCTGCGCCGCCTGAACCGCGAAGCCATTCTGGTCAATTCGCGGCTGTTCGGCTCGATGCAGGAGGCTGTGCAGGGGATCGCCATCGTCAAGGCCTTCACCATGGAGGGCCAGCTGTCCAAGCGCATGGGCGACCTGGTCACCGATGTCGAAGCGCGCTCCAACAAGATTGCCCGCGTTTCCGAGCGCCTGTCCCCTATCTCGGATATGCTTGCCGGTTTCGTCATCGCCGCCGTCATCGGCTATGCAGGCTATCGCGCGACGGTGAGCGCGGTACCACCAGGCGCGGTCATTTCCTTCATCACCGCGCTAATCCTCGCGTATGATCCGGCCCGCCGCCTGGCGCGCACCCAGGTGGGCCTCGAAGGCGCTCTCGTCAACACCCGCATGCTCTATGAAATTCTCGACACGCCGCCGCGCCAGGAAGACCGCACCAGCGCGGCGAAGATTCGGGTTGATAGAGGTGACATCCGCTTCGAACGCGTTTCGTTTGCCTACGGCCCGGATGTTCCGGTTCTGCGCCAGCTCAGCTTCACCGCCGCCGGCGGCAAGACCACGGCCATCGTCGGCGCCTCAGGTGCGGGCAAGTCGACGCTTGTTGCCCTGCTGCAGCGCTTCTACGATGTCGACGACGGTCGCATCACCATCGACGGCCAGGACATCAGGGGCGTGACCAAGCATTCGCTGCGCCAGTCGATCGCCTATGTTTCGCAGCATCCGTATCTGTTTGAAGGCAGCATCGCCGATAACATCCGCTACGGTCGTCCCGACGCCACCGACCCGGAAATATATGATGCGGCGGCCAAGGCCTTCGCCGACGATTTCATCCGCGAGCAGCCCAGGGGCTACGACACCCCGGTTGGAGAAAGCGGATCGACCCTTTCAGGCGGACAGCGCCAGCGCGTCTCCATCGCACGGGCTCTCGTGCGCAACGCACCGATCCTGCTGCTCGACGAAGCTACCTCCGCACTCGACAACGAGTCCGAGGCGCGCGTTCAGGCCGCACTTTCCACAGCCACCAGGGGACGCACCACCATCGTCATCGCCCACCGCCTGTCGACTGTGATCAACGCCGACCATATCGTGGTGCTTGACGAGGGCTGCTTGATCGAAGAAGGCACGCATGCCGCGCTGATGGCCGATCCCAACAGCGTCTATGCTCGCTTCCACAATCTGCATGACGAAGCGGGCCTTGGCCTGGTCGACGATACGATGGAAACTGAACGACTGCCGTAAACTGCCGCGGGGAGCGAACGATGAGCGAGATGGGTCTTGTTGTGGTCGGCGCCGCCGGCCGGATGGGCCAGGTGCTGCTGCGCACCGTGCATGCCATGAACGGGGTCCGCGTCGTTGGCGCGATCGAACGCGAAGGCTCGCCGCATCTCGGCAAAGACGCCGGCGAGCTTGCCGGCATCGGCATCATCAACGTCGCCATGACAGACGACCCGCTGGCGGCCTTCGCCAAGGCTGACGGCGTGCTCGACTTCACCGTGCCGGCCGCCACTGTCGAATTCGCCGGCTATGCAGCCCAGGCACGCATCGCGCATGTCATCGGCACCACCGGCTGCTCGGCCGAGGACGACGCCAAGATCGCCGCTGCGGCGCGCCACGCAACGATCGTCAAGTCGGGCAACATGAGCCTCGGCGTGAACCTTCTGTCGGTGCTGGTCGAAAAGGCGGCACAGGCACTTGGGCCGGACGATTTCGACATCGAAATCCTCGAGATGCACCACCGCCACAAGGTCGACGCCCCTTCCGGCACCGCGCTTCTGCTCGGCGAAGCAGCCGCGCACGGCCGCCAGATCGCACTGGCCGAGACCAGCGTGCGCGTGCGCGACGGCCATACCGGTGTGCGCGAGGCCGGCACCATAGGTTTCGCCACGCTGCGCGGCGGCTCGGTGGTCGGCGAGCATTCGGTCATCCTCGCCGGTTCGGGCGAACGCATCGTCATGTCGCACCTGGCCGAAGACCGCTCGATCTTCGCCCGCGGCGCCGTCAAGGCGGCACTCTGGGCGCATGGCCGCAAGCCCGGCCTCTATTCGATGCGCGACGTGCTCGGCCTGTAGTTGACCCCATTTCTCATCCCAACACATCCAAGGGAGCAAACATGTCCGGAACACTCGTGCTCGTGCGCCACGGCCAGAGCGAATGGAACCTCAAGAACCTGTTCACCGGCTGGCGCGATCCCGGCCTGACCGAGCAGGGCCACGCCGAGGCAAAGGCCGCCGGTGAGAAGCTCAAGGCGCGCGGGCTGAAGTTCGACATCGCCTTCACCTCGGCGCTGTCGCGCGCCCAGACCACCTGCCAGCACATCCTCGACGTGCTCGGACAGAGCGATCTCAGGACCATCCGCAACGCGGCCCTCAACGAGCGCGACTATGGCGACCTCAACGGCCTCAACAAGGATGACGCCCGCGCCAAGTGGGGCGAGGAGCAGGTCCATATCTGGCGTCGTTCCTACGACACCCCGCCCCCCGGCGGCGAAAGCCTGAAGGACACCGGCGCACGCGTCTGGCCCTACTACATGCACGACATGCAGAAGCACGTGCTGTCGGGCGGCACCGTGCTGGTCGCGGCGCACGGCAATTCGCTGCGCGCGCTGATCATGGCGCTCGAGGGCATTTCGGGACCCGACATCGTCAAGCTCGAACTCGGGACCGGCGTGCCGATCGTCTACAAACTCAACGCCGATTCGACCGTCGCGTCGAAGGACGTGCTGGGCTGACCGAGCTCGCTCCGGCTTGTTGATTCTGCGCATCGTGCTTTCCGAAAGCCGATTCCGCTATTCGCGCCGATGCGATGGAGCCGCCCGGTTCGCCAGCGGCCCAAGCCTCTTCGGACGCAGGGCCTTTGTGCCCCTGCGTCATGCAGCAGGCCGCGCTGCGACAAATCCGGCCCGTTGCAACATTCGTCGGCAAAAGCAGAAAAAGCGCGTTGACACAGTCGCTTCGCCCGCTTACATCAGCGCCCACCAGCCCAGATGGCGGAATTGGTAGACGCGCACGGTTCAGGTCCGTGTGCCGCGAGGCGTGGAGGTTCGAGTCCTCTTCTGGGCACCAGTTTCCAAGGTCAAGCCAAAGCTTGACTTCTTGTTTGGACAAGACTTCAAAGCCCGGCTCGTCAGAGCCGGGCTTTTTGGTTTCCGGCGCCCCGGCAACGCGATCCACCAAACAGACGACTTTGTGGCCTCCTGCCGTCAGTGCTAATATGAGGTTACTCTAATATTAGATCGTCCAACCTTTCGAGGAGGCACGATGATGCTGCGCTGTGCACTCGCGGCTGGTACGCTGACCGTTCTGCTGGCCTCCAATGCAGCCGCCGAGACCATCGTCCGCGTGCAGGACCGACCAGCCGTTCCGGACGCCACCTTGCTCGACGGCATAACCATCGCCGAAATGGAGGCGATCATGACCAAGGCCGGCTACCAGGCCAAGGTCGGCGTCGATGGCGACAACCTACCGGTTATCGATTCCAAGGCGTCGGGCATGAAGTTCTGGGTCTACTTCTACAATTGCGACGGAGAACCGCAAAAATGTCGTCGCGTTCAGTTCCAGAGCAGCTTCAAGACCGATGAGGCGATGCAAAAGAAGGCGCTCGACTGGAACAACAAGAAGGTTGCCGGTCGCGCCTCAAACGACAGGGACAACACCTATTTCGATTATCTCATTGATGCCGGCGGCGGCGTGTCGCCCGATAACCTGTCGCAGAATCTCGAACGCTTCGATACGCTGATGAGCGAGTTCACTGGGTACATCGGCTGGCGCTGACCTGCCTGCCGCGGACACGCCTTTGCGCGGCGTCCGGCCGTAGACCATGCGCCATCATGGTCGACCCAGTCGGCTGTTCCGAACGACATCCGGCGAGCCCTGACGCGTCATGCGCTTGCGACCGACAAACTTCGCGCGGCTCAAAGGCTTGGCAATTGCCCAGCGTAGAATGTTCTGGAGCGGTGCATCGGCCCGAGATCGACTGCGCTTCGGACCGATGCGCCGACGTCCCGATGATCTAGCCGTCCAGGCTACGGTTGCGGTCCTGCCAAAGCTCCAGGATGGCAAGAGCGGCCACGCCGGCGCCGAACGCGACGTGCCAGCCGCGCAGCGGTGCTCCGTACTGGAACACGAATGGCTGCACCATCATCCAGATACCCAAGAACAGCGACAGGATTTCTTCCCAGCGCCTCAGGAATATCTGTTCGAGACCGGACAGCACGACGATCGCGGCGCCAACCAGCGCAGTGACGGCCATCATCGTCGGCATGCTGGTTTCCTTGAACCACAGAGGTGACACGATAATCGCCGCACCGAGGATCATCGAGAGCACATCCTCCCAACGCCGGTGCTTCAAGAGTCCCAGGGACTCCATTCTATCAAGGGTTGCCATGACGAAAAATCCTCTCAGGCTACGTTCGAGTTACGCTCGAGCGCCCGTGAGGACTACGTGCCTGCGAACTCCTCGACGGGCGTTCTTCGCACTGGGAATATTATCTCATGCAACGGCATGAATGACAACAAAGCGCTCCCCCGCCGGTCTCCGTTGCTTCCACCTGCGTGTTCGGGAATACTGAGACAGGCTGGAGCCGGGAGGAAAGCATGCCGCGCGTACTCGCCATCGGCCTCGACGGCATGGATCTGGCGCTTGTCGAAAAGCTCATCGGACAGGGAAGACTACCGCATCTTTCCCGTTTGCGGGAACGCGGCATCGGCATCCGGCTCGACCATGGTCGCGACAAGCTCTCGGGCCTGGCCTGGGAACAGGTGGCCACGGGGCTTGCGCCTTCGGACGGTGGACGGTGGTCGGCGGTGCGCTACGATCCCTGCACCTATGAGGTAATCCAGGAAGACGCGACGACCGAGACCTATCTCGACAAGATCGCAGGCAAGGTCGTGGCTTTCGATCTGCCCTATTGCCGGCTGAGCGACAACGGGATTCAAGGCCTGGCGGCATGGGGCGCGCATGACCCGGGCGTCGAGGCGCACTCGAACCCGCCAGGGCTCGCCGCGGAGATAGAACAGCGGTTCGGCCCCTACCCGGCTCCCGAATGGATATACGGCTCCTGCTGGCCATCGCCGGAACGTACCGAAGCGGCCTCGAAAGCTTTGATCGCCGCCGTCGACAAACGCTGCGAGATCGCGCTGTGGCTGCTGCGCGAGCGCATTCCGGATTGGGACCTCGCCATCGTCGTCCCCTCCGAGGCCCACTCCGGCAGCGAGCCGCTGTGGCATGGCGTCGATGCCAGTCATCCCCTGAACGCCGTCGCCTCGGCCAAGGCCGCCGGCGAAGGCCTCGTCGGCATCTACGATGCGCTCGACAGGCTTGTCGGCCAACTCGCCGAAGCCTTTCCCGACGCGACCGTGCTCGCCTTTTCCATGCATGGCATGGGCAAGAACGAGGGTGACGTGCCGGCCATGGCGCTGTTGCCGGAATTGCTCTACCGCCGCAGCTTCGGCAAGCCCTACATGCGCCAGCTTGAAGCGACTTCCTATCTAGCCGACGGAACGCCGCTCTTTTCCGAGCAGGGCAACTGGGACGCAACGCTGCGCAAGCTCGTGCGCTGGCCCGATGCGCCGGGCCGCCTTGGCAAACTGCTGATCAAGGCGGGGCTGGGGCGGACACGGGATCTCGACGCCTTGCGCCGGCACCGCGAGCCGCGTGGTATCGGCTGGATGCCGGCGACACGCTACCGCAGTTTCTGGCCCCGCATGGATGCGTTCGCCCTGCCAGCCTTCTACGACGGCCAGATACGCATCAATCTGCGTGGCAGGGAGGCTTCGGGGACGGTCGAGCCCGAGCGTTACGACGCGCTGCTTGGCGAGCTGGAACAAATGCTGGCGGAATGCCGCGATCCATTGAGCGGCGAGCCCGCGGTGAGCGAAACCTTCCGGGCAAGCAAGCCGCCGGCAAAGATTGGCCCGTACGAAGCCGATCTCTATGTGCTGTTCAGGTCCGGGCTGCTCGGCATTGAACATCGCAGCACCGGCGCCATTGGCCCGTTGCCATGGCGCAGGACGGGCGGCCACACCGGCGACTGGGGTTTTCTGTTCGGCACGGGCCCCGGCCTCAAGTATGTAACCACCGACAGCGCAAGTTCTTTCGATGTCGTGCCGACGATGCTCGATTTGCTTGGCGACAACCCGGCGCTGGCGCGCAGCGGCAGGTCCCTGGTCAAAGCCGCGGGCTAACGCCTGCCCGACCTGCCAGGATCGCTGCCCGCACCAGCAATGCCAGCCATTGCTCAGCCGGGAGTCTGGTGCGGCCATGTCGGTAACGCCGGACGGCCCTTGCGGCCTTGAGCCGAAGCCATAGGTTTGGCGGCTCGCCGCCGGCGACACGTACGCCCTCGGCATGGAAGTAGCACCACAACCAGGCTTCCGACTGGCGCTCCGGCCCGATCAGGTGATCCACCGCCGCCTCCGGCACCCAGCGGCCGACATATCCCGCAGCAAGGGCCTGCCTGATCATCGCCACTTCCTCGCCGCCGGACAGCGGGTTATCCGGGCGGCGCCCAAGCTTCAGGTCGAAGCTGAAGCGACGCTGGACCTCGGTTTTCACCGCATAGTTTGCGCCGAAGGGGAGGTTCGAGTTTACGCGGTCGAACCTTTCGGCGGCGCCTGGGCGCCGGGCGGCATAGGCGCTTTCGACCGCCGAGAGGCCGGCGACCAGCCAATCCGGCGGCTCGCCCTCGAAGCACGGATATATGGCGCCGCCGAAGATCGCGCATTCCGGCGAGGCAAGCATGGCCGCCTCGTAGGCGCGCAATAACGCCTTGTGGGCGAGCGCGTCGTCGTCGAGCCAGACGATCAGCCGGCCGCGGGCCTCGGCAACGGCGCGATTGCGGGCGCTCGACAGCCCGGCCACCGGTTCCTCGACGACGACGATCGGCAGGCGCGATCGAAACCCGCCGGCGACGGCGAGCGTGTCATCGCTGCAATCGTTTGCGACAACCAAGATCTCAAACGGGGCATCGGGCGGACCGGCAGCTTCCAGCGCTGACAGACAGCGGGCGAGCAGCGGAGCGCGGTTGCGGGTGCAGATCGCGACGGTCAGGCCTGCTTCCCGCAATTTCCCTCCTTGGCAGTCGCCTGCGCCGGCGACTGGCGCCCCTCAGCACCCTAGCGCTCCGGACGATGGCTGCAACACTAACGTGCCGGACGCGACAGACCAAATAGCCCAAGCACCCCTGCAGCTGCGACGACCAGCCCGATCCAGAACCAGTCCATGTCGTCGGTCATGAAGCTGCCTTCAGCCACGCCGAGGCCCTGCAGCATCCATACCGCCCCGACCGCAATCGCGATCACCGCCAATATCTTTCCGGCTTTTCGCATCATGACGACCCTCGTCGGCTTGGGTGCGGGACATTTTCTTGACGCAACTTGGAACAGTTTGGTGACGCCAAGTATTCATCGGCACGATTTTGTCCGCACAGATTCTGCTGACCTCCGGATCACCTCCCTGGCAGCGCCGGAAGTATGAAAATATTCCTTACAGCAGGCACTTCGACTCTGACAAACTGTTACCCACAGACTCCAAACGTGTGCCGCCGGCCACGGAACCGCCCGAAGCTTGCCCCATTCGTCGCCACATTTCATCCCAAACCACTCCGTGTATCTGTCAACGGAGCATTAACCAGAAGATGAAGAGCGCCAAGCCCGCCATGGTAGCGGCCACCCTCGCCGCAAGCATGATGTTTCTCGGCTCCACCGGAACCGCCTCGGCTCAATGCGGCAAGGCATCCTGGTATGCGCTGACCTCGAAGACGGCTTCGGGCGAACGCATGAATCCATCTGCCATGACCGCAGCGCACCGCTCGCTTCCTTTCGGCACCAAGCTCAGGGTCACCAACCAGAAGAACGGCAAGAGCGTGATCGTGCGTGTCAACGACCGCGGCCCGTTCATCAAGGGACGCGTGCTTGACCTGTCCAAGGGGGCAGCCCAGCAGATCGGCTTCATCCGGTCTGGCCACACCTCGGTGTGCATGGAACGCCAGAGCTGACAGCCAAGAGCGCCCGCTGCGCAACAACGGGCACAGAGGGTCACCTCAAAAGACGGCGCGCCGCCGTCTCGGCCATCGCCTCGGCGAGGCCAAGCCGCCACTCTCTCCGGCAATAGGCGCGGAAGTCGAAGCACGGCAGGCCCGGGCAGACCTCGAATTCGATCAGATGAACCGTATCGTCCGGCTCGACGCGAAAATCGAGCGAGTAGACATCGCGCAGACCCAGCGCCGACATCAGCCGGGCCGCGACTTGCCTGATCCTTTGAGCCGCGACCGGCTGGATCGAATCGACCGACACCAGGGCAGGTTCGGCGTAGCGCCCGCCTGCCTTCGCCGCAGCTCCAGTGTCGCCATACAGCGCCAAGCTGTCGGCCATGGTCTGGAAATCGCCGCCTGAATCGACAAAGAAGATGCCCAGCGCCCCCGGCCCGGCTTCGGGATCGAGCGCCAGAAAGCTGGCACGGACGTTTCGTCCGGGGACATAGGGCTGCACCACGACATCATCGCGATAGGCTTCGAACACCCGTTCGGCGAGGGCAAGCGCGTCCGAGGCCTGACGGCAGTGCGAATCTTCCCAAATGCCAATCTTGGCGCCGAGTCGGTTGGGCTTGACGAAATAGCCCGACGCCGACGCCGGCGGCTCTGCCAGCCAGGTTCCGCCACGCGCCAGCCCTGAAACTGGCACCGGCAATCCAAGCGCGGCCAGCACCGCGCCGGCGCGAAACTTGTCCTGGCAAAGGGCGAAAAGACTGTCGTCGGCGCCGATGGTGGCAAGCCCGTTGAGCCGGGCCAAAGCCGGCGATACGCCGCCGCGGAAATAGGCGATGCCGTCGGTCAGCGTCCAGACCAGGCTGTTGTTGCGATTGGCCGCGCCGAGCACAGCTGCAGCTTCGTCGAGTTCGACAGCCTGGAAAGCGATGCCGCGCTGCGCACTGGCGCCGGCGATCAGCTCGAACTCCGGGGCGAGGTCGGTCGACTGTGCCAGATATGACGACACTTCCGCCGCCGCACGCGCTGAAAACCCCTCCGACACCAGGCGGTCGAAACAGGCGCCTTCGGGCTCATAGACGAGATAAAGCGTCGGTCCGGTTGCGGCCATCGGGCAAAATCTTCCTGCTGCGTCGGACCGACAATGGCATTTCGGCGGCGCGACGCTTGCCGGAAAACCGACCCGTCACCGCCGCCCCCGCGACAGGCGCACGAGCTCAGATCAGAACGTTGGGCTCGTGGCGGCCGTTGACCTTGATGTCGAGCAGGAAGGTGTTGCCGGCATGCGGATCGGCCTTCAGCGCAGCCGCGTCCATTCCTTCGTGCGCCGAGGTGACGGCAAGCCGCTCGGCGCGCGCGCCGACGAAGGCCGGGCAGGATGGCTGGGTCGCCGGCACGGCGACGCTGCGCAGCAGGGTGCCGTCGGGCGCGTAGGCATCGACGCGGCCACCACCCCAGCAGGCATTCCACAGGACGCCATCGCGGTCCACCACCGAGCCGTCGATGCCACCGGTGCGCAAGCGGCCGTCGGTGAAAAGCCTGGGCTCGCCATGCGGCAAGCCGGTGTCGCCATCGCAATCGACGCGAAAAAGCAGGTTGGTCGCCGTATCGGCGTAATATGCCACCGTACCGTCGGCGCTGAAGCAGATCGAATTCGGTATGGTGATCGCCGGATAGAGCAAGCGCAGCTCGCCGCGGAAATACCAGTAGATCGCCCCTGCCCCGGTCTCGGCCTTCTTGCCCATGGTGCCGAACCAAAGCGCGCCGCAAGGATGCACGCGCGCGTCGTTGGAGCGGGTCGTCGCGTTGGATGCTTCGACGGCATGGTGCAGCGACAGGCTGCCGGTCGCCGCATCGCGAACATAGAGGCCGGTCTCGGTGAGCAGCAGCTGCCGCTCGGCATCGATGGTGGCGATGGCGCTGGCCATCTCGGAGAGCTGGTGAATGCGCGTCGCGCCGCCCGAGAGCTGCTTTTCGAGCATCCGGCTCGCAAGGATGTCGAACCAATACAGCGTGTCGGTGGCCGGATCGTAGGTCGGCCCCTCGCCCAGTTCGCAGACCTCGCCGGAAAGGATTTCTGCCGTCATGTCACGCTCCCTTGGCGATGGCGTCCCAGCCGGCAACTGCCGCCCTGGCGCGGGCACCAACGTCGGCGGCGCTCATGCCAGGCTTGTAAAGGCTCGACCCCAATCCGAAGAGCCGCACCCCAACCTTGGCATAGGCGGCGAAATCGGCCTCCGAGACGCCGCCGACGACGCCGATCTGTATCTCCTTGGGCAGCACGGCGCGAATGGCCGAGATGCCGCCCGGGCCGAGCACGCTGGCCGGGAAGAACTTGAGCGCCGAAGCACCGAGGCGAAGCGCCAGGAACGCATCCGTCGGCGTGAACACGCCAGGCATCGTCACCATCTTGTGGGCAGTGGCGCGCGCCATCACCTCGGGATCGATGTTCGGGCTGACCAGCAGGCGTCCGCCGGCGTCGTTGAGCCGGTCGACGTCCTTGCCCCAGACGACGGTCCCGCCCCCGACAAGCGCGCTCGGCAGCGCCCCGGCCAAGGTTTCAATCGAGCGGAACGGATCGGGAGAGTTGAGCGGAACCTCGATCGCCTCGATGCCGGCGTCGAAGACGGCCTGACCGACGTCGAGCGCCTCTTCCGGTTTCAGACCGCGCAGGATGGCGACCAGGCCGCGTCGGAGCTCCGGGAATGGTGCAGTGGTCATCAGCGTGTCCTTCAGGCTAGCATCTTGTTGCGACGCGCCGCGGCCACCAGCCCGGCGAGCACCGCCTGGTCGGCGTCGGCGATCCGCACCTCAAGGCCGCCGAGCTTCAGCGCCTCGGCATAGAGCGCGCCGAGCGGACCGGAGCCCACCAGCACCACGGGCGTTTCTCGCCGCCCGAAGCGGCGCGTCGCCGAGGCGATCTCGGCGCCGATCAGCAGGCCCGAAAGCGCTGCCGCCGCATCGGCCTGGCCGAGGCCGGACAAAAGGCCAGCGGCGCGGATGCCGAACAGGCGCGCGCCGATATCACCGTCAGTCAGGGCCTGGCTGCACCACGCGCGGAACACCTCGCTGTCAGGCGCAACCGGCGCAGGCTTTTCGCCGAGCGAATGCCTGAGAATCGAATGACCGGCAAAAACCGCAAACATCTCGCCGGTCGGCCAGGTGCCGAAGCCGGCGACCGTACCGTCGTCGACGCCTACCCATTTGCAGTGGGTGCCGGGCATGCAGACGAGATGGCTGCCTGAGCCGATCCCGGCGGCGACGCCGGCCAGCTGGGTTTCCTCGCCGCGCATCACGTCGGGCGCATCCGCCTTGCGCTGGGCGAGGCCGGGCACGATGCGGACGTCGCGCGATATGCCGGGAACGGGAACCGCCGCGCCAAGAATATCGGCCAGGGAGGCCGGCACGTCGACATAAGGCGCCTCGATCCAGCCCTGTCGCGCGCCCGCCATGCCGCAAACGATGGCCGGCAGGTCGGCCGGCGCGCCCATGCTGGCAAGATGCGAATCGAGGATCGGGGCAAACCCCTTGTGTTGCGCCGTCAGCAGGCCCTCGTCGCCGCGGCGCTCGTCGATGACGCCGCCGGCCGCATCGAGCAGCCAGACGCGCAGCCGTGTGGTGCCCCAGTCGACGGCGGCGATTGCAGGGGTGTTTCGCGCGCTCACAGCAGGCCTCCATCGACGATCAGCGTCTGCGCCGTCAGCATCTTCGAGGTATCGGAAGCCAGGAATAGCACCGGCCCGACCATGTCCTCGGGCAGCATCATGTCGGGTATGCATTGCCTGGAGATGTGATTGTTCAGCGAGGCTTCGGTCACCCACAGCTCGCGCTGGCGTTCGGTGATGACCCAGCCGGGCGCCACCGCGTTGACCCTGATCCTGTCCGGCCCATAGCGGCCGGCCATGCCCTTGGTCAGCCCGACGATGGCGGCCTTGGCCGTGGTGTAGGCCGGCATGGTGCCGATATTGAGCATGTAGGAGGTCGAGGTGAAATTGATGATCGAGCCGCCGCCTGCGGCCGCCATGCCGGGCGCCACCGCCTGGATGGTGAAGAAGTGCGGCCTGATGTTGACCGCCTGGTTGTCGTCCCAGCTTTCGGGGGTGACGTCTGCGACCTCGTGACGGCTGTCGTTGGCAGCGTTGTTGACCAGCACCGTCACCGGGCCGTGCGCCTCGACTGCCGCGACCACCGCACAGCGCAGTTCGTCGATGTCGCGCAGGTCGGCGCGCAGGTAGAGCGGCCGGTTGCCTGTGGCCGCCTCGACACGTTCGCACAGCGCCGTGCTCGCCGCTTCGGCAACGTCGACAAAGGCGACCTTGGCGCCCTGCATTGCGAATGCCTCGGTCAGCGACGCGCCGATGCCGGAACCGCCACCGGTGATAAGCACCGAGCGTCCAACGAGGTCAGGAAATCGCGCCGATGGCATCATGATCTCTTCCCGTATCGCCTGCTTTCCGACAAGTCGGAGAGCCACTTTCTTAGAGTGCGCGCAGGAAAAGGGGAACCTGATTTTGCGGCTGGCTCAGTTGCCGACGGCAGCCAGGTTCCATCCCATGATCGGGTGCCCCGCAAGGAGATTATTCAAGCTCAGATGGCGCGTGCGTAGGCCGCGCCGCGATGGGCCTCGCGCAGGTAGCCGAGCGTTGCTTCCGCATCGGCCGGGCGGCCGAACAGGTAGCCCTGGCCGCCGGCGCAGCCGAACTGCACCAGCCGCTCGGCCTGTGCCTCCTGTTCGATGCCTTCCGCCACAACGTCCATGCCGAGGCCTTCGCACATCGCCAGGATGGCGCGGATGATATGCTCCGAGGGACGATCCTCGAGGATCGAGGCGACAAAGGCGCGATCGATCTTGAGCTTGTCGAAACGGAATTCGCGCAGGCGGCCGAGTGACGACTGGCCGGTGCCGAAATCATCGAGCGAGACCCGGATGCCGACCCGGCGCAGGTCTTCGACGATCTTCTCGGCCGAGGCCGGATCGGTCATCAGGCCGGTTTCGGTGATCTCGATCTCGAGGCGGCGCGGATCGAAGCCGGTGCGTTCGAGGATCGACAGGATGTGCAGGCCGGTGTTCTGGTCGACCAGTTGCGACGGCGACAGGTTGAACGACAGGAACATGTCGCGCGGCCAGTTGCGCGCCGCTTCAGCCGCCTTGCGCAAGACCAGCTGCGACAGCGGGCCGATGATGCCGCGCTCTTCGGCGATCGGGATGAACACCGCCGGCGAGACGAAGCCGAGGTCGCGGTCGGTCCAGCGCGCCAGCGCCTCGAAACCGATGGTGCGGCGGGTGTTGAGGTCGACGATGGGCTGGAAATGCGGTGCGACCTCACCGGCGGCAACAGCGCGGCGCAGCGCCTGCTCGATGCGGGTGACGCGCTTGGCTGCCTCCTCCATCTCGCGGGTGTAGACGACGACGCGGCCACGCCCCGAGCGCTTGGCGTGATAGAGCGCGGTCTCGGCCTTGCGCATCAGCGTTTCGGTGCTGTCGTCCGTCGACTGGAACAGAGAGCAGCCGACCGAAGCCGACAGGCGCGCGGTGCGCTCGCCGACGTCATAGGGCGCGGACAGGATTTCGATCAGCATGCGCGACTTCTCGGCCGCAGCCTCCTCGGAGAACACCAGCGGATATAGGAAGGCGAACTCGTCGGCGCCGATGCGCGCAACCGCCGAATCGCCGTCGGCGGCGGCCTTCAGGCGCATCGCCACCTGGATCAGGATGTCGTCGCCGGCGCGGTGGCCGAACAGGTCGTTGATCGGCTTGAAGCCGTCCAGATCGAGAATGCCGACGGTAAAGGGCGCTGGGTCCTCGGCGCGGTCGGCGATCAGGCGCTCGACCTTGTCGTTGAAGCGGCGCTGGTTGCCGAGCCCGGTCAGGGCATCAGTGAAGGCCAGGTCACCAGTATCCCGGTCCAAATGGCTGACGCCCAATGCCATGCTTGGTCTCTGTTCCGTTCTGATTGCAATCGCCAGCGGACACTGCCAGCAAAGCGTTTAGGAATTGTATTCAAGGCCGGCCTCTGTCTGAATTTCGACACCGGTGTCGAAACTGGTTTCTTGGGGAATACTCGGCGCCTCGGCGAGCCATGCTTGAGCCAGAGAGCGCCCGCCCACCCGGCCAACCGACCGCACTGCCATTGCATAAGGCCGGCAAATTGCTACATCCTCGTCACCGCAGCGTGCGACCGGAGCCCGGCCCGCGCGACAAGACCACCGCCAGCCGCGCCGGAGACCTCCATGGCCCTCAAGATCGCCGTCCAGATGGACCACATCGCCACCATCAACATTGCCGGCGACACGTCATTTGCGCTGTCGCTGGAGGCGCAGCGCCGCGGCCACGAGCTCTACCACTACACGCCCGACCGGTTGTCGCTGCGCGACGGCAAGGTTTTCGCCCGCATCGAGAAGCTCGAAGTTCGCGACGTCAAGGGCGACCACTTCACCCTTGGCGAGCCCGTCCGCACCGACCTGTCGGAAATGGACGTGATCCTCTTGCGCCAGGATCCGCCCTTCGACATGAACTACATCACCACCACCCACATCCTCGAGCGCATCCACCCGAAGACGTTGGTCGTCAACGACCCGGCCTGGGTGCGCAACAGCCCGGAAAAGATCTTCGTCACCGAATTCGCCGACCTGATGCCGGAGACGCTGATCACCAAGGACCCGCAGGAAGTGGCCGCCTTCCGCAAGGAATTCGGCGACATCATCGTCAAGCCGCTCTACGGCAATGGCGGCGCCGGCATCTTCCATCTGCACGAGGCTGACCGGAACCTGTCTTCGCTGCTGGAAATGTTCGGCCAGATGTTCCGCGAGCCCTACATCGTCCAGCGCTACCTCAAGGACGTGCGCAAGGGCGACAAACGCATCATCCTGATCGACGGCGAACCGGCAGGCGCCATCAACCGCGTGCCGGCCGAGCACGACGCCCGCTCCAACATGCATGCCGGCGGCCGCGCCGAGAAGACCGAACTGACCGAGCGCGAGCGCGAGATCTGCGCCCGCATCGGCCCGTCGCTGCGCGAGCGAGGCTTCATCCTCGTCGGCATCGACGTCATCGGCGACTACATGACCGAGATCAACGTCACCTCGCCGACCGGCATCCGCGAGGTCAAGAAATTCGGCGGCGCCGACATCGCCGCCCTGTTCTGGGACGCGGTGGAGAAGAAGCGGGCCTGAGCGGCCCGCCTCCATCTTGCGTTACCGCTTCCCGAGCCACCTCAGACCGCCGAGGGTCGCGAGCGCCATGACAGCGCAGTAGGCGGCGAGCGGCCAGGCCGTGTCGCCGCCGAGCGCGAGCACGACAAGCGTGCCGGCAACGCCGACGATCAGGCTCTGGACGCAGAAGTAGAGCGCCACGGCGGTGCCCGCGGCATCGC
This sequence comes from Aminobacter sp. HY435, assembly GCF_027568395.1. GTDB lineage: Bacteria > Pseudomonadota > Alphaproteobacteria > Rhizobiales > Rhizobiaceae > Aminobacter. The sequence continues at coordinate 94,169 of NZ_JANKZL010000014.1, read as the reverse complement.
CGAAGGCCTCGAGCGCGCCGTTCGCCGTCACCGAGGCGGCGAAGACGATGCCTATGGAGATCACCCACATCGGCACGACGAAGCTCGCAAACGACGGCGCGGCAAACAGCTGCCCGACGGCCAGCAATGCCGCGCCGAGCAGGAGCAGGGCCATCCCCCGCGCGAGGCTGCCTGATATCCCCCAGCGCGCCACGAACGCCTTGGCGAAGCGCGTGGTGACGATCATCGCCACCGCCGCGGTGGCAAAGGCCAGGCTGAAGCCGAGTTGCGAGTAGCCGGCCCGGGCGATGAGCAGGCGCGGCGCTGTCGAGAAGAAGACGAAAAACGCCCCCATCGCCGCGCTGAAGCCCAGCGTGTAGACCCAGAAGGCCGGGCTTTTCAGGATCGTCAGGAAGGCCGGTCGCGACTGGACGACGTCGGGCCGCGTCTCGTGCCAGCGCGGCACGGCATTCACCACGGCTGCCACGGCGAGCAGGCCGAGCACGACGAAGATCGCCTGCCAGCCGAGGCTTGCGGCGATCAGCGCGCCGGCGATCGGGCCGAGCGCCGGCACGAAGGCCAGCATGGCCCCAAAAAGGCCGTAGATAACGGCGCCCTCCGGCCGTTCGGCATAGACGTCCCGCACGGTGGCAAAGGTGGCGACCAGCGCCGCCGACGCGCCCAGCGCCTGAACGACGCGCAGGGCGACGAACAGGGGCGCCAAGGTCGTGGCGGCCAGCAGGAAGGAGGCAGCCGCAAACAGCACCGCGCCGCCCAGCAGCACAGGCCGGCGGCCGATGCGGTCGGACAGCGGGCCGAACGCCACCTGGCCCAGGCCGAGCACGATCATGTACAGGCTCAGCGTCAGCTGGACGATTTCGGGCGTGGTGCCGAGGATATTCGGCATTGCCGGTACGACCGGCAGGTAGACGTCCATCGCCAACGAGGCGAGCAGGTCGAAAGGAGCCATCAGCAGCAGCGCCGAGGGCAGGGCACAGGCCCAGGAAGAGGAGTTTCGATTTGGCATGGCAAGGCATCCGCTCAAACAGAATGATCTGGCGGCGACCTGCCTGGTCTTGATCGAATGGACGGATCGGACAGACGCCGCAACAACGCTTGAAGTGTCGTTGCGGCCTAGTTGTCTGCGGACTTTGCTGTAGCCATCCCGGTCCCATCGATATGCGCGCAAGCGCTTGAATTCGTCTGCTGAATAGCAGCCGTGACCTGCATGAACAAGAGCGGTCGTTTTCCACGATTGCTGCCATTCCCCTAGCTGTCGAGCTTCGCGGGCGAAGACGACAGCAGGCAACGATTTGCAACCGTGCGATTGTTCTCTAAATGTTCTTGCGCAATCCTGCAATTCATGCTTGTATCCACAAGACCGCTTCGCTCGGGGCGAGGGGATGCCGCCCAGCCTGAGGCTATCGAAAACAGCAGTAACGGTTGATCCATTGTCTGGTGCGCTGCCTGCGGGCGTGCGCAAGCGGAGCGGGGGCAGCATGGTTTCGCGTGTGCGCACTATCGCGTTTCAGGGCATCGAGGCGGTTCCCGTCGACGTGCAGGTGATGGTGGCGCCCGGCAAAGTCGGCATGCAGATCGTCGGCCTGCCCGACAAGGCGGTGGCCGAGAGCCGCGAACGGGTGCAGGCGGCGCTGCACGCGTCGGGCCTGTCGATGCCGGCCAAGAAGGTCACGGTGAACCTGGCGCCGGCCGACCTGCCCAAGGAAGGCAGCCACTACGATCTTCCCATCGCGCTCGGCCTGATGGCCGCGCTCGGGGCGGTTCCCGGCGATGCGCTGTCGGCCTATGTCGTGCTCGGCGAATTGTCGCTCGACGGCACCATCGCCCATGTCGCCGGGGCGCTGCCGGCGGCGATCGGCGCCAACGCCGACGGCAAGGGCCTGATCTGCCCGGCGGCCAGCGGAGCGGAAGCGGCTTGGGCCGGCGCGGACATCGATATCCTTGCGCCACGCAGCCTGATTGCCATCGCCAATCATTTTCGCGGCACCCAGGTGCTGTCGCGCCCCGCCCCGGGCGTCCGCGCGTCACCCGCCGATCTGCCCGACCTGGCCGAAATCAAGGGCCAGGAAAGCGCAAGACGGGCGCTGGAAGTGGCCGCCGCCGGTGGCCACAACCTGCTTTTCGTCGGTCCACCCGGTGCGGGCAAGTCGATGCTGGCGGCCCGCCTCCCGTCGATCCTGCCGCCATTGTCGCCGAAGGAGTTGCTCGAAGTGTCGATGATCGCTTCCGTCGCCGGCGAACTGGCCGAGGGCAAGCTCACGGACAGACGGCCATTTCGCGCGCCGCATCATTCGGCGTCGATGGCGGCGATGGTGGGCGGCGGCTTGCGCGCGCGGCCGGGCGAGGTCTCTCTGGCGCACCACGGCGTGCTGTTCCTCGACGAATTTCCCGAGTTTTCGCCGCAGACGCTCGATGCGCTGCGCCAACCGCTGGAAACCGGCGAGTGCATGATCGCGCGAGCCAATCACCGTGTCACCTATCCGGCGCGCATCCAGCTGATCGCGGCGATGAACCCGTGCCGCTGCGGCATGGCTGGCGAGCCCGGCTATCGCTGCCTGCGCGGGGCCCGGTGCCAGGCCGATTACCAGGCCCGCATTTCCGGTCCGCTGCTCGACCGGATCGATCTGCGCATCGACGTGCCTGCGGTCCCCGCAACAGACATGATCCGCATCGGCAAGTCGGAGGCCAGCGCCGATGTCGCCGCCCGCGTCGCCCGCGCCCGCACGATCCAGCGCGACCGCCTGGAGCGGCGTGGCATCGCGTTGGCCACGACCAATGCGCAATGCGGCGCCAGCCTGATCGAGGACATCGCACAGCCTGATGCGGGTGGATTGGCGCTGCTCAGGGACGCCAGCGAGAAGCTCGGCTTCTCGGCCCGCGCCTATCATCGCGTGCTGAAGGTCGCGCGAACGCTTGCCGATCTCGACGCTTCCGAAAGCGTCGGCCGCATTCATCTCGCCGAAGCCATATCGTATCGCATGAGGACGGAACGCGTCGCGCAGGCGGCGTAGAGTTTGGCGGCTGGGTAGCCAGGAACGATTGCCGTTCCGGCGGTCCGGAACGGTGCACGGCCGCGCAGCGCGGGCCTCGCGCACCGAAGCGCACGGTCCGATCTGGCAGGGCATCCTTGATGGGCGGAGCTACTTGACCGAGCCGACGAGGGTTGCCTGGCCTTCGCGGATCGAAACCCAGCGGCCGGTGTTTTCGGCGGACTGACGCTTGAGGTAGCGATAGCCGGTCTCGTCCCACTGACGCACCGCGTCGGTCAGGTTGTCGAGAATGAAATCGCCCTTCGAGGTGCGCACCGTCAGCACCGCATGGCCTTCGCCGTCGGGCTTGCGCACGACGGTAATCAGCAAGTTGGACAGCGCAACGCCTTCACGGCTGAGGGTGCGGCGCTTCTCCAGGACGTAGTCCTCGCAGTCGCCTTCGCCATTGTCGGGGTAGGTCCAGACTTCGTCGCGGCCATAGATGTCGATATCGTTCATCGGCTTGACCGCCGCGTTGACGGCGACATTGACGGCGACGATCTTGCGCCACAAGCCACCCGTCAACTGCTCTGGGCCCTTGTCGCGCTGCTTGATCGAGCACTCTGCCGGGTTGAGCCGGCAGAAATCATAATGGCCGATTGGCTGCGAGGTCAGCCCGCCCGTGGCCATCGGCTGTGAAGCCGCAAAAGCCGAGCCGGCAGCAAGGACCACGCCCGCCATCAGCCCCAGAACCACTCCGGCGCGCCCCGCCGCGCACCGTACGCCTGCTGCGGAAATCATGTGCCCCGCTCGCCCCTTTACATCGTTAACAAAACGTTAAGGGCGCAAGGTGGGGCAAGTCAATCAAAGCCGGAGACTGATTGCAGACATGGTTACCGCGCGGGCATGGCCGCGACTATTGTGCAACAGACAGCACGCCTCGCGACGGCAGGGTGTCGAGCGCTTGTTCGCGGGCATTGCTCATGGAATCAACAAGTTATCCGTGCTGCCAACGACCAAGTGAGGGCCGGACACGCAAAGGCCCCGCGGGTTGCGCCGGGCCTTGCTGTGGATAATGGAGATGGAACCGGAAAACCTCAGGCTTCGCGCACGAGGCGGGGCTTGCCTGCCTTGCGCTTTGGAGCCCCATGACTTGCCATGAAGTCGACGATGCGCGGCACGATCTCGGCACGAAAGCGCGAGCCGTTGAAGACGCCGTAATGGCCAACAGCCGGCTGCATGTAATGCGCCTTCATGTCGTCGGGGATGTTGACGCACAGATCATGCGCTGCCCTTGTCTGGCCAAGGCCTGAGATGTCGTCGTTCTCGCCTTCGACGGTGAACAGCGCGACGTTGCGGATCGCTGTCAGGTCGACAGGCTGGCCGCGATGGGTCATCTCGCCCTTGGGCAGGGCGTGGCGGATGAACACCGTCTCCACCGTCTGCAGGTAGAATTCGGCCGTCAGGTCCATGACGGCCAGGTATTCGTCATAGAAGTCGCGGTGCTTTTCGGCGCTGTCGCCATCGTTCTTCACCAGATGCATGAAGAAGTCCTTGTGGGCGATGATGTGCCGGTCAAGGTTCATGCTCATGAAGCCCGAAAGCTGCAGGAAGCCGGGATAGACCTCGCGCGCGAAGCCAGGCGCCGGCCACGGCACCGGCATGATGACGTTGTCGCGGAACCAGTCGATGCTCTTCTGCTCGGCCAGCTGGTTGACAGCCGTCGGATTGCGGCGCGTGTCGATCGGCCCGCCCATCAAGGTCATGCTTGCGGGGGCGAAACGGTCGCCGCGCGCCTCCATCACCGCCACTGCAGCGAGGACCGGTACCGACGGCTGGCACACACCCATCACATGGGTGTCCGGACCCAGCGCGTGGAACATGTCGATGACGTAGTCGATATAGTCGTCGAGATCGAACTTGCCCTCGGCCAACGGCACCATTCGGGCGTCGGTCCAGTCGGTGATGTAGACGTCGGCATGCGGCAGCATCGCCTCCACCGTACCGCGCAGCAGCGTCGCATAGTGCCCCGACATCGGCGCCACGATCAGAAGCTTGGGGTCGGCGCGTCGGCCTTCGGGAAGGGCGCGCTGGAAATTGATCAGGTTGCAGAAGGGACGCGACCAGACCACCTTTTCGGTCACCGCAGCCGGTTGAAAGTCGACGGTCGTCTTGTCGAGCCCGAAGTCCGGCTTGCCATAGCGGCGCGTGGTGCGTTCGAACAGCTCGGCCATCGCCGCGACAGAGCGGCCCAGCGGCATGTGCGAGAATGGGTTCAGCGGATTGGAATAGAACAGCTTGACGGCGTCCGCGTAGGCGCGCGCCGGCTGCAGCGCAGCATGGGTCGATTCGTAAAGCTGATAGAACATGATGTCCTCATGCGGCCATTCGGGGAGGCGAGCCGGCCGGAGGCCCGTCATGCAGTGCAGCGAAGTTAACAAACATCTGCTGCGATGCAATATCTCATGCACCGCGAAACATGCTCATCCTTTGGTCCAAGCTGTTGAAAAACCGTTTCCACCGGCAGCGCCGGCTCAGCATCCGCCGGCCTTGACGTTGTGCGGCGCGGCAACAATCGAATCCATCTTTCGGCACGGCGCACAGAAGCCCCTCGGGCCGGGCGGCCCGGAGGCACCAACATCCAGGGTGATGGAAGCGCTAGATGCCTTCGACCAGCACGATTTCACCATCGGCGAATTGCTGGCGGATCGATTTGGCATGCTGGTATTCTGGCGAGACATAGCAGTTGCGGGCGTCTTCCATCGAGGCGAACTCGATAATGACGTTGCGGGCGCGCCCAGGGCCCTCGACCGCCTCATGCGCGCCGCCGCGGGCGATGAACTTCGCGCCGAAGCGTTCGAATGCCGGCTTCGCCGCCGCCACATATCCCTTGTAGCCCTCGGGGTCACGTACATCGACGCGAGCGATCCAGTAAGCCTTGGTCATGAATTCCTCCCCGAATTGAAACGTGCAGTCCTAAGCCGTCGCCATTTCCTCCAGGATAGCCTGCGCGGCGGCACGCCTGTCAACCGCGCCGACGATCGGCCTGGCGACAACGAGATGGCTCGAGCCGTTGCGGATGGCGTCTGCCGGGGTGACGACACGCTTCTGGTCGCCGTGGTCGGCGCCAGCGGGGCGGATGCCCGGGGTCACCACCGCCATGTCGTGACCGACGATGCCGCGCACCGCGGACGCTTCGCTGGCCGAACAGACGATGCCGCCCATGCCGGCATTGAACGCCTGCTCGGCGCGGCGCAGCACCAGCGTGCGCGGGTCGAACCCATAACCCGCATCGATCATGTCCTGTTCGTCCATCGACGTCAGGACTGTGACGGCCAGCAGGCAAAGATCGCTGCCAGCGGCGGCTTCGACCGCCGCCTTCATCGCCTTGGGATAGGCATGCAGCGTCAACATGGTCATGCCCATCCTGGCGATGTTTTCGACGCCCTTTGCCACGGTGTTGTCGATGTCCAGGAGCTTCATGTCGAGAAACACCTTGTTGCCGCCGCTCGCCAGTTCGCGGGCGAAGTCGAGGCCGCCGGCAAAGGCCAGCTGATAGCCGATCTTGTAGAAACTGGCGGTGCCCTCAAGGTCGCGCACGACCTTTTCGGCGTCCTTGACGCTGGGCACATCGAGCCCGACGATAAGCCTGTCGCGCATGGCTTGGATGGTCATGGTTCGTGCCTCCTCGACATCAGTGACGCTCGTTCGATCAGGGCATGGCACAGGCGCTGCATGCCCTTGCGCAGGCGCTCCTCGCGGAAGTCGCCGTCTTCGCCGAAGGCGTCGGCTCCATGTGGCACCGAAACCTGCGGCGAAATCACTTCCATCTGGATGTGCGAGAGTACTGCGCGCAGATGGTTGGCGCTGCGGATGCCGGCGAAATGCCCGTCCGACGACGAGCAGATCGCCACCAGCTTGCCGGCGTAGGGCTGCAGGCGCTTGCCGCCGTCGCTGTGGACACGGCTGACCCAGTCGATGGCGTTCTTGAGCAGCGGCGGCATCGAACCGTTGTATTCCGGCGTGGCAATCAAGACGGCATCGTGCGCATCGAACAGCCGGGCAAGCCGCAGCGCATTTTCAGGCACGCCTTCCTGTTCTTCCAGGTCCTCGTTCATGATCGGCATCGGGTAGTCGGCGAGCGAAATGCGCGTCACCTCGGCGCCCTGCAACGCCAATTCCTTTTGCGCGCAATCGGCAGTCCGGCCGCTGTAGGCGCCGGATCTGGTCGATCCGGCGAAGACGAGGATCTTGGGAATTGTCGGCATGACCCATCCTGCATTGCGGCCCGATCGGCACGCCGGACCAGTCGGGACGGGTATAGGCGATCAGGCCGTCAAATCAAGCGCGGCCGCTCAATGCTTGCGGCGGCGATAGACCCACAGCTGCGCCGGGGGAATGTTGCGGAAAACGAAATCGAGATGCTCGACGACGTAGTCGCCATGGCCGGCCGGCACGGGCGATTTCGGGCCATAGGTGATCTGCACGATCGGCCGGCCCTCCGGAAGGCGATCGAGCAGGTCGTTGACGTACTGGATACGTTGCTTGACCGGGAAGTTAAGCAGCGGCACGCCCGAAACGACTGAATCGAACTTCTGGTCCTTCAGCGCACCAAGCGTGTCGTCGAGATTAAAGGCATCGCCCTGGATGATGTTCACGTCGGGATAGAGCTGACGCAGATGGCGAACGAAATCCGGAGAATACTCAATCGCATAGAGATTTTCCGGCTTCACGCCACGCCCCAGGATCGCCTTGGTGATGACGCCGGTGCCGGGCCCGAGCTCGAGAACCGGAAGGCCGGAATGAACGTCGACCACCGCGGCCATGCGCCGAGCGGTGATGGAACTTGTCGGCACGATCGAACCGACAGCCTTGGGCTTGTCGATCCAGCCCTTAAAGAATTTCAGCTCGTCGTCAAACTTGGCCGCAAGGGTTTTGCGCAATCCGGAACCGCGTGGCATCAAATCGATCTCCTCACCCCTGCTGCCCGGATCAATACCAAGAATGTGGTCCAAGGCAAGGCGAAAGCTGGATCAACTTTCCCCTACGATATGCCGTGGGGTCATTTTTCTCCAAAGGACTCGAAAAAGTCCTTCATGCGCGAGAAGAAGCCGCTCGATTGCGGCGAGTTCTCGGTCGAGGACAGCTTCTCGAATTCCTCCAGCAGCTCGCGCTGGCGTCGCGTCAGGTTCTGCGGCGTCTCGACCGCCGTCTGGATATAGAGGTCGCCGACCTGCGGCTGGCGCAGGATCGGCATGCCCTTGCCCTTGAGGCGGAACTGGCGACCATTCTGCGTGCCCTCCGGCACCTTGACGCGCGTCTGGGTGCCGTCGAGCGTCGTCACCTCGAACTGCCCGCCCAAGGCGGCCGTGGTCATCGAGATCGGCGCCTTGCAGTAGAGATCGGCGCCATCGCGCTGGAAGAACTCGTGCGGCTTGACCGACAGGAAGATGTAGAGGTCGCCGGAAGGGCCGCCACGCAAGCCGGCTTCGCCTTCATTGGCGAGACGGATGCGGGTGCCGTCCTCGATGCCCGAGGGGATGTTGACCGAAAGCGAACGCTCCTCGGTGGTGCGGCCCTGGCCGGCACATTTGCCGCATGGGTCCTTGATCGTCTGGCCCCGGCCCTGGCACTGCGGGCAGGTGCGCTCGATCGAGAAGAAGCCCTGGCTGGCGCGCACCTTGCCGTGGCCCTGGCACATCGAGCAGGTCACCGGCTGCGTGCCAGGCTTGGCGCCCGAGCCGGCACATTCCGTGCACATGATCGAGGTCGGCACGCGGATCTGCGCGGTCTTGCCGGCAAAGGCCTCCTCGAGGCTGATTTCCATGTTGTAGCGCAGGTCGGCGCCGCGCTCACGGCCGTTCGACGAACGGCGCTGGCGGCCGCCCATCATGTCGCCGAAAATATCTTCGAAGATATCGGCAAAACCGCCGCCGCCGAAGCCGCCGCCGCCATTGCCCATGCCACCGTTCTCAAAGGCTGCGTGGCCGAAACGGTCGTAGGCCGCGCGCTTCTGCGGGTCCTTCAGCGTTTCATAGGCCTCGTTGATTTCCTTGAACTTGTGCTCGCAAGCGTCATCGCCCGGATTGCGGTCGGGATGGAACTGCATGGCAAGCTTGCGGAAAGCCGACTTCAGCTCTTTTTCGTCCGCGCCCTTCTGCACACCCAAAGTTTCGTAGAAATCGGCCTTCATCTTTTCCTACTGCCCGGTTGCTCAATGTCTTGCGGCATTGTTTGCCGGTTCTGTTCTCGGCGACAGGCCTTCGATTTAGTAAGTCGAAGGCCGCGACGCCAGAGTTTGCGCGGCCTGGGCCGCATTTTTTCGGTTCGGGTTGCAAAAAAGCCCGGCCAAACGCCGGGCTTTCTCGACTTAGCCGAAGAAGGGCTTGTTAGGCCGACTTCTTCTTGTCGTCGTTGTCGTCGATCTCTTCGAAATCGGCGTCGACCACGTCGCTGTCCTTGGCCGCGTCGGCTGCGGCATCGGATTCGGCCGCTTCCTTCTGCGAAGCCTCGTACATCGCCTGGCCAAGCTTCATCGAAGCCTCGGCGAGTTCCTGCGCCTTGGCGTTGATCGCCTCGGCGTCGTCACCTTCGGTCGCGGCCTTGAGCGCGGCGATCGCGTCGGAGATCGCGGTGCGGTCGGCTTCCGTGACCTTGTCGCCATATTCCTTCAGCGACTTCTCCGACGAGTTGAGCAGGCTTTCGGCCTGGTTGCGCGCCTCGACCAGAGCCTTGCGCTTCTTGTCGGCCTCGGCATTCACCTCGGCGTCCTTGACCATCTTCTCGATGTCGGCGTCGGAGAGACCGCCAGATGCCTGGATGCGTATCTGATGCTCCTTGCCGGTGCCCTTGTCCTTGGCCGAGACGTTGACGATGCCGTTGGCGTCGATGTCGAAGGTCACTTCGATCTGCGGCACGCCGCGCGGTGCCGGCGGAATGCCGACGAGGTCGAACTGGCCGAGGATCTTGTTGTCGGCAGCCATTTCACGTTCGCCCTGGAAGACGCGGATGGTCACCGCCGACTGGCTGTCTTCAGCCGTCGAGAAGACCTGGCTCTTCTTGGTCGGGATCGTGGTGTTGCGCTCGATCAGGCGGGTGAACACGCCGCCCAGCGTCTCGATGCCGAGGCTCAGCGGGGTCACGTCGAGCAGCAGCACGTCCTTGACGTCGCCCTGCAGAACACCAGCCTGGATCGCGGCACCGAGGGCAACCACCTCATCGGGGTTGACGCCCTTATGCGGCTCCTTGCCGAAGAACTGCTTCACGATCTCCTGGATCTTGGGCATGCGGGTCATGCCGCCGACCAGAACCACTTCGTCGATCTCGCCAGCCTTGAGGCCGGCATCCTTGAGCGCTGCCTTGCACGGCTCGATCGTGCGCTGGACGAGGTCGTCGACCAGCTGCTCGAACTTGGCGCGCGACAACTTCAGCGTCAGGTGCTTCGGACCGGTCGCGTCGGCGGTGATGAAGGGCAGGTTGATTTCGGTCTGGGTCGTCGACGACAGCTCGATCTTGGCCTTTTCCGCAGCTTCCTTGAGGCGCTGCAGGGCCAGCTTGTCGTTCTTCAGGTCGATGCCCTGTTCCTTCTTGAACTCGGCCGCCAGGTATTCGACCAGGCGCATGTCGAAGTCTTCGCCGCCGAGGAAGGTGTCGCCGTTGGTCGACTTCACCTCGAACACGCCGTCGCCGATTTCGAGCACGGAGATATCGAAGGTACCGCCACCAAGGTCATAGACGGCAATGGTCTTGCCTTCTGTCTTGTCCAGGCCATAGGCGAGGGCCGCAGCAGTCGGCTCGTTGATGATGCGCAGGACTTCGAGACCGGCGATCTTGCCGGCATCCTTGGTCGCCTGACGCTGGGCATCATTGAAGTAGGCAGGAACGGTGATAACGGCCTTCTCGACCTTCTCGCCGAGATAGGCTTCCGCCGTTTCCTTCATCTTCTGGAGAATCATCGCCGAGATCTGGCTGGGCGACTGCTTCTTGCCGCCGGCCTGAACCCATGCGTCGCCATTGTCGCCGTTGACGATCTCGTAGGGGACAAGCTTCTTGTCCTTCGCGGTGACCGGATCGTCATAGCGGCGGCCGATAAGGCGCTTGACCGCAAAAACCGTATTTTCCGGATTGGTAACCGCCTGGCGCTTGGCCGGCTGTCCGACGAGACGCTCGCCGTCAGCGGTGAAGGCGACGATCGAAGGCGTGGTGCGCGCACCTTCCGCATTCTCGATAACCTTGGCGTCCTTGCCGTCCATGACGGCGACGCAGGAATTGGTCGTTCCCAGGTCGATACCGATAACTTTTGCCATTTTAAGGTTTCTCTCCTCTTAGCAGGCTCTCTGGACCCATACAGGCGTTCCGGCGAGAGCCCCTGATCACAAGAAATTCCGCTCCAGACACCGGTTTTCCGGGCCGAAGCGGTGTTGCGGCGTATATAAGAACAGGCTTCTGGCAGCGCAAGCGCCCTGAAACTTTCATTGCGCGAGGTCTCGGCAAAAGCCCGTTTCAGGCACATATCTTGTGCATGAGCGCCCCGCATTCAATCAATCCGTTCGAACATCGCCGCAATCGGGCACTGAACATGCTGCAGACGTGGCTGCTCGGAGCCGGCAGCCTGCTTCTGCTCGGCGTGACGGCATGGGCCTTCAGCGGCGCGTCGGGCATCGTCTATGCCCTGATCTTCGGCACCATCTCGATGTGGGCTGCGCGGCGGATCAGCCCGCAGATGGTGCTTTCCATGTATAAGGCGAAGCAGGTTGCGCCGGCCGATTTTCCCACCGGCTTCCGCATCGTCGAGGAACTGGCGCGCCGCGCAGCATTGCCGGCCACGCCCAGGCTCTATGTCATTCCCTCCAAGATGATGAACGCGTTTGCCGTCGGGCGTCGCGACGACGCAGCCATCGCCGTCACCGATGCCCTGGCGCGCACGCTGACGCCGCGCGAGCTGGCCGGCGTGCTTGCCCATGAAATCAGCCATATCGCCCACGAGGACGTGAAGGTGATGGCCTTTGCCGACATGGTGTCGCGCTTCACCTCGTTCATGTCGACCGTCGGCCTGGTATCGCTTTTCTTCAACCTGTTCGGCTTTGCCGGCGGCTTCGGCACGCAGGTGCCGTGGCTTGCGGTGCTGGTGCTCCTGGCGGCGCCCACCGTCGGCGGGCTCTTGCAGATGGCGCTGTCGCGCACCCGCGAATTCGACGCCGACCTCGGGGCAGCGATGCTGACCGGCGATCCCGATGGCCTTGCCTCGGCGCTGAGCAAGCTCGAACGCGCCCAGGGCAAGCTTTGGGAAAACATCCTGCTGCCCAGCGGGCGCATTCCCGATCCGTCGATCCTGCGCAGCCATCCGCTGACGGCGACCCGGCTCGCCAGATTGCGGGCGCTCCAGGCGGGAAACGCTGCGCCGCTTGGCCCGTCGGTGCCTCACGTGGCGCGGCCATCGATGATCCCGAAGATCCGTGCCCATCCCGAGACGCTGCATGGCGCGCGCGGCTTCATCAACGCCGCCAACAGCGATTTCGCCAACAACGCGCAGCCGGCCAGCGATGTTTCGATCAACCCGCCGGCCAGCTCGCCGCGAATCCGGATCACCCGCGGCGGGGTCTGGTGGTAGCCTGGGCCTTGCCCATTTGCGCGGGCTTCGCCTTTGGCGCACCGCCGTGGGCCGCGACCCAGACAACATGGCGGGCACCGCTGCCCTTGGTACTGGCACGAACCTTGACTTCGTCGGTAACGAAGCCGCTTTCGTGCAGGCGCCGCGAGAACGACTTGTCCGGCCCCTGCGACCAGACAGCCAGCACGCCGCCGGGCTTCAGCGCAGTCTTCGCCGCGTACAGGCCGGTGTAATTGTAGAGGCTGTCATTGGCGTCGCGCGACAGGCCTTCGGGGCCGTTGTCGACATCGAGCAGGATGGCGTCATAGGCGCCCGCCCCCTCGCGAATGAGCTTGCCGACATCGCCAACCACGATCTCGACGCGCGGGTCGTCAAGGCCGCTGGCCGACAGTTCGGCCATCGGCCCGCGCGCCCACTCGACCACCTCGGGCACCAGTTCGGCCACCACGATGCGGGCATCCTTGCCGAACAGGCCAAGGGCTGCGCGCAAGGTAAAACCCATGCCAAGGCCGCCGATCAGGATTTTCGGCTTCGACCGGCCACCGATACGCTCATGGGCAAGCCGCGCCAGCGCCTCTTCCGAACCGCTCAGCCGGCTGTTCATGAGCTCGTTCGAGCCAAGCATGATCGAGAACTCGGCGCCGCGCTGCTTGAGGCGCAGTTCGCCGCCGCCGGGGATTTTCGCGGTGTCGAGCACTATCCAGGGAATCATCGCCGGGCGCCTTCGATATCGAACGTCATACGGCGCTCCCTAGCGCATCGGCCTCAAAATCGGAATCGATTTCGGAAAGCACGATGCATGCTCACCGCCCTTGGCCGCTCATGCGACGGCAACTCTCGCGTCTTCAGACCTTCTCCCAGCCGTCGTGGTCGCCGGCGCGGAAGATGGCGTCGATGACCTTCTGGTTGAGCACCGACTGCTCGAGCGAGAAGACATGATCCTTGCCGCTGCCCTGGGTCGCGCGGACAAAAGTCTCGACCTGCAGCCGGTACTGCTGGGCGCCGGGGAAGCGGAACACCGTCGCCTCGTTGTGGCCGGCATTGTGCAGTTCGACGCGGTGATGGTCGTAGAGCCCGGCATTGAACGGCGAATGGATCTCGATGAAACCCTTGTCGCCGTGGAAGACCATCAGCTGGCGATTGGCGAGCTGGGTCGAGAGATAGAAGGACAGCTCGAAATCGCCGAAGTCGGCGCGGACGCTGGAATAGATGTCGGTGCCGAATTTCGGATCGCGCTCGATACTGGCCTGCACCCGCACCGGCTCCTTGCCCGTCGAAAACCGTGTCGTCACAGTCGGATAGACGCCGATGTCGGGCAATGCGCCGCCGCCGAGATCGAGCTGGTTGCGCATGTTGTTGGGGTCGACGTTGTAGTAGGAAAACGCGCCCTGGACATGCCTGAGCTTGCCGATGGCGCCCGAGGCGATCAGCTCGCGCACCTTCAGCCATTGCGGGTGGTAGGTGACCATGAAGGCTTCGGCGACGACGACCTTGTTGCGGTCGCGGATTTCGATCAGCGGCGCAATGTCCTCGGCTTTCAGCGCCAGCGGCTTTTCGACCAGCACATGCTTGCCGGCTTCGGCCGCCTTGGCCGCCCATTCGAGATGCTGCGAGGTCGGCAGGGGGATGTAGACGCCGTCGACCGTGTCGGAGGCGAGCAGTTCCTCATAGGAACCGAAGGCATGCGGCGCGGAAAAGCGGTCGGCCAACGCACGCGCCTTGGCGGCGTCGCGGCTGGCGATCGCCGTAATCACGCCGTTGCTGCTGTCGGCGATGGCCGGCAGCACATGATCGCGGCCGATCTTGGCTGTCGAAAGAATACCCCAACGAAACATCTGGCCTCCGAGCACAAGGAAAAAGCTGGCCCACCCGGCCGCTTCAGGAGATTGGCGGAAGCGGCCGTCAAATGCCAGAGGCTATCTGGTTCAGCCGCGGCGGCCGCTGAACTCCATGTCGAAGGCGACGATATTGGAATAGATCGGCGTGCCGACATCCATCTGGTAACGCGAACGGAACACCTGGCCGCTGACCCGGAAGCGGATCTGCCCGCCTTTCAGGCCCTGCAGCTCGGCGGTGAATTTTTCGGTGTTGGTGTGGCCGCGCGCCGTCAGTTGGCCGGTGATCACAGCAGAATTGTCGCCGGTGCGCTGCACAGACGTCGAGCGGAAGGTGATCTGGCGCGAATTGGCGACGTCGAAGACGGCGTCCGACTTCAGGAACGCATCGATGCGGCCCTGGCCGGTGCCGACGCTGTCGGGGAAGATGGTGAGGTCGACGCGCGAACGGCCGATGTCACCGCCATCGATGCGGATCGTGCCCTTGAACTGGCCAAAGGCGCCGTTCAGCCCGCCGCCGCCGATCTTGCCGATGGCAAAGCGGATGCTCGAACCGTTGTTGGAAATGGCATACCGGCCGGCGGCATCCGACAGCGCCACCGCCGAGGCGGTGCTGTCGACCAGGCCGAAGGCAACGAGAGCTGCTACGCCAAGAACACGCAAAGACATGTCACCATACTCCCTGAGGGCACGGCCCATATGAGCCGCGCACCGAGACCAACGAATCAGCCTCGGCGGCTATTCCGGCCTTCGCGTGGACCTCACGAAAAAGGGCGAGATCATCCTGACCAGAACGACGTCGCGCAGCCAGAAATGATGCCTGAGCGCCGCCAGAACATGCAGCGTCACCAGCGCGATACCTGCATAGGCAAGCCAGCGATGGCCGAAGATCCAGAAATTTTCGGCCTGCTCGGAAACCCCGAGCGGCAGATGCGGCATGACGAAGAGGTTGAACGGCACCGACGGGATTTCGAGCACCGAGACCGACACCAGCACCCAGCCCGACAGCGGCACGGCCAGCTGCGCGGCATAAAGCGCCAGATGCACCGACGGGGCCGCCCGGCGTTCCATCGACCCGACCTCTTCGGGCAGTTCGGGGCTCTTGTTGCCGAGCCGCCAGCCGATGCGGATCAGCACCAGACCGAGCAGCAGGAAGCCCAGGGATTTGTGCAGCTGGATCAGTTCGAAGGAGGTGCGCTGGCTGGCGACGCGGATCATCACCAGCCCAAGCGCGAACTGGCCGACGAACAGCAGCGCGATCAGCCAGTGCAGGATGATGGCGGCCCAGCCGTAGCGGGTATTGGTGTTGCGCAGCATCGCTGGCTTCAACGAACGGGAAGGGCGAATGTTTCCCGAAAACGCAAAGGCCGGGCACATGGCCCGGCCTTGCTCAAGAATGAAACCCGAGGGCGATCAGCTCCGGAGCGCGCCGCCGGTCTGCTTCTTGACGTTCTCGACGATCTTGGCGGCGAGCGCCTCGAAGTCCTGGTCGGTCAGCGTCTTTTCAACTGGCTGGATGGTGACCTCGATGGCAACCGACTTCTTGCCCTCGCCGAGCGAGGCGCCCTCGAAGATGTCGAACACCGAAACAGCAGTGATCAGCTTCTTGTCGGCGCCGAGTGCGGCACGGGTCAGCGTGCCGGCCTCGACGGCCTTGTCGACGACGAAGGCGAAGTCGCGCTTGACCGCCTGGAACGGCGACAATTCGAGCTTCGGCTTGGTCTTGGTCGGCTTGGCCTTGGGCTCGGGGATGGCGTCGACAAAGACCTCGAAGCCGCAGAGCGGACCGGACACGTCGAGGCCTTCGAGCGTCTTCGGGTGGAACTCGCCGAAGGTGCCGAGCACGACCTTCGGGCCAAGCTTGATCACGCCCGAACGGCCGGGGTGATACCAGGCCGAAGCGCCGGTCTCGATCTGCAGCCGGTCGACGGGTGCGCCGCAGGCTTCGAGTGCGGCGATGGCATCGGCCTTGGCGTCGAACACGCCGACATTGCCTGCATTGCCCGACCAGTTGCGGCCCGAGCCCTCGAGCTTCGCGGTGCCACGGCGGACGCCAGCGGCGACGCGACGCTGGCCTTCGCCCGTGTCGTTTTCATAGGTGCCGGAAACCTCGAACAGCGCGACATCGCCCAAGCCGCGGTCGGCATTGCGCTGGGCAGCCGCGATCAGGCCGGGCAGCAGCGAGGGCCGCATGTCCGACATGTCTGATGCAATCGGGTTCGACAGCTTGAGATTGGGCTGGCCGCCGCCGAACAGCTCGGCGTGCCTGGCCGGGATGAATGACCAGGTGACGGCCTCCATCATGCCGCGCACGGCAAGCGCGCGCCGCGCCGAGCGGGTGCGGATCTGCAGCGTGGTCAGGATCTTGCCGTTGACCGCGTCATGCGCGCTGAGCGGCTGCGGCGCGATGTTGTCGACGCCGTGGATGCGCATGACTTCCTCGACCAGGTCGGCCTTGCCGTCGACATCGGGACGCCAGGATGGCACCGTGACCTCGACGACATCGCCATTGCCGGCCACACCGAAACCAAGGCGGGTGAGGATATCGAGGCTCTCGGCCTTCGCGACCTCGATGCCGGTCAGGCGCTTGACCTCGGACAGCGGCAGGGAAACGACCTTTGGCTGATGGCCGGCATAACCTGTCACATCGGTCCTGGTCGGCTGGCCGCCGCAGAGCTCCAGCACCAGCCTGGTCGCCAGCTCGACGCCCGGAACCATGAATTCGGGATCGACGCCGCGCTCGAAGCGGTAGCGTGCATCGGTGATGATGCCGAGCGTGCGGCCGGTACGGGCAACGTTGAGCGGCGCCCAGAGTGCCGACTCGATCAGCACGTCTGTCGTGTTCTCGTCGCAGCCCGAATGCTCGCCGCCCATGACGCCAGCGATGGACTCGACGCCGTTGTCATCAGCAATGACGCACATCTCAGGCGTCAGCTCGTACTCGCGCCCGTCGAGCGCCAGCACCTTGTCGCCCTCGCGGCCGCGGCGGACGACGAGGTTGCCGGCGACCTTCCTCGCATCGAAGACGTGCAGCGGGCGGCCGCGGTCGAAGGTGACGTAGTTGGTGATGTCGACAAGCGCATTGATGGGTCTGAGGCCGATGGCCAGCAGGCGCTGCTGCATCCACTTGGGCGAGGGGCCGTTCTTGACGCCGCGCACGAGCCGCAGAGCGAAGCCGGGGCAGAGCTCCGGCGCCTCGATCGAGACCTTGACCGGGCAGTCGCCTTCACCGGCGACCGGTGCGACCGTGCCGCCCTTCAGCGTGCCGAGACCGGAGGCCGCGAGGTCCCGGGCGATGCCGTGGACGCTGGTGGCGTCGGGACGGTTCGGCGTCAGGTTGATCTCGATCATGGGGTCGTCGAGATGGGCGTAGGTGGCAAACGAGGTGCCGACGGGCGCATCGGCCGGCAGGTCGATGATGCCGTTGTGCTCATCCGACAGCTGCAGCTCGCGCTCCGAGCACATCATGCCGTGGCTTTCGACGCCGCGGATCTTGCCGACCGACAGCGTGACGTCGATGCCGGGCACGTAGGCGCCGGGCGCGGCGAAGGCGCCGATCAGGCCGGCACGCGCATTGGGCGCGCCGCAGACAACCTGGACAGGCGTACCCGTGCCGGTGTCGACGGTCAGCACCTGCAGCTTGTCGGCGTCGGGGTGACGGCTCGCCGTCAGCACCTTGGCGATGACGAACGGCTTGAGTGCCACCTTGTCGTCGACGGATTCGACTTCGAGGCCGATCGAAGTCAGCCGCTCGACGATCTGGTCGAGCGTGGCGTCGGTTTCGAGATGATCCTTGAGCCAGGAGAGGGTGAATTTCATGGGTTCACTCGTTTCGTGTCGTTGCGGTCGAGCACTTCCACCAGGCGGAACCGCTCACAAACCAAAATCATGTCAGGCGAAAAGCCGCCGTTGCGGGCGAAATAGGCCTCGTGAGCCTCGCGCCAGTATTCGTAGGACAGGTCGCCCTCGCCTTCCGCGGCAGCAAATTCGGCATCGACCTCGTCGAAGCGGCGCTGGATCGCCTCGACGGTCTCGATAACCGCGGCCCGGCGGCCCTGGCCATCAAGCACGACATCGCGGCGGCCGACCTCAGGCACCGGCTCGCCGCCGCCGTAGTCGCGCAAGGCACCGCAGGTCGCGGTCTTCTCGCCCGACAGCACCAGCGCCAGAAGCTCGTCGGCGAGCTCCGGGCTGTCGCCGAAGGCGAAGGTCACCGCACCGGCATATCGGTCGGCAGCGTCGATCATGCGCTCAAGCCGCCAAACAGCGTCGGCATGTCGAGCGGCCTGAAGCCATAGTGCTGGAGCCAGCGGACGTCGGCGTCGAAGAAGGCGCGCAGGTCGGGCATGCCGTATTTCAGCATGGCGATGCGATCGATGCCCATGCCCCAGGCGAAGCCCTGGTACTCGTCCGGATCGAGGCCGCCATGGCGCAGCACGTTGGGGTGAACCATGCCGCAGCCGAGGATCTCCATCCAGTCGCTGCCCTCGCCGAAGCGCACTTCGCCGGGACGCGAGCGGTCGCACTGGATGTCGACCTCAAGGCTCGGCTCGGTGAACGGGAAGAAGGACGGGCGGAAGCGCATCTTGACGCTGGGAACCTCGAAGAACGCCTTGCAGAACTCCTCCAGCACCCACTTCATGTTGGCGATGTTGGCGGTCTTGTCGATCACCAGGCCCTCGACCTGATGGAACATCGGCGAGTGCGTGGCATCCGAATCCTGGCGATAGGTTTTGCCAGGAATGACGATGCGGATCGGCGGCTTTTGCGTCTCCATGGTGCGGATCTGCACCGGCGAGGTGTGGGTGCGCAAAAGCTTGCGCTCGCCATTTTCGCCGGGCGGGAAGAAGAAGGTGTCGTGCATCTCGCGCGCCGGATGCCCCTCGGGGAAGTTCAGCGCGGTGAAATTGTAGTGATCGGTCTCGACATCGGGACCTTCGGCGATGGTGAAGCCGAGATCGCCGAAGATCGCCGCGATCTCGTCGATGACCTGGCTGATCGGATGGATGCGACCGCGCTCGGCCGGCGACTGTCGCACCGGCAGGGTGACGTCGACTTTCTCCGAGATCAGGCGGGCGGTGATGGCGACGTCGCGCAGCTCGCTCTTGCGAGCCGTCAGCGCATCGGTGACTCGATTCTTGAGGCCGTTGATGGCCGGCCCCTTGGCCTGGCGCTCTTCGGCGCTCATCGCGCCTAGGGTCTTCAAGAGCTCGGAGACCGAGCCCTTCTTGCCCAGCGCCGCAACGCGCACGGCCTCGATCGCCTGCTCGTCGGAGGCGGAAGCGATGTCGCTCAGCAGCGATTGTTCGAGAGTTTCAAGATCGCTCATGGTCCAGTTCCGTTGCGGCCCTAGCGGCCCTTCGTTGCTGCAAAGAAAAACCCGCGCCAGCCGTGCCAGCGCGGGTTTCCCAAATCAAGTCAGTGATGCTTGGGAAGGCGCTGGTTAAGCAACAGCGCTTTCAAAAGCATTCGGGGTGGTGTTCTTGAGGTATTCAAGAGCAACCTTGGCCTTGGCAACGAGCACGGCGAAAGCCTGCGGCTCGTGGATGGCCATGTCGGAGAGGATCTTGCGATCGATCTCGATGTTGGCCTTGTTCAGGCCGTCGATGAAGCGGCCATACGTCAAGCCGTGCTCGCGAACCGCGGCGTTGATGCGCTGGACCCACAGGGCGCGGAAGTTGCGCTTGCGGTTCTTGCGGTCGCGGTAAGCGTACTGCTTCGACTTCTCAACCGCCTGCTTGGCAATGCGGATGGTGTTCTTGCGGCGGCCGTAGAAACCCTTGGCCTGCTCGAGAACCTTCTTGTGCTTGGCGTGGGCGGTAACGCCCCTCTTTACACGTGCCATGTCATGATCTCCTTAAAACGCTGTCCAGACCGAGTGCTCAGAGGCCGTTCGGCAGAAAATTCTTGATGACCTTCTTGCCGTCCGGTTCAGCCAGAACCATCGTGCCACGGGCATCGCGAATGAACTTGTTGGAACGCTTGATCATGCCATGGCGCTTGCCAGCGGCAGCTGCCAGGACCTTGCCGGTCGCGGTGATCTTGAACCGCTTCTTGGCAGCAGATTTGGTCTTCATCTTGGGCATTTTGCTACTCCGTTCTTGGGAATTCCTCAGCACCGAGGCGCTTCGAAATCCCTTCATGTTGTTGTTTTCAGGCCGACCAAAGCCTGAAAAGCAAATGAAACCGCCACGGCATGCCCTGCCGGGCGGTTCTTGGACGCGGCTATATACGCGGAAGCGCGGTAATGCGCAACACCTGCAACTGCGGCAATTGCAGCGAATTTGCACCCCTCAGGGGATGCGGAACAGCACCGGCAGCATGCCCGTAACCTGGGCATGGTCGATCAACTCGAACACCGGCATGGCGACCAGGAAGACAAGGCCGTCGAGCAGCGTGTTGAGCAGGATCTTAGGCTTGAAGCTGCCGGTATTGCCTTCCTGATAGAGCGAGATGTTCGGGAAGAAGCGCGGAACGCGCGCGACATAGTCCTGATATTCGGGGCCGAACAGCGACGACAGGTGCCGCTCCTCGCGCCGGATGACGACGTGGAACGACAGGGCGCACAGCGCGGCAAAACCGACGGTCGCAACGATGGAGCCCATCTGGGCGCCGACGCCGGCCGCCGCCAGCGTCGAAAACACATAGAGCGGGTTGCGGGTCATCGAATAAGGCCCGCCGGTCACGATCTCGCCCGACTTGCGGCCGCCGATGTAGAGCGTACACCACAGCCGGCCGACGATGCCGAGGAAGATCAGCAGGATGCCGACCATCTCGACGACTTCATGGACTGTGGTGTCGGGCGGGAAGGTCGACTGGCCGAACAGAAGCGCGGCGAACATGACCAGGATCATCACGGCCAGCATCAGGCGGCGCATGCTCTGGTATCGGCCCAGATCGCCCTCTTTGCGTTCGCTCATGGCACTTCGACCGCCAGCGCAACCAGCCCGGGTGGCAAGTTCGTCCGCTCGGCGCCTTTCCGGATGAAATTGCCCGGACCCGATGCCTGGGCATGAAAGCACCGCGCGCCCGCAGAGGGCGCGCAAGAGACGTCCAGGTGTTCGGTCGACGCGGCGTGTCAGCCGGTCAGCGGGGCGCCAGCACCATCATCATCTGACGGCCTTCGAGCTTGGGCTCGGCTTCGACCTTGGCGATGGTGGCGACTTCCTCACGAACCTTGTTCAGGAGTTGCATGCCCAGTTCCATATGCGCCATCTCGCGCCCGCGGAACCTCAGCGTCAGCTTGACCTTGTCGCCTTCCTCGAAGAAGCGGCGGACCGCCTTCATCTTGGTCTCGTAGTCGTGGCTGTCGATGTTCGGGCGCATCTTGATCTCCTTGATCTCGATGACCTTCTGGTTCTTGCGTGCCTCGGCCGCCTTCTTCTGGTTGGCGTATTTCAGCTTGCCGAGGTCAAGGATCTTGACGACGGGCGGCGTGGCGTTGGGGGAAATTTCGACGAGATCGAGGCCTGCCTCTTCGGCGGCCAGGAGTGCGTCGTTGATGGAAACGTCGCCGCGGTTGGAACCGTCGACGTCGATCAGCTGGACCCGGGGAACCCGGATGTCGCGGTTGGAGCGCGGGCCGTCCTTGGTGGGAGCGGCTGCTTTAAAAGGTCTGCGAATGGTCGTGGTCTCCTCGAGCCATTGACGTTGTTGAATGTCTGACGCGCCAATGTGGGTAGCGCGCGGGCGATGTCAATAACACAGCAATCGCAACAAATCACCTGCTTGTGCGCGTGCGAACTGCCCCAAAAGAAGGTTTTTGTCGGGTACTTTCCGTGTCGTTGCGGCTGTGCCACAAGTCCGGACCGAGGGGATCAGCCATGGCCGCAAGCGCACCGGAGTTCATCGACGTCGCCAGCAATCGCATCGCATTGCGCCACCAGGACGGCGCTGCGCCCGGCGTCGTCTGGCTCGGCGGCTACAAGTCGGACATGCTCGGCACCAAGGCCGAAACGCTGGCCGGCTGGTGCGACGAAATGGGTCGCAGTTTCCTGCGCCATGACTACTCCGGCCATGGCGAAAGCGGCGGCGTCTTTGCCGACGGCACGATCTCGAAATGGCTGGCGGAGAGCCTGGCCGTTTTCCGCCAGTTCACGCGCGGACCGCAGGTGCTGGTCGGCTCGTCGATGGGCGCATGGATCGCGCTGCGCATGAAGGCGGAGCTCGACAAGGCAGGCGAGGGCGACCGCGTCGCCGGCCTGGTGCTGCTCGCCCCGGCACCCGACTTCACCGCCGAGCTCGTCGAGCCGCATCTTAGCGACGCGCAGCGCCGCGACCTGGTCGAGAAAGGTTATTTCGAGGAGCCGTCGGAATATTCGTCCGAACCCTATGTCTACACGCGCGCGCTGATCGAGGACGGGCGCGACAACCTGGTGATGGGCGCGCCGATCCACACGCATTGCCCCGTCCACATCATCCAGGGCCTGGCCGACCCGGACGTGCCGCACAGCCATGCACTGAAGCTGATGAGCCTTCTGCCTGCCGACGACGCGACGCTGTCTCTGGTGCCGAACGGCGACCACCGGCTGTCGCGGCCCGAGGATCTCGAGCTGATGACGCGCGCGGTCGGCGAAATGATCCAACGGGCAGGCTGAGCGCATGCGCATCTCGATCCCGATCTCGGCCTTCGTCGCGGCAATCGTCGGCTTTGGCGGCACGCTTGCCATCATCATCGCCGCAGCCGACGCTGTCGGCGCGACGCAGATCCAGACGGCAAGCTGGGTCACCGCCATCTGCCTTGCCATGGCGTTCGAGACCGCCTGGCTGTCGTGGCGGACGAAGATGCCCATCATCTCCGCCTGGTCAACGCCGGGAGCCGCGCTGATCGCCGCCAGCAGCGGCTTCACCATCGGCGAAGCGGTCGGCGCCTTCCTGGTTGCCGGCCTGCTGCTGGTGCTGACAGGACTCATCAAGCCGCTGACCCAGCTGATCGCGCGCATACCGCCGTCGGTGGCGTCCGGCATGCTCGCCGGCATTGTCGTCACCTTCGCCATCAATGCGGTGAAGGCCATTCCCGGCGATCCCTGGCTGATCCTGCCACTGATCGTCGCGTTCTTCGTCATCCGGCTGTTCAATCCCGCGCTTTCGGTGCTGGTGGTGCTGGTCGGCGGCGGGCTGGCCGCGTTCCTCACCGGTCGTGTCGGCGGACTGCCGACACCGGAACTGTCGACACTGACCCTGATCGCGCCGCAGTTTTCGCTCACCGCGATCATGGGGCTGGCGCTGCCACTCTATCTTGTCACCATGGCGTCGCAAAACCTGTCCGGCCTCGCCGTGCTGCGCGCCGCCGGCTACCATCCCGAACCCGGGCCGCTGATCGGCGTGACCGGGCTGTTCTCGATCCTGTCCGCCCCGTTCGGCGCCTCGACGACCAATCTGGCAGCGATCTCGGCCGCCATCTGCACCGGGCCGGACGTCCATCCCGACCCGGCCGAGCGCTGGAAGACCGGGCCGTTCTACGCGCTTGCCTATGTCATCTTCGCCGCCTTCGGGGCGTCGCTGGTGGCGATCTTCGCCGTGCTGCCGCCGAGCCTGATCGTGCTGGTCGCCGGTCTCGCCCTGATGCCGTCGCTGGCCAACGCGCTGGCGATCGCGCTGAAGGACGAACACCACCGCATGGCCGCCACCACCGCCTTTGCCGTCACCGCCTCCGGGCTCACACTGTTCGGCGTGGGGTCGGCGTTTTGGGGACTGGTCGGCGGGCTGGCCGTGCTGATGCTCGAAAATATCAAAAAGAAATAGCGTTTTCCGACCGTTATCCGGATTTACCGGGCACCATCTTGAATCGCCATTTTTGTCTTCCCATTTCGATTCCAGGCAGCCGACCCGGCTGCGCTCCTAGAGAAGGAACGGGAGACAGATGAACACGACTGCACTGATCCGTCCGGCCTGGACGCCGGCGACCATCGCATTGATGGTGATCGGCTTCATGGTGTTCTGGCCACTCGGCCTCGCCATGCTTGCCTACATCATCTGGGGCGACCGGCTTGACGGCTTCAAGCGCGACGTAAACCGCGCGACCGACGGCATCTTCGCCGGCTGCCGCAAGGCGTCGTACAGCGCCAGCGCCCGCACCGGCAACGTTGCATTCGACGACTGGCGCGAGAAGGAACTCGAGCGCCTGAACGAAGAGCGCCGCAAGCTCGACGAAATGCGCGACGAGTTCGACGACTACGCCCGCGAACTGCGCCGGGCCAAGGACCAGGACGACTTCGACCGCTTCATGGCCAACCGCAACAAGCCGACGGCGCCGGCTGTCACGCCCAAGAAGGGCAAGTCCGGCCTGCTCGACGACTGAGATTGCGCCCGACACTCGAATGCCAGCGGCGCCGTGCTTGCGGCGCCGTTTTCTTTTGCGCCCAAATCCCTCGAATCATTTAGTCTCGGCCCATGTCCCTTGGCTTTTTCCGCAAGCTCACGAAGCCGGCGCCCGCCCCTGTCCAGGAGCGGGATCACGTCGTTGCCGGACGGACGCTGCCGCTCAGGATCGTCGAGAACGACCGCGCCAGGCGACTGACCCTGCGCATCGATGCGGGGGGGCGGGGGCTGCGCGTCACCGTGCCGCCCGGCCTGCGCCAGGGCGAGGTCGACCGCTTTCTCGACCGCCACCAGGGCTGGCTGGAACAGCGGCTGGCCAGGCTGCCCGACCGGCCGCAGGTGCGCCCGGGCATCAAGATCCCGATCCGCGGCGTGGCTCATCTCATCGTCCACGAAGGCGGAACGCGCGGAACCGTGCGCCCGACGCAGGATGAGGACGGACCGACACTGGTTGTCCATGGCGACCGCACGCATCTGCCGCGCCGCATCGCCGACTTCCTCAAGCGCGAGGCCAAGCGCGAGATCGAGACACTGGTGGCGAAGCACTGCGAGGCCGCCGGCCGCCGCGCCAAGGCGATCCGCTTCCGCGACACCTCGAGCCGCTGGGGGTCCTGCACCTCCGATGGCGTGTTGTCGTTCTCCTGGCGGATCATGATGGCGCCGACGCCAGTCATCAACTACCTCGTCGCCCACGAAGTGGCGCATCTGCGCGAAATGAACCACGGCCCGAAATTCTGGAAGCTGTGCGAGGAGCTGTGCCCCGACACCGAGCGCTGCAAGGCCTGGCTCAAGCGCAACGGCGGGGCGTTGCAGGCGATCGTGTTTGAATGAGCGAGTTACCCTCCCCCTTGTGGGGAGGGTCGCCGCACAGCGGCGGGGTGGGGGTACGATAACCCGCTTTCGACCCCCACCCGGTCCTTCGGACCACCCTCCCCACAAGGGGGAGGGTAAGGCTTGCGCTGTTTTCCTCGACTTCGCCGCCTTTTCGTGCCAATCCCGGCCCATGGCACTGGACATCAAAATCTGCGGCCTCAGCACCGCTGAAACACTCGACGCTGCGCTTGGCAACGGCGCGAGCCATGTCGGCTTCATCTTCTTCGCCAAGAGCCCGCGCAACGTGTCGCCGGAACGCGCAGGCCAGCTGCGCCAGGCAGTGCGCGGCAGAGCCAAGGTGGTCGCCGTCACTGTCGACGCCACCGACGCTTTCCTCGACGAGATCGTGACAACGGTTGCGCCCGACATGCTGCAGCTGCACGGCAAGGAAACGCCCGAGCGGGTGGCCGAGGTGAAGGCGCGCTACGGCCTGCCTGTCATGAAGGCCTTTTCCATCCGCGAGGCCAAGGATCTCGACGCGATCGCGCCTTATGCCGGCACGGCCGATCGCCTGCTGTTCGACGCCAAGCCGCCGGCAGGTTCCGAATTGCCCGGCGGCAATGGCGTTTCCTTCGACTGGCGGTTGCTGGCGGGCCTTGACGCCTCCGTCGATTACATGCTTTCCGGTGGCCTGAACGCCGCCAATATCGGCGACGCCCTCAGCTGCGCTGCCCCGCCCGGTATCGACATTTCCTCGGGCGTGGAAAGCGCGCCCGGCGTCAAGGACACGGTGCTCATCGAAAATTTCTTCAAGGCCGTCCGGGCCGCGCGCGAACGCAGCGCCGCCTGATCAAGCCTCCAGCCGCAAGGAGATCGGCCATGAACAAGCCGACTGAGCCCAATTCCTTCCGCACCGGTCCCGACGAGCAGGGCATGTTCGGCATTTTTGGCGGCCGCTTCGTCGCCGAGACGCTGATGCCGCTGATCCTTGAGCTGCAGCGCCACTGGGACGAGGCCAAGAACGATCCGGCCTTCAAGGCGGAACTCAACGAGCTGTCGACCTTTTATGCCGGCCGCCCGTCCAAGCTCTATTACGCAGAAGGCCTGACTCGCCATCTCGGCGGCGCGAAGATCTATTTCAAGCGTGAAGACCTCAACCACACCGGCTCGCACAAGATCAACAACTGCCTCGGCCAGATCCTGCTCGCCAAGCGCATGGGCAAGACCCGCATCATCGCCGAGACGGGCGCTGGCCAGCACGGCGTCGCTTCGGCCACCGTCGCCGCGCGCTTCGGCTTCCCTTGCTTCGTCTACATGGGCGCCACCGACGTCGAGCGGCAGAAGCCCAACGTCTTCCGCATGAAGCTTTTGGGTGCCGAAGTGCGTCCGGTCAGCGCCGGCCACGGCACGCTGAAGGACGCGATGAACGAGGCGCTGCGCGACTGGGTCACCAACGTGCACGACACCTATTACCTGATCGGCACGGCTGCCGGCCCGCACCCCTATCCCGAACTGGTCCGCGATTTCCAGTCGGTGATCGGCACCGAGGCGCGCGCCCAGATCCTCGAGCAGGAAGGCCGCTTGCCCGACATGATCGTGGCCGCCGTCGGCGGCGGCTCGAATGCGATTGGCCTGTTCCACCCGTTCCTCGACGACCGCAGCGTCAAGATCGTCGGCATCGAAGCCGGCGGCCGTGGCCTTGATGGCATCGAGCATTGCGCCTCGATGAACGCCGGCCGTCCCGGCGTGCTGCATGGTAACCGCACCTACCTCTTGCAGAACGATGACGGCCAGATCCTCGACGGCCACTCGATCTCGGCCGGCCTCGACTATCCCGGCGTCGGACCCGAGCATTCGTGGCTTCGCGACACGGGCCGTGTCGACTACCAGCCGATCCTCGACGACGAGGCGCTCGATGCGTTCCAGCTGACCACCAAGGTCGAAGGCATCATCCCGGCGCTCGAATCCGCCCACGCCATTGCCTATGCGGTGAAGACCGCGCCGACGATGGGCAAGGACAAGGTGATGATCGTCAACCTGTCGGGCCGTGGCGACAAGGACGTGCATACGGTGGCCAAGATGCTGGGCATGGAGATCTGAACATGACGACCACCCGCATCGACCGCCGCATGGCGAAGCTGAAGGCCGAGGGACGCCCGGCGCTGGTGACCTACTTCATGGGCGGCGACCCCGATTATGAGACGTCGCTGTCGATCATGAAGGCGCTGCCCAAGGCCGGCAGCGACGTCATCGAGCTCGGCATGCCGTTTTCCGACCCGATGGCCGACGGTCCGGCGATCCAGGCTGCTGGCCTGCGCGCGCTGAAGGCCGGCCAGACGCTGGCCAAGACGCTTGAGATGGCGCGCGAGTTCCGCAAGGACGACAACGACACGCCGATCGTGATGATGGGCTACTACAACCCGATCTACATCCATGGCGTCGACCGCTTCCTGGCGGATGCTGTCGCCTCGGGCATCGACGGCCTGATCGTCGTCGACCTGCCGCCGGAAATGGACAACGAGCTGTGCATCCCGGCGCTCAAGGCCGGCATCAACTTCATCCGGCTGGCGACGCCGACGACCGACGACAAGCGCCTGCCCAAGGTGCTCGAGAACACCTCGGGCTTCGTCTATTATGTCTCGATGACCGGCATCACCGGCTCGGCCCTGGCCGACACGTCGAAGGTCGCCGAGGCAGTCCAGCGCATCAAGGCGCATACAGACCTTCCGGTCTGCGTCGGCTTCGGCGTCAAGACCGCCGAGCAGGCGCGCACGATCGGCGCTTCAGCCGACGGCGTGGTTGTCGGCACGGCCATCGTCAACGCGGTGGCCAATGTCATCGGACCGAACGGCGCAAAGACCGCCGATCCGGCCGAAGCCGTGGCAACGCTGGTCACCGGATTGTCCCAGGGCATTCGCGCCGCACGCCTTGCTACCGCCTAATAAATACCCCATGTCCGCGGGACGAAGAGGACCACTGATATGAACTGGATAACCAACTACGTTCGCCCCAAGATCAATTCGATGCTGGGACGTCGCGAAATGCCCGAGAATCTCTGGATCAAGGATCCCGAGAGCGGCGAGATGGTGTTCCACAAGGACCTCGAGGAAAACCAGTATGTGATCCCGTCTTCGGGCCATCACATGAAGATTTCGGCCAAGGAGCGCCTGCGCTTCTTTTTCGACGACGGCCGCTATGAGGCCATCGACAACCCGAAGGTCGTCACCGACCCGCTGAAGTTCCGTGACGAGAAGCGCTATGTCGACCGGCTGAAGGACGCCAAGGCCAAGACCGGCATGGAAGACGCGATCCTGTCGGGCACCGGCAAGATCGACGGCCTGCCCGTCGTCGTCACCGTGCAGGACTTCGCCTTCATGGGCGGTTCGCTCGGCATGGCCGCCGGCGACGCGATCATCCGCGCCTTCGGGGTCGCGCTGGAGATGAAGCGTCCGCTGATCCTGTTCGCCGCCTCCGGCGGCGCCCGCATGCAGGAAGGCATTTTGTCCCTGATGCAGCTGCCGCGCACGACGGTGGCGGTCGACCGGCTCAAGGAAGCCGGCCTGCCCTACATCGTGGTGCTGACCAACCCGACGACCGGCGGCGTGACCGCGTCCTATGCGATGCTGGGCGACGTCCACATTGCAGAACCGGGTGCCCTGATCGGCTTTGCCGGCCCGCGCGTCATCGAGCAGACGATCCGTGAAAAGCTTCCCGAGGGCTTCCAGCGCTCCGAGTACCTGATGGACCACGGCATGGTCGACATGGTGGTGTCGCGGCTTGAGCTCAAGTCAACGATATCCAGCCTGCTCAAGATCCTGACCAAGACACCGGTCGCCGCCAAGGCTGCCGCTGGCGATGTCCTGCCTCCGGCAGTTCCGGCACAGGAACGCCGCCCGCAGGCCTGAGGCCGCGCGGGCAGGACGACGCACAAGCCGGGGGGAAACAGATGGTCACGCTCGAAGCCGATCGCGAAATCGAGAGCCTATTGGCGCTGCATCCGAAAGGCTTCGACCTTTCGCTCGACCGCATAACGCGGCTGCTGGAACGGCTGGGCAATCCGCAGGACCACATGCCGCCGGTGATCCACATCGCCGGCACCAACGGCAAGGGCTCGTGCGCGGCGTTCTCGCGCGCCCTGCTTGAGGCCCAGGGGCTTCTGGTCCATGTCCACACCTCGCCGCATCTGGTGAACTGGCACGAACGCTACCGCCTGGCAGCGCCCGGCGGCGGCAAGCTTGTCGCCGACGATGTGCTGGCCGATGCCGTCCGGCGTGTCGGCGAGGCCAATCGCGGCGAAAAGATCACCGTCTTCGAGATCCTGACCGCCGTCACCTTCGTGCTGTTTTCCGAACACCCGGCGGACGCCTGCATCCTTGAGGTCGGGCTCGGCGGGCGCTTCGACGCCACCAACGTCATCAAGCGGCCGGCTGTGTCGGTTATCATGCCGGTGTCGATGGACCACGAGGCCTATCTCGGCGACAAGGTCGAGCTGATCGCCGCCGAAAAGGCCGGCATCATCAAGCGCGGCTGCCCGGTGGTGGTCGGCGCGCAGGAAACCGAAGCGGCACAGCAGGTGCTGATCGACACCGCCGAGCGGCTGAACTGCCCGCTCGAGGTCTACGGCCAGGACTTTGTCGCCTTCGAGGAAAACGGCCGCATGGTGTACCAAGACCAGAGCGGGCTGATGGACCTGTCGCCGCCGCGCCTGCCTGGACGGCACCAGTTCGCCAACGCCGCCGCGGCGATCGCCGCGGTCAGGGCCGCGGGCTTCCCGATCAGCGAGCGCACCGCCGACAAGGCGATGACGTCGGTCACCTGGCCCGGACGGATGCAGCGCATGCCGCTGGGCAAGTTGAGCGAGCTCGGCCCCAAGGGCGCCGAAATCTGGATCGACGGCGGCCACAATCCCGGCGCCGGCACGGTGATCGCGGAGGCGCTGGCCGAGCAGGAAGAGAAGTTCCAGCGGCCACTGTTTTTGATCTCCGGCATGATCAACACCAAGGACCAGACCGGCTATTTCCGCCCGTTCCACGGCATGGCGCGCCACGTCTACACGGTGCCGGTGACGATGAGCGAAAGCGGCGTCCCGAACGAGGAACTGGCGGTGCGCGCCACCGAGGCCGGCCTGTCGGCAGAACCGGTCAGCTCCGTCGCCAACGCGCTGATGCTGCTGCGCGATACCTGGGACGAGGACGAGACGGCGCCGCGCATCCTTATCGGCGGCTCGCTCTATCTTGTCGGCGAGGTTCTGGCCGAAAACGGAACGCCGCCGAGCTGAGCCACAAAAAACCGATCACAGGTCACAAAAAAGCCCGGTCGAAGCCGGGCTTTTTTCATTTCGGCAATTCAGTGCCTCAGGCGACGTTGCCGCTGATCCAGCTCGACAGAGCGGTCTTCGGAGCGGCGCCAACCTTGATGTCGGCCACTTCGCCATCCTTGAAGATCATCAGCGTCGGAATCGAACGCACGCCAAACTGCGCGGCGATCTCGGGGTTCTCGTCGATATTGACCTTGGTGATCTTGACCTTGCCGGCCAGCTCGTTGGAAATCTCTTCGAGCGATGGGCCGATCATCTTGCAGGGACCGCACCATTCGGCCCAGAAATCGACGACGACGGGCTCCTTGGCCTCAAGCACGCCGGACTTGAAATTGCTGTTGTCGATCTTGACGGTGGCCATGATGCCCATCCTCTTGCGGTTAGCTGTCGCGCCATATGTGGTAGTGCGCGGACCCGTGGTCAAGCACCCGTTGTGTCACGCTTGGGTGAGTCGAACAAGGGCGGCGTCCATCGCCTCGGCCGGGACGGGGATCAGCCTTGGCGCTTCAGTGAACAGAAGCGCGGCCGCAACGGTCTTGCCTGGATAGAGCGGCTGAAGCAGCGCGCGATACAGCGCAAGCTGCACGACATAAGATTGCGGCACCTCGGCGAAGGAAGCAGGCGGGGGGCGGTTGGTCTTGTAGTCGACGATCAGAACCTCCTGGTCGGTCACCGCGAGGCGGTCGATCTTGCCCGACACCGAACGCGGCTTACCGCGCACGTCGAGGCTGCCCATCACAGAAACCTCGGCGCGCGACGAGGGCGAAAACAACGCCGCAAAACGCGGGTCGTCGAGAATCGACAAGACAGAGACTACAGCGGCAGCGCGCTCGTGCGGCTGCCAGGCCTGCCCGACGCGCGCGAGATAGCGCTCGGCCGCCGGCTCGCGGTCCTGGACGGCCAAGCGCGGCAGCATCTGCAACAGGCGATGCAATGCCGAGCCGCGCGCAATGGCAAAGCCCGGTTCGTCCTCTGCATCGAGCACAGGCGAACGTCCGGATATCAGCTGCTCGCGCGCCTCGTCGATCAGCGCCGAAGCCCCCGATGGCGACAGCGGCGGCGGCAATTCCTCGAAGAGAGGCGGGGTGAGATAGAGGCTTTCCGGCAAGGGCGCGGGGCGCGCGCGCTCGACTGCTTCAACCTCGACGGCGGAAGCCGGTGCCTGCGCCAGGGGCGTGACGCGGAAACGATGGACCTTGCGCTCGGCGATGACGGGATGGTCGCGCTCTGCGCTCTCTGGCGCCGCCGACAGCGCGCGCGTGACGATGGAATGCCAGGTGTCCAGGCCTGGCGTGCGCTTGCCATGGTAGCCGCAGACGATGAGGCGGTCTTCGGCGCGGGTCATGCCGACATAGAGCAGGCGGCGATACTCGTCGTCGGCCAGGTCCTTGGCGGTCGCGCTGGCGTTCTTGGAAAAGGCATTGGCGACATCGGCGCCGGCGCGCCAGAGATAGCCCTTGCCCTGCCAATGCCTGGCGCGCGGTACAAACGGCATCAGGCGCGGCAAATGCTGGTCGCTGAACGGCGCAGACCCGCTGTCGACAAGAAACACGACCGGCGCCTCAAGCCCCTTGGCGGCGTGCACCGTCATGATGCGGACCTCGTCGCGCGTCTGGTCCATCTCGCGCTTGATCTCGGGTCCGGCGTTTTCCAGCATCGAAAGGAAGGCTTCGAGCCCCGGCAGGCCGGTGCGCTCTTCCGCCAGGCAGAAATTCAGGAACTCGTCGAGAATGTCGCCGGCCTCCTGGCCGAGACGCGAGATCATCTTCCGGCGCACGCCGTCGCGATGCGGGCCGCCCGACAGCACCGAGGAATAGAACTCGAAGATCGGGCGGAAGGCCGCTTCGCTGGCCCAGGCATCGAGCTGGCCGGCGATATCCCTGAAACCGGCGTCGGTCTCGGCACGGTGGCGCAACGAGGCAATCAGCGAGCGCCCCTTGTCGCGCCCGGCAGCCACCGCAAACAGCGCATCTTCCGACAGGCCGAAGATCGGGCTGCGCAGCACAGCGGCCAGCGACAGGTCATCCTCGGGCTGGATCAGGAAACGGCCGAGCGCGATCAGGTCCTTGACCGCGATGTGGCCGGGCAGGCTGAGGCGGTCGGCGCCGGCTACCGGAATGTCGCGACGCTTCAGCGCGCGCGACAGCGCATGGACGAAGCGGTCGCGCTTGCGCACCAGCACCATCACGTCACCGGCGCGCAGGCGCTTTCCCGTGCCCTCGATGATCTCGCCTTCATCGAGCCATTTGCGGATCGTCGCCGCGACCTGCTCGGCGACGACGACGGCAGGCGCGTGGGCATGATCGATGGGCTTGCGCCAGTCATCGGGCTCGTCGACCGCATCGGCGCCGACCGATGGCCAGACCTCGGCATAACCGGGTGCGCCGGCGCGGATCGCCTTGTGGCTTGGCGGCTCGGGTGCGCGGGTGACGCCGCGACGGACGCTCGTGTCCTCGAAGACGCGGTCGACGGCCGAAAGCACGTCGTCTGTCGAGCGGAACGACCAGGTCAGCGTGACATCCTCGAAGCGGGCGTCTGCGTCGCGGATGCGGACGGCGAATTCATGCTTGGAGTTGTCGAAGGATTCAGGCGCCGCACCCTGGAACGAATAGATCGACTGTTTTTCGTCGCCGACGGCGAACACCGTGCGATGGACATTGTCGCGGGCGCTGAAACCGGAGAAGAACTCCTCGGCCAGTCGCTTTACCACCTCCCACTGGTCGGGGCTGGTGTCCTGTGCCTCGTCGAGCAGGATGTGGTCGATGCCCTTGTCGAGCTTGTACTGCACCCAAGGCCCGGCATCCGGCCGCGCCAACAGGTTGACCGTGCGGGTGATCAGGTCGTTGAAATCGAGGAAGCCGCGCCCGGTCTTCAACCGCTCATAACGGGCAATCAGCCAGTCTGCGATGGTGAGCGCGGCGCGCGTCGCCTCCAGCATGCGAAAATGGGCGAGACGGTCGGCGGCATCGATGATGGCCGAAGCGGTCGCCGCATAGCGCTCGGGAAGATCGGGCAGACGGTCGAGCAGCGCCTTCTTGAAGGCGCTCGACGGATTGTAGGGATCGCCATCGGCTTTGAGGAAGGCGTCCGTCAGAAGCGACAGGCGGCGGATCGGATCCGCTTCGGCATAGGCGAGGCGGGCATAGGGCAGGATATTGTTGAGCACGCTGCGCGCGTCGGTCGCGTCCGCAGCGGCGGCGAAGGCGTTGAAGAAGGCAGGCTCAAAGCCTGATAGCGGCCAGATCGAGGCGGCGATGTTTTCCGCCGTGTCCTCACGAGAAAAGCCGAACTCTTCATAGAGCGCGCCGAACGGCCAGGAAAAGTCCTGGATCTGGGCGATGAAGGCGCGCAGACCGTCGCGCTTGCGCACGATCTCGGCCAGCAGCGCGTCGAGGCCGGCTTCGCCGCCGCGCTCCAGCACCATGGCGAAGGCTTCGGCGAGTTCCGGATTGTGTTCGCCGGCGCCGGTGACCATGTCGCGCCGCGCGGTGGCGAACAGCGTCGCCTCCATCTGGCTGTCGAGCATCTCGAAATGGGCAGCGATGTTGGCCTCGAGCGGGAACTGATGCAGCACCGATTCGCAGAAGGCGTGGATGGTCTGGATCTTGAGGCCGCCCGGCGTCTCCAGTGCCTCGGCGAATAGCCGCCGCGCCCGGCGCAGCTTCTGCGCCTCCGGGCGCGCGCCGTCGAGGAGCGTTATGCGCTCGGCCAACTCGGCGTCGGGCAGCATGGTCCATTCCGAAAGATTGGCGAAGACCCGGTTCGACATGTTGGCGGCGGCGGCGCGCGTATAGGTCAAGCACAGGATCTTCGACGGATCAGTTCCCCGCAGCAGAAGCCGCATGACGCGCTGCGACAGCACATGCGTCTTGCCTGAGCCGGCATTGGCCGACACCCAGACCGAATTGGCGGGATCGGAGGCGCGCGCCTGACGTTCGGCGGTTTCAGCCGGTACGAAGAACGTCTTCTTCATTCCTCGCCCTCCGCACCGCCGTCGCCGCCGGCAGACCATTCGAGCACGCGGGCAAGATGATCGTAGTCGCCGTCGGTCTCGCCTTCGCGGAAGGGCAGGGCGCGCGACAGGTAACCCGTCGATGGGTCCTCATAATGCAGCAACAACTGTTCCAGCCGCTCCCAGGCTTCCTCGGACAGCTCCAGCGCCGATTTCGGTTTCCTGTTGTGCTCGAGGATCGATTCCTCGAACACCTCGCCATTCGGCTTCAGCCGGACGAAGGCCAGTTGCGACGGCTCGCGCTGGCCAAGCTCGCGGAAGGCGCCACGTCGCAGCAGCGCGCCTTCGAGCGCCAGCTGCGGCGAAAGCAGCGTGTGGGCCTGCGCCTTGGAAGGCGAGGAACCGGTCTTGTAGTCGAGAAT
Organism: Aminobacter sp. HY435; assembly: GCF_027568395.1. GTDB lineage: Bacteria > Pseudomonadota > Alphaproteobacteria > Rhizobiales > Rhizobiaceae > Aminobacter. The sequence continues at coordinate 58,931 of NZ_JANKZL010000014.1, read as the reverse complement.
GTCGGCCATGCCGCCGGCCAGGATGTCGATGCGGTCGGCGCGGCCCGACAGGGTTATGCCTGTCCTGCCGACCTCGATCGCCGAGGCACCTTCCTCGGCGTGACGGCTTTCGACCGATGCGGCGCGGCTGCGTTCCCATTCAACGACATTGACCGCCAGGCGCTCGAAACGCGGCCACCAGACAGCCTCGACGTCGGCAGGCAGCGCCGCTTCGGCGAAGCAATGGCGGCCGGCGGCGATCAGGGCGTCAAGCGCGTTGGGCGCCAGAGGGTCCATGATGGTCGCGGAGAACAGGTGCAGGATGTCGTGAAACAACGTGCCGCGTTCGGCCGCACCGGGATCACGCACCAGCGGATCGATCGCCGACAAAGCGAGGATGCGCCTGGCATAGACTGCATAGGGGTCACGGCGCAGCGTCTCGATCTCGGTGATGCTGAAGCGGCGCGGCCGCACGGCGACCGGGGGCTTGGGTTCGGGCCGGGCGGCGAAATCGCTCTTCGGGCCGGCGTCGAGCGCACGTGCCCAGTCGAGCAGCCTGGCACCACGCTGGCGCAGCGCCGCTGCATGGGCGGGGCCGGCATAGGTCAACAGCCTTTGCAGCCAGCGCGACGGCACCGCGGGCGCATCGCCGGACCGCGCCGAACGCGACAGCACGACGTTCTTCGCCCCCATCGCCATCTGGAAATCGTGCGCGGCAAGGCCTATGCGGCGTTCCGGCGGCTCCAGATCAATGCCCGATTTCATGACGCGCGACATGAAGCGGTCGGCTTCGGCCTTGCGTGGCCAGCTGCCTTCGTTGAGCCCGCCGATGACCAGCGTGTCGACAGTCTGCAACCGTGCCTCGAGCGCACCCCAGATGGCCACGGCGCGGTCGGCACCCTGCGCCGGCTTGACTGCTTCGGGAGCAACCAGTGCATCCATCACGTCGGGCCACTCGTCGGCGGCGAAGGTAAACGAGGCTTGCGCGGCAACGAGCGAGCGCAGGGCTTCGGCGAGCTTCGCGCCGGCATCGCCGTCATAGAGCGCGCCGAGGCCACCATGCTCGTCGCGGCCGAGGTTTTCGAGCGCCTCGACGGTGGCGCGGACAATCTGAGCGAGGTCGACCTGTGCATCGGAGCGGAAGGCAAACAGCGGCGCGAGGCCCACGACGAGCCTTGCAGCGATGTCGCGCGCCTCCTCGATGCGGCGGACGGTGATGCGATCGAACCAGAACGGCTTGCGCGCGGCGCCGGCGACGCTGGTCATGCGCCGCTCGAAGTCTTCGACGAGCGTTGCGATATCCGGACGGCCGACGCCGCCGCGCAGCACAACGAGCTCCAGTGTCTCGGCGGCGCGCCGGACCACCGGCCGCTCGGCGCCGAGACGCAACAGCGGATGCTTCAGCAGCGACAGCACGGCCACCGGATCGCCGGGCCGGAAAGCCACATCGAGCATCGTCCGCAGCAGGGCCGTGGGTGGCGTGTTGGCGAGCGGCACCCCGCCGGAATCGTCGGCCTGGATACCGAAGCGCTTCAGTTCCGTGGCGACGCGGCGCGCCAGGTTCCGGTCGCTGGTGACCAGTGCCGCGCGATGGCCCGGTTCGGCGACCGCCTGGCGCAGGGCGATGGCAATGGCGGCGGCCTCGTCGCGCTCATGCGCCGCCTCGAGCAGGACGATGCCTGAGAGGGCGTCGGCAATCTCCCGATCGCCGACGTCGGCACGCTTGTCGGCCCAGGCGTCGGTGGTTTCGGCCGGGCGCAGCGCCTCGCCGACGATGGTCGCGCGGCGCACCATCGCCTCGGATGGCGCGCCGAGCTCCTCGATATCGCGTCGCAGGATGCCGATCTTGCCGATCAGCTTGGCGAGGCCGTATTGCGGATGGCCCAGCACCGAGGCGCGCGCACCGATTTCGGTGATCGTCTCGAAGGCGCGCTCGTCCAGCGTCGCGTCGAAGCCGGGCAGCACGACCGCGCCCCGCGGCAGCCGCGCAATCGCCGCCAGCAGCTCCGCGGTTGCGGGAATCGAGCCGGTGGAGCCTGCGGCAATGACCGGACCCGCGGGCGGATTGGCTTTCAGGCGTTCGGCCTCGAGCCGGATCAGGGCGCTGCGGTGAGCCGCTGGATTGGAAAGACCGCGCTCCTTGAGCATCTGCGGCCAGGCGCCGGTGACGATCGACAGAAAATCGAGCGTCACCTGCCACCAGCCCGACAGTTCGCCCGACACCAGGCCGGCAAGCTTGCTCCAGTCGGAACCCTCGGTTTCGATTTCATCCATCAGCCCGGCAAGGTCGCGAGCCAGCCAGATCGCATCCGCCGAGGAGGCCGGCACGACGATCTCTTCCTCGAACATGGCGGCGACATGGGCCGGCAACCGGCGCTTCCAGGCGCGCACCAGCGGCGCGAGCAAAAGCAGCCTGTCGGTGGCGGAGACCGGCGGGGCAAGGTCGAGCGCGCCGGCGTCGTCGGCGCCAAAGGCGACATCGTCCTCGTCGAACTCGCCAAGCGGCTTGATGACCGGCAGGATCGCCGAGTTGCCACCCGTGGCCTCGACAAAGACCGTGCGCAGGGCACGCGCGGCGCGACGCGTCGGCACGTAGATGGTGACGTCGGCAAGCGCCAGCGGATCGCCGCCATAGCGGAACTCGGGGATCAGCCGTCCTTCGATCAGGGCCTGCGCCAGTGTCGGCAGGAAGGGAGAGCCGGGCGGGATGGAGCAGACGCGGGGGACGCGGGCGCTCATGACGCGTCCGCCAGTGCCCTTTTGACCGCCACTTCGGCCTGCGGGATGGCATCGGGTGTGCCGACGGTGATCCAGCTGCCCTGCATCTTCATGCCGAACAGCCGGCCAAAAGAGATTGCCTGATCGAAATAGCGGTTGAGCGACAGCGGCCCTTCGGGTGCGTCGACAAAGATGCGCGGATGGACGATCGCTGCACCCGCATAGATCAATCCCTCGGGTGCGCCCTTCGCGCGGCTCAGAGTGGCGTCGGGTGCGACAAGAAAATCGGTGCTGCCGGAATGGCCGGTCGCCTGGCCGAGATCGGCCAGCATCAGCAGGATATCCATCCTGGCATCGTCCCAGGCAGCGGCGAGGCGAGCGAGGTTCGGAGCACCCTGGTCGATCCAGAAGGTGTCGGCATTGACGATGTAGAAGGGCTCCGCGCCAAGCTCGCCACGCGCCTTGACGATGCCACCGGCGGAATCGAGCAGGCCATCGCGCTCGTCGGAAATGACCGCCTGCGGCTTGATGCGGTCGGCGACGTGCGCGATGATCTGGTCGGGCAGATAGTGCACGTTGACCACGGCCCGTTTGACGCCGACTTCGGCGAGGCTGTCGAGCCCCCAGTCGAGCAAGGTCTTGCCCGATATGCTGACCAGCGGCTTCGGAATGGTATCGGTGATCGGCCGCATGCGCTTGCCGAGGCCGGCTGCGAGGACCATGGCGACCGAAGGAATGGCGGTCTCAACGGTCACGCGTCGAACTCCTCGAGCAGCCGGTTGTCACGATAGAAATCGCGCAGGCCGGCCAGGGTCGGATGCGCCAGCGCACGGTGCAGATAGTCGCGGATGCGCGGCAGGTGCTTCAGATACTGCGGCTTGCCGTCGCGGCGGTCGAGACGAACGAAGATGCCAAGGATCTTCGAGTTCCGCTGCGCCGCCATGATGGCATAAGCCTCGCGAAAGGCGGTCTCGTCGAAGTCGCCTGCGGCATGGCGGGCGGCGACATAGGCGGCGACTGTGCTGTTTTCGAGCCCAGGCGAAACGGTCACTCGCGCGTCCATGGCGAGCGATGCGACGTCATAAGCGACCGGGCCGATCAAGGCATCCTGGAAATCGACGATGCCGAGCCTGTCGAAACCGTTCTTCCCGGCGCGCCAGATGATGTTGGGCGAGTGATAGTCGCGCAGCACCAGTCCGTATTGCTTGTCGGCGAGGCGGTCGAAGACGGCGTTCCAGGCAGCTCGGTAGCCGTTGCGCAGCTCGGCCGAGGCGGGCGCGCCTGACACGGCGGGCACATACCAGTCGACCAGCAGGTCGACCTCGATCATCAGCGCCTCGCGGTCAAAGGGCGGAACCTGGTGGACGACGCCTATCGCGGCCTCCAGCCGGTCGTCCCAGTGTTTGCAGTGAACCATCGCCAGCAGCTCGGCGGCGGCGGCATAACGTTCGGCAACCGGCCGGCCTTCGGCGTCGAGGAAGGCGCCCGAACCGAGATGTTCAAGCAGGAGGAAACCCTGGTCGAGGTCCTGGGCGACGATGCCGGGCACGGTGACGCCGCCGGCCGCCAGCGCGCGGTCGATGGCGACGAAGGCTGCGACAGATTGCGCCGTATGGGCGATCTCGGCATAAGGCTTGCCGTCACGGACGGGCGGGCCGAGCACAAGGCGCGGCGAATTCATCAGTACCAGCGTGTCGTGACCGGCACGCGCCACCGTTTCGTAGGCGCGGGCTGACGCGTCGCCGGGGAAGCGGGCGCGGCGGGCCTCGCCGCAACCGGCGGTAAAGAGAAAATCGCGCATGGCCAGCGAACGGGCAACGCGGTCGAAGGCGTCCCCCTGGCCGGAAAGGGTCACGCGGCGGCCTTCACCCTCATGTTCGAGCCCGAGCCGCAGGCTGGTGGCGGGCATGGCGTCGGCGGCACGCTCGGGCCATTCGACCAGCGCAATGCCGGAAGCAACCGCCTCGTCGAAGCCAAGCTCCTCCAGCTCGTCGGACGAGGACAGGCGGTAAAGATCGAAATGATGGACCGGGACCGGCGTTTCGTAGCTTTGAACCAGCGTGAATGTGGGGCTTGGCACCTCATGCAGCGGATCGCTGGCGAGTGCCCGGATCAGGCCGCGTGCCAAGGTCGTCTTGCCCGCGCCAAGATCGCCATCGAGCAACAGCACGTCGCCGGCCTTGAGCGCCATGGCGAGATCCTCGCCCAGCCGGAAGGTAGCGGCATCGTCGGGAAGGAAGCGCTGCAGCGAACGGACGCCGGTCAATACGCCTACTCCGCCGCCACCTGGACGCCGGCAGGCGCGTCGGGGAACAGGCAGATGACCGTCGTGCCGCGATCCTTGCCGCTGTCGATGCGGACCGAACCGCCATGCAGTTCGACGAAGCTCTTGACGATCGACAGGCCGAGACCCGCGCCGCGGCGACGGCCGCCATTGACCCGCGACTCGAAGCGCTGGAACACCGTGTCCAACACCTCCGGCGGCATGCCGGGACCGTCGTCATGGACGGAGAACTCGACGCCCTCCGCGCGCTGGCGACAGGCAAGGGTGATCGTGCTTGAGGCAGGCGCGTAGTTCACCGCGTTGCTGAGCAGATTGTAGAGGATCTGGCGCACCCGGGTCTCGTCGCCGCTGAAGCTCCTGGGAGCGGCGGAGGCTTCGACCGCCAGGCTGATCGAATGCTCTTCAAGCCGGTCGGCAACCAGTTCCGCCGCCGCCTCGATGGCCCGGTCGACGCGCACCTCGGCGATTTCGAGCTGCATGATGCCGGCATCGACGGTGGCGAGGTCGAGGATGTCGTTGACGATGGTCAGCAGCACGCCCGAAGACGAGCCGATATGCTCGACATATTCGCGCTGGCGCGGAGACAGCGGCCCGGTGCCGGGCAAGGACAGCAGTTCGGTGAAACCGATGATGTTGGTCAGCGGCGAGCGCAGCTCATAGGAAACGTGCTGGACGAACTCGTTCTTGATCTGGTCGGCGCGCAGCAGGGCTTCGTTCTTGTCCTTCAGCGCACGCTCGACATTGACGCTGTCGGTCACGTCGACAAAGGTCAACATCACCTGGCCGTTGGGCAGGTGGATGACGGCGTGCTGGAGCACGGTGCCGTTGCGCAGCTCGGTCTGGCCGTGGCGGTCGCTGCGCTCGTCAAACCCGGTGACGGCGGCGACGAAATCGCCCCACGGGCTGTTTTCAGCCCGAGCGTCGCATTCGGCGCGGATCGCCGAAATGTGCGTGGACTGGCGCAAGGCCTCGGCGGAAATGCCCCAGAGCTGGCTGAAGGCCGGGTTGAACAGGCGGATACGCCCGTCGGGCCCGAACACGACGACACCCTCGGCGAGATTGTCAAGTGTTTCGCCCTGCACGCGAACGGCCGTCGTGTAGCGGCTCTCGAGATCGATCTTCTCGGTCAGGTTCTCGAAGACCCAGGTGACCCCGCCCTTGGGCTGCGGGTTGGCGACGACGCGAATGGTGCGGCCGTCGGGCAGGTGCCAGAGATGCTCCTGCGGTTCGACGGCGCGATAGGCGGAGAGCAGGTTTTCCTTCCAGCGCCGCCATTCGGGCTGCTCGGGCAGTTTGCGCTCGCTGCGCAGCCGATCGAGCAGCAGCGCATTGTCGGGGGCCGATGAAATGTAGCCGGCGTCGAGGTCCCAGAGCTTGTGGAAAGCCTGGTTGTAGAAGCGCAGCTTCTGGCCGGCGTCGAAGGTGGCAACAGCTGTCGCCACCTGGTCGAGCGTGTCGGCGTGGCTGCGCACGACCAGGCTGTATTCCTCGCGGATGGCGTCGGCGACGCTCATGTCGACCGCGAGCCCGACCGAACCGTCGCGGCCGGTCACATCGGTGACCGAAAACATCTTGCGGTCGCCGTCGATGACGGTCGAGACGGCCTGCTGGAAAACGGGTCGCGACTGGTGCTGCTGGGCAATCGCCTCGCGCGCCTGGGTGCCGAGAAATTCCTTGCCGTCGCGAATGACGACCGAAGCGTCCTGCGCCTCGACCGCGCGGGCAAAGGCCTTGTTGACCCATTTCAGCCGGCCTTCGCCATCACGCATCCAGAACGGCATGTCGATGGCGTCGATCAGGCCCATCAGGGTTTCGTATTCGGAGCCGATGCGCTGGTTTTCCAGCTTCAGCCGGGCCTGAAGGCGCTGCGCCTCGGAAATCGAGATGAAGCGCACGATGGCGTGGGCGCCGCTCTTGCGGCCCTGCACCTCGAGTGCTGCTCCGGCGTGCGTCTCGGCGACAAGTTCAAAGGCCACGCCCTTGTCGCGCAGGGCTGCGATGGCATTTTCGAGCGCCGCCGCCGAGCGCGGCATCAGCCAGCGGCCGAAACCCAGGAACGCCGCGCGCTCTTCGGGCGCACCGGTGTCCACCGGCAGCGAGCCGATCAGTTCCGGCTTCTTGCTGTCGTTTGCCCAAACGATGACCCGCTGGTCGCGCAGGTTGAGCAGCGCTTCGGAGCGCTGCAGCGAGGCATTGAGATCGGCGACACGGCCGCGCAGCTCGGTGTTTTCGGCACTCAGGCGGCTTCTTTCGCGGATCAGGGCGATGGCACAGATCAATGCGGCGCCGACGACGCCGACCAGCACCGCAAGCTGAATGACCTCGGCGGTGTTCACCGGCAGGCCGGCAACCGCCGCCTGCTGGGCATGGGCAAAGCGCAAGGGCGTGCACAGCGCAGTGGTGGCGAGAGCCGCACCCGCGACCCAACCGCCCAACCGCCGCACGGCTTGCCAGGACCGGCCTGCGACGACCTGCTGCGAATCCTCGTGGCCGCCGGAGACGGCCTTTCCCGCTGAAAGCGGGTATTCCCCCGGCATGTCTTGTTTTCCTCTGTGCCGCCCGACTGCAAGACCGCCCCGTAGCGCCCGAAATTTCCGCCAAGAATGGGCGCGTGACGAATCATGCCACCATACCCCCTCGGCGAATCGACGTGAAGCAGGCGCGCGCCCAAAAAAAGAAACCGGACGAAAGTCAATCGCCCGGTTTCAATATCTAGTGGGTATTTATGCTATGGTTAATAGCGGTAGTGTTCCGGCTTGAACGGACCCTGCGGCGTCACGCCGATATAGGCAGCCTGTTCATTGCTCAGCGTGGTGAGCCTGGCACCCAGCTTGTCGAGATGCAGGCGCGCCACCTTCTCGTCGAGGTGCTTCGGCAGGACGTAGACCTCGTTCTTATAGTGGCCGGGCTTGGTCCAGAGCTCGATCTGGGCCAGCGTCTGGTTGGTGAAGGACGCCGACATGACGAAGCTCGGGTGACCGGTGGCATTGCCGAGGTTGAGCAGGCGGCCTTCCGACAAGAGCAGCATGCGCTTGCCGTCCGGGAAGGAGATCATGTCGACCTGCGGCTTGACATTGGTCCACTTGAGATTGCGCAGGGCAGCAACCTGGATCTCGTTGTCGAAATGGCCGATGTTGCCGACGATCACCATGTCCTTCATCAGGCGCATGTGGTCGAGGGTGATGACGTCCTTGTTGCCGGTCGTCGTGATGACGATGTCGGCGGTCGGAGCGGCATCCTCGAGGGTGACGACCTCGTAGCCGTCCATTGCAGCCTGCAACGCGCAGATCGGGTCGACCTCGGTGACCTTGACGCGGGCGCCGGCGCCCTGGAGCGAGGCAGCCGAGCCCTTGCCGACGTCGCCGTAACCGCAGACGACGGCGACCTTGCCGGCCATCATGACGTCGGTGCCGCGGCGGATGCCGTCGACCAGCGATTCCTTGCAGCCGTACTTGTTGTCGAACTTCGACTTGGTGACGCTGTCGTTGACATTGATCGCCGGGAAGGGCAGCAGGCCCTTCTTCTGCAGCTGGTAGAGACGGTTGACGCCGGTCGTGGTCTCTTCGGTGACGCCGCGAATGGCAGCCTTGTGCTTGGCAAAGAAGCCCGGCGTTTCGGCCATGCGCTTCTTGATCTGGGCGAACAGGATTTCTTCCTCTTCGCTGCCCGGATTGGACAGGACGTCCTCGCCGGCTTCGGCGCGCGCGCCGATCAGGATGTACATGGTGGCGTCGCCGCCATCATCGAGGATCATGTTGGTGGGGCCGCCATCGGTCCACTGGAAGATCTTGTCGGTGTACTGCCAGTATTCCTCAAGCGTCTCGCCCTTGACGGCGAAGACCGGAATGCCGGCCTCGGCGATTGCCGCCGCGGCGTGGTCCTGGGTCGAGAAGATATTGCACGAGGCCCAGCGGATATCGGCGCCGAGCGCCTTCAGCGTCTCGATCAGCACCGCCGTCTGGATGGTCATGTGCAGCGAGCCGGAAATGCGCGCGCCCTTGAGCGGTTTTGCTTCCCCGAATTCCTCGCGGCAGGCCATCAGGCCCGGCATTTCGGTTTCGGCGATCTCGATTTCCTTGCGACCCCAGCCGGCGAGCGAAATGTCGGCGACCAGATAATCCTTGCTACCCGTCATGGCTTGCTCCGATTCCTGTTTGTTGCGCGCTGGCGCAGAGGCCTCAATGGGGCGCGCGAAAGAGCGGCCTGACTACCAGATCAGGCCGCAATCGTAAATGGGACATAAAGAAATCTTTATTCGTGCATGTCGTCAAAAGCGGTGACGATCAGCATTCCTCGCCGAAGCGGGCGGCGACCAGCGTGGCCAGCGCTTCCATCGCCTCGCCGGCCTCAGGGCCGGTGGCGGTGACCTTGATGGTACAGCCCGGGCTCGCGGCCAGCATCATCAGCCCCATGATCGAAGTACCGCCGACCGAGATGCCGTCCTTTTCGACGGTCACGCAGGCCTGGAACTCATTGGCGATCTGGACGAATTTCGCCGAAGCGCGTGCGTGCAGGCCGCGCTGGTTGACGATGGCAAGGTCGCGGACGACGTGGCCCTGCTCGGGCGAAAAGGGAATGGCGCTCATTTGCCGCTCAACACCTGGCTCGCGACGTTGATGTATTTGCGGCCGGCGGCCTGCGCCTCGTCGATCGCCATCGACATATTGTCGGCCTTGCGCACGCTTGTCAGCTTGATCAGCATCGGCAGGTTCATGCCGGCGATGACCTCGACCTTGCCCGCCTCCATCACCGAGATGGCCAGGTTCGACGGCGTGCCGCCGAACATGTCGGTCAAGACAACGACGCCAGTGCCGGTGTCGGCCTTGGCGACGGCGCCGATGATATCGCTGCGGCGCTGTGCCATGTCGTCATCGGCACCGATTGAGACGGTCTCGAAATTCTCCTGCGGTCCGACGACGTGTTCCACTGCATGGCGGAACTCCTCAGCCAGTTGACCGTGCGTCACAAGCACGAGTCCGATCATTCTGTCATGGCTCCCGTCATGGCCCTTTCACAGCCGCGCAGTATTTTTGCCGCCTTCGCGGAGGGCGGGAGCGCTATCTTGTCGACGGCGAGGCCGTTTACAAGCCCCAATTTACGGCAGCACCTGCCATTTTGACGCAATGCAGCAAAAATATTGGGCAGTCTCAAGCGAACGGCTGCATACCGAGCGAGGCAAGCACCACTGGTATCGCCGCTGCGATTTCGCGCTCCGCGAGCATGACGCAGGGGACGGCACAACCCGCGACCGTCTCGCTTTTCCGCAGCGGCAAGCGCTCGACCGCCTTGGCCGGAACCAGCCGGACAAGCAGATCGACGGCCGCCGCTCCCTCATGCGCCATTGGCGCCAGTCCGTAGCCGCGCAGTTCGGCAAGTCCGGCGATTGTCGACGGCGTCCGGCAAATCAGGCGCCCCCCATGCCGCTCCAGGAACACCTGGTCGTCGGACACCAGGCGGGCGAACTGACCGAGGCCGCGAACCCGCTCGACCAGCGCCAGCGCCAGAAGCGTCTTGCCCGAACCGGAAGGTCCCGCGATCAGGACGCCGCGATCTGCAAGCACGATTGCGGTGGCGTGCAGGTTGGAAGGCACGGATCAGCTTTCAGCCGGGAAGGTGACGATGAAGCGCGCGCCCTTGATGTCGCCCGGCTTGGTGCCGGAGACGTTTTCGGCGGTCAGCGTGCCGCCATGGGCCTCGACGATCTGGCGGCTGATCGAAAGCCCAAGACCCGAATTCTGGCCGAACGCCTCGCTCGACGGACGGTCGGTGTAGAAGCGCTCGAAGATGCGGTCGATGTTTTCGGCGCGAATGCCCGGGCCGTTGTCCTCGACCGTGATGACGTTGAACTTGCCCATGCGCGCCAGCGAAATGGCGATGTGGCCGTGCTCGTCGGGGACAAAGGAGCGGGCGTTCTCGATCAGGTTGGTGATGACCTGGCCGATGCGCAGATCGTGGCCGACGACATTGTAGTTCTTGACACCCGCGGGCAGCTTGGCGACCGCGAAGTCGATCTCGACGGGCTTCTTGTGGCGGCTGGTCTCGCGCGACACCGAAACGATGTCGCCGATGAACTTCCTGAGGTCGACGCGGCCGGCATCCTCGCGCGCCAGCTCGGCATCGAGGCGCGAGGCATCGGAAATGTCGGTTATCAGGCGGTCGAGCCGCCTGACATCGTGCTGAATGATTTCCATCAGCCTTTCGCGCGAGCTTTCGCTCTTGGCCAATGGCAGGGTCTCGACGGCGCTGCGCAGTGACGTCAGCGGGTTCTTGAGCTCGTGGGAAACATCGGCAGCGAAGCTTTCGATCGCCTCGATGCGGGCGTAAAGCGCATTGGTCATGTCGCGCACGGCGACCGAAAGATTGCCGATCTCGTCCTGGCGGTCGGAGAAGTCGGGGATCTCCTCGCGGTTCTTGCCGCCACGGCGGACGCGGTTGGCGGCGGCCGACAGCCGGCGCAGCGGATTGGCGATCGTCGAGGCCAGCAGCATCGACAGCAACGCGGTGACGAGGGCGGCAACGCCAAAGACGCGCAGGATCGCCTTGCGTTCGGCTGCGACGATCTTGTCGATGTCGCCGCCTTCGGTCGACAGCATCAGCACGCCAAGCACCGCCCGGAAGCGCTGGATCGGGACCGCAACCGAGACGATCTGCTCGCCCTTTTCGCTGACGCGGACGATGGTGGCCGGGCTGCCGGTCAGGGCTTGCATGACTTCGGGGAACGCCGCGCCATTGCCGCCGGGCTGCTCCTTGTAGACCGGCAGGGTACTGTCGCGGAACATGTCGAAGACGAACTTCTGCGCCCGCTCCAGCATCGTCGGTTCTTCTTCCTCGACAGGCGGCAGATCGTAGCGGAGGATCTGGCCGCGCGAATAGAGATGCCGGGAATCGAGCAGCATGTTGGCGTCGCGGTCGAAGATGCGGGCGCGCGTCCGGGTCGGTGAAATCAGGCGGCGCAGCACCGGCGCAACGCGTTCCGGATTGATGGGGAAATCGAGGCTGTCGAGCTGGTCCGAGCCCGGCCCAAGCGTTTCGCCGGCCTGCAGCTCGAGCAGCTTTTCGGGGTCGATGCTGATCGAATCCGTCTCGACGGTGGCGGAGGCGGCGATCGCGCCGGCGATGATCTCGCCCTGCGTCATCAAGCTTTCGACGCGGGCGTCGATCAGGCCGTCGCGGAAGGTGTTGAGATAGAGGATGCCGGCAACCAGCACGCCGAGACCGGCGAGGTTGAGGAACAGGATGCGGCGGGTCAGGCTGGAGAAGAAATGATGGCCGAGGAAGCGGCTGAGGCGCAGGCGCAGGCGCTCAAGGAAGGTCGACAAGCGTCCGCGCGGCCGCTTCGAAGCGGCCGCCGGCTTGCTTATCTCTGCTTCCATCGCCATGCGGTTCCAGTCCCCGCCGACGTTACGCTTCGCGGAATCTGTAGCCGACACCGTAGAGCGTTTCGATCATCTCGAAATCGTCGTCGACGGCCTTGAACTTCTTGCGCAGCCGCTTGATGTGGCTGTCGATGGTGCGGTCGTCGACGTAAACCTGCTCATCATAGGCCGAATCCATCAGCGCGTCGCGGCTCTTGACCACGCCGGGGCGCTGGGCCAGCGAATGCAGGATCAGGAACTCGGTGACGGTCAGCACGACCGGCTCACCCTTCCAGGTGCAAGTGTGGCGTTCCTGGTCCATCACCAGTTGGCCGCGCTCCAGCGACCTCGCCTGCTGGGTAGGCGCCTTGACCGCGGCCTCGCGGGCGCTGGCGCGGCGCAGCACGGCACGCACGCGTTCGACCAGCAGACGCTGCGAAAACGGCTTGCGGATGAAATCGTCGGCGCCCATCTTCAGACCGAACAGCTCGTCGATCTCATCGTCCTTGGAGGTCAGGAAGATCACCGGGAGGTCGGTCTTCTGGCGCAGGCGGCGGAGCAACTCCATGCCATCCATGCGCGGCATCTTGATGTCGAGGATGGCCAGATTCGGCGGCCGGGCCGCGAGGCCTTCGAGCGCCGACGCTCCATCCGTGTAGGTCTCGACGCGATAGCCTTCGGATTCAAGCGCGATCGAAACCGATGTCAGAATGTTGCGGTCGTCGTCGACAAGCGCGATCGTTGCCATTTCTAACGGCTCCCTCATGAGCGGGTGTCCCTTCCTGCTTGGAGCAGGGCTTTTGCAGGACAAATTAGGTACAAAATGTGGCATACCCCCCGATGAAGGGGAGCGCAACCACAACGCCCGATGCTTTGCCTATATGGGGTGCCGCTTTGCTGGCACGAACAAAAAATGTGCCCACGTATTGGGCGATGTCGCCGCGGCCCCCACGATTTAAACGATTTAGATATATTTCAAAATATTTAAATCGATTAATGATTTGATATCGCTAATCTTTTCTGTTTCAGCCTGCCTTAGTCCCGCGGGACAACGGCGTCCGGCCCGATGACCGGACATTGGCGTCATAGCGAAACGAGGCTTCACCAGATGTCAGAAATCGGAAAGCGCAATCCCGCATGCGGGATCGAAACGGCAGGGCTCAAAACGTCGGGCACCGTCCGTTACAATTTTGGCGCGCCCCTGCTGGCAGAAGAAGCGATCCGTCGCGGCGAAGCCAGGCTGACGGCTCAAGGCGCGCTCGTCGCCGAGACCGGCCAGCACACCGGCCGCTCGCCCAAGGACAAGTTCGTCGTCCGCGACGAAAACACCGAAGCGCATGTCTGGTGGGACAACAACAAGGCGATCAGTCGCGAACAGTTCGACGCGCTGCACGCCGACTTCCTGGCGCACGCCGCCGACAAGGATCTCTACGTCCAGGACCTGATCGGCGGCGCCGACCGTTCGCTGTGCCTGCCGACGCGCGTCGTCACCGAATTCGCCTGGCACTCGATGTTCATCCGGAACCTGCTGATCCGTCCGGAAGAGGGCGAGCTCGCGGGCTTCGTGCCTGAGATGACGATCATCGACCTGCCGTCGTTCCGCGCCGACCCGGCGCGCCACGGAGCCCGCACCGAGACGATCATCGCCGTCGACCTGACCCGCATGATCGTTCTGATCGGCGGCACCGCCTATGCCGGCGAGATGAAGAAGTCGGTGTTCACGGCCCTCAACTACCTGCTGCCCGCCAAGGGCGTGATGCCGATGCACTGCTCGGCCAATGAAGGTCCGGACGGTGACGCGGCGGTGTTCTTCGGCCTGTCGGGCACCGGCAAGACGACGCTGTCGGCCGATCCCAAGCGCACGCTGATCGGCGACGACGAGCACGGCTGGGGCCCGGACGGCATCTTCAACTTCGAAGGCGGCTGCTATGCCAAGACCATCCGCCTGTCGGCCGAGGCCGAGCCGGAAATCTATGCCACGACACAGCGTTTCGGCACCGTGCTCGAGAACGTGCCGCTCGACGCCAACCGCATGCCCGACTTCAACGATGGTTCGCTGACCGAAAACACCCGTTGCGCCTATCCGCTGGATTTCATCCCCAACGCCAGCGCCACCGGCCAGGCCAGCCACCCGAAGAACATCATCATGCTGACGGCCGACGCCTTTGGCGTGATGCCGCCCATCGCCAAGCTGACGCCGGCCCAGGCGATGTACCACTTCCTGTCGGGCTATACCGCGAAGGTCGCCGGCACGGAACGCGGCGTGACCGAGCCGGAAGCGACGTTCTCGACCTGCTTCGGCGCACCTTTCATGCCGCGCCACCCGAGCGAATACGGCAACCTGCTGCGCGAACTGATCGCCGAGCACGGCGTCGACTGCTGGCTGGTCAACACCGGCTGGACCGGCGGCGCCCATGGCGTGGGCTCGCGGATGCCAATCAAGGCGACGCGCGCGCTCCTGTCGGCAGCGCTCGACGGCTCGCTGAATTCGGTCGAGTTCCGCACCGACGCCAATTTCGGCTTCGCCGTGCCAGTCTCGGTTCCGGGTGTCGACAGCAAGATCCTCGACCCGCGCTCGACCTGGGCCGATGGCGCTGCCTATGACCGCCAGGCCAAGAAGCTGGTGTCGATGTTCATCGACAACTTCGGCAAGTTCGAAAGCCATGTCGACGCCGCCGTTCGCGGCGCCGCCCCGCATGCACAGGAGGCCGCCGAGTAATCCGGCGCGTTGCAGGACAGTAGAAGGGCCCGGCCAAACGCCGGGCCTTTTCTTTTTGGGCGCATCGCGGCATGACTTGACGCATGAGCGCCGACGACAACATTACCATCGCCAACAACGTGATCATCTATCCAGATGACCTCGAGGAGAACTTCATCCGTTCCTCGGGACCGGGCGGCCAGAACGTCAACAAGGTGGCTACCGCCGTACAGCTGCGCTTCGACGCCGCGAACGCGTCGGGACTGCCCGAGCGGGTGCGCGAGCGCACGATCAAGCTCGCCGGCCAGCGCGCCACCAAGGACGGCGTCATCGTCATCGAGGCCGGACGCTACCGGACGCAGGAACAGAACCGCGCCGACGCCAGGGCCAGGCTCGCGGCACTCGTCGCCAAGGCAGCGGAGCCACCGCCGCCGCCACGCAAGAAGACCAAACCGACAAAGGGTTCGGTCGAGCGACGCCTCAAGACCAAGTCCGGGCGCTCGACAGTCAAGAAGCTGCGCGGGCGGGTCGACGGCGATTAACCTCCAAGTACTGATCCTGCTTCCAATTTGATTTTGCAGGTGCCAATCTCCGGCTACTGCCATAGCAAGGGAGACCACGAATGGGCATGTTCGATTTCGTCAAGAACGTCGGCAAGAAGCTTGGTTTCGGCGACGACGAGGCGCCGAGCGCCGACACGTTGAAGAAGGAACTCGATTCGCACAAGCTCGGCACCGACAACGTGCAGGTCGTGGTCAAGGGCGACACCGCGGTGCTGACCGGCGTGGTCAAGGACCAGTCCATCTTCGAGAAGGCCGTCATCGCCGTCGGCAACACGCTCGGCGTCTCAAAGGTGCAGGCCGACGAGCTGAAAGTCGTGGCGCCTGACTCCGGACTCAAGCTCGACGGCAAGGTCGACATGACGGAACTGGTCAAGGCGGCGACGCCGGCCAAGGCCCCGGTGTTCTACACCGTCAAGAAGGGCGACAA
The DNA here is from genome assembly GCF_027568395.1 of Aminobacter sp. HY435. Taxonomy (GTDB): domain Bacteria; phylum Pseudomonadota; class Alphaproteobacteria; order Rhizobiales; family Rhizobiaceae; genus Aminobacter. The sequence goes on along the minus strand of NZ_JANKZL010000014.1, from coordinate 42,907 downwards.
CCTGTCGAAGATCGCCGAGGCCCAGTACGGCAAGGGCAAGGCGTCGAAATACACCGTCATCTTCGAGGCCAACAAGCCGATGCTGACGCACCCCGACAAGATCTATCCCGGGCAGGTGCTGCGCATTCCCGACATCGCGACGGCCTGATCCCGGCACAGTCAGTTCATGCGAACGGCGGCTTTCGGGTCGCCGTTTTGCGTTTCAGGTGGCATTCTGGGCGGCCAGATCGAACAAGGCAGCTCAAACGTGCTCGTATTGCCCAAAGGCGTCCGCCACATGCCCGGCTTTCTCACCCGCGAAGTGCAGGAAGGCCTAGTCGAGAACATCCGCGAGGTGGTCAGGGCAGCACCCCTCTACACGCCGGCCATGCCGAAGACCGGCAAGGAAATGAGCGTGCGCATGACCAATTGCGGCGCGCTGGGCTGGGTCACGGACAAGGAACTCGGTTATCGCTACCAGCCGACACATCCGGTGACCGGCGCACCATGGCCGCCGATCCCCAAGGCGCTTTTGGCGCTGTGGCGCGAGGTTGCGGGCTACCCGCACCCACCCGAAGCGTGCCTCGTCAATTTCTACACCGACACCGCCAAGATGGGCCTGCACCAGGACCGCGACGAGCGCGAGTTCGCAGCCCCCGTGGTATCGGTGTCGCTGGGCAACGCCTGCCTGTTCCGCGTCGGCGGTATAAGGCGCGATGATCGCACCGTTTCGTTCCGGCTGGAGAGTGGCGATGTGGTGGTGCTGGGCGGGGAGGGACGGCTCGCTTTCCATGGCGTCGACCGTATCTATCCGATGACGTCGGCGCTGCTGAAGCAGGGTGGGCGGATCAATCTGACGCTGAGGCGGGTGACGATACCAGCTGCGGCGTGAGCGCCTGATAGGGTCGAACCCTCAGAGCTTGCGGATCGCCACCTCCTCGACGAGATGGCCGGCACCCTTCTTGAGGATCAGGTCGGCGCGCGGGCGCGTCGGCAGGATGTTCTCGCGCAGGTTCTTCAGGTTGATGTTGGCCCACAGCCCTTCGGCGATGGCGCGGGCGGCGTCCTCCGACAGTTGCGAGTAGCGATGGAAAAACGACTGCGGATTGCGGAAGGCGGTTTCGCGCAGCCTCATGAAGCGCTCGATGTACCACTCGTGGATCAGCTGTTCCTCCGCATCGATGTAGATCGAGAAGTCGAAGAAGTCGGAGACGAAGGGCACGAACTTGCCGTCCTTGGGCAGTTCGCGCGGCTGCAACACGTTGATGCCCTCGAAGATCAGGATGTCGGGGCGGTCGACAGTGACGAACTCGCCAGGCATCACGTCATAGGTCAGGTGCGAATAGACGGGCGCACGCACGTTGGGCTGGCCCGACTTGATGCCCGAGAGGAAACGTAGCAGCGCGCCGACGTCGTAGCTGTCGGGGAAGCCCTTGCGTTCCATCAGGCTGTCACGGCGCAAAACGTCGTTGGGATAAAGAAAGCCGTCTGTCGTGACCAGGTCGACCTTCGGGCTCGACGGCCAGCGGGTCAGCAGCTCCTTGAGGATGCGCGCGGTGGTCGACTTGCCGACGGCGACCGACCCCGCCATGCCGATGATGAACGGCGTCTTGGTACCCTTCTTCTCCGAATTGAAAAAGCGCTGGCGCTGGCGAAACAGCTGCTGGCTGGTCTCGACATGGGCAGACAGCAGACGCGACAGCGAAAGGTAGATACGCCTGACCTCTTCCAGGTCGATGGGCTCGTACATCGAGCTCAAGCGCGCGACCTCGTCCTGGGTCAGCGTCATCGACATGTCGGCGCCGAAGCCGGCCCAATGCTCGGCGGTGAAAAACCAATACGGCGAGTATTTATCCGTCGGCGCGAGCTGATCCATCGAACCTCCCCTGCGGGACCTGACCAATGGTCAGCCCTCGTTTTTGCGCGAGGCCTTTTCGGCAATTCCGGACTGCGAGGTGCGGCGCTCAAGCTCGGCCATCACGTCGGCAAGCGGAATCCCGGCGACAGCCAGCACGACGAGCCAATGATAAAGGAGATCGGCACTTTCCGAAACGAGGGCGGTGTCGTCGCCCTTGACGGCGGCGATGACGGTTTCGACGGCTTCTTCGCCGAGCTTCTTGGCCGCGCGCTCCATCCCGGACTGGTACAGCTTGGCAGTCCAGGAATTGGCGTCGCCGGAACGGGCGCGCCCGGCGACGATCTGTTCGAGATCGGAAAGGGAAAATGCAGTCATCATTGCCTCGGCAGGTCAGCCAATGGGATCGAGCCGCATGGGCAAGCCCGCTTTTGCCATGTGGGCCTTGGCCTCGGCAATGGTGTAGGTGCCGAAATGGAAGATCGACGCGGCAAGAACCGCCGTGGCATGGCCTTCGCGGATGCCTGATACCATGTGGTCGAGATTGCCGACGCCGCCCGAAGCGATGACCGGGGCACGCACCGCGTCCGCGACAGCACGGGTGAGCTCGATGTCGTAGCCGACCTTGGTGCCGTCGCGATCCATCGAGGTGAGCAGTATCTCTCCCGCGCCGAGGTCGACAACCTTGCGGGCGAACTCGACGGCGTCGATGCCGGTGCGCTCGCGGCCGCCATGGGTGAAGATTTCCCAGCGGTCGGCCTCGTTTGCCTGCGACACCTTTTTGGCGTCGATGGCAACGACGATACACTGGTTGCCGAACTTGTCGGCAGCCTCTGCGACGAAGGACGGGTTCTTCACTGCCGCCGTGTTGATCGACACCTTGTCGGCGCCAGCAAGCAGGAGCTTGCGGATATCGGCGACCTGGCGCACCCCGCCGCCGACGGTCAGCGGCATGAAGCACTGCTCGGCGGTGCGGGCGATGACGTCGAAGATGGTCTCGCGATTGTCCGACGAGGCGGTGATGTCGAGGAAGCAGAGCTCGTCTGCGCCGGCAGCGTCATAAGCCTTGGCGGCCTCGACCGGATCGCCGGCGTCGATCAGGTCGACGAACTGGACACCCTTGACGACGCGGCCGTCCTTTACATCCAGGCAGGGGATTACACGGGCCTTGAGAGTCATGGGCGGCCCTCGAACAGGCCTGCCGCGGGCTTCAGCTCGCCGCGCAGGATTGCCAGCGCCTCGGCCGGATCGATGCGGCCGTCATAGAGCGCGCGGCCGGAGATGGCGCCTTCGAGCTTCTTCGCATCCGGCATGGTCATGCGCACGATGTCGGCGATCGAGGCGAGGCCGCCGGAGGCGATGACCGGGATCGATAGCGCCTCGGCGAGGTCGATGGTCGAATCCCAGTTGATGCCGGCCAAGACGCCGTCGCGATCGATGTCGGTGTAGATGATGGCGGCGACGCCCGCGCCCTCGAACTTCTTGGCCAGCTCGACAACGCCGAGGCTCGACGCTTCGGCCCAGCCCTCGACGGCAACCTTGCCGCCCTTGGCGTCGATGCCGACGGCAACCTTGCTGGGGAATTTCCGGCAGGCTTCCTTGACCAAATCAGGATCACGCACGGCGACCGTGCCGAGGATGACGCGGGCGAGACCCTTCTCCAGCCAGCTCTCGATATGGGCAAGCGTGCGGATGCCGCCGCCGAGCTGGACCGGGTTCCTGGTCGCCTTGAGGATCGCCTCGACGGCCGCGCCATTGACACTCTCGCCGGCGAAGGCGCCGTTGAGGTCGACGACGTGCAGCCAGTCAAACCCCTGGTCCTCGAAAGCTTTCGCCTGCGCGCCGGGATCGTTGCTGTAAACGGTCGCCTGGTCCATGTCGCCAAGCTTCAGGCGCACGCACTGGCCATCCTTGAGGTCGATGGCGGGGAAAAGAATCATGCTCAAGCGCCTTCGACGATAACGAACTTGCCGATGGAGGCGGCGTGGCGAAGCTTCACCACCTCCTGGTATTCGGGGGAGTGGTAGCAGGCGACCGCCTGCTCGTAGGACTCGAATTCGACCACGACGTGGCGGTTGCCGGTCGCGCCTTCGGGAGCGTCATGGCGGCCGCCGCGCACAAGCAGCTTGGCGCCGTACGGAGCGATTGCCGCGCCATTGCTCGCGACATAGGCCGGGTAGGCCTCCGGGTCGGTGATCTCGACCATTGCGATCCAGTAGCCCTTTTTCGTCGTCATGGCTTCCACCTCAGGAAATTGGCAATGAGGGCGAGGCCCAGGGCCTGGCTCTTTTCAGGATGAAACTGCGTGCCGACAAGATTGTCGCGCGCAACCGTCGCGGTGACCCGGCCGCCATAGTCGGCGGTCGCCAGGACCTGTTTCTCATCGGTCGCGTCGAGATGATAGGAATGCACGAAATAGGCGTGCAAGCCATCCGGGCCAGTCGGAATTCCGTGAAACACAGGATGCGGATGTTTCACGTGAATCGTGTTCCAGCCGATCTGCGGAATCTTCAGCGTCGGGTCTGTCGGCGTGATCTCCTTCACGTCGCCTGATATCCAGCCAAAGCCGTCGGTGACGGTCTTTTCGAGGCCGCGCTCCGACATCAGCTGCATGCCGACGCAGATGCCGAGGAAGGGATGCGCCTTGCGGATGGCAACCTCCTCGACGGCATCCCACATACCGTCGACGGCGCGCAGGCCGCGGGCGCAATCGGCATAGGCGCCGACGCCAGGCAGCACGATACGATCGGCGGTGAGCACGCGCCCGGCATCCGCGGTGAGGTCGATCTCGGCGCTGATGCCGGCTTCGCGGGCGGCGCGCTCGAAGGCCTTGGTCGCCGAGCGGAGGTTGCCCGAACCGTAATCGATGATGGCGACGCGCATGTCAGTTTCTTCCGGGATATTGCAGGAGGCCAAGCGCTGCCCCAGGGGACTGGGCGCGCGCGGCGACAGGGGATGCGGCGATCGTCGTTGCTTCGGGTTGCGCCTCGACATGGCCGTCGGCGAAGAAATAGCGCGCCTCGGCGTCTTCAGTCGAATCCGCCTCGATGACGCCCCATTCGCGCCAGCCGGCGCGCCGCAGCGCGGCAATGCGCAGCGTACCGCCTTCGAGCCCGACATAGAGCGAGATCAGCAGCGGCAAAAGCGGCGCGGCCAGGGTGAGCCCGGCCCATTCGCTGAGCCCGGCAAGCGCCAGCGTCGCCGCAAGGGTGACTATCGCCTCCAGCCACAGCCGGTGCCAAAGCAACCACAGGACCGGCATGATGAAGCCGAAGAAATAGAAGCCGTCACGAACAAAAACGGCACCTTCGGAAGCGCTTCTTCCCGCCGAGGCCGGCGGCTCCATGACAACATGGATGGCCATGGCTATCCCTTCAGGCTGCCCTTGGTGGAGGGTACTGCGTCAGGCTGGCGCGGATCGCTTTCAAGCGCCATGCGCAATGCGCGCGCGACAGCCTTGAAGCAAGTTTCGGCGATATGATGGTTATTGGCACCATAGTGATTGGTGACGTGCAGGGTGATGCCGGCGTTCTGGGCCAGCGCCTGGAAGAACTCGCGCACCAGCTCGGTGTCGAAGGTGCCGATCTTGGGGGCAGAGAAGTTGACGTTCCAGACCAGGAACGGGCGGCCCGAGACGTCGATGGCCGCGCGCGTCAGGGTCTCGTCCATGGCGAGATCGATCGAGGCGTAACGCATGATGCCACGGCGATCGCCGAGCGCCCTGGACAGCGCCTGCCCGAGCGCGATGCCGCAATCCTCGACAGTGTGGTGGTCGTCGATGTGCAGGTCGCCCTTGGCCGTGACCTTCATGTCGATCAGCGAATGCCGCGACAGCTGGTCGAGCATGTGGTCGAAGAAGCCGACGCCGGTGGCCATTTCCGAACGGCCGGCGCCATCGACATGGACCGATACGGAAATCTCGGTTTCCTTGGTCTTGCGGCTGACTTCGGCGGAACGGGGGGCCATTGGCGGATCCTTGTCCTTAAAAACGTCAGCCTAATAACAGCATGAACGGCCCATTGCCAATCGCCGCGAAAGGCCAATTCGTCATTGCTTTGGCCGATTTGCATTCCTTGCGCGGCGGCATACATAAGATCGAACTTCCACTCGTAACGCGCACGCCGCCAAAGAGGGGCAGCGCGCCATCGGAGCAACATATGTCCAACGAACAGAGCATGCACGCCACAACCATCGTGACCGTGCGCAAGGGCAACAAGGTGGTGATCGCCGGCGACGGCCAGGTCAGCCTTGGCCAGACCATCATGAAGGGCAATGCCCGCAAGGTTCGCCGCCTCGGCAAGGGCAACGTGATCGCCGGATTTGCGGGCGCCACCGCAGATGCCTTCACCTTGCTTGAGCGGCTCGAAGCCAAGCTAGAGCAGTATCCGGATCAACTGACGCGCGCCTGCGTCGAGCTCGCCAAGGACTGGCGCACCGACCGCTATCTGCGCCGGCTCGAGGCGATGATGCTGGTGGCCGACAAGAACGTGTCGCTGGCCCTGACCGGCACCGGCGACGTGCTGGAGCCGGAATTCGGCGTCATGGCCATCGGCTCGGGCGGAAACTACGCGCTGGCTGCCGCGCGCGCCTTGATGGACACCGACAAGGACGCCGAAGAGATCGCCCGCAAGGCGATGCAGATCGCCGCCGACATCTGCGTCTACACCAACCACAGCTTCGTGATCGAAACGCTCGATGCCGAGTGAGGCAGCCGCGCACTACGACTTCCGTCCGGTGACACGGGCCGACCTGCCTGTCATCAAGGCATGGTTGGCCCAGCCGCATGTCGCCGAATGGTGGGATGATCCGGAAACCGAGATCGTCGCGATCGCGGACCATCTCGACAGCATCTCCGTCGAGCCGCTGATCGTCGAGCTCAACGGCAAGCCGATCGCCTACCTGCAAAGCTACGATCCGCACATGGAAGACGACCATCCCTACCACGACCAGCCATTCGGCACGCTCGGCATCGACCTGTCGATCGGCCCGCCCGAGCTGCTCGGCAAGGGCCATGGCTCGGCCATCCTGATGCAGTTCGTCGCGGAGTTGTTCGAAGAGGGCGTGCCACGCGTCATCATCGACCCGGATCCGTCCAACAAGCGGGCGATCCGGGCCTATGAAAAGGCGGGCTTCGAGGCGTTCGATACACGAACATCGGTTTACGGGCCCGCGCTGATGATGGCGCGGGATGCAGATGAGGGGGAGTTCTAGCTTGGGTGTTTCGGGGGGAACGGAGGCCGGCGAGCGCGAGCGGCTCGGCTGGTGGCTGCTGGTCGCAGCGCTGATAATCGCAGGCCAGGCGGTTGTGCTCTACTGGATGGGGCGCATCCCGATCTGCGAATGCGGTTACGTCAAGCTCTGGCACGGGGTGGTGAAAAGCTCTGGCAACTCCCAGCACATCGCCGACTGGTACACCTTCTCGCACATCATCCACGGCTTCCTGTTCTATGCGCTGCTCAAATGGCTGGCGCCGAAAAGCTCGTTCGGCTTGCGGCTGGCGGTTGCCATCGGCATCGAAGTGGCTTGGGAACTGGCCGAAAACAGCGACGCCATCATCAATCGCTACCGCGAAGGCACGATTTCCTTCGACTACTATGGCGACAGCATCATCAATTCGGTCGCCGACACGCTCGCCATGGTGCTGGGCTTTGTCATGGCGGCGCGACTTCCGGTGTGGAGCGTTATTGCGCTGGCGCTCATCTTCGAGATCGGCGTCGGTTATCTGATCCGGGATAACCTGACGCTCAACGTCATCATGCTGGTCTATCCGCTCGAGGCGATCAAGCAATGGCAAGCGGGGATCATGTGATGGCCAATCCTTCGACACCTTCGGACGAGCTTGCCATTTCGCCTGGCGCCTTGCGCGCCGCCGTCGACAGCGGCCTTGTGACCGCCGATCAGGCGCAAGGGCTGCGCAACCTGGAAATCGCCAGGACATCAACCTTGGATGCCGAACCGCACGACGACGAGAAGTTCCGTTTCATTTCGGGCTTCAGCGACATCTTCGTCACCATAGGGCTGGGGCTGTTCCTGGGCGCCTTGTCCTACTTCTGCGCCGAACTGGTCGGCGACGCCGGCATGTACGGCATAATCGCGCTGGCCAGTTGGCTGCTGGCCGAATATTTCACGGGCAAACAGCGCATGGCCTTGCCCAGCATCGTGCTCCTGCTGGTCTTTGCCGTTGCGGTTTTCATGGCGGTGGCCGCAGAGATCAATCCGGCAGCAAGCGTCGGCATGGATTTCAGCAACCAGTCGGGATGGCCGCTCGTCGCTGCCGGCCTAGTTACTGCCGGCGCAACTGCGCTGCACTACCGGCGCTTCCATGTGCCGGTGACCATCGCCGCAGGCGCTGCATCGCTGGTTGCGGCCGCCATCGGCATCCTGTTCATGGTCGCGCCGGATTTCGCCACCCAGGCGGCCAAGCCTTTGTTGCTCGCCTGCGGGCTCGCGGTGTTTTCGCTGGCGATGCGGTTCGACCTGAGCGACCCGCTGCGCCAGACCCGGCGCACCGACATCGCCTTCTGGCTGCATATGCTGGCCGCGCCGCTGATCGTCCACCCGCTGGTCAGCGGGCTGGTCGGAGAGGGCGGTTCCGAAGCGGCATCGGCGTGGAGCATCCTGGCGATCTTCACCGCGCTGGCCTTCGTCGCGCTTGTCGTCGACCGCCGCGCCATTCTGGTGTCGGGCCTGTCCTATGCCGGCTTCGCCTTCGGCTCTCTGGTCGTCAAGGCCGGGCTTGCCGACGGTGTCGTACCGCTCACCATGCTGGTGCTGGGCGCCTTGGTGCTGCTGCTCAGCGCCGGCTGGCATGCGCTGCGCAGGGCCTTCCTGCCGCTGCTGCCTGCCGCCCTTGCACGCCGACTTCCAGCCCATACATAAGCCCCAACCGAGTATTCGAGAGTATCGCCATGTCCACATTCTCCCCCCGTGAGATCGTTTCCGAACTCGACCGCTTCATCATCGGCCAGAAGGACGCCAAGCGCGCCGTGGCGATTGCGCTGCGCAACCGCTGGCGCCGGCAGCAGCTGGAAGGCCAGATGCGCGAAGAGGTCATGCCCAAGAATATCCTGATGATCGGACCCACCGGCGTCGGCAAGACCGAGATTTCGCGCCGCCTCGCCAAGCTGGCGGGGGCGCCGTTCGTCAAGGTCGAGGCAACCAAGTTCACCGAGGTCGGCTATGTTGGCCGCGATGTCGAGCAGATCGTCCGCGATCTTGTCGAGGTGGCCATCGGCCTGGTGCGCGAAAAGATGCGCGAAGACGTCAAGGCGCGCGCCCACGTCAACGCCGAGGAGCGCGTGCTCGAGGCGCTGGTCGGCAAGACCGCCAGCCCCGCAACGCGTGACTCGTTCCGCAAGAAGCTGCGCGACGGCGAACTCGACGACAAGGAAATCGAGGTCCAGGTCGCCGACACCGGCACCGGCGGAATGCCGAGCTTCGACATTCCCGGCATGCCGGGCGGCAATGTCGGCGTGCTCAACATCAACGACATGCTGCAAAAGGCGATGGGCGGCCAGCGCACCAAGACGCGCAAGACCACTGTCAAGGAATCCTATGCCCTGCTGATCTCGGACGAGTCCGACAAGCTGCTCGACCAGGAAGAGGTGGTGCGGCGCGCGCTTGAAGTGACCGAGAACGAAGGCATCGTGTTCCTCGACGAGATCGACAAGATCGCGCGCGGCGACGTTCAGGGCGGACCTTCGCGCGAAGGCGTGCAGCGGGACCTCTTGCCGCTCGTCGAAGGCACGACTGTTGCCACCAAGTACGGGCCTGTGAAGACCGACCATATCCTGTTCATCGCCTCGGGTGCATTCCACGTCTCCAAGCCGTCGGACCTGCTGCCCGAGCTTCAGGGCCGCCTGCCGATCCGCGTCGAGCTGCGCGCACTCGAAAAAGATGATTTCCGCCGCATCCTGACCGAAACCGAAGCCAGCCTGATCAAGCAGTACATCGCCTTGATGAACACCGAAGGCGTGGCGCTCGATTTCACCGATGACGCCATCGACGCGCTTGCCGGCATTGCCGTCGATCTCAATGCCAGTGTCGAGAACATCGGTGCCCGGCGTTTGCAGACGGTGATGGAGCGCGTGCTCGACGAAATCTCCTATGACGCGCCCGATCGCAATGGATCGTCGGTGAAGATCGACGCGGCCTATGTCCAAAAACATGTCGGCGATCTGTCCAGGAACACAGATTTGTCGCGTTTCATCCTCTAAAAGCACCGTGGCGGTCCCGTCCCGGCGGGGCCGCCAACATCTGCGGGATACGGCCGTTCTGTGGCCGAATGGAAGCATCGGGCCACCTTTCGCTCCACCCGCTTGACAACGCTCTCGACTAAGCCGGGGGCATTTTCTAGTTTGCCCCGATAGAGCTTGGGCAGCGGCGGCGTATGAAAAGAGCAATTCTCACGGCATTCCTTCTCGCGGTGGCGCTTGGCGCGCCGCAAGCGTGGGCGACGACCGTGGTCGCCCCTGGCAACGTTCATGCCGAACAGCCGCAGGTTCCCGGCGCCTCGTCCAAGCGTACCAAGGCCGGCAAGACGACGTTCGACGCCAAGTACCGCAAGGTTTATGCCCTGCTCAAGAACGACAGCGAGCTGCGCGGCAAGATCCAGAAGGTGGCGCGGGCCTATGGCATCGACCCGATGCACATCGTCGGCGCCATCGTCGGCGAGCATACCTACAATGTCGACGCCTACGACCGGCTGCAGACCTACTATGTCAAGGCTGTGTCCTACCTGACCAGCAACCTTACCTTCGCCTATGACGGCGAGGACATTTCCGACTTCATCAAGCGTCCGCAATTTGCCGAATGCGCTGCAAAGTCTGGCAGCTACGACATCTGGGAATGCCGCGAGGCGGTGTGGAACCAGCAGTTCCGCGGCAGGTCCGTCGGCGGCAAGAGCTTCCCCAACGACCGTTTCAGCGCCACTTTCTTCCAGCCCTTCTATGCCGGGCAAACCTTCGGCATCGGCCAGCTCAACCCGCTTACCGCGCTGCAGATGAGCGACGAGGTGCATAAGGTCTCCGGCCTGCCCAAGCTGGACGAGCGCGACCCGAACGCCGTCTACAAGACGATCATGGACCCCGACCTGACGCTGCCCTATGTGGCGGCGACGCTGAAGACGTCGATCGACGCCTACCGGCGCATTGCCGGCTTCGACATCTCCGGCAACCCGGGCATCACCTCGACGCTCTACAACATCGGAAATCCCGAGGCGCGCGCCTACGCGCTGAAGGTCGAAAACGAGCGCCGTCGTGCCGCGGGCGAAGCCGACAAGGTACCGGAAGAGAACTATTACGGTTGGCTGGTCAACGACAAGCTGGCCGAGCTGCAGGCGCTGTTCTAGGAATGCGGCGTTCTTTCGTGGGCAAACGCCTTGCAGAGCCGCCCATATCCCCGCGTTCGTCCCTAGACTTTCTTCTTCCCGGCCAGCGCCTTGCGCAGCTGGAGATTGAGCACGACCAGTTCGGCCTCTTCCAGTTCGCCGATGGCAGCGGCCAGCGTGTTAGCCAATTCCGTGGCTGCCGGCGACAGACCCGACGTGTCGACGACGACGCGCGGATGGGAACCCTCGGCCAGCTTCTGCAACTCCTCGGCGTCATCCCAGATGACGTTGAAGTAGCCGATGATCTTCTGGATCATTGGCCAGCTCGGCACGCCGCGATGGCCGTGTTCGAGCGCCGACAGATAGGCGGCGCTGACGCCAATGCTCGCCGCCATGTCCTTTTGCCTGACGCCGCGCTCCAGACGAAGCTCGCGGATGCGTTCGCCAAACGGCGTCATGATCCAACCCTTCGCCGAAGCCTGATGTAGATCGCGCCGGAACCGCCATGGTGCCGTGCCGCATGGTCGTGGCTCGAAACCAGCATGCGAAACGGCGCCGTGTCCAGCCATGCCGGCACCATGCGCTTCAGGACACCATCACCACCCTTGGAATTGCCCTTGCCGGTGATGACCAGCACATAGCGCACGCCGCCGGCATGGGCGCGCGACAGGAACATCAGCAGCAGCGAATAGGCTTCGTCCTGCGTCATGCCATGAAGATCGACTCGGCCTTCGATCGGCAGGCGGCCCTTGGAAAGCTTGTCGCGGGTCGGCTCGTCGAGCGAATGGGCGACATACAGGCGCTTGGGCGCGGCGGCCGGGGCCGGGGCCGGCGCGGCAGCGACCCTGGCCGGAGTGGCATCGGGCTTCGGCGCATCCATCAAGGCGGGAATGTCGGGAATTTCGATCGCGCGCTTGCCCTTCAAGGGCATGGCCGTGCGCGCGATGACGTTCCACAGCACGCGCTCTTCTTCGCTCAGCTTGCGCTCGCGCCTGGTGGTCATGACGGCATCTCAGCGAACAGGGCCTTTGGCAGCAGCGCGAAGAAATCGGCCTCGGCGCGGACGACGCCGGCAATTTCACCCGCCGCATCGCCCGAACCGGCGAACAGATCGCCGCGGGCCGGACCGGTGATCGCGGAACCCGTGTCCTGGGCGATCATCAGCCGGGCAAACGGCATTTGGTCGAAAGCCGTCAGTTGCGGCGCGGAGATGAAAAATGGCGTTCCGAAGGTGTGAAGCAGCCGGTCGACGGCCACCGAGCGGCCGGGCGTCAGCGGCACCTTGGCCGCGGCGATCGGGCCCAGCGCCGGATCGTCCACCACCGCATTCCTGAAGAAAATGTAGGAGCGGTTGCGCCACAGGATCTCGTCGATGCGCTGCGGCTTGGCCTTGAACCAAGCGCGGATCGACTGCATCGTCACCTTTTCAAGCGGAATCTCGTCGATTTCGACCAAAATTCCGCCGGGACCGGTGAAACGCTGGCCGGATTTTGCCGAAAAAGTCACCCGCCGCAGTGAGCCATCAGTCATCTTGAGCCGAGCCGCGCCCTGCACGTGAATGAAAAAGGCATCGACCGGATCGGCGACCCAGGCGATTTCCAGTCCCTGGTCCGCAAGCGCGCCCTGCTCGATTGCCGGACGGTCGAAATACTCGACCAGCCCCTCTGGCGTCTGCCGGGCAAAGGCAAGATACGGGTCCATGCCGGCGGGGCGATTGGCGTCGTCCACATCGGCCAGGTCGGCCGGCCGCGACAGCAACGGTACTCGAAAGACTTCGGTTTCGGTCTCCGATGCCGCGACCTCAGGCTCATAGAAGCCGGTGACAAACCCGGCCGGCCTCTCCTCGGGCGTAACAAAAGCCGGCACGAAATGGCGCTCGAAGAATGCCCGGGCCTGAGCCGGAGAAAGCATGCCGAGTTCGCGGGCTTCAGCGTAGGATTGAGCAAAAGCGGTGAAATCGACGCCGAGCGCGCCAGTTCGGTAGGGTTTGGTCAGCACATGATGCGCCGAACGGCGAAACGCCTCGAAGGCGGCCGACTGGTCGTCGTCCGCCCAGCCGGGCAGGTCAGCGAAACCTACCTGCCGAAATGTGGGAGAAACCGGCACGGGCTTGGCCCGTCACGCGAGATCAGTCTTCTTCCTCGGTCGCGACCAGCTTCCAGTTCGGGTCGCGCGAACGGGTGTCGCGGGCGAAGGTCCAGACATCCTTGACCTCGGCCACGGTCTCCGGATCGCCGTCGATGACATCGCCGGCCTTGTCACGCGTTGCCGATATCAACTCGGAAATGATGCGCAAGGTGACATGGGCCTCGCTGCCCTTCATCTCTGCCGACACGATGTCGGCCTTGTTGATGCCGACGAAGGACGACTGGATCTTTTCAGAACGGCTCTCGCGATCGTTGATCGCGGCGACGAAACCGTCGAACACTTCACGCGACAGCAGGTTCTTCAGCGTCTTACGGTCACCGTCGGCATAGGCCATGACGATCATTTCGTAAGCCATCTTGGCGCCTTCGACGAAGCCCTTGGGTTCGAACGAGGCATCCTGGTCCTTGATGGCGCGCAGTCCCTTGTTGAGGTCGGTGCCGGGCTTGGCGAACGCGTCGATGGCCACATAGGCCTCGTCGTTGTTCGGTCCGGCAGTGCGCTTTCCGGGCAGCGACACGACATTGTCGGTCTTGCCGTTGGCGTCCTGCGGCTTGCTGCGCGCCGCAGTATAGGGGTCGAATGGCGGCCGCTCATTGCCGGTCCGGCGTCCAAGCACGTTGCGCAGTTGGAAAAAGATCACCACCGCTGCAATCAGAAAGAAAATCGTGCCGAAATCGAAGAATTGCATATCTTCCGCCGATCCGTCCCTTGTTCGCGGACGAAGCCCGCTTATCTGCCAGTTTCCGGCCGTATGCCGTCTTAGCTACTGCATATAGAACGCATGCGCCGATCATTCAAATCAAAGGCACAATGCACTATCTAAAGATGTATGCACATTGCCTGTGGCAGGCATTTGGCCTGCACGTCAACCGAACCAATTGGATAGACACCGCTGATGCTCCCGCTGCTGCTTCTTGCCCTGCCATTGCTCGAGATTGCCGGTTTCGTGGTGGTCGGCAGCGAAATCGGCGTGCTGGCGACGATCGGACTGGTGCTGCTCAGCGCCGTCGCCGGCTCCATATTGCTGCGGGTGCAGGGATTTGGCGCCATGAACCGCGCCCGCGCCGAAATTGACGCGGGGCGCGACCCGAGCCGGGAACTTGCCAATGGAGCGATGATCGCTGTCGCCGGCATCCTGCTGGTGATCCCGGGATTCATCAGCGACATCGTCGGCATCCTTCTGTTCCTGCCGCCGGTGCGCGCGCTTGCCTGGCGCTATCTCAGCAAGCGCATCACCTTCGCAACCGACTTCCGCGGCTTCAGTCGCCATGGCGGACCCGGACCCGGCGGCAAGACAATCGACCTCGACGAAGACGACTTTTCGCGTCAGCCCGACCCGAATTCGCCCTGGCGCTCATTGCCGGACGACCAGCGCAGCCGCGACTGACGCCGGCAAAACCTTGTCTTGAAGGGCCGAGCATGGTAGCCAACGCGCCACTTCCAATAGGCCGCGTGCGGCCGAGCCAAGAGGACATGGGCTTATGGCCACTAATGAAGCGCCGGAAGGCGCCAACGGCAACGGTAACGCAACTCAGCCGACGCTCAACGTGCTGGCCCAGTATGTGAAGGATCTTTCCTTCGAGAGCCCCGGCGCACCGAACTCGCTGCGCGGCCGTGACAAGGCTCCTGGCATCAACATCAACGTCAACGTCAACGCCAATCCGATGACGGACAAGCAATTCGACGTCAATCTGACACTGAGCGCAAAGGCAGCCTTCGACAAGGACGTGCTGTTCAACGTCGAGCTGGTCTATGGCGGCGTGTTCCGCATCGACGGCTTCCCGCAGGAACACATGCTGCCGCTGCTCTTCATCGAGTGCCCGCGCCTGCTGTTCCCGTTCGCTCGCCAGATCATCGCCGAAGCGACGCGCAACGGCGGCTTCCCGCCGCTGATGCTCGACCCGATCGATTTCGCCCAGATGTTCCAGCAGAAGATCGCCGAGGAACAGGCAGCTTCCAAGGTCAAGGTCAGCTAAGACCGAACCCGGAAACACCGAATTCGAAAGCCCGGCCCAGCGCCGGGCTTTTTTCGTTGCCGGCTATTGGATGTCGGCTGGTTCGGCGGGCGCCAGATGCTTGGCCCAGATCGCCTTTTCGCCGAGCGAGCTGACCAGCTTGTCGTGCGCGGCACGCTCGGCCTCACTGAGGCGCGCGGGCAGCGGTTCGGGGCGCGCCGCAACGACAATCTCGATCTGGCGGTCGTTGCCGGCATTGCCGTTGGACGACGAAAAGCTGTCCAGGACAAGCGCCGACTGCTTGCCGCCGATCAGTTCGATGTAGACTTCAGCGAGCAGTTCGGAATCGAGCAACGCGCCGTGCTTGGTGCGGCGGCTGTTGTCGATGCCATAACGACGGCACAGCGCATCGAGCGAATTCGGCCCCATCGGGTGCTTGCGACGGGCTAGGGCAAGGGTGTCGACCAGGCGGCCCGAGTCGATGGCCGGCTGGTCGAGCCGCGCAAATTCCGCATTGATGAAGCCAAGGTCGAAGCCGCCATTGTGGGCGACCAGCTTGGCACCGTCGATGAACGCCATGAACTCTTCGATGATCTCAGGGAAAGCGGGCTTGCCCTCGAGATCGGCATTGGAGATGCCGTGCACTTCCTGCGCGTCGGGATGGACCTGCCGTCCCTGCGGATTGATGTATTTGTGGAATGTGTTGCCGGTCGGAAAGCGGTTGATCATCTCGATCGCGCCGATTTCGATCACGCGGTCCTCGCGATTGTCGAGCCCGGTGGTTTCGGTGTCGAAAATGATCTCGCGCAACTGATGATTCTCCTTGCCGCGAGCATGCGCCCGCGGCCTGCGGCCGGACAAGCCTAGTGGGTTTTGGGCAACGGCTTTCCCACCGTCAAATCGTCGACGATGGCCTGAACCTGGTCGCGCGCATGCTCCAGGCCGTGGCCGGTATCGACGATGTAGTCGGCAAGCTTGCGCTTTTCGGCGTCCGGCACCTGCTTGGCGAGGATGGCTTCGAACTTCCCGACGCTCATGCCCGGACGGGCAAGCACACGTTCGCGCTGCATCTCGGCCGGGGCGGTGACGACGACCACCTTGTCGACCCGTCCACGACCGCCGGTTTCAAACAGCAGCGGAATGTCGAGGGCGACGACCGGCACGCCGGCGGCGCGGTTGCGCTCGAGGAATGCGTGTGCATCGGCACGCACCAGCGGATGGATGATGCCTTCGAGCCGCTTCAGCGCCGCCGCATCGCCCAGCACATGACGGGAAAGCTCGGCACGGTCGACCACGCCGTCCTTTACAGTTCCCGGGAAGGCGGCCTCGATCAACGGTGCGGCCTCTCCGGCATAGAGGCGGTGCACGGCCTCATCGGAATCATGCACCGGCACCCCGGCCTCGACGAGCATCTTGGCGGTGGTCGATTTGCCCATGCCAATGGAGCCGGTCAGTCCGAGGACGATCATTTCTTGCGATCCAGGTCAGCGACAATGAGTGCGCGGAGTTCCGGGGTGACCTCCGGCCTGACGCCGAACCAGCGCTCGAAACCGGGAACGGCCTGATGCAGAAGCATGCCCAGCCCGTCGACAGTCCTCAGGCCACGCGCCTTTGCGGCAGCCAGCAGCGGCGTTTCGAGCGGTACATAGACGATATCGGTGACAATCGCGCTGTCGGGCAGGGTGGATGGGTCGGCGGGCAAGCCTTCGTTACCATGCATTCCCAGCGCCGTGGTGTTGACCAAAAGCCCGGCATCAGTGAGCAATTCCGTGGTTGCAGCCTGGGCATGGCCGGTCACACCGCTGCCGAACTGATGCGCCAGCTCGATTGCCCGGCCAACCGTGCGATTGACGATCCTGATGTCGTCGAAGCCACGCTGCTTGAGAGCATGGACGATCGCGCGCGACGCGCCACCTGCGCCCAGCACGACGGCGGTGCCCCCCTTGTCCGCCCAACCGGGCGCAAGGTGGTCGAGATTGGCGGCAAATCCATAGGCGTCGGTGTTACCGCCCCAAAGCGCGCCATCCTCGAGCCATAGCGTATTAACGGCCCCGATCTGCTCGGCTGCCTGATCGCGGCGCTGCACCGAGGCGAACGCCATCTCCTTGTGCGGAATGGTGACGTTGCCGCCGCGATAGCCGGCAGCGGCAAGACCACTGAGGAAGCGCACGAAATCAGCGGGCGCAACGTCAATCGGCGCATAGCTGCCGTCGATGCCGTGGCTCCTCAGCCAGTGGCCATGAATGATGGGAGAACGGGAATGCGCGATCGGGTGGCCACAAACAAATGCCTTCAAGTCCGTTTCAGCCATCAATCGCGCCCAGTTTTCTCAGTTCCGCCAGCACCGGCAACAGCGGCAATCCGACGATGGTAAAATAGTCGCCTTCGATCCTGTCGAAGAGTTGGATGCCTTCGCCCTCGATCTGGTAGGCGCCAACGCTCGACAGCGCCTTGTTGCCGACACGGGCAAGATGGCGGCCGATGAAAGCGGGCTCCAGATGCCGCATCGTCATGGACGCGACCGCAACATGGCGCCAGAGCGGCTCGCCGTCGCGGACCAGCACCACGGCGCTGTTGAGGTGATGCGTCTTGCCGGAGAGCTTGAGCAGGTGGCGGCGCGCGGCCTCCATGTCAGCAGGTTTGTGAAAGACCTCGTCGCCGAGGGAAAGCGTCTGGTCGCAGCCGAGCACGAGCCGGCCCGGATGCTCCTCGCTCACCGCGACCGCCTTGGCCTCGGCCAGCACCATCGCCACATCCTCGGGCGAGGCCCCGCTCTCCGCCAGCGGCGCCTCGAGCGCACGCTCGTCGAGATCTGCCGGAATGGCCTCGACCTCGACACCTGCGTTTTCAAGCATCTTCTTCCGGAACGGACTTCCAGAGGCCAGGATGAGCTTTTCGGTCACGGCTTTTCTCCCGAATGCGTTGCAGGAAAGCTTATCAACTCACTGCCACAGGATTGGTCCTAACGCATCGGCCCGTAAAGCGGAATCGCTTTTCGAAGGGCATGGCAGCGTCTTTCTGCCACGAGCGTGCCGGACCTAGCGGTTCTTGTTGCGCAGCGCGACGATGGCCGCAGCCGTCTCTTCGATAGAACGGCGGCTGACATCGATCATCGGCCAATTGTGGCGCGTGCAGATCTGGCGCGCATAGGCCAGTTCCTCGGTGATCGAGGCGCGGTCGACATAATCCTGCGCGTCGAAGGCCATCGTCGTTCCGAGTATCCGGTTCTGCCGAACATGGGAAATGCGTTCGGCCGTCGCGATCAGCCCGACAACCAGCGGCGTCTTGGCCTGGACGAGGCTTTCCGGCACGGGCACGCCGAGCACGATCGGGATGTTGGCCGTCTTGATGCCGCGGTTGGCGAGATAGATGCTGGTCGGCGTCTTCGACGTCCTGGATATGCCGATCAGCACGACATCGGCCTGCTCCATGTCCGAAGGGAGCTGGCCGTCGTCATGTTCCATGGTGAAATTGAGCGCGTCGATCCGCCGGAAATATTCGGCGTCGAGCACGTGCTGGGCGCCGACGCGGCGGCCGGCCGGCGCGCCGAGATAGGACTGGAAGACCGACAGCACCGGCTCCAGAACTGACACGCAAGGCAAACCCATCGTGGCGCAGCGGCTGTCGATGATGCCGGCGAGATGCTGGTCGACGACAGTGTAGAGCACGATGCCCGGCTCCTCCTCGATATCGTCGAACACCTTCATCAGCTGCTTCTCGGTCCGGATCAGCGGGTAGATGTGCTCGATCGCGCGGGCATCCTTGTATTGTGCCGAAGCCGCGCGCCCCGCCGCCAGAAGCGTTTCGCCCGTGGCGTCGGAAATCAGGTGCAGATGGAAGAAGCTTTGGGGTTTGTTCACAGTGGGAGCCTGGGTCTGTGGTCAAATGTGGATAAACGGCCGTGTCGGCCGGAAGCGAACGTGTGGACTGTATCAGATGGCCAGTTGTCCACAATTCGCCCTGCTGTCAGTTCGCCCGAAGCGATGGGGAGGATTGTGGGGATTGTTTTTTCGTCCCTCGTCGCCCACAGAATCAGCACCATATGGGCTGCGTCGTAGAACTTTGATTCAAATCGTTGAATCCTCGTCGCACACGAAGTTTTCCCCAGTGGCGAATTCGGCCGCGCGTCACTATGACAAGTGGATATCTCAGGCCGCCTATGGACAGTTCGCAATTCTCGATTCCAACAGACTCTAAGAATTAGAAGAATCCCTTCGGTAAAAATTTTTGTTTATAGAAGGCACAAGGAAAGGCAGACCTGATGCCCGTAAAACGCGCTCTGCTCGACGTCCTCAAAGGCACAAGCCTCGAGGTTCCTCCGCTCTGGATGATGCGCCAGGCAGGCCGCTATCTCCCTGAATATCGGGAGAGCCGGAAGCAGGCCGGCAGCTTCCTCGATCTTTGCTACAATCCCGATCTCGCGGTCGAAGTGACGCTGCAGCCGATCCGGCGCTTCGACTTCGACGCTTCGATCCTGTTTTCCGATATTCTCGTCGTGCCGCATGCGCTTGGCCGCGACCTTCGCTTCGAAGAAGGGCGGGGCCCGATGATGACGCCGATAACGCCTGCCGAGATTGCAGCGCTCGACGGTTCAAAGTTTCACGTGAATCTCGAACCCGTCTACGAAACGGTTCGGCGGCTCCGCCGCGAACTGCCCGAGACGACGACGCTGATCGGGTTCTGCGGCGCGCCATGGACTGTGGCTACCTATATGATCGCTGGTCATGGCACGCCGGACCAGGCGCCGGCGCGGCTGTTTGCCTATCGCGAACCGGTAGCGATGGCGCAACTGCTTTCGACCCTTGCCGACCATTCGGCCGCCTATCTCATCCGTCAGATCGAGGCTGGTGCCGATGTGGTGCAGATCTTCGATTCTTGGTCGGGAGTTCTCGACGAAGCCACTTTTGAAGCATGCTGTGTCAAGCCGGTGGCCGAGATCGTGCGCAAGGTTCGCGCGGTCCATCCGGATGTTCCGATCATCGGCTTCCCGAAAGGTGCTGGCGCACAACTCGACAGCTACAGGCAAAGGACCGGCGTGACCGGTCTGGGTCTCGACTGGACGGTTCCGGTGTCGCAGGCCAGGCGCTTGCAGGCGGGCGGCGCGGTGCAGGGCAATCTCGATCCGTTGCGGCTGGTTGCCGGCGGCCGGGCGCTGGAAGAGGGCGTCGACGCTATCCTCGAGGGGCTTGGTTCCGGACCCCTGATCTTCAATCTGGGACACGGGATCACGCCGGAGACGCCGATCGCTCATGTCGAGGCGATGGTGAACCGCGTTCGCAAGGCAAAAGGCCAATGAGCGCTGCCCAGGTTTCGAACGGCCGCGCCGCGGCCAAACGCGCCGTCATCGCCATCTTGACGTTGATCGTTCTGACAGCCTTGCTGTTTGTTGTGGCTCCGGACGGGTTCTACCCGTGGGCCAAGGCGGTCCATGTCATCGCGGTGATCTCCTGGATGGCCGGCATGCTTTATCTGCCGCGTCTGTTCGTCTACCACGCCGAGGCCGAGAAGGGGTCGGTCCAGTCCGAGACCTTCAAGGTCATGGAGCGGAGGCTTCTGGTCGCCATCATCAATCCGGCGATGATCGTCACCTGGGTGTTCGGGCTGTGGCTGGCCTGGAAGGGCTTTGGCTTCGCCGGCGGCTGGCTGCATGCCAAGCTGGCCGCGGTGCTGCTGCTTTCAGGCGTGCATGGCTATCTCTCGGCGTCGGTTCGGCGTTTTGCCGAGGACCGCAACGAAAAGCCGTCGCGGCACTGGCGCATTGTCAACGAGATTCCGACGGTGCTGATGATCGTCATCGTCATACTGGTGGTTGTAAAGCCGTTCTGACGACCTTAAATTTGCTGGACTGCGCCTTGCTCTTTCATTTCGGGAGAGCTAAAAGGCTCTTCTTCCTTCCCGCCATGCGCCGCCCCATTCTCATTCCCTGGCCGCGCCCGGCGCTTATCGCAAAATGCCGATAGCCAATCCTTCCCCACGCTCAGAGTCCGTCTATGCAGGAAACTAAACTCGCCGAATTCAAGAACAAGAAGCCGCCGGAGCTGATCGCTTACGCCGAATCGCTCGAGGTCGAGAACGCCAGCGTCATGCGCAAGCAGGAGCTGATGTTCGCCATCCTCAAGAAGCTGGCGGCCCAGGATATCGAGATCATCGGCGATGGCGTCGTCGAAGTGCTGCAGGATGGTTTCGGCTTCCTGCGCTCGGCCAACGCCAACTACCTGCCGGGTCCGGACGATATCTACATCTCACCGTCGCAGATCAGGCGTTTTTCGCTGAAGACCGGCGACACGGTGGAAGGCCCGATCCGCAGCCCGAAGGAAGGCGAACGCTACTTCGCGCTGCTGAAGGTCAACACGATCAATTTCGACGATCCGGAAAAGATCCGTCACAAGATCCACTTCGATAACCTGACCCCGCTCTATCCGACCTCGCGGCTCAAGATGGAGGTCGACAACCCGACCACCAAGGATATCTCGCCGCGTGTCATCGATCTCGTGGCGCCGCTGGGCAAGGGCCAGCGCGCGCTGATCGTGGCGCAGCCGCGCACCGGTAAGACCGTGCTGTTGCAGAACATCGCGCACTCGATCACGACCAATCACCCGGAATGCTACCTGATCGTGCTTCTGATCGACGAGCGGCCGGAGGAAGTCACCGACATGCAGCGTTCGGTCAAGGGCGAGGTCGTATCCTCGACCTTCGACGAGCCGGCGGTGCGTCACGTGCAAGTCGCCGAAATGGTCATCGAGAAAGCCAAGCGCCTGGTCGAACATGGCCGCGACGTCGTCATCCTGCTCGATTCGATCACCCGCCTCGGCCGCGCCTACAACACCGTCGTGCCGTCATCCGGCAAGGTGCTGACCGGCGGTGTCGACGCCAATGCGCTGCAGCGCCCGAAGCGCTTCTTCGGCGCCGCGCGTAACATCGAGGAAGGCGGTTCGCTGACAATCATCGCAACTGCGCTGATCGACACCGGTAGCCGCATGGACGAAGTCATCTTCGAAGAGTTCAAGGGCACCGGCAACTCGGAGATCGTGCTCGATCGCAAGGTTGCCGACAAGCGCATCTATCCGGCGATGGACATTCTCAAGTCGGGTACGCGCAAGGAAGACCTGCTCGTCGCGCGCCAGGACCTGCAGAAGATCTTCGTGCTGCGCCGCATCCTGGCGCCGATGGGAACGACCGATGCGATCGAGTTCCTCATCGACAAGCTCAAGCAGACCAAGACCAATGCCGATTTCTTCGATTCGATGAATACCTGACCGCAACAGATCAGCGACGCCTGAGAGCTTTTTCGAGTTCGAGCGGTTCGCGGATCATCGGCAGACAAATGAGGCCGGTGCACAGGTATGCACCGGCCTTTCTTGTGTCCGGAAGGATCTCATCGGGTAGTTTCGCAAGTTGCGCGTCGGAATTCAGGGCGACGACGATGTCGACGCGGCGTGGGTCCGGATTTCGATTCGCAACCGAAACAAGCCCAGGTAGAGCGGGGTCTTCGACAATGATGAGTTTAGAAGGCTCCAGCGCCAGCATGGTTGCGTTGATGATGCCCGCTTGGCCGTATTTCTGGCTCTCGATGCGGCCTACTGCGTGTTCGGCAATGGTCCAGGCTCGCTGCTGCAGGGCGATATCGCCCGTGACGTTGGCGAGGCGAACGACTGCCTCGATGATTTGACTGGTGGCGGACGGAATTGCCTCGTCGACATCGCCGCGAATCCGCATCGGCACATCGCGGCTGTCGGAGGCGGTCAGATAGTGAGCGGTCTTGCCGGCGTCGGAATGCCAGTCGTCGAGCATCTTCAGAAAATGCGCGCCATGTTCGAGATATCGGGCCTCGCCTGTCGCTTCGAAGAGCGCGACTGACGCATTGATCATGGCGGCGTAGTCGCTGGAGAGGGCAGGGTAGAGCTGCCTATCGCCGAGAGCCGAGTGCGCCAGCCGTCCATCCGGCGTCGAGCCGGCCAAGATGGCCGCAAATGCGGCCGCGGCGGCTTCGATCCAGTCCTGATGTTGCAGGCTGCGACCCGCTTCGGCGAGCGCGACGATCGCCAAGCCATTCCAATCCGTCAATGCCTTGTCGTCGCGCCCGGGCCGGACGCGGCTTTCTCGGGCGGCCAGCAGTAGCGAGGTTAGGCCGGCGATCATTTCGGGCTGCCCGGCGGCCAATTCCGCCTGGGCAACTGTTTGATGGACCACCGGATCGCCTTCCCAGTTGTCCGGCTTGGTCAAGCTGAAGTACTTGAAGAACAATTCTGAATCGTTGCCGAGCGCACTGCGGATGGCCTCGTCGGTCCAGGTGTAGAACCGGCCTTCCTCACCCTCGCTGTCGGCATCCAGGCTGGAGGCAAAGGTACCTTCGGGAAGACGCATTTCCCGAAGCAGCCAGGCAACGGTGTCTTCGATTCGTATCCGAAACAAATCGTTGGCTGTTGATGCGTAGGCCCAGTTTGCGTGCCGGACGAGTTGTGCGTTGTCGTAAAGCATCTTCTCGAAATGCGGGACCAGCCACTGGGCATCTGTCGAATATCGGGCCAGGCCGCCTCCGACATGGTCGTAAATGCCGCCAGACAGCATGTGTTGCAGGCTAGCGGTGACAGCGTCGTGGTGATTTGTGTTGCCGGAGCGAAGCCAGGAAAGCCAAAGCGCCTGCATGAAGGGTGCGTTGGGGAACTTCGGTGCGCCCCTGAGTCCGCCCAGTTGCTGGTCGATCATGTCGTCGATGCCGGACGCCAGCATCCGCCCGGCTTCGGTCGACAGCATCCCGGGCAAGCTGGTCGCGCCGAGGCGCTGGCTGACATGCTCAGCCAGTTCGCCGGCGCTCTGCAGGATGCTGGCGCGTTTTCCGCGCCAGGCAGCATCGACAGCCTTGAGAACCTGGACGAAACCGGGCCGTCCGTAACGCGCGTCGGGCGGAAAATATGTCCCGCCCCAGAAGGGCCTGGCGTCAGGCGTCAGAAACATGGTCAGCGGCCAGCCGCCTTGCTCGCCCATGCTGGCCAAGGCCGCCATGTAAATCTGGTCGATGTCGGGGCGTTCTTCGCGGTCCACCTTGATATTGACGAACAGCTCGTTCATCACCCCGGCAATCTCCGGGTTTTCGAAGCTCTCATGAGCCATGACATGGCACCAGTGGCAGGCGGCGTAGCCGACGGACAGCAATATGGGGCGGTCCAGTCGGCGAGCTTCGGCCAGAGCTTCGGGCGACCAGGGGCGCCAGTGAACCGGGTTGTCGCCGTGCTGGCGGAGATATGGGCTGCCTTCGTCGCGAAGCAGGTTTTCTTGCGGAAGCATGCGCGGTCAGCCTGAATGAGTGATACTTGGCCCGTACGTTAGGGCGCTTCCGAGAGACCGGCAAATGCTATTCACCGATTCCATCGTCGCACTGTCCAGCGGACACCTGCCGTCAGGGGTGGCGATCATCCGCATTTCGGGGCCGCATGTTCGATTCGCTATCGAAACAATCCTGGGAAAGTTACCGAAAGCACGGCTCGCGCATTACGGAGCGTTGCATCGCCAGTCAGGCGAGCTGCTCGATCACGGGCTGACTCTGTTTTTTCCCGGGCCGAGCAGTTTCACAGGCGAAGACTGTGGCGAGTTCCACGTTCATGGCGGTCGTGCGGTGGTCGCCGCGCTTCTTGCGGAACTCACCCGCATACCTGGCCTGCGCCACGCCGAGCCGGGTGAATTCACGCGACGGGCCTTTCTCAATGGCAAGATGGACCTCCTCGCGGCGGAGGCCCTGGCCGACCTGATCAATGCTGAAACCGAAGCGCAGCGTCAATTTGCGGTGCTCAACTCAAGCGGCGCGCAGAGTGAACTCTACAGCGCCTGGCGGCGCAGGCTCATTCATGCGCGAGCAATGATCGAAGCCGAAATGGACTTCGCTGACGAGGCCGATGTTCCGAGCTCCGTTTCAGGGCAGGTTTGGCGCGACATATCGCTTCTGGTTGGCGAGATGAAGCAACACCTAGGTGGCTATCACAAGGCAGAGATGATCCGCGACGGCTATGACGTGGTCATACTGGGTGCGCCAAATGCGGGAAAGTCCAGTCTGCTGAACGCATTGCTGCAGCGGGAAGCAGCCATTGTGACCGACGAGCCCGGTACAACCCGTGACCTGGTCGAAGCCGTATTGGAGCTCGACGGCTTGAAGGTGAGAATTACCGACACGGCCGGCCTGCGGGAACCTTCGGGCAAGGTCGAAGCGATCGGCGTCGATCGCGCGAAGCAGAGAGCTCAGCGGGCGGACCTCGTCCTGCACTTGGAAGACATGTCCACTTCTGCTGCCGACATCGAACTGCCGACTTCTGTTCATGCCATCCACATCGGAAACAAGCTCGATCGAGCCGCTGCGCAACAAGCACCCAAAAGATACGATCTCTGTATATCGACGGCCACCGGCGAGAACATCGGCAGCTTGCTTCAGATGATCGGTGCAGCCGCATTTCAAGCCGCCGGGACAAAAGGCGAGATATTGCCTTCGCGGCTCAGGCATGTCGAACTGTTGGCCGAGGGATTGCGACATCTTGAAGGCTCGCTTGCCAATCAACCCTTGGAGTTGAGGTCCGAAGAACTTCGTCTGGCGACAGACCGAATCGGCCGGTTGTCAGGGGCAGTGGACGTAGAAGACCTTTTGGACGTCATCTTTTCCCAATTCTGCATCGGCAAATGATTCACGTGAAACACAAGGGGCTGCGACGTCTGCAGCGCGCAATGATTCACGTGAAACACTGAAAATTTCGCTTGCGCTACGTACAAGTTGTTTCACGTGAAACCACCACCTGGGCGATTCCCTTGACATCGGCTGATGATAGGGACATCTGTCCCGGCATCTGTTCCTGGAGAGAGTCATGAGCGAAAGCTACGACGTTGTCGTGGTCGGCGGAGGGCATGCCGGCTGTGAAGCCGCATCTGCCGCTGCCCGCGCTGGCGCCAAGACGGCGCTGGTAACGCTTCATCGCGACACAATAGGCACGATGTCGTGCAACCCGGCGATTGGCGGTCTGGGAAAAGGCCACCTGGTGCGCGAGATCGACGCCATGGATGGCCTGATGGGGCGCGTTGCCGACGCTGCCGGCATCCAGTTCCGCTTGCTCAATCGCCGCAAGGGTCCGGCTGTGCGCGGTCCAAGAACCCAGGCGGACCGCAAGCTCTATCGGTACGCCATGCAGCAGGCGATAGCGGAGCAGCAAGATCTCGACGTCGTCGAAGGCGAAGCCTTTGATTTCGTTCTCAGAGAGGGCCGGGTCAACGCGGTTGTACTGGCCGACGGCAGGCAGCTCGGCTGCCGCGCGGTCGTGCTTACGACAGGAACATTTCTGCGCGGCCTGATCCACATCGGCGAGCGCAAATTCCCGGCCGGGCGGATGAATGAGCAGGCTTCTCTCGGTCTCTCCGGGACACTGGACAGGGCAGGGTTTGTTCTCGGTCGGCTCAAGACGGGCACGCCGGCCCGGCTTGATGGGCAGACCATCGATTGGGCGTCGCTGGAAAGCCAGGCGGCCGACGATGAACCGACGCCGTTTTCGCTTCTGACGGACAAGATCCGCAATCCCCAGATAGAATGCGGCATTACCCGCACGACCGAGACGACGCATCGGATCATCAGGGACAATCTCCACCGTTCGGCGATGTATTCCGGGTCTATCGAGGGAATCGGGCCCCGCTATTGCCCGTCGATCGAAGACAAGATCGTCAAGTTCGGTGATCGCGAAGGCCACCAGATATTCCTCGAGCCGGAGGGGCTGGATGATCCAACTGTCTACCCCAACGGGATATCGACTTCGCTGCCGGAAGACGTGCAGCTCGACATTCTCAAGTCTATTCCGGGTCTGGAAAAGGCGGTGATGCTGCAGCCGGGCTATGCCATCGAATATGACCACATCGATCCGCGTGAGCTCGAACCGACGCTTGAAACCAAGCGCGTCCGCGGCCTTTTCCTCGCCGGCCAGATCAATGGCACGACCGGTTATGAGGAGGCCGGCGCGCAAGGGCTCCTCGCCGGCATCAATGCGGCACGCCTGGCGGGTGGGCTCGATGCGTTCATCCTCAGCCGCAGCCAGGCCTATATAGGCGTGATGGTCGACGACCTGACCAGCCGCGGTATCACTGAGCCTTACCGGATGTTCACGTCGCGGGCGGAGTTCAGGCTGTCGCTCCGCGCCGACAATGCCGACGAACGCCTGACCCCGGTCGCCGGCTCCTTGGGACTCATTTCGGCTGAGCGGCAGCGGCGGTTTGGAGATATGCAGTCGAAGATAGATGCGGCCCGCGAGATGACTAAGGGACAGAGCCTTTCGCCAAATGAGGCGCGTCGCCATGGCATCGAAGTCAATCTCGATGGCATCAAGCGTTCGCTCTATGAATTGCTGGCTTATCCCGACGTTACCCTTGCAGATCTTGCCAAAGTTGAGCCGCGGCTGCAGTTCATTGACAGAAAAACCGCCGAAGCACTTGAAACAGAATCAAAATATGCTGTCTATCTCGATCGGCAGAAGTCAGACGCCGCGTTGATGCTCAAGGAAGAAGAGAGAGTCATTCCAGAAACTCTTGATTTTGAATCGGTTCCAGGATTGTCAAACGAATTGCGACAGAAGATGCGGCAGCGCAGGCCGCGGTCCTTGGCCGAAGCGCAGCGTATTGACGGCATGACACCAGCTGCGCTGGCGATCATTCTTGCGCATGTACGCAACGCCGAAGTACGAAAGGGCGCCGCTTGAAACGAGATGCCTATGCCCGGTTGCAAGAAGTTGCAGGTCCCGTTTCACGTGAAACATACGAAAAGCTGATCGCCTTCGAAACCGTGTTCCGCAGATGGGCGCAGCGTATCAATCTGGTCGCTCCTTCGACGTTGGTTGACGCCTGGGAGCGCCACATCCTGGATAGCGCACAGGTCACAAAGCTAGGTGGAGCAGCCCAAAAATGGCTCGACATCGGTTCGGGCGGCGGTTTTCCGGGACTTGTCATTGCCTCGATGATCGCCGAACGGTCCGGCGCGACCATCGATCTGGTCGAGAGCAATCGCAAGAAGGCCGGGTTTTTGCAGGCTGTGGTTGGTGAACTCAAGCTGCCGGCGAGGGTGCATGCAAAGCGGATCGAGGATGTGCAAAAGGCAATCTCCGGACCGGATATCCTGAGTGCGCGCGCCTTGGCGCCGTTGCCGCTGCTGCTCGAACTGTCGGCACCCTGGCTTGCGTCCGGGACAGTTGCGCTTTTCCACAAAGGCCGGGATTACCGGCAGGAAATCGAAGATAGCGCTCATCAGTGGCGATTCGATCTGGTAGAACATCCCAGCCTGACCGACGCGCAGGGAGTCATCCTCGAGATTCGAAACCTGCGCCGCATCTGACCGCGGCGTTTGTTACGAGACGGAAATGAGCAGTCGATCCATGAAGACCACGCCAAGAATCATCACTGTTGCCAATCAAAAGGGCGGCGTCGGCAAGACGACCACCGCGATCAACCTGGCAACCGCGCTCGCGGCAATCGGCGAACGCGTCCTGATCATCGATCTCGACCCCCAGGGCAACGCCAGTACCGGCCTGGGCATCGACCGCAAGGATCGCAGTGTCTCGTCCTATGACGTGCTGACCGGTGAGCTCGAGATCGAGCAAGCCGCCATGGAAACGGCGGTGCCGGGCCTCTGGCTCATTCCATCGACGCTCGATCTGCTTGGAATCGAAATGGAAATCGCTTCGGCCCCGGATCGGGTGCTGAAGCTGCGCAATGCGCTGCGCGCGGCCAGCCAGAGGTCGGCAGCGTACAGCTATGTGCTCATCGATTGCCCTCCGTCGCTCAATCTCCTGACGCTGAACTCGATGGCAGCCGCGGACTCGGTTCTCGTGCCGCTGCAATGCGAGTTCTTTGCTCTCGAGGGGTTAAGCCAGCTTCTTGAGACGGTGGATCAGGTGCGCAGGTCGATCAATTCCGACCTGACCATCCAGGGCATCGTTCTGACGATGTTCGACGGCCGCAACAATCTGGCGAACCAGGTGGTCGAGGATGTACGCGCCCACATGGGCGAAAAGGTCTACGATACAGTGATCCCGCGCAATGTGCGCATTTCCGAGGCGCCGTCCTATGGCAAACCGGCGATCCTCTATGATCTCAAGTGTTCGGGCAGCCAGGCCTATTTGCAGCTCGCGTCGGAGGTCATCCGTCGCGAACGTAAACTTCGTGCCGCCTGAATCGATTCGGACTCGTAACAACCTGGAAGAAACATGAACGAAGACCTCTCCAGAAAGCGCCTCGGGCGAGGCCTCGCAGCCCTCATCGGCGAAATGGACAAGCCGGCGGAATCGGAAAAGCCCGCCGTTCTGGCCGACGGTCGGGTGCCGATCGAGTTTGTCACCCCCAATCCACGCAACCCGCGCAGGAACTTCGCCGAGGCAGACCTTGCCGACCTTGCCCAGTCGATCCGCGAGCACGGGCTGGTCCAGCCCGTTGTCGTGCGCCCCGCGCTGCAGGCCGGCCGCTATGAGATCATCGCCGGCGAACGTCGCTGGCGTGCGGCGCAGCGCGCCGGCGTCAACGAGATTCCTGTCATCGTACGCGACGTCAACGACCGCACCGCGCTCGAACTTGCGATCATCGAAAACGTCCAGCGCGCCGATCTCAACGCCATCGAAGAGGCGCTGGGCTATCAGCAACTGATCGACGACCATAGCTACACGCAGGCCGATCTCGGCCAGGTCATCGGCAAGAGCCGCAGCCATGTGGCCAACACGCTGCGCCTTCTGAAGCTGCCCGACGTCGTGCGCGACATGCTTATCAATGGCGATCTGTCGGCGGGCCATGCGCGTGCGCTGATCACCGCCGCGGATCCGGCCGGGCTTGCCAAGCGGATCGTCGAGGAAGGTCTGTCCGTGCGCCAGGCCGAGGCGTTGGCGCAGATGCCTGCCGATGCTGTGGCTGAGTCGAATTCGTCACGCCCGCTCGAGAAGGATCCTGACACGATCGCGCTGGAGAAGCTCCTGACGGATGTGATCGGCATGAAGATCTCCATCGCCCACAAGGAAAAGGGCGGCGGCGAACTGCGTGTCGCCTATCGCTCGCTGGAGCAGCTCGACGATCTGTGCCGTCGCCTGAAAAGCGAAGGTATCTGATTGATTCGTAAAGGACTTTAGAGAAGCCCCGGTTCATCGCCGGGGCTTCTTGCGTTCAGCGACGGGCGTTGACCCGGGCGCCTTCGACGGCGATGCCGAGCAATGCCTGGCGTGCCAGGGCGACTGCGAGGTCGGGGCGACGGCGCGTCTGCAGCGTTGTCGACTGCAGGCGTGCCAGGGCGCGCATCAGCGCGTCGGCGGACCAGCCGGAAAGGGCGCGCTCGACTGCCCGCTTGCGTGAAAAGAATACCGGAGGCCGCGCGCTGGCAATCACGGCAGAGGCGTTCCTGTTGCCGCTTTCCATGTCGCCGCGCATCAGGTGCAAATTGTGCAGGTGTCTGGTCGCCGCTGCGAGCAACTGGGCAGCCTGGCTACCATTCTGGCATTGCTTGGTGAATGCCGTGTCGAATTCGGCGATATTGCCGCCCATTGCCGCATCTATGGCGTCGTCGAGCGACAGTGCCGAAACGTCGCCGATCATTGCCTTGACGTCTTCGAGCGAGATCTCGCCGCCGCCCATGGCATAGAGCGTCAGTTTCTGAATTTCACCGCGCGTCGCCAGGCGGTCGCCACCAAGGCTGCGACGCAGCGCGTTGCGGGCGTCCATGGCCATCGTCAGGTTGGCCGCGCGGAGTTCGTCGTCGATGATGCTCTCGAGATCGCGGGCCTCGTCGGCGTAACAGGGCAAGGCCATGCCCGAAAACGCCGCCTCCACCGTCGAACGCAGCGGCGATCCCTTCTTGAGGTCCTGGGCCTCTATCAGGATGATCGCATCGCGCGGCGGGTCGGCTGCCAGCGCCTTGACGTCGTCGGCCAGGCTCTTCTGGGCGGCGGCGTTGCGCACCCAGATCAGCCGGCGGGCGGCAAACATCGGCACCGTTCGGGCTTCGTCGACGAGACGGCCGCTGTCGCGCTCGATGTCGCCGGCATCGAGCTTGACCACCGAAAATGGGTCGTCGAGCGGCAGTCCGGTCTTTGTGGCGAAGGCTGCGGCGCGCTCGGAAACCAGACCACGGTCAGGGCCATAGATCAGCACGATCACTGCCTCGCTTGCGGGGCGGGTGAGCCAGGAGTCGACTTCGTGAGCTTTCTTTTGCGCCATGCCGCCCTGTTAGCATACAGGCCCGGGCCGATGCAGCGATTTTTGCCGCCTCAGCTTAGCCGTCGTCGTTGAGGATGCGTTCGGCGGCGCCGTCCATGTCCTCGTATTGGCCGCTTTTCAGCGACCACAGGAACGCCGCTAGCCCGAGCCCGCCAAGGAAGAGCGCGATGGGCAGAAGAAGCAGAAGGCCGGTCATGACGCCATCGCCTCCTTGGTCGGGAACACCTTGGTGGTCGGCTTGGCTGCCTCGGATTCGCATGCCGAACGGCGTGATTTGCCGGTGCCGAGCCGCAGACCGTTGGCGATCACGATAACCGAAGACAGCGACATGGCCAAAGCGGCGACAAGCGGGGTCACGAAACCGAGCAGGGCGATGGGCACCGCGATGGCATTGTAGACCACTGCCAGGACCAGGTTCTGCCTGATGAGGCGGTTGGCCTCGCGGGAGGTGTCGAGGGTCAGCGGAATGGCGGCCAGGCTTTCGCGCAGGAAGACGAAATCAGCGGCGCTGCGGCCGATGTCGGCGGCGCTTGCCGGCGCCATGGAAACATGTGCCGCTGCGAGCGCGGGGGCGTCGTTGAGGCCGTCGCCGACCATCAGAACCCTGCGCCCCTCGGCCTTCAGGGCGTCAAGGCGCTCGACCTTGCCGCTGGGCAGGACGCCCGCCGAGATTCGTGAAATTCCGAGCGCCGAAGCGACGGCAGCGACGGCGTCGGACCGGTCGCCGGACACGATCTCGACGGCTATCTGCCTGTCGTGCAACTCGGCAATCGCCGCCGCAGCGCCGGCGCGCAGCCGGTCCTCGAACGAGAATGCCGCCAGCTTTTCGCCGTTGCAGGAGAGAACCGTGCCGACAATGGAACCGGCCTCCGCCAAGGCCCAGGCGGCGCGGCCCAGGCGGTAGACGTTGTCGCCGATCGCCGCCTCGAGTCCGAAACCCGGAACCTCCTGCACCGCGTCGAACGACCATTCGGCGGCAGATTTGCCGTCCTGCGTCTCGGCAAGGGCACGCGAGATCGGATGTCGCGAATGAAGCGCAATCGCGGCCGCGAGCGCCAGGTCCCTTGCGGATATCTCGTTGGAATTGACGAGCCTGGGCATTCCGAGTGTCAGGGTGCCTGTCTTGTCGAAAACCACGGTGTCGATCTCGGCCAGCCGCTCCATGGCGGAGCCGTCCTTGACCATGATGCCGTTTTCGAAAAGTCGCCGCGCAGCCGCGACCTGGACGATCGGGACGGCCAGCCCCAGCGCGCAGGGACAGGTGATGATCAGCACCGCAACGGCGATGGTGAGGGCGCGATGAAAATCGCCGGCGGCGATCATCCAGCCAATGAAGGCAAGAAACGCTGTCAGGTGAACCACCGGGGCATATAGCGCCGAAGCGCGGTCGGCGATGCGACGGTAGCCGCCGCGGCCGCTCTCAGCGGCCTCCATCAGGCGCATCATTTCGGCCAGGAACGAGTCCTGGGCCTTGGCGGTGGCCTCGATGGTCAGCGGGCCGGTCAGGTTGAGGGTGCCGGCGCGCAATTCGGCGCCGGGTTCGACTGCGACCGGGTCGCTTTCGCCCGAGACGATGGCGCAGTCGAGATCGGAGCGGCCTTTCAGCACCCTGGCGTCGACCGGAACGCGCTCGCCTGCTGAAAGCATGATGTTCATGCCCGGTTCGATGTCGCCGACCGGCAGGTAGGTGCTGGTGCCGTCACCGTGGAGGATCGTTGCGCCGCGCGCGGCAAACCGGGCGAGGCCCTTCACCGCAACGCGGGCGCGTTCGCGCATGATATGGTCGAGCGTGCGGCCGATCAGCAGGAAGAACAACAAGGAGGCGGAGGCGTCGAAATAGGCGTGCGGGCCGTGCGTCGCCGTCTCATAGAGGCTCATGCCGTAGGCGAGCAGCACGCCGATCGAGATCGGCACGTCCATGTTGGTGCGGCCGTTGCGCAGGGCGCCCCATGCGGACCGGAAGAAGATGCGGCCGGAATAGGCGAGGGCAGGCAGCGCGATCAAGGCCGAGAGCCAGTGAAACAGGTCGCGTGTCGCAGCCTCCGCACCGGACCAGACCGACACCGAAAGCAACATGATGTTGCCGGCGGCAAAGCCGGCTATGCCGAGGCCACGAATAAGCTCGGCAAGGGTCTCGTCCTTCTCGTCGGCACCCTGTTCGAACAGGTGGCTTTCATAGCCAAGCTGCCCCAACGCCTCGGTGATGGGCGGCGCGCCGGCGTTCTCGCGCCAGCGAACGGAGACCCGCTTGGTCGAGAGGTTGACGCGGGCGTATTCGACGCCGTCGAGATTGCCGAGCGTGGATTCGATGTTGGCGATGCATGCACCGCAATGAACGCCGGGAACCGCCAGATCCGTCTGCCTGACGCCATTGGGGAGCACGCGGCTGGACAGCGTGAGCTCCTCCCGCGAAGGCCCCTTGGCGAGAGATGCCGGCAGGTTCGAGACTGCGTCGACGTCGGGCAGGCAGCAGCTCATTTCAGCGTTCCGTTGCTCACGACGATGCGCCGCGCCTGATGATAGACCTGGCCGCTGTCGAGCCTGGCTTCCGTGTTGACGATCCAGATGCCGTCGCGAATGGCGGCCTTGGTGGCGAAGGCGCCGTCCGCGGTGCGCTCGAGCGTTGCTTGCCAGTCCTCGGCCTCATAGGCCGGGCGGCGGAACGAGGCGCTGACATTGGCGACGGGAATGGCCGCCCCCGAGGCATCGACGAGAGTGTAGCGGATCTCGCCATTGGCGATGGCCAGCTCGTCCTTCCAGCCCAGCGCCGCCTGCGCCCGGGATTCGGCGATGCGTTCGTTGCTGGCGACGTAGGTGTTTTGCACCACAAGCCCGGTCCAGCTGGTGTTGGCGTAGGTGGCCATGATCAGGTTGACGGTGATGATCGTGCCGAAGAAGGCGCAGACGATAGCCAGCATGTGCCAGCCGGTGAATTGCCTGGGCCGCATAGAGCGAGCGTTCATTTGCCTGCCTCCGGAGCGTTGAAGTTTGCCACATAGGTGCCGGTTTCTGAACCACCCATGTCCTTGATGACGAATTCGAAGGTCCCGCCCTCCTTGATCTGGTCCAGCGGCTGGCTGACATAGACCCTGATCGTCTTGAGCTTGTCCGGTTCAACTTCGACAGACATGACTCGGCCTGGAGCCTCGTCGACGCCAACGATCGTCATGGTGGCGCCTGGCAGCCCTGCGATGCTGAGCTGGATGTTGCGCGGTTCGGGAACCATGTTGAGCAGCTTGACCGTGTAGCCATTGCGGATCGAACCGTCAGCCAGGCGAACGTACTGCGGGTTGCGGTCGTGCAGGACGTTGATGTCGAGCCGGTCACGGCTGAGCAGGGCGACCAGCAGGGCAACGCCGATCAGGCTCCAGGCACCAGCATAGATGAAAGTACGAAGGCGGAAGATCCGGCTGAGGCGGAAATGCGCGATGCCGGGGTTCAGCTTGCCGTTCTCGCGCGCTCGCTTCGGCTCGATCTTGCCGGTCGCCGGGTCGGTGGCGATCGCCATGTTCGACTGGTAGTCGGCCAAGGTGGCATAGGAGATCAGGCCGCGTTCCTTGCCGATCTTGTCCATCACGCTGTCGCAGGCATCGATGCAGAGCGCGCAGGTGATGCATTCGAGTTGCTGCCCATCGCGGATGTCGATACCCATGGGGCAAACGGCGACGCAGGCGTTGCAGTCGACGCAATCGCCAACCGACAAGCCTTCGGCGGCGGCCTTCTTGGCGTGGCGCGAACGCGGCTCACCGCGCCAGTCGTTGTAGGTGACGGTCAGCGAGTTTTCGTCGAGCATCGCAGCCTGGATGCGCGGCCACGGGCACATGTAGGTGCAGACCTGCTCGCGCATCAATCCGCCGAAGACATAGGTCGTGGCGGCGAGGACGGCGACGGTGATGTAGGCCACGGCGGCGGCCTGTCCGGTGACGAAGTCAACGAGCAGGGTCGGCGCGTCGGCGAAATAGAAGATCCAGGCGCCGCCGGTGGCGACAGCTATGGCGACCCAGATCGCGTGCTTGCAGATGTGTTTGGCGAGCTTGCTTGCCGACCACGGCGCGGTTTCGAGCTTGATGCGGGCGTTGCGGTCGCCTTCAATGGCGCGCTCGACGACCAGGAACAGGTCGACCCACACCGTCTGCGGGCAGGTGTAGCCGCACCAGGCGCGGCCGACAGTCGAGGTAACAAGAAACAGGCCGATGCCGGCCATGACGAGCAGGCCGGCGACATAGAAGAATTCCTGCGGCCAGATCTCGATCGGGAAGAAGTAGAACCGCCGGTTGGCGATATCGAGCAGCACGGCCTGGTCGGGTGCGTAGGGGCCGCGGTCCCAGCGAATCCACGGCGTCAGGTAGTAGATACCGAGCGTGACCGCCATGATCAGCCACTTGAACTGGCGGAAGCGGCCGGAAGCGCGCTTGGGAAAGATCTTCTTGCGTGCGGCATACAGCGGCTGCCGGGTCTTGGCAGAATTGACCGCCTCGACGTCGAGCCTCTCCACTTCTCTTTCGTCAAGCATTGGTCGTCTCCTGCTGAAAGCTGCCGGATGAGCTCGGCACTGCTTCCTCCCTTGTGCCTTCCGCAGCGCATTCCGGCCTTGACTCAAGTCAAAGCCGGTAACGCACAAGGAGGCCCGGCATGGTTGCCGAGCCTCTCTTCGCCATCAGCCGTCGCCTTGCGGCGAAGGATGGCTACTCGCCGCCGCCGAGCGAATGGACGAAGATGGCAAGTTCCTTGACCTGTACGTCGCCAAGGCGGGCGCCCCAGGCGGGCATGACGCCGTGCTTCGGTTGCCTGATCTGACGGGCGATCGCGGCCTGTCCTTCACCGTAGAGCGTGATGGCGTCGGTCAGATCAGGCGCGCCCAGTTCCTTGTTGCCCTTGGCGTCGTCTCCGTGACAGGCAACGCAATTGTCGGCAAACACCTTGGCGCCAGCGCCAACAAGGTCGGGCGTATCGGGCGTGCCGGACAGGCTGACGACATAGGCGGCAACCTCGTTGATCTGCTGCGGCTCGAGGATATCGGCGAAAGCCGGCATTTCCGAGATGTGGGTTTCCTCGTCGCCGGGGAAGCGAATACCATGCGCGATGGTCTTGTAGATCTGGGCGATGTTGCCACCCCACAGCCATTCGTCGTCGTTCAGGTTCGGAAAGCCTGGCGATCCCTGCGCGCCCGAGCCGTGGCACTGCACGCAGTTGACCTTGAACGCCGCTGAACCGGCAGCAGTCGCAAACTGGCGCAGGTATGGGTCGGCCATGATCTGGTCGAGGCTGTCGGACCGGATCGCCTCGAGATAGGCGCTCTTGTTGCCATGGGCGAGGGCGAGCTCGGAGCTGACGTCGGCGCGGCTGGAAAAGCCCAGCACACCCGACGTCGCGCTGGTAATCATTGGCCATGCCGGGTAGGCGATGGTGTATGCCGCGGACCAAACGATGGTCGCGTAGAACGTCCAGAGCCACCAGCGCGGCATCGGATTGTTGAGCTCGCGGATGCCATCCCATTCATGTCCGGTGGTTTCGACGCCAGACAATTCGTCGATATGTTTTTCGCTCACAGATCAATCCTCCTTGAGCGGAATTTGGGCTGCCCGTTCGGCCGCCTCGCGGCTGCCGGGGCGGAGCGCGAACAGCACCGCGCCAATGAAGAAGATCATCATCGCCAGCAGACCCCAGCTGTCGGCGAAATGCCTCAAGGTGTTGTAGTCCATGGCTATTCTCCTAGCGGTATCCGGCGGCGGCGTCGTAGGTCGAGAAGTCGACCAGCGTACCGAGCATCTGCAGATAGGCGACCAGCGCGTCCATTTCGGAAATGACTGCCGGGTTGCCGTCGAAATCGCCGATCTTGGCCTTGGGATAACGGGCGAGCACGCCCGACGCGTCGGCGTTCGGGTCGGCCTGCGCCTTGAGGTCGGCGACCGCGTTTTCGACCATCTCGTCGGAGTAGGGCACCCCGACGCGCCGGTTGGCGATCAGGTCGTAGCTGATGTCCTTCACCGCAAGCGGCGTCTCCATCAGGAAGGAGTAGCTGGGCATGATCGATTCCGGCACGACCGAGCGCGGCTCGATGAGATGCTGGACGTGCCATTCGTTGGAATAGCGGTCGCCGACGCGGGCGAGGTCGGGGCCCGTCCGCTTCGATCCCCACTGGAACGAGTGGTCGTACATCGATTCCGCGGCCAGGCTGTAGTGCCCATAGCGCTCCACCTCGTCGCGGAACGGGCGGATCATCTGGCTGTGGCAGGTGTAACAGCCTTCGCGGACGTAGATGTTGCGTCCCGCCAGTTCGAGCGGCGAGTAGGGTCGCATGCCTTCGACCTTCTCGATGGTGTTCTCGAGATAGAACAGCGGCGCGATCTCGACGATGCCGCCGATGCTGACCACGACAAGCGAGCCAACCAGAAGGAGCGTCGCGTTCTTCTCGATAATCTTGTGTTTGTCGAGCAATGCCATGTCTGGCTCCTTACTGCGCGGGCTGGAGTGCCGGGGCGGCGCCTGGCATAGGCACCTCCTCGCGCACCTTGCCGCGAATGGTCATGTAGACGTTCCAGGCCATGACCAGAGCACCGGCGAGGTACATCAGGCCGCCCACCGTGCGCAGCACGTAATAGGGCATCATGGCCGCGACGCTTTCGACGAACGAATAGACCAGGAAGCCCTGTTCGTCGTATTCGCGCCACATCAGGCCCTGGGTGATGCCGGCGACCCACATGACCGCCGCGTAGACGACGATGCCAAGCGTGGCGAGCCAGAAGTGCCAGGTCACGAGACGCAGCGAGTAGAGGCGCTCACGGCCCCACAGGCGCGGCACCAGGAAGTAGATGGCGCCGAAGGTGATCATGCCGTTCCAGCCCAGCGCACCGGAATGCACGTGGCCGATGGTCCACTCGGTGTAGTGGCTGAGCGAGTTGACCGCCTTGATCGACATCATCGGGCCTTCGAAGGTCGACATGCCGTAGAAGGCGATGGCGACGACCATCATGCGGATGATCGGATCGGTGCGGATCTTGTCCCATGCGCCTGATAGCGTCATCAGGCCGTTGATCATGCCGCCCCAGCTGGGCATCCACAGCATGATCGAGAACACCATGCCGAGCGTTTGCGCCCAGTCGGGCAGGGCGGTGTAGTGCAGGTGGTGCGGACCGGCCCAGATATAGAGGAAGATCAGCGACCAGAAATGGATGATCGACAGGCGATAGGAATAGACCGGTCGGTTCGCCTGCTTGGGCACGAAGTAATACATCATGCCGAGGAAGCCGGCGGTCAGGAAGAAGCCAACGGCGTTGTGGCCGTACCACCA
Source organism: Aminobacter sp. HY435 (assembly GCF_027568395.1). Classification (GTDB taxonomy): domain Bacteria; phylum Pseudomonadota; class Alphaproteobacteria; order Rhizobiales; family Rhizobiaceae; genus Aminobacter. The sequence goes on along the minus strand of NZ_JANKZL010000014.1, from coordinate 4,151 downwards.
TTGCGTCAGCGCATCCTGAACGCCCGCGAAGAGCGAGTAGCTCTTAGCGCCGAGGAACGACGCCGGCACGGCCAGGTTGTTGACCACGTGCAACATCGCGATGGTTATGATGAAGGCGAGATAGAACCAGTTCGCCACATAGATATGCGGCTCCTTGCGCTTCAGGATCGTGCCCATGAAGACGACAAGATAGGCGACCCAGACAACCGTCAGGAACAGGTCGACATACCATTCGGGCTCGGCATATTCGCGGCTCTGGGTGCTGCCGAGCAGATAGCCGGTGGCCGCCATGATGATGAAGAGCTGGTAGCCCCAGAACACGTACCAGGCGAGATTGCCGCCGAAGAGGCGCGCCCGCGACGTGCGCTGCACCACGTACAACGAAGTGGCGATCAGGGCGTTGCCGCCGAAAGCGAAGATCACCGCCGAGGTGTGAAGCGGCCGGACGCGGCCGAAGTTGAACCATGGCTCGATGTTGAGGTCGGGGAAGGCTAGCTGCGCCGCAATGACCACGCCGACAAGAAAGCCGACGACCCCCCAAAAGACAGTGGCGACGACGCCGTAGCGTATCGGTCCGTCCATGTATGCGTTCTTGTCCTCGGCGAGGATGTCGACCGGCGCATAGCTGGATGTGCGCATCAAGGTGATTGCGCCTGCGATCAGCGCGAAGAACAGCACCCACATATGGGCGCCGAACAGATTGTCCTGCGCGAAGGCCGCGCCCAGCAAGGCGACAAATGCCGCCGCTGCCAGCAGGATGATTTCGAATCCGTATTTCATGAATTATCCCCGACGATAACGGAACGCCAAAGCTTCGCATCGACGTCAGTTGGCACACATCAAATACAATTACATTGCGCGCCTTGATCTGGATCAAGGTCACGGGGGGCAGGACGCCCCAGCCTTGGTCGAAATCACAACAGGGCGAGAATGACCGCGTTTTTCGACAATCGGGCTGAACAGGACGCCACCGCAATTCCTGTCATGCGGCGCTTGCACGCGGTCAGGCTTGCTCTTTGCGACAGGCTGGAGGCGATAGCCGATTCATTGCCGAACGACCTGGACCGGCGCGAATGTCTGGTGTCGGCGCGGGCCCTCGGGCCACGGTTCTTCAGTATCCACCGCTTCGAGGAGCAGCGCATCTTTCCGCTGTTTTGCGCTCGACTGGGCCATTCCGAGGAAGCCCAGGCGATTGTCGAGCGGCTGAAGAACGAACACGTCGAGGACGAAGGCTATGCCACCGAGCTGCGTGAAGCGCTGCGAACTGTTGCGCGCGCCGGGCGCGCCGAAAATTCGGAGACGCTGGGCTTCATGCTGCGCGGCTTTTTCGGGGCTGTCCGCCGGCACGTCGCATTCGAGCAGGACCATATGCTGGCAGTGCTTGGCAACGAGACCGAGCTGGAAGCCTAGACGTTGGCGCGTCGTTCGAGCTTGGCGATATCGAAGACGGTGACGTGACGGTTGCTCTCGACCGAGATCAGCCCGTCCTTGCGCAGCTTGGTCAGCTGGCGGCTGACGGTCTCGATGGTCAGGCCGAGGAAATCGGCGATGTCTGCCCGCGTCAACGGAAGGTCGAAGCTGATCTCGCCTTCGGTTTCGGCCTCCGGGTCGCCATGGCGGGCAATCAGGTGGAGAAACGACGCGACACGTTCGGCGGCGGTCTTGCGGCCCAGTGTCAGCATCCAGTCGCGGGCCTCGTCCAGCTCGTTGAGCGCCTGGACGTGCAGGCGATGGCCGAGTTCCGGCGCCTGTTCGATCATGCGATCGAGCGACTTCTTTGGGAAGGCGCAGACATGGACAGGGGTCGCGGCCTCGGCGGTGATCGAGCTCTCATGCTTGAACGGGCGGCCGAGGAAGTCGGGCGCGAATTGCAGGCCGACGATCTGCTGGCGGCCGTCGGCCATGGTCTTGGTCAGCTTGACCACGCCGGCGAGCACATTGGCGTAGCTGTCGACGGTGTCGGCGTCGGACACCAGTACCGTGCTCGGGTCGACCTTGCGCTTGGTGGTGTGCCGGCTGAGTTCGACCAGCTGGCCGGGCGTCAAGGCGCCACAGACCCCGCGATGACGCGCTTCGCAGGAGCGGCACAGCACCGGTATTTCAGAGTTGTGAATGTCCTGGCGGGAGCTCATCGCATGATCCGTCGTGTCTTTTGCCCAATCTAGGGGCCAAGCCTCTGAATAGATACGTGTCATTGTGTCCGCGTCGGCCGCTGTTGATCCAGGTCAAGGCGGAGGCGCGCCGTTGCCTCCACCTTTGTCCCGACCGATGGAGACGATGATGGACGCCAAACTAGTCGCGAAATACGCCGCACCGGTGCCTCGCTACACCAGCTATCCCACCGCGCCGCACTTCAACGGCGATGTTTCGGCTGCGACCTACAGCGACTGGCTTGGCGCCTTGCACAAGGGAGCGAGCGTGTCGCTCTACGTCCACATTCCCTATTGCGACCGGCTGTGCTGGTTCTGCGCCTGCCATACCAAGCAGACCCGCCAGTACGATCCGGTGGCGCGGTACCTGAGCGCGCTCAATGTCGAGATCGACACGGTCGCAGAGCTGACCGGCAAACGGCTGAACGTCACAGCACTGCATTTCGGCGGCGGCTCGCCGACCCTCTTGAGTGCCGGGCACATCCGTGAGCTGGGGCAAAGGCTGCGCGACCGGTTCAACTTCGCCGCTGCCGCCGAGATCAGCGTCGAGATGGACCCCAACGACATGGATGAAGCGCGCTTCGACGCGTTGGCGGCCATTGGCATGACCAGGGCAAGCCTCGGCGTGCAGGACTTCGACGCTAGGGTGCAGCAGACCATCAACCGCGAGCAGACCTTCGAGCAGACCAGGGCGGTGGTCGACGGCGTGCGCTTGCGCGGGGTCGGTTCGGTCAATCTCGACATGCTCTACGGGCTGCCGCACCAGACGGAGGACAGCATCGCGGCGACGACGGAGCAGGTGCTGTCACTCAGGCCCGACCGCATCGCGCTGTTCGGCTATGCCCATGTGCCGTGGATGAAGAAGCATCAGACGATGATCGACGACGCGCTTCTGCCCAACGCCGAAGCGCGGCTGGTACAGGCCGAGCTGGCGTCGCGGCTGATCCTGAAGGCCGGCTACCAGTCCATCGGCATGGACCACTTTGCCTTGCCGACGGACAGCCTGGCGGTTGCGGCGCGGTCGGGCAGGCTGCGCCGCAATTTCCAAGGCTACACCACGGATCAGGCCGATGCATTGATCGGCCTTGGCGCTTCGTCGATCGGGCTGCTGCCGCAGGGATTTGTCCAGAACATGCCGGCGACCGGCGAATACGAGCGCCGGGTGCTTTCAGGCGGCCTGGCCACCGTGCGCGGCATCGTGCTTGCCGACGCCGACCGCATGCGCTCTTGGGTGATCGAGCGGCTGATGTGCGAGTTCGCCTTTTCGCGCAGCGAGCTGCTGGCGCTGTTCGGCGAGGCCGCCGCGCGCCAGGTCATCGCCGAAGCCGAGATGTTCGTCGCCCAGGACCGCGACGGCATCTTCGTGCGCGCCGGCAACCGCTTTGTCGTCACCCAGCGCGGCAAGCCGTTCGTGCGCTCCATCGCCGCCGTCTTCGACGCCTATCTGGGGCAGGGCGCGGCGCGTCACTCCATCGCCGTATGAGACCGCCAGCATTGGTGTGCGCGAAAAATTCCTGTATCTAGCCGCACAATGCGTCGTGGCAATCGGGAATAGACCGGATGAAGCTTACGGTATTTGGGATTGGCTATGTCGGCCTTGTGCAGGCGGCGGTGCTGGCGGAGGTCGGGCATGACGTTGTCTGCGTCGATGTCGACGCGGCCAAGGTGGAGCGGCTGAACCAGGGCTTCATCCCGATCTTCGAGCCGGGGCTGGAGGCCTTGGTGCGCGACAACCACGGCGCCGGCCGCATCGTCTTCACGACGGACGCCTCGCTGGCCGTGGCGCATGGCGAGATCCAGATGATCGCCGTCGGCACGCCGCAGGGCGAGGACGGCTCGGCCGACCTCAAATATGTGCTGTCGGTGGCCTCGGCCATCGGCCGCGAGATGGCCGGGCCGAAGATCGTCGTCACCAAGTCGACCGTGCCGGTCGGCACCGCCGACAAGGTCAAGGCGGCGATAGCGGCCGAGCTGGCGCGGAGGGAGCGCGAGGACCTTGCC
>NZ_JANKZL010000013.1 GCF_027568395.1 Aminobacter sp. HY435 | reverse complement strand
CATCGTGCCGCTGAGTTGCCGGTCTGGCTTCACAGATACAATTGGCATCGCCCGCATGGCAGCCTAAGGTCCAAAACACCCATCAGCCGCCTCGGCGTGACCGAGGACAACCTGTTGAGGCTCCACACCTAGTGCACCAGTTGCGCCGAGCCTTGCTGGCCCTGTCCGCGGGTGACGTAAGGCTCGTCCTGCGCGGCCGATGCGTCCAGGCCGGTGGCGACCACCGAAACCTTGAACTGGCCCTCGAGCGAATTGTCGAAGATCGCGCCAACGATGATGTCGGCGTTGTCGCCGACTTCCTCGCGGATGCGAGTTGCCGCTTCATCGACCTCGAACAGAGTCATGTCCATGCCGCCCGAAATCGAGATCAGCACGCCCTTTGCGCCCTTGATCGAGTTCTCGTCGATCAGCGGGTTGGCGATCGATGCTTCTGCCGCCTTGCTGGCCCGGCCTTCGCCGGTGCCGATGCCGGTGCCCATCATGGCCCGGCCCATGCCCCGCATCACCGTCTTGACGTCGGCGAAGTCGAGGTTGATGAGACCTTCCTTGACGATAAGGTTGGTGATGCAGCTGACACCCGAATACAGCACCTTGTCGGCCAGGCCGAAGGCGTCCTCGAAGGTGGTCTTGGCGGTGGCGATGCGGAACAGGTTCTGGTTGGGAATGACAATGACCGTGTCGGCGGCCTGGCGCAAAAGCTCGATGCCTTGCTCGGCCATCTGCATGCGGCGCTTGCCTTCGAAGGCGAACGGCTTGGTAACGATCGCAACGGTCAGGATGCCGGCGTCGCGCGCCGCGCGAGCAATGACGGGAGCAGCTCCGGTGCCGGTGCCGCCGCCCATCCCGGCGGTGACGAAGCACATGTGCGTGCCCGACAGCTGGTCCATGATCTCGTCGATGGTTTCTTCAGCGGCAGCCTGACCGACTTCCGGCAGCGAACCCGCGCCCAGGCCTTCGGTGACCATGGCGCCGAGCTGGACCAGGCGCGTCGCCTTCGACATGGTCAGCGCCTGCGCGTCGGTGTTGGCGACGATGAATTCGGTGCCTTCGAGGCCTTCGGCGATCATGTTGTTGACGGCGTTGCCGCCGCCGCCACCGACGCCGATGACGGTGATCTTCGGCCTCATTTCCGAGATTTCGGGTTTCTTGGAAGTGCTCATGATATCCGTTCCTGCGCCGCGCCCCTGCCCGAATCGCTCATCCCCAAGGGAATCAGATCGACGGGCGGCTCGCAAGGAGTGCCTACGGATTGCGGCTTTTAGCCGACCAAGGCCCGGACTTATGCACGGCTGGAAGGCGGCACGCCGGCATGGCGCATTCGACCGCCTGCGCGACAGCCGCATTCACTGTGGGTTCAGTCCGGCAACCGGGATGATTGTCGGCTCAGGCCATCGCGCATGCGCATGCCATCCCCTCAGCTGCCCCTTCCACAATCGCTACAATGTGGCCATCGACATACATTGTGCATATATAGGGATATCCGCGACGTAATTTGTGAGAACATGACGGCATCAGGCTGGTTCCCTTCGATTTCCAAGTCAGCCGGGCCGCTCTATCTGGCGATCGCCAAGGCGCTCGAGTCGGACATCGCCACCGGCAGGCTGCCGGCCGGCTATCGTCTGCCGCCGCAGCGGGCTCTGGCGGCGCAGCTCGGCATCGATTTCACCACGGTCAGCCGCGCCTATGCCGAAGCGCGCCGGCGCGGGCTGATCGAAGGCCGCGTCGGCCAGGGCACCTATGTCGGCGCGCGACGTCATGTCGGCGCGCCGGCGCCGGTGACCGGCATCATCGACATGAGCATGAACCTGCCGCCGCGTTTCGACGATCCGGAATTGGCCGGGCGGATGTGGGACGGCATCGCCGAACTGCAGACCAGCGCCGGGCTGGATCTTCTGATGCGCTACCAGGAGGCGGGCGGCACTTCGCGCGACAGGGCAGCGGGCGCGCACTGGCTGGCACCGCGTTTCGGCGAGATCGCACCCGGTCGGCTGCTGGTTACTCCCGGCGCCCAAGGCGCGCTGCTGGCCATGCTTGGCGCGCTTGTCGCTCCCGGCGAAACCGTCTGCGCCGAGGCGCTGACCTATCCCGGCTTTCGCGCCGTGGCCGAGCATCTGCGCATCCGCCTGGCCGGCGTCGAAATGGATGAAGGCGGACTGATACCCGAAGCCTTCGAAGGGCTCTGCCGCGCGCAGGCTCCCAAGCTGCTCTACCTGACGCCAACCCTGCACAATCCGACCACAGCGACATTGTCGCTTGACCGCCGCGAGCGCATCGCCGCCATAGCTCGCAAGCACAGTGTTCTGATCGTCGAGGATGACGCATATGGAGCGCTGCCGGCAGCCCAGATTGCCCCGTTTGCGATGCTGGCCCCCGACATCACCTATCATATCGCTGGCCTTGCCAAGTCCGTCGCTCCGGCCCTGCGCATCGCCTATGTCGTGGCGCCTCCCGCACGCAACATGGCGCATCTGTCGAATGCCGTTCGCGCCACTGCCGGCATGGCTTCGCCGCTGACCGCGGCGATCGCCACGCGGTGGATCGAAAACGGCATTGCCCAAAAGGTACTGGCGGCCGTACGGCTCGAGGCGCGCGAGCGCCAAGCCATCGTGGCGCAGACCTTGCCGGCCGAGCTCGTCCAGGCCGATCCACAAGGTTTTCATGCCTGGCTGAGGCTGCCCGGACACTGGAACCGCGCCGATTTCGCCGCCCGCCTGCGCTCTGCCGGCATCGGCGTCGTCACCTCGGATGCCTTCGCCGTTTCAGGCCGGCCGCCGGAGGCTGTGCGCCTGGGGCTCGGCGCCGCGCCGAGCCAGAACGCGCTCGCCGTCGGCCTGCGCACGGTCGCCGAGCTTCTCGGCCAGCAATCCGCCATGTCGGGTATGGTCGTCTGAGCGCTGGAGAACGGCCCTGTGAAGGGTTCGATCCGGTTCATGCCGAGCAATTCGTGCAACGGCGCTTCAGCGCTTGTCCGCCGGGCGACATTCCAGACCGCAATCCATCGACGTTGGGCGCGCCACGCCCATCGCACATCATCGAACCCCGCGGTCAGACCGTCAGCCCGGCCAGGCCCATGAGGAAGCGGAACAGATAGGCCACCACGCCGAGCGACAGCACGCTAGCGGTCCAGATCAGCACCAGCCAGCCGATGCGTTTGACCCATGACGCGGGCGCTTCTGACGTAGTGGCCATCAGTGGTAGCCCTCACCGGCCTTCACCTTGCCGCGGAAGACATAATACGACCAAGCCGTGTAGCCGAGGATGAAGGGAATGATGAACAGCGCGCCGACGAGCGTGAAGCCCATGCTCTGCGGCGGGGCGGCAGCCTCGCGGATGGTGATGTCGGGCGGAATGATGTTGGGCCACAGGCTGATGCCAAGCCCGCTATAGCCCAAGAACAGCAGGAAAAGCGCCAGCACGAACGGTCCGGCATGCGGGGCGCCGCCCTGGAGGCTGCGCAGGATCAGCCAGCCGCTCAGCAACACCAGCAATGGCACCGGCGAGAAGAAGACGATGTTGGGGAAGCTGAACCAGCGCGCGGCGATGTCGGGATGGGCAAACGGGGTCCACAGGCTGACAACGGCGATCACGGCAAGCAAGGCCAAGGTGATCGGCCTGGCCAGCGCCACCATCCGATCGTAGAGCGCGCCCTCGGTCTTGATGATCAGCCAGGTGCTTCCCAGCAGCGCATAAGCGACGATCAGGCCAAACCCGGTGGACAGGCTGAACGGGCTCAGCCAGTGGAGCGCACCACCGGTATAGGAGCCGTTCTCCATCGGAAAACCGTTGAGGAAGGCGCCCAGCGACACACCTTGCGCAAAAGTGGCGAGATACGACCCGCCGGCAAAGGCGCGATCCCAGAACGGCTTGTGTGCCTCGTCGGCCTTGAAGCGGAACTCGAAGGCGACACCACGCCAGATCAAGCCCAGCAACATCGCCACAAGCGGAATGTACAGCGCGCTCAAGATGGTGGCGTAGGCAAGCGGGAACGCCGCAAGCAACGCCGCTCCGCCGAGCACCAGCCAGGTTTCGTTGCCATCCCAGACGGGCGCAACCGTATTGACCATGACGTCGCGGTCGTCACGGTCGCCCACGAAGGGAAACAGGATACCGATGCCGAGATCGAAGCCGTCCATGATGACGTACATCATCAGGCCGAAGGCGATGATGATGGCCCAAACGACAGGAAGATCGATACCCATGGCTCAGCCTTTCCTGTTTTGGGTGGAGACGAACATGTCCATCTGGTCGGGGGCTGCCGACATCGGCCGGGCCGGACGCCCGGCGCCATGGTGATCGTCGTCGCCGGGTTCGTTCTCGTTGTCTTCCGGCCCCTTTCCGACCAGCTTCAGCATGTAGCTTACGCCAATGCCGAAGACCATGAAGTAGACCACCACGAAGGCGTCCAGCGTGACGCTCATCGCCAGCACCGAATGGTTCGAGACGCCTTGTTCAGTGCGCATCACATTGTAGACGACCCAGGGCTGCCGGCCGATCTCGGTGGTGAACCAGCCTGCCAGCATGGCGATCAGGCCACTCGGACCCATGACCGCGGCAAAGCGCAGGAAATGCTTCGAGTCGTATAGGCGATCGCGCCAGCGCAGCCAGAGCGCCAGAACGCCGAGCAGCAACATCAGCATGCCGAGCCCGACCATGATGCGGAAACTCCAGAACACGACCGTCGAGTTCGGCCTGTCCTGCGGCGCGAATTCCTTCAGCCCGGGGATCTGTCCGTCCCAGCGGTGTGTCAGGATAAGGCTGCCGAGATGCGGCACCTCGATCTTGTAGAGGGTCTTTTCGGCGCTCATGTCGGGCCAGCCGAACAGGATGAGCGGCACCGCTTCGCCGGGCGTGTTTTCCCAGTGCCCCTCGATCGCGGCGATCTTCGCCGGCTGGTGCTCAAGTGTGTTGAGGCCGTGCTGGTCGCCGATGAATATCTGCACCGGTGCTGTGAACAGCAGCATCCACATCGCCATCGACAGCATGGTGCGGACGCGGCGGTTGTCGTTGCCGCGTAACAGGTGCCAGGCACCCGAAGCGCCGACAAACAGCGCGGTGGCGAGGAAAGCGGCCACCGTCATATGCGCCAGGCGGTAAGGCATCGAAGGATTGAAGATGACCTCGATCCAGTCTACCGGAACGACCACGCCATTGACGATCTCGAAGCCCTGCGGCGTCTGCATCCAGCTGTTGGAGGCCAGGATCCAGAAGGTGGAGATCAGCGTGCCGGTTGCCACCATGATGGTCGAGAAGAAGTGCAGCCCGGGTCCGACGCGGCTCCAGCCGAACAGCATGACACCCAGGAACCCGGCCTCGAGGAAGAATGCCGTCAGCACTTCGAAGGCGAGCAGCGGCCCGGTGACGCTGCCGGCGAAAGCCGAGAAGTAACTCCAGTTGGTGCCGAACTGGTAGGCCATGACCAGACCCGACACGACGCCCATGGCGAAGTTGACGGCAAAGATCTTCGACCAGAAGTGATAGAGGTCGCGATAGACCAGGTCGCGCTTCCACAGCCACAGGCCTTCCAGCACGACGAGGTAGGAGGCCAGGCCGATGGTGATGGCCGGGAAGACGATGTGGAAGGAAATGGTGAAGCCGAACTGTATGCGGGCCAGTTCCAGCGCTGTCAGGCCGAACATCGAGGACCTTTCTTGCAAGTCCAGCCGTGAACTCCACGGCAACTGAAGATGTCGAAAGCAACTTGGCCCACGACGGACAATAGTCAACCTCCCGAAGACGCCGCATCCTGTTTCCGAAATGGCTGAATGTCGATGCGGACATATTGCCCCAGCCGGCCGACCCCTGGCTTGATGTGCATACAATCTGAACATTCCTTGCCGGATTGTATGTAGAGTATGCGAAATATATGCAGCATCGATATTGCAGGCAACATCCGCCCCGCCTATGTACGACATACGACGCAGCGCCACGGCGCGCTGCCGGCGCGGATGCGGACGACGGAGGCGAAAAGTCATGTCTGACGGCAGATACCGGGCGGAAGGTTTCACGCCCACCGACAACCCGATGAAGACAGGCGCCCTGGGCCTTTGCCCGCGCTGCCAGATGGGGCATCTGTTTTCCGGCTTTCTGAAGCTCGCGCCGCGCTGCGAAGTCTGCGGCCTCGACTATTCCTTCGCCGACCCCGCCGACGGTCCGGCCTTCTTCGCCATGACCATCGCCGCCGTGCCGGCGCTCGCCTTCGGCGCCTGGTTCCAGGCCGCGTTCGGATTGCCGCTGTGGGTGCATATCTTCATCACGCTGCCGCTGACGGTGTTGAGCTGCATGGCGCTGCTGCGTCCGCTCAAGGGCTGGCTGGTCTGCTCGCAGTTCTTCCACAAGGCCGAGGAAGGCTCGATCGATTTCGACTGGCACGCCAAGGCCAAGCTCGATCAGCAGGAGGGCGAGCAAAAGCCGGCGGCATAGGCCGCACTGCGGCTCTTTTTCAGGGCCCAGTAGTCCCGCGCGATCGGTTGCCGACATCAGCCCGTTGAAAGATGGCGGCGCCTGTGTATCCAGTACCCCTGTTGTATCAGGACGCGGGGGCGCCTCCCGTCGCAACGATGGGAGAAGACAATGGGACCTCCGGTCGATCCGGTTCCTGCTGGTGACGTCCAGCCGAAATCAGCCGACGTCGTCATCGTCGGTGGCGGCATCATCGGTGTCAGCACGGCATTGTACCTTGCCCGGCAAGGCATATCGGTCGTCGTCTGCGAAAAAGGCCATGTGGCCGGCGAGCAGTCGAGCCGCAACTGGGGCTGGTGCCGGCGCATGGGCCGCGATCCGCGCGAATTGCCGCTGATCGTCGAGGCGCTCAAGATCTGGGGCGACATCGACCAACTGGTCGGCGAGGACGTCGGCTTCCGCCGCACCGGAATTCTTTATCTCTGCCAGGACGAAAGCGACGTAGAGCATCATGCCGACTGGCTGAAAAGCGCCGGCGACCACGCGCTCGATACCCGGATGATCGAAGGCAAGACCCTGGCCGACCTTATGCCGGGCGCACAAAAGACGTTCCGGGCGGCGCTGCACACGCCGAGCGACGGACGTGCCGAGCCGCAGAAGGCGGCGCCGGCGATCGCGCGCGCCGCCCAGCGCGCCGGCGCCGGCATCCTGTTGCGCTGCGCTGTGCGCGAGATCGAGACGGGGGGCGGCCGGGTGTCAGGCGTCGTTACCGAAAACGGCGTGATCCGCACCAGCACCGTCGTTGTCGCCGGCGGCGCCTGGTCGAGCACGCTGTGCCGGCAACTCGGCGTCAGGCTGCCGCAGCTTGCCGTACGTTCGTCGGTGATGCGCACGGGGCCGGTCAAAGGCGGCCCCGACGGGGCGGCCTGGACCGACGGGTTTGCCTATCGCAAGCGTCTCGACGGCGGCTACACCATCGCGAACGGAACGGTCAGCTACCACCACCTGATCCCGGACAGCTTCCGCTATTTTGCCGACTTCCTGCCGATCCTGTCGCGCGAATGGCGCTCGGTCGGCCTGCGCTTCGGCGATTTTGCCGGCGGTCCGTTCGGCGTTTGGCCGAAGCTGGAAGGCGCGGGCAGCACCTACGAGCGGCATCGCACGCTCGACCCCGCACCGGCGGCCGGTGCGCTGGACTCGGCCCGCGCCAACATGGAGAAGGTCTTCCCGGTGATGAAAGGCGTGCCCACGCTGCAGCGCTGGGCCGGCTTCATCGACGCCACGCCCGATGCGGTGCCTGTCATCTCGCCGGTAAAGGCGCTGCCCGGGTTGGTGATCGCCACCGGCTTTTCGGGCCACGGCTTCGGCATCGGCCCGGCAGCCGGCAAACTCACCGCCGACATCGTCACCGGCGCCGCGCCTCTCGTCGACCCGCAGCCCTTCCGCTACGAACGCTTCATCGACGGCACCAAACATCGCCCGACAACCGGAGTGTAGCAGGCTGAGGCTTCCGCAGCGCGAAAGCGCTACCCGAGCAACGTTCGCGTCAGCGCGTGGTTCGCCTCGGCAAGCCCATCGATGACATTGAAGTGGTGGCGGTCGGGCTCGACGACCGCGCTGGTGGCGGCACCGAGACCGGTCCAGATGTTCGCGAGAAGCGCATTCTGGCGCAGGAATTCGCCGCGCTCGCCACCGCCGACCCAGCAGGTGATGCGCGCATTTGGCATCGGCCTGAGCAGCGCCGGGCTTTCCGACAGCGCGTCGGCCTCGTCAAGGTGCAACGTATTGTTCATGCCCGTAGTCAAGAGCGGGCGAAGGTCGTGAAGTCCCGAGATCGAAACGACGTTGCGGATTCGCGCCTGCACGGCAGGCGGGAGCGGCGTTGTCGCCGAGACCATACGGCTGACCAGTTGGCCGCCTGCCGAATGGCCGGTCAGCATGATCGGCCCATCGACCAGTCCTGCCGCCGCGGCAACAGCCGCGCCGATCTCGTTCACGATGTCCGCGATGCTGGCCTCAGGACAAAGCGTGTAGGACGGCATGGCAACCGCATAGCCGTTGTCGACCGAGCCTTTGGCGAGATGCGACCAGAAGCTCTTGTCGAGCGCCATCCAGTAGCCGCCATGCACAAACACGACGAGCCCCTTGGGCGCGCCTTCCGGCAGGAACAGGTCGAGCCGGTTGCGCGGCTTGCCGCCATAGACAACGTCCAGCCTTGCCCTGCCGGCCGCCGAAAGCTTGTCGCGAAACGCCTGTGCCGGCTCGACCCAGGCAGCCGGCCAGCGGTCGCCGCCGGCGATATTGGCACCATTGGAATAGGCGTTGTCCCAGTCGGCAATATGACGTTCGAGCACCGGCGCCCTCCTCTGGCGGCATGTCTCAGGTGGCCTAGCGCATCGGCCCGAAAATCGGACCCGATTTTCGGAAAGCACGATGTGCCAAGTCAATAAGTTAGAGCGTCCTTTGTGCGTCCATTCGGACGCACGGCGCTCTAGCAATGGCCAGCACACCGTTCGCCGTCAATGGGGGCGACCCTAAAAACTTTATGCTTGAAATAATTTTTGTCCGGTGCAATTCTCACCTCATCAGATGAGAAATTGGGAGGTCTCGCTGTGCCCAAAGGCTGATCGCATCGTCGATCGCACCCGGAACGCCGACGCATTCCTGTCGGCCGACTTCCGGACCTTGGCGCAGGGCCTCCCCGACAGTAACGGACACGAGCGCATCCGCTGCGGGCCAGCCGTGGCGATGGGCATGCAGGGGACAGCCGAAGAATGCTTGGACCGTCAGCGCATATCGACAGCTTCACGCGCGATAACCTGCCGCCGGCCGAGCAGTGGCCGCAGTTCCTGCTCGATGGATTCGATTACCCCGAATACATCAACGCCGGCGTCGAGCTGACCGATCGTCTTGTCGAAAAGGGCCTTGGCGACCACACCGCCTTGATCGGCAATGGCCGCCGCCGCACCTACAAGGAACTGTCCGACTGGACCAACCGGCTGGCCCATGCGCTGGTCGAGAACTACGGCGTCAAGCCGGGCAACCGGGTGCTGATCCGCTCGGCCAACAACCCGGCCATGGTTGCTTGCTGGCTGGCCGCAACCAAGGCAGGTGCCGTAGTCGTCAACACCATGCCGATGCTGCGCGCCGGCGAACTGTCCAAGATCGTCGACAAGGCCGAAATCACGCTGGCGCTTTGCGACACCCGCCTGATGGATGAGATGATCGCCTGCGCCAAGGACAGCGCCTTCCTCACCAAGGTCGTCGGCTTCGACGGCACCGCCAACCATGACGCCGAGCTCGACCGCATCGCTCTCGACAAGTCCGTCATCTTCGAAGCGGTGAAGACCGGCCGCGACGACGTAGCACTGCTCGGCTTCACCTCGGGCACCACGGGCGTGCCGAAGGCGACGATGCATTTCCACCGCGACCTGCTGATCATCGCCGACGCCTACGCCCGGGAAATTCTCAACATCACGCCGGACGACGTGTTCGTCGGCTCGCCGCCGCTCGCCTTCACCTTCGGCCTCGGCGGTCTGGCGATCTTCCCGCTGCGCTTTGGCGCGGCGGCGACGCTGCTCGAACAGGCGACGCCGCCGAACATGATCCACATCATCGAGACCTACAAGGCGACGATCTCGTTCACCGCGCCCACCGCCTACCGCGCCATGATGAAGGCGATGGACGACGGTGCCGACCTGTCGTCGCTGCGCGTCGCGGTCTCCGCCGGCGAGACGCTGCCCGGCCCGGTGTTCGAGGAGTGGCTGGCCAAGACCGGCAAGCCGATCCTCGACGGCATCGGCGCCACCGAAATGCTGCACATCTTCATCTCCAACCGCTTCGAGGACATGAAGCCCGCCTCCACCGGCAAGCCGGTGGGCGGCTACGAGGCGCGCATCGTCGACGCCGAGATGAACGAGGTGCCGCGCGGCACTGTCGGCAAGCTGGCGGTACGCGGCCCGACGGGCTGCCGCTACATGGCAGACGAGCGCCAGCGCGAATATGTCCGCGACGGCTGGAACCTGACCGGCGATGCCTTCTACCAGGATGAGGACGGCTTCTTCCACTTTGCCGCCCGCTCCGACGACATGATCGTCAGCGCCGGCTACAATATCGCCGGCCCCGAGGTTGAAACCGCCCTGTTTTCACATCCCGATGTCGCCGAATGTGCCGTCATAGGCGCCGACGACGGCGAGCGCGGCCAGATCGTCGAGGCCTATGTCGTGCTGGTTGCCGGCGTTGCCGCCGACGCTGCGACCATCAAGCGCCTGCAAGACCATGTCAAAGCGACGATCGCGCCGTATAAGTACCCACGATCGGTGAAGTTCATCGACGCCCTGCCAAAGACCCAGACCGGCAAGATCCAGCGCTTCCGGCTGCGCGCGGAGAAGATGAATTGAGCAAGCCATACGATCCCTCGGCCGAAGGTGCACAGATGTCGTTCAAGGACCGCATGTCCTACAGCGACTACCTGCATCTCGAGAAGGTGCTGGACGCGCAGGAGCCGCTGTCATCAGCGCATGACGAGATGCTGTTCATCATCCAGCATCAGACGTCCGAACTGTGGATGAAGCTCGCCTTGCACGAGATCGGCTCGGCCATCCGTTCGATCCGCGCCGACAGGCTCGAGCCGTCGTTCAAGATGCTGACGCGCGTGTCGCGCATCTTCGAGCAGCTCAACAGCGCCTGGGACGTGCTGAGGACGATGACGCCAAGCGAATACACCGAGTTCCGCGATTCGCTCGGGCAGTCCTCGGGGTTCCAGTCCTGGCAGTACCGGGCCATCGAGTTCATGGCGGGAAATCGCAACCTCGCCATGCTGCGCCCGCACGCCCACCAGCCCGAACTCAGCGAAAAGCTCGAGGCGGTTCTGGCCCAGCCTTCGCTCTACGACGAGGCGATCCTGCTGCTTGGCCGCAACGGCTTTGATATCGGAGCCGACGCCAAGCGCACCGACTGGCGCGAAACCCGCAGTGAAAGCGAGGAGGTGCTCGTTGCCTGGCAGACGATCTACCGCGATCCGCAGCGCTACTGGATGTTTTACGAACTGGCCGAGAAGCTTGTCGATTTCGAGGATTACTTCCGCCGCTGGCGCTTCAATCACGTCACCACGGTCGAACGTATCATCGGCATGAAACGCGGCACCGGCGGCACGTCGGGCGCTTCGTATCTCAAGAAGATGCTGGAGGTTGAACTGTTTCCTGAACTCTGGAAAGTTCGCACCCGGCTCTAACACTTCGATCCATCAAACAGGAACACTCGGGAGGAGTACCTAATGAAGAAGATCATTGCGGCAGGAATTCTTGGCTTGTCCATGGCGGCGTCCGGCCTGGCCTATGCCGAGCCGGTCAAGATCGGCGTCATCACCACGCTTTCGGGCGGCGGCGCCGGCCTTGGCGTCGACATGCGCGACGCCTTTGCGCTGGCGATGAAGAAGTCCGGCAACAAGGACGTCGAACTGGTCATCGAGGACGATGCCCAGAAGCCCGAAATCGCCGTGCAGTTGGCCGAAAAGATGATCCAGAGCGACAAGGTCGACCTGCTCACCGGCATCATCTGGTCGAACCTCGCCATGGCCGTCGTGCCGAACGCCGTGGCGCAGGACATCATCTACCTGTCGCCGAATGCCGGGCCCTCGGCGCTGGCCGGCGCCAAGTGCAGCCCCAACTATTTCAACGTCGCCTACCAGAACGACAACTTCCACGAGGCGATGGGGCAGTACGCCAACAAGGACTACAAGAAGACCTTCATCCTCGCGCCCAACTATCCGGCCGGCAAGGATTCGCTGACCGGCTTCAAGCGCTACTACAAGGGCGAGCTGGCCGGCGAGACCTACACCCAGATCGGCCAGACCGACTACGCCGCCGAGATCGCCCAGATCCGCGATTCCGGCGCGGACTCGGTGTTCTTCTTCCTGCCGGGCGGCATGGGCATCTCGTTCATGAAGCAGTACGCCCAGTCGGGCGTGAACATCCCGGTCATGGGCCCGGGCTTCTCCTTCGACCAGGACGTTCTGCCGGCCGTCGGCGACGCGGCACTCGGCGTCAAGAACTCGGCCAGCTGGTCCAAGGACCTCGACAACGCGGCCAACAAGGAGTTCGTCGAAGCGTTCCAGGCCGAATACAAGCGCCTGCCTTCGGTCTACGCAGCGCAGAGCTGGGACACGGCCAACCTGATCCTGTCGGCGCTCGGCAAGGCCTCCGTCAAGGACAAGGACGCCTTCCGCGCGGCGCTGAAGGCCGCCGACTTCAAGTCGGTGCGCGGCGACTTCGCCTTCAACACCAACAACCACCCGGTGCAGAACATCTATGTGCGCGAAGTGGTGAAGGAAGGCGACGTGCTGACCAACAAGATCGTCGACACCGCCTTCGAAAAGCACGGCGACGCCTACGCCGAACAGTGCAAGATGTGAGCTAGCTTCCTTCTCCCCGCCTGCGGGGAGAAGGTGCCGGCCCTTCGATAAACTCAGGACCGGATGAGGGGCGGCGCTGCTGCCTGCAAGTTCAGCGCTGCCCCTCGCCCTTGCCCTCTCCCCGTAAGCGGGGAGAGGGGGGCGTCTTCGTCGCATCCCCAATCCCAGCCAGCGAAAGCGTAGCCTTGTCCATAGCACTGCTCATCGAGCAACTTCTCAACGGGCTGCAGCTCGGGGTGATGCTGTTCCTCATGGCCGCCGGCCTGACGCTGATCTTCGGCGTCATGGGGCTGATCAACCTGGCACACGGATCGCTCTACATGGTCGGCGCCTTCGCCTGCGCGGCGGTCGCCGCCGCAACCGGTTCGTTCTGGATCGGCCTCGTCGCAAGCCTCGTTGCGGCGGCGGCGGCAGGCGCCATCGTCGAAGTGACGGTCATCCGCAGGCTCTATGACCGCGACCATCTCGACCAGGTGCTGGCGACCTTCGCGCTGATCCTGATCTTTTCGGAAGGCACCCGCTGGCTGTTCGGCTCGTTCCCGCTCTATCTCGACATTCCGCCGCTGCTGCAAGGCGCAGTGCCGCTGCCGGGCGGCGGCCAGTACCAGCTTTACCGCCTCGCCATCATCGGCGTCGGCATCGTGGTTGCGGTCGGCCTCTACCTTTTGATCTCGCGCACACGACTTGGCATGCGCATCCGCGCCGGCGAGTCGGACCGCGAGATGATCGCAGCCCTCGGCGTCGACATCCGCACGCTCTACACCGTCGTATTCGCGCTCGGCGCAGCACTTGCCGGCCTCGCCGGTGCCATGGTCGGCGCCCTGCAGTCGGTGCAGGTCGGCATGGGCGAACCGGCGCTGATCCTCGCCTTCGTCGTCATCGTCATCGGCGGCATCGGCTCGATCAAGGGCGCGCTGTTGGGCGCCATCCTCGTCGGCGTCGTCGACACGATGGGCCGCTTCCTGCTGCCCAAGGCGCTGGCCCTGATGATCCCCGCCGCCCAGGCCGGCCCGATCGGCGCAGCGCTTGCCTCGATGCTGATCTATATCGTCATGGCGCTCATCCTCGCCTTCAGGCCGAGCGGCCTGTTTGCAGCGCAGTCGTGAGGCGGCGATGACCAAAGCACCCTTCATGACCCGCGAAACCGTCGTCAATACCATACTGGCGCTGCTGCTGCTCGGCTTCCCGCTGGCCGCGCAGACAATGGGCGAACCCTTCTACATCACGCTGGCCACCCGCATCGCGATCCTCGCGCTCGCAGCCGTTGGCCTCAACATCGCGCTCGGCCTCGGCGGCCTGGTATCGTTCGGCCATGCCGCCTTCTTCGGCATCGGCGGTTACGCCGCCGGCATCCTGGCGACCCATGCCTTCGACGGCGTACCGTTGCTTGCCGGCATCCCCGGCACGGCCTCGATGCTGGTCATCTGGCTCGTCGCGCTGATCGTTTGCGGCCTCGTCGCGCTGCCGATCGGCGCGATCAGCCTGCGCACGACGGGCGTCTACTTCATCATGATCACGCTCGCCTTCGCGCAGATGATCTACTACTTCGCCGTGTCGTGGCCGGCCTATGGCGGTGAAGACGGGCTGTCGATCTACGTCCGCAACGAGTTCCCGGGCGTCAACACGGCCCAGCCGCTGCCCTATTTCCTGATCTGCTACGCCCTGCTGATGGCGGCGCTCGGCCTGTTCTGGCTGCTGCGCGGATCGCGCTTCGGCGCTGCGCTCCAGGCGGCGCGGCAGAACGCTACCCGGCTTGCCGCCGTCGGCATCGCACCCTTCAACATCCGTCTTGTCGCCTTCATCATCTCGGCGATGGTCACCGGCGTCGCCGGCGCGCTGTTTGCCGACCTCAACAAGTTCGTCAGCCCCTCGATGCTGTCCTGGCACATGTCGGGCGAACTGATCGTCCTCATCATCCTCGGCGGCAAGGGCCGGCTGTTCGGACCCGTCGCCGGCGCGATGCTCTACGTGCTGATCGAATATGCGCTCGGCGGCATCACCGAACGCTGGCAGTTCTTCCTCGGGCTGATCCTGCTCGGTGTCGTGCTGTTTGCGCGCGGCGGGTTGCTCGGACTTCTGGCCGGAAAGGCGCGACATGGCTGAGCCCATCCTCGAAATCCGCGACCTGCAGAAAAGCTTCGGCGCGCTGAAGGCGACCGACGGCGTCAGCCTGACCCTCATGCCCGGCGAGATTCATGCACTGATCGGGCCGAATGGCGCCGGCAAGAGCACACTGATCCACCAGATTTCGGGCACGTTCCGCCCAGACAGCGGCACCATCCGCTTCCTCGGCCAGGACATCTCCGGGCTCGACATGGCGGCGCGCGCCCGGCTCGGCCTCGGCCGCAGCTTCCAGATCTCGTCGCTGGCACAGGAATTTTCGGCGCTGCGCAACGTCATGCTCGCGGTGCAGGCGCAGCAGGGATCGAGCTTCCGCTTCTTCCGCCCGGTGATGTCCGACCGCAGCCTGACCGGGCCGGCGATGGCCATGCTCGAGCGCGTCGGGCTGGCCGCGCGTGCGCATCTGCCGGCAGCCGAGTTGTCGCACGGCGAACGCCGCCAGCTCGAGATCGCCATTGCGCTGGCGCTCGGCTCGAAGGCGTTCCTGTTCGACGAGCCGATGGCCGGCATGGGACCGGAAGGCTCCAAGGCGCTGACCAGGTTCCTCGACGGCTTGCGCAAGCAAGCGCCGATCCTGCTCGTCGAGCACGACATGGACGCGGTCTTCGCGCTCGCCGACCGCATCTCGGTGCTGGTCTACGGACGCGTCATCGCCACCGGCTCGGTCGATGAAATCCGCAACGACCCCGAAGTCCGCCGGGCCTATCTCGGAGAAGCCGCGTGAGCCTGCTCGAACTCAAGGGCGTCGAAACCTTCTACGGAGCCTCGCAGGCGCTGTTTGGCGTGACCCTCGACGTCAGGGAGGGCGAGGTCGTCGCCCTGATGGGGCGCAACGGCATGGGCAAGACGACGACGATCAATTCCATTCTCGGCCTTGTCAGGCCGCGCGCCGGCTCGATCGGCTTTGCCGGCCGCCAGGTCGCAGGCATGCGGCCGCACCGCATCGCCCGCCTCGGCCTTGGCCTGGTGCCGGAAGGACGGCGCTGCTTTCCCAACCTGACGGTGTTCGAAAACCTCGTCGCCGCAGCCCGCGGCAGCGACTGGACCTATGACAAGGTGGTCGCCCTGTTCCCACGTCTCGGCGAGCGCCGCGACCAGTATGCCAACACGCTGTCGGGCGGCGAACAGCAGATGCTGGCCATCGGTCGCGCACTGATGACCAACCCCAGCCTGCTGATCCTCGACGAGGCGACGGAGGGGCTGGCCCCGGTCATCCGCCACGACATCTGGACCGCTATCCGCAAGCTCAAGGCAGCGGGCCAGTCGATCCTCGTCGTCGACAAGACACTGGCGGAACTGCTGCCGGTAGCCGACCGCTGCTTCGTGCTGGAAAAAGGCATGACGGCTTTTGAAGGCGCACCGGATGCGCTGACGCCCGAACTGCAGGACCGCTATCTCGGGGTGTGAACCGGGCCGGTTCTTTGCCGTTGGGATCGTTGGATGCGCCAGGAGTTCCGTGCTGCACCGTTTCATGCGCGATTGATGTCACGGCATGGATTCCCGACACTCTCCGCCCGCTTTGCTCGCTCACGAGGTCGAGAATAAGGTTGTGTTGCAAACTTTTCTGCGTGGCCTCGCGTGGAACCAAGGAAACGCGCGGCTATTGCACCGCGCAGATCATCATCATCTCGACCTTCAGCGCAGGGTTCGCCAGCGGCGCGCCGAAGCAGGCTCGGGCCGGAGGCGTCACGTCGCTTACCCAGCCGTCCCAGACAGCATTCATCTCGGCATAGTCTGCAAGGTCGGCGAGTATGATGGCGACGAAGAGCAGCCGGCCCTTGCTGCTGCCAATCTCGGCCAGACGCGCCTCGGCCTTGGCCAGCAGTTGTGCCGTCTGCTCGGCTGTGCTGAGCGCCGGGTCGTAGGGCGCCTGCGGCGTCACCGCGAAATATCCGGTGCCGTTGTGGGCAGAGGCCAGGCTGGCGCGGGCGCCGGCGCCAAAGCGCGTGATCGCATCGGCAAGCAGGCTGGCGTCGACGGTCGCGTTCATGTCGGTCTCCACGGGTCCGGGGTTACTTGGCAATCATGTAGACGGAATCGCGGGTCCAGCTGATGCAGAACTCCTCGCCTTCCCGGATGATGACGACATCGGCGCCGAGAACGCGCACCCGCATCGGCTGGCCCTCGACCATGCCGATGACGAGCGCGTTGTCGCCGTAGTTGACGATGGTCTCGACCTTCATGCGCACGTTCTTGCGGCCCTCGATGGGGTTGCGAGACAGGCGGATGTGCTCGGGCCGGATCATCAGCGTCACGTCATTGTCGTTGGCGACCTTGTCCGTCACCGCATATTCGACCTTGCCGAGCGCGGCGCTCCTGGCCTCGCCCTTCGCCGCATCGGAGACCTTGGCATCGACGAGGTTGCTCTCGCCGATGAACCCCGCAACGAACTTGGTCTCGGGCCGGTGATAGATATCCAGCGGCGTCGCCACCTGCTGGATGCGCCCTTTCTCGAAGACAACGATCCTGTCCGACATCGACATGGCTTCAGATTGGTCGTGGGTGACGAAGATCGTCGTCACGCCGAGGGCGCGCTGGATGCGCTTGATCTCGATCTGCATCTGCTCGCGAAGGTTCTTGTCGAGCGCGCCGAGCGGTTCGTCGAGCAGCAGGAGCGACGGTTCGAAGACCAAAGCGCGGGCGAGCGCCACGCGCTGCTGCTGGCCGCCGGAGAGTTCCTTGGGGTAGCGGTGGCCGAATCCCTGGAGCCCGACCAGGTCGAGCATCTCTTCCGCCTTCCTCATGCCTGCGGCCTTGTTGATGCCGCGCATCTGCAGCGGGAAATAGACGTTCTGCGCCGCCGTCTTGTGCGGGAACAGACCATAGTTCTGGAAGACGATGCCGATGTTGCGCTCGTGGGGGGCAAGGCCGAACAGCGACTTGCCGTTTACCTCGACCGAACCCGACGTCGCCTGCTCGAAGCCGGCGATGATCATCAGCGTCGTCGTCTTGCCGGAGCCGGATGGACCGAGGAAGGTAACGAACTCACCCTTTTTGATATCCAGGTCGACCGTTTGCAGGGCGGTGAACTGACCATAGGACTTCGAGATGCCGGATAGCTTGAGATAGCTGCTCATGACGACTCCTTGTTGGCATGTCCGGCATGCCGATTGGATTTCAGGCGGTTGCGGGCGTGCGGCGGCTGCGAATGCGCGCGACCAGCAGGGGCGCGGTCACGCCCACGATCACCGCGAGGAACAGAAGGGTTGAGATGACGGCGATGACCGGATCTGCCTCCTGCCGGATGCTGTCGAACATCTTGCGCGGCAGTGTTTCGGCGCCGCGCCCGGAGATAAAGATCGCTACCACTGTTTCGTCGAACGACTGCACGAAGGCGAACAGCGCCGAAATGATCAGGCCCGGCCGCAGGATCGGCAGCGTGACATGGATGAACGTCTTGGTCGGGCTTGCGCCTAGGCTCA
Organism: Aminobacter sp. HY435; assembly: GCF_027568395.1. GTDB lineage: Bacteria > Pseudomonadota > Alphaproteobacteria > Rhizobiales > Rhizobiaceae > Aminobacter. The sequence continues at coordinate 175,062 of NZ_JANKZL010000013.1, read as the reverse complement.
GCGCCGCGCGCTCGAGCGTCCGGTCGAATCCTTTCAGGTTGGCCGACAGCACGAGGAAGGCGATCGGCACCGACAGGCAGGTATGGGCAAGGATCACCCCAAGATGGGTGTGAACGATGCCGACATTGCCGAAGTAGGAATAGTAGCCGACCGCCATGACAATGTGCGGAACCGCCAGCGGCATAAGCATCATCAGGTCGGCGATGCCTTTGCCCCGGAACTTGTGCCTGACCAGTGCGAACGTCGCCGGCACGACCAAAAGCATGGTCAGCACCGTCGTCGCCGTGGCGATCAGGATGCTATTCCACGTCGGCACCAGCCAGCTCATGTCGGTGAAGTAGGCTTGGTAGTAGCCGAAGCTGTATCCCGGCGGCGGGAACTGCAGCGAACGTGCGTTCGAAAACGACATCGGCACCACGATCACCAACGGCGCAGCGATGAAGACGACGACCGCAATCCCGAGCCAGCGCATGAAGCGGTCCATGGTCAACCCCACAGTTTGTCGAGCCCGAAGCGGCGGTGGTAGATCGTCAGGATCACCAGCGTCACGAAGAGCAGTACCATTGCCATTGCCGATCCCATGCCGAAGGCTAGGAACTCATCGATCTGGTTGCCGATCAGCCCGGCAATCATCTGTTCGCGCGGGCTGCCGAGCAGCACGGGCGTGACGTAGAAGCCGAGGCAGATGACGAAGACCAGCACTGAACCGTTGGCGATGCCAGGCGCGGTCAGGGGCAGATAGACGTGGCGGAACAGCGACATGCCCCGCGCGCCCAGGCTCTCGGCCGAACGGATCAGCGTCGGGTCGATCTTCCGCATCACCGAATAGATGTTCATGATCATGTAAGGCGCCAGGATGTGGACCATGGCGAGTGTCGACGAGAAACGCGTGAACAGAAGCTGTGGCGGCTTGTCCATGCCAAGCGTGGAGAGCAGCCACACCAGCGGCCCGTTGTTGCCGAGCAGCACCATCCAGGCGTAGGTGCGAACCAGGAAGCTGGTCCAGAAACTCATGGTCACCAGCAGCAGGATCAGCATCGCCGTGCGCGGGTTGCTGTTGGCCATCAGATAGGCGAGCGGATAGCCTACCAACAGGCAGCACAGGGTCACGACGATCGCGGTGACGAAGGTGTTGATGAAAACCCGCTGATAGAGCGCCGTCGTCAGAACGCGCTCGTAGTTCGCAAGCGTCGGGCGCGGCTCGGTGACGCTCATGATGGCGACATCGGCGAGCGGGACAAGAAAGAACACAGCCATGTAGACCGCCAGCGGCGCGAGCAGAAGCCACGGCCACAGTTCGGTTTTGGCGCTCAGTCTTGCGATGCTGACGGTCATCGCGGTTCCCCTTGATCTAGCCTGAAAGCGATGCCGCGCCATTGCGGCGCGACATCAGTTTATTTGCGACGTTAACGCGGCTCAGCCGGCGACCCATTCCTCGAAACGCTCGGCAACTGCTGCTGGATCGTCACCGAAATTGGCCATGTCCTGCTCGAAGGTCTGCGCATAATTTGCCGGCGAGGTCGGCATGCGCTTGGCGGCTTCCTCGGACACGAACTCATTGGCCGCCGGGTTGAGCGGGCCGTAGTCGGCCTGCATCGTGAATCCGGCCAGGGGCTTGCCGCTGGTTGCGAACTCGATGAACTTCTTGGCGTTCTCGGCATTCGGCGTACCCTTGGCGACGACCCAGTAGGCGCGATCGATCTCGCCCTGGTTCCAGGTCATCGCGACCGGCGCGCCAGCGGCTTCGGCCTCGTAGAAACGACCGTGCCAGATACCGATGAGATCGACCTCGCCGTCACGCAGGATCTGCGTCGACTGGGCGCCCGCCGTCCACCACACGCGGATATGGTCCTTGATGCGGTCGAGCGAGGCAAAGGCGCGGTCGATGTCTAGCGGGTAGAGATCCTTGACCTCGACGCCATCGGCCAACAGCGCGATCGGCAGGACGCGCGCCGCATAGCGCTGCAGCGAGCGGGCGCCGGGGAACTTCTCGACATCCCAGAATTCGGCCCAGTTCTTGGGACCTTCCTGGAACTTGTCGGTGCGCCAGCCAATCACGGTGGCGAAGGCGTGCGAGGCGACGCCGTTCTCGTAGAGGCCGCCCTTGTAGGGTTCGGTCAGCGGCTCGATGATGCCGGCCTGGTTGGCGCGGACAAGCTCGCCTGCGCCCAGCGTGGTGATGTCGAACTCGTAGACGCCGGTCTTGGTCTGCTGCGCGAGCTTGGCGAAGGACACCGGCGACAGCGTGCGGATCTTAATGCCCGTCTCGGCAGTGAACGGGTCGAAGAGGTTGGCGCGTGCCGCCTCTTCCCACGGTCCGCCCCAGGTGTTGATGTAGAGTTCGTTGCTTTGCGCCCGCGCAATGTGTGGCATGGCGAGCGTGGTTGTCAGTGCCGCGCCGGCGCTCTTCAGGAAGGCGCGGCGGTCAAGCATCCAGAAGCCTAGGTTCTTGGTCTGGTCAGTCATGTGAATTCCTCCTCTTCAAAGCCTCAGGCTTTTCTAAACGTCGCCTCGTAGAGGCGGAGCCAGTTCCCGTGCGTGATCTTCGCCACATCCTCCTTCGAGAATCCGACAGCACGCAGGCCATCGGGAATGACGTTCATGTCCTCGACGGTCTGGAACCAATCCGGCGGAGGCGCCTTCAGCGGCCGTCCGGCGGCGCTGGCGCCGTAGTCCGCGCCACGCGTCCAGCGGCCTTGGCGCATCCATGCATAGTCGGGCGCCGTGAAATTGTGGCTGCGATCGGTGCCGATGGCCACCGAGTCGACGCCGGCGATCTCCGCGGTGCGCGCAACCATGCCGCACCAGGCCTCGATCGTCCGGCAGTAGTCGTCGCCGGTGATGTTGCGGTAGGCCGCGCAGCCGATCACGCCGCCGGTCTGGCCGAGCGCTTTGAGCACGTCGTCCGACTTGTTGCGCTTGTGGTCGAACAGCGAGCGCGCATTGGCATGCGTCACCGCGATCGGCTTGCCGGACGCCTCGACCGCATCAAGCGTGGAGCGGTCGCCGACATGGCTGCAATCGACAAGGATGCCCGCCGCGTTCATTTCGCGAACCACTTCCTTGCCGAAGCGTGCGAGACCCGAATCCTCGGCCTCATAGCAGCTGCCAGCCAGTTCGTTCTGGTTGTTGTAGGTGAGCTGGACGACGCGCACGCCAAGTTCGGCGAACATTTCGACGAAGCGGATGCGGCCCTCGAACAGGTTGGCATTCTGGTAGCCCAAGATCACCGCCACCTTGCCTTCGCGCCCGATCCGCTCGACGGCCTGGGCGGTCGTGGCGATCTCGGCGACATCGGCGTTGTCACGCACCAGGTCGCGCCAGCGACCGAGCGCGTCCAGGGATTCGACGGCGCCTTCCCAGAAGCCGCACGTGACGACCACGCCGCCGACCTTGGCTGTCTGCAGCGATTGAAACGCCGCCCGGTCGAAGTGACCGCACTGCAATCCGTCGATGATCATGAGTTTGTGCTTTCGGTTCGGGTTTCGGTCGGACGCGGCGCCGTCAGGAAGCTGACGTCGGTCTCGTCGTCATTGTCCTTGCGGCCAATGACAGTGCCGTCGTTGGTGACGATCATCGGGCCGGCATGGCGGCGCGAAACGACGCTGTCGGGCGCGAGCGCCTTCTTGGCCATGTAGTAGATCCGCCACCACAGCTCGGCATCGACCCCGATGCCGTTCTCCAGCAGATCCCACAGCAGCGGGTCGTCGCTGCGCTCGTCGCCGCAGAGCGGACGTCGCGCCGCGCGAAGCACAACCTCTGCCCCGTCGGTCGTGACCGTCACCGACAGGCCGGAGCGGCAGCCGAATGCCTCTGCGACTTTCAGCTCTGCCGCATCGACGACATCGCTGACCGAAACTTCAGCCTGGCCGAAGCGATCTGCAAGTTCGCCGAGCAGGTCGATCACCGCCGGCAACACGAGCCAGGCATGCTGGCCGCTGCCGCCGAGATACAGGCTGCCGTCCTTTTCCGAGACGATTGAAACGGCTTCCGGCCTCGCCTCGCAGAAGGCGTCGAAGCGCGTTTCGAGCAGGGCGAAACCGCCAAGCCCGAGCCTTTGCGAATACATCACGAGGTCCGGCACGAGGAGGAACACGCCCTTCGGCAATCCGGTCATCGACAGGATGCGTTCGCTCATCATCCGCATTTCGCGCGGCATGGCGCGCAAGGTCTGGTTGGGGGTGGATGCGCTCATTGGACCGGCTCCGCAGGGTAGAACCACGTACCCGTGTAGCCCGTGCGGATCTCGTCGCGGGTAGGAGCGCCGTGATAGAGCACGCCGCGCAGGTTGCGGTTCAGGAAGTCGCGCGTCTTGTCGACGCCATGGATGCCGCAATTCATCAGCCGCACGAGATCGATCGGCACGAAATCCTCGGCATTGATGTTGGCGCGCGGCGTATGGAAGTGCTTGCCGCGCAGGCTCTGGATACGGGCGACGAGGAAGCGGTGCTGCGGATACTTGAGCAGGAAGCGCGCGACTGTCATGCCGGCGTCTTCGTCGGCCATGTCGGCCGTCAGCGCCTGGATGCCGCCGCAGACGTCTAGTCCGAGATCGAGGGCCTCCGGCACCTCTTCGCGCGCGCCGCGCCTCGGCTCCTCGGCTGTCTCGGACTTGTACCAGACATACTTATAGGCATCGGGCGAAGACATGTCCGTCTTGAGCGCCCAGTCGTAGTCCTTGCGAATGAGTGCGCCCAGGCTTTCCAGTGTCTCGCTTGGCGAGACGACGAACTCGTCGGGGGCGTCGATTTCGGCAAACAGCTTGTCCGCCTCTTCCGGCACCAGTTCGATCAGCAGCGACAGGAACGTTTCCATCGATTCCGGCTTGATCCGGCTTTCGAAACGGCCAACCAGCGCGTCGAACGGATAGACGGGACTTTCGCCGTCCAGTGTGCCGCTCTCTTGCATCCGGGCCACGGTCTCCTTGATCTCCTCGAGATCGGCGGCAACCTCGTCGCTCGAGGTGAATGCCTCGTAGACCATGCGATCCTGGCGGCGGAAGGTGATCGCTGTCTCCAGCAGATCGGCCAAATAGGAGAAGCGCGTGGCGGCAACGCCCTTTTCGAGCGAACGCGCCGCGGCAATGGCCGTCTCGCGCGCGCCGATGAAAGCATCAAGCAGGCGTGGGTGGCGGTGCACGAAGAAGATCAGGCCAAGCGCCGAGCCGTTGCCGACGCCGATATAGCTGCGGATCGACGGGTCGAGCGGCACGGCCTTGTCCGACTTGAGACGGGCAAGATGCTCCACCAAGTCGCACGAGTATTCACGCATCATATATGCGGTGAGCAGCTGCGCCTGCAGCACGCCGCCGAGCGGATGATCGCGACCAAGCGTACGGAACGACCGCGTGCCGAAGGTGCCATTGCCGTCGAGACCGGTGTTGCGCATCAGGTAGCAGACCTTGGACAGGTCCGCGACCGACGGCTGCACACCTGACGCCAACGCTTCCAGCGTCTGGTCGAAGACCCGCATCGAACGGTTGGAACGGCACCAGATCAGCGCGTTGGGCGAGGCGCGGCCGGTGTAGAGCTTGGGGATTTCGCGGCGGGCAAGGTCGATGTCGGCTTCGGTGGCAGGCCCCTCGTTCAGCGTCCCCATCATATCCCAGGCCTGGCCGATGATGCGCCCGGTGCGTGCGGTGCGGCTCGGCGGCCGCGAAAACCCGATGAAGCTGAATTCCCGATCCTGGGCCTTGATCGAGTAGACGACGGTGCCGGAGGCGTCGGCGTCGACATCGAAACGCTCAATCGCAATGTCCCAGCGCTCGCGCAGCATCTTGTTCATGAAGGCGCGGGCGCCGCTGAGGCGCGACGGCTGGATCGCGGCGAGGCTTTCCGGCCGCATCACCTGCGCGCCTGCCCGCCGAGCCACGGCCATGGCGGCCGGCTCGCTGTGTTGCGGATTGTCGGTCATCTTACCGATGTTTCCCCTGCTGCATGCTGGTAATGGCGTTCGCGGCGTCGAGCAGCGGCTGCTTGAAGGTTTCGAGGTCGAACCGGGTTTCGGGCATGACCAGCGACAGCGTGGCAAAGCACTTGCCGTGCAGGTCGAAGATCGGCGCGGCGATGGCGATAACGCCGGTGTGGGTATAGCCGCTGGAGACTGCGTAGCCATTGGCGCGCGCCTCGGCGAGGATCTCATCGGAGGCGAAGACGCCGCCGCCCTGCTTCAGCCGCTCAAGCGTCGCCTCGTCGGCAAAGGCGGTGAGCACGCGGCCCGACGCCGAACCTTCGAGCGACATGGTGGTGCCGATCTTCTGTTCGGCGCGCAGCAGGCTTTCGGAATCGACACGCGAGACGATGTAGGGCTGGCCGCCATTGAGCACGGCGACGGAGGCCGTTTCCTTGGCCTTGGCGACAAGCGCCTCGAGCACCGGCTGCATCCTGGTGCCAAGGTCGGCCTGCTCGAGCGCCGCCGCCGCCAGACGGCAGGACGACAGCGACAGGCGGTAGCGCATCTCTGCGTCCTGCTCGACCCAGCCCGCCTCGATCAGCGTCAACAGTCGCTGGTAGGCGGTCGGCCGCGACAGCTCCATCGCCGCAGCGATTTCCGGCAGGCGCATTCCCCGGGCGCTGGAAGCGAGGATGTCGAGCACCGCCAGCGTCTTGATGACGGTGGACAGCGGTCGCACTCCGCCTTGCTCTTGTATTCTATCTGAATATGACGTATCCATGTCGAATATACTTCCGTTGACAAGGGTCTGTGTCAACGGGGTGCGGACGCTGCGGCAGCCGCATTTGCCTCCATTTCAGCGACATCCGATTGGAATCGTTCGCGATAATTTTTTTCCGCTCAGTCATGTTTTGGATCGCCAACAGGCGATTTTTGGCTAATATATTGATCTTCAAGCGGTCATATGGACAGACATCCATCGCCTGTCCGACGTGGCTCGCCAGCAGTGGGATTTGATGAACCAATGGACGTTCAATTCGATATCGGCGCTCGCCTCAACGCGATGCGCAGCGCAGCCGGCATGTCCCAGCGCCAGCTTGCGGAGCGGGCCGGGGTCCCCCATGCGCAGATTTCGAACGTTGAGAACAACAAGGTCAGCCCGTCGATCTCCACCCTGAGAAAGATCCTGAACGGCCTGGGCGTCAACATGGCCGACTTTTTCGAGCCGGAACGCAGTCCACCTACAGGGCCTTTCTTCGACGCCGATCAACTCATTGATCTGACCTCGAAAGTCGCGACAACGACGATGGGCGACGGACTCGGGCGTATGGTTTTCAGGCAAATTGGCGATGCCCGCGGCCACAATCTCCAGATCCTGCACGAAGTCTACGACCCCCAGGCCGACACCGGCCAGACCCTGCTGCAGCACGCCTCCTCGGAGGGCGGCTATGTCGTCGAAGGCGAGCTCGAGGTGACGGTCGGCGACGAGGTTCGTGTGCTCAAGGCTGGCGAATCCTACCTGTTCGACAGCCGCATTCCCCACCGCTTCCGCAACATCTCCGGCAGCCGGACCGTGGTCATCTCTGCCTGCACTCCGCCCTATCTGTAGCGATCAGCATGGACGCTATTGCTCAAAATAATGAGCAGTGCTAATCCGCCTCTGACTTTCTTCAGGGGTGACCAGAATGACCAGAGCAGCAGAATTGCAAGGCCGCCAGAAGGCCGCCGTCGCCGGCGGCGTGGGCACGCGCGGCATCTATGCCTCGCGCGCGGAGAATGCCGAGCTCTGGGACGTCGACGGCAAGCGCTACATCGACTTCGCCGCAGGCATCGCCGTCAACAACACCGGCCACCGCCACCCGACCGTGATGCGGGCAGTACAGGAGCAGGCGCAGCTCTTCACGCACACCTGCTTCCACGTCGCGCCCTATGAAGGCTATGTGCGCCTCGCCGAACGCCTCAATGCCATGGCGCCCACCGGTGCCGAGAACCGCACCATGCTGGTTACCACCGGCGCCGAGGCGGTCGAGAACGCGATCAAGGTGGCGCGGGCCTACACCCGGCGCGCCGGCGTGATCGCCTTCGCCGGAGCCTTTCACGGCCGCACCATGCTCGGCATGGCGCTGACCGGTAAGGTCGCGCCCTACAAGAAGAACTTCGGCCCGTTCCCGGCGGAGATTTACCACGCGCCGTTCCCGAACGAATTCATGGGCATCGGCGTCGACGATGCGATCGAGGCGCTGGAGCGCCTTTTCGCCGCCGACATCGATCCCGAGCGCATCGCAGCCTTCATCGTCGAGCCGATCCAGGGCGAAGGCGGCTTCAATGTCGCGCCGAAAGAATTCCTCGTCCGGCTGCGCGAGATCGCGGACCGCCACGGCATCGTGCTGATCGCCGACGAGGTCCAGGCAGGCATGGCGCGCACAGGCAAGATGTTCGGCTTCGAGCATGCCGGCGTGCGGCCTGACATCGTCACCATGGCGAAGGGACTTGCCGGCGGCTTCCCGCTGTCCGCCGTCACCGGCAAGGCCGAGATCATGAACGCCGCCCATCCCGGCGGGCTCGGCGGTACCTATGCCGGCAACCCCCTCGCCGTTGCCGCTGCCAACGCCGTGCTCGACGTCATCGACAGCGAAAACCTGTGCGCGCGCGCCGCAATGGTCGGCGACCGCATGACCGCGCGCCTGCACGGCATTGCTGAACGCCAGGGCATGGAGCGCATCGGCGATGTTCGCGGCCTGGGCGCGATGGTGGCCTTCGAACTGGTCGAGGACCGCCAGTCGAAAAAGGCTGCCCCTGAACTGACCGGCCGCATCGTCGCCGAAGGCGAAAAGCGCGGTCTCATCCTGCTTTCCTGCGGCACGCGCGCCAACGTCATCCGGCTTCTTGCACCATTGACCATCGGCGAGGACACGCTCGACGAAGGCCTCGACATCCTCGAGGCCTCGATCGAAGCGGCAGTCGCCGCAGCCTGATCACGAGCGATGCGCGGCGGCGACATGCCGCGCATCGCCCGACAACCGGGCCTAGACGTGAGCGCCCGACCGAACGCCGAAGCGGAGCAGCAGATCATGACGACCTATCCCGACACACCGCTCCTTATCGACGGCGTCTGGCGCGGCGGGGCCGAAGGCCGCGCCATCGCCGTGGTCGATCCCGCCACCGGCGAGGCGATCGGCAAGGTGGCCCATGCCACCCGGGTCGATCTCGACGCCGCGCTTGAGGCAGTGGATCGCGGCTTCGGCGTCTGGAGCGCGGTTTCGGCCTACGAGCGTTCGAAGATCATGCGCCGCGCGGCCGATCTTTTGCGCCAGCGCGCCGACACGATCGCCACCATCATGACCCGCGAGCAGGGCAAGCCTGTCGCCGAGGCGAAGGGCGAGGTGATGGCCGCGGCCGACATCATCGACTGGTTCGCCGAGGAGAGCCGCCGCACCTATGGCCAGATCATCCCTGCCCGCGCGCCCGGCGTCACCCAGATGGCGATCAAGCTCCCGGTCGGTCCGGTGGCGGCCTTCACGCCGTGGAATTTTCCCATCAATCAGGTGGTGCGCAAGCTTTCCGCGGCGCTAGCCGCCGGCTGCTCGATCATCGTCAAGGCGCCCCAGGAAACACCGGCCTCCCCGGCCGAGCTCATCCGCGCCTTTGTCGACGCCGGCGTGCCGGCAGGTGTCGTCAACCTGGTCTACGGCGTTCCGGCCGAGATTTCGGAATACCTCATCGCCCATCCAGTCATCCGCAAGATCTCCTTCACCGGCTCGACACCCGTGGGCAAGCAGCTTGCCGCCCTTGCCAGCCAGCACATGAAGCTTTCGACCATGGAGCTCGGCGGCCACGCACCCGCCATCATTTTCGACGACGCCGACATCGACAACGCGGTCAAGGTCCTTGCCGCCTCCAAGTTCCGCAACGCCGGCCAGGTCTGTGTGGCACCGACACGCTTTCTCGTGCAGGAAGGCGTCTACGACCGCGTGCTCACCGCCTTCACCCGGGCGGCGGAGACGATCAAGGTCGGCAACGGACTGGACGCCGGAACGCAGATGGGGCCACTGGCCAACGAGCGCCGCATCCCTGCCCTGGAGGCGCTGATCCGCGACGCCGTCGACCACGGCGCCGACCTCAGGACCGGCGGCCGGCGGATCGGCAACACCGGCTATTTCTTTGCCCCCACCGTTCTCTCGAACGTGCCGCGCCACGCCCGCATCATGAATGAGGAGCCGTTCGGCCCGGTCGCCGTGTTCGCGCCGTTCTCGACGCGCGACGAGGCCATCGCCGAAGCCAACCGCCTGCCCTTCGGCCTCGCTTCCTATGCCTTCACGCGCTCTTCCGAGACGGCGCACCAGCTTGGCCTGCGCATCCAGGCCGGCATGACGACCATCAACCACAACGGTCTGGCCTTGCCTGAAGTGCCGTTTGGCGGGATCAAGGATTCCGGCTACGGCACCGAGGGCGGCTCGGAAGCCATAAATGCCTACCTGACGACCAAGTTCGTCTCCCACATGGCGGCTTGACCGCAGGCTCGATCAGCGAGGAGTACCCCATGAACGGTGCCGACATGCTCTGCGATGTCCTTCTTATTAATGGCGTGGACGTCTGCTTCGCCAATCCCGGTACGTCGGAGATGCATTTCGTCGCCGCGCTCGACCGCAAGCCCCAGATGCGATGCGTCCTGGGTCTCTCGGAAGGCGTCGTGACTGGCGCTGCCGACGGCTATGCCCGCATGGCCGACAAGCCGGCAGCCACGCTCCTGCACCTGGGACCGGGCCTCGCAAACGGCCTTGCCAATCTGCACAACGCCCGGCGCGCGCGTACGCCGATGGTCAACATCGTCGGCGATCACGCCTCCTACCACCTGCAGTACGACGCGCCCCTGACCAGCGACATCGAAGGCCTGGCGCGCCCGATGTCGCATTGGGTCGGGCGTGCCGGCGGCGCGCGCGACGTCCGCGCTCGCACGGAAGAAGCGTTCGAGGCTGCTCTGATGAAGCGCGGCGTCGCGACGATGATCCTGCCCGCCGACGCTGCCTGGAGCGAGGTCCAGCCGGAACCGCTCCAACCGGTGACGCTGCCGGCGCGTCCGGCGCTTTCTCCCGAGGCGCTCAAGGCCGCGGGCGCGGCCCTGCGCAGCGGCAAAACTACGGTGATCATCCTTGCCGGGCGCGCCCTTCGCGCCGCCGCCCTCGAAACCGCCGGCAGGATCGCCGCGGCTACCGGTGCTGCGCTCTTCTCGCAGACTTCGGACCGCACCGAGCGCGGCGCTGGCCGCGTGGCGGCAAGGCCGGTGCCCTACAACATCGATCTCGCCGTCGCGGCATTGAAGGAGTTCGAGGTCGCCATCTGCCTTGGCGGCAGGCAGCCGGTCGGCTTCTTTGCCTACCCGCACAAGCCAAGCACGATGCTTCCGCCCGGCTGCGAGGTGATCGAGCTCGCCGGCCATGAACATGACCTCGGCGAAGCGCTCGAGCTGCTTGCAGAGGAGGCCGGCATCCGCGCAGACGCACCGTTCGTGCCCAACAGGTTCGTGCAGCCCGAGATCGCCGCGCCGACCGGGGCGCTGAACGCGGATTCAATTACCATCGCCGTGGCGCGATCCCTGCCGGAAAACGCCATCATCTGCGAGGAATCGATCACCTCCGCTGGCAAAATGGCGGTGCTCGCCCCCGGCCTCAACCCGCATGACCACATTCCGTTGACCGGAGGCGCCATCGGCGAAGGCATTCCACTCGCCACGGGCGCGGCGATCGCCTGCCCGGACCGGAAGGTCATCGCCCTTCAGGCCGACGGCAGCGGCATGTACACCCTGCAGGGGTTGTGGACCCAGGCGCGCGAGAACCTCGATGTCGTGACCATCATCTTCGCCAACCGCGCCTATGCGATCCTGCAGGGGGAGATGCGCAATGTCGGCGTCAACGATTTCGGCCGCAATGCGCGGCGCATGCTCGATCTCGACAATCCCGAGCTGGACTGGTGTTCGCTCGCGCGCGGCATGGGCGTCGAGGCAGGCCGCGCCTCGACCATTGAACAATTCACCCGCCTGTTCGACACCGCCCTCGCCCGCAAGGGACCGTTCCTCATCGAGGCGATCATCTGAAGAAGTATGATGGGAGCACCCAAGGTTGTGTTGCAAACTTTTTGATAGCCGCAGAATGGCCGATCACTTGGCGGATTTCAGGCGGCGATCGTCTCGAACTGCTCTTTCAGCGAAGGGGCTGAATTGCAGGCGAAGCGGCCCTGCAGCTTTCGCATCATCTGAACCATCTCGATGCCAGCCAGAGTAGCGGTTGCTGCCACGAACACCTTGAAACCCAGCATCGGACGGACCCGCCGCTTGATGCGCCGATGATCCTGCTCTATCCGGTTATTGAGGTACTGGCTCTGGCGGATGCAAATCAGCTTCAGTGATTGCCGCGACCGATCTCGTAGACGGTTCTGTGCATCGCAAGAGATGATCGCTTCCCGATTGGTCTGGCTGCCGTCGATGACGATACGATCCGGTCGCCCATGGCGCATCAAAGCCTTGCGTAGAAAGCGCTTGGCCGCAGGCAGATCACGTTGCTCGCTGAACCAGAACCCGACCATGGCGCCGGCGCTATCAATGGCTCGGTACAAATACATCCACTGGCCTCGAACCTTGATATACGTCCCATCCATATGCCACTTGCAGTGGACTGCTCGTTTGCGCCTATTGAAACGATCTAGCAGCACGGGCGAGAAGTGGATTACCCAGCGATGGATTGTCGAGTGGTCGATGCTGATGCCGCGCTCAGCCATTATCTCCTTCATATCCCGTAGGCTCAAGCCGTAAGCCAGAGACCAGCGAACGCACAGCAAGATCACCGATTGGTCGAAATGTCGGCCTTTGAACATGCAGCGATCTCCAGAGATCGGAGATGTCCTCATGCCAGCCGGTCGTTACCGAAGAGTTTGCAACACAACCCAGCCAATTGCTCTAGGAGAGACTCGGGTGAACTAAACTGAAACCAACACGATCTCCGGCAGACCCGCCACGGTTCATTGGCTGAGCGCGCCCTGTTCCCCGTCATCAAATTGGCGCGAGCTCACCCAGTCACCACATTGGGCCAACGCCACTCGCTACGGCATTGACGACACGGCTGATATCCACATCAGAAAGATCGGGGGCCACCGGCAGGCCAATCAGGCGACTGGCGACATGCTCCGTATTAGGCAGCGGGTCGCGAGGGGCACGGCTGAGATAGGGCTCACGATGCAGACCAAGCCCATACCAGAAACGACAGCCAATTCGCGCGTCGCGCAGCATCCGTTCGACCGCTGCCACCTCCTCGGCACTGTCGCTTTCGAACAATGCGTAACACGACCCGATCTCCGGGGCCGCGACGATCCTGCCAGCGAGGCCGCAGCGTTCGGACAGCCGACGGTATGTCTCGGCGACCCGGCTGAAGCCGGCCGCCTTTGCACCCCAGCCATCGAGTTCCGCAAGGCCGACAGCAGCATGGTATTCGCTCATCTTGCCATTGGTACTTGGCAGCCGGCTTTCACGAGAGCCGAGGAAGCCGAAATTGAGCGAGGCGTGAAAGCAATCGAGGAACTCAGCGTCCGTGCTCAACGCAGCCCCGCCCTCTGCGGTCCCAAAGGCCTTTGTCGCGTGGAAACTCACGACAACCGGAACATTGCCGAGGAACTCCGCGGGCGACTCGAGGATGCGGTCGAAAGCTGCGGCAGCGTCGATGATGACCGGTATTCCGGTGGCTTGCGAAAACTCCTGCCACGGCGCTTGTCGTACGGGACGGCCATAAGGTGCCGTGACCAGGACAATCCCTGTCTTGCCGAGCATCGGATGGTTTCTGAGCATCGCTGGTTCGAGCGCCCAGGAAGCCGGATCTACGTCGACGAGATATGGCTGGTAGCCGGCCTGTTCGGCAGCAGCCGCCGTCGCCACGAAGGTATAGGCAGCACAAAGCGCCAGCGGTCGGGCAGAGTGCGCGCGGCCCGCCGTTGCGAGAATCGCGCCATGAAGCGCCGAGGTTCCGGACGAGGCAAGCCGCAAGCAGTCGGGGCTTGCGCCGACGAAACTTGAAAGTCGTTTCGTCAGAAGTCTGACCATATCGCCGGTGTTGGAGTACCAGCGGTTGCGATCAATCATCGACAGATAGGGCCGAAGACGCTCGGCAGAAGGCAATTTCGGGCGGCTTACGGGGATTTTGTTGTCCGTTTCCGCTCGAATTTCCTCTGTTCGATCATTGGAAATCTCGGACAAGCCGACGTGCTGTCTGAGGGCATAGGCCATCAGTTCGTAGAGCCCATAGTCGGCCCGAAAGCCGATGGAGCGCCCCGCCAGTCCCGTGAGAAATCGCGCCAGATCGTCGTAGGAAACATGAAACAGATCGTCCCGCTCCCAGTCGACGATCTTTGACATCACATTGAACACGATTCCGCCCCGTGCCTTGCTCCAGAGCACATCCAAGGTGGCTGTCATGTAGCGCCACATGGCGTCATGATCGAGCGTGTGCTTGACGTTGAAAAGGCCGTTGGCGAAGACATAATCGCACGACAGAACGTCCGGGGCACTGTCTGGACAGTCGAGTATGTCCGAGGCGTGAAAGGGCACGCCCGGGAACTTCGTTCTGGCCATGGCGAGAGCCGACTCGGACCGATCCACGCCGATGTAAGTGATGTGGTCTAGGCCCCGGTCACGGATATGCCGGTAAAGCTCGCCGGTCCCGCACCCGAAATCGACCAGGGTAATCGGACGTCCTCGACTTGCCCTGTCGATGATCTCTAGGCCAACGGCGAAGCGCACCGTTCGGCCTTGCTCGTCCGGCCATGCCGCGCCGCGGGCCGTGTCGCCATGGAGCGCGAGACGGCTATCATAATAGTCAAGCAAGATACGGGAAGCGTCCATCGACCGGCTAGGCACGTACTAAGCGAATGGCGTGGGACGGCATGATTGAAGCTTATTCGGCCGCCAGTGGAAACTCGCCCGGCTGCGCTATGCCGAACGTCTTACGCTCTTGCCTGGCGATGTTGTAGTAATGCCAGTGAATTGCGCAAAGTTGTACGAAACTCGGAAACGGAATGGCGTCACCGCCCAGCCGCAGATTGTCGCCAACATAGGAACGAAGATAGGCGAGGCCCACTTCGCGCAGACGTCCATGCCTGGCCAACTCGCGGACCAGCTTCGCGGCCATCATCCAACCGCCAACACGCCGCGCCATGGCTTCGGTCAAAGTCGGCCGGCGAAACGTCGCCGCTAGCGCCGCCCGCCGCTTGCGGAACGAGTCCGATGCCTTGTAGCCGTGCAGCAGACGACCGAAAAAGGCATTTGGTTCAAACAGCCTGAGCATCAAGGCTTCGTGCCCGCTGGCAAGCTCTTCGCGGCTCATCTGCTTTGGCAGGAATGCCACTTCGGGGTGGCCGAAGTCGAGACGGCCTTCCGCCTTCAGCCTGTCATAGAGCGGAGTGGACGGAATCGGCGTGAGGATGCCGACGATCGCCTGGGCGATCCCCATCTCCTGGATGAAAGCATACTGCTCGTCGAAAATCTGCGCGTCGTCATTGTCGAACCCGACGATAAAACCTGCCGTGATCACGAAGCCGCTGTCACGGATGCGCCTCAGCTTGTCCACCAGGCCGTCGCCCCGCGTGTTCTGGGTCTTCAGCGTCTCGTTCAGCGAGGCAGCGCGAGGCGATTCAACGCCGGTGAATATCTGCAGGAAATTCGCTTCCAGCATCAGGTCCATGAGTTCCTGATCGTCCGCCAAATTGATGCTGACCTCGGTGAATAGCTGCAGCGGGTAGTCATTCTGCTGCTGCCATTCAATCAGCTTGCGCAGGAACTTCTTGGCCTCGACCTTGTTGCCGATGAAGTTGTCATCGACGAGGAAGCAGACGCGAAATCCTGCCCGCCGCACGCCTTCCAGCTCCCGGATGAGCTGTTCGGAGGTTTTCAGGCGCGGACGCCGGCCGAACACCGTGATGATGTCGCAGAATTCACAACGGAATGGGCAGCCGCGTGAAAACTGTATCGAGGCCATCATGTAATGCTGCGACTTGATGAGGTCGTAGCGCGCCGGCGGGACCGTCGACATGTCGGTCCGGTCCTTCTGCCGGTACAACTCAAGCGTCGGGGCGCCCTCGGCAAGCGCGTTTATGAAGGCTGGCCAAGTCTCTTCAGCCTCGCCGACGAAGCGGACATCGCAAAGGCCGGCAAACGATTCGGGCTGGACCGACACATAGGGGCCGCCGACCACCACGACCCCTGGCATGCTTTTGAGCTTGTGCAGCAGCTCCTTCATCCGCTTGTCCTGGATGATCATCCCGGTCAGCCCGATGATATCGAAGCGGCGCAGGTCGTCGAAGTCGATTTCCTCGATGTTTTCGTCGATCAGTTCGATGTGATGACCCTGCGGCACGAGGCCTGCCAGCGCCGGCAGGGCGCCAGTGACCATCCAGCAGCGCTTGTCGCCATGCATCAGCGGCAGCGCATGGTCGTGCCCCCAGAAGGATGGTTCAAATTTCGGATTTATCAGACAAATAGCAAGAGTTCGCCGCCTGGTTGCGGCGCCATCCCATTGAAACTCTACGCTGCTTTTGATCACACTCACGGTTTTCTCTTGGCATGCGTGCCTGTCATATGCAACGACGGCGCCAGTAAATCCCACCGGTATTACACTTGAAAGAAGTGTCCAGCGCATGGCTGATATCGTTATTTTCGGCGCCGGCCAGATTGCCGAGGTAGCGAAGACCTACATCGACGCACATGGCCCGGACCGGGTCGTCGGCTTCACTGTCGATGCCAGCTATAGAACTATGGGCAGCTTTGCGGGCCTACCGCTGGTGTCGTGGGAAACACTTGAGCAACATTATCCGCCGGGCCAGGCGAAGCTCCTGGGGCCGCTCAGCTATCGTCGCCTGAACGAATTCCGTCGCGACCGCCATCTGGAGGGAGTGAGGCGGGGCTATTCCTTTGCAAGTTTCATACATCCCGCATGCCACATCTATACGACGGCGATCGGCGAGAACTGCTTTATCCTCGAAGGCAACACGCTGCAGCCGTTTGTCCGGGTCGGCGCAGGCGTCATGATGTGGAGCAACAACCACATCGGACACCACAGCGTGATCGGCGACTATAGCTTTCTGGCATCCCATGTCGGGCTGGGCGGCAGCACGAGGATCGGCGAGCGTTGCTTCCTGGCTGGCAAGGTCGGCGTCGAGAATGGCGTGACTGTCGGCGACGGCTGTTTTCTCGGCAGCCGGGTTCTGGTGACCCGCGACTTGCCGGCTGAGAGCGTCATCCCGGCTCGAGGCGATCCGGTCGGGCCCTATCCTGCGTCGCGCATCAAGAGACTGATCTGAACACATGGCTGGTGGAGATAGTAGAGCCGCAGCGTTGCGGACCAACCCGTGGCGTCGCGAGGGTCTTGTATTGGCGCCGCCTCGTGAGCACCGATGGTGGCTGAGCCATGCGCAAGCGCCTACCATACTCCGTCTGAGCGACCGCCATTGGCGGGTCTACTTCGCCGCCAGAGCAGAGGGCCCTCGAAGCCGCATCATGTATGCGGATCTTGACCCATTGGACGAATTTCGTGTCCTGGGCGTTTCCTCGGAACAGGTGCTGGAGGATGGACCGCCGGGAGCCTTCGACAGCCACGGCATGGGGCCAGCAACGGCATTGATGGTCGGCTCTCAGGTCTACCTCTATTACACCGGGATGGTTCGCGGGGCCGATCTGCCTTACCAATTGGCAATTGGGCTGGCTGTCAGCGATGACAATGGGCACAGCTTCAGGCGAGTTACCGACGGGCCGCTTTTGGCCACCGGCCCGCATGATCCGTGGTTCATGTCGACGCCATGCGTTCGCCAGACATCCAGCGGGTTCGAGATGTGGTACTCCAGCGGCGTCGGCTGGCGCGAGACCGATGGGCAGTTGGAACCGCACTACGCTTTGCGACATACGCGTTCGGACGACGGTATTTTCTGGAGCCTGAACACACGGCTGGTAATCGGTCTCACAAGAGAGAGCGCCGGCTTGACACGGGCTTCGGTTCTGCACGGAGGCAGTAGCCGGCATCTATGGTTCTGCAGTCGTGGCGCGCAACGCTTTCGAGAGCCTGGCCAGACTGCCTATCGCCTGCAGGGAGCCACCCTTTGTGAGCGAGGGCTGGCCGAGATAGGGCGCCAGGAAGTTGCATTTGCGAACCCTCCGTCCAGGGAGGACTGGGACGAATGGATGCAGGCCTACCCCGCGGTCGAGGCCTTGGGAGAGGATCTTGTCATGCTTTACAACGGCAACGGGTTTGGCCGCGGCGGCTTCGGTCGAGCCAGGCTTCCAGGTGGCGCACTGCTGGTCGGGCCCAACTCCAGCACCCCCAGCCACAACAAGATGCACGCATGACCACCGTCGAGTTCCGCATTCCGATTTCGGCCACCACCGGCATGTTTTCGATGGTACGCTTGGCAGCCATGTCCCTGGCGCGGCTTGGCCCTCCTTTTTCGAGCGCGCGGATTATCGTGTCGGTCGGCGACGGTGCAGACTACGAGACGGTGCTGCGGCAGGTGCCATGGAGCCATGACTATCCGCTGGAGTGGCGCATCGCCGATCACGAGAGCGTTCGGGTCAACCCGCTGATTGCATCGGGCAATGATCGCTATGAGGAAAGCCCGCGAGCCGATGTTGTCGTCATGTGCGATGCCGACACTTGCGTGGTCAATCGCTTCGACAATCTGCTCGCGGCGCTTGTCAGTGCACCGCCAAGCGTAGCCGGACTGCAGGCGCATTTCCAGCCGTGGCCCAAACCGATTGCAGCCATCAACGATGCGCTTTGGAACAGTTTGCTGGCGAGGATCGGCGTTGTCGGAGAGTGGAAAGACTTGGGCTATTCGCTGGCATCGGACGGCAGTCGGGGTCGTTGTCCCGCCTATTTCAATTACGGCTTCGTCGCATTCAACCGGCTTGCTTTTCAACGGATCGCGCCACTTGCCGCAAAATATTCCGAGATTGCCCGCGAGTTCCTGATAAGCGAGTATCCAGAAGGCATCGGCTTTCAGGCACAAATCGGGTTGTCCCTGGCCATCGCCGCCAGCGGCACCAACGTCATCCAACTCGGCCACGCCTACAATTGCGCGAACGACGATCTCGTACTCGCCAACGGTCTCGGCGACCTAGATGAGGTCAAGGTGATTCACTATTTGAGAACACAGGAATTCGATCGAAACAGATTCTTGTGTGACCGCCAGAGCTTTCAATCATTCACCGCGGTACCGCTCAAAAACCCGATATCGGAGAAGTTGCGGCGGCACGTAGTCGGCCTTGCCAATGCGTTCTACCCAAATGTCGGAGGGTGAGAGGCGTTGCAGCGCAGTCCGGCATTTGACACTTCAGCGAGGGACGGCGTCGTCGCCGTCATGCAGCCCTATTTCTATCCGTATGGAGGGTACTACCGGCTTCTGGCTGAGGCAGACTGGTTCGTCATCTTTGACTGCGTGCAGTTCAACCGCCGCGGCCGCGTGCACCGCTGTGAGGTCCATGGTCCGCAGGGCAAGCCCGAATGGCTCACCTTGCCACTTGCCCACCAGCCACGGGATGTATTGATCAGGAACCTGGCTTTCGCCGGCCCTGCCAGGGCCGAACTGGATCGACGGTTGCGGCGCCACGAATGGTTGACGGCAGGCAGGGGCTACGCGGCCGAAGCGGTCTTGGATCACCTCCATCAGCCGTTGTCCGGGGTGGTCGATTTTCTGGAAGCGGGGCTGCGGCTGGTTGCGGATCTTCACACCTTGCCCGCAAAGATCGTGCGAAGCTCCAGTCTCGCAATCGATACTTCGCTGCGCGGCCAGGATCGGGTAATCGCGATCGTCCAGGCGCTGAACGGCAGCGCTCATCTCGCCTCACCAGGAGGCCGGAAACTATATTCACAAGCAGTTTTTGCTGAAGAAGGGCTGTCGCTTGACTTCCTGGCACCCTATCACGGGCCGCATGTCAGCGTTCTACATGCGCTTCATGCAGGAACGAACATATCTTAGCACTGCGCTTCGCGCGCCTGCCGACCGTCTGTTTGGATGGACCGCCATCCGGCGGGTCCGTCCGATGCTGGGTTTCAAGGCGTTCGTGGCAGCAACCGCTACTCTGGCTGGCATCGAGATCGTTCAGATGATGCGAAAGCTGCAGGGCCGCTTCGCCTGCAATTCAGCCCCTTCGCCGAAAGAGCAGTCCGAGACGATCGCCGCCTGAAATCCGCCAAGTGATCGGCCATTCTGCGGCTATCAAAAAGCTTGCAACACAACCTTCTGATGCGCTTCTGATCACGTCACCGCCGACCTGACGGCGAAGCGGGGATCCTGCCAGGCGCGGCTGCGTAGGATGTCTTCGAGCACGGCGACCGCGTTCCAGACGTCCTTGAAGCCGATATAGAGCGGCGTGAAGCCGAAGCGGATCGTTGCCGGGGCGCGGAAATCGCCGATCACGCCGCGCTCGATCAGCGCCTGCATGATGGCGTAGGCGTTTTCGTGCTCGAACGACACCTGGCTGCCGCGCTTGTTGCCGTCACGCGGGCTTTCAAGCTTGAGCCCGAAACCGGCGCACTTCGCCTCGACCAGATGGATGAACAGATCGGTCAAGGCGATGCTCTTCTTGCGAAGAGCCTGCATGTCGACGTCCTTCCAGGTGTCGAGCGCGCCCTTCAGCGCGCGCATCGACAGGATACCTTGCGTGCCGCACTGGAAGCGGCGGATGCCGGGATCGCCGGCATAGCCCTGCTCGAAGGCGAAGGGCCGGGCATGGCCCCACCAGCCGCTGAGCGGCTGCCGTGCTTCGGCCAGATGGCGCGTGGCGACATAGATGAACGCCGGCGCACCGGGGCCGCCATTGATGTACTTGTAGGTACAGCCGACGGCAAAGTCGGCATTGGCCCCGTCGAGATCGACAGGCAGCGCACCCGCCGTGTGGCAGAGATCCCAGACCACCAGCGCGCCAACGTCATGGGCGCGCTTGGTCAGGGCCTTCATGTCGCGCAATTCACCCGACTTGTAATTGACGTGGTTGACCAGGACCACGGCGACGCTGTCGTCGATCAGTTCCTCGATCGCCGGGGCATCCACCCCTTCGAGCCGCAGCACCGCCCCCGGACGGGTCGAAGCCACGCCTTCGGCCATGTAGAGGTCGGTCGGGAAGCTGCCGCCTTCAGCAACGATGACGTTACGGCCCGGCCGCAGCCCCATCGCCGCGTGCAGCGCCTTGTAGACGTTGATCGAGGTCGTGTCGGTGACCACGGTCTGGCCGGGGGCAGCGCCGATCAGGCGGCCGATCTGGTCACCCAGTTCGACAGGCATGTCGAACCAGCCGGCAGTGTTCCAGCTGCGAATGAGGCCATGGCCCCATTCGTCCCTGGCGGCCTTGTCGAGTTCGCCGTAGGCGGCGGCAGACGCCACGCCCAGCGAATTGCCGTCGAGATAAATCAGCCCCTCGGGCAGGACAAAGCGGTCGCGCATCGGACGCAGCACGTCGGCAGCATCCATCGCCTCGATCGCGGCGAGATCCGGAATTCCACTCATGATGCAGGCAGTCCTCGATTATTCGCGGATGGTTTCGCGTGCTTGTGCGGGTCCGCGGCTGCGGCGCAGGCTCGGCAGGGCCAGCATGGCCAGAACGAACAGGCCGGTCGCGAGCTTGAGATCGGGGGGCGGCATGCCGGCGGCCAGACAGAACGACACCAGCTGATAGTAGACGACCGCACCGACGAACGGAGCCGCGAGTTGGCGCAACACCGTCTGCTTGCCGACGATGGCTTCGCCGATCATCAGCGCCGCAAGGCCGTTGATCAGGATGCCGAGGCCCATGTTGACGTCGGCGAAACCCTGCGACTGCACCATCAGCGCACCGCTGGTCGCCGAAAAGGCGCTGGCCATGCCGACGCCGCCGATGGTGGCGACCCAGACATTGATGCCCTGTGCCTCGGCCATGTCGGGGTTGGCGCCAACAGCGCGGATGGCGGTGCCCTTCTCGGTCTTGAAGAACATGTTGAGCAGGATGAAGACGATCGCGCCGATCAGGCCGGCGACGATGATCTTGCTGGCCGGGAAACCCGGCTGCACGAACGGCGCCCAGTCGAATACGGTGGGCGCGCCGAAGACCGACAGGTTCGACTTGCCCATGATGCGCAGGTTGATGCTGTACAGCATCGTCATCATCAGGATGCCGGCGAGCAGCGTGTGGATGCGGAAGCGCAGGTGGATGAAGGCGGTGCAGCAGCCGGCCAGGAAGCCGGCGATGATCGCCACTGCTATGGCCGTCAGCGGGGAAGCGCCAGCGGCCAGCAGCACGCCGCAGACGCAACCGCCGAGCGGAAACGCGCCTTCGCTGGTCAGATCCGGGAAGTTCAGCGTCCGGAACGGAATCATGATGCCGAGCACGACGAATGCCAGGATCAGGCTCTGCGCCAGGGTGACGGGGATTAGCGAGACGAAGCTCGAAAAAACAGTCTGGATAAAGTCCATGATGATCAGCTCGCCAGCAGCATGCGGTCGGTTTTCACGGAGAAATGGCCGATCAGGTCGACGACCGTGACGTTGGCCTTTTCCTCGCCGGAGATCTCGAGCCGAAGCTTGCCAGCGTCGAGCATGATGACGCTGTGTCCGAAATCGACGGCGTGCTGCATGTTGTGGGTCACCATCAGCGTGGTGAGCTTGAGCGCTTCGACGGCGCGAACGGTGGCCTGCATGACGATGTCGGCGGTGCGCGGGTCGAGCGCAGCGGTGTGTTCGTCCAGCAAGAGAACATCGGGCTGACCGCCAACCGCCATGATCAGCGACAGCGACTGGCGCTGGCCGCCCGACAGCAGTTCGACGCGGGTGTCGAGCCGATTTTCCAGGCCGAGGCCAAGCAGCGCGAGGCGCTCCTTATATTCGGCCATGCGCCTGGCGTTGAGGCCTTGGCGCAGGGTGCGCTTCTTGCTGCGCAGATCGGCAAGCAGCATGTTTTCGGCGACCGTCATCGAGGCGGCCGTGCCCTTCATCGGATCCTGGAAGACGCGGGCCAGGCGCATGGCGCGGGTATGGACCGGAGTGTCGGTCACGTCGTCGCCATTGATCAGTATCTTGCCGGAGTCGAGGACCAGGGCGCCCGAGATGGCATTGAGCATGCTGCTCTTGCCCGCGCCGTTGGAGCCGATGACGACGCCGAACTCGCCGGTCGCCAGTTTGAGATTGAGATCGTCCAGCGCGACTTTTTCGTCAGCCTGGCCCTTGTAGAAGACTTTACGCGCAGATCGGATTTCGAGCATCCGTCCCTCCCGAGGACGACGACGGCGTCCATGACGCCGTCGTCTCGTTTGAAGAAGATCGAGGATCAGTCGACGATGCAGCCGCACTCGGCGAGCGAAGCCGGGATTTCGATGCCGAATGCCGCCATCGCCTTCTTCGAGATCAGCGCGGCATGGTCCTCATAGGCCGGACGCGAAGGCGCGATGGTCTTGGGGTCCTTGCCCTTGAGGATTTCGGCAGCGATCTTGCCGGCGTTGACGCCAACCTGCTCGTAGTTGACGGCGAAGCTTGCCGGCACGACACCGTCGCGCACGGCGTTGTCGTCGGCATTGACGACCGGGATGCCCGCCTGGCGCGCCGCAGCCGACACTGCCGGGATCGCCGGCTGGATCAGGTTCGAGGTCGGGCCGTAGATCACGTCGACCTTGCCAGCCAGCGAGGCGATGCGCTGCTGGATGTCGTTGACGTTGTCGATGCCGACTTCAACCACTTCGAAGCCTGCGGCAGGTGCTGCTTCCTTGATCTTCTCGACCAGCGCGACGTCATTGGCTTCGCCCGGATTGTACGGCACGCCGAAACGCTTGGCGTTCGGCAAAAGCTTCTTGGTGAATTCCATCACCGCCTTGACGTCCTGCAGATCGGTTGCCCCGGTCATGCCTTCATCGCCAGCTTCCCACGACGGGACCAGCTTGGCGGCGACCGGGTCGGTCACGGCGGAAAAGACGATATTGATGCCCGAACCGGCGAGCGCCTTCTTGGCGATCTGCGACACCGGGGTGGTGACGGTGTACATCAGCTTCGGCTGTTCGGCCTGAAGCTTGGCGATCATCTGGGGAACCAGCGACGCATCGAAATTGGTATGGCTTTCGGTGAAGACGACGTCCTTGCCTTCGACATAGCCATTGTCGGCCAGCGCCTTCTTGAAGCCGGCGACAGCAGCGTTGAGTTGCGGGTGCTCGCCGAAATTGGCGATGCCGATCTTGATCGGGTCAGCGACGGCGGCACCAAGGCTGACAGCGAGCGCGCCAGCGAGAACCAGGCCCGACATCAGACCGGACTTCAAATTTCTCATCTATTCCTCCCAGATTGACAAGCACCGCTCCCCTGAACGGCAGCATGGGACAATCATGAGCAGTCCCGAGAGGTCTGTCAAACATTATATATAATTCTTGCCACGCGCTCCCATGATATATAATTTTTGCAGCAGACACGGATGGACAGCGATGCAGGACGACGAGCACTCCACCAAGACCGAAGCGGCCTACCGGCTGCTGCGACGCGATATTCTGACAACGCGACTGCTGCCTGGAGCCCCGCTCAAGTTGAGCGCGCTCCGCACCGCCTATGGCGTCGGCTGGACGCCGCTGCGCGAAGCTCTGTCGCGGCTCGAGGCCGAGCGCCTGGTGACCGCGATTTCCAATCGCGGCTTTGCCGTTGCCCCGGTATCGCGCGGAGAGCTCGAAGACCTCGCACGAGCGCGCATGGTCGTTGAAATCCCGTTGCTTGTTGAGGCCATGGAAAAGGGCGACAGCGAATGGGAAAGCGCTGTCGTCACCGCCCATTATCGCCTGTCGCGCTGCAAGACCGCCGTCGAAGACCCTTCGGACGAAGCCGTCGACGCATGGGACGAACGGCATGAAGCGTTTCACTCGGCGCTTTTGAGCGCTGCAGATTCGAACTGGTTGCTGCGCTTTCGCTCGACCATTTCCGACCAGTTGCGCAGGCATCATCGCTTTCTCGGGCTGGCACCGACGTTGCGCGCCGCCGAGGGACAAAAGGACGGCTACGAAGAGGCGATGGCGGCA
Source organism: Aminobacter sp. HY435 (assembly GCF_027568395.1). GTDB lineage: Bacteria > Pseudomonadota > Alphaproteobacteria > Rhizobiales > Rhizobiaceae > Aminobacter. The sequence goes on along the minus strand of NZ_JANKZL010000013.1, from coordinate 150,130 downwards.
CTGCAGGAAGCCCAGTCCATCGGCCCGCACACGGCGCTGATGGAAGCGGCGCTCGACCGGAATTTCGACAAGGCAAAAGCTTTGATGGCGGACCACATCGGCTACACCGTGCACGTTTATGTCCACACCGAAGACAAGAGCGGCAACAGGCATGCTGCCCGCGCCGGCTCGCTGAAATCGCGGACGGCAGCAGAGTGAACGCGCCTCGTCGCCCGACCATTTCGGAGATAGCCGCAGCCCGCAGCCGCATCGCCCCCTACATGCCGCGCACGCCGCTTGTGCGGCTCGATCTCGGCCTGCCCGACCGGCAGATCTTCCTCAAGCTCGAAACGCTGTCGCCCATCGGGGCGTTCAAGCTCAGGCCGGCGCTCAACGCGCTGCTTTCGCGTGATGCGGATGCCCTCGCCAATGGCGTGGCCACCACCAGCTCCGGCAACATGGCCTATGGCATGGCCTGGGCCGCCAACAGGCTTGGCGTGCCGATGGCCGCCTACATGTATTCAGGCGCGCCGCAGACCAAGATATCAGGCGTCCGCCGCCTCGGCGGCGAGGTCCGCTTCATCTCCATGGAGACATGGTGGCAGTACATCATCGGCGCCGATCGCCCGGATTTCCCGGAGCTGCTGATCAACCCGGTGACCGACCAGGCCGTGCTTGCGGGCAACGGCACCATCGGCATGGAAATCATCGAGGACCTTCCCGAGGTCGACGTGGTGCTTGCGCCCTATGGCGGCGGCAGCATGACCACGGGCGTCGCCAGCGCGGTGAAGACCCTCAAGCCACAGGCAAAGATTTTCGCCGTCGAGGACGAGAACGCCGCGCCGGTGACGGCAGCACTTGCCGCCGGCCGTATCGTCGACATCGAAACACGCCCCTCCTTCATCAAGAGCATCGGCGGGCCATCGCTCGTGCCGCAACTCTGGCCGGTGGCGCGTGAGCTGGTCGACGGCGCCGTGACAGTCAGTCTCGACCAAGTGACCGAAGCGATGCGGCTGTTGTTTTCCAAGGCCAAGATCGTCGCCGAAGGCGCCGGCGCAGCATCGCTCGCGGCGGCCATCACAAGCGAGCATGCAATCGGCAACGTCGTTTGCGTCATTTCGGGCGGCAACATCGACGCGACGGCCTATGCCACCGTGCTGGCCGGCGGCATCCCCGAGCCTTGAATATTTCAAGCTTGTACGACCGAACGAAACGGCACTACAAAAGCTGTTCGGGCCGGCACGTCTCATGCCGGGCCGCGGGAGTGAGGAATGACCGCCAGATGACGCCTGAGCAGGACAAGACGAACGAGATTGCGACCGAATGGGTCGACGGCGAAACCAAGGTGCTGGAGGCTCCCGGCGACCATGGCGCCGAACTGCGCCTGTGGCTGCGCCTGCTGACCTGCTCGACGCTGGTCGAGACCGAAGTGCGGCGACGCCTGCGCGAGGAGTTCGATTCGACCCTGCCGCGCTTCGACCTGATGGCGCAGCTCGAAAGGGCAAAGGACGGAATGGTACTTGGAGAGGTTTCCAAGCGCATGATGGTCTCGCCCGGCAACATCACCGTTCTGGTCGAACGGCTCGCCGAAAGCGGCCACATCAGCCGCACGACCTCGCCCACCGACCGTCGCGTCCAGATCATCGCGCTGACCCCGTTCGGGCGCGCCGAGTTCGAAAAGATGGCCGCCGCCCATGGCGACTGGATCGCCGACCTGTTCGGCGGCCTGGGGGCACACGACAGCGCGGTCCTGCTCGACGAACTCGCCAAGCTCAAGCGCTCGATCGTCGCCTCGCTCGGCAAAGGCGCATAGGCCAGCGGGCGACCGTCTATGCCCTGAACCTGCCCCGGTAGTCGCTCGGTGTCAGGCCGACGATGCGCGTGAACACCTTTCGGAACGCGCCGGCGTCGCCATAGCCGACCTCCCAGGCGACCTTGTCGACCGACTGCGCGGTGAACTGCAGCAGTTCGCGTGCCTTGCCGACGCGCAGGCGCTGGCCGTATTCGGTCGTCGTCAGCCCGGTCGCCTTCTGGAAACGGCGCAGGAAGGTGCGTTCCTCCAGCCCCGCGAGCCCAGCCAGGGTGGCGAGACTGAAATCCCTGCCCTCGCTCGCCTGCAGCCAGTGCTGGACCTTGAGGATGGCCGCGTCGCCATGGCTTAGCCGGGGCGCAAAGGCACTGTAGTAGCGCTGCTCGCGTCCGGGCGGATCGAGCGCCAGCACCCGCGCAGTCTCGATCATCACGGTCGAGCCCAGGAAGCGGTCGACCAGCCTGAGGCCCAGGTCGGTCCAGGCCATCAGGCTGCCGGCGGTGATGATGTCGCCGTCGTCGATGAGCAGCCTGTCGGTGTCGAGCCTCGCCTCGGGAAAGCGCAGCCGGAACGCCTCGTCATAGACCCAGTTCGTCGTCACCGCCCGCCCGGCCAAGAGCCCGGTTTCGCCGAGCACGAAAGCCCCGGCGCAGACCGACGCCAGCACCCCGCCGGCAGCATGGCGCTGGCGCAGCCAGCCGGCGACAGGAGCCGCAACTTCTGGCGCTATCGGATCACCCAGGGCCGGCGGCGCGACATAGACCGCCGGCACGCCCGGCGCGCCTGGATGGCTGTCGAACACACGAACCGGCGCCTGCTCCAAGTGCTCGGCGCGCCAATGGCTGACACGCAGTTGGTTGGGCGCTGCGGCGCGGCTCTTGCGAACGGCGGTGCGGTTGGCCAGTTCGAAAAGATCGGTCATGCCGAGCACCGCCGACAGTTGCGCGCCCGGATAGAGCAGCAATCCGATCTCGATGACCTCGCCTGTCGTCATTTGTCGAAATCACCCCTGTTTATGTCGATATCGCCAATTGATGCTCACCATAATCCATCGCATCTTCGGTGCAACATTTCCCCACACAGCAAAGGCATCAGGGATATGAGCAAGCGCGCGGTGATCGCCATCGACATCCAGAACGAATATTTTCCCGGCTGCAGGATGCCGCTCGTCGGCATCGAGCAGGCAACTGAAAACGCCGCCCGCGTGATCGAGGCCGCGCGCGCCAAGGGCGATGCCGTCATCCATGTCCGTCACCTGTCAAAGGCGGCGGACGCGCCGATCTTCGCGCCCGGCACCGCAGGCATCGAGATCAACGCCGCGGTACAGCCGGCCGACGGCGAAAAGGTCATCACCAAGAATTACGTCAACTCGTTTCGCGAAACCGACCTCAAGGCAACGCTTGATGCCAAGGGCATCGAGGAAGTGGTCATCGTCGGTGCGATGAGCCACATGTGCGTCGAAGGCGCCAGCCGCGCCGCAGCCGACTTCGGCTACAAGACGACGGTTGTTCACGACGCCTGTGCCACCCGCGACCTCGAATTCAACGGCCAGACGGTTGCCGCAGCCCAGGTTCATGACGCCGTCATGGCGTCGCTCGCGTTCGGCTATGCCGAGGTCACCGATACCGTGAGCATCCTTTCCCGATAACGCAATCAGACCGGCTCCGAGCCACCCCGCGCTCAGCCCCGTCGTCGCCTGCGTTCATTGCCGGCAGCGGGGTATTCTCATGCCCGGTGGAAAATAACTTTAAGCTTGAAGTTTTTTTGAAACCCGTTCATGGTGCCCTGGCGATCAAGGTCGGGCGCCCCCTGCCCGGACCTGCGCAAACCGCGGGAGGAGAACGGCATGCGGATTGTCTGTATCGGTGGCGGACCAGCCGGGCTCTATTTCGCGCTTTTGATGAAGAAGCAGCACCCCGAACACCATGTCACCGTCGTCGAGCGCAACCGTCCCTTCGACACCTTCGGCTGGGGCGTGGTCTTCTCCGATGCCACAATGCAGTCGATGCGCCAGTGGGACCCGGCGACCGCCGAGACCATCGAAGTCGCCTTCAATCACTGGGACGACATCGAGCTGGTGTTCAAGGGCCGCAAGATCCGCACCACCGGCCACGGCTTCGTCGGCATCGGCCGCAAGAAGATGCTCAACATCCTGCAGGAGCGCTGCCTCGAACTCGGCGTCGAGCTGGTGTTCGAAACCGATGCTCAGGGCGACCAGGATTTTCCGGATGCCGACCTGATCATCTCCGCCGACGGGGTGAACTCGCGCATCCGCCACAAATACGCAGACATCTTCAAGCCCGACATGGTGATGCGGCCCAACCGCTACATCTGGCTCGGCACCGACAAGCGTTTCGACGCCTTCACCTTCGACTTCCAAAAAACCGAACACGGCTGGTTCCAGGCCCATATCTACCGCTTCGACGAGAACACCTCGACCTTCATCGTCGAAACAACCGACGACGTGTTCAAGGCGCACGGCATCGACGAGATGGACCAGGACCAGTCCATCGCCTTTTGCGAGAAGCTGTTTGCCGGAACGCTCGATGGCCACAAGCTGATGACCAATGCGCGCCACCTGCGCGGCTCGGCCTGGCTGAATTTCGGCCGCCTGATCTGCGACAAGTGGAGCCATTTCAATGGCCAAAGCCACGTCGTCTTGATGGGCGACAGCGCCCACACCGCCCATTTCGCTATCGGCTCGGGCACCAAGCTCGCCATCGACGACGCCATCGAGCTGACCCGCCAGTTCGACATCATCGGCCACGACAAGGCCAGCATCCCGGCCGTGCTCCAAGCCTATGAGGAAGTTCGCCGCGTCGACGTCGCCCGCATCCAGAACGCGGCGCGCAACGCCATGGAGTGGTTCGAGGTCGTCGGCACGCGTTACGCCGACACGCTCGAACCCGAGCAGTTCATGTATTCGATGCTGACGCGCTCGCAGCGCATCAGCCACGAGAATTTGCGCCTGCGCGACAAGGACTGGCTGGAAGGTTTCGAGCGCTGGTTCGCCGAGCGCGCCGGCGTCGATCCCGCGCCCAACGGCTCGGTGCCGCCGCCGATGTTCACGCCGTTCACGATCCGCGGCCTGACGCTGAAGAACCGCATCGTGATGTCGCCGATGGCGATGTACTCGGCGACCGACGGAGTGCCCGACGATTTCCACCTCGTCCATATCGGCGCGCGCGCCATGGGCGGTGCGGCGCTGGTGTTCCCCGAGATGACCTGCGTGTCGCCGGACGCGCGGATCACGCCGGGCTGCCTGGGCCTGTGGAACGACGAGCAGGCGCAGGCCTTCAAGCGCATGGTCGATTTCGTCCATAACCAGACCCAGGCCAAGATCGGTATCCAGATTGGCCATGCCGGCCGCAAGGGGGCGACCAAGCTCGCCTGGGAAGGCATCGACCAGCCGGTCGAGAACGATGGCTGGCCACTGATCTCGGCCTCCGCCCTGCCCTATCTCAAGCATTCGGACATGCCGCGCGCCATGACCCGCGAGGACATGGATCGTGTGCTTGCCGATTTCGTCAGCGCCACGGAACGCGCCCGCGACCTCGGTTTCGACATCCTCGAACTGCACGCCGCCCACGGCTACCTGCTGTCCTCCTTCCTGTCTCCGCTGACCAATCTGCGTGACGACGAGTATGGCGGCAGCCACGAGAACCGGGCGCGCTATCCGCTCGAAGTGTTCCGCGCCATCCGCGCCGTCTGGCCTGAAGACAAGCCGATCTCGGTGCGCCTCTCGACGCACGACTGGTACGAAGGTGGCAACACGCCCGAGGATGCGGCGATCTTCGCCGGGATGTTCAAGGATGCCGGCGCCGACATGATCGACTGCTCGTCGGGCCAGGTGGTGAAGGAAGAGCAGCCGGTCTACGGTCGTCTGTTCCAGACGCCCTTCTCCGACAAGATCCGCAACGAGATCCAGGTGCCGACCATTGCTGTGGGTGCGATCTCGGAAGCCGATCACGCCAACTCGATCATCGCCGCCGGCCGCGCCGATCTCTGCGCGGTTGCCCGCCCGCATCTCGCCGACCCGTCCTTCGTCATGCATGAGGCGGCGAAGATCGGCTATGCCGAGCAAGCCTGGCCGAAGCAGTATCATTCGGCCCGGGCGCAATATGTGAACAACCTGGCGCGCGCCGCCACAGCGGCCCCGGCAGGCAAGGCGTGAGCGATCAGCGCAAGAATGGGCGCCACGCCCTTGTCACCGGTGCCGGCAGCGGCATCGGCCGCGCCATCGCCGTTGCGCTGGCAGCTTGCGGCCATCGCGTCAGCCTGTGCGGACGGCGGGCGCCGCCGCTGGAGGCCGTTCGCGACGAGATTGCCGCTGCGGGCGGCGAAGCCTTCGTGCTCGACGGCTTCGACGTCACTGATGCGCAGTCGGTTGAGACAGGCGTCGCCAAGGCGATTGCCCAGGCAGGCGACATTGCCGTGTTGGTCAATTGTGCCGGAGAAGCACCCTCCGCGCCATTCGACAAGACCGATCTTGCGCTATGGAGCCGGGTGATAGGCATCAATCTCACCGGCACGTTCCTGGTCACACAGGCAGCTCTTGCCTCGGTCAAGCGCGCCGGCAACGGCCGGATCGTCAATATCGCCAGCACCGCCGGCCTGACCGGTTATGCGTACGTCTCGGCCTATTGCGCCTCCAAGCATGGCGTCGTCGGCCTGACCCGCGCGCTGGCGCTGGAACTCGCTCGCACCGACGTCACCGTCAATGCGGTCTGCCCCGGTTTCACCGACACGCCGCTGCTCGACAATGCCGTGGAAACCATCACCGGCAAGACCGGACGCACGAATGAAGAGGCGCGTGCTACGCTCGCCCGCGCCAACCCGCAGGGGCGGCTGGTGACGCCACAGGAAGTGGCCGACACCGTGCTCTGGCTCGCCTCGGAAAAAGCCACCGCGATCACAGGCCAGGCGATACCAGTCGCCGGCGGCGAGATTTTGGGAGGATGACAATGACCAATCCGATGCAGGACAAGAAGCGTCCGTTCAAGGACCACAAGGCCAAGCACTTCCTGTTTGAGACGGATGCCGACGGTCGAGTTGCCACCATCACGCTCAACCGCCCCGAGAAGAAAAACCCGCTGACCTTCGAAAGCTATGAAGAGCTGACGGATCTGTTCCGGTCGCTGGCGCGCGCCAGCGACGTGCGCGCCGTGGTGCTGACCGGGGCCGAGAACAACTTCTCCTCGGGCGGCGACGTGTTCGACATCATCGAGCCGCTGACGCGCATGTCGATGCCTGATCTGCTCGACTTCACCCGCATGACCGGCGACCTGGTGCGCCAGATCCGCACCTGTCCGCAACCGGTCATCGCCTCGGTCGACGGCATCTGCGCCGGCGCCGGCGCGATCCTCGCCATGGCCGCCGACTTCCGCGTAGCCACACCCGAAGCCAAGACAGCCTTCCTGTTCACCCGCGTCGGCCTGGCGGGTGCGGACATGGGCGCTTGCGGCATTCTTCCGCGCATCATCGGCCAGGGCCGCGCCGCCGAACTCCTGTTCACCGGCCGCGCCATGACGGCCAGCGAAGGTCATGCCTGGGGTTTCTACAACGCGCTGCACGAGCGCGGCGCGCTTCTCGCCGAAGCGCAGAAATTCGCCCGGACGATCGCCGACGGTCCGTGGTTCGCCCATGCCATGACCAAGAAGATGCTCGACCAGGAATGGGCGATGGGCATCGACCAGCTCATCGAGTCCGAAGCGCAGGCCCAGGCGATCTGCATGGCGACCGGCGACTTCCGCCGCGCCTTCGAGGCGTTTGCCGCCAAGGCCAAGCCCGAATTCAAGGGGAACTGAACCATGGCCGCGCATTTGATGCCGACCATTGCGCCTGCCCGCGACCACCTCGACTGGCCGTTCTTCGCCGACAGCCACCGTGCGCTCGCGGCCGAGCTTGACGGCTTCATCGCCAAGGGCGGGCTGGGCGAGATCGACCATGCCGATGCCGACGCGGCCTGCAGGAGGCTGGTGAAGGCGCTCGGCAATGCCGGCATCCTGCGCAACTGCGTGCCTGCAGCCTTCGGCGGCGCGTCGGACGAAATCGACAGCCGTTCGCTGTGCCTGATCCGCGAGACGCTGGCCTATGCCGACGGCCTCGCCGACTTCGCCTTCGCCATGCAGGGCCTGGGCACCGGCGCCATCAGCCTGTCCGGCACCACCGAGCTCAAGCAGGCCATCCTGCCGAAGATCGCCCGCGGCGAACTGATCTCGGCCTTTGCGCTGACCGAGCCGGACGCCGGCTCCGACGTTGCGGCCATGGCCACCGCTGCCCGCCGCGACGGCGACACCTATGTGCTCGACGGCGAGAAGATCTTCATCTCCAATGGCGGCATCGCCGACGTCTACACGGTCTTTGCCCGCACCGGCGAAGCCCCGGGCACGCGCGGCATCTCGGCCTTCGTCGTCTATGCCGACACGCCGGGCTTGTCGATCGCCGAGCGCATCGAGACCATTGCGCCGCATCCGCTGGCGCGGGTGCGCTTCGACAATTGCCGCATCCCGGCCACGCAGCTTCTGGGCGAGCCCGGCGAAGGTTTTAAAATTGCCATGCGCACGCTCGACATTTTTCGGCCCTCGGTGGCGGCGGCGGCAATCGGCTTCGCCCGCCGCGCGCTCGATGAAGCGGTCGCCCACGCCAAGTCGCGAAAGATGTTCGGGGCGACGCTGTCCGACTTGCCGACCGCGCAGAGCACGCTGGGCGAGATGGCAACGGCCATCGACGCGGCATCGCTGCTGACCGTGCGCACGGCCTGGCGGCGCGACGTGCAGAAACTGCCGATCACCCGCGAGGCCGCGATGGCAAAGATGACGGCGACCGAAAACGCCCAGTGGGTCATCGACCAGGCGTTGCAGCTGTTCGGCGGCCGCGGCGTGCGCGTCGGCGAGATCACCGAGCGGCTCTACCGCGAAATCCGGGCGCTGCGCATCTATGAAGGCGCCACCGAGGTGCAGAAGCTGATCATCGGCCGCGAGCTGATGAAGGCCGCGAAGTGAGGGACAGGCCATGACCTTCCACACCAGCCGACCGTTGCGTTTCGGGGACTGCGATCCCTCAGGGATCGCCTACTTCCCGTCCTATCTGAACATCCTCGTCGGAGTTCTGGAGGAGTTTTTCGCTTCCGTTGGCGCACCGTGGAGGCAGCTCGTCGCCGAGCGGCGCATCGGCACGCCGACTGTCCGGCTCGACCTCACCTTCGTTCATCCGGGCTTCCATGGCGACATGCTCGATTTCGAGCTTTCGGTGCGGCGGGTGGGCCGCTCTTCGCTCGACCTGGAGCACAAGATCTCGGCGGGAAACGTCCTCCTCTGGAGCGCCAGCCACAGCGTCGTTGCGACCTCGCTCGACACGCACAAATCGACTGCATGGCCGGACGACCTCCGCGCCGCCCTCGAAAATCATCTGGAGACGACCGATGCATGAAGTTCTGCAGCCTGAGGGCTGGACCAAGCCGATCGGCTATGCCAATGGCGTCGCCGCAACAGGCCGCACGATCTTCGTCGGCGGCCAGATCGGCTGGAACGGCAATTGCGAATTCGAGACCGACGATTTCGTCGGCCAGGTCCGCCAGACGCTGGAGAATGTGGTCGCAGTGCTGAAGGCCGGCGGCGCCGAACCGCACCACATCACGTCAATGACCTGGTACTTCACCGACAAACAGGAATATACGCAAAACCTGCGCGGTCTCGGCCAGGCCTATCGCGACGTCATCGGACGGCATTTCCCGGCGATGGCGGCGATGCAGGTGGTGGCTCTGGTCGAGGATCGCGCAAAGATCGAGATCCAGGCCACAGCTGTAATACCGGAATAGAATTGCATGAGCGCGACGCGGTTTTCTGAGAGTGTCACCGGCAGCATCAAGGACAGCGTCCTCGTCGTCACCATCGACAATCCGCCGGTCAATGCCATCTCGGCTGATGTCAGGCAGGGCCTGATCGCGGCGCTCGATCACGCCGCGGCGCACGGCATGGTGGCCGGCGTGGTGATTACCGGAGCCGGACGCACCTTCGTCGGCGGCGCCGACATCAAGGAATTCGGCAAGCCGCCGGTCGGGCCGACCTTGCCGGAAGTCATCGACCGCATCGAAAGCTTCAGCAAGCCGGTCATCGCCGCGATCAACGGCGCGGCCCTTGGCGGCGGCTGCGAGATAGCGCTCGCCTGCCACGGCCGCATCGCCGGCGAAAAGGCCGCCTTCGGCATGCCCGAGGTCAAGCTCGGCATCGTGCCGGGCGCCGGCGGCACCCAGCGCCTGCCGCGCCTGATCGGCCCTGTCGCCGCCATCGACCTGATCGGCAGCGGCCGCACGATCAGGGCCGAGGAGGCGCTTGCGCTCGGCCTCGTCGACGGCGTCTCTGAAGACCCCGCCACCGCCGCCGCCCTGATACGGGCCATGGCGGCCGCGCCGCTGCGCCGTACGGGCATGATTGCGGTGCCGGTCGCCGACCCCCTGGCTGTCGAAGCGGCGGCAAAGAAGGTGCTCGCCAAGGCGCGCGGTCAGGCCGCGCCCGCCGAAGCTGTCCGCCTGGTCAGGCTTGCCGGCGATGTCGACCTCAAGTCCGGCCTCGCCGATGAACGCGCCACCTTCATCCGGCTGCGCGACTCGCAGGAGGCGGCAGCGCTGCGCCACGTGTTCTTTGCCGAACGATCCGCCGGCAAGGCCGACAAGCTGGAAGGCATAGCGCCGCGCAAGATCGAAACCGTCGGCATCGTTGGCACCGGCCTGATGGGTACCGGCATCGCGGTGGCCACGCTCATCGCCGGCTGTCGCGTCATCGGCGTGGAGCAGACTGCGGACGCAGCCGTCAAAGGACGCGAGCGCATCGCCGCGACACTCGACAAATCCGTGCAGTCGGGCCGCCTCTCAGCCGCCGTCCGCGACGCTTGCCTGGCACGGCTCGAGGTTGCCGCCGACGCCAACGCGCTGGCCGCGGCCGATCTCGTTATCGAGGCGGTGTTCGACGATCTCACCGTCAAGACCGAGCTGTTCCAGCGTCTCGACGGCATCGTCCGGCCCGACGCCATCCTCGCCACCAACACCAGCTACCTCGACCCCGACCTGATCGCCGCCGCGACAGCGCGGCCCGACCGCGTCGTCGGCCTGCACTTCTTTTCCCCGGCCAACATCATGCGCCTGGTCGAGGTCGTCGATTGCAAGGCGACCGCACGCGATGTGCTGGCCAGTGCGCTCGCCTTTGCCAAGCGCCTGGGCAAGCTGGCGGTCGTCTGCGGCGTGACCGAAGGCTTCATCGGCAACCGCATCTATTCGGCCTACCGCAGCGAAGCCGAATACATGGTCGAGGACGGCGCCCAGCCCGAACAGGTGGATGCGGCGCTCGAAGCCTATGGCTTCCCGATGGGCATCTTCACCGTCAACGACATGGCCGGGCTGGAAATCGCCTGGGCCCGGCGCAAGCGGCAGGCGGCGACCCGCGATCCAGGCGCGCGCTATGTCGAAATCGCCGACAGGCTGTGCGAGGCTGGACGCTTCGGCCGCAAGACCGGCAAGGGTTGGTACGACTACTCCACTGGCGACAAGGTCGTCGACCCGGAGGTCACGGCCCTGATTGCGGCTGCACGCGCGGCCAGGGGCATCGCGCCGCGCAACTTCAGCCGGGAGGAAATAGTCGGCCGCCTGCTCAAGGCGATGGCCGACGAGGGCAAGGCCTTGCTTGCCGAAGGCATCGCCGCAAGCGCCGGCGACATCGATCTGGTGATGATCAACGGCTACGGCTTCCCGGCCCATAAGGGCGGACCGATGTTCGTCGCCGAGACCGTCGGGAAGGCGGCGTAAAGGTCAACGGCCGGGCCACCACACCGACCGGCCGGCTCAACCCGCCGCGCGCGCCGGTGGCTGTCGCAGGATCGCCGAGCCTCCAGCCGCCTGCACGGCGAGGCTGCCATAGGTGATGCCCGCGGCAAGGCAGGCCTCATCGGATCCGCCGGCAAGCCAGGCGTCGATGAAACCGGCGTTGAAAGCGTCTCCGGCGCCTGTCGTGTCGATGACCGGCACCACTTCCGCACGCTTGTGCAGGAGCTGCCCTTGCGACTTCAGCCATGCGCCGTCGCCACCGGCCTTGAGCGCGACAACCGGAAACGCTTCCGACAGCATGGCGATTGCCGCCACGGGATCGTTCTCACGGGTGATCGCCGTCGCTTCCTCCATGTTGGGCAGGAAGATGTCGACGCCTTCGCAGCGGTCCAGCAGGTCGGCCTCGTAGATCAGGGTCTCGTCCCAGCTCGGGTCGAGCGACACCGTCAGTCCCTTGGCCTTGGCACGGCTGACGAGACCGGGGATTTCATGCAGCGTGGCGTATTCGGCGATGTGGAGATGGCCCGCAGCTGCCCAGCCGAGGGCTTCGTCCAGCGTTGCCGGAAGCGCTGGCCCGGCGCGTCGCGACAGGAAGGCGCGGTCGTTGCCGATGACGGAGGCCACGGTCACCTGCGGCCCGGCGCCCGGCGATTGCTCGAGGAAGCGCAGGTCGACATTGGCGCCGCGCAACTCCGGCTCGATGCCGCGTGAGAGCGCGTCCGTGCCGAGCCGCGCCACGAGCGCAACCTGCCGCCCGGCATGGGCCATGTGCGCGGCTGCTATGAAGGCGCCGCCGCCGGCAGCCATCTTCATGTCCTGGGCGAACACCTCCCGTCCCGGCTCCGGCAGCGAGGCCAGCCCGGTGAAGATGAGATCGCAGTAAATCCGCCCGATGCTGAGCACCGCCGGTCGCGTGGCATTTCCCGATGTCATAGACGGCCCAGGCTCTTTTCGGTCTTGGCGTCGAACAGATAGAGGCTGCCGGGCGCGGCGCGGCAGGTCAGCATGCTGCCGGGAGCGGGAATGAACTTGCCGGGCGCCGTGGCGATCACCGCATTGCCGTCGACGTCGAGATGCACGAGCGTTTCCGGCCCGAGTGGTTCGACCGCCGTCACCGTGCCGGTGAGCTCGAGCCCGCCCTCGGCCTTTTCGATGGCCGCCGTCAGTTCGTGCGGACGTATGCCGATCAGGAGGTCGCCGCCCACCGAGGGCTCGACGCCCTTGCCGTTCTTGTGGCCCGGCACGAGATTCATCGACGGGCTGCCGATGAAGCGCGCCGTGAACACATCGACCGGATTTTCGTAGAGATCGGTCGGCGTGCCCACCTGCAGGATGTGGCCGTCCCTCATCACCACGATGCGGTCGGCCATGGTCATCGCCTCGACCTGGTCGTGGGTGACGTAGACGGTCGTCGTCTTGAGCTTCTGGTGCAGCCGCTTGATCTCGATGCGCATCTGTGCGCGCAGCTGGGCGTCGAGATTGGACAGCGGTTCGTCGAACAGGAAAGCCGACGGGTTGCGCACCATGGCGCGGCCGATGGCGACGCGCTGGCGCTGACCGCCCGACAACGCCGCCGGACGACGGTCGAGATACTTTTCCAGGCCGAGGATCTTGCCGGCCTCCTCGATGCGCTGGTCTTTCTCGGCCTTCGACAGCTTCGAGGTGTAGAGCCCGAAGCCGATGTTCTGGCGCACCGTCAGATGCGGATAGATGGCGTAGTTCTGGAACACCATGGCGATGTTGCGCTGCTTGGGCTCGCGCTCGTTGACCACCTCGCCGTCGATCTTCAGATTGCCACCCGAGATATCTTCCAGGCCGGCGATCATGCGCAACGTGGTCGACTTGCCGCAACCGGACGGCCCGACGAACACGACAAATTCGCCGTCGGCGATCTCAAGGTCGATACCCTGGACAACCTCCACCTTGCCGTAGCGCTTGACCAGCTTTTCAAGTTCGATCGTCGCCATCAGAGCGCTCCCGCCAGTGCCTTGAATTTTTCGTCGAGTTGTTTCGCGGCCTTCGCCTCGTGCCCGGCGTGTTCGTTCGCGGCGGCTTCGAGCGCCGCCGCCTTGTTCCTGTAGACGCCCAGCGCCTCGGCCATCGGTTCCGGCGCCGGACCGCCGAAACGGCCGCGCACGGCGACAAAATGCTCGGGCGAAACGATCTCTTCGAACTTGTCCCGGCCGAAGGAAGGATCGCGCCCTGTCGAATGCCTGAAGGCGTCGAGGAACGGGCCGTAGCCGTCCTTGGCGAGCCCGCCACCGGCGGCCACCACAGACCTGGCGACGGTCGCCGCGATCTCGTGCGCCTCGCGGAACGACAGGCCTTCGATGCGGACCAGCGAATCTGCAAGCTCGGTGATGGTGATGCAGGAGCGGCGGATATTGTCTGCCACCCGCTCCGGATCGATCTTGATCGCGGCGACAAAGGCGGCGAGCAGATCGAGCACGCGGCCAGCGGCGGTGAACGCCTCATAGCCCATCGACTGCGTCTCGCCCTCGCTGTCGTTCATGTCGGTGAACGGCGTGTTGTGGATGACGTTCAGCACCGTGCGGGCACGCCCCATGGTCTGGCTGGCGAGATGGCGCATGTGCTCGATCGGCACCGGATTGCGCTTCTGCGGCATGATCGACGAGATCTGCACGAAGGCGTTGGGCACATAGATCTGGCCAACCTCGAAGGCGGTCCAGAACTGGAAGTCCTGGATCAGGCGGCCGAGATGCAGGAACATCAGTTCGATGGCCGAATAGGTCGAGGTGATGTAGTCGGACGCGGCGATGCAGCTGTAGGAATTGCGCAGCGGCGCAGCAAATCCAAGCAGGTCGGCGACGCGCTGGCGATCGATCGGGAAACCCGAAGTGGTGATAGCGGCAGCGCCCATCGGCGACAGGTCGACGATTTTCCGCGCCTCTTCAAAGCGCTCGATGTCACGGACCAGCACCTCGATGGCAGCCGACAGATAGTGGCCGAAGGTCGAGGGCTGCGCCGGCTGGCCGTGGGTATAGGCGACGACCAGCGTTGCCTTCTCGCGCTCGGCGGTGTCGATCATCGCCAACAGCAATGCCCGCGCCTTGAGCATCAGCGCATCGATGCGCTGCTTGAGGCCGAGCTTGAACAGCGTGTGATCGATGTCGTTGCGCGACCGCGCCGTGTGCAGGCGGCCGGCGACGTCGGGTCCGAGACGTGCCTTCAGTTCCTTCTCGATCAGGAAGAAGAAGTCCTCGACCTCGCCGGTGTATTCGAGCTTCGACGGGTCGACTTCACGGTCGATCGCCTCCAGCGCCCCGGCGATCGCCTGGGCTTGCTTGGCGTCGAGGATGCCGGTCTCGACCAGCATCACCAGATGGGCGCGGTCGATGGCGCGAAAGCCGTCGACATGGTGGCTCTTGGCGCCGTCGAAGAGCGGCTTCAGCACCGTTTCCTTGTAGACCGGATCGGGGAAGACAGATTTGTCGGAGAGCCTCGGGTTCAGTTCAGGCATGTCTTATCCCTTGAGCCCGGCGAGCATGACGCCGCGGACGATGTAGCGCTGGAGCACGAGGAAGACGATCAGCGTCGGCAGGGTAGCTATCGCCGCACCGGTCATGATCATTTCCCACTGGATGGACTGTTCGACGGCGAAGCTCGAGAGGCCGACCGGCAGGGTGTAGAGCTCCTTGCTGGTGGTCACGATCAGCGGCCAGAAGAACGCCGTCCAGTTGCCGAGGAAAGTGAAGATGGCGAGCGCCGAGAGTGCGGGCGTCACCAGCGGCATCGCCACCTTCCACCAGATCTGGAACTCGTTGAGCCCGTCGACGCGCGCTGCCTCGAGGAAGTCGTTGGGCACGCCCTCGAAGAACTGCTTCATCAGGAAGGTGCCGAAGGCCGTCATCATGCCGGGGAACATGATGCCCCAGTAGCTGTCGATCCAGCCGAGATTGGCCGACATCAGGTACCACGGGATGACCAGCATCTCGGTCGGGATCATCAGCGTCGACAGGATGGCGAGGAAGATGAAGTAGCGGCCGCGGAACTCGAACTTGGCCAGCGTGTAGCCGACGAGGCTGTCGAAGAACACGTTGGAGACGGTGACGGCGACCGCCACGATCATCGAGTTCATGAACCAGCGCACGAAGCGCCCGTCGGAGAGGATGGTGATGTAGTTCTGCAGTGTCGGCGCCGAGGGGATCAGGCGGAGGTCATAGACCTGGCCGGCCGTCTTCAGCGACGTCGAGAACATGAAGGCCAGCGGCGTGACCATGATCAGGCCGCCGATGAACAGCAGCGTCCAGGCGACGATGCGGCCGGGGCGGAGATTGGCGTGGGACAGCGCCGGGGTTTCGGTGACGGCGCTCATTTCTTTTCCCTCAGGATCCACAGCTGCAACAGCGACACGCACAGCAGGATGGAGAACAGCACGACCGTCTGCGCGGCGGCATAACCCATGGCGTAGGACGAGAACGCGGTCTGGTAGATCATCAGGACCAGCGGCTTGGTCGAGCCGAGCGGCCCGCCCGGATCGTTGGTGGTCATGTTGTAGACCTGGTCGAAGATGCGCAGGAAGCCGATCGACGAAAACACCACCAGGAACACGGTGGTCGGCTTCAGCAGCGGCAGCGTGATCTTGCGCAGGATCGCCCATTCGCCAAGGCCATCGATGCGGGCGGCCTCGTAGAAGGTGTTGGGGATCGAACGCAGGCCAGCCATGAAGATGATGATCTGGAAGCCGAGACCGGCCCAGATGGCAGTGACCATGATCGACGGCAGCGCCTGGTCGACCGAACGGATGAACGGCTGCTGCGGGATGCCGATGACGCCGAGCGCGTTGTTGATGACCCCGATCGGCGCCGGCTGGTAGAACCAGCGCCAGACCCAGGCCATCGCTGCCGCGGTGGTCAGGTAGGGCAGGAAGTACAGGCCGCGGATCAGCCCGTGCATGACACGCACGCGGTCGAGATAGAACGCGATGACGAACGAGATCAGCAGGCTGATCGGCGTGCCGATGACGAGATAGGCGAAGGTGTTCTTGAACACCTTCCAGAACTGCGGGTCGGCAAACAGCTTTTCGTAGTTCGCCAGCCCGATGAACTGTGGCGGCTTCAAAAGGTCCCAGTTGGTCAGCGAGAGCCAGAAGGCCTCGATGGTGGGGTAAAAGCGGATGACCGAATAGAACAGGATGGGCAGGGCAAGGAAGCTCCAAACCCAGACCAGCCGCTTCGTCCGCATGGAACGGCGGTCCCAGAAAGTCCCGCCGGGGCGGCTCACCGCCGCCCCCTGTCTATCCGCTGCCACAGTCATTGATGCCCGGCCTTACTTGGCCGCGCCGTCGATGATCGCCTGCTCGGCGGCGGCGCCGGCGGCGAGCGAGTCCTTCACCGACTGGCCTTCGAGCAGGATGCGGTTGGCCATGTCGATGGTGTTCTGGCGCTGGGCCGCCTCGTCGACGAACATCGTGGTGTGGGCGTATTCCAGGCCCTTCAGGAACGGACCGTAGATCGGGTCGGCGAGGTTGGCGTCGGTCATCGCGGCCGAGCGGCGCGCCGGCAGCTCGCCGACGGTCTTCAGCCAGACATCCATGGCCTCGGGCGAGGAGATGTAGGCAAGGAACTTCTTGGACGCCTCGAGCTTCTCGCCCTCGGTCTTCGAGCTGATGCCGTTGGCGAAGTAGCTGGCATAGTTCGAACGCACGCCCTCGGCATTGGCCGGAAGCTCGGTCACGCCCCACTCGAAGCCCTCGATCGACTTGAAGGCGCCGAGACGGAAGGTGCCGTCGATGGTCATGCCGGCCATGCCGGCGCGGAATGCCGCCTGGCCTTCGTCCATGAAGCCGGCCTGGCCGATCTTCTTTTCGGTCTGCAGGTCGGTGTAGAACTTGAGCGCCTTTTCGCCGGCCTCGGTGTTGTAGGCCACCTTGCGGTCACCGTCGGTGTACGGCTCGCCGCCGAACTGGCGGACCAGCACTTCACGCCACCACTGGTGATCCTGGCCGCCCATGTCGAGGGTGGAGCCGGCGACGATCAGGTTGCCGCTGCCGTCGCGCTTGGTGAGCTTTTCAGCCGCTGCGACGAACTCGTCGAGGGTCTTGGGCGGGTTGGCCGGATCGAGGCCGGCTTCGGTGAACAGCTTCTTGTTGTAGAACAGCGCCAGCGAGCGAACCGCCGTCGGCAAGCCGTAATAGTCGTCGCCGCGCTTCATGGCGCTGACGATCGGGAAGAATTCGCCTTCGATCTTGTCGTGCGGGAACGCATCGGTCGGCAGCGGCTGCAGCAGGCCACCGGCCACGAACTTGTCGAGCCAGCCATAGAACAGCTGCATGACGTCCGGGCCCTGCCCGCCCATCTTCGCCGCGATCACGCGGGTCTGGTAGTCGGCGTAGGGGAAGGTCGTGTGCTTGACGGTGATGTCAGGATTGGCCTTTTGGAAATTGTCGATGAGTTGGTCCATCGCCTTGACGCGGGTGTCGAAGACATACTGCCAGTACTCGATCTCGACGGCCTGGGCCGCGTTCATTGCCAGCGTGCTGAAACCTGCGATCAGTCCGGCAAACAAGGTTGCTTTGCGCATATTAGCCTCCAAAAAGCGCCCGCCGGATTGTCCGGACACGGACGACCATTATCCCCTTGGCCCGGCTCTTCTCGTGCAGTCGAGAAGCGGGCCACTCGCCTAGAATTCATGGGTCATCAAAGGCAGGCGGACCACGCCCGGACACATCCGACACCAACGAGCTGCGGATCCTCCCCGCATACCTCCCCCTACGGTTCCCCGGCAGCGCGCGTTTGTCAATAAGATAATTTACTTGAATTAATCTATTGCGATGAAGATCGCTTCCGCGTTATCAATTTTGCGAAGCAGGTCAGGATGAGCGAAATGGCGTTTCAGCCGGGCAGCACACATCAGGTCACCTTGGGGAAGAACCCGGAGCGCAGCCGCGACCACAACCGGCGCGTGGTGCTCGACGTGGTGCGCCGCAACGGCTCGCTCGGACGCATGCACATCGCCCGGCTGACGCATCTGACGGCACAAGCCATCGCCAACATCGTCGACGAACTGGTCCGCGAAAACCTGTTGATGGAGACCGGCCGCCTGCGTTCCGGCCGCGGCCAGCCGCCGATCCAGTTCGCGGTCAACCCCGACGGCGCCATGACGATGGGCATCGAAGTCGCTTCCGACCACATGGTGGCGACGGTCCTCGACCTCTCCGGCCAGCCCCGGTCCAAGCGCATCACGCCCGTGCGCGACACCAGCCCGCCGCAAGTCGTGGCGCACATCAGGTCCGAACTCGAATCGGTGCGCAGGGATTTCAAGGCACCGCTGCTCGGCATCGGCGTCGTCATGCCCGGCCCTTTCGAGATCGAGGGCATGACCTCTGTCGGCCCGACCACCCTGCCCGGCTGGGCCGACATCGACGCGGCGAGCCTGCTGAGCGAAGCCTGCGGCGAACCGGTGACGGTGGAAAACGACGCCAACGCGGCTGCCGTCGGCGAAAGGCTGTTCGGCGCCGGCCACGCGATCTCCAGCTTTGCCATGATCTATTTCGGCGCCGGCATCGGCCTTGGCATGATCCAGGACGGCGTGCCCTTCCGTGGCGCCTTCGGCAACGCCGGTGAAATCGGCCATGTCGTGGTCGCGCCGCGCGGGCGTGCCTGTCCGTGCGGCCAGCACGGCTGCCTCGAGCGCTACGCTTCGGCCTATGCGTTGCGCGAGAGGCTGTGCGACGCCGGCATCGAAGACTGCGACTTCGCAGATCTCGAACGCCTTCACGGCGAACGCCACCCGGTGCTCGTCGAGTGGATGGACGAGGCCGCGACCTATCTCGCGCCGATGATCGCGATGATCGAGAACATTCTCGATCCGGAGACGGTGATCCTCGGCGGCATGCTGCCGGACGCGATTATCGACGAGCTGATCGACCGCATGGGCCAGCTGCCGATCTCGGTCGCCAGCCGCCGCGCCCGCGCCTTGCCGCGCGTCGTGCGCGGCCAGACCGGGCAATACACCGCGGCGCTTGGCGCCGCCGCACTGCCGCTGTTCGAGGTGGTGACCCCTAAGCTCGAAACAGTGGCGACCACGCCGACCGACTAGCCGACTGAAATACCGGAGGACATGAATGCTGAGCGCCCGCCAACGTATCGAGAGACAGAAATCCAGTCCCGCGCTGCTCAGGCTTCACAGGTCGCTCAGCCGACTTGCCTCCACAGTCACCATGATGAACACCGGCGCCCACCCCGACGACGAGCAGAGCGGCATGCTCGCCTGGTTCCGGCTCGGCCTTGGCATGCGCGTCATCGTCGCCTGCTCGACACGTGGCGAAGGCGGCCAGAATGCACTCGGGCCGGAGCGGCTCGGCGTGCTCGGCATGATGCGCACCCGCGAGATGGAGGAAGCGGCGCGCGAACTCGACGCCGACGTGGTCTGGCTCGGACACGGCCCCGATGACGCCGTGCACGACTTCGGATTCTCCAAGGACGGCGACCAGACCTTCGACCGCTGGGGCGAGATGCGCACCGTCGAGCGGCTGGTCCGCGCCTATCGCAGCGAGCGTCCCGACATCGTCATCCCGACTTTCCTCGACGTTCCTGGCCAGCACGGCCACCACCGGGCGATGACCCGCGCCGCCGAAAAGGCGATCCGCCTCGCCGCCGATCCCGAGGCGTTTCCGGAGCATTTCCAGGAAGGCATGAGCCCCTGGCAGGTGGCGAAATATTACCTGCCGGCATGGTCTGGCGGCGGCGACACCTATGACGACGAGGTGCCGCCTCCCGACGCCACCGTGATCGTGGACGCACCTGGCCGCGAGCCGGCGACAGGCGCCGAATATGACCGGATCGGCGAATGGTCGCGCTACTACCACGCCTCGCAGGGCATGGGATACTGGCGCGAGCAGGTGAAGTCGCGCTGGCCGTTGCACCTGCTTTTGGCTGCAGATGGGACAAAGGCCGAAACGTCGGTGCTCGACGGCCTTCCCTCAACGCTTGCCGACCTCGCCAAGTCCAGGGACGCCTCGGGACAGGCGGCCGCGGCGCTGGAGACGGCCGCCAGGGCCATCGACGCCGCGATTGCAGCCTTTCCCAAAAACGACGCGATCATTGCCAGTCTGGTCGAGGCAGCGCAGCAGCTCGCCGTGGCGCGGGCCAATGCCTCGCCTGCCTTCCTCGCGCTTCATCGCCACCGGCTGGAGCGCAAGGCCAGGGAAATCGATGCCGCGCTGATCGAGGCCGCCGGAGTCTTCGACCGTGCCTGGCTCTCGCCGGCGACGCTTTCGCCCGGCGAAACCGCCACGCTGTCGATCGACCTTGCGCCCGGCATCGGCGCCCGCCCGGTCAGGATCGAGCCTGTCATGCCCGAGGCCCTCACGGTCAAGGTCGAGGCAACGTCCGGCCACCGCCGCAGCTTCACGGTCTCCGCTCCCGCCAACACTGCCTATTCGAAGCTCTATCCGCCGCATTGGTGGGCGCTTGGCGGCAACGGCGACGCCCATGTCATCGTCTCCGTCGAGTTCGACGGCCATAAGGCCCGCTCCGCCTATGATCTGGAAGAAGCTTTCGCCGTGCTGCCGGCGAGCTCCGTCGTCATGGAACCGGAAGCGATCATCGTGCCGCTCGACGGCAGCCGCCGCGAATGGCCGGTCATGCCGACGATGAGCGGCAGGCAGGCGCCGGTTTTGCTCGGCGTGTCCGGCGGCTGGTCGCTGGCGCAGACGCAAGGCGGACAGGCAATCCGCGCTCCCGAGGCCATCGAGGCCGGCCTGACGACCATCGTTCCCGAGGTCGACGGCCGACCGGCGTTACGCCTGACCCCGATTGCCTATCCGCATATCGGCCGCGTCACCCACCGCCAGCCTGAAGCGCTGAGCGTGCTTGCCCTCGACCTCAAGCTGCCGCAGGGCGCGCGGGTCGGCTATGCCGGCGGCGGGGCCGACCGTGTCGGCCTGTGGCTGCCACGGATGGGACTCGACGTCACCGAGCTGGACGCCAAGGCGCTGGCCGGCGACCTCTCCCGCTTCACGACCATCGTCGTCGGCATCTTTGCCTTCGGCATCCGCAAGGATCTGGCTGCCGCAACAGAGAAGCTGCATCGCTTCGTCGAAAATGGCGGCCACCTTGTCACGCTTTACCACCGCCCGACCGACGGTTGGGATCCACTAGCGACGCCACCGAGGAGACTCGAGATCGGCTCGCCGTCTTTACGCTGGCGCGTAACGGATCCGAACGCCGAGGTCACGGTGCTGGCGCCGGACCACGTCCTTCTCCAGGGCCCCAACGCAATTGGCCCGCAGGACTGGTCCGGCTGGAACAAGGAGCGCGGGCTGTATTTCGCCGCGCGCTGGGACGAGGCCTACCAGCCTTTGTTCGCCATGCACGACGTCAACGAGCAGCCGCTGATGGGCGCCTTGGTGTCGGCGCAGATCGGCAAGGGCCGCCACACCCACACCAGCCTGGTGCTGCACCACCAGATGGACAAGTTGGTCCCCGGAGCATTCCGTCTGATGGCTAATCTTGTCCAGCCAGCCTGACATCGCGGCAACGCCGGAGGCAGGCGAAGAGCGGCGCAAGGCCAACCGCGAAGGCGTGGCCTGGGTGCTCGCCGACATGCTGCTGGTTTCCGGCGGCATGACGGCGCTCGTCAAGGCGCAGGGCATGATCTACCCCGCCTTCCAGTTGGTCTTCATCCGGGCGATGATCGGCCTGATGTTCATCCTGCCGCTGATCTGGCGGCACCGTCACCACATCCGCCACACCAAGCACCCCTGGCAGAACATATCGCGCATCAGCTGCAACGCGATTGCGCTGACCAGCCAGTTCCTCGCCTACACGATGCTGCCGCTCGCCGTGGTCAACGCGCTCAGCTTTTCGAGGCCGCTCATCACCATGGCGATGGCCGCCGCCATCCTCGGCGAGACGGTCTCGCGGCTGCGCTGGATCGGCGCCGGCACCGCCTTCGCCGGCGTCCTGGTGATGCTGGCGCCTGGCGGCGTGGCCTGGAACCTTGGCCTGCTCGCAGTGTTCTGCACCGTTGTCTTCGGGTCGCTGGCGATCATCCAGACGCGTATGCTGCGCGACGAAAACACCACAGTCATGATGGTCTTCTACACCGTCGGCCTCGCTGTCATCACCGCCGTGCCCGCTATCTTCGTCTGGCAACCGGTCAAGGCGTTCGACTGGATTCCGTTGCTCGCCATCGGCTTCCTGGCCCAGGCAGGACAGTATTGCTTCCTGCGCGCCTACAGGCTTGCCGACGCCAGCGTGCTGGCCCCGATCGGCTATCTTTCGATCGTCGTGACGGCAGCAGCCGGCTATCTGTTCTTCGACGAGATACCCGAAACGCGCATCATCGTCGGCGCCGCCGTCGTGCTCGCGGCCCTGCAGGCCACCGCCTATCTGGAACGACGCGCCAAAAAGAAGCTCCGGCGCAACTGATCTCCCGACGCGATGCCCCGGGTGCAGGGGATCGTTCAGGTACATGCCAGTCAGCATCTTGAAAATGTCGGCCTGGATTGCCGCCATCAGCTGTGCCCTGCCGACAAGGCGCAACGGTACGGCCAGCACGAACTCTGCACCGCCCGCAGCCTCGGTGCGGCAATTCAGGTTCAGACCCCATGCATGCGCTTGACCCGTTCCGCCGTCCGTCGAACGCCTTCAACGATGTTGGCGCGGGGTATCGACGAGTAGCCCATGCGGAAGAAGCGGCAGGGGCCCTCATCGGCGGGAAAAAACGGCGACCCCGACTCGATCAGCACGCCGTCCTGGCGGAGCTCGTTCATCAAGAGGTCGGCATCCAGCCCTTTGGGCCCCTCGATCCAGAACGAGGTGCCGCCAAAGGCCGATGACCCGGCGATGGTGAAGCCCTCGTTCCGCAGCGCTTCGGCCATGACGATGTGACGCTTGTGGTATTCGCTGCGCATGCGGTGCAGCACGGCGTCGTGGTGACCGAGCGCCAGAAAGTAGGCAGCCGTGCGTTGCAGATGTCCGGGCGGATGGCGCAGCATCAGGGCGCGCAACGCCCGCGCTTCGCGAATGACCGGCGCCGGCGCCACCAGATAGCCCAGCCGCAGACCGGGAAACAACGACTTGGAAAAACTGCCGATGTAAAACACCCGGCCGCTGCGGTCGAAGGACTTCAGCGCCGGAGACGGCGGCGCAAGGAAGCTCATCTCGAACTCGTAGTCGTCCTCGACGATGATGAAATCCCGCTCTGCCGCTGCCGCGAGAAGTGATGCGCGGCGGTCGACCGGCATGGTCGCCCCGGTCGGCGAATGATGGCTGGGGGTGACGAAGACGGCGTCGATCCTGCCCGGCAGCGCCGCCGGCGGCAGCCCTTCCTTGTCGACGTCGATGGCGGTGACTTCGGCGCCGCTGAGGCGCAGCGACGCGCTCATGTCGGGATGGCAAGGATTCTCGCACACGGCATGCGCTCCGCGATAGAGCAGCAGCTGGGTGACGATCCACAGTGCGTTCTGCGCGCCGACGGTGACGAGGATCTCGTCCGGGCTGGCGCGGATGCCGCGGCTCGGCAAGGTGCGCGAGCAGATGTAGCTGACGAGCTGGACGTCGTCGGCCGCAGCGAAATCACCCGCCATCAGCTCGAAATCCTCGCGCGCCAGGGCCCGGCGGGCGCAGTCGCGCCAGGCTCCCAGGTCGAAGAGCGAGGGGTCCATCTGGCCGTAGAGGAACGGATAGGGGTAGCGCCGCCAGTCGAGCGGCTTGCGCATCTGCTTGGCGACGATGTAGCTGGAGCGCAGCTTGGACGACCAGTCGATCTCCTCGCTTCCCGCCTCTGCGGCCGTCGCCTCCAGGCCGCTTGTCGGCGGATTGCCGGCGACGCGATAGGCGCTGCGGCTGGCGGTCTCGACATAGCCTTGCGACGCCAGCTCCTGGTAGGCCAGCGTCACGGTGATGCGCGAAATGTTCAGGTATTCCGCCAGCTTGCGTGTCGAAGGCAGCTGCGCGCCCGGCTGCAGCCGCCCCGACAGCACTGCCGAGACCACTGTTTCGCGAACCTGCGCCTGAAGCCCGATGCGGCTTGTCCGGTCGAGAAAGAAGACCGTCTCCGAAACAATCGCCTGCGCCATGGCTCCCCGCACGCATGTTCAATCTGGATTCATTCAACTTCCAATCTGGATATAAGGCAATCGGTGTGTCTAATCTAACCCTGTTAGTCAGAACCAAGACCGGCATCAAAGCCGGCAAGTTTCCGGAACAACCGGTGGCTAACAAAACAAGAGGGTAACGATGATACACTTTAAGCATTTCAAGCGTTTAGCTGGCGCCGTTACAGTAGCGGCAGGCGTCTTCACTTCCTGCCTCGCCTATGCGGAAACATCCGTCGTGGTCGGCTACCAGCAGATCGTCGGGCCGTTCGTCACGGCCATCGCCGACGGCCGTTTCGATGCAGCCGCGAAGGAGGCGGGCTACACCATCGACTGGCGCCAGTTCAGCTCGGGCGGCGACATCTCGACCGCACTCGCCTCGGGCAACGTGCCGATCGGTGTCATCGGCTCGACCGGTACCACCGCCGCCGCGACCCGCGGCGTCGATCTCGAACTGTTCTGGATCCTCGACAATATCGGCAAGTCGGAAGCGCTTGCCGTGCGCAATGGCTCAGGCATCGAAAAGCCCGAAGACCTGAAGGGCAAGAATGTCGGCGTGCCGTTCGTCTCGACCTCGCACTTCCACCTGCTCGTCGGTCTCGAAAAGGTGTGGAAAGTCGACCCCCGCGAGGTCAACATCCTCAACATGAAGCCGCCGCAGATCATCGCAGCCTGGCAGCGCGGCGACATCGACGCGGCCTATGTCTGGCCGCCGGCCCTGTCGGAACTGCTCAAGAACGGCAAGGTGATCTCGGATTCCGAAGTCATCGGCGCAGCCTCGGTTCCGACCTTCGACGGCCTTGTCGCCGACAAGAAGTGGGCTGCGGAAAATCCGAAGTTCATGGCCGCCTTCACCAAGGTGCTGGCCGACTCCTATGCCGACTACAACAAGAACAAGGCGGCGTGGACGGCTGACTCGCCGCAGGTCGCAGGCATCGTCAAGCTGATCGGCGGCGACGGCGCCGGCGCTGTCGAAGCGCTCAACCTGCTGTCGTTCCCGAATGCCGACGAGCAGGCTTCGGACACCTGGCTGGGCGGCGGCGCGGTCCGCGCGCTCAACGAAAGCGCCAAGTTCCTGGTCGCCCAGAAGCAGATCGACAAGGCGCTCGACGACTACGCGCCCTTCGTCAACAGCAGCTACGCCAAGGACGCATCCAAGTAGCATTGGATTGGCCGCCGGCCGCATGCCGGCCGGTGGCTTCCCCGGATATCTGCTGCATCAGTTCTGAAAGGCTCGACGCGATGGAAACGCTCAATGTCAGCAATGTCAGCCTGACCTATCCAGGCCTCTACACCGACCAGGCGGTCATTGCCCTCAAGGGCGTGAATCTCGAAGTCAAAAGCGGCGATTTCGTCGTCGCGCTCGGCGCCTCGGGCTGTGGCAAGACCACCTTGCTCAACCTGATGGCCGGGTTCATGTCGCCGACGGCAGGCGACATCACGCTCGGCGGGCGCCAGGTCGTCGGCCCCGGCGCGGACCGCGGCGTCGTCTTCCAGAAGCACGCGCTGCTGCCGTGGCTCAACGTCATCGACAACACCGAATTCGGGCTCAAGCTGCGCGGCGTGGACAAGGCGACCCGGCGCGAGCTCGCCACCAAGAACCTGGCGCTGGTCGGCCTGCAGGATTTCCACCGCCACATGATCTACCACCTGTCAGGCGGCATGCAGCAACGCGTCGGCATCGCCCGCGCGCTGACCTGCGACCCGGCGATGCTGTTGATGGACGAGCCGATGGCAGCGCTCGACGCGCTGACCCGCGAGACCATCCAGGAGTTGCTGCTCAAGGTCTGGCAGCTGACCAACAAGATGTTCTTCTTCATCACCCACAGCGTCGAAGAGGCGCTGTTCCTCGGCTCCCGGCTGATCGTCATGTCGCCGCGCCCGGGCCGCATCACCCACACCTATGAGCTCGATTTCAATCGGCGCTTCCTTGAGGAGGGCAACGCACGTGCAATCAAGTCCAGCCGCGATTTCATCGACATGCGCGAACAAATCCTCGGCATCATCTATGGCGACGAGCGCCAGTCCGGCAATCCGGAACTCATCCATGCTTGAGCGCATTTCCCGGGCAAAATCCGCTCGCCCCGGCAAGATCTACGGCGCCCCCGGTGAAGGCATGAGCGGGCACATCAGCCTGATCACCGCACTCGTGTTGTTTGGCCTATGGCTGCTTGTCACCGAAATGGGCTGGGTCAAGCCACTGTTCCTGCCCTCGCCGCTAGCCGTCTGGGACAAGTTCGTCGTCGCCATGACCGAGGGCGTGTCCAATTCGACCCTCATCCAGCATACGCTGGCGAGCCTCGGCCGCGTGCTCGGCGCCTTCTTCCTGGCGCTGGTGACCGCCGTGCCGGTCGGCATCCTGATGGGCGTCAACCGCACCGTACGCGGCCTGTTCGACCCGATCATCGAGTTCTACCGGCCGCTGCCGCCGCTTGCCTACCTGCCGCTGATCATCATCTGGCTCGGCATCGGCGAATTTCCGAAGGTCTTCCTGATCTACCTGGCGATCTTTGCGCCGATGGCGATCGCCGCCCGCGCCGGCGTCCGTTCGGTGTCGACCGAACAAATCCACGCCGCCTATGCCATGGGCGCAACGCGCATGCAGGTCATCACCCATGTGATCCTGAAGGCGGCGCTGCCCGAGATCTTCACCGGCATGCGCATCGGCATCGGCGTCGGCTGGACCACGCTGGTGGCCGCCGAGATGGTCGCCGCTCACAGGGGTCTTGGCTTCATGGTGCTGAATGCCGCCGAATACCTGGCCAGCGACACCGTCATCATGGGCATCATCGTCATCGGCATCTTCGCCTTCGCCTTCGACCTTATGCTCCGCTATCTCGAAAAGATCCTGATCCCCTGGAAAGGCAAGATCTGATGGCAGGAAACGCGCACCTGGCGACCTCGCCACCCGGCTAGGCAAGACCCGAACGCCCCGGAACACCAGAACTGCAATCGGCCGGCTTGCCGGCCATGGCGGAGCCATGCCCGAAGGCAGGCCGCCAGAGATACGAGGACCCACGACATGGTGATCACCGCCGACGACCTTGCCAAGCTGTTCGATGCCTTCAACCGGCACGACATCGACGGCGTGATGAGCTTCTTCGCCGAGGACTGCGTCTTCAACGGCGTGGCAGGCCCTGAAGCGTACGGCACGCGCTTTGTTGGAACCGCCCCGATCGCCGCCGCCTTCAGCGGCGTCTGGACGGCGATGTCCGACGCGCACTGGGCGCATCACGGCCACTTCGTCCACGGCGACCGCGCCGCTTCGGAATGGACGTTCACCGGTACCAATGCCGACGGCAGCCGCGTCGAGGCCGAGGGCTGCGACCTGTTCACGCTGCGCGGTGGCAAGATCGTGCGCAAGCAGGCCTTCCGCAAGAACCGGCCGCTGATTCCGGCGCCGGCCAAGAGCTGAGCAAGGTCGAAAGGAGCGGCAGATGGAACATCAGCTGACACGGCCAAGCCCCGCCAGGAAGCCGTTCGATCCGGCCTACGATCCGGTTCACGCGGCCACCCCCGGCGACGGCAAGGACTATGCGCCGACCTACTGGATCGCCACCGCAGGCGTGCCGCCCGAAGACGACGGCCCCGTCACGCAGGACATCGACGTCGATGTCGTGGTCATCGGCTCGGGCTACACCGGCCTGTCCTGCGCCATCCACCTGGCCAGGGAGCATGGCATCAAGGCGACCGTTCTGGAGGCCAACGGCGTCGCCTGGGGCTGTTCGACACGCAACGGCGGCCAGGCGCAGATTTCCGCCGGCCGGCTCAAGCGCTCGCAGTGGATCGATCGCTGGGGCGTCGACGTTGCCAAGAAGATGCATGCCGAGATCGCCGAAGGCTTCGACCTGTTTCGCGACCTGATCCGCTTGCCTGAGATCGATTGCGACCCACAGGATGGCGGCCACCTCTACATCGCCCATCGCGACAAGGTGATGCCGTCGCTGGAAAAGGAATCGCGGCTGCTCAACGAGGTCTTCGGCTACCCGACCCGCATCGTCGGACGCGACGAGATCCATCGCGATTTCGTCCGCGACGCCGAAGCGAAGGGGGCGATGTACGAGCCCGACGGCATGGGCGTGCATGCCGCCAAGCTCGCCTTCGGCTATCTCAGGCTGGCGCGCGCTCTCGGCGCGAAGGTCCACACGGCCAGCCCCGTGCTCGACTGCCGGCAGAAGGGCGGTGCTTATCTGTTGCGGACGCCCGGGGGGACCGTGCGGGCGCGCGCGGTGTGCATCGCCACCGGCGGCTACACCTCGCCCGGCCTGCATGACCTGACCAGGCACCGGCTGATGCCGATCCTGTCGAACTCGATCGTCACGCGCCCGCTGTCCAAAAGCGAGCAGGAAGCGCTCAACTTCCAGACCCGCATTCCGCTCACCGACACGCGCACGTTGCGCCACTACTATCGCATGCTCCCAGATGGGCGTGTGCAGATCGGCAGTCGCAGCGCCATCACCGGGAGAGACGCGGTCAATTCGAAGCATCTCGACCGCCTCGTTGAAGGGCTCTACCGCAAATTCCCGGTGCTGCGCGGCATCGAGGTCGACTACTCCTGGTGGGGCTGGGTCGATGTCAGTCACGACATGATGCCCCGCATCTTCCGGCCCGACCCCAAACAACAGCTGTTCTACGCGCTGGGCTATGGCGGCAACGGCGTCATGTACTCGGCCCAGGCCGGACGGCGCATGGCCCAGATGGTGGCCGGCAAGGGCGGCACCCTCGACCTGCCGATCTTCGCCTCGCCTCTGCCCAGCCACGGCCTGCTGACGCCGTTCAGGCGCCTAGGCCAGTGGGGAATGTACCGCTGGTATTACCTCAAGGACGAAATCCTCTAGCGCATCGATCCGAAAATCGGACCCGATTTTCGGAAAGCACGATGCGCCAACTCAGTAAGTCAGAGCGTCCTTGGTGCGTCCATTCGGATGCACGGTGCTCTAATCCTCCCAAGGCCGGACCTGCCCCATCGAAAGGAACCAAGAAATGAAAATGACCACCGAAGAAGCATTCGTCAAAGTGTTGCAGATGCATGGCATCGAGCATGCGTTCGGCATCATCGGCTCGGCGATGATGCCGGTGTCGGACCTGTTTCCCAAGGCTGGCATCAGCTTCTGGGACTGCGCCCACGAGACCAATGCCGGCATGATGGCGGACGGCTTCAGCCGCGCCACCGGCACCATGGCCATGGCCATCGGCCAGAACGGCCCGGGCGTCACCGGCTTCATCACTGCCATGAAGACGGCCTACTGGAACCACACGCCGCTGCTCATGGTCACCCCGCAGGCGGCCAACAAGACCATCGGCCAGGGCGGCTTCCAGGAAGTCGACCAGATGGCCATGTTCGAGGAAATGGTCTGCTACCAGGAAGAGGTCCGCGATCCCTCACGCATTCCCGAAGTGCTCAACCGGGTGATCGAGAAGGCATGGCGCGGCTGTGCCCCCGCGCAGATCAACATCCCGCGCGACTACTGGACCCACGTCATCGACGTCGACCTGCCGAGCATCGTCAGGCTGGAGCGGCCGTCAGGCGGACAAAAGGCGATCGCCGAGGCGGCGAAGCTCCTGTCCGAGGCCAGGTTCCCGGTCATCCTCAACGGCGCCGGCGTCGTCATCGGCGACGCCATCCCGGAATCGATCGCACTTGCCGAACGGCTCGACGCGCCGGTCTGCTGCGGCTACCAGCACAACGACGCCTTCCCCGGCAGCCATCGCCTCGCCGCCGGCCCGCTCGGCTACAATGGCTCGAAGGCGGCGATGGAACTGATCGCCAAGGCCGACGTGGTGCTGGCGCTCGGCACCCGCCTCAATCCGTTCTCCACCCTCCCCGGCTACGGCATCGACTACTGGCCGAAGAACGCCGCGATCATCCAGGTCGACATCAATGCCGACCGCATCGGCCTGACCAAGAAGGTCTCCGTCGGCATTTGCGGCGACGCCAAGCAGGTGGCGCGCCAGATCCTCGAACAGCTGACACCGTCGGCCGGCAATCAGGGTCGCGAGGAGCGCAAGGCAGCCATCCACCAGACGCGTTCGGCGTGGCTGCAGCAGCTGTCGTCGATGGACCACGAGGACGACGACCAGGGCACTGAATGGAACGCCAGCGTGCGCCGCCGCGAGGCCGACCGCATGTCGCCGCGCCAGGCCTGGCGAGCGATCCAGGCGGCCCTGCCCAAGGAAGCGATCATCTCGACCGACATCGGCAACAACTGCGCCATCGGCAACGCCTATCCGAGCTTCGAGAAGGGCCGCAAATACCTTGCGCCCGGCATGTTCGGCCCTTGCGGCTACGGTTTCCCGTCGATCGTCGGCGCCAAGATCGGCCGTCCCGACGTGCCGGTGGTCGGCTTTGCCGGCGACGGCGCCTTCGGCATATCGATGAACGAAATGGGCGCCATCGGCCGCAAGGGCTGGCCGGCGATCACCATGGTGATCTTCCGCAACTACCAGTGGGGTGCGGAAAAGCGCAACACGACGCTTTGGTACGACAACAACTTCGTCGGCACCGAGCTCAACCCGAACCTCAGCTACGCCAAGGTGGCCGAGGGCTGCGGGCTGAAGGGCGTCGTCGCCGACTCGCCGGCAGCACTGACCGCCGCACTCGGCAAGGCCATCGAGGACCAGGCCAAGGGCGTGACGACCTTCGTCGAGGTCATCCTCAACCAGGAACTCGGCGAACCCTTCCGCCGCGACGCGATGAAGAAGCCCGTGGCCGTCGCCGGCATCGACCGCTCGGACATGCGCCCGCAACAGCGCGCCTGAGCTTGAAGACTGGCCTGCCCGGGAGCCGGGCGGGCCAAAGCCTGCAGCAACAATGACGGGAATGACATGATGAATACCGCTGCCGCGACCCAACGACTGAACGGCATGCCCACTGCCTTCGCCACCTACTGGCCTGGCGTGGCGGTCACCGCAGCTGTTGCGCTTGCGGCGCAGTTCCTGTCCGACCACTACGGCGCACCCGCAATGCTGATGGCGCTGCTGCTCGGCATCGCCTTCAACTTCCTGTCGGAGGAAGGCCGCTGCGTCGCCGGCGTCGACCTGTGCGCCAAGAAGGTGCTGCGCATCGGTGTCGCGCTGCTCGGCATGCGCATCAGCGTCGACCTGCTGATCGGGCTCGGCGCCGGCACCATCCTGCTGCTCGTCTCGGCGATTGCCGCGACCATCGTCTTCGGCCTGATCGCCGCGAGACTGCTCGGGCGCGGCTGGCGACTGGCGCTGATCACCAGCGGCTCGGTCGCCATCTGCGGCGCCTCCGCCGCCATGGCGATCGCCGCCGTGCTGCCCAAGAACGAGTTCTCCGAACGCAACCTGATCTTCACCGTGCTGTCGGTGACGGTGCTGTCGACGCTCGCCATGATCGGCTATCCGATGATCGCCGAGGCCATCGGCCTCGACGCGCGGGCAACCGGCATCTTTTTCGGCGGCACCATCCACGACGTCGCCCAGGTCGTCGGCGCCGGTTTTTCGGTTTCTCCCGAGGCCGGCGAAGCCGCCACGCTGGTCAAGCTCATCCGCGTCACCATGCTGGCGCCGGTGGTTCTGGTCTTCTCGCTCGCCACCCGCAACGTCGGTTCGGTCGGCGAGACCGGCAAGCGCCCGCCGCTGCTGCCGGGCTTCGTCATCGCCTTCCTGATCCTCGCCGCAGCCAACTCCTTCGGCCTCGTGCCCGAAGCTGCCTCGAAGGTCGGCATGGAAGCGTCGCGCTGGGCGCTGCTCGCCGGCATCGTCGCCGTCGGCATGAAGACCTCGCTGCGCCGGGTGCTCGACGTCGGCGGCGACGCGGTCGCCCTGATCGTCGCCGAGACAATCTTCATCGGCCTCTTCATCCTCGCCGGAATCTACTATCTGGGGCACGCCTGATGAAACCGCTCGAACGCATCATCGCCACCGCGAAACAGGCACCCAGGCGCATCGTGCTCGCCGAGGGCGAGGACCCGCGCATCGTCGAGGCGGCGGTCCGGGCCAGGCGCGAAGACATCGCCGAAATCACCCTGGTCGGCAATCGCGGCGTCATCGAACGGCGGCTGGCCGACGTTGGTGCGGACCCGCAGGAATTCCGTATCGAGGACCCGGAAGCTTCGCCCCTCGCCTCCCGGCTGGCTGCTGCCTACCACGAGCTGCGCAAAGCCAAGGGCGTCGATGCCGCTGCGGCAGCGGAAGCGCTGCGCTCGCCATTGATCTTTGCCGCCATGATGGTGCGCGAGGGCGAGGCCGATGGGACAGTCGGCGGCGCCGTTGCCACCACCGCCGATACCGTGCGGGCGGCGCTTCAGACCATCGGCCGCGCGCCCGGCGTCGGCCTCGTCTCGAGCTTCTTCCTGATGATGCTGTGCCAGCCGCACCACGCCAGGAAGGGCGCGTTCGTGTTTGCCGATTGCGGCCTGGTCGTCGACCCGGATGCGTCGGGCCTCGCCGACATCGCCCGCATGTCGGCACGCTCCTACGAGGCGCTCGCGGCGGCGCCAGCCAAGGTGGCGATGCTGTCGTTCTCGACCAACGGCAGCGCCGCCCATGAACGCGTGTCCAAGGTGGTCGAGGCGACCCGGCTGGCACATGCCGCCGACCCGGACCTCGTCATCGACGGCGAATTGCAGTTCGACACCGCCTTCGTCGAAGCAGTCAGTGCCTCCAAGGCGCCCAACTCTGCGCTGCATGGCGAAGCCAATGTCTTCGTCTTCCCCAATCTCGACGCCGCCAATATCGGCTACAAGATCGCCCAGCGCATCGGCGGTGCGGATGCCATCGGCCCGATCCTGCAAGGCCTGGCCAAGCCTGCGAACGATCTGTCGCGCGGCTGTTCGGCGGATGATGCGTTCCATATGATCGCAGTAACGGTCGTCCAGGCCGCCCAGGCCTGAACAGACCCGGCGGCACCAGCTTATGTTGCGCGAGCAGGGAGGCTCGCCCAACAATCATGCTTTGGACAGATTTGCTTTTATGTTGAAGCTATCCTTGGCAACACATGCCCGCAATCTTGTCGACCTGTGGGCACGAACCACAACTTCCCAGGACAGGCTGCGGTCTTTTGTAAGCTTATGAAATATCATGATGTATTCGCCGAACTGGAACGGCAAATCGAAAATCCTTCAGCCCCGCTGCAGGAAACGATCAAGCGAGTGATGCAACTGGTGTGCCGTACATGCGCACCAGGTTCGTCGGCAATCAAACGTTTCCACGAGAGTTTCGCGCTGCTGTGCTTTTTTGCCGGCATGGATGCCCCGGCCCACACCATGGCCGAGGCGCGCAAGGAAGCGCGGGAACAGCTCAATGCGCTTCGCAGCGTCTGCGCCAGTGTAGCAACCGAAACCGTCCACTAATCCGCAAACAGCCTGCGGCTTCGCTCAATCCTCACGATCGGTCGGATTGCCGACATCGCGGCGGCCGGTCATGATCTCGCGCTTGCCGACATGGTTCGGCGCACCGACGAGGCCTTCCTTTTCCATCCGTTCGACCAGTGACGCGGCACGGTTGTAGCCGATGCCGAGGCGGCGCTGGATATAGGAGGTCGAGCACTTCTTGTCGCGCTGCACCACCTTCACTGCCTCCTCATAGGTCGTGTCGCCATCTTCGGACGCGACGGCGCCCTTGTCGAAAACAGGACCCTGATCGGCTTCTTCTTCCTCTTCGTCGGCCGTCACCGTTTCCAGATATTCGGGGCGGCCCTGCGCCTTGAGGTGCGCGACGACATGTTCGACCTCGGCGTCCGAAACGAACGGCCCGTGGACGCGGGCGATGCGGCCGCCGCCAGCCATGTGCAGCATGTCGCCCTGGCCGAGCAGCTGTTCGGCGCCCTGTTCGCCCAGGATGGTGCGGCTGTCGATCTTCGACGTCACCTGGAACGAGATGCGGGTGGGGAAGTTGGCCTTGATGGTGCCGGTGATGACGTCCACGGACGGGCGCTGGGTGGCCATGATCAGATGGATGCCGGCAGCGCGCGCCATCTGCGCCAGCCGCTGGATGGCGCCTTCGATCTCCTTGCCGGCGACCATCATCAGGTCAGCCATCTCGTCGACGATGACGACGATATAGGGCATCGGCGCCAAGTCGATTTCCTGCTCCTCGAACAGCGGCTCGCCGGTGCCCTTCTCGAAGCCGGTCTGCACCTGCATCACCACGGTCTCGCCCTTGTCGCGGGCGACGGCGGCGCGCTCGTTGTAGCCGTCGATGTTGCGCACGCCGAGCCGAGCCATCTTGCGATAGCGGTCTTCCATCTCGCGCACCGCCCACTTGAGCGCGGTGACCGCCTTTTTCGGATCGGTGACGACCGGTGTCAGAAGATGCGGAATGCCGTCATAGATCGACAGCTCGAGCATCTTCGGGTCGACCATGATCAGGCGGCATTCCTCCGGCTTCAGCCGGTAGAGCAAGGACAGGATCATGGTGTTGATGGCGACCGACTTGCCGGACCCGGTGGTGCCGGCAACCAGAAGATGCGGCATCTTGGCGAGTTCGGCGATGACCGGTTCACCGCCGATGGTCTTGCCAAGGCACAGCGCCAGCTTGCAGCTGCTTTCGCGGAAATTGGCGGATTCGATCAGCTCGCGGAAATACACCGTTTCCCGCGTTTCGTTTGGCAGCTCGATGCCGATGACATTGCGGCCCGGAATGACAGCCACGCGCGCTGAAACCGCCGACATGGACCGGGCGATGTCGTCGGCCAGGCCGATGACGCGCGACGACTTGACGCCAGGAGCCGGTTCGAACTCGTACAGCGTGACGACAGGACCGGGCCGGACATGGATGATCTCGCCGCGCACCCCGAAATCCTCGAGAACGCTCTCCAGAAGATCGGCATTCTGCTCGAGCCGCTCCTGCGACATGTAGAAGCCCTGCCCTTCCGGCGGCAGTTGCAGAAGCTCTTCCGGCGGCAACGTGTAGTCATCGCCATAGCCGGCTTGAACGACGCGCCCGGCAACGGGCAACGAAGGCGCGCGCGGCGCCGGCATGGTGATCTCGACGCTCTTTGCGGCAGGCGCAACAGGGGCTGCGTCGTTGGCGGCCACGCGCGAGACGACGCGCGGCGTTGCCAGCGCGGCGACGGGCTGCTCGATAACGGTTTCAGCCGGCGCTGCCGGTTCGGCTTCCGCTTTTGCAATCGGCTCGGCGGCAGGCGCTGGCTGTGCTCCCGGTGTGCACTCGATCACGCGGAACATTGCCGTGATCTCGGCTGGATGGATTACCGCGGGAACGGCTGGAACCTGCCCGGCTGCGGCTGGCATGGCCGCAGCGGACCTGGTTGGCTGCAGCACGGGCGCAACGCGCGGCGCCGGGGCAACAGGTGCAGCGCTTGGCGGTGCAGCGGCCTCCGCGCCGCACGGCGCACCGAACTCGAAGAATGCGTGGTCGGAAAGATAGGCCCAGTGTGACGGCGTTTCTGGCTGTGTCTGACCGTCGACGGCCGGCGAAGGATGCCGCGCTGCGGGCATGACTGGCGTCGCCACACTCGGCCTGACCGTCGGCGCCTGATATGGCAGGCCCACCGGGGCAGCAGTTTCCCTGTGCTGGACCTGCGGACGCGCCGGGCTGAACGGCTGGCGGACAGCCGGCGCCGGCGCGGCGGTCACCGGGTTCTGTGGCACGGCAGCAACGATTGGCGCGGCCGGGACGACCGGCGCTTGGGCAACCGTGGGCTCGGGGGCCTGCGCTTCCGGGCACTCGGCGTCGTGTTCCTCGCGCAGGCCGCGCTTTGCAGCATCGTAGTCGGGCGTGCGCGTGAAGCGCACATTCGGGGCAAGGAAGAAATAATCCTGCCAGCCTGGGCCGTCAGCGGCCGACAAAGGCTGCCCGCCAGACTTGTTGGCGCGGTCGTCGAATACACCCGACTTGGCGTCACCCTGCGAGGTTGTGTTCGAATGATTGGTACGTGGAAAGCGCATCGATGCCATACTCAAGACTCGCCGGTGAAACGTCCCCTGAGCAATAGGAACCGATGGTTAACAGTTCCTTCCGATCGTGGCCCCGGACGCGCGGTTTGAAGGGCGCTGTGGCAAAGAGGCCCAGCATTGTCAGGGGGTTCCGCGTGCCGATCCGCCCGGAATATTTTTCGTCGCCGGTATCGGCACATCAAAGCCCGTCAAGCGCGTCGCCGGTGCTCTCGATTCCCGGCAGCCGTGTACGCCCCGTGGCGCCGCCGAGCCCGCCGGGGAATCGCAGAGCAAAACACCGAAACGCCGCTCAACGGGATGCAGCTCAGCTTCCAGGGCGGCTGAGATCTGAAAGGCCGCGAACAGATTTGCCTCAGGCGGCGTCGGCGAGGATCATCTCCGACGCCTTCTCGGCGATCATGATCACCGGCGAATTGGTGTTGCCAGAGACGATCGACGGCATGATCGAGGCGTCGACGACGCGCAGGCCAGCGAGGCCATGCACCCTGAGACGCGCGTCGACCACCGCCATGGGATCGTCGCCCATCTTACAGGTGCCGACGGGGTGGAAGATCGTGGTGGCGATGTCGCCGACCTTGCGCAACACGTCGCTGTCGCTCTCGACCGCTGGCCCGGGCAATATCTCTTCCGGGGCAAAGCGGGCAATCGCCTTGCTCGCCATCAGGCGGCGGACGTGCCGGATCGAGGCTATAGCCACCGAGCGGTCGTTTTCGGTCGACAGATAATTGGGCCGGATGCTGGCCGCAGCCTTGGGGTCGCTGGAAGCGGCATGCACCGTGCCGCGGCTTTCGGGCCTCAGGTTACACACCGACACGGTGACGGCCGGGAAGCGATGCAGCGGCTCGCCGAGCCGGTCGGTACTGAGCGGCTGGACGTGATACTCCAGATCGGGCGTTGCAAGCCGTGGGTCGCTGCGCGCGAAGATGCCGAGCTGGCTCGGGGCCATCGACAGCGGACCGGAGCGCCGCAGCGCGTATTCGACTCCCATCGCCGCCCGGCTGAACAGATTGTGGTAGCGCTGGTTGAGGGTCATCGCATTCGAGACCTTGAACACGGTGCGGATTTGCAGATGGTCCTGCAGCCCCTCGCCTACGCCATGTAGCGCATGAGCTGTGGCAACGCCGATATCGGCGAGGTGGCTGGGGCTGCCGATGCCCGACAGCTCCAGGATCTTCGGCGAGTTGATCGCACCGGCGGCGAGGATGGTCTCGCCGGCACGCGCCAGATGCAGCTTGCCGTCCATCCGGAACACCACGCCCTTCACCCGCTTGCCGTCGAGCAGCAGCCGCTCGGTTTCAGCGCCGGTCACGACGCGCAGATTGGGGCGGCCGAGGATCGGGCGCAGAAACGCTTTCGACGTGTTCCAGCGCACACCCTTCTTCTGGTTGACCTCGAAGTAGCCGGAGCCTTCATTGCTGCCCTGGTTGAAATCGTCGGTACGCGGAACGCCGATTTCTTCCGCCGCGTCGCGGAACGCGTCGAGGATCGGCCATGACAGGCGCTGCCGCTCGACGCGCCACTCACCGCCGGAACCGTGGCCCGCGGCCCCCGGCTTGCCGTGATAGTCTTCCGATTTCAGGAAGTAGGGCAGCACGTCGTCCCAGCCCCAGCCGGCGTTGCCGGCCTGGCGCCAGCCGTCATAGTCGGCTGCCTGGCCGCGCATGTAGATCATGCCGTTGATCGACGAGCACCCGCCCAGCACCTTGCCGCGTGGATAGTTGAGGGCGCGGCCGTTGAGCCCGGCTTCCGGTTCGGTCTTCATCAGCCAGTCGGTGCGCGGATTGCCCATGCAGTAGAGGTAGCCGATAGGTATGTCGACCCAATGGTAGCGATCGCTGCCGCCGGCTTCCAGCAACAGCACCTTGTGCCCGGGATTGGCCGACAAGCGGTTGGCCAGCACGCAGCCAGCGGATCCCGCCCCCACGATGACGAAATCGTATTCGCCAAAATCCTCAGCGCCAAACTGCCCAGCGTCGGTCATGCCTCGGCCCGTTCGCTCGCCATCCGTGCCCAGATCGGGCCCATGGCATTGTTGATCTCGCAGTACAGGCGATAGCGCCGCTCGTAGACAGGCGCAATCGCGCAATTGGGACTGTAGTGGCGTGCCACCGCCGTCATGGCCTCGGCCCCTTCGGCAAAGCTTGCGAACACCCCAACCCCGGTAGCCGCTGCAATCGCTGCACCAAGCGCCCCGGTCTCGCGGCTTCTCGCCACCGTGACCGGCAGGCCCAGCACGTCCGCGAATATCTGTGGCCACACCGCACTGCGCGACCCGCCCCCCGACAGCACCGCCTCGGCGATGCCGGCGCCGGCCCGGCGCAGCGTCTCGACGTGGCGGCGATGTTCGAAGGCGACGCCCTCGAACAGGGCGCGCAGCATGTGAGCGCGGGTGTGCCAGCCAGCGATGCCGTAGAAGCCGGCGCGCGCCTGGCCGTTGCCCTGCGCGCCGTAGAGGAACGGATGATAGATCGGCACGTCGGCGTCGGGATCGACCGAAGCGACAAGCTCGCCGCAGAGGTCGAACGGCGAGCGGCCGCCTTCCGGTCCATGCTCGAAGAACTCGCGCACGATCCATTCGAGATTGGCCGCCGACGTGGCACTCGATTCGATCGCCAGATAACGCTTGGGATCGAAGGTCGACTGCATGAAGATATTGGGATCGTGCAGCGGTTCGTCCGTGATCACCTGGTTGATGCTCCAGGTGCCGGCGATGATCGAGGCAGCCCCGGTGCTGGTGACGCCCGAGCCGATGGCGCTGGCGACCACGTCGAAGAGACCGGCAACGACGGGCGTGCCGGCGGCCAGACCGGTCAGGCCGGCAACCTCGGGCGAAATCCGGCCCGCTATCTCGGCCGATTCCAGCACCGGCGGCAGCAGGCTTGCGCAGTCTTCCAGGCCGTACGCTTCCAAAAGCTCGGGTACGTAGCGTCTGCCCGGCATGCCCAGCAAGCCGCAGCCCGACATGTCGGTGGTGTCGGTCGAGCGCGCCCCGGTCAGCCGGTTGACGACAAAGTCCTTGCTCAGGAACACCGTGCCAATGCGCGCGAAAAGTGCCGGGTCGTGGCGCTTGAGCCAGGCCAGCAGCGTCGGCGTCTGCGCCGCCCACGGGCGCTGCAGGCAATGCGCGTGGCTGCGCTCGCCGACGCCGTTTTCCGCCCACTCGGCGACAAGTCCATTGGCGCGGGTGTCGAGCGACTGGATGCCGAGCAGCGGCTCGCCATCGCGGTCGAGCGCATAGAGCCCGTTGCCATGGCCTGCGCAACCAAGCGCCAGCACGTCCTTGCCCTCGACGCCGGCCTTGTCGAGGCACTCACGAATGACGGCGACCGCGTTGCGCCACAACTCGCCGAGGTCGCGCTCGACATGACCGGGCCTGGCCATGCACGAATGTCCGTCCTTGGCGGCAAGCGCGAGCTCGCCGCCGCTCAGGTCGAACAGGACCGCCTTGATGACGGTGTTGCCGGCATCGAGGCCGAGAACGTATCCACCCATTGTCCCCTCCTAGGGTAGCTTACGATTGCCGGTAGCGGTCCCACGCGGCCGCACCGTCGGCGCCCTCGTGGATGATCGCCATCAGGCCGTTGACCACGGCTTTGGGGTTGGCATGCTGGTAGATGTTGCGGCCATAGACCATGCCGTGCGCGCCCTGCGCCATCAAGGCCGCCGACTTGTCGAAGACCACGCGCAGGTCTACCTTGCCGCCGCCACGCACCAGGACCGGGCAGCGCGCCGCCTCGACCACCTTGTGGAAATCGCCGGCCTCGGTCGTCGGATCAGCCTTGACGATGTCCGCGCCCATCTCGCGGGCAAGGCGGGTCAAAGTCACGATCTTTTCGGGATCGCCATCGACCATGTAGCCGCCGCGCTCGGAGTTAGGCAGCATCGCCAGCGGCTCGATCATCAGCGGCATGCCGTACTTTTCGCAGTCGGCCCGGACACGGGCGATGTTCTGCACGCACTGGCGAAACAGGTCCGGCTCGTCGGGCAGCATGAACAGGTTGACCACCACGCAGGCCGCATCCATCTCGAGCGCGCCGATCAATGGCTCGGCCTCGTTCTGCAGCAGCGCCCACATGTGACGGTGACGCGTCTTGTTGTAGGGATTGCCCATGTCGATGCGCATCACGAGCGCCGGCTTGTCCTTGCCCGGCCGTTCCTGCAGCAGGTCGGCCTGGCCGTAGTTCATCTGGATGGCGTCGGGGCCGGCTGCAACAAGTTGGTCGACAACAGCTGCAACATCTTCCAGCCCGTCGAGGAAGGATGGCTCGTTGCAGACGCCGTGATCGATCGCGACGTCGAGGCAGCGCCCGTTGGCGAACAGCCGGTTCATGCGGACTTTCTTGCTGATGCGCATTGGGCGCTCCTTCCTGATGTCAGTGACAATCGTGTTGAATCAAGCCCATGCCGATGCTCCAGCAGGGCGAGGAAATCGTTGCGCTCGCCGAGCCGCCTGGCCGCGTCCCATCCCTTGGCCACGGCCAGGACGTCGAGCGCCTCGTCGATCAGTTCGAGCGACAACCGTCCGGTGACCGCCAGGGTCGTACGGCGCAGCAACAGGTCGGACAGCCGCTCGACATGCTCGTGGACGACAAGACGATGCAGTTCGGCCGCCGAATAGCGGCAGCCGGAAAGCATCGCCGTCCCGTGCCGCACCTCATGGCCGGCGACCACAGGCGCCTGCGTGCCATAGCGTTCGAGCAGCTCGCCCATGCGCTCGCGCGAGACCCCAAGCGCGTCGGCCTGGTCGGCGCACCACAGCAATGGCGACCTCGGGAAATCGCGGCCGCCGCCGATCGCCAGCGTTTCGGTGCCGAGTTGCCGTTTCAATCCGAGCTGATCGAGCGCCATGTCGGCGGCCATTTCGCCGAACGAGCGGAACGTCGTCCACTTGCCGCCGATCATGCACAGCATCGGCGGCAGCGGGCCGTTCGCGGCGATCTGCTCGCAGAAATGGTCGCGCGGGATGCGGCCGGTAAAGCTGTCGTCGCTGGCGGGCAGCGGACGCACGCCGGAAAACTGGAAAACGATCTCCTCGTCGGCGATGCGCAAACCCGGAAACACGAAGGCCAGCGACTGCAGGATGTAGTCGCGCTCATCTGCTTCGCAGCGGACCTGACCGGGATCGTCGACGCGAATGTCGGTCGAGCCGACAAGCACATTGCCGAGATAGGGGAACAGGATGCAGATGCGCCCGTCCTCGTTCTCGTAATAGATCATGTGGCCGGCAAGCGCCTCGTAGAGCTCGCGATTGGCGATGACCAGGTGCGAGCCCTTGGTGCCGCCCATCATCTTCGGCGCTTCGGCACCGACGGCTGCGTTGGTGAGGTCTATCCAGCCGCCTGTCGCGTT
This sequence comes from Aminobacter sp. HY435, assembly GCF_027568395.1. Lineage (GTDB taxonomy): Bacteria > Pseudomonadota > Alphaproteobacteria > Rhizobiales > Rhizobiaceae > Aminobacter. Next base: position 108,224 of record NZ_JANKZL010000013.1, on the reverse strand, counting down.
GATGATGAGCCTTGGAGCAACAGGCAGCGCTTCGCCGGTCAGTTCGTCTGTGAGAACGACGCCACCGCCGTCGCCGCTGACCCGCGTGTAGTTCAGCGCGCGCGCCTCCGGGTTGGCAGCCATCGCATCGTTGAGCATCTCGACGCCAAGCCGCTCGGGGCGGCTGACCCAGGCGTCGAAATAGGTGGCGGAGTTGCGGACGTCGGGGTTGATCGCCGGCCAGGCATCGAGCGTCTGGCGCCTGCTCCGGAATTCGTGCTTGGGCATCAGCCGCCGCCCGGCGGTGAAGATGTCATAGAGCGTGAGACCCGCCTTGATTACCACCGCGCCGCGGCGGCTCGGCCGGCGCGAGAAGCCGAGAAAGCGGAATGCCCCGTTGGCGACACCTGAAAACAGGTCGAAGATCGGCACCGTCGTCGGCAGCGGACCGACGAAATGCGGGGCGTTTTCCAGCAGCCGGTCGCGCTCGAGCAGGGATTCCCGCACCAGCTTGAATTCGCCGTTTTCAAGGTAGCGCAGCCCGCCATGCACCATGCGCGAAAGTGCTGCGCTGGCGCCAGAGCAAAAATCGTCCTTCTCGGCCAGGAGCACGTCGACGCCCTGCAACGCCAGCTCGCGAAAAACGCTGATGCCGTTGATGCCGCCGCCGATGATGAGCACGGCTGGGCCGGGCCGGCCACGCAGGCCAGCTATGATTTCGCTGCGGGTCATGATGTTAGCCGGCCTCTTCGATCAGGCGTCCATGGCCACGAGATGCCGCGTGATCGCCGCATCGATGAGCGCCAGATCGTCCGCATCGAGCACGATCCGCCCAGCTTTGGCATTGTCCAGCGCCTGCTCCGCATTGCGCGCGCCGCACAGCCCGAAGGTGATCCCCGGCTGCGTCAGCGTCCAGGCGATGGCGATCTGCGCCATCGTCGCCCCGTGCTGGTCGATGACAGGGGCAATCGCTGCCTTGAAGGCGGCGACCTTGTGCCTGTTGGCCTCGGAGAAACGTGGATTGTCCTTACGCTGATCGTCGCCGGTGAACTGGCGCGCCGGGTCGATGGCGCCCGAAAGCAGGCCAAGGGCCAGCGAAGAATAGCTCAGCGTCGCGACATCATTCGCCGTGGTCACCGGCAGAAGCGTCTGTTCGATCTCGCGGTCGAGCATCGAATAGCGCTCCTGGATGGCGTCGATCTGCCCCGCTGCGACATAGGACTCAAGCTCGGCAACGCTGATATTGCTCGCCCCGATGGCGCGGATCTTGCCGGCTTTCTTCAGGCTGGCAAGCGCTTCCATCGTTTCGGCGATCGGCGTCGTCGGGTCCTGCCAATGCGTGATGTAGAGATCGATATGATCGGTGCCGAGGCGGCGCAGGCTCTGCTCGACCTCGTGGGTGATGCCGTCGGCGCCGAGATAGCGATGCACCGGCAAGCCGTCCTGGTCGAAGAAATAGTTGCCCTTGCCCGTCTGCCAGTTGAGGCCGCATTTGGTGGCGATCATCACCTTGTCTCGGCGGCCCTTGATCGCCTTGCCGACGATCTCCTCGCTACGGCCGAGACCATAGGCTGGCGCGGTGTCGATCAGCGAGACGCCGGCGTCGATGGAAGCATGGATGGCTCCGATGGAGGCCTGCTCGTCGGTCCCACCCCACATCCAGCCGCCGATCGCCCAGGTGCCGAGACCTACGGCTGAAGCGGAGACGTCGGACTTACCGATCCTGCGGATAATCTGGCCAGAATTCATGCTGGTTTCCCCTCGGCGAGTTCCAGAACCTTCAAGGCTGTGGCTTCGTCGGTAACGATGATGTCGAGATGATTGCCGCGCATGGCGCTGAGGATCGGCGCCACCTTGCTCGCGCCGCTGGCAATGCCGATGGAACGCGGAATGGTGGCGAATTCCTCAAGCGTCAGCGAAACCAGACAGCGGTTGAGGTTGTAGTCGCAGACCTTGCCATCGGCATCGATCAGGTTGGCGAGCAGCTCGCCCGCCGCTCCGGACCGCTCGATGGCTTGCCTGTCGGTGCTCGATGTCGGGTGCAGGTCGTAGTAACTCGAGTCGTCGGTCAGGATCGAACCGATGCCAACCACGGCGATGCTTGCCTCGCGCGCCTTGCGGAAGACGTCGGAGACGGAGCTGACGCCCATCAGCATGTTGCGCTGCTCGGGGCTGTCGGCAAACAGCGGCGCATGGATCTGGTAGGCCCTGCCACCGAGCTTGTCGGCCATCAGCGATGCGACGTGGTTGACGTCGGTGTAATGCTTGCCCTGCACCAGTCCGGTCGCCGGGATCACTTCGACCTGGCATTGCTTGTTTGAGCTCATGCCGGCAACGACGGCCGAAACGCCCTTGCCGCCGGTGATGGAAATGGTGTCGCCGTCCTTGATCGTTTCCTCGAGCAGGCCGGCAGCCGCCTCGCCGACACGCTGCAGAGCGGTCTGCGGATTGTCGCCGAGCGAGGGCACGACGATGGCGCGCTCGATGCCGCCAAGCGCCACGAGCCGGGCTTCGATGCCGACCAGGTGCTCGATCGGCGACTTGATCTTGATCTCGACGAGGCCCATCTGATGGCCGCGCTTGATCAGGCGGTTGACGGTGGCATGCGAGATACCAAGCTCGTGCGCGATCTCGGCCTGGGTCTTGCCCTCCATATAGTGAAGAACCAGTGCCTGGTGCATCTGCCGCGCAATGGTGGTGTCGTCGCGGGAATTGCTGTTGCTTGCCATGTTCGTCTCCCTCAGGCCTTCTTGCGGTGAAGCAAGTGGTCGATTGAGACTGCGGCGAGCAGGATGCAGCCCTTGATCATGTCCTGCCAGTACACGGAGATGTCGAGCAGAATCAGCGAGCTGGTGACGACCGACAGCAGGGCCATGCCGAGGATTGCGCCGAAGATCGTGCCCGACCCGCCGTTGAGCGAGGCGCCGCCGATCACCGCGGCTGCGATGATGTTGAGCTCCATGCCGGCGCCGAAGGTGGGCGTCGCCGCCCCGAAGCGGGACATGTAGATGACGCCCGCAAATCCGGCCAGCGTCGAGCACAGCACCGTCACCCAGAACTTCACCTGCTTGGTGCGGATGCCCGAATACTGCGCCGCCTTCTCGTTGGAGCCGGTGTAGAACACCTTGCGGAACGCGGTTGCCCGGCGCAGCAGGAAGTCGAAGATCGCGACCACCACCACGAAGATGATGATGACATATGGCACGCCCTGGAAGCTGCCCTGGCCGATCGCCTTGAACGCCGGCGGCAGAGTGAACAGCGACAGCGGCGTACCTTTGGTGATGACCAGGCATAGTCCGCGCACGATCACCATCGCGGCAAGCGAGGTGATGAAATGATTGAGCCCGACCACGGTGACGAAAAAGCCCATGACCGCGCCGATCAGCGCGCTGACGGCGATGCCGATCAGGCTGGCCGTCCACGGGTCGAGCCCGGCGAGAAACAGCGCGCCCGACACCACCATGGAAAAGCAGACCACCGAGCCGACCGAGAGATCGATACCGCCGACGATGAGCAGGATGGTCATGCCGACGACGACGATGCCCTCGATCGAAAAGCTCATCAGCATGGCGCGGAAATTGCCCCATGTCAGGAAATGCGGCGAGGCGAACGACATGGCGATGCATAGCGCCAGGATGATGACGATCAGCCCCGCCTCGCGCATCGAGCCGAGCCGCGCGAGGTTCCACTGAGCGCCCTGCGCTTGAACATTCGTCTCCGCCGGCATGGTCTGTGCTTCCGCTTCTCTAGGCGACATTGTGGGCCTGCTGATTGATATGGGCTGTTGGCTGGACGCCCGACGCGAGCATGATGATCGCTTCCTCGCTCAATTCGTCCGATGCCAGTTCGCCGGCTATCCGGCCTTCCCGGACAACCAGCACGCGGTCGCACAGGCCGATCAGTTCGGGCATTTCCGACGAGATGACGATGATGCCGACTCCGCGCCGAGACAGGTCGCGCAACAGGCGATGGATCTCGGCCTTGGCGCCGACGTCGATGCCGCGCGTCGGCTCGTCCATGATCATCACCTTGGGGTCGACCGAAAGCTGCTTGGCGATGGCCACCTTCTGCTGGTTGCCGCCGCTCAGCGTCGACACGGCTGCGCCGACGCCGGCCATGCGCACGCCAAGGCGTTTTGTCAGGTCCTGCGCCTGGGCGTTTTCGGCGCGCCGGTCGAGCAGACCGCTCGCGCCGGTCAGCTTGGCAAGGTCGAGAGCCGAGACGTTGGCGGCAATCGACATGTCGAGAAACACGCCCGAGCCCTTGCGGTCTTCGGAGAGGTAGACCAGCCCTGCCTTGACGGCGTCGGAATAGCTGGAGACGCGGACGGGCGCGCCGCCGATGGTCACGTCGCCTGACCTGGCGGCGCGAAGGCCGCACAAGGCTTGCGCGATTTCGCTGCGGCCCGAACCGATCAGCCCGCCAATGCCGAGAATCTCGCCGGCGCGCAGCTCGAAGCTGACATCGTCGCAGCGCGAACCGTCCGACAGGCGCCTGACCGACAACAGCGAGGTCCCTGGGGTTCCTTGCAACTTGTCGGGGTAAAGCTGGGTGATCTCGCGGCCAACCATCTTGCGCACGACATCGTCGGGCGTCACCGCCGCGATGTCATCTGTGGCGACGTAACGGCCGTCGCGGAAAACCGTCACACGGTCGCACAGCGAAAAGATCTCGGCCATGCGATGGCTGATGTAGACAACGGAGATGCCGCGTGCCTTGAGACCGCGGACAATGCCGAACAGGCGCTGCGCCTCAGGCTCGGTCAGTGCCGCGGTGGGCTCGTCGAGGATGAGCACGCGGCAGTCGAGCGTCAGCGCCTTGGCGATCTCGACGAGCTGCTGGTTGGAAATGGAAAGATCAGCGACCTTGGTCCGCACGGGGATCGGCGCCAGGAGGTCCATGACCTTCTGCGCATCGGCGTGGAGCCGATTGAAATTCATCAGCGGAGCACGCCGACCGTTGATGGCGGACATGTAGATGTTCTCGGCCACCGTCGCGTCCGGGCAAAGCGCGATCTCCTGGTGGACGAGCGCGATGCCAAGCTTCTGGGCCGCGGCCGGCGAGGCAACCACAACCTTGTCGCCGGCAATGCGGATGTCGCCTTCGTCGGGCTGCAGGACGCCGGCGATGATGTTCATCAGCGTCGACTTGCCGGCGCCATTTTCGCCGCACAGCGCATGAATCTCACCCTCGGCGAGCGCAAAGTCGATGCCGGTCAGAGCCTTTACCGGGCCGAACGACTTCGAAATGTTCCTGATCTCGAGGATGGGCGTCGACATCTGTCAACTTTCACTGGCGCAAGGGAGAGGTTCAAGGCTGGATGACGGGGCGCAAACGCCCCGTCACGATATCGCAGTCAAGCACGAATGACCGAGGGTTGCTTATTCCTCGATGCCCTTGGTGCCGCGACGCTGCAGGTACTTGTCCCAGTAGAAGTCGTCGGCGTTTTCGGCCGTGACGATGGAGAAGCCGTTGTCGACGAAGGGCACGCTCATGCCGTTGGCGCCCGAACGCTTGGTGTCGTTCATCGGGTCGATCAGTTCGGGATGCTTGGCCAGCCACAAAAGCATGAAGCCCATGTAGCCCTGCATGCCCTGGTTGGGGTTGACCGACCCGTAGATCTCGCCGGCCTTGATCATGTCGAGGATCTTGGCGTTGACGTCAGCGAGCATGACCTTGATCTTGCCGCCGCCTTCCTTGGCCGCCTGTGCGGCGCCGATGGCCGAGTTGGCCTCGGGCATGAACACCGCGCCCAGTTCAGGGTGCGCCTGGGCCAGGCTGAGCACCGCCTGATAGGCCTTGGTCGGATCCTGGTTGGAGGCCGCGCGACCAACCAGCTTCATGTCCGGCCACTTGGCTTCCATGCGGGCGATGAAGGCCGAGACGCGCTTGTCGTGATTGTCCTGGCCGGGGTTTTCGAGGACGGCGTATTCGCCCTTGCCGTCCATCGCCTTGGCGACGGCATCAGCGGCATAGGTGCCTTCAGCCAGATTGTCGGAGGTGATGAACGAGGTACGCTTGGAATTGGGCGAGTCGGCAGCAAAGGTCACAACCGCCGTGCCCTGGTCGATGGCGCGGTTGATCGGCTCGATGAACGGATCGGAATTCATCGGATGAACCAGGATGCCAGCCGGCTTCTGGGCAAGCGCCTGGTCGAAGGTCGCAATCTGCTTGTTGACGTCATATTCCGGCGTGCCGGTGTATTCGGTCTCGCAGCCGAACTGCTGGCCGGCCTGCTTGAACATCTCGTAGACCGGGAACCAGTATTCGACGCCAGACACCATGACGTTCATGACGTATTTTTCGCCGGGTGCGCACTTGAATGGATTTTCGGCAGACTGGGCATAACCCGAGCCGAGAATGGTCGTGGTCGCCGCGGCAAGCGCGAGCGTGCTCAGAAATTTACGCAAGTTCCCTCCCTTGGCCGAAGCCAGATCAACAATCATTGCCGGCCGCCGCAGCGCCGCGCCATGTGGATTGATTTGTCCGGCCTTCCTCCCGAAGCCCGGTGTAGTGAGAATTGCAGCCCGGATGAGGCATGTCAATAAAATTCATCAACTGAAATATATTTCATGTCAAAAGACATCAAGCAAGCACAGTTCGTGAAATTTATTGCACGCGTCAGAGGATGCCCCAGGCACGATACCGGCCGCGTCCGGTGACTTCGCGCAGGTCGAGCTGGGCAATCAGGCCGAGCGCGCCGGCAGCGGTAACGCCGACCTGCTTTTCCACCATGCCGGACGTAACCAGCGGCCGCGACAGCACGAATTCGATCACCTCCGGCAGCTTGGAGGTCGACCGCCGCCCCTTGAGCCGGCGTTCCATCTGTGTCTTGGCGAGTATCAGCCGGTCGTGTTCCTTCAGCCCCGCAGCCGCGGTTTCATGGACGCCGTCCAGAAAGGCGATCAGCCGGGCGGCGCGTTCGGGAGCGTTGCGCCTGTCACGCGGGATCATGCGGGCGCCGATGTTGAGGGCGCTCAGATGCGCCGATGTGAGCCCCGCCTCGCGCAGCAAGGCGGCGATGAGAAGACGCCCCAGCCAGGGCGCATGCTGCAACGGCGCAATCACATTCCAGGCTTCGAACGCGACCGCCGCGCGAAGCACCGCGGGCAAGCCCGCGGTTTCCGCTACCCGCAGCGTCCACTCGGCAAGGCGCTCGCTCTCGTCCCATTCGAGGTCGTAGATCAGCGGGTTGCGGTCGTTCGAAGCTGCCTTGGCCGACCTGCTCGCGACAACGGAAGCCGTCTCGTCGAGGGCGCGCTCCACGACAGCCTGGGCGCGCGCCAGGGCGGCGTCCAGCGCAGCCATTTCGACACTCAGACTGTTGTCGCCATCTGCATCGTCGTCGTCATCATCGGCAAGTTCGGCCACGCGCGCGGACGACTGCGGCTTGTCCTCATGCACCGCCGTTGCCGCCCCTCGCCCGCACAGGATGGACAACCCCTCGCGGCCAAGCGCCCAGTCCGGCTTGTTGCCGAGCATCTGGCGCCGCAGGCGCAGGATTTCATGCGCCCGGCTCAGTTCATGAGTCGGCGTGCGGATGTCCATCCGGGCATCGTGCAGGACCAGGTCCTCGAGATGCACGAGCTCGCCGTCGAGCCACAGCGACGACGCTGCGTCCATGAAATGGCTACGCTCGACGAACCCTTGGCCGACAGGCGAGCGGGCGATGCGCTCATCGAGGCGGACAAGCGTTTCGGTGGCGCGCGACGCGGGGCCGACGAGCCGATCCAGCGGCAACGGGTGGATGCGATATTCCATCGCCATGGAATAATCCATTTGCGATGCTCAAGCTATTGGCACGATCGCTTTGGTTATTTTTGCGGCGGTCCGCTGCCCCACGGTATGACAGGGGCCGGACTGGCAAGCGCGCGAGCCGCGAAACTGCCGCCATCCACGGGACGGCGGCAGGCACCAGGAAGCGGATCAGTTGTCCACGGAGACCGCCTTGCCGTCCCATTTCAGCAGGAAGACCTCGCTGCGCGGCTTGCCCTCGCCGTCCTCGCCGCCGACGATGACCAGGCCTTCAGCTGTCGAGAAGGAAGCGCCATAGGCAAGGCCGTGCGGCAGCTTGCCCGCTTCCTTCCAGCCCTTGCCGTCAAAGGCGTAGACCTCGTCACGCCAGCCCTTCTTGAGACCGTCATGGGCAAACCATTTGCCGGCTTCGGCATTGGCCTGGGCGCCGACGAAATTGGCGCCGCCGGCAACCAGCACGGCCCCTCCCGCCTCACCGGCGAAAGCGCCGGCAACGCCTTCCTGGCGCTCATTGGCCGAAGGCTTGGGCAGGTCGGCCAGCTTGTGCCAGTCATCCGCCTGGGCATCGACCTTGACCTGCTTGACCTCGGGCGTGCGCAGGCCCGGCTTGACCTCGCCGCTGATCACCATGAAGGCGTCGTCGCCCCGAGCTACGACGGCGGAATCGCAGTTGGGCAGGAACGGGTTGTCGCCCAGCGTGCCCCAGCTGTTGGCCGAGGGGTCGTAGGACAGCACCTTGGTGTTCCAGCGATACTCCTTGGGTTCCATGCCCATGTAGCCGTTGACGAGCTTCTTGAAGCCCTCCGGGTTCTTCTCCTTGTCGGTGGCGGCGACGTCGGCGAGATACTTGTCGAACAATTCCTTGTTGTAGCCGCCGACGATCGCGATGCGGCCGTCCTTCAGCGGCAGCGCCTTGGCGCCCGACAGGCCGACCGGGGTCGCCGTGTCGACCTTGGACCAGCTGTCGGATGCGGTGTCGTAGGCGAAGACCGTGTCGAAGATGATCGGCGACTTGGCGTCCGCGCTTGCCTTTCCGTTGCCACTGAAGACGAAGATCTTGCCGCCGGAAACGGCTGCCGCCGCGCCGTTGGTGGCCGGGCCGGCAAAGGCCGCACGCTTCACCCAGCCTGCGGCGGGATTGGCGAGGTCGAGCGAATAGAAGTCGGTGCCAGCCGAGCCGAGGCCGACATAGGCCGTGTCGCCGACGCGGGCGGCGACACCGCTCTTGATGCCGACGGGCAGGTCCGGCCAGGCGTCAGCGGCCATGGCGGCCGCCGTCGACAGGGTAAGTACAGTGGCGCTCATTGCCAGGGTTCTCGCGATTGAAGACTGGGACATGCAGGCATTCCTCCATTGTGTTGCTTGCGGGCTGACGCAGCGCGAACCCTGGCACGCGCTGCTGCGCTGCCGGCTCGAACGCTCCGAATTCGGGTGAAAGGCGATAGGCCCGTGCCATCAGGCGGGAAGCCGCCGCGGACATGGCGGCGTGGAATGCGGCGCTGCTGCCTCCAAGAGTTGTGGAGGAGAGGCCCGGCAGGGCGTTGCTGCGGCGATTGCACTTCGGTCGGTCAAGCATCCGCGCTATCCATGATGCTGTGTGACAACAAGTGGGCATCTAATATCCAATTGACAGATATCCTACAAGTGGGTAATTTCCCGCCTGTAGCTGTTTTTCGGACCGCCCGCAGGCAACCGGAGACGATGATGAGCCTGAAATCGATCAAGCCGCTGAAACGAGCCCCCCTTCTGCATGTATCCGTGCAGGAGAGCCTTCGCGCCTATATCGACGACAACGGACTTGAGGCTGGCGCGCCGCTGCCGCCCGAGGGCGACCTGGCGGTCCAGCTGGGTGTCAGCCGCAATTCGGTTCGCGAGGGCATCAAGGCGCTGGAATCGGTGGGCGTCCTGGAGTCGCGCCGCGGCATCGGCGTCTTCGTCAAGGCCTTCTCCTTCGAGCCCCTGCTCGAGAACCTCGCCTATGGCTTGGGCAGCGCACTCAAGCAGATCGAAGAAGTGATTGTTATCCGCCAGACTCTCGAGGTGGGGCTGATCGAAAAGACGATTGAGATGATCGGGCCCGAGGACATCCGCGAACTGCGCGAGACTTTGGGCAAGATGCGGACGCATGCGGAACGCGGCGAGAGCTTCCCGAACGAGGACCGGCACTTCCACCAGCTTCTGTTCCGCTGCCAGGACAATGACGTGCTGTCGCGCCTGATCGAGGTGTTCTGGCTGGCGTTCTACAAGGCATCCGACTTCGTCAATCTCGACAATTCCGACCCCATGCAGACCTGGCGCGACCACGCGGCCATCGTCGATGCGGTCGAGGCTCGTGATCTCGCCGGCGCCAAGGACCGGCTCGACAAGCATTATGCGGGGATCAATCGCGTGATCGCCCATAATAAGACCAACGCATCCAATGGGAGGAGTACATGAAATTGAGAACAATGATCTCGGCGCTTGCCCTTTCGGCAGCGCTGTTTGGCGGCATGGCCGCCACCACGCTACCCGCAATGTCGCAAGGCGCCACCATCTCCGGCGGGTTTGACGTTGGTCCCGGCGGTTTCCAGGGCAATTTCAACCCGCTCGCCGCAACGGGCGGCTTCACCTGGCTTGTCACCTATTTCGAGCCGCTGGTGATCTATGACGACAAGCTCGCCAATGTGATCGGCGCGCTTGCCGAGTCGTACGAAATCAGCCCCGACCAGAAGGCCTATACCTTCAAGCTGGCCGACACCAAATGGCACGACGGCAAGCCGTTCACCTCGAAGGACGTCAAGTTCACCATCGACCTCGCCAAGAACGAGAAGGCCGGCTCCGTGTTCGCTGCCCGCCTCGGTGCGATCGAAGCCGTCGAAACCCCCGATGAGCATACCGTCGTGGTGAAGCTCAGCACGCCGACGCCGAGCATGCTCGACACGCTGACCAAGCTGATGATGCTGCCCGAGCACGCGCTCGCTGCGATCCCGGCCGAGCAGATCGCCAAGAACGCCTGGTGGTCGACCTCGCCTGTTGGCACCGGTCCGTTCAAGTTCACCAAATACGTCGCCGACCAGTATGTCGAGCTCGCCGCCAACCCCGATTTCCGCGGTGGCAAGCCAGCGGCCGAGAAGCTGATCAACCGCTACTTCGCCAACCCGGCCGCAGCGATCGCAGCCCTTCGTTCGGGCGAAATCCAGTTCACCTACGTCGATTCCAACGACGTCTCGACCTTCAACGGCGACAACGCCTTCAAGGTCATCGAGGGCGACTCCTATGTCGTCAACTATGTCGGCTTCAACCAGGAAGTGCCGATCTGGAAGGACCTGAAGGTTCGCCAGGCCTTCATGCACGCCATCGACCGCAACGCCATCATCCAGAGCCTCTACGGCGGCGCGGCCAAGCCCGCCAACTGCGTCTATGTCGCCGACCGCCTGGTGCCGGAAGGCATCGACCAGTACGCCTACGATCCCGAGAAGGCCAAGCAGCTGCTGGCGGAGGCCGGCTGGGACAAGATCAACGGCGACAAGCCGATCACCATCCTGACCTACTACACCTCGCCGCTGGCGACCAACGTGCTGGCCGCGATGCAGGCGATGCTTGCCCAGGTCGGCATCAACATCGTGCCGCGCGCCGTCGACACGCCGACCTACAACTCGATCGTCTATCAGCAGTCGGGCAATGCCGGCGACTTCCCGCTGATCTATGCCGGCCTGCAGAACGGCCCCGATGCGTCCAACATCAACATCGGCCTGAACGAGAAGCAGATCCCGCCGGCAGGCGCCAACCTGATGCGCATCCGCATGCCTGACGTCACCAACGCGCTCGATGCAGCATTGGCCGAGACCGACGCGGCCAAGCGCGACGCGCGCTACCAGGACGTCTGCAAGGCGACCAACGCCAACCTGCCCTGGGGCACGATGTGGGTGGCCAACCGCTACGGCGTGGCTTCCGACAAGCTCAAGGACTTCGTCTGGACCCCGGCCCCCGCCGGCGGCCCCTACCAGGCCCACCCTGAAAAGTGGTCGATCGCCGAATAGGCCAACTTCCCTCCCGGGGGACGGCTATCCCAGTGGTCGTCCCCACTTTTTTCGGAAGTCAGATCATCTCCCTGGAAAGGGCGCTGAACCCATATGCTTCGCTATTGCCTCCATCGCCTGTTGATCGGGCTCGGCATGCTGCTCGCGCTGACGATACTCATCTTCGTGCTGCTGCAGCTGACGCCGGGCGACCCGATCGACGCCTATATCGACCCCAACGTCGCCATGTCGAAGGAGGCGATGGATGCGCTGCGCACCCAGCTCGGCCTCGACCGGCCGCTGCCGATCCAGTATCTCGCCTGGCTATCGCAAGCCGTGCAGGGCAATCTCGGGCACTCGCTGCAGCGCTTCAATGAGACCGTGTCCGGCCTGATCGCCGCGCGCATCGGCCCGACCCTTTTGCTGATGGGCGCTGGCCTTTCCATCGCCATCGTCATTGGCATCGCCTCGGGCATCGTCAGCGCCGTACGCCGCAACTCGCTGCCGGACTACTCGTTCTCGGTGCTCGCCATGCTCGGCATTTCGAGCCCGGCCTTCCTCACCGCCCTGCTCGGCCTCTACGTTTTCTCGGTGCGGCTGAAATGGGCGCCGTCGGGCGGCATGCTGACACCGGCCACCGATTTCTCGATCGGCGATCTTCTGCATCATCTCATCCTGCCGGCCGTCGTGCTGTCGATCGGGCATGCCGCGCTCATCATGCGCTACATGCGCGCCTCGATGCTCGAAGTGCTCAACCAGGACTACGTTCGCACGGCCCGCGCCAAGGGCGTCAAGGAGTTCTGGGTGGTGACCAAGCACGCGCTGCGCAACGCGCTGCTGCCCGTCGTCACCCTCATCGGCTCGACCATCGGCCTCGCCGTTGGCGGCGCGATCTTCATCGAGAGCGTGTTCAACTGGCCGGGCATGGGCCTTTTGCTGATCAGTGCCGTCGAAACCCGCGACTATCCGGTCATCATGGGTGCGACGCTGGTGATCGGCGCGTGCGTCATCATCGTCAACATCCTGACCGACCTTGCCTATGCGGTCATCGACCCGCGCATCAAGGTGGCCTGACATGAGCGTGCTGACCATTTCTTCTTCAGGTCCAATGGCGCGTGCCGCCGGCCGTTTTGTCCAGAACCGCGCCGCCATGTTCGGGTTGTTCCTCCTGACGCCGCTGCTGTTTGCCGTGCTGACCTATCCGCTGTGGCTGCCCTACAAGCCAAACGACATCGACCTTTTGGCGATGAACGCTGGACCTTCGTGGAAACACTGGTTTGGCACCGATGGCGTCGGCCGCGACGTGCTGGCCCGCACCCTTGAAGGCGGCCGCATCTCGCTTTTGGTCGCCGTCTCTTCAGTGGTCATCTCGACGGCGATCGGCTTCATCGTGGGCGCCTTGTCGGCCTTTGGCGGTCGCTGGACCGACGCGGTGGCCATGCGCACCGTCGATCTCGCCATGACGCTGCCACCGGTCATCTTCCTCCTGGTGCTCGCCTCGATCGTCGGCTCGGGCATCTGGTCGACCGTATTTGTCATTGCGCTTTTGTCCTGGCCAGTGCTGTCGCGCATGATCCGCGCCCGTTTGCTCGAACTGCGCGAACGCGAGTTCGTCATGGCCTCTCGTGGCATGGGTGCTGGCCTCGGCCACCTGCTGTTCCGCCACGGACTGTCCAACTCGATCGACATCCTGGTGGTCTACGCCACGCTGCAGGTCGCCAACGCCATCCTGCTCGAGGCTGGCCTGTCCTTCCTCGGGCTCGGCGTGCCGCCGCCCGCCGCCAGCTGGGGCAACATGCTGAATGCGGCACGCTCTACCGCGGTGCTCGAGCAGTTCCCCTGGCAATGGCTGTTTCCGGGCGGCGCGCTGGTGATCGCAGTGCTTGCCATCAACTTTATCGGCGACGGCCTGAGGGATGCCTTCGATCCCCGCGCTGAACTCAATTGAACCCTGAAAGAGAACTGAAATGTCAAAATTCTTTGGTGTCGTTCCTCCGGTCGTCACACCCCTCAATGACGACTTCTCCGTCGACTACGCGTCCTACACCCGCGTTCTCGAATACCTGATCGACGGCGGCTGCCACGGCCTGTTCGCCCTCGGTTCGACCAGCGAAGTGGTGTTTTACGACGACGCCGAGCGTCGCAAGATCCTCGAGCACACCGTCAAAGTCGCCAACGGGCGCGTGCCTGTCATCGCCGGCGTCATCGACCCGACGACCGATCGCGTCATCCGCCATGCCCAGACGGCAAAGTCCGTCGGCGTCGATGCCATTGTCGTCACCGCCCCCTTCTACACCCTGACCAGCCAGGCAGAAACGCTCGACCACTTCCGCATGATCCGCGACGCCGTCGACGTACCGCTGATCGCCTATGACATCCCGGTCTGCGTGCATACCAAGCTGTCGCGCCAGACGGTCGTGACGCTGGCCAAGGAAGGCACCATCATCGGCCTCAAGGACTCCTCGGGCGACGACGGCAACTTCCGTTATGCGCTGAGCGACCTCGCCGGCAACAAGGACGTGTTCCTGATGACCGGCTCGGAGATCGTCGTCGACAACGCGTTGCAGATGGGCGCGCATGGCGTGGTGCCCGGCCTCGCCAATGTCGATCCGGCCGGTTATGTCCGCCTCTGGGATGCTGCCCAGCGTGGCGACTGGGATGCGGCGCGCAAGGAACAGGAGCGTCTTTGCCGCCTGTTCGAGATCGTTTGGGTGGCGGCTGGCCGCGTCAGCGGCGGCGCCACCGGCGTCGGCGGTTTCAAGACCGCGATGCGCAGCCTCGGCGTCATCTCGACCAACGTCATGGCGCGTCCGCGCGCCCCGCTCAACGATGCCGAAGCGCGCAAGGTCGACGAGATCCTGCGTTCGGTCGGCCTGCTGAACTGAGGTTCTGCCGATGACGCCTGAACCCATTCTCGAGATCAAGGGCCTGCGGACCGTCTTTCGGGTGCGCGACCGGGAGATTGCCGCGGTCAACGGCATCGACCTAGTCGTCAACCCCGGCGAGACCGTGGCGCTTGTCGGCGAGTCGGGTTCGGGCAAGTCGGTGACCAGCCTTTCGGTGATGCGGCTTCTGGCCCGCAAGGTCGGCTCGATCGACGCTGGGGAGCTTTTGTTTCGCGGCAAGGATGGCAAGCTGAAGGACCTCGTCAAGCTCGACGAGGAGGCGATGCGCCAGATCCGCGGCAACGACATCGGCATGGTCTTCCAGGAACCGATGACCAGCCTCAATCCGGTCTACACCGTGGGTGACCAGATATCCGAGTCCTTGCGCGTTCATCGGGGAATCGGAAAACGCGAGGCGCTGGAAGCGGCCGTCGGCTTGCTCGACAAGGTCGGCATCCCCGACGCGCGCCGCCGCGCCAGCCAGTATCCGCACGAGATGTCGGGCGGCATGCGCCAGCGCGCCACCATCGCCATGGCGCTGGCCTGCGACCCGACGCTTCTGATCGCCGACGAGCCGACGACCGCGCTCGACGTCACCATCCAGGCGCAGATCCTCGACCTGATGCAGAAGCTGCAGCGCGAGCGCGGCATGGGCATGTTGTTCGTCACCCACAATCTCGGCGTCGTGGCCGAAATCGCCCACCGGGTGGCGGTGATGTATGCCGGCCGCATCGTCGAGTTCGGCCCTGTCGCCGACGTCTTCCGCAATCCGCGCCACCCCTACACGATGGGCCTGCTCAAATCGATGCCGAGGCTCGGTACGGCCACCGCCATGAAGCGCAGCGGCGAGAAGCTCAACGCAATCCCCGGCATGGTGCCGAGCCTCGCCAACATGCCCACGGGTTGCGCCTTTGCACCGCGCTGCGCCTATGCCACCGACGCATGCCGCGCGGCGATGCCCGAACTGGCCGCCGTCAACGAGCGCCACGGCAGCCGCTGCATCCGCTGGCAGGAGATCGCCTGATGACGAGCCCAGCTCCCCTTCTCTCGGTTCGTGGCCTCGCCAAGCATTATGCGACGCGCGGCACCACGCTGAAGATCCTCGAAAACATCTCCTTCGACATCGC
This sequence comes from Aminobacter sp. HY435, assembly GCF_027568395.1. Classification (GTDB taxonomy): domain Bacteria; phylum Pseudomonadota; class Alphaproteobacteria; order Rhizobiales; family Rhizobiaceae; genus Aminobacter. Next base: position 92,480 of record NZ_JANKZL010000013.1, on the reverse strand, counting down.
CAAGGGCGAGGTTGTCGGGCTGGTCGGCGAATCCGGCAGCGGCAAGACGACCATCGGCCGCTCCGTGCTCCGGCTGATCGAGCCGACCTCTGGCGAGATCGTCTTCGACGGCGCGGATCTGACCAAGCTCTCCAACAGCGAAATGCGGCGCAAGCGTCCGCGCATGCAGTATATTTTCCAGGACCCCTACGCCTCGCTGTCGCCGCGCATGACGATCGGCGAAATCCTGACCGAAGGGCTGAAGATCCAGGGCATCGGCACCAAGAAGGAGCGCGTCGAACGCGCGCGAAAGGCGCTTGAGCAGGTCGAGTTGCCGCCCGACGCCATCAACCGCTACGCTCACGAGTTCTCAGGCGGCCAACGTCAGCGCATCGGCATCGCCCGGGCGCTGACGCTTGCCCCCGACTTCATCGTTGCCGATGAGCCGGTCTCGGCGCTGGACGTGTCGATCCAGGCGCAGGTCGTCAACCTGCTGCGCGACCTGCAGCAGAAGCTTGGGCTGACCATGCTGTTCATCTCGCATGACCTCGCCGTGGTCGAATACATCTGCGACCGCGTCATCGTGCTCTATCTCGGCCGCATCATGGAAATCGCATCGAGCGAGGAGCTCTACGCCAGGCCGCAGCACCCCTACACGCGGGCGCTGATGGCGGCGATCCCCTCGCCCGATCCAAACGCCAAGACCGAGCGCCAGTTGCTCAAGGGCGATATTCCAAGCCCCGCCAACCCGCCGAGCGGCTGCGTCTTCCGCACCCGCTGCCCCAAGGCGCTCGACGCCTGCGCAACCACCGTGCCCGAACTGCGCGAGGTCGCGCCCGGACATTTCAAGGCATGCATCCGCGACGATCTTGAAGGAAGCCTGGCACTGGCAGGCACCTGAACGCGCTGCCACTGCTTGCAGCGATCGACCAACCGCCTCCCAAGGCAAATCAAAAGTCCCCGCCCTCCTTTCGGAAGGCGGGGACTTTTGTATCCCGTCGGTTGTTTGCTTACGCTTCGACCGCCACTTCGCGGCGTTCGCGCGATGCCTTGAATGCGGCCTCGATGCAGGCAACGACATGCATGCCGTCCTCGCCGGTCAGCGGCGGCTTTGCTCCCGTGGCGATTGCCCCAACGAAGGCCTGCCACTGCCGGACCAGCGCCTGGCCGGCGACATCGTGCTCGATCGAGTTCTCGACCTTTTGCCACTTGAGGTCCTTGCCCAGGGTCACGCCCTTGAAGAAGTCCACGGCCAGAACACCATTGTCGAAGACAAGCTCGTCGCCGGAAATGAAGGCGCCGTTGGCGTAGCCGATGCTGGCCACCTGGCCCGCGGCGTCGTCGCCGAAGCGGATCAGCAGCAGCGCTGCATCATCAGCCTTCTGCTCGTGAAAGGTCGTTGCGGTGATCGCGCTGACATGGGTGGCGCGACGCCCGGCAAAAGCCAGCAGCCGGTCGAGCGCATGGATGCCGGCGGTGAACAGCATGCCACCGCCAGTGGCCGGATCGAGGTGCCAGTCACGGCGGTTGCCCTCCATCCACAGCTTGATCATCCGGCTCGAGCCATAACGCATGGCGCCGAGCTGGCCTTCATCGATCACCCGCTTTGCCGCCAGGAACGGCAGCGAAAAGCGCATGGTGTGGCTCGGCATCAGCGTCACGCCGGCCTTGTCGGCGGCGGCAAGTATCCTGCGGCACTCGGCGACTGTCGGGGCCAGCGGCTTCTCTATCATGATGTGCTTGCCAGCCTCGGCGCAGGCGATGGCGACGTCGGTGTGCAAGTGATGCGGCAGCGCCACCACCACTGCGTCGACCTCGGGGTCGGCCAACATGTCACGATAGTCGAGATAGCCCTTGCCGCCATATTCGTCGGTGAAGGACTTCAGCCCATCGGCATCGTTGCGGCATGCGGCCACGAGTTTCGCGCCGTCGACCGAGCGCAGCGCTTGAGCATGTGCCGCACCGAAATGTCCGGCGCCGATTATTCCAACCTTCAGCATGTCAGGCTCCCTGTAGTGCATAGCATTGGTCGATGATCGCCATTGCCCGGCGGCAGTCGGCGAGCGACACGGCCGGCGGCCGACCCTCGGCAAGCCGCTTCAGCGTGTCGGCCATGACGTCTTCGTAGCGGCGGGCTGGCGGGGTGACCGGCAGGTCGCGCTGGCCCTCGTCGTCGAGCGTCGAAAGCGCGATGCGGTCGCCGAAGTCGCTGAGCGTCGCGTTCCGTGACGAGACGCGCCATTCGAAGATGCCGCGCTTCATCGACGCGAAGGTGTAGCCGGCCTCGACGAGGCCGAGCATGCCGTCGGCGGCGCGCAACACCACTGCCGCATAATCCTCGACCTCGGTGTTATGGAGCGGGCGGCCAAGCGAAGCACTGACCACTTCGACCGGCTGTTCACCCGCCAGCGTGAGAAAGGCGTTGATGCCGTGGATGCCCAGGTTGCGCAGCGCTCCGCCGCCGCCAATCGCCGGGTCCAGCACCCAGGCGACACCGTCGTCGACATAACGCTGCGGCGGGCCGTTGATGAGACGGAAATGCGAATGCGAGACCGGCCCGAGGCGGCCAGCCGCGTCAAGATCGCGAAGCGCGGCGGTCATGCCAAGCACGTGCGGCAGCGCCACGGCGACAAAGCCGTTCCTGGCGGCGGCAGCCTCTATCAGCGGGTCGGTGGCCGCGGCGGAAATGCCGATCGGCTTTTCGATGAGCAGCGGCAGGCCCGCCTCGATGACGGCGCGGCCGCGCTCGGCGATTTCAAACGGCCGCCCCATGACGACTGCGAAATCCGCCGTTTCCAGCGCCTGCTGGAGGCTGTCCGCCACGGCGCAGCCGAACCTGTCGGCAAACCGGCGTGCTGCGTCCGGCGAAGGATCCCAGGCAGTCGCAATTTTCGCGCCGGCCGCCAACGCCGCCTCGCCATGCATTGTCGAATGCCAGTGGCTAACACCGAGAAAGGCCAGTCTCATCAAGACAATCCACCAGATGTAGGATAAGTGGATTACCTATATCCGACAATAATTGAACGAACAAGGCGCTTCCGTCACGGAAGCGCGCCCCATTGCAAGGCGATCGAGGAAACGCAAAGCGCAGCGGTCCCCGTGGCTCGCTTGCTGCGCCGGCATCCGAGCACGGATGCAGAAAATCTAGAGCGACAGCGCCTTTTCGAGCAGGTCCAGCCCTTCGTCGACGATGGCGTCCGATGCCGTCAGCGGCACCAGGATGCGGATCGTGTTGGCGTTGGTGCCGCAGGACAGCAGCACCAACCCGTTCTCATAGGCTGCCTTTGTCACGCGCTTGGTGGCTTCCGCATCGGGCACCTCACCGGCGCGGTCCTGGACGATATCGAAGGCTACCATGGCCCCCGGACCGCGAACGGCGGCAATCGGCAACAGATCGTTGCGGGTCTTCAACGTTTCCAGCCGGGACCTGATGCGCTTGCCGATGCCGTTGGAACGCTCGAGCAGCTTTTCTTCGGCAAACACATCGAGCACGGCGAGTGCGGCGGCGCAGGCCAGCGGATTGCCGGCATAGGTTCCGCCAAGGCCGCCGGCCTCGGCGGCATCCATCACCTCGGCCCGGCCGATCACGCCCGAGAGCGGGAGGCCGCCCGCAAGGCTCTTGGCGACGCAGATCAGGTCCGCCTTCACATCGTAATGCTCCATGGCGAACATCTTGCCGGTGCGGCCGTAGCCGGTCTGCACCTCGTCGGCGATGAGCAGGATGCCGTGGTCGTCGCAGATCTTGCGCAGCGCGCGCATCAGCTCAGCTGGTGCCTGATGGAAGCCGCCCTCGCCCTGCACCGGCTCGATGATGATCGAAGCGACGCGGGCCGGATCGATGTCGGCCTTGAACAGGAATTGCAGGTACTTCAGCGACTCCTCGACTGTGACGTCGTTCTGCGCGGTTGGAAACGGCACATGCCAGGTCTCGGGTTGTGTCGGGCCGAGACCCTTCTTGTAGGGCACTACCTTTCCGGTCATCGCCATCGCCATGATGGTGCGGCCATGGAAACCGCCGGTGAATGCGATGACGCCGGCGCGGCCGGTCGCGGCGCGCGCGATCTTGATGGCGTTTTCGGTGGCTTCCGCCCCGGTGGTGAAGAAGCCGGTCTTGGCAGGCCCATCGATCGGGGCGAGCGCGTTGATACGCTCGGCGAGCTCGACATAGGGTTCGTAGAGCAGAACCTGGAAGCAGGAATGCGTGAAGCGCTCCATCTGCTCACGCACCGCCGCCATGACCTTGGGATGGCAATGCCCAGTGTTGAGCACCGCAATGCCTCCGGCAAAATCGACGTAGCGCTTGCCTTCGACATCCCAGATTTCCGAGTTCAGCGCGCGCGCCGCGGAAATGGGTGTGGCATGGCCGATGCCGCGCGGCACGGCGTTCTGGCGGCGGGCAAAGATTTCAGCGTTTGTCGTCACGGCGAACTCTCCAAAACGGATGATGTCAGGCGTCCTGCCGAAGCGAAGTCCAAATAGCCCGGCTCGTCAATCGCGATGCGCTGGAAAAAATCGCGACGACCTGCCCTCCTGCGCTCCGTTCCGATGCAGTCGACGACATCTCGTCGGATTCGTCGCCGCCGGGACAATGTTCGGCTACAGCGCAAGCCAGTTTTGGCATAGGCTCGCAGCTGATCCGCATGCCGATGGAGTGTACCATGGTGACCGACGAAAAAACGCTCGTCGACGCGCTGCGCGGCTTGGGCTGCAACGCGGCGGTTTGGGGTCACGCCGAACTTTCGCACCGCGATCCGGGCTTTGACGAGCGAAACTTCGGCGCATCGGCCCTGGTGCGGCCGGCAGACACGGCAGCAGTGGCTGCCCTCGTCAAATTCTGCGCCGACAACAACGTCAGCCTCGTGCCGCAGGGTGGACGAACCGGCCTCACCGGTGCCGCTACCAGCCATGTGGGTCAGATCATCTGCGACCTCGGCGCAATGAACCGGATCGAGGAAATCGATCCTTTCGCACGTGTGGCGATCGTCCAGGCAGGGACGACGCTTGCCACGTTGCAGAACGCTGCGCTGGCAGATGGGCTCGACCCCGGCATCGACCTTGCGGCGCGCGGCAGCTGCACCATCGGCGGCATGGTCTCGACCAACGCCGGCGGCATCATGGCCTTTCGCAACGGCACGATGCGCCACCGCATCCTGGGGCTTGAAGCGGTGCTGCCCGACGGCCGCATCTTTTCCGACCTGACGCGCGTACTCAAGACCAGCGCGGGCTACGACCTCAAGCACCTGTTTGTCGGCGCCGAAGGCACACTTGGCATCGTCACCCGCGTTGCCATGCGGCTCGATCCGGTCGCCGGCGCGAGCGCCACGGCCCTCGTCGGCATCAACGACGCCGCCGCCGCGCAGCGCCTCGTCAGGCATTTCCTCGGCCAGACCGGTACGTCGCTGCGCGCCGCCGAAATCATGTGGCGCGGCTTTGCCGTGGCGATGAACAAGATGCTCGGCTTCGCGCCGGGGCAGTTGCCATTGGACGCGCCCTGCCTGCTGGTGCTCGAGCTCGGCGCAGACACCGTCGACGCCGCGACTACGGCGCTTGAGGAAGGTCTCGCAGCCCTGTGGGAAGAGGCGGGCATCGTTGACGGGCTCGTCGCCACGTCGCTGCAGCAGGCGAGGGCGATCTGGCGCTTGCGCGAGGAAACCGAGCTCATCGAACGGATACACAAACTGCCGCCGTCCTTCGACGTCTCGGTGCCGGGCGGCAATCTCGATGCCTACGTCTGCGCCATCGAGGCCGGCCTCAAGTCGATCGACCCATCCTATGCGCCATACGTCTTCGGCCATCTCGCCGACGGCAACCTGCACATTTCGATCAACTGCGACGGCCCCTTGCCGCACGACAGGCATCTGGCGATCGAAGACGTGCTTTACGTTGGCCTCGCCGAAAGCGGCGGCTCGTTCTCAGCCGAGCACGGCGTCGGCCTCGACAAGCGCGAAGCCTATGAACGTCACGTCGACCCCGTGAAGCGGGAACTGGCCAGCGCCATCAAGGCTTTGCTCGACCCACGGGATCTGCTCAATCCCGGGAAGATTTTCTCTCCATCCGTCTGAGCCCGGCGCTTCACGGCCAGGCGGCGAAGGAGCGCGCCGGACCCGGCGCATTCTGGAACGGCTGGCTGCGCCGCCGCCCGGGCGCGATCCCGGTCATGCGCTTGAAGAAGCGGTTGAAATAGGCCGGGTCGCGAAAGCCCAGCGCCTCGGCGACCTCGGCCACCTGCAGCGTCGAGCTGTCGAGCAGGGTTTCGGCCTCGGCGATCAGGCGGGTGTGCATCAGCATCAGCGGCGAGCGTCCGGTGGCGCGGCGGATCGCCGTGTTGAGCCGGTCGGCGGTGACGCCGAGCAGGCGCGCATATTGGGCGACGCTCCAATGATCGCGGGCATGCAGCTCGACCAGTTGCAGGAAGCCGTGGACTATTGTCCGCGGCGACGGCTGTGGCTTGGCCGCGGCCGGACTCGACAGCCGCCACAGCGCGATGACCAGCAGCGCGATGTGGTGGCGCACCGCATCCTGCGCGCCGGGCGCATCGTCCTTCAGTTCGGCCTCGATCGCCTCGACCATCGCCGTCAGCTTGCGCGCGACGCCCGCCGAAACGCGCGTGCCGAGCGCCGGATCGAACATCGCCTCGCGGATCTGTGCCGCCACCGGCCCAGCCGGAATGGCGCGCCCAAGCGACAGTTCGGAAATGGTCAGCTGCGCGCCTTCGGAGCCGGCGTCGAGCGTCAGCTTCGCGGAATTGCCGGCTGGCAGCCACACCACGCATGGTCCCGCCAGCGGGGCATGGGTCTTTTCCAGCTTTATGCGGCCGGCACCCGACAGCAACACGAATACGCGATGGCGCCGCCCGTGCAGCACCCATTCGGACGCCGTCAGCGCCGACCGGAACATCCGCGCCTCGGTGTCCGGCATGGCCGAAGACAGGCCGGCAACCGGACGTGGCTGGCCAGCACCCGCCAAAGCTCGCTGCAGTCGCTCCATCATCTCTCCCCTGCCCGTGTAAAGTGCAATTATCTCCTGAAAAAGTCTATTTGTATCGTATGAGAGCCGTCGTAACGTCTCGCATCGGCTGGAAAATGCGCCTGGAGGAGAATGGCTGCAGTTTCCGATCGGCCGACAAGCGCGTCCGCCAAGGATGCCATCTGGGAGGAGGAAGTTCATGACACTGTTCAAGCGCAGGCAGTTCCTGCACACGCTCGGCATTGCGCTGGCAGCCCTCGCGGCCGGCGGGATCACCGTTTCGTCGGCGGAGGAGCGGAAATCGGTCCGCATCGGTTACGCCGTGTCCAAGACCGGCCCCAATGCTGGCGGCGCCGGCATCACCACGATTCCGAACTACGTGCTGTGGGTCAAGGACGTCAACGACGCTGGCGGGCTCGAAATGCCCGACGGCAAGAAGCTGCCGATCGAAGTGGTCGAATATGACGACCGTTCGTCGGCCGAGGAAGTGGTGCGCGCGGTCGAACGCCTGGCCACGCAGGACAAGGTCGATTTCATGCTGGTGCCGTGGGGCACCGGCTTCAACCTCGCAGTCGCGCCGATGTTCGACCGCTATGGCTATCCCCAGCTCGCCGTCTCTGCCGTGACCGACAAGGCGCCCGATTTCGTCAAGCGCTGGAAGAAGAGCTTCTGGATGCTCGGCGGCGGTCATGACTATGCGAAAGCGCTGGCCCAGGTCCTGGTCGACGCCAACAAGGCCGGCACGATCAACAACAAGGTCGCGATGATCTCGATCGCCGACGGTTTCGGCATCGACCTCGTCACGGCGGCACGCCCGGCCTTCCAGGAAGCGGGCATCGAGATCGCCTACGACAAGACCTATCCGATCGGCACGTCCGACTTCACCCCGCTGATCAACGAGGCCAAGGCCAGCGGCGCCGACACCTTCGTCGCCTTCTCCTATCCGCCGGATACATTCGCGCTGACGCAGCAGTCGCAGGTCGCCGCCTTCAACCCGAAGGTACTCTATCTCGGCGTCGGCACCGGCTTCCCGGTCTATTCCAAGAACAACGGCGACAACGCCGCCGGCATCATGAGCCTTGGCGGCATCGACCCGAACAATGCCGAGAACGCCGCCTACCGCAAGCGCCATGAGGAAGTCACCGGCCAGGGCCCGGACTACTGGGGCAGCGTGATCACCTATGCCAGCCTGCAGATGCTGCAGGAGGCAATCAAGCGCAAGGGCCTCGACCGCGACGCGGTGTCGGAGGAACTGTCGACCGGTACGTTCAAGACCGTTCTCGGCGAGACCAAGCTCGAGGACAACCAGTTGCGCCAGTTGTGGTGGACCGGCCAGTGGCAGAATGGCCAGTTCGTCGGCGTCGCCCCGGGCGACCGCGCCGGCGCAAGCAAGCCGGTGCTGCCGCGTCAGCCCTGGAAGTCGCAGTAAGCGGCTGAAACAGGGAGGCAGTCGATGCTGGTAACAGCCATTCTCACCGGGCTCGTGCTCGGGGGTACATACGCGCTCGTCGCCATGGGATTGACCCTGCAATACGGCATCGCGCGCATCATGAACCTGGCCTTTGGCGACACCATCGTCACTGCCTCCTTCCTCGCCTTCGCGCTCTACAGCGGAGCGGGCATCAATCCCGTCGTCGGGCTGGCGATCGCCGTGCCCGCCGGCTTCGCCTTCGGTTATGTCGTCTATTCACTGATGATGCGGCCGCTGGTGGCGCGCGCCAAGGACAAGGCGAGCCTGGAAATCGATTCGATTCTCGCGACTTTCGGCCTGCTTTTCGTCATTCAGGGCACGCTTTTCGTCATTTTTGGCGCCAATTACACCAGCTACACCTATCTTAACGTGCCGGTGACGATCCTCGGGACCAACATCGCCGCCAACAGGCTCCTCGCCTTCGCCCTTGCCGTGCTGATCGGCGGCGGGCTCTATCTTGCGCTCACCCGCACCCGGTGGGGCACCGCGCTGCGCGCCGTCGGCGTGTCCCCGGCCGCCGCCTCGCTGGTCGGCATCGACGTCAACCGCCAGGCCCGCTTCGCCTTCGCGCTCGGCAGCGCGCTGGCCGCCGCTGGCGGCGTGGCGATCTCGATGTACCAGACATTCACCGCCGCCTCCGGCGTGGTCTTCACCATGAAGGCGCTGATCGTTGTCATCATGGGCGGTGTCGGCAACGTGCTCGGCGCGCTCAGCGCCGGCCTCATCCTCGGCCTCGTCGAGACCTTCGTCGCCACCTATCTCGATCCGGGACTGACCTTGGCTGCCACATACCTGATATTCCTCGCCATCCTGCTGTGGCGCCCGTCCGGCCTGTTCGGGAGGGCGTCGCGATGACCGCAAGAGACCTTGCCGGCTGGGCGGCGGCGCTTGCCACGCTCGCGGCGCTGGCACTGGCCCCCGTCTACCTCGACGCCTACGGCCTCGGCTTGATGATCGGCATCGCCGGCTACGTCACGCTTGCGACCGCCTGGGCGCTATTTTCGGGGCCGACGCGGTATGTCTCGCTCGCCACGGTGGCGTTCTTCGGCATCGGCGCCTACACGGTCGCCGTGCTCAGCGAGACGCTGCCCTATCCGCTCGTGCTGCTGGTCGCGGCGCTGATCGGGCTGGTCGTGGCGCTGGTCGTCGGCCTGTCCACCTTGCGTCTCGCCGGCGTCTATTTCGTCATCTTCACCTTCGGCCTGGCAGAACTCATCCGCCAGCTGGTGACGTGGTACGAGGTCAATGTCACCGGCACGCTCGGCCGCTACATCTTCCTCGATCTCGGATCGGAGGATATCTACTGGCAGCTGCTGGCGCTTGGCGCGACGACGATCTTGCTCGCCTGGTGGATCGGGCGCAGCCGTATCGGCCTGGCGCTGAGGGTGATCGGCGACGACGAGGTGGTGGCAGCCCATTGCGGCATCGACATCGCCAGGGTGAAGCTCGCGCTGTTTGCGGCAAGCGCCGTCATCATCACCCTGGTCGGCGCCATCCAGGCGCCGCGCTGGACCTATGTCGAGCCGGCGATCGTGTTCAATCCGACGATCTCGTTCCTGACGCTGATCATGGCGCTGCTCGGCGGGGCAAATCGGCTATGGGGACCGCTGCTCGGGGCGGTGCCGCTGTTCCTGCTGTTCGAATGGCTGTCGGCCAACTTCCCCAACCACTACTCGATCATCCTCGGGCTGCTGTTCATCGCCATCGTCTTCGTGCTGCCGAAGGGCATTGTGGCCTTCGCCGAGAAGCAGTGGAAAGGCAAGAGCGCGGAGGCTGCGCCATGACCGCGCTTCTCGAGCTCTCCGGCCTGACCAAACGCTTCGGCGGGCTGACGGCCGTGGACGGCGTGTCGTTCAAGATCGCTGAGGGCGAGGTCGTCGGCCTGCTCGGCCCCAACGGCTCGGGCAAGACCACCGTGCTGAACATGGTCTCCGGCCTGCTGCCGGCGAGCCAGGGCAAAATCAGCCTGCGCGGCGAGCCACTGACCGGCCTTCCGGCCAACCGCATCGCGCTGAAGGGTGTGGCGCGGACGTTCCAGCTGGTGCGTATCCTGCCTTCGCTCAGCGTTGTCGAAAACGTCGTCGCCGCCCTTGCCTTCGGGCGTCGCCGGCTGTGGGGCGAGGCCGCGCGTCAGGAAGCGATGAAGCGTCTCGAGCAGGTCGGGCTGGCCGGCCGCGCCGACGAAACGGCGGAGCAACTGACCTATATCGACCAGAAGCGGATGGAGCTGGCGCGGGCGCTGGCCGCCGAACCGGAGCTTCTGCTGCTCGACGAGTGGCTGGCCGGGTTGAACCCTACGGAATTGCGCATCGGTATCGACCTCGTCGGCTCGCTCGCCGAGCGCGGCGTGACCGTTCTCCTGGTCGAACACGTCATGGACGCCGTGCGCGCGCTGTGCGGCCGCTGCGTGGTGATGAACGCCGGTCGCACGATTGCCGACGGCGCGACCTCGGACGTGCTCGCCGACCGGGAAGTGGTGCGCGCCTATCTCGGAGCGGACCATGCTTGAGGTCGCCAATCTCTGCCTGCACTACGGCCAGCACCTGGCCCTCGACAGCATTTCCGTGCGCGCGGCCAAGGGCGAAACCATCGTCATCCTCGGAGCCAACGGCGCCGGCAAGTCGTCGCTGCTGAAGGCCGTGGCCGGAATGGTAAGCCCGGATGCCGGATCGTCCGTCGCGCTCGACGGCAAGCAACTGCTCGGCCGTCCCGCCCATGAGGTCGTCGAAGTCGGCATCGCGCTGGTTCCGGAAGGGCGCGGTATCTTCGGCGACCTGACGGTCGAGGAGAACCTTCTGCTCGGCGCCTATGCGCCGCGCGCCAGGGGGGAGGAAACGAGGCGCCGCGCCTTTGTCTACGAGCTGTTTCCAAAACTGGCGCAGCGGCGGGGGCAATACGCCAACACGATGTCGGGGGGCGAGCAACAGATGGTGGCGATTGGCCGCGCGCTGATGTCGAACCCCGATTTCCTGATGCTGGACGAGCCGAGCCTGGGCCTGGCTCCCGTCGTGGTGACCGAGCTGTTCGCTACGTTGCGCCGTGTCCAGCAAACCGGCGTCGGGCTGGTCATCGTCGAGCAGAACGTCAAGGTCAGCCTCGGCATCGCCGACCGCGGCTACCTGATGGAAGCGGGCCGGATCGTTGGCGAAAACAGCGCGCAAGCGCTGCTCGAAGACGAGGCCGTGCAGCGCGCGTTCCTCGGAAAGAACTCCGAAATGCAGAATAGGTGAGGACCTGAGATGGAAGTGCTGGGACTTTCAATTGCCAACGAGGACCAGGGCGCCTCTGACGGTCGTACCTTCGAACGCGCCAACCCGATTTCGGGCGAAACCGCGACCGTGGTCGCCGCGGCGACCGTCGAGGACGCGCGGCGCGCCGCCAATGCCGCCGCCAAGGCCTTTCCGGCATGGTCGGCAACCGGTCCGGGCGCGCGCCGCAAGATCCTGCTGGCTGCAGCAGAGCGCCTGCAGGCCAAGGCGCCCGAATTCGTCGCCGCCATGGCCGCCGAAACCGGCGCCACCGCCGGATGGGCGATGTTCAATGTCGGCCTCGCCGCCGACATGCTGCGCGAGGCGGCCTCGCTGACGACCCAGATCGCGGGTGAGATCATTCCGTCAAACCGTCCGGGCAGCCTCGCCATGGGCATCCGCCAGGCGGCCGGCGTGGTGCTGTCGATCGCGCCGTGGAACGCGCCCGTCATCCTCGGCGTGCGCTCGCTTGCCACCCCGCTCGCCTGCGGCAATACGGTGGTGATGAAGACCTCCGAAATCTGCCCGCGCACACATCGGCTGATCGTCGATGCGCTGCATGAGGCCGGGCTCCCGGCGGGTGTGCTGAACGCGGTTTCCAATGCGCCCGACGATGCGCCCGAAATCGTCGAGTCGCTGATTGCACATCCCGCCGTGCGCCGCGTCAACTTCACCGGCTCGACCCGCGTCGGCCGGGTCATCGCCGAGACCGCCGGCCGATACCTCAAGCCTGTGCTGCTGGAACTCGGCGGCAAGGCGCCGTTCATCGTGCTGGACGACGCCGACATCGAACAGGCAGTCGCCGCCGCCGCCTTCGGCGCCTACATGAACCAGGGCCAGATCTGCATGTCGACCGAGCGCATCGTCGTCGACGAGAAGATCGCCGACGAATTCGTCACCGCCCTCGCCGCCAAGGCGCGCACGCTCGAAGCCGGCGATCCCCGCAACGGCAACACGCCGCTCGGTTCGGTCGTCGACATCGGCGCGGCCAACCGCATCGACCAGCTCGTCCGCGACGCCGTGGCCAAGGGCGCGGTGCTTGCAGCCGGCGGCGGCATCGACCGCACTATCGTCCAGGCGACGTTACTCGACCGGGTGACGCCCGCAATGCGCATCTATGGCGAGGAGAGTTTCGGCCCGGTGGTGACGGTGGTGCGGGTCGGCAGCGTCGACGAGGCCGTCAGGGTCGCCAACGACACCGAATACGGGCTGTCATCCGCCGTGTTCAGCCGCGACATCAACCGCGCCATGGCAGTGGCCCGGCGCATCGAATCCGGCATCTGCCACATCAACGGACCGACTGTTCACGACGAGGCGCAGATGCCGTTCGGCGGCGTCAAGGATTCCGGCTACGGCCGTTTCGGCGGCAAGGCCGGCATCGCCGAGTTCACAGAGCTGCGCTGGATCACCATCCAGGACGGTCCGTTGCATTATCCGATCTGATGTGAACTGCATTCATGGTCCCGGAGGGGGGAGTGGGGAATGGGCGCGCTGCTTGAGAAGAAGAACTGCATCGTCACTGGGGGGGCGGGCAGTCTCGGCCTCGCGGCAGCGCGCCTGTTCCTTGCCGAGGGAGCCAACGTCGTGCTGGTCGACCGTGATCGGCACGCACTGGAGCAGGCAGCCACCGACCTGCCGACGGAGCGGATCGCCCTTGCCGTGGCCGACGTGTCGAAGGCCGCAGACAGCGAGGCCTACGTGGCGGCGGCGGTGGAACGCTTCGGCCTCGTCGACGTGTTGTTTTCCAACGCCGGCAATTTCGGCGTCGTCGCCCCCATCGGCGACTATCCCGAGGATGTCTTCGACGCGGTGCAGGCGGTGCATGTGCGCGGCGCCTTCCTGGCCGCCAAATACACAGTTCCCAAGATGCGCGACGGCGGCAGCATCGTCATCACCTCCAGCGTCGCCGGCATGCGCGGCGACCCCGGCGTCTACGCCTACATCACCGCCAAGCATGCCCAGATCGGGCTGATGCGCTGCCTTGCCAAGGAGCTGGCTCCGCGCCGCATCCGCGTCAACACCATCCATCCCGGGCCGATCGACAACGGCTTCCAGCACGCCGTCGAGGCCGGGCTGGGCCGTGCCACCGGCGTCGACGGCGCCGCCTTCTTCAACGGCATTATCCCGCTCGGCCGCCATGGCACGGCCGAGGAAATCGCGCGCTCGGTGCTCTATCTCGCCTCCGAGCAGAGCAGCTTCACCACCGGCACCACCCTGATGGTCGACGGCGGCATGAACGTGTGAGCCCCCCGCTCAGCGGAACAGCTTGTCGATATAGCCCCGGCCGAGCCCGACCTTGTCGTAGTGGTCGCGGCACATGGCGATGTAGTTGTGGACGTCGAAATAGCCGTCAGGCTCGCCAGTCTCGTCGAGCCAGATCAGCGGCCCCTTGACCTGGAAGAACACCTTCATCGGATCGGGGTGCTCATAGGCGACGAGCGTGTGGCCCTCGCCCGGCGTTTCATAGACGAAATCGCCGGCGGTCGCGGTCCAGTCGTGCTCGAGATAGCCCCACTTGCCGGAGATGGTGTAGGCGAACACCTCGTGCGGATGATAGTGGCGGTTGACCAGCCCCGGCCCCTTGGCCATCAGGATGTCGCACCACTTGTTCTGTGTCGGCGAGATCCACAGCGGGCGCGAGGACACCGTATCGGTGAACGGCACGTAGAAGCGCTCGTCCTCGGTCGCGGCGTCGGCCATGTAGACCTCGGGCAGCGCATCGGGCTGGAACACCTTGCTGATCGGCTTCAGGTCTTTCCAGAATTCGTTCCTGGCGAGTTCGGGCATCTTTGATCCTTTCTCTGCTGGGCATGCCTGTTCAGGGCCGGACGCGGACGTCGAGCAAGGCGAGTGTCCGGTGTGTTTCGATGTGGCGTATGGCGTCGTCCAGCGCCCGTTCGAGATCGGCGCCATCAGTGACGGTGCGCGCATAGGCTCGGCTTGCCTCGGCGATTCGGGCGAAATCCGGGATCGGCGACAGGCCGGTCAGCGGCATGGCGTTGGCGCGCGCGGCGTGTCCGTCAGGATAGATGCCGAGCACCGACTGGCGCACCGCGCCCCATTCGGCATTGTTGAGGATGACGACGAGCAGTGGCAGCTCCAGCGCCTCTGATATCTGGTGGCAGGCGACGGGATTGGAGAAGATGTAGGAACCGTCACCCATTGTGGCGACGACGAGCCGCCGCCGGTCTGCGAGTTGCATGCCGAGAGCGGCTGGAAACGACCACCCGAGCCCGCCCGAATGCGGCTCCTGGTACCAGCTGCCGCGCCGACTGAGCGTCATCGGCGCCAATGGGCAGCCGAGCTCGGAAAGCACGGTGGCATCGCGGTTTTCGATGGCGCGCGACAGGCACAGGCTGACCCACTCCTTGCTCATCGGCGCGCCGTTGCCGCGTTCGGCTGCGGCGATTGCCGCAGACCGCGTGCCGGCGTTGGCGGCGGCGATCCTGTCGCGACGCGCAGCAATCACTCCCGCGCATTCGGCACGTTTCGGCTCCATTGCGGCGCGCAGCGCGACGATGCCTTCGCCGACATCGCAGGCAATGCTGATGTCGGAGCGGAAATGGCGCACCGGGACGCGGCAGTAGAGCGGGTCCTGGCCGAGATGGACGATCGTGCAGTCTGCACGCGGCTCTTGCTGGTTCGGCGACCACGGCGCCAGCGCGTCGATGACCAGGATGGCATCGGCCTCTTCGAGCAGCGGGCGCGGATCCGGTGCGGCCGACATCGGATGATCGGTCGCGATGGCCAGCTGCACCGCCCAGTATTGGCACACCGGGATGGCCCATTCCTGCGCCAGCGCGGCAAGGGCCGCAAAGCCTGCATCGTCGCCGGCCCCGCGCTGCGCGAAGATCACCGGATGGCGGGCAGCGGCCAGGAGCGCCGCCGCCGCCGCCAGATCGTCCGGATGGGCGGCCGCCTTGGCCGGCGCAACGCTCGATGGCTTGTCCAGGCCCTCGATCGGACAGGTTTCGCACAACACCTCGCGCGGCAGGCTGACATAGACCGGGCCGCGCGGCGCCGAGCCGGCAATCGCCATGGCGCGGTCGACCACCTCGGCAACCTGCTCGGGAAAGCGCAGCTCGTAGTCCCATTTGCAGGCCTCGCGCACCAGCGCCGCCTGGTCGCGCATCTCCTGGCCCCAGCCGATGGGAACCGTGCGCGAGCCGAGCCGCCCCTTTTCGGTTGTTGGCGTGCGGCCCGAAAACAGCAGCATCGGGACATGCTCGGTCGCCGCGTTGATTGCACCGATGGCGCAATTGGCGAGGCCGACATTGGTGTGGGCCATCACCGCCTGGGCGCGCCCGGTCGCGAGAAAGTAGCCGTGCGCCATGCCCATGGAGGCGGACTCGTGCGGCATCACTAGTGCCTGCGGCAGCGCCACGCCGCGGGCTTCCGCTTCCGCCAGCCCCTCAATGATCGGGGGGAAATCGGTCCCCGAATTGGCGAAGATGTAGTCGACACCAACCGCCTTCAGCCGCGCCAGAAGAGCACCGCCCGCCGTGATGCGCCGGCTGCCGCCTGCAACTCCCTCACCAGTGTCCATCGTTCAGCCAACTCGCTTGCGCACGGCGCTATATTGCTATATTTAAAATCTTATTTCTGAATAAAGTTTGCCAGCCTTCTAACGACTGGTCAAGCTTTCGATGGCGTTTTGAGGTATCGGCGATGGTCACCCAGTTGAACGGCTCAGTGGTCAAGGCCTTCGACATACTCCGCCTGTTCAGCGCCGACCGGAACGACGTCACCACGGCCGAGGTCAGTGGCGAACTCGACCTGAATTTCGTCACCGCGCATCGCTTCCTGCGCACGCTCGAGCATGTCGGTGCGCTGGTCGCGGTATCCAAGGGCCGCTACCGGCTGAGCTACGCCTTCGTCGACCTCGGCGACCGCGTGGCGGCGGGCGACCCGCTCGGGCGCATCCTGCAGCCGGTTCTCAATGCGATGACCACCGACCTGCAGGAGGCTTCGATGGCCACCGCCTTCCAGGCGGATATGGTGGTCTGCATCGCCCGCGCCATGTCCGGCCGGCAGCTGTCGGTCGACATCCGCGTCGGCAGCCGGCTCGAAGCCTGGTGTACGGCGCATGGCAAGACCTGGCTCGCCTTCATGCCGGAACGCCAGAGGCGGCAGTATCTGGAGACAGTGGAGCGTACGTCATTTACCCGCAACACCATCGCCGACCGCACGGCCCTGGAGCGCAGCCTGATCGATGTCCGAGCGGCAGGCTACGCGATCAACGATGGCGAGCGCGAAGAAGGTATTCGCGCGGTGGCCGTGCCGCTGTTGGCGCGGGGCGGCAAGATGGTCGCCGGCCTGTCGGTGTTCGGCCCGGCGTCCCGAATGACCGACGAAACAATGGAGCGTGCGCTAAGACGGCTCAGGCAGGCCGCCGACGAGGCCCGCGTCGCGCTGTATGGCAAACAACCTGACACGCCCTGACCACAGGCTCGTCCGGGACAATTTGCTTTGCGTCCGGATTGCCGCGAAGGCATTGTGCAGTTCCCCATCAAAGCGGCGGCCGACGCGCATCATCTCCGAGACCTGAGCCTACTGCCTGCGCGGCCAGGTGTCGGCGAGCCGGTAGCCCGCCGGCCAGGGATCGTCGGGATCGAGCATCACCTGGTGCGTGCCGGTGATCCAGGCGCGTCCCGAGATTTCCGGAACGATCGCCGGCCGGCCGGCGACAGACGTCTCGCCGATGATCCGGCAATCGAAGGTCGAACCGATGATCGAATGGCCGCTGAAACGCTGGCCGACCTTCATCAGCCCGCGTGCGTGCAGCACGGCCATGCGCGCCGAGCAACCGGTGCCGGTGGGCGAGCGGTCGAGCTTGGCGGGCTGGATGACGACGGTGTTGCGGCCATGCAGGACGCCATCCTTTTCCTCTACAGGAAGTGCCAGTTGGCAGAACGAGATGTGGTCCCATTCGGGGTTTTCGGGATGCGAGAAGCCGAGCTGTTCATTGGCGGCGCGGGTGATCCTGATGCCGGTTTCAGCCAGTTCGCGCGCCTCGTCGGGCGTGACGGAAAAGCCCAGCGCCCGCGCGTCCGCAATGACGAAGCTGTCGCCGCCATAGGCTGTGTCGACAGCCAGCGTGCCCAGGCCCTCGACTTCGAGCTTTGCGTCCAGCCTGTCGGCGAAGGACGGCACGTTGGTGACCGTGATCCGCTCGGCTTTGCCATTGCGGCAGCTCGCCACGACGTCGACGAGACCGCCCGGCGCCTCAAGCACAAAGCGCGTTTCCGGCTCCTGCATCGGCACGATGCCGCTGTCGAGCAGCACGGTCGAAACACAGATCGAATTGGAACCCGACATCGGCGGCGTGTCTTCCGGCTCCATGATGATGAAGCCCATCGCGGCGCGCGGATCCTTCGGCGGCACCAGGAGATTGATGTGGCGGAACACCCCACCGCGCGGCTCGTTGAGCACGAAATTGCGCAGCGCCTTGTCTTCGGCGATGAAGCGCCGCTGCTCCCACAAAGTGTTGCCGGGCGGTGGCGCGACACCGCCGACGATGACGTCACCGACTTCGCCCTCGGCGTGGCACGAAACGATGTGGATCACCTTGCTTGTGCGCATCCTTCGCCTCCTCGAGAATTCGCGATGTTCCCGGCCGCTACGATGCCAGGTTCCCGCATCGTGCCTCGATCCTGCGAGTTTGGCACCCATAGAAGAATCGGATCCAACATATGATCTGGAACATGCAATTGTGCGGGAAGAAAATGCTGGGCATGTTGCCCCCTGCCACCGCAACGCCTATCACCGAGCCTTCGCCGTTTGCCGCAATCCTGCAAGGTTTGGACCGCAATGAACCTGGAGACCGTCGATATCAGGCAAGCCGCATCGGCGGCCGATATCGTCTATGAGGCGCTGCGCAAGGCGATCATCGAGGGCGACCCCCGCCGAGGGCGAGCAGAACGGCCTGATCACCACCCAGCGCTACGCGCTGGTCGCGTTCCTCGAGGAAAAGCCGCAGGCGATGCCTGACACCTTCATTGCCGACGGGCCAACCACATGAGCGTTCGCCCGATCGTCAGGTTTCCTGACCCTCGCCTGAAGCTCGTCGCCAGCCCGGTCAGCGATTTCGGCGCTGCCCTGCGCACCCTGGCCGACGACCTGCTCGACACCATGCGCGCGGCGCCGGGCGTCGGCATCACCGCCCCGCATATCGGCATCCCGCAGCGGCTGGTGGTACTCGAACTGTCGCCGCAGCAAGGCGCGCGCGTCTACGTCAATCCACACATCGTCTCAGCCTCGGAGGAGAAACTCCGCCATACCGAAGGCAGCGTTTCGATGCCTGGCGTAACCGACGAGATCGAGCGCCATGCCTCTGTCGAAGTCGCCTACCAGGACCTCGACGGCACCGCGCATCTGGAAAAGGCCGAAGGCTTCCTCGCCGTCTGCCACCAGCACGAGATCGACCAGCTGGACGGCGTCTTCTGGATCCAGCGCCTGTCCAAGCTCAAGCGCGACCGGCTGATCAAGCGCTACGAGAAACTGCTCAGGCCCTGAGTCCTCGCGCAAGGCGGCAAGGCAGTGGGACGTCAAGTCCGGACGCAGTCGCGCCACAGTCTGCGCCGTTCATTGGCAAGCATCCCCGGCGGTCCCGGCAATGCGCAATCGCTGCCCTCCCTTCACGGCACGCTTCACCTCCCCAAATACCCATGCGCAACGTGCGCCGCGGGTCATTTCCCGCTGCGGGCGTTTCAACCGCTCACAAATAGTCGCCCAAAGCACGGCGAAATTGTCGACAAAGCAGTTGACAATTTGATCCGGCTTTTGAATATGTCAGGATGACGGATGGGGCGCCCTGGCGTGGAAACTCCATCGGACGGCCGATCAACAGAGGCGTGATGAGGAGGCGCGTGGTACCGGCCGCCTCGCAGACCGCCTCAGTCATTTCGGCCCGACAATAACGACCTTCGAGAAACGGAGGCGCCACCTCACATGGGAGGATAGAGGATGTTCAAGACCTTGCCATCGACGCGGCTCCGGTTCGGCACTGCCGCCCGCAGCGCCTGCCCTGAAACAGCTGTCCGCGCCAGCGCCGGGCGCCCGGCGCATCTGGCGGCTCGCCTGCGCGGCGCCACGCCCGCCGCCCTGCCCAACTGAAGAGGCTTAACATGCTGGTCTTCATCATCAGCCGCATCGCCAATGCCATCATGGTCATGCTTGCGGTTGCCATGCTTGCATTTCTCATTTTCCGCTTCGCCGGCGACCCTGTCGAGCTCATCGCCAACGAACAGATGACCCAGGCCGACCGTGACGACCTGCGCCAGCGCCTGGGCCTCAACGACGGCCTCGCGACCCAATTCGCGCGCTTTGTCGGCAATGCTGCGCAGGGCGACTTCGGCATCTCGTTCCGCAACGGCCAGGACGTGCTGACGCTGATCGGCGAGCGTTTTCCGGCGACGCTGGAGTTGGTGCTGGTGGCGACGCTGATCTCGCTGGTGGTCGGCATCCCGATGGGTGTGCTGACCGCCATCAAGCGAGGGCGATGGTACACGGAGTCGCTGCAGTTCCTGTCGATCATCGGCGTTTCGCTGCCAAGCTTCGTCGTCGGCATCCTGCTGATACTTGTCTTTTCGGTCATCCTGGGCTGGTCGCCCGCCTTCGGCCGCGGCGACGTCGTCCAGATCGGCTGGTGGTCGACCGGGCTGCTCACCCCGTCCGGCAGGGCGGCGCTGATCCTGCCGGCCATCGCGCTGTCGCTCTACCAGATCACCCTGACCATGCGCCTGGTTCGCGCCGAGATGCTCGAGGTGCTGCGCTCCGACTACGTGAAGTTCGCCCGAGCCCGGGGCATACCGCGCTGGCGCGTCTACTTTCGCCATGCGCTCCGCAACTGCCTGATGCCGGTCGTCACCATGACGGCGATGAACGTCGGTTCGCTGATCGCGTTTGCGCTGATCACCGAGACGGTGTTCCAGTGGCCGGGCATGGGCATGCTGTTCATCCAGGCCGTGACCTTCCTCGACATCCCTGTCATGGCCGCCTACCTGTGCATCATCTCCTTCATCTTTGTCGCGCTGAACACGCTGGTCGATATCGCTTACGCGGTCATCGATCCGCGCCTGCGCACCGCACACTGAACCCGGGGACAAGTCGATGACGACCGACGTTTCGAAAACCGCCGCCCCGCCCCGCCCCAGCCTTTTGCAGCGCATGCGCAACAGCGATGTCTGGTGGTCCTTTACCCACAACAAGTCCGCGATGATCGCCGCGGGCGTGTTTGCCCTGCTTATCGCAACGGCGGTGCTGGCGCCGCTGATCGCCCCGCAGAACCCCTATGACGCCGCCCAGCTCGATATGTGGAAGGCGGAGCTGCCGCCGCTGTGGCAGGAAGGCGGCGAATGGCCCTACTTGCTGGGCACCGATACGCAAGGCCGCGACATGCTGTCCGCCATCCTCTACGGCACGCGCATTTCCATCGTCATCGGCCTCGTGTCGGTCGCCCTGTCGCTGCTGATCGGCATGACCGCCGGTCTGGTCGCCGGCTTCTTCGGCGGCTTCATCGACAACATCCTGATGCGCATCGGCGACATCACACTGTCGATCCCGACGATCCTGATCGCCATCCTGGTGTCAACAGTGGTGCGCCAGTTGCTTCCCGCCGACTTGCG
This sequence comes from Aminobacter sp. HY435, assembly GCF_027568395.1. Lineage (GTDB taxonomy): Bacteria > Pseudomonadota > Alphaproteobacteria > Rhizobiales > Rhizobiaceae > Aminobacter. Next base: position 71,190 of record NZ_JANKZL010000013.1, on the reverse strand, counting down.
CGAGATCGGCGCCTCGGCCGTGCTGGTGCTGGCCATCTCGCTGTCATCATGGGTACAATATGCCCGCACGGTGCGCGCCCAGACCATCGTCGAGCGCAACAAGGAATACGTGCAGGCAGCCAGGCTGCTGAAGGTACCCTCGCGCCGTATCCTGGCGCTGCACATCCTGCCCAACACGCTGACGCCGGTGCTGGTCGCCGCCACGCTCAACTTCGGCATGGCGATCCTGACCGAGGCAACGCTGTCGTTCCTCGGCATCGGCATGCCGCCCGGCCAGCCGTCATTGGGAACGCTGATCCGCATCGGCAACCAGTTCCTGTTCTCCGGCTCGTGGTGGATTGTATTGTTTCCGGTGCTCCAGCTGTGCCTGCTCGTCGTCGTCGTCAACCTGCTGGGCGACTGGCTGCGCGACGTGCTCAATCCGAAACTGAGGTAAGCGCCATGACCAACCTGTTGCTGCGCAACGTCCGCCCCTACGGGCGCGAGAACTGCGACATCCTGATCCGCGACGGTCGGATTGTCGGCCTCGGTCATTTCGAAGCGGAAGCGGGCATGCCGGTCGAAGACGGCAAGGACGCCATCGCCATCCCCGGACTGATCGACGCGCATACCCATCTCGACAAGACCACCTGGGGCTTGCCCTGGCACGAAAACAACCGCCGCGCCGTGCTGCGCGAGCGGATCGATTTCGAGCGCGAAAACCGCGTCACCGTCGGCATCGACCCGCACCGCCAGTCGATGCGCCACGCCATCGGCCTCGCCGCCCACGGCGCGACCCACATCCGCAGCCACGTCGACATCGATCCCACGCACGGCCTGTCGATCGTCGACGGCGTGATGGAGACGCGCGAGAAGCTGAAGGGCGTCATCGACATCGAGATCGTCGCCTTCCCGCAATCCGGCCTGATGGTGATGCCCGGCACGCTCGAGCTATTGGACGAGGCGCTCGGCCAGGGCTGCGAGGTTCTCGGCGGCATCGACCCCTGCGGTATCGACCGTGACCCCAAGGGTCAGCTCGACGCCATCTTCGCGCTTGCCATCAAGCACCAGCGCCCGATCGACATCCACCTGCATGAGGCGGGCGATCTCGGCGCCTTCACCATGGAACTGATGTTCGAGCGCATCCGCGCCAACGGCATGCAGGGCAAGGTAGCCATCAGCCACGCTTTTGCGCTCGGCATGAACGACTATCTGCGCGTCGGCCAGCTGATCGAGCAGATCGCCGAGCTCGACGTCGCGATCCTGACGACCGGCGCACCATCGGCCACGGTGCCGTCGATCATGCGCCTGAAGCAGGCCGGCGTGCGCGTTGGCGCCGGTTGCGATGGCATCCGCGACACCTGGGGGCCATGGGGCCAGCCGGACATGCTCGACCGCGCCAAGATCGTCGGCATGAAGAACGGGCTGCGTTCGGACATCGAGCTTGAGCACGTGCTGCACATCGTTTCGCAGGGCGGCGCCGATGTCATGCGCCTCGAAGGCTACGGCCTTGCCCAAGGCTGCAACGCCGATCTCACGCTGCTGACCGGCGAAACGCTTGCCCATGCGGTCGTCGACGTCGCGCCGCGCCCGCTTGTCGTCAAGGGCGGTCGCGTCACCGCGCGCAACGGCCAGGCCACCGTGGAAATGCCATGACCAGACAGGTTCTCGACACACTCGAACTCGGCAAGCGTCCCGACGGGCGCACGCTCATCACCGCAGCCTGGGTGCTGGCACACAAGGATGGCGGGCACCGCCTGATCCCTAACGGCGAGGTCGTCATCGACGGCGGCGAGGTCATCCATGTCGGCGCCGGCTTCCCCGGCGAAGTCGCACGCCGCATCGATTTCGGTGCCGCCCTTGTCAGCCCGGGCCTGATCGACCTCGACGCCCTGTCGGATCTCGACACCACCATCCTCGGCATCGACCATCATCCCGGCTGGGCCAAGGGCCGTGTCTGGCCACGCCACTATGTCGAGGCCGGCCCCTACGAGATGTACTCGCAGGAAGAGCTGGCCTTCCAGAAGCGCTTCGCCTTTGGCCAGTTGCTGCTGAACGGCATCACCACCGCCGCCCCCATCGCCTCGCTTTTCTATCGCGAGTGGGGCGAGACGGTCGCCGAGTTCGACGCGGCGGCCGACGCCGCCGGCGATCTCGGGCTTCGCGTTTATCTCAGCCCGGCCTACCGCGCCGGCGGCATGGTGCTCGAGGCGCCCGGCCGCACGGAAGCGGTGTTCGACGAAAAGCGCGGCCTCGCCGGGTTGCGCGACGCTGTCGACTACATCGGCCGCCAGACCGGCCGCCATGGCGATCTGGTGCGCGGCCTTCTGGTGCCCGATCGCGTCGAGACCTGCACGGAAGAGCTGCTGCGCCAGACCCAGGCCGCTGCTGCGGAACTCGACTGCAAGATTCGCCTGCACATGGCGCAGGGCGCCATGGAAGTCGAGACCGTGCGCAAGCTGCATGACGCCACGGCGCCGGTCTGGCTGGCGCGCAATGGCCTGCTGAATGACCGGCTGATCGCGCCGCACGCCACCAACGCCACCGACGAGGACCTCGGTCTCTACGCCGGGAACGGCGTGTCGATCGTGCATTGCCCACTGGTTTCGGCCCGTGGCGGCAGCACGCTGAACTCGTTTTCGAAGTGCAAGGAGCGTGGCATCAACATCGCCATGGGCACGGATACGACGCCGCCGGACATGCTGATGAACCTGCTCGTCGGCCTGATCGCCTGCCGTATCAACGACCGCGCGCCGGACCGCGTGCGCTGCGCCGACCTGTTCGACGCGGCGACGCTCGGAGGCGCAAAGGCGCTTGGCCGGAGCGACCTTGGCATTCTGGCAGCCGGAGCACGTGCGGACATCGCCGTGTTCGGGCTCGATGACGTCGCCATGGCGCCGTCGATCGACCCGATCACGACTTTGGTGGTCGGCGGTTCGGGCAAGGTTACCCAAGCCGTGTTTGTCGACGGTCGCCTGTCGATGCGTTTCGGCGAGGTCGCCGGCATCGACATGAAGGCCGCCCGGCAACGCGCGCAGCAGCAGTTCGACGGGCTGATCGCCAGGTATCCCGAGCGCAGCTGGGGCAATCCGCCCGTGTCGGAAATCTTCCCGCCCAGCTACCCCATCGAGGTCAACAGCAATGGCTGAAGCAGAAAACGCAGTGCTTGAGGTTCGCAACCTCAAGGTGGAGTTTCCGGGTCGCCGGGGGATCGCGACCGCGCTTTCCGACGTGAGCCTCTCCATACGCCCCGGCGAAATCCTGGGCGTCGTTGGCGAATCGGGCGCCGGCAAGTCGATGACCGGACTTGCGGTGCTCGGTCTTCTCGAACGTCCCGGCCGGATCGCCGGCGGCGAAATCTGGCTCGCCGACCGCCGCATCGACCAACTCAACGACCGCGAGATGGAGAAGATCCGCGGCCGCGAGATCGGCGCCATCTTCCAGGACCCGCTGACCTCGCTCAACCCGTTGTTCACCGTGGGCGCGCAGTTGACGGAGACCATCCGCCTGCATCTCGGGATGAACAAGGCCGAGGCCACCGCCCGCGCCATCTCGCTGCTCAAGGACGTCGGCATTCCCTCGCCCGAAGAACGCATCAACCAGTATCCGCACCAGTTCTCCGGTGGCATGCGCCAACGCGTGGTGATTGCCCTGGCACTCGCCGCCTCGCCGAAATTGATCATCGCCGACGAGCCGACAACCGCGCTCGACGTTTCGATCCAGGCGCAGATAACCTCGCTGCTGCGCAAGCTTTGCAAGGAAAAGCAGACCGCCGTGATGCTGGTGACGCACGACATGGGCGTGATCGCCGAAACCGCGGACAGGATCGCTGTGATGTATGCCGGCCGGCTCGTCGAGATCGGGCTGGTCGAGCAGGTGCTGCACGCGCCGCAACATCCCTACACGCGCGGCCTGATGGCTTCGATCCCGGCGCTTGGCGCGCGTGTCGAGCGGCTTAACCAGATCGACGGCTCGATGCCGCGGCTCGATGCGATCCCCGAAGGCTGCGCCTTCGGCCCGCGCTGCAAGCAGGCCGGACCCCGTTGCCGGCGCGAGCGGCCAAACCTGCTGCCGGCGGGTTCCGGCGCGAGCGCGTGCTGGATAAATGCAGGAGGCACCGCATGAACGTCATGTCCAAACAGACCAATTCGGCCCTCAGCGTCGACCGCCTCGTCAAGACGTTCGACGTTTCGGCACCCTGGCTCAATCGCGTCGTCGAGCGCAAACCGCGCCAATACCTGCAGGCGGTCAACGACATCAGCTTCGAAGTGCCGAGGGGCGGCTGCCTGAGCCTGGTCGGCGAAAGCGGCTGCGGCAAATCCACTGTCGCCCGCCTGGTGACCGGGCTCTACCGCCCGAACAGCGGCGACATCAGCTTCGCGCTGGACAAGGACGGCGAACCGCTGTCGGCGCAGATGATCTTCCAGGACCCCTATGCATCGCTGAACCCGCGCTGGCGGGTGAAGAACATCATCGCCGAACCTATCCGCGAACTGAAGCTACGCAACTCCGCAGCCGAGGTTTCCGAGCGGGTGGTGGAGCTGTTGAAGACGGTCGGCCTGTCGGCCTCCGATGGCGAAAAATTCCCGCACGAGTTCTCGGGCGGGCAGCGCCAGCGTATTTCCATTGCCCGCGCACTGGCAAGCGAGCCGCGCTTCCTCGTCTGCGACGAGCCGACATCGGCGCTCGACGTCTCGGTGCAGGCCCAGGTGCTCAACCTGATGCGCCGCCTGCAGGACGAGTTCGGCCTGACATATCTGTTCATCAGCCACGACATGAGCGTGGTGCGCCACATGTCGGACCGCATCGCGGTGATGTATCTCGGCCGCATCGTCGAGGACGGCGAGACGGAGGAGCTTTTCGCGCGTCCTCGCCACCCCTACACGCAGCTGCTTCTGCAGACGATCCCGAACATCGACAACCCGAACCGGGACCGCGAGGTTGCCGGTGGCGAGGTGCCGAGCCCGCTCAAGCCGCCGTCCGGCTGCCCGTTCCATCCACGGTGCCCGATTGCGACCGCGCAGTGCTCCAGCGAACTGCCTGCAGTGCGCACGCTCGCCAGCGGAACGCGCGTGGCCTGCCATCTGGTGGGAGACGAATGATGCGGCTGCGGGCCGGACTATGCCAAGGCGGCCCGCAAGTCGTGGGAGATGTCGCGCACTTCCCTCAAATCGAGCTCGGCTTCCACATGCTCGAGATGATGTTCCATGACCGCCCCCGCCTTGGCGAAATTGCCCTTGGCAATCGCCTCGACGATTTCGTCGTGTTCGTCCGGTCCGCAATTGAAGCGGGCCGTGTTGCGGTAGACGGCGGTGATCAGCGACGTGCGCGAGATCAGGTCGCGCATCATGCCGAACAGGAAATCCGAGCCGGAAATCTCGGCCAGCAGCAGGTGGAATCCGCCGGACAGCTTGATGATGTCGGTGGTAACATCCTTGGCACTGGCGATCCGCTCCTGGGCGACGTGGTTGCGCAGGCGTGCAATGTCGGCCTTCGAGATGGTGGTCCCGATCCGCTCGACAACGCAGGCCTCTACCGACCGGCGCACAGCGAACACGTCCTTGGCCTCCTCGACGGAGGGCTGGCAGACGAACGCGCCACGGTTGGGAATGATGGTGACGAGCCCCTCGCGCTCCAGCGCCGTCAGGGCCTGGCGGATGCGGGCGCGACTGACGTCGAAAATGGCGGCCAGCTGGCCCTCTTTCAGCTGAACGCCAGGACGCAGCCGGCGCTCGGCAATCGAGAGCCATACTTTTTCGACGATCTGCTGGGTCGAAACGCTTGCTTGCTCGGTCATGAAAACTATGCCCCCACCAAGGCCGACATTCGCCATGCATAATAAAAAGTCAACATGTACAGAGATTAGCTGAATCGCTCATTGCTGACAATTATTTATCAGATTGTGTACCAATGATGCAGGACTGAGAGGACGAATGGAGTTCGATTTTACAAAGCTGGAGATGGACAGCCGCTATCGGCTGCTGACCAACTTCATTGGTCCGCGGCCGATCGCGCTCGTCACCACGCGCTCGCCGAGCGGGCGCAGCAACGCCGCACCGATGAGTTTCTTCAACGTCTTCTCGCACGAACCGCCCATCGTGGTGCTTGGCATCCAGCCGCGCCTGTCGGGTGAGGAGAAGGACACCGTCGCCAACATCAGGCGAACCGGTGAGTTCGCGGTGGCCATGGTCGACATGGCGCTGTCGCAGCAGATGCTCGTCTGCGGCCTTGGCTTCGACAGCGAAGTCGACGAGCTCGAGGTGGCCGGACTGCCGACCGCCAAGGGCGCGCAGATCGATGTCGACTGCATCACGAGCGCACCATGTTCCTTCGAGTGCCGGGTCGAACGGCTGATCGAGTTCCCGCGCCGCGTGCTGGTGCTCGGCGAGGTCGTCCACATGCATGTGCGCCGCGATTGCCTGGACGAGGCCGGGCGCTATGTGAACCCCGAGGTCTATCAGCCGATCGCCCGGCTGCATGCCGACAACTACATCACATCCGACCGCCAATTCGTGCTCAAGGCGCCCGCGATCGCAGACGTGCTGAAGGCCGACGAGAGTGGCGAATAGGGATTAGAAAACGTGCACATTCGCCTGATCAACCCAAATTCAACGGCTTCCATGACCAGTCAGGTTCTGGAAAGCGCGCAACGTGTCGCCAGCGCCGGAACGCATGTGACCGCGGTCAACCCGACAAGGTCGCCGGTCAGCATCGAAGGCAGCGTCGACGAGGCGGTCGCTGTCCCGGACATGCTGTCGGAAATCCGCATCGGCGAGGAACTGGGCGTCGACGCCTATGTCATCGCCTGCTTCGATGACCCCGGCCTGCATGCCGCGCGCGAGATGGCCAAGGGGCCGGTGATCGGCATCTGCCAGGCGGCCGTCCAGGTTGCAATGACGATCAGCCGCCGCTTTTCTGTCGTCACCACGCTGCCACGCTCGGTGCCGATCATCGAGGACATCGTCCAGGCCTACGGCGCGGGACATCATTGCCGCGCCGTGCATGCCATCGACCTGCCGGTATTGGGTCTGGAAGAAGACCCTGAAACCGCCGAACGCTTGCTGATCGAGGTGATCGAGCGCTCCAAGATCGAAGATCGCGCGGAAACGATCATCCTCGGCTGCGCCGGCATGTCGAGCCTGTGCGAGCGCCTCGCCAAGGCGACGGGGGTTCCTGTCATCGACGGCGTGACTGCCGCGCTGAAGATCGCCGAGGCGCTGGTCGGCGCGGGCTATTCGACCTCCAAGGTCAACGCCTACAACTATCCGCGCCAGAAGGATGCCGGCGCTGCCTGCAGCGCTGCACCGCAGCGCCTGGCCGTGAACGGCTGACAGCATCGGCTCATCGCAGGATGGGCCGGCCGCTTCCGACTCTCCGGGAACACCGAACATGAAAAGCCCACCCAAGGTGTCCCCTGGGCGGGCTTTTTGTCCGATACTCAGACTTCCGGAGGCGCTGGCGGCACCACCGGCTCGTCGAACGTCCGGCTGAGCTGGCCCCAGCCGGGGCTGTGCATATGCGCCTGAAGGCCCGCGCGTTCGACCAGCGCACGGGCTTCGCGCTCGCCGAAATCGAGCGCCTGATCGACGTCGGCCGTCAGCACCTTGCCACCCTCCATCAGGATCTTGCCATCGACGATGACGGTCTCGACGTCGCTGCCGAGAACCTGATGTGCTAGGCGATGGATCACCATCCAGTTCGGCGTCAAATGCGGCTGGCGCATGTTGATGATGGCGATGTCGGCCTTCTTGCCGACTTCCAGCGACCCGATCTCGTGGGCCATGCCGAGCGCCCGGGCCGCCTCGATGGTGATCATCTCGAAAAGCTTGCCTGGCGGCAGCAGATAGCGGTCGTGGTTTGCCAGCAGGTGCTGGGTGTACTGGGCCAGCCGGGCTGTCTGGAACATGTCGAAGTGACGGCTGGGAGAAACGCCGTCGGTGGTGATGGCTACCGGAACACCCCTTGCGATCATGTTGAGGATAGGCGTGGAACGTCCGGGAGGCGCATGCGTCACGAAGGTGCCAGTTTCGGCCAGGATGTCGATCTCCTGGTGCGAGATGCCCCAGCAATGCTGCAGGTGCACGTCCGGGCCAAGAAGGGCATTTTCCTTGTCCTGGAACGCCATGCGGATCTGGCCGGCGAAAGCGTCGGAGTGGATGCGCACACCCCACTTGCGCGCCGTCTCGCGCACCCGCCGCGCCTGCATGCGGTCGTTGTCGGTCAGCTTCACCGCCTGATCGGGCGTCGACATGTTCGACGGGTCGAGCGACGGCACGATGGTAAACGGCGTGATGAACACTTTGATGCGCCCGTCGGCGCTGCCGTCCAGTTCCTGGATCGTCGCTTCCGCGCCCTCGATCATCTCCTCGAACGAAACCTGCCGGCGCACCGGGCTTCCGGTTTCCCAGCGGGTCACGCTGTGCGGCCATGGCAGCCCGGCCGGGCCGACGCAAATGATCTCCCGGAGGCCGATCTCGCCATAGGCCCTGGCATGGTTGCTGGCGAAAACCGGATCGTCGCTTCTGGGCATCGACGAGATGATGCTGACGCCCGTGGTGACGCCGGCACGGAGCCGTTCGAGCCCCGACACCAGTCCATCCGCGTACCAGTAATCGCGGGTCGTATAGTGATGGTAGGCCGGCGTTACGATCCGCATCCACATCGAATTGGTGTCGGCGGCGATGCTGCGGATCAGCACGTGGCCGGCATGTCCGTGCGCGTCGATCAGGCCCGGAATGATGAGCTTGCCGCGGCAATCCATGACCTTCTTGTCTTGATGCCTCGCCTTGAGGTCGGCGCTGGCACCAATGTCGACAATCCTGTCCCCGGAAATGGCGATTGCACCATCCTCGATGATGCGCCTGTCGGGGTCTACGGTGACGATGGTGGCGTGGAGCAGTAGCAGGCCGTTCAAGCGGTTCCCTCCCATAATGCCGGCGCGCTACACAAACGCGGCCTCCGACCGGCTGGCGGGCAGCAACTGGACCGCACACAGCATTCGACCATTTTGCTACCGATGTCGGCAATTTACGTCAACAATATTGTTGACAATCCTGTCATTCGTTACGATGCTGCAGGCAGGAAGTGCGATCCCCGGGAGGTAACAATGGCTCGCTTGAAGAAACTCATCCTCGGTGCAATGGCGGCAGTCGCCATGGCCGGTCCGGTCAGTGCAGAGACGCTGCGCTGGGGCAGCCGAGCCGACATCTACTCGCTCGATCCGGACTCGGTTCCGTCGACGTCGAACCTGGCCTTCCTCAATCACATCTATGAAGGGCTCGTCCGCTACGATGCCAATTTCGCCATCGAGCCGGCGCTGGCCACCGAGTGGAAACTCGTCGACAACAAGTACTGGCGCTTCACCCTGCGCAAGGGCGTCAAGTTTCATGACGGCAGCGACTTCACTGCCGACGACGTGATTGCTTCGCTGACGCGCGTCACCGACCCGACCTCGCCGCTGCGCGGCAATATCCCGCTCTATGTCAGCAGCAAGAAGGTGGACGACTACACGGTCGATGTCGAAGTGTCGGCGCCAACGTCGCTCTTCCTCAACGACATGACCAACATCTTCATGTTCAACGCCAAGTGGCTGAAGGACAACAACACGGAAAAGCCGACCGACTTTGCATCCAAGGTCGAAGGCTACGCCACCCACAACACCAACGGCACCGGCCCGTTCAAGCTCGAGAGCCGGCAGCCGGACAGCAAGACCGTGCTCGTCGTCAATGACGGGTGGTGGGACGAGAAGAAGCACAATCTCGACCGCATCGAGTATCTGCCGATTTCGTCACCGGCAACGCGCGTGGCCGCCTTGCTTTCAGGCGAAGTCGACCTCATCGATTCCGCGCCGATCCAGGATCTGCCGCGGCTTGAATCCTCTCCCGACATCACGGTCAACAAGCGTACCGAACTGCGCACCGTATTCGTCGCCTTCAACCGCAAGGAAAAGCTCGAGGACGGACGCCCCAATCCGTTCAACGACGTGCGCGTTCGCCAGGCCGTCGAGGCCGCCATCGACCGCGACCTCATCAACGCCAAGGTGATGCGCGGGCTTGCTCGCCCGTCCGGCTCGGTGATCGCTCCGGAAATCGCCGGATATTCCAAGGCGCTCGACACCTACAGCCCGGCTGACCCCAAGCGTGCGGCGCAGTTGCTGGCCGATGCCGGCCACAAGGACCTGCCGTTTACCTACACCTGCATGAACGACGAGAGCATCAACGAAGAAGACTTCTGCGTCGGCATCGCCAACATGCTGAAGCGGGCAGGCTTCCAGCCGAACATCGACATCGCGCCGCGCGCCGTGCAGACCCCCAAGCGCACCAACGGCAAGGCCGACATGTTCAACCTGAGCTGGGCCAACGAGCCGACGCTCGACGCCTACTCGCTGCTCGCGCAAGTGCTGTCGACCAAGACCGGCAAGGTCGGCGTTTCGAACTATGGCGGCTGGTCCTACCCGGAACTCGACAAGCTGGTCGAGCAGGCCGTGCATGAGCCGGACAACGCCAAGCGCCTGCAGCTTGAAGAAGCGGCGCTGAAGCTTGCCAAGGATGAAGTCCTGCTCGTCCCGCTGCACCAGCAGCCGATCGCCTGGGCCATGCTCGGCAAGGTGAAGAACGTCGACTTCCGCGCCGACAACAAGCCTCGCCACTGGCACACCCAGATGGCCGGCAAATAAGCGCGGCCGGCTGACTCCCAAGCTACTGGGCGTTTCATCTCCGGGTGAAACGCCTTTTCTTTTTTGACCTCGCCATCACGGACCGGGCGCGGTCGAGATTCCACGCATGACGGAATGAGTTGCCATGACACGCCCGACCGACCTGACCCTTGGCCAGCGGCCCGCGGGCCGCACCCTGATGACCGCTGACTGGCTGCTCGCCTATCACGACGACGGCCACAGGCTGGTGCCGCGCGGCGAACTTGTCATGGAGGATGGCAAGGTCATCTTTGCCGGACGGCGCTTCGATGGCGTCGTCGCCCGCCGCATCGATTTCGGCAGCGCCCTGATCAGTCCCGGCCTGATCGACCTCGACGCTCTCTCCGACATCGACACCTACGGCCTGGTGACCGACAACCAGCCGGGCTGGGCCAAGGGCAGGATCTGGCCGCGCTCCTATGTCGAGCGCGGGCCCTACGAGATGTACACGCCGGAGGAACTGGCTTTCCAGAAACGCTTCGCCTTCGGCCTGCTGCTGCTCAACGGCATCACGACGGCCGCGCCGATTGCCTCGCTCTACTACCGCGAATGGGGCGAGACCGTCGCCGAATTCGACGCCGCGGCCGATGCCGCCGGCGACCTCGGCCTCCGCGTCTTCCTCAGCCCGGCCTATCGTTCGGGCGGCATGGTGCTGGAAGCGCCTGGCAAGATGGTGCCGATGTTCGACGAACAGAAGGGCCTTGCGGGCCTCGCCGACGCTGTCTCGTTCATCGAACGGCAGCACGGTCGCCATGGCGGCCTGGTCAACGGTATGCTGGCGCCCGACCGGGTCGAGACCTGCACGCTTGAGCTGTTGCGACGGACGATGGATGCGGCACGCGACCTCGACTGCCGGGTGCGCATGCATCTGGCCCAGGGCAAGCTCGAGCTCGAGACCATGCACGCGCTGCACGGCGTGTCCGGGCCGCAGTGGCTGGCCGACAACGGCCTGTTCAATGAACGCCTGATCGCGCCGCACGCCACACATGCCTCCGAGCGCGACCTCCAGCTCTACGCCGAACACCGCGTGTCGATCGCCCACTCGCCGCTGGTGTCGGCGCGCATGGGCGGCACGCTGAATTCGTTCGCGGCATGCCGCAAGCTCGGCATCAACATCGGCATGGCGACCGATACGGCTCCGCCCGACATGCTGATGAATCTCCTGATGGGCCTGGTCGGCTGCCGCGTCAGCGAGAAGGCCTCCGATGCCGTGTCGAGCGCCGAGCTGTTCGACGCGGCCACGCTGGGCGGCGCAAAAGCACTGGGCCGGACGGATATCGGCCGCCTGGCGTCCGGCACGAATGCCGACATCGCGGTGTTCCGTCTCGACGACCCCTGCATGACGCCGACAATCGACCCCATCACCACCCTGGTCCTGGGCGGTTCGGGCAAGGTCACGCAGGCGGTGTTTGTCGACGGGCGGCTGTCGATGCTCGATGGCGAGGTCGCCAACCTCGACATGCGCGCGGCACGTGAACGCGCGCAACGCCAGTTCGATGGCCTGGTCGCCAAATACCCTGACAGAAGCTGGCAGCACCGGCCGGTGTCCGAGCTCTTTTCGCCGAGCTATCCGCTCCTGGCCGAAGGCGCCTGAGCGAGCGCCTAACTGCCGAACACGGGCAGCGACATCGGCGCCAGTTCGGCGATGCCGCGCCCTTTCGGATCGTGCAGCCCCGCACGCGCGCAGGCCCATTGCTGCAGCGACTGCACTTCGCGGACCGCCGCGTCACAGTCGAGCTGCGTCGGCTTGCCGTGATCGACTGTCAAGCGCCCGTCGACATAGACGCGCTCGACCGCGCGCTCGGCGGCGCAATGCAACAGGCTGCGCAGCGGGTCGTAGACCGGCCTCATAGACGGTACGGTCAGGTCGATGACGAGCAGGTCGGCCTTGGCGCCGACGCTCAGCCTGCCGATGTCGGTGCGGCCAAGCGCGCGCGCTCCGGCAAGTGTCGCGGCATCGAAGATGTCGCCCGTCGCGATATCGAAGACGCTCTTTGCGCCAAGCCGCGAGCAGATCAGCGCCTGCCGCATTTCCTCGAGCATGTTGAACGGGTAGCTGTCGGTGCCGATGGCGACGTTGACGCCAGCGCGGCGATAGGCGCCGAGCGTCTCCAGCGCCATGCCGCTGCGGGCGAAGGTCACCGGACAATGCGCGACCGACGTGTTCCGCGCGACCAGCGTCGCAAGGTCGTCCTCGGTCCGCTGCCTTGTCCAGGAGTGATGGTCGGCGAAGATGCAGTGCCCCAGAATAACGTCGCCGCCCAAAACACCGAGCCGGTCGAGATATTGAACGGCTGTCAGGCCCGTACGGCGCAGCAACTCTTCATGCTCCGCCATGGTCTGGGCCGCATGAATGGTGATCGTCATGCCGCGCTTGCGCGCCTCATGCGCGGCGTCGGCCAGCAGGTCTGGCCGGCAGGTTTCGACCTGCGACGGCGCGACGACGCCATCCAGCCGCCCGCTTGGATGCGCCCTCGCCCGGTCGGCGAAATCCAACGCCCGGGCAAAAGCGTCGCGGCCGGCCTTGTCGTTCCATTCGAAATCGAGCCGATGACTGTCGTGCACCACCCAGTCAGCCTGGCGGAAGCCGGGTGCAAGATAGCCGCGCACCCCGCTTTGCGCCGCGACATCTAGCCAAATTTCATGGGCGCCGGCGATATCGAGCACGGTCGTCGCTCCCGAGCGCATCAGGTCGCCGAGCATCACCGTCAGGCAAGCGGCGCGCGCATCCTCGCCGCCGTCGATGACGCCGGAATATTCGTACATCGCCTGGCCCCAGAGAGCCGCCGTGCCGACGTCTTCGAAAATGCCCTTGGCCAGCGGCTCGTCGTGCGAATGGCAATGGATGTCGATCAGGCCGGGCATGACCATGCGCGACTTGCCCGAGATCTCCGTCGCGGCTTGACCTTCAAAACGCCCGCCGACACACAGGATGCCGGTTTCGTCGAAGGCGACGTCGCCGCCATGGCGGTAGACCTGCCGGTCGCCATCGGGGTCATAGGCAACAATGATTTCGACGTCGCGAATGACGGTGATTTCAGTCATGACCCACTCTGAAGCGTTTCTCGAGGAAGCGGCTGTAAGCGCCCATCAGCGCACTGAACACGAAGTAGACTACTGCCGCGAAGACGTACCCCTCAAGTACGGCGATGCCTTGCCAGTTGGGATCGCGCAATGCGGTGCGCACGGTGTTGAGGAAATCCAGCAGGCCGACGATGGTGACCAGCGTGGTGTCCTGGAAAAAGCCGATGAACAGCGAAACCAGCGGCGGAATGACCATCTTCAGCGCCTGCGGCACGGTCACCAGCACCGTGTATTGCCAATAGTGCAAGCCCAGGGCCTGGGCTGCTTCCGTCTGGCCGCGCGGCAGGGCCTGCAGCCCCGCCCGCACGATCTCGGCGATATAGGCCGCCGCAAACAGGATGATCGCGACCTGGGCGCGCAGCAATTTGTCGATGGTCATGCCTTCGGGCATGAACAGCGGCAGCATGACCGAGGCCATGAACAGGATGCTGATCAGCGGCACGCCCCGCACCAGTTCGATGAAGGTGATGGCGAGAACGCGGATCGCCGGAAGGTTCGACAGGCGCGCGAGCGCCAGGAGGATGCCGAGCGGCAAAGCGCAGACGAGACCGACGAACGTCAGCATGAACGACAGCGGCAGGCCGCCCCATTGCGATGTCGGCACCGCGCTGAGCCCGAACGCACCGCCGGCCATCAGCCAGAACAGCACCGGCAGCAGCGCTACCCAGGCGACAAGCAACGACCTGCCCCATAGCCGCGGAATGCCCGAGATCGCCATGGCCGCAATGAACAGCAGCGTCGCCAGCAGCGGCCGCCACTGTTCGTCGAAGGGATAGATGCCGAACAGCATGTAGCGCATCTTGGCGGCGAGGTATGGCCAGCAGGCTCCCGAGCTTGCCTTGCAATCCTCGGGCGTGCCCTCGAACACCGCGTCAAGCAGCAGCCAGCTCACCGCCACCTTGGCGGCAAAGCCCAGCACGGCAAGGCAGACAAGCGTGACCACCGTGTTGCCCGGCGTACCGAAATAGGTCTTCGCCAGGGAATTGCGCTGCCTCGGCGGACGCATCAAGCCCTGGTCGGCCAGCGTTGCGGTGCGGTCGCTCATGGCTAGCGCCCCTTCAGCGCGACTTGCGCGTTGTACCAGTTCATCAGCAGCGACGTCGTCAGCGACAGGAACAGGTAGACCAGCATGAACAGCGCGATCGGCTCGATTGCCTGCCCGGTCTGGTTCATGATGTTGTTGGAGACCATCACCAGGTCCGGATAGCCGATGGCGATGGCCAGCGAGCTGTTCTTGAACGTCGTCACATAGATGTTGGTCAGCGGCGGCACGATGACCCGCAAGGCCTGCGGCAGGATCACCAGCCGCATGGTCAAGCCTTCCGGCAGCCCCAGCGCCTGGGCGGCCTCGCGCTGGCCCCTGCCGATGGCCAGGATGCCGCTGCGGACGATCTCGGCCACCGATGCCGAGGCGCCAAGGGTGAGCCCGAGCAAGAGCGCGACAAACTCCGGCTTGAGGTGCGCGCCGCCTGTCAGACGGAAGCGGCCGAGTTCGGGCCAGTCGAGCTGGGCGCTGACGTCGAACAGCAGCGCCGCTACAACGACGGGCGCAATGAACCAGCCGAGCGCCACCGGCCAGACCGGCCTGGCCTTGCCTGTCGCGATACGCTTGCGCTTTGCCGCGGCCTGCCAGGCGAACGCGGCAGCGAGCCCAATGCCGGCGGCGACCGCAAGCGCCCAGAAACCGGAGTTCCAGACGACGGCAGGCACGACCAGGCCGCTGTTCGAGACATAGACGCCGGGCAGCAGCGTGATTGCCTGCTTGACCGGCGGCAGGGTGAAGATGATCGCCGCATACCAAAGGAACAGGTAGAGCAGCAGCGGCACGTTGCGCAGCGCCTCGACGTAGAACAGCATCAGCCGCGACAGCAGCGGATTGCGGGACAGCCTGGCTATGCCGACCAGGGTGCCGATGATCGTTCCCAGCACGATCGCCAGCAGCGACACCTTCACGGTGTTAAGCAGGCCGACGAGCACCGCTCGCGCATAGCTGTCGCTCGGCTCATAGGCGATCGGCGTTTCGCTGATGATGAAGCCGGCCTCGCGGCCGAGATAGGCAAAGCCGGTGGCAATGTCCTGCTGGGCCAGGTTGCCGAGCGCGTTGCGCAACAGATACCAGACGCAGAGCGCGACGGCCGCGACGCAAATCACCTGATACGCCAGTTCGCGGGCGCGCCGGTCACGTAGCAGAACTATGGGCGACACGCCTGACATCCTCGCGGGGACCTGTTCCAGAAAGCGCGGCGCACATCACGGGACATGCGCCGCTGTGCCTCAAGATCTCACCTGAAGGGCGGCGGATAGAGCAGGCCGCCATTGTTCCACAAGGTGTTCGGCCCCCGGCTCAGGCCGAGCGCGGTCTTTTCGCCAAGGTTGCGGTCAAAGACCTCGGCATAGTTTCCGACGTGCTTGACGACGTTGTAGCCCCACGCCTTGTCCAGGCCGAGCATCGGGCCGAGATCGTCGGTGGCGCCGAGCATGCGCAGGATCTCGGGATCCTCGCTCTTGAGTTGCTCGTCGACATTGGCCTGGGTGATGCCCTTCTCCTCGGCGGCCATCAGCATCCAGGCCGTCCACGAGACGATGTCGCGCCAGTTGGAATCGTTCTGGCGAACAGCCGGCGCCAGCGGCTCCTTGGAGATGGTCTCCGGCAGGATCACGTAGTCGTCGGGGCTCTTGGAGGCGGCGCGAATGGACGCCAGGTCCGAGCGGTCCGACGACACGGCATCGCAGCGGCCAGAGAAGAAGGCGTTGTTGTTTTCGTCGGGGTTCTCAAACACCACCAGCTCGAACTTCTTGCCGGTGGCACGGAAGAAGTCGGCCAGGTTCTGCGCGGTCGTGGTGCCCGGCAGCGTGCAGACGGCGGCGCCGTCAAGGTCCTTGGCGGTGGTGATGCCGAGGCTCTTGGCGACCATCAGGCCCTGGCCATCGTAGAACACCGCAGGTCCGAAATCGATGCCCAGCGAGGCTTCGCGCGAGTAGGTCATGGTCGTCTGGCGCGACAGGATGTCGATCTCGCCCGACTGCAGGACCTGGAAACGCGTGTTGATGTTGGTCATCACGAAGTCGACCTTGTTCGGGTCGCCGAAAACCGCTGCCGAAACCGCGCGGCAGACATCGACGTCGAAGCCGGCGAACTTGCCCTGCGCGTCGGCCAGGGCGAAGCCGGTCGTGCCCATCGACACGCCGCAGATCAGTTTGCCGCGCGCCTTGACCGTCTCCAGCGTGGTCGCCGCTTCGGCTGCAACAACCGATGAGCCAAGAAGCATAGCGGCTGCCGCAACACGGCAGGCCGTTCGGAACATTGCCATTTCATTCCTCCCATTGCGGCCCAGGCGGATACGCCGCCAACCGCTCTCCCTCTTCAACGGAAGCGATCCAACCAAATTGCCGACAATTCTTCAACATAATAATCGACAATAATTGTGCTCAATCTCGAATCGACGTTTCCGGGTGCGTTGACACCTGTCAAAACGAGAGACGACGGGAGATCGCTGAACGGCCGTCCCCCGCGCCGTTTGGAAGCCGCAGAGATGCCGACAGCCGGCAGTTCGCGCCGATCGGAGCGCTGCTGGTCGTTCGAAGATGCTTGGCTGGCCCCTGCCGCTGCCGCCGAATCTACCCATCTCGCCGCGGCCAGGGATCGGGGTCCCTTGTCGGTCAGCAGGCCGGTTGCCGCATCCGGACCCCGGGTCCCTCGCCTTCGGCGGCAAGCAGGATCACGCCACCGCGGGTCAGGGCCTCGATCAACAAAGTCTCTGTCGCACGATGCAGGGCATGGCGATGACACTCGAAATCCTTGATCGTGCTCCGCGACACTCCGGCAAGGGAAGCCAGCTCCTGCTGCGTCCAGTTGAGCATGCCGCGAGCGGCTCTGCATTGCTCAGGATGTAAGTTCATGGAATGAAGCCTTGCCGGATCGCATGGGAGTCAACCATAATGGGCGAGATCAGGCAATGGTTGCCTCCACCCAAGACATGAGTTGCCGCTAAGGATGATGGACGGAACATCGCTGATTTGGATGATCGTCCTGCCCTTCGTCGGCAGCGCCATAGCTGCTGTCTTGCCTTCAAATGCGCGCAACGCCGAAGCCTGGCTCGCCGGCTTCGTTACGCTCGCCGTGCTGGTCATGGCGTCGGCGAGCTATCCCGCGGTCGCTGCCGGCGGCGCGATCCGCAACACCATCGAATGGGTGCCCTCGCTCGGGCTCAACCTGTCGCTGCGGATGGACGGATTCGCCTGGCTGTTTGCGATGATGATCAGCGGCATCGGCTTCCTGGTGGTGCTGTACGCCCGCTACTACATGTCGCCGGACGATCCGGTTCCCCGCTTCTTCTCGTTCTTCCTGGCCTTCATGGGCGCGATGCTCGGCATCGTGCT
The DNA here is from genome assembly GCF_027568395.1 of Aminobacter sp. HY435. Lineage (GTDB taxonomy): Bacteria > Pseudomonadota > Alphaproteobacteria > Rhizobiales > Rhizobiaceae > Aminobacter. Next base: position 53,054 of record NZ_JANKZL010000013.1, on the reverse strand, counting down.
CTCCGGCAACCTGATCCTGCTCGTCGTGTTCTGGGAGCTGACCAGCGTCTTCTCCTTCCTGCTGATCGGCTATTGGCACCATAATGCCAATGCGCGCGACGGCGCGCGCATGGCCCTGACCATCACCGGCATCGGCGGACTTGGCCTGCTCGCCGGCGTGTTGCTGCTCGGCCACATCGCCGGCAGCTACGATCTCGACCGGGTGCTTGCCTCGGGCGAGCTGATCCGCTCGCACGATCTCTATCTTCCGGCTCTGCTGTTGATCCTGCTCGGCACGCTGACCAAGAGCGCGCAGTTCCCGTTCCATTTCTGGCTGCCCAATGCGATGGCCGCACCCACTCCGGTGTCGGCCTACCTGCATTCCGCAACCATGGTGAAAGCCGGCGTTTTCCTGATGGCGCGGCTGTGGCCGGTGTTGGCCGGCTCGACCGAATGGTTCTGGATTCTCGGCTTCTGCGGGATGATGTCGCTCGCGCTTGGCGCCTATTTCGCGATCTTCCAGCAGGACATCAAGGGCCTGCTCGCCTACTCGACGATCAGCCATCTCGGCCTGATCACGCTGCTGCTTAGCCTGGGCAGCCCGCTCGGCGCCGTGGCGGCGATCTTCCACATGGTCAATCACGCGACGTTCAAGGCGTCGCTGTTCATGGCGGCGGGCATCATCGACCATGAGACGGGCACGCGTGACATCCGCCGGCTGAGCGGGCTGTTCAAGTTCATGCCGATCACCGCGACGCTGGCCATGGTTGCCAGCGCGGCGATGGCGGGCGTGCCGCTGCTCAACGGCTTCCTGTCCAAGGAAATGTTCTTCGCCGAGGCGATCGAGACGCATGCGATCTCGGTCCTCGACACCGCAGCACCCTATGTCGCCGTGCTGGCGAGTGCTTTTGCGGTAACCTATTCGATCCGTTTCATCCACGGCGTATTCTTCGGACCCGCGCCGACCGACCTGCCGCGCGTGCCGCACGAGCCTCCGTTCCTGATGCGGTTCCCGATCATGCTTCTGGTGCTGGCCTGCATTCTGGTGGGAACGATCCCCGGCATCACCATCGGACCGTTCCTGCACACTGCGGTAAGCTCCGTGCTCGGCGCGGAAACGCCGCAATACAGCCTTTCAGTCTGGCACGGGTTCAACGTGCCTTTGCTGATGAGCACCGTCGCGCTTGTCGCCGGTGTCATCCTGTACCTGTGCCTGAAGAACTATCTCGCCAATTGCGAGGAAGGTCCGCCGATCTTCCGCCGCCTGAAAGGCCAGCGCATTTTCGAGCGCGCAATGGTCACCGTGTCGTGGCGCTGGGCGCGCTTCGTCGAATTCCGCCTTGGCCCGCGCCGGCTGCAGCCGCAGCTCAGGCTGCTCGTCTTCGTCGCCTTCGCCGCGGCGTCCTGGCCGCTGTACAGCCTCGGATTCGAACCGGGCCGCTTCACATTCCTCGGCGCCGACCCGGCCTTCGCCGGGGTCTGGGTTCTGGGCATGCTGTGTGCCATCGGCGCGGCCTACCAGGCCAAGTTCCACCGCCTGGCGGCCCTCATCCTGCTTTCCGGGGCCGGGCTCGTCACCTGCATCACCTTTGTCTGGCTGTCCGCGCCCGACCTTGCGGTCACCCAGCTGCTGGTCGAGATCGTCACTACGGTTCTTATCCTGCTGGGCCTGCGTTGGTTGCCCAAGCGCGTCGAGGACGCCGATGCACTGGCCGCGGCAAGCAGGGGCGCGCGCTTGCGCCGTGTTCGCGACCTGGCGCTCGCGGTCGCCGTCGGGTTTGGCATGACCGCCATCGCCTATGCGGTGATGACCCGGACGCCGCCGGCGACGATCGCCGACTACTTCCTGGAGAAGGCCTACAGCGAGGGCGGCGGGCGCAATGTCGTCAATGTCATCCTGGTCGATTTCCGCGGCTTCGACACCTTCGGCGAGATCACCGTGCTCGCCATCGTGGCGCTGACCGTGTTTGCCTTGCTGCGCCGCTTCCGGCCGGCTTCCGACAGCGTCGACTCGCCGGAACAACAACGCAACCAGACGGCCTTCGACGAAGCCCAGCCGGACCGTGAGGCGGGGGACACGGCCAGCGACTGGCTGATGATCCCCGCTGTCATCATGCAATGGCTGTTCCCGGTCATCATTGTGTTCGCCGCCTATCTGTTCCTGCGCGGACACGACCTGCCGGGCGGCGGATTTGCCGCCGGCATCGCCATGGCCGCAGCCTTCATCCTGCAATACATGGCGGCGGGCACCAGATGGGTCGAGGACCGGCTCAAGGTCCTGCCGGTCAGGTGGATCGGCGCCGGCCTGCTCATGGCCGCGATCACCGGCGCCGGGTCGTGGCTGTTCGGCTATCCGTTCCTGACGTCGCATTCGCGCTATGTCGACCTGCCGCTGATCGGCGAGGTTCCGCTGGCCAGCGCGCTGTTCTTCGATCTCGGCGTCTTCTCGCTGGTCGTCGGTGCGACCGTACTGATGCTGATCGCGCTCGCCCACCAGTCGATCCGCCGCCACCGCGTCCGCACCGCCTCAGCCGCCGTCGAGGAGAAAGCCTGATGGAACTGATCCTCGCCATCGGCATCGGCGTGTTCGTCGGCTCGGGCGTCTGGCTGTTGCTGCGGCCGCGCACCTATCAGGTTATCGTCGGCCTTTCGCTGATCGCCTATGGCGTCAACCTGTTCATCTTCTCGATGGGCAGGCTGCAGAGCAATGCCGCACCGGTGCTGGCATCCGCGACGATCGATCCCGCCGACTACACCGATCCCATACCACAGGCGCTGGTGCTGACCGCCATCGTCATCGGCTTTGCCACCACGGCGCTGTTCCTGGTCCTGCTGCTGGTCTCGCGCGGCCTGACCGGCAGCGACCATGTCGACGGCCGGGAGCCCAACTGATGGCTTGGGCGAACCACCTCCTGATCGCGCCGATCCTGCTGCCACTGGTCACGGGCGCGTTTCTTTTGCTGTTCGACGAGCGCCGCCGTTCCTTCAAGGCGCTGGTCAGCCTGTTTTCGACACTGGCCCTGCTCGCCATCGCGATCGCGCTCATGACCTATGCCGACGCCGCGCCGGATCAGGACGCGGCAACCCAGGTCTACCTGCTCGGCAACTGGGCCGCCCCGTTCGGCATCGTGCTCGTGCTGGACCGCCTGTCGGCGCTGATGCTGCTGCTGACGTCGGTGCTGGCGATTGCGGCGCTGACCTTCTCGCTGGCGCGCTGGCACAAGAGCGGGCCGCATTTCCACACCTTGTTCCAGTTCCTGCTGATGGGGCTCAACGGCGCTTTCCTGACCGGCGACCTGTTCAACCTGTTCGTCTTCTTCGAAGTATTCCTTGCCGCCTCCTATGGTCTGGCCCTGCATGGATCGGGCGCGCAGCGGGTCAAGGCGGGCCTGCACTATGTGGTCATCAATCTCGCCGGCGCATCGCTGTTCCTGGTCGGCGTCAGCCTGATCTACGGCGTCACCGGCACGCTCAACATGGCCGACCTCGCGCTGCGGATTCCCTTGGTCGACGCCGACAACCGCATGCTGCTGGAGGCGGGCGCGGCCATTCTCGGCATCGCGTTCCTGATCAAGGCCGGCATGTGGCCGCTCGGTTTCTGGCTGCCCACTACCTACAGCGCCGCGGCGGCGCCCGTGGCGGCGATCTTCGCCATGCTCAGCAAGGTCGGCATCTACATCCTGCTGCGCCTGTCGCTGCTGCTGTTTGGCGCCGACGCCGGCGCCTCCGCGGGTTTCGGAGAGCCCTGGCTGCTTTATGGCGGCATGGCCACGATCACCTTCGGCGCGATCGGGGTTCTCGCCTCGCAGGCCATGGGGCGGCTTGCCGGCTCGTATGTTCTGGTGTCCTCGGGTACGCTGCTTGCGGCGATCGGCATGGCCAATGTCTCGGTCACCGCGGGCGCGCTGTTTTACCTGGTCAGCTCGACGCTGACGATATCGGCGTTCTTCCTGCTCATCGAACTGGTCGAACGCGCCCAGGACCCCGCTGCCGACGTGCTGGCCGTCACCATGGAAGTCTATGGCGACGACATGGATGAGGAAGAGGTCGAAGAAGAGGTCGGCGTCGCCATTCCAGCAACGCTCGTCATCCTCGGCATCTGCTTCACCGCCTGCGCCGTGCTGCTGGCCGGCATGCCGCCGCTATCCGGCTTCGTCGCGAAGTTCGCCATGCTGACGGCCCTGCTCAACCCGCAGGGATTGGGTGCCAGCGACGGCTCGATCTCAATCACCGCCTGGGGCTTCGTGACCTTGCTGATACTGTCGGGTCTCGCCGCGATGATCGCCATGACGCGCGCCGGCATCCGCACATTCTGGGCGCCGATCGAAGGCACCGTGCCGCGCGTGCTGGTCATGGAGTTCGCGCCGGTTGCGTTCCTGCTCGTGCTGTGCATCGGCCTGACCATCCAGGGCGGCAGGGTGATGACCTACATGGACGCGACCGCCCGGTCGCTGCACAGCCCGCGGAACTATATCGCCGACGTGCTGTCAGCGCCGAGCCTACCCGGCCCCAAGACGTCGGAGGCCAAATGACGCGCTTGTTGCCCTACCCGCTTCTGACCGCCTCGTTGCTGGTCATGTGGCTGCTGCTCAACCAATTCTCGCTCGCCCACTTGGTCCTTGGCAGCATCATCGCGCTGGTGGCGTCGCAGGCGATGGCGGCGCTGCAGCCAACCAAGCCGCGGATCAGGCGATGGGACAAGATCCCCCAGTTGGTGTGGCTGGTGTTCGTCGACATCTGCCGCTCCAATATCGCGGTCGCCAGCATCATCCTGCAGGGGCGGCGGCGGCGGCAAAATTCCGGCTTCGTCAGCATTCCGCTCGACCTGCGCGACCGCACCGGCCTCGCCGTGCTCGCCTGCATTGTCACCAGCACGCCGGGCACCGCCTGGCTCGAATACAACTCGACCAACGGCAACGTCTTGATCCATGTCCTCGATCTGGTCGACGAGCAGGAATGGATCGACACGATCAAGAACCGCTACGAGCGCTTGCTGATGGAGATATTCGAATGAGCGGCGTCATTCTCATCCTGGCGATCACGCTTTCGCAGATGATGCTCGTCGCAGCGATGGCCTGTGCGGTGTGGCGGCTGGTGCGCGGTCCCCGCGCCCAGGACCGGGTGCTCGGGCTCGACGCGCTTTATGTGGCGGCGATGCTGTTGCTGCTGGTGTTCGGCATCCGCAGCGGCTCGACCACCTATTTTGAGACTGCGCTGGTGATCGCGCTCCTGGGCTTCGTCTCGACGGTGGCGCTGGCGAAGTTCCTGATGCGCGGCGAGGTGATCGAATGAGCCATGTTACCGACCTTCCGGTCTGGGCGGCCCTGCTTGTCGCCTTCTTCCTGGTGCTCGGATCGGGGCTGACACTGCTCGGCGCGATCGGCCTTGTTCGCTTCGAAAGCTTTTATGCCCGCGTCCATGCCCCGACGCTGGGAACGACCTGGGGCGCGGGCGCGATCCTGATCGCCTCGATCGTCTGCTTCACCGTGCTGCAGTCGCGGCCGGTCCTGCACGAGATCCTGATCACGATCTTCGTGGTGGTGACGACTCCCGTCACGCTGATGCTGCTTGCCCGCGCGGCGCTTTACCGCGACCGCACCGAAGGCACGCCGGGCGTGCCGAAAGACGCCTCGGGGCGGGACTGACCTTTCGTTCGTGTCAAAGGTCGCCGCCGCCGTCATCGCCAGGCTAGCTAGGTTGCCCGACCGCGGTGCGCGCCGTGATCGAGTTGATGCAAGCCTGATAGGTCAGGCTTGCCTCTCTCTTGCCGCAGAAATTGAATTCGCCTGGTGAACCCCTTATAGGTCCGGCCGCAACCTGGAAGGACCACCATGAAATCGCTGTTCCACCTCGCTATCCACGTCACCGATCTCGATCAGGCGCGCCGCTTCTACGGCGATGTTCTTGGCTGCGAGGAAGGCCGCTCGACCGATACCTGGGTGGACTTCGACTTCTTCGGGCACCAGCTTTCGTTGCATCTCGGCAAGCCCTTCGAAATCACCCGCACGGGCAAGGTCGGCGAGCATCTTGTGATGATGCCGCATTTCGGTGCCGTGCTGCGCCTCGACGACTGGCTTGCCCTGGCCGACCGCCTGGCAAGCGCCGGCATCAAGTTCGACATTCCGCCGGTGGTCCGCTTCAAGGACGAGCCAGGCGAGCAGCGCACGATGTTTTTCTTCGACCCCTCGGGCAACCCGATCGAGATCAAGGGTTTCAAGGACTTCGACGGCGTCTTTTCGGCCTGATCCAAGTAGGCATCGAAGGGTGCGGCTGCCCTACGGTTGCCTGATGGTACCAGTCATGACGCGATCCACATCCGGATGGCTGTCGACCGAAAGCACCACAAGGACGCCAAGCCCGATAGCGACAGGCGCAAACAACAGTGCAACATGCGCCAGGCACTGCAAAGGTGCCCACCGCTCAGACCTGGTTTTCTGTCTTTCATCCATCGGAACAACCCCCGCAACCTGTGACTCGGAATACGTCGGTATTGTCCCCCCATGGCTTGATTAAGCCGCGTCCACCGAGATTGCGGGACACAGTTAAGCAACGATGAACCTGCGAGGCATCGCCCTCGAAATTCTTAAGAAAGGTTCTGGAGGGTCTGAGCGCATCCACACGCGGAACGACAATTTCCAACATCGTTTCAAACCGCTGCGCGTCGGAGCTTCGCCGTTCAATGCCTCAACAGCGGCTGCAGTCGCCGTATGATCTGCGACAGCTCCATGCATTCGTTGTGCCGGGGGCTGTTGCGCCGCCAGGCAAGGCATATGCGGCGCAGGGGAACCGGCTCGGCGAATGGCACGATCTTCAGGTCGCGCTGATCGCGTGCGGGGCCAGCCGCCATTTCCGGGATCAGCGTCACGCCCAGGCCATGAGCTACCATCTGCAAAAGGGTGATAAGACTGGTCGCGCCGTAATTCGCCATCGCCACCGGCTTGACCGAACCGCAAATGGCAAGGGCCTGCTCGCGCAGGCAGTGCCCCTCCTCCAGAAGCATCAGCCGTTCCAGCGCCGGGCTTTCCGGCGGAACGGGCGGCGAGGCGAAATCTGGATCGTTGGCGGGCACCGCCAGGAAGAACTGATCGGCGAACAGCTCTTCCGTCGTAAGGCCGGGGAAGTCGAGCGGCAGCGCCGCGACGAAGGCGTCGATGCGGCCGGCCATTGTTTCCTCGACCAAAGAGCCGGTGACGGCCTCGCGCAGTTCGAGCTGCAATGCTGGATACTTCTCCTTCAGCACCGGCAGCACATGCGGCAAAAGATATGGCGCTACCGTGGGGATGATGCCGAGCCGGAAGCGTCCCTCCATCGCTATCCGCCCGCGGCGAGCCATGGTCTCGATGTCGCGGAGCTCTGCGAGAACCGCCTCGATGCGGGGCTGCAGCATGAGCGCGTCCTCGGTCATGCGCACCGTTTTGCCGCCGCGTTCGAACAACGTGCAGCCTAGCCGTTCCTCCATCTCCGCTATCTGTGCCGAAAGTGCCGGCTGGCTCACTCCGGCAAACTCGGCCGCACGGCCGAAATGCAGCGTTTCAGCGAGCGCTGCAAAATACTGCATCTGCCTGACTGTCATCCTGATCATAACCAAAGCCTATCAGAATATTCAGAAAAGACAATTTGGCTTTATCGAATCCACATCCTAAACTGGAATTATTCCAAGGTGATCGTATACAGTATTCACTTTGTCACCTAGGTTCGTTCTGATCTCAATCCGCGAGGGAGGCGCGAGAGATGACAATAGCGACGAGGCAACGAGCGCCGGCGCGCCGGTGTCGAACAATCGAATTCGTTCACGACGGACGAGCAGCGATGCGCATTGCAGCCGATCGAGAGGCTGGCCGATAGGCCGCGACCACATCACAACGTTTGGAGACAAGAAATGGATACACAACCGGAAAAGACCGAAGGCAAGTGCCCGGTCGCGCACTCGACAGCAGGCAGGACCAATCGCGACTGGTGGCCGAACCAGCTGGACCTCTCGGTTCTCCACCAGCAGTCGGTCCTGTCCGATCCGATGGGCGAGGCGTTCGACTATGCCAAGGAATTCGAAAGCCTCGACCTGAATGCCGTTATCCAGGACCTTCATGCCCTGATGACCGACTCGCAGGACTGGTGGCCGGCCGACTTCGGCCACTACGGCCCGCTGTTCATCCGCATGGCCTGGCACGCTGCAGGCACCTATCGCATCGGCGACGGCCGTGGCGGTGCGGGGGCCGGGCAGCAGCGCTTCGCGCCGCTCAACAGCTGGCCAGACAACGTCAACCTCGACAAGGCACGCCGGCTGCTGTGGCCAATCAAGCAGAAATACGGTCGCAAGATCTCCTGGGCCGACCTGATGATCCTCACCGGCAACGTCGCGCTGGAATCGATGGGCTTCAAGACGTTCGGCTTCGCCGGCGGCCGAGCCGACGTCTGGGAACCTGAACAGGACATCTACTGGGGCTCCGAAGGCAAATGGCTGGCCGACGAGCGCTATAGCGACGATCGAGATCTAGCCAACCCTCTCGCAGCCGTCCAAATGGGCCTGATCTACGTCAATCCGGAAGGACCGAACGGCAATCCCGATCCGCTCGCGGCAGCTCGCGACATCCGCGAGACTTTCGCGCGCATGGCGATGAACGACGAGGAAACCGTGGCTCTCATCGCCGGCGGACATACCTTCGGCAAGACCCATGGCGCCGGCGACGCCGCCCAGGTTGGTCCGGAACCCGAAGCCGCCGATATCGAGCTTCAGGGCCTCGGCTGGAAGAACAGCTTCGGCACCGGCAAGGGCGGCGACACCATCGGCAGCGGCCTGGAAGTCACCTGGACCACGACGCCGACCAAATGGAGCAACAACTTCCTCTGGAACCTCTTCGGATACGAATGGGAGCTTACCAAAAGCCCGGCCGGCGCCCATCAATGGACGCCCAAGCACGGCATGGGCGCCAAAACCGTGCCCGACGCCCACGATCCGTCGAAGCGTCATGCGCCGACCATGCTCACCACCGATCTCGCGCTGCGGTTTGATCCTGAATATGAGAAGGTTTCTCGCCGCTTCTTCGAGAACCCTGACCAGTTTGCCGACGCTTTTGCCCGCGCCTGGTACAAGCTCACCCATCGCGACATGGGCCCGATCGCACGTTACCTTGGTCCGCTCGTGCCCAAGGAAGAGCTTTTGTGGCAGGACCCGATCCCCGCGGTCGACCATGTCTTGGTCGACGATCAGGATATCGCCGCCTTGAAAGCCGAAATCCTGGGCGCGGTGCCTTCGGTGGCGCGACTGGTCTCGACGGCCTGGGCTTCGGCCTCGACGTTCCGTGGCTCCGACAAGCGTGGCGGCGCGAATGGCGCACGCATTCGTCTTGCCCCGCAAAAGGACTGGGAGGTCAACCAGCCTGCACAACTGGCTTCCGTCCTCGAAAAGCTTGAAGCCATCCAGCGCGAATTCAACGCTTCGCAATCCGGCAACAAGAAAGTCTCGCTTGCCGACCTGATTGTTCTGGGTGGTGCCGCAGCCATCGAGAAGGCCGCCAAGGACGCCGGCCAGGACGTGAAGGTTCCCTTTGCGCCCGGTCGCATGGACGCCTCGCAGGAGCAGACCGACGTCGACTCTTTCGCCCCACTTGAGCCTGCCGTCGATGGCTTCCGCAACTATTCTCGTGGCAGGCAGCGTCTGTCGCAGGAAGAGGCCCTGGTGGACCGGGCACAATTGTTGACCCTGACTGCCCCCGAGTTGACGGTCCTCGTCGGCGGCCTTCGCGTGCTGGGCGTCAATGCGGGAGAACACGCGCATGGCGTTCTCACCGCACGGCCGGAAACCCTGACCAACGACTTCTTCGTCAACCTGCTCGACATGGCCACAGAATGGAAGGCTGTTGCGGAGGCAAAGGACGTCTTCGAAGGACGTGACAGGACCACCCACGACGTCAGGTGGACCGCCACCCGCGCAGATCTGATCTTCGGTTCCCACTCTCAGTTGCGCGCACTTGCCGAAGTCTATGGCAGCGCCGATGCCAAGGCGAAATTTGTCAACGATTTCATCGCGGCATGGAACAAGGTGATGAACGCCGACCGCTTCGACTGACGGACAGAAACACCTTGGCGCGGCTGCGACAACAGCCGCGCCAAGAAAAGTCAGAACTCAGTACGGGCATCGGGACTACGATTGACGTTCGTGGCGTTGATTGCTTCGATGCGCAGATTGTCGGCATCGACAATTCTCTAGACATGCGCCATCGGTTGCAGACCCGTGTCGGCAACATTGCCAACGATGTTCGTCCTGTCCCGATGCGAGGGACACGTCGTCCCTCCATCGCGACGGCACTATTTCCGCCCCAGCCATCGCCTTGAATGCCGCCATCTTTGACGCTATATTCCGTCAATATGAGCGTCTCATGGAGGCCTGGAATGGGCTTGGTACAGTATGCGGACGACGGCTTTTTCGCGCCCCGCAAGATTGCAGACGCCTTCCGGACCACGAGCGAGGAAGTCGCGCGCACAGCGGGGCTCGGCAAGGACGCAGTCCAGCGCAAGGACCGCGTGCGGTCTGACAAGACCCAGCGTCGGCTCCGCGAGATGGTCGAAGTGATCAACAAGGTCGAGCCGCGTTTTGGTTCGAGCCTGATGGCCTATGCCTGGTATAGATCAGAGCCGCTCCCCGGCTTCTCGGGCCAGACAGCCATGCAGCTCGTGCGCAACGGCCGCGCGGACGAAGTGCTTGACTATGTCGACGCGGTCGACGCCGGCGTATACGCCTGACGTCGTGCGATATCAGGGAAAGCTCTATCGAGCGCTGAACCCGGTCTATGCGCGCGAGCCCCTGTCCGGCCGCGGCGCCGAACTCTACGGCGGCCGGTTCAATCCCAAGGGCCTGCCTGCCCTGTATGCATCACTGGCGATGATGACCGCACTGCGCGAAGCCAACCAGGTCGGCAACCTCCAGCCTACCACGCTCGTCAGCTACGAAGCCGAAATCGACCGCGTGTTCGATTGCCGGGACGATCACGCGCTCAAAGCGGCCGAAATGGACGAAATCGCGCTGGCCGATGGCACATGGCGCGACCAGATGAAATCACGCGGCGAAGCTCGAACGCAGGCTTTCGCCCGCCGGCTGATTGACGGCGGATATCATGGCTTGCTGGTGAGAAGCTTCGCCCCGGGCGCCACGATGGACGATCTCAACCTGGTACTCTGGACTTGGAGCGATGCGGCCCCTGCCCGGCTGATCCTCATCGACGACGAAAAGCGCCTGTCGCGATGAACCGTTCAAGGCCGAAGATGCCACTGTCGTTGCGGCAACTGCTGACGAAACGGCCCTGAACGGGCGTCGTCCGTCTACGAAACAGGCCTAAGCAGTTGACCGAGTTCGGTCTGCGCAAGTGCAGTTCGCAGCGCATCGGACTGGGCGGCCGACAGGCTTCCCAGTGGAGGCACGAGCCGTCGCCAACCTGCGTGGCCGCTTGTCAGCGCCAATGTTTCCTTGACTGCAGCGACAAGCGGAAATTTGGAGATTTCACCGCGAATATGCACGGCGGCCGCAAGGCCATCGGCCTTGTCTCCATCCGACGTGCCTGTGAACGCGGCCTGGGCAAAGGGTCCGGTCACGTTCGCAGTCGCGGAGATGCAGCCTGCGAAACCAAGCTCCGATGCCTTTCCTATCGACGCTTCAGCACTCGGGAAAACGTCGAAGCCTGGAAGATCCCGTGCCAGGCCCGCCGAATAGTCCAGATCTCCCGAGGAATCCTTTAGCCCCTTCAGCACTCCAGGAAAACGGTCGCGCAAACGCTTCACGCCATCTGCAGCATAGGGCACGCCGGAATTCGCAGGAAAGTGATAGAGATAAAGTGGCAAGCCCTCTGCGCCAACGCGCTCCACCACCGCCGTCACATAGGCGACCAAGGCGTCGACATCGATGCCCTTGTAGTAGAACGGCGGCAGCAGCAATGCGCCTGCAAAGCCGAGCTCTTTCGCGGAAGCGGTCAACGTCACGGCATCGTCAAATGCCGCAGCGCCCGTACCGACCATGAAACGTGACATCGACAAGCCGGACGAAGCGATGGCCCGCATCGCCTCGATCCGCTGTTCGAGCGAAAAGGACGTCGCTTCGCCTGTCGTCCCAAGCAGGTTGATACCGTCACAGCCACCTTTGTCGAGAAGGTAGGCGCAATGTTGAACGAGGCCGCTGAGGTTGATCGAAAGATCATCGTTGAGCGGCGTAGCGGCGGCGGCGATGACGCCTTTGAGAATGCCCATCGGCTGGCTCCTGACTTGATGCCGTTGAGGATGGCCGTTTCCCGGGGGAAATGGCCGCTGAGGACGTCAAGGCTGCGTGTAGGCAGTCTTCACCGTCGTATAGAACTCAGCGGCGTATCGGCCCTGTTCGCGCGGGCCATAGGACGATGCCTTTCGGCCGCCGAACGGTGCGTGGTAGTCGACACCGGCCGTCGGCAGGTTGACCATCACCATGCCGGCTTCGACGTTGCGCCGGAAATGCGACGCATGCTTCAGGCTGGTCGTGCAGATGCCCGCCGACAGGCCGAAGACGGTATCGTTTGCGACAGCAAGGGCCTCATCATAGTCCTTGACCCGCATGACACTTGCGACCGGGCCGAAGATCTCCTCGCGGTTGATGCGCATGTCCGCGCTTGTCTCCGTGAAGAGCGCGGGCTGCAGGTAAAAGCCCGGGTGATTTCGACTGAGCCGCTCGCCGCCCCATGCAAGTCTGGCGCCTTCCTTCTGGCCGATGTCGATGTAGGACAGATCCTGGTCGAGTTGGTTCTGGTCGACCACGGGACCGACATGCGTGCCGCTCTTCACCGCATCGTCAACGACGAGCCCCTTCAACCGCTCGGTCAGTGCAGACACGAAGCGGTCGTGGATGCCTTCGGTCACCACAAGGCGCGATGAGGCCGTGCAGCGCTGACCGGTCGAGAAGAACGCGCCGTTCGCGCAAGCCTCCACCGCGACGCCGAGATCAGCGTCGTCGAGCACGACCATCGGGTTCTTGCCGCCCATCTCCAGCTGGAACTTGCGCATGTTTTCGACACAGGCAAAAGCGACCTTCTTGCCGGTGGCAACGGAACCGGTGAACGTGATGGCGTCGATCCGGGGATCGTTCAGCATTGCGTCGCCGACGATGGCGCCGCGGCCCATCACGAGATTGAACACCCCTTCCGGAGTGCCAGCGCGGATGATGATGTCGGACAGCGCCCAGGCCGAAGCGGGAACCAGATCGGCGGGCTTGAAGACCACGCAATTGCCATAGGCAAGTGCTGGCGCAATCTTCCAGGCGGGAATGGCGATCGGGAAATTCCACGGCGTGATGATGCCGACGACACCCACCGGCTCGCGCGTGATTTCGACCTCGATGCCGGGGCGCGTGGAGGCGAGCTTCTCACCTGCCAGCCGGAGCACTTCGCCCGAGAAGAAGTCGAAGATCTGCGCCGCACGCGTGACCTCGCCCACTGCCTCGGGGAGGGTCTTGCCCTCCTCGCGCGCCAGCAGCAGACCGAGTTCGTCCTTCCGGGCGAGGATCTCGTCTCCAACTCTCTTCAGGATGTCATGGCGCTGCTGGATGCCTGAGCGCGACCAGGCCGGCAACGCAGCACGCGCCGCCGCGATCGCATCGTCCGCATCCTTGCGCGATGCCCGCGCGTAGGTTCCGATGACTTCGTTCGTGTTGGATGGGTTGTAGTTTTCTGCTGCTTCAGCACCGTCCGTCCAGCGGCCGGCGATGAAGTTCTGGTGCACTGTCATGATATTATGGATTCCTTCCTGGGCGCACCGGCAACCTCGGCATGATCGAGATCGGTGCGAAATTTGTCCGTTGCGCCTCCGGGCTCGCCCCAGCCCGTGACCCCTTCGCCGAAGAACTCGGCATTGATCGCGAGGAACCGCCCTTCATGTGAAGGCAGTTCATCGTCGGCGAAGATCGCGTCGACAGGGCATATGGAGAGGCACAGACCGCAACTGATGCATTCGGTCGGATGAATGTACATCATCCGACCTCCTTCGTAGATGCATTCGACGGGGCAGACGTCCTGGCAATCGCCATCCTTTACATCGATGCAGGCAGAGGCGATCACATAGGGCATGGCCGTTACTTGCCAGACCAGTTCGGGGCGCGCTTTTCGACGAAGGCTGCGACACCCTCGTTCTGGTCTTGCGACTGTAGCGCCTCGATCAATTGCGGCAGACGCAGCATCTGCGCTTCCCTGGCGCTCAAGCCTTCCCCGGCCCGCACCATCGCCTTTACCGCCCGCACCGAAAGCGGCGCACAGGCAAGGACGTCCGCGACCCAGCGATCGACCGCTTCGTCGAGCGCATCGGGCGCCACCACCTCATTGACGAGGCCGAACTCGTGCGCCTTGGCCGCGTCGATGCGCCGGCCGGTCAGCAGCATGCCCATGGCGTGGACATGCGGAATGCGCCGCGCCAGAAGGGCAATGCCGCCATCGAGCGCCAGCCTGCCGACGCGTGGCTCCGGCAGCCCGAACGTCGCCTTTTCAGATGCAATGACGATGTCGCAGCCAAGCACCATTTCCATGCCGCCGCCAAGCGCATGGCCATTCACGCGGGCGATGACCGGCACATCAAGCGTATCCCTCAAGGCGATGCCGCCGAAACCGCCCTTGCGCTCGGCTGCCCAGTATTCGAGGCCGGACAGGCCGCTGGTGCCCTTCATGTCGGCGCCGGTGCAAAAGGCGCGATCGCCCGCCCCCGTCAGCACGACGACACGCACGCTGCGATCCTTTTCGATAGCCTCCCAGATGCGGACGAGTTCCGCCTCGGTCGCCAGATCGACCGCGTTCATGCGCTCCGGCCGATCGATCGTGACCCGTGCGACGTGGTTTTCGACGGTGAATGCGACGCTCATGCCGCCTCTCCGCGACGCTCGCCGGTGAGGATGCCAGCTGCAATCAGCGCATCGATCTTCTCTGGCGAGTAGCCGGCCTCACGCAGAACATCTGCTCCGTCCGCGCCGAGATCCGGCGGCGCACGGCGTACCTGGAACGCGTCGCCGCTCATGGTCAGCGGCGTGCCCATCAGTTGCATCGGCGCGCGGGCACCTTCGACCTCGATGACTGAACCGTTTTCAGCCGTCTGCCCATGGTCGAGCGCCTCGGCCAGGCTGAGAACCGGCGAGCACAGGATGTCCTGCTCCTCGAGTTTCGCCAGCCAGTGTTCGGTGGTTCCCGAGGAAAACTTCTCGCCGAACATGCGGTGAAGCTCTGCCTTGTTGTCCATCTGCCGCGCAAAGGTCGAGAAACGCTCCTCCTGCGACAGATCAGGCAGGCCAAGTGCCGCCGAGATGTCCTTGAGCGGGTTCACCTTGAACGCGCCGACCAAAACCAGCGCGCCATCAGTCGTTTCGAAGGCGCCGGTGAGCGGGAAGGAAGCCCAGTTGAGGTCCTTCTTTCGCTGCAGCCACATCGCCGCTTCCTGCATCTGCATCGCCAGCATGGATTCGAACAGGGAGACCGACACGGCCTGGCCTCGTCCCGTCTTGCCGCGTTGTAGCAGCGCGAGCAGAATTGCCTGCACGAGATGCATCCCCGCCGAGTAGTCGGCGAGCGCGGTTGGATAGATCGTCATCGGCGTTGACGCATCGGCGCGTCGCGCCATCACGCCCGACAAGGCCTGGGCAAGGATGTCTTGCCCACCCTTGTGGGAGAGCGGGCCGGACGGGCCAAAACCCGAGCCGAAGGCGCAGATGATGCGCGGGTTGATCTCAGACAGCTTGTCGTAGCCGAAGCCCATGCGCTCCATCACGCCGGCGCGGAAATTGTTGACGACCACGTCTGCGTTGCGGACCAGGTCGTAGATGACTTCCTTCGCTTCATCCTTGCGCAGGTCGAGCGCGATCGAACGCTTGTTGCGGTTAAGACTGCGGAAGACGGGATTGTTCATGCCATCCGGATCGTCGGCGATCGAGGTGCGGGAGAGATCGCCCGCCCCCGGCCGCTCGATCTTGATGACATCAGCGCCGTAGTCGGCCAGCACCTGGGTGCAGCAGGGGCCGAGCATAACCTGGGTGAAATCGATGACCTTGACGCCGGAAAGCGGCTGGGTGTCGGTGGTGTTCATCTGCTTGTCTCTCCTCATTCCGCCGCCGCCTGGAACGTGGCGTTCGGCGCAGGCTGATCGCCCGGATCGGCACCCTGCTCACGCAGCAGGCGCTGCACCTTGGCAATCTCCACCTTGTCGACCGTCACGCCCTGGTCGAGCGCGACGGAGGCAGCGACGCCAACCGCTTCGCCCATCGCCATGCAGGGCGGGATCTCGCGCGAGATGCGCTGGGCCGCGGCGGTCGAGGAATAATGCCGGCCGGCGACGAGGAGTTGCTTCACATCCTTGGGCAGCAGCGTGCGATACGGATAATAGTAGTCCCGGCCGCGCGCGACGGAGTCGGCGAAGTGGCGACGGGACGACACGTCCTCCTTGGTCAGCACATATTCGCCCTCGAGCAGGCGGGAGGTGCGCACGCCAACCTGGGGCGCAACGTCGACCACGAATGCGTTCTGGAAGCCCGGAACGCTGGCACGCACATATTCGACCAGGGCTGCGATCTTCTCGCGCCCCTTGAAGTCGGCGCGGGTCAGGTCCTCGACCGAGGTTCCGTCGAAGCCTGCCATGTGCGGGCAGTTGCACCAGACGATGCCGGGCAGCGGCGTCTTCAGCCACCAGCGTTCCCAGGAACCGCCCATGATGCGCTTTGCCTCGCGGTCGACCTGCGCGAAAGCTTCCGGCTCTGCATATTCGAAGCGCTCGGCCTCTTCGGTGTCGATGCCACCCAGGCGGAACACCGTGGTGACGATGAAAGAACCCTGGCTGTGCGCGGCGCCGGCAGAGGCCGCGACATCGAGGTCGCCGGTCGCGTCGACCACGACCTTGCCGAGGATCGCCTGGCGACCCGACTTGGAGTCGCAGATGACACCCTTGACGACCCCATCCTCGACGATCGTCTTCGAGAACCAGGAGTGCAGCCTGAGATTGATGCCGGCTTCGGCAATCATGTCGTTGGATGCACGCTTGAACCCGTCGGGATCGAAAGCCGAGGCATAGCAAACCGGCTGCGGCTTGGAATGGCTGTGGAAGTTGTAGGTACCCCAGCGCGCCCACTGCCGGAACTTGGCTTCGTCGGCGATCCAGTCGGCTTCAGGCGGCGTCACGCAAAGCCCCATCGTCGTCATGCGGTCGATGAGTTCGCCGCAAAGGCCCTTCACGGTCACTTCATTGCCGTTGCACATGTCGTCGAGCACCAGCACCATGCCGCCCGATGCCAGGCCGCCGAGATAGGCATATCGCTCCAGAAGCACGACCGAGAGGCCGTTGCGCGCGCCGGCCACCGCAGCCGCGATGCCGGCCGGACCGCCGCCGACCACGACGAGGTCGGCTTCCGCGACGACGGGAACCTTGCCGCCCGGCTCGTCAATCATCTGTCGAGAAGTCATTTGGGTCTCCCAAGTTATGTGCGGGCGGCGGCTCAGCGCGTGCCCGATGCGTTCCAGGTGAGGAAGTAGCGTTCCATCCACGAGATCACGCCGAAGAAGGAGGCCGAAAAGACCGATCCGACGACGATGGTTGCGTAGAGAAGCGGCGAGTCGAAGTTGTAGGTGGCCTGAATGATCAGGGCGCCGATACCCACCGTCGATCCGATCCATTCGCCGACGATGGCGCCGATGACGGCCGTCGAGGCGGCGATCTTCAGCGCCGAAAACAGATAGGGCAGCGAGTTCTTGAGCCGGACCTTGATGAAGACCTCGCGCGGCGAAGCCGACAGCACGTGCATCAGCTCGAGTTGCTGCGCATTCACGTCACGCAAGCCGCGCGTCATGTTGACGAGCGTCGGGAAAAAGCAGATCAGCGCGGCAATCGCGATCTTCGGCTCCATGCCGTTGCCGAGCAGCAGCACCAGGATCGGCGCCTTCGCCACGACGGGGATGGTGTTGACCATCACCGCGATCGGGAAGAATGCCTCTTCCAGGCTCTGCTTGTAGGCAAAGGCGGTGGCGATGCTGATCGCCGCCAGATTGCCGATGATGAAGCCGGCGATCGCCTCGATGGCCGTCGGCAGCAGGTTCTGCATCAGCATCGGGAATTTGCTGACCAGCACCTGCATCACGGCGCTGGGTGCCGGTGCAATGAAGGGCTTGATCTCGAACACCCGGACACTGACTTCCCAGACGACGAGCAGCGTCAGGAACGTCACGACCGGCAGCAGCCGCCTGCGCCAGAGAAGCCGGCGCTTGGCCGCGAGGTAGACTTCCTGGGCTTCGTTGTCGTCGACAAACGCGCCCATTGTTGCGGTGTTGGCCATGTCAGCAGGTCTCCAGCACTTTGCGCAGACGGGTCACGAGCGAGACGAATTGCGGCGTCTCGCGCATGGCAACACGCCGAGGAGATGGCAGATCGACCGGCACCATTTCGCGCACCCGGCCCGGACGCGCCGCAAGCAGCAGCACTTGCTGGCCGAGGAATGCCGCCTCGTAGATTGAGTGGGTGACAAAGAGGATCGTCGTTCCGGTACGCTCCCAGACGGCGAGAAGTTCCTCGTTGAGGCGATCGCGCGTAATCTCGTCGAGCGCCCCGAACGGCTCGTCCATGAGGAGCAGCTTGGGGCTGGAGACGAGCGCGCGCGCGATCGACACACGCTGCCGCATGCCGCCCGAGAGTTCGTGCGGGAATGCTTTCTCCCAGCCCGAAAGCCCGACGAGTTCGAGCAGTTCGCGCGGATCCCGCGCTCTCCCTGCCGGGGCGCCGCCGCCCACTTCGAGCGGCAATGTCACATTGTCCAGAACCGTGCGCCAGGGCAGAAGCGCCGCATCCTGGAAGACGAAGCCGATGTCGCGACGAGAGCGAGCCAGAGATGGCACGCCGCCGAGCACGCTCGCCGAGCCGCTGGACGGCTTGATGATGTCGGCAACGACTCGCAGAAGCGTGGACTTGCCGCAGCCCGAAGGTCCTAGCAGCGTCAGGAAGCCGCCCGTCACCACGGAAAGATCGATGTTGTCCAGCGCAGTGATGGTTCCGCGCTCGGTCGTGAAGCGGACCGAAACCTGTTTCAGGTCGACGGCAATTTCATCAGCCATCGACATGGATACCGGCGCGGGCCGGTCGAATTCGAGCGCGGCAAGTGCCATCTCAGGCCTCCCTTCAGCCGATCTTGGGGCGGTCGGCAGCCGTCGCTTCCAGCGGGGCCATCGAGATGACGTTTTCCAGCTTCGGCGCGCCGGCCGAGAACTGCTGGAGCTCATCGTAAAGAGAGATCTGACCCTGCCAAATGGCCGGATCCATCGTGCCCCAGCCGCCAGCGGCGGTCGCGGGCGTGAAGATGTGGGCGAGCAGCACCTTGGAAGCGGCGATCTCGTCGTCACGGACAAGATTCGGGAATTCCTTCAACAGCAGGTCGACCGCGGCTTCCGGATTGGAATTGGCATACTCCCAGCCCTTGCCCGACGCCTTGAGGAAGCCGGTCAGCATCTCCTGGTCTTTTTCGATCGTGTCGGCGGTGGCGTAATAGGGGTTGCCGTACAGCTGGACGCCCTGGTCCCACAGCTTCATGGCAACGTAGTCCTGGCCGAGTGCCGCAATCGCGGTGGTGTTGGTCAGCCACCCGGTGGCGGCGTGCACCTGACCGGTCAGCAACGGCGTCATGTCGGCTCCGATCACGACGACCTCGACCTCGCTTTCGGGGATACCGGCCTTCTTGAGCAGGGCAGTGAGCAGTACCTTGCCGGTCGCCTGAATACCGATCTTCTTGCCGACCATGTCCTGCGGGGTCTTGATCGGATTGGAAGCCAGCGAGATGTAGGCGTAGGGATGCTCCTGCGCGCTCACCGCGAAGGCCTTCACCGGGATGCCCTGCGAGGCAGCAAGCATGAGCGAGGGGCTGGACGAAACCTGTCCGATTTCGTAACGGCCTGAGGCTACGATCGCCACGCCGTCGATCGACGGTCCGCCAGCCTGAATGGCGAAGTCGAGGCCTTCCTGCTCGAAATAACCGAGATGCTTGGCAACCACCTCGCCAAGCTGATTTCCGCCGCCGAGCCAGCCAAGCTGCATGTTGATGGAGCGGGTGCCTTTCTGCGCGAAGACACGGCTGGTGACTATCGCTGGCATGGCAAGCGCACCGGCCATACCGGCACCAGCCTTCAGCAGCGAACGGCGAGAGAGTGCTGTCTTAATCATCGAAGTTCCCCTTTCCGATGGGCTGTTCCTGTAGCCCGGCATTGAGCCTCGTCCATGTCGCCGCGCCAGTCTTGAGTGCTGGAGTCGGTGGTCTGTCCGATCGTCTCAAAGATGATTAGAGTATAGCCAAGCGCTCTCCGGAAGCATAAAGATTCGAGACAGGCGATGCCAAAAAGGCATCACCCTGGAGAGGTAGACCATGCACGCTTCGGTGCTGCGCTATATCGATCAGGTGGCGCGTCTGGGTTCGATCCGTCGCGCCGCAAGCGTGCTCAATGTGGCCTCGTCGGCGGTGAACCGGCAGATTCTCAAGCTTGAAGCGGACATGGGAACGCCGCTGTTCGAACGGGTGGGCAACGGCGTTCGTCCGACAGCGGCAGGCGACTATGTCATTCGTCATGCACGCGAGACCTTGGCGCGCTGGCAGACCATCCAAACAGAGATAACGGAGCTTTCGGGCGACGTTCATGGCGAAGTCCGGATCGTGTCGATACCAGCCCCCATCGTGCGCATCCTGCCGCGTGCGATTGAAGCGACCTCGCGGCTCCATCCGCACATTACCTTTCGCGTTATCGATGCCGCCCCTGCCGACCATGCCGAGGAAATGCGCGCGCGCAGGCCGGACGTGGCGATCCTGTTCATCGACCGGCGGCATAGCGGCTACGATGTAGCTGCCAGAATCAGATTGCGGCTGGGCGCAATCATGCACCCGGGCCACCCGCTTGCAACGCGCAAGGAGCTGACCCTCACAGAATGCGCGGCCTATCCAGTCGCCATGTTGAGCGACCCCTGGCTCCTCAATGCGGCGGCCGAAGCCGAATTCATCCACAGTGGCGCGCAGTTTCGATCGGTGCTGCTCACGAACTCACTGCCGATGACGAAGGAGGTCATGCGCGCTGGCATAGGCCTTGGCTTTTTCACTCCGGCCGGCTTTGTAGAGGAACTTAAGGCAGGCGAGCTCGTGCATGTACCGCTCGTTGAGCAGGAACTGCAGCAGAGCGAGATCGGACTGCTCATCCACCGCGAACGGCAGAGTTGGCCCGCCGTGCGCGCAGTGACCTCCAGTTTGATCGAAGAGTTCGCGTCGCTCGAAAAGGATGTGACTGCCCTTGAAATGGCAAAGCGTCGAACCTAGCACGCTGACAAGCGCATGCTGCCGCGGCATTTCGCCGGTTCGCTTCGCTGGTTGGACCGCCGCGGCAGACTCATCTCACCACGTCCGCGCTCCGTTGATGATTTCCATGGCCCGCGCCGCGAAGCGCCCGGCGAGCGGCCCAACGTCCGCGGCATCGGCAGCGGCAGCATTGCCGGCTCGCGCCCTGTCGGCGATGCCGACGAAGATCACGGCAAAGCGAAACAGCGAAAACACCAGATGGAAGCGTTCGAGCTGCGGTGTCGGGGCCGCGTGTGCGAAATAATGGTCGAGGAATTCGCGCTGGCTCGGAATGCCAAGTGCCGCAATGTCCAGACCGAGGATGCCGCCATATTCGTCCGGCGAACAATGCCAGGTCATCGAGCAGAAGCCGAGGTCGGCGAGCGGGTGCCCAAGCGTCGACAACTCCCAGTCGAGGATTCCGATCACCTCGGGTTTGTCGGGGTGAAACAACAGATTGCCGAGACGGAAATCGCCATGCGCGATCGACACCCGGCCATCGTCTTCGGGCATGTTTTGCGGCAGCCAGTCGGCAACGGTTTCCAGCGCCGGAATGCGATCGCTCGGCGACTCTCCAAGCTGCCTTGTCCAGCGGGCGATCTGGCGCTCGAAATAGTTTCCCGGCTTGCCATAGTCGCCGAGGCCGACTTCGTCGGGACGAACCGCATGCAGCCTGGCCATCGCCTCGGCCATGCCGAGATAGATACCACGGCGCTCGTCAGGCGACAGGCCCGGCAACGAGCAATCATGGAAGACGCGGCCCTCCAGCCGTTCCATCAGGTAGAACGGCGTCCCGAGCAGCGCATCGTCGTCATGATACAGCACCGGTGTTGGCACCGGTACATTGGTCGGAGCAAGTGCTTCGAGCACACGATACTCGCGGTCTATGGCATGCGCGCCGCGCAGGATCGGCCCCGCCGGCTTCTTGCGCAACACCATGCGGCGCGCTCCGAAATCGACGAAGTATGTCGGGTTGGACTGGCCGCCGCCAATCCGTTCGAGCGCCATGCTGCCTTCGCCGAAGTGTCCGACGAGAAACGCTTCGAGGGCCGATGGATCGAAGTCAGCGTCGATCTGCGCCTTGCTGTCCCCAGCCATCAAGTATTTGCCTCGCCTTCTACGTTCCAACGCCAGAAATCCGCGCCTTCCTCATTCAGGAAACGGTTCAGCACCATCTTGTGAACCTCATCCGCACCGTCGACCAGCCGCGCCTGGCGGGCATAGCGGTAGATCCATTCCAGCACGGTGTCCTTGGAGTAGCCGCGGGCGCCGTTGATCTGGATCGCCACGTCGGCAGCATCATGCAAGACATTGGCAACCTGAACCTTCGCCATCGAAACTTCCTTGCGGGCAAAGCCGCCGCGGTCGAGCTCCCAGGCAGCCTTCATGACCAGCATGCGGCCGATCTCGATACGCATGGCGAGATCGCCGAGCTTGAGCTGGATGCTCTCGCGGTCGGCCAGCCTGACGCCGAAACCATAACGCTCGGCAGCATAGGCGCGGGCGATTTCGACGCAGCGCTTGGACAGGCCGAGCCAGCGCATGCAATGGGTGAGCCGCGCCGGCGCAAGCCGTACCTGCGTCACCTTCATGCCCCTGCCCTCGCCGGCCAAGAGGTTTTCGACCGGGATTTCGAGCCCGTCGAACTCGAGTTCGCAATGGCCGCCATGCTCTTCCGGACCCATGATCTCGATGCGGCGCTTGATGGACCAGCCGGGCTGATCCTTGTGGAAGAGCAACGCGGAAAGTCCATGCTTGGGGTCATCGGAG
This sequence comes from Aminobacter sp. HY435, assembly GCF_027568395.1. Taxonomy (GTDB): domain Bacteria; phylum Pseudomonadota; class Alphaproteobacteria; order Rhizobiales; family Rhizobiaceae; genus Aminobacter. The sequence goes on along the minus strand of NZ_JANKZL010000013.1, from coordinate 29,980 downwards.
GTGCGGGCGACCAGGATGAAGTGGCTGGCGTCCTCCGCTCCGGTAATGAACCACTTGCGGCCGGTGACGACATATTTGTCGCCGCGACGCTCGGCGCGGGTGGCGATCATCGACGGATCGGAACCGCCACCGGGATGCGGCTCGGTCATGGCGAAAGCCGAGCGCACCTTGCCCTCGACAATCGGCTTCAGCCACCTTTCCTTTTGCTCGGGCGTGGCGAGCGCTTCGAGAACCATCATGTTGCCGTCGTCGGGCGCCGCCGAGTTGAAGACGACAGGGCCGAAGATCGAGCGGTTCATCTCCTCGTAGCAGACCGCCATGCCCATCTTGCCAAGACCGGCGCCGCCGGTCTCCGGCTTGAGCTGCAGGCACCACAGGCCGGCGCTCCGCGCCTTGGCGCGGAGGGTCGCGAGCAGCGGCAGCGAAATGTTGCCGTGCTCATCATAGGATGCCTTGTCGGCCTCGAGCGGCAGGATCTCGCCGGCGACAAAATCGGCGATGCGGGCGCGATAGTCTTCGACATGGGCGGGGATATCGAAATTCATGACGGTACTCACAGGGATGAAACGAGGTGGCCGCCATCGACTTCGATCGACGAGCCGGTGATGTAGCTGCCGGCAGCGGAAGCGAGCAAAAGCAGCGCGCCGTCGAGTTCCTGCGGCCGGCCGAGCCGGCGCTGCGGGATGCGCTTGATCAGGTCCAGTCCGGCTGCGGAGGCGAAGAAGTCGCGGTTGATGTCGGTCTCGATATAGCCGGGGCAAAGCGCGTTGACGCGGATGCCTTCGCGTGCCCACTCCAGTGCCAGAGCCTTGGTCAGCTGGATCACGCCAGCCTTGGAGGCGGCATAGGCGCTGAGGTTGCCGGCGACGCGGTGACCGAGGATCGATGCGATGTTGACGATCGCCCCACCCCGGCCCGAAGCCTTCATGCCGCGCGCCACCGCCTGGGCGACGACGAAGACGCCCTTGAGGTTGGTGTCGAGCACGCGGTCCCATTCGGCCTCCTCGAGGTCGAGTGCGCGGGACGCGCCCGAGATGCCGGCATTGTTGACAAGGATGTCGAAGTTCGCGCCGGACAGCGCCGCGGCAACCGATCCGCCATCGCTGACGTCCATCTGTATGGCGCGGGCGGTGCCGCCGGCGGCAGCGATCCTGGCGCAGGCCTCCTCGAGCGCCTCACGTCGCCGCGCGGCGAGCGTGACCGCCACCCCATGACTAGCGAGCAACTCTGCGAAATGCTGGCCAAGGCCACCGGAAGCACCGGTGACGAGTGCCGCTTTTCCATTGAGATCGTCGAATTGCATCATGGCGACACCTAAAAACGAGCGAGCGTTCGCTTTCTTTATTCGCCTTCATCCCCTTTTGCAACAGACCAATAGCTGCTATTTCGATGCCAGATGAGGCGCGACAGACCGCGGAGACGAAACAGCTTGAACGTCGCAGGCAACCACAGGCAATGGACGACCGCATTCTCGACCGAGGCGCTTTGCACCCGCATCCTTGAGCGTCATCGCGAAACCGTGCGGGTTCAGAAACCGCATATCGCGGTCGCCAATCTGGGCCGCATCATCGAGGCGACGCTCAAGCTTTCCAACAAACAGGGCTTCCACGCCACCAGCCTGCGCGACCTGGCCCAGGCTTCCGGCCTCAGCATGGGCGGGCTCTATTCCCACTTCGACAACAAGGCGACATTGCTGTCGATGATCCTCGGCGAAGTGTCGACGACCGTGGCCGAAGTGCTGAACACCGCACCTCCGGAGATCGCCGACCGGCCTCTTGAGCACATGAAATGGCTGATTGAGACGCACATCCGTCTGACCGAGGCGATGCAGCCATGGTTCGTATTCGCCTACATGGAAGCCAAGTCGTTCCCCGCCGCCGAACGCCGGATGGCGGTCGACAGCGAGGCGGCAACCGAGGAGATTTTTGCCGGTGTGCTGCGACAAGGCGTAGCGCGCGGCGCATTTGACATCTCAGACATCGAACTGACCGCGTCGCTCATCAAGCCCCTGTTGCAGGACTGGTACGTCAAGCGAGCCAAGTACCGCAAACGCGGCACCACCATCGACGCCTATGTCGCAGCCGTCACAAGCATCGTCGTGGCGGCGGTGCGTGGAGATCGCAACGCATCGACTGGCACACTCGCCGCCCGTTGAGCCTGGAACACTTCGGCCGGACGACGGTTGGTCAGCGTCGTCTCAAGCGGGACGACTGACCACCAGGGCGTCAACCGCGACTGCACGGTCCGGCAAGACTATTACCGGATTTAGGTCCAGCTCGGCGATGCCTGGACCGGCTGCCAGGCCCAACTGAGCCAGTCGGAAAACCAATTCGACGAGCGCCTCCTTGTCTGCGGCCGGCGCTCCGCGGGCGCCGTCGAGCAGTGGCGAAAGCCTGAGGCTTGCGATCATCTCGCGGATGTCGCCCCTGTCCACAGGCAGTGGGCGGGTGGCGGCGTCCCTGAGGATTTCGGCGTAGATGCCGCCGGCGCCCACAGTCAGTGTCGGGCCAAGGTCGGCGTCCTGGGACAGACCGACGATCATCTCAACGCCGACACCGATTTGCTCCTGCATGAGGACGCCTTCGATCCGGGCGGAGGGTGAATATGCTGCTGCCCTGGCGACGAGTTCGTCATGGAGGGCTGCGGCCGCCTCGCCGTCGGTCACGCCGAGCCGGACGAGCCCGGCGTCCGACTTGTGCGCGATATCGGGAGAGGCGATCTTCATGGCGACGCGTCCTCCAAGCTGCGCGACTGCGTCCCGCGCCTCGCCGGCCGTTTGGACCAGGCGTTCGCGTGCGCGGTCGATGCCAGCGCCGGCCAGCAAGGCGGCGGCCTGGGCGCTGTCAAGGATCCCCTCCTGACCAAGCACTTCGAGCTGGGCGGGTGTCAGCGGCGCGGCATCCCACAAGCGCGGGCGGAACGAAGCTTCGGCGCGTGCATGGTCGGCCTGGGCGCGCAGCGCGCGGAAGCACTTGCGGAATGAGCGGAAGATCGGCACACCGGACTTGACCAGGTCGCGATAGCCGGGACTGTCGGTCAAGACCGATCCCCAAACCGCGACGATCTGCTTGGGCGAGCGCGGTGCAAACGCCAGCACGTCGGCGGCAAAACTGTCGGACAGCAGCCCGAGAGCCGCGGTCAGCCCAACCACGATGACGTCGACATTGGGGTCGGCGGCGATCAGGTCAAGAACTTCGAGACGCTGCGGCTGCGGAGCGGCGATGGCAAAGCCGCCGCCATTGTCGATGGGGTTTGACACCGTGACGTAGCTGGGCAGGTGGCCATAGAGCTTCTCGACGGTCGCCGGCGACAGGTCAGGGAAGCTCACGCCATAGCTGTCGGCCAGTTCGGCCATCAGCGTCGTCGAGCCCCCGGAGACCGAATAGAGTGCGCAATTGGGGCCGGTGCCCGCCGGCAGCTTGGCCAGCATGTTGGCGGTTTCGAGAAGTTCATCAAGATCGCGGACGCGGATCACGCCATATTGCCTGAACAGGCCGTTGATGACTGCGTCGGCACCAGCAAGGTGGCCGGTGTGCGAGGCGGCCATGCGCGCACCACGCTCGGTCGAGCCCATCTTGAGCATGACCACCGGCTTGTTCATGGCGTTCGCCGCTTCCAGAGCCAGCCGGAGCTTGGGGATCGACTTGAATCCTTCGACATATGACGCGATGACGGACGTTTGCGGATCGTGGGCGAAGTAGTTGATGAAGTCGGCAACCTCGAGGTCGACCTCGTTGCCCACCGTCACCCAGCGCCGGAAGGCAGCGCCCATGGCGACGCCTTCGACGATGGGCCGGCCGTTGAAGCCGCTCTGGGTGACGAGGCCGATCAGCCCACCGCGATGATGCTCGGGAACGGGGAACTGTTCGAAGGTGTTGTCATTTGTGTTCGGACCGATGACGCGCACGCCGTGCGCGCGCGCCGCCTCGGCAACTTTTGCCTCGAGGGCAGCGCCCTCGGCGCCAACCTCCGAGAAGCCGGAGCTGAACACGATCACGTCACGCACACCGCGGCGGCCGCAATCGGCTATCACCTGGGGGACAATCGCAGGCGCGACCTTGACCACGGCGAGATCGACGTAGTCCGGCACCTCGGCCATCGATGTGAAGACCGGCACGCCGCCGGCCTCGCCGCCACGCGGGTTGACATAGCAGAAGCGGACATCCTCACCGAAGCGGCGGAACCAGTTGTGCGCCTGCGGCGACGCATCGACACGGCCGACATAGGCGATGCCGGTTTTCTTGCGGAACATGCGCTGAAGGTCGGCCAGGCTGCGGTCGAGATCGTCGCGGGCGTGCCGGATTGCCTGTGGGATGGTCTGCATGATGTCGGGACTTCCATGGTTCTCGGAATTGATGTTCGAAGCTGGCCTAGGCCAAATGGCCGAGTACGAGCGCCGGCCGTGGTGCCAAGCTGGGCACGGAACGCTCTGCGCCGGTGCACCGGCACGAGGAAAGGAGAGCGCTATGGGAGCCGCAGCCAACACGGCAAGACGGGTGGAACTGGGTTTCGACGAGCCCAATGAGCTGCTGCGCGGTGTCACCAACGACCGCTCCGGTGGCGTGGTGAAGTCCAGCCTGCGCGTGCTTTCGGTGCTTGAATATTTCCAGGCCAATCCCCGGCCGGCGCGCACGACCGAGATCAGCCGCGCGCTCGCCATCCCCAATTCCAGCGCCGACGACATTTTGAAGACGCTGGTGCGCACCGGTTACCTTGCCTTCGATCCGCGCCAGAAGGTCTACCTTCCGTCCTACCGGATCGTGACGCTCGCAAGACGTCTCGAAGGCTCGTTCTTCGGCGGCACGGTGGTCTCCGACCTGATGGACGAATTGCATCGCCGCACCGGCCAGACGGTGTGGCTGTGCATGCAGAACGACCGCTGGGTGCAGTGCTCGGCCATCATTCCCGGTTCCGATTTCCACGCCGGTGTCCATGTCGAGGGCTTCACCGACTACGACTGGTCGACCGCAGCTGGCATGGCACTTTTGTCGGGCAAGCCGCAGGAGATGGTGGTGGAGATTGCCAAGCGCATGTTCCGCACCGAGCCGCCGGCAAGGCGCGCGGCCAGTGTGGCCACGCTGCTCGACAAGGTAAGAACGGTTCGCAAACAAGGCTATGCCACCTCCCGCGGCTTTTCGGCGGAAGGCGTGACCGCGGTCGCGGCACCCTTCCAGTCTAGGTTCATGCGTGTTCCGGTTGCCGTCGGCCTTGTCAGCCCCGACCCTGAGGAAGGCCCCGGAACCGTTGCCCTTGGTTGCACGCTCAGGCAGATAGCGGCCCGGCACCAACGCCTCGCGGAACTGCACCGGGCCTCTGACGACCTGCCTATTTCGCCGGAATGGGAATCCCCGCAGCAGCAATGAAGCCCTGGTCCACGACGCGACCCTCGGGCATCAGCTCCGTATAGGACAGGACTTCAGGGATCAGCGCGTAGGTCTTTTGCAGGCGTGCCGCCAGATCGGCCGGCATGTAAAGATTGGGATCGAAGGTCAGCGACACGCCCTTCTGCAGCGTTTCCTCGGGCAACTGCAGTTCCTCGACCATGACCTTCAAGACTTCCGGGTCCTTGTGATAGTCGCCCTGGAGGTAGGTGCGCGTCGTGCGCACCAGCGCCCGCATCATCGCCTCGCCGACATCGCGGCGCTCCTTGAGCAGGCGCGGACCGAAGCTCCAAGAGCCCGCCGACATCTCCGGCCCCTGCACGAACGCCAGCGACACCTTGGATGCGTCGGCCTTCTGCCAGATGGAATCGATCAGGTAGCCGAAATTGACGGCGCCGTTCTCGAGCGCGACCAGGATGTCGGGCGAAGCCATGGTTTGGAACTTCACATCCTTCAGCGACAGCCCGACCTTATCGAGTTCCGTCTGCAGGAAGTAGGAAGCCGTCGAGCCGAGGCCGATCGCGCTGGCGATGGTCTGGTCCTTGAACAGGTCGACGGTGAACTTGCGGCCATTGAGGAAGGCGTTGTTGGCCCAGATGCCCTGCTTCTGGGCCGCCGACTGGACGAACAGCGGCGCCACGACGCGGATGTCGGCGCCGCTGGCAATTGCATTGAAAACCGCGGCACTTGGCTGGCCGCCCAGCACGTCGGCGCGGCCGGTGGACAGCAGCACGATGCCGTCGCTCGACTTGGCGAAAGTATATTCGATGTCGATGTTTTCCTTGTCGAACTCGCCCATTCGGTCGGCAAGGATCATGGGGATGTAGGCCTCGACCTTGGCGGTCATGGCGACGACGACCTTTTCGCGCTGCGGCAAGGGCTTCGGCGCATCCGAGCCCTCGGCGTGGGCGCTGAAGCTCGCCCCGAGGGCGGCAGCGGCGACCGCCAGTTTCTTCCATAGAGATTTCATCATTTCCTCCCTGTTGCTCCTCGTCGCCGCCGGTCCTCCACCGGTTCGGCAAGCTTCTTGTCAGCCGGCGTCGTAGACCAGCTTCCAGCTCGATCCCGCGAGTTGCCTCACGCGCGGGCCGCCGAAGTGGAAAGCCGGATCGCCCGGCGGCTCGGCAAACGAAATGACCGCGGTGTCCGGTGCTGGCGGCAGAGCTGCCCAGATCCGCTTGCCGGCAGTGTCGATGTCGACACGGTTGACGATGTTGCGCCTGAGGCTGGCCACGCGCGGATAGATTTCGGGGTCGACCTCGGAGGCTGCGCGCAATGCGGGCGTATCGACGCCACCGGGGCGCACCGCGACCACCCAGGGGCCGGTTCCACCACGGCTCTCGCGCTCACGCGACACCACCTCGACCCAATGCTCGATCGCCACCTTGGAGGCACAGTACGAGGCAAGACCTTCCAGCGCCGCTACCGCGGCACCAGACGACAGCATCACCAGACCGGCCTCATAACCGGGGCGGCAGGCATCAAGGAACGCCTCCGCCAGTACGAAGGGCGCCGCCAGATTGGCAAGCACGCCCTTTTCATACTTGTCGGACGGTACCTTGCCGACCACGCCTATCGCCTCGGAATAATAGGCGTTGTGAATGAAGATCGCGCGCTTGCCGCGGAATGCTGCGAGTTCCCGGATGAAGTGGCCGCGCACGCGGTCCCAGGAGGCTGGATCAGTAAGGTCGAAGGTTACTGTCTCGTATTCCGGGTGCTGCTGCCGCGACAGGTTGATGACGCGAGTCTTCTCGAACGGCACGTTGCGGGCAAGGCCGAGGCCTATGCCCTGTGTCGCGCCGCTGATCCAGACGATGGTGTCGTGCATAACTAGCCCTCCATGTCAGTTGCGCAGCACGACCGCGCAGGTCGGGCCCAGGTCGCTCGAACTGACGAAGCAGCAGTCGGCACTGTCGACCTGGCCGGTCGAGGTGCCACGCATCTGCTTCACGCCTTCGGTAATCATGTTGAAGCCATGCAGGTAGACCTCCGACAGGCTGCCGCCGCCGGTGTTGACCGGCAATCGTCCACCGAGCGCGATGCCGCCGTCCTCGGTGAAGGCAGCGCCCTCGCCGCGCCCGCAGAAGCCGTAGCCTTCAAGCGTGAAGAACACCTCGGGCGTGAAAGCGTCGTAGAACTGCGCGACCTTCATGTCGGAAGGACCGAAGTCGCTTTGCCGCCACAGCGACTTCGCACAGGTCGCCGCCTGCGAGCGCATCGGGTCGGCCGTGAAATAGTTGGCAAGCATGGTGCTGCCGCCGTCGAAGCCTTGCGCCACAGCATGGATGTAGGCCGGGCGAGCGCGGCAGTCCCTGGCGCGCTCCGCCGAGGTGACGACGAAGGCGATGGCGCCGTCGGTCTCGAGGCAGCAATCGAACAGGCACAGCGGCTCGCTGATCCAGCGCGCGGCGAAATAGTCCTCGCGCGTCATCGGCTTGCCATGCATCACCGCGTTCGGATTGCGATTGGCGTGGCTGCGGAAGGCAAGCGCGACATTGGCGAGGTGATCCCGGGTGGCGCCGAATTCGTGCATGTAGCGGGCGGCGAGCACGCCGACCTCATCGACAGGGCGGATGATGCCCCAAGGCCGCAGCCAGGTGTCGCGGCCCTGCACGCGCTGTTCGGTCTGCGCCCAGATGCGGCTGGCACGGCCGCTGCGCTTGCGCGAGCGCCAGCCGACGACGACCTTGGCCTGGCCAGTGGCGATCGCCATCGCGGCATGGCCAACCGTGCCGCAGCCGCCATGGCCACCCGCGGGAATCTGTGCGTAGTAGGTCACTTCCTTCATGCCGAGATCACGCGCGATGTCGTGCTGCCAGACATTCTCCATGTTGAGCGAGCACAGGCCGTCGACCTCGGACGGTGCAATGCCGGCATCGTCGAGTGCCGCCTTGATGGCCATGCAGGCGAGTTGCTCCTCGCTTTCGGCCATGCCCTTGCCGAAAGTGGTCTCGCCGATGCCGACGATCGCGGTGCGGTCCTTGAGGGAGATCGTATCGCTCATGGCTTCCGGCCCTCGGACCTGCGTGGCATCCAGCGCGGCAAGGTGACATCGTCGGAAACGGCCGCGAAAGTGACTTCAACCGGCAGCCCAATTCGGATGTCCCCAGCGGGCACGCTGTTGATCGGCGCGTCGGGACCCGTGACAAGGCTTCCGACCATGCGGATATGCGGATGCTCGTCGAGTTCAACGACGATCATCGGATAGGGAACGACATCCTGGAGGCCCGGCAGGCTCGGCCCATGGGCCACGCCAAACGACCAGATGTTTCCGCGCCCTGGTGTTTCGACCCATTCGGTTTCTGCGTGAGCGCAGTTTTCACAGAACGGATGCGGCGGAAACTGGCGATGGCCGCAAGCTGTGCAGCACTGGACGACTAGCCGCCCTTCACGCGCAGCTTGCCAGAAGCCCCGAGTGTCCGGCTCGTCGGTGTAGGGCAAAGGTATTGCGGTCATGGTGCCGGGTCCGTCGACAAACTGGAGGCGGTCTCGATCGCCGCAAGCATAGGCTCGCCGGCCAGCGCGACATGGACGTCGACCTGGCGTGCACATCCCGGGCAATAGAAGTGCCGGATACGAAAGCGTTCGCTGCCGGGGTAGCGATCGGTGATTGCCGAGCGCTCGCCGGGCAGCGCCTCGTCGCGCGCAAGATGCTCGTAGAGGTTGGCATCGGCATCGCAAATCTGATGGCCGCAAGTCGCGCAGGCGATGCGCTGGCTACCAGTGGTGGCGTCAACGACGCGGAAGTGGCTGGACAGTCGCCTGCCGCCGTGGATCGGTTCGCCAGATGCCGGTTCACGGCCGCCGAGACGGGCCATGAGACGTGTACGACGGGTGAGCAGGGTCGCGACCTGATCGATGACCGGCTCGCCACCGTGCATTGCCAACACGACGCCAAAGTCCCGTCGCGCGCCCTCGATACTGACCAGCCCGTCGCGCACATCTGCGGCAATCAACGCCGGATCGCGTTCCAGCGGGTCGCCCAATCCGCCGCCGCCCTGCGACGAGGTGACCAGCATTTGGTCAGGCTGGAGCCTCGTGTCAGCGCTCGGCAACCGGATATCGGTAACGTCAGCGAGGTCCGACCAGCCTTGTGCCATGTTCACCGGAACATCACTGCACATGATGGCAAAGCCGCTCGGCGATCCGGGTTCGCCACCGGACGCGCCCATGGTCGCCGGATGCTGCAAGCCCTGTGCCATCGACAGCAGCGAGATCGACCGGGCAGTCTGATGCGGGCGATAGGCATGCATGGCGCCCACGCCACCCCGATGCTTGCCCGGGCCGCCGGAATCGGCGAGCTCGCGTCGGGTCAGGTAGAGCACGGGATAGTAGGCCTCGTTGGTTTCGATGTTGGAAGGGGTTGCGCCGGGCGAGGTCGCGGTGCCCGATGTATCGCTGCCATCGGCATTGCATGTCGCGCCGCCGCCGCCACTCAATTCGTCGAGGAACAGCGTCGTGAACGGCCGTCCGTCGGCCCGGTGTCCGGAGATCGACATGCCCCCGGCTCCGGACGACTGCGACGAGGCCATTGCCATGTGCGCATGCTGCTCGGAACCGTCCAGCAGGCGGGCGAGGCAGCCGCTTACACAGTTGCGGATCGCCTGGGCGGAGGTGCCCGTGCTCATGGCGACGCCGGCAGGCCAGACTGCATCGACTATCGAACCTTTGCGTGTGCGGATATCGATCGTCCGCCATATGGCCCCGGGCATCCATGGCAGGCCCTGGCAGATGTGAACCAGAACAGCGGCCATGGTGAAGTTGGCGAGCGTCGGATAGGTCGCGTTGACCGCTCCGGGCGCCTCGTCGTCGCTGCCGGTGAAATCAAAGGCCAGCCGATCGCCCGTCTTGGTCATCGCAAGCCTGATGGCGTAGACCTGATTGGGCACGTAGTCGGCGCCTCGGCGCTGCTCATGCTGAATGAACGAATTCTCGCGCCAGACGCCATCAGGCAATTCGCACAGGCGGCGGCGGAAGGCCGCCTCGGTCGAGGCAAGCAGCCTGTCCATCGCATCGACGAAGCCGTCAGCGCCATACGCCGCGCAGAGTTCGAGCATCTGGCGTTCCGATGCACGGTTGGCGGCAATTTGTCCAAGCAGGTCGAGCGCGTTCAGCTCGGGCGTGCGTGTGCGGGCCAGATAATCGCGTTCGATGTCGCGCCGAACCTGGCCCGCTTCGACGATCTTGACCGGCGGAATCGGAATGGCCTCGTCGAAGATCGAACGCGCGGCGTAGTTGAAGCCACCGCTGACCGGACCGCCGACATCGGGCTCGTGCACTGTCGAGCCCGCCCAACCGATCAGCCGCCCGCCATGGAAGATCGGCGCCACCAGTGTCACGTCCGGCTGGTGCAGCGTGCCGAGATAGGGATCGTTGGTGAGAAACTGGTCACCCGGCCGGATGCCCGGGTTCTCGGCATAGCGTTCGATGATGTCGCGGACGATCAGGTTGAGCGAGGTCGACTGCACAAGGATGAACTTGCTGCAGGAAACGACAGTACCGTCGGCAGTCATGATCGCGGTGTTGAAATCGCTCGCCTCGGACGCGATCTGCGAGCCGGAGACGCGCACCAGCGTCTCGCCTGCATCGGCGTTGATCGCCTCCAGTCGATGACGGATGATTTCGAGTTCGATCGGACCGATTGTCATGCGAGTTCCTCGGCCAGGGCCGGCGCCGTGCGAGAGGGTTTTTTCGGGACATTGATGGATAGATTGCCATCGGCATCGACCGTTGCCGTCTGGCCGGGGTAGATCACCGCGGTGGTCTGCTCGGATTCGACGAAGGCAGGCCCCGCAATTCCGGCACCGGTGCCGAGAGCATCCCACAGGAAGACAGGCGTTTCGTGGCTGTCGCCAGAAAACCAAGCGCGGCGATGGCGAACTGGCCGAGGTTGGCCACGATTTTCGGCGGCTGCTGCAGCGGGCAGTTCGAGCGGCATCCGGGCTTCGACGACCAGTGCCGCGAGTTCGATGGCACTGTCAGCATAGGCTGATCCGCGACCGACGATCTGCTCGTAGCGAGCCCGAAACGCCGCCTCTGCCGAAACGATGTCGTCACGACTCAGACGAGCACCAGGTACTTCGATGTCGATGCGATGCAACTGGCGCGAAAACTTCAGGCCAACCTTGCGCTTGACGTCGATAGCGCCGTTGAGGCCGGCACCGGCAAGCCCGCCAAACTCGTTTCGGGCACGCTGCTCGAGTTGCCCGAATGCGGGGATCTCCATGTCCAGAAAATCGCGAAGGGGCCTCGATGGCAATTCGAGTTCATAGGACGTGCGCATATCGCCTGACGCCGCACCCCAGGCAGAAAATTCAGGCGCGAGACGAGGTACGACGATGCCCTTTACGCCGATATCGGCCGCATAGCGCCCGACATGCTGGGGGGCGGCGCCGCCGTAGGCGTAGAGAACGAAGTTGCGGGGATCATGACCTCGCTGGACGCTCGCGCGGCGGACGAGATCGGCCATCTGGGCGTTGGCAACTTTCAAAATGCCCTCGGCAGTCGCCTCAATGGCAAGGCCAAGCCGTTCGGCGAGCGGCACCATGGCCGCTCGGGCAGCTTGGCCGTCGAGAGAGAGGGCGCCCCCGAGCCGGTCAAGATAGCCCAGGACGACCGCTGCGTCGGTGACTGTCGGTTGCGTGCCGCCGCGACCGTAGCAAGCCGGACCCGGCGTGGAACCGGCGCTTTGAGGCCCAACGCGGAGCACGCCCAGTTCGGAATCGACATATGCGATGCTGCCGCCGCCGGTGCCGATCGAGGCGAGGTCGATGACCGGCACGGCGAGGCTGTGGCGGTCGATCCGCGGTCGTGAGGCACTGGGCAACGTACCGCCAATCACGAGGCCGACATCGAAGCTGGTCCCGCCGACGTCCGTTGCGAGCACGTCCGCATGGCCAAGCCGCGCACCAACCTGTTGCGCGGCCATGATGCCGCCCACCGGCCCGGACTGCAGCAGGTGGACGGGAGCATCCCGCAAGGACCTGGCGCGCCGCACGCCGCCGCCCATGGTGACGATCAGAAACAGGCCGTCAAAACCTTGTTCGCACAGGGCCGCTTCCAGCGAGGTCAGATAGTTGCCAACCAGCGGCGCGATATACGCGTTCATTGCCACCGTCGCGGTGCGCTCATACTCGCCGATGCGCGGTGCGAGATCGCCGGACAGCGTGACATGAAGGCCGGGCGCCTCCTCGGCGACCAATTCGGCCAACCGGCGCTCGTGCGAGCCGTTGACCGGTGACCACATCAGCGCGATGCCGATAGCCTCGACGCCGAGCGCCACAAGCTTGCCGATCGCCTGGCGCGCCTGATCCTCGTCGAGGGGAATGACAATGTTGCCATCGACGTCGATGCGCTCGCGCACGCCCACGATGCGTCGGCGGGACACCAGAAGGTCCGGCTTGCGCCATTTCAAGGCGTTGATGCTGTCTTCGTCGGGCAGGCCGTGCACCTTGTTGGAACGCGCCATGGGCAGCGTCGATTCGAACCCGGCGGTGACCAGCAGTCCGACCTTGGCGCCTGCACCGGTCAAGAGCGCGTTGAGACCAACAGTCGTGCCGTGCGACAGGACATCGGTGGTCGCAAGCACGTCGCGGAGGCTTTTGCCCAGGGTGCGGGCCGCAACGGTAAGCGAGGCGAGAACGCCATCCATCAGACAGCCGTGGGTGGTCAAGGCCTTGCCGACACCGGTGCGGCCGTCGGCGGTCAGGATGACCGTGTCCGTAAACGTTCCACCCGTGTCTATGCCGACGATCTGCATGCTCGAACTCGTCCAACCATTTTCCAGGGCGCAGGCATCCTTTGCGGAAAACGCAGGTGGCGCTCGCCGCTCGAAGGTCTGCGATGATCGCCGGAGACCGGCGGACTATTGAAACAAGGTACCGGTGCGCAAGCTTTGTCGCTGCCCGCCGAACGTCCGAAGTCGGCAATGATTTCCGCTACTTGAGACAGGGCGATTAGGCGTCGAACCAGATCCGGTGTCAAACGCATCCGGGAATTTTCCGGCTACTCGGAAAAGCTGGAGAAGCGATTGTTTTGCCTTCGCTTGTTGGCCTAGCTTCCCGACCGCGAGTGCCATTCGGCCCTCGCCTCGATATTTGCTGGCTTGCACGGAGCGATTGATGAATTCACTGCGCAGTACCGATATCGCAACCGCAACGCCGCTGGGGCATGACATGCCAGCCAAGATCGAAGTGCGCGGCGTACGCAAGCGCTATGACGCCAACGGCAACGTCGAGGCGCTTTCCGGTGTCGATCTCACGGTGAAAAGTGGCGAATTTGTCTGCCTCGTCGGCCCGTCGGGCTGCGGCAAATCGACGGTTCTGCGGATGATCGCTGGGCTGCACAAACCGAGCGAAGGCGAGATCCTGGTACATGCCAGCGGCGCCCGGACGGTGCCCACGGCAATGGTCTTCCAGAACTACAATGTGTTTCCATGGAAGACCATCCAGGCCAATGTCCGTTTCGGCTTGGAAATGACCGGCATGGCCAGCGCCGAGGCTGACAAGCGCGCGACGCTATGGCTTGGCAAGATGGGGCTTGGCGACTTTGCCGACGCCTATCCACCGGCGCTTTCCGGCGGCATGTTGCAGCGCGTGGCGATCGCGCGAGCCATGGCGGTCGAGCCGGAAATTCTCCTGATGGACGAACCCTTTGCCGCGCTCGATGCCCAGCACCGCCGCATCCTGCAGGATGAACTGCTGCAGCTCTGGCAGGAGGATCGGCGCACGGTCGTATTCGTCACGCACAGTCTGGAGGAGGCCTTGTTGCTTGGCGACCGGGTGGTGGTGATGTCGGCAAGGCCGGGCAAGATCATCGCCGAGATCCAGGTGCCTTTCGCGCGGCCACGCTCGCCCGACATCCGTGCCGACCCGACATTCGCCAAGCTTGAGCAGGAGCTCTGGAGCCTGCTGCGCGAGCAGGTGGGCAAGCACGCGGCCTGAGACATCTTGATCGACGCGGAGGAGGCGGCGCAAACATGCAAAAGACGATAACCATCAAGCCTGGAGAGGCTGAACGTGACCCGCGCGGCTATGCTCGCAGGGCACGGAGACAAGAGACCGTGCTGGCCATCGCAACTCCTGTGGTGTTTTTCATCCTTTGGGAGATTTTCGCCCGGGCTGGCCTGCTCGACGCCCGATTTTTCCCGGCACCCAGTGCCATATTCATGTCGGCGCTGGAAATGCTGAGCACCGGCATGTTGCAAAAGGACATCATGGCAAGCGCCCTTCGGGTGTTGGCCGGCTTTGCCATAGGCGTGGTGACGGGGCTCGGCGCGGCGCTGCTGCTCGGGCTGTCCCGGCTGACGCGCGCCGCTCTCGAACCCTTCTTGACCGCGCTCTATACGGTGCCGAAATTGGCGCTGCTGCCTCTGCTGCTTTTGATCTTCGGCCTCGGTGAACTGCCCAGCGTGCTGCTTGTCGGCATGACGGTGTTCTTCCTTGTCTGGATCCAGTGCATGGAAGCCGTTCTGACCATCCCTGAGAGCTATCGCGAGGCCGCGCGTTCTTTTGGCGCCAGGGGCTGGAACATGTTTCGGCATGTCACCTGGCCGGCGCTGCTGCCACAGCTGTTCATCTCGATGCGCATCGCCATCGGCACGGCCGTGCTCGTCATCGTCGGCGTCGAATTCGTCCAGGCAAGCCAGGGCATTGGCTACCGCATCTGGCATTCATGGTCGTTGTTCCAGGCCAACCGCATGTATGTCGGCATCTGCACGGTTGCCTTGATGGGCTTCCTGTTCAGCTCCGCCGTGCGCTGGCTGGGCCGGGTGATGCTTCCCTGGACGGCGTCCGCGTCGCGAAGCCGGACCTGACAAATCGCTCGGACGAGCAATCTTGACCGGCTGGCCCGGTAAGGGGGTCACAGGCTGTGTCGGCCTTGGGACTGGCACAGCCAAGGCTATATCACGATTTAGCCGACGTCCTCGGACGGCAACCCGAAGCCGTTGCGTCTATCAGAATTGAATCTCGATCAGTTCGGGAGGCTCCTTGTTGAAATCGGAATATCTAATCCACCGCGGCGTTGCTTTGAACATCACGGCCCCTCTCTCGATGAACTCCCTGGCGGCCGGAAGGCTGTCGAGATAAGCTTCCTGGTATTGTTCGATATCCGCGGCAGCAACCCTTGTTGCCTCACCCTCGTATTGAACCGTGATATTGTCGTTCCATCCGACCACGAACGCGACGCCGGGACGCTCCGCGAGATTGTCGAATTTGCGCGTGTCCTTGAAAGTGCTGAACACGATCTCAAGATTGTCGCGCACCGAGAGGTCGACCGTAGCAGCCTCCGGCGTTCCATTACGATGGCAGGTCGCGATGACTGCCAAGGTGTGCTTTCTCAGGAATTCAAGGATCATGCGTCTCGTATGATCATCGTCCATTGTCTCGTCCCTCAGTGAATATTCTCGATTTTTGTGCAGTCCCATTCGACAGCCCGCCGGCCTCAGCGGAGTTTGGCCGCCAGCGCCCGTTTCGACAACGATGAAACTGCGCTATCAGCGGCGTCGCGGCCAGTCGTTCTCTGATCTGGTCGATGCCGCCCATTCCGAAATTGGGGATCTGATCCTGTTGTTCTGGCTCAAGCGCCGATTTGTCCATGCCGCGCCCCACGGCACGATCTGCATTTATTCCAGCCATTGACTCATGCGCCCGTTCCAATGGCGGCGAGGCCTTGTTAGGCTGGTGGAATGCAGGCGAAAGCAATCCGCACAGGAACCGCTCTCCTCCTGGTGTTGGCCACTGCCGGCTGCGCCTCGCAGATAGGCACGGCAGGGACGATCAGCGCTTCAAGATATCACGCAATGACCTGTGCCCGCTTGAACACCGCCATGGGCGATACCGCCAAGGCCATCTCGGCAACGGCCATCAGCCGAGGCAAGGTCTCGAAATGGAAAGTGCCGTTCTGGGCCCCGGGCGGTGAAAAGGCAGTCGCGCTGATCCAGGAGGGGCAGACAGCAAAGATCGACCGTTTGCGACTTGAACAGGACGCCATCGAATCCGCCAGGAGAACCACCTGTAGCGGTCAGATGTAGTGCCGCTTCAAGGCGAACATGCGTGATCAGCCTAATAGGGGTGAACGGTAAAGCTGTCCCAGACCTTCGACCGGACGGTCATGGCCACCCAGGCGCAGCATGTGCCAGGCCATGGCATGGTTGCTCGACGTCACCGGCTTGCCGAGCTTCGCTTCGACACGCTCGGCGATACGGGCGACGCGCAGGCTCGTGCATGAGACAAACACCGCCTCGCAATCGTCGGACGAGCCGACGTCCAGGATCGCCCTTTCGATTGCCTCGGTGGTGATGCGGGCGACGAGATTGTCATCTGGTTCGTTGAACGAGCCCATGACGGGGATTTCGAGCCCACGCGCCATGAAGGCCTCGCGCAGCGAGTGATTGATGGTTGCGATATAGGGCGTGAGCAGCGCGATCTTCTTGGCGCCCATCGCCTTGAAGGCGGCGAGCGCCGCGGTCACTGGATCGGTGACCTTGACGTCGGGCATGACTTCCTTGACGCGCTTGGCAACCTGACTTTCGCCGATCACCAGTGCACCCGACGTGCAGCCAAACCCGATGACGTCAAAGCGCACGTCGGGCAACAGACCGACGGTGCCAGGGATATCGCCCTCCATCTTGCGCAAATTGGCGGGCGTAATTTCGACCGGCGAATGCAGCCGCGCCTCGTAAAGCGCGACGCCGGCCGGCAGGGCAAAGCGGAATTCGTCCTCGATGGTCTGGTCGGTGCGCAACACCAGAAGACCGAGATTGGCCACCTGGCCGATGCCGTCGTCGGTTGCGAATGGGATGTTCTCGAGGTTCGAGACAAGGCCGGCGGCGGCGACCGGTTGTGCTGCGATGGTCATGATCTGCCCTTCTATTCTGGGAGGCGCTGTCAGCTGACGGCTGCAAGCCGGGGATGTGACTCGGCGGCCGGGGGTTCGCCGCCGAGATAGAGATGGCGCATCGCCGGATCGGCCAGCAGGTCCGCCGCCCTGCCCTCGATCGCCACCTTGCCGAGCGACAGCACGTAGGCCCGGTCGGCAACACCGAGTGCCTCGAAGGCGTTCTGTTCGACCATGACGATGCACATCCCGGTGCGATCGCGGATCTCGGCGATCGCGGCAAATACCTCGTGCATCATCAGCGGCGACAGGCCCGCCGACGGTTCGTCGAGCAACAGCACCTTCGGGTTGGAGATCAGGGCGCGGGCCAGCGACAGGATCTGGCGCTCGCCGCCCGACAGGGCCGATGCCTTGCGCTCCTGCCTGGAGGCCAGCGAAGGATATTGCGCCATCAGCTCGGCATAACGCTCGTTGCGTTCGGCCACCGGCAGATGGCGCGCGCCAAGCAGGATGTTGTCGGCAACCGTCAGCGTCGAAAAGACATTGTCGGTCTGCGGCACGAAGCCCATGCGATGGTGCTTGACCTTGTCATGTACGGCAACCGCGCTGACATCGCGGCCCTCCATCTCGACCGCCCCGCCGCGCGGCCTGACGAAACCGGCGATGCATTTCAGCAAGGTGGACTTGCCGCAGCCATTGGGGCCGAGGATGGTGACGATCTCGCCACCAGATGCGGTCAGGTCGATGCCCTGCAGGATATCGGGACCGTCGCCATAGCCGGCGCGCACATTGTTGACGCGGATCATGCCGACACCTTCTGCCTTGTCACCGACTTGCCGAGATAGGCTTCGACGACGCGCTCGTTTTCGGTGAGCTCGCGCGGGGGGCAATCGGCGATGATTTCGCCACGGTCGAGCACGATGCAGCGGCCGCAGAGCTCGCGGATGAAATGCATGTCGTGTTCGACCACCAGCATCGCGACACCGCGCTTGTTGAACGCCTTGAGCAACTCGACCATGCGGCCACGCAACTGCGGATGCACGCCGGCCGTCGGCTCGTCCAGGCACAAGAGCCTCGGACGGGTGCGCAAGGCGACCGCGATGGAGAGCAGCTTCTTCTGGCCGCCCGAAAGCGAGCTTGCCGGCTGATGGGCGACGGGCGCAAGCGCGAACTGCTCGATCAGCTCTTCCGCCTCGGCATCGTCGCTGCCCTTGCCGGTGAAGGCATCGAGCAGGCCTGCCCCGTCGCGCGATCCCGACCGCAGCACCTCGCGCACGGTCATGCGGTGCGGCATCGACGGCAGCTGAAAGGTGCGCACCAGCCCCTGTCGCGCGATCTTGTGCGAAGGCATTCCGCCGACGGCCTTGCCAAGGAACAGGATCTCGCCGGCATCGGGGCGTGAAAAGCCCGAGACGATGTTGAGCAGGGTAGACTTGCCCGAACCGTTCGGCCCGAGCAGGCCGACGATCTCGTCGGCGCCGATGCGAAAGCGAACGTCGCTCAGCACCTTGTGGGCGCCGAAAGCCTTGGCCACGCGCTCGGCGGTCAGGACAGCTTCAGCCATTTTGCTTGCCTCCGATACGTTCGGGGATCAGGCCCTGCGTGCGCCACATCAGGAAAGCGAGCAGGCCGCCGCCGACCAGCGTCAGGCGCATCGCCGCGACATATTCCGAGGGCAGGCCAAGCGCGTCCTTCACGAAGGGAACGAACGCGAACAGGAACTGCATCAGGATGGCGCCGACGATGGCGCCGAGATGGTTGCCCGAGCCGCCGATGATGACCATCGCCCAGATCAGGAAGGTTTCGGAGCTGACCAACTGGTCGGGACCGACGAAGGTGATGTAGTGGGCGAAGACAAAGCCGGAGGCGGCAGCGAGGACCGCGGCGACCATCAGCGTCTGCGTCTTGAGCGCTGAAAGATCGTAGCCGAGCGAGGCGGCCAGTTGCGGCTCCTCGCGCATCAGCTTGAGTGCCAGCCCGTAGCGACTGCCGGTCAGGCGCTGGCACAGCCACCACGCGGCGAGAAGCAGGAGCACGCACAGGCCGAGCGTCATCAGCGGCCCCATCGGGCGCGGCATGTCGCCGAACAGCAGCGGAATGCCGCTGACGCCCTGCGCGCCGCCGGTCAGCCAGGCCTCGTTGTTGGCAAGGATACGCAGCACTTCGGCGACGGCGAGCGTGGCGATGCCCCAGTAGTCGGCGCCGAGATTGCGGCCGAGCCGGGCGAAGGCGGCGGCGACCACGACGGCGAAAACGATGCCGAGCGCGATGCCGGCGACCGGACCGAGCTGGTGCGAGAAGGCAATCGCCGCGCCATAGGTGCCGCAGCCGAACAGGATCACCTGGCCGAAATTGACCAGCCCGGCAAAGCCGACCTGCAGGTTGAGGCTGAGCGACAGCAGCCCGTAGAGGCAGGCCATGATCGCAACATGGATGAGGAACTCAAACACGTTTCACCTCCGAGACGAACAGGCCGTAGGGCTTGATCAGGAGCACGACGACGAGGAGCAGGAAGGACGCGGCGGTGGCATATGCAGCGGGGATGAACAGCACGGACTCCCCGAACAGCGGCCCGAAGTTGACGTTGGTGACCATGGTTTCGGCAATGGCGATGACAACGGCGCCGACGGCTGCACCGAGCGCGTTGCCGAGCCCGCCCAGGATGGCCGCGGCAAACACCGGCAGCAGCATGTCGAGACCGAGCTGGGCGCTCATCTCCCCCTTGACCGACAGGCCGATGCCGCCGAGTGCCGCCATCACGCCGGACAGGAAGACGACGGTATTGGTGACCTTGCGGGTGTCGATGCCGGTGGCGCTGGCGAGCACCGAATTGGTGGCGGTGGCACGCATGCAGCGACCGAGGTCGGTGCGGAACAGGATCAGCGCGAAAACGGCGATGGCAAGCGCGCTGATGCCGACGGACAACAGCTGGTGCTCGGTCAGGCGCGCGCCGAGGAACCGTAGCGGCGGGTTGATCTCCAGCTCGAAGCGCTTGGGCCTGGGGCCGGCGGTGACCAGGAAGATCGCCGAAAATACCATGGAAAGCGCCAGCGAACCGATCATGGCGATGGCCGAGCCGGCACGCAGCAGGCGTTCGAAAACGACGACGTTGAGCACCACGGCGACGATGCCGACAAGGGCGCAGGCGGCAATGGCGGCGACGATCAGAGGAAGACCGGCCATCTGCAAGCCGAGCGCCAGCAACGCACCGGTCGTCGCATACTGCACAAGCGCTACATTGGGAAAGCGGATCAGCGAATAGACGCTGCTCAACCCGATGGCGATCAGCGCCAGGTCGACCGCGCGGATCAGGACGTCGACGACAAACTGGACCATGCTCTTTTCTCGTAAGGGGACTTCGGCGCCGCCCACAAGGGCGTGCGCGCAAAAATGGGACAGGCCCGGCGCCAGGTGCCGGCCTGCCCCGAAGACGTGGCGTCAGCGCTGCTGGACGCCGTCCTCGATCTTCAGCTTGAGGTAGGGCTGCTTGGAACGCTGGCGGTCGGCATCGAAGGTGATGTCGCCGGTGGCGCCCTTGTAGCCGTTGCCGATCTCCTTCAGCGCGGCGCTGATCGCCTTCGGCTCGACCGAGCCGGCCTTTTCGATGGCGGCGGCAGCCATCATCACGGCATCGTAGCCATAGCCGTTGAAGCTCGTCTTGAAGGGCTCGTTGTACTTGGCCTTGTAGGCGGTCTCATAGGCAGCGCCATCGGGACCAACGTAGTTCAGGTCGAGGCCGTACTGGCCCTGGACGAACTTGGGGTCGGCGTCGGAAGTGCACATCGACAGGTAGATGGCGTACCAGGGCGTCGAGTTGATGCCGAGCTCGAAGGACTCGCGGTTGATGGTCGCGGCTTCCTTGCCATAGGCCGAATAGACATAGACGTCGGGTGCGCTGCGCTCCATCTGCTGCAGCTCGCGGCGGTAGGTGGTCTGGCCCTCGGTGTACATGACAGTGGTGACGACTTCGCCGCCAAGTGCAGCAAAAGCCTTCTGGAACTGCTCGGCGACGCCCTGGCCATAGGCGTTGTTCGGCACGATCACCGCCGCCTTCTTCCAGTTGTTGTCGACCACGTCCTGGGCGGCGAAGCCGGAAGATACGTTGTCGAGGCCGATCAGCGAGAACGAGCCGTCGCCGAGACCGCGGATCTTGCCGCTGGACGAACCGATGTTGAGATGCACGCGGCCTTCCTGGACCAGGTACTGGCCGACCGGGATGGTGATGCCGGAGGAGTACTCGCCGATCACCACCGGCACGTTGTCGACGGTGACCAGCTTCTTGGCCGCGTCGAGCGCGGACGGCGCGCGGCCGCCGGAGTCCTCGACAATGACGCGCAGCTTCTTGCCGCCGAGCACGCCGCCATTCTCGTTGATCTTGTCGACGGCCAGTTCGATGCCGCGGCGCTGGTCGTCGCCGAGCGTGGCGCTCGCACCGGACAGCGGCACCACGGCGCCAAGAACGACCTCCTGGGCCAATGCAGGCATGCTGCCCAGCGCAAGACAAGCGGCAGCCAATAGGGCTTTGTGCATTTTCATCTCCATTCGTTTCGTTGTCGGCCGGGCCGCTACGTGGCGCCCGGTCCCCTCTTTATCGGGAATATGTAGACACAGAATTTTTCATAAGTGAATACACATAATGATGCACTTCTCGCTTTATCTGCATGAACGCTGAAAAGGCTTGTTTTGCATGGGGTGCAGCGCCGCTCCGTGCCGCTGCGCACACGCCGGTCTGCCGCTTCGCAACGCCATCTTGGGACGTGTGAAGCGGTGACGAAAGCCTGGGAAGCGAGCCCCGGCCCGGGCGGGCCGGGCGGAACCTATTCGGCGGCAATTGTCATCGGGCGCTGGTCGAGCGCCTGTTCGAGCGACGTCCACTTGACCTGCGCCAGCTTGAGGTTGCGCTCCTTGACGTGGCCGTAGCCACGAATGTCCTCGGGAACCTCGGCGATCGCCACCGCTGTGGCCAGGTTGTCCGGCGTCAGCCTAACGAGCAGGCGTTCGATACGGGCCCGGTATTCCACGACGAGCGCGCGTTCGGTGCGGCGTTCGGCGCTGTAGCCGAACGGATCGAATGCGGTGCCGCGCAGGCGCTTGAACCGCGCCAGCACACCGAAGGCGCTCAGCATCCACGGACCAAAGGTCATCTTGGCCGGCTCGCCGGTGTTGGGATCCTTCTTGGCCAGAAGCGGCGGCGACAGGTGGAATGTCAGCTTGCCCTTGCCATCGAAGGTTTCGGCCAGTTGCTTGCGGAACGTGCCGTCTGAATAGAGCCGCGCCACCTCGTATTCGTCCTTGTAGGCCATCAGCTTGAACAGATAGCTGGCAACCGCATCGGAGAGCTTTCCCTCGGCGCCAGTAGCCGCCTTTTCGCGGGTGCGCACCTGGTCGACAAGGGCGCGGTATTCGCCGGCGTAGGCAGCGCTTTGATAGGCGGTGAGGTACGCCACGCGCCGTGTCACGGCCTCGTCGAGAGACTGCGAGGCGACGCGATGGCCAAGCGGCGAGCTGGCCTGCGCCCTGGGCAGCATGGCATCGACTGCGGCACGATCGGCCGCGGCAAGCCGGCCGAGGCGGAAGGCCGTGCGGTTCATCTCGACCGCCGCACCGTTGAGCTCAAGCGCCCTGTCGATGCTCGCCGAGGTCAGCGGGATCAGCCCACGCTGCCAGGCAAAACCGACCATGAACAGATTCGTGCCGATGGAATCGCCGAGCAACTGCGTTGCGATCTGGGTAGCGGCAATGGTTTCAACCTGGTCCGTACCCGCGACATCCTTGACTACGCCGGCGAGCCCCAGACCCTGGACACGGAAATTGGGGTCGCGGATGAAAGCGCCGGTGATGGTCTCTTCCGAGTTCAGCACGACGCGCGTCTTGCCGTTGGCGATCGCACTGAGCGCTTCCTTGCCGGCGGCGACGACAAGGTCGCAGCCGAGCACGACATCGGCCGAACGCGACGAGATGCGCACCGCATGCAGATCGTCGGGCGTCGGCGCAAAGCGTAGATGCGTCGTCACCGGCCCGCCCTTTTGCGCCATGCCGGCCATGTCGAGCGTCGAGCAGCCCTTGCCCTCGATATGGGCGGCCATGGCGAGGATCGCGCCAATGGTGATGACGCCGGTGCCACCGACGCCGGTCACCAGCACGTTCCATGGCTCCCTGAGCTCGAACGGCGCAGGTTCGGCGATGGGACGGGCGGCAATCGTCTTCGGATCGACATTCTTCGGCTTGCGCGGCTTCACCCCCTCGACAGTGACAAAAGACGGGCAGAAGCCTTTCACGCAGGAGAAGTCCTCGTTGCAGGACGATTGGTCGATGCGACGCTTGCGTCCGAACTCGGTATCAACAGGCGTTACCGACAGGCAGTTCGACTTCTTCGAGCAGTCGCCACAGCCTTCGCATACCAGTTCGTTGATGATGACGCGGCGCTCGACACGCGGCTTGGGATCGCGCTTGCGGCGGCGGCGCTTTTCGGCAGCACAGGTCTGGTCGTAGACGATGCCCGACACGCCCTGGATCTCGCGCAATTCGCGCTGCACGGCATCGAGTTCATCGCGGTGATGGATCGAAACATTTGCCGCGAACGGCTCCTGTCCCTGGTATTTGTCGATATCGTCGGAGACGACGGCGATGCGCTCGACACCTTCGGCCCGGATCTGGTGGGTGATGCGCTGCGGGTTCAGCGTGCCGTCATGGCGCTGACCGCCGGTCATCGCCGTCGCGTCGTTGAACAGAATCTTGTAGGTGATGTTGACCTTGGCTGCGACCGCCGCGCGGATGGCCAGCAGGCCGGAGTGGAAATAGGTGCCGTCGCCGAGATTCTGGAAGATGTGGCGCGTCGGCACGTAGGGCGACTGGCCGATCCAGTTGGCACCCTCCCCGCCCATATGCGTGTAGGTCGCGGTGTTGCGGTCCATCGCCTGCGACATCCAGTGACAGCCAATGCCCGCGAGTGCGCGGCTGCCTTCCGGCACGTGCGTCGAGGTGTTGTGCGGGCAACCCGAACAGAAATACGGCGTGCGCTGTACCGGCGCGAGACTGGCGAGCTTGGCCGTGTCGACGTCGGACAGCTTGCCGATGCGCTCGACAAGGTCCCTGTCCTCGATGAAGGGCAGAATGCGCGCGGCGACAGCGCGGGCGATCTGGATTGCGGTGAGGTCGTCATGCGCCGGCAGAACGATGCGGTTTTCGCCGTCGCGCTTGCCGAAGATGCGCGGCCGCTGCTCGGCCGGCATGTTGTAGAGGATATCCTTGACCTGGCCTTCGATCAGCGGGCGCTTTTCCTCGACGATCAAAAGCTCTTCGAGGCCTGAGGCAAACGCAGTGATACCCTCGGGCTCGAGCGGCCAAACCATGCCGACCTTGTAGACGGACAGGCCGAGTTCGACGGCGCGCTTTTCCGAGATCCCGAGTTCGTCAAGCGCCTGGCGCACATCGAGATAGGACTTGCCGGTCGTGACGATGCCGAGGCGGCGGCGTGGACCGCCGAGCGCGACGCGGTCGAAACGGTTGGCGCGGGCAAAGGCGAGTGCCGCCGGCAGCTTGAGATTGTGCAGCCGCCGTTCCTGCTCTTGCGGACTGTCAGGCCAGCGAATGCCGAGCCCGACGGCCGGCATCTCGAAATCGCCTGGCGTGTTGAAGGCAAGGCGGTCGCTGGCAACAACGATCGAGGCGGAGGAATCGACGGTTTCGGCGATCAGCTTGAGGGCCGTCCAGCAGCCGGAATAGCGCGACAGCGCCCAGCCATAGAGGCCGAAGTCAAGGATCTCCTGCACGCCGGCCGGGTTCAGCACCGGGATCATCGCGTCCATCAGCGCATATTCGCTCTGGTGCGAGGTGGTCGAGGATTTGCAGGTGTGGTCGTCGCCGGCGAGCAGCAGGACGCCGCCATGCGGGGCCGAGCCGGCGAGGTTGCCATGACGGAAGGCATCGCCCGAGCGGTCGACGCCGGGGCCCTTGCCGTACCACATGGAAAAGACGCCCTGCTTGTTGGCCTTCTCCATCAGGTTGATCTGCTGGGTGCCGAGGATCGCGGTCGCCGCGATGTCCTCGTTGAGCCCGGTCTGGAAACGGATCTCACTCGCCTCGGAAAACTTGCGCGCCTGGCCGAACGCCTGGTCGATGCCGCCGAGCGGCGAGCCGCGATAGCCGGTGACGAAACCGGCCGTGTCGAGCCCGGCGTCACGGTCGCGCCGACGTTGCACCATGGGCAGGCGCACCAGCGTCTGGGTGCCGGTCACGTAGATGCGGCCGTCGTCCAGCAGGTACTTGTCATCGAGCGAAACTGCCGGATTGGCCATCTGGATCTCCTGGGCGCGGATGTCCGCCCGGGCACGACCAGACGGAACTGACATGCGAGAACAAAGTTAGCTCTCATGTAAATCCATTACTGTATACACATTGATGTGTCAATGCATTGGCCACCGCTTGCCGCTCAGGAGCAGCAAGGTATCCGGCGCGCAGCCCGGTGTCGCTTCGAGTGGTGGTGATTGCCGCCCTAGTCAGGACGGCCGAAGAAGATCCGCGCCAGGCCTTCCTTGGTGACTTCGACCGCGTGGGCCGAGCTCAGCGTGATGTGGCGTTCGATGAGTTCGCCGCCGGCATCGCCGTCACGGCGCCTGAGGCATTCGATGATCGCGGCATGTTCGTCATAGGTGCCGCCGCGCCGGCGATTGCTCTCCAGATCGATGCGGCGGAAGAACCGGATCAGCGAATTGACGGCTTCGAGGGCGCTCAGCATACGCCGGTTCTTGGACAGGGTGACGATCGCGATGTGAAACGCTTCGTCGGCCTCGGCGACCTTCGCCCAATCCGTCGTCGGACCGAGATTGCTGTTGTTTTGCCAGATGGCGATCGTCTCGGCGATCTCGGCGTCGGTGCCGCGCTCGCAGGCGAGCCGGAAAGCCGCCCGCTCGATCGCCGCGCGCAACTCGTAGAGTTCCTGCACCCCCTCGGGCGTGATGTCGCGGGCATGGAAGCCGCGATTGGGCACGAAGGTCATGAAGCCATCGCGGGCAAGCCGGTTGAGCGCCTCGCGCACGGGTGTGCGCGACACGCCCAGCCTGGTTGCCAGCTCGACTTCGTTGACACGCTCGCCAGGCTTGAACCGGTACTCGACCGCCAGTTCCTTGACCGCCTCATAAACCTTTTCGACGCTGTCGGCAGCGCGTCCAGTCTTCTTGGGCTTGGCTATCTTTTGCACCTGCGCTCCGTCTGCGGTCCAACTGTCCATGGATTGGGGCCCGGTTAGCGGCCCAACGTCGCTCACCTAATGCCATGACGAAGTGCAGTCCACAATCCTCTTGTGGATACACTTGTGTCGACATATAGTCGCGACGTATTCGAACCTGACATGGAGCATTAAGTCATGAGCAACATCACCCGAATTGACGTTGGCCCGCGCATGAGCCAGGCAGTCGTGCACGGCAATACCGTCTATGTGTCGGGGCAGGTCGCTCTCGATGCCGGCGGCGAAAGCGTCACGGCCCAGACCAGGAATATCCTCGACCGCATCGACGCCGTGCTGGCCAAGGCCGGCACTGACAAGACCAGGGTCCTGTCGGCTTCGATCTGGCTCGCCGACATCGCCAGCTTCGCCGAAATGAACGCCGTGTGGGACGCGTGGGTCGCCACCGACAACGCCCCGGCCCGCGCAACCGTCGAATCGAAGCTCGCTGCGCCGCAGTTCACGGTCGAGATCGCTGTCATCGCCGCTCTCTGAGCCCGGCAGCACAACACGGAGATTTTGGGATGCGCGTTGCCGTGCTCGGCGCCGGAGTTGTCGGCGTAACCACCGCCTATGAACTTGCCCGTGACGGGCACGAGGTGACGGTCATCGACCGGCTGCCCGAGGTGGCGAGCGAAACCAGCTTTGCCAATGCCGGGCTGATCGCGCCCGGCCATGCCTACACCTGGTCCTCACCCAAGGCGCCGCGCATCCTGCTCCGCTCGCTGTTCGACGACAGCCAGGCACTGCGTTTCAGGCCCAGTTTCGATCCGCGGCTGTGGGCCTGGTCGTGGAAATTCCTGATGAACTGCACCGCCGAGAAAGCGCGCACCAACACCAAGCGCAAGGTGCGCCTCTGCCGCTACTCGCAGGAGCGGCTACAAGGCATCGTCGCCGATACAGGCGTCGACTATCACGGCCTCGACGGCGGCCTTCTCTATCTCTACCGCAAGCCCGAATCCTTCGCCCGCGGCTCCGCCAACACGCGCATTCTCTCGGAGGAGGGGCTGGAGCTGCGCGCCGTCTCGCCCGACGAGGCCGCCCGTATCGACCCCGCCCTGGCCAAGGTGAAGGACAAGTTCGCCGGCGCCGTCTATTGCCCGTCGGACGGAAGCGGCGACGCCCGCGTCTTCACGCAGAATCTCGCCCGCCATTGCGCCGAACAGCTCGGCGTCAAGTTCATGCTGGGCACCGAGATCAAGGGTTTCGAAAACAGCGGCGACCGAATAGCCCGCGTCACCACCTCCAACGGCTCGGTTACGGCCGACGAATTCGTGCTGTGCCTCGGCGTCTTCGCGCCCGATTTTGCGCGCCGCCTCGGCGTGTCGCTGCCGGTCTATCCGATCAAGGGCTATTCGGTGACGATGCCGCTCGACGCCTCCAACCTGCCGCCCACCGTGGGTGGCGTCGACGAGGACAATCTTGTTGCCTATGCCCGCTTCGGCGACCGCCTGCGCGTAACGGCGACGGCCGAGTTCACGGGCTTCGACCGCTCGCACAAGCCGGACGATTTCCGTCACATGCTTTCGGCCATTCGCGATATCTTCCCCAACGGCGCGGATTACGCCAAGCCGCAATATTGGGCTGGCCTCAGGCCGATGACGCCGGAAGGCACGCCGATTTTCGGCCGTGGCGGGCGCTTCGCCAACATTGTCTTCAATGTCGGCCACGGCCATATGGGGTGGACCATGTCTGCCGGCTCGGCGCGCATCACCGCCGACATCGTCAAGCGGGCAAGACCCAGTTTCGATCCTGCCGGCATGCTGGTGCAATAGCCCGGCCGAACCGGACGCAAGAAGGCCGGCAATGGCGGGGGCATCGGCTTGCGCGCAGTTGGCAACAGCAACCGGCAGCAGGTGGGGCGGCATCCGCGGCTTGACACCATTGCGATCGGAGGATTGCACCTCCCTGCCTGTCACAGATTGACATCCGAATAGCGGAAAGGAGCAGTTTGCGGCCCTCCGGCGGCAGGACGGCTGCCGCCGGCGCGAGCCGGTTGCACCACCATGTTGGCAGTACGGCAGCTTGCCCTGACCGATATTCTGTGCAGGCGATTTGTTCGCTGCTGGCGAGGGAGCGCCAATAGCGCTATTCACATCGTCGCCCAAGAACCAGTGGAAGAGACAATGTTCGAGAAGCTGCAGCCCGCACCCGCCGACAAGATACTGGCCCTGATCGGCCTATTCCGCGCCGATCCGCGAAAAGACAAGGTCGATCTCGGTGTCGGTGTCTACAAGGACGGCAATGGCGGCACCCCGGTGATGCGCGCGGTGCGTGAGGCTGAACAACGGCTCTACAAAGAGCAGAGCACCAAGACCTATCTCGGCCTCGCCGGCGATACGGGTTTCAACGCCGCAATGGCCAAACTGGTGTTCGGCGACTCGGCCGACGCCTCGCGCATTCGTGCAGCCCAGGCGCCCGGCGGCTCGGGCGCACTGCGGCTGGTGGCAGAATTGTTGAAGCGCTCCCGACCCGATGCAACGGTCTGGGTTTCGGACCCGACCTGGCCGAACCACATCCCGATGATGCGCGGCGCCGGCCTTCAGGTGAAGGAATACCCCTATTTCGACGCCGCGACCGGTGGCGTTCGCTTCGATGACATGCTGGCTGCGCTGAAGCAGGTGCCGGCCGGCGATGTCGTGCTGCTGCATGGCTGCTGCCACAACCCGACGGGCGCCAACCTGGCCGCCGCGCAGTGGCAGGCCGTCACCGAGCTTCTGCTCGAACGCCAGTTGCTGCCGTTTGTCGACCTTGCCTACCAGGGCTTCGGCGAAGGTCTCGACGCCGACGCCGAGGGGCTGCGCATCGTCGCCGCCAAGGCGCCCGAAATGGTCGTCGCGGCAAGCTGCTCGAAGAACTTCGCCGTCTACCGCGACCGCGTCGGCGCGGCGATGATCGTCGCCAAGGACGGCGCTCAAGCCGACATCGCGCTCAGCAACATGCTGTCGGCCGCCCGCTCGATCTATTCGATGCCGCCGGACCACGGCGCTGCCGCCGTGCGGATCGTCCTGGAAGACGACGCCCTGCGCGCCGACTGGCAGGTTGAGCTGGAGGAGATGCGCACGCGCATGCTGCGCCTGCGCGTCGAGCTGGCCGATGCCCTGCGGCTGCAGTCCAACTCCAACCGCTTCGATTTCGTCGCCCACCATCGCGGCATGTTCTCGCGCCTCGGCCTGACACCGCAGCAGGTCGAACGCCTGCGCGTCGAGCACGGCATCTACATGGTCGACGACAGCCGCATCAACGTAGCCGGCCTGCCGGAAGGCAAGATCACCGAACTCGCCAAGGCGATCGTCTCGGTCCTCGACTGACGCCCGAACCCCAGGTGCGTGGCGGCGGGTCTCCGTCTGCCATGCGCCGGATTGGCGAAGCCCTTTCCCTGCGATTTCCCGATATAGGCTGATGCCTAGTTGTGAGCTTTCAGGAGGTTGTCCATTCGGACCGGACCGAGGAGACTGGAGTTACCAAGCTACAGCACTCTCCGGAGGGTCCGAATGAACATCCACAAGAATGCCCGCCTCACGCCGCTGCGTCGAGA
>NZ_JANKZL010000012.1 GCF_027568395.1 Aminobacter sp. HY435 | reverse complement strand
CATCGTGCCGCTGAGTTGCCGGTCTGGCTTCACAGATACAATTGGCATCGCCCGCATGGCAGCCTAAGGTCCAAAACACCCATCAGCCGCCTCGGCGTGACCGAGGACAACCTGTTGAGGCTCCACACCTAGTCCAGCGGTCGTTCGTCGGCGATCACCTTGCCGTCATTGGGGAGGCTGCCCGGCGCCACGATCTCGACGCTGCCCTTCATCTTGGTCGCCGCCTGCAATGCCGCCTCGAGCGTTGCCGCAAGCCCGGTTGCCGGCGACCCGGCTTCCGCCTTGAGCACCATCACATCCTGTTCGCCATCGCGGCCGACGACCAGCC
The DNA here is from genome assembly GCF_027568395.1 of Aminobacter sp. HY435. GTDB lineage: Bacteria > Pseudomonadota > Alphaproteobacteria > Rhizobiales > Rhizobiaceae > Aminobacter. The sequence goes on along the minus strand of NZ_JANKZL010000012.1, from coordinate 219,982 downwards.
GCAGGCGGCCAAGTTCCGGGAAGTTTCGGCCTACAGCAGCGATCTGGGCAGGGTCGACGAACATGCCCTTGACCTTGGTGCGCTGGTCGGCGCGGCCCATCCAGCCGGCAAGCCGCAGGTTGGTGCGGCCGCAGGTGCTGCTTCCCGGCAGGACGCGCGACAGGTCGCCGGTGCCGAAGCGCAGCAGCGGATATTCCGGGCTGAGCCTGGTGACCACGATCTCGCCGACTTCGCCCTCGGCGACCGCCTCGTGGGTGCCGGGGCGTACGATCTCGACGATCAGGCCTTCATTGACGATCAGCCCCCCGCGCGCCGAACTCTCGTAGGCCGTCACGCCCAGTTCAGCCGACGCATAAGCCTGATAAGCATCGATGCCGGCGCGAGCGATCTCCTGCTGCAGCGAGACCGGAAACGCCGCGCCCGACACCAGCGCATGCTTGAAAGGATTGGTAACGCCGGCAGATGCCATGCGGTCGAGCAATATCTTGAGAAAGTCCGGCGTGCCGATATAGCCCGACGGCTTGAGCACGGCGATCGCCTCGATCTGCTGGTCGGTGTTGCCGACGCCCGCAGGGATTACCGCGCAGCCGAGCGCATGGGCACCCGATTCCATCATGTGTCCGCCCGGCGTCAGATGGTAGCTGAAGGCATTGTGGACGATGTCTTCCTTGCGCATTCCGGCCGCAAAGAGAGCTCGCGCCGTCCCCCACCAGTCATCGCTCTTGCCTTCAGGATCGAAGATCGGCCCCGGCGAGACGAGCAAACGCTTCAGGGCACCCGGCCTGACGGGCGACAAGCCGGCGAATGGCGGAGTCGTGGCCTGCAGGGCAAGCAGATCGCCCTTGCGGATGACCGGTACCCGCTGCAGCGCCGCGCGGTCGACGAGACCCTCGACGGCAATTCCGGCAAGCTGGTTGCGCAAGGCTTCGGCGCCGGATTGCGCCTCGGTGAGGAGCGTACGCAGCCCGGCGAAGAGCGCTGCCTCGCGAGCGGCCGGATCCTGGGTTTCTCCGGCATCATAGTGTGCGGTCGTGACCATGGTTCACCTAAGTTCAATGTGGCGCATGCTGCCGACAGGGATTTCCGCGCGGGCCTCCGGCAAATGAAGCGTCACGCCAGCCAGCGCTTGCGCCGCTTGTAGCTCTTGACCTCGCGGAACGACTTGCGGCCCTCGCCGCCGATGCCGAGGTAGAATTCCTTGACGTCCTCGTTGTCGCGCAGGGAGGCCGCGTCGCCATCCATGACGATACGTCCCGTCTCCATGATGTAGCCGTAGGTGGCGTATTTCAGCGCCATGTTGGTGTTCTGCTCGGCCACGAGAAAGGATACGCCCTGCTTGCTGTTCAGGTCCTTGACGATCTCGAAGATCTCGTCGACCACCTGTGGCGCGAGTCCCATCGACGGCTCGTCGAGCAGGATCATCTTGGGCCGGCTCATCATCGCCCGGCCGATGGCGCACATCTGCTGCTCGCCGCCCGAGGTGTAGCCGGCCATCGACGACCGGCGCTGCTTCAGCCGCGGGAAGTAATCGTAGATCATGTCGAGGTCGTCGCGGATGGCACGGTTGCCGTCGCGGCGCGTGAAGGCGCCGGTCAGCAGATTCTCTTCGATGCTGAGATGGCCGAAGCAGTGGCGCCCCTCCATCACCTGAATACAGCCGCGCCGCACCAGTTCGTTCGGGCTCAGGCTGTCGACGCGTTGGCCATCGAACTCGATCGAGCCCTTGGTCACCTCGCCGCGTTCGGCATGCAAAAGATTCGATATCGCCTTCAGCGTCGTCGTCTTGCCGGCGCCGTTGGCACCAAGGATGGCGACGATGCCGCCCTGCGGCACGGCCAGCGACACGCCCTTGAGGACGAGGATGACGTGGTCATAGATGACCTCGATGTTGTTGACGGACAGCATCGGGCGAGCTGGCTCGACGACGATGGAAGCATGTTCAGACATGACGAAGCTCCGGAGCGGGTATCCCTCCCCCTGGCGGGGAAGGGATATGGTTCGGGTGTCGCTTACGAAGCGTCGCAGGCCTCGGTGCGGGCCGGCCATGGCGCATTCTTTTCGGCATAGGCCTTGGCGTCGGCATCAAGCAGCGGGCCGACCTTGTCGTTCAGCGGCGCGATGTAGTCCGACACCTTCTCGTAGGTCGTTCCGTTCCAGCTCTGGACGAAGGTCGAGAAGTGGCCGTTGTGATCGGCGCAGGACAGCTTGACCGGGCTGGTGAAGCCTTCGAGGCCGATTTCCTTGAGCCGCGCCTCGTCGATGTTGAGGCTTTCCAGGCCACGACGCACATCCTCACCGGTGACCGCCTTCTTGCCACTCAGTTCCTGGGCCTTGCGGATGGCTTCGGCGATCAGCATCGAGTTGTAGATGCCACGGTTGTAGAGCACCTGGCCGACCTTGTCCTTGGACGAGACCTGGCTCTTGCCGGCGTCGACGACGTGCTTCTGGATGTCGGCGAGCAGCGGGAAGTCGGCGCCCACGGCATGCCAGTTCAGCGTCTTGAAGCCCTTGGCCTTTTCGCCCGCGCCCTTGGCGTCGTCCTCGCTCGGCCACCAGATCGAGATGAACTTCTCCATCGGGTAATTGGTCTTGACCGCTTCCTTGACGGCGGTGGCGTTCAGCGCGCCCCAGCCGTACAGGATCATGTAGTCGGGCTTGTCGCGCCGGACGCTCAGCCATTGCGACGACTGGTTCTGCATGTCGGCCGCGGCAACCGGGTAGAGCTTGGCCTCGAAGCCGAGTTCCTTCGAAAGCTGCTCGATCAGCGGCAGCGGCTCACGGCCGAAGCTGGCGTCGAGATAGATGTAGCCAATCTTCTTGCCCTTGAGCTTCTCGACGCCACCGCCTTCCTGCGCCGCGATGTACTGCAGGATCTGCGTGAAGCCGTCCCAATAGGTCGCCGGCGGATTGAATATCCACGGGAACACGTCCCCCTTGGCCGATGCCGACAGGCCGTAGGCCATCGACAGGACCGGGATCTTGTCCACCGCGGCCTTGGGGATCAGCGGCAGGGTGATTCCGGTCGACCACGGATTGACCAGCACCGGGTTCTTCGGCTTGACCGCCTCGTAGCATTCGAGGCCCTTCTTGGTGTCATAGCCGGTCTCGCACTCCTCGACGATCAGCTTGACGCCGCCGATGCCGCCGTCGCGCTCGTTGAGAAGCGTCAGATAGTCATGCATGCCGTCGGCGATCGGCGTGCCCGAGCCGGCAAACGGCCCGGTACGGTAGGTGAAAAGCGGCACATAGATCGATTCCTGGGCCTGCGCGTCGTGGACGGCGGGCAAGGCCAGAGATGCCGTGGCAGAAAGTGCGAACAACCAGTTTCTAAGCGACATTTTCGTTCTCCTCCCTAGTGTGCATTCCCGTCTTGCGTGTGGCCCTAGTAGGGGAAGGGCCACACGCGAAGCTTCTGTTTGGCGATCTGCCAGAGCCGGGCCAGGCCATGCGGCTCGACGATCAGGAAAAAGATGATCAGTGCACCAACGATGAGATAGGTCAGGTGCTCGACCGTGGCGGCGCCGATCGGCAGCCCCAGCGCTTCCGGCAGCGCGCGGATGGCGATCGGCAGGATGTGGATCAGCGCGGCGCCGAGGAAGCTGCCGATCATCGAGCCCAGTCCGCCGATGATGACCATGAACAGCAACAGAAACGACAGCTTGATGTCGAAGGCCGAGGGTTCCGCCGCGCCCAGCCACAGGAACACCATCAAGGCGCCGGAAACGCCGCAGTAGAAGGACGAAACCGCAAAGGCCAACAGCTTGGCCGGCAAAAGCCGGATGCCCATCAGCTGTGCTGCGATATCCATGTCGCGCACCGCCATCCAGGTGCGGCCGATCCTGCCATGCACGATGTTCGAGGCCAGAAGCGTCATGACCACCACGATCACCAGCACCACCAGATAACGCGTCGTCGGCGTCGCCGAAGGCCCGGTGATGGCGATGCCGAACAACGTCCTTGCCGGCACCTCGATCGCGCCTGACGGATTGTCGTTGTAGAGCCAGCTGATGCGCACGAAGCACCATTGCAGGAAGAACTGCGCAGCCAGCGTCGCCACCGCCAGGTAGAAGCCCTTGATACGCAGCGACGGCAGGCCAAACAACACGCCGATGCCGGCGGCAAAGAAGCCCGAGCAGAGGATCCACACCAGGATGTTCACGCCGGGGAAGAAGGTCGAAAGCTTGTAGGCCGAATAGGCGCCGACGCCCATGAAAGCGGCCGAGCCAAGGGAGAGAAGGCCGGTGTAGCCGACCAGGATGTTCAGGCCGATGGCGCCGAGCGACAGGATCAGGAACGGAACCATCACCGAGGCGAGCAGGAATTCGTTGCCGAACATGGGGATGCCGACAAAGGCGACGAGCAGGATGAGGGCCAGGCCGAAGCGGTCCTGAAGGATCGGGAACACCGCCTGGTCGGCCGCGTAGCTTTGCTTGAACTGGCCTGTTTCGCGATAAAACATCGTCTCAGATCCGCTCGATTATCTTGTCGCCGAACAGGCCCTGCGGCCGGTACAGCAGGAACAGCAGGGCGATCGCGTAGGCGAACCAGCTTTCGATGCCGCCGCCGAGCAGCGGCCCCCAGTAGAACTCGCCGAGCTTTTCGCCGATGCCGATGATGAGCCCGCCGACGATCGCGCCGGGCACCGAGGTCAGGCCGCCCAGCACCAGCACCGGCAGCGCCTTCAGCGCCACGATCTCGAGCGCGAAGGAGACATCGGACCGGGCGCCCCACATGATGCCGGTCACCAGCGCGACCAGGCCGGCGGCGAACCAGACGATGACCCAGATCTGGTTGAGCGAAATGCCGACCGAAAGCGCCGCCTTGTGGCTGTCGGCGACGGCGCGAAGAGCCCTGCCGATGCGCGTCTTCTGGAAGAACAGCGCAAGCCCGACGATCATCACCGAAGCGATGACCGCGGCGGCGATGTCAATCTTCTGGAAGGAAACGAGGCCGCCGAGCATCTCGACGTCGACCGAGCCGCTGGGCAGGAACAGCTCGCTTGTGATCATCTGCTTGGGGTCGCCGCCAAACACCATCTCGCCAAGACCGATCAGCACATAGGTGATGCCGAACGTCGCCATGAACAGGATGATATCGGGCTGGTTGACCAGCGGCCGCAGCACGACGCGCTCGATCAATACAGCAAGCACGAACATCACCCCCGCCGCGAGCGCCAGCGACACGAAGGCGGCGACATGGCCGGAAAATCCGGCCGCCGACAGCTTTTCGTAGAAGCCGACCAGGGTCAGCGCCGAGAACACGACCATGATGCCCTGGGCGAAGTTGAACACGCCGGAAGCCTTGAAGATCAGCACGAAGCCGAGCGCGATCAGGGCATAGAGGACGCCGGAGACAAGCCCCTCCCAGATGGTCTGGACCAGCAGGTCCGGCATCTGAACCATCTGGACGAAGGGATCGATGAAGATGTTGTAGAGCATCGGTCCGCCTCCTCAGCCTGCCCGCGCCGAACTGGCCGAACGGCACCCCTGGCCGTTTGCCACGGCCTCGGTCGACGTGTTTTCCGGCGCCGTGCGTCTCATGCGGGACATTCCTCTTCCTGACGCCGGCATGGTCAGTGCCCCACGCCCAGATAGGCCTCGATGACTTTCGGATCAGCCTTGACCACCTCGGGCGTGCCGTCGGCGATCTTGTGTCCGTATTCGAGCACCACGACGCGGTCGGACAGGTCCATGACCACGCCCATATCGTGCTCGATCAGCGCGATGGTGGTGCCGAAGTATTTGTTGAGGTCGAGGATGTAGCGGCACATGTCCTCCTTCTCCTCGATGTTCATGCCGGCCATCGGCTCGTCGAGCAGCAGGAGTTCCGGCTCCATCGCCAGCGCGCGGCCCAGCTCGACGCGCTTCTGCAGGCCGTAGGGCAGCTTGCCGACGGGGGTCTTGCGGATCGACTCGATCTGCAGGAAGTCGATGATGTCCTCGACGACGCGCCGGTGCTCGATCTCCTCGCGCATCGCCGGGCCGAAGCGCAGCATCTGCCAGAAGAGCCCGCGGTGCATCTTCAGCGTGCGGCCGACCATGATGTTGTCGAGCGTGCTCATGCCCTTGAACAGCGCCACGTTCTGGAAGGTCCGTGCTATGCCCTGGCTCGCGGCCTGGTAGGGCCGCATGCGCGTACGCGTCTTGCCCTTGTAGGTGATGCGCCCATGCTGGGGATGGTAAAAGCCGTTGACGACGTTCAGCATCGAGGTCTTGCCGGCGCCGTTTGGGCCGATGATGGCGCGGATTTCGCCCTTGCGGATGTCGAAGGAGACATCGGTGATAGCCTTGACGCCGCCAAATGACAGCGACACGCCGTCGACCGACAGCAGTGGCTCCGAAGTGGCGGTCATGCGGCGGCTCCGAGCTTGGCTGCGGCCGCAACGGGCGCATCGGCGATGCGCACGCGTGCCGAGATGACGCCCTTGCGGCCGTCCTCGAAGGTCACCTCGGTCGAAATGTCGGCGGCCTCAGCGCCATTGTAGAGCGCATCGACAAGTGGCTTGTAGCGCTCGGCGATGAAGCCGCGGCGAACCTTCTGCGTCCGCGTCATCTCACCGTCGTCGGCGTCGAGCTCCTTGTGCAGGATGAGGAAGCGCTTGATCTGCGCCGCCGCCATGCGCGGCTCCGCGGCGAGCGCCCGGTTGACCTCGGCGACATGCCCGCTGAACATCGCATAGACCTCCGGCCGCTGCGCCAGTTCCTGGTACGAGCCATAGGCGATGTTCTTGCGTTCCGCCCAGTTGCCGACCGCCGTGAGGTCGATGTTGAGCATGACGGTGGCGAAGTCGCGGTCCTGGCCGAAGGCCACCGCCTCCTTGATGTTGGGGAAGAACTTCAGCTTGTTTTCGATGTATTTCGGCGCAAACAGCGCGCCCGAGCTCAGCTTGCCGACATCCTTGGCGCGATCGATGATGGTAAGGTGGCCGTCATTGTCGAAGAAACCGGCGTCGCCTGTCTTCACGTAACCGTCGGGCGTAACCGTTTCTGCCGTCTTGTCGGCGTCCTTGTAGTAGCCGACGAACTGGCCCGGCGAGCGGTAGAGCACCTCGCCGTCCTCGGCGATGCGGATGTCGACATTGGGCGTCGCCGGCCCCACCGTGCCGACGCGGATCTGGCCGTCGGGCTGGGCCGTGACATAGAGGAAGGCCTCGGTCTGCCCGTAGAGCTGCTTCAGGTTGAGGCCGAGCGAGCGGTAGAACGAAAACAGGTCCGGGCCGATGGCCTCGCCGGCGGTGTAGGCGACGCGGATGCGCGAGAAGCCAAACACGTTCTTCAGCGGCGCATAGACCAGCAGATCGCCGATCGCATAGGCGATGCGCCCGCCTGGCGGCACTTTCTCGCCGTCGAGTATCTTTTCGCCCCAGCGCCTGGCGACGCCGATGAAGTGGTTGAACATGCCGCGCTTCAGCGCGCCTGCATCCTCCATGCGGATGGTGATGCGCGTCAAAAGCGTTTCGAAGACGCGGGGCGGCGCGAAATAGAAGCTCGGCCCGATTTCCTGCGTGTCGGCCTCGGCAGTCTCGCGGCTTTCCGGACAGGCGATGCAGAAGCCGGCGACCAGCGACTGGGCATAGTTGAGATAGTGATCGCCGACCCAGGCCAGCGGCAGATAGGCAAGCACCTCGTCGCGGTCGGTCAGCTTGTCGAAGGTGACCGTGTCGCGCGCCGCGGCGATCGAGCCTCCGGCGGTCAGCAGCACGCCCTTGGAGCGGCCGGTGGTGCCCGACGTGTAGAGGATGATCGAGATGTCGCTGGCCTGGCCGCGATCCCGCTCGGCATCGATGGCCGCAGCCATTGCGCTGTCCGAGGCCAACAGGCCACGGCCCTGCCCGATCACGTCGGCGACGGCATGCAGCCTGGTGTGGTCGTAGTCGCGCAGGCCGCGCGGTTCGTCGTAAAGCACGGTGCGGAGCTTCGGCGCACGGTCCTGGATGGAGATCAGCTTGTCGACCTGTTCCTGGTCCTGCACCACGGCGAAGGCGACGTCGGCATGATCCAGCACATAAGCCATCTCGTCGGCCACGGCATCGGCATAAACCGGCACCGGGATCGCGCCCAGCCATTGCGCGGCAAGAATTGTCCAGTACATCGCCGGGCGGTTCGAGCCGATCACCGCAATGGTGGCGCCGCGCTCCAGCCCCATCTGTCGCAAGCCTGTAGCGTAGGCACGAATTGTCTCGGCCAGTTCGCTCCAGTTCCATGTCCGCCAGATGCCGAGATCCTTGTGCCGCATTGCCGGGCGGTCTGGCCGCACGCGGGCATGCTCGCACAAAAGCTTGGCAAACGTATCGAGCCCTGCGGTCTCGCTTGCTTGTGCCAACGGCACGCCTCCCGTTCGTTCCCTCGTAGTCGCCGGGTGTTCCCGGTCGTTGGATCGAAGCTCGCAACCTTGGCGCCGTTTTTCAAGGGGTGCCTTGACAGACACGCCTCCTATGTTCAGTCTTGGCTACCGGCCTCATGCGGCAGCGCGGCCAAGATTTCACCAAGCGTTTGATTTCATTGCTATCCTTGCTCCGCCCAAGGTCGCGAGCGGCTGACTACTCGCCGTGGCGACGCAGTTTTTCCAGATCCAGGATCGTCACGCCACCGCCCTCGTTGCGGATCAATCCGGCCTTTTCCAGTTCCTGCAGGATTCGGTTGGCGACGGGGCGCGACACGCCGGCCAGCAAGCCGATATCCTCCTGGCTGATGTCGAGGTGCGACCCGACAAAGGGACTGATCACCGGGTTGAACAGCGACGCCAGGCTGCGCGCCACCTTGCCAGTCGAATCGAGCGTACGGTCGTGTTCGACCTGGGCGATGAACTGCCCGAGCCGCTCGTTTATGAGCCGCACCAGCAGGCGGTCGAAGGCGACGCTGTTTTCGAACAGCCAGAGAAATGTTGAGCGGTTGAGCAGCGCCACCTGCGTGCGGCGCAGCGCCAGAACGTCATACTGGCGCGGTTCGTCCTTGAGCAGCGACCCCTCGCCGAACCAGCAGCTTGGCGGCAGCCCGGCATAGGTCACCGCCTTCCCCGACGTGGTGATCGAGCCCAATCGCAGCAACCCGCTGACCACGCCGATCCAGCTGTCGATGCGGTCGCCGCGGTGGATGAGATAGGTCCCAGGCTCGAGCACGCGCAAGGTGATGCCGCGACGCGCGCGCTCACGCTCGTCCTCAGGCAGTTCCCGCGCCCAGAATGCCGACGACAGAAATTGCTCCGAGCTTATCAAGCGCGCTCCTGCTCAAACCGATTGCCGTGCGTCCCGCCGGTAACATTCGCCACGCCGCAACAATAGCGCTGTCGGTCCAGACTGCCAGCAGCCATGCCTGCTATCCTCAACATTCGCGAGGCGTAGGCCCGGATGTGACGGAGCGGTCGATCCAGGCGATGCGTCAGTTGCAGGTCAGGGATGCGAATGATCTCGCGGGAAGCCCGACAGAACAATTCTGCGGGAGACGCACGCAGCGGCGACCGATCCGGAAAAGTCGGGTCAACTGAATGAACGCTTTTGCGTTCGGGCCCAGCATTACCAGACGTAAGCTTGCAGATTTGCCCGGCCCCGCGCGAGGCGCGGACGACATTCTTGTGCACACAACTCAAAACAGGCATACGAAAGAACAGAGACTGGCCTTCATTTGTTGACGGCGCAGTGCTGCGAGTTCAGGTTCGGACACAACCCGCCCTTCAAGCTCAAACGACAGCGAGAGTATGCAAGACGACACCGCAGTCCCGAAACCTGGCGCAGGCTCGAGCCCAAGCGCCGGCGTACAGGTCGACCTGATTGCGCTGCTCGTCGCTGCCCCGAATGGCAATCCGGTGGTATTGACGGTCAACGAGGGCGACGCGCTGCCGTCGGGACCTTTCGAGCAGAGCCACCGTTCGCTGCAATCGGGTTTGCGCAACTGGGTCGAACAGCAGACCGGGCATCCGGTCGGCTATATCGAGCAGCTCTATACATTCGCCGACCGCGACCGTGGCAGCGAGGAGCCGAAGCACCGCGGCATCTCCATCAGCTATCTTGGCTTGTCCCGCGAGGAGCCGTCGCACCGCACGCCGCCGGGAAGCTGGCGCAACTGGTACGAATTCTTCCCGTGGGAAGACCATCGCCTTGGCGCGCCGCAGATGATCGCCGACGTCGTCGAACCCGAGTTGCGCGCCTGGGCTGCCTCGGCCGAGCAGCAGGAGAGGCGACAGAACCGCCGGCGCCGGGCCGCCGGCGCTTTCGGCTTCGACGGCCGCCTTTGGAACGAGGAGATGGTGCTGCAGCGCTATGAACTGCTGTATGAAGCGGGACTGGTCGAGGAAGCCGTGCGCGCGACGGGCGCAACCGGAGTCCGGACCGTCCCCGGAAGGGCGATGACTGGCGACCACCGGCGTATCCTGGCCACCGGCATCGCGCGTCTTCGGACCAAGATCAAATACCGCCCGGTCGTCTTCGAGTTGATGCCGCCGGCCTTCACGTTGCTGCAGCTGCAGCGCGCGGTGGAGGCCCTGGCCGGCGTGACCGTACACAAGCAGAACTTCCGCCGGCTGATCGAACAACAGGACCTCGTCGAGGAGACCGGCCAGATGTCGTCGGACACCGGCGGCCGGCCGGCCAAGCTGTTCCGCTTCCGCCACGCCGTGCTGGACGAGCGCCCGGTGGCCGGCACCAAGTAGCAAACTTCCGCTTGACAGACCTTATGCTCATGGTAAGCATATGCTCCAATTATACTCAACACGAGCATAATAGGAACGACGATGTCTGGCATTTCCCCCTCCGCCGCCGCGCTCTACAGCCGTGTCGAAAAGGTCATCCCCGCCATCGAGTGGCCGGTCTTCACCGACGACATCGATGCGATCCTGCGCCTCAAGCGCGAGCGCAACGCCGTCATCCTGGCGCACAACTACCAGACCCCTGAAATCTTCCACTGCGTCGCCGACATCGTCGGCGACAGCCTGGCGCTGGCCCGCAAGGCAATGGACGTCGAGGCCGACGTCATCGTGCTCGCCGGCGTGCATTTCATGGCCGAGACCGCCAAGCTGCTCAACCCGGGCAAGACTGTGCTGATCCCCGACATGGGCGCAGGCTGCTCGCTGGCCGACTCGATCACGCCGGACGATGTCCGCCTGATGCGCCAGCGCTACCCCGGCGTACCAATCGTCACCTACGTCAACACTTCGGCCGCCGTGAAGGCAGAGTCCGACATCTGCTGCACCTCGGGCAACGCCAAGGCGGTGGTGGAGTCGCTCGGCGTGCCGCGCGTCATCATGCTGCCGGACGAATACCTGGCGCAGAACATCGCCGCCCAGACCGATGTCGAGATCATCGCCTGGAAAGGCCATTGCGAGGTGCATGAGCGCTTCACCCCGGAAGATATCCGCGAGCTGCGCGCCGCCCATCCCGGCCTGACCGTGCTCGCCCATCCCGAATGCCCGCCTGATGTCGTCGACGAGGCCGATTTCGCCGGCTCGACCGCGGCCATGTCCGACTATGTCGGTACCGTAAAGCCGGCACGGGTGGTGTTGATGACCGAATGTTCGATGAGCGACAACGTCGCCGTCGACCATCCCGACGTCGAATTCATCCGCCCCTGCAATCTCTGCCCGCACATGAAGCGGATCACGCTCGCCAACATCCGCACGGCGCTCGAAGAGATGCGGCATCCGGTGACGATCGAGCCCGAACTGTCGGGCCGCGCCCGGCTGGCCGTCGAGCGGATGCTTGCGGTATGACCACCGATATGCGCGACCTTGCCGGTCGCCCCGTCATCGTCGGCGCCGGCATCGCCGGACTGATGACGGCGCTGGAGCTGGCGCCCGAGCCTGTGCTGCTGCTGTCGGCAGTGCCTCTCGGCGGCGAGGCGTCCAGCCCACTGGCCCAAGGCGGGTTGGCAGCAGCCATCGGCCCTCAAGACTCGCCTGCCCTGCATCTCGCCGACACGCTGGCTGCCGGCGACGGACTTTGCGACGAGTCGGTGGCCCGGCGCGTCGCCGAAGCGGCTCCTCTGGCAATTGAAAAGCTCGAACGCCTCGGGATCGCCTTCGACCGCACGCCCACCGGCAGCATTGCGCTGGGTCTGGAGGCCGCCCATTGCCGCCGGCGGATCGTCCATGCCGGCGGCGACGCCACCGGGCGGGAGCTGGTGCGCGGACTGGTGGCGGCGGTGCGCCGCACGCCGTCGATTGCGGTGCTTGAAGATTTCGCCGCGCGTCGACTTATCGTCGAGGATGGCACTATTGTGGGCGTGCTGGCGGCCGGCCCGGGGGGTGACATCGCACTCGCCACCGGCCGCATCGTTCTTGCCACGGGCGGTGTCGGCGGTCTGTTCGGCGACACCACCAATCCGCTCGGCTGCTTCGGCCAGGGACTGGCGCTTGCAGGCCGTGCCGGGGCGGAACTGGCGGATCTCGAATTCGTCCAGTTCCACCCGACAGCGCTCGACACGGCGACCCGCCCGATGCGGCTGGTCAGCGAGGCGGTGCGCGGCGAAGGCGCAAGTCTCATCGACGAGGCAGGCCGGCGTTTCCTCGCAGACCTGCCGGGCGCGGAACTCGCCACACGCGATGCGGTGGCACGCGGCGTCTTTCGCCATCTCGCACGCGGCCACCGGGTGTTCCTCGACACCCGCCAATGCCTCGGCTCGCGGTTCGCCGAGCGCTTCCCCGCCATCGATGCGTTCTGCCGCGAAGCCGGCATCGACCCGGCGGTCGAACCGATCCCGGTGCGCCCGGCGGCTCACTACCACATGGGCGGCGTCGCGGTGGACGTAGAGGGCCGCAGCTCGGTACCCGGCCTGTGGGCTTGCGGCGAAGTCGCCTCTACCGGCCTGCACGGCGCCAACCGGCTGGCCAGCAACTCGCTGACCGAAGCCGTCATTGCCGCCGGCTGGGTGGCCGACAGCATCCGGGGCTTGGACGGCGGACGCGCAGTGCAGACCCTGGCGGAACAGGTGCCGGTCCGCCCCGACGCCTCCCTCGTGCGACCCATCCTCTCACAGGCGATGGGCGTACTGCGCGACGGCGACGGTCTGCGGCAGGCTGTAGCCGACTTGCTGCCGCTCGCCCTTGGTGACAGTGCTTCCGCCGATCCGGCAGCCGTGGGCCTCATGATGGTCGTCTCAGCGCTCGGCCGGGCGGAAAGCCGCGGCGCGCACAGCCGCACCGACTATCCCACCAGGAGTGCGGTCGCGCTCCGTTCGAAACTCACGCTCGACGCCGCGCTGAAATCCGCCTGCGAACTCGACCTGAAGCCATTGGCCCGGAGCGCCTGACCATGCACCTTCCCCCCCTTCCCCGGATCATGCTGGAGCCGTTGGTGCGCGCCGCGCTGCTGGAAGATCTCGGCCGCGCCGGCGACACCACCACTGACGCCATCGTTCCAGCGGACCACCGGGCAACAGTCGTTCTTGCCTCGCGCCAGCCGGGCGTGGTGGCAGGGCTCGACCTGGCAGCCCTCGCCTTCCAACTGATCGATCCGGCAATCGGGATGGCGATCGCGAAACCGGATGGCAGCCGCCTCATCCCCGGCGACGTCATCGCCACGCTGCGCGGCCCGGCCCGCGGCCTCCTGACCGGCGAACGCGTCGCGCTCAACTTCCTCTCCCATCTCAGTGGCATCGCGTCCGCCACCGCCGGCATGGTCGATGCCATCAGCGGCCACAAGGCGCGCATCGTCTGCACGCGCAAGACCACGCCCGGCCTGCGCGCGCTGGAGAAATACGCCGTGCGCGCCGGCGGCGGCTCCAACCACCGCTTCGGCCTCGACGACGCCGTGCTGATCAAGGACAACCACATCGCCATTGCTGGCGGCGTACGCCCGGCGATCGAACGGGCCAGGGCCAATGTCGGCCATCTGGTGAAGATCGAGGTCGAGGTCGACACGCTGCGGCAGCTCGACGAGGTGCTTGCGCTCGGCGTCGATGCCGTGCTGCTCGACAACATGTCGCCAGAGCAACTGACGACAGCAGTCGGCATGGTCGGCGGTCGGGCGATCACCGAGGCTTCGGGCCGGATCAATCCGGCAACAGCGCCCGATATCGCCGCCAGCGGTGTCGATCTGATTTCGGTTGGCTGGCTGACCCACAGCGCCCCTATCCTCGATATTGGGCTGGACACGGCCGCCTGACCAAGGCAATGGTCCCGCCCCGGGTGGGGATGGCAAGCACATTTCTTGGCGATGGAGAGCGCATGAACGCCGATTTGCACCTGAACGCAGCCGCGGAACCGCTCAAGGGGGCAAGCCCCCAGTGGAGCCGCGAGGACGCCCAGGCGATCTACGACCTGCCCTTCAACGACCTGCTGTTTCGCGCACAGACCGTCCATCGCGCGAATTTCGACCCGAACCGGGTGCAGCTGTCGCGCCTGCTGTCGATCAAGACCGGTGGTTGCCCCGAGGATTGCGGCTATTGCAGCCAGTCGTCGCACCATGAGTCGGGCCTCAAGGCCTCCAAGCTGATGGAAGTGCAGCGCGTTCTGGCCGAAGCCAAGAAGGCCAAGGACGCCGGCGCCACCCGCTACTGCATGGGCGCTGCCTGGCGCAGCCCCAAGGAGCGCGACATGGAGGCGGTCGTCGCCATGATCGAGGGCGTCAAGGAGCTCGGCATGGAGAGCTGCATGACACTCGGCATGCTCGATCTTGGCCAGGCGCAGCGGTTGAAAGAGGCCGGCCTCGACTACTACAACCACAACATCGACACCTCCGAGCGCTACTACAACGAGATCATCACCACCCGCAGCTTCGCCGACCGGCTCGATACGCTGGCCAATGTCCGCGACAGCGGCATCAAGGTCTGCTGCGGCGGCATCGTCGGCATGGGCGAGGAGAAGGCCGACCGCGTCGACATGCTGGTGACGCTCGCGAACCTGCCCGAACATCCCGACAGCGTGCCGATCAACATGCTGATCCCGATCGAAGGCACGCCGCTGGGCGAAGCCGAGCCGATCGAGCCGATCGAGTTCGTCCGCACCATCGCGCTCGCCCGCATCATGATGCCGAAGTCGCATGTGCGCCTGTCGGCCGGCCGCACGGCGATGAGCGACGAGATGCAGGCGCTGTGCTTCTTTGCCGGCGCAAACTCGATCTTTGTCGGCGACACGCTTTTGACGGCGGAGAACCCCGGCGAGGACAAGGACACCATGCTGTTCCGTCGTCTCGGCATTCAGCCGATGGAGCTCGTAACGGAGTGAACGGACGGGCCTTGCTCGACCGCTACGAGGCCAGCCTGCGCGGGCTGGCCCGCAAGAGCCGGCTGCGCTCGCTCAGCGGCCGCGCCGGGCTCGACTTCGCCTCCAACGACTATCTCGGGCTCGCGGGCAGCAAGCGTTTGGCCGAGGCGGTCGCCACTGCCCTCGCCAATGGCACGCCCGTCGGCGCCACCGGCTCGCGGCTTTTGCGTGGCAACGATCCCGAACACGAGGTGCTGGAGGAAAAGGCCGCCAGCTTCTTCGGCGCCGAGCGCGCGCTGTTCTTCGGCGGCGGCTATGTCGCCAATTTCGCCGTGCTGACCACCCTGCCGCAGAAGGGCGACCTGGTCGTGCTCGACGAGCTGATCCACGCCAGCGCCCATGAAGGCGCACGCGCCGGCCGCGCCGAGGTGGTGGAAGCCAGGCACAACGATGCCGACGCGGTGGACGACGCTATCAGATCTTGGCGTGCCAAGGGTGGCACCGGCCGGCCGTGGATCGTCACCGAAAGCCTCTACTCGATGGACGGCGACCGCGCCCCGCTGGACGAACTGATGGCCGTGGCGGGTAGGCACGACGCCTTCCTGTTCATC
This sequence comes from Aminobacter sp. HY435, assembly GCF_027568395.1. Lineage (GTDB taxonomy): Bacteria > Pseudomonadota > Alphaproteobacteria > Rhizobiales > Rhizobiaceae > Aminobacter. The sequence goes on along the minus strand of NZ_JANKZL010000012.1, from coordinate 204,239 downwards.
GACGAGGCGCACGCGACCGGCGTCTACGGCCACGATGGACGCGGACTCGCGCATCACCTCGAAGGCCGCGACAACATCGTTGTGCTGCACACCTGCGGCAAGGCGCTGGGCGCTTCCGGCGCGCTGGTCACAGCCTCAGCGGTTTTGTGCGACTATCTCGTCAACCGCTGCCGGCCCTTCATCTATGCAACAGCGCCTTCGCCACTGATGGCGGTGGCGTCGGCAACCGCGCTCGACATCATCGCCGACGAACCCGATCGCCGCGAGCGGCTGGCAAGGCTGGTGACACTGGCGGGCACCAGGGCAGACGCCCTGGGTTTCAAGCCAAGCGGCTCGCAGATCCTGCCCATCATCATCGGCGACAATGGCCGCGCCATGGCGCTGGCCGAGGCGCTGCAGGCACGCGGCTTCGATGTGCGCGGCATCCGCCCGCCGACCGTGCCCGAGGGCACCGCGCGGCTCAGGATCTCGTTGACGCTCAATGTCGGCGAGGACGACGTTTCGGCGCTGTTCGATGCCCTTTCGGAGGAATGCTCGCGATGACGGCGCAGACGCCAGCAACGATCGTCGTGACCGGCACCGATACCGGCATCGGCAAGACCGTGTTTGCGGCTGGCCTCACCGTCCTGCTCGACGGCACGTACTGGAAGCCGGTGCAGTCGGGCATCGAGGAGGAGACCGACAGCGAGATCGTTGCCCGGCTCGCCGGCCTTGCGCCGGACCGTGTGTTGTCGGAAGCTTGGCGGTTGAAGGAACCGCTGTCGCCGCACCGCGCCGCCGAGCTCGACGGCGTCGAGATCGATGCAGACGCGCTGACGCTACCAACGACCGGACGGCCGCTGGTGATCGAGGGCGCGGGCGGGCTGATGGTACCGGTCAACCGGCGCACGCTCTACATCGACGTCTTCGCCCGCTGGGCGGCACCAGTGGTGCTCTGCGCCCGCACCGGCCTCGGCACGATCAACCACACCTTGCTGTCCATCGAGGCGCTGCGCGCCCGCGCCGTCCCGCTAATGGGCGTCGCCTTCATCGGCGACGAGATGGCCGATACCCAGCGCACCATCGCCGAGATGGGCAAGGCGCGCGTGCTCGGCCGCCTGCCCCGGCTCGACCTGCTGACGCCTGAAACGCTTGCCGAGGCCATGCGCGCGAACTTCAAGGTAGCCGACTTCCTGGAGGCCCTGTTCTTCGAGACCAAGTCATGAGCCGTTCCGCCGTCTGGCATCCCTTCACCCAGCACGCCACCGAGCCCACTCCGCCGCTGATCGCGCGCACCGAGGGCGCTTATGTCGAGACATCTGACGGCAAGCGCATCCTCGACGCGATCTCGTCCTGGTGGGTCATCACCCACGGCCACAGGCATCCCACAATCGTCGAGGCGATCCGCACGGCAACCGAAACACTCGACCAGGTGATCTTCGCCGGGCTGACCCACGAGCCGGCGGAACAGCTGGCGTCCGCGCTGGTCGAGATGGCGCCTGCCGGGCTCGACTGGGTGTTCTATTCCGACAGTGGCTCGACCAGCGTCGAGGTGGCGCTGAAGATGGCGCTCGGCTTCCACCACAACAACGGTCGGCCGCGTTCGCGCATCGTCGTGATGGAACACAGCTACCATGGCGACACCATCGGCACGATGAGCGTGGGTGCGCGCGGCGTGTTCAACGCCACCTACGATCCCCTGCTGTTCGAGGTAGATACTATCCCCTTCCCCGCGGCGGGCCGCGAACAGCAAACACTCGACCGCTTCGAAGCGCTGGCCCGCGACGGCAAGGCCGCCGCCCTCATCGTCGAGCCGCTGGTGCTCGGCGCCGGCGGCATGCTGATGTATCCGGCCCGGGTGCTGACTGAGCTGAAACGCATCGCCGAGCGCTCGGGCACGCTGTTGATCGCCGACGAAGTGATGACCGGTTGGGGCCGCACCGGCACCATGTTCGCCTGCGAGCAGGCTGGTATCTCGCCCGACATCCTCTGCACCTCCAAAGGCCTGACCGGTGGCTCGCTGCCGCTGGCGGCGACACTTGCCACCGACCCGATCTTCCGGGCGCATTTCTCGACCGACCGCGCCAAGACGTTCTTCCATTCGAGCTCCTACACCGCAAACCCCATCGCCTGCGCCGCAGCACTCGCCAATGTCGAGATCTGGCGCGACGAGCCGGTGTCCGAGCGTGTGGCGGCGCTGTCGCGCATGCAGGCGGAGAAGATCGCGCGCTTCCGCAAAGACCGGCGCTTCGAGAATGTGCGCACGGCAGGCACCATAGCCGCAGTCGACCTGCGCGTCGGCAAGGCAGGCTATCTCGCCGAAGTCGGCCCAAAGTTGCGCGCGTTCTTCCTGGAGCGTGGCCTGCTGGTCCGGCCGCTGGGCAACGTCATCTATGTGCTGCCGCCCTATTGCGTGACCTCAGCCGAACTCGACAGGCTCTACAATGCCGTCGACGAAGCCGCCGAACTGGCTGGCGGCGCTGGATGAACCGCGCGGCGCGCATCGCCGGCTTCGGCCACCATGTGCCGGGGCGCAAGGTCGAGAATGCCGAGATCGAGGCGAGCCTCGGCCTCGACGCCGGCTGGATCGAGGGCCGTACCGGCATCCGCACACGATACTGGGCCGAGGCAGGGGACACGCTGTCCGACCTCGCCACCAAGGCCGGCGAGATGGCGCTGGAGGCGTCGGGCCTCAAGCGCGAGGATATCGGCCTGCTCCTGCTCGCCACCTCGACGCCCGACCATCTGCTGCCGCCGAGCGCGCCGTTGGTCGCCCACAAGCTCGGGCTTGCCAAATCAGGCGGAGTCGATCTAGCCGGCGCCTGCGCTGGCTTCATCTACGCGCTGACCTTCGCCGACGGCTTTGTCCGCCTGCACAACAAGCCGGCCGTCGTCATCGCCGCCAACATCCTGAGCCGCCGCATCAACCCGGCCGAGCGGGCAAGTGCGGTGCTGTTCGCCGACGCCGCCGGTGCAGTGGTGCTCGCGCCATCCGACAATCCGGGTCACGGCATCCTCGGCGCTTCTGTCGCCTCGGACGGATCGAGCTACGGCCTGATCCAGATCCCGGCCGGCGGCAACAATCGGCCCTTCGCCGACGAAATCGACATCGCCGAAACGCGCATGACCATTTCCGACGGCCGCGCGGTATTCACCAAGGCCGTCGAGATGATGAGCCGATGTTCGCAGGAGGCGCTTGCGGCGTCAGGTCTCGCCCCGACCGACATCTCCCGCTTTGTGCCGCATCAGGCCAATGCCCGCATCTTCCATGCGGTCGGCAAATCGCTCGGCATCGCCGACGACAGGACCGTCAAAACCATCGCCGACTACGGCAATTCGTCGGCCGCGACGATCCCGCTGTCGCTTTCGGTCGCGCATGCGACCGAGCCGCTTCTTTCCGGCGAAAAACTGCTGCTTGCTGCGGCGGGTGCGGGCCTGACCGGCGGAGCGCTGGTGGTGGGAATGTAAGACGACACTGTCTGGCAAGGAGGACAAGAATGCGCAAGATCGTCGCCGGCAAGCTGCACGGCATCCACGTCACCGAAGCCAACCTCAACTATCACGGCTCGATCACGCTCGACCCGAACCATTGCGAGGAAGCCGGCATCCTGCCGATGGAGTTCGTCGAGATCTGGAACAAGAGTTCCGGCGCGCGGATTTCGACCTATGTGATCCTCGGCGAGCGCGGCTCGCGCTGCTGCATCCTCAATGGCGCTGCCGCCCGCACCTGCCAGGCCGGCGACCAGCTCATCATCTGCAACTCGGTCTATGTGAACGAAAACGAGATCACCGGCCTCAAGCCGCGTGTGCTGACCTTCGACAGAGACAACCACGTCATCGAACGCCTGACCTATTCTGTCGAGCGTGACCGGGCCGGGCGCTACAGCTTTGCCATCCTGGACGAAAGCAACGCGATATTGCCCATCCCTGCACTGGTCAGCGGCAACTGAGCTTCGATTTTGGCCTCCGAGTTGGGAAGCGCTACGGAGATGTTGCCGACATCAGCTCAAGGTCTGGCCGCCATCGACCAGCAGCGTCTGGCCGGTGATCCAGCCGCTCAGCGGCGAGGCAAAAAACAGGATGGCTCGAACAATGTCTTCGGGCGTGCCGAAACGGCCAAAGGGAAAGCTGGCCTTGGTCTTGTGGTAGAGCTCGGGATTGTCGTCACGGCATTTGTCCCACCAGCCGCCTGGGAACTCAAGCGAACTCGGGGCTATGCAGTTGACGCGAATACCCTTTTTCGCCAGCGCCGCGGCCTGTGACTGCGTGAAGTGCATGACGGCGGCCTTCGCCGCGCCATAGGCCGGCGTTGTCGGCGCCGGTCCGAAGGCGGTGCGCGACGAGATGTTGACCACCGCCGAGGCGTTGCCCTGCTCCAGATAAGGCTGGGCGACACGCGAGGCCCGCACAGTGGCAAGGACATCAATCCCAAGGCTCGCCGCCCAGTCGTGCTCGGTGTCCGAACTGGCTTTGCCGGTGGCGTTGTTGACGAGGATGTCGATGCCGCCGAGAGCTTTTGCCGCCTCCGCAACGTAGTTGTCGATCGAGGACAGTTCTCCGAGATCGCAATAGGCGGCATGGGCGGTGACACCGTGGCTTGCGATGCTGTCGCGCGCGGCAGCAAGATCGGCCTCGCCGCGGGCGCATATCGAGACCGAGGCGCCAGCCCTGGCGAAGGCCAGCGCCGTATGCAGGCCGAGCCCCCTGCTGCCGCCGGCGACGACAGCACGCCTCCCCTTGAGATCGAGTTCGAACATGATCGCTGCCTTTCGCGAGAGCGCTGCCGCGCAACTTACCCGGATAAATTTCATGCTCAAGTAGAAATTCTAGTTGCCTTGTCCACGGCGATGGCCATCCTGTGAGCGATTCTGAACGCCCGACGAAGCCACACTCCATGCATCGCCCGGATGGCCGGGCCGCCGACGCGCATGGCCAGCCACGAGTGGGAAAGCAGTGGCTTGAGTGCAAGGAGGCACGTTACACATGGTCCGGGAACACAGGCACGGCGAGTCGGCAGGCTCGAGCGGCGGAAGAATGACGACGAACGAATCCGAAGCGCTGACAATCATCGAGGCAGAAGGCACGCGCGAACTCAACCGCACGGCCCGCAACGCCTCGGGCCGCAAGCCGAGCCGCAAGACCGAAGGCGTCCAGGAAAAGATCCTGGACGCCGCCGCCAAGGTGTTTGCCCAGAAGGGCTACCAACTCACCAAGCTCAGCGACATTTCCGACGAGATCGGCCTGCATGTCACGGCGCTGCGCTATCACTTCCCGACCAAGGACGTGCTGGTCGAGGAGATGATCAACAGCCTGACGCGGCAGTTGCACGTCAGGTTGCTGGCAACGCTGCAGCAACTGCCCGCCGATACGCCCTATCGCGAACGCATCGAAGCAGCGGCGATCACCTACCTGAACACGACGCTGCAGAAGCTCGACTACATCGCCGCTCATGGCAACGTCATCAACCAGATCCCGCAGGATGTGCGCGAGCGGCATTTCGGGCTGTTGAACGAGACCAACAAGATCTGGCGCGACCTGATGACCGCGGCAGCCGAGGCGGGTGAGCTGCGGTCCGGCATCAACGTGTCGCTGGCCAACCAGGTGCTGCAGGGCACGCTGATCTGGACCCGCGAATGGTACAAGCCGGGCGGCCTCACCCCTACCGAGCTGGCCATCAGCATTCTCGACGTGTTGTTCGACGGGCTTTCGCCACGAAAATAGCAGCCTCTCAGCGCGCCGCCGCAGCCGGCGAGAAATGGGTCTCGAACTTGTCCTCGATGCCCTTGAAGGCCTGAGCATCCCCGGGCGGCGGCAGCTGGGCCGCGATGACCGGCCATTTCGCCGCATATTGCCTGTTCAGCGCCAGCCACTTTTCCGCCCGCGGATCGGTGTCGGCCAGGATGGCGTCGGCCGGACACTCCGGCTCGCAGACGCCGCAATCGATGCAAACCTCCGGGTCGATCACCAGCATGTTTTCGCCTTCGTGAAAGCAATCGACCGGGCATACCGCCACGCAGTCGGTGAATTTGCAGCGCACGCAGGCGTCGGTCACCACATAGGCCATTGGTCCCTCCTTCAAAGCGGTGGCCGGAAGCTAGCTGACATTTTTTGTTGTTCAACAAGAAATTTCTAGTCGAGATAGAAAAAATGTCTTGCGCCCGAAACCGGATGCCCGTAGCTGTAGAGCCACGAGTAACCGGGAGGGGTTAGTTGGAACTCGACCTTTTCATTTCTGGCATCGGCGGCCAGGGCATCCAGCTTGTCGGCAAGTCGCTGGCGCTGGCAGCCATACGAGACGGACGCCATGTGATGCTGGCCGGCGAATATGGCGGCCACATGCGCGGCGGCAGCTCGATCGGCACCGTCGTCATTGGTGCGCGGCCGCTCAAGGCGCTGCCGATCCTGCCGCATGCCGGCACCGCCATCGCCCTGTCGCATCTGTTCTGGGAACGCGTCGGCTCAAGGTTGCGGCCCGGCTCCCTGGTACTGGCCGAAGAGACCATCGCCGCCGACCTGCCCGACATGGACAGGCACCGTCTGGTCAGACTGCCGGCAACGGCGATCGCCACCGAGCAAGGCAGCCGCATGGCCGCCGGCATGGTCATGCTGGGCGCCTTCGCCGCGCTCACTGGCGCGGTGAAAATCGACAGCGCGGTGGCAGCGATGGCCGAACAGATCCCTTCGTATCGCCGCCAGCACATCGAGGCCAACGAGCGAGCGATCCGGGCCGGCGCGGCTGCCGTGACGGCTTTGGCCTTCGCCGTCGACTTCGACGCCCGGGAGGTCGCATGAGACAGGTCACGCGCGGCACACTCGTCATCGACGCCGACCGCTGCAAGGGCTGCGAACTCTGCATCGTTGCCTGTCCGCCGAGGGTCCTGACCATGTCCAGGACCGGCAATGCGACAGGCTATCTTTACCCCGAGCTTGCGCCCGGCTGCACCGGCTGCACCGCCTGCCAGCAGGTTTGCCCGGATTTCGTCTTCGAAGTCTACAAGTACCACGAGCCGATCGTTTCGGGCTCCGACGCCGAAAGGATCCAGTGATGACGATGCGCCTGATGGACGGAAGCGAGGCGATCGTCGAGGCAGCGATCCAGGCGGGCCTGCGCTTCTATGCTGGCTACCCGATGTCGCCGGCGACCGAGCTGCTCGAATACATGGCCGAAAAGCTGCCGCGCCACGACGGCGTATGCATCAACGCCGCGACCGAGATCGAGGGCGTCAACATGGCACTTGGCGCCGCCGCCGGCGGCTTCCGCGCGGCCAGCGGCTCGTGCGGCCAGGGCCTCGCCCTGATGCAGGAGGCCATCGCGGAAGCCGCGCTCAACGAGACGCCGGTCGTCATCTTCAACATGGCGCGCAACCAGCAGGACTATTTCCAGGCCACGCGCGGCGGCGGCTGGGGTGACTATCGCACCATCACGTTGGCGCCGAAGGACCTGCACGAGGCGGTCGAGCATGCGCAGCTCGCCTTCCACCTCGCCGACAAATACCGCGTGCCGGTGATCTTCATGGGCGACAACCTGCTCGCCCGCACCCAGATGGGCACCACCTTGCCGCAGCTCGACCTCGAGCCGCTGCCACCCAAGGACTGGCAGCTCGACGGCACCTCCGGCGGCACCGGCAAGTCGCGCCAGATCTGGACCTTCGGCTGCGGAAAGACCAACGATCCCGGCCCTGGCCCGAGCAAGCACTGGGAGCGCATCGCCGCCAAGTTCGACGCCATCGCCGAGGTCGAGGCGCGGCATGAGGACGGGTTCGTCGAAGATGCCGAGACCCTCGTCGTCGCCTTCGGCAGCGGCGGAAAATTCGTCGAGCACGTCGTTCGCGAGATGCGCGCCGACGGCCACAAGGTCGGCTATTTCCGCCCGATCACGCTGTGGCCCTATCCGGGCGAGGCGCTGGAGAGGGCATCTCAGCACTGCAAGCGCGTGCTCGTCTTCGAGCTCAACGCCGGCCAGATGATCGACGACGTCAAACTCAACGTGCGCGACCGCAAGATGGTCAAGGCCATCGGCGGCGTCAGCTTCGACGAATCCGGCCTGAACCTCGGCCCCCTCATGGATGCGACTGTTATCCGCGAGCGCATCGAGCTAGCCATCAACGGAGCCAGCCAATGAGCATCGTCATGACCACGCGCCCGCCCGAGGCGCCTTCCAACAAGGTCGCAGCGTTCAAGCCGACGCTGCTGCAGACCGAGGAACACCACCTCTGCCCGGGATGCGGCGAGCCGGTGGCGATCCGCCTGGTGCTCGAGGTCATCGAAGAACTCGGCCTAGCCCAAAAGAACGTATCGATCATCGGGCACGGCTGTTACGGCTCCTTCATCATGACGATGGATGTCGACTCCACGCTTTGCCTGCACGGACGCGCCCCCGCGGTCGCGACCGGCCTCAAGCGCATGCGCCCGGACGTCGCCGTGTGGACGCTGCAGGGCGACGGCGACATGACCAGCGAGGGCCTGGCCGAAATCCTGCATGCCACCGCGCGCGGCGAAAACATCACCTGCATCCTCCTCAACAACGGCGTGTTCGGCGATACCGGCGGCCAGATGACGGCGTCTTCGGTCATCGGCCAGCGCACCAAGAACACACTGGAAGGCCGTGACGCGGCCTATCACGGCCATCCCATCGTCATCGGCGACATGGTGGCGGCCATGCCGGGCGCGGCCTATGTGGCGCGAGGCTCGGTGCACAACGCCGCCTCCATCGCCGCGACCCGCCGCCTGATCCGCAAGGGCTTCCAGCGCCAGATGGAGAAGAAGGGGCTCAGCCTCGTCGAGATCCTGACAATGTGCCCGACCGGCTGGTTCGTGCCAGCATCGGGCGGCGCCGACTACATGATGGAGTCGCTCGGCAAGACCTATCCGCTGGGCGAGATCAAGGACATTTCAGCTTCGGAATGAGACAATGCTCTGCCTGACCCATCGCATTCTCGATCTCGCCGTCGGTTCGACACCCAACGCGCTCGCGGCCTCGCTCGATGAGCGGACGGTTACATTTGCCGAGGTCGACAAGGCTGCGAACGCCATGGCGCGCGCACTGCAGGTCCTCGGCATCGGGCGCGGCAGCCGCATCCTGTTTCAGGCCGAGATGGCGCTCGACCATCTCGGCTTCTATTTCGCCACCCAACGGCTCGGCGCCGCTTTCGTGCCGATCAACCCGGCGCTGTCGCCGGAAGAAATCCGCCCGATAGCCGGCTATATCCGCCCCGACCTGCTGGTGCTCGATCCGGCCCGCCAGGACGGCAGCAGCTTCAGCGTGTCCGGCCTGAGCATCCCGGTCGCCGTACTCGGCGCAGGCGAAAATGCCACGGCCGGCATCAACCTCGACGCGCTGGCCGGCAAGGCCAGCACCGACGCCCTGCCCGACCTTGGCGTAGCTGAAAGCGATACGCACGCCATTTTCCTGACCAGCGGAAGCACCGGGCTGCCGAAGGGCGTGGTGCTGTCCCACAAGGCGAGCTGGCTGCGCTCCTATCTTGGCGCGTCGCGCTTCGTCACTTCGGGGGGACGCGGCGAGTTGATGACGTTTCCGATGTTCCACTGGGCGGGCTGGAACTATCTCATGGAAAACTGGGCGCATCGCCGCGCCGCCCACTTCGTCAGCCGTCCCGACGGCGAGATGCTGGCGCGCGCGATCGACCGCTGGAAGCCGGCTTTCCTGTACTGCATCCCGGCGATCTGGGAGCGCGTGCTTGCCGCCAAGACACCCTTCGACGGCGCGGTCGTCCGCTCGGCCGCATCGGGAACCTCGAGCTTCGACCCAGTGCTGATGGAGCGCATTCGCGCCCGTTTCCCGCGTGCCTACCGGGCAGCGATGTACGGTTCCACCGAATTCGGCGGCGCTCTCGGCCTCAACGACTCCGACATCGAGCTCAAGCCGGGCAGCGTCGGCCTGCCGATGCCCGGCCACGAGACACGGATCGTCGACGGCGAACTGCAATTGCGCTCGATGAGCATGATGGATGGCTATTTCGAACTGCCCGATCAGACGGCGGACGTATTTGTCGACGGCTGGTACCGCAGCGGCGACCTCGTCGAAGCCGACGACGAAGGCTACCTGACCATCACCGGCCGCCGCCGCGAAGTCATTCGCTCGGGCGGCGAGACCGTCGCCCCGGCAGAGGTCGAGCTTGCACTCGCCGGCTGCCCCGGCATCCGCTCGGTCGCCGTCGTCGGCCTGCCCGATCCGGTCTGGGGCGAACTGGTCTGCGCAGCCGTCGTGCTCGACCGTCCCGGCGAGTGTCCAAGCCTCGACGTCCTGCGCTCGCATCTCGGCGGCGCGCTCGCTGCATTCAAGCATCCACGCAAGATCGTCGCCGTCGACGACCTGCCGAAGACGCCGGCCACCGGCCAGATCATGCGTTCGCGGGTCAAGGAGATGGTCCTGCTGATGAACTGACCAGGCATTTCATATCCGGGGCGGAGGAACCCCGGTCTTTTGGGAGGAAGACATGAGATTGAACAGAAGACATTTTCTGACGACGACCGCTGCAGGCATCGGCGCATTGGCCATGCCGGGCATTTTGCGCGCAGCGCAGGGTGATACGGTGCGTATCGGCCTGATCACCACGCTGAGCGGGCCAGGCCAGGTGTACGGCAACTACATCAAGGACGGCAGCGAGATCGCCGTCGAGCGCATCAATGCCGCCGGCGGCATCAACGGCTCGAAGATCGAGCTTGTGGTGCGCGACGACAAGAACTCGCCCGAGGGCGCTGTCACCGCGTTCCGCGAGCTGACCGGCAACGGCATCAAGCTGTTTGCCCAGGGCACCTTCACCGCCAACCTGCTCGGCACGCTGCCGCTGCTCGATGAAGCGGACGTGACCATGGTGATGGTCGGCGCATCGGCACTGGCGCTCACCCACGAAGCCTTCAACCGGCGCGCGTTCCGGCTCGGCTTCTCGTCGCCGATGTGCTTCGGCGGGTACGGCACCCTGATGGCCCAGAAGCATCCGGAAATCGAGAAGTGGGCGATGCTGCGCTCGGACGTGACGGCACTGGCCGACATCACCAACGCCTTTGCGAAAGGCCTGACTGCGGAAACCGAGAAGGCCGGCCGCAAGGTCGAGATTCTCGACCCCGTTCTGGTGCCCTATGGCGGCGCCGATTTCCGCAACCAGATCTCCAACATCATCGGATCCGGCGCGCCCGGCCTGTTCAACGTGCTGCAGGGCGCCGACGCCATCAGCTACTACAAGCAGGCGCGCACCTTCGGCCTCGACCAGAAATTCAAGGTGCTGTGCGACTCGGCCAACGAGTTCGCCATCGCCAAGGCGATGGGCGCCAACACGCCCGCCTCGCTGTGGAGCTGGACCGGCTGGTACCCGGCGGCCAACAAGGACAATCCGGTCAGCGAAGAGGTGCACAAGGCCTACATCAAGCTGCGCGGCGACGAATTCCCCAACTGGTACATCGGCGTCTCGCACGACAGCATCCTGACGCTGGCCAACGCCGTCGCCAAGGCCGGTTCGATGGACGCAGCCAAGCTGATCCCGACCATCGAGACCGAAACGCCGCAGGGCGCGCTCGGCAACATCCACTTCCGCAAGGAAGACCACGGCTTTGCCGGCGACCTCACCTACATCCGCTTCGGCCGCGACGACAAGAACGCCAACGGCTGGAGCGTGTTCGAAACGGCGCAGCTTCCGGGTGCCGAGTTCCTCGAGCCGGCGACGCCCGGCAAGAAACTCAACTAGGTCGGGGGAAGCACTAGATGTTTACGCTGGTCAACGGTCTCACGACCGGGATGGCCGTGTTCCTCGTCGCCGCGGGTCTTACCCTCGTCTTCGGGATCATGCGCATCCTCAACTTCGCCCATGGCGCCTTTTTCATGATCGGCGCCTATGTCGCGAGTTCGCTCGTCGGCTCGGCGCCGCGCTCGGTCCTGGCGCTCGTCGCCGCGGCCGTCGTCGCGGCGCTGGTGGTTGGCGTGCTGGGGATCGTTGTCCAGCGTTTCGTCCTCAGGCGCATCCAGCATGTCGACGAGCACTACATGCTGATCGCCACCTTCGCCGTAATGCTGGTCTGCGTCGGCTTCGTGAAGCTTGTCTGGGGGCTGGAATTCCTGTCCGTCGACCCACCTCCCGGCATTGATACGGGCGTCGAGATCGCCGGGCTGTTCATCCCCTCCTTCTCGCTGTTCATCATCGGCTCCGGTATCGTCGTTTTCCTGGTGCTCGACTTCGTCATCCATCGCGCCTGGGCCGGCAAGATGATCACCGCGATTGCCCGCGACGGCTGGATGTCTGAACTGCTGGGCATCAACGTGCCGGCCGGCATCATGGCGGCGGTCGGCGGCAGCTTCGCGCTCGCCGGGCTGGCCGGCGGATTGCTGCTGCCCAACCAGACGCTGTCGCCCGCGCTCGGCGACACCTTCCTGCTGCTCGCCTTCATCACCGTCGTCATCGGCGGGCTGGGCAATGTGCGCGGCGCCTTCATCGCGGCGGTCCTGCTCGGCGTCATCGACGGGCTCAACACCATGTTCCTGCCCGCCTATCCGGGCATTGTCGTCTATTTCGCCATGGTCGCCTTCCTGCTGTTGTGGCCGAACGGCATTCTCGGGGAGAGCCGGCTGTGAACCGCCTGTCGACATCGCTTCTGGCAGCACTCGCCGCCGCCCTGTTGCTGCTGCCCTTGTGGGCGAATTCCGGCCTCGTCTTCCTTGCCGGCACGACAATCATCGTCGCGGTCTTCGCGTTGTCGTGGAACCTGTTGTTCGGCTATGCCGGCCTGGCCAGTTTCGGCAGCGGTGGGCTGTTCTCCATCGGCGCCTACACCATGGCTGTCATGCTGCGCCAGGGCTACGAAGGCCAGTTCCTGCTGCTGATCGTGCTGGCCACGCTCGCCGGCGGGACGGTCGCCTTCGCCATCGGCCTTGTCGCGCTCAGGCGCTCGAGCGGCATCTTCCTGGCTATCCTGACGCTGGCGCTGGCCGAACTGCTGCGCATCTCGCTCGCCAAAGTCCACTGGCTCGGCGCCGAAGACGGCATCCCAAGCATTGTCCGGCCTGCCTTTTCGGTCGGCTTCGCCACTGTCGACCTGTCGCGTGGCAACAGCTACTACTGGTTCCTGTGCATCGCCTGCGCGCTGCTCGTCGCCCTCACTTGGTGGATCGCGCATGGCCGCTTCGGCCGCACGTTGCGCACCATCCGCCTCGACGTCGAACGCGCCGCCTTCATGGGCGTCGATACCCACCGCTACAGGCTGGTCGCGTTCACGATATCAGGTGCGATCGCTGCCTGCGCCGGATCACTGTTTGCGCCCTGGGCCCAGATCGTGACGCCCGACATCGGCAACATGATGCGCTCGACACAGCCAATCCTGTTCACCTTGCTCGGCGGCGCATCGTCCTTCTGGGGACCGCTGATCGGCGCATTCCTGTTCTCGGCGATCGAGTTCTCCACCCGCACGCTTGTCGGCATCCAGGAGATCATCACCGGCGGCATCCTGCTCGTGGTCGTGCTGATGTTCCCGACGGGCGTCGCCGGGGCCTGGAATGCGCTGATCGCCCGCCTGTCTGTGCGGCAGGCGCCCGAAAAAGCGGCGACAGCCGCCCCTGCGAGCGAAGGAGCAAGCCAATGAGCATCATTCGCCTGTCCTCCATCGACAAGAGCTACGGCGCGCTGAAGGTGCTGCACGGCGTGGACGCCGAAATCGCCGAGGGCGAGACCTTCGCCATCATCGGCCCCAACGGCGCCGGCAAGACCACGCTGTTCAAGGTCATGACCGGCGAGGTCGGCTGCGAGGCCGGGACGGTCGAGTTCCTTGGTCAGGACGTGACCCGCGACCCCGCCTACAAGCGCACCCGCGCCGGCATGGGCCGGACATTCCAGGTGGCCCGCGTGTTCAAGGACATGACGGCGGAGGAAAACCTGATCGTCGCCGTCGAGGCGCGGCTCAGGAACACCGGCAAATCCGACGCGCCCTGGTATGCGGTCAAGCCGTCATCCGCCACTCTGGACGAAGTTCATGCCATCCTTGCCAGGCTGTCGCTCGACAGAAAGGCGAAGACGCCGGCTTCCGAGCTTTCGCATGGCGACAAGAAACGTCTCGAACTCGGCATCACGCTCGCCGGACGTCCAAAAATCCTGATGCTCGACGAGCCGACCGCCGGCATGTCGCCGAGTGACCGCGTCGGCGTCACCGAACTGATCCGCAGCATCAGCGGCAAGGGCAGCGGCCTCACCGTCGTCATGACGGAACACGACATGGGCGTCATCTTCGGTCTCGCCGATCGCATCATGGTGATGAACCAGGGCCGAAAGATCGCCCAGGGCAGTATCGACGACATCCGCGCCGACCCGATGGTGCGCGAAGTCTATCTCGGCAAGGAAGCGCATCATGCTTGAGGCCAGCCGCATCAACGCCTTCTATGGCGGCAGCCATATCCTGCATGGCGTGGACCTCGCCGTGCCAGCTCTCGGACGCGTCGCGGTCATCGGCCGCAACGGCGCAGGCAAGTCGACGCTGCTGAAGTCGATCATGAACGCGGGGCCGACCGTCGACGGCGAGGTGACCTGGGAAGGCCGGTCGATTGCCACCCTGCCCGCCTTCAGGCGCGCCCGCCTCGGCCTTCAGCTGGTGCCGGAAGACCGGCGCATCTTCCAGCACCTGACGGTGCGCGAGAATATCCAGATGGCGGCATATGCCACAGCCCCCGGCCGCAAGCCGATACCGGCGCAGGAGGTCGTCGACCGCTTCCCGATGCTGCAGCCCATCGCCGAGCGCGGCGGCGGCCAGATCAGCGGCGGCCAGCAACAGATGGTGGCGATCGCCCGGGCGATTGCCTGCCGTCCGCGCCTGCTCCTGCTCGACGAACCGACCGAGGGCCTGGCCCCGGCCATCGTCGAGGAGCTTGCCGTAAGCGTGCGTGAACTGTGCGAAGCCGAGCAGGCAGCGTTGCTGCTGTGCGAACAGAACATCTGGTTCGCGCGCCAGATCACCGACACGGTCCTGGTCATGGATACCGGCCGCATCGCGTTCCGCGGCAGCTGGCCTGAGTTCGACAGCAACCCGGAGATCAAGCAGCGCCACCTGGCGGTGTAGCTTCTCCGGCTCACAACTCCCAACAAGTCCGACCGGGCTTTTCAACCCTAAGCAAAGGAGCGCAGGGAATGAGCAACCTTACCCAACAGCAAGTGCTGAGCGTGCATCACTGGACCGATACGCTGTTTTCGTTCACCACCACCCGCGACCCCTCGTTTCGCTTCGAAAACGGTCAGTTCGCCATGATCGGCCTTGAGCTCGACGGCAAGCCGTTGCTGCGCGCCTACAGCGTTGTCAGCCCCAACTATGAAGACAATCTCGAATTCCTGTCGATCAAGGTGCCGGACGGCCCGTTGACCTCGCGGCTGCAGCACCTGGCCGTCGGCGACAGCATCGTCGTCGGTCGCAAGGCCACCGGAACACTGCTGCTCGCCAACGTCCGGCCGGGTCGCAACCTCTACCTGTTCGGCACCGGAACCGGGCTCGCGCCCTTCATGAGCCTGATCCGCGATCCCGAGACCTTCGAGCGCTACGAGCGCGTCGTCCTGGTCCATGGCTGCCGCCAGACAGACGAGCTCGCCTACCGGGACCAGATCGTCAACGAGTTCCCGACCAGCGAATATTTCGGCGAGCTGCTTACGGAGAAGCTGATCTATTATCCGACGGTCACACGCGAGCCCTTCCGCAACCGCGGCCGCATCACCGATCTGATCCGCTCCGGCGTGCTGTCTACCGATATCGGCCTGCCGGCGATGGATGCGGCCGATGACCGGGCGATGCTTTGCGGCGGTCCGGCGTTCATCGCGGACATGGCCGAAATCCTCGAAGGCCTTGGCATGAGCGAGGGCAACAACGCCACCCCCGGGGAATATGTCGTCGAAAAGGCCTTCGCCGAGCGCCGCTAGCAATGCGCATTTCCTCGTAAAGCGCCGACACTGCATTTGTCGATGCATCGGCGCTCCAGGACTTCCTCGACAGACCCCATGGCAAGGACTTCCAGTTTGCCGACCGTTCGATCGGCAAGGCCAGCGACACGTGGCGCCTCAAGGGCCTCGCGATCTGCCGCCCCCTTCAGCCTGCGTGAGGTGCGAATGCGGGCGACGCATGCGCCATTGACAAAGTACATCCGGCATTTCAAACATATGTTTGAAACTACCATTTGAAGCAGGCATTTCGCCATAGCCTGGCCGAGCGTCTGAACTCTGGAGGGATGTCATGCATACCAAACCGAATGGCTCGTTCGTCGCGCTGATCACCCCGATGAACTCCGACGGCTCCGTCGATCTCGAAGGGTTTCGCACCCTGCTCGATTTTCACCGGCAGAACCATACAAAGGCGATCCTGATCATGGGCTCGACCGGCGAAGTCTCGATGCTGAACCCGGAAGAGCGGCGCATGATCATCACCGAAACGGCAAAGATGCCGCGCGGCGACATGCTCCTCTATTTCGGGTGCACGGGCTCCAACACCCAGGCCACGATCGACTTGGTGCGCTATGCCAAGAACGAAGGCGGAGACGGCGCCATCATTGCCGCGCCTTCCTACATCTGCGCCGACAACGAATCCATCGTCGAGTATGTGCTCGAAGTTTGCGATGCGGTCGACTTCCCCATCGGCTTCTACAACAATCCCCCGCGCGTGAAGACGGACCTGCACTGGACCGACATCCAGCGCATCGCGGCCCACCCCAACATGGTCGTGCTCAAGGAATCGACCACACGAGTCGGACAGGTGGCGCAGGTCTGCCGCGCCGACCTCGACCTCTCGGTCATGTGCTGCTGCTCGCCCAACCTCGGCCTTGTCATCCCCACCATGGCACTGGGCGGCCATGGCACCGCCAACATGACAGGCAACATCATTCCGCGCGAGATGGCGATCATCTCCAAGCCATGGGAGAGTGGCGAAGACGCATTCGCCTGCCGCGCAGCCTGGCTGCGCAATCTGCCGATGCTGCATTTCGCCTATGCGGCAGTCAATCCGGTTTCGATGAAGTCGCTGATGGCGGCAGTCGGCCTGCCGGCCGGGCCCCTACGCAAGCCGCTCCGTGCGGCAGACCCCAAGCTGCTGGAAGACGGCATCCGTATCGTCCGCGAACTCGAACTCGACAGGATCTACGGCTATCGCCTGGCGCGCTGACGGGCGGCTGCGGCTTCGCATGCCGGGAGTGGGTTTGGCGCCCGGCTCTGCTTGAGCGGCACATATCCTCAGATTTGATGCCGCTCGGGCAAGCGCCCGGGCAGGCTTTCGGCTATGAGGGATGGATGGAGGCAACAGAAGAAAGATCCGGCCAGCAGGACGATCGCGACACGCGTGGCGCATTGCTCCGCGCTGCCACCTTCGTGTTCGCCGATCGGGGGTTCGACGCGGCCACGCTGCGCGAAGTGACCCGGGCGGCCGGTGCGAACATCGCAGCGGTCAACTACCACTTCCGTTCCAAGGACGAATTGTTGCGGCTGACGCTCGAGCAATGCCTTGGCCCGCTGAACGCTGCACGCCTGGAGGCAATAAAGGCATGTGAGGACGACGCGCGGCCAGACCTTCGCTCGGTGCTGCGCGCGATCGTGCGACCGCTTGTCGAACTCAGCCTCGATGAGCGCGGCGGGCGGGCGGCAATCCGACTGATGCTGCAAACCAAGGCGTTGCCTCGAAGCCTGACCAATGAAATCTTCGCTGAACAGTTCGACGAACTCCACCGCCGTTCCCGGCAAATGCTTCAGCGGGTGGCGCCGCATCTCAGTGAGGCGCAGATCGCGCTACGTTACGAATATATCCGCGGAGCCATCTTGCACATCGTCGCGGACCTCGATCCGAATGCCCGTCGCATGCCCGGCCTCGAGGATATCCAGGAGCACGTCAGCAACAGTGCCCTCATAGAAGACATCATCAGCTTCTTTGAGACCGGCATTTCAGGCCGGGATTGATCTGGCTTCCCGTCGGGGCGCATGAGCGGATGCGCCCCCGTCGACCGCCATTGTCAATATCAGAGTGTATTGATGGGAACCTTGAGAAAGGTCTTGCCATCCTTGTCCGCGGACGGAAGTTGTCCCGCGCGCATGTTGACCTGTAGCGACGGGATGATGAGCTTCGGCATGCTTAGCGTTACATCGCGCGCCTCGCGCATCTTCACGAATGCGTCCTCATCCATGCCGTTGCCGACGTGGATGTTGTGTGCCTTCTCGTCGGCGACAGTTGTCTCCCATCTGATGTCGCGTCCGTTCGGTCCGTAGTCGTGGCACATGAACAGTCGCATCGCGTCGGGAAGCGCCAATACGCGCTGGATGGAGCGATACAGCGTACGGGCATCGCCTCCAGGAAAATCGGCGCGCGCCGTTCCGCCATCCGGCATGAACAGGGTGTCGCCGACGAAGGCGGCATCACCGATCACATGGGTCATGCAGGCAGGTGTATGGCCGGGCGTGTGCATGACGTGCACGGTCATGGTTCCAATCGTGTAGCTGTCGCCCTCGGCAAACAGCTGATCGAATTGGCTGCCATCCCGCTGAAAGTCGGTGCCTTCGTTGAAAATCTTGCCGAACGTGTTCTGGATGACGGTGATGTGCTCCCCGACACCAAGTCGTCCGCCGAGCTTCTCTTGAATATAGGGCGCCGCCGACAGGTGGTCCGCATGGATGTGGGTCTCTATCAGCCATTCCAGGGACCAGCCGTTGTCATGGATATGGGCGACTATCTTGTCGGCGCCATCATGTGTGATGCGGCCGGCCGCATAGTCGATGTCCATGACGGAATCAATGACGGCACAGGCATCCGAGTCCGGATCCTTGACGACGTAAGTGATCGTGTTGGTGGCCTCGTCGAAGAACGGAATGACTTCCGGTTTGACCAGCATGGTGGGCGTGAATGCGAAGAGCGGGGGCATGGGAGTGTATTCCTGTTTGGATCCACCTGCTATTGCAGGTCAGAAAACACAGACTTAAGGCGCGTCACGGCTTCATCTATCATCGCTCGTGAGCAGGCAAAATTGAAGCGCAGGAAACCGTCGCCGCCCAGGCCGAACGTATGACCATGGTTTGTCGCGATGCGGGCGTCCTTTTCCACCCGCATGATGAACTCTTGGCTGCTGAGCCCCGCCCCTGATCCGTCCACCCAGGCCAGGTAGGTTGCCTCCAGCGGCATGGAACGCAGGCCCGGAATTGTGGCGATGCCCGCGTCGAAGGCTTTGCGGTTGTTGTCCAGATACCGTACCAGACCATCGAGCCACGCCGCCCCTTCGGGCGAATATGCAGCCGTGACCATATGCATCCCGAAGGAATTGGGCGAGATTCCGAGCGCAAGGTGGCGCCTGGCGAAGGCATTCTTCAGTTTTTCATCGGCGATGATGACATTGCCGATATGAGCGCCCGCGATGTTGAAGGTCTTGGTCGAGGCGGTCATCATGACCAGACGCTCTACCGCTTCGGGTGCGGCAATGGTCATGGGAATGTGCCGCTGACCGGGAAACACCAGATCCTGATGGATTTCGTCCGACACCAGGATGAGGTTGTGACGTGCGGCAAAATCGGCCACCCCGCGCAATTCCTCCAGCGTCCATACGCGGCCGCCGGGATTATGCGGCGAGCACAGGATGAGCATCTTCTCCCGACCGGTCATGCGATCGTTCCAGCCGTCGAAGTCCATCCGGTAGCGGCCATCCTCCAGGACCAGGGGCAACTCGCGCACCTCGCGTCCGGCCGCGCGCACGACGCGAGCAAACGCATGATAGACCGGCGTCATCACAGCCACCGCGTCACCCGGTTCAGTCCAGGTGTCGACGCAAAGGGCAGTGCCGTTCACAAGCCCGTGGGTGGTGAAGATTGTGGCCGGATCCAACTGCCAGCCATGACGGTTCGCCATCCACCAGCAGATTGCCTCCCGATACGCGCGTTCATCGCCGAAATAGCCGTAGATGCCGTGTCGCAGCATCCTTTCCAAGGCTTCCTGCACGGCTGCGGGAGGACGGAAATCCATGTCGGCTACCCACATCGGCAACGCGTCGTCTGAGGACAGACCGTAAAGCGGCTCCATCATGTCCCACTTCGAGCAATGGGTTCCGCGACGGTCTATGTTGTCGTCAAAATTCATTGAAATCTCCGGATGCCGTGCAAGTTCTGGAATACTGATCGTCGTCGAGGGTGCGATTGAAGCACGCTTCTGCTTCGTACATTGGCAAGATGCAAACCCAAAATATCCAGTTTGCCTGGGCTCACAGGCCAGCCACTGCTATCCGCGGAAACGTTCAGGCGAAAAGGGACACGAACTGCTGTCGAAGCAGGTTCTTCTGCACCTTGCCCATCGTGTTTCGCGGCAGGTCCGCAATGACGGCGATATGCTTCGGCTGCTTGAACTTGGCCAGGCGCTCGCCCATCGCCGTCGCCACCCTGGCGGCGTCGATCGTCTCGCCCGGCCGCGCGACCAGGACCGCAATCACGGCCTCGCCGAAATCGGGATGTGGCACGCCAACGACGGCACTTTCCAGAACGCCCGGCTGTTCATCCAGGATGAGTTCGATCTCCTTGGGATAGACATTGTAGCCGCCGGTGATGATGAGATCCTTCTGGCGTCCGACGATCGTGACATAACCATCAGCATCCATCGTGCCGATATCGCCCGTGATGAAGAAGCCGTTCTCGCGCAGTTCCTCGCGAGTCTTCTCGGGCATGCCCCAATAGCCCTTGAATACATTGGGGCCGCGCACTTCGATCACGCCCGCTTCCCCTTGCTGCACGACACCACCGGTTTCGGGATCGGTGATCTTGACCTCGACGCCGGGCAAGGCGCGTCCCACCGTTCCTGCGCGTCGCTCGCCGTCATACGGGTTCGACGTGTTCATGTTGGTTTCGGTCATGCCGTATCGCTCCAGGATACGGTGACCGGTACGCTCTTCGAAACGCGTATGCGTTTCGGCCAGGAGCGGTGCCGATCCGGAGGTGAACAGGCGCATATGCCGCGTCAGGTCGCCGGTGAAGGCGGGCGTATCGAGAAGTCGGGTGTAGAAGGTCGGCACCCCCATCATCGTGGTGGCGCGAGGCAGCCACTTGAGCGCTTCATCGGCCTTGAAGCCCGGCAGGAAGATCATGGACCCGCCCGACAGCATCACGACATTGGACGCAACGAATAGCCCATGCGTGTGGAAGATAGGCAGCGCGTGCAGCAAGATGTCGTCTGCCACGAAGCGCCACTCGCGGACAAGCACCCGGGCATTGGACAACAGGTTCTCGTGGCTCAGCATTGCGCCCTTCGAACGTCCCGTTGTGCCTGAGGTGTAGAGAATGGCGGCGAGGTCATCGCCCGATCGTGTCACCGGCGCGAACTCGGTCCCGGCCGCCCTCGCGCGATCCCGAAGGCTGCCTTCGCCATCGGCGCCGAGCGTCTCGAACCGGGCACCGTGGCGCTGCGCCACCGGCGACAGCAGTTCGGCCTTGGCAGGATCTCCCACCAGAAGCGACGCACCCGCATCGGATACGAAGTATTCCACCTCCGCCGCCGTATAGGCAGTGTTGAGCGGCAGGAAGACGATGCCCGTCGTTATGGCTGCACAGTAAAGCGCCAGCGCCTCGGGCGTCTTCTCCACCTGCACCGCCATCCGGTCACCGGATTTCAGGCCGAGGCCGGTCAACGCGGAAGCCAGCGACATGGCAGTTTGGTACAGGCTTGCGCCCATGATTTCGTGACCCTGCGCGTCAACAAGAAATGTGCTGCTGCGCGTCGCAAGCGGGGCCACCAGATGATCGTAAAGCGGATTAGGCACGGCGTCTTTTCCTGTCCTTGCGTAAGAGCTGTTCGACCTGCCGCGATGCGGAAACGGTTCCAGCAGTTGCATAGCGCTCGCTGTTACGGCTTACCGACGGCAGATCGTAGAGGTAGTTCACCATCACCGTCGACGACTGCGCCCATCCATTGGCAGACGTGTCTGCCAATGGATGCACGTCGTGCAGCGACGCGCCATTGGCGAGATGGAACCGTGCGACGGAGTCGTAAGGAAGGCCTTCCGGCCGCTTTGCTTGCAGCAGATACTCAGCGCAATGCCGCCGAAGCAAATCCGCGTCACCGGCCATCGCATGGGGATCACAGCCTTGGCTACGCGCGAGCAACGCGGCCAGTTCAGGCCTGTCTGCCGAACCTTTCCGCAACCAGCGATTCAGTCCCGGAACGGGCGAAAGCGTCACAAACGTCTTCAAGTGCGGAACGTCTCGTGCCAGTTCCTCGACGACCTGCTTGATGAGAAGATTGCCAAAGGAGATGCCCCTCAGGCCTTCCTGGCAGTTCGAGATCGAGTAGAAGACTGCCGTGTCGATTTCATTTTCATGCAGCGGATTGCGGTCTTCACCGAGAAGATCCTGCACTGAATTGGGTATGCCGCGGCACAGGGCCACTTCGACGAAGATGAGCGGTTCCTCCGGCATTGCCGGATGGAAGAAGGCAAAGCAACGACGGTCGCGCGGCAACATCCTGCGCCGAAGCTCCTGCCAGTCATTGATCGCGTGGACGGCTTCGTATTCGATGATCTTTTCGAGGATATTGGCCGGCGTATTCCAGTCGATCTGCCGCAGCACGAGAAAGCCGCGGTTGAACCAGCTGGAAAACAAGTGCCGAAAATCAGCATCGATCACGCCAAGCTCGGGCGCCTGCGGGATCAGCGCCAAGAGATCGCGACGCATCCGCACCAGCCAGGCGGTGGCGCCCGGTGCCTGGTTAAGACGACGCAGCAACTCCTGCCGGCGCGGTTCCGCTTCACGCGACAACCGGTTCAGCGTCTCGGCGCTCCGGTCGTTGCGGTAGGCCTGGACAGCGGCATGCAACCTATCTGGATCAAGGTCCAGGTGGTCGGCCAGATGGGCGAAGAAGTTGCGCTTCGCCGCATCGTCCATTGCCTGATATCGCGACAGGATTTCGCCCGCGAGCCGGATGCCCGAAACCTCGCCCTCCCCTGACAGGAGTGCCTCGATCCGCTCGGCTATCGACCCGGTACCGGACGCACGGTGCAACTCCGAGCGCCTTTCGAACAGCGTTGCCATCAGGTCGGCAAAGAACATGGCCAAATGTCGAAACTCCCGAACTCAGCGCCATTGACACCAGTGTGTCGCGAAATTCTTTCCGTTAGAGGTCGCCACCAGATCGGAATGGACCTAGGGTGTCCGCTGGTACCAGCGATACATACATCCGCCCATCGCGGCGTTCCTGGTGTTCCTCGCGAGCCTGCTGGATCAATGACGGATTGGCGATCAATTCCAGTGCCGTGCCTGCCATGGTAGCGGCTGCCCGCACCATTCCCCTGTGCGCAGCGGGACTGCAACCCTGTGCCACGGCTTGCCAGCTATGGCTTGGCGTACCCACGGCCCAGGTCGCCGTCGAACACTCGACAACAGGAACGACCCAGCTGACGTCGCCTACGTCCGTCGAGCCGGATCCCTGGGTCATTCGCCCGTCAAAGGGACGCAGCCCTTCGTGCAGCGGCAGCCGCCCTTCGCCCGACGGCAGAAGCACGTCTTGCTCGGCGCGCGCGCGCCGGTCGACACTGCCCTGAGCCGGAAGCGATGAGCGGATTTCCTCGGCGAAGATGCGCTCGCCATAGGTAAAATCAAGGCGTCCCAGCCTTTGCATGACGCCATGCATGACATGGCAAAGCACAGCATTCGGCAGCACGTTCGAAGCGCCCCCTTGGGGCAGGAACTCCACCTCGGTGCCCGTCATCAGCGCTGCGCCGCGGGCGATGTCATCGACGCGGGCGACCAGATCATGGACCTCATCGAGCTCCGGGGCGCGGATCATGTAGAGCACTTCCGCCCGAGCCTGCACGACAGCTGGGGCGACGCCACCGGCATCGGTGATGGCATAGTGGAGACGGACATCGGGAGGCACGTGCTCGCGCAGGAAGTTGGCGCCGATGTTCATCAGCTCAACCGCGTCGAGCGCACTGCGGCCCAGATGCGGC
This sequence comes from Aminobacter sp. HY435, assembly GCF_027568395.1. GTDB lineage: Bacteria > Pseudomonadota > Alphaproteobacteria > Rhizobiales > Rhizobiaceae > Aminobacter. Next base: position 180,340 of record NZ_JANKZL010000012.1, on the reverse strand, counting down.
GCCATGGCTGCGTGGGCAGCCGTGCCCCGGAAGCGATAGGCACGGTTGACAACTGCCAGGGTCGAGCGGGCACGAACACCGTTGAAAACGCCGGGATGCCAACCGATCGCCACCGCGGCATCATCGAAAGCCCCGGCACGCACCATGTATCCCTTGCCCCAGCCGCCTTCTTCGGCAGGGCAGCCATAGTAGCGAATCCGGGCTCGGATGCCGGTCTGCTTCAGCACGCGGACCAGCGCCGCGGCGGCCAGCATCGATCCGCCACCGAGGAGGTTGTGCCCGCAGCCATGACCGTTGCCGCCCGGCTCCAGCGGCTGTTGCTGTGCGCTGCCGGCGATCTGGCTGAGGCCGGGAAGGGCGTCGAATTCACCCAACAACGCGATGACCGGACCGTCCTCGCCCCACTCCGCTGAAAAGGCCGTATCGAGTCCGGCCAATCGCGGCGCGATGCGGAACCCCTGCGCCGCCATCGCATCGATCTGCAGCGCAACGGAGCGATGCTCGGCGAAGCACAGTTCCGGCGTTGACCAGATCTTGTCAGCCACCGCCTTGAAGGCCGGAGCAAGGCCGGCGATCTCGGCGTCAAGCAAAGCGCGGGGGTCCGTTTCCACCAGCCTAGCCCCGACGCATGATCGGCAGGATCACCCTGGAAGGGTGCTGAGGGTCGTGATGGATCGCATTCAGAGCCTTGCGCATGTGGGTATGGTAGCCGATCGCTTCGCCGGTGTTCGGGTTTACGTCGAACCTCGGGAACGAGGACGACGATACCAGCACCCGCAGCCGGTGGCCCGCCTTGAAGACATTCGAAGTCGGGTAAAGTTCGAAGCGTACCTTCACGACCTCGCCCTCCTTCATCAAGGTCGGCTTCTCGAAGCCGTCGCGATAGCGGACGCGGAAGATGCTCTCGCAGAGATTCATCCGATAGCCATCGGGCCAGGCCTCGCTTTCCGGATAGACGTCCTGCAGTTGCACGAAGATGTCGGTGTCCGGTGCGTCCGAGGACAGGTAGACCTCGACCTCGGGGCCGCCGACGACGTCGGTATCCTCGGCGAAAGGCCGCGTGGTGAAGGCCAGAACGTCAGGCCGGTCAGAGAGATCGCCATAGGGCGCCTCTGCCCCGTGAACGCCCTTGTGCGTGACCTGGTCGCCCGCGCCCTGCAGCACGAGGCTTTCGCGCAGCGTGATCGGGTCGCCGGTGCGCATCATCCGGGGGAACGGCGGCAGGTTCTGTGTCATCGACGATACGTTCGAGGCAACCGTCGGCATCGGCTTCGACGGGTCGAAGGTGAAGCGGCTGGGTTCCGAGGCGTCGGGCAGCGTCGACGACAGCGAGCCGTCCGAATGCAGGTACCAGTCCTCTGGCACACCCCCCAGCGGTGGCCACTGCTCGGAACTGCGCCATTCGCCGCCATGGACGAGGCGACCGGCGGCATTCTTGCTGCCATTGCCGCCCATGTGGAAATAGCTGACTTTCGGCTGGTCGACCCAGGCGCTTTCGTCGGCTTTCAGGAAGCGATCGAAGAACCGAAGCATCAGTTCCATGCGGTCCTTGGCGAGGTTGCCCTTGATCGGCGCCGTCGGCCCCATGTCGACATTGCCGACCAGCGGATTGTCGAGATTTGGACCGCCATGAACGCCAGGCGCCATCAACAGGTACTGATGGGAGAGCCTGCCTTCCAGGTCCGTGAAGTTCTTGATCGTCGCGCGCGGATAGGTGTCGTACCAGGCGCCGGAATAGACAGTCGGCACGTCGGCTGTCTGGTCGCGATAAGCCTCGGGATTGAGGGTCGGATTCACCCAGTAATCGCTGAAATCGGCGTTGCGATAATATTCCAGCGCCAGCTTCTCCCACTTCGGAAGCGGCGACAGCGGGCTGTTTCCTTCGCTCCACGGCAAGCGGCGGAACCACTCATACATGTTCTCGGAATTGCGGACGAGTTGCGCCTGGAGCGCCGGATCGGCGTGCGCCTCCTGCGAGTGGATGCTGTTGGTCACGAGCCAGGCCAGCCAGCGCAGTTCCAGCGTGCCGTGGTGGCGCAGCGCATGCATGAATGCATTGGAGCCGCCCTGGTTGACCCACATCGCCTTCAGGTGCGGCGGGCGGTTGATCGCGGTGGCGGTCTGGTTCCAGGCGCGCAGCGAGCTGCCCTGGGTACCGATCATGCCGTTGCAATAGGGCAGCGTGGCCAGCCATTCGATGACGTCGTGGCCGTCTTCGCCTTCCTTCTGGTCGAGAAGGACGAAATCGCCTTCGGAATCGAAGCGGCCCCGCGAATCCTGGACGGCGTAGATGTAGCCGCGGCGGGCGAAATACTCGCCGTTCTTGGCCTGCCCCGACGGGCCCTTGCCCGAGCGGGTGTCATAGGGCGAACGGGTGACGACGGCCGGAAACGGCCCCGGCAGCGGCTCTCCGTTGCGGGCCGGGCGGTAGATGTCGACCGAAAGCTTGACCCCGTCGCGGGCCACGCATTTCACCGAGCGCGCGATCATCACGTCGTAAGGCGCTGCTTCCCTGTTCATCGCGTTCATTGCGTTCTCCTCACGCTTGCGTCTCTAGCTTGCCCTTGCGGGCGGCGAATTCGCGCAAACGCAGGTCGCGGCGCTGGATCTTGCCGACCGGGTTTTTGGGTAGTTCGTCGATGAACTCGATCCGTCTGGGATATTTGTAGGGTGCCGTCAGACGCTTGACGAAATCCTGCAACTCACGCGCCAGCGCATCGCTGCCTTCAAAGCCGTCATGGAGCACGACAAAAGCCTTGACCACCTCGCCCCGTTCTTCATCGGGGCTTGGGACAGCGGCTGCCTCGCGCACCATGGGATGTTCGATCAGGGCGTTCTCGACTTCCTGCGGGCCGATGCGATAGCCGGCGGAGTTGATGACATCGTCGGCGCGGCCCTCGTAGTAGAGATAGCCGTCGGCGTCCGCTCGGGCATTGTCGCCGGTCAGGAAATAGTTCTGACCGTCGAGCATCATCCGGGTGGATTCGGTGCGTTCCGGATCCTGCCAGTAACCCAGCATCAGATGGGGGCTGGGGAGTCGGAGCGCGATCTGCCCGGTCTCGCCTGGCGCCGCAAGCTTGCCGTCGCTGGTGATGAGGTCGAGGGTGACACCCGGCAGCGGGCGGCCCATGGCGCCGGGACGCACCTCGGTGTCGCGATAGTTGGCGACGAGCATCAGCGTTTCGGTCAGACCATAAGCCTCGAGCACAGGCTTGCCGGTCATTGCCTTCCATGCCTCCAGGACAGGCGGGTTCAGCGATTCACCGGCAGAGACCGTAAGCCGCAGCTTGGGCAACGTCGTGTTGGTAAGATCAAGAGAAACCAGGCGACGGAGTTCTGTCGCGGCGGCACAGTAAACCGTGACCCCGTAGCGGGCGATCAGCTCAAGCCGGTATTCCGGGTCGAATGGCCCATCATAGAAGAGCACCGTCGAGCCTCGGCTCCAGGGTCCGAAGAGGATCGAGGTTCCCGCCTTCGACCAGCCGGTGTCGGCGGTGCAGAACATCACGTCGTCCTGATCCAGATCCAGCCAGTGCTCGGCCGACCCGCGCCAGGCGTGGAGCGCCCGCGAGGCATGGGTGACCCCCTTGGGCAGGCCGGTGGAGCCGGATGTGTAGAAGATCAAGGCGGGGTCCTCGGCGCGGACCGTGGCAGCACGGAACCCTTCGGCCCCCTCTCCCATCAATTGGTCGAACGCAAGCCAGCCCTGCGGCGGGGACGAAGCCGATTCCGCGTCAACTGGGTCAACGGCAATCCGCAACGAACCCGAAGGCGCAGAGGCGAACTTGCCAACTTCGGCCACGGTGGTGATGATTGCCTTTGCGCCGGAATTCGTCAGCCGATAGTCGATATCCTTGGCTGTCAGCATGGTGACGCAGGGAATGGCAATCGCACCGAGCTTGAGCACCGCCACCATCGCCAGTTGCCATGCGGGAATGCGCGGCAGCATGACCATGACCCGGTCGCCAGGGGCGACGCCGCGGCGGCTCAGCGCCGCAGCCAGCTGGTCGGTCAAGGCCGCGATTTCCGCAAAACTGTAGCTGCGCTCTCGGCCGGTGGCATCGCACCAGATCAATGCAGGAGCGGCGGCGTTGCGCACCGTATCCGCTGCCCAGGCATCGACGACATCGGTGCCAAAGTTAAATGTCTCGGGAGTTGCGAGCCGGTGGTCGGCTCGCAAGCTTTGGTATCTGTCCATGGTGTTTTCCTGCAACCGCCCGTCAGGCGCTATGCAGGTCCCTCAGAAAGGCCCGGGCCGTATTGGCCAGAAGCACGGGTTGATCTCCCCAGATCGTGTGGTTGCTGTTCGACACGACTTCCAGGCGCGCATTGGAAAACGCGCGGGTCAGCTCTTCGGCCTGGTTGCCGCTCAGCACGTTGGAACGATCGGCGTTCAGCACCAGCACCGGCACATGGATTGCAGAGATATCGCCCGACTGATCGGTCGAGAGGTTGAAGAAGAGCTTGGTGATCGCCAGCAGGTCATAGGCCCAGCTCCAGCTGCCATCGTCCTCCTGGCGGAAGTCGCCTTGCATGGCCAGGCCGTGCATCTGGTCGCTCAGGCCTGCCCTCTGCGGCAGGGCGCGAGCAAAAGCTTCGGCCTCGGCTCGCGTCGGGTAGTTGCGGCGGCGCGTGTGGTGCGAACGAAGGTATTTGACGATTTCGGCATCGGAAACGAAGAAGCTCGGGTCCGAAAGGATCATGCCGGCGACGCGATCAGGGTTGGATGCCGCAAACGAAACCGCGACCTGATTGCCGACCGAGCTGCCCATCAGGGTGATGCCCTTGAGGTCAAGGCTTTCCGCCAGCCTGGCGATGTCCCCCGCCAGCTCGGCGATGGTATAGGTCGTGTTTGGCCTGTCGGAAGCGCCGTGACCGCGCATGTCCACGGCGATCACTCGGAATTGGTCCTTCAAGGTGCTTCCAAGGTGCCCCCAGGCATGCGCCGTCATCGAAGTGCCGTGCAGGCAGATCAACACCGGGCCGGTGCCGCCATTGTCGAGATAACGGATTTTCACGCCATCAAGGTCGACAGTGGCCGATTTCCAGTTCGGATCGATGTGCAGGGGATCATCAGTCATTGGTCTTGCCTTGAAAGAGTTGCTGGTTGTCATCTTGAGCAATGCACGTGGCCGTCTGGCGACCATTCGGCGCCGCCACCATGTGGTGCACGAGGTCGGCGCAAGCAGGCTGCGCCAACGGGCAGCGGCTGCGAAAACGGCAACCGCTTGGCGGATTGCGAGGGCTCGGCACGTCACCCTTGAGCAAGGCAACGGTCTCGATACGCGCGTCGGGATCGACCTTCAGCGACGAAGCGAGCAGCGCCTTCGTATAGGGATGACGCGGATTGGACAGGACGTCCCCGACCCGCCCGATCTCCATGATCCGGCCGAGATACATCACCGCTACGCGGTCCGCGAACTGGCCGACCACGGTCAGGTCGTGCGAAATGAACAGATAGGTCAGGCCGTACTCGACCTGCAGGTCCTTCATCAGGTTGAGTATTTGCGCCTGGACGGAAACGTCGAGCGCCGACGTTGCCTCGTCCAGAACGATCAGTTGCGGCCGCAAAGCCAGCGCACGCGCGATTGCGACGCGCTGTTGCTGGCCGCCAGAGAGCTGATGCGGGAACTTGTAGAACGAAGACGCTGGAAGCTCGACCTGAGCCAGAAGTTCTCGCACCCGCGCGTCACGCTCGGCTCCACGGGCGATCCGGTGAACGTCCAGCCCTTCGCCGATAAGGTTGCCGATTGTCCAGCGCGGATCGAGCGAGCCCAGAGGATCTTGAAACACGACCTGCGCGCGCCGGGCGTTGTCACGACGACTGCCACCCTGGCCATAGGACGTGGAAATCTTGCCGTCGGCAACCTCCTCCAACTGCAGGATGGCGCGGCCGAGTGTGCTCTTTCCGCAACCGGATTCGCCCACCAGTGCCAGCGTCTCGCCACGCATGACGTCGAAGCTGACCTTTTCCACCGCTCCGACGTGGCCGACGACGCGTTGGAAGAACCCACGCCGAATGGGGTAGCGGACGCTCACATCCTTGAGGGACAACAGGCTGGCTGCGGCATCAGACATGACGGGCGATCTCCTCAGCCCTGAGACAGCGCAACTGATGACCGCCGGCCGCAGACTCCAACTGGGGAGTTTCCTGTGAGCATCGGTCTATTGCTATCGGGCAGCGCGGGTGAAAACGGCACCCCGTGGGCATGGCAACTGCCGAGGGCACCGAGCCGGGCAATGCGGCAATCCTGGCGCCCGGCACGCCGGTCGGCAGGCTTGCCAGCAGGGCGCGGGTGTAGGGGTGGCGCGGTGCGTTGATGATGTTTGCCACCGTCCCCGTCTCCACCACCTGGCCCGCATACATGACGGCAACGCGATCGGCCATGGCTGCAACCACGCCGAAGTCGTGGGTGACGATGACCAGCGCAAGGTTGAGTTCGCGCTGCAGGCGGCGGATCAGATTGAGCACCTGCGCCTGGATAGTGACGTCCAGCGCGGTGGTGGGCTCGTCCGCGATAAGAAGTTCCGGCTCCGAGGCGAGCGCGATGGCGATCATCGCCCGCTGCCGCTGACCGCCCGACAACTGGTGCGGATAGCGATCCAGCGCTTCTTCCGGGTCCGGCAGACCGACATGCCGCAGCCACTCGGCCCCCTTGCGTCGCAACGCTTCCTTCCCGGACAATCCGGTGAGGCTGATGGCTTCGTTCAATTGCTGACCGATGGTGAAGACAGGGTCGAGCGCCCGGGATGGATTCTGAAAGATCATCCCGATGCGCTTGCCGAGAAGCCCCCGGCGGCGCCGTTCGCGGTCGCTCAGGCGCGAGATTTCCTCGCCATCCAGCATGATGCGACCGCGGGTAACCGCCCCGCCACGTCCGAGCAATCCGGTGACGGCAAGCACCGTCACCGATTTTCCGGACCCCGATTCGCCGATCAGGGCCAGAGCCTCGCCCCGTCTTACGTTCAACGACACGTCCGAGCAGACTTCGAGCTTGCCGTAGCAAATGGCAAGGCTGTCGACTTCAAGCACGGGATGTTCATCCATTGCCGCAGTGTGGCTTACGGGCATCCGGGTCTCGGCAGTAGCGGGGGCAGCAGTCATTTTGTGACCCAGACCTCGGGCAGGCTCGGGAAGCCCTGGGTCAGCATTGGATGCCAACCCTCGACGCGAGCCTGCGCAGGGTGCAGCAGCACGGCTGCCCAGATCGGCAGCGGATTCTGGATGTTCTGATAGATGTACCGCTGGATTTCCCAGACCTTCTGCTGGCGCGCAGCGGGGTCAGCGATGCCCTGCTGTTCCCGGATCATTTCCACCAGCTTCGGATCGTCGATCCCGGTGTAGTTGCGGTTGCCTTCTTTCAGGAAGTGGGTGGTGAAATACTCATTTGCCTCTGCAAACGGGCTCATCATCAGGAACATGCCCTGGAAGTTGCCTTCCTTGCCCAGCGCCTGTCCGGCCACCATGTCGACCATCTTGATCTCGGCCTTGACGCCGATTTCGGCGAGGTCCTGCTGAATCCATTCGGCTTCTCGAACAAACTCCTCGCCGTAGTTCAGCACCGTAAGCTCGAAGGTCAGGCCGTCGGCGAAGCCGGCTTCGGCGAGCAACGCCTTGGCCTTTTCGTGGTCTGGCGTGCCGTAGAGCGCGATGCGTTCTTCTTGCGGCAGTGTTTGGGCGACCAGGGCCGCGCCAACGACGCCGCCAATGCCACCACCACCGCGGACGACCTCGCCAAGGCCCTGGCGGTCGATGGCAAGGTTGATTGCCTGGCGCACGCGCAGATCCGAGAACGGCTTGAAGGTCGGGTTGAGATACAGCTCGCTCTGGGTGTTCGCTACCGTCTGGATATCCTTCATATCCGGAACCGCCTGCTTCAGCCCTTCCATCTGGGTCAGGTTGAGCGGACCGAACCAGATATCGATCTGGCCGGAGCGGAAGGCCATGATGCGGGCGTTCAGGTCCTTGATCGGCAGGATCTCGACTTCATCGAGATAGGGAAGCTGCTCGCCCGCATCGCTCTTGCCGAAATACTTCGGGTTACGAACATAGCGCGTCGCCACGCCGGCCTCGTTCTGGGTCAGGATCCACGGTCCGGTGCCGATGACCACGGTGTTGCGATCATAACCACCGTCAAAGGCTTCTCGCGGAAGGATCCACATGTTCTGGTGGGCAAGGGCCTGCAGCAAGACGACATTGGGCCGCTTCATGGTCATCACGACCGTGTGGTCATCAGGTGCGGTGATGGTGTCCACAGCGGCCAGCTGCCCCTTCTGAACGCCGCCCTTGCGGATCGCTTCGTAGGTAGCCACCACATCCGCCGCAACGAAAGGCCGGCCCGCGACGGGCGCAATGTCCTGCCAAACCACGTCCGGGCGCAGGTGGAACGTGTATTTGAGACCGTCCTCCGAAACTTCCCAGCTCTCGGCCAGGGCGGGCTTGGGAACGAATTGGCCGTAGGCGATGTCCGGCCCGGTCTTCCACTCGATGAGCCGGTTCAATGCCAGGCCCAGCCGTGAATGCACGCCGAATTCCGTACTCGCCAGCGGGTCGAAATTCGGTGCTTCGCCGTGGACATTGATCGTCACCTTGCCGCCATGGCGCGGCGCCTCCTGGGCAACTGCCATCCCCGGCAAGGCTAACGAAGCAGACAGCGCGAGCGCAGGGGTGATGCGTCCCAGTACATTTCCGTAGTGCAGCATTCGTTCGAGCATGGTGTTCCCTCTTGTTTTGATTGTTGACTGGTTTCCGGGTTTGGAAGTCCGCGCCTATCCCGGAACATTCATTGCTGGTGACGGGGGTCGAGCACGTCCCGCAACGCGTCACCAATGAGGTTCAATGCCAGCACGCTGATGGTCAGCATCAGCCCGGGAAAGACAATCAACCAGGGTGCGGTGCCAATGAACCGGGTTCCATGGGACAACATCGTTCCCAAGGACGGATGCGGGGGCGGCGTCCCGACACCAAGGAAACTGAGAGCTGCCTCGGTCATGATCGCCACGCCGAAGGCCAGTGACCCCAGCACCAGCATCGTCGGCATGAGATTGGGTGCGCCGTGCGTTAGCATGATCCTGAGCGGCGACGCGCCGATGACCTGCGCCGCGGCAATGAAATCCTGACCGCGAACCTTGAGCATTTCGGAGCGAACGACACGAACGAAGCGCGGTATCTGGGCAAGTGTCACGGCAATGACGACGTTGCGGACGCTTGGACCCAGCATCGCCGCGATGAACAGCGACAGGACCAGCGACGGCAAGGTGTCAAGCGCCTCGACCACACGCTGGATGATCGTATCGACCCAGCCACCGAAATAGCCCGAGATCATCCCAATCAGGCCGCCGACGATCATGGTGAAGGTCACCACCATCAACCCGACGAACAGCGAGATGCGCGTACCATGCAACACACGTGAAAAGACGTCGCGACCGATGTCGTCAGTGCCAAACCAGTGCAACAGGGACGGCGCTTTCAGTACGGCGCGCCTGTCCTGGTGCAGCGGGTCGAATTGCGCGATCCATGGCGCAAGAACCGCGAGCAACAGCACGAAGGTCAGGATGATTAGAGCGCTGCAGCCCACGGGGTCACGCAACAGGGCGCGCAGTATAGCGAGCGCACGGCTGCTGCGCCGAGGCATCTCGGCGGCTTCGACAGCAAGAGTCATGAGCGCGCCTCCCGGACACGCGGATCGACCATGCCATAGGACAGATCAACCAGCAGATTGACGATGATGGTGATGAGGCCATAGGTCAGCACTGCAGCCTGCAGGACCGGGTAGTCCCGGGTTGCGACGGCTTCAAACAGCAGGCTCCCAAGGCCTGGAATGTTGAAGATACGCTCGATGATGACAGTGCCGGAAAGCAGATGCCCGAATTGCGTCCCCAACAGCGTGATGACCGGGATCAGCGCATTCTTGAGGCCATGTCCGACATAGATGCCGTAGGACGAAACCCCGCGCGCTCTGGCTGCCCGAATGAAGTCGGCCCCGATCACCTCCAGCATGGCGGAGCGGGTCAGTCGCGACAGCGCTGCCGCAACCCCGAGCGACAGGGTGACCGCCGGAAAGATGACCTGCTGCAAGTTGACGAGCGGTGCGTTGGAGAAACTGCGATAGGGCAGCGGGATGAAGTAGCCGATGGCGGCGAGGCCAGTCAGCGTCAAAAGCCCCAGCCATAGTTGCGGAATGGCGAGAAACACGGTCGAGGTGACCCGCAGCACCATGTCTCCGGGTGTGCCTCGCCACAAAGCGGCGCCAACCCCTGCCCCGATACCCAGGACCGCCCCCAGCACGATGGCCAGGATTGACAGCTGCATGGTCGGCACGAGCGCGGCCCCGATCTGCGCGGCCACCGGTCGGCCGGTCCAAAGCGAGTTGCCCAGATCCCCAACCAGCACGCCCTTCGCCCAGTGCCCGAACTGCGTGGCAATCGGCTGATCCAGCCCGAGCTGCGCCCGCTTCTGCTCCAGCAGCTCCGGCGTCACCGCGCCGGCTTCGGACAATTGCTGGTTTACAATGTCGCCAGGCACGAAACGAATTGCCACGAAAACAAGCAGTGCCACGGTGGCAAGAACCAGCAGGCCAAGAACAGCACGACGCAAGGCGAAAGTAAGCATGGCTCAGGACTTCCGCTGCCAGCGCGACGTCGCTGCCACATCATCGACGGGAAGGCCCGCTTCCTGCCAGCCTCCGAATCCGCGATCCAGATGCCAGACCTTGCCGTAGCCCATCTCGATGAGCGCGAGCGCTGCCAGGACCGAGCGCCCACCTCCGGCGCAGTAGACGACATATTCCGCGTCCTCCGTGAAGAAGCGTCGATGGTAGCCCATGGCCGGATCAGCCCAGAACTCCAGCATCCCTCGCGGAACATGGTGGGAGCCGGGAATTGCTCCGCTGTCGATCAATTCCTGAAGTTCTCGGATATCGATCAGCGTTAGCGCATCGCCACGCGCCTTCCGTTCTGCCAACGCGGCCGGTGAAAGCGTGGGCACCTGCGACCGCAAGCTGTCCACCCAGGCCATGGTGTTTCGTATCGCCATTTGTCCTCCCTCCCCCACGGTCAGCCTCGGACCCGGTCCGAATGCAGGCTGCCTTGGGCGGTCAAAGCCCTGCGCAACCCTTCGAGAGGGTCGCTTTCACGCGCCAGGTGCACCTTCGTCTCCCACGTCCCAAGATGCTCGCACATGCGCTGCTCAGCGGCGGAGACATCGTTGCTCGCCAAGGCGTCAACCACCGAAACATGCTCGCTGTAGGACATGCGCGCGTCGCTCGGCGTCTGGTGGCGCATCGTGAAAAGCGTGGTCAGGACAGTCAGGTCACGAAGCTTGGCTGCGAGGATGCTGTTGCCCAGGCACTCGGCAAGGCAAACGTGGAAATCACCCAGGAGGTAGCTGCGGCGGCCTACGTCGCTGCCCTCGACCGCCTCCTTCTGGAGCCGGAGATGCTCACGCAGCCGCTCCAGCGGAGCCGCCTCGAGAGTCCGATTGCGACGGGCCAGACTGCGTAGCAGCCCGGTCTCGATGATCTCGCGCGCCTCATAGAGTTCGCGCGCCTTGTTGACGTCGACTTCGGTAAAGAACCAGCCCCTACGCGGGCTGACGACAACAATGCCTCGCGCCGCCAGATCGACCATCGCCTCGCGAACGATCGTGCGGCTGCATTCGAACAAGGACGCGATTTCCTTCTCGCCCAACCGCGCACCCGGCTCAAACTTCTGGCTGAGGGCCGCGTCAATTATTCGATCGCTGATATTCGCCGCCAGGCTCAAGATGTCCTCCAATCTTGTATGCAAGATATGAATGCAAGATTCCTCGATGACTTGCAACCGAAAAGTTGCGGCTCCAACCATGGCCATGGTCGGAGGAAGCACATGGCTGCGCACCCGGTCGCAGGCTTGGGAAAAGAGGCTTCGACAGGGCATATCAGACGGCCCGGCGAGCGCTTCCGCCTTGGCCGGATCGACACGCGGCGGACGCTCTGGCTGGATTTCGGTTGAAATGAGATGGCAACTCGGCCGAACGGCGCGCGAGCCTTCCCGGCCGCAGCAGCGGGATCCGGCCGTCGCTTAAAGAGCGGATGCCACGTCTGGGGCAACGCACTTGGCAGCGCCCGGCAATCTTATGTCGTGATTGGTCTGCGGCTCTTCGTGCAGCAGATGTACCGGCACGGCAAGGTGCGACATGACCATGCCTCGCGGCTTGCCGCGAGGCAGTTGGTTTCAACAGGGGCCTGCTACGGTCGCTCGAATGCGAGCAACATGGGATTGTGTCAGGCTATCAGGCCGATCGCATGATCGGCCTGCCGTCATCAAGCCGGAAACGCGTCCAGCTGGAAAACCTCGTCATGGGTGGCGACAAAGATGTCACCGTCGGTGGTTACCCAGCCGCGGAACATGCCGTCGGTATTGTACGGCGCCGCGATCGAGCCGTCGGCTGCCACGGCGACAAGCCCGGCACCGATCTGATGCGGCTTCAGGTCTTGATGAATGACCTTGCCCGATGCTGCCTCGAGGGTCTCGTTCAGGTAGGCCATGCGGCTTGCGATTTCGTGCCCGACGACATGGCGGATGAAGAACTCACCCTTGCCGGTGCCGGATACGGCGCAAACACCGTCGCGCGCATAGGTTCCCGCGCCGATAATAGGGGAATCGCCCACGCGCCCATCGGGTTTGTTGTTGTAGCCACCCGTCGATGTAGCGGCGGCCAGGTGGCCGGATGCGTCCAGGGCAACTGCGCCGACGGTGCCGTGTTTTTCGGATTCCTTTGCGGCAGCGGCAGTGCCGCTGGCTTCATGGGCCTTCATCGCAGCGAGTGCCTTAACGCGACGCTCGGTCGTGAAATAAGCCTGCGGTTCGACGGCAAGTCCATTTTTTTCGGCGAACTGGTCGGCTGCGCCGCCAGTGAGCAGCACGGCATCGCCTTTCTCCATGAGCGCGCGCGCAGCCTTGACGGGGTTGCGGATCGCTTGGGCCGCACTGACGGCACCTGCCGCCAATGTCGCGCCGTCCATGATCGAGGCATCAAGCTCGTGAACGCCGTTTTCGTTCAATGCGGCACCATGCCCTGCATTGAAATGCGCGCTATCTTCCATGACCACAACCGCCGCCTGGACAGCATCCAGAGCGGAGCCTCCAGCACTCAGCACGGTCCAGCCAGCCTTGAGCGAGCGCGCCAGATCCACACGCGCGGCCGTCCATTCGGCTTCGCTCAGGTCAAGCTGGGCCATCACTCCACAGCCGCCATGAATGGCAAGGGCAACCTTGGCCATGTTTCAGTCCTTTCAACCGGTTTCAGAATTGGAAAGGCCGGGCGCTGAGCCCGGCCTTTTGAGGTATCGTGCCGGATTACTTTGCCGGGCGGATGTTCATCGCCAGGGTGTCTTCATCGGCGCGCGGCGTCAGGGTCACCTTGTCCTTCTTGAGCGCCCAGGCGCTGAGCAGCGTCGCCAGCGGCAGGTCGGGACGGTCCGTTGCAGCCAGTGCATTGGCCTTTTCCAGCAGGGCGCGACGGGCATCCGCGTCCATCTCGGCGGCGGCGTCCTCAATCAGCTTGTCCATTTCCGGGTTTGCGTAGCCGCGAACGTTGAACGCGCCGAGCGACTTGGCGGGCTCATTGGAGTGCATCAGCGACGACAGCATGTAGTTTGCCTCGCCGGTCAACGTGCCCCAGCTTGCCATGTAGAGCGAATATTCGCCGCGGGTCTTGGCCGGATTGAAGACGGCAGCCGGCACACCACTGACATCGGCGGTGATGCCGATGGTTGCCAGCATCTGCGCAACCGTCGGCCCAAGTTCCGACGGCATCCGATCGTTGGCATAGTTCAGCGTGATCTTGAAACCATCCGGGTAGCCCGCTTCCGCCAGCAGTTCCTTGGCGCGCTTGACATCGAACTTGGGCGCTTCAAGCGCCTTGTCGAAGCCGAAGATATTGGCGGTCACGAGCTGCGTCGGAACGACAGCCAGGCCTTCCAGCGCGAACTCGACGATGGTCTCACGATCCAGCGCCAGATCGAACGCTTCACGAACGCGCGGATCAAGCATCGGGTTCTTGTCGAGCTTGGCGCCGTCCTTGGCAAAGACCTGCGGGCTGTCCTCGCGGAAATCGAACTCCAGGTAGCTGATGAAGATGCTCTCGTTCTTCACCACCGCCAGCGAGGAATCCTGTTCGAGAACCGGAACGTCCGCTGCAGGAACCTTGGAAATGATGTCGACCTGACCGGCCTTCAACTGGGCGACGCGCGCCGCGTCATTCGGAATTTCCTTGCGGATGACGCGATCCCAAGGCTCGGCACCACCCCAATATCCGTCAAAGCGCTCAAGGACGAGGTCCTGGGTCGGCGCCCATGAGACAAACTTGTAGGGGCCGGTTCCGATCGTTGCCTTGCCGCTGTTGAACCCTTCGGCAGCGGTTTCCTGCGTCGAATAGTTGGCGGCCGCCGTGTGCGAGGTGATGAACAGGCGAATGAAGTCATTCGGCAGATTGGGAGCCGGCTTTTCGGTCTTCACGCGGACCGTGTGAGCATCGACAACTTCCACCGACTTGACGCTGCGCACGAAGATGGTCGCCGGATTGGGACCTGTGACGTGGGGAATGCGCTCGATCGAGAATTTCACGTCCTCGGCGGTGAAGTCGGATCCATCATGGAATTTCACGCCCTGTCGGAGCTTGAATTCCCAGGTCGTCTGGTCCAGCGCTTCCCAGCTCAGCGCCAGCGACGGTTCAAGTTCGAGATTGTTGCCCGAGCGGATCAGCGTGTCGAAGATATGCTTGGTGGCTTCCGCATTGGCAGACGTTGCCGTGAAATGCGGGTCCATGGAAGCCGGCCCAGCCTTGATTGCCATCACCAGGTCGGCGGCAAGCGCCTGACCGGCCGTGAGCAGCAGCGCTGTACCAAGCATCAGCGCGCGTATTTGTTTCTGCATAGCTATGTAGTTCCCTTTTTTGATTCCGCGGTTTTCTACTCTTCGATCGCAGGCGCGTCGGAGAAGATCGTTTCCGGCCAATCGCGGGACGCGATGACCATTTTGGCGAGAATATCGGACAGCATCATGCGTTCGGCCGGGCTCAGCGTCTCGAGCATCATGCGTTCACGCTTGATCATCGGCGCCATCTTGGCCTCGACGACGGCTCGCCCCGTGTCGGTGAGGCACAGCACCACGCGACGAAGATCGCCGAGGTCTTCTTCGCGCCGGATCAGCTTGAGCCGGGTCAGCTTCTTGGTGGCGCGGCTCAGCGTGTTCTTGGGGAACCCGGAACCGGCGACGACTTCGGATAGCGTCGTGCGATCTCTCAGAAACAGCGAGTAGAGCACCACGAATTCCGGCCGCAACAGGTCATGGTCGGCGCCGATCATGCCGTAGACCGGATTGTTGTAGTGCAGGGCGAGATAGTTGATGCGGAACGACAGCCAGCACGGGTTGGACCACAGCTTGGCGTGCAGGATGTCGCTCTCGTCGATCCTTTCATTCACCGCTTCCGCACGCCCGGCGCGGCCTTCGAAAAGCGCGATCCTGACCAGATCGTCCATTCGCCCCTCCAGCGATTAAGTTCCATTTAGAACAAAATACCGGCACAATAGGCGATGTCAAACACGTTTTTTGTTCCACTTGGAACTTGTGTGCGGTGGGCTTTCGAGGTTACAGGTTTTGGAAATCATCTCCGCAAGAGACGAAAGCGAACAGGTCGGGAAGGAATTTCGGATGCATATCAATGCGATGAACTGGATTCAGGTCGAAGAGCGCATCAAGACGGACGATCGCTGCATTCTGCCGATCGGCAGCGTCGAGCAGCATGCGCGCCTGAGCCTCGGCACGGATATGATCCTCGCGGAAAAGATTTCGCTGGATGCAGCCGCACCGTCAGGCGTGCCGGTCTTTCCGGTCGTGCCTTACGGCCTGGCCTCCAGTTTCGCCGACTTCCCCGGCACCGTGTCCTTTAGCCTCCGCACCTATGTCGGCGTCATTGAAGACATCCTCGACAGCCTCCACCACTCCGGCTTCCGGCGCATCCTTGTTGTCAACGGACATGGCGGCAACACGCCGGCGGCAACTGTCATCTCCGAATGGCTGAACCGCAATCGGCAGGCCAGCGTGAAGATGCACGACTGGTGGCGCGCTCCCAAGACGATGGCCAAGGTGCTTGAAATCGACAACCGCGCCTCGCACGCGTCCTGGATGGAGAATTTTCCGTGGACCCGCCTGCAAGGCGTCGCACAGCCGGCGCACGTCCAGGAGCGCGTCGATTTCGACGGCCTGTCACGCGTCGATGCAGGGCGCAAGCGCGAGCGTCTCGGCGAGGGTAATTACCACGGCCTGTACGAACGGCCCGACGCCGACATGCTGGCGATCTGGGACGTGGCGGTCAAGGAAACCCGCGCGCTGCTAGAGAATGACTGGCACTGATCGGGCAACGACGGGATGCACAAATAACCCCGACAGCATGCTGGCGGGATGCGAGCGGGAACAGGGCTGATGATTGCATTTATTGTTCGGCGGATATGGCAGGCAATGCTGGTCATGCTGGTCATGTCGATGCTGGTATTCTTAGGCGTCTTCGTCATCGGCAACCCGGTGGACGTGCTGATTTCTCCCGATGCGACGCAGGAGATCCGCCAGCGGGTCATTGCGCAATACGGGCTCGATCTTCCGGTTTGGCAGCAATATCTGCATTTCATGAACAGCCTGCTTCATGGCGACCTGGGCCGCTCCTTCGTCTACAACATGCCGGTTTCCGAGCTCATCGCATCCCGCCTTCCGGCGACGATGGAACTGGCCGTGATAGCGATCCTGCTGGCCAGCGTCGTTGGCATACCTCTCGGCGTGTACGCCGGATACAAGCCCGACAGCTGGCTTTCCAAGGCGATCATGGCCTTGTCCATACTTGGCTTTTCCGTACCGACATTCTGGATCGGGCTGATGCTGATCATGGTCTTTGCCGTGCAGCTCGGCATCATGCCGGCCGGAGGACGCGGCGAAACAGTTACGCTGTTCGGTGTCCCCTGGAGCTTTCTCACGCCCACCGGCTTGCATCATCTGGCGCTACCGGCCATCAACCTTTCCTTGTTCAAAATGTCGATGATGATCCGGCTCGCGGCCTCCGGCACGCGGGAGGTCATGCTGACCGATACCATCAAGTTCGCCCGTGCCGCCGGGATCGATGAACACACCATCCTGCGCAAGCATGTCCTGCGCCTGATCTCCATCCCGCTGGTGACCGTCTTCGGGCTGGAGCTGGGTTCGACCATCGCCTTCGCAGTGGTAACCGAGACGATCTATTCGTGGCCCGGCCTCGGCAAGCTGATCATCGACAGCATCACCTCGCTCGATCGCCCGGTCATGGTCGCTTATCTCATGCTGGTGTCGCTTTTGTTCATCACGATCAATCTCGCCGTCGATCTTGCCTACGCAGTGCTTGATCCGCGCATGCGCAAAGGAGGTGGAAAATGACCGCGACCTTGTCGAAGCCTCGGACGTCGTTTGGCTTTTGGGCCGAATTTTGCCGGCATCCGGCGGCGGTGGCAGCCGCGGTTGCTGTCGTTGCCATCATCGTGCTCGCGGTCTTTGCACCGCTCATCGCGCCTCAGGATCCATACGACCTTTCGAACCTGGTGTTGCGCGATGCCCGAAAGGCTCCGGGCTATGTTGGGCAGGGCGGGTACATCCATATCCTTGGAACGGACAGCCAAGGCAGGGACCTGTTTTCCGCCATCCTTTACGGGCTGCGGATTTCGCTCCAGATGGGACTTGTGGCCGGTGCCATCGCCTTCACGATCGGTGCCCTCGTGGGATCGACGGCAGCCTATGTCGGCGGCCGCTTTGAAGCATTCGTCATGCGCTTGGTCGACCTGCAGCTGTCATTCCCGGCGATTCTTCTCGCCTTCGTCGTGGCCGCCCTTCTCGGGCAGGGCAAAAGCCAGCTGATCGTTGCGCTGGTGTTCTCGCAATACGCCTATTTCGTCCGCACGGCGCACGGTGCCGCTTCAGCCGAACGGCACAAGGACTATGTGGAAGCGGCGCTCTCGGTTCCGATGAGCGGCTGGTTCGTCGTAACTCGCCACATCCTGCCCAACGCGCTGCCTCCGTTGATCGTCGTTGCAACCGTGCAGGTGGCAAGCGCGATCTCGCTCGAAGCCACCCTGTCGTTTCTCGGTGTCGGCCTGCCGCCCACGGAACCTTCGCTGGGCATGCTGATTTCGACCGGCTTCCAATATCTTCTGTCGGGTCGGTACTGGATCTCGATCTACCCCGGCGTGGCCCTGATCGTGTTGATCATGGCAATCAACATCGTTGGCGACCAAGTGCGTGACCAGCTCAATCCAAGGCTGAAGAAATGACGACCCCCCTGCTCGAAGTCACCGATCTTCACACCCATTTCGAAGCGCGCAGCGGCACGGTAAAGTCCGTCGATGGCATTTCGCTCCATCTGGAGCGCGGTGAAATCCTCGGCCTCGTCGGTGAATCCGGCTCGGGAAAATCAATCACCGGCTTCTCGCTGATTGGCCTGATAGACAAGCCGGGGCGCATCGTTCAGGGCTCCATCAAGCTGGAAGGACGCGAACTCGTCGGTCTCAACGAGACTGAACTGCGCAAGATCCGCGGCCGGGAAATCTCGATGGTCTTTCAGGACCCGATGATGACACTCAACCCGGTTCTGTCAGTTCTCGACCAAATGACAATGGCTCTGAGGGCGCATGAGAACTTGTCCAATGCGGATGCACGTGTGCGCTGTGTCGAAGCGCTGCGGCAGGTACGTATCGTCGACCCGGAACAGAAAGTGGACTTTTATCCGCACCAGTTTTCGGGCGGCATGCGCCAGCGCGTGGCAATTGCCATTGCCTTGCTGCACAAGCCCAAGGTGGTCATTGCCGACGAGCCGACGACCGCGCTCGATGTTTCGGTCCAGGCCGAGATCCTTGTCGAAGTCAAGGCGCTGGTCGCCGAGCTTGGCATCTCGATGATCTGGATCAGCCACGATCTCGCTACCGTGGCGTCTATCTCGAAACGCATAGCGGTGATGAAATCCGGAAAGATCGTGGAAACCGGTCCGGCGGGCGATGTGCTGCGTGCTCCCGCCCATCCCTATACGCAACTGCTGCTGGACGCATTGCCGTCGCGCGCCAAGCCGGGCCAACTTCTGGGCGCACGGGCACGCGAAACTGACGCTTCGGATGAAAGCGACGTCACCGTCGCGGTCGAGCCTGATCCCGACTTCGTAACCGTGAAAGGTGCGATCAAGCGCTTCGAATGGAAGACCGGCTTTTGGGGGCGCATCGGCGAGAGGCTGGGCGTCGTCAAGCAGAAAAAGGCGGTTCTCGCAGTCAACGACGTCAGTCTTTCCATTGCCAGGGGTGAAGCCCTCGGGCTGGTCGGAGAATCGGGGTCGGGAAAATCCACGCTGGGACGCATGGTATGCGGCATCTATCGTCCATCCGAGGGTGAAATCAGGCTCGCTGGTGCGCCGGTCATGTTGGAAAATCAGCTGGGACGGAAGCTGACGACCAAGGTGCAGATGATATTTCAGGACCCTTTCGCATCGCTCGACCCCCGTCGCACCATCGGTCAATCCATTGCCGAAGGCCCAATCGCCCATGGACTGACAACCCGGGCTGGCGCACGCAGCTATGTCGCAAAATGGCTTGAGGCCGTGAGTTTGGATCCCGCGGTTGCCGATCGCTATCCGCACCAATTCTCCGGAGGACAACGTCAGCGCGTTGCAATCGCCCGCGCGCTTGCAATGCGCCCCGATGTGATCGTCTGTGACGAGCCTGTCGCCTCGTTGGACGTATCAATCCAGGCACAGATATTGAACCTGCTTCTGACCCTGCGCAAAGAACTTGGCCTTACACTGCTTTTTATCAGCCACGACCTGTCGGTCGTACGCCACCTGTGTGATCGCGTTGCGGTGATGTATCGCGGCAGGATCGTGGAAGAAGGAACGGCCGAGGAAATCTTCAGAACGCCGAAGGATGCCTATACAAAGATGCTCCTCGAGGCCATTCCAAGGCTGGCTTGACACAAGCACGCGTGACGAACCGTTTTATGGACGCAACCCGCCCTGAGGCCGATCGGCTCGTGGAGCGGGTTGCCGTCGATCTTGTCCACTACTGAGCTTACGCGGTTCTCTTAGCGGATTTCCCGCGCCACCGCCTGGAGCTTCTGGAAAGCGGCGTAGCGGCGGGCATGCTGCTCCGCCGTCTTGCCATCGGCCGGCGCATAGGTGCTGGCCGTGCGCGAAAGGCTGGCCATCGCGGCGCCGATGTCGGCAAAGACCCCTGCAGCCACGCTTCCCAGAATCGCCGCCCCCAGGAGAACCGGCTCCTCGGCCTGCGTTGCCAGCACCGGCTTCCCGGTCGCATCGGCCAGCAGCTGGCGAACGAGATCGAGCTGTCCGGCGCCGCCGCTGATGACGATCTTGTCGATCGGCGCGCCCGACGACGCCTGTACGTCGATGATCTGGCGCAGCCCATAGCCGATGCCGCACAGTCCCGCGATGTAGAGCGCGACGAGGTTGTCGACGTCGTTTTCCATGCCGAGGCCGGCGATGACGGCGCGGGCATGCGGGTCGGCGAACGGCGCTCGATTGCCGAGAAATTCCGGAACGACGTGAAGCCCGCCGGCCAGGTCCACCGTCTGCGACAGCTTGCGGACCTTCTTCGCGGCGAGTTCGGCGAGCAGGACCGGAAGCGATACGCCTCGAGTGTTGGCCAGTTCCTGCGCCCTGCCGGCCGCCGGATGGAAAGACAGCAGCTGTTCGATGGCAGCACCGGCGGCCGATTGACCACCTTCGTTGAGCCACATGCCCGAGACCATCGCCGAATAGTACGGTCCCCAGACACCGGGGACGAACACCGGCTCGGCGGTCGACGTCATCGTGCAGGACGACGTTCCAAAGACGTATCCGAGGTTGCTTTCGGGCGGGCCGTCTACACCGACGGTGCCGATGCCGCCGGCATGGGCGTCGATCATCCCTGCGCCGACAGGGGTTCCCGGAACCAGGCCAAGTTCTTCGGCCGCGCGCGCGCTCAAGCCGTTGCCGACCGCCGAGCCGGGGTCGACCACGTCCTGGCCGATGCGGGCAAACGCTTCGTCGGCGAGCACGCCAAGGCCGATCTGGCGGAAATAGCTCGGGTCCCAGCGCTTCTCATGCGCCAGATAGGTCCACTTGCACGTCACCGTGCAGGTCGAGCGGGCCAGATCGCCCGTCGCGCGCCAGGTGAGGAAGTCGGCAAGGTCGAAGAACTGCCATGCGGCGTCGAAGACCGCGCGACGGTTCTCGCGCAGCCACAGCAGCTTGGGCGTTTCCATCTCCGGCGAGATGCGGCCGCCGACATAGCGCAGGACGTCGTGGCCCTGGGCATTGATCCGTTCGGCCTGCGCGACCGCGCGGTGATCCATCCAGACGATGATGTCGCGCTGCGGATCTTCCGACGGCCCGACCGGCAGCGGGCTGCCGTCCTTGCCAAGCACGACCAGCGAGCAGGTCGCATCGAAACCGACGCTGGCGACAGCGTTCGGATCGACGCCGGCCCTGGCGACCGCTTCGCGAACCGAGGCGCAAACGGCCGCCCAGATCTCGGTGCTCGACTGTTCGACGATCGAGCCAGCCTCGCGATAGAGCGTGATGTCGCGCTTGGCCGATGCCAGCATGGTGCCGGTCAGGTCGAACAGGCCGGCCCTGGCGCTGCCCGTCCCGACATCGACGCCGATGAGATAGCGTTCGCCGCCCGTGGGGCGCGCGGAGGAAGTGTTGGTCATTGTCTACCGCCTGCAATCAGAACTGGATCGGCGAAGGGAAGTCCTGCGTCGAGCGCACTAGAGATCGACGCTGTTAGGCAGGATCACCAGGTCGCGGATGGTCACGTTGCGCGGACGCGTCAGCATGAACAGCACCGCATCGGCCACCTCCTTCGGCTGCATCAGGCTGCCATTGGCCAACGCCTCCTCCATCTTCTCCTTCGGCCAGTCGTCGAGGAGCGCTGTGACGACGGGACCGGGCAGCACCGCACCGACGCGCACGCCATGCTGCGCCACCTGGCGGCGCGTGCTGTGGACGAAGGCCTGAACGGCAAACTTGGACGCCGTATAGATCGGCTCCCAGATGACCGGCACGACACCGGCGATCGAGCTGGTGAAGAGGATGTCGCCGGACTTCTGCGCGATCATGTGGGGCAGCACCGCATGGACCGAGCGGAAGGCTGCGTTGATGTTGAGGTTGAGCATCCGGTCCCAGGCGTCCGGATCGCCATCCGCTACCGGACCGCCAATGTACGCGCCGGCATTGGCGTGGAAGACGTCGAGCCCGCCGGCAATCTCGATGATGCGCGGCAGCATGCCGGACACCTCGGCCGGCTTGAGCAGGTCGACGACAAGCGGCAGGGCGTTCGGGCCCAAGTCCTTGCAGAGCTGCTCGAGCCTGTCCTGCGCCCGGTCGATGAGGACGACCTTGGCCCCTTCGGCCAGAAGCGTGCGCGCGCATTCGAGCCCGATGCCGGAGGCGGCGCCGGTGATGGCGACGACCTTGCCCTTCATGAGATCAGCCATTGTAGAACTCCATTTCGAAATATTGCGTCAGGCACGGCCGTGGCTGACGCGCGAGCGCCGTGCGAGCGAGTCGACGATGACTGCGATTGCCAGGACGCCGCCGGTGATCATGTAGCGAAGCGACGAACTCAGGTTCAGAAGCGTCAGGCCGTTCGAAATCGCCTGGATGACGATGATGCCGAGCAAGGCCGAATAGGCGCTGCCGCGTCCGCCGAACAGGCTGGTGCCGCCGATGACGGCTGCCGCGATCGCGTTCAGGTTGACGTCGCCGGTACCGGCCTGCTGGCTTGAGGAGGCCAGCCGCGCGGCGGACAGAACGCCACCCAGCGCGGCAAGCGTCGAGCACAGCACGAAGGCGCTCATGTAGATCCGCCGCACGTTGATGCCCGAGCGACGCGCCGCTTCCTTGTTGCCGCCGACGGCGAACATCGAGCGGCCCCACTTGGTGCGCGTCAGCCCATAGTTGAGCATCACCGCAAGCGCGACGAACAGGCCAAACATCCACGGCACGCCACGACCGAGGTTGAGATAAAAGACCGCGAGTTCAAGCGCCACCGTCAGCACGATGGCTTTCAGGATCAGTGCCCCGAGCGGCTGGGCCGAAAGATTGGCGGCCTGGCGCTGCCCCATGGTGCGCATGCCCTTGGCGATCATCACGGCACCCGGCAGCAGCGCGAGACCGTAGGAAAGCCAGTCCGGCATGATCAGGATCTGACCGAAGCGGACGAGCGGCGAGGCATAAGGCAGGTTGATCGAGCCCGTCGGCCCGAGGATGTAGAGCTGCAGGCCGAGCAATGCGAGCAGGCCGGCGAGGGTCGCGATGAAGCTCGGCATGCCGAGGCGATTGTAGAGGTTGGCGTAGAGCAAGCCGACGCAGGCGCCGACGACAAGCGCTGCGATGATCGCGCCGGCAACCGGCCAGCCCTGGTTGACCCACAGCACGCCGACCATCGCCGAGGCCAGGCCGCTCATCGAGCCGACCGAAAGGTCGATCTCGCCGAGCACCAGGACGCAGATGATCCCGAGCGAAATGACGCCGACGGTGGCGCAATCGAAGAGCAGGTTCACCAGGTTGTTGGGCGCGAGGAAGACCGGATTGAGCGCCGAGAAGACGACCGAGATGACGATCAGGCCCACCGCCACCGGCAACATGCCGAGGTCGCCGGAGCGCACGCGGTCGGCAAACCCGCGCAGCATGCCGAAGACGCCCTCGTCGCGCCGCACGCGTTCGTCGCTGCGATCGAGCTTCGGTTCGCCCTGAGCGAGATTGTTGGAAAGGTTCTGGCTCATGCTGCCCCCTCGCTTGCTTCGCTGACCAGGCCGGCCTTGCGGTCGAGACGCCTGGAAACGGAATTTTCGGTGGCGCCGGTGATTGCGGCGACGAGTTCCTGGTTGGAGGCATCCGGCAAGAACACGCCGTTGTTGCGTCCGAGCCGCAACACGACGATGCGGTCGGCCACGGCGCGCACGTCCTCCATGTTGTGGCTGATGATGATGACGCCGAGCCCGCGCTCGCGGACACGCTCGATCAGGTTGAGCACTTCGGCGGTCTGCGCCACGCCGAGCGCCGCCGTCGGCTCGTCGAGCATGATCACCTTGGGATTGAGCAGAAGCGAGCGCGCGATGGCCACCGTCTGGCGCTGGCCGCCCGACAGGGATGCGATCGGCTCGCGCACCGAGGGAATGCGCGCGGCGAGCTCGCGCAGCAGCCTCCACGCGCGCACTTCCA
This sequence comes from Aminobacter sp. HY435, assembly GCF_027568395.1. Lineage (GTDB taxonomy): Bacteria > Pseudomonadota > Alphaproteobacteria > Rhizobiales > Rhizobiaceae > Aminobacter. The sequence goes on along the minus strand of NZ_JANKZL010000012.1, from coordinate 156,078 downwards.
TCGCCACCTCGTCCAGCTGCCACGGCGACATCTCATGGCCGAGGAAAAGATTGGCGACGACGTCGAGGTTTTCGCACAGGGCGAGATCCTGGAACACCGTGGCGATGCCGAGGCCCAGCGCCGTGCCGGGGCTGTCGAGCGTCACCCCCTGCCCGCAGAATTCAATGCTGCCCGAGCTCGGCTGGTGCACTCCGGCAAGGACCTTGACCAGCGTCGACTTGCCGGCGCCGTTGTCGCCGACCAGAGCCACGACCTCGCCGGCCTTGACGTCGAGCTCGATGTCGGTGAGCGCGGACACGGCGCCGAAATTCTTGGAGATGCCGCGCAGCCGCAGCACCGTCTCTCCCTTGGCGGGAATGTTCTGGGTATCAGCAGTCATTGCCCTGACCTCTCGACGGTAGGCGTCCGGCCGCGACGAGCGCGGCCGGACCTTGTTTGCATGCTCAGTTGATGATGCCGAGTTTGCGGCAACCTTCAACATACTCGCCGGTGCAGACTTCTTCCGGCTTGTTGATGCCCTTGTCGAAGATCTCGGCCTTGATGTTCTCGGAGGTGACGACCGCCGGCACGAACAGCTGCGACGGCGTGTCGTAGAGCTTGTTCGGCGCTTCGGGGGTCTCGCCCTTGAGCAGCTTCACCGCGACATTGGCGGCAGCGGCAGCCACGATCTCGGAAGGCTTGGAGATGGTGTTGTACTGGTCGCCCGAGATGATCAGCTGCAGCGCGGCGATCGTCGCGTCATTGCCGGTCACCGGGGGAACCGGCTTGACGCCGGCCGCTTTCAGCGCGGCGATCGCACCACCGCCGGTGCCGTCATTGGCGGCGACGATGCCCTTGATCTGGTCACCGAAGCGGGTGATCTGGCCAGCGGCCCATTCCTGAGCCTTCGGCGGCGCCCAGTCCGGCGTGTCGAATTCAGCGAGCGTCTTGTAGGGTGATGCGTCGAGGGCGGAATCGATGCCGTCGCGGATCAGGCCGGCGGCAGCGTCGGTCGGCGAGCCGTTGATCTGGAGCACGCCGGCGCCATCCGGAACGCCCGAAGCCTTCAGGTGGTCGACCAGCGACTGGGCGATGGCACGGCCGATGCCTTCGTTGTCGAAGGAGACGTAGTAGTCAGCCGGCTTGCTGGGGATCGGACGGTCATAGGCGATGACCTTGACGTCCTGCGAGTGCGCGATCTCGACCAGTGCTGCGGCTGCCGCGGAATCGACAGGGTCAAGGACGATGACCTTGGCGCCCTGGGCGATCACGGAGTTGAACTGCTGCTGCTGCAACGCCACGTCGGCATTGGCGTTCTGGTAGATGACCGTGCAGTTGGGGCAGAGCTTTTCCATCTCGGCCTTGAAGCCGGGATAGTCATGCTGTTCGTAGCGGGTCGAAGCCTGGTCCGGCATCAGGAACGCAACGGTGGCAGCATCCTGCGCCATCGCAGCGCTGCCAAGCGTCACGGCCAAGCCGGCCGAGGCAAGCAAATAAGCAATCGTCTTCATATGTTTCCTCCACCAAGGATTTTCTGGGCCGGCGGCTCAGGCTTCCAAAAGGGGAGTGCGGAAATCAGGCGACGCGACGCCATTTGATGACGCGCGGGATCGAGCGTTGCGGCCTGGGCCACCGCGTCGATCGTCTCGGTTCCTGATCCGACTCCTCCCTGAGTCAGCTTCGCTTTGCTGGCGACTTCATCGATTGCGCAAGCTTGCTCAATCGATGAAGCAGAATTGCCCCTTCTCGCGGTTGATGTCAAGGTGGCTCCGAAGTGGAGGCCTTATTCGTGAAGCGAAGCACGCAGACAAAACGAACGACGATCTACGATCTCGCCGAACTGGCCGGCACGTCGGCGAGCGCGGTAAGCGCTGTGCTGAACGGAAACTGGAAGAAGCGGCGCATCAGCAGCCAGTTGGCGGAGAGGATCACGCTGCTCGCCCAGGAACAGGGTTACGCCCTGAACATGCAGGCCAGCGTGCTGCGCCGGGAGCGCTCGAAGATCATCGGCATGATCGTGCCCAAATATGACAACCGCTACTTCGGCTCGATCGTCGAGCGTTTCGAGGCCATGGCGCGCGACCGCGAACTGTTTCCCATCGTCACCTGCACCCGCCGCGATCCGGCCCTGGAAATAGAGGCGGCGCGGGCCATGCTGTCCTATCAGGTCGACTGCCTGATCGCGACCGGTGCCACCGACCCGGACAGGATCGTCGATCTGTGCGCGGCGGCGGGCGTTCGCACCGTCAACCTCGACCTGCCGGGATCGAAGGCGCCGTCGGTGATCTCGGACAATTATGGCGGAGCGCTCGAACTGACGCGCCGGGTGCTCGCAAACAGCGAGAAGAAATTCGGCGAAATGACCCCGCTGCTTTTTGTCGGCGGGCGCGGAAACGACCACAACACGTCCGAGCGCGTGCGCGGTTTCCGAACGGCGCACGCCGAGGCCGGCATCGAAGTCGACGAGCGGCTGATCCTGACGTGCGGCTACGCGCCGGAGAAATCGGAACAGGCCATGAAGCATCTGGCCGAAACTGTCGGCACGCTGCCGCGCGGCATGTTCGTCAACTCGACGATTTCGCTCGAAGGGGTGATGCGCTGGCTGCGCGGCTCGGGCCAGTATCCCGACAACATGCCCCTGCTCGGCTGTTTCGACTGGGATCCCTTCGTGGCGATGCTCGGCGACCACATCGAAATGGTGCGGCAAGACGTGCCGGCCATGCTCGACGCCGTGTTCGAGATCATCGATTCCGGTGGATCCGAGCTGAAGACCGTCCAGATTCCGCCGATCGTCGAGAAGCTTGGATAGCGGGGACTGCGACTTCACTCGCCGCGAAAGTGTTGTTGCCGGTCCTCACATCGCGCGTTCTGACTTGCGGGTGATCAGTATCTGCAGCGGAACCACGATGCACAAAAGCGCAGCGACGAGCAGGGTGGAAAGTGCGGCGGCGCCCGGGAGATCCGGCACATCCCACAACGTCCACATCACTGTCGACATGACCATGTTGGAGTTGGTCATCAACAGCAGCGGGATCGTCAGGTCACGCGCACTGTGCGCCAGCACCCAGATCCAGCCATTCAGCGCTTGCGGCCATATCAGCGGAATGATGACGCGGGTGAGCGTCGTCCACCAGCTGGCACCGCTGACCATGGCGGCGTCGGCCAGTTCCTTGTGCAACTGGACCAGGGCGCTGGACAGCGTGCGCGTGGCAAAAGCCAGATAGATCGTCATGTGGCCGAGGATGAGGATCGCCACGGAACCGTAGAGCGGGGTGCGCAGGTACAGCAACAGGATTGCCATAGCCATGACGATGGGCGGTATGGCGATCGGCGAGAACGAAAGCACGTCGAGCGACCGTGCGATCCAGCCGCGACCGCGTTGTGAAAACCACGCCACCACCGCTGCCAGGCACATGGTCGCGGTGCTGCTGACGAACACCAGGATCACCGTGTTCAGGATCGCGCCTTGCACCGCGCCGCGCGCAAGCACCTCGCGATAGGTGTCCAGCGACACGCGCGACAGGGCGTCCAGGCTCGGCAGCTCATAGAAACGCAGGAAGCTCGTCCACAAAAGCACGAGAAGCGGCAGGATCATCAGCAGTACGAGCAATGCCGTGCCGATCATCGCCGGTATGGACCAGCGCCCGAGCTCCGTCTGGCGCGGCCTAAAGCTCTTGCCGGAGACGACACGGTACTTTTCGCCTGCCCCCACCACGCGGAAGTAAAGCAGCATCAACAGCACCGCGACCACCAGAAGCAGCAGGCCGAATGCTGCCGACAGGCCGTAATTGGGCACGCCGACATCAGGAGATGACAGCAAGTAGATGCGCGTGCTCAGCACCGGGATGCGGGCGGTCAGCCCGACGATCAGCGGCAGCTCGAAGGTCTGCACCACCGCGATGAAAACATAGATGCCGACCGACAGGAGTCCGGGCGTGAGCAGTGGCAGCGTGATGCGGCGGGCAACCGACAACCAGTTGCCGCCGTGGACGTAGCCGGCATTTTCGAGCTGCGGATCCATGTTGCGGAACAGACCGCCGATCATGACGAAGGCAGTCGGGGTCACGCTGATGCCGGTGATGAAGATCAGCGCCCACATCGAATAGATGGTCAGCGGGCCGTCGGTGCCGGCAAGCGTGCGCCAAAGCGCGTTCAGAATACCGCTGCCGGGATTGATCAGCAAAATCCAGCCGAAGCCCAAAATGACAGGCGGCACCGCCATCCAGGTAAACAGGGCGACACGGATTGCCGTGCGGCCCGGCATGTCCGTGCGTTCGACCAGCCAGGCAAGCACGGTGGCGATCACCAGGCCGAACACCACGCTTCCCAGTGCATAGACCGCCGTGTTGAACAGCAGGACCAGCACCTGCGGATCTGTCACAATGGTCGCGAAATTGGAGAGCGTGAACTCCCAGGTCTCGAACGGCAGCGAGTTCTCCGGCAGCAGGGCTGTCCGGAACAGCATCAGCAGAGGGCCGATGACCAGCGCCGCCACGATCAGCAGCACCACGGTTTGCGCGATCCAGGGCTGGCCGGCATCGCTGGCGCGACGACGCGGCATCGTTGTTGTCTCGCTTGCCATGGTCAACGCTCGGCGGGCACGATGACGCACCTGTCGAAGGGCACCGAAAAACGCATCTCGGAACCCGTCATGACCGTGTCGTAGGAATTGAGAACGATGCGCAAGGGCGTATCGCGAACGGTAAGCTGTGCCTCGACGGTATCGCCAAGGAAGCTCCTGGCGCTCAGGACACCGCCAATGGCGTTGGCGCATTCTTCGGTCGCGGTCCTGTCCGGCACCGGGCTGAATGCCTGTGGACGAATGATGCACAGACCTTCGCTGCCGGCCTCGACGTCGGAAGCGACCGAGCTGCAGATCTCGCCGATCGCGGTCTGGAAGCGCAGCAAGTTCTGGCCGCCGACGCGCTCGACCGATGTGACCCGGCCGGGCAACGTGTTGCTGCGGCCGACGAAATTGGCAGCAAAGGCGGTTCTCGGGCGGAAGTAGATTTCTTCCGGGGCGCCGATCTGCACGATCGAGCCACCATGGAGTACCGCGACCTGGTCGGCCATGCCCATGGCTTCGACCTGGTCGTGGGTGACGAAAACGGTGGTGATGCCGAGCGACTTGACGAGATTGCGCAGGTCCTCGCGCATCGTGTCGCGCAGCCGCGCATCGAGATTGCTCAACGGCTCGTCAAGAAGAAGCAGGCGCGGTTCATGGACGATGGCGCGCGCGAGTGCCACGCGCTGTTGCTGTCCGCCACTGAGGTGGGGCGCCAGGCGCTGGGCAAAGTCGGCCAGTTTCACACGTTCCAGCGCAAGCATGACGCGCTTGCGAACCTCTTCACGCGGCGCCTTGTGGCGGCCATGCACGAGCGGGAAGGCGACATTGTCGAACACCGTCATGTGCGGCCAGATGGCGTAGGATTGGAACACCATGCCCAGCATACGCTGGCTGGTCGGCACGTAGATCGACTTGTCCGAGTTGAAGACCGTCTTGTCGCCGATCCGGATTTTGCCGCCGGTCGGCGTCTCCAGCCCGGCGATCGACTGCAGCATCGTCGTCTTGCCGCACCCGCTCGGCCCCAGAAGTGCAAAGAAGTCGCCTTGCTTGACCGTGCAGTTGACCCCGCGCAGGGCGTGAACCGGCTGGCCGCCGCCGCGCGCGGCATAGGTCTTTTCAAGGTTTTCGATGACAAGCATGGGAGCGTCCAAAACTCAAAAATGCAGCATGTCCCGCCCAGCGGGGCGGGACATGCACAAGCCAAAATGGCGGCGTCAGTTGCCGGCGGAGGTCAGCAGCTTTGTCAGCGAAGCGCGCAGCGCTTCCTGTGCCGCGATTTCCTTCAGCGAGGTCGGGGTAGCGATCTTCGCTCCGGACTTGGCCTGCGCTTCCTTGACGAAGTTCGCGGCGGCCGAACCCTCGTCGCTGATGCGCGGCATCGCTTCGAATTCCGACGCCACCTTCGTGCCTTCGGTTGCAAGCCACGCCATGAACAAGCGGGCGGCGTTCGGGTGCGGCGCGTTCTCGGGGATGTAGATCAGCCCCTGGTAGATCATGATGTAGTCGGAGAAGAGCTTGAAATCGACCGGCTGCCCCTTCTTCTTGGCGGCCTGGGCGGCGTGGTAGGTGATGATGCCGAGAGGCGCCTGCCCGACCGAAAGCGCCTGCATGACCACCGGGCTGCCGCGTTGCAGGATCGGTTTGTTCTCGACCAGCTTGCGGGCATAGTCGAGCATCTGGTCCTGGCCGATGACATAGGCGATCGTCGGCAGCGGGTTGAGGAAGAACGCGTTGAGCGCAAGCTTGCCGTTCCACTTGGGATCGGACAGTTCAGCGGTCGTGGAGGGAACCTCCTCGGCCTTGATCATGTTGGTGTTCCAGCCGACGCCGTAGATCGCATCCAGCAGGTTGAAGGTGGCACCGCGCAGATCCGGAATGACGTCGTTCACCACGCGCTCGATGCCAGGCAATTCCTTGCCAAACACTTCGACCCAGGGGAATTCCTTGACCAGACCGCGGCTGCGCAGCGCTTCGACGTCCTCGGCGCTGCCGAGGCCGATAATGTCGACGGAACCCTGGTTGGCGCCGGCTTCGGCAATCACGCGGGCGTTGGTCTGCGGCGCGCCCTGCGGCGTCCATTCCAGCTTGACCGACAGGCCGAAGCGCTCGTTGAAGGCTTTCTCGAGCGCCGCATGGGCTTCGGGCGAACTCGGGTTGGTGATCCGGACGATGACGTTGCCTTCGGCCTTCGCCTTCTCGACGATCGTATCGAAACCGTCAGCTGCCGCCGACTGGCCAGCTGCCGTCAAAATTCCGGCGAGCACCGCAGCCCCAACGGCGGCGCGCTTGAGAAATGTCATGTTCTGTCTCCTCCAGAATACTGACCACCGCCTTGCCGGATGCTGTCCCGACAAGTGCGTATAGTGGCACTTGTCTACGCGCCTCCACGCGGCGACCAGCCAAAACCGACGGCATCATTCACAGGAACTGCGCCACGGACATAGTCCGAACGGACGGTACGTCGATTTTGCCCTGCTATGTCGGGATTGCGGCAGCCGGGGCCGCACCATAGTCCGTTCGGACGGTTACTTGCCCGGCTGCAATCAACTGTATGGCCGCGATGGCCCCGGACCCATCGCTAGTTGCCTGGCCGGTCCGGCGGTCGACACCAGTGGGAGAGATGCCCTTGGCAGCGTTCCTCGTCTTCGAGATTTCCATTCAGAATCAGGAGGAATACGACAGCTACCGCTCCGCGGCGCGACCTATTCTCGACCAGCATGGCGGGCGTTTCCTGATTCGCAGCGTCACTGGCAAGGAAGGTCGGATCGAGACCCTCGAGGGCGATTGGGCCCCCGAACGGTTCTTCGTGATCGAGTTCCCAAGCTGGGATCAGGCGCGCAGTTTCTATTATTCCGAAGCGTATCAACACAGCGTGCGAGCCCGCTTCGCATCCTCGGTCAGCAAGGCGATCCTCGTCGAGGGCGAGCCTTGGACCTATGCGCGCTGAGAGCAATACAGAAGATCACCTGCCAATGACCCTGAGCATTCCGTACTATTGCAAATCCGTCGACTGGGACCAGTTCATGGCGGATTTTCCGCCGCCGCCGCATTTCAGCGCCACCACCGGCCGCCTGGCGGCGGACGCCATGCACGCGCTGCAGGAAAAGCGCTTCCTCGACCGCGTCGCCGATGCCTGGCAGGTGCCGTTCTACCAGCGGCTGTGGGGTGCCGCCGGGCTTGAACCGGGCGACGTGACCAGGCTCGAGCACATCGACCGGATTCCGACCTTCAACAGCGACGATCTCAAGGGCGCGCTGGCGTCGGCCCCGCCCTTCGGCGACCACTACAAGTTCACCCGCGCCGATTTCGGCAAATTCCCGCTCAAGATCCAGACCAGCGGCGGCACCACCGGCATGCCGCGCCCGACACTGTTCGACCCGATCGCCTGGGAAGTACAGGCGGTGCAGGCAGCTCGCGCCTTCTACGAACAGGGCGCGCGGCCGGGCGACGTCGTCCAGATCACCTACACCAACTCGCTCGCCAATTCGGCCTGGAACGCCTTCACCGGCCTGTTCAACTGGCTCGGCTGCGTGCCCGTGACCACCGGCACCGGCATCGTCACGCCCAGCGAGCGCAAGCTCGAATACGCCAGGGAATGGGGTGTGGACTGGTGGTTCGCGCGCGGCGAATATCTCGGCCGCCTCGCCCAGGTCGCCGAGGAGATGAAGTTCGACCTGCACCAGCTGAAGACCCGCTTCCTGCATTCCTATCTCGGGCCGGATGTCGAGGGACATTTCCGCCAGAAGCTCGAGGAGGCCTGGGGCTGCCCGGTCTATGACAACTACGGCAGCCACGAGATCGGCCTGATCGCCTTCGAGGGCCGCGAGCGCAACGGCAAGCACATCAGCGAGGACACCGTCTACGTCCAGATCCTCGACACCGACACCGGCGTGCCGGTGCCCTATGGCACGCGCGGCAATGTCGTGGCGACCAGCCTGCACAGGTCGGTGCCGCCGCTCATCCGCTACGACCTCCGCGACCTGATGATCATGACCGACCGGGAGGAATCCGAGTCCGGCCTGATCACGCGCAAGCTCTCCACCTTCCTCGGCCGTGCCGACGAAATGGTGAAGCTGCGCGGCACCAACGTCTATCCGCTGGCCTGCCAGAACGCGGTGACCAAGGACGACCGCACGACTGGCGATTACATCTGCGTGGCCTATCATGTCGGCGAGGGCCTCGGCCGCCGCGAGGAGATGACGGTGCGGATCGAACGCAAGTCGGCGCAGGTCGATGCGGCGGCGCTCGAGGCGGACATGCGGCGCGAGTTGTTCAAGGATCTCGGCGTCAAGGTCGACATCGAAATCGTCGAGGCGGGGTCGCTGGTCGAACATACCAGGCTGGGCCGGGACAAGGTCCGGCGCCTGCTCGATCTACGAAAGAGCTGAGTGCCGCGCGCCGGACCGAGCTAACGGTCCACGATCTTGCAAGGCACGAGGCGAAGCTTCAATAGGCAGGAGCGTCGTGCGTCCCCTTGGACGTACGGCGCTCCATAGCCGAACCCTTCCCGGTCCTACCTCGGCGGCAGGTCGGTGCAGGCTCCATGAAGGCTCGGGGGCCGTCCATTTGACCGCGTGCCGGTCAGCGCACCAGCGTTGCCACGCTGTTTTCGATGACGCGAACGAGGCTGAGCGCGGTCATTTCCGACGATTTCGGGTTGGTCTTCAGGGGCTCGTTTTCGAGCCTGAGGTCCAGCTTGCCGAATGCGCCGGAGGCGCTGATCTCATGAACGTTGCGGCTGACATCCGGGTCGGCCACCAGCACAACCCGTGTGCGGTCGAGGCCAATCCCAGACAATGCGGTGATGACGGCGACATTGGCGTTCTGCGGGAAGCTTGCTGCCGCTTCGCGCGCCGAGCCGACAAAGAACTCGGTGCGCTGGGTGAGTTTGTCGAGGTCGATCAACTCGCCTGCCTTGGTGCCCCGCCAGGCGAGGGGTGGTTTGACGATAGTATGGCGGACTTCGTCGAGCGGCAGCACCGAGGCTGCGGCGAGCGCGCCGAGGTCGCCGAGCGCGCCTGAGGGAACAAGGATGCGGCTTCCGGTCTCGTCGGCCGCTGCGAGCAGCAGGCCGAACAACGCCTCGTCGGTGAACGCACTGGTCGAAGAGACGACGAAGCTGCCGGCGTGGCGCAGCGCCGCCTCGCCCCACACGGCCACCGCTGGGCGTCCAGCCGCCTCGATCACCATGTCCAGATCAAGCCCGGCAAGTTCGTCTGGCCCGGAGATCAGGCACGCGCCTTGCGGCAGGCCGGCGCGCTCGCGACTGGCATCGCGCACGGCCACGGCGACGATTTCGACCGCATCAGGCTGTCGCTCGGCCAGCAGTTCGCCGACCCGCGAGGCAATCGCTCCCCAGCCGACGAGGCAGAGCCGGAGGCGGCGTCGAGACGTGCCGGGCCCTTGCTGTGACGCAACTCCAGACGGAAAACCGCTTCGCATTTTTCCTGCCTTAGAGCCCGACATAGCGCTGCACCAGCTCGGCGTTGTTGGTCAGGTCCGTGCCGGTGCCCGACCAGACGGTACGGCCCTTTTCGAGGATGTAATGGCGGTCGGCCAGGCGCTTCAGCACGTTGAGGTTCTTGTCGATCAGAAGGATCGACTGCCCTTCCGCCTTCAGAGCCTCGATGCAGCGCCAGATCTCGGCGCGGATGACAGGTGCCAGCCCCTCGGTCGCCTCGTCAAGGATGAGCAGCTTGGGATTGGTCATCAGCGCCCGGCCGACAACGAGCATCTGCTGCTCGCCACCCGACAGCGTGCCCGCCGCCTGCCCGGCCCGCTCCTTCAGCCTAGGAAACAGCGCATAGACGCGCTCCAGCGTCCACGGGTTCTTGCGGCCGAGGCGGTTGGCAGCGGTGGCGACGAGGTTTTCGCGCACGGTGAGCGTGGCAAAGGTTTGCCGGCCCTCGGGCACCAGGCCGACGCCAAGCCGGGCGACCGTCTCGGGGGTCGCGCCGCGCACGTCGCGGCCGGTGAAGCGCACCTCGCCCGACATCGGCCGCACCAGCCCCATGATCGACTTGACGGTGGTGGTCTTGCCCATGCCGTTGCGGCCGAGCAACGTGACGACCTCGCCGTCGCCGATCTCCAGCTCGACGTCGAAGAGCACCTGGCTGCGGCCATAGCCCGATTGCAGTTTGGCGACGCTCAGCATTGCTCGTCTCCTTCGCCCAGATAGGCGGTGCGGACTTCCGGATTGTCCCTGATCTCGTCGACGCTGCCGGTGGCAATGACACGACCGTAGACCAGCACCGAGATGCGATCGGCCAACGCGAACACCGCCTCCATGTCGTGCTCGACCAGCAGCATCGAGACATGGCTCCTGAGACCGCGCAGGATCTCGATCATCTGCTGGCTCTCGACATGGCCGAGCCCGGCCATCGGCTCGTCGAGCAGCAGCAGACGTGGCTTGGTCGCCAGTGCGACCGCAAGTTCCAGCTGCTTCTGCTCGCCATGGGACAGGTTGGCAACCAGCTCGTCGGCGCGGCCCTCAAGGCCGACTGTCGCGAGAAAGTGTGTCGCCTCCTCGGCCAGCACCGTCTCTCGGCGCACGTCGCCCCAGAAGCGGAAGCTGTGGCCCTGCCGGATCTGGACGGCGATGGCAACGTTGTCGCGCACCGTGTAATCGGGCAGCAGGCAGGTGATCTGGAAAGTGCGCGCCAGACCGAGCGACACGCGCTTTGCCGTCGGCAGGCCGTCGACTGCCTTGCCGTCGATCTCCACGGTTCCTTCATTGGGCTTGAGCTCGCCCATCAGTTGCGAGATCAGCGTCGTCTTGCCGGCGCCGTTCGGGCCGATCAGCGCGTGGATCTCGCCCGGATTGACGGTGATGTCGACATGGTCGGTGGCAAGCAGTCCGCCGAAGCGCTTGACCAGCCCGCGGACATTGAGGATCGGCCGGCTCATGCGCGCCTCCCGAGAAGACGCGCGCCCAGCGCCTGCACGCCGCCCTGAGTGTAGAGCACGACGAACAGCAGGATCAGGCCGAGGCCGAGCTGCCAGTTCTCGGTCCACGAGGCAAGCAGCGTTTCCAGCACGATGAACACGGCAGCACCAATGAGCGGCCCGAACAGCGTGCCGACGCCGCCGAGGATGACCATCACCATCAGCTCGCCCGACTTGGTCCAGTGCAGCATGTCGGGGCTGGCGAAACGAAGGAAATTGGCCATCAGCGCGCCGGCCAGGCCGCAGCCCATGCCTGAAATGACGAAGGCCATCAGCTTGTAGCGATAGGCCGGCAGGCCGATCGCCGCCATGCGCCGCTCGCTCTGGCGCAGGCCGACGACGACATTGCCGAAGCGCGAGTTGACGATGCGCCACAGCACGAAGAAGAACAGCACCGCGAAGGCAAGGCAGACATAATAAACGGTCTGCTTGTCGCGCATGTTGAGCCCCGGCAGTTCGTTGGCGCGGCGGATGATCAGGCCGTCGTCGCCGCCATAGGTCTTGAGCGAGACGAACAGGAAGAACAGCATCTGGGCAAAGGCCAGCGTGATCATGATGAACTGCACGCCGCCGGTGCGCAGCGACAGCGCGCCGATGAGCGCCGCCATCAGGCCGGAGACCACCAGCGCCACTGGGACGGTGATCAACAGCTGGTTGGTGCCAGGGATGAAGCCAAACAAAGGCTCGCCCTGCGAATAGTGCTGGTAGAGGATGCCAACGACATAACCGCCGATCCCGAAGAAGGCGGCGTGGCCGAAGCTGACCATGCCGCCATAGCCGAGCACGAAGTTGAGGCTGGCGGCGGCAATGCCGTAGATCAGCACGCGGGTTGCGAGCGACGTCAGCGCGGCATAGCCGGTGGCGTCGGCGACCGTCGGCAATGCGATCAGCGCAATCAGCACGCTGGCAAGCAAGACGGGTCGCTTGAGTGTCTTTTCCATGGGCCAGTCAGCGCCTAGTTCAGGAATTTCGGATGAACAGGCCCTTCGGCCTGATGAGGAGGACGATCGCCATCAACAGGTAGATGCCCATCGACGAGATGCCCGCGCCGAGCGCGTCGGCCTCCGGGCCAACCATGACCCGGCGCAGCAGGCCCGGCAGGTAGGCGCGCAGGCCGGTGTCGACGACACCGAGGATGAGGCTGGCGAAGAAGGCGCCGCGGATCGAACCGACGCCGCCGATGACGACGACGACGAAGGTGGTGATCAGGATCTGCTCGCCCATGCCGACCTGCACGGCGAGGATCGGCCCGGCCATGAAGCCGGCGAGACCGGCCAGCAGCGCGCCGAGGCCGAAGACGAGCGTGTAGAGCAGACGGATGTCGACGCCGAGCGCGCGTACCATCTCGCGGTTGGTCGAGCCGGCGCGGACCAGCATGCCGATGCGGGTCTTGTTGATCAGCAGATAGAGCCCGAGCGCCACCAGCAGGCCGACGGCAATGATGGCCAGGCGATAGACCGGATAGACCAGCCCGGGCAGAAGCTCGACCGAGCCATCGAGCATTTCGGGCATCGACACGAACAGCGGCTGGCGCCCGAACAGGATGGTGATGGTCTGGTTGAAGATCAGGATCAGGCCGAAGGTCGCCAGCACCTGGTCGAGATGGTCGCGCTGGTAAAGCCTGCGCACGACGAGGAATTCGATCGCGGCACCGGTGACGGCTGCGGCCGCAAGCGCTGCCGGAATGCCGAGCCAGAACGAGCCGGTCTCAGCAGCCGCCCATGTGCCGGCATAGGCGCCGATCATGTAGATCGAGCCATGCGCCAGGTTGATGACGCCCATGATGCCGAAGATCAGCGTCAGGCCGGCCGCCAGCAAAAAGAGCATGACGCCGAATTGCACGCCATTCAGCATTTGTTCGAGGAAGAGCGTCATTGCCTGTCGTTTCGATTGGAATAACGGGGAAACTGGCGGACGGCAGCGCTGCCACCCGCCGTCGCGAGCCGACAGAGGCTACATCTTGCACTCGGCAGCGTAGGCGTCGCCATGGTCCTTGAGGACCTCGCCGACGGTCTTCAGCATCGGCTTGCCGTCATCGCCCTTCTCGACCTTCAGCGCGTACCAGTTCTGCACCGGATGCTGGTTCGGGCCGAAGGCGAACTTGCCGCGCACGGATTCGAAGTCGGCCTTGCGCAGTGCTGCGCGGAAGGCGTCGGCGTCGTCGAGGCTGCCGCCGGTGGCCTTCAGCGCCGAGGCATAGGCAAGGGCTGCGTCGTAACCCTGGCTGGCGTAGTAGGTGACCGGGCGGTTGTAGGCCTTGTTCCAGGCTTCCATGAACTTCTTGTTGGCGGCGTTGTCGAAGTCCGAATTCCAGTGGCTGGTCACGTTGAGCCCGATGGCGGCATCGCCAACCGCGGCAAGGGTGACGCCATCCATCGACGGCTCGGCCACGACCATCGGGATTTCCTTCATCAGCCCCGACTGCTCGTACTGGCGCAGGAAGGTGATGCCGAGGCCGCCGGGATGGAACTGGAACACCACGTCGGGCTTGGCGGCGCGAACCTGCGCGAGCTCGGCGGCGAAATCGGTCTGGTCAAGGCGGGTGTAGATCTCGCCGGCGATCTCGCCCTTGAAGTAGCGCTTGAAGCCGGCGATGGCGTCCTTGCCGGCCTGGTAGTTCGGGGCCAAAACGAAGGCCTTCTTGTAGCCGAGATTGGTGGCGTTCTGGCCGGCACTCTCGTGCAGGCTGTCATTCTGCCAGGAGACGACGAAATAGTTCGGGTTGCACTCCTTGCCGGCCATGTTCGACGGCGCGGCGTTGGGACTGACATAGAAGGCGTCGTTGTCGACGATATCGGGAACCGTGGCGCCGGCGACATTGGAGAAGACGATGCCGGTGAACAGCTTGATGCCTTCCTCGCCCATGAAGCGCTCGGCGATCTGCTTGCCCTGCCCCGGCTTCAGTCCGTCATCCTCGACCACGAGCTCGACCGGCACGCCGCCCAGCTTGCCCTCCTCCAGCGCCAGCATGAAGCCATCGCGGATGTCCTGGCCGAGATAGCCGGCCGGGCCTGACAGCGTGGTGATCATGCCGATCTTGACCGGATCGGCGGCGAAAGCCGGAACCACCGCAAATGCCGCAACCGATGCAGCCAGAATGCTCTTTCTCAAATTCATCGTCAGTTCTCCTCTGTCGGCGCGTTTCAGCGCTCGTTGTTGATTGCCGGGCTTGTTGCAGGCCGGCCCGTTGCCTCGATGTCGAGAGGCACGAACCGGAACGAAACCGCCTCTGCCGTCAGCCGGCCGAAGACAGGAGCGGGAAAATGATAAGGGGCGAGCACGGTGCCGGCGGCAGCCGCCGCGCCGAGCAGGCCTATCCGCGTCGAGCGCGCCAGGACCGGGTCCTCGCAGAAGTTGCAAACGATGCTGTCGTCGCCGAGCTGCAGCGGATGGTGGACCGCGTCGGCCAGGAACAGCACCTCGCCCTCTTCAGTGTCGAGCGACACGACCACCATGCCAGGCGAATGTCCCGGCGCCGGCTTCAGCCGCAGCCCCGTCGCGACCTCGGCATCCGAAGCGACAGCCTCGAAGCCGACGGTACGGATGATGGGCAACACGCTATCTGCGAAGGCGCCATGCAGCGTGTTGCCGTCGGCCGAGGCCTCGTGAACCCCGGTCCAGTGGGCAAGCTCGGTCGCGGCGACGACGTAGCGCGCATTGGGAAAGGTCGGCCGCCAGGTTTCGCCTTCCCGCCTTGTGTTCCAGCCGACATGATCGGCGTGCAGATGCGTGTTGATGACGATGTCGACGCGTTCGGGCGAAATGCCGAGCGCAGACAAAGTCTGGAGGAACTGGGTTTCGCGTCGATGCCAGGCCGGCCGGTGCGGCCTCTCCTTGCCATCGCCGATGCCGCCGTCGATCAGCGCCACATAATCTGGCGTCTCGATGACGTAGCAGTTGAAGCTGAGCGCCACCGTCTCGCCGTCAGGGTCGACGGTGCCCTCAGGCGAGCGCCGTGCAGCGACTTCCAGGTCCGCGCGGGAAAGCCCCGCAAAGATCGCCTTTGCCGGCCAGGCGACATTGGCCATGTCGGGAATGCACGTCACCACCACCGGACCAGCGTGAAGCTGCTCCAGTTCGATGCCGAGTTCGGCGATGTGTGCCCGCGTGACCCTCACCGCATCCGCCTCACATCCGGCATTCGCCGGCGAACGGATCGCCGTGGTCGCTCAAAAGCTTCTTGCGGGTCTTCAGGACAAGCTTGCCGGCGTCGTCGCGCACCACCTGCATGGCGTACCAGTCCTGCACAGGGTGCTGGTTCGCACCAAAGCTGAAAGAGCCACGTGTGGTCTTGAACTCGGTCTTCAACATGGCCTGACGGAAGGCTTCGATGTCTTTGACATCGCCTTCGGTCAGCTTGAGCGCCGAGGCGATGGCGAGTGCCGTATCGTAGCCCTGCGCCGCATACATGGTCGGGGTGCGCTTGTAGGTCTCCTCGAACTTCGCCACGAACGTGCGGTTGGTGTCGTTGTCGAGGTCCGTGTTCCATGCGCCGGAGACGTTCAGACCCTCGGCGGCGTCGCCCACAGCCTTGAGGATCGCGTGATCCATCGACGGTTCGGCGATGACCATCGGCACAGCGCCGAGCAGGCCTGACTGCTGGTACTGGCGCAGGAAGGCGATGCCGAGGCCGCCGGGCTGGAACTGGAACACGACGTCGGGATTTGCTGCCTTGATCTGCGCCATCTCGGCGGCGAAATCGGTCTGGTCGAGACGCGTGTAGATCTCGCCTGCGATCTCACCTTTGAAATAGCGCTTGAAGCCGGCGATGGCGTCCTTGCCGGCCTGGTAGTTTGGCGCCAGCACGAAGGCCTTCTTGTAGCCGAG
The DNA here is from genome assembly GCF_027568395.1 of Aminobacter sp. HY435. Taxonomy (GTDB): domain Bacteria; phylum Pseudomonadota; class Alphaproteobacteria; order Rhizobiales; family Rhizobiaceae; genus Aminobacter. The sequence goes on along the minus strand of NZ_JANKZL010000012.1, from coordinate 139,760 downwards.
GTCACTCGCGTTCTGGCCGGCACTCCCCTGCATCGTGTCGGTCAGCCACGACAGGACGAAGTAGTTGGGATTGCAGCCCTTGCCGGCGAATTCAGAGGGCCCGGCATTAGGGCTTACGAAGATCGCGTCCGCATCGACGATCTCCGGAACCGCGGCGCCGGCCACGTTGGAGAAGACGATGCCGGTGAACAGCCTGACGCCGTCGTCGTTGAGAAAACGATCGGCGATCTGGCGGCCGTTGCCGGGCTTCAGGCCGTCATCTTCCACCAGCATCTTGACGGGAACGCCGCCGAGCTTGCCGCCTTCCAAGTCGACGGCGAGCTGGAAGCCGTCGCGCACGTCCTGACCGAGATAGCCTGCAGGTCCCGTAAGGGTCGTGATCATGCCGATCTTGACCGGATCCTGGGCCAGCGCGCTCGAAGCGAACAGCGAAGCAGCCGAAAGGGCCAGAATGGAAGATTTCAATTTCATGCGTTGGACGTCCTGGGTGGGCGGTTCGTCGCGTGGCAACGGACCGTATCTGCGGTGAGTTTGGCCTAGAGCTTCACCCAGCCTTCCGGCGGGGTCTTGCCCGGATGGAGCGAGCCGCAGTTCGGGCAGGTGCGCGCCTTCTCGTCGGCGTAGAACGCCTGGTAGATCGGCGGCAGGTCGCGGACGATGCTCTTCAGCGTGACTTCGACGCGCTTGACCAGCGCGTTGCAGTCGAAGCAGTACCATTCGAAGGCGTCGAGCAGACCGTCGTTGCGCTTCGGCTCGACGACGAGGCCGATGGAGCCCTCCTGCGGGCGCTGCGGCGAGTGGCGCACATGCGGCGGCAAAAGGAAGATCTCGCCCTCGCGGATCGGCACGTCGTAGAAATTGCCGTTGTCCACCACCTTGAGCATCATGTCGCCCTTGAGCTGGTAGAAGAACTCCTCGACCGGATCGTCATGATAGTCGGTGCGCTTGTTGGGGCCGCCGACGACAGTCACCATCAGGTCGGCGTCTTCCCAGATCTGCTGGTTGCCGACAGGCGGCTTGAGCAGGTGGGCGTGCTCGTCGATCCACTTCGAGAAGCTGAAGGCCGAAAGGCGTCTGGTCATTGTCGTTCCTCCTTTGGGTCGGCGCGCGAGCGTCGGATTGGTCAGGCCCCAGTCTTCAGGCCCCAGTCTTCAGGCCGAAGTCTTCAAGCTGAGGTCTTCAGCCCGCAGGCCTCGAAGGCGGCGCGGGTGGCGCGCTTCTCTTCCTCGGTCAGTTCCAGCAGTGGCGGGCGCACGCGTCCACCCGCCTGCCCCAAAAGCTCCTGCCAGTACTTCTGGTGTGAGTGCGGCTTCTCGGCCGGGCGCGTATTCTTGAGCGCTGCGCGCACCGGGTCGAGGCTGGCGCGGATGCGGCGTGCTTCCTCGGCTTTGCCTGAAAAGGCAAGGTCGGTGTATTCGCGCATGCGCTTGTCGTGCTTGGTCTGGATCAGATAGGGCGGCGACGAGCAGAGGTAGAGCTGCCAGTTGAGCTCGAGGATGTTGTCCAGCCATTCCTCCTCGGAGGCCGTGCTGACGAGGATGCGGTCGCCGGCAAGTTCCGTCAGTTCCTTGTACATCGGGCGCGGCACCGAATACTTGATGGCGACGACGTTCTCGATGTCGGCGAGCTTGTTGCACAGCCCGGGGCTCATCAGGTAGCCGCTGTCGGGATGGCTCCACAGGGCGATTCCGATATCCACCTTGTCGGCGATGGTGCGGTAGTAGTTGAGCAGCGTCTCGTCCTGCTCCTTGAAGAAATGCAGGATCGGGGCGTGCACGACGATGTAGTCGGCGCCGCACTTCTGGGCATGTTTTGCCAGATCGATCACCACGTCCATGTTCTGGTCGGAGCAGGACATGATGGTCTGGGCGCGACCGGCGCAGGCATCAACGGCGAGGTCGAAGCTGCGCTTGCGCTCGTCGAGCGACATCGAGAAGAACTCGCCCTGCTTGCCGGCGATGAAGAAGCCGTCAATGCCGAGGTCGCCGATCCAGTGGTCGATATTGCTGCGGAAACCGTCTTCGTCGATCGAAAGGTCATCCTTGAACGGCATCAGGCCGGCGGCCCAGATGCCCTTCATCGTCGCCCTCGAATGGGCCTTGGCGGTCTTCTTGTCGTATTTCATCGAATTGCGAACCTTTACGAGGCGAACTTCGGCTAGATTGCCATGCGGTGCGAGACGTTCTTGGCCACCATGTAGTGCAGGATGCCTTCCGCCCCGCCCTCACGGCCAAAACCACTCTCCTTGACGCCGCCAAACGGCGTCTCGGCAACCGAGGCCTCAAGCGTGTTGATGGAAACGTTGCCGGCTTCGAGATCGTCGGTGATCTGGTCGACATTGGCAGCAGAATTGGTGAAGGCGTAGGCGGCGAGCCCGAAAGGCACGCCATTGGCCTTTTCGATTGCCTCCTCTAGCGAGGAGACGGGATTGATCACCGCCAGCGGGCCGAACGGCTCCTCGCGCATGACGCGTGCATCGTCAGGCAGATCGGCGAGGATCGTCGGGGGATAGAAATAGCCGCTGTTGCGCGGGCGTTCGCCGCCGAGCAGAAGCTTGGCACCCTTCGAGACAGCGTCCGCGACCAGCATTTCCATTGCCTCGACGCGGCGATGGTTGGCCACCGGGCCCATCTCGATGCCTTCTTCCAGGCCGTTGCCGACCCTCACGGCGCGGGCACGCTCGACGAAGGCCTCGGTGAACGACTTGTAGACCTTCTCGTGGACGAAGAAGCGCGTCGGCGAGGTGCAGACCTGGCCGGAATTGCGCACCTTGCGGATGGCCGAGGCGATGCCGGCCTTCACCGGGTCGGCGTCGTCGCAGACGATCACAGGGGCGTGGCCGCCGAGTTCCATCAGCGTCGGCTTCACATAGCGGGAAGCGAGGCCGGTCAGCGTCCTGCCGACCGCAGTCGAGCCGGTGAAGGCGATCAGGCGAACCTGCTCCTGCGGGATGAGGTACTCGGAAATCTGCGCCGGAATGCCGAAGACGAGGTTTAGAACACCGGCCGGAAGGCCTGCGTCGTGGAAGGCACGAGCAATATGCAGACAACCAGCTGGTGTCTCTTCCGCCGCCTTGATGATGATCGAGCAACCAGCGGCGAGCGCACCGGCGATCTTGCGCGCCGGCTGGCTCATCGGGAAATTCCACGGCGAAAACGCCGCCACCGTGCCGATCGGCTGGTGATGAACGATGTAGCGGATGCCGGGTTCGCTCGGGATGACACGGCCATAGGTACGCTGCGCCTCGCCGGCGTCCCACTCAAAGAACTCGGCACCGCGAATGACTTCGAGGCGCGCCTGCTGGAACGGCTTGCCGTGTTCGCGGGTGATGTCCTTGGCGATCTCGTCGATGCGCTCGCGCAGAAGCGCTGCCGCCTTGCGCAGAACCTCGGCGCGGCGGGCGGGCGAGGTCTTGCGCCAGACGGCAAAGCCGCGCTCGGCCGCTTCGAGAGCCGCATCGAGATCTCCGGTGGATGCCACCGGAACCGCGCCGATCACGCTCTCGTCGGCCGGGTTGATGACAGGCAGCGTTTCCGCCGTCCGCCGCCAGGCGCCGCCGATGTAAAGCTGGAGATCGGGGTAGTTGGACATCGGGCGCCTCGGCTTCGCAATTGACATCAATTTCGACAGTGCCGGGCAGCAGCCCGTGCCGTCGTGGGCACAACATCGACGGAAACCGATATATCGACAAGATGGATTTATCTGATAAATTAAGACTGTTTTCTGTATAAATCACGCTCATCGAAGCCTTGCCGCTCGGCCCTGCGCCACGGAGACCGCCGTGAAGATCACCATCAAGCAAATCCAGCAGTTCCTGGCAGTCGCCGAGCTCGGCAGTTTTTCGCGCGCTTCCAAGCGCCTCGGAACCGCACAGCCTGCCCTGTCGCAGGCAATCCGCGACCTCGAGGCGGAATTGTCAGTGCGTTTGTTCGACCGCACCACCCGCCGGGTCGAACTGACCGATGCGGGGCGCGAATTCCAGAACTCGGCGACAAAGGTTGTCGAGGAGCTGGAGCACGCGGTGGAAGGCGTGCACATGCTGGCCGAGCGGCGGCGCGGTCGCCTGCGCATCGCCGCACCGCCGCTGCTCGCTTCCGTCGTGCTGCCACAGGCGATCGCCGAGTTCCAGAAGAGCTATCCCGGGATCTCCGTGCAGCTCGCCGACGTCGGTACGGAGCAGATCGTGGAAAGCGTGCGCAGCGGCCAGGCCGATTGCGGCCTCGGCACCTTCTCGCCGGCGGAAGACGGCATCGAGCGGCTGTCGCTGGTGCGTGACAGCCTGATGCTGTTCTGCGACCACCGCAGTCCGTTTTATGGCGCGGACACTGTCAAATGGGCCGCCTTGGCGGAACAGCCGCTCATCACGCTGACGCGCGACAGCGGCATCCGCCTGCTGGTCGAAGTCGGCTTCGAGATGGCGCAGATGCCGTTCAAGCCGGCCTTCGAGGTAACGCAGGTGACGACGGCCATCGCGCTGGTCGAGGCAGGCCTCGGCATCGCCGTGCTGCCCACCTACGCGCTGGCGGCGGCGCGCTTCAGGAAAGTCGCCGGCAAGCCGCTGGCCGAGCCGACCATCTCGCGCGAGGTGTCGCTGATCCACGCCACCGGTCGTTCGGTCTCGCCCGCCGTCTCGGCCTTTGCCGCCGTCGTGCGCCGCTACGCGCAGCAGCTGACGCCGCGCGACGGCAATTGACGCTCAGCCCTTGATCAGCCTGACCAGAGCCTTGGACAGGGCCGTATCCTCGGAAGCGAGGTCGAGCAGCACGTCGAAGTGGTTGCGGCCAGGGATTTCCATAAGCTCCGAGGCAAAGCCCGCCTCGCGCCACATCAGGTCATACTCAGTCGATTGCCGCCGGAAGCCATCGGGCTCGCCATCGGCATAGGCGACAACGATCGGGCAGCCAACCCTTGGCAGGTTCGCGGCCGGGCTCAGCCGTTCGACGGCCGCATCATCCAGCTTGATCCAGTTCTGCACGAACGATCTTGCAATCGGCGCGAGATGGAACAGGCCGCTGATCGGCAGCGCGCCCTTGATGACATCTTCCGGCACGCCAGCATCATCGTGCCAGCCGCCTGAGAGCACCGCCCCCGTCAGGTGCCCGCCAGCCGAACTGCCGCCGACATGGATGCGTTCGGGATCGATGCCGAACTCGCGACCGTTGTTCCACAGGAAGCCGATCGCCGCCCTGACCTCGCGGACGATCTCGTCGAGCGAGACCTCGGGCGCCAGACGGTAGTCGACGACGGCGGTGGCGATGCCTTGCTTGGCCAGCATGGCCGCCATGAAGGCAGAGTCATGCTTGGATAGCATGCGCCAGTATCCGCCATGGATGAACACGAACACCGGCCTCAACTCGCCTGAGGTGCCATAAATGTCGATCGTCTGGCCGCTCTCTTCGTCATAGACAACATCGAGATGCGTGGCGTGACCCCGCATCTCCTCCGAGCGGCTGCGATAGTCGCGCATCGCGGTGTCGAAGACCTCAGGCGTAACGGAAGCCCGTGCACCGTAGTCGCGGTCGAGGATTTCACGCGGCCAGTTGGCTTCTTCGGCAAGCACGCTCATGCGTTACTCCTGTCAGGCGACGAAGGCACGGATGGTGTCGGCCACCACCTTGGGCTGCTCGAGCGTCGGGAAGTGCGTCCGGCCCGGCAGCTTGTTTGGCTTGTACCAGTCGTTGCCGGCAGCGAAGTCGAGCTGCGCCTGAGCATACTCAGGCTCGAAGGGTTGCGAATAGATATGGGTGATCGGACGCTTCTCTTTCAGCGCCGCCATGCGCTGCATCGGGTTGCCCCACTTGCGATAGGCCTTGCCGATCTCGCGGCCCGAACGCGCCCACATCTCGAAGCTGTACTTGGCCATCTCGTTGTTGACGTGATTGACGATGTCCTGGTTTTCGGTGTCGCCGATCCAGTAGTTGAAGAAATCGCCGCGGCCATTCTCCCAGTTGGTGCGATCCTGGATGTGGTCGATCATGCGGAAGAAGTCTTCGTTCGGCGTGGTCTGGATCCAGTCGATCACGACCGAGCGCGGGATGCGCGCCGTGCCCAGCCTGTCGGTGACCTCGATGTTGGCCCAGCCGCCATGCGAGGTCGAGACCGGCACGACCTTGTCGATGTTCAGTCTATCGAGGAAGGCGACGACGTCGGAGGCATGGTCGTCGACGGTGAAGTCGCCGTCATGCTCGCGATGGTCGCCATGGCCGCGCCAGTCCAGGCGGATAACCCGGTGGGTTTTCGCAAGCTCGGGCGCAAGCGTCTTGAACAGGCGGTGGTCCTGGCACCAGCCCGACAGAAGCAGCAGCACCTCGCCCTCGCCGGTCTCGTCATAAGAAAGCGTGTTGGCGCCGATCTGGATGGATTTCATTTGATGTCTCCGAATTCTGGGGCGCGCCGCACCCTGATGGTCCATGTTCAGGCGAGCGGCTCGGTCGCGGTCGGCGCATGGCGTGCCGTCTTCATGCGCTCGGCCCCGATCTCGCGGCTCTTGCCGGTGATCTTCATCACCTGCGAACGGACGTCGTCGGGCCAGAGATTCATGTCGCCGAGGCGCTCGGCCGTGTCCTGGGTGTGCTCGGTGATCGGCCGCTCGCGCTCTTCCCAGGCGGCCAGTGCCTGTTCGATGTCGGCGGCGTCGGCTACGGCGGCGGCAAGGCCCAGGCCGTTCATCAGCGCGCAACCGCCGCCCTGCCCGAGATAGGGCGGCATGGCGTGCGCGGCATCGCCCAGGATCGCCGTGCGACCCTTGCTCCATTTCTTGAGCTTGACCACCTCGAAGGCGTCCCAGCGGCCGGCATCGCCGAAGCGCGAGACGAGATGGGCGAGATGCGGGAAGGATTCGGTCCACAGCGCGCGGTCGGCCGGAACCTTCAGCGCGACGGTGTCGTCGGCGGCACAGCACAGCGCGACATAGAGGTCGGTGGCGCTGGCCGGCGTGTAGAGGATGCGACGGGTGCCGGTGAAATATTCGATGTAGCGGTCGCGATCCTCCACCGGCACGTCGGCGTCATCGCGGGAAATCAGCATGCGGATCGCGCCGTAGCCGAGATGCTTGCGGTACATCATCAGGTCGAGCGAGTCGCGCACCTTCGAATTGATGCCGTCGGCACCGACCACGAGGTCGGCCTGGCGCCTGCTGCCGTCGGCGAGCAGCAGCTCTCCTTCAGGCGTCGCGCCCACCGCCTCCGAATTGGTCATGATCTCGACGCCACTCCGGCGGCAGGTATCGACAAGCGAATTGATCAACTGCTCGCGCAGGATGGTGATCAGCCGGGCGTCGCGGGCACCGTTGATGGGGATTTCCTCCATCGTGCTGTTGTCGTGGTCGCGGGTATGGAACTGCGGCCCGACATGGGCGCCGACGACGGCCTGGTCGTAAGCGCCGATAGCCTGGAGCACGCGCAGGCCGTTGCTCCAGATATAGATGCCGGCGCCGAAGGTACGGAGGTTCGGCGCACGTTCATGCACCGTCACCGACCAGCCGCGCTGGGCCAACGCCGCCGCGGTCGTAAGGCCGCCAATCCCCGCGCCGGCAATCTCCGCGCGGCGCCCGTTTCCAGTCTTCTCGATCATGTCAGGATTGTCCTCCCCGTGCGGCATCCCTGCCGACGCCTGAAGCCGGCCCCGAATGGCGGAAGCCGGCCAAAAATACCTCCACACGCCGGCCCGCCCCAGGGCAGCCAACGCCTTTGGGGCAAAAGTTCCAGCGAATAGACATGCAGACAAGTGAATTCTCTGGAAATCTCTATGAGGATTTGGAATATCAATGCCCGGACAATCCTTTGGGAGGATGATGCGCGATGAAGCTGCTGACGAGCCGTTTGACCATCCGGCACCTGCGCATGGTCGTGGCCATCGTGGAGGAAGGTAACCTTGTTCGCGCGGCCAAGCGGCTGAACATGACCCAGTCGGCCGTCACCAAGGCGCTGCAGGAGATCGAGGCGCTGACCAAGGCAAGGCTGTTCGACCGCACCAATCGCGGCGTCGTGCCAACGATGTTCGGTGACACGCTGGCCGAACACGCGCGCCTCGTCATCACCCAGCTGGCGCACGCCGAGGAGCATCTCGCCGACCTGCGCGACGGCACCGGTGGCCGCGTTGCCATCGGAACGCTGCTGTCAGCCTCGGCCGAATTGCTGCCGACGGCCATCGCCCGCCTGCGCAAGGAGCGGCCCAAGCTGGTGGTCAAGATCGTCGAGGGCACCAACGACGTCTTGATCCCGGCCTTGCGTGCCGGCGAACTCGACATGGTGGTCGGGCGGCTGTCCGAGCAGCGCGACCGGCTGAACGTCGTCCAAGAAGTGCTGATGGACGATATCGCCTGCGTCGTCGCGCGCCGCGGTCACCCGCTGGCGGAGCGCAGCGAACTCAACCTCGCCGACCTGATCGGCTGGGAGTGGATCCTGCCGCCGCAGGAAACCAGCCTGCGCCGCCAGATTGACATCGCCTTTCGCGAGGAAGGGCTGGAACCGCCTTCGCATGCGGTCGATTCCGTATCGCTGCTGACCAACAGGGCGCTGTTGATCGACGCCGACTATCTCGGCGTATTCCCCGCCCAGGTCGCACGCCGCGAGGCCGCCGCCGGCGCCATCGTGATATTGCCGGTGACCTTGCGCGCCACGGCCATGCCAATGGGCATCACCACACGGACGAATGCCCGCCTGTCGCCAGCAGCCGAAGTGCTTGTGGAGACGCTGCGCCGTACAGCCGCCGACCTCGCGCGTCATGACGTATAAGTAATCGCTACACGATTGATATTCCTGCCCGTCATGCCTGGATGACGAGTTTTCCATTTACCGGAATGCTGGTTGGGCCAAGCTTGGCCGGTTGAACAACGCTGCGGAGGAGCGGCTGTTGCGGTCTCCATCCGAAACGAAGCCTGGTGAGCTGACGCCCCGGCCTCGGGAACGTGCGTGGCCGCCTGTCCTGCTGCCCCTCCCTTTGAAGCATCTGCAACGGCTCAGCACATCCCGCGATCAAGAATTGCGGCAGCTGAGCGTGAGCGGCTGGGGAATTTTGGGGAAGAGGAACAAATCTGATGCATTTCAAGGGAATTTTGTCGGCCGCCGTCATGGCACTGTCCGTCAGCGCGGCTTATGCCGAAGACCCGCTCAAGATCGGCATGATCACCACGCTTTCGGGGCCGGCCGGCTATCTCGGCCAGGACATCCGCGACGGCTTCCAGCTCGCCATCGAGCAGAACAAGGGCAAGCTTGGCGGCAAGGATGTGGAACTGGTCGTCGAGGACGATGGCCTCAAGCCGGGCAACGCCAAGCAGATTGCTGAAAAGATGCTGTCCGACCAGGACATCAAGCTGTTCACCGGCATGGTCTTCGCCAACGTCGCATTCGCCGCGCTGCCCGATATCCTGGATGGCGACGCGATCTATGTCAGCGCCAACACCGCATCCGCCACCTTCGCCGGCAAGGACTGCCACCCCAACTACTTCGTCAGCTCCTGGCAGGACGACAGCCAGGGCGAAAGCGCGGGTGCGCTAGCCCAGTCGCTCGGCTACAAGAAGGCCTTCCTGATCGCGCCGAACTACCAGGCCGGCAAGGAAACGATGGGCGCCTTCAAGCGCTTCTACAAGGGCGAGGTTGTCGGCGAGACCTATACCGGCCTCGACCAGACCGACTTCGCCGCCGAGATGGCGCAGATCCGCGCCGCCAAGCCCGATGTCGTCTACGAGTTCGAGCCGGGCGGGCTCGGCATCGCCTTCATGCGCCAGTACCAGCAGGCCGGCCTGCTCAAGGACATCCCGATGGTCGTCCATCCGGCGTCTCTCGACCAGGTCATCGTCGGCGCGGTGGGCGACGCCGCGCTTGGCGTGAAGGTCACCAGCCACTGGAACGACGACCTCGACAATCCGGTCAACAAGAGCTTCGTTGCGGCGTGGAAGGCCAAGTTCGGCGATCGCCCGATCACTTATTATGCCGCGCAGGGTTATGACGCGGCATTGCTGATCGGCACCGGCCTCGAAAAGTCAGGCGTCGACGACCTGCCGGCCTTCCGCAAGGCACTGCTGACCCAGGAAATCCCTTCGGTGCGCGGCTCGTTCAAGTTCGGCCCCAACCAGCACCCGGTGCAGGATTGGTATTCGCTCAAGGCCGAGAAGGGCGCCGACGGCAAGATGGTGCTCAAGACCGAAGGCAAGGTGCTGACGGCCCACAGCGACAGCTACGCCGTCGAATGCAAGATGCCGGCTGACTAGCGCATCGGCCCGAAAATCGGACCCGATTTTCGGAAAGCACGATGCGCCAACTCAGGAAGTTAGAGCGTCCTTTGTGCGTCCATTCGGACGCACGGCGCTCTAAGTAGGGCAAGCGCAGCGGATTGGGCATCACGAGCGCCCGATCCGGCTGCGTGTTTGAGACGAATCCAACCCCGCAAGCGAGAAACCGACCGCATTTGCGGCCGGCTTCCTCGCCTGGTGGATGACTGCGCGCATCACGTCGGCCGGTTTCCGGCCCGCTGATCGAAGGGCGCAACGGCTGCGCGAATGAAGTCGGCAAGCTTTTGCGCCGCCAGCGACGGCGGACGGGAGTTGGGCGTCAGCAACCAGACGTCCATCGAGGTTTGCGGCAGCAGGGGCCGGCGAACCAGGCGGTTCTCGGGATAATCGAGCCCGACAAACGGCGGCACGATCGACACGCCGACGCCATTGGCGACAAACCCGCAGGCCGTCTCCGACAGCGGCACCTCGATTCGGTTGCGTTTCTGCACGCCCTTCACCTGAAACGCCCTGTCGATCGTCATCAGCGAACAGTCGTCGCGCGGCAGCGAAATGAACGGCTCGTTGCGCAGCTCGTCTATCTCGATGGCCTGGCGCTTGGCCAGCGGATGCTCGGCCGGCAGGATGCAGATCATCTCGAAACGCATGATGATTTCGGCATCGACATGCGGATGGTCTATGGGCAGCACGCTGAGGCCGATATCGATCTGCTGCGCCGCCACCAGTTCGGCGATGCGCGGCGACGCCCGGCTTTGCAAGGTGAAGTGCAGATCGGGCTGATCGACGAGAAACGGCGACAGAGCATGCGCAAGATACCGCGTCGCCAGCGCCGCAGGCGCTGCGACACTGACCTCGCCCCACTCCCGATTGCGCACGGCATTGGCCAGCCGCGCTATCCGTTCGGTGCCGGAAAACATCCGCTCCACCTCGACTGCGAGCAGCCTGGCTTCCAGCGTCGGCACGATTCTGGCGCCATTGCGAACGAAAAGCTGGAAGCCGCAGGTTTCGGCGAAGGCCCGGAGCAACTTGCTGACCGCCGGCTGGGAGATCTTCAATTTCTCGCCGGCACGCGTCACCGAGCCGGTCTCGATGGTTGCGTGAAACGCCTCGAGTTGCCTGATGTTCATCGGCGTTCCATCCCGTCGGCAGCTGCACATGAGATTTGGTTATAACGTATGGAGAATAAGGTATTTGACAATCATGTTGTCAAGCCTTCCCCTGACGATCAGGCGATGCCGGGATGGACATCCGGACGAGCGCTGCCGTCAAAAATGGGGAACGTGTTCACATGAAATCAGTATTAGGACTTGGCGTTGCGGCGCTGCTTGCCGCGGCGCCCGCTTATGCGGCCAACCTTTCGGTCTGCATCGAGGGCTCTCCCGAGACCTTCAACCCCCAGCTGACCTCCAACGGCACAACCTCGTTCGTTCTCGGCCAGATCTATGACGGCCTGGTGTCGGTGACCGCCGGCACCTCGGAGATCAGGCCAAGCCTGGCCGAAAGCTGGAGCATCTCCGACGACGCCAGGACCTACACCTTCAAGCTGCGCCAAGGCGTCAAATGGCAGTCCGACGCCGGTTTCACGCCTACGCGCGAATTCAACGCCGACGACGTCGTCTTCACCTTTCAGCGCATGATCGACCCGGCGCATCCCTATGCAAAGGTCAGCGGCGGCACCTACGTCACCTTCAACACCAAGCTGGCTGACACGCTGGAAAGCGTGAAGAAGGTCGACGACCACACAGTGTCGTTCACGCTCAAGGCGCCGCTCGCGCCCTTCCTCGGCATCATGGCGCACCAGTCGCTGGCCATCACGTCGGCCGAATATGCCGATGCTCTCCTGAAGGCCGGAACGCCCGAACTGCTCGACCGCCAGCCGATCGGCACCGGCCCCTTCGCGCTGCAGGACTACCAGACCGACGCGGTGGTTCGCATGCGGCCCTTTGCCGACACCTGGGGTGCTGCCATCGGCGACGCCTCCCGCACGCCGAAGGTGGATTCCGTCATCATGGCAATCAGCGCCGACGCTTCGGTGCGGCTGCAGCGCGCCTTTGCCGGCGAATGCATGATCTCGCTATTCCCCAACCTCGCCGACCGCGAGGCGATCGAAAAGAGCGACGTGCTCGATCTCGTCTACACGCCGGTCGCTTCGACCGGTTTCATCACCTTCAACTTCAAGGAAGACAAGTTCCAGAACAAGAAGGTGCGCGAAGCACTTGCCCACGCCATCAACATGAAGCCGCTGGTCGACATCGTCTACGACGGCACTGGCAAGGTCACCGGCTCGCTCATTCCGCCGGCCCTGTGGGGACATGACGACCAGATCGGCGCCTACGACTACGATCCCGAGAAGGCGAAAGCGCTGCTGAAGGAAGCCGGCTATCCCGAGGGTTTCGAAACCCAGATCTGGGCGGTCCCCGTCTCGCGGCCATATATGCCGCACGGCCGCCGCGCCGCTGAACTGATCCAGTCCGACTGGGCTGCGATCGGCGTCAAGGCCGAGATCGTTTCCTACGAATGGAGCGAATACATCACCCGGGCCCGCGCAGGCGAGGCACAGGTCGGCATGTTCGGCGGCATCTACGATTTCCCCGATCCGAGCCAGATTCCCAACAACTACTTCACTTGCGATTCAAACGGCAAGCCAAGCCCGTCCAACATCGGTGCCTGGTGCAACCCCGAGTTCATCGCGATCATGAACAAGGCCGGCACCATCACTGACCAGGCCGAACGCGAGAAGCTCTACAAGCAGGCGCAGCAGGTGTTTCACGACGAGGTACCGGCCGTCATCCTCGGCGGCGCCGACAGCCTGACCGCTGTCAGCAAGAAGGTGAAGGGCTTCAACCAGGCGATTTTCGGAACGAGCCGGCTTTCCGGCGTCACGGTCGAAGAATAACGGGCCTAAGCGGGCTCGATCAAATCCGAGCTGGCGTGCCGGACGGTACGCCAGCTCCAACCAGGAAGAACTGAATGCGTGTCTTGATCATCGGCGCCGGAATCCTTGGCGCCAGCACAGCCTACCACCTCGCGCAGCAGGGGATCGACGTCGAGATCGTCGACGAAGAGCACCAGGGCAAGGCGACCATGGCGGGCGCCGGCATCGTCTGTCCGTGGGCCACCAAGGTCGAGGAGCCGGAATGGTATCGCCTGTATGCCGCCGGCGCGCGCTACTATGACGAACTGATCGAAGGACTGATGTCGCGCGGCGAGACGGCGCTTGGCTATGCCAAGGTCGGGGCATTGGTGGTCGCCGACGACAAGGCCGAGTTTGCCGCCGCAGAGGAGCGCATCCTGCGCCGCCTCAAGGATGCGCCCGAGGCTGGCGACATCCGCCGCCTGACGCCCGCCCAGGCACGCGAGATGTTTCCGCCGTTGCGCGACGACCTGGAAGCGATCTTCATTCCCGGCGGCTCGCGCGTCGACGCCCGCCTGCTGGCCGCAGCGATGGTCAGGGCGGCAGTGGCGATGGGCGCCACCTCGCGCAGCGACCACGTCACCTTGTCGATGCAGGACGGCCGCGCCATCTGCCACGACAGCAACGGCAAGCGCATCGAAGCCGACGAGATTGTCGTCACCGCGGGCGCATGGGCCTCGCAGATCCTGAACCCGCTGGGAATGGTTCATCCGGTCGCTCCGCAGAAGGGCCAGATCGTCCATCTGCGCTTGCCCGGTGTCGCCACCGCCAAGTGGCCGTCGCTGTTGCCGATGGGCAGCCACTACATGCTGGCCTTCGACGACTCCCGCGTTGTCATCGGCGCGACGCGCGAGGACAATTCCGGCTTCGACTACCGCGTCACGGCGGCGGGCGAGCTCGAAGTGCTTGCCGCCGGTCTCGCCATCGCGCCGGGCCTCGCCAGCGCGACCCATATCGAGACCCGTATCGGCTTCCGTCCGGCTGGCCCCAATTACAGGCCAATCCTTGGCCGCGCCCCGAATATGCAAGGCTTGCTCATCGGCAACGGCCTGGGCGCCGCCGGCCTGACGATCGGCCCCTTCGCCGGCAGGTGCCTCGCCGATCTGGTCACCGGCAAGCCGACCGAACTACCCCTCACCAGCTACGCGCCGAACGCGTAGGGACGCCATTCCTGGCGAACTGCCAAGCCGCTCTGGTCAGCGGTCTGGCGCCGCCGTGACCAAGGTGGCGCGGCGCTTCTTCATTCAGAAAGGACGATTTCATGATCAAACGTCACCGCAAGCACCGCATCATGCACGGCGCGGTCGAGCACAATGGCGTGCTCTATCTCGGCGGCCACGCGGCATCTGATATCTCGCTGGGGATGAAGGAACAGACGCAGCAGGTCTGCGCCAAGCTCGACGACCTCCTCGCCGAACTCGGCTCGGACAAGACCAGGATCCTCTCGGCGCGCATCTATCTCAGCGACATGACGCGCAAGGAAGAGATGAACGAGGCGTGGCTCGAGTGGATCGACGGCGACGACCTGCCCTCGCGCGCCACCATCGGCGGCGCCGACCTCGGCGACCCCAAGCGGCTGATCGAAGTCGTGGTCATCGCGGCCAAGGCGTGATCGATCCTGCCGTTGTCGGACGACGGCAGCGGCAGCAACCCATCGCAGGACAGTTGGAAGGCCGGCCCTCATGAGCAACAACCGCATCGACGACCGCTACGCGACCTCAGAAAAATACGCCACGCTGCGCGGCATCCACAACGATGCCCAACGTCATCTCTCCGAGGTCGACTGGAACTATTTGTGGTGCGGGACCGGCGACGAGGTCACGCTTCGCGACAACACGGCCGCCTTCGACAGGCGTCGCTTCGCCACCTCGCTGTTTTCGGGCATCAGCAATCCCGACACGCGCACCAGCGTGCTGGGTTTCGACCTGAGCTTTCCGGCGTTCGTCGCGCCTTTTGGCGGGGGTGAGGCAGTGTTCCATCCCGAGGGCCATCTCGCCATCGCACGCGCCGCCGAAGCCGTCGGCATCCAGCAGATGGTGCCGGTCGCGGCTGCGCATTCCCTCGAGGAGATCGCCGCGGTTTCGTCCGTTGCCTCCACGTTCCAGATGACCTTCGTCGGTGACGAGGGCGCGGTTGTCGAAATGATGGAGCGCGCCAAAGCCGCCGGCTACAAATACATCTGCGTCAGCTATTCGCCGATCCGCCAATGGCGCGAACGCATGATGGAGGACCGCTTCACGGTGCGCGGCGAGACCGGCCCCTCCAATTTCGGTCCCGGTAAATCCGACCCGGCCGGCCTTACGGAGTTGCTCGACTTCACCCAACCGCGATGGAACTGGCAGCAGGCCGCGAGCGCGATCGCCAAGGCTCCGTTGCCGTGCATCGTCAAGGGCATCGGCAGCGTCCGCGACGCCAAGGCAGCGCTCGACGCGGGCGCGGCCGCCCTTTACGTTTCCAACTATGGCGCCCGCACCATCGACCGCGTGCCGGCGGCGCTCGACGTACTGCCCGCCGTCCGCGACGCCGTCGGCGCCGATGTTCCGATCATCTTCGATTCAGGCATTCGGCGCGGCAGCGACATCGCCACGGCAATAGCCCTCGGGGCCAACGCCGTCGCGCTGGGCCGCCTGATTGCGCTCGGCCTGGCCGCCGACGGCGAATATGGCGTGCGCCGGACGCTCGAGCTTCTGAAGCGAGAGTTCTGGACGACGCTGGGCCATCTCGGATGCTCCTCGGTCAAGGAACTGACCAGGGACTCGATCCTGTAGGCTCACCTGAAGCCGAGGTCTGGCCGCCGTCCGCCCCTGCACGCTACTTCCCGAACTGGAAATATCCAAGCGCGACGGCCGCCCGCTGCGCCTCGGCCTCGGTGCGTATCCGGGGAAACAGGTCGATCGCCAGCTCTGGATCCTTGATGTCGGCTGACCGCAGTCCGCCGTCGCTCGCCAGCGCCACGATGAGATGAGGTTCCGGCGCTATCGCTTCCTGGTCGCTGAGCGGAAAGAGCTTCATGCTGAACGTCGCATTCGAACCCGAACGCTTCAGCAGGTTGGCAAAGTTGTAGACGACGCCGTCCTTGCCGATCAGCAGCAGGTTGATGTCGCGGCCACCCGCCCCGGTTAGCGTGCCCTGAAGCGAGTCCCCTACCTTCAACTGGTTCTTGTTCAGCTGCAGGGTCAGCCCATTGACGTCGGGGCGCATGGCGTCAAGGAAATCCGCCACCGGGCATTGGTCCCGCTCGATGATGTGAGGGGTCAGCGCCAGCTTGCCGGCGAATGAACTGGAAAAGTCGCGCGCCAGCTTGTCCATCGGCGCCTTTGACGTGGCAAAGCCGTCGACGGCGGGGTTGACCGCCGAGGGATCCTTCACCGCGGCGTAGAAGCAGGGACCGCCGTCAAACGACTTGAACCACGCTGCCGCGCTGGCAGGCACAGGTTTGGTTTCAACCGCGACCTGCTTGACGGGCGCGGAAGGTCTGGCCGTTTCGGGCTCTATCGGCGGCGGCAGCTTGTTGTCGCCAGGTGCGGCGGTCGGCCTGTTTTCTGCCTGCGGCTGCGGTGCCGGCGCATCGCCCTTGACCTTGCCATTCGCCGTCTGTTCGAGCACCGGCGTGTCCGTCGTGCCAGGTGGGACCGCCGCGCCGCCAGGCCACAAGCCATCCAGAAGGCCGGCAAGATAGGCGCCTCCCGCCACAACTGCGGCGACCAGCAAAAGCCCGCCGATCAGCCCGGTCCTGCCGCGACGCGGAGCAGCGAACGCCGCCGGACTTGGCTGCGGCGCGGGCGCCGGCCTGGCCGGCTTGGGCGCGTTGCGCCAGGGTGCGTCGCGCGGCAACAGCGACTCCGGCGGCGGCGGTTGTGGCTTTCCCGGCGTCGTCCCGCTGGATGTGCGCCAGCTCGGCTCCGGCGCACGAGCAACCGGTTCGTGATCTGCAGCGACCGCAACCGTACCCGGCTTGGTTCCGCCGCCGGTTTGCCTGAGCCATTCGACGATCTCGTCGGCGCTTTGCGGTCGGTCTGCTGGATCGGGCTGCAGCATCGCCTCCAGCAGCGGCAACAGCTCGGGATCCACACCTGCCAGATCCGGCACCGTTCGCCGCTTCTCGATGACCTCGACGGGCGAGCCGCCCATGTCGAGCTGCTTGCCGCGCAGCGCGGCCGCCAGCACCAGGCCCAGCGAATAGATGTCGGAACGCTCGGTCACCTCGCCGCCGAACAGGCCGAGCTGCTCCGGTGAGACGAAGCTGTACTTGCCGGCGAAACTGCCGCCCAGCAGCGTGCCGCCGCCGACATTGGCCGAACGCGCGATGCCGAAGTCGATGATCTTGGTCTTTTCGACACTGCCGCCGGGCAGGACGATGTTGTCGGGCGACAGGTCCCGATGGATGACACCCGCCTCATGCGCAAGCGCAAGTCCCGAAGCCACCCGCGCCAGCATCTTGCGGGCGTCTCGCGTGTTGAGTGCCCCCTGGCGCATGCGCTCGGCCAGCGACTGGCCGTCGACGAACTCCATGGCGAGGTACGGCCGGCCGATCGTCGGGTCGATGGTGAAGACGTGGTAGCGCACGATGGCGTCGTGCGACAGGTGGTTGAGGATCGACGCTTCCTTGCGGAACAGCGCCAGGATCCCCTGGTCGCGGGCGAGCTCGCGCAGCACCACCTTGATGGCCACCGGATCGCCGGTCTGGATGTTGTGGCCGCGATAGACCTCGCCCATCCCGCCGGTGGCAATGTGCTCGTCGATTTCGTAGATGCCGTTGAGCTGCGTCCCCTGGCGGACGCCGGTGTCGGGTGCGATGCGGGTCTTGTCGTCCGACGTCATGGCCGGCGCGTCCCGTCAGTGCATGCGTTGGCAACGTCCATCGCTCACGCCTCGCCAGCGGCTCCAGACCCCGAAGCGGCAGCTAGGCCTTCGGGGCTAGATCACCGTCGGAACGAGCTTCGCCGTTGACAGCCGGATTGGCAAGTAGGATGCTGACGTTACGTAAGAATGCAAGCCGTGCATAGCCGTGTAAAGTCTGCGATCTCGCAAGGGGAGCAGCCAAGTGGTGTGCGAGCGTTGCCTGCCCCATAGTATGTATCGCGTGTTTCGGACGGCGAACATGCTGGCGGTTTGCGGCCTGGCGTTGCTTCTTCTCCTCACCGCCTCATTTGCCGCCGAGCGCGTCACCGGACGCCGCGCCGCACTGGTTATTGGCAACTCCACCTACGAGCATCTCGCAACCCTGCCGAACGCCGTCAATGACGCCGACCGCGTCCGCGAGGTGCTTGAGCGCGCCAATTTCGAGGTCACGCTCGGCCGCGACCTCGACAAGAAGGGCCTGGAGGAAACCGTCCTCGGCTTCCTGCGCACGCTCAACGACGGCGATGTGGCGCTGTTCTACTACAGCGGGCACGCAGTGCAGGTCGGCGGCAACAACTACATGCTGCCGGTCGACGCCAGCATGGCCTCGTCCTACGACCTTGAGGTCGAGGCCTACAGCATGTCGAGCCTGCTCGAATACATGCGCGAGACGTCGTCCCTGCAGATCGCCATCCTTGATGCCTGCCGCGATAATCCCTTCGCCAACAATGCCTATTTCGTCGGCCAGAAGAAGCTCGCGGTCGAAGGCAAGAAAGGGCTCGCCTCGGTCACGCCGCAGGATGGCACGCTGATCGTCTACTCGACCGCCCCCGACCAGGTGGCGCTCGACGGCAACAACGGCATGAGCCCGTTCACCGGCGCCTTCACCGACTACGCGCTGAAGCCGAATGTCGAGATCCGCAAGCTGCTCGGCGACATCCGCGCAGAAGTGATCAAGCGCACCGACGGCCGCCAGACGCCATGGGACGCTTCCAGCCTGACCTCGTCCTTCTTCTTCGTCACGCGCCAGAACCTGCTGATCATCGAGGACATGCGCGAGGTGCGCGTGCCGCCGAGGATGGAGGCGGTTGCCCTGCGCATCTCGCCGCCGATCACCAGCGGCGACACGCCGCTCAGCGTCAGCTTCACCAAGCTGCCCGATGCCGGCACCCTGTGGCTCGGCGACAGGCAGATCAACCTCGACAGCAAGATTGCCGCTGACGAGGTGTCGGCGGTGATGATGAAGCCGACAGGCGACATGAAGGACGAGGAGATTCGCTACGCCGTGACGACCGAGGGCGGCCGCACCGCGAGCGGCATCGTCAAGGTCGTCATCGACGCCAGCGCCCCCGCCCCGAAGACGGTGAAGCCCTCGTTGACCATCGCGCAAGGCGAGGTCGACGAACAGGCGCCGAAGCCGATCCTGGTTGCCATGGCGTCCGACGTCGGCACCGGTTTCTCGCCGATGCCGCAGGAGATCGTCCGCTCGACCAGCGCGCCCAAGGGCTGGCTGAAGCTCGAGAGCCGCGACCCGCAGACCCAGGTCGCGGTCGGCGACCAGGTGGTCTCGGAAGGCGACCTCATCAAGGCCGAGGACATCGGCAAACTGCGCATCCGGCCTTCGCTGAAAGTCGTTGCCGACAGCGGCATGCCGGAACTGAAGCCGATCGCCGAAGCGCTCAAGCCGCAGCAATCGGCGACCTCGACCGGCGCGACCGCGACAACCACCCCGGCGCCTGCACCCAAGGCCGAGCCGGTCGCACCCGTGCGCACCGTCGTGCTGGTGCCGGCGGTCAAGACCAGGACACCCGCGCCGATCACCATCAACGTCGCCGTCTCGGTCAACGAGTGCGATACGCTCGCCGCCGAGCCGCTCGACGTGCAGGCGGTCGCCGACGGCAAGCTGCCCAACGACATCGACGTGCCGAAGGCGCTCACCGCCTGCAAGGCCGCCGTCGACCAGCACCCTGATGTCGCCCGTTTCAAATACCAGTATGCCCGCGCGCTCTATGCCGACGGCGAGTTCGACGCCGCGCTGCAAGAACTCAACGAAGCCAGCGACGCCGGCCATGTGCGGGCAAGCTATCTGCTGGGGCGGCTCTACCAGTTCGGCGCCGCGGTGAAGCGCGACCCGGCCAAGGCGATCCCGCTGTTCGAAGCCGGCGCCAAGCGCGGCGATCCCTATTCGCAATATGCGCTCGGCAAGGCGTTGGTGAATGGAACAGGGGCCGATGCAGACGTAGGGCGTGGGATGGGGCTCGCAGAACGCGCCGCCGAATCTGGGCACACTTATGCAATGAACCTGCTGGGCACCGAGTACTATCTGGGACGCCATGTGAAGAAGGACTTCGGCCGGGCGCTCAAGTTCTTCCAGGAGTCCGCAAATCGGCAAGACGTCTATGGGATGGTGAATCTTGGCGTTCTGTATCGAGACGGCGCGGGCGTAGACAAGGATCTGGCCCGAGCTACCGAGTTGTTCGAAAAGGCAAGAGGCAAGGGCCACCCTTATGCAGGTCGGCTACTCGGGTTCATGGCCGTCCAGACCGGCAACGCAAACACTGACACACTGCTGAGTTGGTATCGCGAAAGTGCCGAACGCGGTGATGCCTGGGGCGCCTACTTCGCCGCGGAACTGCTTCAGGACAATCCATCCCTGCAAGCTGACGACGGGGAGGTCGTGCGACTTCTGGCATTGTCCGCTTCGCAGGACACTAGGGAAGTGTCACCGAAAGCCAAGGCGGCCCTCGCTAAGATCGACGCGGTTAGCGTCGGCAAGGAAGTGCAACTGGCACTCCAGCGGGCGGGCCAAGACGTTGGTGAGGTCGACGGCAAGCTGGGCAGCCGGACGCGCGATGCCGCCAATGCCGTCCTCGGCACGGACGCGCCGCGCGAACCGCGCGAGTTGCTCATCGGCCTGCTGCACAAGGAATGGATCGATTCTCGACCTCGACTGGACATGCTGGGCTCATAAGGGGAGACGTCAATGCGTTCGCATACTCTCAGGCTACTGCTGGTCAGCGTCCTTCTGCCGCTCGCAGGGTGCGGCTCGCTGCAGAAGGTGGAAGAGCAGGTCGTCCAGCCCGTTCAGGTCAAGAAGGCGCCGGCAAAAAAGACCCCGGCCGCTCCACGCAAGAAGGTCGTTGCTCCAGTGGCCGCCAAGCCCGTTGTCCACACGCCGAGCGGCGACGACAGCGGCGGCGGTGGCGGTGGAGGAAGTGGTGGCGGCGGGGGCGATCCCGGCGGTTGGTAGGTCCGACCTCACCCTCACCCAAATTCGTAGGTGAACCCCTCGCCTGACGCGCCGACCGTGACGCGCGTCAGCTTCTGACCGTCGAGCGCGCGGTTGAGCACGCCACGGCTCAGTTCCGGCAGCAAGGTGTTGGTCAGGATCGCGTCGATCATGCGGCCGCCGGATTCGATCTCGGTGCAGCGCGCCTTGATCAGTTCCATCACGCCGTCGCCGATCACCAGTTCCGCGCCATGGCTGGCGGCGAGCCGGCGCGCGATCTTTGCGAATTGATGGCGGGTGATCGCCTCGATCATGTCGCCCGACAGCGGATAATAGGGGATCGTCACCACCCGCCCCAGAAACGCGGCGGGGAAGACCTTGAGCAGCGGCGCCCGGAGTGCGGTGTCGAGATCCTCGACCTTCTCGCGCAGCTCGCCGTTCCTGGTCTTCTGCATGATCATCTCGGAGCCGACATTGGAGGTGAGCAGGATCAGTGAATTCTTGAAGTCGATGCGCCGCCCTTCGCTGTCGTCCATCATGCCTTTGTCGAACACCTGGAAGAATATCTCGTGCACGTCGGGATGCGCCTTCTCGACCTCGTCGAGCAGGATCACCGAATAGGGCCGGCGCCTGACGGCCTCGGTCAGGATGCCGCCCTTGCCGTAGCCGACATAGCCGGGGGGCGCGCCCTTGAGCGTGGAGACCGTGTGCGCCTCCTGGAACTCCGACATGTTGATCGAGATCAGGTTCTGCTCGCCGCCATAGAGCATCTCGGCCAGCGCCAGCGCCGTCTCGGTCTTGCCGACGCCCGAGGGGCCGCAGAGCAGGAACACGCCGACCGGTTTTTCCGGCGCGCCCAGCCCGGCGCGGCTGGTCTGCACGCGCTTGGCAATCATCTCCATGGCGTGGTCCTGGCCAACGACGCGCTCGGCCAGCGTCTGCGCTAGGCGAAGCGCCTTCTCGGTTTGGCTCGACAGCATGCGGCCTGTGGGAATGCCGGTCCAGTCCTGAACGACAGCCGCAACGGCGTTGCGGTCGACCGACAAAAGGACCAGCGGCGCCTCTCCCTGCGCCTCAGCAAGCTGGGACGAGAGTTCCTTCAGGCGGGCAAGGTCGGCGGCAGCGTCGGATGAAGCAGAAGCGCCTTCAGGAACGTCACCCGCACCCCGGGATTCCTGCGCCTGCCCGGCACGGTCGTCAGCGGCCGTCGTGTCCGACGCGGCGGCTTCGAGAACCATCTGGCCATCGCCTTCGGGCTGGTCTGCAACGCCGACACCGGACGCCGCCGGCCCCGCTTCCTCTCCCCCTTGTGGGGAGGGGTTAGGGCTGGGGGTACTTTCCGAGGCGCTTGCATCCACCGGATCAAGCGCCACCCCCTGCCCGCGCAACCTGGCGCGAAGTTCCAGGATTTCGGCGGCCAATGCCTTTTCCGAGTCCCAGCGCGCCTGCGCCTCCGTCAGTGCCGTCTCGGTCTCGGCCAGTCCTGCCTCCACCCTCGCCTTCCGTTCATCGACATCGATGCCGATGGCCGCCTCGCGGCCGATGATGCCCTGTTCGACCTCCAGCGCCTGCTTGCGCCGCATCAGGTCTTCCACCGCTCCCGGACGCGCATGCTGCGAGACAGCGACCCGCGCGCAGGCCGTGTCGAGCAGGCTGACTGCCTTGTCGGGCAGCTGGCGCGCGGGGATGTAGCGGTGCGACAGCTTCACCGCCGTCTCGATGGCCTCGTCGAGGATCTGCACCTGGTGGTGCTTCTCCAGAACGCCGGCCACGCCGCGCAGCATCAGTATGGCTGCTGCCTCGTCCGGCTCGTCGATCTTGACCACCTGGAAACGGCGGGTCAGCGCAGGATCCTTCTCGATGTGCTGCTTGTATTCCGCCCAGGTGGTGGCGGCGATGGTGCGCAGCTCGCCGCGCGCCAGCGCCGGCTTGAGCAGGTTGGCGGCGTCGCCCGTGCCGGCCGCACCGCCCGCGCCGATCAGCGTATGCGCCTCGTCGATGAACAGGATGATCGGCACCTCGGAGGACTGCACCTCGTCGATCACCGCCTTCAGCCGCTTCTCGAACTCGCCCTTGACGCTCGCCCCCGCCTGCATCAACCCGACATCGAGCATGCGCACGCTGACGCCCTTCAGCATCGGCGGCACGTCGTCCTCGGCGATGCGCAACGCAAAGCCCTCGACCACCGCCGTCTTGCCAACGCCGGCCTCGCCGGTGAGGATCGGGTTGTTCTGCCGCCTTCGCATCAGGATGTCGACGATCTGGCGGATTTCCGGATCGCGGCCGACTACGGCGTCGATCTTGCCGTCGCGCGCGCGCTGGGTCAGGTCGGTGGCATATTTCGCCAGCGCCGAGTCTCCGCCCGCTCCGGCGCGGCGCGACGTATCCGTGACCTCAGCTGCCGCCGCCGGCTCGGACGTCTCGATCGATCCTTCCATCACCTCGCCGAAACGGCCGATCACCGTGTCGGCGTCGATCTTGTCGAACTCGGAACTGATCTTCGACACCAGCCCCTCGAGCACTGGCGTCTTCAGGCAGGCGAGGATGACGTGCGCGCTGCGCACCTCCTCGGTGCCGAATTCCAGCGTCGCCAGGCTCCACGCCTCCTGGATGGCGTGGAAGATGTGGTCGGAAAACTCCTCGATGGAGGTCGCCCCATAGGGCAGCTTGTCGACCGCCCTGGTCATGTCGGCGGCGATGCGCGCGGCATCGACGCCGGCATCGCGCAGGATCATCTGCACGTCGGAGCGATCCGACAGCACGAGCTGCTCGATGAAGTGAACCAGTTCGACATAGGGATTGCCGCGCAGCTTGGCCGTATCCGCCGCAGCCTTGAAGGCGCGCAGGCAGGTCGGGTTCAGCTTGCCGACGAGTTCCTTGCGCTTGAAGCCCTGCGATGCCCTGCGCTGCTGCATGCCCCTTGCTTCCATGGGACTGCTCCAATGGCCGGACTGCCTGCTCATAAGGTGCCACACGTCAGGCAATTTTACAAAGCGTTGCCGGCTCCTGGGGACCGGCGGGTAGAACCCGGACAATTGTCGCGAACGCAGTCATCAACACTTAAGGCTAGACGCGCGCAACTTTGAGCATGGTGGGAAGTGTGCTAAACCTAGAGCGAGTGGAAATACCGACGACTTCCAACCTTCGAGTACTGGCGTGGGGGGATGCGTGGTTGACCTTTCTCTCTGGCTTGGCCCGCTGGACGGTGCGAACCCGTCGGGAGAGGATTTGCGCAACGATCCCCGCTTCCACGAGCTGGAACGGCTGATCGACCCGCCCGACGAAGTCATCCACGACGACAACAACAAACCTACGAGCGAAGTCGCCGTCGCGGTGGACTGGCAGGCCGTGTTGCGCAAGGCCGAGGAGCTGCGACCGGCAGGCCGCGATTTGCGCCTGCTCATCATCGTCACGCGCGCGCTGACCAACGAACAGGGGCTGGCAGGCCTTACCGAAGGGTTGACGCTGATGGCGCAGACCTTTGACCAGCATTGGGAAACGATGCACCCCGCCCTGCGCCCGGCGTCGACGCCGCGCGACATGGCGCTGCGGCGCATCAACACGCTGCTCGACCTGCAGAACGCCAATACCGGTCTCTTGGGCAACCTGCGCCGGATGAAGTTTCTCACCCCGCGCGGCTTCGCGCCGATAAGTGGGCGGGACCTGGAGCAGGGGGCGCTCGACGACCGCCTGATGCTGCAGGAGGCAGCGCAGGGATTGAGCAATTCCGAGCGCTCGGCCTTGTCCGTCGCCCACGAGCAATTGCTCGCCCGGTTGCGCGGCGGCCTTGCGGCGCAGATCGACCAGCAGCCCGATGTGGTGGCGGCGCTGACGACGGACCTGCGCGGCGCAATCGCGGCACTCGATACCCTGGACAAGACTTTCAATGCGCGGATCGAAACATCAGGACCGGCAGTGCCCGTCCTTTCGCGGTTCCTCGAACGGATGCTGAGCACCATGCAGCGAGGCACCCGAACCGCGCCGGCCGCAGAACCGGCGGCTGCCTCGCCGGTTGTGCCGGCCCCGGCCGTCAATGGCCATGACCGCACCCATGCGCCCGCGCCCCAGGCGGCGGCCACACTGCCCGACCGGATCAATTCGCGCGACGACGTGGTCAAGTGCCTCGACCTCGTCATCGCCTTCTACGACCGCACCGAACCCTCCAGCCCGATCCCCCATCTCGCGCGCCGCGTCCGCCGCATGGTGCCGATGGATTTCGTCGAGCTGATGGAAGACCTCGCCCCCTCCGGGTTGAAGGAGTTCCGGCTTCTGGCCGGGGTTCCCGAAACGAAGAAGACGCCCCAGAAGGATGAAAGGTAAGCAGGCATGCCAGCTGAAAGCAAAGCTAAGGTCATCGAGCGCAATCGGGCACCGCGCGTGCAGATCGCCTATGATGTGGAGACCTACGGCAGTCCGACCACCATCGAGCTGCCTTTCGTCATGGGCGTGATGGCCGATCTCTCGGGCGCGTCGCAGACCAGGGAAGCCATGAAGTCGGTTCAAGACCGCAGCTTCGTCGACACCGACGCGAACCGGTTCCCGAAATTCATGGAAGCACTCGGGCCGCGGGTGAAGGCGCGGATCAAGAGCACGTTGCCAAGAGCCGAAGGACAGGAGGGTGAGGAAGAACTCGCCGTCGACCTTACCTTCGCCAGCATGGGCGATTTCGCGCCCGACAAGGTCGCCGAGCAGGTGCCGCAGTTGGCCGAGATCCTCAGGATGCGGCGCCAGCTCGTCGAGCTCCTCGGCTTCATGGACGGCCGGGTGGATGCCGAAAAGCGCATCGCCCAGCTACTGAACAACGAGCCGCTGCTCGGGCAGATCGCCGGCCAGGCCCTGTCCGGTGACGACAAGGCGGAGGGCTGAGCCATGGCCGAGCAACAAAAGAGCACCACGGTAGCCGAGGCCGAAGCCATCGATCTTGGCGAGTTTGGCGAACTCCTCGAAAAGGACTTCAAGGTCAAGAAGGACGACAGCGAGAAGCTGCAGCAGTTGGTCCGCAACCTTGCGCTCGCCGCCAAGTCTCGTTCCGACACGACGACGATCTCGTCCAACGCGATCAAGTCGATCAAGTCTCTCATCGCCGGCATCGACAAGGTGCTGACGAGCCAGGTGAACGAAATCCTGCATGCGCCCGAGGTGCGCGAGATG
Source organism: Aminobacter sp. HY435 (assembly GCF_027568395.1). Classification (GTDB taxonomy): domain Bacteria; phylum Pseudomonadota; class Alphaproteobacteria; order Rhizobiales; family Rhizobiaceae; genus Aminobacter. The sequence goes on along the minus strand of NZ_JANKZL010000012.1, from coordinate 113,393 downwards.
GAGGGCACCTGGCGCGGCCTCTGGTATCTCGTCAACAACACCGAGACCGACCAGAAACTGAAGATCCGGGTGATGAACATCTCCAAGGAGCAACTGGCCGACACGCTCGAGGATTTCGAGGGCCAGATGTGGGACCAGAGCCCCATCTTCAAGAAGGTCTATACGGACGAGTATTCAATGTTCGGCGGTGAACCCTTCGGCTGCCTCATCGGCGCCTACGAGTTCTCCAACCATCCGCGTGACGTCAGCCTCCTGCGCAACATCTCCGGCATCTGCGCCTCGGCGCACACGCCGTTCATCGCCGCCGCCTCGCCACGGCTGTTCCGCATGGACAGCTGGCAGGAGTTGCCCAATCCGCAGGACCTGCAGCAGATCGTGTCGAACCCGGCCTACGCGTCGTGGCAGTCGCTGCGCGAAAGCGAGGACGCGCGCTACATCGGCCTCGCCATGCCGCGCGTGCTGGCACGCCTGCCCTATGGCGCGGAGACGGTCCCGGTGAAGGGCTTTGCCTTTGAAGAGGAAGTGCAGGGCGACCATCACAAATATGTCTGGATGAACGCCGCCTTCCCGATGGGCGTCAACATCAACCGCAGCCACAAGCTGTTCGGCTGGGGCACGCAGATCCGTGGTGTCGAGAACGGCGGTTCGGTGATCAACCTGCCTGTTCACAACTTCCCGACCGACGACGGCACCGTCTCGATGAAATGCCCGACAGAAGTCGCCATCGACGACCGGCGCGAGGCGGAACTTGCCAAGCTCGGGCTGATGCCGATCCTGCACCGCAAGAACACCGACGTCGCCGCCTTCATCGGTGCCCATTCTTTGCAGGACGACGAAACACGGGCGGGACGGCTGGTCGATCCCGACGCCCAGTCCAACGAACGGCTGAGCGCCAACCTGCCCTATTTGTTCCCGGTCTCGCGCTTCGCGCACTACCTCAAGGCGATCGCCCGCGACAAGATCGGCTCGTTCAAGGAGCGGTCCGACATGCAGGTCTGGCTGACCGAGTGGATCAACCGCTACGTGCTGGCCAACCCCGCCTTCGCCGACGACAAGGCGCGCGCCAAGCGTCCTCTCGCAGCTGCCGAAGTCCAGGTGGATAGCGTCGAGGGCCGCCCCGGCTACTACAACGCCCGCTTCTACCTGCGGCCGCATTACCAACTGGAAGGAATAAACGCCTCGCTTCGGCTCGTGTCGGAGCTGCCTTCGGTCAAATCCTGATTTTGTCCTTGAGCCACGGAGAGCGAAATGCCTGATACCAGAACCAAGATCGACGGTTTCCTGAAGGTTCCCGACATTCCCGGCCCGAGCGTGCGCGACGGGCATGAGGAAGAGATCGAGGTCCATGGCGTCGACTACACCATGGTTGCACCGCACGATCCGAACTCGCTGTCGCGGCGCGGCCGCGTCGCACTCGGCATGATCGAGTTCACCAAGCACTACGACATGGCCTCGCCCTACCTGCAGAAGGCGTTGTTCGAAAACACGCTGATGGACGAGGTGGTGTTTTCCTGCCGGCGCACGATCGAAGGCGAGACCAGCGACTATCTGGTGGTGACGCTGAGCGATGCCTCGGTGGTGACCTATCACATGCATCCGAGCGAGGACGAACCTGACGTCATCGAGGACAGGGTGGCGTTCGCCTACAAGACCATCAAGTTCAATTACGACGACAAGCATGAGGTCGAGATGGATGTCCATATCGGCAAGTGAACCTCATGCACGACGCAATGCCGCGGCCACGGGCGGCAGCCCGCGAGCCAAGCGCGAGGCGGTCCAGCCGTCGCTCTGGGACCGCTTGGTCAATGACATACCTGGGCTCGCCTCCGAGATAGGCGAGCTGCAACGGGCATTTCAGGATGAGCTGGGGACGGAGCGTCTGGACGCGCTCGTCAGCGGTGGCCGGCGCGTGATCGATTCCGACCCGGATCTGAACTCAGAGCAGAAGAGCAGGCTCAATCGCCTCGTCGAACAGAACCTCCGCCGCGCCGAACTCGAGAGTCGCGGCGTGGTGGTGTCTGCACGCGTCCTGCGCGAGGCCGTGCGGCGCGACATCGAGGCGCTGTTCAACACCGAGCGCTTCGAGTCCTCGCCCCTGCTCTCCGACCTCGAACTCGACCATGTCTCCACGGGCCCGCCGGCCCTCGATGACTTCCCCGAGGTCCGGCGCAGCGTCGTCAACTATGGCGTACCTTCATTTTCTGGCCGCTCATCCCGCGACTTCGACCGCGACGTGTTGGCCCGCGAAATCCGCGCCGTGCTTGCCACTTTCGAGCCCCGCCTGAAGGAGAGCGCCACCAAGGTGACGGTCAATCTCGGCGACAAGACCGGCCTGAAGATCGAGATCGACGGCGTGCTGATCATGACGCCGACACCCGAACGGCTACGGCTGCGCACGACGATAAATCTCGACAACGGCGTCGCCCGCACGGACCTCAAGGACGGCTGAGCATGGATAGGGTCTTCCTGGAATATTACGAGGAGGAACTGACCCACATACGCAGCCTTGCGGCCGAATTCGCCGACATGCACCCGGCGGTTGCCCGCAACCTGTCGCTCGATACCGTTCCCTGCCCCGATCCCTATGTTGAACGCCTGCTCGACGGCGTCGCTTATCTCGCCGCGCGCACGCGGCTGAAGGTTGACGCCGAGCGCTCGCGCTTCGCGCGCAGCATCCTCGAAGTCCTTTACCCAGACCTGCTGACGCCAGCGCCAGCAACCACCATGGCCGTGCTGAAACCCGGCCAGCAGGTGCAGACCATGAATACGGGCCACGTCGTTGCCAGGGGTACGCGGCTGGTGTCCAGCCTGCAACCCGGCCTGTCCACGCGCCTCACCTTCACGACCGTCCAGGACGTAACCCTTTGGCCGATCGAAATCTCCTCCGTCGGCTATTTCCAGGATCGGAGCGCGTTGGCCACGGCCGGCATCGCGCCCGTCACCGGCATGGCAGGCGAGGCGGCATTCAGGATTACGCTCAAGCGCACCGGCAAGGGAAAGCTGTCCGAACTGTCCCTGGACGGGCTCGATCTGCATCTTGCCGGGCGCACCAAGGCGCCCGTGCTCTTCGACACCATCTTCGGCGTCTGCTCGGGTATTGCCGCTCGTCCGGAGAGCAAGACCGGAAAACTCTCGCCCCTGCCACAGCCAGAGATGGCCGGCATAGCCGACGCCGAAGCCCTGCTGCCGCGCACCCGCCCGACCTTCGAGGGCTACAGGCTGCTGCGCGAATACTTCATCATGCCGGAGCGCTTCCACTATGCTCGCGTGCGCGGCCTTGCGCCGGTCGTGAAGAGCTGCGAGGCAGGCCTCGAAATCATCTTCCTGCTGCGCCGCCCGGTTTCGGAACTCGCCGACCTGTCTCCTGCCGATATCGAGCTGTTCGCCACACCACTGGTCAACCTGTTCGAACGCGAATGCAACGTCATCGAACTGGACAACAGGCGAACCCGCCAGGTGCTCCACGCCGACCGCACCCGTCCGCGCGACTTCGAGATCTTTCGCGTGACACGGGTCGAGGACGCCGAGGCCGACGGTCCCGACGCCGAAATACCGGCCCTCTTCAGCCTCGGCCAGAACCGTGGCAATGGCTGGGTCTATTCGACCGAGCGGCGCCCGCGCCGCGCCACCGAGGACGAGCGGCGCGAAGGCATCACCCGCACCTCCTACTCCGGCGACGACGTCTTCATCGCCGTCTCGCGCCCAGTCGACTCCGAGACGGCGCGGCCTCTTCGCCGCATCGAAATCACCGCGCTTTGCACGAACCGCGACCTGTCCATTCTTGACGACACCCCGTCGCTGACACTTGAAAGCGGCGATCCGGTCGAAGCGGTCAGGCTTCTTGGTGTACTCAGGACACCGCAGCCTTCCATCCCCGCGACCCTTCCCGCCGGCACCGATGGCGAGTCCCGCGCCGACGATCTCGCCTGGCGGTTGGTGGCCCAGTTGTCGCTGAATTTCCTCAGCCTTGCCCAGGAAGGCCGAGGATCGGACCCTCTGCATGCGCTCCTCGACCTCTACGCCGATCGCGGCGATCCGGGGCTGGCACGGCATGTCCGCTCGGTCGTCAGGGTAGAATCCCGCCCGGTCGTCGAGCGCCTTGCGATCCCGGGGCCGATTTGTTTCGGCCGCGGCATCGAAGTCCTTCTTCACGTCGACCAGTCGGTCCTGTCGGGCCAGAGCAGCCTGCTTCTGAGCGCGCTCCTGTCTCGTCTCTTTGCCCGTCACGCGGGGATCAACGGCTTCGTTCGCACGCGCACGCGCCTGCTTCAGAGACAGGAGGAGGTGCTATGGCCAATGACGCCCGGCAATCGCTTCCTGATCTAGCGGCCCCGGTCTCCGAGGCCTATGACTTCTTCGAGTTGCTGCGCCGGCTCGAGAGGCAGGACAGGCTGTTGTTCGGCCATTCCGGGCGACCGGAGCGGGAGCCCGCCAGGCTCGGCCAGCATATCCGTCTCGGCTTCGCGACGCAGGACGTCGTCTCCTTCCATGCTGCGTCCGAAAGCGCGCCGGCGCGCGTGACGGTTGCCAACATCGGCTTGCTGGGACCTGAGGGACCGCTGCCGCTGCACATCACCCGCTGGGTGCTGGATCGTCTGTCGCAGCGGTGGTTCGCAGGCGCGGACGCACATGAGACGCGCGACACCACCTTCGTCGACTTCGTAAACATCCTGCAGCACCGGTTGATCGCACTGTTCTATCGGGCCTGGGCCGACGCGCATCCCGGCGTCCAGGTCGAGCGATCTGCCGGCGGGCGCGTGGTTTCGATGCTCGGCGCCATGGCCGGCATCGGCCTTCCGGGAACAACGAGTTCCGGCGAACCGGGCATGGACACGGTCAAGCTGCGCCAGGCCGCGGCGTTGGCCAGCCAGCTAGACGGACCCGAGCGCCTGACCCTGTTCGTCGCGGAGGCCTTCAAGGTGCCGGTCCGCCTCAAGGAGTTCGTGGCGGCGTGGCTGGCTGTACCGGCAGCGCTGCAGTCCCGCCTCGGTCAAGCCTATGCGAGCCTCGGCAACGGCGCCGCAATCGGACCGAGGACCTTCAGCCGCCAGGGCCGGATCGAGTTGCGCATAGGGCCGCTCGACATCGAGACATACCTGGCGTTCCTGCCCGGCAGCCGGAAGCTCGCCTTGTTGAAGCACGCCATCCGCGACCTTATCGGCGAAGGTCTCGACGTCGACCTCAGGCTTGTGCTCGCACGACAGGACGTACCCGCCGCGCGCCTCGGCTCCGCCCGGCTCGGCCGAACGGCGTGGCTTGCGCCTCCCGAGGAAAGGGACGATGCTGAGGACATGCGCCTTCGGACAATTGTCGGTTGGCGTCCCGAACTGGCGGGAGTCGGGGCATGAGCTTGCTTCTCACGCTTGAGCAGGGACCACGCGCACAAGCCGTGCGCCAGGCCCGGCTGGATACGGGTGAACTGGTGATCGGTCGCAGTCCGGAAGCGGACTGGCAGATCGACGATCCCGACATGTTCGTCTCGCGGGCCCACTGCCGGATAAGCTCCCGTCCGGGCGGCTATATCATCACGGACACATCGAGCAGCGGCCTGTTCATCGACGGTGCCGGCAGTCCCCTCGGGGCGGGCAACTCGGCCGAGTTGCACGACGGCATGCGCCTCAGGCTGGGAGACTATGTGGTCGGCGTCGAGTTGCCTGAAAGTGCTGCGTCGGTGTCAGTACTGCCATCGGCGTCGCGCGCGCCTGTCAGCATCGGCAGCGACGATTTCTTCGCAACGAAATCGGAGGAGGAGCCGCAGCGCCCGCGCCCTGCCGACCTGCCAAGCCCCTTCGAGCAACCCGACACGGGAGCCTTCCGGGCCTACGAACGCAGCGATGGACGGCAAAGCTCCCCGGCTTTCGACGACCCCTTCAGCCTCGACCCCGTCGCAACGCCTTCGCCGACCAGCATCGCCGAGCCCGAGGCAATGGCAACGGCAGCATTCAACGACCCATTCGGCCTGGGGTCACCCGAACCTGTCGGGCAAGCCCCCGTAGAGCCGCCTCGCCAGCACATCACTTTCGACGACGAACCGGCGCTGCGAGCACCACCATCTCCACCTTCGCCCGCGCCGACCTTCAAACCGGAGCCGGCCAGCGAGAGGCGCCCGCGCCCATGGGAACGGCCTGTCCGCCACGCCGAAAGTCCGTCTTCCCCACCGCAAGGGCAACCCCCACCAAAGCCGGTTGCACCACCCCGCAACCCGTCGCCGTCGGACGAGGCCCTGCGCGCCGCCTTCCTGCGCGGCGTTGGCCTCGACGACGCCTCGGCATCGAGCCGCGACCCGATTGCCGAGATGGAGAAATTCGGCCGCGAGTACCGGCTGATGATGGACGGCCTGATGCAGCTGTTGCGCAAACGGGCCGAGGAAAAGGGCAACGCCCGCATCGAGCAGACCGTGGTCGGCTCCTCCGAGGTCAATCCGCTCAAGTTCCTGCCCACCGTCGATGACGTGCTGGGCACGATCATGGCCGAGCGCAGCCCGGGCTTCCTGGCCGGCGAGCCAGCCATCAAGGACGCCATTCGCGACCTTGCCCATCACCATATCCGTGCCTGGCGCGGCTTGCAGGGCGCGCTGCGGCGCATGATCGACCGGTTCGATCCCGCTGCGCTCGAAGCCGAGCTCAAGTCGAGTTCCTCGTTCGAGACGCTGCTGGCTGGCGGCCGCAGCGCCAAGCTCTGGGACATCTACAAGAAACGCCACCGCGAGATCGCCCAGAGCGCTGAGACGCGTTTCATGGGCGAGATCGGCGCTGATTTCCGCAACGCCTACGAAGAGGAGTGACGCATGATCGACCGGCGCGACTTCATCCTTGCCCTCGGTGCGACAGGATTGCTTGCTGCCTGCCAGAGCGGACCGCCGAAACCCTCCACGGTAACGGTCAATATGAGCGGGCAGGCCGGCATGAACCCCGGCCCCGACGGCTCCGACCGTCCCGTCACGGTACTTGTCATGCGTCTCAAGGACACCGGAAAATTCAACTCGGCCGACTATTTCGCCCTGCAGGGCGATGCCGGGACAGCGCTTGGCGGCGACCTTATCGGCGTCGACCAGATAGCCGTCGCGCCCGGAAAAGGCGCGTCCAGGACCATCACGGTGGAACCGGAAGCGGCCGCACTCGGCTTCGTCGCGCTCATCCGCGAGCCGGGCGGACGCAACTGGCGGACGACGAAATCGGTCTCGCCGGGATCGACGATGACCGTCTCGGTGAAACTGGGCAGTGGAGGCATTTCGGCCTGACCGGGCCGCGTGCAAACCTATTTGACGCAGTGGGTGGCGCATGACCGACGCAAACAGAGTGCTCTGGTCCGAGGGACTGTTCCTGAGGACACAGCATTTCCAGCAGCAGGACCGCTTCCTCGAGGCGTCGGTCCGCGGCGCCCTGCAGGCCGGACAACTCCAGACGTTCGGCTTCCGGTCGCTGATGCTGGATCCTGCCCTGCTGGAGGCAGGACAGGTGGCCATCACGTCGGCACGGGGCATCTTTCAAGATGGCACGCCATTCGCGATCCCGGACATGATGGACCCGCCCAAGCCGATCGCGATCACCACAGAAATGGGCGCCGGGTCGATCCTGGTTGCGCTGCCACTCGAACCATCAGGCGGCGCAGGCTTCGACCCGGCCCATGCCGAGCCCAGCGGCGCGCGCTATCGCGGCCGCATCGTGACGGTACGCGACGCTGTCCAGGGCGGCGCCGATCCGGAAGAAATCGAGATCGCCCGTCCGCAGGCGATCCTGCTTGCCCCCGGCAAGGCCATCGGCGGCTACACGGCATTGCCCGTCACCGAGATCAAGGGGCTAAGGGCCGATGGCGGCGTGGCAGTGGACGAAACCTTCTTGCCGCCCACGCTGGCGACAGGTGCGGTCGCCTGGTACGCGCAACTGCTGCTGGAAGTTATCACCGGCCTCGACCAGATCGCCGAGGCTCACGCCAAGATGGTGCTGGGCGGGCCTGGGCGCAGCGTCGAAGACCTCATGATGCTGCATCTTGCCAATGCCGCGCGTCCTCGCCTGGCTCACATGCTGGCACAGGACATCTTTCACCCGGCCGATCTCTACATGGAACTGGCCGGCCTTGCGGGTTCCATGGCGACTTTCGGGTCAAGTTCGCGGCGGCTGGCCGAGTTGCCGGCCTACGACCACATGGCCCCGGGACCGGCCTATCTGGCGCTGGCGGAAACGCTGCGCTCGCTCATCCTCAGCCTGCGTTATGTCGAGCCCAAGTCACGCGCCCTGCCGGTGATGCGGCATTCGACCAATGTCTGGAAGGTGCGCATCGACAACCCCAAGGTGCTTGTCTCGAGCCGCATCGTGATCCGAGTCGGCTCCGAGCTGTCGGAAGACGCCCTGCGCAAGATCTTCGTCAACCAGGCAACCGTTGGCGCCGCCAGCGAATTCGAAGGCCTGTGGAAGTCGCGTCTGCCCGGCATCCCGTTGAAGCCGCTGCATTCGCAGCCCCGCGAAATCCCCTATGACGGCGACCGGCTGTGCCTCGAACTCGACCAGAAGAGCGAGCACTGGGCCTCGCTGCTCGACGCACCGGGTTTCGTCATCGGCGTATCCGGTGTGCTGCCGAGCGAGCCGCAGGTCGACTGCTACTCGGTGAACAGGTGACGCGATGAGCCAGGACGATCCTTTCGGCCTGTCGGAGGATCGTGAGCGGACCCGCATCCGCATGGTCGGCTCACCCATGTCGCGGATGGCTGTCACACCCGGCTCATCGGTGCCGCTGCAGCGGGCCCGTGCCCACCCCAACAAGCTGGTCGATGCGTTCTCCGCCCTGCTCGAATTCGCGCCCGAACTCGAAAACGCGCTGCCTCCCGATAACCCCGAGACCTTGCGCACCCGCCTGCTCGAAGAGCTGGTCAGGGCCCGCGACGCGGCTGTTGCGTCCGGTTCATCGCTTGAACGGGCCGACCAGGCGGCGTGGTCGGTAGCAGCCCTGCTCGACGATCTTGCCCTTAACACGCCCTGGGGCGGTGCGAGCGCCTGGCCGCGCCAGCCGCTGGTGGTGATGCTGCGCGGCGACGTCGATGCCGGCTCGCAGTTCTTTTCCCGCCTCGAGGAACTCGAACGGCATCCCAACCGCGACAGGGAATTGCTCGAGCTTCAATATCTCTGCATGGCGCTCGGCTTTCGCGGCAAGTTCCGCATCCCGGGTCGGGCCGGTGACCGGTCGATCAATGCTGTCAGGGTGGCTGCCGCCCGCTTTCTGCGCGACGCCGATGCCGCGGACGCGCCCTTGTCGCCCAACTGGAAGGGCGTCGTTGCCTCCGACGAGCCGCAGCGTTTCGTCATCCCGATCTGGGTGATGGGCGTCATCGCTGCGGTACTCGCCACAGGCATCTATGTTGCCTTGTCCATGGCATTGAGCAACCAGGCGACGCAGCTGCCGGCGCTGGTGCGCGCCCTGCCGCCAGCCGACCGCGCGGAGATCTTGCGCACCGCACCCCAGCCCGAAACGCCGGCGCCGGTGCAGACGGTGGATTTCGCGCTGCTGCCGGAATTCGCCGCCGCAGCCCCTGAAGGCCTGCGACCGGCGCTGAAGGGAGCCGAAAGCGTGTCGCTCGCCCGGCTGGTCATCCAGGCAACCAACCCCGAGCTGTTCCAGTCGTCGCGGGCGGAGCTGACCGAAGGCTTCGAGCCGCTCATCGTCTCCATCGCCAAGGTCATCCGCGAAAACGAGGAGCTGATCGGCAATGTCACGGTCGTCGGCCACACCGACGGCATCCCCCTGCAGCGAACCAATCCGCTGTCGACGAACCAGCGGCTGTCGGAGGCGCGCGCGGCCACCATCGCCGACCTGCTGGTCCAGAACGGCGTGCCGTCCGACCGCGTGCGCTCGGAAGGGCGCGCCGCCACCGATCCGGTTGCCGACGACGGCACCCGCGAGGGTCGCGCCCTCAACCGGCGCGTCGAAGTGCTGGTCGAAAAGAGGCTGTGACAGATGTTCATCCTGCGCTTCCTCTGGTCGGTGCTGACGTCGAGATGGCTCTGGACGCTGATCGGGCTGGCGCTGCTTTCGCTCATCATCTGGATATTCGGGCCGATCGTCGCCATCGGCCGCAGCTTCCCCTTCGCCTCCGAGACGGTCCGCATCGGCATCATCGCGGGACTCGTCATTTTCTGGCTGGTCTGGCTCATCATCGCCCAGCGGCGGGCCATCCGCGCCAACAGGATGTTCGTGGCCGAAATCGCTGCTCCGCCTATCCAGCAGCTCACGCCCGGCGAGGAAAGCGTGGCTGCCGTCGGCGCCAAGTTCCAGCAACTGATGGACGAATTGAAGCGGCGCAAGCTCGGCGGCCGCAAGTTCCTGCGCGACATGCCCTGGTATGTCATCGTCGGGCCACCGGCCACCGGCAAGACCACGGCGCTGCGGCAGTCCGGCCTCAACTTCCCGATCGACCTCACCGACGACCTGCATGGCGTCGGCGGAACCCGCAACTGCGACTGGTTCTTCGCCGAGAATGCGGTGCTGATCGATACCGCCGGCCGCTACGTGCAGCAGGAAAGCCAGCCCGACGTGGACGCCGTCGAGTGGCTCGGCTTCCTCGACCTGCTCAAGAAGCATCGCGGCCGCCGCGCGCTGAACGGCGTCATCGTGACCCTTTCCATCGACGCGCTGTCCGAAGGCGACGAGGCGATCAAGGCGCATGGGCGCAAGATCCGGCGACGGCTGGCCGAGCTGAACGAACGGCTCGAGATCCGCCTGCCCGTCTACCTGATGCTCACCAAGGCCGACCTGATCAAGGGTTTCGAGGCCTATTTCGGCGGGCTGTCGACGACGGCGCGCGAACAGGTCTGGGGCGCTAGCTTCGCGCCTGACGCACGCGTCGACAGCAAGATGGTGGCGACGGAAATCTCGACGCTGGCGCGAGCGCTGGAGCAGCGCATGGTGCCCCTGCTCGAGGGCGAGGATAGCCTCGCCCGGCGCGCCGAGATCTTCAGGTTCCCGGCACAGGTGAACAGCCTGGCCGAGCCGATTCGACTGCTTGCCGAGACCATCTTCGGCGAAAGCCGCTACGAGGACACCGCCTGGCTGCGCGGCATCTACCTGACCTCCGCCACCCAGGAAGGCGCGCCCATCGACCGGCTCACGGCGGCTCTGTCCTCATCCTTCGGCCTGCCGCCACAGCGAGCCATGGCGCAGCCACGCGTCGAGCGGCGCAGCTTCTTCCTCAAGAACCTGCTCACTGAAGTGATCTTCAAGGAGGCCGGCCTCGGCGTCTTCGACCCGTTCGCGCAGCAACGCCGGACATGGATATGGCGCGGCGCGGCGGCGGCGGCGGCGGTGGCGGTTCTGGTCGCCGGAACGATCTTCGGCCTGTCCTATCATGACAGCCGCAACGCCATCACCGCCCAGGCCAGCCAGTTCGAGGCACTGCAGGCGCCGCTCGCTCCTTTCGCGACCAGCCCGGCGCCAGTCGACGCCCCCGACATCGACGCAGCGCTCGCGGCCATGACCGAGGTCGTCAACAGCAGGACTGCCCCACCCGCCGGCCTGCGCGACCTGATTGGCCCGACCGCTTCGCCCGAACTGCTGCGCGCGCAAACCGACGCCTACAACCATGCCCTGCGCAACATACTGGAACCGCGGATGGTGGCCCTGCTGGAAACCACCATGTGGCGGCAGGTGCGCGACCCCGAATTCATGCTCGGCGCGCTCAAGACCTACCGGATGATGACCGGACTGTCGCAGATGGAAACGGATTTCGCCCAGGACTGGTGGGTCAACAAGCTGCCGGAGTTTGCGCCTGTCGCCGCCTTCCCGACACCCGACGCCGAAGAGCACCAGCTTGCCGCGATCAGCCGGATGGCGGTCGACGACAGCTACGTCCAACCCGACCAGGCGCTGGTCGCCGAGGCGCTGAAGAGCGTCTGCACCATCTCGCTGCCGGCACGTGCCTACAGTCAGCTCTTGGCCGATCCGGCAGTCAGCGAACTGAAGGAATGGATCCCCGCCAACTTCGCCGGGCCAAATGGCTCGAAGGTCTTCGCCCGCCGCTCCGACAAGACCTTGCGCGTCGGCCTGCCGGGCGCCTTCACCTATGCCGGCTTCCATGGCGCGGTGCTCGACCGGGTCGAGGAAGTCGCCGGCCAGGCGGCGCTCGACCGGGCCGTCTTCGCCGGTGGTTGCGAGGAGAACGCCGAGACTTCGGTTTCGGCTCTCTCCGAAGACATCCTCAAGCTCTACTACGAGGATTTCATCGCCCAATGGGACAGCCTTCTTCGCGACATCCGCCTTTCCCCGCTGACCGACCTCAACGTCGCCAGCCAGAACCTGAAGGACCTGTCGAGTGCGGACTCCGCGCTGAAACGCCTGGTCACGGCCGTGGTCCACGAGACCGACCTGACGCGCTCCGACGAGCCCGCTGACGACAAGGCCGGCTCCAAGGGCGCGTCCAAGCTTCTCGGCAAGCTCGGCAAGGTCGGCAAGCTGGCCAAGACCGGGGCCAAGCTGTTGCCGCGGGCCGGTTCCGCCGACGAGGTCGACATGACCGGCTCGCTGGTCGCCGAGCACTTCAAGCCGCTGAAAGGCGCGGTCGCTGAGGTTGACGGCCAGCCGCCCGCGCTTGACGCCGCGGTCGTGGCGCTGACTGCCTTGTCGAACGTGCTGCAGACGGTAACCGCCAATCCGGACCCACAGGACGCGATCAAGAAGCAGGGTGGCTTGGCCGAACTCACCGGTGCGGTGGCGCGCCAGGCCCAGATCCTGCCCGATCCGATCGACGACTGGCTCGGCGGCATCGCCGGCGACACCAGCGGCCTCACCGAAAAAGCCGTCACTTCGGAACTCAACGCCATCTGGCGCGCCGACGTCTTGCCGTTCTGCCAGGCGGCGCTGGCCGACCGCTATCCGTTCAGCCCTGCCAGCGCCGTCGACGTCAACGTACGCGACTTCGCCCGCCTTTTCGGGCCGGGCGGCCTGATCGACGCATTCACCAACGACCACCTGATCGCCTATGTCGACACCGCCACCCAACCGTGGAAATGGCGCGCCGACTTCGGCCTCGATTCCTCCGCCCTTGCCGCCTTCGAACAGGCAAGGCGCATCCGCGACGATCTCTTTCCTGGCGGCAGCGGCCCGGTGATGAACTTCACCCTCGAGCCGAAGGACCTCTCGCCGTCGGTGTCGCGCATGACGCTCAACCTCGATGGCCAGACGCTCGCCTATTTCAACAATGCCACGCGCCCGCAACCCATGACCTGGCCGGGCAAGGATGGCACCGGGGCGATCTCGCTCGCCTTCCAGCCGATCGATGGTTCGCCCGAGGTGATCGTCAACGAGACCGGGAGTTGGGCTTGGCTGCGCCTGCTGATGAATGGCCGCTTCGCCGCGACCCCGCTGCCCGACGTCTACAAGCTGCGGCTCGGGGCCAAGAATTTCTATGCCGATTTCGAGCTGAAGGCATCGAGTGTCGAAAACCCGTACAATCTGCAGATGTTCAAGAGGTTCACATGCCCGCCGAACATCTGACCACCGGCTTCTACGGCAAGATCCCCGCCACCGGCGACTTCGTCGGTCGCGGACTGCCGGGCGGCTTCGTCCGTACCTGGGACCGGTGGGTCGCCGCGAACCTTGCCCCGCTGCAATCGTCAGGCACCTGGCCCGACCATCTCGGCCTGCGCTTCATCATCGGCCCCGACGCCAATGGGCCCATGGCCGGCATCGTCATGCCGAGCCGGGATCGCGCGGGCCGGCGCTTCCCGTTGACCGTCGCCTCTCCCGTATCCGTGCCTGCCACCGGCCTGGCGTCGACCGCATCGGAATGGTTTGCCGCAGTCAAGGAAGTTGCCGACCTGGCGAGACAGGGAGAACTCACGGCCGACGAGTTCGGCAGGGCGCTGGCCGAATTGCCGTTTCCCGATGCCGACGCAGAAGGCAACACCGTCTTGGGCATCGCGCTCTGGGCCGAAGGGACTGAACCGGTCGAAGTCGCCCCGGACGCTCCGATCAGTGCGCTTGAGCCGTTGCTCGTCAGCCGGGGTGCCGCCTGATGGAAGTACTCAACCAGACAGGCTATCCGCACCAGTTCACCGCAGCGACCGATGTCGCGGGGCACGACTGGCTGGTTGTCGTGGTGAAGGGGACGTTCGACTTTCCCGACAAGCCCGGCGGCGAACTCCGCAAATCGAGCGAGCAGGTTCCGCTGGTCTTCGCCGACACGCAGACGGGCGAGCCGGGCTATTCGGCGACCCTGTGGGAAACCGATTTCGCCTTCCGCAAACCGCGCTGCGACGTCATCGCCAATGGTTGCGCCTATGCGCCGGGGGGCCGCCCGGCAGAGCGCGTGCCGGTCGGCATCAGGGTCGGTAACTGGTCGAAACTGTTGGAGGCGGTGGGTCATCGCGAATGGCGCGCCGTTGGCCCGGTCTTCACTGCCACCGCGGCTCAGCCGTTCCTGAAGATGCCGATCACCTACGACAACGCCTGGGGAGGCGTCGACAAGCTGGACCCGGCAGACAAGATGCCTGGGGTCTACGCCACCAATCCCGTCGGCACCGGCTGGTCGCGCACGAGGAACCAACACCTCGTTCCCGGATTGCGTTTGCCCAACACGCAGAAGGTGGGCGAGGAAATCCGTTCGCCCTTCGGCGACTACGCGCCGATGAGCTTTGGCCCCATGGGACGCGGCTGGCCAGGGCGCATCGAATTTGGCGGCACCTACGACGACAACTGGACCAGGAACATATTTCCGTTCCTGCCGCCGGATTTCGACGAGCGCTACTTCCAGATGGCCCCGCCGGACCAGCAGATCGACAATCCGCGCGGCGGCGAAGAGGTGCAGCTGGTGAACCTGACGCCCGACGGCCGCGTCAGCTTCCGTTTGCCGGACACGTCGCTGCCGATGGCGCTGTTCGAGAACGACGCGAAGGTGGTCGATACGCGCGTTCTGCCCGACACGATCCTGCTTGATCCCGAACGCCGCAGGTTGTCGCTCGTTTGGCGCCTGTCGCACAGGCTGCACCGGACGATCCTGGATTTCTCAGAGTGCTGGGTTGGCGTGCCGACCCCCGGCATGTTGCTGGCCCGGGCGACCGGCAAACGCTACATCCGCAGGTTCGACATGCCATTGCGCGACGACCGCTCGGAGGCTGCATGAACGCCGGCCTCGAGATCGTCTCCATAGGCATGGTGACAGCCGTCGGGCTGGATGCGCCGTCGAGCTGCGCTGCGATGCGGGCGCGATTGGACGGCTTTCAGGAGACACGGTTCCTCAGCACGCCCGAAGGCTGGTTGACAGGTGCGCCGGTGCCGCTTCCCCGCAACTGGATCGGCGAAAAGCGTCTCGCACATCTGGCGGCAGGCGCCATCGTCGAGGCTTACGAAGGCGCGCCGGGGGCACGTGGACAAACCGCGCTCCTCCTCTGCCTGCCGGAAGAGGGCCGGCCCGGCCGCTCGGTGCGTGACAATTCGACCCTGATGCGGCGCATCGGCGAGATCATCCAGATCGCGCCCCACAGCCAGTCCCGCATCATAGCGCATGGCCGGCCATCGGGGCACGTCGCCTTCGATCATGCCCGGCGGCTGCTAGCGTCCGGCGATGTGCCTTATGTGATGATCGCCGGCGTCGACTGCTACCTGACCGCCCCGACGATCTCCCATTATCTCAAGGAACGCCGCATCCTGACTGCGGACAACGCCAACGGTTTCATTCCAGGCGAAGCTGCCGCTGCGGTGCTGTGCAGACGGTCGGGCAGCGGGGGCTTTCAACTGTTCGGACTTGGCCTCGCGCGTGAACCGGCCTCCATCTACAACGCGAAGGACCTGCCCCTGCGGGCGGACGGGATGACGGCCGCCTATGACGCCGCCTTTCGCGAGACGGGCATCGACATGAGCCGGCTCGGCTATCGCATCTCGGACCTTGTCGGCGAGCAGTACTGGTTCAAGCAGACGGCGCTCGCCTCCATCCGGCTGCTGCGCGGCCGGCACGCGTTCCAGGATCTGTGGTCGCCGGCGG
This sequence comes from Aminobacter sp. HY435, assembly GCF_027568395.1. GTDB lineage: Bacteria > Pseudomonadota > Alphaproteobacteria > Rhizobiales > Rhizobiaceae > Aminobacter. The sequence continues at coordinate 97,429 of NZ_JANKZL010000012.1, read as the reverse complement.
AGTCGCTGGGCAATATCGGCGCGGCGGCGGTTCCAATCATGGTGGGCATGGCCTGGACGGCGGCGGCCAAGGGCTACGCCGCCGGCAATCCGGTGCTCATCGAGGCCTCCTCCGATGACGGCGCGTGCGGCGCCGCGGTCTTCGCCTCGAGGAGGGCGGCATGACGGTCTATGCCAACGGCCTCGAGGTGGCCTGCAAGGTGCAGGCCAACAAGATCATCGCCGCCTTTCCGTATGTCTGCTTCACGCCACCCCAGACGCCCGCGACACCGCCCGGCGTGCCGGTGCCCTACCCTACCTTCAGCATGGACGACGACACCGACAGCGGCACAAGCACGGTCAAGATCGGCGGCAAGACAGTCACCCAGAAGAACAAGTCCTACTACACGAAGTGTTCGGGCAACGAAGCCGGCTGCGCGCCGAAGAAGAACATCATCACTTCGGTGAACCGGGGCAAGGAATACGCCCACGCCTGGTCCGGCAACGTCAAGATGGATGCCGAGCCGATCAGCCGCTTCTCCGATCTGGGCTCCAACGACCACGCCTCGCCGATGGCCGGCGGGATGCCCATCCTGAGGGTCGCGACGGCAACGGCGGGTGACTTCAAATGCAGCATGCTCGGGATAAAGCCGTACGACCAACTGGAGTGCGATCCGGGCTACGAGAAGGAACATACCACCGAGGTCCGGTTCTTCACCGTCCAGGGCGTGCGTGACCTGACGCTCGACTGCTGCAAGGACTACGACGAGCAAAAGGCGCCGTGCATCTGCATGAAGGCCAAATGGATGCCGGGCGAGGCCGCGAAGGCCAGGAAGGCCGGCTACAAGGGCCAGAAGGTCATCGGCAAGAAGGGCAAAACGGGACACAATCTCAAGACCCAGGACGCGGCCAAATGGATCAAGGACAACGACAGCGGCAAGCTGGGGGACTTCAACGACGTGTGCGCGAAGGCCACCGTGAAGCACATGAAGGACCCCGAAATCCCGAAGGAGATCCATAGCAAGGTCGCGCAATGCCTGAAGGACAAGAATGCCGACTACCAGAAGAAGAACATCAAGTCCAATGATGTGAAGGAAAAGACGCGGTGCCACGGGTCGTGCCCGAAGGCGCAGGACCAGGCGAAGAAAGCCTCGAAAGCGCGCAAGAAGCTGAAGGATGCCGCCGTGAAGGCCGGCAAGGATCCGAAGAACGTGACTGTCACGGCAGCCGATGTTGGAGAATCCAGCAAGGAATGCCCCAAATGAGGTGGTTGCGAGATGGCCGGAAAGCTGACCATGACCAAGGACGAGCTCGAAGACTTCATCGATGACGAGGACACTACGATCGAATGCATCCAGGTCGCCCCGATGGGCGACGGCAAGGTCGCGATCCTCTTCCTGCTGAGCAACTCCGACTACGATCCGACGGTGTCGGTGATCTTCACCGTCGACGACTTCAACCCGAAGACCGCAAAGGGCGTCCTCGTGACTTCCGAATGGCTGACCTCGCTTTCGGCTTCGCCATCGGGCGAGCTGTTTGCGCTCGAGGCGACTGTCTGGGTGTGGCGCTATGCCGGCAGCGAATGGACCCGGGACCGGGTTGGCGATGTGAGCTTCCGCCAGGTGTGGGCGGCCGGCCCGAGCGGCCCGATGATGGCAGGATCCGAAGGCGGCGCAGTCCGATTGGTGGGGAGCGACTGGCAGCGCATCACACCAATCAACGACGCCGAGTACATGGACCTTCACGGCGACGCCAGGAACGGCGTCTGGGTGTGCGGCGATTCCGGCAGCGTTCACAAGCTGGCGGGCTCGACGTGGGAAGCGCTCGAACTGCACCGCCAGGACCACTTCTACGGCATCGACGTCGCCAGCGACGGTACGATCAGGGTCGCCGGCGGGGATGGCGTGTGCCTGCGGATCGTCAACGAAGAAGCCATCGAAATCGAACCTGTCGACAGGACCACTCACCTCGCGGTGCGGACCTTCAAGGGCAAGGCCTATTGGGGTGACGAAGGCGGCCTGGGCGTCGAGGACGGCGAGTCGATCGTTCTCCTGGACGCGGAGATCGGCACCGCCTCCGATCTCAGGACAGACGGCGAGTTCTTGTATGTGGCCGGCGTCGACGCCTGGCGCTTCGACGGCAAGAAATGGAAGACGCTGGCCCTCGAATATCGCAACGGCTTCAGGCTGGTCTGATCGAACGCTGTCCTGTCAGACGCCATTGGCGGCCAGGTAGGCCCGCACCTTCTCGACATCGAGTTCCCCGATGGTCCTTGGCGCACCGGTCTGCAGCATTCTCAACACGAACAGTTCCCCGGCTTCGGGGTACTCGGCGTAGACCTCCTCGGCGATTTTTTGTCCCGCCTCGCCAGCAACGCGCAAGCCGTCGATATGGGCGTCCAGCCGTTCGACCAGTCGAGCCAGACGCTCCTCGTCCATGTCGGGATTCTCGTTCGGGTGCAGCAGATGATGGTCGTAGACCGTCCACAGGAACGCTGCCATTTCCGCATGCTGCCGCACGATTTCGCGCAGAACAATCTTCGGCATCAGTTTAGATTGATCGAGCCGCCACGGATGCGGTTCGCGGCGCTGGCGTGGCTGGTCACATAGGTGCCGCGAATTGTGATGTGGCCGTCCTTGTCCATGATGATCGTGGCCTTGCCGCAGCGCAGCTCTATGCGCTCTTCGCCGATAATCTGGACCTTCTTGCCGTCCCGAATGACCTGTGGCGCTTTTGGCCGGCGGATCGGATCGACGATGCGCCCAACAACTAGCGGGCGGCCGACATCGCCATTTTCAAAGAGCAGCGCCACCTCCGCGCCAATCATCTCGGAGTTCATCTCGGTCAGGCTGCGCGCCCTTATGGCGGTGTCCTTGGCATTACCGGGAAAGACGACAAGGGGCGCCTCGCCGTCGAAGCCCAGGAGTATGCCGATCACCACGCCTTCGACCCGCTTCAATGTTTTGGTCATCGCAACCGCCCTCAGTTCTGCTTGATTTCCGAGCCTTTCATGGTGATCACGCTCGACGCCTTGACGTTGATCTTGCCCGATCCCTTGATGCTGATGTCCTTGCCTTCGATGGTGATCGTTCCATCCTTCTTCATGGTGATGGTCGACGAGCCGCATTTCAGAGCAATCGCGTCGCCGGCCTCGATCAGGAACGTCTTGCCGACGTTCATCTTTCCGTCCTCGCCGATCTGGACCATGCTCGCCTTGGCAATCCTCAGTTCGAAAGCTCCTCCGATCTTGGTGCCGTCGTCCTTCGCGATTTCCGTGCGCCGCCCCGCGCCGATCTGGCTCTTGTGATCCTTCGCGATGTTGAACGTCTGACCGCCGCCGACCGTCACATCCTGGTTCGATGCGATGTTCCAGCTGTCGCTTGCCCCGATCTGGTGGGTCTGGGCCGCACCTACGGTGACCGCGCGCGTCGAGCCGATCGTATTCGTCTGGGCCGCGCCCACCGAACGCGTCTCCGTCGCCCCAACGGTGTCGACGCGCGCGCCACCCACCGTGATCGCCTGGGCGATGGCGACCGTCTGCGCGTGGTTGGCGCCGATTGTCTCGGTCGAGTTGGAGCCGATGCTGATCGTCTCGTTGGAGCCCACCGTCAGCGCCCTGTTCTTGCCCACCGTTTCCGTATCGTTCGAACCGATATTGGTTGTCTGGTCGACGCCAACCTTGACTGTCTTGTTGTTGCCGACGTCCTCGTCGAGGTTGTGGCCGACGGAATGCCTGGCGTCGTGGTCGATGCGGTCCGACTGGTCGTGCTGCACGAGCTTGGTGCGGTCGTTCTTGATCAGCAGGTTGTGATCCTTCTGCGCCTGGAAATTGACCAGTTCCGAGCCGGCCTTGTCCTCGAACATCAGCTCGTTGTAGCCGCCTCCACCCTTCGAGGAGTTCGACTTCCAGCCGGACTGCGTGGCGCTCCCCGGCAGGCCGTAGGGCGGCATCTGGGAAGCATTATAGACGCGGCCGGTAATGATCGGCAGATCTGGATCGCCCTCGATGAAGTCGACGATCACCTCCTGGCCGATACGTGGAATCTGGATGAAACCCCAGCTGCTTCCGGCCCAGGTCTGCGACACACGCACGAAGCAGGAGCTGTTCTGGTCCTTCTTGCCTTCACGGTCCCAGTGGAACTGCACCTTAACGCGGGCATACTTGTCGGTGAAGATCTCCTCGCCCGACGGGCCGACAACGGTTGCCGTCTGCGGCCCGCGCATGATCGGCCTCGGCGTGATCCGCGGCGGGCGATAGGGCAGGCCGGTCGGGGCGACGCCCAGGACCACCGTAAAGCTCTCGCCCCCGGTCTCGACACCGCTGTGGTAGCCGGGATCGAACACCCGGTACTCGGCGCTGACCACCAGGTACTCTTCGTTCTGGTCCTCGCGCGGAAAACCTTCGAGCTTGAACGTGCAGCCCGAGAACAGTCCGCGCACGGTGCCGGCCGCGGCGATGCGCCGATGCACGGCCTGCAATTCCTCGCGACGGACGAGCGCTATGGCGTCGCCGCGCCCGACGTCGAGATGCGCGCCCGGCTGGCGATAGTTCTCGCCCGACGCCTGCTTGTGGCCAAAGGCCTGGTCGGACTTCGCCATCAAGTCGGCGCCCGGCTTCTGGAAATCGTAGTCGGTATGGGCATAAGCGCCTGGGCGAACCGAACTGCCGGGCACCCATTCGGTAATGTACTCGACGTCGCGGCGCGCGCCCCGCCCCTCGAAATGATAGGGCACCTTGTCGTAGCCCGGCGCGGGCTTCAGCTTGTTCATCGCATCGGCGAGGATCAGCTTGTGCTCGCCATCGCCATGCTCGAAGAAATACATCACCCCTTCGTGCTCGAGCAGGCGCTGCACGAAATCGAGGTCGCTCTCGTCGAACTGCACGCAATATTCGCGCGACGGATAGGAGCCCTGCAGCCGCTTCTCGAACTTTGCCACGCCATATTTTGAAAAGATCTTCTCGACGATCTCGATGGCCGTCATGTTCTGGAAGATGCGGCAGTCGGTGGTGTTGCCAAGGAACCAGAGCCAGGGCCTGACAGTGGCCTCGTAATAGGCGAGCCTGTCCTCGATGCGGGTGAGCCGGAAATCCGAAACCAGGCCGCTGAACCAACGCGCCGGCTTAGACTCGCCCTCCACCGACACGGACCCGCCCAGCATCTTGAGCGGATCGATGTCGGGATCGCTGCTGGCGAACCCCACAGTATAGGCAAAGCAGCGGCTGATCTCGTCGCGCCCGGCAAGATGGGTAAAGGTCAGCGCATCGCCGCCGAGCGGTGTCCGAACGACTGTCGCACGATCGTTAGCCATGGCGTCGTGCCTCTCCAGGGGATCGCCGGACCTTCGCGCGGAGAGCTTAGCATAAGTCCTTTGACCCTCCCAAGTCCTGCTTCGCCAGGCTGGTAAACATGCCTTCTAGAAATCGCGCTGTGCTCGACTGGCCGCAAGCTGCTAGAATAACAGCGTGAATCTGACCGAGGCTGCTTGCGAGCCGGGATCTGGCGGGCAATTCCTGATGCTCATCAACCTGACCATCGAGAATGTCGACAGGCTGCCGAATGGCGGGCCGATCACCTTCAGTTCGAATGCCCGTGGCTTCGCCATCGGCCGCGACAAGCGCGACTGGAACCTGCCCGACCCCGATCTGTTCATCTCCGGCCTGCATTGCGAGGTGCGCTTCGACCGCGGCGCCTTCTGGCTGCACGACGTGTCGCGCAACGGCACGTTCCTCAACGGCTCCGACCAGCGCATGAGCTCGCCCTATCGCCTTGCCGACGGCGACAGGCTGTGCATCGGACGCTACATCGTGGCGGTGTCGCTGGAAGGCGGCGAGCCGGCACGTCGCGCGCCTGACGCATGGGGCTTCGAACAGGCGCCGCCCCAGCGGTCCGACCCGTTCTTCGGCGTGGCGGCAGAGCAGGTCGCGCCAAGGGCACGACCGCAGGAGAGCCGAAGCATCGACCAGGAACAGGCAATGCGGCCGGCCCCGCCTGCCGTCGGAAAGCAGGCCGATGCGGCAGAATTGCTACGCCTCATCGCGGCCGGCGCAGGTGTCTCGCCCGATGTCTTCCAGCAACGCGATCCACGCGAGGTGGCAGCCGAGATCGGATCGATCCTCCGGCTCATGGTCGATGAGCTGTCCCAGATGCTCAAGGCGCGGGCGGCTGCAAAGGCTTTGGCCAGGACAAGCCAACGCACCATGATCGGCGGCGTGGACAACAACCCGCTGAAGTTCGTGCCACGCGCGGACGAAATCCTCGACATCATGTTTGCGAGACATCGGGCCGGATATCTGGATGCGCGCCAGAGCGTCGAAGAGGCATTCCGCGACCTCAAGGCGCACGAGATCGCGACCTACGCCGCCATGCAGGCCGCACTGTCGCGCCTGCTTTCCGAGCTTTCGCCCGATGCCATAGAGGCGAAATCCCCGGGCGGCTCGTTCGTCTCCAGGAAGGGACGAGCGTGGGATACGTTCGTGGCGACCTGGGACGCGCGGGAAGCTGCGCATGAGAACGGAATGCTCGACGTGTTCCTCGCCTATTTCAGCGAGGCCTATGCAAAATCGTCGAACAAGAAATAAGCGAGCGTTGGGCTTCCGTTAGAGCGCCGTGCGTCCGAATGGACGCACAAAGGACGCTCTTACACTTACTGAGTTGGCGCATCGTGCTTTCCGAAAATCGGGTCCGATTTTCGGGCCGATGCGTTAGCCGTTCCCCGGCTCGACCGGTTCCCTTGGACAAGGCCTTGCACTACCATGCCGGCTTCAGCAGCCGGGCGCGGAAAAGCTGCCGCGCGCGACGTGACAGCGACGGTGCGGTTGCGTTGCCGGCGCGAGGGCGGGTGAGCGGCAATGGGTTCGAAGGACAATCCTTCCGGCTCTGGCGGCAGAACGATCGTCCGCGGTTCCGCGCGCCGTGACGACACGCCCGATTCTGTCCCGGCCGCGGACCCGACGGTCGTCTATGTGGCCGGCACGACGCCCCCGATCGGAACCATCATCTCGCAGGCAAGGCCCCCGACCGGACGGCCACCAGCCAACGGCTCCTCCCCTTCGCACGCCAGGAGCGACCTGCTGGAGAGCCTGCTCGACCTCGACTACCCGGCGTCCAATGGCATGTTGGCAGCTGCCGCGCCGCTGCTGATGCTGATCGGCCATCTGCGCGTGCAAGGCACCAAGACAGAAGTCGGCGAAGTCGCGCGGCAACTGGCCGCCGCCATCGACGAGTTCGGCTGGAGGGCCGCCGAGCTGGGCCTCGACGACGACATCGGCATCGCTCGATACGTGCTTTGCGAGACCGCGGATGACATAGCCAGAAACCTTCCGGGCATCGGCGCCGCCGCGTGGGCGCCGCACAGTCTGTTGTGGCGGCACTACCAGGTCGAAGCGCCGGGAAACGGCTTCTTCGACGCGCTGAACACGGTGCTGGCCAACCCGCAGGAACGCTGCGACCTGCTCGAACTGATCCATGCCTGCCTTTCGCTGGGCTTCGAAGGGCCGTATCGCGGCACGACGCGCGGCGATACCCTCGAGCCGGTACGACGCGACGTCTACGAGGCGATCCGATATTTCCGGCCGCACCAGGGGGGGCTCTCGCCACGCTGGCAGCCCATGTCCGTCGGGCCAGCACGCCCACCGCGAAGGGTGCCGGTGTGGGCGTTCGCGGCAGCAGCCATCGCACTGGTCGCGGGCACTTTTTTCTGGATGCGAACCATTGTCACCGACCGGGGCGAAGCTGCCGCACAGCAGCTGCTGTCGCTCGTCCCTTCTGGCCCGATCACCATCGAGCGAGCCCAGGTCGCGGCTCCAACTGTGGAAGAAGCGCCAGCCCCTCGGACGTCGCAGATAGAACGCATCCGCTCCGCCCTCGCCAAGGATATTGCCAACGGCGCGCTCAGCGTCGCCACCCGGGGCGACTTCGTCGTCATCGACATCGACAACAGCCTGCTGTTCGACCCCGGCGCCGTGGACACCAAGCCTGATTTTGCGGCCGTCGCCAGTCGCATAGGCGCAGCCCTCGATGGCGAGCGTGGCCCGGTCGAGATCGTCGGCCACACGGACAACATCAGGCCGCGGCCGTCTGGACCCTTCAAGTCGAACCATGACCTGTCCATGGCGCGGGCGGAGGCGGTCAAGGCCGTGCTCGCCCCGACCGTGCAGGACCCTTCCCGCATCGGTGTCGACGGCAAGGGACAGGACGAGCCCATCGCCGACAACTCGACTCCGGAAGGCCGGGCAAGGAACCGGCGGATCGAGGTAATGATCCCCAGGGAGGAAACCCTGTGAGCCGGCGCGCGGTCCGGCAGCGCAGCCCGGCACCGTCGGCCGGCATCCTGCCGCTCGTCGTCAGCGTGGTCGCCTTCGCTGGCTTGGCGGCAGCGGTCTGGTATGCCGGGCCACTGCTCGGGCCGGGCGACCAGCGACCGCTGTCTTCTGCCGGCGCCCGCGTCGCACTCATTGCTTTGGTCGCGGTTGTGGTCGCCGGCTATTACCTGCGACAGCAGCTGCTTGCCAGCCGGGCCCAGAGGGCCATGGCAACCGCCATGTCCAGCGGCGCTCAAGGCACCGACGCCGCGCTGCTGGAAAAGGGTATGCAGGACGCTCTCGCCGCGCTCAGCCGCTCGGGCGGCAGGCGCAACTTCCTCTATGAGGTGCCGTGGCACCTGATCATCGGGCCGCCGGGCGCGGGCAAGACAACCGCAATCGCCAATTCCGGCCTGCCCTTCCCGCTGGCCGTTTCCGGCGCCGCGCAATCCGTTCCCGGCATTGGCGGCACGCGCAACTGCGACTGGTGGTTCACCGATAGGGGTGTCCTGCTCGACACGGCCGGCCGCTACACCACGCAGGACACCGATGCCGACCGCGACCGAAAAGGCTGGCTGGAATTCCTCGCACTGCTCAAGAAGCACCGCGGCGTCCAGCCGATCAACGGCGTCATCGTCGCCGTCAGCGTGGCGGATCTGCTGACGTCCGGCCAACGCGAACTGGACGTTCTGGCAACGGAGATCCGCAATCGCCTGGGCGAGCTGCACGAGCGCCTGAAAATCGACTTCCCCGTCTATGTGCTGTTCACCAAGGCCGATCTCGTCAGCGGCTTCATGGAGTTCTTCGGCGAATGCAGCGAGGCCGAGCGCCAGGCGGTGTGGGGCGCGACGTTCCAGCCGGTCGACAGGACGCGCAATCCGGTGGGCGATGCGCCGGCCGAGTTCGACGAGCTGATCCGGCGCCTGTCGCAGGGATTGCCTGACAGGCTGCAGGAGGAGACGGACCCGGCCGCACGCATCGCCGCCTTCGGATTCCCGGCGCAGATGGCGTGCCTCAGACAGCGTAGCATTGCTTTCCTCGAAGCCGTTTTCGGTGGCGACAACCCTGCCGGCTACGTGCCCCGCGGCTTCTACTTCGCGTCCGGCACCCAGGAAGGCACCCCCATCGACCGCATTCTCGGCGCTATCGGCAAGAGCTTTGGCCACGACACAAGCGACCAGCTGTCAGGCACCGGCAAGAGCTTCTTCCTGCACGACCTGCTGGCCAGGGTCGTTTTCGCCGAGGCCGGCTGGGTGACCCGCGACCGCGGCGCCGACCGCAGGTTCCGCCTGGTCAGGCATGCCGCTATCGGCGCGGTCGTGCTTGCGACGCTGGCGACACTTGGTGTCCTGGGCATCAGCTTCAAGGCCAATCGGGACCTGGTACGGGCGACCGCCGAGGGGGCAGCGGCAGTGCGCGCAGCGGCGGCGCAGCGACTCGAAGCAACCACCGTGGCCGACAGCGACCTGGCAACCGTCCTGGACGGTCTGGAGGGGATCCGAGGCTTGCCTGCCGGCTATGACACCACCAATCAGCCTGCCTCGCTGCGCGAAACCCTCGGGATGGACCAGCGCTCGCGGCTCGCTTCAGCGTCGCAGGAAGCCTACCGGCAAGCTCTGGAGCGGCTGCTTCGACCGCGCCTGATGCTGCATCTCGAACAGAGGATCCTGGCAAACCTTGGTGATCCGACAGGCCTCTATGAGCTGCTGAAGGTCTACCTGATGCTGGGCGGGAAAGCCCCCAAGGCCGACGACGAGATGATTGTCGCCTGGATGATGCGAGATTGGGAGCAGAACCGTTATCCCGGCCCGCAGAACCGTGATGGCAGGCAGGCGCTTGAAAAGCACCTGCGGGCAATGCTTGCGCTCGATGACGCCCATGATCCGTCCGTGGACATGGACCGCTCCCTCGTCGAGGCCGCACAACGCTCCCTCGGCCGCATGACGGTCGCAGATCGCGCCTCGGCGCTCATCGCCGCCGCGGTATCGGCCAAGCGGCCACAGGACTTCGCCTTTGTCACTGCGGGCGGCCCCGAAACCAAGCTGGTCTTCGACATGGTCGACGGCAGCGACCTCGGTTCGCTCCGCATACCGGGCATCTACACAAACAGCGGCTTCAACAACGTTTTCCTGGCGCAACTGGCAGGAATTGCCGGCCGGCTCACCGACGACCAATGGGTGGTCGGCACAAGTACCGAGCAGGAAGAGGTCGTGCAGGAACTGCCGCGGCTCGGACCCGACCTGCTCGAGCGCTATGACCGGGAGTTCGCCGCAGCCTGGAACAGTGCGCTCGACCGGCTGAAGTTCCAGCCGATGGTGGCGGACAAGGCGCAGTTCCTGGCACTCTCGGCGGCAGGCGCCCCCAACTCTCCCATCGCGCAGCTTTTCGAAGCCATAGCACGGGAAACGGCGCTGACCCGTAGCGGTGATCCTGCTTCCACCGATCCGGCGCGATCCGACGGCCTTGCCGCAATCGGCATCGAGATGCCGGGCCGCAAATCCAACACCCGCGCCGGGTCGGCGCCGGCGAGCGGAACGGCGGTCGTTCCGGGAGCCAGCATCGAGGCGCAGTTCCGCGCTTTCCAGTTGTTGGTCGACGGTCGTCCCAGCCAGCGCCCGATCGATGCCCTGGTTCAGAATTTCCGCGCCATCCATCAGAGCCTCACAATTGCCGCCGCCGCGCCAACCCAGGCAGACCGGGTGAACACCAACCTGCAGCTCCAGATCTCGAACCTGCGCGCCAACGCTTCGCGCGTTCCCAAGGCTCTGCAGCGTATGATCCTCGCAGCGGCAGACGAATTCGAAGGCGATGCCGCCCGGGCCTCGCTCGAGCAGATGCGCAAGTCGCTGGCAGAACTAGTGGCCGCTCCCTGCGAAGAGGCGCTCGCCAACCGCTATCCGTTCTCCGCCGGAAGTGCTGACGACCTGCCGGTCGCCGACTTCACGCGCCTGTTCGGGCCGGCCGGGCTGTTGGATCGCTATTTCGCCCAGAACCTCGCTCCCTATGTCGACGTCTCCGGTGAGAACTGGTCGTGGAAGCAGGGCAACAGCCTCGGCCGCGATGTCTCAGCTAGCGCACTGAGACCATTCCAGCTGGCGGCAACAATCCGCGAGGCATTCTTCCCGCTGGGTGGAACGACGCCGGTTGTCAACATCACCGTCACGCCGTTCTCGCAGCACAACGATGTCGACATGGCCCTGCTGAACGTCAACGGCCAGGTCGTGCAGAGCTACCAGACCGGCAACAGCCCGGTCGTCATCGTCTGGCCCGGCGGGACAGCAACCGGTCAGGCGAGCATCAGTTTGACGCCCGAGCTCGCCGGGCGGGACTCCTCGATAAGTTTCGAGGGGCCCTGGGCGTTGAAGCGGCTTTTGGACACCGCCACGACATCCGCCAAGGACGACAAGGTCGAGCTCCGCTTCGTCATCGGCGGTCGCGACGTCGCCTACACACTGCAGGCAAATTCGCCAGGAAATCCGTTCTCGCTGCCGGCGTTTTCGGCCTTCGTCTGCCCCCGGACCCTTTGAGCAAAGGCCGGTAATGGGCGTTTGATTTCGGTGTTCTAACGTCCGCCCCTGTGGCAGACTGAAGGACGGTAACAGGCAGCTACCGCAGAGGGGCGCCAGGCTGGCGCCAGAGGCAATTGGCTGATGTCGCGCTTGCCTTCGACAGTTACGGCGTAACCCACAAGGGTTGCGTGCGCCAGACCAATGAAGACAGCCTGCTGCTCGAGCCCGGGAGCGGGGTCTGGGTAGTTGCCGACGGGATGGGGGGCCATGACGACGGCGAGTTTGCCTCGGCAAGCATAGTCGAACATCTCGCCACCATCGGCATTGCCAGTTCCCCGCCGGATTTGCGCGCCCGCTTCGAAGACCGGCTCGAGCGCGCCCACGACCAGATCCGCCTGATCTCCGCCGAGCGCGGCGTCACCATCGGCTCCACGCTTGCGGCGCTGCTGGCGATGGACGGCAAGTTTGCCTGCCTCTGGCTCGGCGACAGCCGCATCTATCTCGTGCGCGACAAGGCCATCTCGCAGCTCTCGCACGACCACACGGAGGTGCAGGAGCTGGTCGACAAGGGCGCCATTTCGGCCGAGGAGGCGCGCACCTGGCCGCGCCGCAACGTCGTCACCCGGGCCATCGGCGTCAACGACGAGATCGCCCTCGACTTCCATCAGGGCGACATCAAGCCGGGCGATGTCTTCGTCCTGGCGACGGACGGTCTCACGGCCCACGTGCTGGAGGAGGAAATCGAAGCTGCGGCGGCGACCGCATCCCCGCAGGCTGTCTGCGCCGAGCTTCTGGAGAAGGTCCTCGCCCGCGGCGGCACGGACAACGTCACCATCGTTGTGGTGCGAATAGTGGGGGCGACGGATGGCGCGGCTCCGATGTCCTTCGCAGAAGGCCGCTAGCCGTCCGCGCCTGCTGTCGGCGCGCCGGTGGGTGCTCAACCTTGCCTGTGCCGCAGCGAGCGCCGCGTTCCTGACCGTCCTGTCGCCCGTCCAGGCGCATGCCGAGTTCACGGTCTGCAACCAGACCCTGGATGTGGTCAACCTGGCCGTAGGGCAGCAGAGCGACGGCTCTTTCCAGACGGAAGGCTGGTGGACCGTCGGGGCCAACCAATGCGTCAACGTGATCCGTGAAGAGCTCGCAAACCGCTACATCTACATCTACGCCACCGACGTCTTCGGCAACGCGGTTCTTGATGGCTCCACCGACATGTGCGTCGAGCGCCGCCGCTTCGTCATCCGCGGCACCGACGACTGCTGGGTGCGCGGCGAGGTGGCAGCGCGGTTCTATGAGGTCGATACGCTCCAGCAGGCGCGCTGGACATTCTTTCTGACCGCCCGCGCGCCATGACGCACGGCATCGACACCAGTTTCCGGCGGAGAAAGCTCGAGCGGCAGGCTCAGCTCAAGAAGTCGCGGTCGAAGAAGATCGTCGCGGCGGCCGGGCTGCTTTGCCTGCTCATCTTCTCCGCCGGAGCTTATCTCGGCTACGGCTACTGGTTCGCTGCCGACTATGAAGGAGACCTGCAGCCGACCGAGGAAGCCGATGTGGTGCCCGCAGACGCCGGCGTCTACGTTCCCGCCATCCTCGACCTGGCCGGCGATCCGATGTGGATCAACCTGTCGCACGAGGCAGGTACCGGGAGCAGGCGCCAGTCGGTGGCGAGGCCGCTGGAACTCGGCGCCGACGGTGTTTCCCCCCAGGTCGCGTTTCTCTCCGACACCATGCTGTCGACCAGCGAGCGCTTCATGACGACGATCCCCTCGTCACAGGAAGACTTCGCCTTCTTCCAGGCCCAGCGCGGCACTTCCGTTGCTCCTGCCGAGGAGCCGGCGGTGCAGGCACCGGAAGCGACTGGCGATGAAACAGCCAGCGGCGATGCCGATCTAACCGACGATGCCGGCGCCGGCTGGGGCGAGACCATCGACGAGGGCGAGGCTCCCCTGCCGGCCTTCGAGAAGACTGCGGTCGAAGACAACACGAGCATCGCAACCGTCACGCCCCAGGTCGAGCGGTTCGAGCCGACGCAGGACATCTTCGTCAAGGTGCTGACCGCGAGAAGCCTCGAGAGTGTCGCGCTTGAGGCGCATTTCGCCGCCGACGAAGCCAAGCTCGCCGCCGACGCCCTGAAAACCCAGTTTGCGTTGACCGGCCTCCAGCCCGGCTATGTCGTCGCCATGCGCGGCTTCATGCCGCGCCGCGATGCATCAGGCTTCGCCCTGATGCAGGTCTCGGTCTATGCCATGAGCAAGTATGTCGGCACCGTCGCGCGCAACTCCAGCGGGCTGTTCGTCTCCGGCGTCGACCCTTGGGTACGCGATGACCTGTTCAACTATTCGGGCCGCCCCGAGACCGGCGCGCACAAGCGCCAGTACCGGCTGCTCGATGCGATCTATTCAACCGCGGCCCGCAACGACGTGCCGACGAGCGTGCTCGGCGAGGCAATCATGTATCTCTCGCGCGGTCACGACCTGAATGCCTTCGCGACAGAGAAGCAGCGTCTGGTGCTGCTTTATTCGGAAACGCCGCGCGGCAAGGATGGCCTCGGCGGACGGGTTCTCTATGTCGGCGTGCTCGGCGGCGGAACGAACCTCGAATGTTTCGTGTTCCGGGAAGGCGAAGGCGACTTCGCCTGCGTTACCCCAGACGATCAGGTACGTTCGCCGGCTGCGGCCAACGGCATGATGACACCCGTCAACGGGGTCATGACGTCGACTTTCGGTCCGCGCATGCACCCCATCCTCAAGACGGTCCGCATCCACAAGGGCGTCGACTGGGCGGCCCCCGTGGGCACGCCGATCGCCGCCGCCTTCGACGGCCAGATCGTCTTCGAAGGCGACGGCAAGGGCTATGGAAACCTGATCCGCATTTCGCACGCCAACGGGCGCGAGACGCGCTATGCCCATATGCAACGCTTCGCGGCAAACATCACCGTGGGAATGACGGTCAAGGCAGGCGAGGTCATCGGCTATATTGGCACGACGGGTCTCTCGACCGGCCCGCACCTGCATTTCGAACTCTACCAGGACGGCCAGGCGATCGACCCGCTGGGAACCGTCACCGTCGTCGTCTCCTCCGACGATTCAGCCATCGAGCTGCTGACAAACCGCATCGTCCATGTCGAAAGCGGCGGCAGCGCGACGGCCAAGAACCCGCTGTCGTCGGCAACCGGGCTGGGCCAGTTCATCTCGAAGACATGGCTGCGCATGATGAACACCTACAGGCCCGACCTGGCGCGGTCGCTCTCGACCGAAGAGCTTCTCGCCCTGCGCTACGACCCGACCATCTCAAGGGAAATGGTGCGCAACCTGGCGCGCGAAGGCGAGGCCTATCTCAAGGAGCGCGGTCACCAGATCACCGCGGGACGGCTGTATCTTTGCCACTTCCTCGGGATGGAGGGTGCGAACCAGGTGCTCTCCGCCTCGAGCGGCGCGATGCTCGTTGACATATTGGGCGTCAGCGTCATCAAGGCCAATCCCTTCCTGACAGGCAAGAACGCCAGCTATGTCGTCTCGTGGGCGGAACGGAAAATGACCGGCAAGGTCCCGGTCATCGCAGCCCAGCCAACCGCCCCTCAAATCCCGATACGACAGGCGTCGCCGGAATTCGAACGGTACAAGGCTGCCATCTCGCGCCTGCTCGAGGCTCAGGCGGCCAGCCTGTAGCGCGCGCCTCAATCCCCCGCCGTTTCGCTCATACGCAGAGAGGCGCGGCAGGGCCTTTGATTGTTGCCCTTGCCTGCAGCGTCAGAGCATCCAGTTGCCACCGTTGACGAGAAGCGTCTGGCCGGTAACGTAGTCACTCTGGTCGCCCGAAAAGAAAGCCACGGCATTGGCGATGTCTTTCGGCAGGCCCATGCGGCCGGCGGGGATGCCCTTGCTGATGCGCTCGATCAACTCCACAGGGAGTTGGTCGATTGCGCGGGTGCGCGTCGCGCCCGGACCGACTGCGTTCACAGTGATGCCGAAGGGGGCGAGCTCCCTGGCGATCGAACGCGTGAACCCTATCACACCGGCCTTGGCTGCCGAATATTCCCAGGTCTTGAGCGACCCGTTCACAGCCGACTCGGAGGTGATGTTCACGATCTTGCCGTACTGGCGCTCCTTCATGCTTCCGACGACCTGGCGGGAGCACAGCACGCAGCTCTTCAGGTTCACGTCGAGGATGAAGTCCAGCACATCCATGTCGGCATCGGCGAAATCCGACATGCGGCCGCGAGCGCTCTGCCCGACATTGTTCACGAGGATATCGACGGGTCCAAGCGTGGCGACAATTTCTTCAAAGGCATTTTCGATCGCCGTGCGACTGGTGCAGTCGACGCCGAGGCCAAGGGTCTTGACGCCACCCTTTCCGATGTCGGCGGCAACGGCCCGGGCCGCTTCCGTGTCAAGATCGATGACGGCGACGGAAGCGCCGTCTGCCGCGAGGCGCGCCGCGCACGACTGCCCAATGCCGTTGCCACTTCCGGTTACGACAGCCACCCGGCCTGTGATTCCGTTCATTGGGGTTCCCTCTCGACACTGCCTCGCCTGCACGGAATTGCTATGCCGTAGGCGAGTTGTTGTCCTAGTCCCTTCGGACGACCGCGAGGCGGTATCCTACCGCGACGAGACGCAGCGAATGCCGGGCAATCGGCGACGACCGGCGCTGCAACGGTGAACAGGAAGTCTTTTCCCGGTCTTTCTTCCTGGCCAACGAAACGGCAGACGAACGTCAATCCCGTCCCGCCCGCGGCAGCTTTCGCCGGTCCAATTGCCTTCTTCCGGGAACGATGGGCTGCGCCCCGCGTTCGGAAGGCAACATCAAGGGGAAGGTCCCATGCTACGTCTTCTGGCACTGCTTCTGTTCGGATATTGCACGTATCGTATCGGCCGTGAGTTCATCGAAAGCGTCCCGAGCGATTTCGACCTCGTAGGGGAGCCTCATCCCCTGCTCCCTTCACCCGAGCGACAAAGGCATGACGCGCATGTGGCGCGCAAAGACCGGGTAATCCTCAGGAAGCGGGTCCGGCGCGCTTAGGCGTTGCGTCGCTTCTGCTTGCAATAAGCTGCTACTGGACCTCGAAGGTCGGCTTGAACCAGGCCGGTGCAAGACTGCGCTCCAGGTCCAGCGACCGCACGTTTGTCCGGTCGATCACTTCGACAGGCGGCCCGACATGGCGGTAGCGCAGGGTGCCCTCGATTGCCCGGATTGCCTGGTCAATGGCGATCCGGCCTTGCAGAGGCGGCGAGTCGGTCGGCGCTGCGACCACCTTGCCCCTGAATATCTCCCGATAGGTACCGTGGGTGAAATAGTCAGCCAGGATCTGGACGTGATTGGCGCGACCCTGTGCCCGCAAGATGCTGACGGCGGCATCTGCGGTTGGCGCGCTGCCGATGATATAGTCGATATCGGGTTTTGCCTCGAGCAATTCCTCGATCAGCAAGAGCTGGATCTCGACACCGGTATCGCCCCATTTGACTGCGGAGATGTTGGCCGAACTCTGCTCCAGCGCGCCACGGAAACCGGACTCGACGAACTTGACCCACCCCGCCCCCTTGGGCCCGGGAAACCAGGCGACGCTGACCGGCATCGAGCCAACCGGATGCATTCGTGCCAGATAGGCACCGATCGACTGGCCCATTTCCTCCCATGAAACGCCCGACTTGGCCGCGATGCCGGCGTCGTCGATGTCGTTGACGGCAGCGATAACCGGCATGCGTTTGGCGATTTCCCGGATGGTCGGCGTCAGCCCTTCATAGGACACAGTACCGACGATCAGTGCATCGGCATCGGCGCTGCAGTTACGGATCTGCTCGATCTGGCGGTCGAGATTTGGATAGCCACCAGCCTCGACCACCGTCAGGTTGACACCTGCCGAACGCGCCTGCTCGACCATGCCGTAGTTCACGCTGACCCAGTAGGAATCCTTGAGATGCGGATAGGAGGCACAGATGCGCCATGGCTTTGCCGCCCTGGCGACCGGCTGGTAGTCGATAACAGTCGGTTTCCTGGAATAGTCGAAGGGCGGCTCCCAGGCGTTGAGTTTCCAAATCGTCACTGCCTCGGCCGCAACAGTGGAATGGCTGCTGCCAAGCGCCAGGCACGCGACGGTCAGCAAGTTCAGGCACTGATGTCGGAAGCGGGAATTCATCGCCATACGCTAATGCACGACCTCGAAAATCGAAATCGATTTTCGGAAAGGACCAATTCAACATGCTGCCGCGTCCATTGCGCGTCGACCTGAACGCGCTGCGCTGCAGACGGCTTCCGCTTGCTGCGCGAACCATGGTTATATGAGCCATGCTTCATAGGTTCGGCATCGGCGGGAGGCTGTTCCTCGCCTTCCTGTGCATCACTGGCTTGTCCCTGACATCCGGCATCGTCAGCTGGCTGATCCTGCGCAACATTGCCGATGCCCAGGCCGTGGTGAACGCGCAGGCGCTGCCCGCGGTGGCCGCCACCCAGCGCACCGCCGAACTCAGCGCCAAGCTGATTGCTACCGCACCCGCCCTGGCCGCCGTGCGCTCGCGCGAGGAGCTGCAAGCCGAGCAGACCAAACTGGCGGGCCTGTCGCAGGAGATCGTCCGGTCGCTCGCCGAGGTCCAGCGCCTGTCGATCGATCCCGAACTCGTCACGGCATTTGCCGGCTCGGTCGAGAAGATGCTGGCCAACCTCAAGCAAAACAACGAGCTGGTGCGGCAGCGGCTGGACGAGGACAAGGCCTATCGCGCCGCAGCCGATGCGGCGGCGACAGCCGCCCAGTCGATCCTGCTTCTGTCGGAAACCCTGATTTCCAATGCCTCCGCCGGCGCATCGGCGGTGACGGCAAGCCTCTATGGCCTGATCGGCGATCCGGCACGCCGCGAAGATGCCTACGTGGCGCTCGACCGGCTCGTCGAACACGACATCTACCTGATGGAGCGGATGTACGAGCTGCGCCACCGCAGCGCCCAGGTCAGCCTTCTGATCAACCGGCTGAGCCGCGCCGAATCGAAGGCCGAGATCAACGAGATCAGCAACATTTTCCAGGACCATGTGAAGGTGATCCGCCGGCGTGTCCTCAGTATCGACGACCCGGTTCGGCGCAAGCAGGGCATGGAGTTCTTCGGCGCCATCGAAGCGGCGGTCGGCGACGCGCCGGTGGCGGCAACCGTCTTCGGCCGCCGTCAGCACGTCATCGATCTGGCCAGCAGCCTCGAGGCCATGGCCCAGGCCAACCGCGACCTCGCCGTGACCCAGAACCAGGTCGCCAGGAACATCCTCGACCGATCCGACGAATTTGCCAGGACGACGGCGGAACGTGCCGACAACGCCGTCCGCATCGGTGTCGTCGTCCTCGTCGCAACGCTGT
The DNA here is from genome assembly GCF_027568395.1 of Aminobacter sp. HY435. GTDB lineage: Bacteria > Pseudomonadota > Alphaproteobacteria > Rhizobiales > Rhizobiaceae > Aminobacter. Next base: position 78,307 of record NZ_JANKZL010000012.1, on the reverse strand, counting down.
TCGGCGCCATCCTCGCCTCGGGCGCCATCGTCTGGTTCTATGTCGAGCGCAATCTCGTCCGCCGCCTCAGCGGCCTGTCGCGAGCCATGCAGCGCCTGACGGCAGGCGATCTCGACGTCACCGTCACCGACAGCGGCGACGACGAGTTGCGCACCATGGCGGTTGCTGTCAACCAGTTCCGCGACGAGTCGCGCCGCCGGCTCGAGCTCGAACAGGAGCGGGAGCGCATCACCGACGAGCTCCGCCGCCACCGCGAGGAACTGCAGCATCTCGTCGAGGAACAGACAGAGCAGATCAGGCTGGTCAACACGCGCCTGCGGCACGAGGCGGTTGAGCACGATGAGGCGCGCGCCCGCGCCGAACAGGCGAACAGCGCCAAGTCGGCCTTCCTGGCCACGATGAGCCACGAAATCCGCACGCCGATGACCGGCATGCTGGGCATGATGCGGCTGCTCTCCGAGACGAGGCTGGGTCCGAAACAACGCGAACACCTGTCGGTCGCGGCGAGTTCGGGCGAGGCGCTGCTCGGCATCCTCAACGCCATACTCGACTATTCCAAGGTCGAGTCGGGCAATGTCGCCCTCGACAAGGTCGATTTCGATCTCGCCAAGCTGGTCAGCGGCGTGGTCGCCTTCATGCGTCCGATGGCGACCGAAAAGGGGCTCGAGCTCAGGCTCGTCCTCGACCGCAAGCTTTCGCCCGCCTTCAGCGCCGATGCCGGCAAGATCAGGCAGATCCTGTTCAATCTGGTCAGCAACGCGATCAAGTTCACCGAACGGGGCGATGTGCTGGTCGACGTCAAGGTGGCGTCCAACCGCAAGGAGGCGCAGGCCGTTCGCCTCACCGTCAAGGACACGGGCATCGGTGTTTCGCCGGAGCGGCAGCAGGACGTCTTCCAGCCTTTCACCCAGATGGACGCTTCGATAACCCGCCGCTTTGGCGGCACGGGCCTCGGCCTCGCGATCAGCCGCGACTTCGCCCGCCTTATGGATGCGGAGCTGAGCGTCGCTTCGCAGCCGGGCAGTGGCAGCGTCTTCACGCTCGACATCACGCTGCCCAAGGCCAAGGCTGCCCTGCCGGCCGACAATCACAGCGTGCGCGCCAGCATGTCCGCGCCGTGCAGGATCCTGGTGGTCGAGGACGACGACGCCACGCGACTTGTCTCGACCACGGTCCTGTCCAATGCAGGGCACGACGTGAAGGCGGTGAGTTCAGGCTATCTTGCGCTCGCTGCGATCGGCGCCTTCCGGCCCGACGTCGTCGTCATGGATGTCAGCCTGCCCGGCATTGACGGCATCGAGACGATGAACCGCATTCGGGCGAAGCTTTCGGCGCCCGATCTGCCAGTCGTGGCGATGTCGGCGCATGTCTTCAAGACCGATATCGAACGTTATCTCGATGCCGGCGTGGACGCGTTTGTCGCCAAGCCGATCGTGCACGAGCAATTGCTCGACGCCGTCGCTACCCTGTCGGGCCGTTCCTCCAAGCCTGGCGATCAGACCTTGCCCGCGCTTGACGCGACCGCCTGCCAGGCGGATTTCGACGCATTGGGCTCCGATACGGTACTGCGGTTGCATCGGATCGCCCATGACAGCATGCCCCGGCGTTTCCAGTCCATGCACGACGCCGTGAAGGCGGACGACCGCGAAGCCTTGCGCGACCTCGCCCACGCCACCCGCAGCACAGCCGGTTCTCTGGGCTTTCCAAGGCTGCTGAAAACTGCGGAAAAACTCGAAGCCGTGGCGGTGGACACGCCTGCAAGTGATCTGCGACAGCTCGTCTTCGCTTGCGAGGCAGCCTTCGCCGAGGGATCGCGGCAATGGGCGAAACTGCTGCAAGTTGCTGCCGCCGACGCCCCCCATTCGGCATAGCGGGGCGGGAAACCTTACGCTCCTGGCATCGGTTGGTTGGCGCCCGGGGCGAAGAAATAGCCCTCGCCATGCGCGGTGACTATGATGCGGGGCGTGCGCGGACTGTCGTTTAGCTTCTGCCGCAGGCGCCTGACCAGCACATCCACGGTGCGGTCGCTGGCATCCCACTCGCGCCGCGATATCTCGTGCAAGAGACGCTCTCGTTCCAGCACCTGGCCGGGGTTGGCGGTCAACACCGACAGCAGCTTGTACTCGGCGCCGGTCAGCTCGACGAACGTGCCGTCTGCAGCCTGCAACGTGCGGCGCGCCACCTCGAAGGTCCAGCCATGGAACTGGCGCGTCCCAGTGGGCAACGCAGGTTGCCGGCCCTTGCCGACACGGCGCAGCAGGCCCTTGACCCGGGCCAGCAGTTCCCGATGCTCGACAGGCTTGGTGACATAATCGTCGGCGCCGATTTCGAGCCCGACGATGCGGTCGATGGTGTCGGTCCTGCCAGTGACGAGAATGATGCCGACGTCGGAGCGCTCACGCTGCTCACGGGTCAGCTTGAGTCCATCCTCTCCAGGCAAGTTGATGTCGATCATCAGCAAATCGGCCGGATGCCTGCCCAAGATGGCGCGCATCTGCTCGCCATCTTCAGCCTCGCTGACCTTGTACCCCTCGGCCAGGAAGTAGCCGGCCAGCTTGGCTCGCGTGACCGGGTCGTCCTCGACGATCACGATGTGATGCTGAACCCGCATGCCATCCTATCCTCCCGCTTCCATTAACATTTTTTCACAATTCGGACCACGACTTTTACACGCCGGCCGACACCGGTTCACTTCTCGCCGCTATCTTTGCGGGGATGGAGCGGAAATCCAACCGGCCCGCAGAGGCCGACATTCCTGCGCTCCATGGGAACAATCGCAACACAAAGGAACGGGAGGTTCAATGACCAATTTCGCCAAGTCCGCATCGGTAGCCACGATCCTGGCATTTACGGCCGGCACGGCATTCGCCGAGGATTCCACCGACGTCATCAAGATCCCGACCCACAACTGGTCGAGCCAGGTCGTCGGCGCGCACATCGTCGGCAAGCTGCTTGAGAAGGGCGGCGCCAAGGTCGAATATGTCTCCGCCGACAGCCAGGTCGTCTACACGGCACTGTGCGAAGGCGACGTCAGCCTGGTGCACGAAGTCTGGGAAGGCGCCTTCGGCGTGGCGTTCCAGAAGGTGGTCAAGGAAGGCTGCGTCGTCGATGCCGCCACCCATGACGCCAAGACCCGAGAGGAATGGTGGTATCCGACCTATGTCGAGGAGGTCTGCCCCGGCCTGCCCGCATGGGAGGCGCTGAACGCCTGCGCCGACAAGTTCGCAAGCGCCGAAACAGCACCCAAGGGGCGCTTCCTCGGCGGTCCCGTCGACTGGCTCAAGCACGACTCCGAGCGCGTCGAAGCCCTTGCCATGAACTTCGAGGTCGTCAACGCCGGTTCGGCCGCAGCCCTGTGGGCGGAACTCGAATCCGCCGTCAAGCGCAAGGAGCCGATCGTCCTGTTCAACTGGACGCCCAACTTCGTCGAGGCGCTTCATGACGGCAAGTTCGTCGAGTTCCCGGCCTTCGATCCCAAATGCAAGGACGATCCGGCCTGGGGATCCAACAAGGAACTGAGCTACGACTGCGGCAACCCGAAGGACGGCTATCTCAAGATCGCCGCCTGGAAGGAATTCCCGACCAAGTGGCCCAAAGCCTACGCCATCCTGCAGAAGATCAACTTCTCCAACATGGACATCGCCGTTCAGGCCAAGCTCGCCGACATCGACAATATGGAGCCCGACCAGGCCGCCGACAAATGGCTGGCCGACAATGAAGGGCGCTGGAAGACCTGGCTCGGTTCCGCCAGCTAATCGCTTTTCCACACGTCTTGTCATGGCATCGTGACGCCCGCGCATGAGGGCGCCACCTTGCCGCGCTTACCCACCGCCCTCGGCGAGAGGCAGACATGTCCGAACCCAAAATCGCATGCCGCAACCTGTGGAAGCTCTATGGCTCCGATCCGGCCGGTTTCCTCAGCCGCCAGGGCGGTTCACCCTCCATCGAAACCATCCGAGCCGAAGGCTACATTCCAGCCGTCCGCGACGTCTCGTTCGAGGTGATGCCGGGCGAGATCCTCGTCGTCATGGGGCTCTCCGGCTCCGGCAAATCGACGCTGCTGCGCTGCCTGGCAAGATTGATCGAGCCGACATCGGGCGAAGTGATGTTCGAAGGCCGCGACATCCTCGCCGCTTCCGAACGCGAGCTGATCGACCTCAGGCGCCACAAGATGGGCATGGTGTTCCAGCACTTCGCCTTGCTGCCGCACCGCACGGTGCTCGACAATGTCGCCTTCCCGCTTCAGGTTCGCGGCACCGACCGCCAGAAAAGGGAGCGACGCGCCCGCGAAGTCATCGAACTGGTCGGGCTGAAGGGCCGCGAGGGCTACTATCCCCGTGAGCTCTCCGGTGGCCAGCAGCAGCGCGTCGGCATCGCTCGCTCGCTCGCCGTCGGCCCGGACGTGTGGTTCCTCGACGAACCATTCTCGGCGCTGGACCCGCTGATCCGCCGCGAGATGCAGGACGAATTCCTGCGCCTGCAGCAGGTGCTCAACAAGACGATCGTCTTCATCACCCACGACTTCGACGAAGCGATCCGCGTCGCTGACCGCATCGCCATCATGAAGGACGGCGTCGTCGAGCAGCTTGGCACCGCCGAAGAGCTGGTGACCTGCCCGGCCACGCCTTACGTCGCCGAATTCACCCGCAACGTTTCCCACGACCGGCTGTTGTCGGTGCGCGCCGTCATGGCGCCCGCATCCTCCCGTACGCCCGACGCCGCAGCCGTCCAGGCACAGGCACTGCTTGCCAGCGTCGCCCGCCAGGTGCTGTCATCGGAACGCCCGGTCGACGTGATCGACGACGGCGGCGCGCTTGTCGGCACGCTCAGCCGCGCCAGCCTGATCGACGCGCTCTATGGCAAGGAACAGTGCGCATGAGTGCCGCGACGCTGACCCGGCCGGAAGAGATCGAGGTACAGAAGCCGTTGGCGTCGATGGCCAGGCCATTGCTGGTCGTCCTGCCGTTCATCGTGCTGCTGCTTGCCGCCTCGCTGCTGCCGGATTGGGCGGTGCAAGTGCCCAAAGCCTGGACGATCCCCTTCGTCGACTGGACGAACACTGTCATCGACCACCTGCGCGACGACGCTATCTTCGGGCTGTTCTCGTTCCGCGACCTGACGCGCGGCATTGCCGAGCTGATCACCTGGCCGCTGGCCTTCGTCGAGGGCTTGCTCGTCTCCGGTTTCCCCAAGCTCGGCATCGCGGCGATGCCGTGGGTGATGACCGCGGGATTGTCGGGCGTGCTCGGCTGGTATCTCAAGGACTGGCGGCTCGGGCTTCTGTCCACCGGATGCGTCGCCTACATGGCGATCTTCGGCAAGTGGGAGCTGTCGATGATCACCTTGTCGGTGGTGCTGGTCGCCGCCCCCATCGCCGGTCTCATCGGTTTCGGCATCGGCATTCTCGCTGTGAAGAAACAGTGGTTCGAAGCGCTCATCGTGCCGCTGCTCAGTGTCCTGCAGTCGCTGCCGCATTTTTCTTACCTGATCCCGATCGCCGTGTTCATCGGCGTCGGCCACAAGGCCGGCACCATCGCCACCGTCATCTTCGCCATCCCGCCGATGGCCCGCCTCACCATCCTCGGTCTCAAGGGCGTCGCCGAAGAGGTCCGCGAGGCAGGCAAGATGGCCGGCTGCACCCGTTTCCAGACTTTGTGGATGGTCGAGATCCCGTCGGCCCGCCAGTCACTGCTCGTCGGCGTCAACCAGGTCATCATGCAATGCCTGGCGATGGTGGTCATCGCCTCCTTCGTCGGCGCCCGCGGTCTCGGCCATGACCTGTTGTTCCGGCTCCAGGCGCTGAAGATCGGCCAGGCGCTGGAAAGCGGCGTGGCGATCGTGCTGATGGCGATCACCCTCGACCAGTTGAGCCGGGCGGCAGCCTACAGGGAGCCATCGCATGTCGCGCCGGACGCCACCCTGTTGCAACGTTTCCCGTTCCTCGCCGCGTCGCTGGCGGTCATTGTCGGATCGCTGCTGTTGGCCTCGCTCACGCCCTATGCGCAGGCCTGGCCTTCCGAGCTCGCGCTCAGCACGGCACCCTTCTGGGACGCGCTCGTCGACTGGGTTACCGTCACGCTCTACGACCCGCTGCAATATCTGCGCAACGCGATGCTGCTCTACGTGCTGATCCCCATCCGCGACCTGTTCCAGACGATCCCCTGGACGGCAATGGTTGCGCTGGTTGCCGCGGCGGGCTGGTCGCTCGGCGGCCTGCGCCTCGCGCTGACCGTATCCGGCTTCGTGCTGTTCATCGCCTTCGCCGGCTACTGGGAACGGTCGCTCATTACCGCCTACATGGTCACCGTCGCCGTGCTGCTCTGCATCATGATCGGCCTGCCGATCGGCATCTGGGCGTCGCGCAGCGAGCGCCGCACCGGCATCGTCAAGCTGTTGTGCGACACCTTCCAGACCTTCCCGTCCTTCATCTACCTGATCCCTGTCATCATGCTGTTCAAGGTCGGTGACGTGGCGGCGATCTCGGCGATCATCATCTATGCGATGATCCCGATCGTCCGCTACACCATCTTCGGGCTGCGCAACGTGCCGTCCGAAATCGTCGAGGCGGGCATCACCTCGGGCTGCACCAGGCGCCAACTGTTGTGGAACATCCGCATGCCGCTGGCCTTCCCCGAGATCATGCTCGGCATCAACCAGACCATCATGTTCGCGCTGTTCATGGTCATCATCGCCGCCTTCATCGGCACCAAGGACATCGGCCAGGAGATCTTCCGGGCGCTGACCTTCAACGATGCCGGCAAGGGACTGGTCCTCGGCCTCTGCGTCGCCTTCATGGGACTGACCGCCGACCAGCTGATCAACGCATGGGCGACGAGGCGAAAACAGCGGCTCGGATTGGCCTAGGCTATCTGCGGGAGCGCGCGCTGCGTTCGACGGCGTATCCAGGCCTGTTCCTTTGGCCTCTGCCGCCGCCTTCTGCCACTATTGCGAGGGTTTCCAGGCATCCGCCATCTTACCACCGCCTTGTCCCGATAGCGGCGTCGAGGCCTGCCAGCGGGCGCCGAGTTTCTGCCAATCCGCCAGATTTGTTGCAGCTTGATCGCCGACTGTGAGCTATCAGAATAGCAACCGTCTTTGACAAGGAGTGACGACCAATTGAGCGTAGCATTTGCCAAGGAGGAAAGCGCCGAGGCTGCATCGGAAACCATCCTGCCGGCTCGCCCCATCTCCGATCGGATCAACCTAGTCACCGAAGCGGGCCTGAAGATGCTGCAGGATGAATTGGCCCGCGCCCAGCAGGCGCTCGGAGCCGCCAGCACACTGGAAGATGTCAACGAGAGGCGACGGCAATCGGCGGTGCCTGTTCGCGACATGCGCTATTATGCCGAGCGCGTCCGTACGGCCCAGCTGATGCCGGCGCCGACCTCCAATGAAGTCATTGCCTTCGGCCACACCGTAACCTTCGCGCGTGACGACGGCCGCAAGCAGACCTTCCGCATCGTCGGTGAAGATGAGGCCAACCCGCCACAGGCCAGCATTTCACATGGATCCCCGGTTGCCGTCGCGCTGCTTGGCAAGAGCGTTGGCGACATTGTCCTGATGGGCCAACGCGAACTCGAGATCCTGGACATTTCCTGATTGGTCTTGCGCCAGGAGCCCCGCCACCTGGTCGATTGAAGCGGCGGGCAAATCGCCGCTTCAATCGTTTTTTCAAAGGTGTCTCAGTACTACCGAACACCGGTCGACACGATCACAGTCCCCGCCTTCATTACGAAGTCGACTTCCTCCATGACGGAAATATCCGCCAGGGGGTCTCCGGGAACTGCGATGATGTCCGCATAACGTCCTCGCTGGATGGTGCCTACATCCTGACTACGCCCGAGCAGATCGGCGGCATTGCGGGTGGCTGCCAGAATCGCATCGCTCGGTGAAATCCCCACGGCAACCAACAAGGCAAATTGCTTCGCATTATCGCCATCACTGGTATCAGTCCCGAATGCAAGCTTGACACCTGCCTTATATGCGCGGGCAGCACTCTCATTCGTCAATGGAGCAACTTGCTGCACCTTGGCAGCGACGGAAGGGGTTACCGTCTCTGGTTTTTCACGCACACGCCGGAGGAACTGGTCTGCGACCAGCAAAGTGGGCACCAGATACGTGCCTTTCTCCCGCATCACCGCGATCCCGGCATCATCAATGTATGTTCCGTGCTCGATCGAATCCACCCCCAGGCGCGCAGCACGCTCTATTGCATCCGTACCGTGGCCATGTGCCGCAACCTTCATGCCAAGAGCATGGGCGGTGCTTATCGCTGCGGATATCTCTTCATCCGTCATGAGCGTCTGTTGAGGGTCGTCATGATCTGAAGTCACACCTCCGCTCGGCTGGATTTTGATCAGATTGACCCCCTCCCGATGCAGCGTCCGCACTCTGAGAGCGACCTGATCAGCCCCATCGGCCACTTCATCGTCCCAGCTCGGATGCTCGAGTTGCGGATCGATACCATTGCGAGAATCGTAATGACCACCGGTCGGCCTTATTGGCATTCCCGACACAAACATACGCGGACCTTCGACCAAGCCCTTCTTGACGGCACGCTGCAGCGCCAGGATCACTTGAGTATTGTCGCCAACGTTCCGAACGGTGGTGAAGCCGGCACGCAGCATGGCCTGATAGCCAGGAAGCGTCTGGTAAGCAGTATCGAACAAGGTGTTCGTCATGCGGCGAGCATAGGGATTGCCTTCCCTGCTAACGCTCAGGTGAACGTGGGCGTCGATCAAGCCCGGCAAAACTGTCCGGTTGGACAGATCGATCAGTTCAGCCCCTTGTCGAGTCACAAAACCAGGTTCGACCCAACGATACGATCATCTTGGACAAGTATGGACACCTTTTCGCGCGGCTTGTCCGTAACGCCATCAATCAGACGCCCAGCGTGAACTACCAGATCCCGGGCGTCTGCGCTGACTGTGAACACCGGTGTGGCAATAACCAATCCAAGAACTGCGACTTTCAAAAACTTCATTCCAAATCTCCAATGTGTAGCGCGACAATTTTGATGAGAATGATGCTGATCCTCAGGGGGCTACGATCAGCGTTCAGGTCAGCGAGTGCCCGGCGTCCACAAGACCGTCGATGACAATGAAGTGATGTTTGTCCGTTCGACAAAGGTCGCCGTGGTCAACCCGAGCCTGGTCTAGATAGGACGTCCTGGCGCAGGAATGCCGCCAGCCGGCCTAACCCATGCCTCCGGCCACCGATCGCCCCGCGCGATGTTCGAGCCGATGGAATAGGTGTCGTTCAAATTGGAAACACGGTACCCCAGCACCGATGCGATCCTCCCTTTGACATCCCCCTGAAATAGGACTCTCCCGCTCCATCGAAAAACACAATACCGTCACGCAAAAAAACTTTGAGCTTGAAGTATTTTTTGAATTGGATGAAGCCGAAGGCCTGATCGCTGCAATCAGCAATCGCGGTTTTGACGGCGTCGAGACCGTCACCAGCGAGCCCACTCACAAAGCGCGGTCCATCCTTGGCACGCAGCCGCCGGTCGGCACGATTGCCCGGCAAGGCGCCATTGCCACCAAATCCACCCCGGTTACGACTTGAGCCCCATCGCCGTTTTCTCAGTGCATTCCGTAAATCATTGATTAACCATGCGGTGTTCCTGCATCCTATACCTAACGACCTCTTCGCTTTCATCATCGATGGCGGGCCAGTTGTGTGTTTTCACTATTGATAATGACTTCTTATCGATAGTGATTGATTTCAGAGTCCAGAACGCTAGACTCCGGGCAAATCCCCCTCGCGACGTCGCGGAAACCACCGAAAGATCGTTCCCGATGGCCAGAGATTTGCCAGCCCCTGCCGACGGCATCGACCAGCGCGCCGAACAGCTCGACGCCCTCGATGCGATCCTGCCGTTCGGGCGGCGCACGCAACTTGCCGAACTTTTGACCGACGAAGATGTCGCGACCCTGAAACATCTGGCCCGGCAAGGCATCGGCGACAACTCGCTGCGGGCGCTCGCCTCCGATCTCTCCTATCTCGAGGCCTGGTCTCTCGCCGCGACCGGCACTGCCCTGCCCTGGCCGGCGCCGGAAACCTTGCTGCTGAAATTCGTCGCCCATCATCTGTGGGATCCGGCAAAACGCGAAAGCGATTCCTCGCACGGCATGCCCAATGGCGTGGCAGCGTCGCTGCGGGACCTGGGCTTGCTGCGGATGGCAAACAAACCGCATGCGCCATCGACCGTGCGCCGTCGGCTGTCGAGCTGGGCGACGTTGACCAATTGGCGCGGCCTCCAGGGCACGTTCAACGCTGCTGGGCTCAAAAGCACGCTGAAGCTCGCCGTGCGCGCTGCCGCCCGGCCGCGCCTGCGCAAAAGCACGAAAGCGGTGACATCGGACGTTCTCACCGCCGTGCTCAAGACCTGCGCCGGCGACAGCCTTGTCGACTGTCGCGACAGGGCGCTGCTGCTTGCCGCCTTTGCCTCAGGCGGCCGTCGCCGCAGCGAGATTGCATCCCTGCGGCTCGAACAATTGGTCGACGAGATGCCGGTTCCCATGGATGTAGACGAACCTGACGGCAAAAAACTGCCTTGCCTGACGATCAGGCTCGGCCGGACAAAAACCGCCGATGCCTACGCCGGCCAAAGCGCCCTGCTGATTGGCCGGCCGGTCATCGCGCTGAAGGACTGGATCTTGCGGGCAGGCATCGGCGACGGGGCCATTTTTCGCGCCATTGATCGCTGGGGCCATGTCCAGCGCCGCGCCCTGACCTCGCAAGCCGTCAATCTGATCCTGAAACGCCGCATCGCCGCAGCGGGGCTCGATCCGGCGGAATTCTCCGCCCACGGCCTGCGCGCCGGCTACCTGACCGAAGCGGCCCGCCGCGGCATTCCGCTGGTTGAGGCCATGCAGCAGTCGCAGCACCGCTCGCTCAACCAGGCCGCCCGCTACTACAACGACGCCGACCGCAAGCTCGGCAAAGCCGCCAGGCTCGTCGTCTGAGGACCGCGCCGTCGTCCCGTAGCGCGACCGGCCAGCCGCGCGCCCGTGCGACCATCTGCAAGGGGCGGTTTCGCCCGTCACTGACATTCAGTCGATGAGCGATCGTACAGCCGACCGGCCATTTTTGGGACGTCGTGAACAGCCGCGGGATTCAGAGCACATCACAGCCAATCCGCTATCGGCTAGATTTTCACGGTTTTCAGGCGGATCGGGCAGCGTTTTCGCCCGGCTTTCGCTCATTTGCCCCAGACAGGAACCGTTCGCATGAAGAAAATCATACTGGCCATCGCAGCAGTCGTCGCCGTTTCCGGCTGCACCACCACCGAACGCGACGTCGCCACTGGCGCTGCCATCGGCGCAGCCACCGGAGGCGCGGTCTCCGGCAATGCCTCTGGCGCCGCTGTTGGCGCAGCCGCGGGCGCGGCGGGCGGGCTTCTGGTGCGCAATCTGCGCAATGGTTACTGCCAGTACCGCAATCCCCGCACCGGTCACATCTACACCGCTCGCTGCTGATTTTGCGGCCCGGCATCCGGCAAATCCGCGAAAAGTAGACGGGATTTGCCGGAATTCCGTGGGTATCAGCCTGTATTCCAGCCCAGGAACATTGAAGCGGCGCAGCCGGGCATGCCGGATCGTCATCATCGTCGCAACGCCCCTCACCCTGCCCTCGCCTGGGCGCCTCCCCTGCCCCGCAGCAGCGCCATCAGCACCGGCCCGACCGAGAACTCGCCAGCCCGCGCCTTGGCCGTGAGGCTGCGCAGATAGCCGCCGGGGCTGGAAATCGCCTCGCCCTTCTGCAGCATCGCCGCCACCATGATCGCGGCATCCACCGCCCCCATCGCCTCGCAGGCCTGGTTCCACGCATCCGGGCTCACGCCGAGCGCGCCGCGCACCAAATTCGCCGTTTCCAGCAGGTCGCCCCAGCCGGAAATGCCGTTGCGGGCATAGTCGGCAATATCCGGGCAGGCGCGCAGCACCATGCCAAGCGGGTATCCCACCGGTGGCGGGCTCCTGGTCTCCAGCTTTTGCACCACGCTTGCCCCCTGGTCTTCTCCAAGGCCGGGTTCAACTTCAAGATGGTCTGGATTTGAATTCTGTATGTGGCGCTCGAAATGAGACTCATTGGCGCTTGGATTCTCGGTTTTTACATGATTTTCCAGTGTCTTGCGGACTTCCTCGGCGAGCGATGCCAGTTGCGCCGCGATCGGCTCGAGCTCCAGGCGACTGGCGGTGCGCGGAATCTGCGCTACAACCTCACGGTATTCGAGGTGCAGGCGCTGCCAATCGGCGGCAATGCCCTCTTCCAGACCAAAGGAAATCATCTTGGCGATGTCGCGCCGCAGGATGGTGATCCGTTCGCGCACCAGCTGAAGCTGCCGACGCTCTGCCCTGACGCTTTCCGCCATGCGTTCGAACTCGGCCGCGCGCGCCAGAAGCGGCGTCAGATCGAAACCGAAGGCCTGCTCGACCTCGCCGTCGCCCCCCTTGCGGGCGTAGCGCTTGCCATTGGGGCTGTCGCGGCGCACGACGAGGCCGCACTCGACCAGTACGGCCAGATGCCGCCTGAGCGTCGCCGGCGCCATGCCATGGGCCCGCAGCGCCAGCTGGATGTTGGACGGAAACACCACCAGCCCCTCCCCTTCCACGAGATCCGTATCGGGATGGAAGCTGAGCAGCGCATTGAGCACTGCAAGGGCGCGATCGCTGGCGCCGAGAAACAGCTTGGCTTCGCAGACGGCGCGAAACACCTGCCACTTGTTGGCGCTTGCGCCAGGCACGCAATTGTCAGCCGCCAACTGTGCTGCCACCATGGCGCGTGTCAGCGACCGCCGCCCAAAGGGCGTCGTCGAAATATGCTCGATCATCCTCGTTTACCTCACTTGGAGGCAAGCCAAAGGCATTCCGGAACGCGTCCAGCGGTTGACAAGTCAGCCCGGAAATGATTCTCTCACAATTGCTACATTGATGAGGGCTTCCGGAATGGCGACGTTTCGGGGGCCTTTTTCTTGCCAGCTATCCTTCTTTTCCCAGTCCTCTACGCTTTTGACGCTTACGCTCCCCGCCCGTCCGGCTGACCCAATGAGGCGGCCGATTCGCGGTGCGTGGAAAACATCTGCTATCTGGCCGTTCCCGTACGGGCCTGGCTGTACCTCTCCAGCAACTTGGGCAGTTCGGTTCCCAAGAAATCCTCGAACTCGCCGTCATATTTCTCGACAAAATCGACACGCGCCTTGCCCTTGGACATGACAAGATGGGCGACTGCCCTACCCTGCCCGTCCCTGATTTCACGCGGGCCGGCAGCTGCCGCTTTGCGCTGTAGCCGCGTGAACAGCAGATTGAAGCGCTCGTCGCTTGAGGCCTTGAGGAAGCGCGCACTGGTGACTTCGTCATAAGCCTTGACCTGCGCCGCGTCGCCGCGGAGCAATTCGGCCAGCGCCATCCAGCGCGGGCGCCCGATCTTGGGCGCCGCGCCGATGGCGCGTGCGATATCCATCGGAACGGCTTCCGCCACCTGCAGGAAGCGCGTCATCTCCGCCTTGTGCAGCGACAGCGCATCCTGGACGACGCCGCGTTCGAAGCCGCGCGAGATCAGCTCATGCGCAAACAACGCCCGCTCGATGAAGGACAGGTCACGGCGTTCGCTGTTTTCCTTGCCCTGGGCCAGCACCAGCTCGATGTCGGACAGCGGCCTGACGATCGCCAGCACCGGAACGCCAATGCTGTGTGCCGCGCGCACGCGACGATGGCCGTAGGCCGTCTGGTAGCGGCCCTGCTTTTCCGGGTGCGGCCTGAGCAGGACCGGCACTTGCTGCCCCGATTGCTCGATGCTTGTCATCAGCGCTTCGAAGTCCGCATCCTGCGGACCGTGGTCGAGGCGGTCGCTGACAAACGAAGCTTCGACGAGCGCCGTGTCGATCTTGCTGACACGCTCGGAACTTTCCAGGCTTTCCCGGAGCCGGCGTGCCTCTTCGATCTCCTTCGACAGACCGCCGAGCGACAGGCCCATGGCCTTTACCGCGCCGGAAGCGCTGCGCGGCCGCGCCAGCTCGGACTCGGCCGACTTTGTCTCAGGCGCGCGCTCGACCGGCGCTGGCGGCACCGCTGGCGCCTCGCCTGCGCCGAACAGAGCCCTGAGCTGATCCTTGCGGTTCACTGCCATGCCAGCCTCCTTACGCCGCCCTGTTCCAGGCCTTGAGGACAAGGCTTTCGATCTCGCCGTTGACAGCTGTCAACGACTCCATGGCGCGGTCGTAGGTGGCGCGGCTGAAGCTTTCGCGCGCCACCTCGTAGAGCGTCTGCTTGGTCAGGCCGGCGTCGGAGAACGCCGTCGACTTGACCAATGGTGCGGTCAGCACACGATCGCCGAACAGCGAGCGCAGGAAGCCGACGATCTGCGTCTGCGGGCCGTCATTGGGCTCGTAGCGGGTGATCAGGTAGCGCATGAAATCGAAATTGAGCTCGCCGCCAGCCTCGCGCACCACCGACAGCAGATCGGCCGTCATGAACAGGAACTGGCTCATCGAGGCGACGTCCAGCATCTGCGGGTGGATGGTCACCAGCACCGACGTGGCCGCGCACAGCGCCGACAGCGTCAGGAAGCCAAGCTGCGGCGGGCAGTCCATGACGACGACGTCGTAGTTGTCGGCCACCGTCTGCAACGCCGCCTGCACACGGGCGAAGAACATCGCCTTGCCGTCGCCGGCCTGGCGCGCCGCCAGCATCTGCGGCGTCGTGTGTTCGAATTCCTGCAGCTCAAGATTGCCCGGCACCAGGTCGAGGCCATCAAAATAGGTCGAGCGAATGATTTCCGACAACGGCCGACGTTCATCGTCATAGCGGATCGCGCCGTAAAGCGTGTCGTTGCCGTTGAGATCGAGTTCGGGCTGATAGCCAAACAGCGCCGACATCGACGCCTGCGGATCGAGGTCGATCGCCAGCACGCGATAGCCGGCGAGCGCCAGATGCTGGGCGAGGTGGGTGCTGGACGTGGTCTTGCCCGAGCCGCCCTTGAAGTTGGTGACGGCAATGACCTGCAGGTGCTCGCCGCGCGCTTCGTCGCGGCGCGGCAGATAGTGACGACCCTTGGCCGGATTCTGCTCGGCGAGGTGGCGGCGCAGGGCATTGATGTCGTCGAGCGCATAATAGCGCCGGCCGCCCGCGCCGGTCTCGGGCTGGGGGCCTTCGCCGGCGATCGACAGTTGGCGCAGGTAGCCATCGGAGACGCCGATCAGCCGCGCCGCCTCACCGCTGGAAAACTTGCGCAGCGCCTTCCGCGAGGTCGGCGAAAACAGGCGATCGCGCATCGCCTGCAACTGCGCCGACAGCATTTCGGCATCGAGCGCGATGGCACGATCCGTCGCCACGCTTCCGGCGGTCTCGGTCGGTTTTTGTACGGCTCCTAGCAACGTCTCAGTCCCCTTATGGCCAACCGGCGCGCTTTCGCGACATGCCGGAAGGGCCTTGCTACAGTTTATGCGCCGATTCGCTTCCGAATCCGAATCCGGGGTTACGCCTTCGTTAGTTTTTACGAAATGCAGCGTGGATAACGGATCGGGGAGGCGGTTACGCTGAACGCATCGAATTACGATACCTTACCGTAACAAGGTGCTGGAGAGCCCGCGCCAAGTCAAATTGTTTATAGTTAACGGAAATTAACCATTTGGGCCGACGCCGAAGCCATCCGTTGCTGTTCGCCGGCTCCAGACGGACTGCGTTGACACCTGTCAACCGATCGCGCGGTAGCCGCGCCGCATCTTGGCCGCCGCAAGCTTGGCCATCGCCACTTCCGCTTTCGCAGTGTCGCCGAACAGGTCGAGCCTGCGCTTGCCCCGCGTGCCGATGCGGCCCCATTCCCGCACCAGCGCGACCTCGCCGAACAACGAATTCTCGACCGACAGGCAATAGAACCGCGCCATGTTGCGGCCAGGATCGAAACGGCGGAGGTGCAGGGGAGGGGAGGGCGTTCGCATGAACGCAGACTCGCCCGCAGCCGATGCATACGTCCAATGAAAGTGGCGAATCGGTCATGCCCCGTCGATTCAGCGCGTTGATGGATCGACATGCCGAACAGCGGCTTTGCGCCGAGGCCACTTCCCCGAAGGGGATTTCAGTGCACTATGACGGGGGACAGACCATGCCTGGCCCCCGGCAGGGCAGCCAGGCAGGCGCGACGCGGCACAAGGAGTATCCGATGAGCCAGACATTCACAGCGATGGTGATCGACGACGCCGACGGCAAGCCGCTCGCCGGCTTTCGCGACATTTCGCTCGCAGACCTGCCGGACAACGACGTGCTGGTCGAGATCAGTCACTCCAGCCTCAACTACAAGGATGGCCTCGCCATCACCGGCAAGGGTCGCATCGCCCGCCGCCTTCCGATGGTCGCCGGTATCGACCTCGCCGGCACGGTCGTCGAGTCGCGTTCGCCGGCATGGAAACCCGGCGACAGGGTGCTGGCAAACGGCTGGGGCATGTCGGAGACAGAGTGGGGCGCCTATTCCCGATTCCAGCGCCTCAAGCCGCAATGGCTGATGCGCCTGCCCGAGGCTTTCAGCATGGAGCAGGCGATGGCCATCGGCACCGCCGGCTACACCGCCGCGCTCTGCGTCGACGCCCTCGAGGCCTGGGGCACGATCAGGCCGGGCGAGGGCGACATCCTGGTGACCGGCGCTGCCGGCGGCGTTGGCTCGACAGCCGTCGCCTTGCTTTCGTCGAAAGGCTACGCCGTCACCGCCTCGACCGGCCGGTCCGAAACGCACGACTATCTCCGCGGTCTCGGTGCCAGCGCATTCCTCGACCGGGCGGAGCTCGCAAGCGAGGTGCGCCCGCTGCAGAAGGAACGATGGAGCGGGGCCGTGGATTCGGTCGGGTCGACGACGCTGGCCAATGTGCTGGCCCAGACCGTCTATGGCGGCGCCGTCGCGGCCTGCGGCCTCGCCGGAGGCCATGACCTGCCCGGCACGGTGATGCCGCACATCCTGCGCAGCGTCGCCCTGATCGGGGTCGATTCCGTGCATGCGCCGATGCCGAAACGCGAAAAGGCCTGGCGGACGCTCGCCCAACATCTCGACACGGCCAAGCTCGCGGCGATGACCGAAGTCCATCCGATGCGCGACCTGCCCGAACTCGCCAGCCGCATCGTCGCCGGCGCGATCCGCGGCCGCGTCGTGATCGAGATCGGCTGAGGCAAGACCGCGCGCCACCGTTTCGGACCCGCAACGAATTGGCCGTCTCTCGCATGGGCAAGAGGCGGCCATGACGTGGTCGCGACAGGGCAGGGGCCTCAGCGCATCCGCCAGGCCTGGGTGCGTGCGATGATCCCCTTCGACAGCAGCAGGTGGATCAGGCGGGCGCCGGCGTTGGTGTAGAAGATCATCATCGCCATTGCCGCCGCGGGCGCGACGTCGCCGGCGTCATCCATGTTGAGCACCGCAACGGACGCCAGCGCCGTATCCTTGGAGTATAGGAACACCACCGCCGACACCGTCGTCATGGCATTGACGAACAGGTAGATCGAGATGTCGAGGATGGCCGGCAGGCAGACGGGCACGGTAACCCGCGCGAACAGCTTGTAGAAGGGCTGCTTGAGCGAGGCCGCCACCGGCTCGAACTCCTGATCGATCTGCTTCAGCGCCGTCAGCGCGGTCAGGTGGCCGACGGTGTAGAAGTGGGTGATGGTGCAGATCACCAGGATGGTCATGGTGCCGTAGAGCGCGTGCAGCGGGTTTCCAGGATCGTTGAAGAAAAAGATGTAGGACAGGCCCAGAACCATGCCCGGCACCGCCATCGGCAGCATGGCCAGGAATTGAAACGCCGACCGCCCGGCGCGGAAGCCTTCGGTCTTCTCGACCATGTAGGCGCCGACGAAAACGATGATCGTGCCGACGATGGCGGTGATCCCGGCAAGCCTGATCGAGTTGTAGTAGGACGCCCAGCCGCCGCCATCCATGCGATCGAAAGCGTAGTGCTTCAGGCTCAGGCTTAGATCGTATGGCCACAGCTTGACCAGGGCCGCGAACTGGCTGGTGACCATGATGCCGAGGATGAAGACGGCGATCAGCGAACACCAGGCAAGGCACAGCGCGTCAAAGCGCCGGTCGGGCTTCGGCTGGTAGGCAACCGAGCGCGCAGACAACAGCGCCACCTGCTTCTTCTGCACCATGCGGTCGACCACGAAGGCAGCGATTGCCGGGACAAGAAGGATTACCGAGACCACCGCGCCCATCTCGAAGTTCTGCTGGCCGATGACCTGCTTGTAGATGTCGACGGCCAGCACGTTGAACTGGCCGCCGATCACCTTGGGCAGGCCGAAGTCGGTGATGACGAGGGTGAACACCACGAACGCCGCCGAGATCAGGCCGTAGCGCGCACCGGGGATGGTCACGGTCCAGAACGTCCGCCAGCTGCTGGCGCGCAGCGACGCCGCCGCTTCGTAGTGGCGCTGGTCGGAAATCGCCAGCGCCGTGGAAATGATCATCATGGCGTGCGGGAAGGCAAAGAACACCGAGCCGACGACGATGCCGAGCGGCCCGTAGATGGGCACGCCCATCAGCAGTTCCTTGAGCAGGCCCTGATTGCCGAACAGATAGATCAGCGCGATGCCCGGCAGCAGCGACGGCACCAGGATCGGCACCATGGCGACCAGCTTGAAGCCGTCCTTGAAACGCATGCAGCTGCGGTTGAGGGCATAGGCGAAGCCGAATGCCAACCCGACGGTGGCGATGGTACTGATGAAGGCGATGAACACCGAGTTCCCGATCGACCGGAACAGCGTCGGCGTCGAGAAGTAGGTGGTGTAGTTTTCAAAACCGATCGCGCGCGCTGGCCTGAGCATCACGCGGCGGAACTCGTTGGAGCTGAATTCCTGCCACTCGGTGCCACTGTGCAGCTGCAGGCCGACGAGGTAGCTCGCATCCGCCGATGTGCCGCGGATCCTGTATTTCACCGGGCTGCGGAAGCTGAAATCGGGGAAGAACACCGTCGCCTGCAGGCGGCCGTCGGAATTGGTCGCGAGCTTCTCCGCCGAAACGACGCCGAGCCTGTCGTTGAGTGCGACTGCCGAGACCGGCTCGCCCCAGTTGCCGGCCTTGTCGCTGACCTGGAACTCGAACCTGGCAAGATCGAAGCTGTAGGTCGAAAACGACTTCGACAGCATGACGTAGAGCGGAGCGGCCAGCGCGACGACGAGATAGAGCGCGATGACCACCATCAGGGCGCGCTTGATCAGCTCGTCCCGGTCGAGCGAAAGCTTCAGCTTGCGGCCTGGGGGCAGGGCGGTGTCGATTGCCATCGCCATGTCAGTGCCCTCCCGGGTAGACCAGGAGGCGTTCTTCCGGCAGCTCGACGGTGAGGGCTGCCCCTTCCGTCAATGTCAGGCGGCGGGCGGCATTGATCGAGAAGTCGGCGATCAGCGTCTCATTGCCAAGGTCTGCGCCACGCAGACGGGTGCGCCAGAACGAGCCGAGGAATTCCATCTCGCCGATGGTCACGTCGAGCAGGTTTTCCGGCTGGCGCACGATGTCGGGCGCGCCGGGGGAACGCGCACCGGGACCGTGCGGGATGACGTCCTCCGGCCGGATCGCCGCGACAATGGCCGTGCCGGCGTCGAAGCCATGCGGCACACAGCGGAACGTCTTTTCGCCGAAGCGCACCGCGTCCTTGGCCGCAGTCGCGCTGAACTTATTGGCCTCGCCGATGAAATCGGCGACGAACAACGTCGCCGGATGGCGATAGATCTCGGTCGGCGTTCCGATCTGCTCGATGACGCCGTGGTTCATCACCACGATCCGGTCGGCCATCGACAGCGCTTCTTCCTGGTCGTGTGTGACCATGATGGTGGTGACGCCGAGCTTGCGCTGCAACTCCTTGATCTCGTGGCGCAGATGCGTGCGCACCTTGGCGTCGAGCGCCGACAGCGGCTCGTCGAGCAACAGAAGGCCGGGTGAAATGGCAATCGCCCGGGCAAGCGCGATGCGCTGCTGCTGGCCGCCGGACAGCTGGGCCGGATATTTGTTGCCCTGGTCGGGCAGGCCGACGAGCTTGAGAAGCTCGGTCACGCGCTGTTCGATCTCGGCGCGCGGGCGCCTGGTGTTTTCGAGGCCGAAAGCGATGTTCCTGGCGATCGTCAGGTTGGGAAACAGCGCGTAGGACTGGAACACGATGCCGTAGTCGCGCTGCGACGGCGGCAGCGTCGAAACGTCCTTGCCGCCCTGGTGGATGGTGCCGCGCGTCTGCAGGTCGAGGCCGGCGACGGCGCGGAGCAGTGTGGTCTTGCCGCAGCCCGACGGGCCGAGGAAACAGACAAATTCACCCTCGCGGATGTCGAGCGAAATATCCTTCAGCGCATGGAAGTCGCCGAAGGCTTTCCAGACGTTTGCGATCTTGAGATAGGCTGGCTTCACGTTCAGGCTGGCGGCGGTCATGGCGCTCACATCAGTCGGAGTTCGCGGCTGCCCGGCGAGGGTTTCGTGTCTCATCGTGATCATCCGGCTTGGGGGCAAGGAAGGCGGGCGCCACCACAGGCGGCGCCCGGTTCGACTGGCAAAAACCGCTATCAGCTCTTCGGCTCGGACTTCGAGTCGTAGCGCTTGGTCCATTCCTCGAGGATGGCGCTGCGGTGGTTGGCCGCCCATTCGAAGTCGTTCTTGATCATCCTGGCTTCAATGTCGGTGGGCAGGTGCGGCACCGGTTTGGCGACACCGGGAAATGCGACGACCGCATAACCGACATTGTACATCTCGTTGGCCTTCTTCGAGACCGACCAGTCGATCAGCGTCTTGGCCGCGTCCTCCTTGGCGGTGCCGGCAACGATCGCCGAGGCTTCCATGTCCCAGCCGATGCCTTCCTCGGGGATGATGATGTCGATCGGCGCACCCTCTGCCTTCGACTTCGCGGCGCGGAACTCGAAGGAGATGCCGATCACCGTCTCGCCTGCGGCCGCCATCTTACAGGGCTTGGAGCCGGAATGGGTGTAGGCGGCGACGTTCTGGTGCAGGCCGTCCATATAGGTCCAGCCGTCCTTTTCGCCGAACAGTTGCAGCCAGCTCGAGACGTCCAGATAGCCGGTGCCCGACGAAGCAGGGTTCGGCATCACGACATGGCCCTTGTATTCAGGCTTGGTGAGGTCCTTCCAGCTCTTCGGCGCGGGCAGGCCAAGCTTCTGGCCCTCGACGGTGTTGAAGCAGATCGAGGCTGCCCAGGCGTCCATGCCGACCCAGCTTGGTGGCGTGTCCTTGTCGATGAAATTGGGCTTGAGTTGCTCCACGCCCTTCGGGGCATAGGCTTCGAGCATGCCTTCACTCTTCAGCACCAGCAGCGAAGTTGCCGCCAGTCCCCAGATGACGTCGGCCTGCGGGTTGTCCTTTTCGGCAAGCAGCTTGGCGGTGATGACGCCGGTGGAGTCGCGGATGAAGTTGAGCTTGATGTCGGGATGGTCCTGGCTGAAGGAATCGGCGTAGCGCTTGAGGTCTTCCGCTTCGATCGCCGTATAGACGGTGAGCTCGGTCCCCGCCCACGCAGCCGACGACATCATCATCGCTGCGAAGGCGGCGAGCGCAAAGGATTTCTTCTGGTTCATGAATGTCTGGCTCCCATTTGAATCGCTTAGGCACGTTCTGATTGGGAGAGGTCTGGGCAGGGATGCGCGTGCCGCGATTGCCCCGATTGCGCCTCGTCCAGGGCTGATAGTGGGAATCGGAGGTCAATAAGTAAAATCTATTCTTTTTATGATACTGTCGGCTACGCTTATGAACTGCATGGATGTGCGACGGGCTTGTGACAGGCCTGTTTCAGGCCCGTGAAGTCTCAGGAAAAGGCGAGCGCGACAACGCCGCAGGCGACGATGACGGCCGAAACGATACGCGCCGGCCATGGCCTCTCGCCGAAGATGAACAGCCCGATCAGCGCCGCGATGATGACGCTCGATTCCCGCACGGCGGACACCGCGCCCAGCGGCGCGATGGTCTTGGCGTAGATGACCAGGCCGTAGGCGGCGACCGCGCCGAGCCCGCCGACCAGGCCGAGCATGACGGTCTTGCCGTCGATGGTATGGGTCGCGCCGCGCCGGCGGAACAGCACGAACAACGTAACTGGAAATTCGAGCAGGAACAGCCAGCCCATATAGCCGAACGGGCTGTCGGACAGGCGCACGCCGAGGCCATCGACAACCGAATAGGAGGCGATGAGCACGCCGTTTGTCGCTGCCGCTGCCACGGCACGCGGATCGGCATTCGCAGCGCCGCGCTGGAAGGCGAGGAAGGCGATGCCGAAGGTGATGGCGCCAAGGCCGGCCCAGCCAAGCGGTGGCAATGTTTCGCCGATCATCACATAGGCGCCGAAGGCAACGAGCGCCGGCGCCAGTCCTCGGGCAATGGGATAGACCTGGCTCAAGTCGCCGAAGCGGTAGGACTGGAACAAGAAGATGTAGTAGCCGAAGTGGATGACCGTCGACAGGACGATGTAGGGCCAGCTTTCCGGCGACGGCGACGGTGCTGACAAGACCAAGACAGTGCCGAGCGTGACATGGGTGGCCGAGACGGCGGCGAGCACGACCGCCCGGTCGGTGGCTGCCTTGACGACGGCATTCCAGCTTGCGTGCAGGAAGGCCGCGGCAAGCACGATTGTCAGTGCGAAACCGGACATGCGATCAAGCTACCCTGCGGCGAAGGGGCAAGGTCCGTGGCGCGCAAGCCACTGGCCACGCAAGGGCATTGAACAGGTACATTTCCCCTCCAGACGCAGACGAGGGAGCGCAAGCGCTCCCTCGTCGAAACTCATCTGATTTGCCGGCTCAAGACAAGTGCGCTCAGGACCACGGCAAAGAGAAAGTCTTGACGTTGGTGAAGCTCTTCATGGCTTCGATGACGCCTTCCTTATAGCCGTTGCCTGAGTCCTTGATCCCGCCAAATGGCGACATCTCGATGCGGTATCCGGGGACTTCCCAGATATTCACCGTGCCGACCTGCAAGCCGGCGATGTATTTCTGCATGCGGCGGAAATCATTGGTGCAGACGCCTGACGACAGGCCAAACGCGGTCGAGTTGGACAGTGCGATGAGCTCGTCGTCGTTGTCGGGCGCGCGCACGATCGGGATGACCGGCCCGAAGGTCTCTTCCATCACCAGTTCGGAGGTGTGCGGCACGCGGTCGACGACGATCGGCGGCAACAGCGCGCCCTTTCGGCCGGGATCGTAGAGCACTTCGGCACCCTGCTCGGCGGCCATATAGACTCTGCTTTCGAACAGGGCCGCCGCCTTTTCGTGCACCACCGTTCCGAGGTCGGTCGACCGGTCCATCGGATCACCGAACCTGAGCTTCTTCGCCCGCTCCAGCACCATCGGCACGAAGCGGTCGGCGACGCTTTCCTGGCACAGGATGCGCTTGACCGCCGTGCAGCGCTGTCCCGAGTTCTTGGTGGCGCCAGCCACCGCGAGATCGGCCGCCTTGGCGAGATCGTCGTCGGACAGGTCGTTGAGGATGATCAGCGGGTCGTTGCCACCGAGCTCCAGCACCTGGCGCTTGTAGCCGGCGGTGCGGGCGATCAGCTTGCCCACCGGCACGCCGCCGGTAAAGGTGATCAGCTCGATATTCTCGTTGGTGATCATCTCGGCGCCGATATCGGCCGGCATGCCCGTCACCACCGACAGCATCTCCGGTGGCAGGCCGGCCTCGTAGAGGATATCGGCAAGGATCAGCGCCGTCATCGGCGTGAGTTCCGTCGGCTTGACCACCACGCAATTGTTGGTGGCGATCGCCGGCGCCACCTTGTGCGACACCATGTTGAGCGGATGGTTGAACGGCGTGATCGCCGAGATCGCCTTCAGCGGCTCACGCGTGGTGAAGATTTTCCGCGCCTTGCCATGCGGGGTCAGGTCGCAGGAAAAGATCTGGCCGTCGTCCTGGATGCACATCTGCGCCGACAGCGTGAACACGTCATAGGCGCGGCCGACCTCATAAAGCGAGTCGGCCTTGGAGATGCCGAGTTCCAGCGTGATGACGTCGGAGATTTCTTCCTTGCGCGCCGCCAACGCTTCCGCCGTGCGGAACAGGATCTGCTGGCGCTCGTAGCGCGTCAGCTTCGGCTTGTAGTTGGCGGCGATCTCGAAGGCCTGGCGGGCGTGCTCGGCCCGCCCCGCCGGCACCGTGCCGATGACGGCATCGGTGTAGGGGTAGTGGACGTTGACGACGCCGTCGGCGTCGACCTTGCGTCCGGCGATGCGCATCGGTTCGTGGCGGACATTTATGGAAGTTTCGATCTTGGTCATCGTGGCTCCTTCACCCTCCCCCTTGTGGGGAGGGTCGGCGCGAAGCGCCGGGGTGGGGGTCCAATCAGGTCGAACCGGGCACCCCCACCCCGCCTCGCGAACTTCACTTCGTTCGTTCACTCGTCGACCCTCCCCACAAGGGGGAGGGTAGCGCGCCTAGACCAGCGCTGCCGCCATGGCGGCATAATAGAACGCATCGAAGTTGCGCAGAACCGGCTCGTTGGGCAGCGACGGCAGCTTGCGGTTGACGATGAAGGGCACCGCCTGCTCGGTCAGGCCACCATGCGAGCGCAGCGGCTCGTTGAGGGCGGCGAGGTCGTGGCGATGTTCGCTGGTGCCGATGGTCTTGTTTTCAGTGGACACCAGAACGATGTCGCCGATGCGGTCGGACGGCAACTCGAAGCGCTCGCAGGCGGTGGCGTTGTCGATGACGACGTCGATGCCTTCGATGGCGGCGAGGCGCTTCATGATGTCGGCCTGGTTAGCCCCCTCGGGCAGATAGGCGGTGGCGAACGAACCGAGCGCGCCGTGGTGGACGACGTAAGGATCGGTGATCGGCAGGATGACGCGAGCGGCGTCCTTGCCCAGCCACTCATCGAGCAGGTCCTGGACGTAGACCACGTCGGGGCTGCCGTCGGCCTTGTGCTTGGGCTTCATGCCGTGGTCGGCGGTGATGACGATTGCCGCACCGAGCGCATCGAGTTCGCCGAGATACTTGTCGAACATCTCGTAGAAGGCATTGGCCTGCGGCACGCCGGGCGCATATTTGTGCTGCACGTAGTCGGTGGTGGTCAGGTACATCACGTCAGGCTTGAATTCCTTCAGAAGCTTGACGCCGGCGGCAAAGACGAATTCCGACAACTCCGCCGAATAGACTTCCGGCACCGGCTTGCCGAGCCAGGCCGAGGCATTGTCGATGCCGTGCTCGGCCTTGGTCGAGACATCGGACTTTTCCGACGAGAAGCAGATGGCGCGGCCTTCGTCGAACTTCAGGCCGCTGCCGAGCAGCGCGCGCAGCTTGTCCTTGGCGGTGACCACGGCAACGCGGGCGCCGGCATCATGGAAGGCCTGGAAGACGGTCGGCGCGCGCAGGAAGCGGGGGTCGTTCATCATCACTTCCTTGCCCGTCTCGCGCTCGTAGAGATAGTTGCCGCAGATGCCATGCACCGCAGGCGGGCGGCCGGTGGCGATCGACAGATTGTTGGGGTTGGTGAAGCTCGGGATGACGCTGTGGGCGGTGCGCTCGGTGCCCTTGGCGCGGATCTTCACCAGCGAAGGCATCAGGCCGACCTTGATCGCCTCGTCGAGGTAAGCCGGCTCGCAGCCATCAAGGCAGATCGCAATCGCCGGCACGCGCGGCCATTCGTAGGTGCGGCCGTTGGCGCTGACGTTGATCGTGGTCATCTTGTTCATGGGGGAGGGTCCTTGTGATCTCTAGAGCCACTTCCATCCCGAAGGTCGGGATGGGGCTCTAATTTTTTGTTTGAGCATGATCTTAATCCGAAAACCGGCTTCCACTTTTCGGGATCATGCTTCGTATCAGGCGGCGAGCTTGGCGCGCTCGGCGATGGCTGCTGCGGGGGGAGCCGCGGTGTCGACGCCCATCTCGCGCAGCGACTGGCTAGCGGCTTCGACCACCTTGCGTATGACGTGCTCGTCCATCCGCCCGATGCAGCCGACGCGGAAGCTGTCTACGACCGTCAGCTTGCCGGGATAGATGATGAAACCCTTTTCCTTCATCAGCTCGTAGAAGCGGTCGAAGGCAAAGTCCGGATGGGCCGGGTTGAAGAAGGTGACGATGATCGGCGACAGCCAGCGGTCCTTGAGCAGCGTCTCGAAGCCGAGCTCGCGCATGCCTGCGACCATCACGTCGCGGTTCCTGACGTAGCGGGCGCCGCGGCCGGCAACGCCGCCTTCCGCCTCGTGCTGGCGCAGCGCTTCGAGGAAGGCCGCGACCACATGCGTCGGCGGGGTGTAGCGCCACTGGCCGGTCTTGTTCATGTGCGCCCACTGGGCATGCACGTCGAGGCTGAGCGAGTGGCTGCGGCCCTTGGCGGCCTCGAGTTCGCTCTTGCGGGCGATGATGAAGCCGAAGCCGGGCACGCCCTCGATGCATTTGTTGGCCGACGAGACCATTGCTTCATAGCGGATTTCGCCGACATTGAGCGGGATCGCGCCAAAGGCGCTCATCGAGTCGACCAGGAACTTGCGGCCCTTGGCGTAGACCGTCTCGGAGATTTCGGCGACCGGGTTGAGGATGCCGGAGCTGGTTTCGCAGTGAACGAGAATGACGTGGGTGATGGTTGGGTCGGCGTCGAGCGCTGCGGCAACCTCGTCGCCGCGCGGCGGCATGTAGTCACCCTTGTCGATCGCCACGTGGTCGCGGCCGAGATAGCCGAGCGTCTGGACTATGCGCTGGCCGTAGGCGCCGTTGACGAGCACCAGCGCCTTGCCGTCGCGGGGAACGAATGAGCCGAGCATTGCCTCGACGGCGAAGCTGCCTGAACCCTGCATCGGCACGCAATCGAACTCGTCGTTTTCGTCGCCGAGCATGGCGAGGAGACGCTGGCGCATGTCTGATGTCATCGCCCTGAAGTCACCATCCCACGAACCCCAGTCGCGCAGCATCGCCTGCTTGACGGCATAGGAGGTGGTCAGCGGGCCGGGCGTCAGCAGATAGGGTTCGCCGAGTGCCGGTGCGGGGAAGGGGGCCTGAGCCGCGAGCTTGTGTTCGGACAGCATTTCTTTCTCCTGGCCGTCTTCGGATGTCTTGTTCGGCTTCACATTGCTGACAGGCAATCCATATGTAAAATCGTTATTTTGTATTCATCCATAAGTCTGATCGATGGTGCTTTTGTGACAGCATTTCGTCATGCCGTCTTGGCCAGCCGGCTTTCGAGAAGATCGCCGCTCTGGGTCAGGATCGGATAGGCGACCGAGACCAGGAGCGAGTTGAACTCCTTGAGCGCACGCACGGCCTCAAGATGGATGTCGCTGGTCTCGATGCTCACCAAGGTACCTGATTGCAGGCGCTTGAGGTGGCGTTCGTGGCTGTCACGCTCCAGCTTGCGCATGCGTTCCTTCTCGACGACCAACTGGCGCGCCGCTTCGAGGTCGCCCGATACCAGCACATTCATGGCGATCTGCATGTTGGCGAGCACCCGGTCGTGCAGCGCGGTCAGCTCGGACCAGCCTTCCTTGGAAAAGCTCAGCCGCTTGTCGTTTTTCTCCTGCGCCAGCACCAGAAGGTTCTTGGCGATGATGTCGCCGGCATGTTCGAGATTGATGGCAAGGTCGGTCAGCTCGATGCCGCGCCTCGCCTCTTCCTGGCTCATGGTGCCGCGGTTGACCTCGGCGATGTAGAGCTTGATGTCGGTGTGGGCGCGGTTGACCTCCTCGTCGAGTTTGCGCACCTGCTCGACGCGAATACGGTCGCCCGAATCGAAAAGATCCATCACCGGGCGCAGCATGATCTCCACCACCTCGGCCATGCGCAGCACCTCGCGTGTGGCGCTGGCGAGCGCGACGCTCGGCATCTTGATCACCGTGCGGTCGAGCGCGCTGACGCGCCGCGACATCAGGTCGAAGCTTTCCGCGCCTGCCGGCGCATCGGGCAGGACCAGAGCCACAAGCCGCTCCATCAGTCCAGTGAAGGGCAGGCAGAGCACCAGCAGCGCCAGATTGAACGCAAGATGCAGGTTGACCACCTGGCGCGCCGCGCTTTCGCCGAACCAGGCCATCGGCAGTTCGACCAGTTGCAGGGCAACCAGGATCGCGATCGCAGCGGCAGCGCGAAAGATCAGGTTGCCGACCGGGATGCGTTGGGCCTCGATCGCCTGGCCGCGCGTCAGGCCGACGGCGACGAGCCCCGCGCCGAGATTGACGCCGAGGATCATTGGCAGCGCCACCTCGGCCGGCAGCACGCCTTGCGCTGCCATCGACATGAACAGCAGCACCGAGGCGACACTGGAGTGGATCAGCCAGGTGAAAAGTGCTGCCGCGCCAAAGGCGGAGACCGGATCGCCGCGCAGATAGTCGATCGCCATTGGCAATAGCGCGCTGTGACGCATCGGAGCCGTGGCTTCGCCGACCATGCGCAGCGAGATCAGGATGAAGGCGATGCCAAGCAGCGTGCGTCCGGTCTGCTTGACGATACGCGCTTCGAACTTGAGGAACATGGTGGCGCCGGAAAACAACAGCAGCGGCACCAGCCAGCTGAGGTCGAAAGACAGCGCCTGCACGACCAGCGCTGAGCCGACATCGGCACCCAGCATCACGGCGAGCCCGCCCGAGACGGTGAGGACGCCGGTGGCGGCAAAACCTGCGGCAAGCACGGCGACCGCTGTCGCGCTCTGCAACAGGATGGCGAGCACCGTGCCGGCCGTCGCCGCCTTCACCCGCCCCTTCGTCGCGCCGCGCAACGCCTCGCGCAGCACAGCGCCATGAGCGCGCTCGACGCCGGTGCGGACCATGCGCACCGCCCACAAAAGCAGCATGATGGCGCCAGCCAGTTGCAGCAGGATCAACATGAAATGCATGGCCGCGAGCCTCCGATTGCAAAGCGCGCAGCTGTGGCGCCTGCCTTATCCTCGGCGGTTCTGAATATAATTCAAATCGTTAGATTTGATATTTGTATCGTCGGAGTTTATTGTTATTCTGCCGTCGCGTCACAAAGGTCGGGAGGGGGTTCGCTCCTTCATACCCCCACCCCTAACCCCTCCCACAAGGGGGAGGGGGACTCGGAGGCCTCCGCTCAGATCGTCATTGGTTGGGGCTGACGGGCAATGCAGAGTTCCTTTCCCCCTTGTGGGGAGGGGGTTGGGGGTGACCTCGAAGGCGCGCCAACGTCAGGGAGCAGGCATGCGGTACGTACAGCTCAGGGCTTTCCATTTTGTGGCGATTTGTGGTGGCTTTTCGCGCGCCGCCGAGACGCTGTTTCTCACCCAGCCGGCGATTTCCGACCAGGTCCGCAAGCTCGAGGAAGAATACGACGTCCTGCTGTTCAACCGACACAAGAAGCAGGTGACGCCCACGGCAGCCGGCCAGCAGCTGCTCGAAATCACCCGACGCATGTTCGATACCGAGCAGCAGGCGCTGGAGCTTCTGTCGGAATCGCGCGCGCTGCGCTCAGGCACATTGCGCATCGTTGCCGACGCCGCCCACCATCTGCTGCACATTCTCGGCCAGTTCCGGCAGAAATATCCCGGCATCCAGGTGTCGGTGCGCGCCGGCAACACCGAGACCGTCATATCAAGCCTCTACAGCTATGAAGCCGACATCGGCGTGCTTGGCGAAATCCCCACCGGCCGTGACTTCGAGGTGGTCAATCTCAACTCGACGCCGATCGTCGCCTTCGTGTCCACCGACCATCCGCTGGCCTCGGCCAGGTCGCTGTCGCTGCACGAGCTATCGTTGCTGCCGCTGGTCATGCGCGAGCGCGGCTCGAAGACCCGGGCCAAGCTCGAGGACCTCGCCGTCAAGGAAGGCTTCGAGTTCAAGCCGGCGATCGAGGCTGAAGGCCGCGAGGCGGTACGCGAGATCGTGGCGTCGGGCGCCGGTGTCGGTTTCGTTTCGGCGGCCGAATTCGGCCAGGACGCGCGGCTGGTGCAGATCCCCATTGCCGCGCCCGAAATGCTGATGGACGAGGCGCTGATCTGCCTCAAGGAGCGCAGCGGCGGCAAGCTGGTGCGGGTTTTCCTCGACATCGCCAGGTCGATGGCGACGGCTTGATCGCGGCTTTGCGTGGATGCTGCACCCGCACATTCAGTCTTGAATTTCGCAAGCCGCTCGACTAGGAAACTGGCACCAGGCCGGGCCCCTCTGGCAGCTATCCAGGCTGCGATGTCGGACTGGGATTATCAATCCGGCGGCCTGGCTTCGACAATGCATATCAGCTGACAGCACCTGACGGTCGACGCGTGCGTATTGCGCGCTGCCGAACTCGTGCAAGCCACGCCGCCCCAGCTTCCGCAAAGGGTGCCGCATGACAGAATTCTTTACTCCGGAGGCCATGTCGGCCCTCCTGCAGGTCATCATGATCGACCTGGTGCTCGCTGGCGACAACGCCATCGTGATCGGCCTGGCCGCCGCCGGCCTGCCCAAGGACCAACGCGCCAAGGCGATCCTGATCGGCATCATCGCCGCAACGGTGCTGCGCATCGGCTTCGCCGCCGCCACCACGCAACTGCTGCAGATCGTCGGCCTGCTGTTCGCCGGCGGCGTGCTGCTCTTGTGGGTGTGCTGGAAGATGTGGCGCGAACTTCGCCACAGTCACTCCGAGGAAACCCAGGGCATCGAGGCGCTGGAAGGCGAAGACATCGACGGCGACGGCAAGGTTGCCGGCAAGGCGCCGCGCAAGACCTTCGCCCAGGCCGCCTGGCAGATCGTCATCGCCGACGTGTCGATGTCGCTCGACAACGTGCTGGCCGTCGCCGGCGCTGCCCGCGACCACCCGAACGTCCTGGTCTTCGGCCTGGTGCTGTCGATCGCCCTGATGGGCGTCGCCGCCAGCTTCATCGCCAACCTGCTGCAGAAGCATCGCTGGATCGCCTATGTCGGCCTGGTGATCATCCTCTACGTCGCCGGCGAGATGATCTATCGCGGCGCACTGGAACTGCTGCCTTATCTCTCGCGGTCCTGAGATTGAACGACGTGTGGGCCGGAGCACTTTGCTCCGGCCCACCGTACCTGCCCTCGAGGCAAATTTCGAAATTCCTCTGGAATGAAACAAATATTCATGTTATGAATTGGCATCATCCGGATACGCTCGCCTGGCCGACCGCATCCGAGCATTCGCAGACTCAATCGACAGAACCCACGCGCTGAAGCGACCACGCTGCAGACGGCTCGTTATTGACTGGCGACGGCTATGAAGACGGCTTCGACTCTTTTCCACCTCCTGGCCCTGAGCGCCTGCCTGGCGGCGCGTTTGCTCTGCGGCGACATGGCGATGCCAGGGGTGCGCCGGGCGATGCAGACCATGGCGGGCGCAGGACAGGCGGCGGCCACCGAACTGCTGGGCCAAGCGTCGCCAGCATGAGCCTGCGCCCAGGGGCGTGTGACAGTCGCTAGTCCTGCTGCGCTGCAATCGGGGCGCCCGGGAGGTAGAGCATCACAGGACGGATTTCGTAGACGGCGGTCGGATTGGCCGAGCGCAGTTCGCGCGCGGCGGCAATCGCTCCGTCCATCGTCGGATAGTCGACAAGGTACAAGCCGAGCAACTGCTCCTTGGTCTCCGCGAAGGGACCATCGGTGACGATGCCCAGCCCCGGTCCCCTGAGCGTGACGGCGCTGTCTGTCGGCCCGAGGCGCGCCGCCGGCCCGAGGCGCTTTTCGCTGACGAGCCTGTCGTTGATGTCGAGCAGGTCCGTCATCAGCGCGGCATCCTCTTCCTCGGTCCAGGATTCGACCACGCCTTTGGCGTGATATGCCAGGATTGCGTACAACATTCGCTGCCTCCCTCGGTGGATCTCGGTTCCGCGAGACGACAGTATTGGCTTGGACCGCCGGCCGGCAAGCCTGGATTGCAGGCGCGGCCCGCGTGCGCCGTGCGCTGCTATGCCCCGTCCGAGACCACTCGCATTGGGCGCGCCGTCATGCCATAAGCCGCCGCAACTCCCTTCCAGGCCCTGGTTTCCATGATCCGTATCGAGAATGTCAGCAAGCAGAACAGCCATCGGCTGCTCTTCATCGAAGCGTCCGCAACGCTGCAGAAACAGGAAAAGATCGGTCTTGTCGGCCCCAACGGCGCCGGCAAGACAACGCTCTTCCGGATGATCACCGGAGAGGATCTGCCCGACGAAGGCCAGGTCTCAACCGAGCGCGGCATCACCATCGGCTATTTCAACCAGGATGTCGGCGAAATGGCGGGCCGCAGCGCCGTTGCCGAAGTGATGGAAGGCGCCGGACCGGTGAGCGAGGTCGCGGCCGAGATGCGGGAACTCGAGGCGGCGATGGTCGACCCCGACCGCGCCGACGAGATGGACGCCATCATCGACCGCTATGGCGAGGTGCAGGCCCGCTACGAGGAACTCGACGGCTATTCGCTCGACGGCCGCGCCCGCGAGGTGCTCGACGGCCTGAGCTTCACCCAGGAAATGATGGATGGAGACGTTGGTGCGCTGTCGGGCGGCTGGAAGATGCGCGTGGCGCTGGCCCGCATCCTCTTGATGCGTCCCGACGTCATGCTGCTCGACGAACCTTCCAACCATCTCGACATCGAAAGCCTGATCTGGCTCGAGGATTTCCTCAAGGGCTATGACGGCGCGCTGCTGATGACCTCGCACGACCGCGCCTTCATGAACCGCATCGTCAACAAGATCATCGAGATCGATGCCGGTTCGCTAACCACATACTCGGGCGACTACGAGTTCTACGAACAGCAGCGCCAGCTTGCCGACAAGCAGCAGCAGGCGCAATTCGAACGCCAGCAGGCGATGCTTGCCAAGGAGATCAAGTTCATCGAGCGCTTCAAGGCACGCGCCTCCCATGCCGCCCAGGTGCAGAGCCGGGTCAAGAAGCTCGACAAGATCGACCGCGTCGAACCGCCCAAGCGCCGCCAGACCGTGGCCTTCGAGTTCCAGCCGGCGCCGCGCTCGGGCGAGGACGTCGTCACGCTCAAGAACGTGCACAAGCGCTACGGCAGCCGCAGCATCTATGACGGCCTGGACTTCCAGGTCCGCCGCAAGGAACGCTGGTGCATCATGGGCATCAACGGTGCCGGCAAGTCGACGCTGCTGAAATTGGTCGCCGGCGCGTCCGAGCCCGACGAAGGCACGGTGGCGCGCGGCCCGAGCGTCAAGATGGGCTACTTCGCCCAGCACGCCATGGACCTGCTCGACGGCGACCGCACGGTCTTCGAACAGCTGGAATATACCTTCCCGCAGGCGGGACAGGCGCCGCTGCGCGCGCTCGCCGGCTGCTTCGGCTTCTCCGGGGACGAAATCGAAAAGAAGTGCCGTGTGCTCTCGGGCGGCGAAAAGGCGCGGCTGGTGATGGCGATCATGCTGTTTGACCCGCCCAACCTGCTGGTGCTCGACGAACCGACCAACCACCTTGATATCGCCACCAAGGAAATGCTGATCGAGGCGCTGGCCCAGTACGAAGGCACAATGCTGTTTGTTTCACACGATCGCCACTTCCTGGCTGCCCTGTCGAACCGGGTGCTGGAGATCACACCCGAGGGTGTCCACCAGTATGGCGGCGGCTATCTTGAATATGTCGAGCGCACCGGCCAGGAAGCGCCCGGCCTGCGGCACTGACGACTACGTGACCTAGCTGGCGCGGCCTTCGAACAGGTCGCGCTCGCGCGCCAGGCCGTCGCCAACGACGTCGAAGAAAGCGCGCACGCGCGCCGTGCCCTTCAGGTCCTGATGGGTGACTATCCAGAGTTCGCCGGCGAGTTCCTCGACCGGCTTGGCCAGCGCACGCACCAGCCCGGGAACGCCATCGCCGAGATAGCAGGGCAGGAGCGCGACACCGATGCCGGCACGCGCCGCCACCGACTGGTTGACCAGGCTGTTGGTGCGGTAGGCGAAATTTTCAGCCGCGACGTTCCGCTCCAGCCAATCGGCGGCCATGATGCCGCCGGCCGTCTCCTCCCAGCCGATCAGGGCGTGCGGGCCGAGTGCTGAGGTGTCGGCAATCGCACCTTCATGAGCGTCGAGATAAGCCGGCGCGGCAAAAAACGTCCAGGCGACGCCAGCGAGCTTGCGGCCCCAGAGATCGCCTTCCCTGGGCCGGATCGGCCTGAGCGCCACGTCGGCCTCGCGGCGCGACAGGCTGAGGACGCGATTTTCGATGGCCAGTTCGACGACGATGCCGGGATGCACGGCGCGGAACGCGGCAAGGTGCTTCGTCAGCCTGCTATAGGCGAGCGTTTCCGACGAGGTGACGCGCAGGCGCCCCGACAACCGGCCGTCTGCGCCGGCGATGTCGCGGGCCAGCGCCAGCGCCTCGTCCTCCATGCGCTCGGCGGCGGCCGCCATGCGTTCGCCAGCCGGCGTCATCTGGTAGATGCCGCCGGGCAGGCGTTCGAACACGCGCACCGCCAACCGCTGTTCGAGCGCGTTGAGCCGGCGGAACACCGTCGAATGGTCGATGCCGAGCAATTCGGCGGCTGCAGTGAGGCTGCCGGCGCGGGCCACCGCAAGCACCAACCTGAGATCGTTCCAGTCTTCCATTACCGCCTTCTAGCATGATCTGCGTTTGCAATCATGCAAACGCTATTGGCAAAGAACCAAAGAGCATTGCGACTGCGCAAACTCTACATTGTCCCTGGCAGCAACGACCGTCAGGTCAGAACCCAAGAGGACAGATCATGAAACTCTACTACGCAACCGGCACCTGCTCGCTCTCGCCCCACATAGTGGCGCTCGAAGCCGGCATTCCGCTAGACATCGAGCGCGTCGACATCTCCAGGAAGCCGCATGTCACCAGCACCGGTCGCGACTTCACCAAGGTGAACCCCAACGGCTACGTGCCGGCGCTCGAACTCGATGACGGTTCGCTTCTCACCGAGGGGGCCGCGATCGTCCAGTATCTCGCCGACCTCCGTCCCGCATCCAAGCTGGCCCCGGCTGCCGGCACGGGCGAACGCTACCAGTTGCAGTCCTGGCTCAATTTCGTCGCCACCGAACTGCACAAGATGTACAGCCCGTGGCTGTTCCATCCCGAATATGGCGCCCAGGCGCAGGAGGTGGCGCGCGGCAAGATCGCAGAGCGGCTGGCCCATGTCGAAAACCATCTGGCGGACAGCGGCTCATATTTGATGGGCGAGACCTTCACCACAGGCGACGCTTATCTCTTCACTATCGTCGGCTGGTCCGCCTTCGCCAAGGTCGACCTGTCGGCCTTCCCAAGGCTGCGTGCCTACATGGAACGCGTCGGTTCGCGGCCCAAGGTGCGCGAGGCGATGCAGGCCGAAGGCATGAAGCGGGCCGCCTGACCATGAGCCAGGGACTTGCCTGGATCCTGCTGGTGGTTGCCGGGGTCCTCGACATCGCCTGGGCGGTGTCGATGAAATATGCCGAAGGCTACACCCGCCTTGGCTGGTCGGTCGTCTCGGTGCTTTTGCTGGCGGCGTTCGTCTATCTGCTCGGCAAGGTGCTGGAGGCGCTGCCTGTTGGCACCGCCTATGCGGTGTGGACCGGGATCGGGGCCGCCGGCACGGTCATCATGGGCGTCGTGCTGTTTGGCGAGACGCTTGGACCGCTGCGGCTGGGCGGGGTCGTTGTCGTGCTGGCCGGCATCGCCATGCTCAAACTCGCCGACGCCTGACGCCCGAAAAGCCCCTCCCTTAGCGGGGAGGGGCAGTCGGGGGAGGGCCAGGAGATATCAGGCAGCTTCGCGCAATTCCGTGCTGTCAGCCTTCACGCGTTCGGACTTCGGGTCATAGGGCGCCTTGAGAGCGCGGGCGGCGGCGATGACGGAATGTGTGTTGCCACGCTTCGTCGTGCTGGGCGCAGAATTTTGCGGCAAGCTGTCGGAACGAGTCACGGCCGAGCGTCTTCACTGCGTAGAGCCAAAGCAGCGGCGAAGGAGAACGACATGCGAAAGATCGTTGTAGGAGCATTCATGAGCCTCGACGGCATCATGCAGGCGCCGGGCGGACCGGACGAGGATCCGATCGGCGGCTTCAAATATGGTGGCTGGGCCGCGCCCTATTTCGACGAGACGATGACCGGAGCCGTGGGCGAGATGTTCGCCAGGCCGTTCGACCTTTTGCTCGGGCGCAAGACCTGGGACATCTTCGCCGCGCACTGGCCCTTTGTCGACGCCGACGACCCCATCGGCCCGCTGTTCGACCGCATCAACAAGTATGTCGCGACGCGAAACCCCGACCTGAAGCTCGGTTGGCAAAACAGCCATTCGCTCGGCCCGGATGCGGTAGCTGCCGTGCGCAAGCTGAAGGCCGGGGACGGGCCGGACCTTCTCACCCAGGGCTCGACCGATTTCCTCAAGACCCTGCTCGCCAACGACCTCGTCGACGAGCTCAACATCTCGATCTTTCCGCTGGTGCTCGGCAAGGGCAAGCGCCTGTTCGGCGATGCCGCCCTGCCGTCGAAGCTGAAGCTGGTGTCGTCGCAGGTTTCCGGCACGGGCGTGACGGTCAACAAATACATCCGCGACGGCGACATCGTCACCGGCTCGTTCGAGTTCGAGACGCCAACTGCGGCGGAACTGGAACGGCGGCAGAAGCTGACCTGAGGAGGGTCGGGAGCTACGCCTTGCCGTCGCTTGCGACTATTCCCCGACGATAACCTTCGGCCCCTTGCGCTCCAGCGCCTCGACCATGGCTGCGGGGGGAGGTGCGTCGACGATGACGCCGGCGGCAAGCTCGAAGCGGGGCATGCGCGGCGGCGTCAGCCGGCCGAACTTGGAACTGCCGAGGACAAAATAGGCGCGGGCGCCCGCGGCCCCGAGCAAGCCGCGCGCGGCCCGACCGCATTAGCGATGCCCACTAGACATTAGTGTACATTTCTTTAGTCTCCGCCCGGTCTGGGAGGACGCCACCGAGTCTTGCGCGAGGACGGAAGCGGCATGGCCGCCGCTTTGGCTGGCGAAATCCGACTGGACGGAGTCGTGCTGATCGAGCGCGACGGATCGCTGGACAGGCGGGACTGACAAGGTGGGGCACAAGTGATGCAGATTACCGGCTTCGACCGCGCAACGCGGACTGTACCCCGCTTTGGCCAAGGCCCCGCCAAGTCTCGGGACGGCCAACAGCGCCCTGAACGACCAAACAAGGGGAACTCCGGGAAAATGTCGCAATGACCCGCCGCTACTCCGCGCTGTCCCTGATCAAGGAAGGCCTTGCCGGCCAGAAGGGCTGGCAGCCGGCCTGGCGCTCGCCGGAGCCGAAAAAGAACTATGACGCCGTCATCATCGGCGGCGGCGGCCATGGGCTGGCGACGGCATATTATCTCGCCAGGACCCACGGCATCAGCAACATCGCCGTGCTGGAAAAGGGCTGGATCGGCGGCGGCAACACCGGTCGCAACACGACTGTCGTGCGCTCCAACTACTACTATCCCGAGAGCGTGGCGATCTACGGCCTGGCGCATCGGCTCTACGAGGGCCTGTCGAAGGAGCTGAACTACAACGTGATGCTCTCGCAGCGTGGCATGGTGTTCCTGTGCCACAGCATTGGCGAGATGGAGATCGGCGCGCGCACCGTCAACGCGATGCAGATCAACGGCGTCGATGCGGAAATGTTTTCGGTCGACGATGTGCGCCGTGTTGCCCCGGCGCTTAATTTTGCACCCGATGCGCGCTACCCGGTCTTCGGAGGCGTGTGGCAGGGCAGGGCGGGCACGGCCCGCCACGATGCGGTGGCCTGGGGCTATGCGCGCGCCGCAAGCGCTCTCGGCGTCGACATTATCCAGAATTGCGAAGTCAGCGACTTCATCATCGAGGGCGGGCGCTGCCGTGGCGTCCAGACGTCACGCGGCACCATCCGCACCGACCGCATCGGCATGGCTGTGGCCGGGCATTCCTCCGTACTGGCAGCCAAGGCCGGCTTCAGACTGCCGATCAACTCCTATGCGCTGCAGGCCTGCGTGTCCGAACCGGTCAAGCCAATCCTCGATACGGTTGTGCTTTCGCCAGGCACAGGCGTCTATGTCAGCCAGTCCGACAAGGGTGAGATCGTCATCGGCGGCGCGCTCGACCGCACCCCGTCCTATGGCCAGCGCGGCAACCTGCCGACGCTCGAGAACGTGATCTCCGGCCTGCTCGAGATGTTCCCGGCGTTCGGCCAGCTCAAGCTGATGCGCCAATGGGCCGGCATCGTCGACGTCGTTCCGGATTCGTCGCCGATCATCGGCGAGTCGCCGCTGCCCGGCCTGTTCCTCAACTGCGGCTGGGGCACCGGTGGCTTCAAGGCCATTCCCGCCGGCGGCACGCTGCTCGCCAATCTGCTGGCGACCGGCAAGCACAACGACATCAGTCGTCCCTTCGATCTCGACCGCTTCGTCACCGGCAGGCTGCTCGACGAGGCGGCCGGTTCCGGCATCGCGCACTAGAGGAAATCATGCAGCTTTTTCACTGCCCGTTCTGCGGCCAGCGCGACGAAACCGAGTTCCATTTCGGCGGCGAGGCCGGCAACATCCGGCCCGACGGAGCCGATGTCACCTCCGAACGCTGGGCCAGCTACCTCTACTTGCGCGACAACCCCAAGGGCGCGGTCCGCGAGGTCTGGGTGCACATGACCTGCGGCGAGTTCTTCGTCATGGCACGCGACAGCGTCTCCCACCATGTCGCCTCGACGACCTCGCTCGACTGTGCGGAGCACGCCCAATGACCGCTATGCGACTTGCCTCCGGCGGCAGTGCCATCGACCGCGCGCGCCCGGTCACGTTCAGTTTCGACGGGCGCACGGTTTCGGGTTTTGCCGGCGACACCATCGCCTCGGCGCTGCTTGCCAACGACGTCGCCGTCGTTGCGCGCAGCTTCAAGTATCACCGTCCGCGCGGCATCTGGGGGGCGGGCGTCGAAGAGCCGAACGCCCTGGTCGATGTCAGCGGCAGCGTTGCTGTAACGCCAAACACCCGCGCCACCACCGAACCGGCCGTCGAAGGAATGGCCGCCAGAAGCGTCAACGCGCAGCCGAACGCAGCGTCCGACCGCAATGCCTTCATCGACCGCTTCGCACGCTTCATTCCCGCCGCCTTCTACTACAAGACCTTCATGTGGCCGGACTGGCACCTGTTCGAGCCGCGCATCCGCGCGGTTGCCGGGCTTGGCGCGGTCGACAGGGACTGGCAGTCGCCGGGTCCTGCCGATCAGCTCAACCGCCACTGCGATCTTCTCGTCGTCGGAGCGGGTCCTGCCGGTCTCGCCGCAGCCAGGCTGGCTGCTACCGCCGGGCAGTCGGTGATGCTTGTCGACGACCAGCCAGCACCCGGTGGGTCGTTGCGCCATCGCGCGAGCGAAATCGACGGCAAGCCGGCGTCGCTGTGGATCGACGAAACCGTCGCCGCAATCGCCCAGCACGGCGGCCTCGTGCTTTCCTCCACCACCGCCTTCGGCATCTACGACCACAATCTGGTCGGGCTGAACCAGCGTCATGGCGATGGCAGGCCGGACACGCTTTGGCGGGTGAGGCCGCGCCGCATCGTGCTCGCCGCAGGCGCGATCGAGCGTCCGCTGCCTTTCGCCAACAACGACCTGCCGGGCATCATGTCAGCCGACGCGGCGCTGAGCTATCTCCGGCGCCATGCCGTTCTCGTCGGCAAACGCGTTGTCGTCGCGACCAACAATGACAGCGCCTATGAGGTCGCCGGAGCGCTGGCCGGGGCCGGCGCGGACGTGACATTGATCGACATGCGCAAGGACGCGCTGCCGAGGCTTCCCGGCGGTGTCAGGCTGGTTGCCGGACGCCTCATCGCTTCGGCTCGCGGCAAGATGCGGGTCGAGGGCGTGACCCTCGACGACGGTACGTTGCTCGACGCCGATTGCGTCGCCGTATCGGGCGGCTGGACGCCGACCATCCATCTGTTCTGCCAGGCACGAGGCAAGCTCGCCTGGAGCGAACAGCGCGCCGCGTTCCTGCCGGGCGATCCGGTCGAGGGCATCGCCGTCGCCGGGGCCGCCGCCACGGGCATCGTCCCGCTCTCGGAGGCGTTCGAATCTGCGGCAAGCGCTGTGGCGGCCGACGCCAACGAGGCCACCCCGCGCAGCACCGGCGCGGAAGCGACCGGTGGCGTCATGGCTGCCTGGCCTATTCCCGGCGCCAAGGGGCGCGTCTGGATCGACTACCAGAACGACGTCACGGCCAAGGATGTCGAGCTTGCGGCGCGCGAGAACTTCATCTCGGTCGAGCACCTCAAGCGCTACACCACACTCGGCATGGCGACCGACCAGGGCAAGACCTCCAACCTGGCCGGGCTGGCGCTGATGGGCGCGGTAACCGGCCGCACGGTGCCCGAGGTCGGCACCACCACCTACCGGCCTCCCTTCACGCCGGTTCCGCTGGCAAGCTTTGTCGGTGTCCGCACCGGCGAGCTGATGTCACCGGTGCGCAGGCTGCCGATCGAAAACGCCCATCGCCAGCAGGGGGCCGTGTTCCAGGAATATGGCGGCTGGCTTCGGCCCGCCCACTACGGCGCGGATGCCGACCGGGCGATCCAGGACGAGGCGCGGCGTGCCCGCCAGTCGGTGGCCCTGTTCGACGGCTCGACGCTCGGCAAGATCGAGGTGATGGGCCCGAAGGCGGCGGAGTTCGTCGATTTCATCTACTACAACACCATGTCGACGCTGAAGCCCGGCCGCTGCCGCTATGGCTTCATGCTGTCGGAAAACGGCGTCGTCTTCGACGACGGCATCCTGGTGCGGCTGGGCGTGAACCGCTTCGTCGTTTCCTGCTCCAGTTCGCATGTCGCCTCGGTGCATGCCCGCCTCGAGGAGTGGCGCCAGGACCGTTTCGGCCGTGACGCGGTCTACATCCACAACGCCACCGCCGAAATGGCGACGCTGACGGTGTCCGGCCCCAATTCGAGGACGTTGCTCTCGGCGCTCGATCTCGGGCTGTCGCTCGACGATGCCGAACTGCCGCATATGGCGATCGGCGAGGGGCGCTTCGAACAGGATCCGGTGCGGGTCGCGCGGGTCAGCTTCACCGGCGACCGCAGCTACGAAGTCTCGATCCGAGCCGACCGGGCCGAGCGCCTCTGGGCGCGGATGCACGAAGCCGGCAAGGCGCTCGACGCCGTGACCATCGGGCTCGAGGCTCTGATGATCCTGCGCGCCGAAAAGGGCTACATCGTCATCGGCAAGGACACCGACGGCACCACCATGCCGCACGACCTCGGGGTCGAAGGGCCACGCAGCAAGCGCGCAGGCGAGTATGTCGGGCGGCGCTCGCTGTTCACCGACGTCGCCGTTTCGGGCAGCCGCCAGCAGCTGGTCGGCCTCGCGGTCGCGCCCGGCGAACAAGCGCTGGCCACCGGCGCCCATGGCATCACCCGCGAGGGCGGCAGGATCAAGAGCCAGGGGTTCGTGACGTCGAGCTACTTCAGCCCGACGCTCGACCGGCCGATCGCGCTTGGCCTCATCGAGCGCGGCGCATCGCGCCATGGCGAAACCATCGACATCCAGCACCTCGGCATGCTCAGGCGCGCCACGATCACCGCGCCATGCGCCTTCGATGCTTCAGGAGCGCGCCTCAATGCGTAACCTCGCCGAAAAATGGGCAGTCGTCCCCGATTGGAACACCGCGGTCATCGGCAGGCCGGATCTGGCGATCCGTTCGTTGCAGGGTCTGCACCAGTCTTACGTCAGCGGCGATCTCGCCGCATGGAGCGACGTCTCGGGCATCGCGCTTCAGCCCGTGGGCGCATTCGGCGTGGCTAGCGGCGACGCCTATGCCGTCCGCGTGGCGCGCGACCGGTTGCTGGTCGTTTCAGCGAGCCCGTCGGCCGTGGCGCCAGGCTGGCACGAGGGTGGTTTCGCCGTGACCACCGTCAGCGCGGGGCTGCAGATATTCGAGGTCGAGGGTGCCTGGAGCGAAATCGTAGCACGGGCAACGCCGCTCGATCCGGGCGCAACAAGTGCTTCTGCCGCAATGGCCTTTGCCGGCATCGACGCTGTCGTCTATCGGCACGGCGAGATGCTGCGCGTTCATGTCGATCGCGGCCTTGCGACCTATTTCTGGACCTGGGCGGCGGCGGTCATCGGCAACATCGTCGGCGCGGCCAGCAAGTCGCAAATGGAGACCCTGGAAAGCACCGGTTGATCTTGCCGAAAGAGCGATATCAAGCCCCGCCATTGGCGATCCAGTCGTCTCCTTGTTCCATAATGTTTGTTATGCGACAAATCCATGCGGCCGGGGTGCGTTCTACCTTGACCTGCGACTTTGCAGCGATGCCAATGGGTTATCGCACGCAAGGAACCGCAGATGAAACGCACCTACGCGCAGATAGATCTGGATGGGCGAGCGCGATCCGCATCGGATCAAGATTTCATCGAGGGATGTCGCGAGCGGCCCGGAACCGCTGCGGCGGTAATGCTCTCCACCGGCTAACGCGAGCTCGTCAACCAGGTCGTCACTGGGTTGAGTGCCCTTGGCGCTGATCGCCATTGATCTGTGGATGTCGCTGCACACCGACAGGAGGCAGCCGTCACAAAACCATCATCCAGATGTCATCGCGCTGAAATCTCGCTGCCGCAAACGGAGACCGCAATTCGTTCAGGCAAAGAGGATCACCCATGTCAGCCAAGATGCCCCGCAAACTGCTGTTTCTGACAACCGCCCTCACCGTCTCGGCAGGCCTTCCGGCCCATGCCGCGGACGTCTTCAACCGCATCGCCACCTTCCCGGTCGCCCAGAATCTGCCCGCCGACGCCGATCCGGCGACGCTGACCTCCTCGGAGATCATCACCGCCAGCGACGACGGCATGACGCTGGTCTATTCCGACAGCCCGCTCGGCGGCGTCGGCTTCATCGACATCAGCGACGCCAAGGCACCGAAGGCCGCCGGCTTCGTCAAGATCGACGGCGAGCCGACCTCTGTCATCGTCGCCGGCCAGAA
Organism: Aminobacter sp. HY435; assembly: GCF_027568395.1. Classification (GTDB taxonomy): domain Bacteria; phylum Pseudomonadota; class Alphaproteobacteria; order Rhizobiales; family Rhizobiaceae; genus Aminobacter. Next base: position 35,544 of record NZ_JANKZL010000012.1, on the reverse strand, counting down.
GGTGCTTGCCGGCGTCAACACTTCGAAGAGCAAGCAGGAGCCGTCGGGCAACCTGACGGTCATCGATCTCGCCAGCAAGGCGATCAATGCCTCGTGCGACCTCGGCGGCCAGCCGGATTCGGTGGCGCTCAGCAAGGACGGAGCGTTCCTTGCAGTCGCCATCGAGAACGAGCGCGACGAAGAGCTCAACGAAGGCGCGCTGCCGCAGCTGCCGGCCGGCAACCTGAAGATAATCGCGCTCAAGGACGGCGCGCCCGACTGCGCCTCGATCAAGACCGTCGACCTGACCGGCATCGCAACCGTTTCGCCTGAGGATCCCGAGCCGGAGTTCGTTTCGTTCAACGACAACGGCGAGATCGCGGTCACCCTGCAGGAAAACAACCACATCGCCATCGTCGACGCCGCAACCGCCAGGATCGTCTCGCACTTCCCAGCAGGCGAAGTCACGCTCGAAAACGTCGACACCAAGAAGGACGGCGCGCTCAAGTTCTCAGGCAAGGTCGAGAACGCCCCGCGCGAACCCGACGCGGTGAAATGGCTCGACACCGACCGTCTCGTGGTTGCCAACGAGGGCGACTACAGGGGCGGCGCGCGCGGCTTCACCATCTTCTCCAGGACCGGCGACGTGCTCTACGAATCCGGCCCGTCCTTCGAATACCAGGCTGCCGCCGCCGGCCACTATCCCGACGCCCGCAACAAGAAGGGCATCGAGCCGGAAGGCCTGGAGTTCGCGACCTTCGGCGAGCGGAATCTGATCTTCGTTGCCGCCGAACGCGCCTCGCTGGTTGGCGTCTACCAGGACACCGGCAAGGAGCCCGAGTTCCTGCAGCTGCTGCCGTCGGGCATCGGTCCGGAGGGGCTTGTCGCCATCCCGCAGCGCAACCTCCTGGTCACGGCCAACGAAACCGACCTCGGCGAAGACGGCCTCGCGCGCTCGCACGTCATGGTCTACGAACTCGGCCAAGGCGAAGCCGCCTATCCGCAGATCAAGTCGACCTTCAGCGACGACGGCACGCCGCTTGGCTGGGGCGCGCTCTCGGGCCTCGTTGCCGATCCCAAGGAAGCCGGCAAGCTCTATGCCGTCTCCGACTCGGTCTACCGTTCGGCTCCGGCGATCTTCACCATCGACGCGACCAAGACCCCTGCCCTGATCACGGCGAAGACCATCGTCAGCCGCGACGGCCAGCCTGCCCAGAAGCTCGACCTTGAAGGCATCGTCACCGACGGCAAGGACGGCTTCTGGCTGGCCTCGGAAGGCCGCTCCGACAAGCTGACGCCGCATGCCGTCTACAACGTCAACGCCAAGGGCGAGATCAAGGAAGAAATCGCGTTCCCGGCCGAACTGCTCGCCGGCGAGACCCGGTTCGGCCTCGAGGGCATCACCACGCTTGGCGAAGGCGACGACCTGACGCTGGTCATGGCGATCCAGCGCGAATGGGCCGACGACCCCAAGGGCCAGGCCAAGCTCCTGGCCTACAAGCCCAAGAACAAGGAGTGGTCGGCGGTGCGCTACCCGCTCGACGCCACCGAAAAGGGCTGGGTCGGCCTGTCGGAGATCACCGCCCACGACGGCAAGCTGTTCATCGTCGAACGCGACAACCTGATCGGCCAGGAAGCCAAGAACAAGCGCGTCTATGCCGTTGCGCTCGACGGCTTCAAGCCGGCCAAGCTGGGCGGCGAACTGCCGGTGGTCGAAAAGACCCTGGTCCGCGATCTCGTGCCGGACCTCAAGGCAGCGACCAATGGCTATGTCGTCGACAAGGTCGAAGGCTTCGCCATCGACGCGGCAGGTAACGCCTTCGTCGTCACCGACAATGACGGCGTCGATGACTCCTCCGGCGAAACGCTGTTCCTGCGCCTCGGCAACATCGCCGCAATCAACTGAGCCGCAATCTCGACACGAAAAAGGGCCGCGGTGGCAACATCGCGGCCCGTCTCATTGCTGGTGCAGATACGCTCTCAGTGTGCTGTCGGCGGGTTGGGACGCGCCTTGGCAAAGGCCGCGATTGCTTCGCAGCGGCCGGCGATGTCAAGCACACGCGGCAGGCCTGAAACGTCGACATTCCAGCGCCGCGCATTGTAGACCTGCGGCACCAGGCAGAAGTCGGCCATGGTGGGGGCATCGCCGTGGCAGAATGTGCCGGTCGCGGGATGATCGAGCAGCTTTTCGAACGCTGCCAGGCCATCGCCGATGAACTTCCGCATCCAGGCGTCGCGCGCGGCCTCGCCGTCATCGACCAGCGTCATCAGCTCGGCGATCACCCCGGTGTTGCAGACGGCATGGATTTCCATGGCGATGGCATAAGACAGCTGGCGGACGCGCTGGCGGCCGACCGGATCGGCCGGCAGGAAGCCGGGATGCCTGGTCTCATCGAGATATTCGATGATCGCCAGGGACTGGGTGAAGACGTGGCCGTCGATGTCGAGCACCGGCACCAGCCCTTGCGGGTTGCGCGCCAGGTGTTCCTCCGACTTCTGGCTCTTGGCCAAAAGATCGATGGATACCGCGCGAAAATCCTCGCCCAGCATGTTGAGCGCGATGCGCACGCGATAACTCGCCGACGAGCGCCAGTAGTCGAACAGGACCGTGTCGCTCATCGCACTCACGCTTTCTCGTACTTGGTTACGGTCTGCTCGATGGCGCCGAAGATCGAGTGGCCCGATTTGTCGTGCATCTCGATGCGGACCTGGTCGCCGAACTTCAGGAACGGCGTCTTCGCCGCCCCCTGCTCGATGGTCTCGATGGTGCGGATTTCGGCGATGCAGGAATAGCCCGCCCCGCCCTCGCCGATCGGCTTGCCCGGCCCGCCGTCGAGCTTGTTCGACACCGTGCCCGAGCCGATGATCGTGCCTGCCACCAGCGGCCGTGTCTTCGCGGCATGGGCGACGAGCTGGCCGAAATCGAAGGTCATGTCTGTGCCGGCATTGGCCCGGCCGAACGGCTTGCCGTTGATGCTGGCCAAAAGCGGCAGATGCAACTTGCCGCCGTCCCAGGCATCGCCCAGCTCGTCGGGCGAGACGGCCACCGGCGAAAACGCCGTCGACGGCTTGGACTGGAAGAAGCCGAAACCCTTGGCCAGCTCGGCCGGGATAAGCCCGCGCAACGACACGTCATTGACCAGCATGACAAGGCGGATTGCCTCGCGTGCCTCTTCAACCGAGGCGCCCATCGCCACGTCGTCGACGATGACGGCGACCTCGCCTTCCAGATCGATGCCCCAGGCCTCGTCGGCCATGACGATGGCATCGCGCGGGCCGAGGAACGAATCCGAGCCGCCCTGATACATCAGCGGGTCGGTCCAGAAGCTTGCCGGCATCTCGGCGCCACGCGCCTTCCGCACCAGCTCGACATGGTTCACATAGGCCGAGCCGTCGGCCCACTGGTAGGCGCGCGGCAGGGGCGACGTGGCAGCGTGTTCGTGGAAGCGGATGGTCGGTTGGCTGCCGGTCTCGATGCCCTCGGCGACATTGGCGAGGCGCGGGCCGACATGGGCCCAGTCGTCGAGTGCCGCCTGCAAGGTACGGGCGATGTGGCCGACTTCCGAGCACAGCGTCAGGTCACGCGACACGACGACAAGGCGGCCGTCGCGGGTGGAGTCTTTCAGTGTTGCGAGCTTCATGTCTTCCCTGTCTTCACTTGATGCCAGGCGTTCCGTCGAACTTGCGTTCGAGACCATCCCAGCAATCGATGTAGTTGTCCTGCAGAGTTTCGAGTTCGGCGGCGAATTTCGTCAGCTGCTGGGGAAAGCGCGTCTCGAACATGAAGGCCATGGTATTGTCGAGCTTGACCGGCTTGAGCTCGCCGTTCGACGCCTTCTCGAAGCCCATCGCATCCGGCCCGTGCGGCAGCATCATGTTGTGCAGGCTCATGCCTCCCGGCACGAAGCCCTCTTCCTTGGCGTCGTACTGACCGTAGATCAGCCCCATGAACTCGCTCATGATGTTGCGGTGATACCAGGGCGGACGGAAGCTGTGCTCGGCCACCAGCCAGCGCGGCGGGAAGATGACGAAATCGACATTGGCCGTACCTGCCTCCTCGGTCGGTGCCGTCAGGACGGTGAAGATCGACGGATCGGGATGGTCGAACAGGATCGCGCCGACCGGCGAGAAAGTGCGGAGGTCATATTTGAACGGCGCGTAGTTGCCATGCCAGGCGACGACGTCGAGCGGCGAGTGGCCGATCTCGGTGACATGGAATTTGCCGCACCATTTGACCAGCACGCGACAAGGCGTCTCCTTGTCCTCATAGGCAGCCGTCGGTGTCTTGAAGTCGCGCGGATTGGCGAGGCAATTCGCACCGATCGGCCCGCGATCCGGCAGCGTGAACTTGGCGCCATAGTTCTCGCAGATGTAGCCGCGCCGCAGCTCGCCATCGCCTGATCGAGCGACCTTGAACATCATGCCGCGCGGGATCAGGCAGATCTCCGACGGCTCGACGTCGATAACGCCCATTTCGGTGAAGATGCGGATCGATCCGACCTCCGGCACGATCAAAAGCTCACCGTCGGCATTGAAGAAGTAATCGTCGACCATGTCGTCGTTGAAGGCATAGACGTGAGCGGCCATGCCGACCTGGGTCATCGTATCGCCGGCCGTCGTCATGGTGCGAATGCCCTGGACGAAGTTCACCTTACCCGTTGGTGAAGGCAGCGGCCCCCAGCGCAGTTGGCCCAGCGCCAGCGAATGGTCGTCGAGGCACGGCGCGGTCTTCCAGTGCGGATAGCTGGCGGCGGAAAAGCGCTTGGTGTGGCGCACGCTCGGACGGATGCGGTAGAGCCAGGAGCGCTCGTTGGTGCCGCGCGGCGCGGTGAAGGGCGAGCCCGACAGCTGCTCGGCGTAGAGGCCGTAGTTGCACTTCTGCGGGCTGTTCTGGCCCTGCGGCAAGGCGCCGGGCAACGCCTCGGTCTCGAAGTCGTTGCCGAAGCCGGGCATGTACTTCACACCAGAATTCGAAGTCACCTGCTTGTCGGTTTTGTCGAGCACGGCTTGCACCTCCCGTCAGCGCATGAGATCGTCGATTGGTTGCAAGTGTAACCGTCGATTTTGTAACTATCAAAGGCTGTACGATGTCCGAGGCATTCGATCTCGAGAGTTTCCTGCCCTACAGGCTGAACCGGGCGGCGGAACTCATCAGTGTCAGCTTCTCGAAGGAGTACAAGCAGCGTTTCCAGATGACGCGGCCGGAGTGGCGCGCGCTTGCGGCCCTCGGCAGCGCCGGCCGGATGACCGCGACCGAGATCGGCATTCACTCCAATATGCACAAGACCAAGGTCAGCCGCGCGGTGCGCGATCTCGAGCAGCGCCGCTGGCTGAGGCGCCAGGACAACGAGACCGACCGCCGCGTCGAACATCTCGAACTGACGGCGCAGGGCCAGAAGGCTTATCGCGAGATCGCAGACCTCGCCCACGCCTATCAGGCAGGCATTGAGAAGGCGCTCGGCCCTGGTGCCATCGAGCGCATCGAAGCCGGGCTGGCCGATGTCGAGCGGGCTCTGCTCACGAAGCGGCGATAGTCCCCCTCCCCCTTGTGGGGAGGGGTTAGGGGTGGGGGTATCGTATCCCGCAATCTCGCTTCCGCGCCGCACCCCCACCCTTTATCCCTCCCCACAAGGGGGAGGGAGGGCGTCTGCGTCGCGCTTTGCGCACCCTACCCGATCGGCAGTGGGCCGAACTGCTTCAGCGTATTCAGCACGATCGCCGTCTTCACATGCTGCACGGAATCGTGCGGCAACAGAACCTCGTTGACGAAGCGCGACAAATCCGACAGCCCGCGCACCGCGACCTTGATGTGATAGTCCATCTCGCCGGTCAGCGAATAGGCCTCCAGCACCTCGGGCAGATCATTGACCAGGCGCGCGAAACGCTGGGCGTTGTCGCGGTTATGGGTGGCGAGCGTCACCGAGATGACCACCAGCAGGTCGAGCCCGAGCTTTTCGCGGTCGAGCATGGCCTGGTAGCCGCAGACATAGCCGTCCGCCTCCAGCCGCGCCCGCCGGCGCGAACATTGCGAGGCCGACAGCGCGATCTTTTCCGACAGCTCGTTATTGGTCAGCCGGCCGTCGCGCTGCAACTCGCGCAGGATCTTCAGGTCAAATTGGTCGAGACCGTCAGGCATTGCATACTTCCCCACATTCATGCGCGCTTTGTGCATAGATCGTCGCATTTTGAGTCAGAATGCAAGCACATTGCATCGGATCGGGAGCACAATATGCACCACCTAGAAATCGAGGAGGATTTGCCATGGGCCCGTTTCCGCACGATGCGCCGCCGGCCAGGATAAGCGCCGACAACCCCGCCGGCACCGACGGCTTCGAATTTGTCGAATTCGCGCATCCGGAACCGGAAAAGCTCGAGGAGCTGTTCGCCCGCATGGGCTACGTTCCTGTCGCGCGTCACAAGACCAAGAACATCACCGTCTGGCGCCAGGGCGACATCAACTACATCGTCAATGCCGAGCCGGGCAGCCACGCCATGCGCTTTGTCGACGAGCACGGCCCATGCGCCGCCTCGATGGCCTGGCGCGTGGTTGACGCCAAGCACGCCTTCAACCACGCGGTATCGAAGGGTGCCGTGCCCTACACCGGCAATGACAAGGCGCTCGATGTGCCGGCCGTTGTCGGCATCGGCGGCTCGCTGCTCTATTTCGTCGACAAGTACGGCGCCAAGGGCTCGACCTACGCCGCCGAATTCGACTGGCTCGGCGAGACCGATCCCAAGCCTGCCGGCGTCGGCTTCTATTTCCTCGACCACCTGACCCACAACGTCTATCGCGGCAACATGGACAAATGGTGGGACTTCTACCGCGAGCTGTTCGGCTTCAGGCAGATCCACTTCTTCAACATCGACGGCCGCATCACCGGCCTCGTCAGCCGCGCCATCACCTCGCCCTGCGGCAAGATCCGCATCCCGCTGAACGAGTCCAAGGACGACACCAGCCAGATCGAGGAATATCTGCGCAAGTACAAGGGCGAAGGCATCCAGCACATCGCCGTCGGCACCGACGACATCTACGGCTCCACCGACCTGATCGCCGACAAGGGCCTGAAGTTCATGCCCGGCCCGCCTGACACCTATTATGAACTCTCGCACACTCGCGTGCATGGCCATGACGAGCCAGTCGAACGGATGAAGAAACACGGCATCCTGATCGACGGCGAAGGCGTGGTCGATGGCGGCATGACCAAGATCCTGTTGCAGATCTTCTCCAAGACGGTGATTGGACCGATCTTCTTCGAGTTCATCCAGCGCAAGGGCGACGAGGGCTTCGGCGAAGGCAATTTCCGCGCTCTGTTCGAATCCATCGAGGAAGACCAGATCCGCCGCGGCGCGATCTCCAAGGATGCTGCCGCCGCCTGATCGGCGACGGTACGGGCAAAGGCTTCCAGTCGGGCGGTTTCTGCGCAGGCGGGCCGTCCGATTTTTTTTGCAATACAATATCCAGGCGTTTGATCCAGGACAAAGTGCCCTGCCGCCTCGCCGTGTAACCATCGTTTCCGGAACGGGCATCGTGTCCGTCGGAGGCATCCAGGAGGCGGGAATGGGCATTTCGCAAACGCATGGTTTTTGGCATTCGGCAGTACTGACCGTCCGGGACTGGCGGCGGCGCCGCGCCGCTGTCAACGAGATCGCGGCACTCGCTCCCGCCGAAGGCGACAGGGTGCTTGGCGAATGCGGGCTTTCCCGCCCAGACTTCCAACGGGCGATGCGGCATGCCTTTGCATCGACGATCCTGTTGCCCGAAGCAATGAAGGCGAAGGGCGTCGACCCGATCGCCTTCGAGCGCCGGCAGCCGGAGTGGAACCGCGACATGCGCCGCACCTGCATGCTGTGCGCGCAACGCAGCCGCTGCAGCGCCCAGCTCGCGACGGCCGAATTCAACGACACCTATCAGGATTTCTGTCCGAACAGCGCCAGTCTCGATGCGTTGGCGGCCGATACGCCCCGGCCGTAACAGGTGTCAGGCGCCGCGGGCGGTGACGGCGCGGATGCGCGCACGGCGATAGGCGTCGGGGATCGACAGCGCCCAGACGAACAGCCCACCGGCGTGGCGGCCGATGAACGAGGTTTCCGGCGTGGTGGTGACGTAGGAGATCACCGAGAACAGCACCACGAAAAAGGCGAAGGCCAGGCCGCGTGTCGCGTCGCGAACGGCGACATGGCCTGCCCCCGGCAGCACGATCGCCAGAGCCAGCACGACATAGGGGTTGATCGGCTTTGCCATGGGAACCTCAGGCTGCTTCGTAAGCGGGAACTGCGATATCTTCCTCGGCCAGCAGCGCGCTCAGCGCCACGGCCTCCGCGACGGCCATGCGCACAAGCTCCCGCGGGATCGACTTCAGCGGAAAGCGCACCTGTCGCAACACCTTGTGGGCGCCGGGATCGCCTTGCGCGGCCTGGCGGATGATGCGCGTGCCGAGCGGCGTGATCACCGCCTCCTTGACCGCCCGGTCTTCGAACAGCCCGGCGAACATTGCCGAGGCACGCTCAACCTGCCAGGCGCTGGCGTCGCCGTCGCCGCGCATCAACAGCGATGCCTCGGTTTCCGGCGGCGACAGCCACTCCGGCATGTCATGAACGAGCGAATAGAATTCGGCTCCCGTCGGACGCGCCAGCGCGCCGATTGTCGGGCGGGCGCAACGGCAGGCTTCGCTGAGCGTCACCCGGAGCCAGAGCTGCGGCAGGCGGCGGGTCACCATCGTGTCGGCGATGAGCTCGACCTTTGCCCGCCGGCCATCGGCGATGCGACCGACAAGGACCGGAAAATGATCTGGGCCGAACGTGATCTGCGGGTCGGCGAACAGCGGGGCGGCATCATCGAGCAAACCATGGCGGCCCGCCAGCGCGCTGCGGTGGTCGCCCAGGGCGCGTACGCCCATCCAGCTGCATGACGCAGCGAGGAATGCCGAAAACGCAATGGTTGTGAACATCTTGACGCCCTGTCCGCAAAAAGGAGGCGGCGCGAGGAACCCGCGCCGCCCAAGGTAGTCTGGTCAGTAGCCCACCGGCTTCGGCCACGGCATGGTGAACTGGTCGCCGCGGCGCACGAACTGATAGCGCCGGAAGTGGAACCACAACGATGCGACGATATAGAAGCACATCATCGCGCTGAGCTGCGTGCCATAGCCGAGGAACACGGCGAAGTAGGCGGTCGAGCACAGGATCAGCAGGACGATCGTCGGCAGCGGGTGGAACGGATGCACATAGCCGCGCTTGATCGTGTCCAGCGGCCACTTGTTGCGGAACATCACCATGTTGAAGGTCATGAAGGTGTAGCCGAGCAGGCCCGACAGGATCGAGAAGGTGACGACCTGGTCGAGCGGGGCGCCGAGCGCGAAGATCAGCGCGATCGGAACCAGGAAGACGATGGCGCGGTACGGCGTGCGGTAGACCGGATGCACGGCGCCGAACCAGCTCGGCAGGTAGCGGTCTCGGCCCATCGAGAACCAGGCGCGCGAGGCGTCGTTGATGCAGCCGTTGGCCGAGGCGAGCGTTGCGAACGCGGTGCCGACGAACAACAGGATCATCAGCGGCGTGCTGCCGGTGACGCGAGCGGCGTCGAACAGCGGCGTTCCGGCCTGGCCGAGATATTCCCATGGGATCAGGCCGGAGCAGACGTACCAGGTCATGGTCGCGGCGATCAGCAGCGTCATGATGCCGGCCATGGTGCCGTAAGGCAGCGAGCGCGCCGGCGAGCGCACTTCCTCGGCCGCCTGGCAGGTGCCCTCGATGCCGAGATAATACCACAGCCCGAAATGCAGCGACGCCACGATGCCGACCCAGCCATAGGGCAGCGGATCGGTGGTGATGGCCGAGAAGTCGAGCGGCACGTTGGAAGCGCCGAACTGCACCGAGATGAAGAGCGTGATGATGGCCACGAAAGCGATCGCGGTGATGACCAGGTTGAAGGTCAGCGTCGCCAGCACGCCGCGATAGTTGAGCCACGCCAGGAACATGATGGCGAGGATGATGAAGGGTTGCTGGTTGAGGCCGGAGTGGCCCTGCATGCCGGCCACCGTGTCGAGCAGGAAGCCAACGGTGATCGCGTTGGCCGCTTCCAGCATGGTGTAGGCCATGACCAGGAACAGGCCGACATTGAAGGCCATCAGCGGGCCGACGATGTGCTTGGCCTGGGCGTACTGGCCGCCGGCGGCGGCGACCGTCGAGGTCACCTCGGAGTCGATCATGGCGACGCAGGTGTAGAGCAGGCCGGCGACCCAGCAGGCGACGAGGCCGGCAATCATGCCGCCTTTGCCGACCGAGAAGTTCCAGCCCATATATTCGCCGACGAGCACGATGCCGACGCCAAGCGCCCACACATGGGCCGGGCCGAGCACGCGCAGCAGCTGGAGCCGTTCCGGCTCGGCTGCGGTTGAAGTCACATTTGCCATCGTCGTCCCCTCAGATCTCGTGGCGTTCCGCCGTCGCCTCGATCTCGCCTTCGCGAGAGGAGATCAGCAGCTCGTTGTCGTAGGTCGTATCGATGCGAATGAGATCGATGAGCATCAGGACGCCAAACATGGCCGACAGAGCCCAGGCTGCGTATTCCAGGATGTTCCAGGTATCCATTTCGACCTCCCCTTAGCGCTTCTTGTTGCCGAAGCGTTCTGCGATGACTTCGCGGTACTCCCTGTCGGACAGGCGCACGACCAGAACGAAGTAGCCGATGACCAGCACGGCCATGACGATCAGCGCCGCCCAGCTGAAACTGTAGTCGAAGCGGGCGGTGATGATGTCGTTGGCGGCCGCCGGATCGGTGATGCCGAGCGCCGCCCACTGCTGCTGTTCGGTGGCGTTCTGGCCGAGCGCTTCCCAGGTCGGATTGGCGATCGGGTTCGGCACCTTGGCTGCACCCGCAAGGCCAAGATAGAGCGGCACGTAGAGCGCGCCGACGGTCAGCACCAGCAAAGTCAAGACGTCGAAAATCTGGCCTGCGAGGCCCTGTTTCGGAGGTTTGTAAGCCATTGTTGCTTTCCTCAGCCCCTGCGCCGGTGCATCTCGTCGAGATGCTTGAGGTCGAGGCCATAGATAAAGTGTTTGTCCTCGGTGTAGTGACGCAGCATGGCGACGATCGCCGCCGTGTTGAACGTCAAGACAAGCCCGCAGGCGACCGAAAGAATGATGCGGATGGCCGGGATCGAGATATAGGACCAGACGCTGAACAGCGCGAACAGCAGGGTGCACCACAGCACCACTATGAACACGATCAGGCCGGCACGATCGCGGGCATGCATCTTGTGAATGCGTGCGTCGAGGCTCGCATCGTCGCTTGGATGAACTAACGCTGCTTCCATTTTCCTCCTCCTCCTGGCCGTTTTCGGCTTCATTGTGCGGGAAATTAATTTCCCCTGAGGAATGTCAGGCAAAGTCAATTTTCTGTCAAGCGACCGATGCGCGCTCGTGTCGCACTACGACTTTGGGCGAATCCGGAATGTGTTGATTCCGTTGGCTTTTGAGACGCCGACAAGGCGTCGGAAATTTTACACAGGCAGTCGCAGATCGACGCGGGAACGGTGATTCCGGCCCGATTTGGCTGTCTGGGATGTCGAGTCGCGTTGGCGAGCCTTGCGGGCTAGCGCTGAACCGCCTGGGGGCCGCGCTTTTTCTCGCTGGCGTAGAGAGCCACCGCCATGGCGCGGTTGCGCACGCCCAGCTTGTCGTAAAGATTCTTGAGGTGGTACTTGACCGTGTTCTCCGAAATGCCGGTGCGCGTGGCGATCTGCAGGTTGGTCCAGCCATCGGCCAGCACGCCCAGCAGTTCGAGTTCGCGCGTGGTCAGACGCGACAGTGGCGTCTCGTTGATCCTGGCGACGTCGATATAGGGAATGCAGATACGGCCGTTGGCGACCGCAAGCAGCGTGTCGAACAAAATGCACGGATCGTCGAACTGATAGCAGAAGCCTTGCACGCCCAACCGCACGCATTGCTTCAGAATGCCGATATCGTGGTCGTTGGAGAAGATGACCATCCGTGCGACGAGTTGGCGGCGGTGCAATTCGGCCAGCACCTCGCTGGCATCCATGTCGGACAGCTTCCAGGCGACTATGGCGACGTCGAATGCGGGCTGGTTCGCCGCGACGGCCTTGACGAAGGCCTCGCCGCTTTGCACGCCCTCGACGAAGGCGAAACGCTCATCGCGGCTGATCATGTCGCGCAAAGCCGATATCACCAGCGGGTTGCGCTCGGCTATCAGGACATTCAGCTTTTTTTGTTGCGCCATCTGCCCGCCATCGAGATCGGCATCATGCCTTGGCGCATTCCAACCGAATTCGCCAAGGCATGCCTGTTCTTCCGCGACAAAAATCAGTCGTAGATTCGGAATCGGCCGACCAAATCGTGCGTTTCTTCGCGAACGGCCGCCTCGATCTTGGCGTTGCCCTCCTCGCCGTTGGCGGCAAGGCCATCGATGACGGCCATGGTCATGCGCCCGACCTGACGGAACTCCTCGGCGAGGAAGCCGCGCGTGGTACAGGCCGGCGTGCCGAGCCTGACACCCGATGTCACCATCGGACCCTCGGGATCGAACGGAATGCCGTTCTTGTTGCAGGTGATGTGGGCGCGCCCAAGAGCCGCCTCCACCGCCTTGCCGGTCAGCTTCTTGCGGCGAAGGTCGACCAGCATGAGATGCGTGTCGGTGCCGCCGGAAACGATGTCGACACCGCCTTCCTGCAGCGTCCCTGCCAGCGCCTTGGCGTTGGAAACGACGTTTGCGGCATAGACCTTGAAGTCGGGTGTCAGCGCCTCGCCGAAAGCCACCGCCTTGGCGGCGATGACATGCATCAGCGGGCCGCCCTGGAGGCCCGGGAAAACAGCCGAATTGATCTTCTTGCCGATCTCCTCGTCATTGGACAGGACCATGCCGCCGCGCGGACCGCGCAGGGTCTTGTGGGTGGTCGTCGTCACGACATGGGCGTGCTCGAGCGGGTTGGGGTGCACGCCACCGGCAACCAGGCCAGCAAAGTGCGCCATGTCGACGAACAGCTTGGCGCCGACTTCGTCGGCGATCTCGCGGAACGCCTTGAAGTCGATGATGCGCGGATAGGCCGAGCCGCCAGCCAGGATCACCTTGGGCTGATGCTTCCGGGCGAGGTCGCGCACCTCGTCCATGTCGATGCGGTGCGTGTCGGGCTTGACGCCGTAGGAGACGACGTTGAACCACTTGCCGGACTGGTTGACCGGTGCGCCATGCGTCAGGTGTCCGCCCGCTGCCAGGTTGAGGCCGAGGAAAGTGTCGCCCGGCTTCATCAGCGCCATGAACACCGACTGGTTGGCCTGGCTGCCCGAATTGGGCTGGACGTTGGCGAAGCTGCAGCCGAACATCGTCCTGGCGCGCTCACGCGCCAGATCCTCGATCTCGTCGACATAGGCGCAACCGCCGTAGTAGCGGCGGCCGGGATAGCCCTCGGCATATTTGTTGGTCAGCACCGAGCCCTGTGCTTCAAGCACCGCCTTGGAGACGAAGTTTTCCGATGCGATCAGCTCGATCTCGTCACGCTGGCGCTGCAACTCGCGTCCGATCGAAGCGCTGACCGCTGGATCCGCCTGGGCGAGCTCGGTGCGGAAGAAGTGCCGGGCGCTGCCGATACCGGGTCTGGTGGGAATGTTCATGAGGTTCCTCCCTTGTGGCGCATCGCAGCGCCGGTAAATGTGGTCATCCGGTCCAGCCGAGGCCGGCGGAAATGCAGTTGATCGAAAGCAGCAGCGCGTTGACGGCGCGCTTGGGGTTGGCGGTGGCGCCGTCCTGGGCGCGAACTTCGCGCAGCAGCTGCACCTGCAGCCGGTGGATCGAGTCCATCTGCGGACGGATGCGGTCGAAGTGGCGCTTGAAAGCGGGAAACCGCTCGGACAGCTTGAGCCCGCCATTGACTTCGGAGATCATCCGTCGCGTCAGGGCGTATTCGGCCGAGATCTTGCGGAAGATACGCTCGCCAACTTCCCGGTCCTGCACCAGCCCCGCATACAGGCAGCCGATGTCCATGTCGGTCTGGTAGAGACCCTTGTCGACTTCGTCGACGACGAGGTGGAAGAAGCGCGAGCGCTCGAACATCTGCCTGAGCAGTTCCAGCCCGGCATCGCCGCGCACGTTGACGAACGAGTTCAGCGCGCTGCCGATGCCATACCAGTTGGTCATCAGATGACGATTCTGGCTCCAGGCGAAGACCCATGGAATGGCGCGCAGGTCGGAGATGTCGCGCGCGCCGAAACGGCGCGCCGGGCGCGAGCCGATCTTCAGCAACGACAGCTCCTCGACCGGGCTCGCCTGGTTGAAATAGTCGATGAAGCCCGGCTCGTTGATCAGGCCCGAATAGGACGCCTGCGACATGCCGGTCAGCGCTTCGAGCGCCTCGCTGAACTCGGGATTGTCCTTCAGCTCGGCCTCGTTCTGCGACTTGACCGAATGGGCAAAGACGCTCGCAGCGAGAATTTCCAGCTGGTAGAGGCCGGTGCCGCGATTGGCGAATTTCGACGACACGACCTCGCCCTGCTCGGTGACGCGCATGGCGCCGCCGATGGTTCCTGCCGGTTGTGCCGCAATGGCCCGTCCGGTCGGTGCGCCGCCGCGGCTGACCGAACCGCCGCGCCCATGGAAGAAGCTGATCTTGACCTTGCGCTTGATGCCAAGCGCCGTGATGCGGCGTTGCGCCTTGTTCAGCTCCCAGTTGGAGGCCAGGAAGCCGCCATCCTTGTTGGAGTCCGAATAGCCGAGCATGACCTCCTGGGCGTTGCCGAAATCGCGCACCGAACGGCGAACGATGGAAACGCCGAACAGCTGGTCGAGGATTTCGGGGGCGGCGCGCAGGTCGGCGATGGTTTCGAACAGCGGCACGACGCGAAGGGCAATGGTTCCGCTCCCGTCCATGGCCGTCGCAAGCCCCGAATACTGGGCCAGGAGGTAGACCGCCAGCAGGTCGTCGCTGGAGCGTGTCATCGACAAGATGAAGGCGCCGACCGCCCCGCCATTGAGCCCGGCGGAGGATTTGCGGATGACGTCGAACAGGTCGAGAAGCTCCTGCGCTTCCTCCGACAGTGCCAGCCGGTCCACCTCCAGTTGCTCGCCGGAGTTCAGAGCTGCTCGGATGCGCGCCGTCCATTGCGGCGTGTCGGGCGCCGGTGCGGTGGCCGGGTCGGCCAGTTTGAACAGTTCGCCGAGCACGCGATTGACGACAGTGGAATTCTGCCTGATGTCGAGCGAAACGGTACGGAAGCCGAAGGTCTCGACCTGCTGGCGCAAGGGCCGCACGAAACGCCTGGCGATAAGCTTGCCGCCAAGCTGCGCGAGCACGTTTTCAAGTTCGCGAAGGTCAGCCTTGAAGGCATCCGAGCGGGCATAGGGCTTGGCCGACGCCTCGCCGCGCATTGCCTCGAGCCGGTCGAGCATGGCGCCGGCAAACTGGCGCAGCGGCTCGTCCGGATTGCGCGCCACGATCTCGGAAGCGTTGCCGCTGCGATGCAAGGCATGGCCGAGCGCCTTGGTGAAGGTCTCCGGCACGTTGACCACGTTGGCGCTGATGCTGAGCACGGTGACCAGCTTGCGCACCTGCCCGATGTACCAGCCGACGACCGCCTGGCGGCACTCGTTGAGCGCGTAGGCGGTGGTCTTGGCGGTGACGTTGGGATTGCCGTCGCGATCGCCGCCGATCCATGACGCATAGCGCATGAATGACGGCACCTTGACGTCATGCTTCGGGTAGTGACGCGCCAGGGCGTCTTCGACGCTGTCGTAGAGCTTGGGGGTCGCCTCGAAGATCACTTCGCGGAAGAAATGCAGGCCCCAGGCGATCTCGCGCTCGACCGAGGGCCGCTCGAGCCGCAATTCGCCCGACATCCAGAGCAGCTCGATCTCGCTCTTGAGGTCGTCGATCAGCTGTTCACGCTCACGTGGCGCCCAGCGCTGCTGTTCCAACTCGGTCAGCTTGCGGTAGATGCGGCGGTGGATCTCAAGGACGGTGACGCGCTTGGCCTCGGTGGGATGCGCCGTCATGGTCGGCCCTACGCTGAACCCGTCGAGGGTGGCCTGGATCTCCTCGGCCGGGTAGCCGGCGGCGGCGATCTCGCCGATCACATTGGAGAAGGAACCGATGACATCGTCGGCGCCGCCCATCTGCTCCAGTTCGCGGCGCGAGCGCATGGCCAGCAGTTCGTTGGCGATCGCCACCAGTTGGAACCAGATGCCGGTCGCCTGCAACGCTGAAATCCGATGTTCGGCGACGAGTTCGTCCAGGCTGACGCGTCCGGTCAGCACGTCCGCGAGGCTGGGTTCACGTTCGCTGACGACAGAAACCAGCAACCTGAACAACAGGCTGCGCACGTCCTCGCGAAAGCTGAGAGGTCTGCTCTCCTGCAAAGCGACACCCGATCATCTTGTGTTGCTCCGGGTGCCGCACAACCGTGCCAGCCATCCCGAAATGCTGTTTTTCCGACAGCGAGCAGAACGGGTTTCCGTCACTTTGAAAACGCCCGGATGGGTAGATTTCCCATTCGTTCGGGTGGTCACTTCACTGGCCGAACGATGATCGAAAAGCTGCAATTCGGCTGCATGCAAACAAGTTGCCCGCAGGCATTGATCCAGCACGTTTTGCAGTGGACGAGTTTTAACTCTTGTGCAAATATCTTGCATGATAGGCAAATACGGGAGGTGCAACGAAGTGGAGCCCAGTATCGTAGTACGCATCGCCGCAGCACGATCAATCAGAGCTTGAAGAGGAACACGCACATGCACAAAGTGCTGCCGGAACTCTATGAGGGCCACGCCCCCATCACCCTCCAGAACGCCTTCCATGACGCGCTCGAGGCGCTGGAGGAATGGAAGGAAGGCAACGAGGAACCTCTCGTGGCGGTGGAAGCCCTGAACGTCCCCATCAGCCACGTCTTTGCTCGCATGAGCGCGTGCACCGACCTGCTGCCGCTCAGAACGCGCGACGTCCTCGAAACCATCGTTGACAAAGGCTCGTTCCGCGCCTCGGGCGGCTCTCTCTATGCCGACGGCGCCAAGCTGGTCATGCCGATCTGTGTCGAACGGCTGACGCTGTCCTTGTTGCGTCCGACGGCATCAGCGATCCAGCTGCGCAAGGCCTGCGTCGAGGCCTGATCGCTCTCAACAGCGACCTGCAACGCCGCGTGCGCCTTGCGCCGCGGCTTTTGTCGTTTCTAGCGCATCGGCCCGAAAATCGGACCCGATTTTCGGAAAGCACGATGCGCCAACTCAGCAAGTTAGAGCGTCTGGTCATCGCCGACAAAAATAACCCCGCCGGAATGGCGGGGTTATGTCTTGATGCGGCAATTCACGATGGCGTGTCAGGCAGCGCGGGTGCTCGATGTATCGACGCCATATTCCAGTGAGGAGTCCACGATGGTGTGCCACAGGCTGTCGGCGAAGCTGGTGAACACCAGCATGGCGTAGACAGCTTGCCCATCGGCGCCATCGGCTTCGCGCCAGAGATTGACCGCTGTGTGGTCGACCGAGGTGTTCGCCGCGGTTCCGACCGGAAACACGTCGCCGTGCAGGTCGAGCGACGAGAACTTGGCGATGGCGTCACGCGCGCGCGGCCCGGTCATCCGGATCAGGCAGCGGCCGTCCGACTGCTCGGACAGCGAGGCGCTGCCGGCAAAGGCCTTGCTCATCGCGTCGAGCTGGGACGCTTCGTCGGCACGCGGCGCAAACACGGTGAACTGGTCGGGGCCCGACCACACCAGCGTCGCCGACTTGCCGAAAGCGGCCTTCGGGCTGTTCGGCGGTTCGATGCCGAACAGCTTCTTGGCCGCCTTGGCGGTGTCCGCCGCCTTGCCGCGGCGCGCCATGACCTGGACCAGCACGATGTTGCGAACCTCTGTCAGGACGACGCCCGCCTGCAGTGCGGGGACGCCGTGATGACCGGCGACAAGCGCCCTTTGCAGCGGCGATTGGGTGTTCCAGGAAAAATCAGCCACGCTGGCGCACTCCCTCGGGATCGTAGAAGACTGGGTTGCAGATCTCGGCTTCGTAGTCCTCGTTGCGCAACGGATCGTGGATGCGGACGATTTCGCCTGAGCGCTCGCGGCCACGCTCCACCAAGCCGAGTCCGATCCACTGCTGGAGCATCGGCGAGTAGCAGACCGAGGTGACATAACCCTGATCGGTGTCCGGCCCGGGGATAGCTCCCCTCGGGACGACATGCGCGCCCGAGCGCAGGCGACGTTTGGCGTCGAGCGGCTTGATGCCGACCACCACCTGGCGGTCCGGCGCCGTCAGCGCCTCGCGGCCGGCCATGACGCGGCCGATGAAGTCCTTCTTCTTCGACATCATCTTGCCGAGTCCGAGGTCGTCCGCCGTCGTCGTGCCGTTCAGTTCGGGACCGGCCACGTGGCCCTTTTCGATACGCATCACACCGAGCGCTTCAGTGCCGTAGGGCGTAACGCCGAACGGCTTGCCGGCGATCATCAGGTTCTCGGCCATCGCCGCGCCGTAGCGCGCCGGAACCGAGATTTCGAAAGCGATCTCGCCGGAGAACGAAATGCGGAACAGGCGGGCGGTGACGCCGCCACGCAGCTTGACTTCGCGAGCCCCCATGAACGGGAAGCCCTCGTTGGACATGTCTTCGCTGGGATCGACCAGCGCCTGCAGCAGCTTGCGCGTGTTGGGTCCGGCGATGGAGAACTGCGCCCACTGGTCCGAGGCCGACGACAACTGCACGTCGAGTTCGGGCCACAGCACCTGGCGGCAGAATTCGAGATGCGCCATCACGGGTCCGGCCTTGGCCGTCGTGGTGGTCAGGAAGTAGTGGTCCTCGGCCAGGCGCGACGTCGTGCCGTCATCCATCACGATGCCGTCTTCGCGCAGCATCAGGCCGTATCGCGCCTTGCCGACCGCCAGCGATGAGAAGGCGTTGATATAGACCCGGTCGAGGAAGGTGCCGGCATCCGCGCCGCGCACATCGACCTTGCCGAGCGTCGTGACGTCGCAGAAGCCGACGCCGTTGCGCACGGCAAGCACTTCGCGCGTCACCGATTCCAGCCAATCCTTCTCGCCCGGCTGCGGATACCATTGCGCGCGCTTCCACAGGCCCGTATCGACGAATACCGCGCCGCGTGCCGCGGCCCAGTGATGCGACGGGGTCAGCCGCCAGGCATGGAAGTTCTCGTCGCGGTGGTGGCCGGCGAGCGCGCCGATCGCCACTGGCGAATAGGGCGGGCGGTAGATCGTCGTGCCGGTCTGCGGAATGCTGCGGCCGGTGGCTTCGGCCATGATGGCGAGGCCGGTGATGTTGGAGGTCTTGCCCTGGTCGGTCGCCATGCCAAGCGTGGTGTAGCGCTTGAGATGCTCGACGCTCTCAAAACCTTCGCGCTGCGCCAGCGTCACGTCGGATGCGGTGACGTCGTGCTGGAAGTCGACGAAGGCCTTGCCCTTGGCCTTGACCTGCCACAGCGGCGAGATCGCGTAGACCTCGTCGCCGGCTTCCGATGCCTCGCCGGCATTGCCGGAAGCGCCGCATTGGGCAGCCGCCGCCGCACCGGCGGCATGGCCGTCGCGCAGGCAGGCGCCGAGCGAAAACTCGCCACGCGCGGCACCCGCCATGACCATGCCATTCGGCGCCTCGCCGGGAATGAACGCGGCAATGTCGTCACGCCACACCGGCTTGCCGCGATGGAAGCACGACAGGCCGACATTGGGGTTCCAGCCGCCTGAAACGGCAAGGCAGTCGGCCTCGATCTGCTGCGTGCGGCCATTGCTGTCGGTGACGACAACACCGCGCACGCCGTCGACGCCACCCTTGACGTCCGAGACGCCGCCCGAAAGCACGCGCAGGTCTGACAGTTCAGCCACCGCCTGGTATTCCGCCGGCACCTTGCCGCGAGGGTCGATGACCGCAGTGATATCTCCGCCGGCCTGCTGGATTGCCTCGACAGTGCGCCAGCCGTCGTCGTTGTTGGTGAACAGCGCCACCTTGCGTCCCGGCATGGCCGCGAAGCGATTGACATAGGTGCGAACGGCGGACGCCATCATCACGCCCGGACGGTCGTTGCCCGGGAAGACGATCGGCCGCTCGATGGCGCCGGCGGTGACGACCGAACGCTTGGCGACGATGCGCCAGAGGCGCTGGCGGACCTGGTGCGGACCCGGCACCGGGACATGGTCGTTGACGCGTTCGAGCGCCGCATAGACGCCGCCGTCATAGACTCCGAACAAGGCGGTTCGGACCATCATGCGAACATTCGGAAGCGAGGCGAGTTCGTCGGTCGTGCGCCGCACCCACTCCTCGGCATGCATGCCGTCGATCTCGCCGCCGTCGCTGAGCAGGCGGCCGCCGAGGCGGCTGTCTTCCTCGACGAGGATGACGCGTGACCCGGCGCGGCCAGCCGCGAGCGCCGCCGACAGACCAGCGGGACCGGCGCCGACCACCAGCACGTCGCAATGCGCCCAGGCCTTGTCGTAATGATCGGGATCGGGCAGTTCGGCACTCTTGCCGAGACCGGCGGCGCGGCGGATCAGCGGCTCATAGATCGCTTCCCAGAACTTCGCCGGCCACATGAACGTCTTATAGTAGAAACCAGCGACGAAGATCGGCGAGAACAGCTGGTTGATCGACAGGAAGTCGCGGCGCAGCGACGGCCAGCGGTTCTGGCTCTGGGCGATCAGCCCATCGTAGAGTTCCTGCGTGGTGGCGCGCGTGTTCGGCTCCTTGCGGGCACCGGTGCGCATTTCGACCAGCGCGCTCGGCTCTTCCGATCCGGCGGTGATGATGCCGCGCGGGCGGTGGTACTTGAACGACCGCGCCACCAGCTTGACGCCGTTGGCGATCAGCGCCGAGGCCAGCGTGTCGCCGGCAAAGCCGGTCATGCTCTTGCCGTCGAAGGAAAACTCGAGCGGCGCCTTGCGATCGATCAGGCCGCCGCTGCGCAACCGATGCGACTGCGTCGCCGCCGCTGCGTTGCCGCGCGCATTGGTGTTGCCTTCCATGGTCGCTGTCCTGCCGAGCGGTTCTGTTTGGGAATAGCCCGACATGGTCACTCTCCTGCCTGCACCGGTCTGGACGCGCCCACACCGGGCGCCGCCGTCACCGATTTGAATTCGTGCGTCACCGTGTTGCGCTCGGCGATCAGCCAGGAGCGGCAACCGCCGCCGTGGTACCAGTACTCGCGCATGACGCCGGCGACGTTGTCGCGCAGGTAGACGTAATCATGAAAAGCGTCTTCGACGCATTCGGGGCTTTCGCCGCCGTCGGCAGCGAAGTTGGGCCGCTTGGGCGAGGCGTCGCCGAGATAGGTGAACTCGCCGTTCTCGCGTTCGCCGCAGAAAGGACATGCAATACGCATTCCGCCAGTCTCGCTTTCAGTGCAGGTTGGGTTGGGCGCCCTGGCCCTTTTCGTCGATCATCGCGCCGCGGCGGAACCGGTCCAGCCGGAAGCGCGCGGCTTCGGGGTGCGGCTCGTCGCGGGCCAGCAGATGGGCGAAGACGAGGCCGGAAGCAGGTGTCGCCTTGAAGCCGCCGTAGCACCAGCCGGCATTGAGATAGAGGCCGTCGATCGGGGTCTTGTCGATAATCGGCGTGCCGTCCATCGACATGTCCATGATGCCACCCCACTGGCGCAGCATGCGGACGCGGCCGATCATCGGCATGACCGCCATGCCGCCTTCGCAGACATCCTCGATGACAGGCATGTTGCCGCGCTGGGCATAGCTGTTGTAACCGTCGAGGTCGCCGCCGAAGACCAGGCCGCCCTTGTCGGACTGGCTGATGTAGAAGTGGCCGGCGCCGAAGGTGATGACGCCGGGGATCAGCGGCTTGATCGCCTCGGAGACGAAGGCCTGCAGCACGTGGCTTTCGATCGGCAGCTTCATGCCCGCCATCGCAGCGACGCGCGAGGTGTTGCCGGCGACCGCCATGCCGACCTTGCCGGCGCTGATCTTGCCGCGCGACGTCTCGACGCCGGTGATCTTGCCATTGTGGTCGCACACGAAGCCGGTGACTTCGCAATTCTGGATGATGTCGACGCCGCGCTGGTCGGCGGCGCGGGCATAACCCCACACCACGGCATCGTGGCGGGCGGTGCCGCCGCGGCGCTGCATCAGGCCGCCCATGATCGGGAAGCGCGGGCTGTCGTAATTGAGGAACGGCAGTTCCTTGCGGATCTGCACGGCGTCGAGCAGTTCGGCGTCGATGCCGTTGATGCGCATGGTGTTGCCGCGGCGGGCAAAGGCGTCGCGCTGGGCATCGGAATGGTACAGGTTGATGATGCCGCGCTGGCTGACCATCGCGTTGTAGTTGAGGTCCTGCTCCATGCGTTCCCACAGCTTCATCGACATCTCGTAGAAGCCGGTGTTGCCGGGAAGGCCGTAGTTGGAACGGATGATGGTGGTGTTGCGGCCGGCGTTGCCGGAGCCGATCCAGCCCTTTTCCAGCACCGCGACGTTGCGGATGCCGTACTCGTTGGCGAGGAAATAGGCAGTCGCCAGTCCGTGGCCGCCGCCGCCGACGATGATCACGTCATAATGGCTCTTTGGCGCCGGATCGCGCCACGCCCGGGTCCAGCCCTTGTGGCCGGACAATGCAGCCTTGGCGAGTGAGAAGATCGAATATTTCATCGCGTGTGTTCCGGCGAAATTTGACAAATGTCTGGCCGGCGCCCGACCTGATGGCCGGGCGCTGGGCCGTCGCTGGCGTCTTAGACGTCCAGCGTGTGGTCGCGTTCCCACTGGGTGAAGTGCGACGCGTAGGAGTTCCACTCCTGGTTCTTCAGCTTGATGTAGGCGGCGGAGAAATCCTCGCCCATCGCAGCCTTCAGTTCGCTGTCCTCGTCATAGGCCCGCAGCGCGTCAAGCAGGTTGAGCGGCAGCTTGGCGCCGTGCGTGACCGTATGTCCATCGCGGTACATGTCGACGTCGCTGCGCGGGCCGGGATCGGCCTTCGAGCGAATGCCCGAGAGGCCGGCCGCGATGATGATGGCCTGCATCAGGTACGGGTTGGCAGCGCCGTCTGGCAAACGCAGCTCGAAGCGGCCGGGGCCGGGCACGCGCACCATGTGGGTGCGGTTGTTGCCGGTCCAGGTCACCGTGTTCGGCGCCCAGGTCGCGCCCGAGATGGTGCGCGGGGCGTTGATGCGCTTGTACGAGTTGACGGTCGGATTACAGATCGCGGCGAGCGCCGACGCATGCTTCATGATGCCGCCGAGGAAATGGCGGCCCTTTTCCGACAGGCCGAGCTCCATGCTCTTGTCGGCGAAGGCGTTCGACTTGCCGGCGAGATCCCATACCGAGATATGCGCATGGCAGCCCGAACCGGTCAGTCCCTGGAACGGCTTGGGCATGAAGGTTGCGCGCAGACCGTGCTTTTCGGCGATCGAGCGAACCATGAACTTGAAGAACGAGTGCTTGTCGGCGGTCTGGAGAACGTCGTCATACTCCCAGTTCATCTCGAACTGGCCGTTCGCGTCTTCATGGTCGTTCTGGTAGGGCTTCCAGCCGAGGTCGAGCATCGCGTCGCAGATCTCGGCGATGACGTCGAAACGGCGCATCACCGCCTGCTGGTCGTAGCAGGACTTGGCCGCGGTGTCGTACTCGTCGGCGATCTGGTTGCCATCGGGTGTCGTCAGGAAGAACTCCGGCTCGACGCCGGTCTTGACCCGCATGCCTTCCTTGGCGGCTTCGGCGACGAGGCGCTTCAGCGTGTTGCGCGGCGCCTGGGCCACGCCCTTGCCTTCCATCAGGCAGTCCGAAGCGAGCCATGCCACTTCGGGGCGCCACGGCAGCTGGATCACCGAGGTCGGGTCCGGCACGGCCAGCATGTCGGGGTGGGCTGGCGTCAGGTCCAGCCACGTGGCGAAGCCGGCAAAGCCGGCTCCTTCCTTCTGCATGTCCGATATGGCCTGTGCGGGTACCAGCTTCGCGCGCTGGCCACCGAACAGGTCCGTATACGAGACCATGAAGTACCTGATGTTGCGAGCTCTTGCGAACTCCCTGAGATCAGTCACCTCCGACTGATCCGTTTTGGCTTCAAAGGCCGTACCCATATGAATTGCTCCTCCCAATCCGTTGGTTTTAAAAGGCACCCTTCCCAGGTACCCAGCTCGTTCCCGCTAGCGGCACGCCAGCCATGGCTGCTGCTTCGATCGAAAGAGCGCAGAGATCCTCAGGCTCGAGATTGTGCAGGTGATTCTTGCCGCAGGCACGGGCGATGGTCTGTGCCTCGAGCGTCATGACCTTCAGGTAATTCGCCAGTCGGCGACCAGCAGCGATCGGATCGACGCGCTTCATCAGCTCGGGATCCTGCGTGGTGATGCCGGCCGGGTCCTTGCCCTCGTGCCAGTCGTCGTAAGCGCCGGCGGTTGTGCCGAGCTTCTGGTATTCTTCCTCCCAACGCGGGTCGTTGTCGCCGAGAGCGATGAGAGCCGCAGTACCGATGGATACTGCATCGGCGCCGAGGGCGAGTGCTTTGGCCACGTCGGCACCATTGCGTATGCCACCGGAGACGATCAGCTGAACCTTGCGGTGCATGCCGAGGTCCTGGAGCGCCTTCACTGCCGGACGGATGCAGGCGAGCGTCGGCTGGCCGACATGCTCGATGAACACTTCCTGCGTCGCGGCGGTGCCGCCCTGCATGCCGTCGAGCACGACGACGTCGGCGCCGGCCTTAACCGCAAGCGCGGTGTCGTAGTAGGGGCGCGCGCCACCGACCTTGACGTAGATCGGCTTTTCCCAGTCGGTGATCTCGCGGATTTCGAGGATCTTGATCTCGAGATCGTCGGGACCGGTCCAGTCGGGGTGACGGCAGGCCGAGCGCTGGTCGATACCCTTGGGCAGGGTGCGCATCTCGGCGACGCGGTCGGAGATCTTCTGGCCCAGAAGCATGCCGCCGCCGCCCGGCTTTGCGCCCTGGCCGACAACGATTTCGATGGCGTCGGCGCGGCGCAGGTCACGCGGGTTCATGCCGTAGCGCGACGGCAGGTATTGATAGACCAACTGCTTGGAGTGGCCGCGCTCTTCCTCGGTCATGCCGCCGTCGCCAGTGGTCGTCGAGGTGCCGGACAGCGTTGCGCCGCGGCCAAGCGCTTCCTTGGCCGGGCCAGACAGCGAGCCGAAGCTCATGCCGGCGACGGTGATCGGAATCTTCAGCTCGATCGGCTTCTTGGCGAAACGCGTACCCAGCACGACAGAGGTGTCGCACTTTTCGCGGTAGCCTTCGAGCGGATAGCGCGAGATCGAGGCGCCGAGGAACAAGAGGTCGTCGAAATGCGGGACCTTGCGCTTGGCGCCCGAGCCGCGGATGTCGTAGATGCCCGTCGCTGCGGCGCGACGGATTTCGGACATCGCGTATTCATCGAACGTGGCCGACTTACGTGGCGTCGTCGGAGGATTGTGATAGCTCATTTTGTTCCTCAGTAAGCGTCGGCGTTGTCGATGTTGAAGTTGTAGAGCGTACGCGCCGAACCATAGCGCGAAAACTCCTCCGGCTTGACGTCGGTGATGCCGGCGCGGTCGAGCAGGTCCTTCAGGATGGCGATGTGCTCGGGGCGCATCTCCTTCTTGATGCAGTCGGCGCCGAGGCTCTTGACCGAGCCGCGCACGAACAGGCGGGCTTCGTAGATCGAGTCGCCCAGCGCATCGCCGGCGTCTCCGAGCACGACGAGGTTGCCCGACTGGGCCATGAAGGCCGACATGTGGCCGATGTTGCCACGCACGACGATATTGATGCCCTTCATCGAGATTCCGCAGCGCGACGAGGCGTTGCCTTCGATGACCAGCAGTCCGCCTTTGCCGGTAGCACCGGCATACTGGCTGGCGTCACCCTTCACGATGATCGTGCCCGACATCATGTTTTCGCCGACGCCGGGGCCGGCCGAACCGTGCACCGTGATGGTGCTGAGCTGGTTCATGCCGCCGCAGTAGTAGCCGACCGATCCCTGCACATCGATCGAGATCGGATGCTCGGCGCCAACGGCCACCGCATGGCTGCCCTTGGGGTTGAGAACTTCCCAGTTCGGTTCGGTGGACGCGTCCGTAACCTGGTGCAGCGCCTGGTTGAACTCACGCAGCGTGTTCTTCGAAAGATCGAACACCTTGGGCGTGTAGTTGACCTGGTGCAGCGGGGACGTCGCAAGATTTGTTGAATGCATAATCTTAGTGCTCCCAGAAGTAGACGGTGGACGGCTCGGGCTCCCACACCCTGGCGTCTTCGATGCCAGGCAGATTGGCGAGGGCGCGATATTCGGAACCGAAGGCGACATACTGGTCGGTCTCGGCCATGACGGCGGGCTTGCAGGAGATCGGGTCACGGACGACGCCGAAGCCATTCTTGGTGCCGACGACGAAGGTGAAGAAGCCGTCTAGGTCGTTGAGGCTGCTTTCCAGCGCCTCGCCGAGATTCTGGCCATGGGCGATCTTCGACGACAGGTAGGCTGCCGCCACTTCGGTGTCGTTTTCGGTCTCGAAGCGCATGCCGTCGCGGATCAGCTCGCGGCGCAGGTTGTTGTGGTTCGACAGCGAGCCGTTGTGCACCAGGCACTGGTCGGGACCGGTCGAGAAAGGATGGGCGCCGAGCGTGGTGACGGCGGATTCGGTGGCCATGCGGGTATGGCCGATGCCGTGGCTGCCGCCCATCGAGGTTACGTCGAAGCGCTTCACCACTTCGACCGGCAGGCCGACTTCCTTGTAGATTTCGATCGCTTCGCCGGCGCCCATGACACGGACGTCGGGGCGCAGCTCGGCAAGTGCCACGCGCGCTTCCGCCACCTTGTCGGTCGGCACGTCGAGCACGGCATGGGTGGACTTCACAGTCGACGAAACCTTGGCGCCGATCTTCTTGCCGAGTTCGGCGTCGAGACCCTTGAAATCCGAGTCCGGGTTGGCCGACTGGATGGTGACCTTGGCATGACCCTTGGTGCCGCCGCCGTAGATGGCGATGCCCGCGCTGTCGGGGCCGCGATCGGTCATGGTTACCAGCATTTCAGACAGAAGGGCGCCGAGTTGCGGCTCCAACGACTTGTCCTTCAAAAAGAGTCCTACAATTCCGCACATCCCAGTTTCCTCACCTGATTGGCTGCCTGTGACAAAAGCTAGCAGGTTCCCGAACCCAATTCAACTCACATGAATTTTTTATTCCTGTAGAAAAACACTGGGCGGGTGCTCGACCCGAGGCGGCGCCTCGCCGGGATTCCGCAATGGTTTCCGCAGTCCGGCGGCGAGAAGCACGGCAGACATTGCAAACGATATCGGGAATTTGAGCGCCGACGCCAAAAAGCCGGCCCAACGGTTGGGCCAGCGCTCATAAAACCATGACTGCAGATGGATCGGGCGGGCGATAGCGCCCTGCCCTGTCGCTAGACTATCAGTCGCCGCCGCGGCCGCGCGGGTAGGAGATGATCGACAGATACTTGATCGGCAGACGGGTCAGTTCTTCGGGGCCGTGCGGAGCGTCGGCATCGAAGAACAGGCTGTCGCCCGCGGTCATGCGGTAGAGGTTGTTGCTGTGGCGATAGACCACCTCGCCTTCCAGCATGTAGAGAAATTCCATGCCGTCGTGCTGGAAGGTCGGGAAGACGTCCGAGTCTTCACTGAGAGTGATGAGGTAGGGCTCGACCGTCACGCCCGACGTGTCGGAGCCGATGTGGCCGAGCAGCGTGTATTGGTGGCCGGCGCGGGTCCCCCGGCGTTCGACGTCGACGCCCTCGCCCGCCTTGACGAAAACCGCGTTGCGCTCTTCTTCGAAGCGCTTGAAGAAAGCCGTCAGCGGCACGCCCAGGGCGCGCGACAGCGCCTGGAGCGTGGTCAGCGACGGCGAGGTGATGCCGTTTTCGATCTTCGACAGCATGCCGAGCGAAATGTCTGTGGTGGCGGCAAGGTCGGCGACGGTGATGCCGAGCTTCTTGCGGAAAGCGCGGACCTCGTGGCCGATGGCCACCTCCAGCACCTTTTCACGGGTGTCGCGGGTGGCATGCGGATCCTGGGTCAGCGGTGAAACGCGCGCCAGGGCTGCCTTGGCCGCACCACTGGTCACGGCAGCCGGGCCAGCGTTGCCGTTCTTCTTTGCCGATGCCGCCTTTTCCTTCGCCATGCCTACCTCGTTGAATCTATTTCACCGAGAGTAAACATTTCTCACGATTTTCACAACAGTCGCGGCAACAATGTCGTGGACAGCCGGCCGGCCTGAATCGGCCCGCGGCGCGGCGTATCAAGCCTTGCACGGGACATCCCGAATCCACGCCAGAACGATCTCGGTGAACACCGCGACGGCGCCGACGTGGTGCAGCCGTCACCCTCGTCCGAGCGAAAGCTCGCGCGTTCGCAGCATCAGGCTTCGGCGATGCAATCGCAGACTATTCAAATATCCTTCACAACAGAGACTTGCGGGTCACTGCATCAGCAGGATTTGCAGATCGGCGACGTTGGTGCCGGTGGCTCCGGTCATCAGCAGGTCGCCCGATGTTTCCAGCGCGTGGTAGGAATCGTTGTTCTCCAGCAGCGCCACCGGATTGCAGCCGAGCTTGCGCATCCAGGCCGTCGAGCCCGGATCGACGATGCCGCCGGCGGCATCGGTGGGGCCGTCGCGGCCGTCGGTACCGCCGCTGAGAAACACCCATGGGCGCTTGATCGAGGTCCATTCGTTGAGCAATGCGAAGCGCAGCGCGAGCTCCTGGTTGCGGCCGCCGATCCCGTTGCCGGCGACGCGCACCGTCGGCTCACCCCCGGCGACGATGGCAACCGGGCCGCGCTGGCTCGACGCAAAGATCGCCATGCGATGCAGGGTCTCCGCCACGTCGGAGACATCTCCGCTCAGCCAGTCATCCGCCTTGACCACCACCGGATAATCGGCGCCGGCGCTGTCCATCACCTGCTGCAGGCTGATGCCATTGGATCCGACGATGACGTTTTCGACATGCGCGAAGCTCGTCTCCGGTCCGCGCAGCGAGAGATTGTCGATATGGCCACGAAGGGTGGCGGGCAATCTATCGTACAGGCCGTAGCGCGAAATGATGCCGAGCGCGTCGGAAGCGCTGGCGGACGGCCGGGCGGTTGGCCCGCTGGCGATGATGCCGACATCGTCGCCCGGCACATCGGACAGGATCAACGACAGCACCTTCGCGCCGGATGCAAGCTGTGCCAGCCGGCCGCCTTTCAGTCGCGAGAACTGCTGGCGCACGGCGTTGATCTCGTTGATCTCGGCGCCGCAGCGGATGAGCGCGCTGTTGAGCGCGATCTTGTCGGCCAGCGATACGCCGGGCGCCGGCGCACAGATCAGGGCGGAACCGCCGCCGCTGACCAGCACCAGCACCAGGTCGCCCGCTGCAGCCGAACGCGCAGCACGCTCGATGGCGTATGCGCCAGCGATGCTGCCTTCGTCGGGCAACGGGTGGCCGCCGGCAATGACATCGACACCGTCGATAGCGGCCACGTTTTCGCTATTGGTGACCGCACAGGCGATATGCAGCTTGCCGCCAACGTAGGGTAGAGCCGCGCGGGCCATCGGGCACGCCGCCTTGCCGAGGGCGATCAGGATGACACGGTTTGCCGCCGCGATTTCGCCGACCCGGCTTTCGAGCGCCGCGATCACCGCCCGCTCGGGATCCGATGCAGCCACGCCTTCCCGAAACAGGCTGACTGCCTGTTCACGGAGCATGGTCACAGCGGGAGCCGAGCGGTCGAGGATCATCACACCACCTTGTCTGGCAAAGCGCGGCCTTCGAAGAAGGCGGTCAGGTTGTCGACCGCCTTCATGCCCATGGCGACGCGCGTTTCTTCAGTCGCGCTGCCCAGATGCGGCAGCAACACGACGTTCTGCATTTCGATCAAAGCGGAGGGCACATCGGGTTCGCCGTCATAGACGTCGAGGCCGGCGCCGGCGATCTGGCCTTCGCGCAATGCGGCCACCAGGGCCTTCTGGTCGACCACGTCGCCGCGTGCCGTGTTGATGAGGAAGGCGCCGCGCTTCATCGCGCCAAGCCGGTCGGCGTCGATGAGGTGACGGTTCTCGGCCCCGCCGGGGCAATGCAGCGACACGAAGTCGGCCGCCGCCAGCACCTCCTCGATGCTGCTGAGCTGGCGCGCGCCCATGGCACGGGTTTCCGCGTCGTCGACCTTCGAGCGGTTGTAGAAGACGACGTCCATGTCGAAGCCGAAATGGGCGCGCCTGGCCATCGCCTTGCCGATACGGCCCATGCCGATGATGCCGATGGTCTTGCCAGTCACCTTGGTGCCGATCATGTGGGTCGGGCACCAGCCAGCCCACTGGCCGGCGCGCAGCTGGCGCTCGCCCTCGCCGGCGCGCCGGGCGACGGAAAGCAGCAGGCTCATGCCGATGTCGGCGGTACAGTCGGTCAGCACGCCCGGCGTGTTGGTGACAGCGATGCCGCGAGCCTTGGCGGCGGCGATGTCGATATGGCTGAAGCCGACGCCGAAATTGGCGAGAATCTGCGTACGGATCTCGGCATCCGGGAACACCGCAGCCGGCAGCTTGTCGCTGACGGTCGGCAGGATGGCGTCAAAATTCAGAAACGCGGCCTTGAGTTCGGTCAGGCCCAAGGGGGCATCGCCCTTGTTGAAGGTCGTGTCAAACCGTTCAGCAAGAACTTGCTCGACTGCCGCAGGCCAGCGCCGCGTGACGATTACGCGAGGTTTCATGGTCATTTCCCAGTCTCATTTCGAAGCGTCGCGGGCCGGATGGCCGCGCCAGGACGCCCAGCATTCGCATATTGCGCCCCGTGCCAAGTCACAATCGTGGACGACTTGGCGGTCCGGGGCCGAAAATTGGGGGAGCCGACCGGGGCCAGCTCCCCCAGAAGGCCGGGTCAGGCGGCCTTCTTCTGCTGCTCGAGGACACCGGCGACGGTCGGGCCAAAGGCGGCCGGGGTCGGCACGATCGTCACGCCTGCCTCGCGCAGGATCTCGACCTTTTCCTGGGCGGACTCGCCGAAGGCCGAAATGATGGCGCCGGCATGGCCCATGCGCTTGCCCTTCGGCGCCGACAGGCCAGCGATGTAGGCGATCAGCGGCTTGCGCATGTTGTGCCTGGCCCATTCGGCGGCTTCGGCTTCCTGCGGACCGCCGATCTCGCCGATCATGACAACGGCATCGGTGTCGGGATCATCCTCGAACAGCTTGAGGATGTCCTTGAACGACGAACCATTGATCGGGTCGCCGCCAATGCCGACCGAGGTCGACACGCCGATGCCGAGCGCCTTCATCTGCGAGGCGGCCTCATAGCCGAGCGTTCCCGAACGGCCGACGATGCCGACCCGGCCCGGCAGGTAGATGTTGCCGGGCATGATGCCCATCAGCGCCTGTCCGGGCGTGATGACGCCGGCGCAGTTGGGGCCGACGAGACGCATGCGGTCCTCGTAGCGGAAGCGACGCATGTAGCGCTTGACCCGCATCATGTCCTGAGAGGGAATGCCGTCGGTGATGCAGACGCAAAGCTTCAGGCCGGCTTCGGCCGCTTCCATGATCGAGTCGGCCGCAAAGGGCGGCGGCACGAAGACGATGGAGGCTTCGGCGCCTGTTTCGCGCACCGCGCCCCGGACGGTGTTGAAGACCGGGATGCCCTGGTGAACCTGCCCACCCTTGCCGGGGGTCACGCCGCCGACCACGTTGGTGCCGTAGCGCTTCATGTCATCGGCATGGAACGAGCCGATCTTGCCGGTGAGGCCCTGGACGATGACGCGCGTCCGGCGGTTCAAGAGTACTGCCATTTCGACCTCCCCTCAGTTCTTCTTCGACTTGGAATAGGCACGCATTGCCTCGACAGACTTCTCGGCCGCTTCAGCCAGCGTCTCGGCGACGATCACTTTTTCGCCGGACTCGGCGAGGATGCGACGGCCCTCCTCGACGTTGGTTCCGGCAAGGCGGACGACCAGCGGCACCTTCACCCCGACCTCGCGGATAGCCTTGATGACGCCCTCGGCAACCCAGTCGCAGCGGTTGATACCGGCGAAGATGTTGACAAGGATGGTGTCGACATTCTTGTCGGCGAGCACGGCTCGGAAAGCCTTGGCAACACGCTCTGGCGAGGCGCCGCCGCCGATATCAAGGAAGTTCGCCGGCTCGCCGCCCGACAGTTTGATCATGTCCATCGTCGCCATGGCGAGGCCGGCGCCATTGATGATGCAGCCGATATTGCCGTCGAGGCCGACATAGGACAGGCCGCGGTCGCTGGCGAAGGTTTCACGCGGATCTTCCTGCGACTTGTCGCGCAACTCCGAGATTTCGGCGCGGCGGAACAGCGCATTTTCGTCGAACGACATCTTGGCGTCGAGCGCGATCAGGTTGCCGTCCTTGGTGACGACGAGCGGGTTGATCTCCAGCATCGAGGCGTCGAAATCACGGAACACGCGGTAGCAGCCGAGCAGCGTATCGACGGCCTTGCCGATCAGGCTGTTTTCCAGCCCGAGGCCGAAGGCGATCTCGCGGGCCTGGAACTGCTGCATGCCGGCGCCCGGGTCGACGATGGCGCGGATGATCGAATCCGGCTGCTTTTCGGCGATCTCCTCGATCTCCATGCCGCCCGAGGCTGAGGCCACGATCATGACGCGCTCGGACTTACGGTCGAGCACGATGCCGAGATAGAGTTCCTGGCGGATGTCGACGGTTTCCTCGACATAGAGGCGCGACACCAGCTTGCCCCTGGGGCCGGTCTGGTTTGTCACGAGCTTGCGGCCAAGCATGGACTCGGCTGCATCGGAGACTTCGTTGTCGGTGCTGCAGATGCGGATGCCGCCGGCCTTGCCGCGTGCGCCCGAATGGATCTGCGCCTTGACCACCCACTTGCCGCCACCGATTTCGCTGGCGCGATAGGTCGCCTGTTCGGGACTGTAGGCAAGGCCGCCGCGCGGGATCTGCACCGAGTAGCGCGAGAGCAGTTCCTTGGCCTGGTATTCATGAATATCCATGTCGCACTCCTCCTCAGTTCGGCAGGCTCGTGCGCGACCGCGCCGACTGCTCGATTGCCTCGTGCATGACCAGCACGTTGCGCGCCATGCGCTCCGACGCTGCGTCGATCATCTTGCCGTCGAGGGCAGCGGCGCCCTTGCCCTGCTCCTCGGCTTCCTTCAGCACCTCGATGATGCGGCGGGCGCGGGTGACTTCCTTTTCCGGTGGCGAAAACACCGCATTCGCCAGCTCGATCTGCGAGGGGTGGATAGCCCACTTGCCCTCGATGCCGAGTGCTGCCGCTCGCTTGGCCGCGGCAATGTAGGCCTCCGGATCGGAGAAGTCGCCGAAGGGTCCGTCGATCGGGCGCAGTCCGTAGGCGCGGCAGGCGACCGTCATGCGCGACAGGGCGGCGTGCCACTGGTCGCCGGGATAGTCGGGGTTGAGGCCGCCGATGCTGACGGTGCGCGCCTTGCAGCTGGCGGCGTAGTCGGCGACGCCGAAATGCATCGCCTCGAGCCGGCCGCCATAGGCGGCGATCGCCTCGACATTGGCCATGCCAAGTGCGGTCTCGATCAGGGCTTCGAGGCCGACACGGGTCTTGAAACCCTTTGCCATCTCGATCTGGCTGACCATGGCGTCGACCGTGTAGAGATCGGCGGGGACGCCGACCTTCGGCACCAGGATGGTGTCGAGCTTGTCGCCGGCCTGTTCCATCACGTCGACCACGTCGCGGTACATATAGTGGGTGTCGAGGCCGTTGATGCGGACCGAGATGGTCTTGCCCTTGGCGCGCCAATCGATCTCGTTCAGCGCCTGGATGATGTTCTTCCGCGCCCGCTCCTTGTCAGGCGGCGCCACCGCATCCTCGATGTCGAGGAAGATGTAGTCGGCGTCGCCGTCGGCAGCCTTGCGGATCATCTCCGGGTTGGAGCCGGGGACTGCCAGTTCCGAGCGCTGCAAGCGCAGCTTGCGCAGATGGTGGAGAGTATGGCTCATGCGATCCTCCCTCAGGCCGCTTTGGCGACGGCTGGCTGAGCCGACAGGCGATAGTGCTCGAGGGCGGCGCCCACGCCGGAACCCGGCTGCACCTTCACGCCGACGTCGCGCAGCGCCATTTCGGCGGCCGAGATCGCGCCGCACATCATCACTTCGTTGACCCAGCCGAGATGGCCGATGCGGAACACCTTGCCGGCGACCTTGTTGAGACCGACGCCGAGCGAGACCTGGTAGCCATGGTAGGCGCGGCGCACGACCTCGGCGCTGTCGATGCCCTCAGGCACCAGGATGGCGCTGACCGTATCGGAGTTCCACTTGGGTTCCTTGGCGCAAACCTTCAGGCCCCAGGCGTCGACCGCCTTGCGCACGCCCGTTGCCAGACGGTTGTGGCGCTCGAAGATGTTGTCGAGGCCTTCCTCCTGGATCAGGTCGAGGGCAGCGCGCAGGCCGCGCAGCAACTGCACCGCCGGCGTGTATGGGAAATAGCCGGTGTCGTTGGCACGAATCTGGTCCTCGAAGGAGAAGTAGCAGCGGCTGAACTTGGCGGTCCTGGCAGCGTTGAGCGCCTTCTGGCTGACCGACAGGAAGCCGAGGCCGGGCGGCAGCATGAAGCCCTTCTGCGAGCCTGACACAGCGCAGTCGACGCCCCACTCTTCCTGGCGGAAGTCGATCGAGCCAACCGACGACACGCCGTCGACGAACAGCAGCGCCGGGTGCTTGGCGGTGTTCAGTGCTGCGCGAACCGCGCCGACATCGCTGGTGACGCCGGTTGCGGTTTCATTGTGGGTGACGAAGACCGCCTTGATGCGGTGCTCCTTGTCCTTGGCGAGACGCTCGGCGTAGATCTCGACCGGAACGCCCGTGCCCCATTCGGCGTCCACCACGTCAACGTCGAGGCCGAAGCGCTCGGCCATGTCGACCCACAGATGCGAGAACTGGCCAAAGCGCGACATCAGCACGCGGTCGCCGGGGCTCAAGGTGTTGGTGATCGCCGACTCCCAGGCACCGGTTCCCGACGATGGGAAGATGAAGGCGCGGCCGGTCTCGTTGCGGAAGACCTTCATCAGGTCGGTGAACAGGCCACGCGTGAAAGCAGGATAATCCGGCGCGCGCATGTCCTCCATCGGCATGTTCATAGCCTGCCGGACCGTCTCCGGAACGTTGGTCGGTCCTGGAACAAAGAGCTGATTGAAGCCGGCCATGAAAAGTCCTCCCGAAGACTGTTGCGGCGTAGTGCCTGTCTGTGGCTTTCGGGAAGATGATCGGTTTTGCCCCCGACCCTCACAACACCTGTCGGGATAGATTCGCGGACCTTTGGGCGTTGGCCCGCACCTACTCGTTAAGAGGTGCAGGCAACCCTTCGGATAGGCCTGAGCCTACCCGATACCTGGTGAATGGCAGGCAACGAACTCCACCTGATGCGGTCAGGCCGGAACCGCCAGCGCTGTGCAGCACAGGTCGACCCCATGCGGCTCGTTCCTGCGGAGATGTCAGCTACCGTTGGCCGTCGCTGCGCCCAGATGGAGTGTATCCATCGGAGCCACTCTAGACGTTTGGCCGACGGAAGAGCTGGCCTTGGTGACCTAGTTGTGAGCTTTCAGGAGGTTGTCCATTCGGACCGGACCGAGGAGACTGGAGTTACCAAGCTACAGCACTCTCCGGAGGGTCCGAATGAACATCCACAAGAATGCCCGCCTCACGCCGCTGCGTCGAGA
>NZ_JANKZL010000011.1 GCF_027568395.1 Aminobacter sp. HY435 | reverse complement strand
GAAGGTCGTTGGTTCAAATCCAACCCCCGCAACCAACAGTCCTCAAAATCACAAATACAAGCGCACCGGCCGGACCATCCGCGGCGCCGATGCCCGACACGCAGCGCAGCCTCCCCCGACCATAAGGCCAAAACCGGCAGGCCGCCGGCCGCAAAGCCAAACCAGCCAAACAAAACAAACAAACGCCCGCCTCGCGCGGGCGTTTTTGCGTCTCCAGATCGCAACGCTTCGACCTGCCACTGAATGGTCATCCAGCCGCGATTGGAGCCTCGACGTCTTTTGTTACGCTGCTGGCCGCGGCCTGAGCAACCGGCGGAGACGCAAGGCCCGGGAACTCATGTCGCTGGCGGCATGACCTCTCGATGTTCTGCCTGTAGCGCATGCCGCATCCAACAACAGCACGTTCGGACAATCCGACGGGCTGTTTTTGCTTCAAACCAGCTTGCCTGAAGCCGCCGCGAGGCGAAAGTTTGCCGGCTATTAGGCGTAGCGCGACAGCGCCAGATCCGAAACGTCGATCTCAGGACGCACCCCGCCGATCATGTCCGCCAGAACCCGGCCCGAGCCACAGGCCATCGTCCAGCCCAGCGTGCCGTGGCCGGTGTTGAGGTAGAAATTGTCGAACCTGGTGCGCCCGATCACCGGCGTACCGTCTGGCGTCATCGGACGCAGGCCGCTCCAGAAGGTGGCGCGGCTCTGGTCGCCGGCACCGCCGAACAGATCCTCGACCGAAAACTGCAGTGTTGCCTTGCGCGAAGCCGACAGGTCGGTGTTGAAGCCGGCGATCTCGGCCATGCCGCCGACGCGGATGCGGTCGCCGAGGCGGGTGATGGCGATCTTGTAGGTGTCGTCCATGATGGTCGACACCGGCGCCCTGGCCTCGTCGACGATCGGCACGGTGATCGAATAGCCCTTGACCGGATAGACCGGCACAGTGAGGCCGAGCGGCTTGACGAAGGCCGGCGTGAAGCTGCCGAGCGCGCCGACGAAGATGTCGGCCTCGATCTCGCCCTCCGAGGTGCGCACGGCAACGATGCGAACGCCCTCCAGGCGCAAGCTCTCGAGCTTCACATCGTAGCGGAACTCGACGCCGAGGCCTTCGGCGAGCTTCGCCAGTTCGTTGGTGAACTTGAAGCAGTCGCCGGTCTCGTCATTGGGCAGGCGCAGGCCGCCGGCAATCTTCTCGCGCACCGGTGCCAGGCCCGGTTCGGCGGCGATGCAGCCCGAGGCGTCAAGGACTTCATAAGGCACGCCGTCGCTCTTGAGCACCTCGATGTCCTTGGCCATGCCATCGAGCTGCTTCTGGTAGCGGAACAGCTGCAGCGTGCCCTGTGTGCGGTGGTCGTATTCGATGCCGGTGTCGTCGCGCAGCGAAATCAGCTGGTCGCGGCTGTATTCGGCAAGCCGCACCATGCGGCTCTTGTTGAGAGCGTAGCGGGCCGAGGTGCAGTTGCGCAGCATCGCCGTCACCCAGCGCCAGGTCTTGATGTCGAGCATTGGCTGGATGATCAGCGGCGCGTGCTTCATGAACAGCCACTTCATCGCCTTTTGCGGAATCCCTGGCGCAGCCCAGGGCGAGGCATAGCCGGGCGAGATTTCGCCGGCATTGGCAAAGCTCGTCTCCAGCGCCGGTCCCGACTGGCGGTCGAGCACGGTGACCTTGTGGCCTGCCTTGGCCAGGTAGTAGGCCGAGGTCACGCCGATGACGCCGGCGCCGAGGATGACTACACGCATGATTGCCCCTGTGGTTTAGCGCGCTGCCGGGCTGAGGTAGCGGCGCCTGTAGCGCCGGCCCAGGCTGGTCAGGATTTCATAGGAGATAGTCCCGGCATCCGACGCAATCATTTCGAG
This sequence comes from Aminobacter sp. HY435, assembly GCF_027568395.1. Lineage (GTDB taxonomy): Bacteria > Pseudomonadota > Alphaproteobacteria > Rhizobiales > Rhizobiaceae > Aminobacter. The sequence goes on along the minus strand of NZ_JANKZL010000011.1, from coordinate 248,418 downwards.
CGTCTGGTGCGGGCCGATCAGTTCGACCATGTCGCCGAGCTTCAGTGTTCCGGCCGGCAAGTCGGTGACGTCGAGGATGATGCTGTCCATCGAGACGCGGCCGACGATGGGCAGGCGCACGCCGCCGAAAAAGGCGGCACCGGAATTGCTCAAATGGCGCGGCAGGCCGTCGGCATAACCGGCGGCGATGGTGGCAAGCCGCATCTTCGCGGGGGCGACGAAGCTTGCGCCATAGCCGATCTCGGCGCCGGCATGCACGGTGCGGGTCTGGACGATGCCAACTTCGAGGCGGACGACCGGGCGCATTGGATTGTCGCCGCCGGCAAGTGGCGCGCCGCCATAGAGCGCGATGCCCGGGCGCGCCAGGTCGCCGTGAAAGTCGTCGCCGAGGAAGATGCCGGCCGAATTGGCAAAGGACAGTTTTGCGTCGGGGAAGCGCGCGCGCACGGCCCTCATCCGCGCCAGCTGGCGCGGGTTGGCGTCGTGCTCGACCTCGTCGCCGCAGGCGAGGTGGCTCATGACGATCTCGACGTGGACGCTGGCAAGGCGTTCGGGCTCGGCCAGCAGCGTGTCGACGTCCTGGGGTTCGAGGCCGAGGCGCGACATGCCGGTGTCGACCTGTATGGCTGCCGGCAGCGTCTTGCCGAGCGCCTTGGCCGTCGCCGACCAGTTGGTCACTTGCTCCAGCGAGTTCAGCACCGGCACGACGCCGAGATCGGCGCAGTCGGTCTCGCTGCCCGGCAACAGGCCGTTCAGGACCAGGATGCGCGCGTCGCTTGGGAGATAAGGTTTCAGCCTGACGGCCTCGACGAAATGCGCGACGAAGAAATCGCGGCAGCCGGCGTCGTAGAGCGCCGGTGCGACATGGGCGACGCCAAGCCCGTAGGCATCCGCCTTGACGACCCCTGCTGCTTTGGAGGGGGCCGTTTGCCGGCAAAGAAGCTGGTAATTGGCGACGATGGCGGCCAAATCGATCGTCAACACGCCACACGCAGCACGGCTTTCGATGTCGCTTCGCACGCTCATGGTCATATCCGGGAACTGTCCTCGCCCAATCCCGCAAGAATATCGCAACGATCGGCGAAAATCTTGCCAATGTGATGAAGCTTGTGCGAATTGGATGTAATCTGTGCAATTTTTCACAGTGGAATGGAAGAAAATGCGATGTCCTCACTCGATGCGGTAGACCGTGCCATCATCCGTTCGCTGCGGGCCAATGCGCGCGTCAGCAACGCCAGCCTGGCCGCGGAGGTCGGCCTGTCGCCATCGGCGTGCCTGAGGCGGGTGCAGATTCTGGAACAGGAAGGCGTTATCAGGGGCTACACCGCGATCGTCGGCAATGCCGCAGCCGACGAGGGTATTGCCGTCATTGTCCAGATCACGCTGGAGCGCCAGACCGAGGACTACTTCAACCGCTTCGAGCTGGCGGTGCGGCGGCATCCGGAGATCAAGGAGTGCTACCTGATGACCGGCGACTCCGATTATTTCCTGCGCGTCGAGGTGGCAAGCGCCGCCGATTTCGAGCGCGTGCACAAGGAGATCCTGTCGGCGCTGCCGGGGCTGGCCCGTATCCATTCGAGTTTTTCGATCCGCAATGTGCTGCAGTCGAAGCGGCCGAAAACCGCATAGGCCGACCGGCGCAGGGTTCCTGCACCGGTCGCGACCACATTGGGATCAGCCGTTGGCCTGGGTCACGAACTTGGTGACCAGGTAGGCTTCGAGCGCTTCCGAGCCGCCTTCCGAACCATAGCCGCTGTCCTTGATGCCGCCGAACGGCGTTTCGGGAAGCGCCAGGCCGAGGTGGTTGATCGTCAGCATGCCGGTCTCGATCTCGGCGCCGAGGTCGGTCACCGTCTTGTGCGACTTGGTGAAGGCGTAGGCGGCAAGGCCGTAGGGCAGGCGGTTGGCCTCGGCCACGACGTCTTCGAAGCTCTTGAACGGCATCACCAGGGCGACCGGGCCGAACGGCTCCTCGTTCATGATGCGCATGTCGGGGCGCACGCCCGACAGCACCGTCGGCTCGAAATACGAGCCCTTGTTGCCGATGCGCTTGCCGCCGGTCTCGATCTTCGCGCCGTCGCTGACCGCCTCGGTGATCAGCTTCTCCACCGCCTCGAGGCGCCGCTCGTTGACCAGCGGGCCCATGCGCGTGCCCTCGACCAGGCCGTCGCCGACCTTCACTGCCCTGGCATGTTCGACGAACTTGCCGAGGAAGCGATCGTGCACGCTCTCCTGGATCAGGAAGCGCGTCGGCGACACGCAGACCTGGCCGGCATTGCGGAATTTCGAGCCGGCAAGTGTTGCTGCCGCGTGGTCGATGTCGGCATCGTCGAAGACCATTGCCGGCGCATGACCGCCGAGTTCCATCGTGGCGCGCTTCATATGCTGGCCGGCCAGGGCCGCGAGGTGCTTGCCGACCGGCACCGAGCCGGTGAACGACACCTTGCGGATGACTGGATGCGGCACCAGGTAGCCGGAGATTTCGGGCGGGTTGCCATAGACCAGGTTCAGCACGCCGTCGGGCAGGCCGGCGTCCTTGAAGATGTCGCCGAGGAAGGCGGGCGAGCCAGGGGTTTCTTCCGGCGGCTTGACGATGATCGAGCAGCCGGTGGCAAGGGCGGCACCTATCTTGCGCACCGCCTGCGACACGGGGAAATTCCACGGCGTGAATGCCGCCACGGGGCCGACCGGCTCCTTGACCACGAGTTGGGTGATGCCGGCCGCCCGGGCAGGAATGATACGGCCATAGGTGCGGCGGCCTTCTTCGGCGAACCAGTCGAACAGGTCGGCCGAGCCGAGCAATTCGGCCTTGGCCTCGCCGACCGGCTTGCCCTGCTCGACAGACAGCACTTCGGCGATCGCGTCGGCGCGCTCGCGCATCAGGTCGGCGGCGCGGCGCAGCACCTTGGAGCGGTCATAGGGCGACACCTTGCGCCAGACCCTGAAGCCGCGGTCGGCGGCTGCGAGCGCGCGGTCGAGATCGGCCTTGCTCGCCGATGCCACGGTGCCGATCTTTTCGTTGGTGGCGGGATTGTAGACGTCGATGGTCTTGCCGCCTTCGGCAGCCGTCCACTTGCCGTCGATGAACAGTTTTACGTCAGGGTACATGCTGTGTCCTTGCTGGGTCGGTCGTATCGGGTGAGGCGTGGGTCAGTGTTGTCGCTGAAGAAGGGCGCGCCGGAGCGGTCGCGCTAGACATAGGTTCGGCGAAGCCGTTGCGCCACCAGCTCGGCGATCGCCAGCGACGAGGTGAGCCCCGGGCTTTCGATGCCGAACAGATTGACGAGATTGTCGATGCCATGGGTTTCGGCTCCCTGGATGACGAAGTCGCCGGCCGGTTCTGCCGGGCCAGACAGCTTGGGGCGGATGCCGCAATAGGCCGGGCTCAGGCTGGCATCGGCGATGCCGGGCCAGTATTTGCGGATCTCACCATGGAAGTGGTCGGCACGGCGCGGATCGACGCAGTAGTCTTTCGTTTCGATCCATTCGACATCGGGACCAAAACGCATGCCGCCATTGAGGTCGAGCGTCAGATGAACGCCGAGCCCTCCCGGTTCCGGCACCGGGTAGATCAGCCTGGAAAAGGCCGGCTTGCCGGTGACCGAGAAGTAATTGCCACGTGCCAGCTGCAGCTTCGGCACGCATGACGGGTCGAGGCCGTCCAGCTTGCTGGCGATGGCGTTGGCGCCCAGACCCGCAGCGTTGACGAAGTGGCGGGCGGCGATTTCATAATCGTTGCCGCTGATGCGATCGCGCGTCCGGAGCATGAAGCGGCCGCCTTCGATCCGTCCGGAGACGATTTCGGTGTTGAGGCTGAGGAAGCCGCCGCCGTCTTCGGCTTCGCCGAGCAGGGCGAGCATCAGCCCATGGCTGTCGATGATGCCGGTGGACGGCGACAAGACGGCCGCCACGCATGACAGCGAGGGCTCCATCGCACGTGCCTGCGCCCCGCTCAGCATGACAAGGTCGTCAACCCCGCAGGCCTTTGCCTTGGCGGCGATGCCCTCCAGGGTGGCGACCTGCTCGGGCAGCGTCGCCACGATCAGCTTGCCGCAGCGCTTGTGCCCAATGTTGTGCTGTTCGGCATAGGCATAGAGCTTGGCCCGACCTTCGACGCACAGCTTCGCCTTCAGGCTGCCGGTGGGATAATAGATGCCGGCGTGAATGACTTCGGAATTGCGTGAACTGGTCTCGGTGCCGATCGCGTCCGCAATCTCGACAATGACGGTGTCCATGCCCTGGCGGGCCAGTTCCCGGGCAACCGCAAGGCCGATGACGCCGGCACCGGCAACGACGCAGTCGACACTGTCCATCTCAGCCATTGTCCCCGGCCGGCTTGAGCGCCGCCAGCTGTTCGATGATTGCCGAGCTTGCCCCCCTGATGTCGTCGACGATGGCGCGCTCGGCCTTGTCGGCATCGCGCGCGCCTATCGCCTGCAAGATGACGTGGTGGTGGTCGATCATCGCCCGCCCGCCATGCTGATAGGATGCGGCGATCATCGGCCCCATCTGCAGCCACAGCCGGCCGAGGATGCCGCGCAGCACGTTCATGTTGGCGATCTCGGCCAAGGCGAAGTGAAAAGTCTGGTTGAGCTCCAGCGCCGCGCTCCAGTCCCGGTCGGAGATAGCGCGCTCGTTGCGGTCGATCAGTTCGCTGAGCCGCGCCATGTCAGTGGCCTCCGCCTTCAGTGCCGCTTCTCGTGCTGCAAGGCCCTCGAGCTTCATCCGGATCTGACGGATTTCGAGATAGCGCTCCAGCGTCATGACGGGCACGCGCACCTCGCGCGCCGATTTCTGCACCAGCGCCTCGTCCTGGATCAGCCGCAGGATCGCGTCGCGCACCGGCGTCACCGATGTGCCGAGCGACTGCGCCAGGTCACGGATGGTCAGCCGCGCGCCGGGCGCGAAGCGTCCCTTGATCAGCGCGTCGGAAAGCTGGCCGTAGACGACCTCGCCAAGATTGTCATGTTCGACGGCCCTGAAGCCAAAATTCTGGTTCATGTCCCGTTCCTGCCGGCGCTGCTGGACAGTCGGCGATGCTTCGCTGGCCCTTGACACTTCTGTCCCCGAAAAACATGATGCATCAAACAACAATTTGCGGCTTTTGCAAGCGGTAGCCGGCCGGGCAATCGCAAAAATGACAACGTCGCCGCTGCCACCGCGGCCTCTCTGGAACGAAGGAAACAGCCATGGACAGCCAGCCCAATTCGCCCGAAGCGCGCGACAAGAAATACCACATGCATGCCTACACCAATGCGCGCCGCCACGAGGAAGTCGGGCCGCTGATCATCGAAAAGGGTGACGGCATCTATGTCGAGGATATCTCCGGCAAGCGCTACATCGAGGCGATGTCGGGGCTGTGGAGCGTCGGCGTCGGCTTCTCGGAGAAGCGCCTGGTTGATGCCGCGACCAGGCAGATGGCCAAGCTGCCCTTCTACCACAACTTCACCCACAAGGGTCACTCGCCGCTGGTCGACCTGGCCGAGAAGCTGGTGACGATGGCGCCGGTGCCGATGAGCAAGGCGTTCTTCACCAACTCCGGATCCGAGGCCAACGACACGGCCATGAAGATGATCTGGTATCGCTCCAATGCGCTCGGCCAGCCGCAGCGCAAGAAGATCATTTCGCGCAAGCGCGCCTATCACGGCGTCACCATCGCCTCGGCCAGCCTCACCGGCCTGCCCAACAACCACTTGTCCTTCGACCTGCCGATCGCCAATGTGCTGCACACCTCGTCGCCGCACCATTGGCGCGAGGCGCTGCCCGGCGAGACCGAGCAGCAGTTCTCGACCCGCCTTGCCGATGATCTGGAAAAGCTGATCCTGGCCGAGGGTCCCGAGACCATCGCCGCGTTCTTCGGCGAGCCGGTGATGGGCGCGGGCGGCGTCGTCGTGCCGCCGGCCGGCTACTGGGAAAAGATCCAGGCCGTTTTGCAGAAGTACGACATCCTGCTCGTCGCCGACGAAGTCATCTGCGGTTTCGGCCGCACCGGCAACATGTTCGGCACCGAGACCTATGCGATGAGGCCCGACATCATGGTGATGTCGAAGCAGATCTCGTCGTCCTACCTGCCGATCTCGGCGATGCTGATCAACGACAAGGTGTACGAGCCGATCGCCGACGAGAGCAACCGCATCGGCACCTTCGGCCATGGCTTCACTGCGGGCGGCCATCCGGTCGCGGCAGCCGTGGCGCTTGAAAACATCGCCATCATCGAGGAGCGCAACCTCGTCGACAACGCCCGCGAGGTCGGCGCCCACATGCAAAAGCGCCTGGCCCGCATCGCCTCGCACGACCTCGTTGGCGAAGTCCGCGGCATCGCCCTCATCGGCGCCATGGAACTCGTTGCCGACAAGACGACCAAGGCGCCTTGGGGTGCAGCCGGCGCGCTCGGCGGCCTGGTCAACGGCCTGCTGCAGCAGAACGGCGTGATCTCCCGCAACATGGGTGACGCGTTGGCCTTCTGCCCGCCGCTGATCATCAACGACAAGCAGGTCGACGACATCTTCGACGCCGTCGAGAAGTCGCTCGATGAGGCTGCCAGACAGGTCAAGGCCTGAGCGACAGCGGCATCCAACAACGAAAAGCCCGCCGTCCAGCGGGCTTTTCGTTTAGGGGACGGGGATGATGACGTCGCCTTCTCCCTCTTCTCTGGGAGAAGGCAAGGAGGCCAGACCGGTTACACGTGCTGGCCGCCGTTGATGTGGATTTCCGAGCCGGTGACATAGGACGCCTGGCCCGAGCACAGGAAGTAGATGATGTCGGCGACCTCCGATGTCAGGCCGAGCCGGCGCATCGGAATGGTCTCGACGATCTTGTCGGTACCCGGCGACAGGATCGCGGTGTCGATCTCGCCCGGTGCGATTGCGTTGACGCGGATGCCATGCGGGCCGAAGTCGGCAGCCATCTCGCGCGTCAGCGCGCCAAGTGCTGCCTTTGACGTCGCATAAGCCGTGCCGGCGAAAGGGTGGACGCGGGTGCCGGCAATCGAGGTCACGTTGACCACCGAGCCCTTGGCCGCCGCCAGTTCCTTGAACAGGCCGCGCGCCAGCATGATCGGCGCCAGGAAATTGACCTGGAACACGTCGCGCCAGACATGCATCGGCGTGTCGATGGAATTCATCCGGCCGCCGCCCTGCAACTTGGGCGAAATGCCGGCATTGTTGACCAGCGCGTGCAGTTGCCCGCCTTCTTTTTCCAGCCGCTGCCGGATTTCCGAGACGGCGCTGCCGACGTCGCCCTGGTCGGCGAGGTCGACCTTGATGTGGTCATCGGGACCTGCTGGCCACGGGCAGTCGTCGGAAAAGGCCTGGCGCGAGCAGGTGATGACGCGCCAGCCTTCGCGCGAAAAGCGCTTCACCGTCGCGTGGCCGATGCCGCGGCTGGCTCCGGTCAACACGATCGTCTTTCGCCCTTCGGTCTTCTCGGCCATCGCATCCTCATTTCAAGCTTAGGGGGTATGTAGCGGATGCTATGTGCGATTGCGAGGGGGCGCGGCGAATGGCGGCGGCCTCAGCCGCGCTCGGCCGCCGCTTCGCGAATGGTCTTGAGCAGGATCGAGAACGCCGCCGAGGGCTGGGTGTCGGTGCGCATCGTCAGCCCGACCGGGCCGCGCGTGTCCGAAGTGTCGATAGGCAAGATCTTCAGTGCGCCCTCCTTGATGTCGTCGCTGACAACACCGTGCGAAATGATCCACACCGCATCGCTCTGGCGCACGAAGGCGCGGCCAAAGGCATCCGACACCGTTTCGATCTCGGTTGGGATCGAAGCGACGCCATTGGTGATGAAGAAACGCTCGACGAACGGCCGGATGATCGAGGCGCGCGTCGGCATCAGCACAGGGTAGTTGGCGAGATGCTCGAACACGTCCTCGCCGCGCTTCAGCAACGGGTGGCCGTCGCGCACGATGAAGACGACCTGTTCGGAATACAGATGCTCGAAGAAAAAACCCGTCATCTTCTCGGGCGCAGCGAGGCGGCCGACGACAAGGTCCAGTTCGCCAAGGCGCAACTGCTCGAGCAGCACCGCGTTTTCACCGGTGACGATCTTGATCGTGGCGCCGGTGTCCTCGCTCAGAAAAAGGCTCATCGCCCGCGGCATGATATGCGCCGAAACTGTCGGCAGCGCGCCGATGCGGATTGGTGGCCCGCCTTCGGCGCGCGCGTTGGCCACCGAGTCGATGCCCTGCCTGAGTGCGGTGATTGCCATGCCGGCATGCTGCATGAAGATTTCGCCCGAACGCGTGATCTTGATGCCGCGCCCGTCGCGCTCGAAAACCGCAACGCCCAGCGCCTCTTCCAGTTCGCGGATCGTCTTGGTCACCGCCGGCTGGCTGACATTCAGCAGCCCGGCCGCCTTGACCACGCTTTTCTGGCGCGCGACTTCTAGGAAGGTCTGGAGATGGCGGAACCGGACGCGACTTTCAATCATGCTTTCTCATAACCCACGGGTTAATAGAAGGCCACAAAATATCATTTTACCAAACCAAACAACTACTCCACTGTCACGACGAGGAGAAATCGAGTGCAATTCATCGACATCGGCGGCGTGACGCTGCACTACCAGTTGATCGGTGGACCAGCCGACAAGCCGGTGATTGTCTTCGCCAACTCTCTTGGCACCGATTTCCGCATCTGGCGTGACGTCATCGTCGGTCTTGCCGGCGATTTTCCCATCGTCACCTACGACAAGCGCGGCCATGGCCTGTCTGACATTGGCCAAGCGCCCTATTCGATGGACGATCATGTCGATGACCTTGCCGGGCTGCTCGATCATCTCAAGGTCAAGAAGGCCATCATCTGCGGCCTGTCGGCAGGCGGCCTGATCGCCCAGGGCCTGTATGCAAGGCGTCCCGATCTGGTCGATGGGCTGATCCTCTGCGACACCGCCCACAAGATCGGCACCGAGGACAGCTGGAACACCCGCATCGCCGCGGTCGAGGCGAATGGCATCGGGTCGATCGCCGATGGCGTGCTCAAGCTGTGGTTCACGCCGGAGTTCCACGACAAGCGCCAGGCCGACCTGGTCGGCTATCGCAACATGCTGACGCGCCAGCCGCTGGAAGGCTATGCCGGCACCTGCGCGGCATTGCGCGACGCCGACTACACCGAAGCCGCCAAGGCGATAGTGGTGCCGACGCTCGTGGTCGTTGGCGACCATGACGGCTCCACGCCGCCGGCGCTTGTACGTTCCATGGCCGATCTCATCCCCGGCTCCCGTTTCAAGATCATCGACGGCGCGGGCCACATTCCCTGCGTCGAACAGCCAACTGCGCTGACGGACCTCATGCGGCGTTTCATCGCCCGCCTTCCCCTGGAGTGAATTGACCATGACCGCATCGGCGCCAGCCTCGACAAGGTATCGCGAAGGCCTCACCGTCCGGCGCTCCGTGCTCGGCGACGCCCATGTCGACCGTGCCGAACTGGCCTCGACCGACTTCGACCGGCCATTCCAGCAGCTCATCACCGAAGCCGCCTGGGGCACCGTCTGGGCGCGTCCGGCCTGGAGCAAGCGCGAGCGCTCGATGGTGACGCTGGCGCTGCTGGCTGCCCTTGGCCATGATGAGGAAGTGGCGATGCATGTCCGCGCTACCGCCAACACCGGCGCGACCCGCGAAGACATCTGCGAAGCTTTCCTGCATGTCGCGATCTATGCCGGCGTGCCGGCGGCCAACCGCGCCATCAAGGTCGCCAAGCAGGTCTTTGCCGAAATGGATGCAGGCAAATCCGATGACAACTGATCCCAAGTCGAACGCAAAACCTGAGAGCGGCGCCTTCTTTCAGCGCGATCGCGCCTGGCACCCGCCGGCGTTCACGCCGATCTACAAGACATCAGTGCTGCGCTCGCCCCAGAAGGCGCTTTTGTCGCTGGACAACACCATTTCCGAGATCACCGGCCCGGTGTTCGGCCACGACATGCTGGGCGAACTCGACAACGACCTGATCCACAATTTCGCCAAGCCGGGCGAGAGCGCCATCGGTCAGCGCATCATCGTCCATGGCCGCGTGCTCGATGAGCGCGGCAAGGGGGTATCCGGTGCGCTGCTTGAATTCTGGCAGGCCAATGCCGGTGGCCGCTACCGCCACAAGAAGGAGGGCTACATCGCTGCCCTCGATCCCAATTTCGGCGGCTGCGGCCGCACCATTACCGATGAGGATGGCAACTACGCCTTCCGCACCATCAAGCCGGGTCCCTATCCCTGGCCGAATGGCGTCAACGACTGGCGTCCGGCGCACATCCATTTCTCGGTCTTCGGACATGGCTTCGCCCAGCGCCTGATCACCCAGATGTATTTCGAGGGCGATCCGCTGATCTGGCTCTGCCCGATCGTCAAGACCATCCCCGACAAGGCGGCCGTCGAAACGCTGATCGCTGCGCTCGACATGCAGGCGACGATCCCGATGGACGCGCGCGCCTACAAGTTCGACATTGTCCTGCGCGGCCGCCGCTCATCGCTGTTTGAAAACCGCCTCGAGGGCAACTGATGGTCCAGTCGCTGAACCGGCTCAAGGAAAGCCCCTCGCAGACCGCCGGCCCTTACGTCCACATCGGCCTGACGCCGAACTTCTGCGGCATACCCGGTGTCTTCGAAAAAGACCTCGGCACCGAAATGGTCAACGCCAAGACCAAGGGCGAGCGCATCACCATCCGCGCCCGCGTGCTCGATGGCACCGGCACGCCGCTCAAGGACGCACTGATCGAGATCTGGCAGGCAGATAGCGCCGGCCTCTACAATTCGCCGACCGAGATCCGCGGCGCGGCCGACCCCAATTTCACCGGATGGGGCCGCATGCCCACCGACATGGTGTCGGGCGAATGCGTCTTCGAGACCATCAAGCCGGGGCGCGTGCCCTATAAGCCGGGCGTGCTGATGGCGCCGCACGTCACTTTCTGGATCGTCGCGCGCGGCATCAATCTCGGCCTGCAGACCCGTATGTATTTTGCCGACGAAGAACTAGCCAATGCGGAAGATCCTGTTCTCGCCCGCATTGAGCATCGCGTCCGCGTCCCGACCCTCATCGCCGAGCGCCATGGCGATGTCTATGTCTTCGACATCCACCTGCAGGGCGACCGGGAAACCGTGTTCTTTGACATCTGAACCGGCCGCACCATGACCGTATCGCCCTTCGATCATCCCTTCCTGTCCGGCCTGCTCGGCGACGAGCAGATGTCGCGCCTGTTCTCCGTCGAGGCGGAGATCGACGCTATGTTTGCCTTCGAGCAGGCGCTGGCCGAGGCCGAGGCGGCGGAAGGGGTCATTCCGGCGGAAGCCGCCGAGGCGATCGTTGCGGCGGTCGCCACCTTCCTGCCCGACATCGCCGCGCTACGCGCTGCCACGGCGCGCGATGGCGTGGTCGTGCCCGAGCTGGTGCGCCAGCTGCGCGACGCGACCAACGACGCCCATGGCGACAAGGTGCATTTCGGCGCCACCAGCCAGGATGTCATCGATACCGCGCTGGTGCTGCGGCTGAAGCGTGTCGTCGAGCGCCTCGATGCGCAACTCGCTGAACTGGCGACAGGGCTGGCGTCGCTCGAAGCGCGTTTCGGTTCCCGGCCACTGATGGGCCGCACGCGCATGCAGGCGGCCATCGAGATCACCGTCGCCGACCGTGTTCGTGCATGGCGCGAGCCGCTCGAACGCCATCGCGTTCGCCTCGCCGCGATGAAACCCGATCTGCTGGTCGTCCAGTTCGGCGGCGCCGCCGGCACGCTGGACAAGCTCGGCGGCAAGGGCGAGTCCGTGCGCAAGGCGCTGGCCGATGGGCTCGGCCTTGGCGATGCGCCGCAATGGCACAGCCAGCGCGATCGGCTAGCCGATCTTGCGAGCCTGCTTTCACTCATCACCGGCAGCCTCGGCAAGTTCGGCCAGGACGTCGCGCTGATGGCGCAGGCAGGCGACGAGATTTCGCTCAGCGGCGGCGGCGGGTCGTCGGCGATGCCGCACAAGCAGAACCCGGTGGCGGCAGAAACGCTGGTCACGCTGGCGCGCTTCAACGCCACGCTTCTCGCGGGCATGCATCAGGCGCTGGTGCATGAACAGGAACGCTCGGGCGCTGCCTGGACACTGGAATGGCTGCTGTTGCCGCAGATGGCGGTGGCCACGGCATCGGCCCTCAGGCAGGCGCATGCGCTCGCCGAACAGATTGAAAGCATGGGCGCTCAGTCGGGCAGCTAACCGGCGTCGCCAGCAACCAAGCGCCCGACACGGCGGCAGGATCGTGCCTGCAACTCGCCACGGGCCGCGCGGCAAGAAGGACAACAAATGCGTACGCAAGTCGTCATCATCGGCTCCGGCCCCTCCGGCCTGCTGCTCGGGCAGCTGCTCGCCAACAGCGGCATCGACACTGTCATCCTCGAACGGGTCGACCGCGACTATGTGCTTGGCCGCGTCCGCGCCGGTGTGCTCGAGCAGGGCATGGTCGATCTGCTCGACGAGGCTGGCTGTGGCGCGCGCATGCATGCCGAGGGCCTGCCGCACGACGGCATCTCGCTTGCCTTCGACAGCCGTCTTCACCGCATCGACCTCGCCGGCCTGACCGGCGGCAAGCGCGTCATGGTCTATGGCCAGACCGAGGTGACGCACGATCTGATGGACAAGCGCGAGGCTGCCGGCCTGACCACGGTCTACGACGCCAAGAACGTCCTGCCGCAGGGCTTCGACACCGATACGCCCTTCGTCACCTACGAAAAGGATGGCGTGACGCATCGCATTGGCTGCGACTTCATCGCCGGTTGCGACGGATTCCACGGCGTCAGCCGCAAGTCGGCGCCGGCGGGCGCCATCAAGACCTACGAACGCGCCTATCCCTTCGGCTGGCTCGGCATCCTCGCCGAGGTGCCGCCGGCCGATCACGAACTGATCTACGCCAACCACCCACGCGGCTTCGCGCTCTGCTCGATGCGTTCGGCGCACCGCAGCCGCTACTATGTGCAGTGCCCGCTCGACGACAAGGTCGAGGACTGGAGCGACGACCGCTTCTGGGACGAGCTGCGTCGCCGCCTGCCGCCGGTCGCGGCAGAGCGCGTGGTCACCGGCGCTTCCTTCGAGAAGTCGATCGCGCCGCTGCGCTCCTTCGTCGCCGAGCCGATGCGCTTCGGCCGCATGTTCCTGGTCGGCGATGCCGCGCACATCGTGCCGCCCACTGGCGCCAAGGGCCTCAATCTGGCAGCCAGCGATGTGCGCTATCTGTATTGGGGTTTGCGCGAGTTCTATCAGGAGCGCTCGACTGCCGGCGTCGATGCCTATTCGGCGCGCGCCTTGTCGCGCGTCTGGAAGGCGGTCCGCTTCTCCTGGTGGATGACCACGATGCTGCACCGCTTCCCCGATACCGACGATTTCGGCCAGCGTATCCAGGAAGCCGAGCTCGACTATCTCGTGCATTCCGAAGCGGCATCCGCTGCCCTGGCCGAGAACTATGTCGGTCTGCCCTACTGATTTTGGGAGCAATTGAAGAGATCGCATACCTTGGAGGTTATGGGTTGCGCGATTCTTTTCATTTTACATTACCGTTTCGAGCATGACACTTGGCACGATACGGAGAAACCGGGACCGGCGCGCGCGACAGTGCCGGCTCGTTCACACGGAGGAAAAATTGAAGAAGTCTGTTTTGGCCGCGCTCGCGGTTTTGGCGCTTTCCAGCACCGCTTTCGCTGACACCATCAAGGTTGGCGTCGTCGGTCCGTTCTCCGGCCCGTTCGCCATCCAGGGCAAGAACTTCAAGGCCGGCATCGACGCCTACATGGCGCTCAATGGCAACAAGGTCGGCGACGACGAGATCGAGATCGTCTACCGCGACCTGCCGGCCGCCGATCCGGCCCAGTCCAAGGCATTGGCCCAGGAACTGGTCGTCAAGGAAGGCGTTCAATATCTGGCAGGCTTCTACTTCACCCCGGACGCGATGGCTGTGACCCCGCTGCTCGAGCAGGCCAACGTGCCGCTGGTCGTCATGAACGCCGCCACGTCGGCGATCGTCACCAAGAGCCCGCTCATCGTGCGCACCTCCTTCACCACCTGGCAGACCTCGGCGCCGATGGCCAAGGTCGCCAAGGAGCGTGGCGTCAAGAAGGTCATCACGGTGGTTTCCGACTACGGTCCGGGCGTCGATTCCGAAAACGCCTTCAAGACCACCTTCACCGCCGAAGGCGGCGAGGTCGTCGATTCCATCCGCCTGCCGCTGTCGACCAATGACTTCAGCCCGATCATGCAGCGCGTCAAGGATTCCGGTGCGGACGCGGTCTTCGCTTTCCTGCCTTCGGGCCCGACGACGCTCGGCTTCGTCAAGGCCTACAACGAGAACGGCCTGGCCAAGGCCGGCGTCAAGTTCCTCGCTCCCGGCGACCTGACCCAGGAATCCGACCTGCCGGCGCTCGGCCAGGCTGCGGAAGGCCTGCTGACGACCTTTCATTATGCCGTCTCGCATGACTCGGCAGAAAACAAGAAGTTCGTCGAAGCCGCACAGAAGGCCATCGGCAACCCTGCCGAGTTGTCCTTCCCCTCGGTCGGCGCTTACGACGGCATGCACGTCATCTACAAGATGATCGAGGCGACCGGCGGCGAGCAGGATGCCCAGAAGGCCGTCGACGCGGTCAAGGGTCTCGCCTGGGAAAGCCCGCGCGGTCCTGTCTCGATCGATCCCGAGAGCCGTCACATGACGCAGAACATTTATCTGCGCGAAGTCGCCAAGGCCGACGACGGCACCTACTACAACAAGGAAATCGCAACCTTCGACAAGCAGGGCGACCCCGGCCTTGCCGCCGCGAAGTAACAGCGTTACGCCAACGACAGGGCCCGGATGCCGCGAGGCGGTTTCCGGGCCGCTGCTGGATTGATCGATGCAAACCGTTCTCAGCGTTGGGATCGACGCCCTTGCCTATGGCATGGTGCTGTTCGTCATCTCGATTGGACTTTCGGTGACCATGGGCTTGATGCGCGTGGTCAATCTCGCCCATGGCGCCTTCGCCATGATCGGCGGCTACATCGCCTCCTATGCCACCCAGACACTCGGCTTCGGCTACGGCGTGGCGATCCTTGCCGCGGTCGTCGGCACCATCCTGATCGCCATCCCGGTCGAGCGGTTCCTCTACCGCCGTATCTATGGCGCGCCGGAACTGACCCAGGTGCTGATGACAATCGGCATAACCTTCTGCGTCATCGGCATCGCCAACTATGTCTTTGGCCCGACGCTGAAGACCATCCCGCTGCCAGAGCTGCTGCGCGGCCCGGTCGACCTCGGCTTCCGCTCGATCTCGGCGCAGAAGCTGTTCGCCATCGCCTGCGGCGTGGTCGTTGCCGGCGGTCTGTGGTTCCTGATCGAAAAGACATCCTTCGGCGTCAAGCTGCGGGCCTCGGTCGACAACGCCGCCATGGCCGCCTCGCTCGGCGTGCGCACGAAGATCGTCTACGCGGTCTCCTTCGCGGTCGCCGTTGGCCTCGCCGCCTTTGGCGGCATCGTCGGCGCTGAACTGCTGCCGATCGAGCCCTACTACGCGCTGCGCTACATGGTCACCTTCCTCGTCGTCGTTTCCGTTGGCGGCGCCGGCTCCATTCCCGGCGCGCTGCTTGCTTGCCTGCTGCTCGGCGCCATCGACACCACCGGCCGCTACCTGCTGCCGGAATATGGCGAGTTCTTCTTCTATCTAGCCGTCATCGCCATCGTCTGCGTCTTCCCGCGTGGTCTCTTGGGCAGGAGCAAGTAGATGGCTGCCATTGAAAACACCTCGCCAGCCAAGACCGCCTCGACGCGCCCGAACTGGATCATGCGCGACCTCATCGGCCTTGCCGTCATCCTCGCGGTCGCCGCCATCGGCTACTTCCTGTTCCCCAACAACCTGGCGCTGCTGACGCGCATTCTCGGCGTTGCGCTTCTGGTGCTGTCGATCGACCTTGTCACCGGCTTCTGCGGCGTTGCCACCCTTGGCCACGCAGCGCTGTTTGGTGCAGGCGCCTATGCCTCGGGCATTGCGGCGGTCCATTTCGGCATCACTGATCCGCTGTTGATGGTCGTTGTCGGCGCCATCGGCGGCGCTGTCGCCGGCATCGTTTCGGGTGCAGTGATCTTGCGCGGCCATGGCCTGGCGCAACTCGTGTTGTCCATCGCCGTCGTCCACCTGTTTCACGAAGCCGCCAACAAGGCTTCCGTTTACACCGGCGGCAGTGACGGCCTGTCGGGCATCTCGCCCGATCCGATCTTCGGCATCTTCGCCTTCGACCTGTGGGGCCGCACCGCCTACGGCTTTGCCGTGGCGCTGGTGGTCGTCGCCTTCGTCGTGCTGCGCCTGATCACCCGTTCGCCCTTCGGCATGCTGTGCCGCGGCATCAAGGAAGATCCGATCCGGATCCGCGCCATGGGCGCTTCGGTGCAGGGCACGCTGCTCAGGATGTATGTCATCTCGGGTGCGGTCGCTGGTGTCGGCGGCGCGCTCAACGCCATTTCCACCCAGGTCGTCGGTCTCGACTCGCTCAGCTTCACGCTGTCGGCGGAGGCGCTGGTCATGCTGGTGCTCGGCGGCACCGGCTCGCTCTATGGCGCGCTCATCGGCACAGTCAGCTTCATGTGGTTCGAGGATTTCGTCTCGGCGGCCAATCCGTTCCACTGGCTCACCATCGTCGGCGCGTTGCTGATCGCGGTCGTGCTGTTTGCGCCGCGCGGCCTTTACGGCACCGCCTTGATGTTGCTCGACCGTCTTAAGAGGCAAGGCAAATGAGCCCGGTGTTCCAGGTCCAGAACCTCAACAAGTCCTTCGGTGGCCTCGCCGTCACGCAGGACGTCTCGATCACCATGAGTCCTGGCGACCGGGTCGCGCTGATCGGCCCCAACGGCGCCGGCAAGACCACCTTCGTCAATCTGGTCACCGGTCATCTTGAACCCGATTCCGGCAAGGTCATGCTCGCCGGCAACGATGTCACCGCACTTGGGCCGACGCCGCGCGTCCGCCAGGGGCTGGTCCGTTCGTTCCAGGTCACGCGCCTGTTTCCCGACATGACCCCGGAAGAGCACCTGGCGCTGGCCGTCATGCAGCGCACCGGCCGCACCGGTCGCATCTTCGGGCACTATCAGTCGATGCCTGACGTGCTCGCCGAAGTGGCGGAACTCCTGCGCACGCTGGGCCTCGACCATATCGCCACCCGCAAGGTGGCCGAGATCGCCTACGGCCAGCAGCGCCTGCTCGAAATCGCGCTGGCGCTGGCTCTCAAGCCCAAGGTGCTGTTGCTCGACGAACCGGCGGCGGGCGTTCCCCAGAGTGATACGCCGCGCATCGAGGCGGCCCTTGCCGGCCTGCCATCCGACCTCGCCGTGCTGATGATCGAGCACGACATGGACCTCGTTTTCCGCTTTGCCAAACGCGTCATCGTCCTCGCTGCCGGGGTCATCATCTTCGATGGTTCGCCTCAGGACGTCACCAAGGATGCGCGTGTGCGCGAAGCCTATCTCGGAAGCTACGCCAATGACCGCAGCGCCGCTTGAAATCTCCGGCCTGAGCGCCGGCTATGGTCCGACAAGGGTGCTGGAGAATGTTTCGTTCTCTGTGCCGGCCGGTTCGCGCCTCGCCATCCTTGGCCGCAACGGCATGGGCAAGACGACGCTGCTCGCCACCATCGCCGGGCAGACCAAACGTTATGGCGGCTCGATCCGCCTCGGCAACACCGACATGTCCAGCCAGGAAAGTTCGGCGCGCGCCCGCGGCGGCCTTGGCTACGTGCCGCAGGCGCGCTGCATCTTTCCGTCGCTGACGGTTGAGGAGAACCTCTTTGTCGGGCTCAAGGGCCGCGACCGTTCGGCGATCGAGGAAGCCTACCAGATGTTCCCGCGCCTCAAGGAAAGGCGCAAGAACCTGGGCTCTCAGCTTTCGGGCGGCGAACAGCAGATGCTGTCGACGGCCCGCACCATTCTCGGCAAGCCAACTGTTCTTCTGCTCGACGAACCGCTGGAAGGTCTCGCCCCTGTCATCTGCGAAGAGTTGATGGAGGTGTTCTCCAGGCTCGCTTCGGGCGGCGACATGACCGTCGTCCTGGTAGAGCAGCGCATCCAGAGCGCGCTCGATTTTGCCGACCGCGCCATCATCCTCGAGCGCGGTCGTGTCGCCTGGTCGGGTACGCCGCAAGAGCTTTCGGCCCAGCCCGATGTCGTTGAAAGGCTGCTTGGCGTCGGCGGATTGCACTAGCCGCGTCAGGCTTCTGCTTTGGGAACCCGCTCGCCTCCAGAACGTTGTTGCTGACCGTCAATTTCTGGAGGTCGCAATGGACCGCATGCTTTTCGATAATCCTGTCTCCGTCCGCATCGGGTCGGAAAGCACCCAGCGCGAAGTCACCACGGTCAAGGGCGCCTACGAGGCGCTGGTCGACTGGCCGCATGCCAAGCGCAGCGGCCCGCTCTACCGTGAAGCCGTCGAGATAGTGTCCGCCGCCCTTGCCGGAACCCGCACGCGTGAGGCGGCTCGCCGGGCATTCGTTGCCGCCGCGGAAGAGATCGGCGTGCTTGTGTCCTGACTGCCGCAAGGACGCGGCCGTTGGTCGCAGCCGAGCTGGTGGCGGCGACGCACGGCCTTGGCTTCATGATCCAGTCGGCGGCGCAGTTCCTCGTCACCGACGTCGTCCTGGGCATTCCTGATTTATCGCCGCGGTCGCCTTCGCGCTTTGGCCTGTGCCATTTGGAACGCAAGCTGGTTCCTTGGGCCGGCCGCCACGAGGCGACGTCAGGCCGTCGCGAGCTTGGCCGGGATCGGCTTGGCCTGCTGGGCACGCTGGTTGAGCCAGACGCTGCCGAGCACCACGACCATGCCGAAGATCTGCGCTGCGCTGAGCGACTGACCGAGCACTGACCAGCCAAGGATCACGGCGGTCATCGGGCTGAGGAAGCCGAGCGGCGAAACGACAGACGGTTCCAGCCTGGCGATGCCACGGAACCACAGGATGTATGTCAGTGCCGCACCGATCAGGCCGAGCCAGGCGAGGCCGAGCAGGTTGGGCATCGTTAGCGAAGGCAGCGACGGCTCCTGTAGTAGCGCCACCGGCAGCAGCAGCAGGCCGCCTGATGTCAGCTGCCAGGCGGTGAAGGTCAGCGGCGATACCGGCGGCTGCCAGCGGCGGCTGAGCACTGTGCCCGCAGCCATCGAGACAGCGCCGGCAAGACCAGCGGCGATGCCGATCGGGTCGAGTGCTGCATGCGGCGTCAGGATCAGCAGCGCCACGCCGGCCATGCCGGCAATGGCAGCTACGATCGACAGCGGGCGGATCGGCGAGCCGAGCAGGGCGCGGGCAAGCAGGATGACGATCAGTGGCTGGATGGCGCCGACGGTCGCCGCCACGCCGCCGGGCAGCCTGTAGGCCGCGACGAACAGCAGCCACCAGAAGATCGAGAAGTTGAGCGCGCCGAGCACCAGCACGCGCGCCCACCAGATGCCCTGTGGCAGCTGGCGCACCAGCAGCAGCAACAACAGGCCCGCGGGAAGCGCTCGCAGCATCGCCACCGTCAGCGGATAGCCTGCGGGCAGGAATTCGGTTGTCACGATGTAGGTGCTGCCCCAGATCGCGGGGGCGATGGCCGTCAGCAGCAGGTCGGTGTTGCGGGACATGGGAATTATCTCCACATCAAAAATCTTGACCTCAAGATATATCGCATTCTCTTGACGTCAAGAGAATTTTTCCCGAAAGCTTGGCCATGGATCGCGTTGACGACATTCTTGCCCAGTGGAACCGCGAACGGCCCGACCTCGACGTCGCGCCGATGGGGCTGATCGGCCGCCTCAACCGGGTGTCGCAGCACCTCGCCCGCGAGATGGAAAAGACCTTCGCCGCCCACGGGCTGAACTATGCGAGCTTCGACGTGCTGGCGACGCTGCGACGCTCCGGGCCGCCCTATGCGCTGTCGCCCGGCGATCTCTCGGCGACGATGATGATCACCTCCGGCACTATGACCAACCGTGTCGACCAGTTGGAAAAGGCAGGCCTCGTCGAGCGTCGGCTCAATCCCGACGACCGCCGCAGCTTCATCGTCTCGCTGACCGAAAAGGGTTTTGCCACCATAGATGCCGCCGTCACCGACCATGTCGCCACGCAAACCCGCATCGTGGAAGTGCTGACCAGGCAGGAGAGGGCGGCGCTCAACGCGCTGCTGAGCAAGTTTTTGGTGGGGTTCGAGAGCGCTTGAGGCGGATGCGCGCGATCACGAACCGTCGCGCCGCCCCTCATCCCCCTGCCGGGACCTTCTCCCCGTAGGACGGGGAGAAGGAGGCTAGCCGCGACGCCGGCGTCCCCCTCTCCCCGTTCTTCACGGGGAGAGGGTAAGGGTGAGGGGCATCTTTCCAGATGCGAAGAAAAACTAACCCGCCAGCGCCTGCTCCAGGTCTGATATCAAGTCATCCCCATCCTCGATGCCGGTCGACAGCCGCACCAGCGAGTCCGAAATGCCGATCTCGGCGCGCTTTTCCGCCGGGATCGAGCCATGCGTCATCAGCGCCGGATGCTCGATCAGGCTTTCGACGCCGCCGAGGCTTTCGGCGAGCGTGAACAACTGCGTCCGTTCGAGGAAACGTTTGGTCGCGGCCAGATCACGGTCGAGCTCGACCGATATCATGCCGCCGAAATGATACATCTGCGCCCTGGCGACGGCGTGCTGCGGATGGCTTTCGAGGCCGGGATAGATCACCCGGCGCACCTCCTTGCGCCTTTCCAGCCAGCGCGCGATCTTGGCCCCGTTCTGCGAATGCCGCTCCATCCTCAGCGCCAAAGTCTTGATCCCGCGCAACGCCAGAAAACTGTCGAACGGTCCTGATATCGCGCCGATGGCGTTCTGCAGGAACTTCAGCTGGTCGCTCAGTTCCTTGTTGTCGCCCACCACCACGCAGCCGCCGACCATGTCGGAGTGGCCGTTGAGATACTTCGTCGTCGAGTGCACCACGATGTCGATGCCGAGCTCCAGCGGCCGCTGCAGATAGGGGCTGCAGAAGGTGTTGTCGGCGACCGAAAGCACGCCCTTGCGCCTGGCCAGTGCCGCCACGCCTTCGAGGTCGACGACGCGCAGCAGCGGGTTGGTCGGCGTCTCGACCCACAGCATCTTCGTCTCCGGCCGGATTGCCGCCTCGACGGCGGCGAGGTCGGTGAGGTCGACGAACGTCACCTGTAGCCCCGCCGAACGCTTGCGCACCCGCTCGAGCAGCCGGAACGTGCCGCCATAGATGTCGTCGGTGGCGACGATATGCGCGCCGCTGTCGAGCAGCTCGAACACCGTGCCGATCGCCGCCAGCCCGGAAGCGAAGGCGAAGCCGGCTGAACCGCTTTCAAGGTCGGCGATGGCGCGCTCGAAGGCGAAGCGCGTCGGGTTCTGGCTGCGGGCGTACTCAAAGCCCTTGTGCACGCCCGGGCTCTGCTGGCCATAGGTCGAGGTGGCGTAGATCGGCACCATGACCGCGCCGGTCGTCGGATCATGGCTCTGGCCGCCATGGATGGTGCGCGTCGAAAATGCCAGCCGGTTCTTTTGCGTCGTCATTTTGTCCGCCTGAGATGGTTGATGAGGTCGACCCGGGTGATCAGCCCGACGAATTCGTCACCGTCGAACACGATGGCCACTTCGTTCCGGTCGAAGATCGGCAGCAGGGCGTCGAGCGTCTGGTTGGCCTGCAGCGTGTGCAGGTCCTTGGTCATGGCAGTGGAAACGGGTGCGTTGAAGCGGTTCCAGCGGCCGTCATAAAGGCCTTCCACCTTGGACAGGATGTCGCCCTCGTCGATGATGCCGACAAGCTTGCCCTCCTCGAGGACGGGCAGTTGCGACACGTCCCCGCGCCGCATCCGCCCATAGGCTGTCAGCAAATTGTCGCCGGGACCGACGAACACCGTGCCGCCCTCGCGGTGCGAGCGGGCCACCAGGTCGCTGAGGTCGCCGTGCTGCTCGCGCTCGTCGAGGCCCTGTTCGGCCAGCCAGAAGTCGTCGAACACCTTGGACAGGTACTTGTTGCCGCTGTCGCAGACGAAGGTCACCACCCGTTTCGGCGTCTTTTGCTCGCGGCAGTAGCGCAGGGCGGCCGAAAGCAGCGTGCCCGACGACGAGCCGGCGAGGATGCCTTCCTTGGCGAGCAGGTCGCGCACCGCCAGCATGCTCGCCTTGTCGTTGACCGAATAGGCCTTCTTGACCAGCGACAGGTCGCAGTTCGGCGGCACGAAATCCTCGCCGATGCCTTCGACCGTCCAACTGCCGGCCTCCTCCATCTTGCCGGTCTTGACCAGCGGCGCCAACACCGAGCCGACAGGGTCGGCCAGAACCATTTCTGTCTTCGGCGATACCTTGGCGAAGAACCGCCCAAGCCCGGTCAGCGTGCCGCCGGAGCCGACGCCGACCACCACCGCTTCGACATCGCCTTTTAGCTGATCCCAGATCTCGGGGCCGGTGGTGGCCTCGTGCGCTTCCGGGTTGGCCGGATTGGCGAACTGGTTGACGTAGAACGAGCCGGGGATCTCGGCGGCGATCTTCTCGGCCATGTCCTGGTAATATTCGGCGTGGCCCTTGCCGACATCCGAGCGCGTCAGCCGGACCTCGGCGCCGAGCGCGCGCAGGTGCTGGATCTTCTCGCGGCTCATCTTGTCGGGCACGACAAGGATGATGCGATAACCCTTGGGGATGCCGACCTGCGCCAGGCCGAGACCCGTATTCCCGGCGGTCGCCTCGACGATGGTGCCGCCGCGCCTGAGCCTGCCGTCGCGCTCGGCCGCCGCGATCATCGACAGCGCGATGCGGTCCTTGATCGAGCCGCCGGGGTTCTGGCTCTCCAGCTTGATGAACAGCCGGCACGGGCCGGTGTCGAAACGCTTGAGCTCGACGACCGGCGTGTTGCCGATCAAATCGAGCACAGACCTGAAAGGCGGATGCAGGCGGCTCATGGCGGCGTCTCCCTCGTGCAGGTTGCCGGAACATATCGCATCTGGCCGGTCGGTTCATCCGCCGGTCCTCACTGGCCGCATTTACCGGCGGGGACCCAGGCGAACAAAGGCAAGCGATTTCGTTTCCGGTCTGTGCCTGAGAAGGAAATTCCTAAGGGGTGGCGAAGTTCCCTTTCGATGGCAAAGCGTTTTCGACGCAATTCTCCTGATTGCGCTGGATCGATGGGCGACGCCCGGCCGGGTCTTGCCGGCAGCTTGCGCGGCAAAAGAAAAAGGCCCGCAGTGCGGGTCTTTTGTTGTCCATTCGTGGCAGCTTACTCGAAGTTGCCGAGGTCGCGCACGGCACCGCGATCGGCCGAGGTGGCGAAGGCGGCGTACGCCTTCAGCGCCTTGGTCACCTTGCGCTTGCGCACTTCCATAGGCTTCCAGCCCTTGGCATCCTGCTTGGCGCGGCGAGCGCGACCTACAATGCGTGGCTACTGGTCTGAGGCTCGGCGTGGAATGGCATGGGCGAGGCAGTCGTCGGCCAGATCGACGCGATAAGGAAGATCACGCCGACTACCATCAAGGCCAATGAGGTTAGTGCGGTATGCGCAAAGACCTTCGGCGCCTTGTGGCTTCGGATGGTTCGCCAGGAAAGTTCACCCAAGGTAATCTTTTTGTGCAAGAAGTCCCGATGGTTTTTCTGCCACTCGCCTTGCCGAAAATAGGCGGTGTCCGTCTGCATTATCTTGAGGACGGCAACAAGCAAGAAGCTGAGCGTCAGGAGTACGGCTGAAATGATCACCAGAAGACTGATCTTCTCGGTCGAATTCGCAAAAAGGGTGGCAATGATTGCGAGGGCGCCACTTGAAGAAAGTGTCAGGAATTGCTCCGCGCGCCGCTCGTATTCTTCGACCCGCTCGCCCAGCTTCAGATCTAGCTCGGTGACGACATCCGCAACGGTCTTGCCCTCGTAATATTGATCCTCTGACAGACGTTCTGCTTCCGGCCTTTGAACGTATTCCGCGAGGTATACGGAACGGTTGCGGGCCCGTTTTGCTGAGTTGTAGAGCGGAATAAGGTTCAAGATTGGAATGTAGATAGACAAGACGTCCCCCTCAGGTGTCTTGCCCGACTGTGCCATCGGCGAAATGTAACTACAAGATGAACTGGTATATCCTGAGAACTGAGCTCGCGAGCGCGAGATGAGTATCTCTATGGGAGTTTTGCTTCTCCTTTAGCCGCTAAGCGGCTTTGACGACATACGCTTGATCGCCGTCCTCAGCGCGTCACTGCACTTCTGGCGCGGCCACAAGAGCCAGCTGTTCTCCTTGAATACCATGATGTGCAGCCAGATCCCCCACTGCAATGGGTCTGTCTCGCAGCGGTTTTCCAAAATCCTGTGACGGTTCGTGTAGCCTTCTCCCAAATGAAAAGGGCCCGCGATGCGGGCCCTTTGTTTTGGTCGTCCATTCGTGGCAGCTTACTCGAAGTCGCCAAGGTCGCGCACAGCACCCCGGTCGGCCGAGGTGGCGAAGGCCGCGTAAGCCTTCAGCGCCTTGGTCACCTTGCGCTTGCGCACTTCGACCGGCTTCCAGCCCTTGGCGTCCTGCTCGGTGCGGCGGGCGGCCAGCTCGGCCTCGTCGACGCGCAGGCTGATCGTGCGGTTGGGGATGTCGATGTCGATGAGGTCGCCTTCGCGCACCAGCCCGATCGTGCCGCCGTTTGCCGCTTCAGGCGAAACGTGGCCGATCGACAGGCCCGAAGTGCCGCCCGAGAAGCGGCCGTCGGTCAACAGCGCGCAGGCTTTGCCCAGGCCCTTCGACTTGAGGTAGCTGGTCGGGTAGAGCATTTCCTGCATGCCGGGGCCGCCCTTCGGGCCCTCGTAGCGGATGACCACCACGTCGCCGGCCTTGACCTCGTTGGCGAGGATCGCCTTGACCGAGGCGTCCTGGCTTTCGAACACGCGGGCCGGGCCGGAGAATTTCAGGATCGACTCGTCGACGCCGGCGGTCTTCACCACGCAGCCGTCGCGCGCGATGTTGCCCTTGAGTATGGCCAGGCCGCCATCCTTGGAGAAGGCATGTTCGGCCGAGCGGATGACGCCGTTTTCGCGGTCGAGGTCGAGATCGTCCCAGCGCCGGTCCTGGCTAAAAGCTGTCTGGGTCGGCACGCCGCCGGGAGCCGCGAGGTAGAAGTCGCGCACCGCCTGGCTCTTGGTCCGCGAGGTGTCCCAATGATCGATGGCTTCGCCGATCGTCGCCGTGTGCACCGTCGGCAGGTCGCGGTTGAGCAGGCCGGC
The DNA here is from genome assembly GCF_027568395.1 of Aminobacter sp. HY435. Classification (GTDB taxonomy): domain Bacteria; phylum Pseudomonadota; class Alphaproteobacteria; order Rhizobiales; family Rhizobiaceae; genus Aminobacter. The sequence goes on along the minus strand of NZ_JANKZL010000011.1, from coordinate 223,264 downwards.
TTTGTCGAGCTGGCCGAGGATGGCAAAAATGCCGCCGGCGCGGTGCACGTCTTCCATGTGCACGTCGGCCTTGGCGGGCGCGACCTTGCACAGCACCGGCACCTTGCGCGACAGCGCGTCGATGTCGTCCTGGTCGAAGTCGATCTCGCCTTCATGGGCCGTTGCCAGGATGTGCAGCACGGTGTTGGTCGACCCACCCATGGCGATGTCGAGAGCCATGGCGTTTTCGAATGCGCCCTTCGAGGCGATCGAGCGCGGCAGCACGCTCTCGTCGTCCTGCTCGTAGTAGCGCTGGGCGAGGTCGACGATCAGGTGTCCCGCCTCGACGAACAGGCGCTTGCGGTCGGCATGGGTTGCCAGCGTCGAGCCGTTGCCTGGCAGCGACAGGCCGAGCGCCTCGGTCAGGCAGTTCATCGAATTGGCAGTGAACATGCCCGAGCACGAGCCGCAGGTCGGGCAGGCCGAACGCTCGATGATCTTGACGTCTTCGTCCGAAACCTTGTCGTCGGCGGCAGCGACCATCGCGTCCACCAGGTCGAGCGCGACGTTCTTGCCGCCGAGCACCACCTTGCCGGCTTCCATCGGGCCGCCGGAGACGAACACCGCCGGGATGTTGAGGCGCATCGCGGCTATCAGCATGCCGGGCGTGATCTTGTCGCAGTTGGAGATGCAGACCATGGCGTCGGCGCAGTGCGCGTTGACCATGTATTCGACGCTGTCGGCGATGATCTCGCGGCTCGGCAGCGAATAGAGCATGCCGTCATGGCCCATGGCGATGCCGTCGTCGACGGCAATGGTGTTGAATTCCTTGGCCACGCCGCCGGCCGCCTCGATCTCGCGGGCGACCAGCTGACCGAGGTCCTTGAGGTGCACATGACCCGGCACGAACTGGGTGAAGGAGTTTACCACGGCAATGATCGGCTTGCCGAAATCGGTGTCTTTCATGCCGGTGGCGCGCCAAAGGCCACGCGCGCCCGCCATGTTGCGGCCGTGGGTGGTGGTGCGCGAACGATAAGCAGGCATGGGGGCTCTCTCATACAATAGATGGCTAACAGTGGGATTGAGCCACTATCGCCCCTGCGTCAACCATTTTTCGCCTGACTGGGCGCCTGGCATGACGACAGCGGGCAGCTGCCATGCATTTCGTGCAGCCCAGACGCGATTTCAACCCTTGGAATTGGCCAATTTCCGGCCCTTGCGGCCGCGCCTCAGTTCGGCCACGCCCACCGTCAGGCCCATTGCCAGCGCCATGGTGGCGGCGAGCGAGCGGAAGCCGCCGAAATCGGCTTCGGCCACCTCGAACCACACTTTGGCGAACTGCGCCAGGGGCGAGAACGCGCTGTCGGTGATGGCGATGACGGGCACGTTGTTGGCCGACAGGATTCGCGCTTCCTCGACGGTTGCCGAGGCATAGGGCGAGAAGCTGATGGCGATCACCGCGTCCTTCGACGAGGCAAACGAGATGATCTCCGGGCTGAGCCCGGAGGCGGATTCGATCAGCTGGCTGCGCACGCCGAGCTTGCCCAGCGCATAGGCGATGTAGCTGGCGACGGGATAGGAGCGCCGGCGCGCCAGGATGTAGATCGTCTCGGCGCCGTTGAGCAGATCGACGGCACGGTCCAGCGTCTCGTCGTCGAGATTGCGCGACATCACGTCGAGCGACTTGCTGGCGGCAGCGAGGAACCCGTCGACGATGCGGCGGTTGGAGGTGCCGTCGTCGGCGTCGCCGCGCACCACGGTCAGCCGCTCCTCATAGGAGGTCGTGCGCTCGCGCAGCCGTTCGCGGAAAACCTGCTGCAGGCTGGTGAAGCCGTCATAGCCGAGATGCTGGGCAAAGCGGATCAGCGTCGACGGCTGCACCCCGGCGGAGCTTGCGATGCTGGCGGCGGTGCCGAAGGCGATCTCGTCGGGATTGTCGAGCGAATAGGCCGCAACCTGGGCGATGCGCTTGGGCAGGCTATCCCTCCGGTCGAGGATCAGCCCCCTCAGCGCCTCGAAGTCGCGCGGCAGTGCCTCCGAAACAGTGTCCGCCATGTCGTCCATTCCGCCTCCGCCTATTCCACCATAGCGCCGGGGCGACCGGCTGTCCAAATAAAATGAACTGTATGTTCCATTTTTGCCAGAATTCGACTATTCAGTCCATAGGTCGCAATGCCCTATTCTATAAACCGGGAGAGCGTGAAGTGACAGGTGTAGGACTTATCGGAACCGGCTTCATGGGCAAGTGCCATGCGCTGGCGTGGAATTCGGTGCGCACGGTGTTCGGCGACGTCGACAAGGTCAGGCTCGTCCATCTCGGCGAGGCCAACGCCGACCTCGCCGCCCAGCGCGCTTCCGAGCTCGGTTTCGAGAAATCCTCGGGCGACTGGCGCACTGTTGTCGCCGACCCCGAGGTCGATGTCATCTCGCTGACCACACCCAACCAGTTCCACCCGGAGATGGCCATTGCCATCCTCGATGCCGGCAAGCACCTGTGGTGCGAAAAGCCGATGGCGCCGACGCTGGCCGAGGCCGAGGCCATGGCCGCCGCCGCGCGCAAGTCGGGCAAGGTGGCCGTGCTCGGCTACAACTATATCCAGAGCCCGGCAATCCGCCACATCCGCCAAATGCTCGACGAAAAGCTCATCGGCGAGGTCAACCATCTCCGCGTCGAGATGGACGAGGACTTCATGGCCGATCCCGACGCGCCGTTCTTCTGGAAGCACGAGGCGACTTCGGGCTACGGCGCCCTCGACGATTTCGCCGTTCACCCGCTGTCGCTGATTTCAGCGCTGTTCGGCCGGGTCGGCAGCGTCATGTGCGACATGGCAAAACCCTATCCCAACCGCCAGGTCTCGGGCGGCGGTCGTCGCGCTGTCGAGACCTACGACATCGCCTCCAGCCTGATCCATCTCGAAAACGGCGTCTCCGGCACGCTTCTGGTCAATCGTTCGGCCTGGGGCCGCAAGGGTCGCATCCAGGTGCAGATCTTCGGCTCCAGGGGCTCGATGGTCTTCGACCAGGAGCGCTTCAACGAGATCCAGCTTTATGTCACCTCCGACCGGCCGACCGAGCAGGGCTTTCGCACCATCCTCGCCGCCCCCGTGCATGCGCCCTACGAAAAGTTCATCCCCGCACCCGGCCATGGGCTGGGCTTCAACGACCTCAAGACCATCGAGTGCCGCGAACTGCTTGCCCGCATCGCCGGCGCGCGCGCCCGCGTCATCGACTTCGACGAGGGCCTGGAGATCGAGCGCACGGTGCACGCCATGGCGCAGTCGTTTGCGGAGCAGAAGTGGGTGAAGGTGAGGTAGGGGCAGGCTCTCCAGCTTGGGTTCCTCGCCCCCACGCAGTGGGGGAGAGGTGTCACGGCAAAGCCGTGACGGAGAGGGGCGTTTCAGCGTGCACCACGTCGCCGAGCGGCTTCCATCCACCCCATCTGCACCACATAAAACGCCAGCAATATCGCGGCGTTGAGCTCGAGCACCTCCTCGACGGCGGAAAGCGCGCGCGACGACGTCGCGATGTCGATGATCTGCGCCAGCCCGATAAAGCCGACATGCAGCAACAGCAGCACGTGGCCGGAGAGCCATGTCGTGGCTCCGGTCATGTTGCGCGCCATATGGCGCAAGGCAAGCAGTACAGCCCCGCCAGATAGCAACAGCAGCAGTGCGACCAGCAGCAAGGCAAGTCCGTGGCTGACGTCACCCAGCAGGCGGTAGGCGAGGATCAAAAGGTCATGGAAGCCGTCGAGCTGCCCGCCGCCATGAAGCGGCAGTGGCTGGAAGCCGAACAGGCGCGCGCCGAAGCTGGTCTCGTCAAGCAGTTCGGCAAGTCCGAGCAGGCCGGCCAGTATCACCGGGATGCTTGGTCCGCGCAGGAGCACCGATGCCCCGGCGCCAAGCACGACGGCAGCCAGGAACATCACGGTCCCCATTTCGACGATGCCGTCTTCCCGCAGCAGCAGGTGGCGGATGCCGGGCGCGAGGATCGCTGCAAGGGCTGCGGCCACGGTCACGACGCCGACAAGCGCCAGCGCCATGACGAGGAAGCGGAGCTGGCTGCTCCGGCGCAGGTCCGGTGCTGCGCCGGCAAATATCGGATATGCAAATTCTGCCACGGACCCCTCCTGTCGCAAGACCGTCACGCAAGCGTCACGGTAAGCTTCATTCCGGCGAAGCAAGGGCAAGGCCGATCACTCTTGGCGACCGTCTGTGACGGATGCTTGCGCATGCGGCTTGTCCCTCCTGCGCCCGTCGCCGGGGCAGCGATGTTGCGTCGTCCGTCCGGTAGCTGATATTGCCGGCCTGCCGCCCATGCGGCGCAAAAGGCCGGAACGTAACTGATGACCAAGCTCCCCGACCTGCCGGTGACGGCGGTGCTGCCGCAACTTGCCGAGGCGCTCACGTCCGGAAACAGCGCCGTGCTGGTCGCTCCGCCCGGCGCCGGCAAGACCACGCTTGTGCCGCTGGCGCTGCTCGACGCGCCCTGGCGCGGCGATGGCAAGATCATCCTGCTCGAACCGCGCCGGCTTGCCGCCCGGGCCGCCGCGCGGCGCATGGCCTCGTTGCTCGGCGAGGAGCCGGGTGCAACGGTCGGCTACGCCATGCGCATGGAAAACAAGGTCAGCGCGAAGACAAGGATCCTCGTCGTCACCGAGGGCGTGCTGGCCCGCATGATCCTCGACGATCCCGAACTGCCCGGCGTGTCAGCCGTGCTGTTCGACGAGTTCCACGAGCGTTCGCTCGACGGCGATTTCGGCCTCGCGCTGGCGCTCGACGTGCAGGGCGCCCTTCGCCCCGACCTCAGGCTGATCGTCATGTCTGCGACGCTCGACGGCGCCCGCGTGTCCAAGCTGCTCGACGGTGCTGCGTTCATTGAAAGTCAAGGTCGCAGCTTCCCCGTCGACATCCGCTATGACGAACGCCCGGCCGGCACGGCCATCGAGGACGCCATGGCCAAGGCGATCCGCTCGGCCCTTGCCGATGAGCCCGGTAGCGTGCTCGCCTTCCTGCCTGGCCAGCGCGAGATCGAGCGCACCGCCGAACGCCTCGACGGCCGCGTCGGCGCCGACACTGACATCGTGCCGCTCTATGGCATGCTCGACGGCAAGGCGCAGGACGCGGCGATCAAGCCGGCGCCATCGGGTCGCCGCAAGGTGGTGCTGGCGACGTCAATCGCCGAGACTTCGATCACCATCGACGGCGTCCGCGTCGTCATCGATTCCGGCCTGTCGCGGCAGCCCAGATACGAGCCGGCGAGCGGACTGACCCGGCTGGAGACGGTACGTGCCTCGCGTGCCGCCGCCGACCAGCGCGCCGGCCGCGCCGGCCGCACCAGCCCCGGCGTTGCCGTACGCCTGTGGCGCGCCGAGCAGACCGCGGCACTGCCCGCCTTTTCGCCGCCCGAGATCCTTGAGGCCGACTTGTCCGGCTTCCTGCTCGACTGTGCCGCCTTCGGTGTCGCCGACCCGATCACGCTGGCCTTCCTCGATCCGCCGCCAGCACCGGCCTTGGCCGAGGCGAAGGCACTTCTTGTCGAGCTCGACGCCATCGACGCCGATGGCCGCCTGACCGCGTCAGGCCAGGCGATGAGAAAACTGGCGCTGCCTGTGCGCCTCGCCCACATGGTCGCCGAAGCGGCGCATCAGGGTGCAGCGCTTGAGGCGGCACAGCTCGCCGTGCTGATGACCGAACGCGGTCTTGGCGGCGACAGCGCCGATCTTGAACGTCGCCTGCAGCGCTTCCGCAACGAGCGCTCGCCGCGCGCCAATGCCGCAAAACAGCTGGCGGAGCGGCTGGCGCGGCAGGCTTTACCCTCCCCCTTGTGGGGAGGGTCGACCCGCGAAGCGGGGCGGGGTGGGGGTGAGGGCGGAAAGTCTACCCCCACCCCGGACCTGCGGTCCGACCCTCCCCACAAGGGGGAGGGTGAGAGCGTCGGCGCCCTTCTCATCCTCGCCTGGCCCGACCGCGTCGCCAAGGCGCGCGGCGAGCGCGGCCGTTTCGTGCTGGCCAATGGCAGCGGCGCGTCGGTCGACGCCGCCGATCCGCTCGCCGGCGAACCCTTTCTCGTTGTCGCCGACCTGCAGGGCAAGGCCCAGAACGCCCGCATCTCGTCGGCCGCAGCGGTGAGCGAGGCCGACATCCGGGACATTCTTGCCAGCCATCTGGAGCGCAAGACCGAAGCCAGTTTCGACAAGGACAAGCGCTCCGTCCGCGTCCGCGAAACCGTCCGCATCGGCGCCGTCACCCTCTCCGAGCGCATGTTGCCGGCGCCGAAGGGCGAGGAAGCCGATCGCGCCATCCTTGAGGCGCTGCGCGCCCACGGGCTCGGCCTGCTCGACTGGGGCAAGGAGGCCGAGACGCTGCGCCAGCGCCTGACCTGGCTGCATCGCGGCTTGGGCGAACCCTGGCCCGACATGTCCGACGAGGCGCTGCTCGACCGCCTCGAGGACTGGTTGTTGCCCTTCCTGCGCGGCGAGGCGTCCTTCGCTCGCATCGGCAATAGTGCACTTCACGGTGGCCTGATGTCGCTCGTCCCGCACGACCTGCAGCGCAAGATCGGTTCGCTTGCGCCGACCCACTTCTCAGCACCTTCGGGCAGCCATGTGCCGATTCGCTACGATGGCGAGTGGCCGGTGCTGGCGGTGCGCGTGCAGGAGCTGTTCGGCATGGACAAGCATCCTTCGATCGCCGGCGGCACGGTGCCGCTCACGCTTGAACTGCTGTCGCCGGCGCATCGGCCGATCCAGACGACGCGCGACCTGCCCGGCTTCTGGCGCGGCTCATGGGCCGATGTGCGCTCCGACATGCGCGGCCGTTACCCCAGGCATGTCTGGCCCGACAACCCGCTGGGGGCTCAGGCCACCGCCCGCGCCAAGCCCAGGGGTACTTAACCCCTTGGCGGCGACCTGCGTCCGGCGCATATAGCGCAGATGAACTCGCTGACCCGCACGCCCGACCTACAGCACAGCCACAGGCTGCGCCTCAACACGCTGATCCGCCTGCGCTGGCTGGCGATCGTCGGCCAGAGCTTCACCGTCGTCATCGTCGCCTACTGGCTGCAGTTCCCGCTGCCGGTCAGCCTGTGTTTCGCGCTGATCGCCAGCTCCGCCTGGCTCAACCTCTTCCTCGCCTTCCGCTACCCGGCGACGCAGCGGCTCAATCCGTTCGCCGCCTTCGGCATTCTCACCTTCGACAGCCTGCAACTCGCCGGGCTGCTGTTCATGACCGGCGGGCTGACCAACCCGTTTTCGCTTCTGATGACTGTCCCCGTCGTCATTTCGGCCACGTCGCTGCCGCTGCGCCTGACCGCGATCCTGGCGGTGTTCGTCATTCTGATGGTCTCGATTCTCGCCTTCTTCCATTTGCCGCTGCCATGGTACGACGGCGTCGAGCTTGCCATGCCGTTCATCTACACGTCGGGTATCTGGATTGCGGTCTGCTGCTCGATCGCATTTACCGCCATGTATGCCTTCCGCGTCGCCGACGAGGCGCGCCTGCTTGCCAACGCGCTCGCCGCCACCGAGCTGGTGCTGCAGCGCGAGCAGCATCTGTCGGCGCTTGACGGTCTTGCCGCTGCCGCCGCGCATGAACTCGGCACGCCGCTCGCCACCATCGCCCTTGTCGCCAAGGAGATGGAGCGCGCGCTCGGCAACGATCCCAAATATGGCGAAGACGTCACCTTGCTGCGCAGCCAGAGCGAACGCTGCCGCGAGATTCTCAAGCGGCTGACCAGCCTGTCGTCGGAGGGCGAACAGCACCTTGCGCGGCTGCCGCTGACCTCTCTCGTCGAGGAGGTCATCGCCCCGCATCGGGATTTCGGCATCTCGATCAAGCTCGAACCCGGCGAGCGCATTGGGCCGGAGCCGGTCGGTCACCGCAATCCGGGCGTCATCTACGGCCTCGGAAACCTGATCGAGAACGCCGTCGATTTCGCCCGCACGCGCGTCACCATCCACTGGAGCTGGAACGACGACGACGTCACCTTCACCATTCTCGACGACGGTCCGGGCTTTCCCGCCGAGATCATCGACCGCATCGGCGAGCCCTATATGTCGACGCGCCAGGGCGCCGAGCCGGGCGGCGGCCTCGGTCTTGGCCTGTTCATCGCCAAAACCCTGCTGGAGCGTTCAGGTGCTGCGATCAGCTTCAGCAATTCGAGCGGACCGGGCGAAGGCGCGGTCGTCGAAGTGTCGTGGCCGCGGTCGATATTCCTCAATCCGGTGCCTGCCGGTTCCACGATGTTCGACATGGCGTGATCGGCACGGTTTGGGGCGCTGGCGCATGTGCGAAGCGCCTTGTCGAACAGTGCGTTTGACGCCGGCCATTGGACATCCGGGCCTAGCACCTATATCTGCTTGGAAAAACGACAAGAACGACTGGGATCAACGATAACAAAGGATCACGCGATGACCACCCAGGACATTGCAGGCGGGCTGCCGGGCGAAGACCATTCACTGTTGCTCGTCGACGACGACAAGCCTTTTCTGACACGTCTGGCGCGCGCCATGGAAAGCCGCGGCTTTGCCGTCGATACCGCCGAGAGCGTCGAGGAAGCCGTATCCAAGGTGCGTGCCAATCCACCGGCCTTTGCAGTGGTCGACATGCGCCTGGGCGACGGCAACGGCCTTGATGTCGTATTGGCCATCCGCGAGCGCCGCGAAGACACCCGCACCGTCATCCTGACCGGCTATGGCAACATCGCAACCGCCGTCACCGCAGTGAAGCTCGGCGCCATCGACTACCTGTCCAAGCCGGCCGATGCCGACGACGTCTACGCCGCGCTGACCAATTCGACGGGCGAGCGCGCCGCGCCGCCGGAAAATCCGATGTCGGCCGACCGTGTCCGCTGGGAGCATATCCAGCGCGTCTACGAGATGTGCGAACGCAACGTTTCCGAGACGGCGCGCCGCCTCAACATGCATCGCCGCACGTTGCAGCGAATCCTCGCCAAGCGGGCGCCGCGATAATCGAATAACGAGTGGCGAACAATGGACGGCGCCTGATCTTCAGGCGCCGTTTTTCGTTCTGCCATTCCTATTCGCTTTCCCCTTCCAGCGCCGGCACCGAAACGCCCGCGAGTTCGGCCGCCAGAAGGCGTGCCGCTCCGGCGCGCGCGATGCGCAGCATCAGTGCCTTGCGGGTGGCTGCCGCCATGCGGTGCTCAGGGGCCTCGCGCATGATCTCGGCGCCATAACCATCGGAGAGAATGAAGCCGCACTCCTCAGGGAAGATCTCGGCCGGCACTTCAGGGTGCGTGGCGAAGAAGAAACGGTCCGAATGCAGCCGGTAGTCGGGCCATTTTCGGTCGACGCGGAAGTCCTCGATCGAGGACTTGATCTCGATGATCCAGATGTCGCCCTGGCGTGTCATCGCCACAAGGTCGGCGCGGCGGCCCGTCGCCAGCGAAATCTCCGGCAGCACATGCGCTCCCATCTGCATCAGCAGACGCTGCACGCCACGCCGCACCAGCATGGCGCGTTCGGATTGGCGACCGTCAATGAGAGGGTTCTGGGCAAGCGGCGAAATGATCGGCATCTGGCGATCATCGCATGGTTTGTTCACGTTTTGAACCCGCTTGTTGGGCCTGCGTTCGAGACTGTCCCAGCAAGCAGGCAAAGAACCGTTGCAGCGAAGGGAACAACGCTAATTGTTACGGTTTTCCTGATAGTATTCGATCGCCCAACTTCCAATGAATTCGGACTGTTCGATACCAGAGCAGATCGCTGCTAAATGCCCCTCCAGCATGTCTACTCTAGGGACGAAAAGCCCTGCGTCTACAGCTTTTACAATCGAAGCGCTGCTTCGTTGTTCGGCAAGCCTATAATATACGTAAGTCGGCTTGTCGATGAAAGGATGCTCACCACCGTTGAACGTGCACGTTGGATCATGCGCTTTGCCGGGTTTGATGGATGTAAGTGATACCAACAGGTGAAACCCATTTTGGCATTGGTTAGTAACGATCACAAACAGGTGCATCCCGACCGGTCCGGACGGAACGAGCAAAGTTCCCCCTTTGTGGGGGATGTAACTCATTTGGCGGCGTTGAGGTATTGGTGAAGGCGACGGTATTCGTGGACTTCCTCAGACAGCGACAAGCTGTCGTCCTTTTTCAGATACCGAAAAACGTCCTCGTGATGAATGGGGCGTGACGACCCATTCGGATCTTGCCACTCCGGAAGGTTCTCTTTTTTGTGGGTCCAATCTCGCAAGGCGTACTTGTCGAGTTTGCCGAACTTTTCCCAAAGAGCCTCCAGCACTTTGACGTCTGCTTTACTGAGATGCTTCAAGCCTTCAGGCTTCGTGCCCGCAACTACCTTAATGTCAAAGCTATCTCGCTTGGCCACGAACTTCGACCAACGTTCATCCTCTAGGTTCCCGTTGATCAGATTGAGCGTGATCGACGCAACGGGGCCGTCCGGCATCGATACGAGCGTGTCATAAAACATCGGCTCGTCGTAGCGAGCCATAAATTCACGTTCCGCAAGGTACACAAGTTTTGAGAGCTTAAGGACGTTGATGCTGCCGCCGGACTTCAATGCCAAATACGCGACGGCTTCCGCAGCCTTGCTTACATCAAAACCAGCGAGTAGCATAAAATTCTCCAATCAGTCACCTTTTTTGCAGTAGCTACGCTAAGCGTAGCTACTATCTTTACCGGCTTGTCAATTAGAAAAATGTTCTACGACTAGCGTTTCAACCCGAAGTGCGGCCATTTGACGACTTACGGGTAGCTTTTCCGAATGTGGTGAGGTTCACCGTCCGCGGACGGCAAACAAACCGGTTCTAGGACTGTAGTCCTATGTTCGTTGATTTTGTCAACCCGAAGTCGACCGCTGGACTATTCCAGACACGTTCCCGTCAGCAGTAGTTCCCGCGCGCGGCCAAAATCCGCTCTTGCCGCCTACCGTTGAATCCATTGATTTTTCCCGCCATGCGTGTTGCCGAAATGCCATAACCCGTCCCTTACATTAACCCGGACGCGGCTTAACGGACACGCGAGGCTTGGCAAGCAAAACCCCTGCCCGGTAAGAATGGTGGCGAAAATGAGGCCGAATCGGTCCGGTCATGGCTCTTGTTTGGGAACACAGCATGCAATTGAAGTCCTTTGCCATCGCCGCTGCCCTGGCGCTTTCCACCGCACTGGCGGGCTGCTCGACCGATGGTGTGTCGCGCATGTTCTCCAACGACTATGGCGCGCGCGTCGATGCAGGCTATCAGCTGCCGGCCATTCCGATCAGCAAGGTGCCGCGCCAGTATCAGCGCCAGGTCGTGCGCTACGAGACCAACGAGCAGCCCGGCACCGTGGTTGTCGATACCGGGCAGAAATTCCTGTACCTGGTCCAGCCCGACGGCAAGGCGATCCGCTACGGTATCGGCGTTGGCCGCGAGGGTTTCGAGTGGCAGGGAACGGCCCGCATCGCCATGAAGCGCGAATGGCCGGTGTGGACCCCGCCGCCGGCGATGGTCAAGCGCCAGCCGGAACTCGCCAAGTGGTCGGGCGGCATGCCCGGCGGCCCCAAGAACGCCCTCGGCGCCCGTGCCCTGTACCTCTACAACAAGGGCGGCGACACCGGCTATCGCCTGCACGGCACGCCGGAATGGAACTCGATCGGCAAGGCCATGTCGTCAGGCTGCATCCGCCTGATGAACCAGGACATCATCGATCTCCACAACCGCGTCGATGTCGGCGCCAAGGTCATTGTGAAATAGCACTGCGGACCGTCCAGGCAACACGGACGACCCAAACGAAAAACCGGGCGCTTTGGCCCGGTTTTTTGTTTTTGCTCAGTGCTTTGAAGAGGTCAGGAAACCTGTTCGACCTGCTGCACCTCGGGCACGAAGTGACGAAGCAGGTTCTGGATGCCGTGCTTCAGCGTCGCCGTCGACGACGGGCAACCGGCGCAGGCGCCCTTCATGTGCAGGAACACGGTGCCGTTTTCGTAGCCGCGGAAGGTGATGTCGCCGCCGTCCTGGGCAACTGCCGGCCGCACGCGCGTGTCGAGCAATTCCTTGATCGTCACCACGATCTCGGCGTCGGCCTTGTCGAAGAATTCGTTCTCGTCGTCGTGGTGCCCACCACCGCCGACTTCCTGGCCAGCCATGACCGGTGCGCCCGACATGAAATGCTCCATGATCGAGCCGAGAATCGCCGGCTTCAGATGCTGCCAGTCGGGACCGTCCTTGCTCACGGTGATGAAATCATAGCCGAAGAACACGCCGGTCACGCCCGGAATGTCGAACAGCCGGCCGGCCAGCGGCGAGGCCGAGCGTGCCGATTCCGCGTCGCGGAAATCGGCCGTGCCCTCGAGCAGCACTTCCTTGCCCGGCAGGAACTTCAGCGTCGCCGGATTTGGGGTCGCTTCGGTCTGGATGAACATGGCGCATCTCCATGCCCGCGCGGGCGGGTCGTTAGTTTGGAATAGTTCTAATTAGGCTCATGACGGCCGACATTCAAGCCGCCGGCGCGCCTCCGCGCCAATATGTTGCGCCCAGTCTATTGGGCCAGGGTCCGTCAGGCCAGGCTGTCGATGTCCTCGTCGGACAGGTTCTGCGGCACGACGGTAACGGGAATCGGGAAGGCCGCGCCCTTGCCGGCAATCGAGGCGACAAGCGGCCCCGGACCTTCCTTGGCGGCGCCCGCCGCCAGCACGAGGATGGCGATGTCCTGGTCTTCCTCGATCAGCTTGTGGATCTCATCGGCGGGGCGGCCTTCGCGCACCACCAGTTCAGGCTCGATGCCCAGCGTCTCGCGCACCTTCGCGGCCTGGTTGTCGAGCGCGGCATTGGCCGCGGCGGTTGCTTCCTCGCGCATGATCTTTTCGACGCCCAGCCAGTGCTGGAAGTCGTCCGGCTCGATGACATAGAGCAGCACAAGCACGCCGTTCGTGCTTCGCGCCCGCTTGGAGGCGTAGGCGACGGCGCGCTCGCACTCCGGCGTATCGTCGATGATCGCCAGAAACTTGCGCCGGTGTCCGGCTTCCTTGCTGAGGCGTTTGGAGACCATGGGCTACCTGTGTTGAGTTGGTCACAATCTGCCACCAGCGCCGGCCGCCCGCAAGCAGCCGACGCCGAGACGGTTTAGTCGCCGAGCAGGCCGATGATGTCGCGCACGTCCTTCATCGTCGTTTCGGCGATGACGCGGGCGCGGTCGCCACCGTCGCGCAGGACCTCGTCGATATAGGCCGGGTCGGCGATCAGCCGGCGCATCTCGCCGGCGATCGGCGCCAGCTTCTCGACCGCGAGGTCGGCAAGTGCTGGCTTGAACACCGAGAACTGCTGGCCGGCAAACTGGCGCAGCACCTCTTCCTTGGTCATGTCGGCGAGGCCGGCATAGATGCCGACGAGGTTTTCCGCCTCAGGGCGTTCCTTGAGGCCTTCGAGCTCGCTCGGCAGCGGTGCCGGGTCGGTCTTGGCCTTGCGGATCTTCTTCGAGATCGTGTCGGCGTCGTCGGTCAGGTTGATGCGCGACAGGTCGGAGGGATCCGACTTCGACATCTTCTTCGAGCCATCGCGCAGCGACATGATGCGCGCCGCCGGCCCGCCGATCAGCGGCTCGGTGATCGGGAAGTAGCCGTTGACCGTCTCTTCGCCCACCTGCATCTCCACGCCGATGCCGAGATCGGCGATACGGGCGGAAAAGTCGTTGTTGAATTTCTGGGCGATGTCGCGCGTCAGCTCCAGATGCTGCTTCTGGTCGTCGCCGACAGGCACATGGGTGGCGCGGTAGAGCAGGATGTCAGCCGCCATCAGGCTCGGATAGGCAAGCAGTCCCAGCGAGGCGTTCTCGCGGTCCTTGCCGGCCTTGTCCTTGAACTGCGTCATCCGGTTCATCCAGCCGATGCGCGCCACGCAATTGAAGATCCATGCCAGCTCGGCGTGCTGCAGCACCCGCGCCTGGTTGAACACGATGTGCTTCTTGGGATCGATGCCGGCGGCCAGGAACGCCGCGGTGATCGAGCGCGTCTGGCTGGCCAGGTCGTCATGGACGAGCTGGGCGGTCAGCGAGTGCAGGTCGACGACGCAGTAGATGCAGTCGTTGGTGTCCTGCAGCGCGACAAACTTGCGGATGGCGCCGAGATAGTTGCCGAGATGGAGATTTCCGGTCGGCTGGACGCCGGAGAAGACGAGGGGTTTGAAGGCGGTCATGATTGATCCCGTGGCTTGTGGAGGGCCGTTTCGCGCGCGGCGAAATGCGAGAGGCGCTTATGAACGATGGCGCCTGGTCGATCAAGTGGTGCGCCAGCTGCGAAGCAGGTTCTCGATGCGCACGCCAAGCCGCTTCCCATGGCTGACAAGGCGAACGAGCACCGGGTCGGTGGGCGCTGTCCATCCCTTGTGCGCCTTGCGGATCGCCTCTTCCAGAGCGAGCCGCAGTGCGACGCTATTGCGGCGCTCGAAAAGGTCGTTCAGTTCGGTGATGCGCTCCTGTGCCGTCCAATCGGTGCGCAACGGCGAGGCGATATGGATGGAAGTGGCTTCCAGTCCCGAGCCGAAGCGCAAGCCTGGTTGGCGCATGAACTTTCGCCACATGAACTGGTCAGTGAAGACATCGGCAGGTGCCGGGCTCCAGCCGACCGGCAGTGCGCGATAAGCGCTCATGCGGTGACCACCAACCGTCAGGCCGAAGAAGGTTTTCTGGCCGTCGCGCACCTTTTGCCAGCAGTCGGGCTCGGCGAAGCTACCGCCGTAAACCACGAACTCGTTTCGGCCATGCACGTTGATCTGCACCATGTGGCCGAAGTCGTATCGCTTCAGCAGTTTGGCCAGGCTTGCAAGATGTCCGCGCAACCAAAGGTCGTCGTCGCCGCAATATGCAACGATCTCGCCGCGCGCTTGCTGCAGGACGACGTGCCTGTGGGCTTCGCCGTGGCGTTGTCCTTTCGGGAAATCGAAATAGCGGATACGCGGATCGTTGCGGGCAAGGTCCTCGACGACGTCGCGCGTCTCGGCCGATGCGCCGTCGCCGACCACGAACAGCTCGAAATCGGAAAAGGTCTGTTCCTGGATGCTCCGGATCGAATAGCCGATCAGGTGCGCATGATTGTGCGTCGGCATCAGCACGGTGGCGAAGGGTTTGTGGCTCACTCGGGCAGCCCTGCCTTGCGCCTGATCTCGCAAACGCGCTCGACAATCAAGGCGCCTTCAGCAACCGAACTCATCGGCGGCGGCCCGCCGCGCAAATGGCGCAGGAAGACTGCGAGTTCTGCCTTGAGCGGCATGTCGTTTTGAAACGGCACCTTGATCTCCGGCGCGTCCAGCTTGTCCGGCGTTCCCTGGCGCAGGATCAGATGATCGTCGAGACTGCCATTCAGCGTGACCGTGCCGCTGGTGCATGCCAGGATCACCGATCGCCGGTTGACCGGATGGTGAGCCGATGTCTCGATGACCACGCGTGGCCCGGCGGTGCGACCGAGCAGGGCGACGAGACCGCTGGATGCGGGACCCAGTCCGTCGGCGAACGCGACATCGACGGGCGGAATGTTGCCCAGAACGTGCAGGCAGATCGACAGGTCATGCGGCAACAGGTTCCAGATCGGGTCGACCTCGTTGTGGGTCATCGACCAGCCGAGCCGGTACAGCCTGAGTCCCAGGACGTCGCCGATCTCGCCGCTTCTTGCATATTGGGCAATGCGTTCGATGCCGGAGTGGTAACGCCACTTGTCCATGACGAAGATGCGATCCGGTGCGGTTCTGGCGAGCAGCTGCGCCGTCGCGAGATCGGATGTCAGCGGCTTTTCGACAAACAGCGGAATGTTGCGCGGCAACAGGCCGAGCAGAACCGCGCCATGGTTGTCGCTTGGGGTGGCCACGACGGCCCCCTCTACCGCGGGAAGCTCGGCCATCGTCGAGACAATGTGGTCGGCGCCATTGGCCATGGCGTTGGCGCGGGACCTCTCGCTTGGGGCCACGCACGTGACCCGGGCGCCGAGCGTTTTCAGGTCGCGCAGGATCAGCTTGCCCCAGCCGCCGCAGCCGATCAGCCCGACATGCGGCTTGTCAGTCACGGCTGGCCCTCAGTTGCTCGCGCACGGTAAGGTACTGCCGCGTCATTTCGGCGGCGCTGCCGGCGGTCGTGTCGCGCGGCGAAAGCGCGGGATCGCGAACCTGCCAGTCGAGGCCGAGGTCGGGATCGTCCCAGCGGCAGCCGATCTCGTCCACCGTGTTCCAGTAGTGCGATACCGAATAGCAAAGGCTGGAAGCTTCGGGGAAATGGAAGCCATGCGCGACACCGGGCGGGATCAGTGCAGCCTGCATCTTCGATCCCTTGAGGGTCACCGTCGTCGCAAGGCCATGCGTCGGCGATTCCGGGCGAACGTCCGAAAGCGCAAGGACGAGCGTGCCTTCGAGGCAAACGAGATAGTCTGAGTGAATCACGTGGACGTGCACGCCGCGCAGCACGTTCGGCTGGCTGCGCACGAAGTTCCACTGCACGGGCTCGATGCCGGATTTCCATTCCTGGCGGAAGATTTCGGTCAGGTTTCCGCGATCGTCGTTGTGGGTCGTCAGGTCGCGAACATCGCATCCTATCGGCAGTCTCATCGTGGATACTTCCCCCTATTGCACTTGGGCACATTCCCGGTGCGTCCGCTTCGCGGCATAAGTCCCTGTATCTGTGCAGGCGATGTCAAAGCAACGCCAAAAAGACACCGTTGGGTCCTCAGGTTTCGGCGGTCACAGGCCGGCTGCCGGCGGCGCGCGCGGCCTTCCTGGCCGGCAGGCCGACCAGCGTCCGGTAGGGCGCGGGCAGCCGGTCCGCAACGATCGCGAAGGCGAGTGACCAGAAGGTGGTGATCGTAACCACCAGGATCAGTTTGATCCAGAGGGGCTGGTTGAACGGAAGTACGTAAAACAGTGCCATCAGCACAAAGGTCTGGTGGACGATGTAAAGCGGAAAGATCTTGGCATTCAGCCAGGCAAGCGTCCTGCTCGGGCGATTGGCGTACAGCGCCCCGAAACCCACACAGGTCAGGATCACGCTCCAGGCGAGCGAAAAGGTCAGCAGCTTGTAGAGCAGCATCGGCATGCCGCCGTGCTCGCCGCCGACGCCGGCCACCTCGTCCATCCAGGCAAAGCGGTAAAGCGCGACGTTGAGCGCCAGCGCCAGTGCCAGGCTCCACCAGCGCCGGGCGACGATGCCGCCGATCACCGCCTGATGGTGCTTGGCGATGAGGAAGCCGAGGCCGAACCAACTGGCCCACGCGGCAAACCAGGCGCCGTCATTGTAGAGCACGTTGGTCGCGCGCGGGAAGAACGGCGACAGCAACAGGTTCAGCACCAGGGGTAACAGCATCAGCAGATAGACCGCTGGCGAGCGCGCGACAAGCTCGAACCGGTTCATGGCCGGCTGCATTCGGGGGGCGGTCACCAGCAGGAAAACGGGGGTGCAGATGACCGTCATGACCAGCAGGTAGGCGACGAACCACATGTGCGCCCACGAGAAATTGCCGGTCGGATAGCGCCCCTCTGTGAAATAGTTGAACACCCAGAACTCGAACAGCGATCCCGAAAAACGGCCATCGTGCATGCGCTCGTACCAGACCTGCGGCACGATGATGACGCACATCGCGAAGATCAGCGGCAGGAAGAGCCGGATGAACCGTCCGCGCAGGAACGCGATGCCACTCTCGGACCGGAATGCAAACCAGGTGCCCATGCCGGAAACGAAAAACAGCAGCGCCAGTCGCCAGCTGCGCGGCGACATCATGACGAGGGACAGCATTTCGCTACGCTCGGCGCTGCTGATCAACCAGTCCAGATCAGGGAAGAAGGCGACCGAGGAATGATAGACGATGAGCAAGGCAAACGCGCTGACCCGCAGCCAGTCGATGTAGTATAGCCGTACGTTTGGCTGCATCGGGCTTGGAGCCCCTGTCACCGCGAACCGCGCAGAACAAGACTTGCTACGGCCCAATATTGAACACGCGGAGCTTTATGGCCGGCAATTCTTAAGATTTCGAAACATCGTGCGTCAGTCGGGCTCTACCGTGCCCGGTGCCGGCTTGGCTCCGCCGCGCCGGACGTTGCGCCGGACCATGCCGAAATCGGCGCCACCGATGCCGAAGGCGACACCGAAATAGATGACCATCGCGCCGAAGACAATAACCGCGAGCGCTGCCGCCTGCGTGTAGAACGGGGCGGCGGAGCCGAGCCATTGGTCGGCACGGCCGGTGGCGTACCACAGCGCGCCCGCCATGACGGCCGTAGCCACCAGCAGTCGGGGAATCCGTCTCAACAGGGCGGCGTCGCGGTTCCAGTGGCCGCGCCAGACCAGCATGCCGAGCAGCATCGCGGCGTTGGCCCAGCCGGCGGCTGCCGCCGCAGCCGCGATGCCTGGCGCGCCCATCGACGGAAACAGCGTCAGCGCCACCGTGATGTTGATGGCGACGGAGATCGCCGCGAAATACATCGGCGTGCGGGTGTCCTCGCGGGCGAAAAAACCGGGCGTGAACGCCTTGATCAGCACGAACGCCGGCAGACCCAGTCCGAAGATGGCGAGGATCGAGGCCACCACGGGCGTGCTGTTCGACGCCGCGAAGGCGCCGCGCTCGTAGAGCACGCGCACGATCGGTTCGGAGATGACGAGCAGGGCCACTGCTGCAGGCAACGTCAGGAACAGCGTGAATTCCACCGACCGGTTCTGCAGATTGGCCGCCTCGATCATGTTGCCCGACTTCAGCGCCCGCGACAGCTCCGGCAACAGCACGATGGCGACGGCCACGCCGACTACCCCAAGCGGCAGCTGGTAGACGCGGTCGGCGAGGTTGAGCGACGAAACCGCGCTCTCCTGACCCGAGGCGATCGCGGTGCCGATCAGCGTGTTGATCTGGGTGATGCCGCCGGTGATCGCGGCGGGCAGGGCGAGCCACAGCAGGCGCTTGACGTTGGGCGTCAGTTTCGGGCGGCGAAAGCCGATCGAGATGCCGGCGTGGCGCACCGCGATCCAGACGATGCCGAGTTGCACGATGCCCGCCGCCAGAACGCCCCAGGCCAGCGCATAGCCGACGGTCAGGCCGTCATGGCCGCGATACCAGGCGTTGGCGAGCACGCCGACCAGGATGATGTTGAGGAAAACCGGCGCGACCGCGGCGGCGAAATAGCGGCGCAGCGAATTCAGCATGCCGCTCATCATCGCCGCCAGCGACATGCAGATCAGGTAGGGGAACATGATCGTGGCAAGTGCCACCGTCAGGTCATATTTCTCGGGGTCGGCGGTGAAGCCCGGCGCCACGACGAACCGCACGATCAGCGGCATCGCCAGTTCCATCACGATGGTCAGCGCCAGCAGCGCCGTGAACAGGACACCGAACACCTCTTCGGAAAACCGCTTGGCGCCCTCGACGCCGTTGGCCTCGATCTCCTTGGCAAACAGCGGCACGAAGGCCGCGTTGAACGCACCCTCGGCGAACAGCCGCCGGAACGTGTTGGGGAACTGGAAGGCGGCATAGAAGGCGTCCGCCACCGGCCCGGTGCCGAGCGCTGCCGCCATCAGCATCTCGCGCGCGAAACCGAGAATGCGGCTCATCAGCGTGCCCGACGCGACCGTCGCGAATTTCTTTACCAGTGACATGGGGCGCGACGATGCCTTGCGGATTTGGGCGGGATAATGGCTGCGGTCATTCGGCTGCCGCCGCCTTTGTTCTGGCGCGTTCGGCGGCCGGACCCTCGAGGGTGGCGATCAGGCGATTGCGGATGTTGTCGAGCCGGGTCGGGTTGTCGATCTTCTGGCCGGTCAGGTCGGTGACGTAGAATGTGTCGATGACCTTTTCGCCAAAGGTCGTGATATGCGCCGAGGCGATGTCGAGCGACAGGTCGGACAACGCACCCGTGATTTCCGAAAGGAAGCCGGGCCGGTCGAGGCCCTCGACCTCGACCACCGAGAACCGGTTGGACAAGGCGTTGCGGATTTCGGCGCGCGGCTGGATGCGGAAGGTCTTCTGGCCGCGTTTGGGCTTGGCGCGCTTGGCGATCATCTCCGGCAGCCAGCTCTTGCCCGAAAGCACGTCCTCGATCAGCTGGCCGACACGCTCGGCGCGCCGGCGTTCGTCCTCGTCGCGGTCGAACTCGCGGGAAATCAGGATGATGTCCAGCGCGCGCCCGTCGGCCGTCGTGAAGATCTGGGCATCGACGATGTTGCCGCCGGCAGCCGCACAGGCCCCCGCAATCACCGACAAGAGCCGCGGATGGTCCTGCGCCAGAACGGTGATTTCGGTCACCGCCTCGAACTCGCGGGTCCTGACCATCGTCGACAGGTGCTTGCCCGCCTCGTCGGCGGCGCGGATGAACTCGGCGTGGCGTTTCTGGTCGTCAAGATCGACCGTCAGCAGGTAGTTGTCGTAGTGCAGCTTGACGTACTTCTTGCGCGTCCGCTCCGGCCAGTCGGCGAGGGCCTCGCTCAGGACCTCGCGCGCCGCAGCCGTCCGCTCGGCCCGCGAGACTTCGGAGAAGCCGCCGGTCAGCAGCAATTCCGTTTCGTAATACAGGGTGCGCAGCAACTGGCCTTTCCAGCCGTTCCAGACGCCTGGCCCGACGCCTCGGATGTCGCAGACGGTCAGGATCAGCAAGAGCTTCAGCCGCTCCACCGACTGCACCACATCGGCGAAATCATCGATGGTCTTGCGGTCGTTGAGGTCGCGCGTCTGCGCCGTCATCGACATGACCAGGTGGTTCTCCACCAGCCAGGCCACCGTCTCGGTGTCGGCCGGCGACAGGCCCATATGCGGGCAGATGCGGCGGGCGATCTTGCCGCCGGCCTCCGAATGGTCTTCCGGGCGGCCCTTGGCGATGTCGTGCAGCAGCACCGCGACGTAGAGCACCTCGCGCTGCTTCTTCAGGCTGCCGATCAGCGAATGGCTGAGCGGGTGGATTTTCTCGCCGTCGCCATGCTCGATCTCCGACAGCACCCCGACGCAGCGCAGCAGATGCTCGTCCACCGTGTAGTGGTGGTACATCGAAAACTGCATCATCGCGACGATCTTGCCGAAGTCTGGGATCAGGCGTCCGAGCAGGCCCGCCTCGTTCATCCGCCGGAGATTGAGCTCGGGACTGCGGTCCGATGTCAGTATGTCGAGGAAGTAGCGATTGGCCTCCTCGTTCCGGCGCAGGGTGCGATCCACCAGCCCCAGCGAACGTGTCAGAAGCTTCAGCGCGTTCGGGTGCAGCTCGAGCCCGTGCCGGTCCGCAAACCAGAACAGCCGCAGCATGTTGACGGGGTCGCGCTCGTACACCTTGACGTCGGCGACATTGATGCGCTGGTTGTCGATGATGAAGTCGCTGGTGCCGGCGAGCTTGCGGCGGCGGCGCGAAAAACCCTGCAGCAGTCCGTGGAAGCCTGGCGCGTCCTTGGCCTGCTCCTCTTCGAGGGCGGCGCAGAAGATGCGCGTCAGGTCGCCCACTTCCTTGGCCACGAGGAAGTAGTCCTTCATGAAGCGCTCGACAGCCGAAAGCCCCGGCTGCGTCGTGTAGCCAAGCCGCTCGGCGATCTCGCGCTGGATGTCGAAATGCAGCCTTTCCTCCGGCTTGCCGGTCAGGAAGTGCATGTGGCAACGCACCGCCCAGAGGAAATCCTCGGCCTCGACGAACTGTCCGTACTCGCCTTGGGTGAAGACGCCCTTGTCGATAAGCTCGGCACCGGTCCGCACGCGGTAGTAATATTTGCCGATCCAAAACAGCGTATGCAGGTCGCGCAGGCCGCCTTTGCCGTCCTTGACGTTCGGCTCGACGAGGTAGCGGCTTTCGCCCGATTTGGCATGGCGGGCGTCACGTTCGGCAAGCTTGGCCTGCACGTATTCGGGGCCGGTGTCCTTGATCAGTTCCCGATCGAAGCGCTCGATCAGCTCGTCGCAGAGCGGCTTCTCGCCCCAGATGAAGCGCGCTTCGAGAATGGCGGTTCGGATGGTGATGTCGCTGCGCGACAGTCTGAGGCACTCGTCGATGTTGCGGGTGGCATGACCGACCTTCAGGCCCATGTCCCACAGCATGTAGAGCATGTATTCGACGATCTGTTCGCCCCACGGCGTCTGCTTGTAGGGCAGCAGGAACAACAGGTCGATGTCCGAGCCCGGCGCCAGCGTGCCGCGGCCATAGCCACCGACGGCGACGATCGCCATGCGCTCGGCCCGCGAGGGGTTCTTGGCGCGATAGACGTGGGTGGCGGCGAAGTCGTAGAGGACGCGGATCACCTCGTCCATCAGATGCGAGATACGGGTCGCGCAGGCCGTCCCGCCCTCGTCTTCCATCAGCATGCCCTCGGCGATCTTCTTGCCGGTGGCGATCCGCTCCTTGAAAAAGGCCAGCGCAGTCGCCCGGATGTCCGGATCGGCGCCGTTGCCGGTGTCGCCTGTCAGCGCGCTGAGGTCGCGCCGCAGCGCGTCCGCGTCGATCAGAAGATTCAGGTTGAGCGCAATATTCGTCATCTGCCCCTGTTGGCCTCGCCCTTGAGGCCGCGTCTATAGCGCGAAAACTCCGGCCTGTCTTCGCGGCGAAATCATCGTCCGGCCGCTGTTTTCGCCCTTGCCCGCGTTTCCGACGATTTGAGGACCTGGTGCCAGAAATCGGCGATGCGGCGTTCATCGAGGTAGGAACGCGTGTGCTCGGTCAGTGGGCTCTGCGCGAAGAACGCCTCGTAGATTGCAGGATCGCGGTCGGCCTTGATTGTACGCCGGACAACGGAGAGCAGCGTCAAGGGCGTCGCCAGCTTGCGGACAATGCGCGACCGCGCCAGCTTGTCGTTGCCAAGCGCAAGTACCCGGCAGATACGGGCTTCGTGGGCGTGCCAGTTGATGTAGCAGCGCTCGTCAAACTGCTCTGCAACCCTGGGATCGCCCCAATAGATCGGAACGCTTCCGGCCTGCATCGCATCGACGATCTTTTCGGTGGTGTATCCGGGGGCCGAACTGTTTTCGAAGGCGATGGTGAACCTGCGTTCCTTTAGGAAGTCGATCTTGGCCTTCCCCGTCGGACCAATCGGCAGGCAGTTGTTCTGCACGCGTCCCGGCGCATCGACACGGCGATAGAGCGACAGAGTCCTGAACAGCCAGCGGCGCAGCTTGGCGCGCTTGTTGCTGTAGATGAAGGCGCAGAAATGTCGGCGCGCAGCCCGTTCGGCCGGCGTCTCGGGAGCCTTCGCAACGAGCGCATGCAGGATTGAATCGCCATGGCCGCCCCAACTCCAGGCGTAGATGGGGTAGCGCATATAGTGGTCGTTGCCGATGTCCGGCTCAAAATCGAAGGCGAGCGCCCATTCGCAGACATCCATCACCGGCGTTGCGTTTTCACCGGTGATGAACACACGTTCGTAGCCGCCAGCCGGCACCATTGGCATGCGCGTTCCCGGAACATTTTCGTGCTTCGGTGCAAACGGGCCGATGAGCACCAGGTCGGCATCTGCCAGCTTGTCGCAGATCGTCACGCTCGACCCGAATACGTTCGCCCAAGGCGCGATCCATCGTTCCATGATGACGTCGGCGGTCATTCCTTCCCAGAAGTGGCAGCAATGCACCTTGATCGCCAGCCTGGCGTTGGACGTCTCGAGATCAGCACTGTTTCTGGTCGTCATCATCCACTGTTACCGAAGGCGGCGGCGTGGAACATCGCAAGCCGCAGAATGTTGAAGAGCTGCATTGAGATGAAGAAACTCAGGCCGGTTAGGGCTTGACCTTCCAGTAGGGGCAATCTGTACGCTCCTCTTTTTTCGCATGGACGGGATTCTGTCAAATGAAGCACAGTGACGACCACACCGACCACCATGCCGGGCATGCCCACGCCAAGCCGGCCGCCGAAGCGGTGGTCCGCGATCCCGTCTGCGGCATGCTGGTCGATCCCCGGGCCGGCAAGCCGACGCTCCAGCATGGCGGCCACCTCTATCACTTCTGCAGCGCTTCGTGCCGTGACAAGTTCCAGGCTGCGCCCGACAGATATGTCAGCGCCAAGGATCCCGTTTGCGGCATGGACGTTGCGCGCGACACGGCTCGGCATTTCCTCAAGTATGAAGGCACCGGCCACTACTTCTGCTCGTCGACCTGCGAGGGCAAGTTCACCGCCGAGCCGGCAAAGTACCTGTCCGGCAAGCCTGCGGTGCAGGCCATGCCGAAGGGCACGCAATACACCTGTCCGATGCACCCCGAGATCATCAGGGACAAGCCCGGCTCCTGCCCGATCTGCGGCATGGCGCTCGAGCCGCTTATGCCGAGCGCCGATGACGGCCCGAACCCCGAACTGGTCGACTTCACGCATCGCTTCTGGGTAAGCGCGGCCCTCTCCATTCCGCTGCTCGTCATCACCATGGGGCCCATGGTCGGCCTGCCCGTACGCGACTGGATCGGCGAGACGACAGCCGTGTGGCTCGAATTTCTGTTGGCAACGCCCGTCGTCCTGTGGGCGGCCTTGCCTTTCTTCCGGCGTGGCTGGGATTCGATCCTCAACCGCAGCCCAAACATGTGGACGCTGATCTCGCTCGGCGTCGGCGCGGCCTATCTCTACAGCGTCGTAGCGGTCCTGCTGCCGGACCTGTTCCCGCACGAGTTCCGCGGCCATGGCGGCTCGGTGCCGGTCTATTTCGAGGCCGCTGCGGTCATCGTGGCGCTGGTCTTCCTCGGCCAGGTGCTGGAACTGAGAGCCCGCGAGCGTACCGGGTCGGCCATTCGCGCGCTTCTCGATCTCGCGCCCAAGACGGCTCGGCGCATTGCCCAGGACGGATCCGAGAGCGATGTCCCGCTCGAACAGGTGGCCAGTGGCGAGCGTTTGCGCATTCGACCCGGCGATGCGGTGCCGGTCGACGGCGTCGTGCTCGAAGGCCGATCCTCGGTCGACGAATCGATGATCACGGGCGAGCCGCTGCCGGTCGAAAAGACCGAGGGCGACAAGCTGACCGGCGGCACGCTCAACAAGAATGGCGCGCTGATCATGCGCGCAGACAAGGTCGGCGCCGACACGGTGCTGTCGCAGATCGTCGACATGGTTGCCAAGGCCCAGCGCAGCCGCGCGCCCATCCAGGGGCTGGCCGACCGCGTCTCGTTCTATTTCGTGCCGACGGTGGTGCTGATCGCCATCGCCGCATTCATCGCCTGGGCGATCTTCGGTCCCGAGCCGAGCATGGTCTATGCCATCGTCTCGGCCGTCTCGGTGCTGATCATCGCCTGTCCCTGCGCGCTGGGCCTCGCCACGCCGATGTCGGTCATGACGGCGACCGGCCGCGGCGCCCAGGCAGGCGTGCTGATCAAGGATGCCGAAGCGCTCGAACGTTTCGCGCGTGTTCGCACCCTCATCGTCGACAAGACCGGCACCCTGACCGAAGGCCGGCCGCAGTTGACCGATGTTGTCACCACAGCGGGCATCTCCGATGACGAGTTGCTGGCCCTCGCGGCCGGTCTGGAAAAGGGTTCCGAGCATCCGCTCGCCGACGCGATCGTCGAAGGCGCCGGCAAGCGCGGCATCGCGGTGCCCGAGGTCCAGCACTTCGAGTCGGTCACCGGCAAGGGCGTCTCCGGCACAGTCTCTGGCCGCAAGGTGGCGCTCGGCAACGCCGCGATGATGACCGATCTCGGCATGGAGCTGGGCGATCTCGCAGCCGGCGCCGACGCGCTGCGCAGCGACGGCAAGACCGCAATGTTCGTCGCCGTCGACGGCAAGCCCGCCGGCATTGTCGCCGTCGCCGATCCGATCAAGGCGACTGCCGCCGAAGCCATCCGGGCGCTGCACGATCTTGGCCTCAAGATCATCATGGCGACCGGCGACAACGAGCGCACCGCCAGGGCCGTGGCCCAGAAGCTCGGCATCGACGAGGTTCGCGCCGACATGCTGCCGGAAAGCAAGAAGGCGCTGGTCGACGAGCTTTGCGCCAGGGGCCAGGGCGTCGCCATGGCCGGCGACGGCGTCAACGATGCGCCCGCCCTTGCAGCCGCCGATGTCGGCATCGCCATGGGCACCGGCGCCGACGTCGCCATGGAAAGTGCCGGCATCACGCTGCTCAAGGGTGACCTGACGGGCATCGTGCGTGCCCGCAAGCTCGCCCAGGCGACCATTGGCAACATCAAGCAGAACCTGTTTTTCGCCTTCGTCTACAACGTTCTGGGTGTCCCGGTCGCCGCAGGCGTTCTATATCCGGTCCTCGGCACGCTTTTGTCGCCGATGATTGCCGCCGCCGCGATGAGCCTGTCGTCGGTGTCGGTCATTGCCAATGCGCTGCGTCTCAGGGCGATCAAGCTGTGAGCGCGCGCCCCCAACAAGGAGCTAATCGATGAACCTGACCAAGAAGTTTGTGCTCGCCTTGATGGCGGCGGGCATGCTGGTTGCAGTGCTGCTCGAGACCGCGCCCGCCCAGACCGACCATAGCGCCCATATGGCGCCGGCGGTGGCAAACAGCGCCGCCACCGAGGCCTACAAGGCTGCGATGGACAAGATGCACGCGGACATGATGGCGGTCGAACATAGCGGCGATGCCGACATCGACTTTGTACGCGGCATGATCCCGCATCATCGGGCTGCCATCGACATGGCCAAGGTCCTGCTCGAGCAGGGCAAGGATCAGGAACTGCGCAAGCTCGCCGTGGAAGTCATCTCCGCGCAGGAGGCTGAAATCAAGCGGATGGAAGCCTGGCTGGCCGCGCATCCGGCCAAGTAACGTGTCGCTGCGTCGGGGCGGTGGCAAACCGCACCCGGCACTGTAAGCTGGCGGCAATCATCGGGAGGCCGCCATGCATGCAACCACAACCCTGCCTTCGGGCGAGCCTGTGCCGGTTCTCGGCCAGGGCACCTGGATGATGGGCGAGGACCGCAGTCGGGCAGCCGATGAGGTGGCAGCCCTCAGGCTGGGGCTCGATCTTGGCGTCACGCTGATCGACACCGCCGAGATGTATGGCAACGGCGGCGCCGAGAAGGTCGTCGGAGAAGCCATCGCGGGGCGCCGCGACGAGGTGTTCCTGGTCTCGAAGGTTCTGCCGTCCAATGCCTCGCGCAATGGCGTCATCCGGGCTTGCGAGGCAAGCCTGAAGCGCATGCACACAGACCGCATCGATCTTTATCTCTTGCACTGGCGCGGCGGTGTGCCGTTGTCCGAGACCATCGCGGTGTTCGAGGAGTTGCGCCAGTCCGGCAAGATCCGGCACTGGGGCGTCAGCAATTTCGACGCCGACGATATGGAGGAAATGGGCCGCCTGTCCAGGGGCAGCAACGCCCAGGCCAATCAGGTGCTCTACAACCTGACCCGGCGCGGTATCGAGTTCGACCTCGCGCCGATGTGCCGCAACGCGGGCATCCCGATCATGGCCTATTCCCCGGTCGAGCAGGGCGCATTGGCCGACAACGCAGGACTTCGCGGCATCGCAGCCCGCCACGACGCCACCGCGGCACAGGTAGCCCTTGCCTGGGTCCTATCCCAGCCCGGCGTCATCGCCATTCCCAAGGCAACACGGCTGGAGCATGTCAGGCAGAACGCCGCTGCGCGTGAAATCAGGCTGGCCCCACAAGACCTGGCCGAGCTCGACCGGCTTTTCCCGGCACCGTCGGACAGGCGTCCGCTGGAAATGATCTGATCGCCAAAAGGCGCCAAAGCTGCAGGCTGGACTTGAAAAATGGACCGGCGTCCGCTGCTATCGACGACAGAATCGAAAACAGGGACACGAAGATGCAGATTGGCCAGAACCCCGGTGGGATCAGCCATGGCGGCGAAAGCTGATGGCCCCGGTGTTTGTCGACCCCGGCAAGGTGCGCGAATTCGAGGACGCCGCGCGGTTCTACGACTGGCTGGCCGGCCACCACGACAAGGCTGACGAGGTCTGGATCAAGATCCACAAGCTTGGCTCGGGCCTGCCCTCGATCACGCCCAAGCAGGCGATCGATGTCGTGCTGTGCTGGGGCTGGATCGACGGCGTGCGCAAGGGCCTGGATGCCAGGAGCTTCCTGCAGCGCTATTCGCCGCGCGGCAAGAAGGGAACCTGGAGCCAGATCAATGTCGACAATGTCGCGCGCCTGATCGCCGAAGGCCGCATGACTGAACACGGGCTCCGCCAGGTGGACGCCGCCAAGGCCGACGGGCGCTGGGACCGCGCCTACAAGTCCGGCAAGGACATGAAGATACCCGACGATCTGCAGGCCGCCATCGACGCCGAGCCGGAGGCCAGGGCAATGCTGGCGAAGCTGAGCGAGCAGAACCGTTTCGCGCTGGCCTTCCGCACCCACAATATGAGGACCGAGGCCGGCCGCAGGAAGAAGATCGAAACCTTCGTCGAGATGCTCAGGCGCGGCGAAACGATCTATCCGCAGCGCGAAAAATAGGCCGCGCTGTTCAGGCCCGGTGGAGCCTGAGCGGCTTGGTCGGCTCGCGCCGGACGATGCCTTGCGCCTCAAGATCGAGTTGCGCTGCCTTCAGCCACCAGCCGGCCTTTTCGCCGCCGGGAAACAGCGCCTCCGGCAACAGCGGCAGCACGCTCGCCTTGGCGTCCGCCACCGTCAGTCCGGGCGCCTTGGCTGGCAGCACCGCAAGCAGCGCATCGCGCATGGCGGTGTACTTGGCCTTGTCGACGCGCACGACATGGCCCGGCGAAATGACGTTCCTGATCTCGATCTTATCGCCTGCCTTGGACATCGGTCCCTCCCTGCACATAGTCGATCCGGGGGCTGCGAAAGCCCATCATGGCCCAGGCCGACAACAACCGCCACATGAACAGGCCGGAATGCCTTGCATAGCTCGGCAGCCCGTCGGAGAACTCGACGCCTGCCCGGCGGTCCGCCGTCATCACCCGCATCTCGACCGGCGGCCGGTCTTGCGGCCGGAACCGCCTTCGGTAGACGGACAGCCAGTGGCCGTTCTTGAATTCGAGAAACATCGGCGCATTGCAGCAGGTGGCCAGCACGCGCCGCGTCGGCGAGCTTGCGGTCAGCCGATGTTCGCGCAACAGGTCCGCCCCGCGCGCGCAGCGCACCCGGTCCTTGCGATAGAGCGCGAAATCTGTGCCCCCGTCGCCTTCGAGCACATCAAGGCCGTCGGCCATGTCCTCGAACAGCTTGCCTGCCTTCTGGCAGCTCGAACAGTGGCATATCGCGCCGATGATCGGATCGCCGCTTGCTTCGAACTCCACCTGTCCGCATTGGCAGGTTGCGCGCCGTATTGCAGTCTCGGAACCAGACATGTCTGCACCTCTGACTTCGGTTCGAGAAATTAGACTGGACCGTCCAGTTTGATTTGTCAAACGCTTCGGCCTATCGTCTTTTTCGGGTTTCGGCCCGAGCCCAAGGAGGAAAGCCCACAATGAGCGGTGCCAGGACACGCCAGCAGCGCACGCGCGACACCATCGTCTCGGCTGCTGCCGGGCTGTTTCTCAGGAATGGCTTCCTCGGCGCCAACATGGACGAGATCGCGGCGGCCGCCGATGTCTCGAAGCAAACGGTCTACGCCCATTTCCACAGCAAGGAGGGGCTGTTCCTCGACGTCGTCAGGGGGCTGACCGGCGTCGCCGGCGACAGGCATCAGGAGCAGGTCGCCGACCCCGAGCCCGAGCGCCCGATCGGCGACTACCTGCTCGAATTCGCCGAACTCCAGCTGACCATCGTCATGACGCCGCGGCTGATGCAGCTCCGCCGCCTGGTCATCGGCGAGGCCGAGCGCTTTCCCGAATTGGGCAGGGCGCTGCACGCGCTCGGGCCGGGGCGGTCGATCGAGCGCCTGTCGCGCGCCTTCGTCCGCTATCGCGAAGCCGGGCAGCTTGTGGCCGGCGACATTCCGGCCGCGGCGTCGTTCTTCAACTGGCTGGTGATGGGCGCCCCGGTCAACGACGCCATGCTCCTCGGCGACGACGCCATCCTGCCCGCCAGCCAAGTCCGCAGCCATGCGGAGGAAAGCGTGCGGATCTTCCTGGCGGCATACGGCACGCGCTAGCTCCGCAAGCTCGCAAAGAACGCCGCGACCTCTTCCGCCCACACCACCGGCACTTCCATCGCGGCGAAGTGGCCGCCACAGGTCAGCTCCGTCCAGCGCACGATGGTGTTGCCTTCCTCGCCATAACCGCCTTCGGTAGACGGACAGCCAGTGGCCGTTCTTGAATTCGAGAAACATCGGCGCATTGCAGCAGGTGGCCAGCACGCGCCGCGTCGGCGAGCTTGCGGTCAGCCGATGTTCGCGCAACAGGTCCGCCCCGGCGGCAACCGCAATCCTGGATTTTCATCGCCATCCCCAAGGCTGTCAGGATCGACCATGTCCGCCAGAACGCCGCCGCGCGTGACATTGCGCTCTGCTTGCGCCGCGCGGGCGCACGCTGGAGATGGTCTGAGCGCTGCGGCGCCCGGCTTTGCGGTCGCCGCAGCGTTGCTGCCTCAGAAACGCTGGCTTGCGCCCAGCTTCGCCCCGACCGACTTGCCGCCCCCGCCCTCGAGGTTGAAGAGCAGCGCCGCGTCGATCGCCCAGCCATTGACGGTTTGCAGCGACAGGCTGGTCGAGGCCGATCCGAACAGGCCCGAGCCGTCGAGGCCGGAGAAGCCGGCCGTCGCGGCGAGCTTCGGCGTGAGTGTCGAGCCGTTTTCCAGCGTGAACGAGCGGGCGATCTCGGCTCCGAGGCTGACGCGCAATTGCTCCTGGGCGAAGCCGTCGAGTTCGATCCGGTCGCCGGCGCCGTTCTCGACCGCATAGTCCTCGACCTTCTCGGAGAAGTAGACCGCCCGCAGCCTTGGCGTCAGCACGGTAACGTCGTCGAGCTGCCATTGCCCGGAGATCGCGGTGTCGAAGAGCCAGCGGGTCGTGTCGAAGCTGCCGTCCCAGAACGGCGTGCCGATGTCGTTGGCCGAGCCGCCAAAAAGCAGGCTGGTGTCCCAGAACACGTCCTTGCCGAGCTCGAAGGAGGCGTAGGGGCCGACCAGCCAGCCATTGCCGGACAGCTCCGCGTCTTCGTCGGTCGGATCGGTCATGCGATCATAGTGGAAGGACAGGCCGACCAGCGCCTTTTCGGAGACCAGATAGTCGGCGCCAAGCGAGACCATGCCGAAGCTGCCCCACTTTCCGTCGTTGTCCTCGCGGCGATGCGCCAGAAACGCGCCGTCGACCCAGATGTTGAACGGCGGCGCGGCCACGTCGCCGCCGTCCGTCTTGCCTTGTGCCGCCTGCATCTGCGCCAGGCTGGTGGCATAGCCAAGGGTCAGGCCGTCGGCCGACGGCGTGAGCCGGGCGCTGGCGGGCGCAGCGGACGTCGCCATGCGGCGGCGCTCCTGCAGGCCGTGCAGCGCGATGGTCGAGGCGATCATGTTCTGGCGCGTCTGGACGAAGCCATGCACCAGAGTGTCGACTTCCTGCGCCACCTCGGCGGCGTCATAGCCGAGTGCATAGGTCACGGTTCCGATGTTGGAGCCGCCGACTGCATTAAACAGGCGGAAACGGACGCGCGCCTGCCCGGAATAGGCCGGGTTGGGCGTGAACTTCAGATACCAGCCGACCGGTGCGACCGGTCCGGAGGCGGCGTAGTCGCCCCAGGTGATCTCGGCCCGGCCGGCATTGGCCGGCTCCACCGAAACCAGTTCGGCACTCTCGAACGGCCCGCCGGTGGCGCCGGCGTCGAGCCGGACATCCGGAGGCGTCGTTCCACCCGCGACCACGACCGTCTGGTCCGGTACCACGGGTTGCCCGGCGGTCACCGCCAGCGAGTAGGCGGCAGCCGCCGTTGCGCCGTTGTCATCGGTGGCCGTGACGGTGAAGCTTGCAGTCTCGACCGTCGTCGGTGTGCCTGAGATGTCGCCAGTCGTGGCATTCAGGGCCAGGCCGTCCGGCAAGGCGCTTGAAGTCACGGCGTAGCTGTAGGGCGCGGTGCCGCCGGAGGTGGAGATCGTCACGCCGGGATAGACGACACCCGTCGTGCCGCCGGCCAAGGCACCATCCGTCGGCGACAGCGTCAGCGCTGGCAGGCTGACCGTCAGCGTGGCTGAATTCGACGTGGCGGCGGGCGTCGCCTGGCCGGTCGCGACGACGCGGTACTGATCGCCATTCATTGCGATGGTGGCGCCGGTGATGGTCAGGATGGCGGTGGTCGCACCGGAATAGCGCGCGCCGTTGCTGATGTCGGTGAAGCCGGAGCCGGTATTCACCTGCCACTGGTAGCCGGTGGCGTTCGAGGCCGTCACGCTGAACGTCGTGTTCGCTCCGGCGACGATGGCGGAGTTCGACGGATGGCCGGTGATGGCGGGCGGGCTGTTGACCGTCAGCGCGGCCGTGTTCGAGCCGGCGCTGGACGTAGGCAAGCCGGTTCCGACACGATACACGACGACACGATACAGGTAGCCGTTCATGCCGGCGGTCGCACCCGTGATGCTCAGCGTCGGGCTGGTCGCGCCGGAATAGGGAGCGACGTCGCTGATGTTGGTGAAGCCGGCGCCTTGGTCGACCTGCCACTGGTAGCCGGTGACGTTCGTGGCCGTCACGCTGAAGCTGGTGTTGCCGCCGGCGGCAACGGTCGAGGCGGATGGCTGTGCGGTGATGTCAGGCGGACTGTCGACGGTCAGCGTTGCTGGGCTCGAGGTGGCGTCCCCCCCGGCAGCGGTCACGACGACGCGATAGACATAGCCGTTCAAGCCGGCGGTGGCGCCGGTGATGGTCAGGGTTGCCGTGGTCGCGCCGGAATAGGGAGCGCCATTGCTGATGTCGGTGAAGCCGGAACCGGTGTCCACCTGCCACTGGTAGCCGGTGGCGTTGGAGGCCGTCACGCTGAACGTCGTGTCCGCGCCTGCGGCAATGGTCGAGGCGGATGGCTGTGCGGTGATCGCGGGCGGTGTGTTGACCGTCAGCGTCGCCGTGGCCGAGGTCGCGGCAGGTTCAACAGCGCCGGATGCGACGACGCGGTACTGATATCCGTTCATGCCGGCGGTCGCGCCGGTGATGGTCAGGGTTGCCGACGTCGCGCCGGAATAGGGAGCGCTGTCGCTGATGTCGGTGAAGCCGGAACCGGTGTCCACCTGCCACTGATAGCCGGTGACATCCGAGGCCGTCGCGCTGAAGCTGGTGTTGGCGCCGGCACCAATTGTCGAGTTGGACGGTTGTGCGGTTATGGCGGGCGGGGGGATGACCGTTAGCAAGGCCGCACTGGAGGTGGCGGCGGGTTCAGCAGCGCCGGTTACGACGATGCGGTACAGATAGCCGTTCATGTCGGCGGTCGCGCCCACGATGTGCAGGACTGCGGTTGTCGCGCCGGAATAGGGACCGCCATTGCTGATGTTGGTGAAGCCGGCGCCGGTGTTGACCTGCCACTGGTAGGCGGTGGCATTCGTGGCCGCCACATAGAAGAGTATGGCATCCCCGGCCGCGATGGTGGAGGCGAAAGGATCCTGGGTGATGGCGGGCGGGCCCATGACCGTTAGCAAGGCCGCACTGGAGGTGGCGTCGGGCGAAGCCAGGCCGGTTGCAACGACGCGGTACTGATAGCCGTTCATGTCGGCGGTCGCGCCGGCGATGGTCAGGGTCGCGGTTGTCGCGCCGGAATAGACGCCGCCGTTGCTGACGTAGGCGAAGCCGGCGCCTTTATTGACCTGCCACTGGTAGCCGGTGGCGTCCCAAGCGGTGACGCTGAAGGCGGTGTTCGCACCCACCGCGATCGTGGAGTTCGAAGGCTGCGCGGTGATGGCGGGGGGGCTGCGGACGGTCAGCGCCGCATTGTTCGACGTGGCGGCGGGCGTCGCCAGGCCGGTCACGACGACGCGGTAGAGATAGCCGCTCAAGCCGGCGGTGGCGCCGGTGATGGTCAGGGTCGCGGTGGTCGCGCCGGAATAGGGCGCGCCATTGCTGATGTTGGCGAAGCCGGCGCCTTGGTCGACCTGCCACTGGTAGTCGGTGGCGTTGGAGGCCGTCACGCTGAACGTCGTGTCCGCGCCGGCGGCAATGGTCGAGGCGGACGGCTGATCGGTGATGGCGGGCGGGCTGTTGACTATCAGCATGGCCTCACTGGAGGTGGCGGCGGGCGAAGCCAGGCCGGTTGCAACGACGCGGTACCGATTTCCGCTCATGCCGGCGGTCGCGCCGGTGAGGGTCAGGGCCGCCGTGGTCGCGCCGGAATAGGAGGCGCTGTTGGAGATGTTGTAGAAATTGGAGCCGCCGTCCGTGCTCACCTGCCACTGGTAGCCGGTGGCGTTTGTGGCCGTCACGCTGAACGTCGCGCTCCCGCCGACGGCAATGGCCGAGGCGGACGGCTGCGCGGTGATGGCGGGCGGACTGATGACCGTCAGCGTCGCCGAGCCCGAGACCGCGGCAGGTTCAGCAGCGCCGGTTGCGATGATGCGGTACTGATAGCCGTTCATGTCGGCGGTCGCGCCGGCGATGTTCAGGACTGCGGTTGTCGCGCCGGAATAGGGGGCGCCGTCGCTGATGTCGGTGAAGCCGATGCCGCCGTTCGTGCTCACCTGCCACTGGTAGCCGATGGCGTTCAAGGCCACCGCCTGGAAGTTGACGGTGCCGCCGACGTGACTAGCCTGGTTGTCCGGAGGGACCAGAAAGACGACAGGTTGCGCCCGGGCCGGCTGGGCTTGCCAAAGCAATCCCAGAGCAACGATCGCGAACAAGGCAAGAAGTGCCGCCCCGCGGCAGGCGCGCAACCTGGCGGCGGCCATGCCCGCGCCACGCAATGCGAGCCAAAGTCCGGCTTGAATGGAATACATCGTTCCCCCCTGAGCATCATGGGGAACGATAGTCCCTGCTGCATGCCGAAAATGAATCAGAGGTATTGTCTACGCGTTATTCTACGAACTGCAAGTCGTCGCAAAGCACAGTCCAGTCGAGCCGCCCGCGCTGGCACAAGGCTGGCGCAAGGATGCGAGCTGAATTACTTGATTTGCGTGTCATTCGGCTCGAATGAGTAACTTTGAGTTGCGCTTCCTGAGCAAGAACAACCGGGCAGGACTGGCCGTTGTGCTCAGCTCCCGGCCAGCCCCTTCAGCCGGTACAGCGCATCCAGCGCCTCGCGCGGGGTCATTTCGTCGGGGCTCAGGCCCTTGAGCGCCTCGCTCAGCGCGTCGAAGGCCGCGGGTTTCGCCGCCTCGCGTTTCACCGCGACCGAAAACAGCGGCAGGTCGTCGACCAGCCGGTTGGCCTTGCCTGACGTCTCGCCTTCCTCGAGCTGGTGCAGCACCTCCTTGGCGCGCGCCACGACAGCATCGGGCAGGCCGGCGAGGCGGGCCACCTGCACGCCGTAGGAGCGGTCGGCGGCACCCTTGCCGACCTCGTGCAGGAACACCACTTCGCCTTCCCACTCCTTCACCCGCATCGTCACGTTGTGCAGGCGTTCGAGCTTGCCCGAAAGGGCCGTCAGCTCGTGGAAATGGGTGGCGAAGACGGCGCGGCAGCGGTTCTTTTCGTGCAGATATTCGACCGCCGCCCAGGCGATCGACAGGCCGTCGAAAGTGGCGGTGCCGCGTCCGATCTCGTCGAGGATGACCAGCGACCGTTCGCTCGCCTGGTTCAGGATGGCGGCGGTCTCGACCATCTCGACCATGAAGGTCGAGCGCCCGCGCGCCAGGTCGTCGGAGGCGCCGACACGGGAGAACAGCCGATCGACGACGCCGACATGCGCACTCTCGGCAGGGACAAAAGAACCCATCTGGGCGAGGATGGCGATCAGCGCGTTCTGGCGCAGGAAGGTCGACTTACCGCCCATGTTCGGGCCGGTGAGCAACCAGATGGCGCCGTTGCGTCCGTTTGCGGCGGGCGACAGGTCACAGTCATTGGCAACGAAGGGCGCCGAAGCTGTCCGCCTGAGCGACTGCTCGACGACGGGATGGCGGCCGCCCCTGACGTCGAAGGCCAGGCTCTGGTCGACCTGCGGCCGGCACCAGGCTTCGCCAGCGGCCAGCACGGCGAGCGATGCCGACACGTCGAGCACCGACAGCGCGTTGGCGCCGGCGCGGATCGTGTCGGCATGCGTGACCGCCTCCTCGACGAGCGCGTCGAAGGCTGACAGTTCGATGGTCAGCGCCCGGTCGGCGGCGTTGGCAATCCTGGTCTCGAGCCCGGCAAGCTCTGTCGTGGTGAAGCGCATCGCGCTCGCCATGGTCTGGCGGTGGATGAAGCGCGCCTTGGCCTCGTCGCTGCCGTTCAGCGCCGCCTGGTTGTTGGCCGTCACCTCGATGTAGTAGCCGAGCACGTTGTTGTGGCGGATCTTGAGCGAGCGGATGCCCGTTTCCTCGATCAGGTCGCGCTCCATGCCGGCGATCACCCGCCGCGACTGGTCGCGCAGCGCACGCATCTCGTCGAGCTCGGCATGATAGTTGGCGCGGACAAAGCCGCCGTCGCGCTTGAGCAGCGGCAGTTCCTCGCCCAGTGCGGCGTCGAGATGTTCGGCAAACGCGGTGGGCAGGGCTGATATCGCCTCCAGCGCGGCCCCGAGCTCACGCGGCACCGCCATTTCGGCAAACAGCCCGGCAATCGTTTGCGCCGCCGAAAAGCCCGAGCGCAGCGCGCCGAGGTCGCGCGGCCCGCCACGGTTGAGCGTCAGCCGCGACAGCGCGCGCGGCATGTCGGCGACGCCCTTGAGGCTGAGCCTGAGCGCGTCGGCAAGCCTTGTCTCGCCCATGAAGAACGACACCGCGTCGAGCCGTGCGCCGATGGCCTCGGGATCGGTCAGCGGCGACATCAGCCGGTCGGCGAGCAGGCGCGCGCCGCCGCCCGTCACCGTGCGGTCGATGGCGCGGAACAGCGAGCCGTCGCGGCCGCCCGACAGCGTACGCAACAGTTCGAGATTGGCGCGCGTCGCCGGATCGATGAACAGCGTCGAGCCTTCCTGCTCGCGCTCGGGATGCGACAAAGGCGGCCGCTCGGCCTTCTGGGTCTTTTCGACATAGGCGATGATACCGGAGATCGCCGACAGCTCGGCACGCGAG
The DNA here is from genome assembly GCF_027568395.1 of Aminobacter sp. HY435. Lineage (GTDB taxonomy): Bacteria > Pseudomonadota > Alphaproteobacteria > Rhizobiales > Rhizobiaceae > Aminobacter. The sequence continues at coordinate 186,449 of NZ_JANKZL010000011.1, read as the reverse complement.
AACGCGCCAAAACTGTCCGGCGTCGCCACCTCGTAGAAACGCGCGATGCGCCCCGGCGCCGAGCTCGAGTCGAACAGGGACGGCGGCTGCGGATTGACGATGCGCCCGATCAGGTCGAACGTCGGCTTGAGGTCCTCGTCATGAAACGCCGGTTCCGCGACGATCAGCTCGCGCGGGTCGATGCGGAAGATGTCGGCGGCGAGCTTGTCCGGCGTCGTCTCGGCGACGCGGAACACACCCGTCGAGATATCGATCCAGGCCAGCGCGAGGGAAGCTTCGCCCGAACCCTTGACCCGCCCCAACGCCATCAGGAAGCTCGATTCCTGCGGCGCGAGCAGCTTGTCCTCGGTGATCGTGCCCGGCGTCACCAGCCGCACGACGTCGCGCTTGACCACCGACTTCGAGCCGCGCTTCTTGGCCTCGGCCGGGTCCTCGATCTGCTCGCACACGGCAACGCGAAATCCCTGGCCGATCAGCTTCTGCAGGTAGTCGTCGGCGGCATGGATCGGCACCCCGCACATCGGGATGTCCATGCCCTGGTGTTTGCCGCGCCTGGTCAGCACGATTCCGAGCGCCCGGCTCGCCTTCTCCGCGTCGTCGAAGAACAGCTCGTAGAAGTCGCCCATGCGGTAGAACAGCAGCGAATCCGGGTTCGCCGCCTTGATCTCGATATACTGCTCCATCATCGGCGTCGCGCCGGCCGTGGTCAGCAAGGTGCTGTCAGCGGTGATGGTGGGGAGGTCGTTCACGCCAGGCCCTTCGAAAAAAGCAAATCCACCGCTCTGCTTGGCGGTTTACAGCGCCGATGTGTAGCCTTAATCCAAAACGCTCCACAAAAAGAATATTTCACGGGTAGGGACGCTTACAGCCATGGCATCGAACAGGAAACCGGAGAACACAGGCCCCTCGGTCAGCCCCGAGGAGGCGCTCGAGTTCCACGCCATGGGCCGCCCCGGCAAGCTGGAAGTCGTGCCGACCAAGCCGATGGCCACCCAGCGCGACCTGTCGCTTGCCTATTCGCCCGGCGTCGCGGTCCCGGTGAAGGCCATCGCCGAGGATCCTTCCCGCGCCTACGACTACACCACCAGGGGCAACATGGTCGCCGTCATCTCCAACGGCACCGCGATCCTGGGCCTCGGCAATCTCGGCGCGCTTGCCTCCAAGCCCGTCATGGAAGGCAAGGCGGTGCTGTTCAAGCGCTTCGCCGACGTCGATTCCATCGATCTCGAGGTCGACACCGAGGACGCCGACGAGTTCATCAACTGCGTGCGTTTCCTCGGGCCGTCCTTCGGTGGCATCAACCTTGAGGACATCAAGGCGCCCGAGTGCTTCATCATCGAGCAGCGCCTGCGCGAACTGATGGACATCCCGGTCTTCCATGACGACCAGCACGGCACCGCCATCATCGCCGCCGCCGGCCTGATCAACGCGCTTGCCATCACCGGCCGCGACATGAAGACAGCCAAGCTCGTCTGCAACGGTGCCGGTTCCGCCGGCATCGCCTGCATCGAGCTGATCAAGTCGATGGGCTTCACCGCTGAAAACGTCATCCTGTGCGACACCAAGGGCGTCGTCTACCAGGGCCGCACCGAAGGCATGAACCAGTGGAAGTCGGCGCACGCGGTCAAGACCGAGGCGCGCACGCTGGCGGATGCCATGGACGGCGCCGACATCGTCTTCGGCCTCTCGGCCAAGGGAGCGCTCACCCCGGCCATGATCCAGTCCATGGCCAAGAACCCGATCATCTTCGCCATGGCCAATCCCGATCCGGAGATCACGCCCGAGGAGGTCGCCGAGATCCGCACCGACGCCATCATGGCGACCGGCCGTTCGGACTATCCGAACCAGGTCAACAACGTGCTCGGCTTCCCCTACATCTTCCGCGGCGCGCTCGACGTCCGCGCCACCACCATCAACGACGCGATGAAGGTCGCCGCCGCCAACGCGCTGGCCGAGCTTGCCCGCCAGGACGTGCCCGACGACGTCGCCGCCGCCTACCAGGGCAACCGGCCGAAATTCGGCCCCAACTACATCATCCCGGTGCCGTTCGACCCGCGCCTGATCTCGGCGATCCCGATCGCCGTCGCCAAGGCCGCCATGGAATCGGGCGTCGCCGGCCGGCCGATCCTCGATCTCGACAAATACGCCAACGAGCTCTCCGCCCGCCGCGACCCGATCGCCTCGACCTTGCAGCGCATCTACGACCGCGTGCGGCGCCAGCCCAAGCGCATCGTCTTCGCCGAGGGCGAGGAGGAGCAGGTCATGCGCGCCGCCGTCTCCTATGTGAACCAGAAGCTCGGCACCGCCATCCTGCTCGGCCGCGACGACATCATCAAGGAAAACGCCCGCCACGCCGGCATCGACCTCAACAAGCCGGGCCTCGAGATCATCAATGCGCGCCTGTCGCGCCGCAACGGCATCTATGCCGACTTCCTCTACGAGCGCATGCAGCGCAAGGGCTACCTTTTGCGCGACTGCCAGCGCCTGATCAACAACGACCGCAACCACTTCGCCGCCTGCATGGTCGCCCTTGGCGATGCCGACGGCGTGGTGACAGGCGTCACCCGCAACTATTCGACGGTGCTCGAAGACGTCCGCCGCGTCATCGACGAAAAACCCGGCCACCGCGTCATCGGCGTGTCGATCGTTCTGGCGCGCGGCCGCACCGTGATTGTCGCCGACACCGCCGTCCACGACATGCCCAATGCCGAGCAGATCGCCGACATCGCCGAGGAAGCCGCCCACTTCGCCCGCCGCATGGGCTACGAGCCCCGCGTCGCCATGCTCGCCTACTCGACCTTCGGCAATCCGCCCGGCGAGCGTTCCGAGCGCGTCCAAGAAGCGGTCAAGATCCTCGACAAGCGCCGCGTCGATTTCGAATATGACGGCGAAATGGCCGCCGACGTCGCCCTCAACCACCGCCTGATGCAGCAGCAATACCCCTTCTGCCGCCTCTCGGGTGCTGCCAACGTGCTGGTCATGCCGGCCTTCCACTCCGCCGCCATCTCGACCAAGATGCTGCAGGAACTCGGCGGCTCCACCGTCATCGGCCCGCTGCTCGTCGGCCTCAACAAGCCGGTGCAGATCGTCTCGCTCAACGCCAAGGACTCCGACATCGTCAACATGGCGGCGATCGCGGCGTACAACGCGGGGACTTGAGAAGCGGTTCGCGAAGCGAACGAAAAGCCCCCAAATGGGCTTTTCGAGCGCCTCAAGGCCCTGAGCCGTAGCGAAGGGCATGGCGCTGCCGCCCTCCTTGCGCCGCTAGCCGATTAGGCGAGGCGTCAAAGCTGCCAATCTCCCTCCTTGTGGGGGAGATGCCCGGCAGGGCAGAGGGGGGTGCGAAGGATCGCAGCACCACCGCCGTTCCGCGCCCGCGCGTGGCATCGGAACTGCTGGGGTCTCGCCTCGGCGCGTTCCATCAGCGCCTTCCGAAATCATAACTCTAAGGCGATACAATATTCATCCGGTATTTTTCTACATCCATATGGCCTGCAGCATTACCGCTCTCATTCTTCGAACCGTAGCCTCGCCAACCATGTCTATCTTAAGAAGTGAATCGTCGGTCGTGTCTGCCAATTCCTGAACAGTATTTATCCCGGATGACTTTAATCTATTAATTTTGTCAGCAGTCAGGCCATAAGGGTATGCCTTGGATTTCGCTAAAACATCGATCTCTTTCCCTAGAATTCCGAGTCCATGCTCGTCAGCTAGCTGTGGGGTAGAGATAGCGCTAAACGTAGATCCGGATGAATGAATCTCCGCCAAATCGGGTTTGGCTTCGATCCATTCGTCGATCATCTCTATAGTCAGGCGCTTGTTTGGGACTTGCTCTAATAGACTACATAGATTTATTGCGTATACGGGGCCGCGACCGCCAGATTTCATCCCGCGAGAGGCCTCTCGTTTTGCCACAAACCCAAGGTACTCCAATATCTCAAAAATCTTGGCGTACTGGCCGACAATATTTCTATGTATTGTGACACGATCTTGAGCGATGCCTCTGCCGCCACTTTTGAGTGGTCTGCAGAGGTGGTCTACAATTGCCTCGAAAATATTCGTGGCGGGTTCAATAAGCGGCTCGTAAACACCTAGCTTAGGCGCAACCTCTTCCATAAGTGGCCAGTAGTAATCTGTAGCCATATCCAGAAGGCAGGTATTTACATCTGGGATGCTTATTTTTGATTGATCATCGAATCGGTTGCAAGCGAGAATAAATCCTCTCATGTTGCCTACTACCGATCGACCCAAGAGATTTGCAAATTGATCGGACGTAAGTCTGTCTGAGAAAATCTCTCGGTCAGCCAAACGAGGATAGCGCGCCTTGATTACCTCCAAAAAATAATTTTTGTCGGTCGACACATCCGACCGGCTGATGTCTATCACAGTAGAATCGTTAAATACATCAAATCTAATGCCAAATTTTGTTACACCTGGATAGATAGATGCTTTACACGAAGTAGTATTACTGGAAAGAGTCCTGAATAGGTCAAAAAACACCTCAAGGGGCTTTTCTCGACCAATGTGCGCGGCATCGTCAAACAAGATGACAATTCGTTTATCTAGCCCTTGCGCCAGCCGGCTAAGTGAAAGTTGTAAATCTACCTCATCTTCAACTTCTTCAAAGTCATACTCATAATTTTGATTCTCCAGCTCCTTAATAATTGCTTTCGAGAGCAACAGGCAAAAATGACCTATATACTCGTCGCCGTCTGATTGCAGGAGTGGCAGGTAGCGCAAGCTCATGTACACGGAGAATACGCTCTTGGCCGCCTGCATGCGTCGATGAGACTCTATTAACAGCGCACTCTTTCCACTTCCGCGGCCGCCGCGAAGAAGAACCGGTCCATGTGCTGTTAGTTTGCGAATAATGACATCGTCGAAAGACGAAAACGAGTGGTACTTCTCGAATTTATCTTGTGGGCATTCCTCCGCGGCGAGGATCAATCCAGCGTCGGTGTCTTCGTTTGGTTCGTTCACTGGAAGGACCCCCTGAATGACTGATATGTGTCGAGCACGATCTCTCGACTATGCGAACGGTACGCTGTTGGGACGAAATGCGAAATGAAGCCCATATTGGCCAAATTTATGAAACAATCGCGTATCGCGTCTTTCACGGTTCCTTCGTCCATAACTACAGATGATACAAAGAATTCCCAGTGTACACCTTTGGAAAGTGTTGAGTATAGAGACGCACATTTACCTTTGGTCGTCGAGACAAAAGTCTCAGGGTCAATTCTTTGCAAATCTGGAAAAGAATCTGAACGTCCGGTTCCAGAGAGATAATCTAATGCGGTCTCTATGGCCGGTTTCCAGTAGATGTGGTCAGCATGAGACGAAAAAAGAGCGCGGCTTATCTTGGAAATGTCATGGTCAATATTCCAGAGACCGTTTGCAGCCTTCTCTTCAGCAAGTACGTCTCCTGTCCATTTGAATCCCGATTTCGCAGGGCGTCCGTACTCGAAGCCACCTTGTGCCTGAAACTCAGCCAGGTAGAGCATTCGAAACGGGTCTAGGCGTCCCACTAGGGCAGCGCATGCATTTTCCAGCACAACCCTCGCGCAGAATGCGCCAAAGCTCTGAGCGTCGTCCGAAAAATCGTCGTTCAAATACTTGATAGCTTTGTCCGAAAATCGATCAATAGAGCGACTCAAATGATCAAGAGTTGTATTTGCCACACATTGAGTCCCCGTAGACCCACAAATTAGTATGCCTAACGTCACAAAAATCCCCCCTAGACGCGCCGGTAGAGAATACGTTTTGAACGCCATGCCTCGCAAGTCTAAATGGGACGATGGTATGTCGGTTAAGCCAAAATACAGTTCGTAGTGAAAGTTCCACAGGGTCTCATTGTGACTGGAGAGTTTCTCGGTTGTCACCATCTGTCAGCAATCCGCGTGGATAGCCGCGCCCCGCTTCCCGGATTTTTCATGAGCAATGGCCAGACCGGAAACGGGGCGTGGCGCGGATGAAGCGCGCCGCGCTCTTGTCGAAGGGCGGGCAACTCAAGATGATGGTGGCGCTCAATACCCCTCTCCGCCTCGCTTCGCTCGGCACCTCTCCCCAGAGGGGCGAGGAACCCCAGAATGGAGAGGAAACGCCAATTGCCGACGCCGCGCCGTCACAGGACATCTGAAATGCAGGAGTGCCAGAAATGCGGAAGATGCGGGAGTGAAAGCGGTAGGCACGGCCCCGTGCCTCGCTTCCCGTGTTTTCACACGCAATGGCCAGACCGGAGAGCGGGCGTGGCGATGAAAAAGCTGGCTTCTTCTCCCCGTTCACGGGGAGAAGGTCCCGGCAGGGGGATGAGGGGCAGCGCAAACGCCGCCGTCATCCTTGCCGAGCGCAGCGAGCCGGGACGACGAAGAGGGAAGCGAAGCTCGGCTTGCCGGGAGAGGCAGAGGCAGCGGAAACGGAGATAAGGGCGCAACGCTTGCGCCGCCCCTCATCCGCCCCTTCGGGGCACCTTCTCCCCGTAAACGGGGCGAAGGAAAAAGAGCCCTACAGCAACCCCGCCTGCTCGGCCTCGCGCTTCAGATTCTGGCGCGGGCGCGGGCCGATCTGCTGGATGACCAGGCCGGCGGCGAGGGAGCCGAGGTCGCCGCAATCCTTGAGCGAGCGGCCTTGCGTGTAGCCGAACAGGAAACCGGCGGCGTAGAGGTCGCCCGCACCTGTCGTGTCGACGAGCTCGCGGATTTCGGTCGCCTTAATCACCACCGTCTCGTCGCCGCGCACGATGACCGAGCCCTTCTCGGAGCGGGTGATGGCGGCGATCTTGCAATCCCTACGGATCAGCGACAGCGCTTCGTCAAACGACGACTCGTAGAGCGACTTGATCTCGTGGCTGTTGGCAAAGACGATGTCGACGGTGCCCGAGCGCATCAGCTCGAGGAACTCGGCGCGGTAGCGGTCGACGCAGAAGGAATCCGACAGCGTCATCGACACTTCGCGGCCCGCCGCATGGGCGTGCGCGGCGGTCATGCGGATCGCTTCCTTGGCCAGCGGCGGGTCCCACAGATAGCCTTCGAAATAGGTGACCTTGGCCCCGCTCGCCTTGTCGGCCTCGACGTCGTCAGGCCCGAGCTCGACGCAGGCGCCGAGATAGGTGTTCATCGAGCGCTCGCCGTCGGGCGTGACGAAGATCATCGAGCGCGCCGTCGGCGGCACACCATCAAGTGGTTTGGTGTCGAAGGCGACGCCCTGGGCGTGGATGTCGTGGCTGAAGATCTCGCCGAGATGGTCGCGGGAGACCTTGCCGAAATAGGCCGAGCGGCCGCCGAAGCTGGCGATGCCGGCGGCCGTATTGCCGGCCGAGCCGCCCGAAGCTTCGATCGCCGGGCCCATGCGGGAATAGAGCAGTTCGGCGCGCTCGGCGTCGATCAGGTTCATCGCGCCCTTGATGATGCCGTTGTCGGTGAGAAAGGCCTCGTCGCATTGCGCGATGATGTCGACGATGGCGTTGCCGATGCACAGCACGTCATATTGGCTCATCAGGGTCTCCGCGGCAGTTTGCTGTTGCTGGCGCCGACGGGTCGGCAAACGGATTGCGTTTAGCGGCTCGCGCAGCGTTTGCCTACCGGCAAATTGCCAAGAGCCGCTTGAGGCCGGCCCCGCGGCGCCTTATCTCAGGACGCAAACAGGGAGCGACCTCACCACGATGATCCTCGACGCCGCCCGCACCGCTGCAAGCCAGCTCTTTACATCAGAGTTCCGCACGGTGTTTTTGAAGACGCTGGGGCTGACGCTGCTGGCGCTCGTCGCGTTGTGGTTTGGCATCCGCGAGGTCTTCGACTGGCTCGCCTGGCCGTGGATCGACGCCATGCTGCCCGGCTTGCCCGCCTGGACCGGTTGGCTCGGCCTGATCGCCGCCATCATTGCCGGCATCGGCCTGGCGCTGGGACTGGCGTTGCTGATCGCCCCGGTGACGGCGATCGTCGCCGGCCTGTTTTTGGACGACGTCGCCGACGTGGTCGAGAAGACCAACTATCCCACGGAGCGCCCGGGCCAGCCGGTGCCGGCCTTGCGCTCGCTGGTGCTGGCCATAAGATTCTTCGGCATCGTCATCCTGGGCAATCTGCTGGCGCTGTTGTTGATGTTCATCCCCGTCGTCAACATCGGCGCTTTCTTCCTGGTCAACGGCTATTTGCTCGGCCGCGAGTTCTTCGAATTCGCCGCCATGCGCTTCCGCTCCGAGCAGGACGCCAGGGATTTGCGCCGCCGCAACGCCGGCACGGTGTTCATGGCCGGCCTCGTCATCGCGGCCTTCCTCACGGTTCCGATCCTCAACCTTTTGACCCCGCTCTTCGCCGCGGCGATGATGGTGCACCTGCACAAGAGCGTGTCGGCGGCGGAGCGCCGGCCGGCCATGGCGCGGGCGTGACGAGCGCTCAGCCGTCGCGGCCGAACATCGCCTGCAGCTTGGCATAGGAGATGCCGTCGCGGGCGAATTCGAACGTGCCCTGGCCCAGCATCTCGCGCGACGCCCGCTCCATCATGCCGAAGGCATAAGCCGTCAGCTTGGAGCCGAGCGAGATGCGCTTGGCGCCGGCCTCGACCAGCACCGCGACCGAAAACCCCGGCACGGCCAGCACGTTGACCGGCTTCGAAACCGCGCCGCACAGCGTCCGGATCATCTCGACGTCGGTAATCCCGGGCGCATAAAGCACGTCGGCGCCGGCCTTCTCGAAGGCCTGCAGCCGCCGGATCGTGTCGTCGAGGTCGGGCCGGTCCCACAGGAAGTTCTCCGACCGTGCCGTCAGCACGAAGTCGCCCTTCAGCGCCCGCGCCGCCTCGGCGGCCGCGGTCACCCGCTCCACCGCATGCGAGAACTCGTAGATCGGCTTGTCGGCGTCGCCGGTGTGGTCCTCGATGGAGCAGCCGGCAAGGCCTGCGGCCTCCGCCGCGAAGATCGTCTCGCCTGAACTTTCGGGGCTGTCTCCCTTGCCCTTCTCGAGGTCGGCAGAAACCGGCAGGCCGGTGGCATGCGCCATCTCGCGGCAGTGGTGGATCATCGCCTCGAAGCCGACGTCGCCGTCGCGAAGGCCGCGCGAAAACGCGTAGCCGGCACTTGTCGTCGCCAGTGCCTCGAAGCCGAAGGAGGCGAGCAGCTTGGCGGTGCCGATGTCCCACGGATTGGGGATGATGAAGGCGCCCGGCGCCTCGTGAAGTTTCCGGAAGACCGCGCCCTTGTCCATGCCATCGCCCTCGATATGAACCGACTGATGGAGTGTAGACCGGAGCGCGATAGGGCTCAAACCCTGTTTCAGGCGATCGGGATCAGTCCTGCCAGCTTGCGCATGTCGTCGAACAGCACCGCACCTGCGGCAATCAGCCCGTCGCGGTCGGAGTGCGGGTCGGCGTGGTAGCCGAACACGCGCATGCCCGCCGCAGCGCCTGCCTGGGCACCCGCAACGCTGTCTTCGATGACGATGCAGTCGGAGGGCTCAAAGCCCATCGTGCCGGCGGCATGCAGGAACAGATCGGGGAACGGCTTGCCGCGCTCGACCATGGTGGCCGAGAACAGGACGTCGCGGAAATGCTGGAGAAGTCCGGTCTGGCCGAGCGTCATGTGCATCTTGTTGACGCGCGCCGACGAGGCGACGCAATAGGCGATGCCGGCGGTTTGCACAGCAGCGACGAAGGTCTCGATATGCGGGATCGCCTGCACGCCGGTCTCGAACAGGTCCGGCAACTCGCGATACCAGCGCTCGACGAAGTCGGGGCCGAGGCTGACGCCGGTCGCTTCGACTTCCTTCTGCACCGACACCAGGCTGCGGCCGACGAACTGGCGGCGGCACTCTTCGTAGCTGACGGGATAGCCGGCTTCGCTCAGCCAGGACGACAGCCGCCGGTTGGCCAGCGGCTCGGTGTCGACGAGCACGCCGTCACAGTCGAAGATGACGAGCTTGGGATTGCTCACGCTGTGCCCGTCGAGCCGAAGCCGCCTGCGCCGCGCGACGTCTCGCCGGCCAGCGTGCGCTCCTCGACCGCGGCGCGGGTCACCGTAGCGATCACCATCTGGGCGATGCGCATGCCGCGTTCGACGTAGAAGTCCTCGTCGCCGTGGTTGATCAGCAGCACCTTGACCTCGCCGCGATAGTCGTTGTCGATGGTGCCGGGCGTGTTGAGGCAGGTGATGCCGTGCTTGAAGGCGAGGCCGGAGCGCGGTCGGATCTGGCCTTCGAAGCCTTCGGGGATCTCGAAGACGAGGCCGGTCGGCACCAGCGCGCGCCTGCCCGGCAGGATCAGCATCGGCCGATCCTCGGGGACCGCGGCGCGCAGGTCCATCCCGGCCGAACCCGATGTCTCGTAGGACGGCAGGGCCAGGTCGCCGGCATGCGGCAAGCGGACGATCCCGATGACGGGGGCGGAAGTGGTTTCGCTGTCGGATTTCATGGCGGCGATCCTATGGGACGGCTTCCGGAGAACGTCAATCCCGATATCTTCAGCTGAGCCAGACGGCAATGCCAGTGTGCGTTTTTCGCATGGCTCGTGAACCTAATGGGCCGACCGGCGCACATAATCGGCGTGGCGCTCGCCGTCACCATGGACAAGAGTTTACCGTTTGTTATCCATGTTGTCCGAGGCTGGGGTTTGTCTACGCCCGCTCGGCGCGCAGATTTGGGGTCAACGAGCCATGTGCAGATGGGCTGCCTATTTTGGGGATGAGGTCTTTCTCGAAGACATCGTGACCGCGCCCTGCCATTCGCTGATCGCCCAGAGCCACCGCGCCGAAGAGGCGAAATCGCCGACCAATGGCGACGGCTTCGGTCTTGCCTGGTATGGCGACCGGCCGGAGCCTGGGCTCTATCGCGATATCCTGCCGGCGTGGTCGGATCCCAATCTCAAGAGCCTGTGCCGGCAGATCAAGTCGAGCCTGTTTTTGGCCCATGTGCGCGCCTCGACCGGCGGCGCCACCAGCAGGGCCAATTGCCATCCATTCGTTTCGGGCCGCTGGAGCTTCATGCACAACGGCCAGATCTCCGGCTTCGAGCGCATCCGCCGCCGGCTTGAGGCGAGCATCGGCGACGCTCTCTACGACCAGCGCGAGGGCACCACCGATTCCGAGCTGTTTTTCCTGCTGATGCTGGAGGAAGGGCTCGGTGCCGATCCGCAACGTGCGGTGGCGCGGGCCACGGCCCGCGTCCTCGAGGCGTCGGAACAGGCCGGCGTCGATTCCGCGCTGAAGCTGACCGCCGCATTCAGCGACGGCGAGCGGCTGTTTGCGGTACGCTACGCCACCGACGGGCAGGCCCCGACGCTCTACACCCGAGATGGCGCCACCGGTCGCTGCATCGTTTCGGAACCTTTCGATCGCGAAGGCCAGAGCTGGCATGCGGTGCCGCCATCAAGCTTCGTCACCCTGACGCGGGACGAAATGACAGTCCTCCCGTTCCAGCCGCCAAGTATCGAGATGCTTGCCGCCGAATAGCCGCGCTGGCCATCAATGATGGGTCAGCGCTCGGTTCATCGGCTCCCAGTACATTTTCTGCCAGCCGTCTTCGAGCGTATGGTGCGTCGACCTGGGGTAGCCGTTCTGGTCGAAGACAAGCCTGGTGCCGGTGCCGTCGGCCTGCAGTTCGAAGCGAACGATGGAAAAGATGCCTTCCGGCCAGGCGCGCGAACGCCAAGTCTGGACGATGCGGCGGTTGGGCACCAGCTCGACGTTCCGGGCTTCGATGTCGCCGCCAAACATCGAAACCTCGCCGCCCTCATGGGGCGAGATGTGGGCCGCGCGTCCGCCTGTCATCGCCTGGAAACGGGAGGAATTGAGCAGCAGGTCGTAGATGTCCTTCGGCGTGCCTTTGAAATGAACTTCCTGATGGATGGTCATGGCGACCTCCTGGATCGCTAAAACAGCAGCGTCGCATTGATCGACGCTGTTGCCGATATTTTCCGCCCGCCAGTTGTAGCCGTCAACGACAACATGCGGCCCGGCGCGATGCCGAGCCGCATTCCGGGTGGAAGTCGTCCAGTTTCAGGCCGCAGAGTCCACCGCCGCACCGAAGCCTTGGAGGATTCCGCCCCATCCGCCCTCGGAATCGAGCATGACGGCCGTTTCTTCGGCCTTCGGCCCCATGTTCTCAAGCAGTCGGTGTTCGAGATCGACGCGGGTTCCGCCGCCGGCGACCGGAACGAACCTGACCTCGACTTCGGTGTGAAGGTCGGGGTCGAATTTCCAGTTCGCGCCGATGCTCCAGGCGAGCACGATGCGCCGCGGCGGCTCCCAGGCGATGACATCGCCCCATGGGCATTCGCTGCCATCTTCGCCGGTCTCGTACCAGCGTCCGCCGGCCCGTGGCTCGATGGTTGCGGTCTTGAGCGGAGCTGTGCCGATGCTATTGGTTTTGGGCCACCAACTCGAAAAGCCTGATGTGAAGATGTCGAAAGCCCGAATGGGGTTTGCCTTGACGGTGACCGAGCGGCGCACCGGCGACGGCGAAATCGTGACTGTCATGTCTCGTTCTCCTTATCTGCATCCAGCCTGTCGGCCTGCGATTTGAATTCGTCGAGCGCGTCGCCCCAGAACTGGTCGAGCCAGGCTCGCATGCGGCCGAGCCCGGCCGGGTCGAGGTGGTAGATGTTGCGCGCGCCCCGCGGTTCCAGGCGCACCAGCTGCGCCTCCTTCAGCACCTTGAGGTGCTGCGACACCGCAGACTGCGACACGGGAAGTCCGCGGGTCAGTTCCGCCACCGAACAGGGCCTGGCGGCAACCTGTTGGAAGATCGTGCGGCGCGTCGGGTCGGCGAGAGCCGTGATCTGGGAATAATCATAAGTCATAAATAATAATAAGTGTGAGCTAATGATTAGTCAACGGCGACCTGCGACGCTCGAAAGCGTCTCGGTCGCCAGTCTCCTGACAGCCCCTTGGCAGGAGAGGGATTGTAGTTGCGAGGTTCGATTCACATCTGCGCTGCAAGCCCTTCGTCCGAATGGATGCCCAAGGGCCAGTGCGGGGGGCGCCATGCAGGACGAAAATCGATGACGGAAGACCCAACGCTAGCCGCCCCGGCACTCAAGGAAATCTTCGACCGGGACCGCCTTCGCCACATCGCCACCGAGACGGCTTCCATCTCGGCTGCCTTCGACGCGGAGAAATTCATGGTGGCGGCGACCGCCAATCTCGACGACCTCGGCATCATGCAACGCCTGCGGCAGACGGCGACGAGCCTGCATGGCGCCTTGCCTGGCAGTTTCGAGCGTGCTTTGGGCGTGCTGCACGAACTGGCGCCGCGCATCCAGCATGGCTTCGCCTCGATCGTGCTTTCCGAATATGTCGCGCTCTACGGCAAGGGCAATTTCGACCTGTCGATGCAGGCGCTGGGCCACTTCACCCGCTTCGGCTCGGCCGAGTTCGCCGTCCGTCATTTCCTGGCCAGGGATTTCGACAGGACGCTTCAGGTGATGCGTGGCTGGGCGCTCGACGACAACGAGCATGTGCGCCGCCTCGCCAGCGAGGGTTCGCGCCCGCGGCTGCCGTGGTCGTTCCAGCTCAAGCAACTGGTCAAGGATCCGTCGCCGACAGCACCCATCCTCGAGTCGCTCAGGAGCGACCCCAGCCTTTATGTGCGCAAGTCTGTGGCCAACCACCTCAATGACATCTCCAAGGACCATCCCGACCGGGTGATCGACCGCGTCTCTGCCTGGGACATGGAAGACAAAAACACCGCCTGGATCGTCAGGCACGCGCTGCGCACGATGATCAAGAAGGGCGATCCGCGCGCTTTGGGTGCGATAGGCACGACGGGCAAGCCGATGGTGCGTGTCGAGACCTTCGCGGTCCAGCCGGCCGCCATCCCGCTCGGTGGCCGCATCACGCTCAAGGCCAACATCGCCTCGACCGCCGAGACAGTGCAGCAGCTGGTGGTCGACTATGCCGTCCACTACGTCAAGAAGAGCGGCGGCACATCCAAGAAGGTGTTCAAGCTCAAGGAGATCGGCTTGCCGCCACGCGGCCGCAAGGAGCTTTCGATCAGCCAGGCGGTGCGCGACTTCACCACACGCAAGCACTATCCCGGCCATCACCTGATCGAGCTGATCGTCAATGGGGAGACGGTGGCCGAAGGCGGGTTCGAGCTGAAGGGGTGAAGGCAGGCGGAAACGTTCACGACCCCCTCCCCCTTGTGGGGAGGGGTAAGGGGTGGGGGTAGGGTCGCAAACAGCTCTGCTCTACGAGGCACCCCCACCCTCTATCCCTCCCCACAAGGGGGAGGGAGGGCATCAACGCCCCGTCTCGTTCCAATTCCTCGACAGGCGCGGCATCGGCTGTTAGAAGCCCGCCATCACAAGGAATCCCCCGATGGCTGAAGACATCGAAAAGGCGGTGGCGCGCCGCCGCACCTTCGCGATCATCGCGCACCCTGACGCGGGCAAGACCACGCTGACCGAAAAGCTGCTTTTGTTCGGCGGCGCGATCCAGCTCGCCGGCGAGGTCAAGGCCAAGAAGGACAAGATCCAGACCCGTTCGGACTGGATGAAGATCGAGCGCGAGCGCGGCATCTCGGTCGTCACCTCGGTGATGACATTCGAGTATGGCGACAACGTCTTCAACCTGCTCGACACGCCGGGCCACGAGGACTTTGCCGACGACACCTATCGCACGCTTTCCGCGGTCGATAGCGCGGTCATGGTCATCGACGCCGCCAAGGGTATCGAGCCGCGCACGCTCAAGCTGTTCGAGGTCTGCCGCCTGCGCGACATCCCGATCATCACCTTCGTCAACAAGATGGACCGCGAGGCCCGCAATACCTTCGAGATCCTCGACGAGATCGAGGAGAAGCTGGCGCTCGACACCGCGCCGATCACCTGGCCGATCGGCCAGGGCAAGACCTTTGCCGGCACCTACCATCTCGCCCAGAACGCGGTGCGCCGCGGTGATGCGGAGGCTGAACGCACGCCGGTGCACGGCCCCGATTCCAATCGCGCCGCCGGCCTGCTGCCCGACAACGAGCGTCCGGCCTTCATCGAGGAACTCGAGCTTGCGCGCGAGGCCTGCCGGCCGTTTGATCTCCAGGCATTCCGCGAAGGTCATTTGACGCCGGTCTATTTCGGCTCGGCGCTGCGCAATTTCGGCGTCCGCGACCTGATCGAGGCGCTTGGCGATTTTGGCCCGGCACCCCGCGCCCAGGAAGCCGACACGCGCAAGGTCGAGGCGACGGAAGAGAAGATGACGTCGTTCGTCTTCAAGATCCAGGCCAACATGGATCCCAACCACCGCGACCGCATCGCCTTCGTGCGCGTCTGCTCGGGCGAGCTCAAGCGCGGCATGAAGGCCAAGCTGGTGCGCACCGGCAAGCAGATGAGCCTGTCGGCGCCGCAGTTCTTCTTCGCCCGCTCGCGCATCACCGCCGACGAGGCCTATGCCGGCGACGTGGTCGGCATCCCCAACCACGGCACGCTGCGCATCGGCGACACGCTGACCGAGGGCGAGGACATCCTGTTCCGCGGCGTGCCCAACTTCGCGCCGGAAATCCTGCGCCGTGTCCGCCTCGGCGACGCGATGAAGGCCAAGAAGCTCAAGGAAGCGCTGCACCAGATGGCCGAAGAGGGCGTGGTCCAGCTCTTCCAGCCCGAGGACGGCTCGCCGGCCATCGTCGGCGTCGTCGGCGCGCTGCAGATCGACGTGCTCAAGGAGCGCCTGTCGGTGGAATACACGTTGCCGGTTGACTTCGAGATGGCGCGGTTTTCGATCTGCCGCTGGATCGATGCCGACGACAAGGCCGACCTGCACCGCTTCATCGAGAGCCATCGCGGCGACATCGCCCGCGATCTCGACAACGATCCGGTTTTCCTCGCCCAGCATGAGTTCTCGCTCAACTACGAGGCCGAGCGCTGGAAGATGATCCGTTTTGCCGCGATCAAGGACTACCAGGTCCGCGATATCGCCAGTTGACCGCAATCGACGGAGCGGCAATGCCGCTCCGTTTCGTCATTCCGTCATGTAAATCGCCTAATGGCATCGCAGCGGTGGCGTTCGTCCGTGGTCCAACCCTAGGGACGTGACAGTGCGGCGGTTGAGATGTTCAATGCACCAGCCCTGCTGCAAGGTTGGCGGTTGCAGCCGGCTTGAAGCCGGCATGGAGGATGTGGCGTCGCATGATGGTTTCTGCATTGATCGAGCGTGAGCTGACCCGGATCGGCTCGCCCGTCCGCAACGGCGTCTTCGTCGCCGTCGTCGGCCCCAGCGGTGCCGGCAAGGACACGCTGATCGCCTATGTCCGCGAGCGCCTGAGCGAAGAAGATCACGTCGAGTTCGCCCGCCGGGTGATCACGCGCCACAGCGATGGCGCCACTGAGGATCACGATACGCTCGCCGATGCCGCCTTTGTCGAGGCCGAAGCCGCCGGTGCCTTCGCCCTGTCGTGGGAAGCGCATGGCCTGCGTTACGGCATTCCTGCGTCGGTCGACGACGCCATCTCGGTTGGCCATGTCGTCGTCGCCAACACCTCGCGCGGGGTTATCCCGGCGCTGCGCCGGCGCTATGCCAATGTCGCCGTGGTCGAAATCACCGCAGCACCCGAAATCCTCGCCGAGCGGCTTGCCGCACGTGGCCGTGAATCGCGCGGCGAAGTGCTGGCGCGGTTGGCGCGCACCGCACCGCATGATCTCTCAGGCCCCGGCCATGTCGCCATCGACAACAGCGGCGCTGCTGGCATCGCCGGCGAGCGCTTCCTTGCCGTGCTGCGCAAGGCCGTCGCCTTCTCGGACGTATCTGGTCTCATATAGGTAAGTAACAACTTACGTATTTTGCAGGTCGATGCGCAGCATGTGATTATCCCAGACATGCTCGGGATCGTCGGTCTGCTTGCCGTCGGGCTCGACGACCTTGCCGGCGCCTGTCGTGGCAAGAAAGCCGTCGCGGTCGGGCGCGAGCCCGCACACCTCGACCAGATCGTTCCTCGCCACAACCTTGCCGCTTGCTGCCTCGATCGTCGCCCAGATGTTGCCCTGCGGCGAGGACACGGCGATCAGGCCGGCCTCGCGATTGGCGGCCACCGAACCGATATAGTTGCGGAAACCGCCGAGCAGGTCCTCCGGCATGTCGAGCATTTCCAGCTCCTTGCCGCGCACGGCGCGGCCGACCAACAGCGGCGTTTCGCTGGCCGGGCCCTCGTGCTGGCAGCCGAACCAGACTGTGCCCTGAGCGTCGATGTCCATGTGGCGGATCGACAATTGGTGAAGCTTTTCAGGCAGTTCGTGCTTCTCGAGCAGGTCGCCTGATATGCGGTCGACCAGCACGAAGGATGGCTTCATCGTCGGGATGTTGAGCTTGGCGCGGCCGAAATCGGGATGGGTCTCGATGCCGCCGTTGCAGATCGCAAGCGTCTTGCCGTCGCCGAGCAGGATCAGTTCATGCGGGCCGACGCCATGGGTCGGGAACTCGCTGAGGCGGCGGAAGCCGTCGCGGGCGTCGTAGACGCCGACCATGCCGGCAGCGTTGTCGAAGTCGTTTTCGGTGACATAGAGCAGCGCGCCGTCGGGCGAGAATACGCCGTGGCCGTAATAGTGGCGGCCGGCGATGCTCGGGATGGTCAGCGGCTTGCCCCTGCCAGTGTGGTCGAACACCATCATGAAAGTGCCCGGCTGGCGGGCGAACACCACCGACTTGCGCGAGATCGGATCGAAGGTGACGTCATGGCCTCGTTCGGGCAGGATGACGCTGTGCAGGATCTTGCCCGCCTCGGACAGCACGGCGACGCCGTATTCACCCGTTCTTGCTTGGTAAGCGGTGGCGAACATTGCGTCGGTTTCGAGCGCCAGTGCGCGCTTGGCCGGGGTAAGCGACAACAGGAAGGTCGCGCCTGCCGCCTTGAGGAAGTCGCGGCGGTCGAACAGGGGCGTGCGCATGGTAGCTCTCAGTCGCCGTCGAGTGACGAGAACCCGGCGGTCAGGCCGAGCGCGCCGGCCAGCCGCGTGCCGAACAGCTCCGACAGGCTGGAGGTGACGACGCCGAAATAGGAAAGCTTGCCGCGCTTGATTTGGTTGCCGAGCACGTCCTCGATGGGGCCGGTGGCGCCAGCCGCCGCGGTCTTGGCGTTGGTGAATTCGAAGTCGATGGACTGCGCGATCCACGCAGAATCGGTCGGCAGCAGGCTGCCGAACTGCGACGCGTCGAACAGCGCCGACATGCCAGATATGTTGCCGCCGAGCGAAGCGCCGGTGCCGGCGGAGCGCCAGTAGAGCGCTTGCCTGGGCTTGTCGGCGGCAGGTTCCGTGCCGAGGAAGCTGTTGACGCGGACGTCGCGCACCAGTTCCAGTCCGTTGACATAGACCTCAAGCAGTTCGGTGACCGCCTCGGTCGCGTTGCGGTAGAACGGGTTGCTGGCGCCGGGGGTCTTCCACTGCGCGGCAAAACCCTTGTCGTCATGCCAGGCGGCGTCGACCTCGGCCGCGATGATGCCGATGTTGCCCGATATCGCCTCGCCAAAGGCGCAGCGATAGCTGGGGTGCGGGCCGGAGAGGTCGTCGGAGCCGGTGCCGAACAGCACGAATTCGAGTGCTCCCAGTCCCTGCATGGCAACGCTCTTGCCGGCCAGCCTGGTGGCGTCGGTGGCGGTGGCATCCTCGTTGGCGATGGCGGCCTGGACCTGCTTCAGGCCGGTGCCCTTGCGGTCGGGCCAGAACAGCATGCGCTCCAGCCGGTTGTGTTCGGTGATCGGCCCGAAGCGGATGATCTCGATCTCCGACCACGTTAGCGCAGTCTTCGAGAAAGCCTCGCGCGCGGCCTCGAGGTGATCGGTGGAGGGCGCCTCGCATAGTTTCTGCATCGCGGCGCTCATCGCGCCGGTCGAATGGACCAGCTCACGGTAGGCCGGGCGGATGAAGCCGTCGATTGCGTTGCCGATGACCTTTTCGGACGCCTCGTTGGCAAGGGCTGCCGTGGCGGGCAGGGACAGCCCGATGGCCAGGGCAACTGCAAGCGTTTGTCTGGTCATCACAGCGACTCCAGGAATTTGATGAGTGCGGCGCGGTCGTCGGCGGCAAGATTGGCAAAGCGATCCCGCGCGGCCCGCGCTTCGCCGCCATGCCACAGGATGGCCTCGGTCAGGTTACGCGCCCGCCCGTCGTGCAGGAAGAAGGTGTGGCCATTGACGGTTTCCGTCAGGCCGACGCCCCACAGCGGCGGCGTGCGCCATTCGTTGCCCGAGGCGTCTCCGACCTGCTGGCCATCGGCCAGTCCGTCGCCCATGTCATGCAGCAAGAAGTCGGTATACGGCCAGATCAGCTGGAACTTCTGCGCCTTGTTGGGCGCGTCGCGGCGGGTGACGAACTTTGGCGTGTGGCACGAGGCGCAGCCGGCTTCGTAGAACATCTGCTTGCCGAGCAGCACCCGCGGGTCGTCGATGTCGCGCCGCGCCGGAACGGCCAGGTTCTGCGAATAGAAGGTGACGAGGTCCATGATCGGATCGGGCGCCTCGACAGGCCCGAGCCGGTCCTGCACGCCATTCGGCATCGCCAGGCAATCGGCCTGCGCTTCGGTGCAGTCGCCCCAGTGGTGGACGACGTCAGGCGTCGAGATGCCGATGTCGCCGGCAAAGGCGTCGGCCGACTGCTGGCGGATCGACGGTGTCTGCGCCTTCCAGCCGAAGCGGCCAAGCGTCAGCCCGCCGCTCTTGCCGTCGCGCACGATCGAGGCCTTGCCGGAGATACCGTCGCCGTCCCTGTCGTTCGGATCGGCTTTGGCAAGAATGTCGGCGGGGTGGATCTGCTCGACAAGGCCGAGCCCGATCATCTGTGGCGTGACGCGTGGCGACAGCGTTGTCCTGGGATCCATCGGCCCGTAGCCGAGATCAGCGACTGAATAGCTTGGCTTGCGCAGCGACAATATGGTGCCGTCGCCCAGCGTGACCGGCACCTCTTCATAGGAGATGACCATGCGGCCTTCGCCGGCCAGCCCGGGCACGGCCAGGTCCTGGAACTGCGCGCCATAGACCGGGTCGGGGAAGTTTCGCGCCTTGCGGTCGGCGACTGCGGCTTTCTCCTCTTCGGTCTCGGCTGCGCGGGCGAGCCTGAAGAACATCGAGGTCGCATCGGGGTTGCCTTCCGGCGGATGGCCACGGCCGTCCTTCAGATGGCAGCTCTGGCAGGCGCGCGCGTTGAACAGCGGGCCGAGCCCGTCGGAGGCCTGCGTCGAGGAGGGCGATGACACCCACAGCTTGCGGAACATGCCGTTGCCGAGCTTGAAGGTGCCTTCTTCCTCGAAGGTGATGTTGGCTGAGGAGTGCGAGAACGCGTCCTGGTTGACGCGCTTTTGCGACGTGCCGGCGCCGCCCTGCATGCGCTCGAACTGTTCCGGCTTGGTGAAGTCGGTGGTCGGCCTGACGATCTTTTCGACGCGCGCCTTGTCCTTGGGGATCAGGTCGCTGCGTTCGGTGGGAAGCGCGAGCACGTCATTGGCGAAGGCGTGGCCCGTGGCCAACAGCGTGAGCGTGGTCGCGAACAGACCCCAAACTGCGAGGCGCGCAGTACCCGGCAGGATACCCCCACCCCTAGCCCCTCCCCACAAGGGGGAGGGGGATCCCGTGGCGACGCCTTTAGGTGACGTGTACGTACTGGTTCGGTCGGACGTGTCGAAAACCTGTCGCCCTCCCCCTTGTGGGGAGGGGTTAGGGGTGGGGGTGCCTTCAGAGGCAATGGCCGGAATGTCGAGGGCGGGCGCACCCGCCAAGGCGCGGCGCAGAGTCAGAAAAGTGCGCCGCATTCCGGCATGTCCTATTCGGCCTTGTCAGCGGTCTCGGCGTTGAGCTGGCCGTACTTCTCTTCGCCGATCTCGTTGAGCAGCTGCAACTGGGTCTCGAGGAAGTCGATATGGCCTTCCTCGTCGGCGAGCAGCTCCTCGAAGAGCTTCATGGTGACGTAGTCGCCATGCTGGGAGCAGATGTCCCGTGATTTCTTGTAGGAGGTGCGGGCGTCATACTCGCCTGCGAGATCGCTCTCGAGCACTTCCTTGACGTTCTGGCCGATGCGCAGCGGCGATACGGACTGGAGGTTCGGGTGGCCTTCAAGGAAGATGATGCGCGCGACAAGCTTGTCGGCGTGGTGCATTTCTTCGATGGATTCCTCGCGTTCCTTCTTCGCGAGCTTGCCGTAGCCCCAGTCCTCAAGCAGGCGATAGTGCAACCAATACTGGTTTACAGCGCCAAGTTCGAGGAACAGAGCCTCGTTAAGCCGCTCGATGACCTGTTTTTCGCCCTTCATTTGCCTTGCTCCCAAATTGAACGCGCAACTCTCTGACGCGGTCCAGGTGTGAAACGACATCCATGCCACCCGCTTCCGAACGAGCGTGGTAGGCTTCGGTGACCCGAATGATCGTTTCGACCACATTTGGGAAGCAGCCGCAACAACGTCCTCGCTTCTGAAGCGTATGATAAACCTTCGCGGGCACGATCAGTGTCCACGGGTCCCGGTCCAAAAGCTCGACGATTGTGTCTTCGATCTCCTTTTGGGTGATGAGATTGCAATGGCAAATAAGCATGGTTTCGAATGACCGTGGCTGACGGCGCGCTCCCTTTTGGCGCGCCGTTTGGCTAGAGAAATTTAGGCGTTGCGCGCCCTCACTGGAAGACCTTGTCGGGCGAATCGAGGCTGTCCGAGCCCTCGAAGGCGATTGCATCGAGCTTGAGGGCAGCAACCGCGCGTTCGATCGACTTGGTCTGGTCGACCAGTGCGTCGATTGCCGCCTGCACGGTGGCATTGCCCTCGGCATTGCCTTCGCCGATCTGCTGGTCGTAGGCCTCGCCGGCAACGGCGCGGGCCTGGATCGCTTCCATCTTCGAGACGGTGGCGTCCAGCTTGCCCGACAGCTCGGTGTCGAGCGCAGCGTCCGCTTCCTTGGCCATGTCGGAGACCGAAGGACCCGAGACGGTCGAACCGTCGACGCGCTTGTAGCTGCCCTTGTAGGCGTTGCGGATACCTACAGCGTCATACAGGTGCGAGATGTGCGTGTTGTCGGAGAAGCAGTCGTGCTCTTCTTCCGGATCGTGCAGCAAAAGGCCGAGCTTCATGCGCTCACCCGCCAGCTCGCCATAAGACAGCGAGCCCATGCCGGTCAGGATGGTAGCGATGCCGGTCTTGGCGTCGCCCTCGAGCAGCGCCTTGCGGGCGGCGCCGTCGGCCGTCCAGTTGCCGACCATCTCTTCGAGATCGGCGACCAGCAGGTCGGAAGCGGCATTCAGATACTGGGCGCGGCGGTCGCAATTGCCGCCGGTGCAGTTGGCGGTGTCGTAATCGGTGAAGGGACGGTTGCCAGCACCGGCGCCCGTGCCGTTCAGGTCCTGGCCCCACAGCAGAAACTCGATCGCGTGATAGCCGGTCGCCACATTGGCCTCGATGCCACCTGCTTCCTGCAGCGTGCCGGAGAGGAACTCGGGCGTGATCCTGGAGGCGTCGACCTTCTGGCCGTTGATCTCGATCGACGGGTTGGCGATCACATTGGCCGTGTAGAGCGTGTTCTCGTCCGACTCGGTGCCGTAGCTCTTGTCGACATAGTCGATCAGGCCTTCATCGAGCGGCCATGCGTTGACGCGGCCTTCCCAGTCGTCGACGATCGAGTTGCCGAAGCGGTAGACTTCGGTCTGCTGGTAAGGGATGCGCGCCGCCTTCCACGCATCGCGCGCCGCATTCAGCGTCTCGGCCGAGGGCTTGGCGGTCAGCGCCTCGATCGCAGCATCCAGCGCCTTGGCGGTGGACAGCGAGTCTTCGTACTTGGCCAGCGCGATGTCGGAATAGGTGGTCAGAACGGCCTTCGGATCGCTCTCGGCCTTGGCCGGCAGCACGAAGATCGCCGCGGTCAGCGCTGTCGTCGCGGCAATGGCGCTGAGCCTGCCGAGATGCCGCGAGCGCGAAAAGGTTGAAGGCATGGGCGTCTCCTCAGTAAGCCAATGGCGCGACATCGCGCGAAAAACCGTAGCGCAGGCATTGATAACCGGGCCGGCCGCACAAGATTCGAAGGGAAGCTCAGGGGACGTCCTGCTGTTTCGCTGCGCCAACCGCACGACCCCGCTCGGGACGCCGCGACCAGCTGCACTGTGTCCACGCCACCGCGCGGTTCGACGAAAGCAGGCACCCGGTAGGCTCCAATCGAAAGGGTTAAAGGCCCAGACATCAAAGACAGGTGCTCTAAGCACGAGGCCATAAAAGCGTTGTGACTGCAAAAGTCAACGCGATTCCGCTGAAAAGTGTAGTGGGATCAATCATTTAGAATTATTCTAAACTGATTTTATCCAGTTTGATGGCAGCCAACTCATTGATTTGTCGAGCAGCGACGGCGCACACGTGCGCATGGCGCTCGCCGATGCCTGCGACAACGCGTACCGGCCGATCGTCCGGTCCGGATCCGCCAGACGCAAGGGGCGCTTGACAGCCCGGCGTCTGGCTGTCACCCAAAAATCAATCCTTGGCCCTTGTGGCGGCAGGGGCCAGCGGCCATCTGCCAGGGGACGTCCCAACAGTGAGGCTGGCATGAAGAACGGTGTGGTTATTGTCGGCGCGGGCCATGCCGGGGTGCAAGCCGCAGCGAGCTTGCGCGAGGAGGGCTATGACGGCCCGGTGCTGCTCGTTGGCGACGAAAAGGAACTGCCGTACCACAAGCCGCCGCTGTCGAAGACCTTCATCAAGGACGGCGCCGCCCAGCCGCAGCTGCTGCGCGGCGAAGTATTCTACACCGGCCATTCCATCGATTTCCGCCCGGGAACGCTGGTCGAGCGCATCGATGCCACGGCACGGCGCCTGGCGCTTTCCGGCGGCGGCGAGCTGGCCTACGACCACCTGATCCTGGCCACCGGCTCGCGCCCGCGCGCCCTGCCGCTCCCTGGCGCTGACCTCACCGGCGTGCTGTCGCTGCGCTCGGTGGCCGATGCCCGCCTGATCCGCGAGCACAGCGCCGCCTGCGAGGACGTCGTCGTCATCGGCGGCGGCTTCATCGGCCTTGAGATCGCCGCAACGCTTGCCGCCGGCGGCCGCCGCGTCACCGTGGTCGAGGCGCTCGATCGCCTGCTTGGCCGCGCCGTTGCGCCGCTGATCGCCGAGCATGTCCGCAAGCGCCTGGAGGCCACTGGCATCCGCATCCTGCTCAAGACCACGATCGAGCGGATCGAGGGCGAAAATGGTCATGTCGCCGGCGTGCTGACCTCGACGGGAGAGCGTTTGCCGGCTGGCATGGTGATCGTCGGCATCGGCGTGGTGCCCAATGTCGAGCTCGCCGAAGCCGCCGGCATCGCCATCGCCAACGGCATCCGGGTCGACACTGCGATGCGCAGTTCGGCACCGGACATTCTCGCCGTCGGCGACAACGCCAGCTACTGCCACTGGCAGACCGGCGCCGACGTGCGCCTTGAATCCGTGCAGAACGCCACCGACCAGTCCAAGCTTGCCGCCCGCACCATCGTCGGTCACCCCGGTGACTATGCCGCGGTGCCGTGGTTCTGGTCAGACATCGGCGACATGAAGCTGCAGATGGTTGGTCTTACCACCGGCAGTGACCGCCAGATCCTGTCGGGCGACCCGTCGGAAAACCGCTTCTCGGTGTTCCATTTTGCCGGTGACCGGCTGGCGGCGATCGAATCCGTCAACCGCCCGGCCGACCACATGCTTGGCCGCAAGATGCTCGGCCTCGGCTTCTCGCCGACCGCCGAGATGGTTGCCAGCGGAGCGGAGGCGCTGAAGGCCGCACTTGCCGCGCTGCCGCAGCAAGGCTGAAGGCGGCTTCGGGTTCAAGCGCGGACGCGATACCCCCACCCCTGGCCCCTGCCCACAAGGAGGAGGGGATGCCGTCGTCGCATGATCCCAGACTGCTGAAAGTTCGAACTCAACGCAGTCAGGTCCCCGCCCCCTTGTAGGGGTGGGGTATGCCAGTCTCAGCGATAAAAGGTTGGGGGTGCCTGCCCCGACGTCAAAGTTGGCCACGCCCGCGACAAAAAAATTGCCGATGGTCTGTCGGCAATGCACATATCTGTTCGTCCTAGACATGAAGGAAACGAACAGATGCTCTACGCCATCCTTTGCTACAACAACGAAGACGTCGTCTGCGCCTGGTCCAAGGAGCAGGACGACGAGGTGATGGCCCGTCTCCAGGTGGTGACCGGCAAGCTGCGCGACCAGGGCAGGCTCGGACCGGTGGCCAGGCTAATGCCGACGACCGCCGCGACCACCCTGCGCAAGACCAGCGACGAGCCGCTGGTCATCGACGGTCCCTTCGCCGAAACCAAGGAACAGTTCCTTGGTTTCTATGTCGTCGACTGCGAGACGCTCGACGACGCCGTCGCCGTGGCCAAGGACCTGGCGGACGCCAATCCTGGTGGCGGCTCTTACGAATTGCGTCCGATTGGCGCATTTTTCCCCGGAAAAGAGGCAGCATGACCGACCCGGCCTGGATCAACACGGCTCTCTCCTCCGCCCGGCCGCAGGCCGTGGCGGCCCTGCTGCGCTACTTCCGCGACCTCGACACCGCGGAAGAGGCGTTCCAGGAGGCCTGCCTGCGTGCGCTCCGCACCTGGCCGGAGAAGGGACCGCCGCGCGATCCGGCCGCCTGGCTGATCTTTGTCGGCCGCAACTCCGGCATCGACGCCGCCCGCCGCCGCAGCAAGCAGGCACCGCTGCCGGCGGAAGAGCTGCTGTCCGACCTCGACGACGTCGAGGACGACATGGCCGACCGCCTCGATGGCGCGCATTATCGCGACGACATCCTGCGGCTGCTGTTCATCTGCTGCCATCCCGACCTGCCGGCGACCCAGCAGATCGCGGTCGCGCTGCGCATCGTCTCGGGCCTCTCGGTCAAGCAGATCGCCCGCGCCTTCCTGGTCGGCGAGAGCGCCATGGAACAGCGCATCACCCGCGCCAAGGCGCGCATCGCCAACGCCAACGTGCCCTTCGAGGTGCCCGGGCCGGTGGAGCGCTCCGAGCGGCTGGCGGCGGTGCTGGCCATGGTCTACCTCGTCTTCAACGAGGGCTATTCGGCGGGTGCGACCGAGATCGCCAACCGCGCGCCGCTGTGCGAGGAGGCGATCCGGCTGGCGCGGCTGTTGCTGCGCCTGTTCCAGACAGAGCCGGAGGTGATGGGGCTGACGGCGCTGCTGCTGCTCCAGCATGCCCGCGCCGCCGCCCGCTTCGACGCCAATGGCGAGCTGGTGCTGATGGACGACCAGGATCGCGCGCTGTGGAACAGGGCGCTGATCGACGAGGGGCTGGCGCTGATCGACAAGGCGATGCGCCATCGCCGGCCCGGCCCCTACCTGATCCAGTCGGCGATCGCCGCGCTGCATTCACGCGCCGCCCGGCCCGAGGACACCGACTGGGCAGAGATCGACCTGCTCTATTCGGTGCTGGAATCGATGACGCCGTCGCCCGTGGTAACCCTCAACCGCGCCGTTGCCTTCGCCAAGCTGCGCGGTCCGGAAGCCGCGCTCAAGCTGATCGAGCCGCTGGAGCCCAAGCTCCAGGGCTATTTCCACTTTTTCGGCGTCAAGGGCGGGCTGCTGATGCAGCTCGGCCGCGACGAGGAAGCGCGCGAGGCCTTCGGCCGGGCGATAGCGCTCGCCAATACGCCGGCCGAGGCAGCCCATATCCGCATGCATCTCGACCGGCTTTCCGCGCCCTCCGCACTCCCGGCCAAGTCTGCTGCGCTAAACACGGAGCGTCAGCTGCAGTAACGGCGCGGGAAGGTCGAGATCGTCTGCGCCGCCCCCGTTCGGCTTGGCTTCGTCGGCTACCAGCGAAGCCAATATGGGAAGTGTCGATCGTCGCCCTCGCCGGTGGAAGGTGGCAGGGGCGTCTTCTTGTCGGCCGGGACGTCCACGACCTTGCGATAGAGGTGCCACGTCGCGTGGCCGAGCACCGGGATGACGATGGCAAGGCCCGCCAGGAACGGCAGGGACCCGATCAGCAGCGCGACCGCGACGATCAGGCCCCACATCAGCATCGGCACCGGGTTGCTGCGCACCGCCCGGACCGAGGTCTCGACCGCAGCGTAGGCGCCGATATCGCAGTCGAGCAGCAGCGGAAAGGCGATGACTGTGGTGCAGAGAACCACCAGGGCGAACAGGAATCCGATCAGATTGCCGAGGATGATCAGTGTCCAGCCGCGCTGGGTGGTGAAGAGATCGCCGAAGAACGCTGCCGTCGACTGCGGGGCGTCCGGCCCGTAAAGCCAGGTGTACAGCCCCTGCGCGACCAGAAGCCAGGCGACGAAAAGCACGAGCAGCATGATGCCGATGGCCACCATCGCGGGAATGGCCGGCGAATGCCTGACATCGAAGGCATGCCTCCAGGATGTGTCGAGGTTCTGTTCGCGCCTTCGGCTGATCTCGTAGAGGCCGATGCCGGCGAAGGGTCCGAGCAGGGCAAAGCCGGACATCAGCGGGAAAATGAGCTGCAGGGCGTTGCCGCCCGATGTCCATGTGATCAGAAGCACCCCGACGATCGGATAGATCAGGCACAGGAAAACGTAATGCGACGGCTTGTCCCAAAAATCGTCGAAGCCACGTCGCAATGCGTCAAACACATCCGCGACCGTTATCCGGCGGATGGCGGGATGCTCGAGCGTATTGGTGGCACTTGCGTACACATGGAAGCTTGCCATGACCACTCCTCCTTGGGGTGGGTCGCGGCCCGGGCTCGGCATGAGTGGTCACACCAAAACCGCGACCTTCACCATGCCAAAAATATAGCGTGCTTCGCGCGGTTTGACGACTCCGCCGACCATATCAGGGGAGCCCGCGAAAGCACCCGCCAGCGAGATGCTCAACTCCGCAGTAAAGGCGCGGGAAGTTCGAGATCGCCCGCGCGGCGCTGTCGGTGCCGCAAGCAAGCGCTTCGGCGAGCGTTCGGCCCTTGGTCAGGGGGCCAGGAACGCTGCATTGAAGGTGTCGCCGGCACCGACGCCATGGTGTCTGGGTGGCCGAAGGATCAGGCGCCGCGGCGGGCCACCAGCGGCACGTAGTGCTCCAGCTCGGGCGCTGGGAAGCTGACCGTGCCGTTCGTCTCGGCCGAGCGGTACAGCCCCATCAGGATCTCGACCACGGCGAGGCCGTCATGGAAGGTTTCCAGCGGCGTCTCGCCCTTGCGGAAGCACTCGACCATATGGCGGTTCTCGTCGGTGTAGCCATAGACGCCGGCTTCGTCTTCCAGCACCGGCATCAGGCCCTGCTCGGCGTTCTGCTTTTCGACCAGGTCCTCTCCTTCCTCGCCCTTGACCTCGCGCGACATGAAGATCTTGAGGCCGGTGTTCAGCGAGTTGAACTCCATCGCATATTCCGGGCCGAGCAACTCGAGCTGGATGCGCAGGCCCGCGCCGACATAGGCCCAGGAGGTCGTCGCCTCGATGACCAGTTCGTTGCCGTCCTCGTCCTCGAGCAGGATCGTGCCGCGGGCGAAATCCTCCGACGGGCGGTTGCGGTAGTCGACCTCGGCGCCGAAGCGCGAGCGCAGCTGGTCGGCATAGTTGGGCCGGCTCCACTTGAGCGTCGCGACGGTGCCGCTGACCTGCTTGACCGTCAGCGACTTGCGCGCGGCACCGGGCTTGGTCAGCAGGTGGCGGGCCACTTCGACGCTGTGGCACATCATGTCGGACAAGACGCCGCCGCCCTGCTTGTCGCCCTGCCAGAACCATGGCTCGTGCGGACCCGAGTGCTCTTCCGCCGCACGTGCCAGATAGGGGCGCCCGGTGGTCGAGGCGGCGCGGCGCCAGATGATGTCCTTGCCGCGGATGACCGGCGTGCAGAACACCTGGTTTTCGAGATAGCCGTGGTTGAGCCCGGCGTCCTCGGCGAGCCTTAGCATTTCGCGCGCTTCGGCGACGGTGCGGGCCAGCGGCTTCTCGCAGGCCACCGCGATGACCTTGCTGCTCCCGGTCTTCACCTGGGCATGGATGGTCTGCATCACGTCGAGGCGCGTGTAGTTGGGCGACAGGATCCAGATCGCGTCGACATTGTCGGCGTTGACGAGCGATTCCAGGCTGTCGTGGCTGGTGCAGTCGCCAAGGCCGAGCTCGGCGACGCGGGCGGCGAAGCGGGCGCGGTTCTCGGGCTTGCGGCTGAACACGCCGGTGACGTCGACATTGCGCACGCCCAGCATGCCCTTGAGGTGGAATTCCGCGATGAAGCCGCTTCCGACGAAGCCGACGCGCAGCCGCTGTTTGGGCAATCCGGTCATGTGAGGTCCCTCATTCTGAAGCCATCTTGGCTGAAAATCATTTCGGCGCGGGCGCTGTCGTGCCGCGTATCTTGAGCGTCGTTGGCAGCATGGCCGGCTTGCGCGGCGTAAGCCCGCCCGCCAGCATGTCGAGCAGCATGGTCATGGCGGCGCGGCCGATGTCGGTGCGCGGTTGGCTGACGGTGGTCAGCGGCGGATAGAAAGCCTCGCTCAGGAACAGGTCGTCGAAGCCGACGACCGACACCTCACCCGGCACGTCCACGCCGAGCCGGCGCAATTCGTGAATGACGCCGAACGCCATTTCGTCGTTGGCGACGAAGATCGCGGTGGGTGGTTGCGGCAGCTCGAACAAGGCGTGGCACAGCCTTGTGCCGGTGTGCAGCAGATAGTCACCGATCTGTTCATATCCGTCGGCGATCTCAAGGCCGGCCGCCGCCATTGCGGCGCGATAGCCGTCGCGCCGGCTGACGCTCATGATTTCGGGCACCGGCCCGGCGATATGGGCGATGCGCTTGTGGCCAAGGCCGATCAGGTGTTCGACGGCATCGCGTGCCGCCCCTTCATTGTCGACCATGACATGGGGAAAGCCGGCATTGCGGATTTCCTCCAACGCAACGACGATCGGCGCGTCGGCGACGGAGGCCAGAAAGCCTTCGCGTTCCGGCAGCTTTCCGGTCATCAGGATCATACCGTCGGCATGGCCGTCGCGCAGCATGTCGAAATATTCGATCTCGCGGTCGGAGTCGTTTTCGGTGTTACCCATCAGCACCGAGTAGCCGGCGGCGCGGGCAGTGGCTTCGACACCCTTGAGGATTTCGAGATAGAACGGGTTGCCGACGTCGCGGACGACCATCAGCACGGCCATCGCCTTCTGCGTGCGCAGGTTGCGGGCGCTGACATTGGGCCGGTAATTCATCTCACGCGCCAGGTCGCGGATGCGGCTGAGCGTCGGCTCGGCCACCAGCCCGCTGTCGGAAAGCGCGCGCGACACGGTGGCTGCCGAAACGCCAAGCCGCTCGGCGATGTCCTTGATCTTGGGCCGATCGTTCATCCGCGCATCGCCCTTCCGCGCCCGTAGAACAGCATCAACAGCAGCAGCGTCGCGCCGAACACCATCTGCCGGCCGGATTCGTCGATATGAACAGTGGTCAGGATGCCCTGCAGGATGACCAGCAGGAGCGCGCCCGCCATGGTGCCGGTGTAGCCGCCCTTGCCGCCGGACAACGGCGTGCCGCCGAAGACGACCGCGATGATCGAGGCCAGCATGTACTGCTCGCCGACATTGGCGAAGGACGAGCCGGAATAGCCGAGCAGGCAGATGCCGGTGATGGCGGCGAAGACGCCCGACAGCATGAACAGCGAGATGCGCATCGCCTTGACCGGGACGCCGGCCATGTAGGCCGCCTGCTCGTTGGAGCCGATGGCATAGATGCGGTGGCCGTAGACGGTGCGGGTCAGCATGAAGGCCATCAGAAGCCCGATCGCCACCCACAGCCAGATGATGCCGGGCAGGCCGAGCAGGAAGGGCTGGGTGACGAAGCGCGACAGGGCAGGGGCTGCGAGGCCCGAGGGAATTCCGTTGCGCACCACCACAAGCAGGCCCTGCAGCACGCCAAGCATGCCAAGTGTCATGACAAGCGGCGGGATACGCAACAAGGTCACGCCAAGGCCGTTGAACAGCCCGATCAGCGCACCGACCGCCATGCAGGCGAGCACGGCGGGAACGATGGCGCTGTCCGAGCCGCTCATGACGTTGCCGGCGACGATGGCGCTAAGCGAGATGACGCCGCCGACGGACAGGTCGATGCCCTCGCGGCCGCCGAGGATGACAAGGTTCTGGCCGGCGGCGACGATGCCGAGCAGTGCCGCGACGATCAGCAGCCTGAGGATCTGTTGCACCGATGCGAAGCCCGGCGACAGCGTCTCGCCTAGCAGCAACAGCGCCACGATCAGGATCAGGGCGACGACCAGCGGCTGCTTCAGGAATGCAAGCACCGGAGACGGCCTGGGCGCTGACGCCGATTGCGTTGTGGCGCTCATGCGCGTGCCCTCCGTCCGACGAGAACGCCGGCCATCAGCGCCACCAGGATGGCGAGGCCCTGGACGAGGTTCTGCCATTCCGAAGGCGTGCCGACGAAAAACACCAGCGAATTGATGAGGCCGATGATCAGCGCGCCGACGATCGAGCCGACAACGGTGCCGAAACCGCCCGACAGGGCGCTGCCGCCGAGGACTACGGCTGCCACCGAAAACAGGGTCATCTTGCCGCCGACCAGCGGGTCGCCGCTGGCCGTGTCGCCGGTGATGCAGAAGGCGGCGAGTGCGGCGAACAGGCCGCACAGCGCGTAGCCCTGGATGCGGATCCTCGTCACCGGCAGGCCGCTCTGGAAGGCGGCCTGTGCGTCGTCACCGACGGCGAGCAACTGGGTGGTCAGCCGCGTGCGGGCAAGAACGTAGAGCACGACGGCCAGCAGCATGGCGGCGAAATAGACGAACGGGATCTCCAGGAAGCGGCCGCCATAGGTGCGCCAGAAGGCAGCGGGCGCCGGCGTGCCGGCGACCGGCATGACATAGAGCGCCAGGCCGGTGAAGAAGATGCTGGTGGCGAAGGTGGCGACGATCGCCTGCAGCCTGAGTGCCGCCACCACGATGCCGTTGACGATGCCGCAGGCAAGCCCGGTCAAAAGCCCGACGGCGAGGGCCGCAACGACCGAGAAGCCGCTGCCGCCCATCTTTTCCATCATTACGACGATGACGACATTGACCAGCGAGACGATGGCGCCGGCGGAAAGGTCGATGTCCCCGGCATAGACGACATAGGTCTGGGCGACCGCGAGCAACATCAGCGCCAGATAGGTCTTGGTCAGCCCGGTGATGCCGACGAAGCTGATGCTGCGCGGCTGGTAGAAGCCGTTGAGCGCCAGAAGCACCAGCGCGATCAGCAGCGCCGGCAGGAACGGATAGCGCTCGACGAGCCGCTTCAGCCCGCCGGGCCTTTGGGTGGAAATGGTCGCGGCTGTCATCACGCGGCCTCGTAAGCTGCCTGGTAGAGATTGTAGCGCGTTCGGTCCGCGCCGGTGAGTTCGCGCCGCACCTGGCCGCCGTTGAAGACGAGGATGCGGTCGGCATTGTTGAGCAGCTCGGCGTCCTCGGACGAATAGAGCACGATGCCCATGCCCTCGGCGGCGAGCTTTCGGATCAGCGCGAACAGGTCCGCCTTGGCCGACAGGTCGATGCCCTTGGTCGGGTCGTCGAGCAGCAGCACGTCGGGCCGGTCGATGAGCCAGCGTGCGATAACGATCTTCTGCTGGTTGCCGCCCGACAGCGAGTTGATCGGATGCGAAAGCCCGCCGAACTTGGTGTGCAGCGCCTCGAGGGCCGGCTTGACCCGCCAGGCCAGCGTCGATGGCCGGGCAAGCTTGAGCTTCTGGCGCAGATAGTGGATCGGCGTGACGTTCTCGAGGATCGGCCGGCCGGAGATGACGCCGTCGCGGCCGCGGTCGCCGGAGACATAGGCGCAGCCGCGGCGGATGGCCTCGCGCGGATTGCTGGCGGCATAGGCCTTGCCGTCGAGCACGATCTCGCCCGAGGCAATCGGGTTGACGCCGAAGATGGCGCGCAGCACCGACGACTGGCCCTGGCCGTGCAGGCCGCCGAAGCCGAGAATTTCGCCCTTGGCGACCTCGAAGCCGACATTGGAAAAACCCTTGCCGCTGAGATTCCTGACGGACAGCACCGGCGCGCGGATGGAACTGGCGGCGGCCGGCGGGGCGGTGTTGCCGGCGGCGAGTTCGTCCTGGCCGCCGACCATCATGCGGATCACTGCTGCCGGATTGGTCTCCGATATCTTCTCGGTGCCGACGGTCTCGCCGTCGCGGATGACGGTGACGCGGTCGCCAATGGCGAAGATCTCGTCCATGCGGTGCGAGATGAAGATGACGCTGCGGCCCTGGCCCTTCAGGTCGCGCAGGATTTCAAAGAAGCGGTCGACCTGGGCCCGGTCGAGCGCCGAGGTTGGCTCGTCGAAGATGATGACCGGCGCCTCGGTTGCCAGCGCCTTCATGATCTCGACAAGCTGGCGCTGGTCGGCGCGCAGGTTCTCGACCGGTGCGTCGGCGGAAAAACCATCGCCCGACACCTTGTCGAACAGGGCGATGTAGCGGGCGGCCCGGGCCGCGAGCGCGGCGCGGTCGACGAAGCCGGTGCGCGTGGCCGGCAGGTCGGGCAGGCAGATGTTCTCGGCCACCGTGCGGTGCCCGGCCAGGCTGAGCTCCTGGTAGAAGATGCCGATGCCGTGGTCGCGCGCCGAGCGCGGCCCGGTGATGGTGACCGGCTTGCCGTCGATCAGGATCTCGCCGCCGTCGGGGCGGACGCTGCCGGCCAGGATCTTGCACAGCGTGCTCTTGCCCGAGCCGTTCGACCCGATCAGCACATGGACCTCGCCGGCGTCGATCGAAAGGTCGCCGCGGCGCAAGGCAAGGGTGGCGCCGTAAGCCTTGCTTACGCCGCGGAGCTCGATTTTGGACATGGTGGGGGCTTCCCTGGGCAACGTCGGTCCGGGGACGCGGGCTCGATGAGCGGCGCGTCCCCGGCTTGGGAGGAAGCTTACTTGAAGAGCTTCTCGGCGTCTTCGATCGAAAGCTGGCTGGTGAAGGAATAGTAGCCAGGCTTGCCGTCGACGGCCTTGGCCGCGTCAGCCAGGTTCTTGGAGTCGATGAACGGGATCGGCAGGTACATGGCGTTCTTGTACTGCCCGGCCGTTGCCGGCTCCTTCAGTTCCTTGCCCTGCAGCATCAGCACGGCGACGTTGAGCGCCGAGGCCATGACGCCGGGAGGGTTGACCGAGGCACCCGAGTTCAGCTTGTCCTTGGTCCACAGATCGATGAAGTCCTTGCGGATTTCGCCGGTGGCGGCGATCGACGACTGCTTGTTGGCGTCGATGATCGACTTCCATGCGCCGGCGGCCATGCCGTCCTGCACCCACACGCCGTTGATGTCGGGGTTGGTGGCGAGCAGGTTCTGCATGGCCTGCTGGCCCTGCGCCTGATCCCAGTTGGCGTTGACTTCGTTGACGATCTTGATGTCCGGATACTGGCCGAACACTTCCTTGTAGCCTGCGACGCGCATTTCGTTGGCCGGATGGCCGGCGACGCCGTTGATGGCGACGACATTGCCCTTGCCGCCGAGCGTCTCGGCCAGCCACTTGGCACCCGCCGCACCCCAGGCCTTCTGGTCGATGCCGACATAGGTGGCGTCGGGCGACGACACTTCGGCGTCGGTCGAGATCACCAGGATGCCGGCTTCCTTGGCCTGCGCGAAGACCGGATCGAACGCGGTCGGGCTGTTCGGGTTGATGATGATGGCGTTGACGCCCTCATTGATGAAGTTGCGGACATGCGCGATCTGGCCGGGCACGTCGACATTGGCGCTCTGCACCACGACCTCGACATTGACACCCTTGTCCTTCCAGGCCGCCGCGGCCGCCTGTGCCTCCTCGATCATCTGCGTGCGCCATTCAGAGCCGACCCAGCCGTTGGACAGACCGATCTTGTAGTCGGCGGCCTGGGTCGAAAACGCCGACACGGCCAGCGCCGCGACGGTGGTCAGCGCCAATGCTGCAAATTTCTTCATGAATTCCTCCCGATGCAAAACTGCTGCAAAACATCATAGGCAGATTATGTAATCGATTTCAATCGTCATTTTCCGCGCTTTTTGAGTCAGGATCGCTGCCGTTTTCAGGCAAACCAGGAAAAATGCCGGACTGCTGAACCTTTTCCGCGCCCACGACACTCAAGCAGGCGTCGCATGTTGCGCCGTGAAGCCGTTGGGAGTGCCATGAGAACTGCAATTTCGCGCGGCGCGATCCGGGCGCTTGCCGCCGGTCGCGTTGCGTTGACCCGGCCGGAGGCCCGACATATCGTTGCGGAGAGGGGCAATCGCGAGGCTGCCGCGGAAGGACATGCCCGTTGGCCACGCCCTGCCCTGGCCGGCGAGACGGCAATTCCTTCCATGGGATCGGGCCATGAGAACGGGAGGCGTTTGATGCAGCGCTGTCGTGACGGTGGTGGGCGCGTGCTTCTTGCCGTTGTTGCGCCATCGCAGCAGTGGCTTCATGCGCTCGCCGCCTCCGTGCTCGTGACCTTGATGGCGTTGGCGACGCAGGCCTCGGCGCAGGACAGGAGCATCATCCGCCCCGGCTCAGCGGCGGTGTCAGCATTCTCCGGCACGGCAAAAGGCGCTGCCGCGGAGCCCGGAGAAACTATCGACCTCGACGGCGCCAGCCTCCGCATCTTCGACCTGTCGTCGCTCGACGGTCCGGCAGCGGGAAAACCGGTCGAGGCGCGCCAGCCGTTCGAGGTACTCGCCGCACAGATCGGGCAGGTCTTCGGTCTGGCCTATGACGACGGCTTGCGCGACGATGCGCCCTCCGGCACGCCAAACCTCTACGCCGGCGCAACTTCTCTGCACGGCATCCGCGTCGTCGTGCCCGGCGCTGATGGCGTGGCGCAAGCCTTGCAGCGCGGCGCTCCCGGCGCGGCCTTCATGCCCGGCCAGTTCGGTGAAGAGGCCGGCGGCGGCCCCGGCGCCATCTGGCGAATCGACGGGATTTCGGGAGCGGTTTCCAAATTTGCCGAGATACCCAACAGCGGCCCCGGCGTCGCCGACATCGCCTTCGACAAGGCGCATCGGCAGTTCTTCGCCTCCGACCTCGATAGCGGCCTGATCCATCGCGTCGACGCTTCGGGCCGCCTCGTCGACAGTTTCGACCATGGCGTTGCCGCACGGCCGAAAGCCGGTCTCGCGGAGGTCAAGGACGACGGCAAGACGATGGACATTTCCGCCGCCGGCTTCGACAGCGACAATCCGAACAGTTGGGGCTACACCCAGGATGCGCGTCGCGTCTGGGCGCTCGCCGTTCATGGCGAGCGGCTCTATTACGCGGTCGGCGACAAGGCCGACATCTGGTCGGTCGGCATCGAAGCACCGGGCGCGCTTGGCGGCGCCGCGCGCCGCGAACTGGAGATCGGCGCCGAAAGCCCCGTCACCGACATGGTCTTTGACACAAGTGGCGGCATGTATCTTTCGAGCATGGCCCGCAGCGGCGCGGCGGCGGGCAGGGCGGAAGTGCTGCACTTTGGCCGCGATACGGCGACTCGCGGCTGGAAACGGCTGCCGGCGGTCGTGGCCGAGGGCAGGTCCGGCGGCGGCATCGACCTGCATTACGGTTATGACGGCAGCGGCAGGATCGACCCGGAAGCCTGCACGGCGACTTTGATCGCGACCGGCGATGCGGCTGACGCCGGGGCATTGCTGCTGCTTATGCCGGCCAAGCCGGGGCAGGCTTCCACGCCAGCACGCATCGCGATCGGCAAGGGCACGGCAGGCATGGGCGCAACGGGCACGGCAGCGGACGCCGCGCCGCTGGCCGACGTCGAGCTGTGGCGCCCTTGCGGCCGCCAGGCGGTTGCCGCCGCAAGCGCCGTCAGGGCCAAGGTCGAGGCCGCTGCGCCCGGCATCAGCGGCGCGCCGGCCGGTGGCACTGTCGTATCGGCTGGTTCCGCTGCCGGGTCCGCGACGCCTGCGTTGCTCAACATCCGCCAGACCGGGGACGCGACCTGCCGCGCCGGCCAGCCCTGTACCTTCGAGATCACCATCGAAAACCCGTCCGCGATGCCCTTTGACGGCCCCGTCCGGCTTGCCGACGCCATCGGCGTCGACGGCCTCGGCCGCCTCGCCGGCGTCGAAGTCACCGGGATCGATCCGCCGCTGGCCTGTCCGCCGGGTGCGTTGCCGCTGTCCTGCGTCGCCGGAGTCAGTCTCGCCGGCGGCGCGAGCCAGTCGCACAAGATGAAGGTGGTCATCCCGACCGGCGGCGGCCTTGCCGGCGTCACCGCGCCCGTCATGGCGCAGAACTGCTTTGCCGCCGTGCCGCCGGACCACCAGGTCAGCGGCCTGAACGGCGGCGGCGGCCCCGGCGGTTCCAGTGGCGGCGGGCCGTTCGCCTGCCACCGCTTCACCATCAGCTTCCCGCAGGGCGGCGGCTGCACGCTGCTGCCCGGGCAGGTCAAGACCAAGGACGGACGTTGCGTCTGCCGCAAGGGTTCGTCGCTGGCCAACGGCAAATGCGTGGCCGCGCGGCAGCCGGCCTGCAAGGTCTCCGGCCAGGTGCGCGGCAAGAACGGCGTCTGCGCCTGCCCGCGCGGCACCCAGTCGGTCAATGGCGTTTGCCGCAAGCCGCCGCGCGGCTGCCCGGCCGGCACGACGGCGGTGCGTGGCCGCTGCGTTCCCAACACCGGCAATGGCGGCTGCATCGCCGGCGAGCTGTTCGTCAACGGCCAGTGCATGATCGTCGAAGGCTGCCCGAGCGGCACGGTCGGCAAGTTCCCCAACTGCCGCCCGGCGCGCCGTACATTTCACCAGCCCTCCAACGGCAGCGATCGCCCTGACTCGCCCGGTCGCCAGGGCGGCGGCCGCGACCCGACCGGCGGCGGCGGCAGCACGCCGGGCGGCCCGAACGGGCCATAGCGGCGAGCTCTGCGCGCCGCCTGCCGACAGTGGGATTTCACCGATGCTGCGGCGATGTGCCGGGATTCTCGGCTCGACAAGGGCTGCGGCTGATATTAGGCAGTCCCCAACATCGCCCTTCCGGAAAGGCCTGAACGTGAGCCACAAAACCCTGATCGCCCCGTCGGTGCTGTCGTCCGATTTCTCCAAGCTCGGCGACGAGGTCGAGGCGATCGTCGCCGCCGGCGCCGACTGGATCCATCTCGACGTCATGGACGGTCATTTCGTCCCCAACATCACCTTCGGCCCGCCGGTCATCAAGGCGATCCGCAACCGCACCGACAAGGTGTTCGACTGCCATCTGATGATCGCGCCGACCGATCCTTATCTGGCGGCCTTCGCTGACGCCGGTTGCGACATCATCACGGTTCACGCCGAGGCCGGCCCGCATCTCGACCGCTCGCTGCAGACGATCCGCAATCTCGGCAAGAAGGCCGGCGTGTCGCTCAATCCGTCGACGCCTGAATCGGTGATCGAATATGTGCTCGACCGCCTCGACCTGGTGCTCTTGATGACGGTCAATCCGGGCTTCGGCGGCCAGGCCTTCATTCCGGCGGTCATCGACAAGGTCAAACGCGTCAAGGCGATGATCGGCAACCGCCCGATCGACATCGAGATCGACGGCGGCGTGACACCGGAGACCGCGCCGCTGGTCACCGCCGCCGGCGCCAATGTGCTGGTCGCCGGCAACGCCGTGTTCAAGGGTGGGCCTGCGGCCTATGCCGCAAACATCGAGGCGATCCGGGCCGCCGCCGACAAGGCTGCGATCTGAGCTAGAGAATTTGCCCCTCACCCTTACCCTCTCCCCGTGAAAGACGGGGAGAGGGGGGCGTCAACGTAGCCGCTCGTTCCTTCTCCCCGTCATTACGGGGAGAAGGTGCCGGCAGGCGGATGAGGGGCAGCTCCAACGTTGGATCAGGTCGGCTTCCTCGCCCCCACGCAGTGGGGGAGAGGTGGCACGGCGAAGCCGTGACAGTGAGGGGGCTTTTGCGGAGACTTGCCCCGCGGCCGCCTAAGCGGAAAACACCTTCTTGCCGTCGATCCAGGTGCCCGACACGTCGAGGTCGTCGGTCAACTGCACGGCGTTGGCCACATAACCCCTGGCAAGCCGGCCGAGACGCCCGTCCTGCTTGACGGCCTGGGCCGGATAGAGCGAGGCCATGCGAATGGCTTCGTCGAGCTCGAAACCCATTTTTTCGTGCATGAAGCGCACCGCCGAGATCATGTCGAGATCGGCGCCGGCAAGCGTGCCGTTCTCCAGCGTCAGGCGGCCGTTCTCGCGCTTGATCGTCCGGCCATTGAGCGTGAACGACTTGAGGTCGGTGCCGATGGTCGCCATCGCGTCGCTGACCAGGAAGATGCGCGCCGGACCGGTCTTGGCCTTGAGCGCGATCTGCATCGTCGCCGGATCGACATGGAAGCCATCGGCGATGAGTCCGGCCCAGAGGGCGCCGCTGTCGACCGCGGCGCCGGCCAGGCCCGGTTCACGATTGCCGATCTGGCTCATCGCGTTGAACAGGTGCGTCGCCATCGAGGCGCCTACCTCGGCGTATTCCCTGGCCGTGCGATAGCTGGTGTCGGTGTGACCGAGGCTGACGACGATGCCGGCATCGGCCAGCGCCTTGACCTGCTCTGCCTTGACCGACTCCGGCGCGACGGTGGTCAGCAGCACCGGCATCGACGGACGCGCTGCGATGAGCGCTGCCTCGTCGTCGGCGTCCATCGGGCGGATCAGCTGCGGATCGTGGGCGCCCTTGCGGGCGAGCGAAAGATGCGGCCCTTCGAGATGCAGGCCGAGGAAACCCGGCATCCTGCGGCTGTATGCTTCCGCGCCAGCCGCCATGGTGGCGCGGGTGATCTCGCGGGTGTCGGTGATCAGCGTCGGCAGCACCGCCGTCGTGCCGAAAGGCATCTGCGCCCGGCAGATCACCTCCAGCGTGTCGACGTCGGGCTTGTCGTTGAGCATCAGCCCGCCGCCGCCATTGACCTGCAGGTCGATGAAGCCGGGCACCAGCATCGCGCCGCCATCGCGGACGGTTGCACCGGAGGGAATGTCGCGCCGCGCGACGATGCCCTCGACCAGCCCGTCGGCGACCTGAAGTGCGGCATCCTCGTGCCAGGCGTCACCGTCGAAGATGCGCCCGGCAGTTATGGCTAGACGTTCGCTCATATCGTTTCGGTCACTTTCCGCAGGTTTGGCGGGCTGTCGGGGTTGAGGCCACGGTGGCGGGCGAAGGCCTCGACGAAACCGTAGAACGAGGCGATCAGCATCAGCGGATCGGTCAGCGGGTGGCCGGTGGCGACATGCGGCAGAACCTTGGCCTTCCTGGCCAGCGACGAGGTGATGTGGATCGCGGCACCGCGGTCGGCGAGTCCGTCGGCAGCTTCGGCAATGGACGGCTCGGAAGCATCGCGCGCCGCCAGCGCCAGCACCGGGAAGCCGGGCCGGACGAGCGCCAGCGGGCCGTGCATGACCTCGGCTGCGCTGTAGGACTCGGCATGCATGGCGCAGGTTTCCTTGAACTTCAGCGCCGCCTCGTTGGCGATGGCATACGATGGGCCGCGGCCGAGGATGAACAGCGAATTGCCGTCGGTCAGCTCGCCGGCTATGCCCATCCAGTCGCAGTCGACGGCCTTGGCGAAGTGCTCGGGCAGCGCCTTGAGCGCGGCCAAAAGCTTGTCGTCGCCGGTCCAGTGGGCGAGCACGGCGAGGCCGGCGACCGCCGAATTGACGAAGGTCTTGGTCGCGGCGACGCTCTTTTCGACCCCGGCGCGGATATCGATGGCGTGGTCGGAGGCTTCCGCCAGCGGCGAGCCGGCGGTGTTGGTCAGCGCGATCGTCAGTGCGCCGCCGGCGCGGGCACCCTCGGCCATGGCGACGATGTCGGGGCTCTTGCCCGACTGCGAGATGGCCAGGCAGGCGGAATCGGCGAGCTTCAGCCTGGCGCCATAGATCGACGAGATCGACGGGCCGATGGAGGCGACCGGCAGGCCGGCGTTGAGCTCGATGGCGTATTTGAGGAAAGAGGCGGCGTGGTCGGAGGAGCCGCGGGCGACGGTGGTGACGAAGCGTGGGTTGGCGCGCTTGAGGTGTTCGCCCGTCTCGGCGAGTTCCTTGGCCGAACCTTCCAGCAGGCGAGTTGTCGCCTCGGGGATTTCGGCGATTTCGCGCCGCATATGGGTAATCGCGTTCAAGTACTTTCTCCTTCTTGCCCATCCGGGCCGGGCAGTCTCAGTTCGGCGACGAAATCATAGGCGTCGCCGCGATAGATCGACTTGGTGAACTCGATCACCTTGCCGGTGCCGAGATACGAAATGCGCTCGATCTGCAGGCAGGCCGAGCCGACCGGCACAGCCAGAAGTGCTGCATCGGCCTCGCTGAGATTGACAGCCGAAATGCGCTGCACCGCGCGCACCGGCCTGTGGCCTGTCTTGCCCAATGCCATATAGAGCGAAGATGTGACTTCACGAGGGTCGGGCAGCACGGAAGCCGAAATAGTTGCACGTTCGATGGCGAGCGGCGTGTCGTCGGCGATGCGCAGGCGGCTGAGCCGCGAGACGAGCTCGCTCGACGACAGCCCAAGCACCATCATTTCGTCGGGCGAGGCGCTGTAGATGCCGCGGTCGAGCCATTGCGAGCGGGCGGTCATGCCGCGCCGCGCCATGTCTTCGGTGAACGAGGTCAGCCGCGACAGCGACTGCTCGACGCGCTCCATGCGCGGGGCGACGAAGGTGCCGGAGCCGTGGCGCTGGATCAGCACGCCCGACTTGACCAGGTCTTGCACCGCCTTGCGCACGGTGACGCGGGAAATGTCGGCCTGGGCGGCGATGTCGCGCTCCGAGGGCAGGGCATCGCCAGGCCCGATCAGGCCGCGCTTGACGGCGTCCTCGATGTTCTTCTTGAGCTGCAGGTAGAGCGGCGCGCCGCTTTGGCTGACGTCGCGCAGGGCGGCGAAAATCCTTTCGGCAGTTTCATCCATGGCCGCCTCCCGCAGGGCCGAAGCGTTTCGCCGCCATCGCCACCGCGCCGCCGAGCGCGTCTTGCAGCGGTGCATGCAGGATGGTGCGGTAGCGTTCGCCAAGCCGTGGCGCGTAGAGGCCTGCGAGACCGCCAAGCAGGCACAGCCGCTGCGACGGCGACAGGTCGAAGACCGCGAGCGTTTCCTCGACGTCGGCGACAGCACGATCAACGAGGCGGGCGCCGATGGCATCGCCCGTTGCCGCATGCTCGAACACCATCGGCGCAAAGGCGCCATAGTCGGCAGGCTTGGCCGAGGTGGTGAATTCGACGATCTCGCCGGGATCGTTGTTGAAGCGCTCGAGCATGATGCTGGTCAGCGGCGAACCGGCATGGATGCCGTCATGGACAAGGAGCGTTTCCTGCAGCAGGTCGCGCCCGATGCGCGCGCCGCTGCCGAGGTCGCCGACCTGGAAGCCCCAGCCGCCGAGCGGGCGCAGCCGACCGTTCTGGCGAGCCAGGTAGACGGTGCCGGTGCCGAGCGCGGCGATGGCGCCGTCATGCGCGCCAAGCGCGCCTTCCAGCGAAATGGTGGAATCGTTTTCGACGTCGCTCTGGCTGAACGGCAACACAGCGATCAGCCGCTGCCTGTAGTCGCCGACATTGGCGCCGGCGAGGCCAAGCACGGCGGGCGTCGAGCCGATCAGGGCCGGGTCGCGGCCGGCATCTGCGAAGGCCATGCGGGCGGCTTCGACGATGTTGTGGCTGGCGCCTGCGAGGTCCGTGCGGATATTGGCCGGTCCGCCGCGGCCGCGACCAAGAATGTCGCCGGATGCGGTCGCCACGGCAGCCCGACACCCGGTGCCGCCGCCATCTATCCCGAGCACTAGATCCACGGTGTTGTCTCCTTGGCGTGATGATACCAATAAAATACCAATATCCAAGCGCTAAATTCCCGCCACTGGTATTGCCCGGCTGATTTGTTGAATTTTATGGATTTTTCGAACTGCCTTGCATTGCAGCAAAGGAATTTGTTAACGCCTATGGACAAGTGGTATTTTTTTGGTATTGTCAATTCAAGGGAGATACAGGATGGCGCCACGGCGTACGGAAGCGGTGCATAAAGACGCCCAGGGCATTGATGCCCAGGCGCCCGAGTCCATTCTGCGCCTGCTTGCCGACGCCCAGGCCGACGCGGCCCGTTCTGTCCATGCTGCCATCCCCGAAATTGCCGAAGCCGCCGAGAAGGTTGCTGCCAGCCTCGCCGCCGGCGGACGGCTGGTCTATGCCGCGGCTGGAAGCTCCGGACTGATGGCGCTTGCCGATGCGCTCGAACTGCCCGGCACCTTTGGCATCCCGCGCGAACGCGTGTTCATCCTGCTTGCCGGCGGCGCCGAGGCGCTGGTCAATCTGGCCGGCGCGCCCGAGGACGACAGCGCCCAGGCGGTCCGGGATGTCGCCGCGACCGGGCTCGGCAAGGGCGACTGCCTGATTGCCATTTCGGCCAGTGGCTCGACGCCTTTCGCCATGGGCGCGCTGGAGGAAGCGCGACGCCGCGGCGCCGCGACTATTGCCATCGCCAACAATTCCGGCGCGCCGATGTTCGGTCTCGCCGAGACGTCGGTGTTGCTGGCGACGCCGCCCGAAGTGGTCGCCGGCTCGACCCGCATGGGCGCCGGCACGGCTCAGAAGATTGCCCTCAACATGATGTCGACGCTGGCCGCCATCCGGCTTGGCCACGTCCATGACGGCTACATGGTCAATCTCGTCGCCGACAACATCAAGCTGCACGAGCGCGCCGCCCGCATTGTCGCGGCGGTTGCCGGTTGCGAGCCGGGCGAAGCGCAGGCGCTGCTCGAACGGAGCGGCGGCTCGGTCAAGATTGCGATCCTGCTGGCGGCGGGGGCCGCCAGCCTGGAGGCGGCAAACAGACTTCTTGAAGGGACGGACCACAAGCTCAGGCCGGCCCTTTCGAAGCTCGAGGGGAGCAGAGGCTCTCATCAGTAGAGGCCCGAGAGAATTAACTGGGAGAATGGAAATGACAAACAGGTTGCTTACAGGACTTCTGATGGCGTCCAGCATCCTCGGCTCCGCCGGGATCGCGCTCGCCCAGGACACCACGCTGACGATCGAAAGCTGGCGCAACGACGACCTCGCCATCTGGCAGGAGAAGCTGATCCCGGCGTTCGAAGCCAAGAACCCCGGCATCAAGGTCGTGTTCTCGCCTTCGGCTCCGACCGAATACAACGCGGCGCTGAACGCCAAGCTCGACGCCGGCTCGGCGGGTGACCTCATCACCTGCCGCCCGTTTGACGCGTCGCTCGAGCTCTTCAACAAGGGCCATCTCGCCGACCTGACGACGCTCGCCGGCATGGAAAACTTCTCGCCGGTGGCCAAGTCCGCCTGGCAGACCGACGACGGCAAGGCCAGCTTCTGCGTGCCGATGGCCTCCGTCATCCATGGCTTCATCTACAACCAGGAAGCCTTCGACAAGCTCGGCATCACCCCGCCGGCGACCGAGGCCGAGTTCTACGCCGCACTCGACAAGATCAAGGCCGACGGCACCTACATCCCGATGGCGATGGGCACCAAGGATCTCTGGGAAGCCGCGACCATGGGCTACCAGAACATCGGCCCGAACTACTGGAAGGGCGAAGAAGGCCGTCTCGCGCTGATCAAGGGCGAGCAGAAGCTGACCGATCCGCAGTGGGTTGCCCCGTTCACCGAGCTCGCCAAGTGGAAGCCGTATCTCGGCGACGGCTTCGAGGCGCAGACCTACCCGGACAGCCAGAACCTGTTCACGCTCGGCCGCGCCGCCATCTATCCGGCCGGCTCGTGGGAAATCGCCACCTTCAACACCCAGGCGCAGTTCAAGATGGGCGCCTTCCCGCCGCCGGTGAAGGCTGCCGGCGACACCTGCTACATCTCCGACCACAACGACATCGGCGTCGGCCTGAATGCCAAGAGCAAGAACCCGGAAGCAGCGAAGAAGCTGCTGTCCTGGATTGCCTCGCCGGAATTCGCGACCATCTACGCCAACGCGCTGCCGGGCTTCTTCAGCCTGAATTCGGCTGCGGTGAAGATGGAGGACCCGCTGGCCCAGGAATTCGTCTCCTGGCGCGAGAAGTGCAAGCCGACCATCCGCTCGACCTATCAGGTCCTGTCGCGCGGCACCCCGAACCTCGAAAACGAAA
This sequence comes from Aminobacter sp. HY435, assembly GCF_027568395.1. GTDB lineage: Bacteria > Pseudomonadota > Alphaproteobacteria > Rhizobiales > Rhizobiaceae > Aminobacter. Next base: position 141,587 of record NZ_JANKZL010000011.1, on the reverse strand, counting down.
CCTGGGTCAAGTCGGCCAACGTCATCAACGGCACCGAAACCCCGGAAGCCGCTGCGGCCGAACTGCAGAAGGGTCTCGACAGCTGGTTCAAGCCGGCCAAGTGATCGTCCGGATTTGATCCTTGCGAAGTTGGAAGCGCCGCGTCGCGGCGCTTCCTGCCCCTCAGGCGGCGCCGAATGCGGCACAGCCGAAATCAGGGGTTGAATGCAGGCGCCGGAAGGTGCGCTACTGCTTCCGTCGGCCGACGCCGGGAAGCGCCCAAGAAGCTATCCTCGCCAGTCCGTTCAACGGCCATCCCGGCCGGACCAGGGAATTTGAAATGTCGCAGCAAAGCCTAGAGCAAAGCCCAGAGCTAAGCCGGGACAAGCGCCCCATACGCTGGCACATCGCGGTGTTCCTGGCGCCGGCGGTGCTGATTTACACTGCCGTGATGATCCTGCCGCTGTTCGGCACGCTGCAGCTGTCGCTGTTCCGCGATGTCGCCAACAACCAGGTCTTTGTTGGGCTGGAGAATTTCCGCACGCTGTTTGGCGATCCGCGCTGGTCGGCGTCGTTCTGGAACGCGCTCGGCAACAACACCTGGTTCTTCGTCGTTCACATGCTGGTGCAGAACCCCATCGGTGTCGTGCTCGCAGCCCTTTTGTCGAGCCCGAAGCTGCGCTTTTCGGCTTTCTACCGAACCGCGATCTTCATCCCGACCATCCTGTCCTTCGTCATCGTCGGCTTTGCGTGGAAGCTGATCCTCAGCCCGCTGTGGGGCGTGGCGCCGAGCCTGCTCGACATGGTCGGCCTCAAGAGCCTGTTCGTGCCGTGGCTGGGCAAGGAAGAATATGCGCTGACCGCGCTCAGCCTGATCTCGGTCTGGCAGTTCGTCGGCATTCCGATGATGCTGATCTATGCCGCCATGCTGTCGATCCCCGACGAGGTGATCGAGGCCGCCGAATGCGACGGCGTCACCGGCATGTCGCAGTTCTGGAAGATCAAGCTGCCGCTGATCCTGCCCTCCATCGGCATCATCTCGATCCTGACCTTCGTCGGCAATTTCAACGCCTTCGACCTGATCTACTCGGCGCAGGGGGCGCTCGCCGGCCCGAACTATTCGACCGACATCCTGGGCACCTTCCTCTATCGCACGTTCTTCGGCTTCCAGCTGCAGATCGGCGACCCGAACATGGGCGCGACCATCGCCTCGATGATGTTCTTCATCATCCTCACAGGCGTTTGCGTCTACCTGTTCCTCATCCAGACGCGGCTGCGCCGCTACCAGTTCTGAGGGCGTCATGAGCAAGGCTGCCACTTCTTCCCTGCCCCGCACCATCGGCGCCCATGCGGTGCTTCTGGCCTACACCGTGATTGCGCTGTTTCCGGTGCTGGTCATCGTCGTCAATTCGTTCAAGTCGCGCAACGCCATCTTCCGTTCGCCGCTGGCGCTGCCGACATCCGAGACGTTCGACCTGATCGGCTACAAGACGGTCATGGCCCAGGGCGATTTCGTCCAGTATTTCCAGAACAGCCTGACGGTTACGGTCGTGTCGCTGTTTCTGGTGCTGCTGTTCGGTGCGATGGCGGCGTTTGCGCTGTCGGAATACCGCTTCAAGGGCAACACCATGATGGGGCTCTATCTGGCCCTCGGCATCATGATCCCGATCCGCCTCGGCACGGTGGCCATCCTGCAGCTGATGGTGGCCTCGGGCCTGGTCAACACGCTGACCGCGCTGATCCTGGTCTACACCGCGCAAGGCCTGCCGCTGGCCGTCTTCATCCTGTCTGAATTCATGAAGCAGGTGTCGGACGACCTGAAGAACGCCGGCCGCATCGACGGGCTCTCGGAATACCGCATCTTCTTCCGCCTCGTGCTGCCGCTGGTGCGTCCGGCCATGGCGACGGTCGCGGTGTTCACCATGATCCCGATCTGGAACGATTTGTGGTTCCCGCTGATCCTGGCGCCATCCGAACAGACCAAGACGGTGACGCTGGGCGCCCAGGTGTTCATCGGCCAGTTCGTCACCAACTGGAACGCCGTGCTGGCGGCCCTGTCGCTGGCCATCCTGCCGGTGCTTGTCCTTTACCTCTTCTTCTCGCGGCAGCTCATCCGCGGCATCACTTCCGGAGCAGTCAAGTGACCACTGAAAAACCCCTTCGTGTCGTCGTCGCCGGTCTCGGCAACATGGGTCGCAGCCACGCGCTGGCCTATCACAACAACCCTGGCTTCGAGATTGCCGCGCTGGTCAACCGTTCCGACGTGCCGCTGCCTGATGGCATGGAAGGCTATGGCATCCAGCGCTCGTTCGAAGGCACGATCCGCGAGCTGAAGCCCGACGTCGCCTCGATCAACACCTACTCCGACAGTCACGCCGACTATGCGGTGATGGCGATGGAGGCCGGCTGCCACGTCTTCCTCGAAAAGCCGCTGGCGACCACTGTCGCCGATGCCGAGCGCGTCGTCGCCTGCGCCAAGGCCAACGGCCGCAAGCTGGTGATCGGCTATATCCTGCGTCACCATCCCTCATGGATGAGGATGATCGGCGAAGCGCGTGCCCTTGGCGGCCCCTATGTCTTCCGCATGAACCTCAACCAGCAGTCTTCCGGCCACAAGTGGGACACCCACAAGCAGCTGATGAAGACGACCTCGCCGATCGTCGACTGCGGCGTGCACTATCTCGACGTCATGTGCCAGATCACCGACGCCGAGCCGGTTGAGGTGCGTGGCATGGGCCTGCGCATGACCGACGATATCGATCCGGCGATGTACAATTACGGCCACCTCCAGGTGCTGTTCGCCGATGGTTCGGTCGGCTGGTACGAGGCCGGTTGGGGACCGATGATGTCGGAGACCGCCTTTTTCGTGAAGGATGTGATCTCGCCGAAGGGCAGCGTTTCGATCGTCGTCAACGAGGCTGCGACCAAGTCCGACGACGTCGATTCCCACACCAAGACCAGCATGATCCGCGTCCACCGCGCCGAACTCGGCGCCGACGGCAACTTCGTCCACGCCGACGAGGACCTGTCGATGAAGGACGAGCCCGGCCATCAGGGGCTCTGTGACCGCGAGCAGGCCTTCGTGCTGAAGGCCATCCGCGAAGACATCGACCTCACCCGCCACATGGCGGACGCTGTCAAATCGCTGCGCGTCTGCCTGGCTGCGGACGAAAGCGTCCGCACCGGTCTCGCCGTCAAGCTTTAGAGCATGGCCCCGGAAGGCTCGACACCTTCCGGCTGGCATCGTGCGCAGGGAACATCGAAAAGGAAGAGCCTGTGGGATCTCTCAAGATCGAAAACGTCAAGAAGTCCTTCGGCCCGGTCGAGGTGCTCCAGGGCATCGACCTCGACGTCAGGGACGGTGAATTCGTCGTGTTCGTCGGCCCGTCGGGCTGCGGAAAGTCGACGCTTCTGCGCATCATCGCCGGGCTCGAGGACCTTTCCTCCGGCAACGTGCTGATCGACGGGAAGCGGGTCAACAACGTGCCGCCGTCGAACCGCGGCATCGCCATGGTGTTCCAGACCTATGCGCTCTATCCGCATCTCACCGTGCGCGACAACATGGCGCTCGGCCTCAAGCAGGCCGGCACGCCGGCGGCCGAGATCGACAAGCGCATTGCCGCCTCCTCGGCCATGCTGTCGCTGGAGCCCTATCTCAAGCGCCGTCCGGCCGAGCTGTCCGGCGGCCAGCGTCAGCGCGTCGCCATCGGCCGCGCTCTGGTCCGCGAGCCCAAGCTGTTCCTGTTCGACGAGCCGCTGTCGAACCTCGACGCGGCGCTGCGCGTCAACACCCGGCTCGAGATCGCCCAGCTGCACAACAGGCTGAAGGCGACGATGATCTACGTCACTCACGACCAGGTCGAGGCGATGACGCTGGCCGACCGCATCGTGGTGCTCAATGCCGGCAAGGTCGAGCAGGTCGGCGCGCCGATGGAGCTCTACAACAAGCCGGCGAACCTGTTTGTCGCCGGTTTCATCGGCTCGCCGAAGATGAACTTCATCGACGGCGAGCGGCTGGGTGAAACCGCCAGGACCATCGGCGTACGCCCTGAGCACATCGCGGTCAGCCAGACGGAGGGTGCGTGGAAGGGAACCGTCATCCACGCCGAGCATCTTGGAGCCGACACCAACGTTTTCCTGGAAACAGAAAAGGCCGGCCTCGTCACCATCCGCCTGTTTGGCGAATACCAGACCGGGCCGGGCGCCACGCTCTATGCCACGCCCGATGCGGCGCGGACCTATCGCTTTGGCGAGGACGGCAAGCTTCTGGGCTGATTGCCCAAGCCTACGGGCGGGGGTGGTTTCCAGTGCAGGGAAGGCGGTGAGGCGCAATTTCAACGCAGCCTCAACCGCTCCGTCTCCGCGGCGTCCACGCCGCCATCTCCAACCACCACCCCGAACATCTCAGCCGCCTGCTCGGGCGTGTAGTAGCCGAGCTCGACATCGCGCAGCACCAGCGCCGGGTCGCGCGTCAGCGGATCGCCATAACCGCCGCCGCCCGGCGTGCCGACCTTCACCCGGTCGCCGGCCTTCAGCGCTATGTCCTGTTCCTTGGACAGATGCGGCGGCACATGCGCCTTGCCGTCGCGGATGACCGTCACGGAATTGACCGCGCCGTCGCCGCCGCCGAGCGCGCCCTGGGGGCCGAAGCGGCCATGATCCATGACGAAGGAGGCGCGCGCCTCGCCGCGCAGCAGCTCGATCTCGTAGTCGAGGCCAAAGCCGCCGCGCTGTTTGCCCGCGCCGCCCGACCCCTCGCGCAGCGCATAGCGCCGGTACAGCACCGGGAAGGCCTGCTCCATGATCTCGACCGGCGGCGACTTCGAGATGCCGATGGTCGAGCAGCCGTTGGACAGGCCGTCGTGATCGGCGTTGCCGCCGTAACCGCCGCCGGAAATCTGGTACATGACGTAGTCGCGGCCGCGCGCCGGGTCGTTGCCGCCCAGCGCAAAATTGCCGCTCGAACCGGCGGGTGCGGCCGTCACCTTGTCGGGTGCGGCCTGGACCATCGCGGCAAACACCGCCTCGGCGATACGTTGCGAAACCTCGGCGGCGCAGCCCGAGACCGGACGCGGGTAGCGCGCGTCGAGAAAGGTCCCCTCGGGGCGCTTCACCGTCAGCGGCTCAAAGGCGCCGGCGCTGATCGGCACGTCGGGGAAGATATGGCGCATGGCGAGATAGACCGATGACAAGGTCGTCGCCAGCACGCTGTTCATCGGTCCCGCGCACGGCTTCGACGAGCCGGCGAAATCGAAGGTCAGCGTGTCGCCGCGCTTGTCGACCGATAGCGCGATCGTCAGCGGCTCGTCGACGACCCCGTCGGAATCGACGAATGCCGTGGCGCGGTAGACGCCGTCGGGAAGGGCAAAAATGTGCGCCCGCATCTGGTCGGCGGCGCGCCTTCGAAGCTCCGCAATCGCCTCGGTCACCGTTTCGTCACCGTAACGGTCCAGGATCTGGAACAGTCTCTCCTGGCCGACGTGAAGTGCCGCTGCCTGGGCGCGGATATCTCCGATGCGCTGGTCGGCGACGCGGATGTTGGAGCAGATGATGGCGTAGATCTCGGGATCCATCACGCCCTTCTTGAACAGCTTGACCGGCGGCAGGCGCAGGCCTTCCTGCTCGACTGCAGTCGCCGAAGCCGAGAACCCGCCGGGTACCGCGCCACCGATGTCGGGCCAATGGCCGGTGTTGGACAGCCAGCAAAATATCGTTCCGCCGCGCCACACCGGCATGGCGAAACGCACGTCCATCAGATGCGTGCCGCCGAGATAGGGGTCGTTGACGATGTAGATGTCGCCGTCTTCCGGCGGCAGGCAGCGTCCGTCCGATATCATCTCGATGATCGTCCTGGTCGAGTGCTGCATCACCCCGACGAACACCGGCAGGCCTTGCGACCCCTGTGCGATCAGCGCGCCATCGACGGCGGAGTAGATGCCGTCCGAGCGGTCGTTGGCCTCGGCGATGACAGGCGAGAAGGCGGCGCGCGAGAACGTCAGGTCCATCTCGTCGCAGGTCTGCTGCAGCGCCGCCTGGATGACGGAGAGGGTGATGGCATCGAGGCTCATGGGGTAGCCTCGCGGGGTGTTGGAGAGGTTTGCGCTTGAGACGTCGACCCCCACTCCGCCTCGCTGCGCTCGGCACCTCTCCCCCGTTCGACGGGGGAGTGGAAAGGAGCTGGTTCGACGGATGAGATGACGAGAGGCCGGATCGCCGCCGGTCTTTCCTCTCCCCCGGGCAGGGGGAGAGGTGCCGAGCGCAGCGAGGCGGAGTGGGGGTGCTTGCGTGGCATCATCCCTGTCCCACCTCGACGATGATGTTCCCGTCCTTGTCCGACCAGGCACTGTCGCCGGGCTCCAGCACGGTCGTGGCGTCCATCTGCTCGAGGATCGCCGGCCCAGTGAATCGCGCCTCGAGCGGCAGCTTTTCCCTGAGATAGACCGGGGTGTCCAGCCAGGCGCCGTCGAACCACACCGGGCGGACCTCGCGCAGCGCGCCGTCGAGCGTCGCCGCCCGGCCGGCGGGATCGATGAGCCGGCTAAGATCGATGTCGGGGCGGACACCAGTGACCGACGTATTGAGGTTGACGAGGTTGGCGCGGATTTCCGGCAGCTCGACCCTGAAGCGGGCGAAATAGGCCTTCTCGAACAGCGCCTGCAGCGTCGCGCGTTCGACCTCGGCCGACGGCAGCGGCACGTTGATGATGTGCGTTTGCCCGACAAACTGCATGTCGGCGGAATGGCTGACGCGGATGCTCTGCGGCCGGATCGCCTCCTTGGCGATGAGCGCCTCGCCATCCGCCCTGTGGCGCGCCAGGATATCGCGCGCGCGTTGTTCGTCGAGGACTGCCACCGGCTGGTTGACGGTGTTGACGAAGTCGTGCCGCATGTCGGCGACGACACAGCCAAGCGCGTTGGTGATGCCGGGCCTTGCCGGGACAAGCACGCGCGGCAGTCCGAGTTCGCGGGCCAGCGCCGAGGCATGCAGCGGTCCCGCGCCGCCGAAGGCGAAGAGCGTGAAATCGCGCGGATCGTGGCCACGCGCCACCGAGACCATGCGGATGGCGCCGGCCATCTTGATGTTGCCGAGCCGCAGCACAGCGCCGGCGGCGGCCGTGCCGTCGAGCCCGGTCGTCTTGCCGATCCGGTGCTCGAATATCTCGCGCACCGCCGCCACCGTCGTCGGGTTCGCGACCGACAGCAGCTTCTTCGGATCGAGCCGGCCAAGCACCAGATTGGCGTCGGTGATCGTCGGGTCCGAGCCGCCGCGGCCATAGCAGATCGGCCCGGGATCGGCCCCGGCGCTCTCGGGACCGAGCTGGATCAGGCCGGAGGCATCGACGCGCGCGATCGAGCCGCCGCCGGCGCCGACCGTATGAACCGCGACCATCGGCACATGGATCGGCATCGCATATTCGATCTCGATCTCGTTTGACACTGCCGGCTCGGCATGGCGGATCAGCGCGACATCGGTCGACGTGCCACCCATGTCGTAGGTGACGAGGTTTTCGAACCCCGCCCGCTTGCCGGTATAGGCGGCGGCGATCACCCCGGAAGCCGGGCCGGACATCACCGTCTTGGCCGCCTCGCGCGTCACGAAGCGCGCCGAGATCATGCCGCCATTGCCGTTCATGACGAGGAAGTCGCGGTCGTAGCCGCGCGCTGCAAGCTCGTCGCGCAGGCGCGCAACATAGCGCTCGAGGATCGGCTGCACGGCGGCGTTGACCGAGGCGGTGACGCCGCGCTCGAACTCGCGCGCTTCCGACAGCAGCGAATGGCCAGTCGTGATGTGCCCGTTCGGCCAGGTCTCGGCGGCGATCTCGGCGGCGCGGCGCTCGTGATCGGGGTTGGCGTAGGCGTGCAGGAAGTGGATCACCAGGGACTCGCATCCGGCGGCGACAAGCGCCGCCACAGCGGCCCGCAGTTCGATCTCGTCGAGCGGCTCGCGCACCCGGCCTGACGCCTCGACGCGTTCCGTCACCTCTAGCCTCAGATTGCGCGGGATCACCGGCACGAACACCCCGGTCATGCCGTAGGGCTGGGGCCGCGTGCGCCGCCCGAGTTCGATCACGTCGCGAAAGCCGCGCGTGGTGATCATGCCGGTGCGGGCGAGGCGGCGTTCCAGTACAGCGTTGGTGGTGGTAGTGGTGCCGTGGACGATGAGGTCGATTTCGGCAATCGGAAAGCCCGTCGCCGCAAGGGCCGCGACCACGCCATGCGCCTGGTTGTCGACCGTCGTCGGGGTCTTGGCGATGCGCACCGCATTGTCGCGGTCGAGAAGCAGCAAGTCGGTGAACGTTCCCCCGACGTCGATGCCTGCCACAACGTCTCCCGCCAATGCGGGAATTTTCTCGACCATGGACTAAACCCGAAACAAGCGGACTACGTTCATGTGCCAGTTTAGAAAGGCGTTTTATGCCACAATCTTGACGATCATATCATTTGTATACTAATTAATATGCTCGACAAGGCCCCATGAATTGCCTGTTTTTCCGCAGCGTGCCGGATCAAAAAACTGCCGACGCGCCGACGAGCATGACTACCGCCAGATGGCGAGAGGTTTGATCGATGAACACCGCAGCAGCGCTGAACACGGCGGAAGCCAAGCCGCTTCAGTTTCCGATTCCGGCCAATGTCTACGCCGAAACCGTGGTTTCGGTGAAGCATTACACCGATCGCCTGTTCGCCTTCCGCGTGACCCGTCCCCAGTCGCTGCGCTTCCGCTCCGGCGAGTTCGTCATGATCGGCCTGCCCAATGCCGAGAAGCCGGTCTACCGCGCCTACTCGGTCGCCAGCCCGTCCTGGGATGACGAGCTCGAATTCTTCTCGATCAAGGTGCCGGATGGTCCACTGACCTCGGAGCTGCAGAAGATCGAGCCGGGCGACACCATCCTGATCCGCCAGAAGGCAACGGGCACGCTGGTGCTCGACGCGCTGACCCCGGGCAAGCGCCTGTTCATGATCTCGACCGGCACGGGCGTCGCACCTTTCGCCAGCCTGCTGCGTGACCCCGACACCTATGAACGCTATGAGCACGTTTTCCTCACCCACACCTGCCGCGATGTCGCCGAACTGGTTTACGGCAAGGAACTGGTCGCCAATCTCGAGAGCGATCCGCTGATCGGCGAGCTGACCCATGGTCGCGTCACGCTGTACAATTCGACGACGCGTGAGGAATCCGAGCGGATGGGCCGCATCACCGCGCTGATCTCGTCGGGCAAGTTCTATAGCGATCTCGGCATCGACAAGCTCGATCCTGAAACCGACCGCATCATGATCTGCGGCTCGATGCACATGCTGAAGGACGTCAAGGAACTGGCCGAGAGCCTGGGCTTCGTCGAAGGCTCGCTGCACGAACCGGGAACCTTCGTCGTCGAACGCGCCTTCGTCGGCTGAAGCCGCCGTCAAAGCCGGATCGCCAGGCGGTCCGGCGCTTGACCATCTGGTCAAAATAACGCTGCGCCGTTCCAGAATTTCGTCTATCTTCCACCCGGGGACTCGTGGAGCCTAGCTACACGGGCTATTCTTTGTCGTGCCGCGCCAAGCGGCGCCTAAGATGTTACGCCGGCCACAGCATTGCTGAAGGCCAGGCATCGGGAGGAAAGGCAGTCAGATGAGCGGCAATCCGCGCGAAGCAGAGACGTCGGCCACCATCACGCCTTTGCCGACGCGCCAGGCTGCCAACGCGGCCGACACGCACGCGATTGCGCGCAATCCCGGCATGGCGCTGGACATGGGCTTTCTGGAATCGATGCGCAGCGTCAACCGCTCGGCCTTGGAGCGGCGGGTCGGCACGCTGACCAAGCGGCGTTCGATCAAGGCCGACAACCAGGCTGCCTGGCTGCTCAGGTCGATCTCGCTGATGGACCTGACGACGCTCAACTCCAACGACACCGACGAGCGCGTGCGCCGGCTCTGCGCCAAGGCGCTGAACCCGCTGCGGCGCGACCTGACCGAGGCGCTCGGGCTTGGCGACACGGTGATCCGGCCGGCCGCCGTCTGCGTCTATCATCCGTTTGTCGCGACTGCCGTCGATGCGGTGAAGGGATCGGGCATCCATGTCGCGGCCGTCTCGACGGCCTTTCCGCATGGCCTTGCGCCGCTGCCGACGCGTCTCGCCGAGATCGAGGCGTCTGTCGCCGACGGTGCCGACGAGATCGACGTCGTCATTCCGCGCGGGCTGGTGTTCGGCGCGAAGTGGCAGGAGCTCTACGACGAGATCAAGGCGATGCGCGCCGCCTGTGGCGAGGCGCATCTCAAGGTCATCCTCGGCACCGGCGATCTCGCGACCTTGCGCAATGTCACGCTCGCCTCGATGGTGGCGATGATGGCGGGCGCCGACTTCATCAAGACCTCGACCGGCAAGGAAAGCGTCAACGCGACGCTGCCCGTTGGCCTCGCCATGGTCCGCGCCATCCGCGCCTATCACGAGCAGACCGGCACCCTCATCGGCTTCAAGCCGGCAGGCGGCATCTCGACGGCGAAGGTCTCGCTCGACTGGCTTATCCTGATGAAGGAAGAGCTCGGCCGGCCCTGGCTGGAACCGGAGCTGTTCCGCTTCGGCGCGTCCAGTTTGCTGACCGACATCGAGCGCCAGCTCGAACACCATGTCAGCGGCCGCTACTCGGCCAACCACCGCCACGCCATGGCGTGAGGCTGCGCCCCCTTACCCTCCTTGTGGGGAGGATCGCGCCGCAGGCGCGGGGTGGGGGTGAAGCTCGACAGCAGACCTAGTTTCGACCGCGTAACGATCAACGACCCCCACCCGGCCCTTCGGGCCACCCTCCCCGAAGATTGGTTTGGATCTTGGGGGGAGGGTAAGGGAGAGCCTCTCATGAACATCCTCGAACGATATCACGCCATGGACTACGCCCCGGCCCCCGAGGCCCGCAACGAAGCCGATACCTGGCTCGCAGCCCGCGACTTCTCGAAGTCGCTGTTCATTGCGGGCGATTGGCGCGCGGCTGTTGGCGACAAGACTTTCGACACCGAAGATCCATCCAGTGGCAAGCTTCTGGCCAAGGTCTCCGATGCCGGTGCTGCCGACATCGAGGCCGCCGTTGCCGCCGCGCGCAAAGCGCTGCCCAAGTGGAGCGCCGCGTCAGGCTATGAGCGTGCAAAAGTGCTCTATGCCATCGGCCGCGCCATGCAGCGCCACCAGCGCCTGCTTGCCGTGCTGGAAACCCTCGACAACGGCAAGCCGATCCGTGAGAGCCGCGACATCGACGTGCCGCTGGCGATCCGCCACTTCATCCACCATGCCGGCTGGGCCCAATCGCTGGACAAGGAATTCCCCGGCCGCAAGCCAGCCGGTGTCGTCGGCCAGATCATCCCGTGGAATTTTCCGCTGCTGATGCTGGCCTGGAAGATCGCCCCGGCGCTCGCCACCGGCTGTACCGTTGTGCTGAAGCCGGCCGAGTTCACGCCGCTGACGGCGATCCTGTTTGCCGAGATCTGCGAACGCGCGGGCGTGCCCAAGGGCGTGGTCAACATCGTCCAGGGCGGACCCGAGGCGGGGGCGGCGATCGTCAACCATGCCGGCATCGACAAGATCGCCTTCACCGGCTCGTCGGAGGTCGGCAAGATCATCCGCAAGGCGACCGCAGGTTCGGGCAAGAAGCTGTCCCTGGAGCTTGGTGGCAAGTCGGCCTTCATCGTCTTCGAGGACGCCGATCTCGACAGCGCCGTCGAGGGACTTGTCGACGGCATCTGGTTCAACCAGGGCCAGGTCTGCTGCGCCGGCTCACGCCTTTTGGTGCAGGAGAGTGTTGCCGAGGCCTTCATCGCCAAGGTCAAGACACGCATGAGCCGGCTGCGCGTCGGCACACCGCTCGACAAGAACACCGACATCGGCCCGCTGGTCGACAGGACCCAGCTCGACCGCGTCAGGCGCATGGTCGAGGAGGGCGCGAAGCAGGGCGCCGTCTGCTGGCAGCCGGACCAGGACGTGCCAACGTCCGGCTACTACCACCTGCCGACCTTGGCGACCGGCGTCGCGCCCGCCAACATCCTCGCCCAGGAGGAAGTATTCGGACCGGTGCTCGCCACCATGAGCTTCCGCAACACCGAGGAGGCTGTCGAGCTCGCCAACAACACGCGCTATGGCCTCGCCGCCTCGGTGTGGAGCGAAAACGTCAACCTGGCGCTGCATGTCGCGCCGCAGCTCAAGGCCGGTGTCGTCTGGGTCAACGGCACCAACATGTTCGACGCCGCCTGCGGCTTCGGCGGTTATCGCGAGAGCGGCTTTGGTCGCGAGGGCGGACGCGAGGGGCTGGAGGAATATCTGGCACCGAGCGAGCCGCATGGCCCGGTCATCAAGCCGGCGGCGGCCCCCAAGCAGGCGGCGCGCGACGCTGGCGAAAGCCATGGCATCGACCGCACCGCAAAAATATTCATCGGCGGCAAGCAGGTGCGCCCGGACGGCAACTATTCGCTCCCCGTTCTGACGCCGAAGGGCAAGCTTGCGGGCGAAGTCGGCCTAGGCAGCCGCAAGGACATCCGCGATGCGGTCTCGGCGGCGCGCGCCTGCAAGGCCTGGCCGGAGGCGACCGCCTACAACCGCAGCCAGGTGCTCTATTATCTCGCCGAGAATCTTTCGGGCCGCGCCGAAGAGTTCGCCACCCGCATCGTTGAGCTGACCGGCGCCAGCCACAAGGCCGCGAAGGCCGAGGTAGAGGCATCGATCGAGCGGCTGTTCTACTACGCCGGCACGGCCGACAAGTTCGAGGGCAGGGTGCACCAGCCGCCGGCGCGTACAGTGACCTTGGCGCTGCACGAACCGGTCGGCGTCATCGGCATCGTCGCGCCTGACGAGGCGCCGCTGCTCGGGCTGATCTCGCTGGTCGCCCCTGCACTTGCCATGGGCAACACGGTGGTGCTGGTGCCTTCGACGACGGCGCCGCTTGTCGCCACCGATCTCTACCAGGTGATCGAATATTCCGACGTTCCGGCGGGCGCGATCAACATCGTCACCGGCCACACCGCCGAGCTTTCGGCAGTGCTCGCCAAGCACGACGACGTCGACGGTCTGTGGGTCGTCGCCGAGGCCGAAATCTGTGCGAAAGCCGAGGCGGAATCGATAGGCAATCTCAAGCGCGTCTGGACCGGCCACGGCCGCAGTCTCGACTGGCAGACAGCCCAAGGCGACGCCTTCCTGCGCCGCGCCGTCGAGGTCAAGAACGTCTGGGTGCCGTACGGGGACTGAGGGAATAGGGCAGTAGGGCAGTCGAAAACAAACTGCCTTGCTGCCTCAGCTTATCCGCGACAGCAGCGCCACCAGCGTTTCCGCATCCTTTGGCGACAGCGGCTCCAGGGTCTGGTCGCTGATCGCCTTTGCCAGCGGCACAAGCTGTTCTATGGCGCGGCGCCCCTCGTCGGTCAGGTTGACCTGGAGCCGCCGCTTGTCGAGCTCATGCTTGCTGAGCCGCACCAGTCCGCGCGCCGCCAGTCGGTCGATGACACCTTTGACCGTCGCCGCGTCCATGGCGATCATGTTTCCGAGCTGATTTTGCGACGTCTCGCCGACGTCATGCAGCTTGGCCAGCGCGGCAAACTGCGGCGGCGTCAGATCGCTTATGTGCGAGGCGAAGATCGCGACATGGCGCTGGTGAGCCTTGCGCAGAATGAAGCCGATCTGCTCCTGCAGGCGATAGCCGTCGCCCAAGCCGTCCGGGCTCATCGCAGGCCGTCCCAGGCCGCTATGTCTTCGGCCTTCAGTCCGCCCATACGGTTGTGGATGCGCGGTCCGCAGGTCATGACCAGCGCAAAGACGATCTCGTCAGGTCGCGGTCCGTCCGGCACGCCGACCTCCATGGCGTCGAAATGGCTGCGCACATAGGCCGCGTTGATATGCCCGATCGGCACGTCCATGCGCGCGCCGAAACCACCGAGCTTCTTGGCCGACGGTACGATGGCCTTGGCCTCGCCGAGACGCTCGCGCATGGCGTAGCCGCCGGGCACATGCCACAGCGCGCCATGCTCCAGCTCGCCTGACGTTCCGACGATCGCCCCCTTGCCGTAGCCATCGATCGCCCCGGCACCGCCACCCAAGGCCGCGATCAGGCGGTCGGACAGCATCAGCCCGAGCGGCTTGAGATCGTCCATCGCGCTTTGCAGGTCCTCGACGTAGCGGCCGGCGAACGGGTTCTTCACCACCGCGAGCGCTGCCGCTCGTCGTCGCGGGATCTGCGCCGGCGGACCGCCATCGTGGAAGATCTCTTCGACTGTCACGGCGATCTTGCGGATCGGAAATTCAGGCATCGACCAGTCCCCCTCTTGTCGCAACGGCGGAAACGTCAAGCTCGAGCGCGCCACAAATGCGATATCGACCACCAAGGAATAGCGCCGCGGACTGGATCGACCCTTGCCGTCGGAACTTATCCGCGACGAGCGTTCCAGCGCAAAGCGCCGCATCGATTTCCGGGTCCAGCAATGGACCGACGCCGGTCGTGACAGGCCGCGCGCCAAGATCGCTGTCGGGCGCAAGCTCGCGGGCCGGCCGGCGCGTGATCGAGCGATGGCCGGGCAGGTCGACCGCATTGGCGATCAGCGTCGCCGCGGCGTCGGCCGCCGCGCCCGTAGTCGCCAGCACCGTCACCGCGTCGGCGATGCCGAGCGAAAAGCTGCGGCCGCGCCAGCCGCTGGTGGCGATGCCGCGCACAGGGTCGCTGGCAGCGATCGTCAGGCGATCTGCGAGCCCGTGCCCCGTGCCGGCGATCGCCACGCTGATCCGCTGGCCGGGCGCGACGTGCAGCGCGATGTCGCCGCCATTGTTGACATAGGCGCGGTCGAGCGTGCGCCCCGCCACCATCGCAGCCATCACCTCGTCGGCGACCGAACCGGCGACGGCGGCCATGGGCGTGATGAACACCTCGGCGAGCGGGGCGACGGCGTTCTCCATCCGCTGCGCCGTCGTCCCGGCAAACCGGCGTGGCGAAGGGCGCGAAGGCCGGCGCAATTCGCCAAGCTCCGCGACCAGTTCCGGCAGCACGGTCTCAAATCTTGACGCGGCCTGGCGATACGCCGCCGCGACCTCATCGGCCTGTCCATACGCCCGGACGATCAGGTCGATCGGACCGTGATTGAGATGCAGGCGCCGTCCGTCCGGCAGCCAGTTGACCTCCGGCCCGTTCATGGCCGGGCGCCTTGCGATCGCCGCAACTGCGCCAGGGGCGGCCAGGGATTGCGCGCCGGTGCCGCGCCGGCGCTCCGCTCGTTGAAATATTCGCCGCCACGGGCCACGACGTCGTCGACACTGCGTATCTCGGCCGCGAAGCCGCCCAGCGCCAGATAGTCGTCCTTGCGCAGCGTAAACTCGATCGGTGCAACCAGCGCAGGCGTCGGCACATAGCCGAAAGCGCCATCGGGCACGTTCAGCACGTCTACCATCAAGGTGATGCCGCCGCCCGGCCAGACGTAGACCGGCGCGCCGCCGACGGTGACGTAGGTCTTCAGCCCCTGCACCGATCTGGTCAGGTTGACCGGGTTCTCGGTGACGCCGGCGCGCAGCGAACCGCCGGCGCCGCCAACGAAGAGCACCGTGCACAAAGCCGGCTCACAATTTTCCTCGATCAGCTTGACGGACTTCCCCAGGCGTTCGGGAAACGGCTTCGCCACCGGCGCCAGCGCCTCGTCGAGCTCGTAATAGGCAAACTGTTCTCCCGTCGTCGAGACCATCAACAGCGACAGGCCCGGCCGTGCACCCTTCTTGGGGTTCCATTCGCCCAGGATGGCGAGCGGGTCGGATATTGTCGTGCCGCCCCAGCCGAGACCCGGCTCCGATACCTTGAAATAGCGGCCCGGCGTCGAACGGCGCCCGATGATCCTGATCCCGGTTTCTTCCCAGCCGAGCACCTTGCCGGCCTGATGTTCGGAAACCACGCCGGTGATGTGGTCGTCGACGACGACGACCTCGTCGACCAGACCACGCCATTGCGAGGCAAACATGCCAATGGTCGCGGAGCCGCAGCCGACGCGCATGCGGTTCTCGACTGTCCCGTCGATGACAGGCGGCTGGCCCGCCTGCACGACAACCTTGGCGCCGCCCTCGATCTCGAGCTCGACCGCCTTCTTGTTGCAGAGTTCGAGCAAGGTGTCGCAGGTCACCCGTCCCTCCGACTTGGACCCGCCGGTCAGGTGGTGCACGCCGCCGAGCGACAGCATCTGCGAGCCATATTCGCCCGTCGTCACATGGCCGACCGCCTCGCCCTGCGACCGCACGATGGCCGTTTCCGCGCCGAGATGGCGGTCGGTGTCGATCTTCACCTTGACGCCGCAATAGGAGAAGATGCCCTCGGTGACCACCGTCACCAGGTCGACGCCCTCGACCTCCTGGCTGACGATAAAGGGGGCCGGCTTGTAGTCGGGATAGGTGGTGCCGGCGCCGATGGCGGTGACGAAGCGCCTGGTGGTGTTGACCAGTTCGCCGTCCCATCCGTCGCCGCCGAAGGGCACCACGGCTGCGCCGCTCTCGACGGCGTAGTCGAGCAGGCGCACGGGATCGCATCGCACGATCCTGCCGCCGAAATTGCCGTAGCGGTCGCAGGCGCCGGTGCGGCCTTCGGCGATGTAGCACATCACGGGGCAGGCATCGCAGCGCAGCTTGTCGCCGGCCAGCTTGTCGCCGGGCGCGTGCGTTTCGAAGCGTTCGGACAACTCGCTCATGCCGGGCCTGCCTCGGCCAGCGCCGCCAGGATGCGCGACGGCGTCGCCGGAACCTTGCGCACCGAAACGCCGGTCGCGTGACGGATGGCATTGAGGATCGCCGGCGCGGTCGGTATCAGCACATGTTCGCCCAAACCCTTGGCGCCAAAGGGTCCTTCCGGGTCCGGAACCTCCACGAGGATGGTTTCGATCGGCGGCACGTCGCCCGCCGTCGGGATCAGGTAGTCGTGCAGGTTCTCGGTTCGGCCGGGGATATATTCTTCCATCAGCGCCATGCCGATGCCCTGGGCGATGCCGCCCTCGATCTGGCCGGCAGCCAGCAGCGGATTGATCGCCTTGCCGACATCGTGGGCGGCGGTGATCTTGAGCAGCCTGACCGTGCCGAGCTTCAGATCCACCTCCAGTTCGGCAATCTGCGCGCCGTAGCCATAAACGGCATAGGGCGTGCCCTGGCCCTTGGCGTCGAGAGGTGCGGTCGGCGGGTCGTAGCTTTCCTCGGCGCTGAAGACGAGGCCGTCGCCGTCCTCGGCCATGCGGTCGAGCTCGATATGGCGGCGCACCTCGCCCTCCCACACCGTCAGCACGCTGCTTTCCAGATGGAATTGCGCGGCCGGCGAGGCATTGGCGAAGCGCAGGATGTTGTCGCGCAGCGTCCGGGCCGCCTTCTCCGCCGCCTTGCCTGAAACGTAGGTCTGGCGCGAGGCGGAGGTCTTGCCGGCATCGGGCGTTATCGCGGTGTCGGCGGAGCGCAAGACGATATCGCCCAGCGGCAGGCCAAGCGCATCCGCCGCGATTTGGGCGATCACGGTGTTCGAGCCCTGGCCGATGTCGACGGCGCCCTGATGCAGCACGACCTTGCCTTGGCGAGACAGGCCGAGCTTTATCGTCGAAGGATTTGGCAGCGAGGTGTTGCCGCAGCCATACCAGCATGAGGCGATACCGACGCCACGCCTGACCCCGGACGCCCGCGCGTTGTGCGCCTCGGCGTCGGCCAAGGCGCGCGCCCAGGGCGGCGACAGCGCCTCGAGGCAAGCGCCGATGCCCACACCGGCCTCAAGTCGCTGTCCTGTCACCGTTTCGTTGCCGTTACGAAGCGCGTTGCGCAAGCGCAGTTGCAGCCTGTCGATGCCTAGCCGCTCGGCCAACTCATCGAACAACGTCTCTTGCATGAGCGTCGCCTGGGGCACGCCGAAGCCGCGAAACGCGCCCGAGACCGGCCCGTTTGTGTGGATGGCGCGGGCCGTGGCGCGATAGTTCGGCGTGAGATACGGGCCCGAGGCATGCACCGGCACGCGATTGGCGACGGTCGGACCGAAGCTGGCATAGGCGCCGGTGTTGAACGCGCCGTCGAACACCATCGCGACAACCCGGCCGTCGGCATCGGCGGCGATGGAGGCGGTCATTGCTGCCGGGTGACGCTTGGTCGTCGACATCATCGATTCCGCCCGCGTGTAGGCGAGCGCGGCCGGTCGGCCCGTCTTCAGTGCCACAAGGCCGATCAGCGGCTGCAGCGAGATGTCGATCTTCGAGCCGAAGCCACCGCCAGTCGCCGCCGGCACGATGCGCACCTTGTCGGGCGCTAGTCCCAGGATCGCGGCAGTATCCTCGAGATCCATATGCGGAGCCTGGGTACAGGCGACGATGGTCAGTATGCCGTGTTCCACAAATGCATAGCCGGCTTCCGGTTCGACGTAGGCGTGCTCGACATAGGCCGTGTCGCAATGGCCGGTGACAACGCATGCCGCCTGTTCCAGCGCGCGGTCCGGCTCGCCACGCTCGACAAAGCCGCGGACCAGAATGTTGCCGGGCCGGCCGGCATGCAGCAAGGCTGCTTGTTCCGCCTGGGCTGCTTCCGGCTCAAGCGCCGCCGACAGCGGCTGCCAGGCGACCGGGAAATCCGCGAGGTCCAGTTGCGTCGCAGCCCAGCCCTCGCAGGCCACCAGCGCCACCGCTTCGCCGCGAAACCGTGTCTCGTGTTCAGCAAGCGCCGGCTGGTCGGCGAAGGGAGGAATGACGCCGAAGCGGTTCACGCCCGGGATGTCGTCCGCGGTGAAAACCGCTGCCACGCCCGGAGTGTTGGCGGCATAGGCCTTGAGGTCGCCGAAGGAAAACGCGGCGCGATGATGCGGCGAGCGGACCACCAGCACGGACAGGGATTCTTTCGGAAAGGAATCCGCACCGAATTTTTCCGCACCCGTCACCTTCGGCAGGCCATCGAGCCTGACAGGCGAGGCGCCGACGGCATTGCCGGAAGCCGGCAGGCGGAAATCGAAACGCGAGGGCGGCTCGCCTTCGAGATACCGGTGCGCCTCCATCACCGCCTCGATGATCTTGTGATAGCCCGTGCAGCGGCAGAGCACGCCGCCGATCGCATCCTGGACTGCGGCCTCGTTCGGCCGCGGGTTGCATTCGAGCAGCGCTGTCGCGGCCATCAGCATGCCCGGCGTGCAGATGCCGCATTGAGCGGCGCCGTGGGCCAGGAACGAGGCCTGCAAGGCGCTCAGCGAGCCATTGCCGAGCCCTTCGACCGTGCGCACGGCGCAACCTTCCAGAGCCGAGGCGGGCACCAGGCAAGCGCAGACTGGATCGCCTTCGAGCAACACCGTGCAGGCGCCGCAGTCGCCGGCGTCGCAGCCGACCTTGGTGCCAGTCAGGCCGAGGTCGTCGCGCAGAACCGAAGACAGCCGGCGCATCGGCGCGATGGACAGCGCCACCGGCGCGCCATTCACGTTGAAGCTGATTGGCGCGCGCTCGGTTTTCATGCGGCTGCCCGCCTTTGCGGATCGCCCGCCGCCGTCTGCAGCGCCCTGACCACGATCTCGCGCACTGCCTGCAAGCGGTAAGCTGCCGTGCCGCGGACATCATCGATCGGCGACAGCTCGTCCAGCGCCGACGCCGCCACCAAGGCAGCGATTGCCGCCGTATGCTGGCCCGTGAGGGCCTGTTCGAGGCCCGCCAAACGCCGTGCCACGGCCGAGCAAGACCCAACGGCCACGGATGCTTCCGCCATGCGGCCGTCGGCGTCGACCACGATCCGCGTCGCCGCCATGGCGATGGAGATCACCAGGTAGCGCCGCGCGCCAAGTTTGATGAAGGCGGAGTTTCCACGTGCCGCGCGCTCCGGGATGAGGATCGCGGTCAAAAGTTCGTCGCGGCGCAGCGCCGTCTTGCGGTTGCCCAGGACAAACTCCCGCAAAGGCAAAACGCGCACACCGCTGCGGGCGCTGAGTTCCACCTCGGCATCGAGCGCCAGAAGCGGCGGCACGCCATCCGCAGCGGGCGACGCGTTGCAGATGTTGCCGGCTATCGAAGCGACATTCTGGATCTGGATTGCGCCGACCTCGCGCGCCGCCTGCTTCAGCGCGTCGAAGGCCGGCGGCAGGTCGGCGTGCTGGATCTCGGTCCAGCTCGTCCTTGCGCCGATGACGAAATGGCCGCCGGTTCTGGCGATGCCGCGCAGCCCGGTCAGTCCGTTGATGTCGAGGATGTCCTCTGTGAGCGGGCGATTGCCGAGCGAGGGATAGAAGTCGGTGGCGCCAGCCACCACCCGCCAGTGCCCTTCGCCGAGAAGGGACAGTGCTTCGTCGAGCGTCTTGGGTCTCGCGTAGCGAGTCACGCAATGCCTCCCGGCGGCCTGCCGGTCAAATCGTTCGCATGCAAATGATAGACCTCCACAACCTTTTGTCAAAGCCGGCTTTGCTGATCCTGAACTTGCCGTTGTTGAAGGTAGTCGAAGTTGCAGGTTGACCTCGCCGCGCATCTGACCCAGTTTCGGCGGCCTTAAGACCCAGACCTCAAGGAGGCTCCATGGCCGCGGACGCGCTTATCGTCATCGACCTGCAGAACGATTTCTGCCCCGGAGGCGCGCTGGCCGTCGCAGGCGGCGACGAAGTCGTTCCACTGGTCAACGATCTCATCCGCAACACCGAACATGTCATCCTGACCCAGGATTGGCACCCGGCGGGGCATTCGAGCTTTGCATCGACCCACCACGGCAAGCAGCCGTTCGAGGCCATCGACATGCCCTACGGCACACAGGCGCTCTGGCCGGACCACTGCATCCAGGGGTCGAGGGGCGCCGACTTCCACACCGGGCTAGCGTGGAGCAAGGCCGAACTGGTCATCCGCAAGGGCTTTCGCTCGGGCATCGACAGCTACTCGGCCTTCTTCGAGAACGACCGCCTGACGCCGACCGGACTTGCCGGCTATCTGCGCGAACGCGGAATCGGCGAGATCATGCTGGTTGGACTTGCCACGGATTTCTGCGTCGCCTATTCGGCGCTCGATGCGGTGAAGCAGGGCTTCGCGACGTCGGTCAGGCTCGACGGATGCCGTGCCATCGATCTCAACGGCTCGCTTGACGCGATGATGGGGGCGATGCGCGACGCGGGCGTCAAGCTGCTCTAGGCGTTTGCCTTGGCGCATTGGAATTGGGCAAGCCGGCGTTCGGCCGGTCTGGGGACTGAATGAAACTTCTGCATTTCGCGGCACCGCCCTTGGCGCTTTCAGGGCTGCTTGTTTCGATGAATCCGGCGCTCGCCGCCGAAAGCGGACTGCCGGGCGCGCTCATGTCGTTGTGGTGGGCGCTGCCCTTCGCCGGTCTGCTGCTCTCCATCGCCACCGGCCCACTGTTGTTTCCGCATGTCTGGGAGCATCACTACGGCAAGATTTCGGCCGGCTGGGCGGCGCTGGTCATCGTGCCGATGGCGCTCGCCTTCGGGCCGCATGTCTCGGCCGAGGCCGTGCTGCACACGCTGCTGCTCGAATACATGTCCTTCATCATCCTGCTGCTCGGCCTGTTCACCATTTCCGGCGGCATCCTCGTGGCCGGCAACATTTCGGGCACGCCGCTGGTCAATGCCGGCCTGCTTTTGATCGGCGCGCTGCTCGCTTCGGTGGTCGGCACGACGGGCGCATCGATGATCATGATCCGGCCGGTGATCCGCGCCAACGACAACCGGCGCTTCAACGCCCATGTGATCGTGTTCTTCATCTTCCTGGTGTCCAACATCGGGGGATCGCTAACCCCGCTGGGCGATCCGCCGCTGTTCGTCGGCTTCCTGCGCGGCGTCGATTTCTTCTGGACGACCGGCAATCTGTGGCGCGAAACCCTCTTCGTCGGCGGCATGGTGCTGGCGGCGTTCGTCGCGGTCGACTGGTACTTTCACGGCCGCGAGGCGGGCGAGCCCAAGATAAAGGATCCGACGCCGCACTCGAAAGTCCGTATCCGCGGCCTTGCCAACCTGCCGCTGCTGGCTGGCGTCATTGCAGCCATTCTGCTTTCGGCGGCATGGAAACCCGGTGTCGCCTTCACCATCCAGGGTGTTGCGGTCGAACTGCAGAATCTCGTTCGCGACGGCATCATCCTGGTGCTGGCGCTGGTTTCGCTCGTCGTCACGCGCCAGGAATATCGCGCCGCCAACGGTTTTGCCTGGGGACCGATCCTCGAGGTAGCGAAACTGTTCGCCGGCATCTTCATCTGCATCGTTCCGGTCATCGCCATCCTGCGTGCCGGTCCCGATGGCGCCTTTGCGCCGCTCGTCGCCCTGGTCAGCGGCCCCGACGGCGCGCCCAACGACCTGGCCTATTTCTGGCTCACCGGGGCGCTGTCGTCGTTCCTCGACAATGCGCCGACCTATCTGGTGTTCTTCGAACTGGCGGGCGGCGACCCCAAGGTGCTGATGACACAGCTGGCAAGCACGCTGGTGGCGATTTCGGCCGGCGCGGTGTTCATGGGCGCCAACACCTATATCGGCAACGCGCCGAATTTCATGGTCTACGCCATCGCCAGGGAGCGCGGCGTCAACATGCCGGGCTTCTTCGGCTACATGCTGTGGTCGGGCGCGGTGCTGATCCCGACGTTCCTGGTCGCCGGCTTCCTGTTCTTCGGGTGAGGGGTCCCCTCATCCGGCCGCTGCGCGGCCACCTTCTCCCCGTTGGGGAGAAGAGGTAGACGGCGCTGTCTCAAGCCTCCTCTCCCCAGCGGGGAGAGGTCTGCCGAGCGGAGCGGAGGCAGGGTGAGGGGGCCTACCCCACGCCGACATAGCGACGGATCATGCCGAGATCTTCGCGCAACTTCGCCACGTCCACAGTCTCGCGGTTGCGGCCATTTTCGATGAAGGCGACGCGATCGGCGACCGAGAGAACGGCATCGACGCGCTGCTCGACCAGAATGGTCGAAACGCCGCGCTCGCGCAGCTTCGCCACCGTCTCGCGGATTCTGGCGATCATCGATGGCATCAGGCCTTCGGTTGGTTCGTCGAGCAGCAGCACGTCGGGTTCGAGGCAAAGCGCGCGCGCCATCGCAAGCATCTGCTGCTCGCCGCCCGACAGCGTACCGGACCGCTGCTTCATCCGGTCGCGCAGCAGCGGAAACAGGTCGAGCACGGCCTCACGCACCGCACTGCCCTTGCCGCGCGCCATCAGTCCGATCTCGATGTTCTCGGCCACTGTCAGCTCGGCAAACAGCCTGCGGCCCTGCGGCACATAGGCGACTCCCGCCTTTGGCACCTCATGCGCCGGCAGGGCCGTCAGTTCCCGCCCGCCGAGCCGGATCGAGCCGGCACGTGCCGGCACCAGTCCCATGATCGCCTTCAGCGTCGTCGTCTTGCCGGCGCCGTTGCGTCCGAGCAGGCACAGCACTTCGCCCTTGCGCAATTCGAGGCCGAGCCCGTGCAGCACCTGGACTTCGCCGTAGAAGCAGTCGAGCCCCGACAGCGTCAGCGCGGCGCTCATGTGCCGGCTTCCGTCGCGGTGCCGAGATAAGCGGCCTGCACCGCCGCGTCGGCGCGGATTTCGGCCGGCGTGCCTTCGGCGAGCACCTTGCCCGCGTTGAGGACGGTGATGCGGTGGGCGAGTTCCATGACGACCTGCATGTTGTGCTCGATCAGGAGCACGGTCGCATCAGAGGCGATCTCCCGGACCAGGGCGATGAAATTCTCGATCTCGCCATCAGACAGGCCTTGCGTCGGTTCGTCGAGGATCAGAAGCCGCGGCTTCAGCGCCAGCCCCATCGCCACCTCGAGCAGGCGCTGGTGGCCGTAGGCCAGCGCGCCGGCCTGTTCATGTGCCCGGCTGGCCAGGCCGACGCGCTGCAGCGCGTCCATGGCGCCGTGATGCACTGCGCCGCGCGACCGGCCATCAGTCAGGGTGCGCTGTACCGGCAGGGCGACGTTGTCGTAGACGCTGAGTTTGGCAAAGACGCTGGTGATCTGGAAGGTGTAGGCGATGCCGCGCCGGACTCTCAGATGCGCCGGCATGTCGGTGATGTCCTCGCCGTCGAAGACGATGCGTCCCGAGCTCGGCGGGTAGCGGCCGCAGATGAGGCTGACGAAGGTCGTCTTGCCGGCGCCATTGGGGCCTATGACGGCCCGGATCTCGCCGGCATCGAGCGCGAGATCGACGCCATCGACGGCGCGCAGGCCGCCAAAATGACGCGACAGGCCCTTGGTCGTCAGCAGCGCCGTCATGGCAGCCACCTGACCCAACGCTCGCGCACGGTGCCGAGAACGCCCTTGCGGAACCAGATCACCAGCAGGATCAGCACGAGGCCCACGACGAGCATGTAGGCGGAGGTGTAGCTGCTGGTGATGTCGATGACGTAATACATGAACACCGTGCCCACCAGCGGCCCGAGCGTGGTGGCGGCCCCGCCGAGCAGCACCCACAGCAGCGGCAGGATCGAATATTGCACCGAGGCGAAGGTCGAGCCGATATAGCCGAACAACAGCGCGTAGGCCGCACCCGCGGCGGCGCAGATTATGCCCGACGTCACCACCGCCGCCAGCTTGTTGGCGAAGGTGTCATAGCCGAGCATCCTGGTCCGCTCTTCGTTTTCGCGGATCGCGACCAGCACGCGGCCGTGGCGTGAGCGGACGATGGCCAGCGTGGCGAACAGGGCGGCGGCGAACAGCGCCACCGCCATTAGATAGCGGGTCGTCGGGTTGGTCAGGTCCAGCGTCCCGGCGCCGAGAGCGACCTGCCGCGACTGCTGCTGCAGCACGAGCCCTTCGTCGCCGCGCGTCCATTCGCCGAAATAGAGCGTGGTGAGGTAAAAGACCTGGGCGAACATCATGGTCACGATCATGAAGGCGACGCCCGATGTGCGCAGCGCCAGCAGCCCGATGACCAGCGACACGAGGATGCCCGCACCGATGCCACCGGCGAAGGCCGCCGGCACGCCCCAGCCGAGGTGGTAGAGCGGCAGGCCGGCGCCGTAGAGCCCGGCGGAAAAGAACATCGCGTGGCCGAGGCTGAGCAGGCCGACATAGCCGAACAGGAGATTGTAGCCCATGGCGAACACGGCCAGCACCAGCACGCGCGCCAGCACGCCGTGGTGGTACTCCGGCAGGATGAAATTGAGCGCGACCAGCAGGGCAACGACCGCCGCATGCAACGTGTAGACCTTTGCCGTTTCCCCGTCTCCGCTCATTTCGTCGCCGTCCCGAACAGGCCCTGCGGGCGGAACACCAGCACCATGGCGACGACGAGCGTGGCGATGATCTTGGCCAGCGTCGGCGAGAAGAACACCGAGATGATGCCGTCGGAAACGCCGATCAGCAGAGCGGCGATGACGGTGCCACGCAGCGAGCCGAGCCCGCCGATGATGACGACGATGAACGACAAAAGCAGCGGGTCGAGCCCCATAAGGTAATGCGCCTGCTGGATCGGCACGATCAGCACGGCGGCGACTGCCGCCAGCATGGCGCCGAGCGCGAAGACCGCGCCATAGACGCGGCCGACCGGAATGCCGAAGGCAAGGGCTGTCTCGCGGTCATATTGCGTGGCGCGCATGACGAGGCCGATGCGCGTCCGCGTCAGCACGAACCACGTCGCGAGCAGCAACAGGGCGGACGCCGCTATCACAGCGAGCTTGTAGCCGGAATAGCCGAACCACGGCAGCTGGATGCGGACGTTGAACGGCGGCGTCACAGGCCGCGCCTCCGGTCCGTAGAAGGTCAGCGCCAGCTGCTGGATGATGTAGAGCAGGCCGATGGTGGCGACGATCGTCGCTTCCGGATCATATTCGATGCGGCGCAGCACCAGTCGCTCGGCGGTCCAGGCGATGGCGCCGACGATCAGCGGCGACAGCACCAGCGCGAGTGCAAAGCCGATTGCCGGATTGCCGGAGACCGCCGAAGTGATCGCCCAGGCGAGCACCGCACCGAGCATGAAAAACTCGCCATGGGCGACATTGACGATGCGCATGACGCCAAACACCAGCGACAGGCCAAGCGCCGTCAGCGCCAGTACCGACGAGGTGACCAGGCCTTCGAGGGTGGCGAGCAGGAGATGCGGGAAGAAGGCCATTCAGGTGCGGCATCCTTACCCTCCCCCTTGTGGGGAGGGTGACCGCGAAGCGGTCGGGTGGGGGTAAAAAGGCTCAGTTCCAGGTTTGGCGACCCCCACCCCGGCGCTCCGCGCCGACCCTCCCCACAAGGGGGAGGGTGGGGTGCCGCACGCTCACAGCGGCTGCGTCGTGTAGTCCGCCTCGGGCTCGTACAGGCCGTCCTCGATCGAGGTGCGGTGCACGACGTTGAGCTTGCCGCCTTCGACCTTGGAGATGTTCTGGTGGCCGAAGACCTGGTGGATCTTGCCATTGAACTTCTTGTCGCCCTGCGGATGCTCGGGGCCTTCCTTGAATTCGGCCAGCGCCTCGGTCGCCTCGACCAGCTTGGCGCGGTCCTCCGGTCCCTTGTAGCCCGAATCCTCCATCGCCTTCTTGATGACGTAGAGCGTTTCCCAGCAGCCGAACATGTGGGCCGCGGTCGACACGTCCTTGGAGTCGGTCGTCGACGCACCGTTGTCGTCGATGCCGACAGCCGTTCGGTAGGCCTTCTGCGCCTCGCTGTCATTGGCCTGGGCGTAGCGCGGCGACCCCTCCCAGAAATGGCTGCCGTCGAGGAATTCGAGGCCCGGGCTGTTGATGTCGACGGCCTCGAGCGAGTCGATGAAGCCGAACAGCTGCGGTTTGTTCGAGCCGTAGAACTCGCCGAGTTCCTTGACGAAGGTCAGCACGCCCGGCCCGACCATGACGTGGTACAGCACCTCGGTGTCGGCAGGGATCTGCGGCAGGTATTTGGTAAACGAGCTCTCCGTCGGCGGGATCGGGATCTGCGCCACGACCTCGCCGCCCTGCGCCTTGATGGCGGGCGCGAAGTAGTCGCGGTGATCGTAGCCGAAGGCGTAGTCCGGATAGATCATCGTCACCTTCTTGCCGAGGTTGCCGGCAATCCACGGGGCGACGGAGGTGACCTGCGCGCGCACGTCGGTGATGCCGGGCTGGAACACCCAGCGGTTCAGCTTGCCCGAGGCGACGTGATAGCCTTCGCTGACCACGTAATAGGGGATCTTGAGCTCGCCGGCGGTCGGCGCCGAGCCGACGACGACATGCGAAAACAGCGTGCCGAAGACGATGTCGGTCTTATGCTGGGAGGCGAACTTGGCGACCACTTCGGCGCCGCGTTTGGGGTCGGTGCCGTCATCCTCGACGATGATCTCGACCGGCCGGCCGTTGATGCCACCGGCGTCGTTGATCAGCTTGACCGCGGCGGCTGTGGTCTTCTCGTACCAGCGACCATAGGCGGCACCGATGCCGGTGCGGTGCGCCTGGAACCCGATCTTGATCGGCGCCGACGACTGGGCCTGCGAATAACGCACGAAGCCGGGCGCCGCCATCAGGCCCGAGCCGGCCGCAAGACCCTTGAGCGCCGAGCGCCGGGTGATGCCTGTCTTTGCGAAAATGCGTTTGCTGTCAGTCATGCCCTGTCCCCTTGCCGTGTCAATTGACCAACGATCTTGCGGATTGGCAGCCCTTCCGCGAGGGCGAAAAATTGCATGTATACAAACTAGATCATCAATCCCACGAGGTAGCAATAGCCACTTCCCCTGGGTCAAATCGCCCCCTGTTTGAACTATCCGGCTGTTGCTGTCGAGAGCAGCCAAAGGCCAAAAACCGTGTAGCCGATCATCAGCAATGTCAGCGGCATCTGGCTCAGCGAGGCGCTCGTCGCGACCGGGTGCAGGCGCCAGGCGAGCAGGTGCGCAACGAGCACGGCCAGCACGTGACCGCCGACGATCGCCAGTGCCTGCAGGTTCCACAGCATCCACGCGGCCCCAGCGCCCATGACGATGCCGGCCTCGATCGGCATATGGGCAGTGCCGAACAGGTTCCAGCCAAGCGCGAACGGGTCCGACAGGGCGACAAGCGCATACTGGCCGTTGACCAAAAGCGAGGTCAGGTAGTGCGAGAAATGGTAGGCAAGCGCAATCGGCACGATCGACCAGACCATCAGCCCGGCGCTATGGCACAGCGGCTGGTTGCTGCGCACCAACCGTTCGCCGGCAAGGATGGCCATTAATCCGATGCCGGCCAGAATGCCGAACACGGCGACGAGGCCGAGGCTGTTGATGGCCATGAGCGCCGAACGGCCGGGCAGTTCGAGCGGATTGACGCCGTTCAGCCCGAGCCAGAGAAAGGTCTTGGAAAAGCCGTCGAAGGACACCGAGGCCAGCGCCAGCAGCAGGAACAGCGCGCCCGACGGCGGCAGCGGCTCGGCACTGACGAGCTTGGCTCCCGGCCAGCACAGCCGGAGGCGCAGGCGAGAGCCGTCCTGTTTGGCCTCGACGATGCCAAAGCGCGCGATCATCGCAAAGAACGCCGAGAGGAATTCGCCCTGCCGGCTCCAGCGGTCGAAACCGAAAGCCAGCATGGCAACAAGCGACAAGAGCCAGTAGATGCCGGCCGCCATCGCCAGACGGGCCGGATCGTCCGGCGCCGGATAGATCAGCTCGAACCAGGCGAAGGCAACAAACAGGATGAACGCCGGCCAGTAGCTCACCCGGTCCGGCAGATGGAACGGCGCTCCATTGGCACTCAGGCCAAGCAGGCGAGTGGCCAACCGATATGGCCCGTACCAAGGGTTGAGCCATGCCCAGAGATTGCCGAACAGGCCCTGCAGCAGGGTCAGCCCGACCCAGAGCAGCGTCCAGACCGTCAGCGACAGTGGATTGGACAGCGGATCGCGGCTGCCATTGAAGCCGGCGACGATCAAGGCGGCGAGCATGGTGAAGGACAGCAGGCTTACCGGCAGGCGCAGATCGGGAACCGTGCCAAGCCGGATGCGCCCGCGCCAGAAATCGCCAAGGCGCTGCGGCGGCAACAACGCCAGCACGATAAACGACGACGCCACCGCCATCGCCGCACCGGCGATGTAGTGCCCGGTGGGCAGGAGCAGGACATGGCCGCGATCCGAGGCATGTGCGAGGGCAGGGGAGATGGCCCAGCCATGTGCGACGGCAGCAGCGGCGACAGCCGTCGCCGCGCATCTGGAAATCCGGACCGATGCGCTGTTGTTTCCCCAAGCCACCAAGGAGGTTTGCCACACCCGCGACGCGGCGAAAAGGGTTGCGGGGCGGTGCTGGGGTGCGCCGGCGATGCGGCGTGGCTCTCAGCCGCCGGCAATGCGCCTGTATGCCAGACCGGCCAGGGCGATGTCCTGAAGCCCGACCCCGACCGACTTGTAGATGGTGATCTGCTCGCCTGTGGTGCGGCCCATCGACTTGCCGGCGAGGATCTTGCCGAGCTCGACGATCTTTTCCGCCGGCAGGGCCGCGGGGTCGGCCATGACCAGGTCGCCGGCTTCGCGCAGGCTCTGGTCGCGCCATTCGACGGCCACAAGAGACGCGCGCGCCATGGCACGGTCGTCAAGTTCACGCGTGTTGGGCAGACTCGAGCCGACGGCGGCAACGAAGCTGCCTGGTCTGAGCAGGTCGCCCGAAAACAGCGCGCTCGGCGAGCGCGATGCAGTGACGACGATGTCGGCCTCCGCCGCGGCTTCGGCGGCGGATGCCATGCGTGTCTCGACGCCGCAGGCGGCTTCGAGGTCGATCGCCAGTGCCGGGTCCGAGGAACGGCTCGCGAGCAGCACGCGCTTGAGCGCGAACGCCTGGGCCATCTGCACGGCGTGCGCTCGGCCGAGCGGGCCCGAGCCAAAGACCGAGAGCGTTGTGGCGCCGGCGCGCGCGAGATGTCTTGCTGCGATCACCGAGCAGCCGGCCGTTCGCAGCCTGGTGATGGCACCGGCGTCAAAGGTCGCCAGTGCTCGGCCGTCGACAGCCGAAAACAGCAGGATGACGAAGGAGAACTGACCCTTGATGGTGGTGTAGACCTTGGCGCCGACCACTTCCTGGCCGGGGATGACGGCGCCCAGCGTCGACAGCTTGACGCCACCGGCCTCGCTGCGGATGCGTGCCTGCATCGCGGCGTCGCCGTTGCCGAATTGCAGGAAGGCATCCGCCAGCACCTGTTGCGCGTCGGCAGGGCTGACCGCCGCTTCGACCATTTCGTCGGTGATGTGGATCATCATGACACCAGCGCCCGGGCGAGGATGCCGAGCGCGCCGAGCCCGGACATGGTGAGAAGCAGGATGCGCACGCCGCGCGGCGAAAAATAACGATGAAACCGTCCCGAGACGAAGAAGCCGCCCAGCATCAGCGGAAAAAGCAGAATGCCGAGCCAAAGCTGGGGCAGGGTGAACCGGTCGACATATGCCAGCATCATCAGCGACAGGATGGCGCCAGCGAAGAACACGCAGCTGATGGTCGCGCGCATCTGGCGCGGGGGCACATATTGCATGACGATGGCGAAGGGCGGCGCGCCCGAAGAGGTGATGGTGCCCATCAATCCCGAGGCGACGCCGGCCAGCGCCAGGTTTGGATGCGAGGCCTCGACCTTCCAGCCGGCGAAGCTCAAGCCGACGCCGGCAAGGATCAGCAACGCAAAGACGATCGAAAAGGCATTGGTAGGCAAAGCCGCGAGAGTGGCGCCGGCAAGCAGCGTTCCGCCGACACGTCCCACCATCAGCGTGGTGACCGACGCCCAGTCGACGGCGTCGAAATCGCGCAGCACGCCGAGCAGCGCCAGGCCAGCGCCGAGCACCAGCAGCGGCCCGGGCGCCATCTCGGGAAAGAACAGCACGGCCAGCGGCGCCGAAACCATGGCGAAGCCGAGCCCGCCTATGCCCTGCAGGAGGGCGGCAACGAAGACCATGAGCCCCATGCCGAACAGATGACCCGGCACGAAGGTGCCGGGCATCGACGACATCAGGGTCTGCAGCATGTCATGCCCCAAGATAGATGCTTTTGATGCGGCTATAGAAGTCCATGACGTTGGCGCCGCCCTGTTCCTTGGCGGCCTGGTTGCTCGAGTGCTTCAGCCCGCCGAACGGCGCGTTCAGCGACACGCCGGTTGTCGGGCTGTTGACCTTGACGATACCGTGCTGGGTTTCGCGGGCGAAGCGCAACACCGAAGGCAGGTCGTTGGTGACGAGCGAGACAGCGAGGCCATATTCGGTGTCGTCGGCGAGTGCGATCGCCTCGTCGAGGCTGTCGATCGGGCGAATGGCGACCACCGGCCCGAAGATTTCCTCGCGCCACAGGCGGCTGTTCTCAGGCAGTCCCGATACCACGGCCGGGCGGACGAAGTAGCCATGCGCCAGTGCTTCGTCGCCGCTGTCGCGCAACGCTTCGCCACCGACGACCCTGCCACCCTCCTCGCGGGCGATGGCGACATAAGACAGCACCTTGTCGTATTGCGCGCGGGTGGCGAGCGGGCCCATCTGCACGCCATCCGACGTGCCGGGGCCGACTTTGATGGCGCTGGCGCTTGCTTCCAGGCGGGCGACGAGCTGGTCATGGAGCGAGCGGGCGACCAGCACGCGGCTGGTGCCGGTGCAGGCCTGGCCAGTCAGGCCGAAGGCGCCGCGCTCGATTGTTGCAACTGCCTTGTCGATGCTGGCGTCGGCCAGGATGACGGTGGCGTTCTTGCCGCCCATTTCCAACTGGACGCGGGTGTCGGTCGACAGCGACGCCGCGATCTGCTTGCCCACCGCATAAGAGCCGGTGAAGGTCAGCGCATCGACGCCGGCTTGCGCGGTGATCGCCTGGCCGACCCTGGCGCCCTTGCCCTGCACAAGCGCGACGAGCTTTGGCGGCAATCCGGCATCGAGCAGCACTTCGACCAGGCGCTGGCCCATCAAGGGCGTGATTTCGGACGGCTTGAAGACGACGCCATTGCCAGCGGCGAGTGCCGGCCCAAGCTTGCGCGCTGCCATCGACAGCGGGAAATTCCACGGCGTGATGACGGCGACGACGCCGACCGGCTGGCGCAGCGACAGCACCATCTGTCCGCTCTCGCTGGGATAGGTCTCGCCATTGAGGCGCAGCGCCTCGCCGGCATAGAGGCGGAAGTTGGCGGCGATGCGCCTGGCCTCGTTGCGCGCCTCGTTAAGCGTCTTGCCCTCCTCGCGGGTGAGCTCGGCGGCAATCGTGTCGGCGCGCTGCGACATCAGGTCGGCGGCCTTGAACAGGACGTCGGCGCGCACCTCCGGCGACTGGGCGGCCCAGACCGGCCATGCCGAAGCGACCGACGACACCGCGGCGGCGACATCGGCGGCATCGGAGTCCGGGAAAAGCCCGATCACGTCGCGTTCGTCGGCGGGGCTGCGGTCTTCGAAGGTGGCGCCGCTGCGTGAAGGCTGCCATTCGCCGCCGATATAGTTCAGGTGTCGCTCGGTCATCGGTCGTTTGCTTTCGAAATCGTCGCGTCAGCGCGTCTTGGGCACCCAGGAAACGCTGACGTCGCCAAGCACGAAGGTCTGGCAGGCCATGCGGAAGCCGGCGGCCAGGTCCTCGGGGGTCAGGTGGTTGCGTTCCTTGGGCTTGACCGCATCGGTGTTTTCGATGCCGGTCTCGATCTTGCACTTGCAGGTGCCGCACAATCCACCGCCGCACTTGAACGGGATGCCGCCTTTTTCGCGCAGCGAGACGCGCAACAGATTGCTGTTGTCGGGCGCGGTCGCCTGCTTGCCGTCATTGGTTATGAAGGTGATGGTGATCATCGGCGCATTCGGTACAAGGTTGGCGATGCAAGGTTATGAGGCTAGCGGCTTCAAGCGCGTCAGACGCGCTTGAGCTGGATGTCCATGCTGCCGTAGGTGGTGAGCGTCTTGAGCTCGTGGCGGGCCTCCTCGACGGAGTCGAATTTCTCGAACAGCTTGGAGGGGACGTTGTTTTCGATCTGCGGCGGCTCGTCTTCGACGATGCGGATGCGGGTCTGTTCCTGGTCATTCAGCTTGGCGATCGTGAAAGACGCCCGCTTGCGGCCATAAAAGATGTAGTCATAGGTTTCGACCGCCTGCACGCCAGGGCTCATTTCGGTCCGGAATTCGCCCGGCTTGGTCGTCAGAACCACATACATAGTTTTACCTCATGCTGAGTTTGCTTGCTCGCGTCCGTGTGCGCGAACGCATCCACGGTCGGTGTCTCTTCACGCCACGCCAGCGGCGTGGCGCATCTGGGGGCTAGGCCTGCGGCTCCGTCACCTTCTCCTGGCGAAGCTCGATGTCATGCTTGATCCATAGCTGGCAGACGAGCCGGAAACCCTCGTCGATCTTGTCGCCGAGTTGCTTCTTTTCCTTCCAGTTTGGCGGCGGCAGATGCTCGGCGCCGGCGAGGATGCGGCTGGCGCAGGTGCCGCATTTCCCCATGCCGCATTTGTAGGCCAGATGCGGAAAGGGAAACTGCTTGATACCGGCGCGGACGACGAGGTTGGTGTCCTCCTTGACCTCTCCGGTATAGGCCTCGCCCTTGCTATGGATAATGACTGTCGGCATGTCTGACCTCAGACGCCGCCGATGCCGGCGAGTTCCGGCTCCATCGGCGCCACGCGCCCAAGCTTCACGTCGCCAGCGACATAGTCGTTGTAGAGCGCGGTGGTGTAGAGCAGGCGCATCTGGGCGCCGACTTCGCAGATCTTGAGGCAGCGCTGCTGCATCTCGACGGTGCGTGCGTGCTCGAGCACGATCTGGTAACCGCGCTCGCCATGGATCTCGTCGGAGACGATGTGCAGGTCGAAGAATTCGACCTCCTCGTCGGTGAAGCCGTAGCTGTCGCGCAGGGTCGGCGTCTGCTTGCGGTAGATCGACGGCACCTGCGATTCGAGGCCGACGACGAGGCCGGCAACGGCGACGATCGGGTCCTCGCGCATGGCAACCGCGTAGCACCAGCTCTGCAGTCCGCGCGTGGTCGCCGACATGTTCTCCGGATCGGTCATGCGCTCTCTAGACGTGCCGCAGGCCTCGCCGAAGCGGATCAAAAGGTCGGTGTGGCGGTCGCCGCCGATCTCTTCCTCATACATGTTGGCGAGCAGGAAGTCCTTCGCTTCGACATACTGCTCCGGCATGCGGGCATAGATGTAGCCGAGATAGTCGGCGAACGGCCCGACATAGTGGTAGTGGTTCTCGGCCCAGCGCGAGAGATGGTCGCGGCTGAGCTTGCCGCTCGCCCAGGCCAGGCTGAAGGGCGACTTGTTGGCGCTCTTGCCTTTGATGGCGTTTTCCAGCGCGGTACGAAATTCATCCGGGTTCATCGGAGCAGTCATGGCGTTCCCCTGTCGTCTCAACGGATATTCGAAATCGATTTAGAATACTGTATACCAAATTGACATGAGCGCAAGTCGCATTCTACTGTTCGAACAGTGAGAGGCTCACGGCCTCGCATACAATATTGCGCTGGCTGAAATGCCTGGGCGAGCGGAGAGGAAAAAGCCGATGACCATTTCGTCCCGGGGCATGGGTGTACGAAGCGACTCCGCGATGGTTGCGACCGGCCATCCGCTTGCGGCACACGCTGCCAAGGACATGCTGGCGTCGGGTGGTTCCGCCATCGATGCGGCGATCGCCGCGGATGCGATCCTCGGGGTCGTCGAGCCAATGGCAACCGGGATCGGCGGCGACCTGCTTGCCATGCTGGTCGAGCCCGATGGCCGAGCCATCAGCTACAATGGTACCGGGCGCTCGCCGAAGGCATTGTCGCTTGACGTTGTGGAGAAGCTCCCCAACCAGCGCATCCCGGAACGGCATGCGCTTTCTGTTACCGTGCCGGGAGCCGTGCGGGGGTGGTTCGACCTGCATGCCCGCTACGGCCGCCTGCCGATGGCCAAGCTGCTGGCTCCGGCGATCGCGCTTGCGGCGGAAGGCTTTGCTGTCCTGCCGATCACAGCGCGTGAATGGGCCGTGTTCGAACCGGTCATCAGGCTGGATCCCGCCTGCGCGGAACTTTACCGGGCCGGCGGCACGCCGCAGGCCGGCGATCAGTTCGCCAATCCGCTGCTTGCCGCGGTGTTGCGGGCCATCGCGACCGAAGGTCCCGACGCATTCTATCTCGGAGACCCGGCGCGCCACGCCGCAGCCGCCAACCAAGCCAGGGGTGGAGTGCTTTCGGCGGACGACTTCGCGGCGCACCGCGGCGATTTCACCGTGCCTCTCGAACGACAGTTTCGCGGGCTGAAGGTGCTCGAATGTCCGCCCAATACGCATGGCGTTGCCGTGCTCGATGCGCTGGAAGAACTCGACGGCCTGGCCCTCGACCGCAACGACCCAACGACGACGCTCGCAATGGTCGAAGCCGTCGGGCGTGCAATGGCCCAGGCCCAAAAGACCGTCGCCGATCCTGCGGGCAACACCGTCTGCACCGTTGTCGTCGACCGCGACGGGCTGGCGGTGACGCTGATGAGCAGCGTCTTCAAGCGCTTCGGTTCGGGCATCGCCGTGCCCGGTGGCGGCTTTGTGTTGCAGAACCGCGGATTCGGGTTTTCAGAGCCGGGCCACATCAATGGGCCCGGGCCGGCCAAGCGTCCTTATCATACGGTGGTTCCGGGGGCCGCACTCAAGGACGGGCATTTTTACGCCGGGTTTGGCGTTGTCGGCGGTGCGATGCAACCACAGGGGCATGTTCAGCTGCTTGTGCGGCTCGCTGCCTGGGGCGAAGACCTGCAGTCGGCAATCGACGCGCCACGCTGGCGGCTGGAGGGAGCCAAGGCTTTGGCCATCGAACCGGGAACGCCTGACACTATCGCCAAGGCCTTGCGCGCTGCCGGCTACACCGATCCCGTTGGGGCTGGCGAACTGGCGGGGCGCAGCGATTTCGGCGGCGCGCAATTCGTCTTGCGCGCCGAAGACGGAAGCCTTCATGGCGGCTCGGACAAACGCAAGGATGGCGTGGCTCTTGGGGCTTGAGCCGCAGCCGTCAATCATCGATCTCAAACAGCCTAGGGGGCCAGGAATTGACCACAACATTTGATCGCATCGTCCTTATCACAGGTGCCGGCAGCGGCATCGGCGCCGAGACGGCGCGACGGCTCGCAGCACCCCGAACAGGTCTGGTGCTGCACACGCGCAAGAACGCCGAGGGGCTGAAGGCGGTGGCCGAAGCCTGCCAGGCGGCAGGCGCATCCACGGAAATCGTGCTCGGCGACCTTGCCGATCCTGCGGTCCCAGCCGCGATGATTGCTGCCGCACGCGCCCGTTTCGGCCGCGTCGATCAGATCGTCAGCAATGCTGCCCAGGCGGCGCGTTCGACGCTTGCGGAGGTCCGGCCAGAGGACCTCGACCAGGCTTTCGCCACCATGCCGACCGCCCTGCTGCGCATGGTCGATGCGGCGATGGACGACCTCATATCTTCAAGCTGGTCGCGCGTGGTGGTGGTCAGCTCCTTTGTCGCCCATATCTTTGGCACGGCCGGCATTCATTTCCCTGCGACGACAGCGGCCAAGGGCGCGCTCGAGGCGTTGGCCAAATCGATGGCGGTGCAGCTCGCGCCAAGCGGCGTGACGGTCAATTGCGTCGTACCCGGCTTCACCCGAAAGGATCCGACCGGGCATTTCGCCGCTACGACCTCGGCACTGGAAAAGGCTGTTGCCGTGACCCCGACCGGGCGGCTGACCGAGCCGGCCGATGTTGCCGCTGCGATCCTGTTCCTGCTGTCGCGCGAGGCAAGGCAGATTACCGGCCAGTCACTGCATGTCGACGGCGGACTGACATTGCCCTGAGAGCGTCGGCGCGGGGGTGGAGGACGGTGCGCCTGCACGGGGCACCGACCCTGCTAGCGCGGCTCCGGCGCGAACCGAAAATCGGCTCGCCCCTCCCGCTATGTGATCAGCACCCGAACCGCGCCGGCGAGAAGGCGTCAATGGGAAACGCGGCGCGTTCGCCTTTGATGAGGCCAGCCACGATATCGCCAGTCATCGGACCGTTGGCAAAACCGATATGGCCATGCCCGAAAGCAAAGATCAGGTGCGGATGGCGGACAGCGCGACCAATCACCGGCAGGCCGTCGGGTGTCGACGGGCGACTGCCCAACCAGGGTTTTTCTTCGACCGGCGCGGTGAACCGAAGCGTCTTGCGCGCATCGGGCTCGACGCTCTCTATCTGCGTGGCGTTGCCCGGGTCGTCGGGTCGCGCCAACTCAACGCCGGACAGCAGGCGCACCTTGCCGTTCATCGGCGAGAGCACGTAGCCGCCAGCGGCATCGTATACCGGGCGACGCAGTTCGATGCCTTCGGCAAGTTCGAAATGACGATGATATCCGCGCTCGGCTGCTAGCGGAAACCGATAGCCGAGCGATCTTGCCAGTGCAGCCGAGCGCGCGCCGGCCGCGAGCACGACATGGCTGCCCTCGATCCGCTCGCCGCCGACATAGACCGCCATGCACCCATCAAGCTGCGAAATCGCATCCGCCGTGCCGGCCACGAAGGTCGCGCCCCTTGCTTCGGCAGCTTGGCGGTAGAGCTCAACCAGTTCGCCCGGGCTTTCGACGGATCCGGTGTCGGGGAAAAAGATGCCGTTCGAAAAGCGGTGGGCCAGGTGCGGTTCGAGCTGCCGGATCTCATCGTCGCCGAGACAATCGATGCGCACGCCATTTTCAGCCAGGACCTGTCGTTCCAACACGCTGCCATCGAAGGCCTGCTGGCTCCGGTAGAGCCTGAGCCAGCCGTTGCGCTTGATCAGGTGGCGGCCACCGACGAGATCGGCCAGGGCGACATGGCGGTCAAAAGCCTGTGCCACCATCGGGTTGAGCGCAGCAGCCGAACGACGCCATGCGTCCTCGTTGGCTGCGAGCAGAAAACGCGTCAGCCAGGGAAGCAGGAAGGGCAGCGAACGCAGGCGCGCCCGCACGGCGATGTCGCGGCCCATGGCATAGCGCGGCAAACGCGACCTGATGCCGGGTCCGGCCATGGGGAAGATCGAACCGCGGCTGAGTACGCCGGCATTGCCGTAGGACGCACGGCCTTCAGCTGATCCAGGGTCGACAATCGCAACTGTGCGCCCGCAAGACTGCGCTTCGAGCGCCACCGACAGCCCGACGATGCCCCCGCCGACAATGACCACGTCGAACCGCTTTTCATGCATTCTGCATTGCCTGATTTCCAACCGATTGGTTCCAACAATGCATGTTGGAGGTGTGCTGATCAAATCGCAATTGACGCCCCGAAGGCGACCAGGTCGAAAGAGATGGAAGGGGGTTGCAATGCTGCAAAGATGGAAGGGTTGCCATGCTGCCAGTCGGCGGGGTTGTCTTCTAGAAACGCGATAACAGTAATTAGGCCATTGCCATCAAGTAGCCTACGATAAGTAACAATCCAACTGGAAGTGATGGCGTTACCATCAAGTCGTCCTTGTCGGCTTGAAGCGGACGAAATGTACCGCCAATGCGTTGAAAGCTGGGCTCCGCATCCACTGTTTCGCGATGTATTGTGTGTCGGTCCGGCTCGCCAGGTCGCGCAAGCAACCCCAAACCCTCTCCATGAATGGTCATTTTTGGTATACTATATGCAAGAAATTGCCGAAACTCAAGGCGAAGTCCTGGAGTGGGTTGCCATCACTGAATGAAATTTCAGCAATCACGTTCTAATTTTTGTGCAATCTCAATGGCTTATGTGGTATTTTCGGCATCTCTGATACGCGACAGCGTCGAGGCTGGAAAAGTTGATCAACAAATGCTTGACAGTCAATTGCATACAATCCACTCTTGCCGGTGAGGGATGTGGCGACCCGCGATATCAGCGCAGCATAAGACTGCGAACATTCGCTCGTTTTTGTTGTTTTTGGCTAATGGGTGGACCAAATGAACTTACTGACGAGACTGGCAAGCAGCGCCGCCTTGGCGGCAATCATGGCGCTTTCGCCGCTTGCGGCGCAAGCTGCGGACATCACGATCGCGATCGGCTCCGAGCCGTCGACGCTCGACCCGCAGGTGCGGGACGACGGCGGCGAGCGCGCTGTCAATGACAACATCTATGAGACGCTGATGGCGCGTACGCCTGATGGCGAGCTCGTGGCCGGCCTGGCGGCGACGCCGCCGACCCAGGTCGATCCCAAGACCTGGGAGTTCAAGCTCAGGCCCGACATCAAGTTTCACAATGGCGAGGCGTTCAATGCCGACGCCGTCGTCAATAGCGTCAAGCGCGTCATCGATCCTGCCCTGAAATCGGAGCAGGCGGCCTATTTCGGAACAATTACCGGTGCCGAGAAAGTTGACGACCTGACGGTGCGGATCACCACGTCGGGCCCGGATCCGATCCTCCCGTCGCGCATGTACTGGATGAAGATGATCCCGGCGTCCTATTCGGCAGACGCCAAGTTCGCCGAAGCGCCTGTGGGGACCGGCCCCTACAAGTTTGCAAGCTGGAACCGCGGCCAGGATCTGGTGCTGGAAAAGAACGCCGATTACTGGGGTGCCCCGGCCTCCATCGACAAGGTGACGTTCCGCTTTGTCGGTGAATCGGGCACGCGCCTTTCCGGCCTGATGGCCGGCGAACTCGACGTGATCACCAATCTTCTGCCGGAGTTCGCACAGCAGGCGCCGAAATTCGCTGCCGTCAGCGGCATGGAAACCTCGGTGATCGTTCTTTCGGCTGACAACGAAGCTACCAAGGACGTGCGTGTTCGCGAGGCGATGAACCTTGCCATAGACCGGCAAGCGCTTGCCGAGAGCCTGTTCGGCGGTTACGCGAGCCCGGCCAAGGGCCAGCTCGTGAACCCGAAGGCATTTGGCTACAACAAGTCGCTGCCGGAATATAAGCACGACCTCGAAAAGGCCAAGGCGCTGGTCAAGGAGGCCGGGGCCGAGGGCAGGACCGTCCAGCTCGTGGGCGAAGCCGGCCGCTGGCTTAAGGACCGCGAACTGATCGAGGCGGTCGGCGCGTATTGGACGGAAGCGGGCCTCAAGGTCGACATTAAGATCGAGGACTTCTCGGAGTACCTCAACCAGTTGTTCGACAAGAACAAGCGGCCTGATGCGATCTTTGTCTCGAATTCGAACGAGCTGCTCGACGCCGATCGCGAGATGACCTCTGCCTATCAGAGCGGCGCCAGCTATGCATCGAACAGCGACAAGGAAATGTCGGATCAGATCAGCGCCGCCCGCGTCGAAACCGACGTCGAAAAACGCCAGGCGCTGTATGATGCCGTGACCACGAAGGCCTACGAGCAGTCGTATCTTGCCCCGCTGCTGAACCAGCAGGACATCTACGGCTTTTCCAAGCGCCTGGAATGGCAGCCCCGTGTCGACTCCAAGCTCC
Organism: Aminobacter sp. HY435; assembly: GCF_027568395.1. Taxonomy (GTDB): domain Bacteria; phylum Pseudomonadota; class Alphaproteobacteria; order Rhizobiales; family Rhizobiaceae; genus Aminobacter. The sequence goes on along the minus strand of NZ_JANKZL010000011.1, from coordinate 101,528 downwards.
TCGTCAAGGAGATGAAGGTCACGGAGTAGCCTGACAACAAACGGGTTCGATACAAAAACAACAGCGAACCCGAACCGTTCCGAAGCCGGCTTGCATAGGGGGCCGGCTTCGGGCAATGGAGAGGAATATGGGTGGTTTTCTGCTCCGCCGCATCGGACAAGGCCTGCTTGTCGTCATCGGTGTGACTCTGATTGTTTTCATTGCGACCCGGATGGTCGGCGATCCGGTGAAGGTGATGTTGCCGCTGTCGGCGACCGACGCGCAGCGCGCGGCCTTTGCTCACCAAGTCGGGCTTGATCGACCGATCGGCACGCAGTTCGTCGATTTTGTCGGTGACCTGACCAGGCTCGATTTCGGAGAAAGCCTGTGGCAGCGCCGCCCGGCGCTGGACATCGTGCTGGAGAGATTGCCCAACACCTTGAAGCTCATCGGTGCGGGCCTCGGGCTGGCAATCCTGCTGTCACTTCCGCTTGGTGCGATTGCCGCGCTCAAGCCGGGTGGGTGGGTCGATCGCACGACAGTGTTCGTCGGCTTGTTCGGCCTGTCGCTGCCGCAATTCTGGTTCGGCCTGCTGCTGATCGTGTTCTTCTCGGTGACACTCGGCTGGCTGCCGACATCGGGCATGGGCGGCGCCGTCTACTACATCCTGCCGGCGATCACGCTCGCCCTGCCGTCATTGGCCCGGTTGGTCATGCTTGTCCGTTCCTCGATGATCGACGAACTCAACCAGCAATATGTCCGCACCGCACGGGCCAAGGGCTTGCGCTTCCCGCGCGTCGTGCTGGTTCATGCGATGCGCAACACGCTGGTGCCGTTCGTCACGCTTGCCGGCTGGGAGCTGATCAGCGCACTTGCGGGCTACACTGTGGTGGTCGAAACCGTCTTCGCCTGGCCCGGCCTCGGATTGACGGCGATGCAGGCCATCCAAAAGAGCGATTTGTTCTTGCTGCAGGCGATCGTGTTCACCGTCGCCGTGCTGATCGTGGTCATCAATGTCGGGCTCGACATCGTCTATAAACTCATCGACCCACGGATAAGGTTGGCTTGAAATGGCTATCCCCATGCCTGTGACGACACCTGCGGCGATCCTGCGCAACGCCGGACGCGGGCCGACCATGCTGAAAAGACTTGGCGAGCTTGGCCGCGAACTCTGGCAAGACAAGCTCGGTACGCTTGGCTTCGCCATCATTGTCGGCTTGCTTCTGATGGCGATCTTTGCGCCGCTGCTTGCGCCCTATGATCCGGCCGCCCAGTCGGTGGTATCGCGACTCAAGCCGCCGGCTTGGCTGCCCAAAGGCAGCTGGGAACATGTTCTTGGAACAGACCATCTCGGGCGCGATGTGCTTTCGCGTGTCATCTACGGTGCCCGCGCCTCGTTGCTCGTCGGCGTGGTGGTCGTGCTCGCGGCAGGCACGTTTGGCGTCGTTGTCGGCCTGTGGGCTGGCTTCAAGGGCGGACGCACGGACGCGATCCTGATGCGCATTGTCGACGTCCAGGTTGCGTTTCCGGGGTTGCTGCTCATCCTGCTGATCATCTCGGTGATTGGCCCGAGCATGATGACGATGATCATCGTGCTCGCCGTGACCAACTGGATGGTCTACGCGCGTGTCGTGCGTGGCATTGTGCTGTCGGTACGGCAGACGCCCTATGTCGAAGCGGCGGAGATGATCGGTTGCCGTACCTCGCGGGTGGTCTTCCGCCACATCCTGCCCAACCTCTCGTCGCCGCTGCTGACGCTTGGCATCCTCGAGTTCACCAACATTGTGCTTGCCGAAGCAGCACTGTCCTTCCTCGGCCTTGGCGTTCAGCCACCGGCGACAAGCTGGGGCCTCGATGTCGCCAATGGCCGCGACTACATCTTTATTGCCTGGTGGCTGATCACTTTCCCTGGCCTGTCGATCGCGATCACCGTGCTTGCGGTCAACCTGTTCGCCAGTTGGGTCCGTGTCACCACCGACCCTCAAGAGCGCGAGAAGCGCTACGCCTACCAACGCGCCAAGGCGGCAGCGCGCGGTCGTCGCCAGTCGCCAGCCAACAGCGAAGGAGGATCGGCATGAACATTCCCGCAATGAGCAGCCAGGAACCCCTGCTTGAAATCGAAAAGCTCAAGGTCGAGTTCGACACGAGGCGCGGCCTGGTGCAGGGTCTGCGCGGGGTCACGCTGTCGATCGGACGCGGCGAAACGCTTGGCGTGGTAGGTGAGTCCGGTTCGGGCAAAAGTGTCACGGCGCAGGCCGTGATGGGTTTGATCGACATGCCCGGACGCATTGCTTCGGGCGACATCAGGTGGAAGGGCCGCTCCTTTCTCGGCAACGAAGGCGAGCGCTATGCGCGCGACATCCGCGGCAAGGAAGTTGCGATGGTCTTCCAGGACCCGATGACGTCGCTCAATCCCGTGCTCAAGATCGGCACGCAGATCGGTGAGGTGCTGGAACGCCATCTCGGCATGACACGCAAGCAGGCGCTCAACCGCGCCGAGGAACTGCTCGCCGCGGTCGGCATCAGCGCGCCCAGGCGCAGGCTCGACCAGCATCCGCATGAATTCTCAGGCGGCATGCGCCAGCGCGTGATGATCGCCATGGCGATTGCCTGCGAGCCACAGCTGCTGATCGCCGACGAGCCGACGACCGCGCTCGACGTTACAATCCAGGCGCAAATCCTCGAGCTGCTTGCCGAATTGCAGCAGTCGCTTGGCCTGTCCATCATCCTAATCACCCATGATCTTGGCGTCGTCGCCGGCCTCTGCCACCGCGTCGCCGTGATGTATGCCGGCCAGATCATCGAAACGGGGCAGGCCGAAGACGTGTTCGAGCGTCCCGCTCATCCCTACACGCAGGGGTTGCTGCGCTCGACGCCGCGGCTCGACGAAGTCTCGGACCGGCTGATTTCAATCGAAGGTACCCCGCCCAATCTGGTGACGCCGCCAGAAGGCTGCTCGTTCCAGCAGCGTTGCCCGCTTTCGGGCGAAGCCTGCAAGAAGGCGCCGCAGCTGGCCCATATCCGCCCCGATGCGGAGGCCGCTTGCTGGCAGCCGTCGGTGCCGGCCTGGGCCAATCCTTTGATGTCGCCCACGTTCACCGGCTAGGAATTACCAATGCTCAATCCTGTGCCAGCCAACTCGCCAGCACCGCCGCTGCTCAGCGTGCAGGGGCTCGACGTCACCTACGAGACGGCAGCCCAAGGTTTTTGGGGGCGGCCCAAGGCATTCAAGGCGCTTGAGGATATTACATTCGATCTCCGGCCGGGCGAAACGCTCGGGCTGGTCGGCGAATCCGGCTCCGGCAAGACCACAACCGGCCGCGCCGTGCTCCGGCGCATCAAAGCGTCGTCTGGCAAGATCGTGTTCCAGGGCAACGACATCACCAACGTCAACGGTGAGGCGCTGCGCAAGCTGCGCCGCAACATGCAGCTCGTTTTCCAGGACCCCTATGCAAGTCTCAATCCGCGCATGCGGGTGATCGATCTCGTCGCGGAGCCGCTGCTGGTGCACGGGCTGGTGCGCCATGTCGACGAAGCGCGCGACCGCATCACCGAGCTTCTGCGCGTCGTCGGGCTGCCGGCCGACGCGCATGACCGGTTTCCGCACGCCTTTTCCGGCGGCCAGCGCCAGCGCATCGGAATTGCCCGCGCGCTGGCCTTGCAGCCTGAATTCATCGTCGCCGACGAACCGGTGTCGGCGCTTGATGTTTCGGTGCGGGCGCAGGTCGTCAACCTGATGCAGGACCTGCAGCGGGAAATGGGCTTGAGCTACTTGTTCATCGCCCATGACCTGTCTGTCGTACGCCACATTTCACATCGCGTGGCCATCCTCTATGCCGGCCGCATGGTCGAGATAGCCAACCGCGACGAGCTCTATGAGCACCCGATCCATCCCTATACCGAAGCGCTGTTGTCGGCGGTGCCGGTGCCCGATCCCAAGACCCAACGGCAGCGCAAGCGTATCATCTACGGTGGCGAGATCCCGGATCTGATCAACCCGCCGCCCGGCTGCCGTTTTTCCACCCGCTGCCCGCTGGCGACGGCGCAATGCCGCCAGGAAGCTCCGAAGCTCACCGAACGGTCGCCCGGCCATCTTGTTGCGTGCTGGAACAGATAAAGGTCAGTCGCCGAACTTGCCCGTCGCCAGCGCTGCGCGGCCGTATTTGTTGTTGGTCTCCAGCAGCTTGAGCAAGGTCGCCAGAAACGCTTCGCGTTCGTCGGCGCTGAGGGTGTCCATGAGGCGTTCTTGCGCGCGGCTCATCGCCGGATGCATGGCAGCCACAAGTTTTTCGCCTTGCGCAGTCAGCCGGGCAAGGACCATGCGCTTGTCTTCGGTGCTGCGGGTGCGCTCGACGAGCCCGCGCTGCGCCAGCCTCGTCAGCACATCGGCGACATTGGTGCGGTCGATGCCGAGCGCCTGGGCAAGCGATATCTGGTCGGAATCGGGATTGCCGGACAGGATGGTCAGCAGGCCGTACTGAACCGGAGTGATGCCGAACTCGTGGCATTCCTCGAAGAACAGCGCGTAGTGGATCTGATGCAGGCGGCGGATCAGATAGCCCGGCCGCTTCCATAGCGGCAGCCGCTCGATCAGTTGCTGCAGTTCGGGATTGGGCGCGGCTTCCGCCGCTTCCGCGACCCTGGTCCTGCCCACCTTTTCCGTTGTCGGTGCCTTGGCCAACCAGCCTCTCCCCACGAATGCCACGATCCTCTGTCTATCGCGTGTGGCCATGCCAAGAAAGAGCGGGGCCGCCTCATATTTTGGCGGCGGCATCCAACCCGTTGCCTGCCAGCCAAGGCGTTCCAGCACCTGTCGCAACCCGGAGAATTCAAGGCTTGCCGCGTTGCCAGCCTGAAAAAACGATGTATACTGATTAATATTGCACAAGACCCCGGAGGAATGCTGAATGGCACAAGAACCGCTGGCGACGAAGGGCAACTTCCTGCACATATACGACTTCCGCGTCGAAGCCGGGCGCGAGGAGGAATTCGTCCGCCTGTTCGAGGAATTCGACTATTCCGACGGCAACCCGATGCATAAATCCTGGGCCCAGGTGAAAGACGGCGTCTTGTGCCGCGATACCGAGGACCCGCAACGATTTTTCCTGATTGCCGAATGGTCGGACATCGTCGAGCACGCCAAGATCCGCAAGGTTCTGGCCGAGGACATAAGGCCGGCTTTTGTCGGCCTCATCGAGGGGCGCAAGTTTGTCCCCAAATATGTCGAGGTTGTTTCTTCTACGCCTGAGGACATCCTGAACGCGGCCGCCCAATAGATAGCTCGACGGTGCGCAAGCTCTACACCTTCTTCAGATCGTCGACCTCCTATCGGCTGCGCATTGCGCTGGCGCTCAAGGGGCTCGACTGGGAACCGCGGTTTGTCAGCCTGCCGCGGATGGAGCACCGAACCGCCGACTACATGGCGCTCAATCCGCAAGGTTTGCTGCCCGCGCTGGTGGAGGACGGCAGGCTGTTCGCGCAAAGCCTGGCCGTTCTCGAATATCTCGACGAAACCTATCCGCAACCGCCGATCCTGCCCAAATCCGCCGTCGACCGCGCCTATGTCAGGGGCCTGTCGCAGATCATCGGCTGCGACATCCATCCGCTCAACAATGTGCGCGTGCTGAAGTACCTGAAATCGCGCTGGCAGCTTTCCGACGACGACGCCACCGAGTGGTACCGCCACTGGATAACGGAGGGGTTCCGCTCGTTCGAGGCGACGCTGAAGGCATCAGGCCTGTCTGGCAGCTATTGTCTCGGCGACGCCATCACCATCGCCGACATCTGCCTGGTGCCGCAGGTGGCGAACGCCCGGCGCTTCCTCTGCGACCTGGCCGCCTTTCCGCTGTCGGTCGCCATCGCCGGCCGCGCCGCCGCCCTGCCGGCTTTCGAGGCGGCGCATCCGAGCCTGCAGGCGGACGCGTTTTAGCGCATCGGCCCGAAAATCGGACCCGATTTTCGGAAAGCACGATGCGCCAACTCAGTAAGTTAGAGCGTCCTTTGTGCGTCCATTCGGACGCACGGCGCTCTAGGGGCGCCGGACTGCGGGCTCACGCGTGTCGGCTTGTCGCCGTTCGGGTGCTCCCGTCGTCGCCCGAGATCTGCCATTCGTTCGGCTTCCCTTCGACGGCAAAGCCGAGGCCGCGAGCAGCTTGGAGGCGCGGATTTTCAGAAGCAGACGCTCAGGCAGCGGGGGCGCCGAGGTGAGATGACCCGTTGTTGGCCTCCGCTTTGGCGAAGATCGCACCCTGTAGAGCAGCAGAGCCTGTTTCAGTCGCTGGCACCGGGCTGCTTGCCAGAAGGTGTGCCATCAGGATTCATACCGTAGCGGCGGTAGAGAGCCTGCTCGTCGCGAGCCAGTTGGGCATCCATGCGCGCGTCAGCACTTTTCGCCAATGCGTTTCGTGCAGCAAGTCCAACCGGGGCCTTGATAAAGCTGGAAATGCCGGTCGGATCGACAGATGCGGCCAGACTTGCTGCGCCTTGGGCCGCGCCCAGTGCCGCAGCTTCCGCATCGTGTCGCTTTTCCAACGCTCTCGTTTCGTCAGAAAAATTCGATCCCTGGAAACTGGATGGGAACTCTGGCATGCAGTCAGCTCAAATACAGCCAGTGATAGAAGAACAATACAAGTGATGTGACCGTTCCAATACATGATCCAAACGCACCTCAATTCGTGCAGCGCCTAATAGCAGGCAATTCTGTATTGGCCCTGGCCACGTATCGCCATGCTGTTTGCTGGACCCATCGCGCGAGCGGCCAGTGCGCCACCTGGTCCAGCGAAGCTGACAGCGGCCAGTGCGCCTCTCGTCGCCATTTCCTGCGCCTGCACGGCTCGCGAATGCGCCTGAAGCTTATCGATGCAAGACTGCGCGGAGGCATAACCCTTGGCGCGTTCCAGATCCTCTGGTCTGCCTTCGGGGCGGCCAGCCGCCATTTCGGCAGCGGCCTGGCGACTGGCCATGTCGGCCCGCAGCGCCGTCATCCGGGCATCGCTGCTGCTGCAACCCATAGCAGGCAGGCAGAGTACAGCTGCAAAAAGCCATCTGGTATTCATTACAACTCTTCCTACGATGCGGTTTGATGTATCTGATGCTGTTCGTCGTCCAACCCCCGTCGTCAGGTGCGGGCGAAGATGTCCTGCGTGCTCCGCTGACGGCCCGTCTCCCGAGCCGCAGCAAGGTTCGCAACGAAGACTGGTCTTATCGAGCTATAGCGGGCCTCGCAGAGACGCCGAAGGGGCAATCAATTACAATTCTTCTGTCAATTTCGGAGCGTCGAGCCGGGTGCCAGCACGCTTTGGTTCGAACAGCCGACCACACTGAAGCGTATTCATTGCGCCAGATGACTGGCGAAACACGATTGTCGTGTCTGGCTTCTAAGGCATAGACACAATGCCAGCCGTCACGAGGAAATCGTCTTATGGGGAACAAGAAAACGCCACTGCCACCGAAGGAAGTATTTGATGAAGTGCTGTCTATCGACCTGCATTCGGAGGTGGCGCTCGATCAGGAGCACCGCGCCGTGCTCGCTTCGGATGTGTCATGGCTTGAATACCGGGCCGAGTTTCGCAAGCAGATGATCAAGAGCGGCTTCCTCAAGCATCCATGGCGCAGCATCTTCGAGGCGGATATGATCTTCACCCTTATCGGCCACAAATGGCTACAGGGCGACATACTGACGGTGAAGGAGGTGGCGACCTATTTCGAGGCCTTCACCAGCAATGTCACCATCACCCGCCACATCGACGACATGGTAGCATCCGGCACGCTCGTCCGCACGCCAGACCCCAAGGATCGCCGGCGGTTGCTCTTGATGCCGACCCAGCGCCTTTTCGAGATCGGCCGGATATTTCTGGAGGCGCGTAAGGAAATCGGCCGCAAACACGGCTTCGTCTACGATCCCGATCGCGCCAAGGCGGAATAAGAGTTGTCGCGATTGCCAATTCGCCATGATTGGCCCTGGGCCAAGCCTGATCGCATGCGGTGTAAGCTGCCCGACCGTTTGCGATGGAAGCTGACGCCACATAGTATCCGACAGAGTCGATACCTCAACGACAACGAGCCGCGCGCGAGCGTTCTACATGCGCAGCAGACCATCGGCGTCGGCTGCGCCGTGTCCTCTCTTCGGCCTTCGAAAACGGGCGGCCAGCGACCGGCTTCAGGGCGGCTGCCGCCGAAGCTCGTTGGCCCGATGATGGCAGCTTCCCGAAGTAGCCGCCCGAAACCTGCCAGTCCGCTTCCCACCCATGGGCGACCTCGCCCCTGCTCCCCTCACGCACTCCGCCGCGCGGCCACTGTCGCCTTGTCGTAGCCCGCGACCTTCTTGTAGCTGTTCGACAGCGCTGCCAGCTCGTCCTGGGTGATGACGTCGTCGAGGCGCGCGAACGGCCGGTCGCCCGTGCGCTCGTAGACCTCCTTGAGGATGACGTCGGGCGGGGTTGTGCGGTTGGTGCGTACGACGGTCGCCGTCGCCTCCAGCCGCTTGTCCTCATAGGCCTTGAGCACGCCGCCGACGTCGCCGCCCGCCGCAAAGCTGTCGGCCAGCGCCCGCGCGTCGAGGATCGCCTGGCCAGCGCCATTTGAACCGCGCGGATACATCGGATGGGCGGCGTCGCCCAGCAACGTGAGGCGGCCAAAACTCCAGCGGGCGAGCGGGTCCTTGTCGACCATCGGGTATTCGAGGATCGCTTCCGCGCCGCGGATCAGGCCAGGTACATCGAGGAAATCGAAGTTCCAGTCGGCGAAGGCACCGATGAAGTCGTCGATCTGGCCGCGGCGGTTCCAGTCCTGCTGGTGGTAGCGCGGCGTCTCGATCTCGGCGACCCAGTTGATCAGTTGCCGCCCGTCGGCATCGAGCTTGTTGCGGATCGGGTAGATGACCATCTTGCCATGGGTCAGCCAGCCCGCGCGCACATAGCTTGCGCCGCCGAGATAAGGCTTCCACCAGGTGGTGCCGCGCCACATGTTGACGCCCGAATAGATCGGCGCGCCATCGTCGGGCACGAGTTGGCGGCGCACGACGGAATGGATGCCGTCGCAGCCGATGATGGCGGCGCCTTGCTGGATCGGGCGGTCCTCGCCGGTGCGGCCGTCCACGAAATGGGCGACCGCCGCGTCCGTGGTTTGTTCGGCGCGGATACATTTCCAGCCGGTGACGACACAATCGGGCCCGGCACGCTCGACCAGTGCATGGTAGAGGATCTGTTGCAGGTCGCCGCGATGAATCTGGAACTGTGGATAATCATAGCCGGCAAAGGTTCCGACAGGCTCCTTGTAGATCAGCTGCCCAAACCGGTTGAAAAAACAGGATTCGCGTGCCGTTACCGCCACCTCGGCGAGCGCGCCCCGCAGGCCGAGTTCGCTCAGCTCACGGCTGGCATGCGGCAGGATGGAGATGCCGACACCGATCGGCCTGATTTCTTGTGCGCTCTCGTAGACCTTGAAGGGAACGCCGGCCTTCTCCAGCATCAATGCAAGCGTCAGCCCGCCGATGCCTGCCCCTATGATCATAACCGTCATGCGGTTCTCCATGAGATCAACAGTATACTGACTAGTTTGCTGCAAGATGACGGCACTGGCCGCTTCTCGAGCGGCTAGACCGCTTCCCGGAATGGCAATTCGAACTCCTGGCGGGCGTTGCGGTCGAGAATTTCCTTGGCGAGTGCGGCGGCAACCCCCGTCGGCTCGTTGGCCGCGCTGGTCAGGATGAATTCGACCTCTTCCAGTTGCGGCAGCAGCGGGCTGGTCGGCAGCACCATCAACCCCGATGACACCATGCTCCGCGGCTGGACCATGATGCCCAGTCCGGCACGCGCGGCTGCCTGCAGTCCGCTCAGGCTGCCGCTGGTGCACACGATGCGCCAGGCAATGCCCTTGCGGTCAAGCGCCTCAATGGCGGCCACACGGGTGATGCCGGGGCGGGAGAAAAGGATCAGCGGCAGCGGTTTTCCGGCTTCGACAACGGAGGGGTCGCGCGCCGCCCACACCAGCCGTTCCGTGCGCACCGCCACGCCACTTCGCGCCTCGCGTTGCTGGTTGAGCCCGACGCGGCGTTTGGCGATGACAAGGTCGAGGGCGCCTTCGTCGAGAAGATCAAACAACGTACTGGAAAGCGCCACGGTGAGTTCAAGCTCGACCGACGGGTGGCGCTCGGTGAACTTGTGCAGCACGTCGGCCAGCCGGGTGGTGACGAAATCCTCCGATGCGCCGAAGCGGATGCGGCCGCTCAAGCGCGCGCCTTGAAGGTAGCTGCGCGCGCGTTCGTTGGCATCGAGGATCGAACGGGCGAAGCCGAGCATCGCCTCGCCATCGGGCGTCAGCATCACCGAATGCGTGTCTCGAACGAGCAGGCGCCGCCCGGTGCTGACTTCGAGCCGGCGGATGTGCTGGCTGACAGTCGACTGGCCGAGCCTGAGATGCACGGCCGCACCGGTGAAGCTGCGCGATCCGGCGACGGCTACGAAGGTCTGGAGGAGTATCGGATCGAACATGATCCCTCCCTGTGTTCACGAAACGAAATGAGCATCATTTTTGTATGCGCCATTCACAATGCAGTTCGCGTTTGGCATACTGTATACAAATTTAGCTCGCTGCCAAGGGATCAACCGCTTGTTCGCACGATTTCGCCCAGACACATTCATCCTGCTGATGATCGGCTGTATTGCCCTGGCCTCGCTATTGCCTGCCCAGGGCAGTTTCGCGCGCCATTTCGGCACGGCCACCAATATTGCCATTGCCCTGCTGTTTTTCCTTCACGGAGCGAGGCTGTCGCGCGCGACCGTGCTTGCCGGCATGACGCACTGGCGCCTGCATTTGCTGGTCTTCTCCTCGACCTTTGTGCTGTTTCCCATCATCGGCCTCGCGATCGGCCTGCTGGTGCCGACGGTGCTGCCCGCCGCCCTCTACGCCGGTGTGTTGTTCCTGTGCGTACTGCCCTCGACGGTGCAGTCGTCGATAGCCTTCACGGCGCTCGCCGGTGGCAACGTGCCGGCCGCCGTGTGCTCGGCGTCGGCCTCCAACATCATAGGCATGTTCCTGACGCCGCTGCTGGTCGGGCTGTTGTTCACCAAGACGGGCGGCGGCGGCGTGTCGCTATCGGCCATCGAAGGAATCATGCTGCAGCTGCTGGCCCCCTTCATCGTCGGGCAGATCATGCAGCCATGGCTTGCAGGCTGGCTCGGCCGCCACAAATGGCTGACCACCGCCGTTGACCGTGGCTCGATCCTGATGGTGATCTACCTTGCCTTCTCCAAGGCGATGGTCGCCGGACTATGGCAACAATTGCCTGTGCAGTCGCTGGTTGTGCTGCTGCTGATCGCCGCCTTCCTGCTGTCGAGTGTTCTGGCCATCACCATCTTGGCCAGCCGGTTTTTCGGCTTCTCCAGGCAAGACGAAATCACTGTCGCCTTCTGTGGCTCGCACAAGAGCCTGGCGTCGGGCATACCGATGGCCAACGTCATCTTCGCCGGCCAGGACATAGGCGCGATCGTGCTGCCGTTGATGCTTTACCACCAGATGCAGCTGATGGTCTGCGCATGGATGGCGCGGCGCTATGCCGAACGCACGGCCGCCGAGGCGCTGGTTCCCCGGCCCCAGGGCGCCGAGTAGCTGCCTGCAGTAGACCTCGCCCATCAGACGGTTCCGTGCATCTGCCGCGTGGGTCGAGGCCTGGCAGGTCTTCGGCGGCCGGGGCGGGCCTTGCGGGATTGCGTAGATGTCAAAGTTCGCCGGCCAAGGCGCGGCGGTCCGCCAGACCATCTGATTTGCGGTGGCATTGCCGAAAAAGTAGTGGCGCACCCGACAGGATTCGAACCTGTGACCTCTGCCTTCGGAGGGCAGCGCTCTATCCAGCTGAGCTACGGGTGCCTGTCCGCGGGCAGGCCGCGAACCACGCCCGGCGCACCGGACGACGCGCGTTCATAACCGATGCTGCGGCAAGCTTCAACGGGGGAAATGGCGTTGCGCATTCCTAGGCAGAGGTCACAGGGTTCGAGCCCTGTCGCAGGCTCAACGCGCACGCGGTCGGAATGTTCATACATCAGGCGTCGGGAATGCTCCCCGGCACCTCGCCATTTGTCGAATGCTCGGAGTTTCGGGAGAAAACGACCACCTCGGTTCGGTTCGTCGCATGTAGCTTACGCATGATGTGCGAGATGTGCGACTTGACCGTATTCTGCGACAGATTCAGCTCGCTGGCGATGATCTTGTTCGACAGGCCACGCAACAAGGCCGCGAGCACCTGCCGTTCGCGTTCGGTGAATGCGACGTTGGTCCTGGTGCCGATGGCGGGCAGGTCATGTGTCTCGCCATTGCAGGTCAGGGCCGGTTGCAGGGCAACGATGCTCTCGGATGAGATGGACATCGATCCCGCGCTGCCCACCAGCACCATTCGTGGAAAGTAGACACCACCAGCCATCACCAGCCGAAAGGCGGCCAAAGCGATCTCGACGGATGCCGATTCCGTAATGAAGCCCCTGACGCCATAACGCGTCACGTCCGAAATCATCGCATCCGATATCGTTGCTTCGTCGAGCTGGGTAAGAAGCATGACTGGTGCCTCGGCCAGAGACCGGCGAAGGTGGGCGAGACAATGCAGCACACCATCGTCTGTCATCGCCGAGCTCCCTATGTTGAGAGCGACAAGACCGATATGCTTCGTAATGATGCTTTCCAGTCGGTGGGCAGTCTCAACCTCCAGGATGGTGTAGTCCTGGAATTCGCTCCGAAGAATCCGGGCGAGACTACTTCGCGACAGCGGATGGCAGTCGATGACGACTATGGAAGGATTTTCGTGAGCAAAGCCGTTCTGTTCGGCCGAAAACGAGATAGTCAATCGCTTACCCGTTATTGCCGCCCAAAAACATTTAAGCCCATTAGGCAAATCTAATCTACTCCTAGTTCGGCATATGGTTAAGATGGTCGCATTTTAGATAAATTTTCCGCAGTTGCCGGCTCGTTGGCGTAGACATTCAGCAATATCGGCGCGTTGCCCGGAGGGCTTTCTAGGCCAGGGCAAAGTCGGCGCGCACGATGATTTCCTGGTCGACGGCAGCCGTCTGCATGGCATCCACGTCCATGTCGATCTCGCCATTCCAGTCCGAAATGTCCACCGCCGCGTCCTGGACCGCATCGACGTCGCGAAGGACGTCGACATCCAGCTTGATGTCATAGCGCTCTTCCAGTTCGTCCTCGATATCGATGTCAATGCGGACGTCCTGGTCGAGATCGATGTCCTGGTTCACCTCGACCGTGCCGCCAGCAGGCCCGTCGCTGATGCGGATGTCGATTGATGTGTCCTGTTCGACGTCGATCGAGTCGCGCAGGAAGACATCCACATACAGCACGCCGTCTTCATCATAGATATTGACGTCCAGCTCGGTCTCCTGGTCGATGTGCATGCTTTGATCGAGCAGAACCGCGAAGTGTCCGTCACCGTCGATGGTGACGGAAATGTCCACATCCTGGTCCATCGTCAGGTCCTGGTCGATGTGCAGGCGCGCCACCACGTCGCCGACATAGCCGTTGACGGTGATGCTCGCGTCCTGTTCGACCTCCGCGACTTGCGTCACCCGAATGCTGTGGCCGCCATCGGATGCACAGTCGCCGGTGCCCGGTTCGGCCTGCAGTCCTTGCGTGGCTTCATGGTGGTCACGGCTGTCGCCGGCGCCCGGATGGGGGATCTTGGTCAAGGTCGCCGCGAGCAATTCGGGAGGCAAAGACATGGAAATGACGTGAAGTCCCCCTGCCTCGCCCACTGGGGTCTCCGGGCCGTGGGCCGCGGCAAGCGACGTCGGCGGCAGCTTGATCGGCATCGTGGCGTGCGCTCCATCGGCGTGATCCTCGGCTGCGGGCAGGTCGGCAGGTCGGTGCATTGCCGAGGGGGTGGCCGCGTGCGGGAATTCTCCGGCAGGAGCGGGGGCGCCACCGAACGCCGTCTCTTGACCGGGCATCTCTTGGCGACCAGCGTCGATGACCGGCAACAGATCGCGCGTGCCCTTGTCGAAGGGGATCATCCGGCCTCAATCCTCCCTGAAGGCCCGGTTGAAGCTGTCGAGGACGGGGCGCAGGGCGTAGTGGGCGACCGTGAAGGTCCCCGTGTTGATCAGCACCTCGACCGGCATTCCGGGCATGATTTCCACTTCAGGCAGCGCGCGCAGCGACGCCTCGGAAAGGCGGATGCGCGCGGTGTAGAATGCCCGCTTCGTTTCGTCGTCGACAAGGCGGTCGGCAGAGACATAGGTGAGAATTCCGTCTACCGGCGGCACGCGACGGTGCTTGTAGGACAGGAGGCGGACGCGGGCCTGCAGCCCGGGATGGACCAGGTCGATGTCCTCGGGCTTGACCAGGGCCCTGACGATCAGCCGGTCCTGGCTCGGAACGAGGTCCACCAGAGGTTCTCCCGCAGCGATCACCCCGCCCGGTGTGTGGACGCGCAGGTCCGTCACAGTGCCGGCCTCAGGCGCGCGCACCACCGTTCTCGCGAGGACGTCGCTCGCTGCCTGGAGGCGCTCGAGGATCTGGATGATCTGGGCCTGCGTGTCGCGCAGGCTTTGTGCGATTTCCGTCTGGTAGTCGCTCTCCAGCTTGAGGATCATCGCCCTGGACTCCCCGATGGCTTGCCCCGCTCGCGACATCTGGGACATCGTGTCGCCAATGCGGCCGTCGATCTCCGCCTGTTCGCGTTCGAGCTGCAGGAGGCGCGCACGCGTCTGCAGGCGCTTGGCGACCAGCGGCGCTACCGCGGCGATCTCTCCCTTGATGATGGCCGCGCGCGTCGCCGCCGCCGTCGCCTGAAAACGCAGCCCGGCGATCTCCTGCTCTGTCTGGGCCTTGCGCTGCTGGATGATCTCGATCCGCGACGCCTGGAGTTTGCGCCGGGTGTCGAAGATCTTGTTCTGTCCGACGATGATCCCAGCCACGGCCGGGTTAAGCCCCGCGGTCGACATGAGGTCCTGCGGGAACCGGACGGTTTCGCGGCCGTCGCGTTCCGCCACCAGCCGCGCCTCCAGGGCCTGTGCGTCCCAGAGCTGGCCCTGAAGCATCTGGACGGTGGCGCGGGCCCTTGTGTCCTCCAGGCTTATCAGCGCCTGTCCGGCAGCCACCTCGTCGCCGTCGCTCACCAGGATGTGCCCGATGATGCCTCCCTCCAGATGCTGGATTGTCTTGCGGCTCGACTCGGCCTCGATGGCGCCTCCCGCGATGGCAGCGCTTTCCAGCGGGGCATAGGTCGCCCAGACCCCGAAACCAATTACAAACACCCCGACGACCGCGAAGGCGCTTGCAGCAAGGAGACGCAACCGGTGGAACGGCGTCGGCGGCGTAGCGTCCGCACCATGCGCATCGTTGACGGTGCGTGCGTTCCGGAGCAGCCCCGCGGGTGGGTGCGTCCCTTCGCCGTCTTGAGGGAGCCAGGAACCCTCCTGAACCACGGATGTCGCTGCGATGGGGGCTGGAGGGTTGGTGATGAAGCCGCTCAGCCCGCCCCACAGGTAAGACAGCCGCGACCTGGCGGATCGTCCGGCCGAAAGCAGCAGGCGCCCGGAGGCTGCGCCGTGCCTTGCGGCGAAGATGCCGAGGTCAGTAACTGTCGCATCGACCAGATGGCGCAGCCGGTCGAACGACCTTGCCGTCGCCGGCCGGATGGCTGCAAGGTGCGCCGCAGTCCGGTTTCGGCCGGCCGAGAGAAGGTCCCGTGCCGCCGCGCCGGCGAGACCCATCTTGCCGCTCAAGGCGGCGATGACCTGCCGGAGCCGAGTGTTTGCAAGCGCCAGCGCCTGGGACGTGAAGGAAGAAAAACGTAGGGCGCAACTTGCCAGGCTTGCTCGCGAGCGCGCGCCATGCCTCGCCAGAGCCTGGCTCGAGACAACGCAGATGCCCAGCGCCTGGCTGCCGGCGGT
The DNA here is from genome assembly GCF_027568395.1 of Aminobacter sp. HY435. Taxonomy (GTDB): domain Bacteria; phylum Pseudomonadota; class Alphaproteobacteria; order Rhizobiales; family Rhizobiaceae; genus Aminobacter. Next base: position 85,653 of record NZ_JANKZL010000011.1, on the reverse strand, counting down.
CGTGGCGAGGCTTGCGGCGCGGTGACCCTGCCGCCGCAACGATCCGATAACGGCCAGGCAGAGTGCAACAACGCGGTCAGGACGTCTCATGAGCCGACCCTTTCGGTGTCTTCGGCAACGTGTCCGTTCGCCGTCCCGGATCGCCCCGATTGCGCGCCCAGTTGCTTGACGGTCTTGCGTGTGGTGATGATCTGCTGGCGCCTGACCGGAATGGCGGTGCGCCCGCTCTTGATCTTTCCGGCGATGTCCCGCCGGTTCCCGAAGGCGTTCATCATGCCGTTGTCGAGCACCAGGATCTTGTCGGACAGGCTCAGGATCTGAAGGCGCTGGGCGATGATGATGATCGTCGATCCGCGCTGGCGCATGTTCTGGATCGCCTCCCGCAAGGCTTCTTCGCCTTCGGCGTCGAGGCTGGCGTTCGGCTCGTCCAGGACGATGATGCGCGGATGGCCGAAGAAGGCCCGCGCCAGCCCGAGGCGCTGCCGCTGTCCCCCCGACAGCCTGACGCCGCTCTCGCCGATGTCGGTCTCGTAGCCCTGGGGAAGCCGCATGATCGTCTCATGCAGGCCCACCATCGAAGCGGCCGCGATCACGTCGTCGGCCGAGGCGTTCTGCAGCCGGGCGATGTTTTCGCGGACCGTGCCGCCGAACAGTTCGATGTCCTGGGGCAGATAGCCGAAATGGCGGTGGCCGCCAGAGGCGAGCCAGATAGACATGTCGGCGTTGTCGAGGCGGACATGCCCGGCGGTGGGACCGATCGTGCCGGCAATGAGGCGGCCAAGGGTCGATTTCCCGGCGCCCGAAGGACCGACCACGCCGAGCACTTCGCCCGGATTGACCAGCAAAGTTAGCCGGCGCAGCGCCGGCGTGGTCGCGCCGGGTGGCACGAACGTCACCTGCTCAATCGAAAGCTGCCCATTGGGGCGCGGCAATTCCATGGCCTTTCGAGGCTTCGGCGCGGCCGCCAGGATCTTCCGGAGGCGGCCATAGCCGAGACGCGCGCTGGTCACCGCCTTCCAGGTGCCGATGGCCCCCTCCACCGGCGCCAGGGACCGCCCGAGAAGGATAGAGGTCGCAAAGATGGCCGCCGGGCTGACGGTGTTCAGGATCACCAGCCAGGCAGCGCAGGCCATGACGACGACCTGGGCAAAGAGGCGGACGAAGCGGGCGAGGGCCTGGATGGCGCTGGCTCGCGCCGCGGCGGACCGCTGGGCTTGTTTTGCCTCGGACTGTCCATCGTGCAGGAGGCTGGCTACGCCCGGCAGCATGCCCATGGCGCTGATGGCTTCGACATTACGCAGAAGCGCTTCGAACCGGTGCTGGTTTTCAGCCCAGGCGGCGCTCGCGCGCGCAAATGGCTTGCGCGTCACCATCTCGTTGAGCAATGCCAGCCCGAACAAGGCAAGCGATGCGACGAGGCCGATCGCCCCGAGAAGCGGATGCACGACGATCATCGCGAGAATGAAAATCGGTGTCCAGGGAAGGTCGAACAGCGAAGTGCTTGCGGTGCCGCCGAAGAACGATCGCAAGCCCCCGACATCGCGCCAGGCCTGCGCTGCCGCGGCGGCATCGTTGCGCAAGGCCGATTGCACGGCCGCTACGAGAACCGATGCCTGTAGGCGGTCGTCCAGCCAGACTCCGATCCGGGCGAGCATGGCGCGGCGCAGCGCCTCCAGGATCGCGTGCACCGCAAGCGCCACGATGACGATCAGGGTCAGCATCACCAGCGTGTCGAGGCTGTGGCTCGACAGGACGTGATCATAGACATGGAGCAGGTAGAGCGGAACGGTCAGGGCGAGGAGGTTCACGAAGAAGCTCAGCGCAAAGACCATCAGCAGGGAGGCCTTGCAGCGATGGAAAGCACGCTCGACTTCGGTGGTTGCTCGGTCCTTGGAGAGAGCCATGAATGTCTCCGCGAGGGCGTCACGGCCGGGACCGGGGCCTGCAGCAAGGGCAAGTCCGTCCGGCATGGCTCGCCGCCATTGCAGCACGAGCCGGCGCCCGGATGAGGTCCGGGCGCCTCTTTGCAGCAAGACCAATCAAGCGAAATCGAAGTCAAAATCGATGTCTATGTCGGCGTTCTGCTCTGCGGACTGATCCTGATCGACATCCACGTCGACGTCCTGATCCTGGTCGACATCCACGTCGTTGTCGTTGGATTGGGTGACGTCGTTGTCGTTGTCGCTGTCATTGTCGGCATCTGCGTCCGCATCTGCGTCGCTGCCGTCGTCAGCATCGGCGTCTGCATCGGCATCAGCGTCCTGGTCGGTGTCATTGTCGACATCCGAATCGTTGTCGTTGTCGATATCGACGTCGGAATCCTGATCAGTATCGACGTCCACATCCTGGTCCTGGTCTTGGTCGAGGTCCTGATCGATGTCGGCATCGATGTCGATGTCGAAATCGTTGTCTTTGATGTCAGGCATGGGTTTACCCTCCCTGTTCGAGCAACGCCGCCCTGGCGAGCGCCTGCTTCCGGAGCGGATCGACAGCTACCGGGTCCATCCAAACGGATCCTGCGACAACCCATCGATGCTGCGGAGCATCCCTGTTTCGAGCCGTGGAAAATAGTTGCCAATTTGCACCCGGCCCAAACGGCATTCCCAATGCAAATTGGCTCATCCGAACGGGTGAAAGTGACCCGAACAGGCTAACCGTTCCGGGTCGTTCAGCATGGCGGCAGGGGCCAGAGCAACTGCAAATACCAAGAAAGCCGGGAGAGCCCCGGCTTTCTTGGCGTTGCAGCGTCGAAACTCAGGCGTCGACGTCGTTCAAGTCGACGACGATATCGACATCCGCGTCAGTGGCGGCTTCGTCTTCGAGATCGACATCGATCGCGGTGCCGTCATCGTCTTCTTCGAGCGCCACGGCGCCCTGTGCCAGGGTGCCGATCAAGGAAGCAATATACACATCGACCTCGGCGTCGAGGTCGTCGCGGATTTCGACGTCGACATCGACATTCCCGTCGCTTTCGCTGTCCTGGTCGAGCTCGGCATCGATACTGTCTTCGTCGTCATCTTCCACATCGACATCCAGGTCGCTTTCGATTTCGACATCGTCTTCCACGTCGGCGTCTATCTCGACAATGATGTTCCCGTCGTCATCTTCACTGACTTCGACATCGACATCGATCCGCTGGTCGACTTCAGGCCGTTGTGCGCCGGCCACTTCGATGTCGCGGCCTCCGGGGTCTCCTGCTTCAGTCTCGATATCCGCATCCTGGTCCAGCTCACCATTCTGGTCGATCTCGGTATCGAGTTCGACGATGGCGGGGCGCGAGCCGATGACCAGCACGCCGATGTCGACGTCGTCGTCGATTTCGGAGTCCTGCTTCAGGTCGAGGTCGATGTCACGAACGTCGCCAACGGTGTCGTCGGCTTCGTGGTCGCGCTCGTTGCCCGCAATGGTTTCGCTCTCTTGCCGGCCATCCTCGTCGAACGCATCGCGCGCGCCTTTGTCGTCAGGCTCCATCATGCGTCTCCATGGTGCGTGCCAACCGTTGGCCCAGCATCACATCTTCCAAAAAGCGGAGATAGACACCAAGTCGGGTGACGAGCGGCGACACGAGCAACGATGGTGGAACTCCTCCGCGTTAGCTCATCTGTATGTGAACCCACGCTGCCAGAAGTGGTATCAGCAGTCGTGCCGGGAGAGGCGAATGGCGAACCGTTGAAAGAACAGCCGGCGGGTCGCGTCGGCCGCGAGCCACGCCCGCGCACCGGACGACGCGGCAAATTACCTATGCGGCGCGCAGGCCAAATGTCCGGGCCAGCAGTTCATAGTTACGCAGCCGCAGTTCCTGATCGTGCAGCACGTCCTGAACCATGATTTCGCTGGCACCGGTGACGGCGACCATCCGCGCGATCGTCGCTTGCACGCGCTCGGGCGAGCCCACGACATAGGCAGGCCACGCGGCGTCCTCGGCCGGGAGCACCCCGCCCATCAGGGCGATCGCCTCGTCAGGCGTCGGCATCTTGTCCAGCATGAGGTTGTCCTTGCGCCGGAGCTTGAACAGGGCGCGCATCGGCATGGCCAGCCGCTCGGCCTCCTCCTGGGTTTCGCCGATGATCAAGCGGATGGCGAGCAGGGTCTCGGGCTTCGAAACACCGGCGGCAAATCGCGACGGCCGGAAGTTGTCGAGATAGGCCTTGAAGGCGCCGGGCGCGTTCTCGGGCACGTGGAAGGCGCTGCAGGCCAGGGGCAGGCCCAGCCGCGCCGCGCGCACGGCGGTGCCTTGCGTTGCCGCCAGCACCCATGGGTGCGGCCCCGCGGCCTCGTCGGGCATGATGCCGATCGAGCGGAAGGACGAGCCTGCGGGAAGATCGTTTCCCAGCCAGCCGACGAATTCCTCGGTCTGGCTGTCGTGGTCGTCAGGCGTTTCAACGTCGCGGTGGCGCTTCAGCGCGGTGTCGGCGTTGGGCCCCGCGGTCGAGCGGCCGATGCCGACATCGATGCGCCCCGGAAAGAGCACGCCGAGCGTGCGTGCGGCTTCCGCCGCCTTGTAGGGGCTGTAGTGGTTGAGCAGGACACCGCCGAGACCGACGCGGATGGAGTTGGTGGCACAGGCGATCACCGTCGCCAGGACCTCCGGAGCGGGGTTGGCCTCGTAGGCGACGTCGTGGTGCTCGACGAGCCAATAGCGATGATAGCCGAGCCGCTCGGCGGCCTGCGCCAGGGCGATGGACCCGCGCATCGCTTCGCCAGACGTCTGGCCGACGGGGATCTGCACGGGGTCGAGAATGGAGAACTTCATTGCAATATCTGGAACGGGGGCGCGCCTTTGCGCCCCCGACCGCCCTGACTGGTTACTTGATCGAGAAAGCGGAAGGCGCGACGAGATCGGCCCTGATGTCGATGACGTTGTCCTTGGGCATCATGCCGGTATCGACCATGAAGCTCTGGTCGGCCGTCAGGTTGGCGATGTCGTCGTCGCTCATGACCGGGTTGAAGTCATAGAGCGGCATCTGCCTTGCCGCTTCCTCGACGGAGATCTTCTGTTCCTTGGCGGCGATTGCGAGGGCATCCTGCGGATGGGCCGCAATGAAGTCGAGCGCCTTGAGGTGCGCCGCGAAATAGGCCTTGACCAGATCGGGATGCTCCTCGGCAAACGTGCTGCGCGCCGCAACGACGTTGGTCGGCTTGATCAGGCCTTCGCCGCCGACCAGCACCTTGCCGCCGGCCTGCTCGACCATCACAGCGTTGTTTCCGGCAAGGGTAGCCACGTCGACCTGCCCGGAAAGCAGGGCGGCGCGCGCCGTCGGCAGATCCATGTTGATGTATTCGACATCGTCGAGCGTCAGCTTCTGCGAGGCAAGCGCGGCGGCCAGAAGCTGGTTGAGAACAGTGCCTTTCGGTCCGGCGATCTTCTTGCCCTTGAGGTCGGCAAGGGTCGCGGGGCCATCGGCGCGCGTCATCAGGAAATAGGCCTTTGGCGAGCGGGCATAGGCCGAGACGACAGTGAGATCGACGCCGTTGGCCTTGGCCAGAATGGCCGACGTGCCGCCCAGTACCGAGGCGATGTCGATCTCGCCCGCCGCTATGGCCTGCGTCTGCTGCGCGCCGGAGGTGATCTCCGGGCTCTCGACCTTGACGCCATGGGCGGCGAAGGCCTCATCGAGGAAACCCTTTTCGCGCATCACGATCGACGGCACGTTGAACGGCGCCGATACATAGGTGATGCGCACGGTCTCGGGCTTGTCGGCGGCGAATGCGGGGGCGGCGATCATCGAAAGGGCGAGCGCGAAGCAGGCGAGGGTTTTCATGGTGTCTCCTGACTGAGAGCTGGGGTGGAAGGAGGGGATGACGGCTGCGGCGCAAGCAGGCGCTCGAGAATGCGCCTGCGGTACTGCGTAACAGCCGGGTCGGTGGGGTCGCGCGGATAGGCGGCCTCGATGGCGTCCTGTCCGACCAGCCGTCCCCGTTCGAGTTCGAGCACGTGCTGGCCGAGCAGCACGGCCTCTTCGACGTCGTGGGTGACAAAGACGATCGTCGGCCGGCGCTTTTGCCAGATGTCGACAAGTTCGTTCTGCATGGCGCGCCGGGTGAAGGCGTCGAGCGCGGCGAAGGGCTCGTCCAGCAACAGCAGATCGGGTTCCATGACGAGCGCCCGCGCTATCGCCACGCGCTGCGCCATGCCGCCGGAGAGCTGCGCGGGCATGGCTGCGCGGAAACTTTCAAGGCCGACGAGTTCGAGGACGGCACTGCAGCGCTGCTCGATGATTTCGGGCGCGAGCCTGCCCTTGAGGCCGAAGCAGACATTGTCGAACACCGAGAGCCACGGCATCAGCCGCGCCTCCTGAAACACCACTCCCACCTTGGGCGGCGAGCCGGCGCCATGGCTGACCGTGCCTTCGCTCGGCGCCGTCAGGCCGGCAAGGATGCGCAACAAGGTGGTCTTGCCGCAGCCGCTGCGCCCGACCACTGTGGTGAGGCTGCCACTTGGCAAGGTCACGCTGATGTGCTCGAGCGCCACCACCGCGCGCCCGGCAACGTCGTAGCGCCGGCCGATGTTGCGCAGTTCAAGCACGCGCCATCTCCAGGTCTGATGCAAGCCAGGGCGCAGCCCTCGATACGCTCCATTTCAGCAGCTGGTCGGCAACGAGGCCGATGACACCGATCACCAGGATGCCGGCCAGAACGATGTCGGTGCGCGCCAGGTTCTCGGCGTCGACGATCAGGTAGCCGAGCCCCGCCGACGAGGCGATCAGTTCGGCCCCGACCAGCGCGCGCCAGCTGTAGCCGAGCCCGATGCGGAGGCCGACGACGATGGAGGGCAGCGACGATGGCAGGACGATGCGTCGCATGATCTCGCCATGGCCGAGACCGCAGACCTTGCCGACCTCGACCAGCTTGGGGTCGACCTGGGCAATGCCGCCGCGAACGCCGAGGAAGATCGGGAAGAAGCACGACAGCACGATGATGCCGACCTTCTGCATTTCGCCGATGCCGAGCCACAGCATCAGCAGCGGCATCAGGGCAAGGGGCGGCACCTGGCGCAGGAATTCGAGCAGCGGGTCGAGCAGGCTGCGCAGCGCGGCACTTCTGGAGAACACCACGGCCAGAACGATGGCCGCCACCACGGCAATCCCGTAGCCAAGCCCGACGCGCTGCATGCTGACCAAGGCATGCCGCGCAAGCGCCCCTGACAGGGCGAGATCCGAAAGCGTTGCGGCAACCTTGCCCGGCGAGGGCAGCAGGAACGCGTTGACCCAGCCGAGCGCGCTCGCCAGCCACCATAGGCCGAGCACCGCCGCGAAGACGGCTATCGTAAGGAGTCGGCGGGTGGGGCGCATTGATCACTTGGCAAGTTTTGGTTCCCGGCCGGGATAAGCCATAAACATGATTGTTCCAATCATATTATATTCCCGTGCGACAATCGGCGCAGCGCGCCGACTGCGAACGGAGCCGATCCCCCGCGATTGACGATTGCTGCCGGCCATTGTCTAACGGCGGCCGAGATGTTCACCCTCGCCCGCACCGAGAGCCTGTCGCAGGAGATCAGGAAAAGCCGATTCCTGGCGGTTGCCGGACCGGTGGCGGACGAGGCTGCGGCGCGCGCTTTCGCCGCCGCCCACGCGCACGCCGACGCCAACCACAATTGCTGGGCCTGGCGCGTTGGCCAGAACTACCGTTTCAGCGACGACGGCGAGCCGAGCGGAACCGCGGGCAAGCCGATCCTGCAGGCCCTAGACGGCCAGGATCTCGACAATGTCGCCGTTGTCGTCACGCGCTGGTTCGGCGGTGTGCTTCTCGGCACCGGCGGACTGGTGCGCGCCTATGGCGGCACCGCGGCGATGTGCCTGCGGGCCGCGGCGAAAGTGGAGCTCGTGGCGACCGTCTCGGCGAAGGTCACCTGCGGCTTCACCGACCTGGCGCTGGTGCAGGCGCGGCTGGCGGCGTCGCCCGGCGTCCGCATCGAGGCAGAGACCTTTACCGGCACAGGCGCCGACCTCACCGTGTCGCTGCCCGAAGCCAATGTCGACGCCATCGTCCGGATGCTTGGCGACCTGACCAGCGGCCGGGTCATCGTCGCGTTGCCCGACTGGAAGTTCCGGCACGAACGTGCAAGCAAGCCGCCTTTGTCATAGGGTGAAGACAGACAGGCCGAATGCCAATCCGGCGGAGGGAGAGAACAATGGAAATCAAGCGCTGCGGCTCGCGCCCGTCATCAAGACCGTCGCCGGATTATTTCACCGGGAGCGTGCGTCAGGACCCGATCTTCGAGGCGCCCGCCCCGGCGCGGATGCGCTCGTTGTCGGTCACCTTCGAACCGGGCGCCCGCACGGCCTGGCACACCCATCCGCTCGGCCAGACGCTGATCGTCACGTCAGGCATCGGCTGGGCGCAGGTCTGGGGTGAAGCAGCCCAGGAGATCCGCTGCGGCGACGTGGTCTGGTTCGCCCCCGGTGAAAAGCACTGGCACGGCGCTTCGGCGCTGACGGCAATGTCGCACATCTCGATCCAGGAGGCGGTCGACGGCAAGGCGGTCGACTGGCTGGAACATGTGACGGACGCACAGTATATGGCGGCTGTGTAGCCGCCTCTGGCTCAGCGCATCTCGGCTACGGGGACTGGCGCGCTCACGCCCATCGGGACCGGGGTGCCATCGGGCATCGGCGCGGCCAAGGTCTGCGGCTGCGAGGTGACGACGTCGACGGGCATGGCAGCAGCAGGGGCAGCCGGCGCCGGCGTGAACAGCGACGAGGCGAGGCTCCCGCCCGAAGCCTGCGGCAGGTAGCGCACGATCAGCTCCTCGACATGGTCGTTGCGCTTGCGGGCGCTGTCACCGCCCATCACCACCACGACCAGCTTGCGGCCGTCGGCATTGACGGAGGTGACAATGTTGAAGCCCGAAGCCCTGATGTAGCCTGTCTTGATGCCGTCGACGCCGTTGACGCGACCCAGTAGGTCGTTATGGCCGCGCACGCGCTTGCCACGGAAAGTGAAGTCGGTCGCCGAGAAATAATAGTAGTGCTGCGAAAAATGCTTGCGCAGCGCCATGCCCAGCACCGCCATGTCGCGCGCGGTGGTGCGCTGCTCCGGATCGGGCAGGCCCGAGGCGTTGCGGAAGGTCGTCGCCGTCATGCCGAGCTGGCGCGCCTTCGCTGTCATCTGGCGGGCAAAGCCCTCTTCGCTGCCGCCAAGATATTCGCCGACCGCAACGGCCACGTCATTGGCCGACTTGGTCGCAAGCGCGCGGATCGCCGCTTCCGTCTCGATCTGCTCGCCGCGCCGCAAGCCGAGCTTGGACGGCGGTTGCGATGCGGCATGATCGGAAACCGGGATCATCGTCGTCTTGGAAACGCGCCCTTGCTGCATCGCTTCGAACAACAAGTACAGCGTCATCATCTTGGTCAGGGACGCGGGGTAGCGCGGCGCCGTGGAATAGGCCTGGAACAGCGTGCGGCCATTGCTCGCGTCGACGACGATCGCGGCGTATTTCTCCGGCGCGGCCTGGGGCGCGACGTTCAGCGTCTCCGATGTCGTCGAACAACCGGCAACCAGGGCGGCGACGACGAACAGCGCCGCGATCCGCCGAACGATCCCGGCGAGCGGCAGCCGGTGGTAGCTGAAGGACGTCGGCAATGAATGGGCCTGGACTAGCAAAAGGGAAACCTGTCGATTGTCGCCGGTGGGCTGTCTGAATCACGTGCCGGGCGGCGGCAGCAGCCGAAAACTACTAAAGCAGCGGCGCGCCGTCCATTTGCGACGCGGCCGCAGGCTCATCTAATGCCTTCAGTGTTGAACATTGGTTACACTTTTGCTTGCACAGCCAGCGCCAACGCGGCTTGCTGGGGCAAACGCAGCGAGGTGATTTGGCAATGAGCGAGCATGAGTTCCAGGCCCGGGGCATCAGGGCCAAGATCGATCTTGCCGTCGGCCACATCGCCGATTTCGCCATCGACGATGGCGGCCGGACTCTGCGGCCGCTGCATCGCGCGCCGTGGATCGGAGAACCGGACCTGCCCGCCGGGCTGCCGGAGGGCGTGGTGAGGCTGTCGGGAGATTTTCTCTGCGCGCCGTTTTCGACCAGCGACGTCGAGCCGGCGCCGCTGCACGGCTGGCCCGCCAACAGCGCCTGGGACCTGGTCTCCGACGAAGCGTTTTCGGGCGGCCGCACGGTGACGATGCGGCTGCAGCGCAAAGTTCTGGGGGCCACTGTGGACAAGGTGCTGACGCTGCGCGACGGCCATGCCTTCCTCTACCAGCAGCATGTCTTTACCGGTGGCTCCGGCGCGATTTCGGTTGCCCATCACCCGATGACCGGGATGCGCGCCGGCGGACGCCTGGCATTCTCGCCCAAGCGGCTGGCGGCCACGCCCGACAACACTCCCGAGCCCGATCCGGCGCGTGGCGCCTGTCTTTTCGCCTATCCGGCGCGCTCGCAGGACCTCGGCCGTTTTCCGGCGGCCGCCGGCGGCACCGTCGACCTTGGCGACTACAGCAGCGAAATCATGCACGAGGATTTCATCACCCTTGTCGAGGCGCCGCATGGCGGCATGGGCTGGACGGCCGTGGCGCGCAAGGCGGAAGGCGACGTCGTCCTGGTGCTGAAGAACCCGGTCGAACTGCCCGTGACGATGCTGTGGGTCAGCAATGGCGGCCGCTTCTATGCGCCGTGGAACGGTCGCGCCGGCGTGCTCGGCATCGAGGATGGCCGAACCGCCGTCGGCCACGCCGCCTCGCTCGGCGACAACTGGCTGAAGCGCGAGGGCGTGGCGACCGCTTTTGAGCTCGGGGCCAGCGTATCGTTCCGCCAGGTCGTCGGCGCGCTGCCGCAGAAATCCACCGCCGCGCCGGTTTCGGTGACGGCGGGAGAGGGCCGGCTTCGGCTCGGCTTTTCCGATGGTTCGGCCGAAGAGACGCCGTTCGACGACAAGTTCCTGCGGATCGGCGAGCGGCCCTTGAACTGACGTCACCGCCGCCTCAATTTTGACTGATGCGACGTCAGGATATCACGCGAAACGATCGGGAAGGCCTATGTCTGAAATAGCCCACATCGCCGCTACCCTGTTCAAACGCGCCCACCATGCCCAGCGCTTCGTGGTCGGCATCGCCGGCCCGCCCGGCTCCGGCAAGTCGACGCTGTCGGCCGCGCTGTACGGCGTCCTGCCGGAGGGTTCCGCTGCCGTGGTGCCGATGGACGGCTTTCACTTCGACAACGCGGTGCTGGAGGAGCGTGGCCTCAGCTCTCGCAAGGGCGCGCCGGAAACATTCGACTTTGCCGGCTTCGAGGTCTTGCTCAAGCGCCTGCGCGCCTCAGAGCCGGATGTCGCGATCCCGGTGTTCGACCGCAGCATTGAATTGTCGCGAGCCGCAGCCGCCGTCGTCGGCTCGGACGTCAAGTTCATCCTGGTCGAGGGCAATTACCTTCTGCTCGACGAGGCGCCCTGGCAGCGCCTCGAGTCGTTGTTCGACTTCACCATCTTCGTCGATGCGCCGCGCGAGGAGCTCGAGCGCCGGCTGGTCGAGCGCTGGCGTGAGCATGGGCGCTCCGACGACGACGCGCGCAACTGGATCGACACCAACGACATGCCCAACATCGACCGGGTCCTTGCGGCCCGCCGCAAGGCCGACCTGGTGATCTGATCCTTCGAACGTAAGGGGGCCGGAGCGGGGCTCCGGTCCCGCGTCAGGGGCGAGCCGGGATGTTCAGGCCAGCCTGCACCGCCGGCCGCGCCAGACCGCGCTCCAGCCACGCGGCGACATTCTTGAAGCTGTCGAAACCGACGAGATCGCGCGCCTCGTAGAAGCCGATCAGGTTGCGCACCCAACCGAGCAGCGAGATATCGGCGATGGTGTAGTCGTCGTCCATGATCCACTTGCGGCCTTCGAGCCGCTGGTCGAGCACGCCGAGCAGGCGGCGCGACTCGTCGCGGTAGCGCTCGAGCGGTCGCTTGTCCGCGATCTCGCGGCCGGCGAACTTGTGGAAGAAGCCGAGCTGGCCGAACATCGGGCCGACCGAGGCCATCTGGAAAAACACCCACTGGATGGTCTCGTAATAGCGGGCGCGGTCGGCTGGGATGAGGCGGCCGGTCTTTTCGGCGAGATAGAGCAGGATGGCGCCCGACTCGAACAACGCCAGCGGCTTGCCGCCCGGGCCGTTCGGATCGAGGATCGCAGGGATCTTGCCGTTCGGGTTGAGTGACAGGAATTCCGGCGTCCAGCTCTCGTTCTTGCCGATGTTGATGGCATGCGCCTCATAGGGCAGGTCAAGCTCCTCCAGCGCGATCGACACCTTCACGCCGTTCGGCGTGGGGAAGGAATAGAGCTGGATGCGCTCGGGATACTTGGCCGGCCAGCGCGCGGAAATCGGAAATGGGGTCAGGTCGCTCATCGACAGGTCCTTGTGGGGGTGGCCGGCGATGCGCTGGCCGAAAGGTGGGGCATGCAAGAGTTAGGCATGCTGCCGCGCTGCATCAATATGCAGTTGCCGAGATTTATCGAGTTGATTGCCAGAGGTTCGAAGACGGTCAGATCGCCCTGACCGCCACCACCGCGTTGGTGCCGCCGAAGGCGAAACCGTTGCTGATTGCCACGCGCACATCGCGCAGCTTCGCCATGTTGGGCGTAACGTCGAGATCGCAGTCGGCATCCGCTTCGCGGTAGTTGGCTGTCGGCGGAACCACTCCCTCGCGCACGGCCATGACGCAGGCGATCAACTCCAGAGCTCCGGACGCGCCGAGGCAGTGGGCATGCATCGACTTGGTCGACGACACCGAAAGCTTGTGGGCATGGGCGTCGAACACGCGCTTGATGGCCGCAGTCTCGATCTGGTCGTTGGCCTTGGTCCCGGTGCCGTGGGCGTTGATGTAATCGACGTCCTCGGGCGCGAGCCCGGCGTCGAGCAGGCAAGCGCGCATGGCTGCGGCAGGGCCTTCGATGGTCGGGGCGACGATGTCGGACGCATCGCCCGACATGCCGGCGCCGGCGAGCTCGGCCAGGATGGTCGCGCCACGCGCGACGGCGTGTTCGTAGGTCTCGAGCACCGCCATGCCGGAGCCTTCGCCGAGCACCAGGCCCTGGCGGTCGGCCGAGAACGGACGGCAGGTGTCGGGCGACAGCACGCGCAGCGCTTCCCAGGCCTTGACGATGCCCCAGACCAGCGGCGCATCGGTACCGCCGGCAACCATCACGTCGGCGCGGCCGAGGCGAAGTTGGTCCATGGCGGCCGAAAACGCGTGATTGGACGAAGCACATGCCGAGGTGACGCCAAACACCGGACCGCGAAGTCCCAGGCTCATGCTGACCTGTCCGGCAGCCGCACCGGGCATGACCTTCGGTACGGTGAAGATGCCGGCGCGGTTTTTGCCTTCCAGCAGGATGGCTCGATAGTTCTCTTCGATGGCTTCCCAGCCGCAGACGCCTACTCCGACGACGGTGCCCATGCGATAGGTGTTGGTTTCGTCCGAGACCAGTCCCGCCTGCGCCATGGCCTCGCGCGCCGAAATGACGGCGAGCAGGCTGAAGCGGTCCATCGAGACCAGTTGCTTGCGGTCGATGCCGTGGTCGGGCAGTTGCGCGATCTCGGCGCCGCTGCGGGTCTTGAGGTCGTGCAGCGGCGAATGCACCAGCGGACCGATGGCCGAACGGCCGTTGCGCATGGCATCCCAGATGGCAGGCGCGCCGGAGCCGAGCGCGCACAGCCCGCCGATGCCGGTGATGACGATACGCTGGCGGGTCATGTCAGGCTTTTTGCGCGATCAGGCCGCGAACGGCTTCAACCATGTCGCCGACGTTCTTGAGGCTGGCCCAGGCATCAACCGTGTTCATCTCGATTTCGATGCCATAGTCCTCCTCGAGATCGAAGATGATCTCGGTGAGTTCCAGCGAATGGATGCCAAGCGCGGTCAATTCAGTGTCGAGCGTGATCTCTTCGCCGCCAGACTCGGCATGCGCCTTGATCTTGTCGATGATTTCCGTCGCCAGCTGATCAGCCATCAGTACTCTTCCCCGAAACTCTTAAACTTGGCGGGTGCGTGACGCGCCGCTGCCGGCGGGCAAATATGCTGCCCAAACTCGCAATACGCCCCCGAAATGAGCCCAAAAGGCTTCCCTGTATAGAAACCGAAACGCCTACAGGCAACAAGCTTATATATCGACCGGCGCGCAAACGACGCGGTCGCATGTCGAATCTGTGCACGATCCCTGACAAAACCCGCTTCTGCTGTCCGACGGCACGCGCTGGCGCAAAACGTTGGCTCATGATCCCCCGCTCCTCATAATCGGCGGCGGCGGATGCAACTGCGATGTCGTCGCAACGCGTGTCCGCCATCGGCAGGCTCGACATCGAACACCGGGCCGGCCGTAGCCGCCTCGTCACCTGTATCGCTGGTGGTGTCACCACACTCGGCGGCTGGCGCTCGGGGCTTGAGACTGAAATCATCCCGCCGAGGGCTTGATCGAGATCAGCAACGGCTTGAAATTCGACCGCGAACAGGCGCGCGGCATGCGGTTAGACATCGCCGCCGGCATTGCCGTGCGCTTCGAGCCCGGCCGATGGCGCGACGCTACTTCCTGTTCTGACATTCCTTCGGGCGGGTCGAAATCCTCCCGGGGTTTCGTCTCGTCCCCGCGACCTGATGCCACGCCGTCAATGCTGGATCAGGTTCCGGCCAGTTGTTATCTAGCCCTCGCTAGCCAAAAATTCGGCAGGATTCCCCGAGCCCCAAGATCGGGGATCCCGTTATCTTGGAAATGGAGTTTCAAATGATCGGCAAGAAAGTTCCTGCTGTCACTTTCCGTACGCGCGTGCGCGACGAGGCCGTCGGCGGCCCGAATCCCTTCCGCTGGGAAGACAAGACCTCGGCCGACTATTTCGACGGCAAGCGCGTCGTCCTGTTCTCGCTGCCGGGCGCCTTCACCCCGACCTGCTCGACCTACCAGCTGCCCGACTTCGAGAAGCTGTTCGGTGAGTTCCAGGCGCAGGGCATCGCCGAAATCTACTGCGTCTCGGTCAACGACGCCTTCGTCATGAACGCCTGGGGCAAGTCGCAGAACCTCGACAAGGTCAAGCTGATCCCCGATGGCTCGGGCGAGTTCACCCGCAAGATGGGCATGCTGGTCGCCAAGGACAATCTCGGCTTCGGCATGCGCTCGTGGCGCTATGCCGCCGTCATCAACAACGGCCAGATCGAGAAGTGGTTCGAGGAAGAAGGCTTCTCCGACAACTGCGACAGCGACCCCTATGGCGTGTCGTCGCCGCAGAACATTCTTGAGGCGCTCAAGAACGACGACGTCGCCGAAGCCGCATAAGCTTCAGCATCTCGCTGAGCACGAAACCCCGGCCGCATCCGCGCGCCGGGGTTTTTTTGTTTGCGCCTCTGCCTGGTGGCACCTTGTCGCCATTCCTCCCGGCTACGGGCGTTTCCCTCACGCCCTCATCGCGGCTAGCTCAGGCCAGACCGAGCAGCGCCCGCACCTCCTCGGCGCTGTGGGCGACGAGCGCCCCAGCCGGCCCATCGATCTTGTCCTGCGGCCAGAAGATGGTCTTCATGCCGGCGGCAAGCCCGGCCTGTGCGCCGGTGACGCTGTCTTCCATGACGAACGTGTCGGCGGGATCGATGCCGGTCAGCCAGGCGGCCCGCAGATAGGGCTCGGCGTCGGGCTTGCCATTGCGCACGTCGTTGCGGCTGATGGTCCTCATGGCCGGCTCGTGGATGCCGACGGCGCGCAGGTTGACGTCGACGACCATGCGGTCGGAGTTCGACACGATGGCCTGCACCACGCCGCGTGCCTTGAGGTCGCGAAAAATCTCAATCGCGCCTTCGCGCGGCAGGAGATTGGGCGCGTGTTTCATGTAGTGGTCGTATTTGCGGTTGATCCATTCGGCGAACTCAAGGTTCAGCCCGAACTGGTCGCGCAGCACCTCATAGACCGGCTGCGCCGCCTGGCCGACGACGCGGGCGTGCAGATCCGAGGGCGGTTCGACCCCCGCGCTGCGCAACGCGGCGATCAGCGATTGCTCGTGCAGCGGCTCGCTGTCGATCAGCGTGCCGTCCATGTCCCAGTACACTGCCTTGGCTATCATCTGACCGACCTTTCCTCGTTGCCTTGGTCATAGGACCTTTGGCCGGGAAAATGAACCGCTCAGGTGATGGCGTTGACATGGCCATGGCTTCGAACGCCGTCAGAGACGGCGTCCGCACGGGTACTTGCCGTCGAGAAAGCCCATGTCGCGCTTGAGGTGGTCGGGCAGATCGCGAATGTCGAGTATGCGCCTGCGCGCGCGCAGCCCGAACGTGCTTGCCAGCCGTGACATCAGGGAAACCGGTTCGCAATGAATGAGACTTGCCTGTGCCGTGTTCATGATCGTCAACCTCCATCGACGCATCAGGCAAGGAGTCGCGCGCCGGCCAGGCTGGCCGCGCGTTGTTCCGATACTTGCAACTTGCTGATGCGTTGGAATAGATATTGGTTCAGAAAACCTAGATATTCCAATCAAACGTCGATCAAGGTCCATAAAGGGGCCTTATGTATAGGAGGTCCTGCCCGATGACACTCCAGCTGCCGCCCCTGACGGCCATCCGGGTCTTCGAAGCCGCTGCGCGGCACGCCAGCTTCACCAAGGCCGCTGCCGAGCTGGGCATGACCCAGGCGGCCGTCAGCTACCAGATCAAGCTGCTCGAGGAGCGCGTCGGCGCGCCGCTGTTCCTGCGCAAGCCGCGCCAGGTGGCGCTGACCGAGATCGGCCAGCGCCTGGCGCCTTCCGTCAGCGAGGCGTTCAACATACTGAGCGAGGCCTATGCCGCCACGCGCACCGGGTCGCGGGGCACATTGAGCATCTCGACCGTCCTGACCTTCGCCTCGAACTGGCTGGCCCGTCACATCGGCTCGTTCCAGATGCAGTACCCCGAAATCGCGGTGCGTCTCGACACCTCCAGCCAGATGGTCGATTTTGCCCGCCAGGAGGTCGACATCGGCATTCGTTCCGGCGATGGCAACTGGCCCGGCCTGGCCAGGCACCTGCTGTTTCGGGCCGAGTACACGCCGATGCTGACGCCTCGGCTTGCCGACAGCATCGGCGGGGTCAAGGAGCCGGCCGACCTGCTCAAGCTGCGCATCCTCGATCCTGGCGACATCTGGTGGCGGCGCTGGTTCGAGCTCGCCAACGTGGCGTCGGACAGCCTCGACGGCCGGCCCGACGCAAGCATGGGCTCGCAAGCCTATGAGGCGAGCGCCGCGATGGCCGGGCAGGGCGTCGCCATCCTGACGCGCGCGTTCTTCACCACCGAACTCGCCGAAGGCCGGCTGATCCAGCCTTTCGAGCTGACCAGGTATGACGGCCACGGCTATTACCTCGTCTATCCGGAATCGCGCCGCAACGTTCCCAAGATCAAGGCGTTCCGGGAGTGGATTCTGGCCGAGCTGGACTGCGCCGAAAGCTGAGACGGCGTGTCAGGAGCATCGCCCTGGCTCAACGCTTGAGGGCGTTGACGCCTTGCCAGTTCGGCCGCATTGCGTCAAAACCCGCGAAGTGGCGAGGCAAATCGGCGGAATTTGCGGCCAAAACACCCGATATCTGCATCAAAAACCGGCGATATCGGCACCGAAAGACGACAACTATGTCTGCGATTGACACCGGCGCGCAAACACCGGCGAACCCTTGGCGTGACGAACTTCGTGCGATGCTGGCGCTTGCCTGGCCGATGATCCTCACCAACCTCGCGCAGACGGCGATGACGGCGACCGACGTGATGATGCTCGGCCGGCTCGGGCCGCAGGCGCTTGCCGCCGGTGCGCTCGGCTCCAACCTCTACTTCGCGCCGCTGATCTTTGGCCTCGGCCTGATGTACGCGACCTCGCCGATGATGGCGGCCGAGCTCGGCCGCAAGCGCCATTCGGTGCGCGATGTCCGCCGCACCGTGCGCCAGGGCCTGTGGCTTGCCGTCATGGTTTCGGTTCCGATCTGGATCCTGCTGTGGTTCACCGAGTCTCTCCTGCTGGTCATGGGCCAGGAGCCCGAACTGGCCAGGCAGGCCGGCATCTACGTGCATCACCTTCAATGGGCGGCGTTGCCGTTCTTTGGCTATATCGTGCTGCGCTCGTTCATTTCGGCGCTGGAGCGCCCGGGTTGGGCACTGGCCATCATGGCGATTGCGGTGGCGGCCAACGCGCTCGGCAACTGGCTTCTGGTATTCGGCAAATGGGGTTTCCCGCAGATGGGAATCGCCGGCTCCGGCCTCGCCACCAGCATCGCCAGCGCCATGATGTTCGTAGGCATGGCGGCAGTCGTGATGATGGAACCGAAGTTCCGCCGCTACCGCCTGTTCGGCCGCTTCTGGCGCGCCGACTGGCCGCGCTTCAAGGCGCTGCTCAAGCTCGGCGCGCCGATCTCGGGCATCCTCGCCTTCGAGGTGACGATCTTCAACGCGGCGGCGTTCCTGATGGGCCTCATCAATTCGGCCTCGCTGGCCGCGCACGCCATCGCCATCCAGATCTGCGCGGTGACCTTCATGATCCCGCTTGGCCTCGGCCAGGCCGTCACGGTACGCGTCGGCCTCGCTTTCGGCGCAAAGGACCGCGACGGCATAACCCGTGCCGGCTGGACGGCCTATGTGCTCGGTGTCGGCTTCATGGCGCTGATGGCGCTGGTGATGGTGTTCTGGCCGCATCTGCTGATTTCGGCCTTCATCGACACCAGCGACCCGGCCAACGCCCAGGTGATCGGTCTCGCCGTCAGCTTCTTGGTATTCGCAGCACTTTTCCAGGTTGTCGACGGCGCCCAGGCGGTGTCGGCCGGCCAGTTGCGCGGCCTACAGGATACGACTGTGCCGATGATCCTGGCGGCAATAGGCTATTGGGGCATCGGCCTGCCGCTCGGCGTCATCCTCGCCTTCCACTTCGGCTTCGAGGGCCGCGGCATCTGGATCGGCCTGTTCTCCGGCCTCGCGGTGGTGTCGGTGCTGTTGCTGTGGCGCTGGCTCAGGCGCGACCGGCTTGGCCTGATGGACAAGCCGGTGATCTGACGAAGAATTGCCGCGAAAATACCCCAGCCCTTCTTGCGTCAGCTCTCGGAAGACATCGCGCCGAGCAGCTTCCTGATGTCGCCATACCTGGCGATCAGGCCGAAGACCAGCGCCGCCAATGCGACGAAGAACACCGACACCGATGCCATGGTCGGCGTGTAGCCGTAGCGCAGCGCGTTGAATATCTTGATCGGCAGCGTCTCGATGGTGAAGCCGACGGTCATGTAGGCGACGATGTATTCGTTGAGCGACAAGACGAAGGCGAAGGCGTAGCCGGAGACCAGATAGGGCCTGATCAGCGGCAGTACCACGGTCTTCAGCACCGTGCGATCGTCGGCACCCATCGTCGCTGCCGCCTCGACCAGCGAGCGGTCGATCGACGAGAAGCCGAGCGACAGGGTGACCAGCGGCAGCGTGACGAAGAAGATCGCGTGGCTGATGACGGCCGTCCACGGCTGGCCGTAGAAGCCTGTCGTCGCCCAGAAGGTCAGCATGCCGAGCGCGGTGATAACAGGCGGCAGGATGAACGGCGCCAGCCCGAGGACCTGGAAAACGCTGGCCCAGGGCGCGATGCGCCGCCACTGGAACCAGGCCAGCGGCAACGCGATGGCGACGGCAAGCGCCGCCGCCGTCACCGCAAGGGTGACCGAGGCGAAAAGCGCGGCGCGCCATTCGGGGTCGAAGAAGATCTGGCCGTACCAGGCGAGCGAGAACCCTTTCGGCGGGAAGGCGAGGTCCTGCTTTTCGTTCACCGACACGCCGGCGACGACGATGATCGGCGCCGACAGGAACAGCGCAACGAGCGTGAAGTAGAGACGGCGAAGGAAGGTCTGTTTCACAGCGCGTTCTCCTTGCGGCCAGCCAGCATCGTCAGGCCGACGAGCGCCAGCGACATCAGCACCAGGAACACCGCCATTGCTGCGGCAAACGGCATGTTGGACTGGTAGATTGCCTGGTCGGTGATCAGCACCGAAAGCGTCCAGTGCGACGGCCGGCCGAGGATCTGCGGCAAGAGATACGAGCCCAGCGCGAAGACGAAGACCATGATCAGCGTGGCGACGATGGTGTTGCGCAACGCCGGCACCACCACGTTGAAGAAGGCGCGTGTCGGTGATGCGCCGAGCGTGCGCGCCGCCTCCAGAAGCTGCGGATCGAGGCGGACGAGAGCGGGATAGAGCACCAGGATTGTGTAGGGCAGGGCCTGGTAGACCATGCCGGTCAGCACCGCCCAGAAGCTGGGCAGCAGCGCCACCGGCTCGTTCATCAGGCCGACGGCGACGAAGAGGTTGGTGATGCCCGCCGTGCGCGAGAACAGCGTCGACCAGGCAAAGCCGATGATGACCTCCGACAGCGACAGCACCGACAGCAGGCAGACGAGCCAGACGGTCTGGACCTTGCGCGGGCTCTTGGTCAGCAAGAAGGTGAAGGGGAAGGCGATCGCCACGCAGCAGATCGCCACCATCACCGCCAGCATCAGGGAAAAGCCCAGCACCTTGCCGAAGAACGGGGTCAGGAAGCGCGCGTAGTTGGTGAAGACGAAATCGGGCGTGTAGAAGCCCGACGGGTCGCGCTGGAAGAAGCTGACGGCGATCATCGTCGAAAACGGGATGACGAAGAAGACGATCAGCATCAGCCCCGGAAAGAACAGCGGGGTGTAGTCCGCAATCGATTTCGGCGCTTCGCGTTTCATGACTTGAGCACCACGCAGGCTTCGGCCGGCAAGATCACGCCGACCTGCTGGCCGGCGACGACATTGGGCCGTTCGCGCGGGGTTGCCACCGCGATGATCGTCTTGCCGCCAGCCTCGACGAACGTCTCGATGGTGCCGCCAAGGTCGCGCACGAAGGTTACCGTGCCAGAAATGGCGTCGCCCCCGACCGGGCCGAGATGGACGTCCTCGGGGCGGATCGACAGGGCAGCCTTGGCCAGGCCTTCGGGCATCGCAAGGCCAGGAATTGCCTGGCCGAGTACCGAGACGCGACCGGCGCGGTCGAGGTCCGCGTCGAGCAGGTTTGTCATGCCGATGAAGTCGGCGACGAAGGCATCGGCCGGCTTGCGGTAAATCTCGATCGGCGGCGCTGCCTGCAGGATCTTGCCGTGGCCCATGACCACGACGAGATCGGCCATGGTCATCGCCTCGCGCTGGTCGTGGGTGACGACGAAGGTGGTGATGCCGAGCCTCTGCTGCAGTTGCCGCAACTCGACCTGCATCGCTTCGCGCAGCTTGGCGTCGAGCGCCGACAGCGGCTCGTCGAGCAGGAACAGTTTCGGCGACAAAGCGAGTGCGCGGGCGATCGCGACGCGCTGGCGCTGGCCGCCGGACAGCTTGGCCACCGGGCGGTCGGCGAAGCCGGGAAGATGGATCAGCTTCAGCAACTCGTCGGCGCGCTTGTTCTGGTCCTCGCGCGAGGCGCCGCGGATGCGCAGTGGATAGGCGATGTTGTCGCCGACCGACAGGTGCGGAAACAAAGCCAGCGACTGGAACACCATGCCGAGGTTGCGCTTGTGCGTCGGCACCGGTGTGATGTCGTCGCCGTCGAGCAGGATCGTGCCGCGGGTCGGGTTTTCGAGCCCGGCGATCATGCGCAAAAGCGTGGTCTTGCCGCAGCCGGAGGGGCCAAGCAGGCAGACGAACTTGCCATGCGGCACAGTCAGGTTGGCGGAGTCGACGGCAGTGAAGTTGCTGAAAGACTTGGTGATGTCCTTAAGCACGAGTCCGGACATGAGGGGGGCCTTGAAACGTTGGAACGGCGTTGCGGAAAGCGTCCCTTCTCCCCGCGAGCGGGGAGAAGGGCAGATCCAGATCAGCCGACGATCAGCTCGGTCCACTTCTGGTTAATCCAGTCGGCCTTGGTGGTGTAGAGGTCGTAGCGCGGGATGATCGGCGCGATATCAGAGGAAACCGCCGCGAACTCTTCCGGCGTCAGGTCGAGCAGTTCGCGCTTGACCGTCGGCGAGGTGCCGACCTTGCGCGACATCAGCGCCTGCACCGCCGGCTGGCTCATGTGGTCGATGAAGGCGTGCGCCTCATCCGACTTCTTCGACGCGCGCGACAGAACCCACGAACCCGAATCCTGGATGCCGCCTTCCTTCGGGAAGGTCGAGCGCACCGGCTGGCCCTCGGCCGCGGCGAGGCCAGTGACGTCGTGGTAATACTGGCCCATCGGGATTTCGCCCGACTTCAGCGCCTGCTCGAACTGGGCCTCGTCGCGATACCACAGCCGCACGTTCGGCTTGACCTCGGCGAGCTTGGCGAAAGCTTTTTCGATGCCCTCTTCGGTGTCCAGCGCGTTGGTGCCGCCCATGAAGGTCTTGGCCGTCACTTCGAGCAGGAACGAGTTGGAGGCAAGCGCCAGAAGGCCGAGCTTGTCGACATTCGCCGGATCCCAGAACGCTGCCCACGAGTCGGGCGCAGTGGGGAAAGCGTAGGTGTTGGTGACCAGCGTAATGTACCAGGCAACCGCTCCGATGCCGGCGACGCGGCCGTCCGGATACTCGTTGACGAAGTGGTCGATGAGGTTTGCGCTGTTCTTGATCTTCGCCAGGTCGAGCGGCGCCCACAGCTCGGTCGACTGACCCTTGAGCACTGACGTCTGCGACATCATCGAGAGGTCGGCGGGCGCCTGGCCGGCCTTGGCCGCCTGCTCGAGCTGCACCAGCCACGCTTCGCCGGTCGGCTCGGCGACGGACTCGACTGCGATGCCGGTGGCCTTGGTGAACTCGGGGAAGATGTGCTCGTCGAACGACTTCTTGAAGTAGCCGCCATAGACGCCGATCTTGATCGACTTGTCCTGCGCCCTCAGGATCGAGGGCATGGCGAGCAGGCTGGCGGAAGCAACGCCGGCGCCGAGCACGGCACGGCGGCTGATCGGGGTATCCAGTAGCTTTTTCATTGGTCTTCTCCTCATTTGCTGCCGGATCGTTCCGGCTGTTCCCATTCTTGTCTTGATGACGGAGGTACGGATCAGCGTGCTGTGGCGCGGGCCTCCAGCGCGCGAGCGTATTGGGTCAGCGGGTAGCAGATCACCAGGAAGATCAGGGCGACCAGGCCATAGACGATGAAGGGTTCGAAGGTGGCGTTGTTGATCGCGTTGGCGGTTCGCAACAGCTCGTCGAAACCGATGATCGAGGTCAGGGCCGTTGCCTTGACCAGCTGGACTAGGAAGCCGACGACCGGCGCGCGGGTGATCGCGAAGGCCTGCGGCAGGATGATCAGGCGCAGTTCCTGCAGATGGTGAAGCCCGAGGCTGGCGCCGGCATCCCACTGGCCCTGCGGCAGCGCGTCGACGCCGCTGCGCCAGATTTCGGCCAGGTAGGCGCTGGCGAAGAAGGTCAGGCCGAGCATCGCCGCCGTCCACGGCTCGATGCGGAAGCCGAGCATCGGCAGGCCGAAGAACATCAGGAAAAGCTGCAGCAGCAGCGGCGTGCCCTGGAACAGCGCGATGTAGCCGCTGGCGAAGCGGCGCATCCAGTTGGTCTTGGAAATGCGCAGGAACAGGATGGCTATGCCGACGATGCCGCCGCCGATGAACGCGGCGATCGACAAAAGCACGGTCCAGCGGGTGGCGAAGACGAGATTGCGCAGGATGTCCCAGAAGGTGAACTCGATCATGAGACACCTGGGGAAAGCGTGCGGCGGCCGATGCCGACGAGAATCCGGCGCAAGGCGATGGACAGGCCAAGGTAGATCATGGCGACGACGAAATAGGTCTCGAAGGGGCGGAAGGTCCGCGCCTGCAGCATGTCGGCCTCGTAGGTGAGTTCACGTACGGCGATCTGCGACACGACTGATGACTCGAGCATCATGATCACGATCTGGCTCGTCAGCGCCGGGAAGATGACCTTCATCGCCTGCGGCAGGACGATCTTGACGAAGACCAGGCGTGGCCGCAAGCCCAGCGCCAATGCTGCCTCGCGCTGGCCTTTCGGCACGGCGTCGAGGCCGGCCCCGACGACCTCGGTGGTGTAGGCGGCCATGTTGAGCGTCATCGCCAGGATGGCGGCGAACACCGGGTCGAGCCGGATGCCGAGGCTCGGCAATCCGAAGAAGATGAAGAACAGCTGCACCAGGAACGGCGTGTTCCTGACCACCTCGACATAGACCGTGATGGCGCGCTTGAGCCACAGCGGACCGCTGCGGCGGCCGGCGGCGGCCAACACGCTGATCAGCGTGCCGGCGAGCGTTGTCACGGCGATCAGGAAGACCGTCATGGCAGCGCCTTGCGCTATTGCGCCCGCCGCGCCTTCGAGCCAGCCGAATTCGAGGCTGTAGCTCACCGATCAATCCTTGAGGTTGTCGGGGTTGAGCGGGGTCTTGAGCCAGGCTTCCGAGGAAGCGTTGAGGCGTCCGTCGTCGTAGCCCTTGAGGCTCATGTCGGCGCTCGCCGACGAGAACGGCGGGAAGTCGGCGAAGACGCCGACATTGAGCTGGCCCGCCTTGGCGATGTCTTCGAGCGCGTCTGCATTGGCCGGAGCTGCGGCAAGGAGCGCGGCGCCCGCGACAACCAGGGCTGCGACCGTCGGCTTCAGAAACGTCATGTTCATGTGCTGGGTCCCTTTCGAGCGGGTTGGAGGCTGTCGTTGCATTCTGGCCGGCGGCAACTGGACCGCCGGCCGCTGGAAACAGTTGGTCAGGCGCCCTTGCCGGTGACGAACGGGCTGAACATCATCAGGCTCAGGATTTCGAACAGAACCTGCGCGCCGGCATGTGCCGTGTTGGTGGTCGAATCGTATTGCGGCGCCACCTCGACGACGTCGCCGCCGACCAGGTTGAGGCCCTTGAGACCACGGATGATCTCCAGCACCTCGCGCGTGGTCAAGCCACCGACTTCGGGCGTGCCGGTGCCGGGCGCAAAGGCCGGGTCGAGGCTGTCGATGTCGAAGGACAGGTAGGTCGGGCCGTCGCCGACGATCTGCTTGGCCTTCTCGATGACCGCCGGGATGCCCATGCCGGTGATCTCCTCGGCATGGATGACGGTCATGCCGGATTCGTAGGAGAACTCCCACAGATATTCGGCCGAGCCGCGGATGCCGATCTGGATGACGCGGGTCGGGTCGAGCACGCCGTCGAGCACCGCGTTGCGGAACGGACCGCCGTGGTGGAACTTGGTCAGGTCGTAGGCACCGCCGGTGTCGCAATGGGCGTCGATGTGGATCATGCCGACCGGACGCTTCTTGCCGACGGCCTTGAGGATCGGGTGGGTGATCGAATGGTCGCCGCCGACCGACAGCGGCACCACGCCGGCATCGACGATCTGACCGACGCGGCGCTCGATGTCCTCATGGCTGAGTTCGAGCCGGTAGCGGCTGCGGAACTGCACGTCGCCGATGTCGGCGACGCGCAGTTCCTGCACCGGGGCGCAGTCGAGGACATGGTTGTAGGGGCCGATGCGCTCGATGGCGCGAACGGCGCGCGGGCCGAAGCGCGAGCCCGGACGGTTGGTCACACCGAGGTCCATCGGCACGCCGACCATCGCCACCTGCAGGTCGCCGAAATCGGGATTGTCGTTGTCGACCGGCACGTAGGGTGCGGTCAGGAAGGTCGGGATGCCCGAATAGGGTGCCAGGCGCGTGCCCGACTTGTTGAAGATCTTGTCGGCGACGCGGCGGAATTTGGGGTCGAACAGGTCGCCGCCATGGCCTTCGCCATATTTCTTGCGCAGCTCATCGAGCTTGTTGCCGTCGAAACCCATGATTGCCTCCTGCAGGTCAGGTCGCAATGCGGGAACGCGCTGGTGCGGCGGACCGCTGTCCGCTGCCGTCGCTGTCAAATGTTCCCCGCATGCTTTTTGGTTTTATCAGGCGATCTTCCGGCAGCGGCTTTGAATTGGCAATTGATATTGTTAAGCTCTTCGGTGTGAGAATTTCTCACAAACTGGAAGCCTCCGGAAAGGGATCGATTGTCCAGGCGCCTGCCTCCGCTGAACCCGCTGCGCGCCTTCGAGGCGGCGGCGCGGCACGGCTCGCTGACCAAGGCTGCGGGCGAGCTCAACGTCACCCATGGCGCCATCAGCCACCAGATCCGCGCGCTTGAGGCGACACTCAAGGTCAGGCTCCTGGAACGCTCGGGCTCGCGCCTGAAACTGACGCCGCAGGGTGCGGAGCTGTTGCCGGCCGTGTCTGGCGCGTTCGAGAGCATCGCAGCAGCGACAGCGCGCATGACGCGCCCGACCAGTTCCGGCAAGCTGACGGTCAGCTGCGTGCCGGCCCTGCTGTCGTTGTGGCTGGTACCGCGGCTTGGCGGCTTCACTGCGCAGTATCCGGGTATCAGCCTGACGCTGAACGCCACCAACGACCCCCGCGATATCCATTCGCCAGATACCGATGTCTGCCTGCTCTATGGCGATGGCCGGTGGAGCGACTGCTGGACGAAGAAGTGGTCGACGCTGGAGCTGTTTCCGGTGGTCAGCCCGACGCTGATCAACAACCGCCCTATCCGCAGTGTACGCGACCTTGCCGACCATGTGCTCCTGCATGCCGACGAAGGCCGCGAGTGGCACACTTGGTTGGCCGCCGCCGACGCGCTCGACATCAAGCCGCTGCAGCAGCACCGCATGGCCGGCGCGAGCCTGACCACGGAAGCCGCGGTGCACGGCCACGGCCTGGCGCTGGGCGACAGCGTGACGGCAAGCTCGCTGCTCGCCAAGGGCCAGCTGGTGACGCCGTTCAATTTCTCGGTTCCGGCGGTCGATGCCTTTTATGTCGTGTGCCGCAACGAGGTGCGTTCGGCGCCGATTGCCCAGGTGTTCATCGACTGGCTGTTTGCCCAGCGCGAGGAGCTTCCGGCCCGCACCGAACAGGCGGTCACCGGGCAGATCAGCATTCGCAAGCGGCGCGGGCAGAAGCAGGTCCAGGCCGCTGGCTGAAGGCGATACCGGCGGCTACTTCATTCAGCCGATGCAACCAATGAGGCCACGGTTGCTTTTTTGATGCCTGCAGCTTGATCGCCCGGACGCGATATCCCAATGCTGTCAGCGACGATGCGGTGCGCGCCTGCAGGACGGGCTTATGCGCCAGGGAGGAATGAAGCGGCATGGCCAGGACCGACATTGCGAGGCGTGTGTACAACCACACCTGGAAGCTCGACCCGATCGTCCGCTCGCTGCTCGACACCGACTTCTACAAGCTTCTGATGCTGCAGATGATCTGGGGCATGCATCCCAAGGTCGACGCCACCTTCTCGCTGATCAACCGCGCCACAACGGTCAAGCTCGCCGAGGAGATAGACGAGGGCGAACTGCGCGAACAGCTCGACCATGCCCGCACGCTGCGTTTCTCCAAGAAGGAGATGATCTGGCTCGGTGGCAACAATTTCTACGGCCGCAAGCAGATCTTCGAGCCGGAGTTCCTGGCCTGGCTGGAGAACTTCCGGCTGCCGCCCTACCACCTGGAAAAGCGCGACGGCCAGTATGAGCTGACCTTCGCCGGTCCCTGGGTGATGACCTCGATGTGGGAAATCCCCGCACTTGCCATCATCAACGAGCTGCGCTCGCGCTCGGCGATGAAGGCCTTCGGCCCCTTCGCGCTCGATGTGCTCTATGCCCGCGCCAAGGCCAGGATGTGGGACAAGACCGAGCGGCTGAAGATGCTGCCCGACATCAAGATTTCGGATTTCGGCACCCGTCGCCGGCATTCCTTCCTGTGGCAGCGCTGGTGCGTCGAGGCGCTGAAGGAAGGCATCGGCGACGCCTTCACCGGCACCTCCAACGTGCTTCTGGCGATGGACACCGACCTCGAGGCGCTCGGCACCAACGCGCACGAGCTGCCGATGGTCTATGCCGCGCTCGCCGACAGCGAGGACGAGCTCAAGCAGTCGCCCTACAAGGTGCTGCTCGACTGGCAGCGCTATTATGGCGGCAACCTTTTGATCGTGCTGCCCGACGCCTTCGGCACGGCCGCCTTCCTGCGCGACGCGCCCGACTGGGTGGCGGACTGGACCGGCTTCCGCCCCGACAGCGCCCCGCCGATCGAAGGCGGCGAGCGCATTCTCCAGTGGTGGCGCAAGAAGGGCCAGGATCCGAGGAACAAGCTGCTGATCTTCTCCGACGGTCTCGACGTCGACACGATCATCGAAACCTACCGGCATTTCGAGGGCAAGGTGCGCATGTCGTTTGGCTGGGGCACCAACCTGACCAACGATTTCGAAGGCTGTGCGCCCAAGGAAACCGACCGGCTCAACGCCATCTCGCTGGTCTGCAAGGTCACCGAGGCGAATGGCCGTCCGGCAGTCAAACTCTCCGACAATCCGGCCAAGGCCACCGGCGACAAAAAGGAGATCGCGCGCTATCTCCGCATCTTCGGTGAGAAGGATCGCGTCGAGCAACTGGTCAAGGTGTAGGAAAGAAGCATTCCGGCCGCCTTCCGGCATTTCTCGCCGGGGTGACAGATCTAGCTTTTGTTTTCGAAGCACCACCGGTTGGCGGCGCGCCAAGACAGTGCCCATCGGGCCGCGCTGTCGAAAGATGCGATGGCGAGGATCGCCCGCCACCGGTCCTTGCTAGAGCGCAGTGCGTTCGAATGGACGCACAAAGGACGCTCTAACTTACTGAGTTGGCGAATCGTGCTTTCCGAAAATCGGGTTCGATTTTCGGGCCGATGCGCTAGTCCTGCGGGATCTCGGCCGCGTTGTAGACATGGCGTGCCGCGAGGAGGGCTGCCAGTTCGCTGTCGCCGGCAATCACCGCGCGCAGGATATTGGCGTGCTCTTCCCAGTTCTGGCGGCCGCGCCGCCGGCTGATCGGAGCAAACAGCATCACCGTGCGGTCGCGCAGCGAACGCACCATGTCCTGCAGCACAGAATTGGCGGCAACGGTTGCAAGGGCCTCGTGGAATTCGGTGTTCTGCCGGGACAGCAGAACCGGGTCGTCGGTGTCGGCCAGCTTTGCGCCGTCGTCGAGGATCTTCTGAAGGGCAGCTATCTGCTCTGGATCGTGGCGCTTGGCGGCAAGCTTGGCGTTCAGCGCCTCCAGCGTCGCGCGCACTTCGACCAGCTCGCGCTTTTGCTCTTCGGTGAAGATCGTGACCGATGCGCCACGGCGCGGCTCGATGGTGACGATGCCCTCGGCGGCGAGTTCGCGCAGCGCCTCGCGAACCGGCATGCGCGACACGCCCATTTCTTCCGAGAGCCGTCCTTCGACCAGCCGTTCGCCGACGCCGATCTCACCACTGACGATACGCTCGCGCAACGCGGCGGTTATCAGCTTGGTAAGCGGAGCGTGGATTTCTCCAAGTATGACGGTCATGTCCTGCACTTCCTGGGAGTAGAGGGCGAATCAGCCGACGGAAGCGACTCCTGATTGCAAATGATATAGCCTCCGCGGTTTGGATTACAATATTCAATCCGCGCTGCGATCACCGCCATCCGCCGTCGCGCCGTGGGCCAAGGTCCCGACTGCCCTCCAGGGTCGCGTTTCGATACCGGCCTGACAACAAGGCCCGGCGGGGATGTCATGCCGGCGCCAGGGTGTGCTGGAAGTTGAAGGCGTCGGAATAGATGAAGCCGGGGTTTGCCCCGTTTTCGATGAAGAGCTTTTTCGCGCTCGAAATCATGCTGGGCGAGCCGCACATGTAGATGGCGTGCTCGGAGAAATCGCCAAGGTCTTCCAGGGCGGCGTCCTGCACATAGCCTTGGCGCCCGGTCCAGGACGAACCGGGGCGCGACAGCACGGGCACATACTGGAAGTCGCACAGCCGGTCGGTCCACGACAGGATTTCATCGTGCAGATACAGGTCTTCCTCGGTGCGCATGCCCCAGTAGAGCGATACGGGCGGACAATCAGGATCGTCCATCAGGGATTCCAGGATGCTTTTGATCGGCGCCAGCCCGGTGCCCGTCGCCACCATCACCAAGGGCCGAAAATCTTCCTTGCGGCAACAGAACAGGCCATGCGGCAGTTCAACGTCGACCCGGTCTCCGGGGCTCAGTCGCATCAGTTGGCCTCCGGTGAAATGGCCGTCGCGGACACGACGTATGTGGAGGTCGACAGTCCTGCCGTTTTGCACCGAAGCCATGGAAAAGCTTCGCTTGTTGCCATCGCCCAGCAGCACGTTGAGATATTGGCCCGGCCTGTAGACGAGGTCCTCGGCCCCGGGCAGCGCCAATGTCAGATGCACCACGTCGCGGCCAAGATGGCGTACCGACTCCACCACGGCAGCATGGCGTTCGGGATCGGAGCAGGGCTCTACCGGTCGCTCGGTGCTGATCACAAGGTCGCTTTCCGGGCGCGCCTGGCAGGCGAGGGCGAAACCCAGTTCCTCGTCTTCCGGCGTCAGCGCCAGGGGGTATTCCTCGTAGCGCACGCAGCCTTCCGTCAACCGTACGCGGCATGTTCCGCATCCGCCCTCCGTGCAGTCGTGCCGCAGCGCAATGCCCTGGCGCAAGGCGGCTGTCA
Source organism: Aminobacter sp. HY435 (assembly GCF_027568395.1). GTDB lineage: Bacteria > Pseudomonadota > Alphaproteobacteria > Rhizobiales > Rhizobiaceae > Aminobacter. Next base: position 55,295 of record NZ_JANKZL010000011.1, on the reverse strand, counting down.
GGACGGATTCTTCCGAATCCACGGTGAATTGGTCCTCGGTTTCGAGAACGCGCACAACATGGCTCATCCATGTCTCCACTGAAGCAGGGGGTCGGGCCGCGTGTCGCGGCCGCCTGTCATTTCTTGATGTCGGCCTGCACCATGACCTTGTGGCCCTTTGGTTCCAGCAACGCCTGCAGCGCGCCGAGTGCCGCCACACCGCAGGCAATGTCCTGCTCGCCATTGCCCCCGCTAAGGCCCACACCGCCTATTACCTCACCGTCGACGACGACAGGAAAACCACCGACAAACGCGGCGAAGCGGCCCTCGAAGCTGAGCTGGATGCCGAAGGCTTCGTTGCCGGGCAGGGCCGGGCCGTTTGGCGGCGTGGTGAAGAGGTGCGTCGAACGCTTGTGGCCCGCGGCGGTAAATGCCTTGTTCCAGGCGATCTGAGGCCCGGTCACGCGAGCGCCGTTCATCCGCTCGAGGACGATCGGATAGCCGCCGTCATCGGCGATGCACACCGTTTCGGGAACATTGAGTTCCAGGGCCTTGGCGACAGCCGCCGCCGCCATGACGCGAGCTTCTTCGATTTCGAGTTTGAGAACCTGTTTCACTGTTACGCGCCCTTGTTATGTCATGTCTTTGCTGTTTTCGAGGGGAACGCGCTGACCGGCCCCTCCACCGGTCCGCGCGCTTCCCCCCGCGCCAAGAGTGTTGGCTCAGGCGGCGAGGAGTTCCTCGAGCGGCAACTCTGCGGCGACATAGTCGTTGTAGAGTGCGGTGGTGTAGAGCAGGCGCATCTGGGCGCCGACTTCGCAGATCTTGAGGCAGCGCTGCTGCATCTCGACGGTGCGTGCGTGCTCGAGCACGATCTGGTAGCCGCGCTCGCCATGGATCTCGTCGGAAACGATGTGGAGGTCGAAGAACTCGACCTCCTCGTCGGTGAAGCCATACTTGTCGCGCAGGGTCGGCGTCTGCTTGCGGTAGATCGACGGCACCTGCGATTCGAGGCCGACGACGAGGCCGGCAACGGCGACGATCGGGTCCTCGCGCATGGCAACCGCATAGCACCAGCTCTGCAGGGCGCGTGTCGTCGGCGACATGTTGTCGGAGTCGCGCATCCTGTCGCCCGTCGTGCCGCAGGCTTCGCCGAAACGGATCAGCAGGTCGGTATGGCGGTCGCCGCCGATCTCTTCCTCATACATGTTGGCGAGCAGGAAATCCTTGGCCTCGGTATAGCCCTCCGGCATGCGGGCATAGATGTAGCCGAGATAGTCAGCGAACGGCCCGACATAGTGGTAGTGGTTCTCGGCCCAGCGGGCGAGGTGCTCGCGGCTGAGCTTGCCGCTCGCCCAGCCGACGCTGAAGGGCGACTTGTTGGCGCTCTTGCCCTTGATGGCGTTTTCCAGCGCCGTGCGGAACTCGTCCGGATTCATTGCAACGGTCATTCACTGCTCCCTGGCAAAGTCGAAAGATTGATTTGGAATACTGTATACCAAAATTGCCTTGGCGCAAGTGTTCGCTGCTGCTCCGGCAGCGCTGCTTCCTGGTGAAGTCCGGATGATGCGCTCCGAAGGCCACCGACAAGGCTGGTCACGGTGCGAATCCCCGTATCGCGACAACGCGATGCCTTTCGCATTTTTGTGCACTGCACCCAGAAAACGAGCGATGCGGGACGTTCTGCGCATTCGTGTTGTCGTCGGTTGGGGTTCGTGTGCTTTCGTTTTCGCGTTGACTCTAGAAAGGCTCTTCACTACGACACGTTCTGCATTCTATAGAATGTAGAACATAGGCATTGGCGCACCGGTCAGGTCGCGGCATGACATGCGGTCATGCTCCCTGTTGGCCGGAGCCATAAGGGAGGCTCATGTGAAGCAGACGAGTACGGGCAAGTTTTCCGTGTCGCGCCGCGCGGTTTTCGCCGCAGGCCTGTCGGCGGTTGCCGCAATTTCCATTCTCGCGACCGGCGCCAGCTACGCGCAGGACGCTCTCGGCACAGCCGAGCAGCCGGTCGAGATCCGGATGATCGCCAACGAGGCGTTCGCCAATCAGTGGCAAACCAACATGGTGCCCGAGTTCAACAAGGTGTACCCGAACATCAAGGTCACCATCGACGGCGTGCCGTATGCCGAGCTGCTGGCCAAGAGCCTGCTCGATGCGACCGGTCCGGCTCCGACCTACGACATCATCATCGCCGACGATCCCTGGATCCCCCAGCTCGCCAGTGCAGGCGTCCTCGTCGATCTGAAGAAGGATGCGGCAGCATGGACGTCCGCCGACTACGACTGGGCCGATTTCAACGCCGCCCCGCTCGCCGCCGGTGAATGGAATGGCGTGCAGTACGGCGTGCCGCTGCGCTCGAACCTGCTTTTGATGTTCACCAACAAGGCGCTCTACGAAAAGGCCGGCCTGCCCGCGCCGACACCGGAGCTGACCTGGGAGCAGTTCTTCCAGCAGGCCGAGAAGCTGGTGCAGGACACCAATGGCGACGGCAAGGTCGACGCCTGGGCAGTCGACACCTACTTCATGCGCGATGCGCTGACCCCGACCATCTGGCAGACCATTCTCAATTCGAATGGCGGTGCGCTGCTCGACGCCGGCAACAAGCCGACCTTCAACAACGAAGCCGGCGTCAAGGCGCTGCAGACCCATATCGACCTGCTGAAATACGCGCCGACGGGCGCCGTCAGCCACGGCTTCAACGAGTCGCTGCAGGCGTTCCGCCAGGGCCAGGTTGCTTCCATGTTCATGTGGGGCAGCGTGTTCAAGGGCACGGCCGTCGATCCATCGACCACCACGCTCAAGCCTGAACAGGTCGGCATCCAGGTCATGCCGGTCGGTTCGAAGAGCGCCGGCGCGCACCGTGGCATCTGGAGCGGCGCGATCAACAACAAGAGCGAAAACCAGCAGGCAGCCTGGGCGCTGCTGCAGTGGCTCAGCTCCAAGGAGGGCGAAGTCTGGCAGTCGAACGCTCTTGGCGTCTTCCCGGCGCGCAAGTCGACCCTTGCAACCACGCCCGAGCATGAGTGGCTGAAGCCGGTATTCGCCGCCCTGCAGCAGGGCTATGACGCCGCCGGCGAAGGCCAGATGTGGCGTCCGCGCCATCCGAAGTCCGACGCCGTGCAGCAGGTTCTCGCCGACGAGACCGCCCGCGCCGTGGCCGGCCAGGCGACGCCGCAGGAAGCGCTGCAGGCTGCTGCCGAAAAGATCGAGAAGCTGCTCGACTGATCTGCCAAGAAGGCGCCGCGCGTTCCACGGATGCGCGGCGCTTCGTCCTTCGATTTCGAATTCTGGGGCCAGGGCCTCGAGGAGCATCAGTCACATGGCAACTGTTGGACGTAGTCGCTCGCGCGGCGCCGCCAAGCTGGCGGACCTGACCAGCCGCTGGGCGTTCATGGCGCCCGCGACCATCATTCTGCTGGCGATGCTTGCCTATCCCATCCTCTACACCATCGAGATTTCCTTCTCGGAACTCGACCTTGCCACGTTCACCGCCACCGAATGGGTCGGCTGGGACAACTACATCGAAGTGCTGAACGACGCCCGTTTCTGGGAATCGCTCCGGATCACCGGCATCTATCTGGTCCTGGCGCTGCCGCTGCAAATGATCCTCGGCTTCGGCATTGCATTCCTTATCAACGCCAACTGGCAGGGCCGCGGCCTTGTCCGCGCGCTGTTCATCATCCCGATGGTCGTGGCGCCGGTGGTGGCCGGCGGTGTCTGGCGCATGATCCTCGACCCGCTGTGGGGCCTCGCCAACTATGTCATCGGCCTTGCCGGCTTCGAGCCGCTTGACTGGCTCGGCAACCCCAGCCTCGCCATGCTGACCGTCGTCATCATCGACACCTGGCGCTGGACGCCTTTCGTCACCCTGATCGCCACCGCCGCCCTGATGTCGCTGCCCAAGGATGTCTTCGAGGCGGCCGAGATCGACGGCGCCAACTGGTGGACCATGTTCTGGTCGATCACCCTGCCGCTGCTGCTGCCGATCATTGCCGCGACCTTCGTCGTGCGCTGGCTGGGTGCGGTGAAGATGTTCGACATCGCCCTTGCGGCGACAAACGGCGGTCCCGGAGCGGCGACCAAGGTCATCAACCTGTTCATCTATGAAGAAGCGTTCCGATCGCTGAAATTCGCCGAGTCCGCGGCGATGGCCGTGATCATCCTCGTCCTGACCATGGTTCTGACGGCGCTGTTCCTGCGTGGCAGCCGCAAGCTGGAGGAAATGTATTGAGCGCCGCCGTTTCTGTTCGCCGTCGCAAGGTTCCGGTCGGTCACTATGTCCGTGTCACCTCGGGCGTGGTTGCCTGCCTCTTGTTCCTGTTCCCGGTGTTCTGGATGGTGCTGACATCGTTCAAGATGCCGCGCGACATCTTCACGACGCCGCCGACGCTGTTCTTCACGCCGACGCTCGAGACCTACATCAGCTACATGTCGCGGGCCGACATCCCTTATCGGATGCTCAACACAGTCATCGTCGCCTTCGGCTCGGCGTTCATCTCCATCATCGCCGGCTCGATGGCCGGATATGCCCTGGCGCGCATCCGCCTGCGCGGGGCGGGCATGCTCGGCGCGCTGATCCTCCTGTCGCGCGGCGTGCCGCCGATCGCACTGGCGGTGCCGATGTTCCTCGTCGCCCGCAGCCTCGGGCTCACCGACAAGCACATCACTCTGATCCTCGCCTACTGCACCTTCCTCATCCCCTATGTGATGTGGCTGATGCGCGGGTTCTTCATGGCTTTGCCCAAGGAGCTCGAGGAATCGGCGATGATCGACGGCTGCACCCGTTTCGGCGCCTTCTTCCGCATCATCGTGCCGATCTCGCTGCCGGGCATCCTGTCGACCATGATCTTCAGCGTCATCCTCGCCTGGGAAGAGCTGCTGTTCGCCCTGGTGCTGACCAATCGCAACGCCTCGACCATTCCGGTGTCGATCGCCGGCATCGCCGGCGACTCGGTCAACGGCGCCAACTGGGGCGCACTGACGGCTGTCGGCACTCTGACCGTCGTGCCTGTGGTCATCTTCGCGCTGCTCGTTCAGAAATGGCTGATTCAGGGGCTGGCCGATGGCGCGACGAAGGGATGACGCCAATGGCCTGTTCGCACAATTGCCAGCCGGGAGGACAGCGATGAAACCGAAAGCGGTCTTCATGACCAAGGCGGAGCTGGCGCGCCAGCATATCCAGGAGATGATCGTCTCCGGCGCGGTCCGCGCTGGAGCCCGCATCACCACGCGTGAAATCGCCGAGGCCCTCGGCATGAGCGAGACGCCCATCCGCGAGGCATTGCGCAGCCTGTCGGCCGAAGGCTGGCTCGACTTCCACGCTCATCTCGGCGTCGTCGTCGCCTCTTTCAACAGCGACCACGTGCATGAAGTCTATGCACTGCGCGGCATGCTTGGCGCGCTTGCCATCGAACTTGGCGCGCCGAGCTACGACGTGGACAGGCTGGCCGAGATTGATCGCAACATAGCGGAGAGCGAAGCTGCCGTGTCTTCAACCGACGCCGGTCTCTACGCCCGTCTCAATCACGATTTCCACGTCCTGTTGTGCGACACGCCGCACTCGCAGTGGAGCCTCAAGCTGCTGGTAAACCTGCGCGCCCAGACGATGGCCATGCATCGTGGCTTCGAGGCGGTGCCTCAGCGCATGCGCGCTTCGCTCGACGAGCACCGCGACATCCGCAAGGCGATCAGCAGCGGTGACTACGATCGCGCCGCGACCCTGGTGCGCCAGCACGAAGAGGCCGCCGGGCTTGCGCTGATCGGCGAGCTCGACCGTTCGCGGGCGGAGCTGGCCGCGAAGTGAACCAGGTAATCGACCCAGCGACGCGCGCCACCGCAGCGCGACTCGAGCGCGAGCTGACTGCGCCCGTGGACATCTGCCTGCCGAGCGGCCGGCTCAATCCGGCCGCCGTCGGCTGGAGCCGCAGGCCGTTGCATCGCGCCAACCTTCAGGGCTGGGGCCGCAACAAGCGTTTCGAATACTGGTGCATCGTCGCCCGCGACTTCATCGTAACCGCCAACATCTCGCATCACGACTACCGCGCCAACGTCGCCTCGACCTTCATCGACCTGAAGTCCGGGCACACCATCTCGAAGCGCCAGAACCGCTGGTTCCCGCCGGCCGGCACGCTCTCCGGCCACGATCCGTCGGCTGCAATGGAGGCTTCCGCCGAAGGCATCACGGTGCGCCTTGCGCCCATCCGGAATGGCACGCAGATCCGCGTCGACAACGCATCGGTCCACGTCGACCTGCAGGTGACCGAAGAGCCCGGCCGCGAATCGATGGGCGTGCTGGTGCCGTGGAGCGAGCGCCTGTTCCAGTACACGCGCAAAAACAACTGCCTGCCGGTCGAGGGTTCGGTCTGGGTCGACGGCGTCGAGCGCCGCGTCCGCCGCGGCGAGGCCTACGCCATCCACGATCACGGCCGCGGCCGCTGGCCCTACAGCACCTGGTGGAACTGGGCGGCCGGCAGCGGCGTCACCGACGGCCATGAGATCGGCCTGCAGTTCGGCGGCAAGTGGACGGCCGGCACGCCCTCGACCGAAAACGCGCTGCGCATCGACGGACGCCTGCACAAGATCAGCCAGGAACTGACCTGGACCTACGACCGCTCCAACTGGATGGCGCCCTGGCGCATCCAGGGCGACAGGGTCGAGCTGACCTTCACGCCCTCGATCTATCACCACCACTTTTTCAATCGCTACGTCATCAGCGCCCGGGGCGACCAATGCTTCGGCAATTTTGACGGCGAGATCGTTTCCGACGCGGGAAAGACGTTGCGGGTGCGGAGTGTATTCGGACTGGCTGAGGAGGTTCACCGCAAATGGTAGGCGGCGTAATGAAGACTGAACGCGAGATCACCGAGCCGGTGGACCTGTGCTTGCCCAACGGGCGCCTGAACCCGGCTGCCGTCGGCTGGACGCGCAAGGCGCTGCACACGGCCAATCTCCAGGGCTGGGGCCGCAACAAGCGTTTCGAATACTGGTGCATCACCACGCCGGACCTCACGGTTGCGGTCAACATCTCGCACAGCGACTATCGCGTGACGCTTGCGACCTTCTTCCTCGACATGAAGACGCTTGCGACCTTTTCGCAGGCCGAGATCCACTGGCTGCCGCGCGGCCGCGTCACGCCCATGCCGCAGAAATCCGGCGACGGCTCGCTCGTCGGCCAGGGCGACGCGATGAAGATCGAGATGCTCGAGATCGACAACGGCACGCTTTTGCGCGCCGCAACGCCGCGTCTCGACCTTGAAATCGAGGCGGTCAGGGAGCCCGGCCACGAGGCCATGGGCGTCGTCGTTCCGTGGGACGACAAGCGGTTCCAGTACACGCTCAAGGACAACTGCATTCCGGCGCGCGGCTGGGTCAAGGCCGACGGCAAGCGTTACGAGCTTTCCGCCGATACGGCATTCGCCACGCTCGACCATGGCCGCGGCCGTTGGCCCTACTCGATCGTCTGGAACTGGGGCGCGGGCAGCGGTCGCACCGCAGATGGCGAGGTCATCGGCTTGCAGTTCGGCGCCAAGTGGACCGATGGCACGCCCTCGACCGAGAACTGCCTGCGCATCGACGGGCGCATCCAGAAGATCAGCCAGGAGCTGGAATGGATCTATGACCGCAACGACTGGATGGCACCGTGGCGCATCAGCGGCGAGCGCGTCGACCTGACCTTCACCCCTGTCCACGATCGCTATTCGTGCTTCGACCGCCTCGTCGTCATCTCGAAGGAACATCAGGTCTTTGGCTGGTACGACGGCACGATCGTCAGCGAGGACGGCCGACGGATCACGGTCGAGAAGATTTTCGGTTGGGCCGAAGAGGTCAAGCGGCGGTGGTAACGCCGCCCGACACGCCCGCGCCAGTCACACGAATTCCAGGAAGCAATCATGAGCAATGTTGAAATCAGGGACGTCCGCAAGGCCTATGCCGGCCATGCCGTCATCCATGGCATCACGATCGACATTCCCGATGGCGAGTTCGTCGCCCTGGTCGGTCCGTCCGGTTGCGGCAAGTCAACCCTGCTGCGCATGATCGCCGGCCTAGAGGAGATCACCGACGGCGAGATCGCCATCGGCGGCCGCGTCGTCAACGATGTCGCGCCCAAGGATCGCGACATCGCCATGGTGTTCCAGAACTACGCGCTTTATCCGCACAAGTCCGTGCGCGAGAACATGGGCTTTGCCCTGCGCATGCGCCGCACGCCGAAGGCCGAGATCGACACGCGCGTCAACGAGGCGGCCCGCATTCTCGGGCTGGAAGCTCTGCTCGACCGCAAGCCGCGTGCCTTGTCCGGCGGCCAGCGTCAGCGCGTCGCCATGGGCCGCGCCATCGTGCGCAACCCCAACGTCTTCTTGTTCGACGAGCCGCTTTCCAACCTTGATGCCAAGCTGCGCGGCGAGATGCGCTCCGAGCTCAAGGAACTGCACCAGCGCCTCGGCACCACCACCGTCTACGTCACCCACGACCAGATCGAGGCGATGACCCTGGCCGACCGCGTGGTCGTCATGAATGGCGGCAGGGTCGAGCAATCCGGTCCGCCGCTCGAACTCTACGATCGTCCCCACAGCCTGTTCGTCGCCGCCTTTATCGGCTCGCCGCCGATGAATTTCCTCGAAGGCAAGATCGACGCGGCGGGCAAGCTGGCGCTCGATACGGGCGAGGCGCTCGATCTGCCGGCACTCGGCCACCCAGCCGGTACTGCCGTGACCATCGGCGTTCGGCCCGAACATTTCGCGCTCGCCGACAAAGGCTGGCCAGCGACCGTTTCGGTGGTCGAGCCGACCGGTTCGGAAACCCAGATCACAGCGCGCCTGGCAGGTCGGGTCATCCGCGTGCTGATCCGCGGCCGTACCGATGTCGGTCCCGGCGACACCATCCATCTGCATGCGGACCCGAAGGACGTCCATGTGTTCGACACGTTGACGGGCAAGCGCATCTAGACCTCGTCGAAGAGCCTGGCGGCAGGCAGGCGCAAGCCTGCCACTGTCGATGCGGTCTTGTGGACGGCGGCGGGCTAACCGGTCCCGCCGCCGTTGCCGTTCGTGCGTTGTCGCACGGACTCGCCATGCCTCGAAACTTCGGTTAGCTTTCTTCATCCGAAACATTCCGGTGAACCTTTTTGCGGCGAGCAACGACCAAGCAGACAGGAGCCCGGCGGTTGCACCGGCCATGAACATCGCATCTGACCCGATGTCCGATCGTGATCTCGTGAGCCGCGTCGCAAACGGCGATCGCGCCGCTTTGCGGCTTCTGTTTACGCGCCACCATGCACGGGTCTACCGTTTCGTGGCGCGCCAGACGGGATCGGAAGCCGTGGCGGATGATGTAGCAAATGAAGTGTTTCTTGAGCTGTGGCGCCAGGCGCCGCAATTCGAAGGCCGCTCCGAAGTCTCGACCTGGCTGCTCGGCATTGCTCGCTTCAAGGCGCTTTCGTCGCTGCGCAAGCGCAAGGAAGAGTGGCTCGACGACGACGATGCGGCGGCGGTGCCTGATGGTGCAGACACCCCGGAAGTGGTGGCCATGAAGCAGGACAAGGGCGCCGCCCTTCGTCGCTTCGTCGACGGGCTTGCCGAGGAACATCGCACCGTTATCGACCTCGCCTATTATCATGGCAAGTCGGTGACCGAGATCGGCGACGTCCTCGACATTCCGGTCGCCACGGTCAAGACGCGGATGTTCTACGCCCGCAAGAAGCTCGGCGAGGCCTTGAAGGCCGCCGGATACGACAGGGGCTGGCCATGAGCGCTGCCGAAAAGATGACCCGCCGCGACGAGATCGAAACGCTGCTGCCGTTTTATCTGAACGGCACGCTGGAAGGCTCGGAACTGGCGACCGTGGAAGACTGGCTCGCCGGCGATCCGGCCGCCATGGGTGCGCTTGAGGCTGCCGAAGCCGAGTTCTCCGGCACGATGGCCGCCAACGAGGCGATCCGTCCGCCCGCCGATGCGCTGAGCCGCTTCTCCAAGATGCTCGAGGTCGAGGCTGGCCCGGTGCGCGAACCGAGGGCACAATCGTTCTTGGCGCGCGCCTGGCAGGGCTTCATGGGCCTGCCCGTCGGCGTCGCCTGGGCCGCGGCCGCCGCCATGCTTGCCTTCGTCGCTGTCCAGGGCGTGATGGATCGTCCCGGTGCCGGTGGTGGCTCCAACTTCGAGGTCGCCGGCACCGGCGGGGACGCAGCCAAGCTGCCCTTCGCGCTGGTCACCTTCAAGCCGGACGCCAGGATGTCGGATGTCGCGACCCTGCTTGGTGACAATGGCGCCTCGATCATCGACGGTCCGACCGCGAGCGGCGTCTTCCGCATCGCCATCCCGGCCGAAACTGTCGCCGAATACGACCGCATCCTCGGCCTCATCGCGGCCGCACCCTTCGCCGACACCGCCACGGCCGGCAGGAAGCCGGCCGGATGACGCGCGGGGGCAGGGTCTTTTTCATGACGATAGTGGCGGCGCTGTTTGTCGCCAGCCCTGCATTCGCCCAGACCAACGACCCGAACATCACGCCCGAGCAACTCGACTGCCTGAGCAGGGCCACCGCCGCGAATGCCGCCGATTGCCTCAAGCCTGGCGGCGGTGGAGGTGGCGGTGGCGGAGCGGCGGGCGAAGGTGCTGCCGGTCCCGTCGGTGTTCCAGACATGCTGGTCGATCTCTTCCCCGCGCCCGGTGGCCCGTCGACTGCCGCCCCCCCGACCACGGCACCGCCTGCGGCAGTGCCGGTCCCCACGCCCAACCCGCGGGGCCCGAATGGCCAAGCGGCAGTGTCCGATCTCGCCGCTTCGCCGCCGGTTCCGCCGTCGCCGAATGCCGCCCTTGCGATTTCGCCCCGGGCCATCGCGGGCGCCTTCGTGCCCGACGAGGTGCTGGTGACCATCGACGGCGGTCCTGCCGTGGCGCAGGCGGTTGCCGCGAGTCTCGGACTCGACATCCGCTCGCAGCGGCAGTCGACCCTTTTGGGCACCAGCGTCGTGCGCTTTGGCATTCCCGACGGTCGCCCGGTGCCGGTCGTGCTTGCCCAGCTCGCCGGCGACGGCCGCACCGCCGAGCGCGCGCCCAATCACATCTATGAACTGCAGCAGGCGGCTTCTACGCCCAATTTCGCCTTCCAGCGCATCGCCCTCGACGAAAGTGCCGCCAATGGCGAGAATGTCGACGTCGCCGTCATCGACACCGCCATCGACGAAACCCATCCGGCGCTGAAGGACGTCGTCGTCGGCATCTTTGACGCCATGCCGGGCGTCGCCGTCAGCGCGCGCGACCATGCCACCTCCGTTGCGGGGCTGATTGCCGGGGTCGGTCCGTTCAGGGGCATGGCGCCGGGATCGAAGATCCATCACGCCCGTGCGTTCGAGGGCGGCAAGTCGAACATGGAAATCATCCTCAACGCGCTCGACTGGGCTGCGGAGCAGGATGTCCAGATCGTCAACATGAGCTTCGTCGGGCCAAAAAACGCGCTTTTGGAGCAGGCCGTTCGTGCGGCACGCGGGCGCGGCCTGATCCTTGTCGCTGCCGCCGGCAACAATGGGCCTGGCGCACCCTATGGCTATCCGGCGGCCTACAAGGGGGTCATTGCGGTGACCGCCACCGACGCCAGGGATGCGCTGATGAAACAGGCCAATCGCGGCCCCTACGTCTATGTCTCGGCGCCCGGGGTCGATGTGATTGCGCCGGTCGGCGGCGGTACCGACCTGGTCACTGGCACATCCTTTGCCGCAGCGGTTGTCAGCGGTGCGATCGCCAATCTATTGCACAAGGAGCCGGGGCGTTCGGCCGACTCCGTCGAAAAGGCTTTGGCCGACACGGCGACCGACCTCGGCGACAAGGGCCGCGACGCCGATTTCGGCTTCGGGCTGATCAACACCAAGGCCGCCGAAGCGGCGAAGGAGTAGGCTTACTCCCCGCCTCACGAGGAAGCGGAGTAGCTTACCCCCCGTCCTAACCCGCCCCCACGAGGGGGAGGGCTAACTGGTTACAGCCTCGCACCGGCGATGGACCCCCGCACGACCAGGTCCACCGGCCAGACCTCGCCGCGCGCGCCATCTTCCAAACCCGAAATCCGCGCCGCCAGCCGCTCGGCGACGCGCGCGCCGGCGGCCCGGATCGATGAGCGCGTCGTCGTCAGCGGCACCGAAAAATGCTCGGGCTTGAGCCAGGGGAAGACGTCGTCATGGCAGATCAGCGACAGGTCGCCCGGCAGCGACAGGTTGAGATCGCGCGCCGCCCGCACCACGCCGAGCGCCATGATCAGGCTCGAGCAGACGATCGCCGTCGGCGCATCCGCGCCTTCCAGCAGGCTGCGCGTGGCGCGGTAGCCGTTCTCCTCCGTCATGACCTCGGAACGAATGTGCCTGGGGTCGAGCGCCAATCCGTTTTGCGCCAGCGCCCGCCTGACGCCGCGTTCGCGGAAAATCGCAAAGGTCTGGGCGTCGTCGCCGTTGATGAGCCCGACGCGCCGGTGCCCGAGCTGCACCAGCAGCCGCGTCGCGTCATGGAACGCCCCTTCATTGTCGATGTCGATGAAGGGATAGTCGAAGTCGAGGCCTTCGCTGCGCCCGTGCACGATGAAGGGGATGCCAAGCTGGTGGACCAGCGTCAGGCGCTTGTCGGCTCCGCGCGGCGCCGAGATGTAGAGTGCATCCACCTGCTTGTTGGCGACGATGCGCCGGTAGGTCGTCTCTTCGTCCTGGGCGTCGGCGGGGCTGAGCACGAGGTCGAGTTCGTGGCCGCGCGCATAGTCGCCGAGACCCGACAGGAATTCGACGAAATGCGGATCGATGTCGACGGCGGCCCCTGTCGGCAGAACGTAGCCGATCATCCCGGCCTTGCCTGTCGCCAGTCTTCGCGCGCTCGGGTTTGGCCGGTAGCCGTGGCGCTTGGCGGCATCCGTGACGCGCCGGCGCGTTTCCTCGTTGACCTCGGGATAGCCGTTCAGGGCGCGGCTCACCGTCGTCTGCGAAAGCTCCAGCATCAGCGCCAGTTGCTTGAGGTTCACCTCGGCTCCAATTCTCAAAGCGCTTTAAACGACAAGCGGTTGTCCAGCATTCTAGCGGCAGAGGATAAGGCTGAATTGCAGGGCTTTGAAGCAAAATGTTCTGCTGCGATGCCCAAAAACGTGCTGCATCGCACGCTAGCGCAAAATTAAATCGATTAGCTATGCATGGCTCTTGACTCGTCAGGAATTCGATGGCGTGATGAAGAAAGCCAAAGCGCTTTGAGATGCCGTAACGTGAAGCGAGTTGCAGGCTGCGCGATCATGGGGCAGAGTTCGAGGCGGTGCCGGCCGGCGGAATGGAGGTTCCGTCCGGAGTTTTTCGATCCACTGGGAGGAAGACCATGAGGAAGACCCTGTTGCTGGGCGTGGCTTTTGCTGCCGTCGCCCTGAGCGCGCCCGCGTCTGCGGAGCTGAAGTTCAAGCCGGGCGAAGACGCCCGTTTCACCTGGTCCAATTTCGACGACCTCAAGAAGGTCGACCTGAAGGGCGAGACGCTCTTGATCTTTGGGCCGTGGCGCGGCGAAGACGAGGCGCTGGCCCGCTCGGTGCTCGACTATTTCAGCGAGGCCACCGGTGCGACGATCAATTATTCGTCGTCCGAGAACTACGAACAACAGATCGTCATCGACACCCAGGCCGGCAGCCCGCCGAACATCGCCATTCTGCCGCAGCCGGGTCTGATCCAGGACCTGGCCTCGAAGGGCCTGCTGACGCCGCTCGACGAGGGCACCGCCAACTTCGTCAAGGAGAACTACGGCGCCGGCCAGTCCTGGGTCGATCTCGGCACCTACAAGGACAAGGACGGCAAATCAGGCTTCTACGGCTTCCCCTTCAAGGCCGACCTGAAGTCGCTGGTCTGGTACGTGCCGGAGAATTTCGAGGAAGCCGGCTACAAGGTGCCGGCGACCTGGGAAGAAATGCAGGCTCTGACCGACCAGATCGTCGCTGATGGCGGCGTGCCATGGTGCATTGGCCTGGGCTCCGGCGGCGCCACCGGCTGGCCGGCCACCGACTGGGTCGAAGACATCATGCTGCGCACGCAGTCGCCCGAAACCTACGACAAATGGACCAGGAACGAGATTCCGTTCAACGATCCCGCCGTCGTCAACGCGCTCGACATCTTTGCCAAGATCGCCACCAACGACAAATATGTCGACGGCGGCAAGGCAGCGGTTTCCGCAACCGACTTCCGCGACAGCCCCAAGGGCCTGTTTGCGGTTCCGCCCAAGTGCTACCTGCACCGCCAGGCGTCGTTCATCTCGTCCTTCTTCCCTGAAGGCACCAAGCTCGGCGAAGACGCCGACTTCTTCTACCTGCCGCCGATGGCGGCGAAGCCCGAGCTCGGCAATCCGGTGCTCGGCGGCGGCACGCTGTTCACCGTCGCCAAGGACTCCAAGGCCGCGCGCGCCTTCATCGATTTCCTGAAGATGCCGCTGGCCCACGAGATCTGGATGGCGCAGTCCGGCTTCCTGACCCCGCTCAAGACGGCGAACAAGGAGGCCTACGCCAACGAGGCGCTGAAGAAGCAGGGCGACATCCTGGTCAATGCGTCGACCTTCCGCTTCGACGGGTCGGACCTGATGCCGGGCAAGATAGGCGCCGGTGCATTCTGGACCGGCATGATCGATCTGGTCGGCGGCAAGCCGGCAGCCGATGTTGCGTCCGACATCCAGAAGAGCTGGGACGCGATCAAGTAAGCAAGGATAGCGCTTAGCCCCTTCATCTCGCCGCTTCGCGGCCGCCTTCTCCCCACAAGGGAGAGGGCACCGGCGGCGCCGTTCCCGGTTCCTCTCCCGCTGGGTAGAGGCTGCCCCCGGGGCGTCGTGGAGCGCGGGTGAGGGGGCATCTTTCCTGGCCTGGCAGTCTGCTCGAACCAGCCCGTTGAAAAGGGCCCGTTGAAAAGGGACTGATTCCCATGACGGCACAGATACTTTCGGCGATTTTCACGATCATTGTCGGCGTCGGCGGCTGCGTCATCTATTACTGGGGCGCCAACAAGCTTCTTGACGCCATTTTTCCCTCGCGCGGCGTGTCCGGTGCGGCTGCCGTCGACAACCTGCGCCGCCAGGGCTTCATCCGCCCGTGGCTGTTTGTCGGACCCGCGCTGCTCATCGTCACCGTCTATCTCGTCTATCCCGTCATCGAGACGGTGCGCCTGTCGTTCATGGATCGCAGCGGCGAGAATTTTGTCGGCCTTGCCAATTACAGCTGGGCGTTCGGCGATCGCGAGTTCCGCAATTCGATCTTCAACAACTTGCTGTGGCTTGCCGTCGTGCCGGCCGCCTGTACCTTCTTTGGCCTGGTCATCGCCGTGCTCACCGACAAGATCTGGTGGGGCAACATCGCCAAGAGCCTCGTCTTCCTGCCGCTCGCCATCTCGTTCGTCGGCGCCAGCGTCATCTGGAAATTCGTCTACGAATACCGTGCCGAAGGCCAGACCCAGATCGGTATCCTCAACGCTGCCGTGCAGCATCTCGGCGGCAACCCGCAGGTGTGGATCTCGACCCCGTTCTGGAACAACTTCTTCCTGATGGTCATCCTGATCTGGATCCAGACCGGCTTTGCCATGGTCATCCTGTCGTCAGCCCTGCGCGGCATTCCCGAGGAAACCATCGAGGCCGCCGTCATCGACGGCGCAAGCCCGTTCCAGATCTTCTGGAAGATCATGGTTCCGCAAATCTGGGGCACGATTGCGGTTGTCTGGACCACCATCACCATCCTGGTGCTCAAGGTATTCGACATCGTCCTGACGATGACCAACGGCCAGTGGAACAGCCAGGTGCTGGCAAACCTGATGTTCGACTGGATGTTCCGTGGCGGCGGCGACTTTGGCCGTGGCGCTGCGATCGCTGTCATCATCATGCTCGCCGTTGTGCCGATCATGATCTGGAACATCCGCCAGGCCAACCGCGAAGGCGGGGGAGGGCACTGACATGGCCGCAACCGGAAAGTCCTTTCTTGGCCGCTTCGGCGTCCACATCGCCGTCTTCGTCTTCGTCGCCATCTGGACCATCCCGACGCTCGGCATCCTCGTCAGCTCGCTGCGCGACAAGGACCAACTCATCGTCTCGGGCTGGTGGACGGCGCTCGGAACATCGTCGCAAACCGACGCCGGTCGCACCGACACCGCCGAAAAGCAGGTCCAGAAGGACGGCAAATTCCACATCGTGGGCAACCTGTTCGAAGCAGGCGATGCCCGTACCCTGACCCATTTCGGCACCAAGGCGCAGCAGCCGACGCAGCATCCGGCGGGCGAGGTTGCCGATCTCGGCGAGGGCATGACGCTGCAGGTCAATGATGACGGCTCGTACGTCATGTCGTCGCCCGAGGCGTTCGAGGGCACACGCGGCCAGCGCGTCTATTTCTCGGCTTCGTCGCCGCCGCGTTTCACCACCGACAACTACCGCACCGTGCTGTTTTCGGAGGGCATCGGGCGCTCGTTCATCAACTCGCTGACGGTGACCATTCCGGCGACCATCATCCCGATCCTGATCGCCGCCTATGCCGCCTATGCGCTCGCCTGGATGCGCTTTCCCGGCCGCGCGCTGCTGATCGCCGTCATCATCGGTCTATTGGTCGTGCCGCTGCAGATGTCGCTCATCCCGCTGCTCAAGCTCTACAATGGCGTCGGCCTGTTCTTCGGCGTGCCGGCCAAGACCTATCTCGGCATATGGCTGGCGCATACCGGCTTCGGCCTACCCTTCGCCATCTACCTGTTGCGAAGCTACATCGCCGGTTTGCCGCGCGAGATCATGGAATCCGCCCGCATCGACGGCGCCAGCGATTTCGAGATCTTCGTCAAGATCGTGCTGCCGCTGTCCTTCCCGGTGCTCGCCTCCTTCGCCATCTTCCAGTTCCTCTGGGTCTGGAACGATCTTCTGGTGGCGATGGTGTTCCTTGGCTCAGGCTCCGACCAGCTGGTGCTGACCGGCAAGCTCAATGCCCTGCTCGGCTCGCGCGGCGGCGACTGGGAAATCCTCACCACCTCGGCCTTCGTCACCATCATCGTGCCGCTGATCGTGTTCTTCTCGCTTCAACGTTATTTCGTCCGCGGCCTGCTCGCGGGTTCAGTCAAGGGAGGCTAGCGCCATGCAAGCCGCAATGCGCAGAAACGAAAACCCTGAAACCGCTGTCGATCGCGACTGGTGGCGGGGGGCGGTGATCTACCAGATCTACCCCCGCAGCTTCCAGGACTCCAACGGCGACGGCATTGGCGATCTCCAAGGCATCATCGAGCGGCTGCCGCACATCGCCGACCTTGGCGCCGACGCGGTCTGGATCTCGCCCTTCTTCAAGTCGCCGATGAAGGATTTCGGCTACGACATCTCGGACTATCTCGACATCGACCCGATGTTTGGGACGCTTGCCGACTTCGACGCGATGATATCAGAGGCCCATCGCCTCGGCCTCAAGGTGATGATCGACGGAGTCATCTCGCACACCTCCGACCTGCACCCCTGGTTCAAGGAAAGCCGGGCGAGCCGCGACAACGCCAAGGCCGACTGGTACGTCTGGGCCGACGCCAAGCCCGACGGCAGCCCGCCCAACAACTGGCTGTCGATCTTCGGCGGCTCTGCCTGGCAGTGGGACACCAGGCGTATGCAGTACTACCTGCACAACTTCCTGTCCGAGCAGCCCGACCTCAACTTCCACAACCGCGACGTCCAGGACGCGTTGATCGACGTCACCCGCTTCTGGCTCGACCGCGGCGTCGACGGTTTCCGGTTGGACACCATCAACTTCTACTTCCACTCGGCCGGGCTTGAGGACAATCCGGCACTGCCGCCGGAACAACGCAACGACCAGACCGCACCGGCGGTGAACCCGTACAATTTCCAGGACCACATCTTCGACAAGAGCCGGCCGGAGAACCTCGAATTCCTCGCCCGCTTCCGCGCCGTGCTCGACGAATATCCGGCGGCAGCTGCGGTCGGCGAAGTCGGCGATTCCCAGCGCGGCCTCGAAGTCGTTGCCTCCTACACCGCCGGCGGCGACAAGGTGCAGATGTGCTACGCCTTCGACTTCCTGGCGCCTGAGAAGATCTCTGCTGCCAAGGTTCGCAGGGTGCTGGAAGATTTCGGCAAGGCCGCCAGCGACGGCTGGTCGTGCTGGGCCTTCTCCAACCACGACGTCGTCCGCCATGCCTCGCGCTGGGGCATGGGCGAAGCCGACGGCACCGCCTATCTCAAGGTGATCTCGGCGCTGATGATGTCGCTGCGCGGCTCGGTCTGCATCTACCAGGGCGAGGAACTTGGCCTCACCGAAGCCGGTCTCGCCTTCGAGGATTTGCAGGACCCCTATGGCATCCGCTTCTGGCCCGAGTTCAAGGGCCGCGACGGCTGCCGCACGCCGATGGTCTGGAACAAGGACGCCAAGAACGGCGGCTTCTCCAGCGCCAAGCCGTGGCTGCCGGTGCCGGCGGATCACCTGGCCAAGGCCGTCGACACGCAGGAGGGCGACGACGCCTCACTGCTCGAACACTACCGCCGTTTCCTTGCCTTTCGTCGTGCCCATCCCGCGCTCACCAAGGGTGACATTTCGTTCCTCAAGGCCGAGGGCGACACGGTTGCCTTCACCCGCCGCGAAGGCAACGAGGAAATCGTCTGCGTCTTCAACCTTGGCGGTTCGCCGGCTAACGTCGACCTTGGAGGTCGAGGCCTGCAGCCCTTGCCGGGGCACGGACTCGATGGAAATGCCAATGCCGGTGCCGTCCGGCTCGGTGGTTACGGCGCCTGGTTCGGGCGCTTCGTCTGACCGCAAATTCTGGGAGGAAATCATGGCCGATCTAACGCTCAGGGACGTCAAGAAGTCCTACGGCAATCTGCACATTCTCCACGGCATCGACCTCGACATCAAATCCGGCGAGTTCATCGTCTTCGTCGGCCCCTCGGGCTGCGGAAAGTCGACGCTGCTGCGCTCGATCGCAGGTCTTGAGGAGATCACCGGCGGCACGCTGGAGATCGCCGGCGAGAAGGTCAACGACGTGCCGCCATCCAAGCGCGGCATCGCCATGGTGTTCCAGTCCTACGCGCTCTACCCGCATATGACCGTCTACGACAACATGGCCTTCGGCATGAAGATCGCCAAGGAAAGCAAGGCCGAGATCGACAAGCGGGTGCGCGCCGCCGCCGAAATCCTGCAGCTGACCAAGTATCTCGACAGGCTGCCCAAGGCGATGTCGGGCGGCCAGCGCCAGCGCGTCGCGATCGGCCGCGCCATCGTGCGCAATCCCAAGGTCTTCCTGTTCGACGAGCCGCTGTCCAACCTTGACGCAGCACTTCGCGTCGCCACCCGCATCGAGATCGCCAAGCTCAAGGAATCGATGCCCAACACAACGATGATCTACGTCACCCACGACCAGGTCGAGGCGATGACGCTTGCCGACCGCATCGTCGTGCTCAAGGACGGCCGCATCGAGCAGGTCGGCACGCCGATGGAGCTCTACAAGCATCCCGGCAACCTGTTCGTCGCCCAGTTCATCGGCTCGCCGGCAATGAACATCGTCGCTGGCAGCATCGACATGGCAGGCGAGACCAGCCTTGTCAGCCATGTCGGTGGCCACAAGACTTCAGTGCCGGTGGCAACGCCTGCCGAGGCCCAGGACAAGGCGGTCAGCTTCGGAGTGCGGCCCGAAGATCTCTATGTCGCGACCGGCGACGATTATCTGTTCGAGGGGCTCGTCGACTATGTCGAGCAGCTCGGCGAGGTCCAGCTCGTCTATGTCGACATCGGCCGCGCCGACCAGCCGCTGGTTGCCAAGCTGCCGGGCAATGTCGAGATCAAGCGCGGTGCCAAGATCCGGCTCGCCGCCAGCCCCGACGAGCTGCATATCTTCGACAGCGACGGCCATTCGTTTGCCCGCCGCCGCACGGCCGCGGCGGCGTAGGCTTTTTTTTGACCAAGCCGCTTGTGGCACTGCCTTTGTGGTGCCCCGATAGCAGGTTCGAGGGTGAGGCTGGACGTTGACGTCCCCCTCTCCCCGCCTGCGGGGAGAGGGTAAGGGTGAGGGGCAATCTGCAACGCTTGCGCCGCCCCTCATCTGCCTGCCGGCATCTTCTCCCCGTAAGGACGGGGAGAAGAGCGCTGGTCGCCGTCGCTCACTCCGCCACCACCTGCCTCTGCCGCAGCGCCGATTTGCGCGTGGCGACGAAGAACGCCACCACGAAGGCCAGGCTCATCAACAGAACGATGGTCGGTGCCGGCGCGCTGTCGATGAAGAAGCTGAGATAGACGCCAAAGAACGAGCACAGCACCGCCACCAGCACCGACACCAACAGCATGCGCTCGAAGCGGTCGGTGAGCAGGTAGGCGATCGCACCCGGCGCGATCAGCATGGCAATGGCGATGATGATGCCGACGGCCTTCAGTGCGCCGACGATGGTCAGCGACAGGATCGATAGCAGCCCGTAGTGCAACAGCTTGACCGGCAGGCCGATGGCCTGTGCGTGCTGCGGGTCGAAGGCGTGCAGCAACAGGTCGCGGCGGAAGATGCCGATGGCACCCGTGGCGACCAGCGCGATGACAGCAGTCTGGCCGACGTCGCTCCAGCTCACGCCGAGCATGTCGCCGAACAGGATATGGTCGAGATGCACGTCGGTCTGGATCTTGGTGTAGAGCACGATGCCGAGGCCGAACATGCCGGAGAAGACGATGCCCATGACGGTGTCTTCCTTGATCCGGCTGTTCTGCTTGAGATAGCCGGTCGCCAACGCGCAGGTCATGCCGGCGGCGAAGGCACCCATCGCCAGCGGCAGGCCGGCGATATAGGCCAGCACCACGCCGGGCAGGACGGCATGGCTGATAGCGTCGCCCATCAGCGACCAGCCCTTGAGCACCAAAAAGCACGACAAAAGCGCCATCGGCACCGCGACCAGAAGCGCAATGGCGAACGCCTGCTGCATGAACGGGAAGGCGAAGGGGAGGAAGAGGTTCTCGATCATGGTCGTGCCTCGCGTTGCAAAGACACGCGGCCTTCAAAGCCCCTCATCCGCCTGCCGGCACCTTCTCCCCGTGAAGAACGGGGAGAAGGGACAAGCGGCGACGTCGGCGATCTCCCTCTCCCCGTCATTACGGGGAGAGGGTAAGGGTGAGGGGCAGCGATGACGGTCGCAAATTCGCTCATGCCCCCGCCTCCAGTTCCAGCCTTGCCCGCCGCTTCGCCGCCAGCAATCCGTGCTTCGGCGCGAAGACAAAGGCGATCAGGAAGATCAGCGTCTGGGCCACGACAATGATGCCCCCCGTTGCGCCGTCGAGGAAATAGCTGGCATAGGCGCCGACAAAGCTGGTGACTGAGCCGATGGCGACACTGATGACGATCAGCCGGGGAAAGCGGTCGGTGAGCAGATAGGCGGTGGCCCCCGGCGTCACCACCATGGCGATGACGAGGAAGGCGCCCACGGTCTGCAGCGCCGCCACCGTCGAGGCCGACAGCAGCATGAAGAACAGCACCTTGAGCAGATCGGGCCTGAGCCCGATCGAACGCGCATGGTTCTCGTCGAAGAAGGCGACCATCATGTCCTTCCATTTGGCGAGCAGGATGGCGAGCGAAATGCCGCCGATCAGCACAAGCTGCAGCGTATCGGAAGGCGTCACCGCCAGGATGTTGCCGAGCACGATGGTCTGGATGTTCACCGAGGTCGGCGACAGCGAGATCATGAACAGGCCAAGCCCGAAGAACGAGGTGAAGATCAGCCCGATGATGGCGTCCTCCTTCAGCTTGGTGCGCTGGTTGAGGAACAGCATCGCGCCCGCCGCCAGCCCGCCCGACAGGAAGGCGCCGAGCGCGAAGGGCAGGCCGAGCATGTAGGCCCCGGCGACACCCGGTACGATCGAGTGCGAAAGCGCGTCGCCGATCAGCGACCAGCCCTTGAGCATCAGATAGGCGGAGAGGAAGGCGCAGACGCCGCCGACCAATGCGGACACCCACATGGCGTTGACCATGTAGCCATAGCCGAAGGGTTCGAGGAGCAAAGCCGTCATTTCTTGCGCCCGCCCTTCTTGGCCGTGGCGTCGTTCTCGGCGTCGTCGCCATAGATGACGAAGGGGCGCTCGTCGTCGGTCAGCACCGTCACCTGGCGCGTGTCGGCGGCGTCCTGGTGCAGTTCGGCGCCGCCGAGGATGAACTGGCGCAAGACGCCGCCAAAAGCCTTTTCGAGATTGGCCTTGGTGAAGGTTTCGGCCGTCAGCCCGGAGGCAAGGACGGTGCGGTTGACCAGCACGGCGCGGTCGCAGAAGCGCGGGACAGAGCCGAGATTGTGCGTCGACACCAGCATCACCCGGCCTTCGTCGCGCAAGCCCTGCAACAGCGTGATGATCGCTTCTTCGGTGCGCACGTCGACGCCGGTGAACGGCTCGTCGAGCAGGATGACCTGGCCTTCCTGGGCCAGCGCGCGGGCGAGGAAGACGCGCTTCTTCTGCCCGCCCGACAACTCGCCGATCTGGCGCTTGCGGAAGTCGGCCATGCCGACGCGTTCCAGTGCGGCATCCACGGCGTCACGGTCGATGGCGCGGGTCATGCGCAAGAAATTCATGTGGCCGTAGCGGCCCATCATAACCACGTCTTCGACCAGCACCGGAAAGTTCCAGTCGACATCCTCGCTTTGCGGCACATAGGCGACGAGGTTTTTCCTCAAGGCTTCTCGCGCCGGCTCGCCGAAGATCGACACGCTGCCTGACGCGAGCGGCACGAAGCCCATGATCGACTTGAACAGGGTCGACTTGCCGCTGCCGTTGACGCCGACCAGCGCCGTGATGGTGCCGCGCGGAATGGCGAAGGAGGCATTGCGGAGCGCGGTGTGGCCGTTGCGGTAGGTCACCGAGATGTTGTCGACGCGCAGGCCCTCGCCAGCCGGCGCAGTGGTGGCGGGGCGGCCTTTCAGCGGCACGTTCATTGGGCGAGCCCCTTGACGATGGTCTGGGTGGTGACGCTCAGCAGGTCGAGATAGGTCGGCACAGGGCCATTGGCATCGCTCAACGAGTCGACATAAAGCACGCCGCCATATTTGGCGCCGGTCTCGCGTGCCACCTGCTCGGCCGGCTTCGACGACACGGTGCTTTCGCTGAACACGGCCGGAATGCTGTTGGCCTTGACGAGATCGATCACCTTGCGCACCTGCTGCGGCGTGCCTTGCTGGTCGGCATTGATCGGCCAAAGATAGACCTCCGTCAGGCCGAAGTCGCGCGCCAGATAGGAGAAGGCACCTTCGCTGGTGGCGAGCCAGCGGCGCTCAGCGGGAATGGTCTCGATGGCCTTGTGGATCGGTGCCACGGTCGCCTTGATCTTCTCGGCATAGGCGGCGGCGTTTTTGGCGTAGACCTCCGCATTGGCAGGGTCCTTGGCGGCAAAGGCCTTGCGGATGTTTTCGACATAGATGAGCGCTGCCTCCGGCGACATCCAGGCATGCGGATTGGGCTTGCCGGTGTAGGGTCCCTCGGCGATGCCCATCGGCGACACGCCATCCGACACCACGGCCTGGGAAACGCCGTCGAGATTTTCGAAGAACTTTTCAAACCACAGCTCGAGGTTCAGCCCGTTCCACAGCACCAGGTCGGCCTTCTGGGCGCGCATGATGTCGCCCGGCGTCGGCTGGTAGTTGTGGATCTCGGCATTGGGCTTGGTGATCGACTCCACCTCGGCCGCGTCGCCGGCGACGTTGCGGGCGATGTCGGCAATCACGGTAAAGGTGGTGACCACCTTCATCTTGCCGCCGGCCTCGCTCTCCTGGGAGCAGGCCGAAAGCCCGAGCATGGCCGCAAGCATGGCGATGGCGGCAAGGGTGGTGCGAAGCGCTGTCATGGAAATCCCGTTCGAGAATACCGCGCCGAACGGGCGGCAGATACGATGCCTTACCTAATGGCACGTAGCGTGCTTGTCAATGCAATTGCAAATCGTTTGCAACTAGATGTCAACAAGGCAACGCTTCTGAGCGCTGGCAGGCATCCAATTGGGGGCTGGCGCGTTGTCGTTTGTGCCAATCCAAGCCAAGGAGAGCGATCGTGTCAGCCACCACAGGAATTCGCGAGCATATGGAAGTGATCGGCGCCGACGGCGTTCACATCGGCACTGTCGACGGGGTCGAGAACGGCCGCATCAGGCTGACCAAGAAGGACAGCGGCGAAGGCAGCCATCGTGGTCATCACCATTACATTCCCGCCGCCCTTGTCGCCGAGACCGAGGGCAACAAGGTGCGCCTGTCGGCCAATGCCGATGTCGCGGTGACCTTCGAGGAAGAGGCGAAATCGACGCGGTAGCCCTGCGACGGCTGCGGCCGTTGGATGCCGCGATTGCGGCGTGTGGCCGTCCCGCGAACTCCGGCGGCGTCGGCTGAGGGCGGCCTGCGATGGCCTTCCGTTTGCAGGGATTGCGCACTCGTCTGGGGATGAACGCGCACATAACCTTTTGCAACTGGGTGTCATCTGGCACATAGTCGCGCCATGACGAAGACTGCCGCAAAGCCCGCTTCCAAGAAGCCCGACTACGAAAAAGCGCTACGCAAGGCGGGTATTCGCATCACCCGTCCGCGCAAGGTCATTCTTGGCATCCTGGGAGAGACGGAGGACCATCCGGACGCGCTCGAGATCTTCCGCCGCGCCGAGCAGGTCGACAAGAGCATCTCCTTGTCGACGGTCTATCGCACCATGAAGCTGCTGGAGGAAATGGGTGCCATCCATCGCCATGCATTCGAGGGCGGTCCATCGCGTTTCGAGCAGGCCGGCGGCGACCACCACGACCACCTGATCGACATCGAAACCGGCGACGTCATCGAATTCCGCTCCGACCGCATCGAGCAGCTGCAGCAGCAAATCGCCGCCGAGCTGGGCTACGACATCGTCCATCATCGCCTCGAACTCTACGGCCGCCGCCGGCGCCCGGTCTAGGACCCCATCCGCACGGCGCGCCGATCACCTCTTGCCTGCCTGTCCGGCGGCGCGAGTTGACCTCGGCGCGCGAGCCGGTCAATCATGCCGCGCACGCCTTTCAACGACATCAGCACAAGGGATCGGGAACCATGGAAAAAGCCGAAATCGGACTGATCGGCCTGGGCACGATGGGCTCGAACCTGGCGCTGAACATCGCCGAGAAGGGCCACCGCATCGCCGTGTTCAACCGTACGCCGGCGCGCACCGATGCCTTCATGGAGAACGCCGGCGCCCTGCGCGACAGGATCGTGCCCTGCAGCTCGATCGCCGAGCTGGCCGCGGCGATCCGCCCGCCACGCCCGATCATCATCATGGTGGTGGCCGGCGATCCGGTCGACCAGCAGATCGCAGCCTTGCGCCCGGTTCTCGCCGCCAACGACATTATCATCGACGCCGGCAACGCCAATTTCCGCGACACCATGCGCCGCTTCAAGGAGCTTGATGGCTCGGGCCTTACTTTCATCGGCATGGGCGTGTCGGGCGGGGAGGAGGGCGCGCGCCACGGCCCCTCGATCATGGTCGGCGGCACGCCGGAATCCTGGACCCGCGTCGAGGACGTGCTGACCGCGATCTCGGCCAAGTACAAGGGCGAGCCCTGCGCTGCCTGGCTCGGGCCTGATGGCGCCGGCCATTTCGTCAAGACCATCCACAACGGCATCGAATATGCCGACATGCAGATGATCGCCGAGATCTACGGCGTGCTGCGCGACGGTCTCGGCATGGCGCCGAAGGAAATCGCGCAAGTGTTCGCCGGCTGGAACAAGGGCAGGCTCGAATCCTATCTGATCGAGATCACCGCGACCGTGCTCTCGGCCGACGATCCCAAGACCGGTCGTCCAGTGGTCGACATCATCCTCGACCGTGCCGGCCAGAAGGGTACCGGCAAGTGGTCGGTCATCGAGGCGCAGCAGCTCGGCATTCCTGCGACCGCCATCGAGGCGGCCGTCGCGGCTCGCGTGCTGTCGTCGATGAAGGACGAACGCCTTGCCGCCGAGAAGGCCTATGGCGCCCGCACCGGCAAGCTGGCCGGTTCGAACGACGAATTGCTCGCGGACCTCGAACTGGCGCTGTTTGCCGGCAAGATCGCAGCCTACGCGCAAGGCTTCGCCGTCATGGCCGGCGCGTCGAAGGAGTTCGGCTGGAACCTGCCGATGCCAGCCATCGCCAGGATCTGGCGCGCCGGCTGCATCATCCGCTCGCAGTTCCTCGACACCATCGCCGAAGCCTTCGGCAAGGCCGATCGGCCGACCAACCTTCTGATGGCTCCGGCCTTCGTCGAGATGATGGGCAAGGCGCATCCGTCGTTGCGCCGCATCGTCGCCCGCGCCGCCGAGGCCGGGCTGCCAGTGCCGGCGTTGTCATCGGCGCTGGCCTACTTCGACGGCTATCGCCAGGGCCGCGGCACCTCTGACCTCATCCAGGCGCAGCGCGACTTCTTCGGCGCCCATGGTTTTGAGCGTATCGACGCGCCGGGCGCGCACCATGGGCCGTGGGGCAGTGAAGGGTAGGCTGGCAGCGTAGGGGGCTTTGCTTTCGCGTGCTGCTGAACACCATCCAAGGCGATCTCAGTGCTGCCCCTCAACCGCCTGCCGGCACCTTCTCCCCGTAAGGACGGGGAGAAGGAACAATCGGCAATGCCGACGCCCCCCTCTCCCCGTTCTTCACGGGGAGAGGGTAAGGGTGAGGGGCAGCTCAGCCGTTTGACTTTACAGGCGCCGGTGTCTCGTATGCCTCGACCGCCCTGGGCTTGCTCAGGCTCTGCAGCGAGCCGATGTCGCGGCCGGCGATGCGGCCGAGCACGGCGGTCGCAAGCTCGCGACCGGCGAGCCGCACGTCCTCATTGACGACATAGAGCTGCGGGCGCAGCAGGTGCAGCAGCCGCGACGACTGCTTGGAGACGATGTCGACGTCCTGGCCGACTTTGAATCCCGCGTCCTCGACGCCGGCGACCAGCGCAAACGTGCCGGCGCCCGCGCCACTGACAAAGGCATCGGGGCGGTTTGGCCGGCGCATCAGCTCTGATGTCACCGCGCGAATCTCGTCGATCGAATGGTCGACAGTCGCGGTCGGGAAGGGCACCTCGGTCAAGCCGTGCTCCATCAGCGCATCGGCAAAGCCATCGCGCATGTGGCGGTAGTAGCTGAGGTTCGCCGGCGGGGCGAGCAGTGCCAGCCGTTTGCGGCCGAGGCTCGCGAGTTTCTTCACCGCCTCGACCGAATAGGCATGGTTGTCGAAATCGTGGAACGGGTGCTCGATGCCCATATGGGTGCGCCCGTGCGTGGCGAAGGGAAAGCCGCGCTCGGTCATGTAGCGCACGCGCTTGTCGTCGGGCTCGGTGCGCGAGATGATGACGCCGTCGGCCGACGCCGTCTCGACGACGTATTTCACCGGCTCCAGCGAGTCGTTGTTGCGCGAATAGGGCGTCACGACCAGATGATAGGGCGTCTGCGCCAGCGCCTCCGAGACGCCGTAGATAAGGTCCGAGACGAAGCCGCCGACCTGCTCTTCGGTGTCGAGCACAAGGCTGATGACGTTGGTCTTGCCGGTGCGCAGGCGCACGCCGGCGCGGTTGGGCCGGTAGCCGATCTGGCGCGCGACGAGCTGCACCCGCCGCCGGGTCTCGGCGCCGATCTCGGGCGCGTCCTTCAGCGCCCGCGACACCGTGGTCACGCCAAGCCCGGTCATGAAGGCGATGGTCTTCAGCGTCGGTGGCTGGCTGCCGCCCGCTGCCTGCTCGCCGTTGTCATCAGGCGGAGTCCGCTCGTCCATGGTCCAATAGCCCGCCATCTCGTCTCAACGCGCATATCGCACCGGGATCATGGACCTGGCAAGCCATATGGACAACAACTGTATCGTTACAGAATATTATTTTGATCGATGGCTTCGAACGGCAAGTACATTCCGGCCGACCGATTTTCCCGCATTGCAGCATCGCTAATGTCGGTTGATTCCCCTGGTGATTTTCGTTGAGAATGCTGCAGCGCAAAGGAGAATTTGCGCGCCTGTTCGGCTGCCGAGCGGAAGCCTCTTTAGTTTGTGTCTCGAAAAAATCAGGTTCGCGCGGCTTTCGGCCATTGCGCCAAGCCACAACTTCGCCTAGCCTGAAATCTGTAACGTTTCAGATTCAGGGAGGAGTACGATGCGTTATAGGCTTCTGACCGCCGCGTTTGCGGCGGGGGTCGCGTGCGGGGCAGGGCCTGCCGCGGCGACTGACCTCGAGGTGACCCACTGGTGGACGTCGGGCGGCGAGGCGGCGGCGGTCGCCGAACTCGCCAAGGCATTCGACGCCACCGGCAACAAATGGGTCGATGGTGCCATCGCCGGTTCCGGAGATGTCGCCCGGCCGATCATGATCGGCCGCATCACCGGCGGCGATCCGATGGGCGCCACCCAGTTCAACCATGGCCGCCAGGCGGAAGAACTTGTCCAGGCCGGCCTGATGCGCGATTTCACCGAGCTGGCCGAAAAGGAGGGCTGGACCAAGTTCATCCATCCCAAGAGCCTGCTCGACGGCTGTACGCTCGATGGCAAGATCTACTGCGTGCCGGTCAACATTCACTCGCAGCAGTGGCTGTGGCTGTCCAACAAGGCCTTCGCCGATGCCGGCGTTCCCCTGCCGAAGAACTGGGACGAGTTTGCGGCTGCGGCGCCGGCGCTGGAGAAGGCCGGCATCGTGCCGCTCGCCATGGGCCAGCAACCCTGGCAGACGACGCTTGCCTTCCAGGTGCTGCTCGTGGCGTTGGCCGGTCCTGAAACGTTCCAGAAAGTGTTCGGCGACAAGGATGCGGCTGTTGCGGCCGGACCCGAGATGACCAAGGTCTTTGCCGCCGCCGATCAGGCGCGTGCCATGTCGGCCAAGTCCAGCGTCCAGGAGTGGAACCAGGCCACCGCGCTCGTCATCAACGGCAAGGCCGGCGGCCAGATCATGGGCGACTGGGCCCAGGGCGAATTCCAGATCGCGGGCCAGACTGCCGGCAAGGACTACACTTGCCTGCCCGGCCTCGGCGTCAACGAGATCATCTCGACCGGCGGCGATGCCTTCTACTTCCCCACGCAGAAAGATCCGGAAAAGGCCAAGGCTCAGGAGGCATTGGCCTCGGTGATGCTGTCGCCGGCGACGCAGGTTGCCTTCAATCTCAAGAAGGGCTCGCTGCCGGTGCGTGGCGACGTCGACCTCAACGCCGCCAACGACTGCATGAAGAAGGGCCTGGAAATCCTCGCCAAGGGCAACGTCATTCCGGCGCCGGACCAACTGATGTCGGCCGATGGCGTGACCCAGGTAAACGACCTGTTCGTCGAGTTCTTCGGCAACCGGAACCTGACCGCCGCAGACGCCCAGAAGCGCTTCGTCGACATCATTGCCGCTGCTGACTAGGGCAAGGCCGTCCGGGTTTCCCGACCCGGGCCTTCGCTCGAGATGCTGCAGTCACGACAGCGGCTCTCTGCCGGTCCCGGCTCGCACCGGGACCGGCAGAGCGTCAGATGATCCGGATATGGATGCCGACCGATGACCCCTGCACTACAGGGCCGGCCGAGCCGGTTGTTTCGAAATCTCAATGCCAAGATCGCCTCGATCCCGATGGTGCTGACGGCGCTTGTCATCTTCGTCGGCGGGACGGCGTGGACGGTCGTCTACTCCTTCACCAACTCGAAGCTGTTGCCGCGGCTCAACTTCGTCGGGCTCGACCAGTATGAGCGGCTGTGGGTGACCCCGCGCTGGCTGGTGGCGGTCGAGAACCTTGCCATCTACGGCGTCTGCACACTGGTCTTCTCGCTGGTCGTCGGCTTCCTGCTGGCCGCGCTGATGGACCAGAAGATCCGCTTCGAAAACACCTTCCGCACCATTTTCCTCTACCCTTTCGCGCTGTCCTTCATCGTCACCGGCCTGGCCTGGCAGTGGATCCTCAATCCGAATTTCGGCATCCAGCAGGTGGTGCGCAATCTCGGCTGGGAGAGCTTCACCTTCGACCCGCTCTACAATGCCGACATCGTAATCTATGGCATCCTGATCGCCGGGCTGTGGCAGGGCACGGGGCTGATCATGTGCCTGATGCTGGCCGGCCTGCGCGGCATTGACGGCGACATCTGGAAGGCGGCGCGCGTCGACGGCATCCCGACCTGGAAGACCTATGTCTTCATCGTCATCCCGATGATGCGGCCGGTGCTTGTCACCACGCTGGTCATCATCGCCAGCGGCATCGTCAAGGTCTACGACCTCGTCGTCGCCCAGACCAGCGGCGGCCCCGGCATCGCCTCCGAAGTGCCGGCAAAATACGTCTACAACTACATGTTCCTGGCGCAGAACCTGGGCCAGGGCTTCGCCGCCTCGACGATGATGCTGCTCTCTGTGGTGATCGTCATCGTGCCATGGGCCTATCTCGAATTCGGCAGGAAGCGCCGCCATGACTGAGCAGGTCCTACGCGCCGCCCCCGACCTTGCCGTGGCCAGCACCTCGCTCGCCCGCGCAAGCGCGCTGTCGGGACCGCAGGGGCCGAGACCGCGCCGCCGCTTTTCCCGCCGCAACATCTTCATCTACGGCACGCTGGCGCTGGTTGCCGTCTACTACCTGTTGCCGCTTTACGTGATGGTGGTGACGTCGCTGAAGGGCATGCCCGAGATCCGGCTTGGCAACATCTTCTCGCCGCCGGTCGAGATCACCTTCGAGCCGTGGGTCAAAGCCTGGTCGCAAGCCTGCACAGGTCTCAATTGCGACGGGCTCTCGCGTGGCTTCTGGAACTCGGTGCGCATCACCGTGCCGTCGGTGTTCCTGTCGATCGCGATTGCCTCGGTCAACGGCTACGCGCTCGCCAACTGGCGCTTCAGGGGATCGGAGGTGTTTTTCACCATCCTGATCGTCGGCGCCTTCATCCCCTACCAGGTGATGCTCTATCCGATCGTCATCGTGCTGCGCGAGATCGGCCTTTATGGCAGCCTGTGGGGCCTGGTGCTGGTGCATACGATCTTCGGCATGCCCATCCTGACGCTCTTGTTCCGTAACTATTTCGCCTCGCTGCCGGAGGAACTGTTCAAGGCGGCACGCGTCGACGGGGCCGGCTTCTGGACGATCTATCTCCGCATCATGCTGCCGATGTCGCTGCCGATCTTCGTGGTGGCGATCATCCTGCAGGTCACCGGCATCTGGAACGATTTCCTGTTCGGCGTCGTCTACACCAAGCCGGACACCTATCCGATGACCGTCCAGCTCAACAACATCGTCAACGCCGTCCAGGGCGTGAAGGAGTACAACGTCAACATGGCGGCAACGCTGCTCACGGGACTGGTCCCGCTCGTCATCTACTTCATTTCAGGCAAGCTTTTCGTCCGCGGTATCGCCGCCGGCGCGGTGAAGGGGTGAGGCGATGACGAGTGTCCAGGTCAGGGACGTGTCGCTCAGCTTCGGCTCATATGATGTGCTCAAGCAACTCAGTCTCGACGTGCCCGAGGGCGAATTCCTGGTGCTGCTCGGGCCGTCGGGCTGCGGCAAGTCCACGCTGCTCAACTGCATAGCCGGCCTGCTCGACGTGTCCGACGGACAGATATTCATCAAGGGCAAAAACGTCACCTGGGAGGAGCCCAAGGACCGCGGCATCGGCATGGTGTTCCAGTCCTACGCGCTCTATCCGCAGATGACTGTCGAGGGAAACCTGTCCTTCGGCCTGAAGACGGCGGGCATGGCGCGCGACGAGATATCAAGCCGCGTGTCGCGTGCCGCCGAAATCCTGCAGATCGAACCGCTGCTCCAGCGCAAGCCGGCGGCGCTTTCAGGCGGCCAGCGCCAGCGCGTGGCGATCGGGCGTGCCCTTGTCCGTGATGTCGACGTGTTCCTGTTCGACGAGCCGCTGTCCAACCTCGACGCCAAGCTGCGCTCCGAGCTGCGCGTCGAGATCAAGCGCCTCCACCAGAAGCTTGCCAATACCATGATCTACGTCACCCACGACCAGATCGAGGCGATGACGCTGGCCGACCGCATTGCCGTCATGAAGGGCGGCGTGATCCAGCAGCTCGATGCGCCGCAGGTGATCTACAACAAGCCGGTCAACCGCTTCGTCGCCGGCTTCCTCGGCTCGCCCGGCATGAATTTCCTGGACGGCGAGGTCGAGGGCGGTGCCGAGCCGGCCTTTGCCATTGCCGGAGCAAAGATCCCGCTCGATCGCTATGGCTTCGATCGCGTCGCGGCCCCCGGCAAGGCAGTGCTGGGCGTCCGCCCCGAGCACATCGCGCTCGGCGAGGCGGCACGGGCCATGCCATTCTCGGCCGACGCCGGCGTCGAGCTGGTCGAGCCGATGGGCTCGGACACGCTGGTCTGGACGAAGCTCGGCGGCCAGGGTTTCGCCTTCCGCGTCGAGGCCGAACGCCATCTGACATCAGGCGACCAGCTGCGTATCGGCTTCGACCCGGCGCGCGCCTCGCTGTTCGACGGCCTAAGCGGCAACCGCATCTGACATCCCCCAAGCAAACGGACAGAACCATGGACTGGTCATTCCAACTCTACAGCGCCCGCAACTTCCAACCCTGGGACAAGGTTCTCAAGACTTTAGGGACTCTTGGCTACTCGCAGGTCGAGGGGTTTGGCGCGGTCTACGAAGAGCCCGAAGCCTTCCGCGCCGAACTCGACAAAAACGGCCTCGCGATGCCGAGCGGCCATTTCGGCATCGACCTTCTGGAGCAGGATTTCGGCAGGGCGGCTTCGATTGCCGAGACGCTCGGCATGAAGCTGATCGCTTGCCCGTGGCTCGAGCCGTCGGAGCGGCCGACCGACGCCGAGGGCTGGCGGGCGTTCGGCAGGCGCCTTGCCGCGATCGGTGCCAAGGCCAGGGACGCAGGCTTCGACTTCGCCTGGCACAACCATGACTTCGAGTTCTCGGCCGTCGGCGGGCTGGTGCCGCAACGCCTGATCCTGGAGGCCGCCCCCGATGTCGGCTGGGAGATGGACGTCGCCTGGGTGATCCGCGGCGGCGCCGACCCGCTGCACTGGATCGAGGAGTTCGGCCAGCGCATTCTGGCGGTCCACGTCAAGGACATAGCCCCACAGGGCGAGGCAACTGATGAGGACGGCTGGTCCGATGTCGGCCACGGCACTGTCGACTGGGCCGGGCTGGTGACGGCTTTGCGCAACCGCACGCCGGCGAAATTTTTCATCATGGAACATGACAATCCGGCCGACTTCGAGCGCTTCGCGCGCCGTTCGATCACAGTCGCCAAGCGTTTCTAGGGGACGACGGACATGGCAAGGAAACTCGGGGTCGGGGTGATCGGCTGCGGCAACATCTCGAAGACCTATTTCAAGCATGCGCCCGATTTCAAAGGCATCGAGATGCGCGCCTGCGCCGACATCAACATGGATGCCGCAAACGCCCGGGCGAAGGAGTTCAAGCTGCGCGCCGAGACGGTCGAAGGGCTGTTGGCGTCGAAAGATATCGACATCGTCGTCAACCTGACCATTCCGGTGGTGCACTACGAGGTGTCGAAGCAGGCGATCGAGGCCGGCAAGCACGTCTATTCGGAAAAGCCCTTCGTGCTCGCCATCAAGGACGGGCTCGACCTC
Source organism: Aminobacter sp. HY435 (assembly GCF_027568395.1). Classification (GTDB taxonomy): domain Bacteria; phylum Pseudomonadota; class Alphaproteobacteria; order Rhizobiales; family Rhizobiaceae; genus Aminobacter. Next base: position 21,858 of record NZ_JANKZL010000011.1, on the reverse strand, counting down.
AAGAAGCGCGCCGACAAGAAAGGCGTGCGCATCGGCTCGGCGCCCGACACCTTCTTGGGCGGCTCGCACCAGCTGGCGCGCCACCTGATCGACACCGGCAAGCTCGGCAAGATCACCTCGGGAACCTGCCATGTCATGAGCCACGGCATGGAGCACTGGCATCCCAACCCCGATTTCTTCTTCCAGCCGGGCGGCGGGCCGATCCTCGACCTCGGACCGTACTACATCGCCAACCTGGTCCAGCTCATCGGGCCGGTTGCGCGGGTGGCAGGGCTGTCGTCGATCCCGGCGAAGGAGCGGACCATCTCGTCGAAGCCCCGTGCGGGCGAAAGGATCCCGGTGACGACGCCGACGACGATCCTGGCGCTGATGGAATTCGAGAACGGCGCGGTGTTCACCTTCAACGCCAGCTGGGATGTCTGGGACAACGGCCATGCGCCGATGGAGCTCTATGGCGAGTTGGGCACGATCCACATGCCCGACCCCAACTTCTTCGGCGGTGATCTCAGTTACACCAAGGGCGAAAAGCCGGTGAAGGCGCTGCCGAAATGGGATCATCCCTTCGGCGTGCCCAACGAGAAGCACGACCACGGCATGATGGCCAACTACCGCACCGCGGGCCTCGCCGACATGGCGCTTGCGATCATGCAGGGCCGGCCGCACCGCTGCTCGCTGGAGCTCGCCAACCACGTCATCGACATCATGACCGGCATATTGAAGTCGGGCGAGACGAAGAAGTTTGTCGAGATGCAGACGACCTGCGAGCGGCCCGAGCCGCTGGGGCCGGCGGCGGCGAGGGGGCTGCTGGCGAAGTAGCTTTGCCGGGTGTGCTCAGCGCGCGGCGAAACCCCCACCCCTGACCCTCCCCACAAGGGGGAGGGGGATGCCTTCGTCGCTTACAACGCAAATCGTCTACGACTGGCTAGGCACTGGCCAACCAAAGTCGATGGCGTGTGGTGTCCCCAAAGTCCCCCTCCCCCTTGTGGGGAGGGGTTAGGGGTGGGGGTATCTTCGCCCGCCGAGCCTCGCGGGGGGAGTGACAGGTGATGGTGGGACCAAGTATTGAGGAGCGAAGCACCAGTGCTGGGCACCCCCACCCCGTTTCGTACGATCCTCCCCACAAGTGGGAGGGTGATGCGGCGGCGGCGCCACGCCGATTCTGAAGGACCTGATATGTCTTACGCGCCCGCCCCGAACCGCTACGAAAACATGGTCTACAACCGCTGCGGCAGGTCTGGGCTCAAGCTGCCGGCGATCTCGCTCGGCCTGTGGCACAATTTCGGCGAGGATACGCCGCACGCGACCAAGCGCGCCATCTGCCAAAGGGCTTTCGACCTCGGCATCACCCATTTCGACCTCGCCAACAACTATGGGCCGCCGGCAGGCTCGGCCGAGACTGCATTCGGCGAGATCCTGCGCACCGACTTCGCTGGCCTGCGCGACGAGATGATCATCTCGACCAAGGCCGGCTACGACATGTGGCCGGGGCCCTATGGCGAGTGGGGCAGCCGCAAATATGTGCTGGCGAGCCTCGACCAGAGCCTCAAGCGCATGGGCCTCGACTATGTCGACATCTTCTATTCGCACCGCTTCGACCCGGACACTCCGCTCGAAGAGACGATGGGTGCGCTCGACCATGCCGTGCGTTCCGGCAAGGCGCTTTACGCCGGCATCTCGTCCTACAACGCCCAGCGCACCCGAGAGGCCGCCGATATCCTGAAGCGGCTCGGCACCCCTTGCCTGATCCACCAGCCGAGCTATTCGCTGATCAACCGCTGGGTCGAGGATGACGGCCTGCTCGATGCGCTCGACGGGCTCGGCATCGGCTCGATCGTGTTCTCGCCGCTGGCGCAGGGCATGCTGACGGGAAAATATCTCGGCGGCGTGCCGGAAGGCAGCCGGGCGTCGCAGGGCAAGTCGCTGCGCCCGGCCTTCCTCAACGACAAGAACCTGGCCAACATCCGCGTGCTCAACGCCATAGCCGAGCGTCGCGGCCAGACGCTGGCGCAGATGGCGCTGGCCTGGGTGCTGCGCGGCGGCCGCGTCACTTCGGCGCTTATCGGCGCCAGCCGTCCCGAGCAGGTCGAGGACTGCGTCGGCGCGATCAGGAACCTCGCCTTCAGCGAGGCCGAGCTGGCCGAGATCGACACCTATGCCCGCGAGGCTGACATCAATCTCTGGGCCCGTTCGTCCGAGCGCGAAGGCCCGGCGCGGCAGAAGAAGTAAGGGGTTGTCCTTCGGCGCGGTTGCGTCTGTGAGGATACCCCCACCCCTAACCCCTCCCCACAAGGGGAGGGGAAATTGCGCCGTTGCGCCACTCAAGGCATGAAGGCAGCCGTCCCTCAACGATCGTAGAAGTTTGGCGCAGGACGCGAGCTCAAATCCTCCTCCCCCTTGTGGGGAGGGGCTAGGGTTGGGGGTACGGCCGCTCAACTCCAATGCGGGATCGGCCTGAAGGGCTCCAACATTGTCTTTGACGGCCGGACGCGCTAGCAAAACCCTTGTCCAATCGCCATCTTAGGCGATTGGTTGTTCCGTCCAGGCATTGGCCTGGTCGAGGAAGGTGAAAACGGAAAAATGGCGGCGCGGGTTACGCTGACGAAGAACCAGCAAAAGGTGCTCGGCAAGCTCGAAGCTGCGACCGGGCCGCTCAGTGCCTACACGCTGCTCGACCAACTGCGCGACGACGGTTTTCGCGCGCCTTTGCAGGTCTACCGTGCCCTTGAAGCGCTGATGAAGGACGGGCTTGTCCACCGCCTCGAAAGCCTCAACGCCTTCGTCGCCTGCTCGGAGCCGCACGACCACAGCCATCACAACCATCGCATGACGGCCTTTGCCATCTGCGACACCTGCGGCCAGGTCACCGAGATCTCCGACGAGCTGATCGGCAAGCGCCTGGACGATTGGGTCGGCTCGACCGGCTTCGTCGCCAAGAAGGCGGTCATCGAGTTCCGCGGCACCTGCGCCAAGTGTGCCGCGATCGCGGCATAGTTCTCAGCGCGCTGTCGAAAACGCAAACCAGATCGCCACGGCAGCCAGCAGTGCCGACAGTGCCCGCCGTGCGATCTTCTCGATCCTTGCATTGTTGAGCAGCGGCTCGAGCTGGCTTGACAGCACCACGATCAGGGCATGGATGATCGTTGCCACCGCGACGTAGATGGCGGTCAGCGCCAGCGTCTGCGACAGAACCGGCCTCTCCGCTGCAATGAAGGTCGGCAGCACCGCGATGTAGAACACTGCGGCCTTGGGGTTCAGCAGATTGGTCACCAGCCCGCGCGTGAAGTAGCGCCGGTCGGCATCGTTGCCTGCGGGCACCGCCTCGCCGGAGCCTCTCCAGCCTTCGTAGGCGAGGTAGAGCAGGAACAGCACGCCGGCCCAGCGCAGGCCCTCGTAGAGCAGCTGCGATGACTGGATCAGCTCGGTGACGCCCAAGGCGGCGACAAGCCCAATGACCAAAAGCCCGAGCGCGATGCCGGCCACCGTGGCGAAGCCGGCGCGGCGGCCCTCGCCAGCCGACACCAGCGCCAGATAGGTCATGTTCGGCCCCGGCGTCAGTTCGATGATGAGTGACGTCAGGGCAAAGGAGACGAGCGTCGACGTCTCCGACGACGTCGCGAACTCCATCTCAGTGCGCCTCGTCCCAGCTGTTGGCGGCGTTGGCGTCGACATGCAGCGGCACCGACATCGACACCGCCGGCATGGCGGCGTTCTCCATGACGTGACGGACAACAGGGATCGTTGCCTCGACCTCGCCATCGACAGTCTCGAAGATCAGTTCGTCGTGCACCTGCAGCAGCATGCGTGCCGACAGCTTCGCTTCGGAGAGCGCGCCTTCCATCCGGATCATTGCGCGGCGGATGATGTCGGCGGCGGTGCCCTGCAAACGCGCATTGATCGAGGCGCGCTCGTTGAAGGCGCGCACCGACGGGTTGGATGAGCGGATTTCCGGATAGTGGATGCGGCGGCCGAAGATGGTCTCGACATAGCCATTGTCGCGGCAGAACGCCTTGGTCTCGTCCATGTAGGCGCGGATGCCGGGGAAGCGCTCGAAATACTTCTTGATGTAGTCGGAGGCTTCCTCGCGCGGGATCGACAGCTGGTTGGCCAGCCCGAAGGCCGAGATGCCGTAGATGATGCCGAAATTGATCGCCTTGGCGCGGCGGCGCACGTCCGACGGCATGCCCTCGACCGGCACCGAGAACATCTCGGAGGCGGTCATCGCATGGATGTCGACGCCGTCGGCGAAGGCCTGCTTCAGCTGGGCGATGTCGGCGACATGGGCGAGCACGCGCAGCTCGATCTGGCTGTAGTCGGCCGAGATCAGCTTGTTGCCCTTGTCGGCGATGAAGGCGGTGCGGATCTTGCGGCCTTCGGCCGTGCGGATCGGGATGTTCTGCAGGTTCGGCTCGGACGACGACAGCCGCCCGGTGGTCGTTGCGGCCAGCGCGTAGGAGGTGTGGACGCGCTTGGTCTCCGGATTGATATAGCCGGGCAGGGCGTCGGTGTAGGTCGACTTGAGCTTGGTCAGCTGGCGCCAGTCGACGATCTTGCGCGGCAGCTCGTGGCCCTCGGCGGCGAGGTCTTCCAGCACCTGCGCCGAGGTCGACCACTGGCCGGTCTTGGTCTTGGTGCCGCCCGGCAGGCCCATGCGGCCGAACAGGATGTCGCCCAACTGCTTGGGCGAGCCGATGTTGAATCGCTCTCCGGCCAGCGTGTTGATCTCGTCCTCCAGGCGTGCCGCGCCCTGTGCAAGTTCGCCCGATAGCCGCGACAGGATCTGCCGGTCGACCGAGATGCCGCGTTGCTCCATGTTGGCCAGCACCGGTACCAGCGGCCGCTCCAGCCGCTCGTAGACGGAAACCAGCCCCTTGGCGGCCAGTCGCGGCTTGAGCACGTTCCACAGGCGCAGGGTCACGTCGGCGTCTTCACTGGCGTAGGCTGCGGCCTTTTCGATGTCGACCTGGTCGAAGCCGATGAAGCTCTTGCCGGAGCCTGCGACGTCCTTGAACGGGATCGGCGTGTGGCCGAGCCATTTTTCCGACAGGGAATCCATGCCGTGGCCGCCATTGGTGCCGCCATCGAGCACGTAGGACAAGAGCATCGTGTCGTCGAAGGAGCGCACGTCGATGCCGTGGCGGTTCATCACCACCAGATCGTACTTCAGGTTCTGCGCCACCTTGAGGACGGAAGCGTCTTCGAGCAGCGGCTTGAGCAGCGCGATGGCGTCGCGGGCCGGAATCTGGTTTTCGACCAGCCCGCCGCCAAGCAGGTCGCCGCGGCCGCTCTTGTGCGCGAGCGGCACATAGGCGGCGCGACCTGGTGCGGTGGCGAGCGAGAAGCCGACAAGCTCGGCCTGCATCGGGTCGAGCGACGTGGTCTCGGTGTCGAAGGCGACGACGCCCGCCTCGGTCGCCTCGTTGACCCAGGCCTCCAGCGTGGCCAGGTCGCGGATGATGACATAGTCGCTGTGGTCGAACTTTTCCGCGACTGCGGCGGCTGCGATCTTGTTGGCGAGGGCTGTGGGCGTGTCGCCTGAGTCACCCTCCCCTTTGTGGGGAGGGTCGGCGCGCAGCGCCGGGGTGGGGGTGCCTGTTGCGACAACGCTACCCCCACCCGCGCTCCCTTCGCTTTGCTCGGGCGCGCGACCTCCCCACAAGGGAGAGGTAGAAATTCCCGCGCCAACATCAGGCCCATGCGCATCGGCGCCCCATTGCACTGATACCGGCACGGCCTCGATCTCGCCGGCTTCAGTGCCGGTGGCCTCGGCGACGCGCCGGGTCAGCGTGGTGAATTCCATCGCCTTGAGGAAGGAAATCAGCCGCGCGCCGTCAGGCGGCTGCAGCGCGAAGTCGTCGAGCCCGTCGGTCACCGGCACGTCGTTCTTCAGCTTCACCAGCTCGCGGCTGATGCGCGCCTTGTCGGCGTTGTCGATGATCGACTGGCGGCGCTTGTCCTGCTTGATCTCGGATGCGCGGGCGAGCAGGGTGTCGAGGTCGCCGAACTGCTCGAGCAACTGGGCGGCGGTCTTCGGGCCGATGCCGGGCACGCCGGGCACGTTGTCGACCGAGTCGCCGGTGAGCGCCTGCAGGTCGATCATCTTTGCCGGCGGCACGCCCCATTTCTCGATGACTTCGGGGATGTTGACCTGGCGGTCTTTCATCGGATCGTACATCGACACCGTCTCGCCGACGAGCTGCATCAAGTCCTTGTCGGAGGAGATGATGGTGGTGTCGGCGCCGGCTTCGCGCGCCAGGCGGGCGTAGGTGGCGATCAGGTCGTCGGCTTCGAAGCCCTCCATCTCGATGCAGGGCAGGTCGAAGGCCTTGGTCGCGTGGCGGATCAGCCCGAATTGCGGCACGAGGTCCTCCGGCGGGGCCGAACGGTTGGCCTTGTATTCGGGGTAGAGTTCGTTGCGGAAGGTTTTCGAAGAATAGTCGAAGATGACGGCGAAATGGGTGGGCGTCACGCCAACATCGGTGTTGCGCGCGTCCTGCATCAGCTTCCACACCATGTTGCAGAATCCGAGCACGGCATTGGTCGGCAGGCCGTCGGATTTGCGGGTGAGCGGCGGCAGCGCGTGGTAGGCGCGGAAGATGTAGCCGGAGCCGTCGACAAGAAAGAGATGATCGCCTTTTTTCATGGCGATACGGGTAGCTTGGCGCGGCTCGCCTGTCCATGGTCAAGCTGGCCTTGCCACGGTCTCCTGACAGGACTTCCAGCTTGCCTGCCGCAACATCATGCGGCCCATTCGGCTTGGCGGGGGCAGCACCACCAACGGTTCGCTTGGAAGATTTTCGGCGCCGCCAGGCAATCCAGACAGCGATTGCCGGCAGCTTGCGCCAGAATGCGTTTGGTCGATCTCAAGATGATCTGCGGGGAACTGGCGATGACACAGATACACGCTGCGGCAACAGTCCATTTCGACCCCTTTGGTAGCTGTGCCCAATCGAGCGTTTGATACCGAATGGGCGCCAATCAAAGAGGAAAATCATGTGGTGGCAGACGAGATACGAAGTGCCTCTTCCACAATACAGCCGGAGCCGATTGAGCGCCCAAATTCGGGCTTCCGTCGCTCACGCATATGTTACAAAAGCGTAATCTTCGTGCCCTTGAATCGCCACGTTCGAAGGAACAAATAAGGGGCATCGGCAGTTTATGCCGAAGTCCGGTCTCAGGCCCGTCCCCCGCCTATCCGGACCCTGCGGCAGCCTCATCCCCCTCTCCGGGCTGCCGCACCGTTTAAAGATGTGCCGCCGTGGTCTCCCCTCCTCCACGGCGGCACTTTTTTGTCCGGGGCAATCAATCCTGATCGGCAGCTTCCAGGCGATCGCCCTGCTGGCCTAATCCTGCCTGCTTTTCGTTTCCTTGTTGGCCCACTAGGTTGCGCCCAGAAGAATCGAAAGGCACCCCAATGTCCGCTATCGCGCCGGTCCTCGACCGCATCGACGAAAATCTCGACCAGTCGCTGGAGCGCCTGTTCGGCCTGCTCCGCGTCAAGTCGATCTCCACCGATCCCGCTTTCGCTCCGGATTGCCGCAAGGCCGCCGAATGGCTGGTCGCCGACCTCAAGACAATCGGCTTCGACGCCAGCGTCCGCGACACACCCGGCCACCCGATGGTCGTCGCCCACCATGACGGCCCCGAAGGTTCGCCGCACGTGCTGTTTTATGGCCACTACGACGTCCAGCCGGTCGACCCCCTGAACCTCTGGGAGGACGATCCGTTCGATCCCAAGATCAAGGAAATGGCACCGGGTATCAAAGTCATCACCGGTCGCGGATCGTCCGACGACAAGGGGCAACTGATGTTGTTCGTCGAGGCCTGCCGCGCCTGGAAGGAAGTCCACGGCGGCCTGCCCTGCAAGATCACGCTGCTGTTCGAGGGCGAGGAGGAGTCCGGCTCGCCGTCGCTCAAGCCGTTCCTCGAGGCAAACGCCCAGGAACTGAAGGCCGACTTCGCCATGGTCTGCGACACCGGCATGTGGGACCGCGAGACGCCGGCAATCTGCGTTGGCCTGCGCGGCCTCGTCGGCGAGGAAGTGATCGTTCACGCCGCCAACCGTGATCTGCATTCGGGCGAATATGGCGGCGCCGCCGCCAACCCGGTGCGCATCCTCGCCAAGGTATTGGCCGACATCCACGACGACAATGGCCGCGTCACGATTGCGGGCTTTTACGATGGCGTCGAGGAAACGCCGGCGCAGGTGCTGCAGTCCTGGGAGGCGCTTGGCGAGACAGCCGAGAATTTCCTCGGTGAAGTCGGGCTGGCGATCCCGGCCGGCGAAAAGGGCCGCTCGGTGCTCGAACTGACCTGGGCGCGTCCGACCGCCGAGTTCAACGGCATCATCGGCGGCTACACCGGCAAGGGCTTCAAGACGGTGATCGCCGCCGAGGCCTCGGCCAAGGTTTCGTTCCGCCTCGTGCACCAGCAGAACCCCGACAAGATCCGCGCCGCCTTCCGCGATTTCGTCAGGGCGCGCATCCCTGCCGACTGCAGCGTCGAGTTCCACGAGCATGGCGGCTCGCCGGCGATCCAGCTGTCCTACGACTCGCCTTTCCTCGGCAAGGCCAAGGACGCGCTGTCGGACGAATGGCCGAAGCAGACGGTGATGCTCGCCATGGGCGGCTCGATCCCGATCGTCGGCGACTTCCAGAATTTCCTCGGTATGGAATCGCTGCTCGTCGGCTTCGCTTTGCCGGACGACCGGATCCATTCGCCGAACGAGAAGTACGACCTGACCTCGTTCCACAAGGGCCAGCGTTCGTGGGCCCGCATTCTCCACGCTCTGACCCGTTCGTGAGCCTCTGGTGTATGACCCCGAAGATCGGAATCGATTTTCGCCAAGGATCATGCGTTACGGCGTCCTTGGCAGGTCCAAGGGGACGCGCGGCGCCGTAACATCAACTTTCTGTTGATTTTTCATCCGATCGCGGCGAGGACGAACCAAGCCGCGATCGGAGACGAATATGACCATCCGCTTTCACAACCACGACCTGCCTGACCTCAGCAACTACAACGTCGATGCCGTTGCCATCGACACCGAGACGCTGGGGCTCAACCCGCATCGCGACCGCCTCTGCGTCGTGCAGATCTCGCCGGGCGACGGAACCGCCGACGTCATCCAGATCGCGCCCGGCCAGAAGAAGGCGCCGAATCTGGTGAGCCTGCTCAAGAACCGCAAGATCGAGAAGCTGTTCCACTACGGCCGCTTCGACATCGCGGTCCTCTACAACGCCTTCGGCGCCATGGCCGAGCCGGTGTTCTGCACCAAGATCGCCTCGCGCCTGACACGCACCTACACAGATCGCCACGGCCTCAAGGACATCTGCAACGAACTGCTCGGTGTTTCCTTGTCGAAGCAGCAGCAGTCGTCGGACTGGGCGGCGGAGACGCTGTCGCCGGAACAGCTCGAATACGCCGCCTCGGACGTGCTCTACCTGCACCGCCTGCGCGACGTGCTCACCGGCCGCCTCGAGCGCGACGGCCGCGCCAAGGAGGCCGAAGCCTGCTTCCGCTTCCTGCCCACCCGCGCCAAGCTCGACCTGATGGGCTGGGACGAGGAAGACATTTTCGCCCACAGCTGACCGCCTGTAGCGGCGTCCTGAGGCACAGCTTCGGTTCGTCCGGGAAGATGGCTCGATCCTCGGGCCGTCTTGCTGTCTGGAGCAACGCCGCGTGGGCATGGCCAGGCATTGTCGCAGCATGGAACGAACCAGCGGGTTTCGCCGTTTGAAGTGCGTTGTCTATGAAAGGACGCATCGAATGGCTTCGACTCGCGAAGAAATCCAGTCTGAACTTGAAGATCAGGTCGCCCAGCTGAGCAAGCAGGTGGCGGCGCTTACGAAAACGATGTCAAAGCGCAGCGCCGATGTGCTTGCCGATGGCCGCGAAAGCGCTTCGGAGCTTTATGGCGAGCTGCACGATCGCTTCTACGAAGCGCTGCCGGGGATCCGCAAACAGGCACGCGTCGCCCAGAAGACGGCGCAAGACAATCCGGTAGCCGCTGCTTTGGTCGGCGTTGCGGTGTTTGGCCTGCTCGCCGCACTTCTCGTTCGCCGTTGATCGGCAGAGCCATGGCGCGCCTTTACCTTGGCGCGCCGGCGGCTATTGTCGAGCGCAGTTGCCAGGGGAGCATGCATGAGCGCCAAGAGACCCATCGCTACCGCACCGAAGGATGGCGCCAAGGTTACCGTCTACTGGACGGACCGGGACGGCCAGGAAAACGAATCCATCGCCCAATACCGTTCGCTGGCCAGGTTGCAGGCGACGGGCGGCCAGTGGGATGCCAGCGACGAAGGCTGGTGGGCCTTTGTCGACAGCGACACGCAAAAGCGCATCGAGCCTCATTCATGGTCAGTGCCGGGTGGCGACGACGACGAGGAATAGGCGTATCTTCGCGGGAGTATCTGCCTGTGGAGGAATTGCCATGGCCGAGAAACCTTCGAAGGATTCACATGAGTTCATGGTCGCGGCGGTCGAACCCGCCCGTGACGACATGCTCGACGGGGTAGCCCTTACCCTCGTCGACGCGCGCGGCGGGCGCGTGCGTCTGCACATGCACACCGACATAGCCGAGGTCTTGCGCGAGCGCATCTCGGCAGCGCTCAGCAAGACAACCGGGCCGTAGCAACCCCGCCGGCACAGGCGTCCATCGACGTGCTGACATGACCTATGCGCGCTCGCCTGCGCATCTCCTCTCCCTCGTTTGAATTTCTTTCCCAGCCTTCGTGAACCTTTCTCCCGCCGGGCGCGACACAGCCTTGTGGACGGGGAATGATCCCCAAGGAGAGAGAAACATGCGAGCATTCACCAAGATACTTCTGGCGGTCGCGACGGCGTCCGTCGTCACCGCCTGTCAGTCGACCGAAATTCGCCGCTGCGAATGGAAGCCGAAGGACCCGCGCTATCTGCAGAGCAGCAATTGCTGCGACCGCAACAACCCCTCGAGCCCTTGCTACAAGCTGAGCAGCGACAAGCCGAACCGTCCCGATCCGGACAAGCCGAACCGTCCCGATCCGATCCCGCAATGATTTCGGATTACCTATGCCGTCGCTGAAATTGCGGCGGCATATGCTTGATTGGATCCGCCCAATGACTTGCGTGCCATAACTTCCAGAGTATTGCGGAATCGCAATGTTGCGCAAATGCCACGTTGGCAGAAAAACAAAAGCGTAATCGCCCAGGTAATACCGGCGGTGTTGCAAGCAATGCTATCATTTTTGTCTGGTAGGCAGGGGTATTTGCGATGAAAATATTGCTTTCCGCCTTGATACTTTCCCTGGCCTTGGCAGGCCGGGCAACCGCAGCCGATGCGGCATTGCCCGCCGCTGCCCCACATGACTGGACTGGTGCCTATGTCGGCGGCGTCATCGGCTATGGCTGGGGAACCACGCAGGCTCGCGACAATCTCGGCGCCCCGTCATCGGATATCGACTATGATGGATTCCTGGGTGGCCTGGCCATCGGCTACAACAAGCAGTTCGGCGACTTGGTCGTCGGTGCCGAAGCCGACATCGCCTATGCAGGTCTGTCGGGCTCCGGCAATGGCGGGATCTGGGGCTGCGGTCCACCCGATATCGACACCTGCGCTTTCGATGTCCGCGCCTTGGGCACCGTTCGTGCCCGCCTCGGTTATGCCTTCGACAATGTCCTGCCCTATCTCACCGGCGGCCTGGCCGTCGGTCGTGTCGAGGGTGAACTTGTCGGCGTCTGCGTTACCGGCAACTGGTGCGGCAGCGACACGAAAGCCGGCTGGACGGCGGGCGCGGGTCTCGAACTGGCCCTCGACGAAAAATGGTCGGCTAAAGTCGAATACCTCTACGTCGATCTCGGAACGGGACATTTTGCACAGGGCAGCGGCGGTGAGGGCTTCAGGGCCGATTTCAGGTTCCACGCATTGCGGCTGGGCTTGAACTATCGGTTCTAGGCCAGCTTGCTTCATTGTGGGGCGCAGTCGCCCATCATTTGCCGCTTAACGCCCCCTTAAATCGCCGCATTTACTGTCCAACCGGAACGCCATTGGCATGGGGGCCGGACTTTAGACATGGCGAACCGGAACGACAGACGCATCGAGCCCAGCTTCGATGGACCGCGCAATGAAGCGGAGGACGATGTCTTTTCGGTCCGCGACGAGGACCGAGTCGTGCCCAATCGCCGCAAAGCTCCCGCCACCAGGCGCAAGTCCTCGAAGGCACGCTCCGCCGGTCGCGGCCGCCAGCCAAAGAAGCGCCGCGGCATGTTCGGCTCTTTCGGCCGGCTCGTCTACTGGTGCTTCGTTCTTGCCATCTGGGGCGGCATCGCGGCAGCGGGCGTGGTCGTCTATTACGGCGCCAAGATGCCCAGCGCCACGACTTGGGCCATTCCAGACCGGTCGCCGAACATCAAGATCGTCGGCGTCGACGGCCGCCTGATCGCCAATCGCGGCATGACCGGCGGCGAGGCCGTCGGCCTGCATGAGATGTCGCCGTACATCCCGCAAGCGGTGATGGCGATCGAGGACCGCCGCTTCTATTCGCATTTCGGCGTCGACCCGATCGGCCTGGCGCGTGCCGTGTCGCAGCGCGCGCTGAACGGACGTTTCACGCAAGGCGGATCGACGCTGACCCAGCAGCTTGCCAAGAACCTGTTCCTCAAGCCTGACCGCACGTTGGAGCGCAAGGTCCAGGAAGTGCTGCTCGCCTTCTGGCTGGAGCAGAAGCACACCAAGGACCAGATCCTCGAAATGTACCTGAACCGGGTCTATTTCGGCTCGGGCTCCTATGGTGTCGAGGCCGCCTCCAGGCGCTATTTCGGCAAGTCCGCGCGGGATGTCACTTTGGCCGAAGCAGCGCTGCTTGCCGGCCTGCTCAAGGCGCCCTCGCGCCTGTCGCCGGCGCGCGATCCCAAGGCCGCCGAAGCCCGTGCCCAGCTGGTGCTTGGCGCCATGCGGGGCGAGGGCATGATCGGCGAGAAGGAACTCAAGACGGCGATGAGCGCGCCGGCGACGCGCGCCGCCTCGTTCTGGACGGGGTCGGAAAATTACGTCGCCGACCGCGTGATGGAAGAGTTGCCCGGACTGATCGGCGAAGTCCGCTCCGATATCATCGTCGACACGACGGTCGACATGACGTTGCAGGACCTTGCCGAGAAATCGATCCGCCGCCTCATCGACCAGAACGGCCAGAAGCTCAATGTCAGCCAGGGCGCACTGGTGTCGATCGACAATTCGGGAGCCGTGCGCGCCATGGTCGGCGGCTACGACTACTCGACCAGCCAGTTCGACCGCGCCTCGGAAGCGCGTCGCCAGCCCGGCTCGGCCTTCAAGCCGTTTGTCTACATGGCCGCGCTCGAGCAGGGCCGCACGCCCGACAGCGTGCGCAACGACGCACCGATCAAGATCGGCAAATGGACGCCGGAAAACTACAACGGCAAGTATTATGGCCGCGTCACGCTGAAGACCGCACTCGCCAAGTCGCTGAATTCGGTGGCGGCGCAATTGGCCATGGAGGTCGGTCCCAACTCGGTGGTCGAGGCCGCCCATCGCATGGGCATCGAATCCACCCTCCAGCCCAACGTTTCGATCTCGCTTGGCACTTCCGAGGTGACGCCGCTCGAGCTGACGGCGGCCTATGTGCCGTTTGCCAACGGCGGATATCGTCCCGAGGTACACATGATCCGGCGCATCACCACCGCCGACGGCAACGTGCTCTACGAAAACACGGCTGGCGGTGGGCCGCGCGTCATCAGCCCGGAAATCGTCGGCATGATGAATGCGATGATGACCGGCGCCGTCGAGGAGGGCACCGCCAAGAAGGCGGCCTTCGCCTGGCCGGCTGCCGGCAAGACCGGCACCAGCCAGAACTCGCGCGACGCCTGGTTCGTCGGCTTCACCGCGAACCTGACCACCGGTGTCTGGTTCGGCAACGACGATGGAAAGCCGATGAAGAAGGTCACCGGCGGTGCGCTGCCGGCGCTCGCCTGGCACGAGTTCATGGTCGCCGCCCACGAGGGCGTGCCGGTCGCGGCCCTGCCCGGTTCATGGTCGTCGCAAGGGGCCGCGCCCGAAATGGCGGTGGGTGGCCAGCACATGGATGAGGACGCGTTCCCGCCGGCACCCCAGCCGGTCGGCCAGCGCCAGCAGCCTGCAAGCGGCCAGCAGGATCAGCCGACGGCCTCGATCGGCCGCCCGGTGCCGCCTGCGGAGGTCGGCGTGCGACGCCCGGTCGCCGAGGTCGGGGGCCAGCCGCAGCGCCGTGAGACTTCGATCCTCGACGTGCTGCTGGGGAACTAGCTAGGCCGCCGGTGGATCCTGCGGCCTAGGCTCCTCGATGGGTACGGTTGCTTCTGATGTCGCACGCGCCATCACCTGGTCGACGATACCGCGTGCGATCTCGCGCTCGCCCATGATGACCTTGTCGGCGCCAAGCCCGGTCAGGTGATCGACCTCCGCGTCCGAATGGGCGCGGGCGATGATCGTGATCTGGGGATTGACGGCCTTGGCCTTGAGGATGATCTGGCCGGCCTCGAAGGCGTTGGGAATGGCCAGGATCAGCCGCCTGGCACCGGCCGCATTGGCGGCGGCGAAGACTTCGCCCTTGACCGCGTTCCCGGCGACCGTCTCGATCTCTTCGGCCCGCAATCTGGCGATGGTCTTGTTGGAATCCTCGATGACCAGGAAGGGCAGGCCGGCTTGCTTCAGCGCTTTGCCGACCAGCGAGCCGACGCGGCCATAGCCGATCAGGATGGTGTGGTCGCAAAGCCTGGTCGGGGGCGGGGCTTCGTCGTCGGTCGGCGCGGCAGGCGCGACGGTGGCGACTTCGCCCGGCTCGGTCGCCGGTCCGACAGGCACCGGCTCGGCGGGCTCCGGCACCTTGCCGGTGCGCTTCTCGAGCCAAGGCTTGAGGCGGGCCGCGCCGGCAAAGACCAGCGGGTTCAGCACGATCGACAGGATCGCCCCTGCCAGGATCAGGTCACGGCCTTTTTCCGGCAGCAGGTCGAGGCTGACCCCAAGGCTTGCCAGCATGAACGAAAATTCGCCGATCTGCGCCAGGCTCGCCGAGATGATCAGCGCGGTTGCCACCGGATAGCCGAAGGCGAGAACGATCAGCAAGGCGGCGACCGACTTGCCGATGACGATGATGAACAGCGTGGCCAGGATCGGCCAGGTGTCGGTCAGAAGGCTGGTCGGGTCGAACAGCATGCCGACCGAGACGAAAAACAGCACCGAGAACGCGTCGCGCAGCGGCAGCGTTTCCTCTGCCGCCTGGTGGCTGAGTTCGGATTCGCTCATCACCATGCCTGCGAAGAAGGCGCCGAGCGCCAGCGACACGCCGAACAGCTTGGCCGCGCCGAAGGCGACGCCAAGCGCGATGGCCAGCACCGCGAGGCGGAACAGTTCGCGCGAGCCGGTATGCGCCACATAGTGCAGCATCCACGGGATGACCCGGCGGCCGACGACCATCATCAGGGCGACGAACGCGGCCACCTTGGCGAGCGTGATGCCGAGCACGCCCCAGACGCCGAAGTCGAAGCGCAGGGCGAAGATGTTCGGTGCCTGCGCGGCCTGCTCCTCGCCACCCAGGACACCAGCGAGCGCCGGCAGCATGACCAGCGCCAGGACCATCGCTAGGTCTTCGACGATCAGCCAGCCGACCGCGATGCGTCCGCGCTCGGTCTCGATCATGCGGCGTTCCTGCAGCGCGCGCAGCAGCACCACCGTCGAGGCCACCGACAGCGCCAGGCCGAAGACGAGGCCGGCGCCGACGGACCAGCCGAGCATCCAGGCCAGGCTCGCGCCGAGCGCCGTCGCGAAGCCGATCTGCACGATGGCTCCAGGCACGGCGATGGCGCGCACCGACAAAAGATCCTTGAGCGAGAAGTGCAGCCCGACGCCGAACATCAGCAGGATGACGCCGATTTCGGCGAGCTCGAGGGCAAGACCCTGGTCGGCGACGAAGCCGGGCGTGTTCGGCCCGACCAGCATGCCGGCGATCAGGTAGCCGACGAGCGGCGGTATCCTGAAGCGATTGGCGAGAGCGCCGAAGATGAATGCCAGCCCCAGACCGGCGACGATTGTTGCGATAAGGGGCGTGTCATGCGGCATTGTCCCGGCGGCACCTTTGAATAGCGATTTCAGTTTGGGATGCTGCGGAGAAATCCGCTGCATTTACAATATGGTGGGCGCAAGCAGGCATGCGCAACCCTGATTGGCCGAGAAACTGAATTCCCGGCGAAAAAACTTGTCCCGTTTGACGGACCGTCGCTTCGGCGCGCTGCCCGAAGTCCCTGATGACGCAGCGGCTATGCGGCAAAGGATGTTCCCCGGGGCGCATCGGGCCAAATTCTACTGTTTTGGTAGAAATTAGAAATCTCGTTTGCGCCGCGGTGCTGCGGATCGTTGGCGCCATGCGTCGGGCCAGCGCTTAGTGCCGACGCGAATCCAAGCATTTGCAAGGATCTGGATTCCGCGTGCGGCGGTGTGGGGCCAACGTGGCCAAACCGACGGGTGGGAGGGCGATGGCCGCTGGTTGGAATAATATTCTCTTGCCGTATCGGGCGAGGCAAAAGCGATTGCCTCCCCATCCAGCCCGCGCGAGTGCATTTCTTCTACCGCCAGGGTAGGGCGGCTAGAAATGGCAGGTCTTGTGGAACCCGCTCGCCATGCCGCATGCCGTCGCAAAGCTGAACGCATTCCCGATCTTTCTCAAGGTCGAGGGCCGCGCCGTGACCATCGTCGGCGGCGGCGACGAGGCTCTGGCCAAGGCGCGCCTGCTGGCCCAGTCGAGCGCTGAAATTCGCATCATTGCCGACGAAATCGAGCCGCAGCTGCGCGACTGGATCGCCGCCAATGGTGCGCTGCGCGTTCATGCTGCCTACGACGCTTCGCTCATCGAAGGGTCGGTGATGGTTTTTGCCGCGACCGGCGACGAGGCGCTTGACCGAAGCGTCTCCGATGACGCCCGCCGCCTTGGCATTGTCGTCAATGCCGTCGACCGGCCTGAATTGTGCGACTTCTTCACCCCGGCTCTGGTCAACCGCGCCCCGGTTGCCGTCGCTGTCGGCACCGAAGGGGCGGGGCCTGTGCTCGCCCAGATGATCCGCGCCCGCATCGATCGCATGCTGTCGCCGAATCTCGGCGCGCTGGCGACGCTCGCGGCGAGCTTCCGCGAGACCGTCGAAAGCCTGCCGAAGGGCGTCGTTCGCCGCAGCTTCTGGCGCGAGTTCTTCGAAGGCGCACCCGCCAGGACGCTGGACAACGGTAGCCTTGCCGAGGCACATGACGCCGCCACGGAAATGCTGCTGCGCAGCGCGCCCGGCGGCGGCCATGGCGCAGGCCATGTCGCACTGGTCGGCGCTGGCCCTGGCGCCGAAGACCTGCTGACGCTCCGCGCCCATCGCTTGCTGATGGAGGCCGACGTCATCCTTTACGATGCGCTGGTGCCGGAAGCTGTCATCTCGATGGGCCGCCGCGACGCCGAACGCCTGCCGGTCGGCAAGCGCAAGGGCTGCCATTCCAAGACGCAGAGCGAGATCAACGGCCTGCTCGTCGAGCTGGCGCTGGCCGGCAAGCGCGTGGTCCGGCTCAAGTCCGGCGATCCGCTGGTCTTCGGCCGCGCCGGCGAGGAGATGCAGGCGATGCGCGATGCTGGCGTCTCCTACGAAGTGGTGCCGGGCGTGACCTCCGCCTTTGCCGCCGCCGCCGATTTCGAACTGCCGCTGACGCTGCGCGGCGTCACCTCCTCGATGGTCTTCACCACCGGCCACGACCTCAAGGGCGGTTCGCTGCCCGACTGGGCCAGGCTCGCCATCACTGGCGCGACCGTTGCTGTCTACATGGGCCGTTCCGTCGCCGCCGATGTCGCCGGACGACTGATCGAGGCCGGGCTCTCGCCCGACACGGCGGTCGCCGTGGTCGAAAACGCCAGCCTGAAAAGCCGTCGGCGCTTCCACGGCACGCTTGCTGATCTGCCGTCGCTGGAGGGCCGCAGTGACCTCGACGGCCCGGTGATGACCATCATCGGCGACGCGGTTGCCGGCGCCAATTTTGAACGCTCCGAGCCGCTTTCGGCTCACAGGCAGGAGGTGGCGGCCGCCGCCAGGGAAGGACAAAGGGCATGAAGATCCTGACCGCCAACCGGCTGACCGACGGCGAGGCCGTGTGGTTTTCTGCTGCCGGCCTCTGGGCCGAAACCATCGATGGCGCCGACGCCGTCGCCGACAAGGACGGCGAGGCCAGGCTCGAAGCCATCGGCAGGCGGGCCTACGACGACAACGAGGTGGTCGACGTCAACCTGATCGACGTCAACGTGGTCGGCGGGGTCATCCAGCCGCTGCGCCTGCGCGAAGTGATCCGCGCCGCCGGCCCCACCAATCGCCTCGACCTCGGCAAGCAGGCGCGCTCCACCGCCAACGCTGCCGCCTGAAGACAGACCGGAAGACGACCATGTACCGCTACGATGAGTTCGACCATGATTTTGTGAAGGCCCGCGTCGCCGATTTCAGCGACCAGGTCGAGCGCCGACTTGCCGGTGAGATCACCGAGGACCAATTCCGCCCGCTGCGCCTGATGAATGGCGTCTATCTGCAGCTGCACGCCTACATGCTGCGCATCGCCGTGCCCTATGGCACGCTGAGCTCGAAGCAGATGCGCATGCTCGGCCACATCGCCCGCAAATACGACAAGGGCTACGGCCACTTCACCACGCGCCAGAACATCCAGTTCAACTGGCCGGCGCTGTCCGACATCCCGGCGATCCTCGCCGACCTCGCCTCGGTCGAGATGCACGCCATCCAGACCTCCGGCAATTGCATCCGCAACGTCACGGCCGACCATTTCGCCGGCGCCGCCGCCGATGAGGTCGCCGACCCGCGCCCCTATGCCGAAATCCTGCGCCAGTGGTCGTCGGTGCATCCGGAATTCTCGTACCTGCCGCGCAAGTTCAAGATCGCTGTGACCGGTGCCGAGCGCGATCGTGCCGCCATCCAGACCCACGACATTGGCCTGCACCTGAAGAAGAACGACAAGGGCGAACTCGGCTTTGCCGTCTATGTCGGCGGCGGCCAGGGCCGTACGCCGATGGTCGGCAAGAAGATCCGCGACTTCCTGCCGGAAGAGCACCTCTTGTCCTACACGACCGCGATCCTGCGCGTGTACAATCTCTTCGGCCGCCGCGACAACAAGTACAAGGCACGCATCAAGATCCTGGTCCACGAGACCGGCGTCGACGAGATCGCCCGCCAGGTCGAGGCCGAATGGCAGGCATTGAAGGACGGCGAACTCAAGCTGCCCGAGGCCGATGTCCAGGCCATCCAGTCCTATTTCGCGCCGCCTGTCCTCGTCTCACGTCCCGAGGGCGACGAGGCGCTGAAGGTCGCGCGGCTGGACTCCAGGAGTTTCGGAGAATGGCTGGACCAGAACGTCTTTACCCACCGCGATCCCGACTATGCCGCGGTGACCATTTCACTGAAGGGTATCGGCGAAGCGCCTGGCGATGCCACCGACAGCCAGATGGAAGCCGTCGCCGATATCGCCGAGCAGTACGGCTTCGATGAGATCCGCGTCAGCCATGAGCAGAACCTGATCCTGCCGCATGTCGCGCGCGCCGATCTCAAGGCGGTCTATGATGCGCTGGTGGCGATCGACCTCGCCACCGCCAATTCCAACCTGATATCAGACATCATTGCCTGCCCCGGCCTCGACTATTGCGCGCTGGCCAACGCCCGCTCCATCTCGGTGGCGCAGGACATCTCGCGCCGCTTCGCCTCGCTCGAGCGCCAGCGCGACGTCGGCGAACTGAAGCTCAAGATCTCGGGCTGCATCAACGCCTGCGGCCACCACCATGTCGGCCATATCGGCATCCTGGGTGTCGAGAAGAAGGGCGCGGAGCTGTACCAGGTGACGCTCGGCGGCTCGGCCGACGAGCACACGACCGTCGGCGAGATCATCGGCCGCGGCTTCGGCCCGGAAGAAATCACCGACGCCATCGAGACCATCGTCGACACCTATCTTCAGGTCCGCAGCGGTCCGGCGGAAAAGTTCCTCGACGCCTATCGCCGCGTCGGTCCCGCGCCGTTCAAGGAGGCGCTCTATGCTAGCGAAGCCAAGGCAGCCTGACGCCGGGACCGAAGCGCAGGTTCTTGCCGAAGCTGCGGCGCTCGATGCGCTCTATGGGCACCTGACGCCCGTCGAGATCATCGCGCGCGCCGCAACCGGGCGCTTTGCCGGCGAGATCGCAGCCGTCTCGTCCTTCGGGGCGGATTCGGCTGTCTTGCTGCACATGATCGCCGAAGTCGACCGCAAGCTGCCAGTCGTCTTTCTCGACACGGGCAAGCATTTCGGCGAGACGCTCGACTATCGCGACGCACTGGTCGCCGACTTCGGACTGACGGATATCCGCATCATCACGCCGGACGAATCGGCGCTGGCTCGGGTCGATCCGACTGGCAAGCTGCACCAGAGCGACACCGACGCATGCTGCGATGTCCGCAAGGTCGAGCCGATGGCACGGGGCGTCGAGCCTTTCCGCGCCTGGTTCACCGGCCGCAAACGCTTCCAGGCGGCAACGCGCGCTGCACTCCCGGTGTTCGAGCAGGTTGGCCCGCGTTTTCGCATCAATCCGCTGGCACGCTGGACCACCTCCGACCTCGCCGACTACATGCGCCGACATGCCTTGCGCGAAAATCCGCTTGTCGCGTACGGTTATCTCTCCATTGGCTGCTTTCCCTGTACGCAGGTGGTCAAGCCGGGCGACGACGCCCGCTCGGGCCGCTGGGCCGGGCAAGGCAAGACCGAATGCGGCATCCATCTTTCCGGTCTCGAGCAGTCGCTGACCGACGCGTCCCTTTAGGAATTCTGCAATGACCCAAGCGACACCGGAGACGACCGCCCGCCTCTGGACACCTGAAGGTTTTCGTGACGACGCCTGGATACATGCGGAGGAGGCGGATGCTCTTGCCGGCAACAGCCGGGTGATCCTGCCGCTGCATGCTTTTCTCGATCTCGATGCGAAGCAGCGAAAGGAGGCGGCCGAGCGCCTCGGCGTTCTGCTGCAGCCCGGCGACCAGCTCGACGCGATCGTCGATCATCTCGATCAGCTTGCGCTCGTGGCCCTGGCCTTTCCCGCCTTCAATGACGGCCGCTCTTTCTCCAAGGCGGAGCTGCTGCGCAGCCGCCATGGCTACAAGGGGGCAGTGCGCGCAACCGGTCAGGTGCTGATCGATCAGTTGCCGCACATGTTGCGCGTCGGCTTCGACGAGTTCGAAGTGTCGCATCCCGTGCTGTTGAAGCGGCTGGAAGCGGGGCAGGTTGGTGGGTTGTCGCTATATTATCAGCCGGCGGCCAGGCCCGAAGACGTCTCGGACAAAGGCTCGAAATATTCGTGGCGGCGTTCGGCCGGCCACTGATCAGCGCCTTGTCGGCGCCGGCTCCTCGCGTTCGTCAAGCTGTTCGAGCAGCGCCTTCAGCTTCTTCGGCAGCTTGCTGTCGACCTTGAACGCCGGCAGAGCCTTGAGCACGCGCACATTGACGTCCGTTGCGATCTCGCGCCGGATGCCTGCGGTCAATCTTGCTGCGCTCTGCTGTCTGCGGGTGCCCATTGTGACCTGACCTTTCTTGTCGGCACAACTCCTGCGAGCTGCAAATGGTTCCTATCTAGAGCGCCGTGCGTCCGCATGGACGCACAAAGGACGCTCCAACTTACTGAGTTGGCGCATCGTGCTTTCCGAAAATCGGGTCCGATTTTCGGGCCGATGCGCTAGGTCGTGTGGACAATTACCGGATCCATAGGACAATTGCAGCTATTGTGACGACGGCGAGGTAGTGTCTCGCGGTTTTCTCGAAACGTGTAGCGACCCTTCGGAACTGTTTGAGCTTGGAAAAGC